>NZ_JH660660.1:1644481-1982184 GCF_000262545.1 Prevotella bivia DSM 20514 | reverse complement strand
CATCAGAAGGATTGAAGTCATTGCTACGTACCAATTGGGACAGGCGAAGAATACCCTGACGCATATCCACAGGAGTGCAACAAACCCGAAAAACATTTGTTTCGTTGAGTACAAACATAAGTTTTTCGGGCAAAGGTAGTAAAGCAAGAATGCTACACAAAGGCGGCTAATATTGGATGCTTACGAAACAGCACTATTACAGCTTTATAACCTGAGTTCGGTATAAATGATTACATTTTACTAGAAAGGTAATCCTACAGCAAAATGGAAAGTAAAATCGCGACGGAAGTTAGGATGCCAAAGCGCATAGTGTTCTGCTGATGTTTCATAAGCAGGATTAATTGCTTTCATACCACCCTCAAAACGGAGAATAAAGTAATTAAAGTTAAGACGTAATCCCAAGCCATAAGCAACAGCTAGCTGCTTGTAAAATTCCCCAAGTTTAAACTGTCCACTAGGTTGTTCATCGTAAGCTCTCAATGTCCAAACATTACCCGCATCAATAAACACAGCACCATCAAACTTCCAAAATAGATGCGTTCGATATTCAGCGTTTAGATCGAGCTTCATATCACCAGTTTGATTGATAAAGTCAATTCTTCCATCAGTACCTTTAAATTTTCCTGGACCTAACTCACGCACACTCCAGCCACGCACAGAGTTAGCACCTCCTGCAAAATAACGTTTCTCAAAAGGTAATACTTTACTATTCCCGTATGGCCACGCTACACCAAAATCGCCATGCAAAGCTAAAGAATTATTCTTATCGAACTGATAAATATAAGTGTAATCGAAATCGAACTTTACATATTGTGCATAGGCTATCTCAATAAATTTCTTTTGTCCTTCGGCGTTACGTTTAAAATTGAAAACACCACTTGTAGCACCTAAAAGATTGCCTGCCGACTCTACCTTTGCTCGCAAAGAATGTGTAGGGGTTTTGTAGCTAATTCCAAGCCCTGCTCCCATGATAAACAAATCCTCGTAATTATACTTTAAGATAGCATTACGATTAGATATATTATCCAAATAGTCCTGCTTAAATGTATCACTTATCCATGGCATATAAACATAACTTAGTTTTAAAACATCAAAGTCATAAGTAAGATGCTTATTGGGGGTTGCCCAGTTATATTTCAACCCTGCAGAGAAAACTCTTCGATGAAATTCGGGACGGTTTTGCAAATCCCAACTCACCGCTAACTCTGTTATAGCCGTACTTCGACGACGAAAGTCTTTACTTAGAAGAGGAGCTAATAAAGTTGGAAATTGTAAACTACCTCGAATACCATACTCTACATAATTCTTATCCTTATAACCTTCTAATCCTGTTATCGCCTCATAAGCTGTGCGTAGCTCTATACTAAACTTCTCGCTACCTCTAAACAAATTTCGGTTTTGATAGGACAACGTAGCTGCTGCACCAAGATCGCCTGCAGTATTGGTTCCTTCTAACTGAAAAGATACTGTATTTGGCTTATTATTGAGTATTTGCACATCTGCTTCAAGATAACGATTAGCGGAAGTCTTATAAGAAAACTTTTTCCCAATAATCAAACTATCAATATGCGGAACCTCTCTAAAATTTATACTAGTATATCGAACAGCCCCTAAACGAGCAAAATTATTATATGTCTTTTGCAAATCAGCCGCAGAAAAATACTTACCTTCCTCAAGTAAAATATTGTCCTCAAGCACATTTTTTCTTAAATGCAAACCTGTAGAATCACCAGGAATAACATTAACCTTATCTATGATATAACGTGGATGTTCTGTCAATTGCTTTGTAGCATTGTCATAATTACGCATCAAGTGAAGTGTAACATTTACATGTCTTGCTCCACCCACAGAATCGGCTGTATAATATATAAAATCCTTGTGAAAATGATAAAATCCCGAATCGTTTAATATTTTAGTCAAACGCTTACGCTCTGCATCAAGCGAAGATACTGTAAATTGAGTAAGTTTATTTTTATAAATCTTTTCATCTAAATGCTTTTCCAACACCTTTGCTACTACAGAGTCTTGAATATCATACGAGAAATGGTCAATAAGATATGGTTCTCCAGGATACAATTTATAAATAGCAGTGAGTTTTTTGCCTCTTATTCGCTTATCAAAACTAACTTTTGCATTCATATATCCCATATTTTGCATAGCCTTCACCAAATCATCACATGACAATTTTGCTTGCAAAGTATCATACAATACAGGTTTTTCACCCATTTTCCTTAATGTGCGATTAATCCATTTTGTTGTATCACGACCAGCAAGCGAATAAGTGCCTAAAGGCACTTTAAACATAGAGAACCATTTAGAATTGCCCTTTTGTCGAACGTATTGTTCTAACTGACTAGCGTCGAACTTCTTAACATCTGACTTTAATTCGACTTTGTCTAATAAGTATTCATGATCTGGAACAAACTTATCTGACGAACAACTCCCTAAAATAATTGCTGCTAACACCGCAACAGACAGATAACATTTGCTGTATTTTCTTACCACCGACATAGATCTCCTTACTAAATTTGCGCAAAGATAATAAAAATATAAGATGTATTTTAAGCAAATGGATAGTTTTTTGTATATTTGCTATATGGTTTCTAAGAATAAAATAAAACTTTATCGATCCCTTGATACTAAAAAGGGACGAGAGAAAGCAAATCTTTTTATTGCAGAAGGCCCCAAAGTAGTAAATGACTTACTACAAGCAGGTTTTGAAGCAGAGGAAATTTTTGAGGACATTGAGGATATTAAAAAAATTACATTCCTGCAACACCCCCAATCTATGTTGGGTGTTTTCAAATTAAAACAAGTCCCAAACTTGCAAGAGGATGTTTTTACTTTTTTTCCTTCTCAGAAATTGTCTTTAGCTTTAGACGGTGTGCAAGATCCAGGAAATCTTGGTACTATTATTCGTATAGCCGATTGGTTTGGTATAGAAAACATTTATTGCTCTCCAAATACTGTTGATTGCTGGAACCCAAAGGTGGTACAAGCCACAATGGGAAGTATTGCACGTGTAAATATTCACTATACTAGTTTACTTGAATTTGTTGATAGCCTTCCTTTAAATTACCCTATATATGCAACTTTGCTTGATGGAAATAATATCTATCAGCAAGATCTTACAGAATATGGTGTTATTGTTATGGGCAATGAAGGTAATGGAATATCAACAGAGCTAAGACAGAAAATCAATCATAAACTCTATATTCCTAACTACCCAGCAGATAGGTCTTCAGCCGAATCGCTAAACGTTGCTATTGCCACAGCTATTGTGTGTGCAGAGTTTAGACGATTACAACATTAGCATCAAAGCACAGAAATATACTTGTATAATATAGTGTATTTAAAACTATTACGACAAGCAATATAAAAGCAAACAACAATGAAACAGCTACAAGAACTAGTTCGTAAAAACATTTGGGAATTACCCACTTACGCAAAAAATAAACAAACAATACATTCTGCAGATATATTTCTTAATGCAAATGAAAATCCATATAACAAACCTTATAATCGGTATCCAGATCCTTATCAAACCGAATTAAAAGCAGAGCTTGCAAAAATAAAATCAGTTCGTTCTGAGCAAATATTCCTTTCCAATGGTGCTGATGAGGCTATTGACTTGTGCTATCGTGTGTTTTGTGAACCTCAAAAGGATAATGTTGTTGCTATAGAACCTACATACTGCATGTATAAAGTATGTGCAGCCATCAACAATGTGGAGTATCGATCAGTAATGCTTAACGAACACTTTCAACTTTCGGCTGACAAACTGTTAGCAGCATGCGATGAACACACAAAGCTAATCTGGGTATGCTCACCCAATAACCCTACAGGAAACAACCTTCTTAAAGAAGAAATAGAGAAGTTAATAACTAGCTTTAATGGTATCATAATTATTGATGAAGCCTACTCTGATTTTTCTAAGCAAGCTGCATTTAGAAAGCGATTAGCTGATTTTCCAAACATAATTGTCCTCAATACGCTCTCTAACTCTTGGGGATGTGCAGGAATACGCCTAGGAATGGTATTTGCACAAGAAGAAATTATAAATCAGTTTAATAAAGTTAAGTTGCCACACAATATTAATATATTAACGCTGAAGCAAGGTATTGAAGCCCTAACTCATCGTTTTGATGTAGAAGATTGGCTAAGAATATTACTCCTGGAACGAACAAGAATGATTAAATCCTTTGCAGAATTACCATTCTGTGAAGAAGTTTATCCTACTGATGCTAATTTCTTTCTTGCTAAAGTCACCAACGCACAAGCCATAAACGATTTTCTTCTGACTAAAGGCATTAAAGTGTGCATAGACACACAATGCAAAAACTGTTTGCGTATTACTATCGGAGCAAAAAGTGAAAACACTGAACTGATAGGAGCATTAAGACAATTTAAAGGCTGAGTGCTATATAAAACAATGCTATAAATAATGAGGAAAATTGTAAACTTCACATGATTTTACTCAAACAGATTTACACCCCTAAGGGAATAGCAAATTGATATTAAAGAAAAGTTAATAACTTGGGGGTTCACCTTATTATATTTACTTTTGCAATCATATTATAAAAATAACTATTTACAAATTATAGTCTGTTAAGGCAGATTATTCATAGATATATTAAAAAATGAGCAAAAAACCAATCTTTGTAGCTGGTCCATGTGTAATTGAAAGCCCAGAACTTCTTTGCCAAGTAGCAGAAGAATTAGTGCGCCTAAATAAGAAATATGGAACAGAGATTATCTTCAAAGCTAGTTTTGACAAGGCTAATCGTACAAGCATCAACTCGTTTAGAGGTCCAGGACTTAAAAAAGGATTAGCTATGTTGGGAGATATAAAACAAAAATATGGTTTAAAAATCCTTACTGACATCCACGAAAGCTATCAAGCTGAAGAAGTTGGCGAAGTTGCAGATGTCATTCAGATACCTGCTTTCTTGTGTCGGCAAACCGATCTTCTCATTGCAGCAGCTAAGACTGGTAAAATTGTAAATATCAAAAAAGCGCAATTCTTAAGCGGCACAGATATGAAATATCCAGTACAAAAGTGCATAGAAAGTGGTGCGAAAGAGGTTTGGCTCACTGAGCGTGGCAACTGCTTTGGATATAATAATCTAATAGTAGACTTCCGTAACATTGCGGATATGAAAGCGATTGTACCAACTGTTGTTATGGATTGTACGCATAGCGTTCAACGTCCTAGTGCAGGAGTTGGCAAAACCATTGGCGATCGTAAATTTGTACCAGCAATGGCTATAGCTGCTAAGGCCTTTGGAGCTACAGGCTATTTCTTTGAGGTACATCCAAATCCAGATCAAGGGTTATCAGATGCCGCAAATATGTTAGAACTAAATAAATTAGACGAGTTAATAGGAAAACTACTATGAGTACTGTAGAAGAAAGATTAAAAGAGGTTAGGAGTTATGCTGCTCAATGCATTAAGGAAGAAACAGAGTCGACATTAGCACTGATAGATCAGCTTGACGAAAACTTTGACAAAGCAGTAGAGCTAATCTATCATTGTAAAGGAAAGGTAATCGTTACTGGTGTTGGTAAGAGTGGAAACATTGGTGCTAAGATTGCAGCGACTCTATCATCAACAGGAACTCCTGCTTTCTTTGTTAACCCATTAGATGCCTATCACGGTGACTTAGGGGTGATGACAAAAGAAGATATTGTGCTTGCACTCTCTAACTCCGGACAAACAGATGAATTATTACGCTTTGTCCCTATCTTGCTACACATGGATATTCCTATTATTGGCATGAGCGCAAACACAAGTTCTCTATTAGCAAAATATTCTACTGTCCACATAAAAGTATGGGTAGAAAAAGAAGCATGCCCTCTAAATTTAGCTCCAACAAGTTCCACTACCGCCGCCCTTGTCATGGGCGATGCTTTAGCTGTAGCACTCATGCGTGTGCGCAATTTTAAGCCAAAAGATTTTGCACAGTTTCATCCTGGTGGATCATTAGGAAAACGCTTGTTAACAACTGCTCAAGATGTTATGCAGGCAGAAGAATTACCTATTATTCCAAAAGAAATGAATCTTGGTGAAGCCATCATTCACGTGAGCAAAGGAAAGCTAGGGCTTGGAGTGTCACTTGACACTGATAATAGAGTTATTGGTCTGATTACAGATGGTGATATTCGTCGAGCAATGGAAAAATGGCAAGCTAAATTCTTCGACAAAACAGTAGAAGACATTATGACAAAACAACCAAAGTCGGTTTTACCTACAACAAAGATATCGGATATTCAAGCCACCATGCAAAAGTATAAAATACATACAGTATTAGTGTGTGATGATCAAAAACAATTGCTGGGCATCGTTGATCATTACAGATGTATGTTCTAAGAGGTATTAACCTTCACAAGGTTAAATAAAAAGAGAGATGTTATAAGTAAATGTTTTTAAAGAAGATAACCATAATAACTAGTATTATCATTGTATCCGTCCTTTTCTCGGTAACAGAGAGTAAGGCTATGATATTGCCCACAGACAGAGCTGACTCCTTGATTGTAAACCAATTAAGAAGTAAAGGAGTACACTTTTCTAAGAACAATTCTGTAGCTTTGCTAAAAAGTGGACAAGAGAAATTTAATGATATGTTTAAGGCTATAGAGCAAGCCAAATCTAGCATTCATTTGGAATACTTCAACTTTCGCAACGACTCTATTAACAAAGAACTTATTAAGCGCCTTGCTGTAAAAGCCAAAGAAGGTGTTGAAGTAAGAGCCGTTTTTGATGGATTTGGAAATGCTAGTAACAATCGCCCGATGACTAAAGCTTACTTGAAGGAAATCAGAAAAATGGGCATTGAAATATATAATTTCAAACCTCTCCAATTCCCTTGGTTTCATTGTATTTTCAATCGCGATCATAGAAAGATAGTCGTAATAGATGGTAAGATAGCCTATACAGGAGGTATGAACGTAGCCGATTATTATATAAAAGGAACGAAAGTAGTAGGCTCTTGGCACGATATGCACTGCCGCATAGAGGGAGATGAGGTAAATACATTACAAAAAATATTTTTTAAAATGTGGTATCTTGTTTCTGGACAGAAACTACAAGGAGCTAAATACTTTAGAGGGATCAGCAATGCCCACTATATTAAAGGGTTAATACCAGACACTTCTGCAACAGCAGGCAAGAAGATGGTAGGAATTATTAATAGAGAGCCACACATAACCAAAGATATTATTCGCTATTTTTATGTAAATGCTATCAATGATGCAAAGGATAGTATCAAACTTATTAATCCTTACTTCACACTTAATCATAACTTAATGAAAGCGTTGAAGAATGCTGTTAAGCGTGGGGTGAAAGTAGAAATACTATTGAGCATTAAAAGCGACATACCTCTTACTCCAGACTGCGGCTTCTATAATGCACATAAGTTAATGAAAAATGGCTGTACTATTTGGCTTTATAAGCCAGGCTTCCACCATACAAAAATTATTATGATAGATGGGCAATTCTGCACAGTAGGCTCTGCCAATCTTAATGCACGCAGTTTGCGCTGGGATAGAGAAGAAAATGCGGTGATTATTGATCCATATACAACAAAGGAGCTGGACATCTTATTTGAAAACCAAAAGAAAGACAGCTTTATTTTAACGCCTGAAAATTGGAAAATATGGCGCACACCATGGCAACGCCTTAGAGGATGGTTTGCACATTTATTAGCACCGCTGCTTTAATTAAGAGTTAAGAGTTAAGAGTTGAGAGTTGAGGTTTGAGAGTTAAGAAACGAAAGGAATTGATTAACAATATAATTTACAGTCCACACCCTCTCTCCATGTATCAAATAATCACAATAAAAAAATTAGCTTGTAATTCTCATTTAAAATAACCTTCTAAATATTATTGATATCTACATAACCATGCATCACAGCATAAATGGTAAGGGCAGAAACACTCTTCATACCGAGTTTATCCATAATATTTTTACGATGTGTAATAACTGTTGTTAAACTAATATTTAACTTTTCTGCAATTTCTTTGTTGATCATTCCTTGGACAATCAAAGATAAAACTTCAATTTCACGGTTACTTAGTATCTTGTTTTTTAAGACTTCTGGAAGGTCTGGTAAATTTTTACCTCCAGGATGTCCATACTGTTCCATTTTTAAGACTGCACGTATCAAGTCTTTCTCAGGTGCATTTAAGCAAAGACTATGAAACCCAGATAGCTGTGAATTAGGATCTTTAGTTATCGTCAATACAATAGTTTTGTGCATATTCTTTGAAAAGAAGCTAAGATTCTCAAGTACCACTGTTTGTGCCACAAAGAAATGGAAGAAAATATCAGAATTAGCTGCTTCAAAGTCTTCAAACGTAGCAAATGTTTCTACCGTCATTATCGGCATAACATTCTGTAAAATTTGTTTCAATCCTAAAACTACCAATGTATTTGGATCTACTATTGCCATCTTAGGGCGTCCATGTTCAATGATCATAGCTCGATTTATGTCTATATATATATATTAAACTTACAACTTTACCTTACGTATATCAACTAAGTTATTTACGATAGCATATATAGTAAGTCCTGCTGGCGAATGTATTTTTAGCTTCTTTGCTATATTTCTTCGGTGAGTGATCACTGTATTAGTAGATATGCAAAGATGCTCAGCTATCTCTTTATTCGACATTCCTTGCACTAAAGCTACAATAACATCTTTTTCACGATCACTCAATGTATCACCACGATCAGGACGCTTGTTGATCATGCAGCTAATATTAGCACTAACATCTTTTTGCTTGATATTTTCCTCTAAACAGCGAATAGCAGGAATAAAGATATTTTCCTCTACTTCAGCATGCTGCTTTAACCACTCCTCACAATTATAAATATTAAACAAAGCAGCCGTTAATTGATTATTATGTTGAGCATCAGAAGGAAGATATTTCAGTATGATAGTTTTCACCTCTCCAAGCTGTTGCTCTGCTTGATCATGATGTTTAGAATAGGTTTCAATGTCATATTCGCCTGTAGCTTGATTATTAAGTAGTGCATCGACATACGGAAACACCGTTTTTTCCTCGTATGACATGTGCTTACTTATAACAAAGGCATATTCATCAAACAACTTAATAATCAACTTTGCTAAATTTTCTGTTGTATCTACTGCGGCTGCTAATTGTCTTTTGATAGCTGGCAATTCAAAGTCGAGATAGTAAACATGGCTTGCACGAAGGTATTGCACTAAGGTAGAAATGGATATTTTGTCGAGATCACTCCACTGGCTATATCCATTAATCGTAAAATTGATCACAGAGAGAAAAGTAAAGGTATCTACGTTTTGATCTTCGCACACTTCTTTCACGGTTTTATCACCAAAACCAAGATTAATACCAAAACGTCCAATACTTTGCAATATATCGTAATTATCGCTGATAAGACTAATCATCTTATCATCTGGCTCATATATTTTATGATTCTTCATTTATTTTTCTACCTGCTTAAAGTTTAAGTTACAAAGTAACAAAAAAAAAGCCATTTATACAACATACAAGTAAGGTATTTATACAACAAATCGCATTACTAATCAATATAAAAACGATAAATCGAATATCGTGGCTCCATTATTTCGGTCTATGAGCATGTGTACATAGTATTTCAGTATATTTAGAAAAAAAATGACAACTATTCTCATTTATATTGCAAGAAGGAGCCTCGCAAAAGCAGATAAAACAAAATATATAAGTGCCTATTTTTCAGCCATATACAAATGCTAAAACAAAACATGACCTTTTACGGCTCAAAAGGTTATGTTTTACTCACTAAAAGGTTACCTTTTGTACCGTAAAAGATAACCTTTTGTGATTATAAAGATCATAGTTTGTTCAACGTAATGCAAATTCCACCTATATAGCTATGATCTTTCTTTACATTTATTGTCCCTATCGTGCGCTCATCAACTTGCTTTAAAAAAATACTTTTGCAATATCCAAGCAAATGATGTATCTTTACGAAAGTTTTTTAATATATAAGCAATGAAACGAACTATTTTTTCAAATGATTTTGCGCCTTATTACCCAATAGGTCTACAGCCATGTCCGATGTATGTAAATGTGGCAAACCGCATACATGAGCTTCTCGTAAAAGAAATGGAGTTTAAATCACCTGATACTGATAAGTTAAAAAAAGAAATTGCTATCAATATAGCTATTTACTATGAGGATAAGATGTCCAACATCGGACTATGGAATACTTTTGTAGAAAAGCATTTAAAGATGTATGGATATCCACTTCCCTTCGTTGATAATTTAGCAGTATTAGACAAGGAGGATGTCAATGCAGATGAAGTAAAACTACTGATATGGATGGTGTTATCAAGATATTTCCAAGATAAATTTCTTAATCCCCTCGCTATTGATGATGATACTACTGCAAGTATCATACGTATTCTTGAAGATGATGATGAAATAGAGATAAATAAGAGTTTATATGACTTCATTTACGACAAGGACACAGCCAATGATTACTTCAAACTCAAAAAGATACTATTTTGGCTTCGTCGATCATATCTGCTTTGTTCACCACTTGCAAATGACAGATATAGCGATTTATATAATTTATTCAATAAAAGAATTTCAAAGAACGAAACTTTCTATTACGTAGAAACAATGTTCTCAATAACGACAGAGATAGGACCGCTGTCGCTACCACCGCATATTTGGCTAGCAGAAATGTACTATGATCATAGTATGGACAGCGAAGCTAGTAAACTGAAAAAACTGAAATACTGTCAACAGGATATATTCTTAATAAAAGAAATCAATACAGAATTTGCAATATTAAAAGACTCACTAGGAAAAGAATACAAGTTGAAGAATAATTTTCCAACTCTTAATCACAAAGACCTATATGTAACCACTTCTCTTGTTCTATATGGTGATAACAATTGGGAGATCAATGGATTTATGTATGAGTCAGATCATAACCAATACAGAAAGAATTGTGAGCATAAGCAGCAACTCGCTGCATCCTATAAACATAATTATCCACATTTCATGAAGCGTACAAAAGGAAAACGAATAGCTTTCTTCGAAAATATTGATCAACTCAAAGATTGGTTGCACAAGATTACACCTAATACAAATATAAATCAAATAGCGCATCAACTACCATCTTGTTCACAAGTTGGATTTATCTCACAGAAAGCAGGAATAATATTTGCTCCTGATATAATTCATGCAATTAAATGTAAAGACAATCCTTACTACAAAAAATGTGATGATCGTCAGATGCGAACAGAGACTATGAATGCAGTTATTAATATAGAGTCTACGCATCCTGAATTATTAAATTACCTTTTAGAAAACAACATGTTGCAAGATGGTGATATTAGCTATAATATGCCATGCAAGTTAGGTAATGAGATTTTTACGCATAATATAGACTTCATAGCACGCAACCACCGAAGACATTATTATCACGATCACGATTATTAAGCAATAAATACGATACGTTCGATGAAGTAAATAATAACTTATCGAACGCATCGTATTCATTTTCATATAAAGTGCTTTCTATTTATTATCTGAGTAATGTGAGTTTTACAGATTTTAAATAGAGAAAGCTATGTATCAGTGTCCTAAGGACTCGTGATACACAGCTTTGGCAATTATTTTAGACCAATAAGTGTTCTTAATGATTTATTTTACCTTTAACTCGCGAAGCATATTAAATTCATATACCAGCTTTCCACTAGTAAAAGTAGTTGTCTCAAGTTTGAATGAGCGATTTTCCTTAATACAAGAAAGAAATGCGGAAGCATTGTCAATAAAAGCTGAGTCGGTTTGTTTAGAAATTCCTGGCTTATAGGTAAACTTGCCTAACATTTTACCATGAGCATAAAACTTAATAACATTGGTAGTGTCATAACTATTACCAGCAAAACGTTCGCCATCACCAAGAATAAGACAAAGATTATCGAGGCGATGGTTACGATATGCCACACGTACAAATAGATGGTTATTAGGAGTGATATTCGATTTTTTCTGCGGTATACTAGAAAGTTTGGCGATGACAGAATCGGTAGAATACTGCCAATCACTAACAACTGTTCCATCTTGCACTTTCACACTATCAAGATTAATAGCTACCATCGTATCTACCCTCGTTGTATCATAATGATCGCCCTTTGAGGAATGAACCCCACAAGCAGAAAACATAATACTTACAAGGAGGAAAATGTATAAAATATGCTTCATACTAAATTAATATTCTCCCCACGCCTTGATGTCAATATCCTCTAGCTTAACAGTACAAAAGGCTTGAATAAAGGCACTTGCAAGGCGGCTATTAGTAATAAGAGGAATATTAAGATCAATAGCTGCACGACGGATCTTATAACCATTAGTTAGCTCACGTGGAGTAAGATCCTTAGGAATGTTCACTACCATATCTATCTTCTTCTCATGCAACAGGTTGAGCGCTTGTGGTTGTAATCCTTCATCAGATGGCCAATAAACAAGAGTATTTGAAATACCATTCTCTGTAAGGTACTTTGAAGTGCCACTAGTAGCATAAAGTTCATATCCATGTTCGATCAACATCTTAGCAGCATCAAGCATTTCTGCTTTCTGCTTAGCTCCACCAGTAGAGAGCAAAACTGTCTTCTCTGGTATACGATGACCAACGGAAAGCATACTCTTGAGGAGTGCTGTTGAAGTATCCTCTCCTATACATCCTACTTCACCCGTAGAACTCATATCAACACCTAAGACAGGATCGGCTTTTTGCAAACGATTAAACGAGAATTGCGATGCCTTAATACCAACGTAATCAAGGTCGAAGAGATTTTTGTGTGGCTTCTCTACAGGAAGTCCGAGCATTACTTTAGTAGCTAGATCTATCAAATTGATCTTTAAAACCTTACTTACAAATGGGAAAGAACGGCTTGCACGTAAATTACACTCAATAACGAGAATATCATTATCGCGTGCCATAAACTGAATATTGAAAGGACCATTAATATGGAGAGCTTTAGCAATTTGACGGCTCACACGCTTAATACGACGCATCGTTTCCACATAAAGCTTTTGTGGAGGGAACTGAATGGTAGCATCACCAGAGTGAACACCTGCAAATTCAATATGCTCAGAAATTGCATAGGCAAGTATTTCACCATCTTTAGCTACTGCATCCATTTCGATTTCTTTTGCATTCTCAATAAATTTGCTTACCACTACAGGGTGATCCTCGCTTACATTAGCAGCCAACTGAAGGAAACGTACAAGTTCTTCTTTATTAGAACAAATGTTCATGGCTGCTCCAGAGAGTACATAAGATGGGCGAACCAAAACAGGGAAGCCTACCCGATCAACAAAGGATTGAATATCGTCCATACTTGTTAATGCACTCCATTCAGGCTGATTAATACCATTATTGGTGAGCATTGATGAGAACTTAGCACGGTCTTCTGCATTGTCAATATCATGCGCAGAAGTTCCAAGAATAGGTACATTCTCCTCGTCAAGATACATAGCAAGGTTGTTAGGGATCTGACCACCCGTTGAAACAATAACTCCGTATGGAGTTTCTGCATCAATAATATCCATCACACGTTCAAAGGTAAGTTCATCGAAATAAAGACGATCACACATATCATAATCAGTAGATACCGTCTCTGGGTTGTAATTGATCATAATAGAGCGATAGCCTTGCTTTCGAATAGTATTGAGTGCTTGCACGCCACACCAATCGAACTCTACCGAACTACCGATACGATAAGCACCAGACCCAAGCACAATGATACTCTTACGATTATCATCAAAAGTAATATCTGAAGCTACACCAGAATAGGTTACATATAGGTAATTAGTGTGAGCAGGATATTCAGCTGCCAATGTATCAATCTGCTTTACTACAGGAAGAATACCTAAATTCTTACGATAACGACGCACAAGCATCATTGCTTTGTGCATATTTATTTCCACATCTTCTAGCCCAATAGCACGAGCCACTTGGAAATCGGTAAAGCCATTTTGCTTAGCTTCTAATAAGAGATCTCGCTCAAGCGTATTAATATTACACTTCTTTAGCTGCTCATCAATATCTATGATATGCTTCAACTTGTAGAGAAACCATTTATCAATTTTGGTAAGCTCATGTATTTGATCAACCGTATAACCTTTATGAAAAGCCTTAGAAATAACAAAGACACGCTTATCTGTAGGCTCATGAAGCGCTGCATCAAGATCATCAATCTGCAACTCTTTATTCTCAACAAAACCATGCATGCCCTGACCTATCATACGGAGACCCTTCTGTATGGCTTCTTCAAAGTTACGACCAATAGACATAACCTCGCCTACCGACTTCATACTTGAACCTAGTTCTTTATCAACTCCACGGAATTTGCTCAAGTCCCAACGTGGAATTTTACAAACGACATAATCAAGAGCTGGTTCAAAAAAAGCAGACGTGGTTTTAGTTACCGAGTTCTTTAATTCAAATAAGCCATAGCCCATACCAAGCTTAGCTGCAACAAAAGCTAAAGGATAACCAGTGGCTTTACTTGCAAGAGCAGACGAACGAGAAAGGCGTGCATTAACCTCAATAACCCGATAGTCTTCGCTCTCTGGATCAAAAGCATATTGCACGTTACACTCGCCAACAATACCGATGTGGCGCACAATTTTTATAGATAAAGCACGAAGTTTATGATATTCTGTGTTGGTGAGTGTTTGTGATGGAGCTACAACGATTGATTCGCCTGTGTGAATACCAAGTGGGTCGAAGTTTTCCATATTACAAACTGTAATACAGTTATCATAACGGTCGCGTACAACTTCGTATTCAATCTCTTTCCAACCTTTCAAACTCTTCTCAACTAACACCTGTGGAGAGAAAGCAAAAGCCTTTTCACATAGCTTGTTGAGTTCTTCTTCATTATCAGCAAAACCACTACCAAGCCCACCTAGAGCGTATGCTGCACGAACAATGATAGGATAACCTAGATCTTTTGCTGCTATACGAGCTTGCTCTATATTTTCACAAGCCTCGCTCTTGATAGTTTTAACCTCTATTTCATCAAGACGTTCTACAAAAAGCTCACGATCTTCTGTATTCATAATAGCAGCAACAGGAGTTCCTAACACGCGTACATTATGCTTTTTAAGAATACCTGATTGCTCAAGTTTTACACCACAGTTAAGAGCAGTCTGCCCACCAAAAGAAAGAAGAATACCGTCTGGTTTTTCCTTTTCTATAACACGCTCAACAAAATAAGGTTGAACTGGTAGATAATATATCTGATCGGCAACTCCTTCAGAGGTTTGAACTGTGGCAATATTAGGATTGATAAGTACCGTAGAAATACCTTCTTCACGTAATGCTTTTAGGGCTTGTGATCCAGAATAATCAAATTCGCCAGCTTCTCCTATCTTTAATGCGCCTGAACCAAGTAGCAGGACTTTCTTTATTGATTCGTCTTTCATTACTTTAAAGTTTCTACAAATTTATCAAACATAAAATAAGTATCTACAGGGCCCGAACAGGCTTCTGGATGGAACTGGGCAGTAAACCAATGGTTCGTCTTATGGCGAATACCTTCATTACTACCATCGTTCATATTTACAAAAAGCTCTTCCCAATCTTCATCAAGAGTAGAAGCATCAACAGCGTAACCATGATTTTGTGAAGTGATATAGCACTTATTAGTGCCTACCAAGCGCACAGGCTGATTATGCCCACGATGTCCATACTTTAGTTTATAGATCGTAGCACCTGCTGCTTTTGACAATAATTGATTACCCATACAGATACCACATATAGGTTTTGTGCTATTATTGATATGTTTACGAATAATTTCAACGGCATCGTTACACATATCAGGATCGCCGGGACCGTTTCCAAGAAAAAGTCCATCATACTCCATTGAAGAATAGTCATAGTTCCAAGGTACGCGTATTACTTCTACTCCTCTTTGAATAAGGCTTCTGATAATATTAGCTTTCACGCCACAATCCACTAAGATTACTTTCTTACCAGCTCCTTCGTTGTAACGAATGATTTCTTTCGTTGAAACACGATCAACGAAATTGACACCTTCATAATCGGCTTCAGGAATATTGTTAGGTTCGTCATCAAAAAGAATTTTACCCATCATAACACCATGCTCGCGAAGAACTTTAGTTAGCTCACGAGTATCAATACCTGTTATACCGGGGGTTTTTTCGCGCTTTAACCATTCAGAAAGACTTTCCGAAGAGTTCCAATGGGAAGGTTGCTCACTATAATTAGCAACGATTAGAGCTGATGCGTATATCTTATCGCTTTCCATAAAAGTAGGTAAACCATTTTTCTCGATAGAGAAGGCTGGCACACCATAATTGCCAACAAGTGGGAAGGTCATTGTTAATAACTGACCAGCATAAGATGGATCGGTAAGACTCTCAGGATACCCCATCATTGCAGTGTTAAAGACTACTTCGCCAGCTATAGGAGCCTCATACCCAAATGATTGCCCATGAAACTTGGATCCATCACCTAAAACTAAAGTTACTTTCCTCATTATTGTAATATATGTATATATTGATGTTGGTTCTATAATTTGTTATTCTTCTACTTAGAGAAATTCCTCTCATAAAACTTAATAAACGATTGATTAACTAAGCGCATACCCCCAGTTGTTGGATAATTTCCTGTAAAATACCAATCACCTTTGTGATTAGGAATGGCTTCGTGCAATCCTTCGATACTTTGGAATACAAGTTCTACAGGAGTTATCATTCCTTCTGGACGAAGCATTTCTACTATCTTTTGATTGATCTCTTCCACTGTAAATGGAGCATAGATAGCACGCACTGGGTTATGTATTTCGTTTGTAAGTTCCTTACTTGCCTCTATCTTACAAGCATCATACACCTCTTTTAGCAATTGCTCCTTACCTTGCTCTTTGATTAACTCTATTGTGGCACGGAAAACACAAAACTCTTCTAAATTAGGCATATCAATACCGTAAAAGTCAGGATAACGTATTTGAGGGGCACTAGATACAATAACTATCTTCTTAGGATGGATACGATCGAGCATTCGAAGGATACTTTCCCTGAGAGTTGTTCCACGAACGATAGAATCGTCTATCACTACTAAACTATCAACGTAAGGAGTAATACAAGAATAAGTTACATCATATACATGAGAAGCAAGATCATTACGCGAGTTTCCCTCTGTAATAAAGGTACGTAGTTTTATATCTTTCCATGCAACTTTTTCGGTACGTATATCTTGATTTACTATCTTTATATAGTCCTCTAAAGGTGCGTATGGCTTCATATTAGCCAATTGCTTGGCTTTTTCTTGGTTAAGCCATTGCTTACAGCCATGGAGCAAACCATAGAAAGCCACTTCTGCTGTATTGGGAATGTAAGAGAGAACAGTATGTTCGTAATCATAACCTACTTTCTCTAATACTTTAGGAGCAAGTTGCTGACCAAGCTTTTCACGCTCATTATAGATGTCTCTATCTGATCCACGAGAGAAATAGATACGTTCAAAAGAGCATGCTGCACTTTTCTTTGGCTCAAGGATCTGTTGAAGAGAACACTCCCCTTTCCTATTTACTATCAAGGCTTGACCAGGCATAAGTTCTTGAATATCATCACATTCAAGATCAAAAGTGGTTTGAAGAACGGGACGCTCACTAGCAAGTACTACAATTTCGTCATTCTTATAATAAAAAGCAGGACGGATACCCCAAGGATCACGAATGGAGAACATTTCTCCAGACCCTGTCATTCCACAAATAACATATCCCCCATCGAAATGCTCCATCGTTGTTTTAAGGACATTGCTTATTTGAATGTGTTCTTCAATATAATCTGTAATGTCTTGCCCTTCTAATCCTTTGGCTTTAGCTTGAACAAAGTTGCGTTCAACCTCTCTATCTAGCCGATGCCCCATAAGCTCAAGAAGTATATATGTATCGCTATAGAGACGTGGACATTGCCCTTGAGCTGTAAGCATTTTGAATACTTCTTCAATATTCGTCATATTGAAGTTTCCACACATACTCAAGTTCTTAGCTTTCCAATTGTTTCTGCGAAGAAAAGGATGAACATAAGACAGACCACTCTTACCCGTAGTAGAATATCGAAGATGCCCCATATACAACTCACCAGCAAAAGGCGCATTCTTTTCTATAAAAGAAATATCGCTTAATTGTTCTGGGGTATTTTTTTTATAGTGCTTATGCACATTAGAGAAAATATCAATCACCGCATTTTTGCCTTCAGCTCTCTCTCTAAACATATATTCGTTGCCAGGAAGAGATGAAAGCTTCACAGAAGCAATGCCTGCCCCTTCTTGCCCACGGTTATGCTGCTTCTCCATCATAAGATAAAGCTTATTTAACGCATACATCCATGTGCCATACTTTTTTTGATAATACTCTAAAGGTTTGAGTAGTCGGATAGCTGCAACTCCACAATCCTCGTGAATGTTTTTCTCCATCTAAAATGATAATCTTCTATATTTATTATTATGAGTGTATTAAGACAAAAGTCAGTTAGCCGCTATTCAACGGTAACTGACTTTGCTAAGTTTCTTGGTTGATCAACATCTTTGCCTTTACAGACTGCAATATGGTAAGCCAATAATTGTAACGGAATAGTTGCGACTAATGGCTCTAAACACTCTAAGGTGTCTGGCAACTCAATAATAGCATCAGCTATTTTAGACACCGTTGTATCGCCTTTTGACACTAAAGCGATAACATAACCTTGTCGTGCCTTAATTTCTTGAATATTGCTTCGCACTTTTTCATACATTACATTGTGCGTAGCAATAGTAACAACTGGCATATCTGAGTCGATTAAAGCTATTGGTCCATGTTTCATTTCAGCAGCAGGGTATCCCTCTGCATGAATATATGAAATTTCCTTTAACTTCAAAGCCCCTTCTAGGGCTACGGGATAAGTAAAACCACGACCAAGATAAAGGAAATTGCGAGCATAAGTAAATATACGAGCTAAATCGGCAACTTGATTATTGACCTTTAACACTTCTTCTATCTTTGACGGTATATCAGATAACGCTTCAACAATCTTCACATATTCATCACGCTTCAAAGATCCTTTCATATGTCCAAAAGCGAGAGCAAACATTGTTAAGACTGTAACCTGACCTGTAAAAGCCTTTGTAGAGGCAACACCTATTTCTGGACCTACATGGATATAAGTTCCCGTATCTGTCGCACGAGCTATGCTTGAACCAATTGCGTTACATATACCATAGATAAATGCGCCTTTCGATTTAGCAAGTTCCACCGCTGCAAGGGTGTCTGCTGTTTCTCCACTTTGAGAAATAGCGATGACAACATCATCCTTACTCACTACTGGATTGCGATAACGGAACTCGCTAGCATATTCCACATCAACAGGAACCCTACAAAATGTTTCAATAGTTTGCTTACCTATCAATCCTGCATGCCAACTAGTGCCACAAGCAACTATTATAATTCTCTTCGCATTGAGTAGCTGCTCACGATAATCGATCAACGCACTTAGCGTAACATTAGTATGTTCTATGTTTACACGACCACGCATACAATTAGTTAAGCAGCTAGGTTGCTCAAAGATTTCTTTAAGCATAAAGTGTGGGTATCCACCTTTTTCTATCTGACCAAGCTCAATATCTACTGTCTTTATCTCTGGTGAAAGCTTCTCATTAAGAACACTTACAACCTTCAAAGGTTCACCAAGCTTCATAACAGCGATATTCTCGTCATCAAGATATACTACTTGATCCGTATACTCTATAATAGGACTAGCATCAGAACCTAAGAAAAACTCGTTCTCTCCAATACCTACAACTAAAGGGCTTTGCTTACGAGCCGCTATAATAGTGTCAGGATGGCGCTTATCAAGAATAGCAATTGCATAAGCACCTATTACTTGATGTAGAGCTATCTGAACAGCCGTTAGCAGATCTAAGTCTTTCTTTATTTGAATATATTCTATTAATTGTACTAATACTTCTGTATCTGTTTCTGAGCGGAATTTCACTCCTTTATCTTGAAGATTATGCTTTATTTCGGCATAATTTTCAATAATTCCATTATGAATAATAGCTAAATTATTCGATTGAGAATAATGAGGGTGTGCGTTCATCGAAGATGGCTCTCCATGAGTAGCCCAACGAGTATGTGCTATACCTATAGAACCTGTAATATCTTTTTCACTACAAAAGTTTTCTAAATCAGAAACCTTACCTTTAGCTTTAAAGACACTGAGAGTATTGCTTTCATTTATCAATGCAACACCAGCACTATCATATCCTCTATACTCTAGCCGCTTTAAGCCTTTTATAAGTATAGGATAAGCCTCTCGCTGTGTACCTAAGTAGCCTACAATTCCACACATAATATGATGTTAAATATTATATCGTTTACCTTAACAAAGCTATAATAGCTGTTACTAATCCTAATCCAAAGCCAGTATAAGTCATCCACTCCTTTGATGTAGGACCTTGGTTAGACCCCTTAGCTTTGGCCTTATTTGGCTCTACATAAACAATATCGTTCTGCTGTAAATAATAATAAGGTGAATTAATTAGATTTGCATCATTCAAATTTAAACGAACAGAATGTTTCTCTCCTGTTGCATCTTCACGAATAAGCAAGATATTATCACGTCTTCCATATAGCGTCAAATCGCCTGCTTGTGTCAAAGCTTCCATGATATTAATCTTCTCTGTTGCTACAGGAATAACACTAGGCTTACCCACTTCACCTGTTACGGTTACGTGATAACTAGCCATTTTCACTGTTACTACAGGGTTTTCTGTACGTGCTAAGTATGGTTGAACTTTACTTTTAAGCAAATCTTCACACTCATTTTTGGTTAATCCTGCTACATGAACTTTGCCTACAATTGGAAAAGTTATGAAACCATCATTACTTACTAAGTACCCACCTTTTGTAGTGCTTGTTGTTGTACTACCCGTACCTTGTTGCCCATCTATATTGAAAGGAGCAGAAGCATTAGGGTTTACAGTGTAAACACCAATGGTAAGCAAATCTTTAGGCATTATCTTTGCATCATAAAGACCTTTAGAAGGAGTCAAACTAATAGAGTCGATATTGGTCATGTAGGTTACTCCCTTACTAGAGCCACAACTAGCCATAACTGCTATCATAACAACAGCTATGAATATATAAATAATTTTTCTCATTTTAATAGTAGTACAAAAAACTAATATCATATTTTTTATGATGCAAAAATACTACTATTTTTCCACAACCACAAGCTAATAAAGTACTTTTATACCTAACATTGTGATAATATAGAATAAATTACTTACTTTTGCAAAAATCAAACTATAATATTATGCAAAGGACAAACAAAGTTTTACTAATCTACACGGGTGGCACCATAGGAATGGGTAGAAATCCAAAGACAGGTGCTTTAGAACCACTCGACTTTAACCATTTAGTTGAAAATGTACCAGAATTTGAACAGATTTCAACAGAAGTGGATACTTATCAATTTATTCCAGCTATAGATTCATCTGACATGAGTCCTGTATTCTGGGGTAAACTTGTTAGAATTATTGCCACAAAATATGAACAGTACGATGGTTTTGTTATCTTGCACGGTACAGATACGATGTCATACACAGCATCAGCACTTTCTTATATGTTTGAAAATCTAACCAAACCTATTATTTTAACAGGATCTCAATTACCTATTGGGCAATTGAGAACTGACGGAAAAGAAAACTTAATGACTAGCATCGAACTAGCATCTTCATATTATCCCAATGGCAGACCTATTGTTCCAGAAGTATCTATTTATTTCAGTGGGCATCTTATACGAGGAAATAGATCTACAAAACAAAATGCAGAAGAGTTTAATGCTTTTAATTCGTTTAACTATCCTCATCTATGTGAAGCTGGCGTTAACTTCAACTTTAAAACTCAAAATATCTTAACTCCCGATTACGACCTTCCTATGATCCCGCACACTGCAATGGATAATAATATTACAGTCCTATCGCTATTCCCCGGAATGAAGGAAGGTATTTTCGATCATATCCTAGATTTACCCGATCTACATGGTATTGTGATGAGATCATACGGAAGTGGCAATGCACCACAACAAGCATGGCTTATGAAACTTCTAAAACAACTTACAGACAAAGGAGTTACAGTGGTGAATATTAGTCAATGTATTAGTGGTCAAGTAGAAATGAACAGATACGATACAGGATACCAACTAAAGGATGCCAATGTTATCAGTGGATACGATAGTACTGTAGAAGCAGCTATTACAAAACTTATGTTCTTACATGCTAACTATACTGATACCAAAACTATTCGAGAGTATATGAATAGATCAATAGCTGGAGAAATAACAATTCCTCGCGCTTAGTTTTTCCTGTCCGTTATTCAATAGCATCATTGATGCTTTGGATATGTAACAAAGTAACTAAAAAGGGCTGATTCCTAATGAAGGAGTCAGCCCTAAATTTATAGAGTATCAAAAAGTTTTATCGGACAGCAATAATCAAAAATACAGAATATTACTATTAAATTTGTACTATTCATAGGAGTGGATATTTTTCGTTAATACTTTGATTATCAAGTATAGAGATACGAAAAACATTCCACTCCTACAACTTTTTTGAAGAATTTCTTATACCGAACTCAGGTTATTTTATGAAGTTTAGTAAGAGAAGGCTGGCATTTATAATGCTCATGCCTTCTTATTTCGTAGGTACAACTACTTTCTTTACCTCAAAGTCAACCGATGAGTTGTTTGTATCGGATAATCTTTTTCCATCAAAATGTCGAGTAATCATCTTGCCTGCACCTACTTCTAACTTGTCGTCAGCTTTGTCGTAAACGCCTTTCCAACCTTTGTCCAATGTACCCGATATCGGGAATTCTTTTTCTGTAGAAGTTCCGTTAAACCTTACATTTACGGCGTCAACAACCCATTGGTTAGGTAAGAACATGAGAATTTGTGAATGTGAGTGATGTCCACTCTCGTTCCACATAACATAGCGTCCATATTTTGCCGTCGACTCTTCGTTTCCTTTTAGCAACGCTTCATTTACCTTGGCATTGTTCATATTCTCTTTTATCTTCTTGATAGGTTCTGCCAAACGTATCAGCGCAATGGTGAAGTTACGCTCAAATCCGAAAGGTACATACTCATCGTCGTCTTCATCCCATACTCCGACTTTAGATTTGTCCTCTTTCATTCGTTTTTCCTGTTCTTTGTCGTTTTCCTTACAATAGAGGAATGTCATGTGTGGAACATTTTCGGTAGCATTCTGTCCCCATTCAAAGTCGGCTTTGGAAAGGTCGATCAGTTTTTCGATACCTTTATATTTAGCTGGATCTTCGTCATTCTCTTTCAAATACTTCTTGTATCCTTCCGCATGATTGATGGCTCTCATGGCAATAACAATAGTTTTGCCTGCTTTTACGGTATATGGCATGCCACTTTTATCTTTTGGGAAACCAATTATGTTGGAAACGCCAAATGCTTTCTGTCTATAATCGCAATTAGGCTTTTCAAAGTTGACTTTGTCTACGGCGTTGTACTGACATAGTGCCAGAGCCATATTCTCAAGACTTATGTCATGGTCGGTAGGGTTGTAGACGGAAATAAACTTGTCATCCGTTTCTTCAGCTTTATTGCCGTAAGGGTTCTCCACGAAGTCTCCAGCATAGTAAATGTCTTTGATAATCAGGTCTGCGCTTTCTGTCTCAGCGGTATTTTTCTTTTCTTCTGGTTCTCCGTTACGAGTACAGTTTACGAAAAGCGCAATTGTTGCCAATGCGCATAGCATCATCTTCTTCATTTGTTTGTCTTTTTTATATTAATGATTCTTAGTTAATTATTCTTGTACACCTCAACTCTTATTTCTTCTTGGCACGTGCATTAATGGAGTTAACCTTCCAGTATGCGGTCATGTCTAACGGCTTGCCCTTGCTGTCGCGTCTGCTGAGTGACGGCACACCTTTCGTGTAGTTCAGTGCAGAACTCATTTCGGCTACAAATCCCTTTCCGTTGGTACGACGAATCAGTGCACCTTGTAATTGCGAGGGATCGAATGAGGAATTAGAAAAGTCACTACTTGTAAATATCCGATTGCAGACACTTGCTGTTCCTCTGTCGTACCACCATACTTTTTCTTTCTTTTCTTCTGTTCCTTCCATTATGGGGCGTCCTGTTGCATCATATACAGTTACAGAGCTTGGTCCTGTCAGCAAGTCCATTTTCTTCTCTGTCGAAGGGCAAATAGTAAGGAAGTCGACAACCCAATTGTAATTCAGCTCAGCAACATAGAAGCCTCCCATACCAGTTGTGTTATATATCATGTGCCAGTATGCCGTTGGGTATTTTCTGTTCTTTTCCAGTTCTCTTTTCTTCAGCGGATCCGTCTCGTCATTAATTTTGTCCTGCTCGGTTCCATACAAATCATATAGATGATACCAATTGGAGCGAGAGCGTGGCGATTCGTCAGGATAAAATCCGTTTTCGTCTTTGGTATGAGGCTTGGATGCATCGCCATCAGGGAGCTTCACTAAAGCTATGCGCATACTCTGACTTGGTCCCGTAAATGGAAGTTCATTCCCCAAAACAAGGTCACGCATATTTGGAATATCCTTGTTGTCAAATTTGTCGTTAGGGTCATACATTCCGTTTTCCAGTTCATGCTGGTTGCACAATTCAAAGGTTTTGTCCTTTGGAAGTTTGCTGTAGTCGGGCAGAGCCTCCCAGCCATAGTAGTTTTTCTTTGCCTCTTCTTCTGTAGTCTCATTCTCGGCAAGGAATTTCTTCTTGTGATCGCACGCATATTTCACTACGATGACACTGTCACCAGGCTGTATGATATGTGGCTTTTTTGTTACAGGGTCGTTGGGGAAGTACGACATACCTCCAATGCCATAGTATCGCTTTGTGAAATCTCCATTACCTTCTTTTTGGAGTGAATATTGGATACTTGGGTCGACAACATGACAAGCAAGTGCCATATTCTCAAGTGATATCGGTTGGTTGGTAGGATTGTATATCACTAGATAGTTGGCATCCTCGTATCTGCTATATAGGCTTTTGATGCCGTAGGAAGACAAATCCCTATAAGTGCAGTAACCAATGTAAAAGACTTCTTTGAAAATGAGGTGGTCTACTGTTGAATTAGCATCAGTTCTGTCTGGCATATCGCCATTTCTCTGGCATGCTGTGAATAGAGATGATAAAGCCATAAAGGCTAATATCAAGGTATAATTTATTTTTTTCATATCCTTGTTTTGTTTATTTGTTTTGATATTTTTTGTTGTTTATAATAATTGTATGAATTAGAGGAACCAGTTGCCAAAAGCGCCAAAGCCATGCGTTTTAACATTTTGGCTCGCTTCGTATGCTTGTTTTCCTGTTAATCCAATCTCTTTGCCTAAGTAGAAATAATATGGCTCTGCTGGTGATACGTTTGTCGGATCGGAATCGAACCTATTACAATACACCTTGATAGGTATATTAAAGCGTATAAGCTCTTTCCATTCAGGAACCTCAAGGGTCGTATTCTTCGATTGCCAGAAAGGATTATAGAATGGTGCGCAGGCTTTTTCGCTCTTCATCCAATCCCAATATCCAGCATAGTCTAGCTCCTTGTTGGCAATGGTAGCCTTAGGAATATATGCCTTTTTTCCCTTTTGACATTTCATAACTCTTACGGAAAGATAGAATTTGGGCAATATGTATGAAGTACGGCTATATGCTACCGGCTCACCGGAAAAACCTTTTACCATGAAAGGCCATGTGTCTTTCGCTCCAGCCCCATATCGTGGATCTATTTCAGGTCTAAAGTTAGAGGTAGGCTCGTTAGCCTCATAGTAAAAGTTGATATGTCCTTTTAGTCCTACACAGTCCTTGTCATAGGAAACGCATGAATTAGCATCGGTGGCAGCAAGGGGTGGCAGCAACCTAATGTTGTAAAACTCGCGCATACCGTCAGCCATGGCATTCTGATGCCATGTGTCACGGTAGGCATATTCAAACAAATTCTTGGTTGCATTTTGTCTACGCATGAAGATATCGTGACCTAAACTTTCGTTCTTATCTACTCCTTCGAAATAAGGCGATACGACAGGATGCTCACCTACTTTGCCATCTTTCCCATTTTTGTCAGCTTCCCATGTACCTCTACAGTCTTCGATCTTGTATGGGTTACCTTTATCATCTACGTCACTGATGGTAAAGAATATTTGATACTCATCAGAGTGCTTATATATCTCATCGTTAAGCAACTTTCCATCTTTATCCAAGAAGTACAAGCATATACCCCAAAGGTTTTTATCTCCACCTATAAGGCGAATGTAAGGCTGCTGGGGAGTAGGCGCGCCTAACTTCTTTTCAAAAACAGTTTGAATACTCTTTTCCCATTCCACCTTTACAGTAGGAAACTTTTGTGAGTTGTTTTCTACTATGACAAATTCTTCTTGTCTCCATGGCGCTGCTGGGTAAACATAATTGCCATGAAATTTTTCATCTCCGTGTGAGTGTCCCTCTTTGAACATTACTAAGCAGCGAGCCCAGTTGTTGAATGCACCATCTTGGTCGGGATTGTTCATGGCGTCACCAAAGGGAGCTTTTTTCTTCAAGCTGTCAACCATGGCATCCGCACCGCTGTGTGGTACTTCTTTGTGTTCAAGTGGGTTTTCGTTGTAATTGATGTGCATGTTACCAAAGATGAAATCATCACATGATGTACATAGCATCAATATAAGAACGAAACAAAAACTATATTTTTTCATTTTATTATTTTATGTAAATGTCTTGATTAGATAGTCCAGTATAATTGGCACTTTGCTAAATACTCTTTCTCCTCTTAGCCGTGTATGTAAATTTTCCTTAGTTAGGAGAACGTGTCAGCCATGTGAGGAATGATGATGCGCAAATGCCTTCCTTTTAGCTGAAGTCTACATGACGAATATATTCTTACGATTCCTTGACAGCAAATATTGAGGCTTGAAGAAATAATTCTTGATTTCATTCGAATCCATGTCCGGATAGAACTTTTTGAAATCTTCCACGAACTTCTCTTCTCTATCGTTCATATTTGCAATGACACGGAATGTTAAAGGAATGTCAATGTCGTGATTGCTCCATTCTGATTTTATTTCATTAAAATTATAAAGTCCTCTACCTTCTCCATTTCCTAATGTTGGAATTTCAGAACAAGTCTTTGAGTCAGCACCTGGATCATCATTTCCATATTTGGGCCAAATAGAATTCTTTGATTTATCCATTTGTGATACGATGTTGCATAGGCTTATTTGCATAGCAAATTCGGTGTTGGCTTGGCTAAACTGTAGAACTCCCTTGAATCCCATTCTGTCCAAATTGTTTGGACCCGTACCTATTTTCCTACATTGGTGCAGCAATTCCACGAAATCGCCTTGTCTTTGTCTCAGTGCGTTTGTACCATCTGCTACAACGCCACCGTCACCGCTACCCTCTTGATATTCATATCCCAATTGTTTCTCAAATGGGTCGGTATCTCGGTATCGGTATGTAAACAACTTGTTAGCAAGTTTTGCCGCATGTGGCATAGTGAGTGTTTGAAAGAATTTAAAGCCACCTTCTGTCCATGTAGCTTGATTTGTTTTTAGCGTAGGGAATATATTTATCGCTTTGTCTATCAGCGTGCTGTCAAACGGCATACGTTCTGATTTGTTCCCACTTTCAGGTGCAAGCAGTGCGCTGGTCGTGGTGATGTCGCAAGGCTTTAGCTTGTCGCCCTCCATCTCAAAGGTAAGCTCTGGATAGTATGTTGGTTTCTTGTCCAGCGTGTGTGGATAAAAACCTTGCTTACTGTTCTTGGATATGGTCTTACCATCTATAGTGTAGCTGTGTTCCAATACTTCGTTGCCAATGGTAAAGAAGTGTTGGTGTTGTACCAATGTAGAATTGTCGAGATCTGGGTCTCCGTTTTTCTTGTAATAGAACTGTATGAACTCACCGTTTATTTGTTGGTGGTTGGCTCCATAATATGTAAGCTCAAGTCCGTAATAAACGTCATCTGACGCAACTACATCAAAATGGTCGCGCTGGCTGGTAATTTGCATTTGTCCATTGTCGCCCTTACTTATCTCAATTTGTTGCATGAGCGGATAGTCTGTCGGTTTATCCGTGTTCACGCTTATCATGTTGTACGAGTCTTGGTCGTATGTGTTGTCTATACTGTTGTCGGCACCAAAGTTTCCAACTTTTATATTACCACCTTTGAACCCCATTCTAAGTACGGCACTTACTGCATATATCTGTGAGTGTCCCTTGCCATTGTACTCGATAGAAGCAGGAGGAGCTTTTACTACTTTTTTCAAGAAATCATCAACATCATTGGCAGAACATGCGGCAAGCATGCAGCAGCATCCTACAGCTAAAATAGTTGAACGCATTATTGTTTTATATTGTAACTTCATTTTCTTAAAATTTAATGATTGTGCGCAAAGAGTAGTTCACGCCACGCTCGTGCGCATAATATCTAAATCGGTCTGTATATTCCTTATATAATGTATTGAGAATGTTATCGCCTACCAACATTACCTTTATTTCCCTGTTGCTGGGCAGCTTGAAGGCAACATCTGCTGTGAGGCCAAGCAGGAAGTAGGGGTCGGGCGATACTGCCACTAAATCCGTGTTAGGGTCGAAACGTTCTTGTTTTGTAACATAGTTGCCAGAGAGAGAGAACGATGCCTTTATCTTTTTCTCTGCACCGAAGATATGTTCGTAGTTGGCTGACAGTCCATACTTGTCTGATGGCATGAAAGGCAACCAGTTGTCTCGTGTTATGTTGCGTGCAAATATCCATTCGCCCTTTGCTACGATACTGAGTCCTTTAATGGGATTTACTGTAGCTTCTATATCGCCACCATACAGTCTCACATCGTCCTGATCATACATAAACTTGGCATACTTTCCGCTTGGGCTGTTATGAAAACGATTAGCACCATAGCCGATATGGTCGTATATATAACTGTTGATGTGTTGGTAGAACATACTTGGCTCTACAGATATCCATGTATTGCGATACCTTGCGCCTAAGATAGACTTCCAACCACGCTCACTCTTTAGGTTTCTATTGCCCACTACCCAATAAGAACCTTCTTGAAGTCCGACGGCGTAAAGCTCGTTGATGTCTGGTGGACGCCACGACCAACCGATGTTTGCACGCATATCCCAGTTGTCGTTAAACTGATAGTGAGCAGCAAAACTCGAGGTGAAGTTGCTGTAAACCTTGAAGTCATCGTAATAGTCGTACTTGTTCAGCGTGGTGTAACCGCTCACGCTCATTACTCTAAAGTCGTAACGCAAGCCCAATTCGCATTGCAATTTTTCAAAGAAAGTAGCCTTTTGCAACAGGAAACCACCCATGGTGAGAGCGGCAAAGTTTGGTACAAAGGCAGGGTTCTTGGTGCCTGGGAAGTTGTAGTTTATTTGGTATGTGTTTGATATACCTGCAAAGGTGGACATTTTGTAAGGCTTCCATGAAGCACGATATGACAAGTCGCCTTTGTATGTTTTCAATACAAGGTCTTGCATCGGGATGACGCTCCACTCCTTTCTCATACGGTTCTCATACTCCTGTCGCAAATTTTCCTGGAACGACAAAGTCAGATCCAGCGATTGCTTTGGGTTGATGCGATATTTCACCTCGCCCTTCAGCGTGAAGTGTTGTGATTGCTGGAAGGGTATGCCAATTTCATAACTGAATGGTTGCAATGACGACTCTGTTGGACGACCAATGCGGAATCGTTCTTGTAGTTGTGCCAAGTCGGATATTTGGCTGCCAAAATAGATACCAGAACGTTGGTAGAACAAACTTGTAAGCACGGTTGCCGTGATGCGCTTGTTCTCAAAACCACCCATGGCAGACATGCTGATGTTATTGTAGCCCGTGTTGTTCATGATGTATTCTGGCGTATGATAATCACCACCACGAGTATAGTTGCCGTGCAGGCGCATACCGAAATTCTTCCAACCTGCTTCAATGCTTCCCGAGCCGCTTATTCCTCGGGGATTGGTATCATAACCGATGTTGGTAACTCCTTTCACGATAGGCTTGTTATGCCCATAGGGTAGAGGAGCATCGTTGAGCAATACCACACCACCCATAGCACCAAAACCGTAACGAATACATTCGGCACCCTTTACAACCTCTACCATGCTGGCACCTGTGTAGTCAATTTCTGGCGCATGATCGTTGCCCCAACTCTGGCTTTCCAATTTCACTCCATTGTTCATCAATAGAATACGGCTGCTGTGCATACCTTGAATAACGGGTTTAGCCACCGTATTACCAGCACTGATAGAACTCACACCAGGAATAGACTCCAACATTTTTGCCAACGAGGTGGCACCACCTTTTTCGAGTACACTTTGATCCAAAACCTTGGCTTGCTGCATGATGTCGGTGTGTCTCTTTTTAGATGTTACCGTTACTCCACTTAATTGCTGTACGTCTTCCTTTAACTTGATGTTCAGTGTGCGTGTTTTTGCTGACACATAGGAAGTGTAACTCTTATAGCCTACGAATGAGACAGTGACTTTCACATTCTTATCGGTGTTGCTTAACTTCATAATACAGATTCCCGACTCGTTGGTGACGTATGTCTTACCATTGCTATCTTTCACAACGGCTCCTAATATGGGTTCGCCCGTTAGCGCATCTGTAACTTGAAGAGTCACGCTACCTTCCTCGACTTTATCTGTGCTTGCGTACTTGCCGTTGTGTGCCTTTGTGGCAGAGATGCTTAAAAACAGCATCATCAGCATTAGCAAGCATCCCTTGAAAAGAGAGTCTCGAGCCGATAAAATTTTTTGCGTTCGTTGTTCTTTTTTCGACATTTTACTATTTTAATAATTGTTGTTATACTAAAAAAACTTTCGATTTGCAAAGATATTTCAACTTCTCGATACAGAAAAAAAATGAACATACCCAAAAATAGGTATTTTCTTGTTGCTTCTTTTTACGGGCATAACTACTTTTAGTGAAAGCAGATGGTATTGACGAGCTTGTTGACTAAGTCGTTTCCTCTTGTTTGGAATGTGGTCTGAGTACACATTATTTATTTTTATTGTGCCTAAATGCGGGTGTTGTACACATACTTTACCACCTTTGCCCTACTATCTCTTTGTTATAAGACGCAGTGGAGGACAGCCCAGTGTCCGTCATCAAACGATAGAACAACATGTTTATGAATAAGCAATAAAATGAAACCTAACAACCCTCAACTCTCCAATAAGCGTTACCTTGTCCCCTTTGTACTCATCACCTCACTGTTTTTTTTTGAGTGAAGCGATGGCATGCGTGTTATTCGTCAAGGAAAGGGAGAGGTTGCTATGACGGAGGGCGAACTGGCGAAGTTTTTCGGAGTTAGTTGGCAAAAAGTTAATCACAAGGTCAGACTTATAAAACAGACAATGTGTTTGAAGCCTTATGGGATAGAAACTACTGATTATACCCTTCTTCTTCCACTGCTTAGGTATATCTATAAAGAATTCAATAACTGCTATCATTATTTTTAGGTATTTTCAGGCAGATGAAGAAAAAAGTTGTCTACTTACTTGCTTTTTTCATAAAAAGTACATATATTCGCAACGTTTTATTTATAAGACTCTAAAAACTTACAGTTATGAAAGCAAAACAAGCAACCCTTTACACTCTTACTTTCATATTGGCATTATTTGTAGGAGTATTAACATCGTGTTCTAATAATGATGAGGTAGCTGAAATTACTGTTACTAGAGATTACCAAACTGATTCTAAGGTTCTTGCTAAATTTGTTGATATAAATAAAACAGTTGGCGAGTACTATTTGAATGTACATAAAACCTCTTTCAAAGATTTGCTTTCTGATAAGGATTGGCAAGATTTGCAGAGCGTTAATCCTTTAAATAAACAAAGGTTTGAAAAAGAAATAGCAGAATTAAATATGCGATTACAAGCCGCTGCAAATAATCCAAAAACTTCTCAAATAGTATATTCTACGTATAATGAAACTTGGATTAGAAATCTTACACAAGATAGAATAGTGCAAGTTGAAAATACCTTAAAAAGCTCTCTAACAAGGGCAAGAGGTAGTAATCTTGCAACATTACCAATTTTCCCAGGAAGTAAAAGTCAGTGTTATTTCTCTTCAGGAAAGAAAATTATTTCAAGAATTCAATTAAATATCTTCAATGGTAGCTATTTCTTTTTTGACATTCTTTGTAAAAAAGATGCAAAAAAAGACCCCAATCCGAATATGAATGAAAAACTAATAACTCTTTCAGGAATATCAATGCTTCCATATAATTATTTTACTTGGACAGCATATAGCAATGATGCTAATATAAATTGGCAATTTGAAGGACAAGGTTATGAACCCAAAAATGGTGGTCCTATTGCCACTGCTACTTTTGAATCGCACAATTAAATGTTTTTATATATGGGGAGAGATTATATATCCCCCTATTTCTTAACTTAAACAAATGAACTCCACGTATAAGTTATTAGTAATATTTGTTTTCTCCTTCTGTTTAATATCTTGCACTACTGAAGACTATTATACTAGTAATGATGTTGTAGAGAAACTTACAAATAAAATATGGGTAAATATTATCAAGGATAAACCCAAAACGATGTGTGAGCAATATGTTTTTTTAAAGAATGGAACAGGATATCAAGTAGTTCTGGAATATCAAAACAAAGAAGTTGAAAAAGAAAAAAAATCATATTTTCACTGGACTTTTATGTATCCTGACAATAAAGTTATATATATAGATTGGGGATTGTATTGGAAAATAAACTCCTTGTCAGATGTTGTCTTTAATGTAGAGGAAACTTATGACGACCCCTATCAGACCCCTAGTCAACTATATAAAAGAAAATTAGAGATGACCTCTAAAAACAGCATTTTTATGTAGTCTGAGTTATAACGAAAAGCAAAAATGCCTAACGATTATTCTATTAGGCATTTCTTTATTACTCTTGTTTATTATTTTTACTTCAAAAAATAGGGTCAAGTTTCCTTATCTGAAACCCAACCCTATTCGTATCATAAAATCCTTATTAGGACTAAAAGTTAAAGTATTACATTATTCATCTGCCTCTTCTTTAGCATGTGCCTCTATTAGCTTGTCTTGCAAATCATTTGGAACTAACTCATAACTAGAGAATTTAGTAATGAAACTAGCACGACCACCAGTGATAGAACTTAATGTTGTACTATATGAAGAAAGCTCTTTCAACGGAATTTTAGCTTGTAACTTCTGATAACCAGCTTCGGAATCCATACCCATAATTAAGGCACGACGACCTTGAAGATCACTCATTACATCGCCCATATAATCGTCTGGTACAAATACTTCTAGATCGTTAATAGGCTCAAGGATCTTTGGACCAGCAATCTTGAAAGCATCAGAGAACGCATGCTTTGCAGCTAGGGTAAATGATAATTCATTAGAATCTACTGGGTGCATTTTACCATCGTAAACAATAACACGAACATCACGCGCATAACTACCTGTCAATGGACCTTTTTCCATACAATCCATTACACCTTTTAAGATGGCTGGCATAAAGCGTGTATCAATAGCACCACCAACAACAGAATTGATAAACACAAGCTTACCACCCCATGGTAGGGTCTTTTCTTCTCGACTTTTTACATTAAGCTTAAATTCTTGACCATCAAACTTGTAGGTAGTAGGTTCTGGCATTCCTTCTGCGTATGGCTCAATGATCAAGTGAACTTCACCAAACTGTCCTGCACCACCACTCTGCTTTTTATGCCTATACTCAGCTTTAGCCTGCTTAGTAATCGTTTCACGATAAGGAATACGTGGTTCTTTGTATTCAACCTGTAATTTTTCGTTATTTTCAAGACGCCATTTTAAGGTACGAAGGTGGAATTCTCCCTGACCATGTACAATAACCTGACGCAACTCCTTGCTCTGCTCTACTACCCATGTAGGGTCTTCTTGGCGCATCTTTAACAAAGCAGCCATTAGCTTCTCGGTTTCAGAAGTATTCTTTGCCTCAATAGCACGAGAGTATTTAGAGTTAGGATATTTAATAAAATCGAAATGATAATCACAGCCCTTACCATTCAGAGTGTTACCCGTTTTAACATCTTTCAGTTTTACGGTACATCCTATATCACCAGCATTCAATTGATCAACAGGTATACGAGTAGCACCAGCACAAACATATATTTGTCCTAATCGTTCTTTCGATCCACGATCGGCATTAGTCAAGTCATCACCTGTTTTCACACTTCCACTCATTACTTTAAAGTAAGACACTTCACCAATATGTGGCTCCATACCTGTCTTAAAGAAATAAATAGAAGTAGCATTATCAGAATTTGGTTGTACTTCTTCACCGCGTGTATTATGTATCTTAGGCATTTCATCAACAAACGGAACTACATTACCTAAGAATTCCATTAATCGTCTCACGCCCATATCCTTGCCTGCACAAACACAAAATACAGGGAAGATAGATCGTGTAATTAATCCCTTACGAATACCCATACGAAGTTCGTCTTCGGAAAGTTGCTCTTCCTCAAAGAATTTCTCCATCAAGCTTTCATCGTTTTCAGCAGCAGCCTCAACTAATATTTTGTGTAATTCAAGTGCTTTATCTAACTCTTCTTTTGGGATTTCCTCAATAGTTGGTGTTCCACCTTCTGCTTTCCATGTATATTTCTTCATCAATAACACATCAATAAGGCTATTGAAGTTGGGACCAGTCTCTATAGGATACTGTATTTGTACACACTTTGAGCCATAAATATCTTGCATCGTTGTAATGATATTCTCAAAGTTGCACTTATCAGAATCTAACTGGTTAATCAAAAATATTACAGGCTTCTTTAATTTCTCTGTATAACGGAAAATATTCTGTGTGCCTACTTCTGGACCATACTGACCGTTGATCAATATAACAGCTTCATCGGTTACATTAAGTGCTGTTATTGCACCACCTACGAAATCATCACTTCCAGGACAATCTATTATGTTTAATTTCTTATTATTCCACTCGGTATGAAACACTGTTGGGAATACAGAATAACCGTATTCTTGCTCTACTGGAAAATAGTCGCTTACCGTATTCTTACCTTCTATTGTACCACGTCGCTTAATAACAGAAGCTTCAAATAACATACTCTCGGCAAGTGTGGTCTTGCCGCTACCCGCACTGCCAACAAGGGCAATGTTTTTAATTTCATTTGTCTGATAAATACGCATAACAGATTGATTTAAGTAGTTAGTAAAATGTTAAATTATCAGGTTATCAAGCATCAAATCTGCATTTTGCAAATCTAAATACTATCTGTCGCCTAAATTATACATTTTGATTGAAAGAACCAAAAAATAAAAGCAATAAATCACAAAAAATTAAGGCAAATTAGTACATTTGCAATAAATTTTGACTTCATCACATATTATATAGAAAAATAATAATGACAGGACTCTATATCCATATACCTTTTTGTGCTAGTAGATGTATATATTGTGGCTTCTATGCTACACTTACAAAAAATGCAGCGAAAAGAGAAAACGAAAATACACTTACTCAAAGACAAAGATACATCAATGCTGTTTGCAAGGAGATCGGCAAGCAAAAGGCAGAACTTTCTACTATTTATTTTGGTGGAGGAACTCCCTCGCAACTCACATCAGAGGAGCTGGTTCAAATCTTTGAACAAATTAATAAAACCTTCTTACATCACACAAATAATGGAGCTACGCAGCTAAAAGAAATCACAATAGAATGTAACCCAGAAGATATTACAGAGGATTTTGTACAAATACTTAAAACCCTTCCGTTCAATAGGGTATCAATGGGTGTTCAAACATTCTCTGACGAAAGACTTAAATTTCTTCATCGTAGGCATACTTCCTCAAAAATACCAGAAGCTATTCAGCTACTTAGGAGTGTAGGTATCAATAATATCTCAATTGATCTCATGTTCGGTTTCCCCAATGAAACACAAGAAGAATGGATTGCCGATATAGAAAAGGCTATTGCCCTCAACGTAGAACACATTTCTGCTTATAGCCTAATGTATGAAGAAGGTACTGCGCTCTATACCATGCAAAAGCATCAAAGAGTAAAGCAGATAGACGAAGAACAATATCGGGAAATGTATGAAGTGCTTATTGATCGATTAGAAAAAGCTGGCTATGAACAATACGAGATCAGCAACTTCGCTAAACAAGGTTTTCGATCTCAACATAATAGTTCTTATTGGCACAACATACCCTATATTGGTATTGGAGCTGCAGCACATTCTTATGACCTCAATACGCGTCGTTGGAACTATGCCGATCTCACTAAATACATTAACGCCATAGAACAAGATAAGCCTGCTTATGAAGAAGAAACCATTGATGCAAACACGCATTACAATGATAGCATAGTAACGGCACTTAGGACAAAAGAGGGATTAAACATAGCAGAATTTGAAGAAAAGTATAGAAGATATTTCTTAACAAATGCAGCGTCATACATTGAAAATGGGTATCTTCGCAAGAATGATACTTGCTATACGATAACAAGAAAAGGTTTATATATCAGTGATACGATCATGGTTGATTTGATTATAGCATAACATAGAGTTTTAAACGCTTTAAAACACATAGATTATGACAGAACAAGAATTTGAAAATCTTTGGGAAGAAAACAAAGAAAAGATAAGATTAAATAGTGATGAATATCAAGCCATTAAAAAGTCATATTATAGTTGGGGGTTAATAGATTATACGCTATTAATCGGTGGCTTTATTGGATGTGAAGCTCTCCTCCAACAAGTAGTGAAATCTATTATTCTTCAATATATTCTTGCCCTATTAGGTATGCTTAGTATTTGGTTAGGTTGGAGATATTTTAAATCAAGATTGGCAAATGGCAAAACGCTTGAGGAAGTCGATCAAGAATTGAAAGAAAGATACAAAAGAACACTACGCTTATAATAACAAAGAGGATCGCCATAATAGGTGATCCCCTTTATTGTTCATATCCTTTTTTTTATTTATCTGCTTTATTTTCTGAAGGTAAAACAAGATTAAGAACAACGCCAATAATCGCTGCTAGTCCAATTCCACTCATAGAAAAACCACCAAAACTTAATACTGCTCCGCCAATACCCATTGTTAATGTTACGGAAATAATAATAATATTACGTGTTTGGTTTAAGTCTACCCTATGTTGAATAAGATTGTGAATTCCAACAGATGCTATCGTTCCGAATAATAATAGCATAATACCCCCTAATACTGCTGTTGGAATACTTCTTAGCAATGCGCTCAACTTACCAATTACTGAAAAAACAATTGCTGTCAATGCTGCTATACGTATAACTTGTGGCTGAGTAACCCTGGTGATACTCATAGCTCCAGTTACCTCACTATAGGTAGTTACAGGAGGACCTCCAAAAAGGCTCGCAGCAAGACAAGCAAGACCATCACCTAACATTGTACGGTGAAGACCAGGCTCTTTCACAAAGTCTTTATCTGCAACAGCACTTACTACATATACATCGCCTACATGCTCAATAACAGGGGCTATAGCCACTGGTATCATATAAAGGAATGGTTCCAAAGCAAAATGTGGTAGATGAAAATTTGATATTGCAGAAGGTAAAGCAAACCAAGCTGCTTCTTGTACAGGTTTAAAATCGACCTCACCTATAAACATAGCTACAATATAGCCCACAATAATACCACTAATAACTGGCACTAACTTAAACAATCCCTTACCTAAGGTTAACACTAAAATAGCTGTTATCAATGACACAAAAGCTAAAAGCCAATTTGTCTTAGCCATATCAACAGCAGAGCCAGAAAGCGACAGACCTATCAAAATAATAACAGGACCAATAACTACAGGAGGGAAGATCTTATCAAGCAAAGCTTTTCCCTGCCATTTTACCAATACTGACATCACAAAATAAACCAGTGCCACACCTGCAAATGAAGCTAATGTACCTGGCATACCCCACTCTTTTGATGCTGCAATAATAGGGGCTATAAAGGCAAATGATGATCCTAAAAAAATAGGAACCTTACCTTTCGTAATGAGATGAAAGATGAAGGTTCCTATACCTGCCGTAAATAATGCTGTTGAAGGATCAAGCCCCACGAGCAACGGAACTAAGACGGTAGCACCAAACGCAACGAAGAGGAATTGTACTCCCACCAACGTTTTTCTGAAAGTTGTTAAGTTATTTGTATCCATTATATTTAATAAAGAGTAAATTCTTTATGAGGTAGCAAGTATGATATTTGCTAATCGAGTGCAAAATTATAAAATTAATAGGAAGAAACTATCACCTAAACGATAAATATTTTATTAGTCGGCTATTTTCTACTTCGTATTAGAATATAGATAATAACAGGGGCACCAATAATAGGTGTTACCACATTTAATGGCAGAACACCACTCTCTCTTGGAAGAAAACAAAGAAGATTACATAGTAATGCTATTAACGATCCACTTAGAAGTGTTGTTGGCAATAACTTTAATTGGTTTTCCGACTTCAACACCAAGCGTGCCATGTGCGGAACAGCCAAACCTAGAAACAATATAGGACCACAAAAGGCGGTAGTAATTGCCGTTAATATACCTGTTAAGGCTAGCAAAACTGTTCGCATTTTTTTTGTGTTAATACCTAAACTCTCAGCATAAAGAGAACCTAACGACAATATATTTAATGGCTTTATCAAAAGTAATGTCAGAATAATTCCGACAAGGCAAAGCATAGAGAAAGGTAATAACTGATTGGAAGATACGCTACCAAAATCGCCCAACCCCCAAATCATATAGCTTTTTACTCCATCTGCTGTTGAGAAAAAATTTAAAAGCGATACCACTGATGATGCCAAATATCCCACCATAATACCAACTACTAATAACATTGTATTGCTATGCACAAAGTTAGATAATAAGGATATAAGCATTGTTACTACCATCGCCCCTACAAAAGCAGCTATTAAAATAGCAAAAAAGCCTGTAAAAGAAAAACTTGAAACCGAAACAGTGCCTCCTAATAATAACATTACCAAAGCCACACCTAGTGCTGCTCCACTATTAATGCCAAAAACATCAGGTCCAGCCAAAGGATTACTAAATAAGGTTTGTAAGATTAATCCATTTGCAGCCAACACACTACCACATAGCAATGCTGTAATAGCTTGTGGCAATCTGTTTTCTAAAATTATAAAACGCCAACTATCATCTTCCACCTCTACGCCTCGCAATATACTAATTATCTCTAAAAGAGGAATTTCCACAGCTCCAATACAAAGATTGAAACAAAACAGAACTGCTATTCCAACAACAAGAAAAGCATTAATAACTATATTATGTTGCTTCATCACTTAGGCTATAACATTTTACAAACGCTTATAATATCTTAAAGGGGCTATCTTTAAATCTGGATGGAAAAGCTGTATCAAATCTTGCAAAAGCCAATCGGGATGCCAACTCACTTCCTCAAAATAAGGAACTTTGTCTATCTTACAACCATAAACCTCACCTTCACGAAGAGGCTTCAAAATCTTATAATCGGGCGACTCTTGTAGCAATATTTCCTTGTTGCAATTCCCTACATAAGAAAGTATCCAAAAGTCAGCCTTACCAAACTTTGACACAATCGTTTCAAAAGGCAAGGATAAGCTGCCACTATGTTTGTCGCTACTATAGGCATATTTTCCTAAAGCATCTTTATAAAGTAACCCTACACTACTCTCACCGCCAGGTACATACCACACTGAACCTACCTTGCGATCTGGCAAAACACTACGCGAAAGCTTACTCTTCTTTGCTAAGTTATGCAATTTCCAATAATTGGTCTTTACGACATTAAATAATGAGTCGGCTTCTTTTTCCTTACCAACAAGTATACCATAAAACTTCATCCACTCTGCTCTACCCAATGCCGACGTCTCCATATACTCAGCACACTCTATTAACGGAACACCTGCTTTATCTAATCTGCCATACCCCCCACTATTCTCAAAAGGCGAAACGAAGATGGCTTGAGGCTCCAACGTGATTATTTTCTCCACATTAGGTTTCATGCTCTCGCCACAATCTGTAATTTTTCCTTCTGCACCATCAGCCTGTTGGGCACGCTTCTGAACATCAGAGATCAGCATATATTTAAGGTCGGTTACACCTACGATTGATTTTTGAGCTTCCAACATCTCGAACAAATTAGCATGAGCAGTAGTAAAAACCACACAACGCTTCAGTGGTAAGACTATAAGATTTTCTTTGTCAGATACAGCTTTCTTTATAGGAGCATCCGATAAATAATAAGTATGCAAGATTGTATGCTTTTTCCATGGATTATGTATTTCTACCTTAGTAAAATCAGAGTATTTCACTATAGTTAGATGCTTTGCATACTCAAGCTTTAAAGTGTCGCCTTCTTCGACATCACTACTATCAGTATGCTTACGAATATTACAACTCGTCAAAACTAACAACAGAGAAAAAAAATAGAATATATATTTCCACATAATTGAAAAATATTTGTGCAAAAATACAAAAAAACTGTGGCTTATTGAATGTAATAAGTTTTTTTTTGTAACTTAGTCAGCAATTATTACTAACAATACTAAACAGTTTCAATTATGGCAGAAGACATTTCTAATGCACTTTCTAACCACATCAATAAGAAGAAAGTATGGCAACTGCTTGCCATCATTGTGGTTACGACCATCGTTTGGAACCTACCTTCCAATGTTTTCGGTATCGATGGTCTTACAATCGTTCAACAACGCGTTATAGCAATCTTTGTTTTTGCAATCCTTTCTTGGCTCACCGAGTGCATCCCTGCTTGGGCAACATCACTCGCCCTCACAGCTATTATGTGTGTTACAGTATCAAAAAATGCTTTTGGTGTATTCAAAGGAGATAATGTAGGAAAGTTACTAGACTCGACAGAGATAATGGCTTCATTTGCCGACCCTATCATTATGCTTTTCCTTGCAGGTTTCATCATAGCAATAGCCGCATCTAAATCGGGACTTGACACCTTGTTAGCACGAAATCTTATCCGACCATTCGGAAAAAAGAGCGAGAATGTCTTACTAGGTTTCCTACTTATCACAGGATTATTCTCTATGTTTATCTCTAATACAGCTACAGCTGCATTGATGCTTACTTTCCTTGCACCGGTATTTGCTGCACTACCAGCAAACGGTAAAGGTCGTATTGCATTGACCTTATCAATCCCCGTTGCTGCAAATTTAGGAGGTTTGGGAACGCCCATCGGAACCCCTCCTAACCTCATCGCCTTGAAGTATCTCAACGACCCTGCAGGGCTCAATATGAACATTGGATTTGCACAGTGGGCTCTGCTTATGATGCCTACCGTCATCATCTTGTTGATAATCTCTTGGAAAGTTATCCTTCACTATTACCCTTTCACACAGAAAACTATCGAACTGAAGATTGATGGAGCCGTTCACCGTGGGTGGAGAATGTGGGTAGTTATGGCAACCTTCACTCTTACCATACTCCTTTGGGTAATTCCTAAAGAAATTACTGGTATTGATACCAACACCGTCTCTATGATTCCAATGGGTATATTCGCCATCACGGGTGTTATAACAGCAAAAGACCTCCAGAAAATCGACTGGAGTGTTATTTGGATGGTGGCTGGAGGATTTGCCATTGGGCTAGGTATGGACAGTTCAGGATTGGCTGATGCCGCAATCGAGAGTATTCCGTTCGGCTCATGGAGTCCTATATTCATTATGCTGATTTCTGGCTTAATCTGCTATCTCCTCTCCAATTTCATTTCAAACACTGCAACAGCTGCATTACTTGTTCCTATTCTCGCAGTAGTATGCCGTGGTATGGGTAATAAATTGGACGGCATTGGTGGGACAAGCATTGTTTTAGTTGGTATTGCTATCGCTGCATCTTGTGCTATGTGTTTACCTATTTCAACTCCTCCTAACGCCATTGCCTACTCTACAGGACTCGTAAAGCAGAATCAAATGTTGAAAGTAGGATTAAGTTGTGGTCTTATATCGCTCGTTCTAGGCTATGTCCTATTATTCGTCATCGGTCAGATGCACTTAATATAATAAGTCGACACAATAAGTTGAAGGAGTATTTCTTGCTCCCTCGTTATTCGTTTTAACTGTAGAACACAGAGAGCGGTACATGGAAAATGTGCCGCTCCTCTTTTATGTTGTAACCAATTCATAGATAAATAATAAAGCTAAAGTCCATTTTTTCAAACTTCATTGGCTATATCTAGGAACACCGTGGAATAATTTTTGTAAGTTTGTAAGTATAAACAATAAATAAAATACACTATGATACTAGCAAACTTACAAGATGCAGTGCGTTATTACTCTCTGCATCCACGCATGCAAGAGTTATTTGAATATATCAAATCAACCGATTTCTCCAAACTTTCAGCAGGAAGAATTACGTTAGATGACGATGCTCTTTTCATCAATTTAGATGTATCTTCGCTATTAGACAAAGAGCAACAAAAGCTGGAATTTCACAAAAAATACATCGATGTTCAAATCCCATTATTAGTGAACGAGACAATGGGCTGGTCGCCTATTAACAAACTAGGCAAACCCGATATCCCCTACGATGAAGCGCGCGATTGTGGCTTATACTTTAAACCTGCCCAAACCTATTTCACGGTTTCACCTAACGAATTCACAATCTTCTTCCCAGAAGATGCCCATGCACCTATCATTGGTGAGGGGACACAACGCAAACTAATAGGAAAATTGCTGATATAGAGAAGTATAGGTATTATTTGTTCTATCCTTTAACGCATAAAAAATAATGAGCGGTGCATCTATAAAAATGTGCCGCTCATTCCCTTAATACCTTTTTAAAAAAGAAAAACTTATATTTTATCTATCAATAAAGTATCTTTTTAAACGCAAAGCGTCAGCTTTGGAAAATATTTTTAATTTATTTTTGCGTACAAAACTTCACCTTTTATCAGATAAAACCTTATCTATTACTAAATAAACCATAATCTATCACCATTTAAAGATTAGTATTTTACTATTTACCTATGCAAAAATGCTTAAAAATATTATTCAGTGTCTCTTGACTAGAGATCTGTGTACCTGTGATTTCTCCAAGGATAGCGATAACATCTTTGAGATCTTCGGCAACAAGGTCGCCTGAAAGTTCCATACTAAAAGCTGAAAGGACACGAAGGAGAGCTTCGTGAGCTCGGGTGAGGGCATCGTAATGCCGGGCATTAGTAACGATAACAGAGTTCTCTGTAAAAGCAGGAATATTGGCTTTCTGATAGAGTAATTGCTCCAAGTCATGCATGTTAGTACCTTGCTTAGCAGAGATAGAGATGGTAACGAGGGGAGATTGTGTGCTTGTTTTAATAGTATCAATCTTATTTCGCACCACAACAATAGGTTTCTCTCCTACCCTCTCCTTTATTTCATTGTACTCTTCTTGCGTTGGATCTATATCTAATATCCACATCACAATCTGTGCATTATCCAACTCCTTATACGTGCGTTGAATACCCAGTTGTTCTACGACATCTGTAGTCTCACGAATACCTGCTGTATCAATAAAACGGAAAGTTATACCATTTATATCGGTTGTATCTTCTATCACATCGCGTGTGGTGCCTTCTATGTTAGAAACGATAGCACGCTCCTCACCCAACAACTGATTGAGCAAGGTAGATTTACCCACATTTGTCTTGCCAATGATAGCCACAGAAATTCCACGTTTCAAGGCTTGCCCTGTCTTAAAAGATTGAGCCAAAGACAAAACCTTCTCATCTATCTCGTTGGTAAGATCTACTAACTCTGAACGATCGGCAAACTCAAGTTCTTCATGCTCAGAAAAGTCGAGTTCTAACTCAAGGAGTGAAGTAATTTTAAGCAAACGCTTACGCAATGTGGTAAGTTCATCGCTGAAATGTCCTTTCAATTGTGAGAGTGCCATTTCATAACTAGCACGATTAGAAGATGCTATCAAATCTGCCACAGCCTCTGCTTGTGAGAGATCCATCTTGCCATTAAGGTAAGCGCGTTGTGTAAACTCTCCTGGATTAGCTTGCCTACATCCACTCGCTATAAGCGCATGAAGCACTTCTTGTAAGATAAAGGAAGAGCCGTGGCATGATATTTCGATTGCATCTTCACCTGTATAAGAATGTGGGGCACGCCAAAGAGATACCACTACCTCATCAATAACCTTTCCGCTCTGATCAAGGATATTGCCGTAATGGATAGTATTTGCTTTAGCCGATGTTATATCTTTACTAAAAATAGAATTAACAAAGGGTATAGCCTCGGAACCAGCAATGCGAATAATACCAAGGGCACCCCCAGATTGAGTGGCAAGGGCGCAAATTGTATCGGACACTATTGAAATCAATTGAAAAGTGGGAATTGAGAATTGAGAATCTTATCCAATTGAGAGTTGAGAATTATCCGCCCTAGGTTTCCTAGTATTCCTAGAAAATTATCAATGATCAATTCTCAATTTTCAATTGGATAAGATTATCAATTATTTTAAATACGATCTAGCACACGAGTTATAAGACCATCAATGGTATTCTTATAACCACTATTTACTTCTTTTACAAGACGATTAGCAATTACCATACAACAAGTAAGTGCCTTGTGTCCCATTAGCGAAGCAAGACCTGCAAGGGCTGATGATTCCATCTCAAAATTAGTGATGTGCATACCTTTATATTCGAATGTCTCAATCTTTTCGTTTAGCTTTGGATCATGTAAAGGCAAACGTAGTTCACGCCCTTGTGGACCAAAGAAACCTCCACAAGCTATAGTAACACCGCGCACCATATCGTCTTGTGCTATCTGTTCTGTTAATGCTATATCGGCATTTGCCACGTATGGGTTACCCATGTGATCATCCCATTCCACTTGCTTCTTAAACTCCTTTTCAAACTCTAGATCGCACACTTCATTACGACGAGCATAGAAGTTGAGCAAACCATCAAAACCAATACTCTTCTGCGAAGCAATATAAGTACCCACTGGAGTGTTAAGTTGCAAACCTCCACAAGTACCAATACGTACAAGTGTAAGCGAGCGCAATTCGTCTTTTTCTTTACGAGTTTTGAAATCTATATTAGCAAGTGCATCAAGTTCGTTTACTACAATATCTATATTATCACATCCAATACCTGTGCTTAGGGCTGTAATTTGCTTCCCTTTATAAATACCCGTAACAGTACGGAATTCACGACTATTAGCTTCGCTCTCTATCTTTTCAAAGTGAGACGCAACTAAAGCTACACGCCCAGGATCACCCACTAATATTACCTTATCTGCAAGTTCCTCTGGCTTAACATGAAGGTGAAAAATACTACCATCCTCGTTAATAATAAGTTCTGAAGGAGCAAAATATTTCTTATCCATAGGTATAAATTTTATATTATAATTTTCAAAAGTAGTGTAAATAGATGCAAAGAGAGGCAAGCTTTTGCAATATCTCAAGTGCAACCTATCCTTTTACAAAGATAAGAATTTTTATTGAATAAAGCAACAATATACTGTAAACAAAAACGCTTCGAAAAAGGAAAGACCTTATCCGAAGCGTTTATATATTAACTTTACAATATATATTGTTTGCTTAATTGATCAGCCATAGCTTTAGCAGCTTTTCTTCCATCGCCCATCGATAATACTACCGTAGCAGGACCATTTACAATATCTCCTCCAGCATATATCTCTGGGAACGAACTTTGCATTTTTTCATTTACTGCGATCGTATCTTTCCAACCCAACTTTAAGCCTTCAATAGATCTTGGTACTAATGGATTAGGCGATGTTCCGACGGCTACAATAACCTGATCACAATCAATCGTGATCTCCCTACCCGTCTTCTTTGGCGAGCGACGTCCACTCTCATCGGGTTCGCCAAGCTCCATTACATCTAATACAGCTTTAATAACCTTACCTTCAGCATCCATTATATATTCCTTTGGATTATGAAGCGTTAGCAGCTTTATGCCCTCTTCTTGAGCTTGAATAACTTCAATTCTACCTGCAGGCATTTCTAACTCTGAACGGCGATATACCACAGTAACATCTCCACCTAAGCGTTTTGCCATACGACATGCGTCCATAGCCGTATTACCACCACCCACTACTATTACTTTCTTGCCCACATAGATAGGGGTTTCTGCGTCAGGATTGGTAGCATCCATAAGATTTAAGCGCGTGAGAAGCTCATTACTCGACAATACATTGATAGCATTCTCTCCCGGAATATTCATAAAATTGGGTACACCAGCACCACTAGCCACGAAAATACCTTTAAAGCCACGTCGCTTCAATCGCTCTACTGTAAGTGTTTTACCGATGATAACATCTGTAAGAAAATGAACACCTAACTTTTTCAAATAAGCGATTTCTGTATCTACTATCTTATTAGGAAGACGGAACTCTGGAATACCATATTTTAAGACTCCACCCAACTCGTGTAAAGCCTCAAAGACAAAGACCGAAAAACCTTTCTTTGCCATTTCGCCCGCAAAACTCAATCCAGCAGGACCCGACCCCACTACAGCTACCTTAATATTATTCATGGTTACTGTGGGCGTTGCCAATTGGATATTATTTTCACGAATATGATCGGCAACAAACTGCTCCAATCCTCCAATACCCACAGGTTTACTATTCATTTTATTATGAATACAATTTCCCTCACACTGCTTTTCATGAGGACACACACGACCACAAATAGCAGGCAAAGAAGTTGTATTCTTCAACACTTTATACGCTCCAATGATATTTCCACGTTCTATATTTTTTATAAAGGCTGGAATATCATTATTTACAGGGCATCCTTTTACACATGACGGATTACCACAATCCAAACAACGATGTGCTTCTTCAATTGCCATTTCTAAGGTATAGCCCTTTGTTACTTCCTCCATACGAGTGGTAGCACGATAAGTAGGATCAAGCGTAGGTATAGGCACATGCTGTAAAGTCATGCGTTCCTTTGACTTCATTTGTTTTCTAAGTTCGTCTCGCCATTTTGTTCCACGAGCAGAGAGTTCTTCTAAAGTATCATCACACTTTACAATCTGAGGAGCTTTTTTATTAGTGATAGTATGTTTACTCTTCTTCTCATTCAATTTTGAAGCCTTAATCTCACTCGTGCGCTGGATAAGCTCTTCCCAATTGATCATACAACCATCAAACCATGGACCGTCAATGCAGGCAAATCGTATTTTACCTGCTATTGTTATTCGGCAAGCACCGCACATTCCTGCGCCATCTACCATAATTGTATTGAGGTATACCTCATAAGGAACTTGATACTTGATAGAAAACTTTGCCGTTTGTTGCATCAGTTTTTGTGAACCTAACGCAATAATCTTATCCACCTTTCCTTGCTTAAAAATTGTCTCCAAGGAGTCGGTTACTTCTTGATAATCGGCACCAACATTAAGCACTACATCCACCTGCTTTCGAATATCCTCAAGCATCAATATTTTCTCTTCTCTTTCTGCCGACAAAAGAGCAAGAACCCTATTATTAGCTTGCTTTAAAGCTTTCATTATAGGCAAAGCTGTTGCCGATCCGAGCTTGTTACAAACAAAAAGTACTGTACCAAAACTTTCCACTTTAGCAGGCGAGCCTAGTGGTCCTACGATGTCGGCAATAGCGTCTCCCACCGATAATTTAGCTAATCTAGCATTTGAGGGATTACTTGCTTTTACCACAACGGTAACTGAGCCTCTCTCTGGATTTACTTTTGTAACAGTAAGCGGCAATCGTTGGCTTTTATCCTCAACACGGATAATAACAAAATTACCAGCTTTGTAACTACGCGCAATAAGTGGTGCTTCCACTTCAATGCTGAAAACTTGATCTGTTAGTCGATTCTTACTCAGAATTTTGTTCATAGATGTGTAAGGTTTTTATTTTGTTTTTGGTTCGTAATATTCAAAAAAAAAAAATCTTCTCACTATTCCCCTAGAACAGTAAGAAGAATTTTATAGTATTTTAGAAGTTCTTATCATCAAGAACCTCGAAACCACAGTAAGGCACTAGGGCTTTCGGCACTCTTACGCCTTCTGGAGTTTGATTATTTTCAATGATAGCAGCCACGATACGTGGTAATGCCAATGCCGATCCATTCAAGGTATGACATAGTTCTATCTTTTTATCTTCTGTATGACGATAACGACAATGCAAGCGATTAGCTTGATAACTTTCAAAATTGCTTACCGAACTTACTTCTAGCCAACGTTCTTGAGCTGCACTCCATACTTCAAAGTCGTAGCAGATAGCCGATGTAAAGCTCATGTCTCCACCACATAGTTTCAGAATGTGGTAAGGAAGTTCTAGCTTCTTTAGCAAGCCTTCTACATGGTCTAGCATTTCCTTGAGCGAGTCGTAAGAGTGTTCAGGCTTATCAATACGTACTATTTCTACTTTATCAAATTGGTGTAAACGATTGAGTCCGCGCACATCCTTACCATAGCTTCCAGCCTCACGACGGAAACAAGCCGAGTAAGCACAACGCTTAATAGGCAAATCTTTTTCGTCGAGGATTTCATCACGGAAGATATTGGTAACAGGCACTTCTGCCGTAGGGATCAAATAGAGATCATCTACCGTTGCATGATACATTTGTCCCTCTTTATCAGGAAGCTGACCTGTACCCAAGCCTGATGCTGTGTTTACCACCAATGGAGGTTGCACCTCGAGGTATCCGCTCTTGCGTGCTTCGTCCAAGAAAAATGCTTCTAACGCACGTTGTAAGCGAGCCATCTTTCCAATATAGATAGGAAAGCCAGCACCTGTAATCTTAACACCCAACTCAAAGTCGATCAAATTATACTTCTTGCAAATATCCCAATGGCAAAGCGCATCGGCAGGAAGTGTAGGCTTTTCGCCACCTTCTTTTATAACGATGTTACTACTAGCATCTTTACCTTCAGGAACATCGTCGTTGGCAATGTTAGGAATGGTGAGCAACACTTCGGTCATATCTTGTTGGGCTCTGTCCATCTCTTCCTGTAAAGACTTGTCTAAAGCCTTTAGTTCTGCCACCTTATTCTTTATATCTTCAGCTTCAGCCTTTTTCCCCTCCTTCATCAAGCCACCTATTTGCTTAGACAATTGATTTTGCTGTTGCTTGTTATTATCAAGCTTTTGCTGTGCCTCACGGCGTTGAAGGTCGAAACTTAAAACTTTTTCTACAGCCTCACGCGCTCCTGAAAAGTGCTTCTTCTCAAGACCTTTTACTACGCGTTCAGTTTCTTCACTGATGAGCTTTAATGTAAGCATAAATATCTTTTTTATAATTTTACTATGTGAGAGCAAAGATACAAAAAATATTTTTATTACTACCTATATTACTTATATTCCTAAAAAGAGTCTTATTACTATATCCCTATTTATAGATGCATAAATCCCATTCTCTCGCTTGAGAGAATGGGATTATGTTGTTTGTTTGGAATAGTTGTTGTTATTATTGTTTAAGCTTCAGGCTTTGCAGTCTTAGCAGCGTAAACTTCCTCAGAAAGTACAGAGACAGTACTCTTGTTAAACTTTCCCTTGTGGAAGTAAACAACACCGTCAGTAAGCGCGTACAATGTATCGTCCTTACCTTGTGCAACACCTTCACCTGGATAGTGACGATTACCACGCTGACGAACAATGATGTTGCCTGCTATGATTTTCTGACCACCCCAGATCTTAACACCTAAACGTTGTGAAGCCGATTCACGACCGTTCTTAGAACTACCGACACCTTTTTTATGAGCCATTTCTAAAATCCTCCTCTTTTTAAGCGTTAATAGATTTAATTTCTACCTGAGTGAACTGGGTACGATGACCGTTCTTTTTTCTGCAGTCCTTACGACGCTTCATCTTGAAAACGATGACCTTGTCGCCCTTTACTAAAGGATTAACTACCTCAGCTACTACTTTAGCACCACTTACAGTTGGCGCACCTACTGTGACATTACCGTCGTTGTCAATCAACAACACCTTGTCAAACTCAACAGTATTACCAGCTTCCACGTCTTTGATGTGGTTAACGAAGAGCTTCATACCCTCTTCTGCCTTAAACTGCTGACCGTTAATTTCTACAATTGCGTACATTATTATATTATTGTAAACGGGTTTCACCGCTAGGCGGCTGAGCATCTTTCCAGCACTTATACGAGCCCATACGGCATAATTGGTTGCAAAGTTACAAAAACATTGTGGTTTACAACCATACCACATTCCTTTTCTTTCTTATTTATAATAAATTAACGCAACTAAACCTCTGATATACTTTTAGCGTATTCTGATATGTATCTACTTGTAAAGATACGATCATAAGAAGCCCTCATTTTTTCCGATTTAAACTCACCACTTCTAAGCTGCTATCAATATACAGGATTTTTATCATACAGAAATACGTATAAAAACGCACTTATAAAGAAAAAAGAAAGAGAAAAATCTAAAAACATCTAATCTTCAAATCATTAAGCCATTTACAACCCACCTAGATATGTTAAATTACTGTTAATTCTTAGCAATTATCCATATTTTTAACCTATTGCTATTTCACAAAAAAATATGATATAGGCGATTTTTTGTAAAACAATACAGTTTCCCTGCCTTTTCATCCTGTAAATTAGGATTTTTATTCATAAAAAAGACAAGAGCAAACGAACTATTCAGCACCTTTTACCCCATTAAAGAGTACCTTTCGATGCACAATACATCATATTTTACTTTGCAAAAGGTAACCTTTTACCTCAATATCTTTATTTTTATCCTTTTTAACAGCTAAAAGAATAAAATAAAATGTAATAAAACAAGAATTTATGTAATGTTTTTTCACCCACAAAAACCTACCTCACCGTAATATGAAAGCACCCTTGATGACGCTCGTGCTTTACGTAACAACGCTTTTGGGAGCGAAGCGTGTTGAGAACTTCGGCTAATACCCACTTGAGGGTATCATCGCGAACAGGGCGAGTTAGGGCGTAATATTTATTGTAGGCTATGTCGAAGGTGGTGCCATATTGGTGGCAACTATTCTCAGAAGCGTTGCGATTAAAGGAACGAAGCTTGGCGATGTCCTCCTTTGTACGAAGCACAGAGGTTACGAGAATTTTATTAGCAGGAATGCCTTTAAGCTGGAGCGAGTCCATAAAGCTACGCCCTATCTCTTGTAAAAGTACCGAAGCTGTAGGCACTAGATAGGGAATACTGTTATAAAGTTTCTTCACCTCGTAATAGGGATTATAACCCACAAAAACGAGTTCTTGCTTACGATGTTCAGCTTCGACACGATTTTGCACAGGGCTTACACCATTTTGCTTAGCCGATAGAAGCTGAACATCGTTCATATCGGGGAAGCTCGTTTCATAATCAGGCACGCCTATTATCTTATGCTTTACTACAGAGCCGTCGGCATTGAAGAATGCAGAGGGTACTTCGGAGGCATCTACACTACTAGCACGCACAGAACTAGCCTTTGAGGGCTTTCCCTTTCGAGGAGTGAGAAGCGTAGTATGTGATGCAGAATCGCTATTCATGGATATAGCAGCTTGGTAGGGATCATTCCCTTTTGCTACCGATGGAAACACGAGGCGCACGAGTGCTAAAAGCATCGTAATGGCAAAAAATCCAAGAAGAAAACGATTCTTTAGATTATTTGATATTTTCTTCATAAACGCAAAGGTAATAAGAATTGATAAAAAGGAAATTAAGAATTAAGAATTATTTGCTAGTATAAGGATTTTGTAGTAACTTTGCCCTTGCATAAAAATAAAGCATATCGACTTGATAGAGAAGCATATTATCTTAGAGGATATAGACCCTGTTACTTTCTATGGAGTAGGCAACGAACACCTGCTCATGATAAAATCGCTCTTCCCAAAACTACGTATTGTGGCGCGCGATAATGTGATTCGCGTTCTAGGCGATGAGGAAGAAATGGCAAAGATAGAGGAAAGCATTGAGCGTATTCGCCAGCATGTTGTAAAATATAACACGCTTTCCTCTGAAGACATCCTTGACATCATTAAAGGCAAACAAACCAAAGCCGATGCTGTCAAGGATGTTTTGGTTTATTCGGTAACAGGGCGTCCTATCAAAGGACGTTCGGCTAACCAACAAGCATTGATCGATGCTTTTGAAAAAAGCGATATGATGTTTGCTGTAGGTCCTGCTGGTACGGGTAAAACTTATCTAAGTATAGCCCTTGCCGTGAAAGCTCTGAAAGAGAAAACGGTAAAGAAGATTATCCTCTCACGCCCAGCGGTGGAAGCAGGGGAAAAGTTAGGTTTCTTGCCCGGCGACATGAAGGATAAGATCGACCCTTATCTACAGCCCTTATACGATGCACTAGAAGATATGATCCCTGCCACAAAGCTTCAGGACATGCTGGACAAGCGCATTATACAAATAGCTCCGCTAGCCTTTATGCGAGGTAGAACGCTGAGCGATGCTATTGTGATATTGGACGAGGCGCAAAACACCACTCCTGCCCAAATAAGAATGTTTCTCACAAGAATGGGATGGAACTCGAAGATGATCATCACAGGAGATATGACACAGATTGATTTGCCACGTGAGCAAAAAAGTGGGCTTCGGGAAGCATTGAGCATTCTTGGACATACCGAGGGGATTAGCGTAATAGAGCTAGAGGCTAAAGACATCGTGCGCCACAAGCTGGTAACACGCATCGTAAATGCCTACGAAGCATACGATAAAGATAAAGCCGCGAAGAAATAAAAAAAACTTCGCATTTTATATAAAAACAACAAAACAACCCATGGTGTGAAACTTTTTAATAAAGAACACGCCAAACATTTTAATTGCACAGAAATGAAAGCATTAACACAAACCAACTTCAACTTCGAAGGACAAAAGAGCGTTTATCATGGCAAAGTTCGCGATGTTTACAACATCAATGACGACTTAATCGTAATGGTGGCAACCGACCGTATCTCTGCCTTCGATGTGGTATTACCAAAGGGTATTCCCTTTAAAGGACAAGTATTAAACCAAATTGCAGCTAAGTTTTTGGATCAAACTACAGACATCTGCCCTAATTGGAAGTTAGCTACTCCTGACCCTATGGTTACAGTAGGTTTGAAGTGTGAAGGTTTCCGCGTAGAAATGATTATCCGCTCTATCCTTACAGGTTCGGCTTGGAGAGAGTATCAAAAGGGATGCCGCGAGATATGTGGTGTGAAGCTTCCTGATGGTATGCGTGAGAACGAGCGTTTCCCAGAACCCATTATCACCCCTACAACAAAAGCCGATGAGGGTCATGACTTGAATATTTCTCGCGAAGAAATCATTGCACAAGGCATTGTTTCAGAGGAAGATTATAACATTATAGAAGATTGGACAAGAAAAATCTTTGCACGTGGACAAGAAATTGCAGCTAAGCAAGGTTTGATCTTGGTAGATACAAAATACGAATTTGGCAAGCGCGATGGTCAGTGCTACCTCATCGACGAGATCCATACTCCTGACTCTAGCCGTTATTTCTATGCAGAAGGCTATGAAGAGAAGTTTGAAAAGGGTGAGCCTCAACGCCAACTATCAAAGGAATTTGTGCGCCAGTGGCTTATCGAACACAACTTTATGAACGAACCAGGACAAGTAATACCAGAGATTACCGACGAATATGCAGAAACGGTGAGTGATCGTTATATAGAACTATACGAGCATATCACAGGCGAAAACTTCGAGAAGAAGGAATACGATGGCGATATTGCAGAACGCATAGAGAAAAACGTAAAGGCATACTTGGCTGAACGCAAGTAGCATTTGTAGAATAAAACATAAAAGTCTCATAAGGTAAGGAATAATATCCCTCCTTATGAGACTCTACCATTATATATTATAATATATACAAAGAAATATTTTAAAAGAGTGTACGAACAAGAGAAGATAAAGCCTTACGATGGCAATGGTGACAAAGCAAAACTCGTGGAGACAATGTTTGATAACATTGCCCCAACCTATGATAAGCTCAACCACCATCTTTCGTGGGATATTGATAAGGGATGGCGGCGTAAAGCTATTGCACAAATAGCACCTTATAAACCTCAGCGCATATTAGACATTGCCACGGGTACGGGCGATTTTGCCATCCTCTCGGCTAAAATGCTAAAACCTACAAGTCTTATTGGTGCTGACATTTCAGAGGGTATGATGGCTATTGGGCGCGAGAAGGTAAAGCAAGAGGGGCTTTCAGAGGTAATTGCCTTTCAGAAAGAAGATTGTCTGAACCTTACTTTCGAGGATAATGCCTTCGATGCGGTAACGGCTGCCTTCGGTATCCGCAATTTCCAAAGCTTGGATAAGGGGTTGTCGGAAATATGTCGTGTACTTAAAAAGGGGGGACACTTGAGTATAGTGGAACTAACTACACCTGTGTCATTCCCTATGAAGCAACTCTTTCGTATTTATTCTAGCACCATATTGCCCACATACGGGCGTATTATCTCGAAGGATAAGAGTGCTTACGAATATTTAAACAAAACCATAGAAGCTTTTCCACAAGGAGAAGAAATGATGCAAATATTTAAAAAAGCAGGGTTTAGTAAAGCTTCCTTTAAACGACTTACCTTTGGCATTTGCACCATGTATTTAGCTGAGAAATAATATTCACACGAAACAACGCAAAATATGGATAAATATGGACTTATTGGCTATCCATTAGGGCATTCTTTCTCTATTGGGTACTTTAACGAGAAATTTCAAAACGAAGGAATTAACGCAAAGTATATCAACTTTGAAATCCCTTCAATAGAAGACCTTACAGAGATTTTAGCACTCAACCCCGAGTTAAAAGGTCTCAATGTTACTATACCCTACAAAGAACAAATAATACCCTATCTTGACGAAATAAGTCCTGAAGCCAAAGCCATTGGTGCTGTGAACGTGATACGCATAACACGCAAAGGTCATAAAACCATATTGAAGGGATTTAATAGTGATGTGATTGGATTTACACAAAGCATTGAACCGCTACTCATGCCCCACTGGCATAAGAAAGCACTTGTACTGGGTACAGGGGGTGCAGCAAAAGCCATCAACTATGGATTGAAGTCGTTAGGGTTAGATACGAAACTCGTATCGAGAAAGCCAATGTTAGAAGAAATTTCATACGAAAAGATAACCCCCGAAATCATCAAAGACTATAATGTCATTGTGAATTGCACTCCACTAGGCATGTATCCTAATGTAGAAACATGCCCTAAGCTCCCTTACGAGGCAATGAACACTAAAACCATTCTTTACGACCTTATCTATAACCCCGATCAAACGCTCTTTATGAAAAAAGGAGCAGCGCAAGGGGCTACGGTAAAGAATGGACTTGAGATGCTTTTACTTCAAGCTTTTGCCAGTTGGGAGTTTTGGCATGGTAAAGAATAAAAAGAGAAAGTGCTTTTAAAAATATCATAGATAATAAAAAAGACATGGACAATAGATACATGATGCGAGGCGTAAGTGCCGCAAAAGAAGATGTGCATAACGCTATCAAAAATATTGATAAAGGATTATACCCACAAGCTTTTTGTAAAATTATCCCCGATGTACTAGGAGGTGATCCTGAATATTGCAACATTATGCACGCCGATGGCGCAGGTACAAAGTCGGCATTGGCTTATATGTATTGGAAAGAAACAGGAGATATTAGCGTATGGAAAGGTATTGCACAAGATGCGATCGTAATGAACACCGACGACTTGCTTTGCGTAGGTGCGGTGGATAATATTCTAGTATCTTCTACCATTGGACGCAATAAGATGCTTATCCCGGGTGAGGTTATTTCTGCCATTATCAATGGTACTGATGATCTTTTGGCAAGTATGCGCGAAATGGGAATTGGTATCTATCCCACTGGAGGCGAAACCGCTGATGTGGGCGACTTAGTACGTACCATTATCGTAGACTCTACCGTTACTTGTCGTATGAAACGTGCCGATGTTATTGACAATGCAAATATTTGTCCGGGAGATGTTATAGTAGGATTGAGCTCTACGGGGCAAGCCACATACGAAGACAGATATAATGGTGGTATGGGCAGCAATGGTTTAACAAGTGCTCGCCATGATGTATTTGCTAAGTATCTTGCCGAAAATTATCCTGAAAGCTATGATCATGCTGTACCAGAAGAGTTAGTATATAGTGGCAAGTATAGGCTAACCGAAGAGGTGGAAGGAAGCCCCGTAAATGCGGGAATGCTCGTGCTTTCACCTACAAGAACCTACGCTCCTGTTATTAAAAAGATATTAGACGAGCATCGTTCGGAAATTCACGGTATGGTACATTGTACTGGTGGCGCTCAAACAAAGGTACTCCACTTTGTGGGTGAGAATTGTAAGGTAGTAAAGGATAATATGTTCCCAATTCCTCCTTTGTTCAGAGCCATTAAAGAATGTAGTGGTACTGATTGGAAAGAAATGTATCAAGTATTCAATATGGGACACAGAATGGAAATATACGTTCGCCCAGAACTAGCCGAGAGCATCATTGCTATAAGCAAGTCGTTTAACATTGATGCACAGGTGATAGGACATATTGAAGAAGGGAAGAAGCGTCTTACCATTAAATCAGAATTTGGAGAATTTAATTATTAAGATTATGCGTTTATAAGTGCCGTAAAGCGCACATTATTGCTCATTAAAAGAAAAAATATATGCCAGAGAATAATAGCATTTTAGACAAACTAGATGGCCTAGAAGCACGATTTGAAGAAGTTTCTACACTTATTACCGACCCCGATGTTATCGGCGATCAAGCTAGATATGTAAAACTTACTCGCGAATACAAGGATCTAGGCGACATTATGGACGCGCGTAAGCGTTATATAGCTTGCCTTTCTACTATCAAAGAAGCTAAGGATATTCTTGCTAACGAGAGTGATCCCGATATGAAGGAAATGGCTCGAGAGGAGCTGAGCGAGAACGAAACACTACAACCAAAGCTTGAGGAAGAAATTAAGATTTTGCTGGTACCAAAAGATCCTGAAGATGCAAAGAATGTTCAAATGGAGGTGCGTGCTGGTACGGGTGGAGACGAAGCAGCACTCTTTGCTGGCGACATCTTTAATATGTACAAGCGTTTTTGCGATAAAAAGGGCTGGACATTATCGGTTACTGATGTGAACGAGGGTGCTGTAGGTGGATTTAAAGAAATCGACTTTGCAGTGTCTGGTGATGGCGTTTATGGCATTTTGAAGTATGAGTCAGGGGTGCATCGTGTTCAGCGCGTGCCTTCTACAGATACACAAGGACGTATGCAAACATCGGCTGCAACAGTAGCGGTATTGCCCGAAGCCGACAGGTTTGAAGTAAACATTAACGAAGGCGATATTAAGTGGGATACCTTCCGTTCGAGTGGTGCAGGTGGTCAGAATGTAAACAAGGTAGAATCGGGTGTGCGTTTACGTTATCCTTGGAAGAACCCTAATACGGGAGAAGTGGAGGAAATACTAATAGAGTGTACCGAAACACGCGATCAACCTAAGAATAAGGAGCGTGCATTATCACGTTTGCGCACATTTATTTACGACCGTGAGCATCAGAAGTATGTAGATGACATTGCTAATCGCCGTAAGAGTTTGGTATCAACGGGCGACCGTTCGGCAAAGATACGTACTTACAACTATCCTCAAGGTCGTGTTACCGATCATCGTATTGGCTATACCACCCACGATCTTCCTGGTTTTATGAATGGTAATATTCAAGAAATGATCGATGCCCTTACCGTGGCAGAGAATGCAGAAAAGATGAAGGAGGCCGATCTATAAAGGCTTTCTTTAATATTTATCTTAAATACGAAATAGAGATATGACTAGAGAACAACTAGTAGAGCAAATCTTTAAGAAGAAAACTTTCTTATGTGTAGGGCTAGATACAGACATCAGAAAACTCCCTACTTGCTTAGCAAACGAGGAAGATCCTATCTTTGCGTTCAACAAAGCTATCATTGATGCTACTGCACCCTATTGTGTAGCATACAAACCAAACTTGGCTTTCTATGAGAGCTTAGGTATAAAGGGTATGTTAGCATTTGAGAAAACAGTGAAATATCTAAAGGTATCTTATCCTCATCACTTCATTATTGCCGATGCAAAGCGTGGCGATATTGGTAATACTTCGAGCATGTATGCACGTACCTTCTTTGAAGAATACGACATTGACTCACTTACCGTTGCTCCCTACATGGGCGAAGACTCTATTAAGCCTTTCTTAGAATATGAAGGAAAATGGACTATCGTGCTAGCCCTTACCTCTAACAAAGGTAGTCAGGATTTTCAATTATTCGAGAATAAAAATCAAGAACGTTTATTCGAAAAGGTATTAATGAAAACGCAAGAATGGGGCAATGAAAGAAATATGATGTATGTAGTGGGGGCAACGCAAGGAGCAATGTTTAAGGATATTCGTAAACTTGTTCCTAATCATTTCTTGCTAGTTCCAGGTGTTGGCGCGCAAGGAGGAAGCCTTTCTGAAGTATGCAAATATGGTATTATCAAAGAATGTGGCTTATTGGTAAACTCTTCGCGTGGCATTATCTATGCCGATAACACCGAAAACTATGCTAAAGTAGCAGGTGAAAAAGCACACGAGATGCAACAAGAAATGGCACTAGAGCTAGAGAAGCTCGCATAACAAAATAAAATCTATACTTGAGAAAAATAGTTCTGGAGTATAGATTTTTTTTCAAAATTCCTTGATCTTCTTCCTGAAAGTCCTTGAGCTTTTCAGTTAAACACATTGAGCCTTCATGCAAAAGATCTCCACCCTTTCCACTTAAAACTTGCAAAGAACAACAAAAGTATGAGCGAAAGCAAAATTATTATCGACCCTGTGTTTGGTTTTATCAATGTACCCAAAGGATTATTATTGAATATTGTAAAGCATCCTTTTATGCAAAGGCTTAGAAGGATAAAGCAAAATGGGCTAGCTTCAGAGGTTTATCCAGGAGCGCAACACACACGATTTCAACACTCATTAGGTGCTTTTCACCTTATGACACAAGCAATTCTCACACTTGAACAAAAGGGGATTTTCATCTTTGATAGTGAAGCCGAAGCCGTAGAAGCCGCTATCCTTATGCACGACATAGGGCATGGACCCTTCTCCCACGTATTGGAGCATACGCTCATCAATGGTATCTCGCACGAAGACATATCATTGATGATGATGGAGAAGATGAATAAAGAGCAGAACGGAGCTTTAACCCTTGCTATCTCCATTTTTAAGAATACTTATCCAAAGAAGTTTTTACACCAGCTCATTAGTAGCCAACTTGATATGGACCGTCTTGATTATCTTCGCCGAGATAGCTTCTTTACGGGAGTAAACGAGGCGAGTGTAGGCTCGGCACGTATCATCAAGATGCTCAATATAGTGGATGACACACTCGTAGTAGACGCAAAAGGCATCTACTCCATAGAAAATTACCTCACCTCACGCCGATTAATGTATTGGCAAGTATATCTTCACAAAACCACTGTGGCGTCCGAGAAAGTACTCATCAATGCTTTGTTAAGAGCAAAAGAATTGGTACAACGTGGAGAGAAATTATTTGCACCACCTGCCCTTCTCTATTTTCTTGAAAAAAAAGTAGATAAAGAGTATTTCATAAATCATGAAGAAGCTTTTGAAAACTATGTTCTTCTTGATGATAACGACATTTGGACAGCATTAAAAAATTGGCAAAATCTTCCAGATAAGATCTTATCAACACTAGCTAAAAACCTTATCAATAGGTGTCCTTTCAAGGTGGAAGTGAGAGAAGAACCCATCAGCGTGGAAGAACAAACCCATTTGCTAGAAGAAATAGCCCTCAAAGCAGATATAAGTTTTGATGAGGCAAAATACTTTATGAGTGTTGACACACTTCAAAAAGATATGTACAATCCCGATGAAGACCACATTAGTATTCTCTATCCCAATGGAGAATTAAAAGATATTGCAGAGGCGTCTGATCTTTTAAGTACCAGCCTACTATCCAAGAAAATAAAGAAATATTATATGTGTTATCAACGTTTTCAATAAAATTTCTATACCTTTGCATTCCAAACAATCATAATATTTTAGCATGGAATTTTCTGCAAAACAAATTGCACAATTTATTCAGGGACAGATTGAAGGAGATGAAAATGTTACCATCAATGATTTCTGCAAAATAGAGGAAGGCAAAAAAGGAGCTATTTCTTTCTTAGCTAGCCCAAAATATACCCACTATCTTTATACCACTGAGGCTTCAATTGTTTTAGTTGATAAGTCTATCACACTTGATCAGCCTACCACAGCTACACTTATCAAGGTTGATAATGCGCGTGATTGCGTAGCTAAACTTCTACAACTATACGAAAGTATGAAGCCAAAGAAACAAGGCATCGACTCTATGGCTTTCGTTTCCCCAACAGCAAAAATAGGCAAAGATGTTTATATTGGTGCTTTTGCTTACATTGGTGATAACGTCGTTTTAGGCAATGGCACAATGGTATATCCTCATGCTACTATTATGGATGGCACCCACCTCGGTTCTCATTGTATTATTTATCCCAATGCTACTATTTATCATAGTTGCAAATTAGGCAACAATGTAATCATTCATGCAGGAAGTGTGATTGGTGCTGATGGCTTCGGTTTTGCTCCTAACCCAGAGAACAATTGCTATGATAAGATCCCACAAATTGGTATCGTTACCATAGAGGATAATGTAGAGATTGGTGCAAATACCTGTGTCGACCGCTCTACAATGGGAAGTACTTATCTACGTAAGGGTGTAAAACTTGATAACCTTGTACAAATAGCCCACAATAATGACATTGGTGAAAACACTGTAATGAGTGCTCAAGTAGGCATTGCTGGTTCTACAAAGGTAGGACAATGGTGTATGTTTGGTGGACAAGTAGGTATAGCAGGACACATTACCATAGGCAATCAAGTATTCTTAGGAGCACAATCTGGTGTGCCAGGAAGTTTGAAAGATGGACAACAACTCATAGGTACCCCTCCTATGCCTCAGCGCAATTACTTTAAGTCGCAAGCCATCTTCCAACGTTTGCCTGATATGTATAAGCAATTAAACGCTTTACAAAAAGAAATAGAAGAATTAAAGAAAAACAAATAACACACATACATGGAAACAGTAAAGCAGAAAACCCTTAACGGAAGTTTCTCCCTATTCGGTATAGGACTACATACAGGTTTAAACCTCACCGTTACCTTTAACCCTGCTCCAGAGAACACTGGCTATAGAATACAACGCATCGATTTAGAAGGTCAGCCTATAATCAATGCTGTTGCAGAGTATGTGGAAGAAACCCAACGTGGCACAGTACTCATAAAAGGTGATGTACGCGTAGGTACGATTGAGCATGCAATGGCAGCTATCTATGCTATGGGCATTGATAACTGTTTGATACAGGTAAATGGTCCCGAGTTCCCTATCCTTGATGGTTCTGCTGCAATGTATGTGCAGAAGATTAAAGAAGTAGGACTAACCGAGCAGAATGCAGCAAAAGATTTCTATATCATTCGCAAGAAACTTGAAATAAAAGAAGGCGACTCTGTTATCACCATTCTTCCTGACGACGACTTCTCTATCACAACAATGTGCTCGTTCAAGTCAAAGTTTATTAGTAGCCAGTTTGCCACATTAGACAGCATTTCTAAGTTTGATGAAGAAATTTCATCTGCCCGTACTTTCGTTTTTGTACGTGATATTCTTCCTTTGCTTCAAGCCAACTTGATAAAAGGTGGAGACCTCGATAATGCCATTGTTATTTACGAACAACAACTAGAACAAGAAAAACTAGACCAACTAGCCGACTTGCTTCATGTACCTCATATTGATGCCAATAATATTGGCTATATTCAGCATAAGCCATTGATGTGGGATAACGAATGTACCCGCCACAAGCTTCTTGATATTATTGGCGACTTAGCTTTAATAGGAAAACCTCTAAAGGGCAGAATTATCGCTACTCGTCCTGGACACACCGTGAACAATAAGTTTGCACGTATGATGCGTAGAGAACTTAGAAATCATGATGTTCAAGCCCCTATCTATGATCCGAACATAGAACCGCTAATGGACAATATTCGTATCAAGGAGTTGCTTCCTCATCGCTATCCTATGCAGTTGATTGATAAGGTTATCGCTATGGGAGCTACTACAATTGTAGGAGTCAAAAATGTTACTAGCAACGAACCATTCTTCCAAGGTCATTTCCCTGCAGAACCCGTAATGCCTGGAGTGCTACAGGTAGAAGCAATGGCACAATGTGGAGGACTCTTAATACTTTCCCAGCTTGAGGAGCCAGAACGCTGGTCAACATATTTCCTAAAGATAGATGATGTTAAGTTCCGTCAAAAGGTAGTACCTGGCGACACCTTGTTGTTTAAGGTCGAACTTCTCGGACCTGTTCGTCATGGCATTAGCTCTATGAAGGGTTATGTATTCGTTGGCGATAATGTTGTAGCCGAGGCTTCATTTACCGCTCAAATTGTAAAAAACAAGTAATCAAGAATTATATACGATGAATCAAATTAGTCCATTAGCTTTTGTGCATCCAGAAGCAAAACTAGGCGATAATAACATCATAGGACCTTTCTGTTATATAGATAAAAACACCGTTATAGGTGATAATAATAATTTCCAGAATAGTGTTACTATCAACTATGGTGCGCGTATTGGAAATGGAAACGAAATTCTTGCTGGTGCAAGCATTTCTACCAAGCCACAAGACTTAAAGTTCAAAGGTGAGGAAACTATCTGCGAAATCGGAGACAACAACTCTATTCGTGAAAATGTAACAATCTCTCGAGGAACAGCATCAAAGGGGACTACTATCGTCGGAAGCAATAATCTCTTAATGGAGAATATGCATATTGCTCACGATTGTGTTATTGGATCACATTGTATCATCGGCAATTCTACAAAGTTTGCAGGAGAAGTAACCGTAGATGATGGTGCTATCATCTCTGCTGCTGTCTTATGCCATCAGTTCTGCCATATTGGTGGAGGAGTAATGGTACAAGGCGGAAGTCGCTTCTCACAAGATATACCTCCTTTTGTTATTGCAGGCAAAGATCCTATCAAATATTGTGGAGTCAACCTCATAGGCTTACGCCGTCGTGGCTATAGCAACGAACAGATCACAGCCATCCATGATGCTTATCGCATTATCTATAGTGCTGGCACAAAAGAAGAAAACATACAGAAGATTAAAGCCACTATGGAGATAACAAAGGAGATACAATATATTATCGACTTTGTATCTAGCTCTGAGCGTGGCATTATTCGTCAATAATATTTTGAAAAAGAACACTTTAATCGTTATTACCGGACCGACGGGAGTAGGCAAAACTGAAGCAACCCTTCAGATAGCAGAACATTTTAATGCTGTTATTCTTAATGCCGACTCCCGTCAGTTGTTTTCTGAAATACCCATAGGCACAGCCGCACCCACTCCTACCCAACTAGCCCGCGTGAAGCATCTTTTCGTAGGCACATTAAAACTGACCGACTACTATTCGGCTAGTAAATACGAAGAAGATGTTATAAAGTATATGGAGCAAAACCCTGCTCCTATAACAGTTTTATCAGGAGGATCAATGATGTACATTGATGCTGTGTGCAAAGGTATTGACGACATTCCTACTGTCCTTCCAAATATACGCCAAGCCCTTATGTCGCGATTAGCAAAAGAAGGTTTGGATAACCTTTGCATAGAACTTTCCCAACTTGATCCAGCCTACTATGCTATCGTCGATAAACAAAACCCCCGTCGTGTGCTTCATGCTTTAGAAATCTGTCATCAAACAGGGAAAACCTATACTTCTTTTCGCACGAATGGCACTAAAGAACGCCCTTTTAATATTATTAAAATAGGACTAAATAGGGAGCGTGAAGAACTCTATAACCGCATCAACCAGCGTGTTTTAAATATGATCAAAGATGGACTTGTCGAAGAAGTCCTGAAAGTTTATAAATATCGGGAGCTAAATTCGCTCAACACCGTTGGTTATAAGGAAATATTCGAATACCTCGACGGACTTACCACCCTTGACGAAGCCATCTTTAAAATACAAAGCAATAGCCGCCGCTATGCACGTAAACAACTAACATGGTATAATAAAGATAAGGACATACAGTGGTTTACACCCGATAATATTGAAGAAATCTTAAATTATATCTATCAAAAATTAGATACACCAAGATAATAAGTACTTTTGTACTTTACAAGATACTTATCATGTATTATACTTAAACCGATGAAGCGATTTTTCACATTTATCAAAAAAATAATCAGAGGATTTCTAAAATTCTTCCCATGGTACGCACACCTATACAAAGGTAGAGCTTGGTACACTAAGTTTGCTATAGGCATTGTATCATTTATAGTCTCTATTTTCTTATACCTAGGAATGGTCGATATCAACTTTCTAGGTTTGTTTGGTAAATCCCCAGGCTTTATCGACATTAAAACTCCCCCTACATACGCAGCCTCTGAAGTATACAGTGCCGACTCTGTTCTTATCGGTAAATACTTCAAGGAAAACCGCATCCCTGTAAAATATGGCGATGTTACCCCAGACTTTTGGAAAGCCCTCATCAGTACAGAGGACGAACGTTTCTATAGCCATCATGGTGTCGACTTCATGGGCATTGGCGGTGCTTTGAAAGATGCCATCACTCGTAACGATGCACGTGGAGCTTCTACTATCACGCAGCAATTAGCTAAGAATATGTTCCGCGTCCGCACCCAATATTCAGGTGGACTTCTAGGACATATTCCCGGGCTTCGCATGCTTATTATGAAGAGCAAAGAATGGATCATTGCTATCAAACTTGAGATGATCTATTCTAAAAATGAAATCTTAACTATGTATGCTAATACCGTCGATTTTGGTAATAATGCATACGGCATTAAGACCGCTGCACGCACTTATTATAACACCACTCCTGCCAAACTTACCACCGAACAAGCCGCAACGCTTGTAGGTATGTTGAAGGCTACCACCTATTACAGCCCACTACTCCACCCTAAAAACTCGCTAAAACGCCGTAATACCGTACTTTACAATATGGTTACACATAATGAGTTGAGCAAAGATAGATACGACCAACTAACAAAACTCCCCATCAAACTCAACATTCACGTAGAGGAAAACTATGACGGCAAAGCACAATACTTTAGAGGTTATGTAGCAAAATATCTCGAAGGATGGTGCAAAGACAATGGATACGATCTCTATAGTAGTGGCTTAAAAATCTACACCACTATTGATACACGTATGCAAAAACTCGCTGAAGATGCTGCTCGTAAACAAATGAAGCGCATTCAGCACGAGTTCGACCAACATTGGGCAGGTCAAGAGCCATGGCGCGATGAAAAAGGTAATGTTATCCCTGGCTTTATCGAAGGCATTGCCGAACGTCAGCCTTTCTATAAACACCTCGTACAAAAATATCCAAACCATCAAGATAGCGTACTTTATTACTTGAACAAGCCGCATAAAGTAAAGCTTTTCGATTATGAAAAAGGAACGATAGAAAAGGAAATGTCGTCAATGGACTCTATCCGCTACATGGTAAAGTTTATGCACTGCTCTATGGTGGCAATGGAACCTGACACCAGAGCTGTACGCGCTTGGGTAGGCGATGTCGATTTTGATACATGGAAATACGACAAAGTAGTGGCAGAACGCCAACCAGGTTCTACTTTCAAACTCTTCGTTTATTCAGAAGCAATGAACCAAGGCTTAACGCCCTGCGACAAACGCCGTGATGAATATATTTCCATGCAAGTACTAGATAAGAAAACAGGACTCATGCAAACATGGAGACCAACAAATGCCAATGGGCGTTTTTCGGGCGACTCCATTCCGCTTCACTTAGCTTTTGCACAGAGTATCAATTCTATAGCCGTACGCTTAGGACAAGAAATGGGCATTAAAAACATTATCCAAACAGCGCAAGAAATGGGTATTAAGAGTCCTATGGTAGACGAGCCTTCATTGGCTTTAGGTGCTAGCGATGTCAATTTGCTTGAAATGACCGATGCTTATAGCACCATTGCCAACTATGGCGAACATCGCGACCCTGTGGTTATCACACGCATTCTCGACCAAGAGGGCAATGAGGTATATGTTGCTCCTCGCGATCATAATCAGGCTATCACTTATAAGAGTGCTTTCTTCATGCAGCAATTGTTAAAGGCTGGCTTAACCGACCCAAAGGGAACGAGCCGAACGCTTAAACAATATATATTCGACGACACCGATTGGGGTGGTAAGACGGGTACTAGCAACAACCACTCGGATGCGTGGTACATGGCAGTAAGCCCGAAGATTGTAGTAGGAGCATGGGTAGGAGGAGAATATCGAAGTATCCACTTCCGAACAGGTGCTTTGGGACAAGGTTCAAAAACGGCACTGCCTATTTGTGGAGAGTTTATATACAGTCTTATGCGCGATCGTCGCTTTCAGAAGTATCACGCTAAATGGCAGCTCGATCCCGATGAGGATATTGATCCAGCAGCCTACAACTGTAATGCTTATGTTCCTCAAAAGACCTACACCATTGACGATACGCTTAACAATGCAAGAGTTCATCAACAAGACAATAATAAAGAGGAGGTAAATGAGGAGAATATAGATGAGAATGGTATCGAAAATCAGGAACTCCCTGCGCCTGCAGCGCCTAATATGCCGCAACATAATGCTGCTCCAGAGCATCAGAACATGCCACCCGCAGAGAACACACCACCTATCAAACAGATGAAAAAGCCTAAAGTGGAACAAATCTAGTTCATAGGCAATACAAAATGAGCAAATATAATTCAAAAGAAAAAAACATACAAGATATTGATTTGGATAATCCTGAATTGCAAAACGCGCTTCAGATTATCCAATTCACCCATAATTCGCTTTTCCTAACTGGAAAAGCTGGCACTGGAAAATCTACACTTCTGCGTTATATAGCTCAAACAACTAAGAAAAAATGTGTTATCCTTGCACCTACAGGCATTGCGGCTATCAATGCAGGCGGAAGCACACTACATAGCTTTTTCAAACTTCCTTTCCACCCACTCCTTCCCGACGATCAACGTTATTCGGTTCGTCATCTTCGCAAAACCTTAAAATATAATGGTGATAAGGTGAAGCTGCTACGCGAAGTTGAACTCATTATCATCGATGAAATAAGTATGGTGCGTGCCGACATCATCGACTTCATTGATAAGCTCCTCCGTGTGTACACACGCAATATGCGTGAGCCTTTTGGTGGAAAGCAACTTCTACTTGTAGGCGACATCTACCAACTTGAGCCTGTTGTAAAAGAAGAAGACAGACGACTCCTCCAACCTTATTATCCTAGCAACTTCTTTTTCGATGCTAAGATTTTTCGTGAACATCCTTTAGTAAGTATAGAACTTACCAAAGTCTATCGCCAATCAGACCCCACGTTTATCGCTATCCTCGACCATATCCGTACCAATCAGGCTACAGCGCATGATTTTAATATGATAAATAAAAGGGTAACTACTACTACTTCCTTACACAACGAGGACACGCCTTCGCCCTTTACTATCACACTTTCCTCTAAACGCGATACTGTCGATTGGATCAATAATGAAGGGCTTAGCCAGCTCCCTGGCACGCCTACCATGTTTCTCGGCGAGATAAAAGGCGACTTCCCTGAAAGCAGCCTTCCCACTCCTATTGAGCTTAACATAAAACTTGGTGCACATATTATGTTTATCAAAAACGACATTGAACACCAATGGGTCAATGGCACACTAGGCATTATCACTGGTATTGATGAGGAAGAAGGTATGCTGTACGTAAGAACCGAAGAGGGACAAGACCTTCAAGTACAACGTGAACTATGGGAAAACGTACGATATACCTTCAACGAAGAAGAAAAGAAAATAGAAGAAGAACAAATAGGTACTTATATCCAATTTCCTATTAAGCTTGCATGGGCTATAACGGTACATAAAAGCCAAGGACTTACATTCAATAATGTCAATATCGACTTCACCGATGGTGTCTTTGCAGGAGGACAAGCCTATGTAGCACTTTCACGTTGCACCTCGCTAGAAGGTATCACCCTCAAAACTCCACTTAAACACAGCGAGGTATTCGTACGTGCTGAGGTAAACCACTTTGCCCACCACTTTAATGACAACAATCTCATTTCAAAAGCCTTAAAACAAAGCAAAGCCGACCGTGAATATTCCGATGCCATTAAAGCTTTTGACAAAGGCAATTTTGATAGCTTCCTTCAAAACTTTTTCCTAGCAATCCATAGCCGCTACGACATTGAACGCCCTATTATTCAGCGTTATATTCGTCGCAAACTAAACATTATCAATCTGTTACGCAATGAGATAAAGCAGCTCAAAAAGGAACGCAAAGAAAAAGAACAAGTCTTAAAGAAACTCTCCGTAGAATATGTCCTTATGGGCAAAGATTGCGAGCGCGAAGGTATGACCGATGCAGCTATCAATAATTATAAGAAAGCTCTTGAACTATGCGCTGATAATCCAGAGGCAAAGAAGAAACTAAAAAGATTGAATGCTGAAAATTAAAGAATTAAAAAGTTACACCTTTAAAAATATTATCACTTCATCTCCCCATTTTAAGCCCTTCCTCCACTATGCAGAAAAAGAAATTTATCTCCTCACTCCTCATCTTACTTGCTGCCATTCTCTTCATCATAACTTTCAATCGGAAGCGTATTACCTTCGCAGCACCTCTTACAGATACAGTACCAGCCGAAGTATTCTCTCCTACAAAGAAGAAAGACGCTGTAAAGATTGATCTAAAAACCATTACCGCTGTAACCTTTCCCAAGTATAAACTTACAAAACAAACTGTCTTTATTCCCGATTCTATCAGTATAGCAGCCGATGAGGAAAATATGACAAATGGCAATTACATTGCTATCCTCACTCTAGATACCTTGCCTGACAAAAGTTTCATTCAAACTCTAAAAGCAGCGTCCGTAAAAGATACTTGTTGGAAAATCAATGACACTTACATTTCATACGCACGAAAGGAGAAAAATGGTGGAAAATATAACATTAGCTTCTCCACAAAAGGAAAGCAGGTTATTGTAAAATACATCGAGCAATAAACCGAATTAATGTAAAATTATTTCTCGATCTAAAAAACAAATATTAGTAGCTATAGCCACTTTCATAACCTACTTACTATCAACTCCTTACAACTACAAAAATAAAAGATTACCTTTTGAGGTTCAAAAGATAACCTTTTACCCACTAAAAGGTTATCTTTTACATTGTGAAAGGTAACCTTTTGCTATGTAAAAGATAACCTATACCATAAACGTAAAATAATAATCATATTCCTTCTGTTCACAGATAAAATTATTTTCTACCTACAAAAACACAAAAATACTAAAATATTGGATTTTTAAAATACAATCAAAACCTTTTTTCTACTTTTGTAGCAATACACAATAAATAATAGTTTTAGCACGAAAGAGCATGCAATATGAACGAAGAAAAAAGACGAGCAGCACAGCAGCGTATAAGCGAAAGCACTAGCTATAGAAACATGGAGCGCATACAAAAGGTGATGGATCAGTATTACCTTGACGGCATAATAGGACTTTTACCCTTCGGCATTGGAGATGTTATAGCCTCCTTTTGCGCCCTCACGTATGTATGGTTTGCTATGCGCAAAGTAAAAAGCATTCCGCTCACACTAGCTATTATCAACAATTCGCTTCGCGATATACTGCTAGGACTTATCCCTTTTTATATAGGCAACATTATCGACTTTTTCCACAAAGCCAACAAACAAAATATGGCATTGGTACAAGGTTTTGTAGAAGGCGATAAAGCCACTATCCATACTGTTAATAAAAAAGCCATACAAAGCGGCTTATTCATCATTCTTTCAATTGCGCTAATAGCCTTATTACTAAGCATTTTAGCATCACTAACCCTCTATTTATTCCATTTTTTGCAGGGAATTTTCTCCTAATTAATGTAAAATAATTGCAGTGAAATAAACTTTATCTATACTTTTGCATCAAATAAGAAACAAAAGGGAGAAGTTATACTAATTAAGAAAGAAAAAATGTTAGATATGAAAAAAGTAATCCTTATGATGCTATTTGCTGTTCTAGGTTTCACAACAGCTATGGCACAGCAAAACCAAGCTGAAATAAAGTTCGAATCGCTTTCACATAACTTTGGCACATTTAGTACTAGCGTGCCTATCCACAAAACAACATTCCGATTTACCAACGTAGGCAATGCTCCTTTGATTATCAATCAGGTTGTGGCAAGTTGTGGCTGTACAATACCTAAATACGACAAACGCCCTATCGCGCCAGGTCAGAAAGGTACGATTGAGGTTATTTACAACGGCAAGGATCGTTTCCCTGGTAAGTTTAGAAAAAGCATTACAGTTCGCACAAACGGTAAAACAGAAATGACACGCCTTTACATTGAAGGGGTCATGAACGATTAAGTTAAAAATAACACTCAAAACATTCCATAAGCAAGGGGTAACTGTCAAAAACAGTTACCCCTTACTTTTATAGTAATTTTAAACATATACTGACAACAGCTTTAGTATATATAATATAAATAGGTGATAACACCTTACAAAAACTTACTTTGCTATCTTTTAGAATTCCTTTTTAGTTTTCATATCCTTTTTTCTTGGATAATCCAAATTTAAGTATTAAGTTTGTAGACAAGAATAATAACTAAAACCCTCCTCTTAGTAGGAGGTGAAATTACAAAAATGGTGTCAGAGGGCAATCCTATTTTAAGTTAGATAACCTAAAATGCCATAACGTAAATACTCTATTAATAAAAATTTTTTATACTAATGCAAAAAGGTAAGATCCTTCCAGTTAGTGTATTTTTATCATGTTGTTGCTTAACATCATTCGCAAGTAATGTTGTTGGCACATCTAATGCTGCCCGCACGAATTATGTCAGTGCAGCCATAGATGGTAAAAGTTCACTTATTTCTGAAAGCCTAAAGGCTCGTGGTGTTAACGCAAACTTAAAAGTTGCGGGTACTGTCGTTGATGAGAATGGCGAACCAGTTATTGGTGCGTCTATCCGCATTAAAGGCACTCAAAGCGGTACACAAACCGATATTGACGGTAAGTATGTGCTTGATGTGCCTGCCGATGCAGTTTTAATCGTTAGCTACATTGGTTACAAAACCCAAGAAGTCGCTGTAAACGGAGCAACTACACTTGACATTAAGCTTCAGCCTGAAGCTCATCAAATTGAAGAAGTTGTCGTAACAGCGTTGGGTATTAAGCGTTCAGAGAAAGCCCTTTCATACAATGTGCAGAAAGTGGGCGGCGAGGCACTTAACACTGTTAAGAGTGCCAACTTTATGAACTCCCTTTCTGGTAAAGTAGCTGGTGTAAACATCAATGCTTCTGCTGCTGGTATGGGTGGTGCTACCCGTGTCGTTATGCGTGGTCCTAAGAGTATCACAAAGAGCAACCAAGCACTTTATGTTATTGATGGTGTACCTGTAAACAACACTAATAATGGTGAAGTGAGCGGTGGTATATATGGTTCACAACCAGGTTCTGAAGGTATTGCCGACCTAAACCCAGAGGATATTGAGTCGATCAACGTCCTTTCTGGTCCTGCGGCTGCTGCTCTTTACGGTTCGGCTGCTGCCCAAGGTGTTATTATGATCACCACCAAAAAGGGTAAAGAAGGTAAGGTAAGCGTAACGATCAGCAACAGCACACAGTTTGCTAATCCTTTCATCATGCCTGAATTCCAAAATTCTTATCTTAACCGCCCGGGTGAAGTAAAGTCATGGGGTGCTAAGGCAGCATCGCCTTACGGTGCTTTCGACCCTAAGCACTTCTTTAATACAGGTTCTAATGTTCAGAACAACGTATCGTTGACGGCTGGTACAGAAAAAAACCAAACCTATCTGTCTATTGGTACCACCAATGCTAAGGGTATTCTTCCTAACAACAAGTACGATCGTTACAACTTCACTTTCCGTAACACTACATCGTTCTTGAAGGACAACCGAATGACATTCGATTTCAACTTCAACTATATCCGTGAGAACGACCGCAACCTCACTGCTCAGGGACAATATTATAACCCACTGACAGGTCTTTATCTCTTCCCACGTGGCGAAAGCTTTAATGCTATTCGTACTTATGAGATTTTTGATGAGACACGCGGTATCTATATGCAAAACTGGAACTACGGCGATGCACTATCTATGCAAAACCCTTATTGGGTAGCTAACCGCATGGTTCGCACCAACAACCGTACACGCTATATGGTAAGTGGTCAGTTGAAGTACAAGATCTTCGATTGGTTGGATGTTGCTGCTCGTCTTCGCTGGGACGATGCTGCCACAAAGCAGGAAGATAAGCGTTACGCTTCTACTACCAACCTCTTTGCACACTCTAAATATGGCTTCTATGGCTATGATAAGGTAAACGATCAGGCACTTTATGGCGACTTGATGTTCAATGTAAACAAGGTGCTTGGCGATTACAGCATTGGTGCTAACCTTGGTACATCATTCAATCGCACTAAATACGATGTAACAGGTTTCCAAGGTGGTTTGAAGGCTCCTTCTAACATATTCACACCAAACGGTATTGACTATGGCACACCTACCAACGATAACCGTCCTATTTACGACTACTATAAGCATAGCGTTAACTCTATCTTCGCTAACGTGGAATTAGGTTGGAAGAGTATGTTGTTCTTAACCCTTACAGGTCGTAACGACTGGGACTCTGCCCTTGCTGGTACAGACAATCCTTCATTCTTCTACCCTTCTGTAGGTATGTCGGCTGTTATCTCTCAGATGGCTAAATTGCCTGAGTTTATCAGCTACTTGAAGGTACGTGGCTCATGGGCTTCTGTAGGTTCGGCTATATCAGCTAACATTACCTCGCCATGGCGCTATGGCTATAACCCTGCATCAGGTACTTACGAAACAGTAACCTACAAGTTCCCTAGCAACTTCAAGCCAGAGCGTACCGACTCATGGGAAGCTGGTCTTACTGCGCGTTTCTTCAACAACAATTTAACATTGGATGTTACCCTCTATCAGTCGAACACCAAAAACCAAACATTCTTACGCCCTATCACTCCTAGTGAAGGTTTCACAAGAGAATATGTTCAAACCGGTAACGTTCGCAACCGTGGTATCGAATTGTCATTAGGTTACAACCACAAGTGGGGTGATTTCGATTGGAGTACAAACTTCACTTACAGTGCTAACCGCAACAAGATCGTGGAATTGCTAGCCGACGAAAACGAAGTTATCAACCAAGGCGGTTTGAAGGGTGCCGACATCATTTTGAAGAAGGGCGGTACTATGGGCGACCTTTATATGACAACCGACTTTGCTCGCGATCCAGAAGGCAACCCTATTGTAAAAGATGGCAACGTAGTTCAGACAAACCTAGCTAACCCATCATATCGTGGCTCGGTATTGCCAAAGGGTAATATTGGCTTCACTAACGATTTCGGCTATAAGGGCTTCAACTTCGGTTTCGTTATTACAGCACGCTTTGGCGGTATCGTAATGTCGCAGACACAAGCATTGATGGATGCTTACGGTGTTTCTAAGCGTTCTGCTGAAGCTCGCGATAACGGTGGTATCCCTGTTAACAACGGAACTATTTCTGCTGAAAAATATTATTCAGTAGTAGGTGGCGACAATCCTATTTGGTCAGAATATATCTATAGCGCAACCAATGCCCGTTTGCAAGATGTACATGCATCTTATACTTTCCCACGTAAGTGGCTAGGCGGAATGGAGCTAACCCTTGGTTTGAACGCTCACAACCTATTTATGCTTTATAACAAAGCGCCATTCGATCCAGAGTCGACAGCATCAACAGGAACCTATTATCAAGGCTTCGACTATTTGATGCAGCCAAGTCTCCGCACAATGGGCTTCAATGTAAAACTTAAGTTCTAAACCAATAACACTAATTTAGACAAAAATGAATACAAACTATAATATTTCAAAAATACTTGCTGGTGCAGTATGTGCAGGAGCAACACTCTTTGCTATGCCTGCTTGTACTGATGGTTTTCAGGAGGATAACCGCCCTGGTAATAAGCTAAGTATTGACGAATTAAAACGCGATAACTATATCACTTCTTCTTTCATCGTTCAGATGGCTAACGAGGCTTTCCCTGAACAAGAAAATACTTACCAGATGAACGAAGACTTGATCGGTAACTATCTTGGTCGTTATATGACATACGCCAACGATGGCTTTGCAGAAAAGAACTTTGCAAAATTCAATGCTCCTAATGGTTGGGTGCGCTATCCTTTCAAGGATTCTATGCCTAAAACTGTTTCGGCATTCAATGAAATAAAGCGTTTGACAAAGGGTGATGGCGTGATGTACGCATGGGCTTTGATCCTAAAGTCGGCTAACTTCTTACGTTACACCGATATGTACGGTCCACTTCCTATTGGTGCCGATCCTAAAAATCCTAACGCTTATTCATCACAAGAAGATGTTTACAAAGCTATCATAAAGGATCTTAATAGCGCAACAGAAGTCATTAAGGGACAACTAATTACCAACCCTAACCTTACTGTTGCTGCAGAACAAGACAAGGTATATGGCGGTAAGATGGCTAAATGGCTAAAATATGCTAACTCTTTGAAGCTTCGCATTGCTATCCGCATTAGTGGTGTAGCACCTCAAATGGCAAAAGAACTAGGCGAACAGGCTGTAGCCGATGGCGTTATCGAGAAGAACGAAGACAACTTAGAGATAGCTTACAATCCTAACGGTCAGTGGAAAACTTCTGTAGAATGGGGAGATAGCCGCGCATGTGCTGACATCGAAAGCTATATGTATGGCTACGGAGACCCACGCCTATCTAAGTATTTCTCTAACACAAAAACTAAAGGTAAGCGTCCTATCATAGGTTGCCGTGCAGGTGCTAAAATTGGTAACAAAAAGATTGCTGGTGAAAGCTACTCGGCTGCTAATGTAACACAACTTACCAAAGGTGTTTGGATGACTGCTGCCGAAATGGCTTTCTGCAAAGCAGAAGGTGCTATGCTCAATTGGAAAATGGGCGATACTCCTGAAAACTTATATAATCTAGGTATCAAGCTATCATTCGATCAATGGGGTGCTGCCAATGTAGACAACTACATTAACGATGCTACCAAAACAATGGCTAGCTATGAAGATGCCGACATTAACTATGGCGGATCTGCTGGTGCTGTAAGTAATATTACCATTAAATGGGAAGCAGGTAACGATGCTGCTAACAAGGAGCGCTTGGCTGTACAAAAGTGGATTGCAATGTTCCCTGATGGACAAGAAGGCTGGAACGAAATTCGTCGCACGGGCTACCCTAAGGTGTTCCCTGTAGCACAGAACACTGGCTCTGCCCTTAATGTTCCTAATCGTATTCCTTTTGACCAAGAAGAAAGCGTCCAAAACAAGGACAACTATCTAAAGGCTGTTCAGTTACTCAAAGGAAACGACGACTACACTACAAAGATGTGGTGGCAAAAGTAATTTTTATTAAGTACCTAAAAGATACATTATTAGAATATGAAAAGTATTTTCAAAACAATATTATTCTCTGCTTTCGCAGTGGCATCACTTACAGCTTGTAGTGATGCTACTGAGACAGAGATCAAAAACCCTGCTGATCTTACTCACAACAATAAGACAGAAGCTTATTATGAGCAGCTACGTGCTTACAAAAAGACCGATCACCCTGTAGCTTTCGGATGGTTTGGTCAGTGGTCAGGTAAAGGAGCTTCATTAGAAAACTCATTGGCAGGTCTTCCTGACAGTGTGGATATGGTTTCTATTTGGGGCAACTGGAACAATCCATCAGAAGAACAGTTGAAGGATTTAAGATTTGTTCAAGAAAAGAAAGGTACTAAGGCTATGATTTGTTTCCTTGTACTTAACATTGGTGATCAGCTAACGCCAGAACAGCCTAAAGAAGGTCCTGATAGCAAACTCTCTTGGACAGAATGGAGACACAAGACATGGGGCTGGGGTTCATCGCTAGAATCAAAGATAGAAGCTGCTAAAAAGTATGCTACCGCTATTTGCGACATCATTGACAAATATGGTTACGATGGCTTTGATATGGATGCAGAACCTCATTATACTCATTATGGTGTAAACCATCCTTACGAAATGTGGGAAACCGACCCTAAAATTATAAAAGCCTTTGTAGAAACACTTGCAAAGCGTCTTGGTCCTGCTTCAGGTACAGACAAATTGCTAGTGGTAGATGGCGAACCAAATGCGATAGATGCAAAATATGCTAAGTACTTCAATTACTTTATCTTGCAGACCTATTCTGACGGTTATAATGTGCACGGCTTTGATTTCCTCCAAAACAGATTTAACACTCAATATAACCATTTCCAAAGCGAATTAAGCGCAGAAGAAATTGCTAAAAAGATTATTGTTTGTGAGAATTATGAGAGGTTTGCAAGCACAGGTGGTTTCTTTTTCAATCTCCCAACAAGAGAGAGAGTACCTTCATTAAAGGCTTTCGCTTTGTGGAACCCAATGCTCAATGGCATTACATACCGCAAAGGTGGTGTAGGAACATTCCACATGGAGTATGAATATAATGTCGATGGAAAGTTCTATCCTTCTCTTCGACAAGCTATTCAGATTATGAACCCTTCTAAGAGAAACTAATTTTATATTGAAGCATCATTATGAAGAAAAAGAATATATTATATGCGCTAACAGGCTTGGTTACTCTATCGTCTGTTTGCCTCACATCATGTGAAAATGCTGAATACAAACAGCTAACAGATCAGGCATTTATCACACAAACCAACACCAACGGCAACACCATTAAAAGATTGGCTGTTGATGTTGACGGAGTTTCGTCGGATATTAGCGTTCGCCTATCCAACCCAACAGCTAATACCTGCGTATTCAATTTTGTGGACAACTCGGGTGTGCTAAAAGCATACAACGAAGAGAATGGTACAAACTACCAACCTCTCCCCGAGAAATATTATGCGCTTTCAGAAAAAGATTTCACGATCGAAGCAGGTAAGGCACTTTCAAATACAGCTTTCCTAAAGGTTAAAGCCATTCCAGAAGAAATGACGAAGAATGGTGAGAAGTATGCTGTTGCGTTGCGCTTAACAAGCAAAGATGGTGCTAAAGAAGTATTAAACTCTGGAAGTACTATCCTTTATTTACTAGACAAGGTAGTAAAGCAGCCTGTTCCAACTATTACTAATGAAAGTGTTGTTAAGGTTAAACTAGCCAAAAATCAAAATGTAACTTTAAAGGATTGGACACTTGAATACAACGTGCGTATTAGCAAACTTGGTAAGGCTAAAGGTGAGCTAGCTAACCAGTGTATCTTCGGTGCTTGGGCTCCGTCGGGTATGGATGGCGAAATCTATACACGTTTTGGTGATGCACAGGTAGAAGGTAACAAGATACAGATTAAGACTCAAGGCGTTCAGGTAAATACAAATGCTACCTTCGAGCCTAATAAGTGGTATCACATTGCTTTCGTATGCGAAGGTTCTAAACTTACTTTATACGTAAATGGTAAGGCTGATGTAACACTAGATGTACCGGGCAAACCAGTAACCTTAGCTTACGATGATATTAAGCTTGGCAACTCAGACGGTTTACAATCAGATCTAAACATTAGCGAACTTCGCTTATGGACAGTTGCACGTACAGGCAATCAGATTATAAATAATATGTACAACGTTGATCCAAATGCAGAAAACCTCTTCATGTACTTTAAGCTCAATGAAGGTAGTGGTTATAAATTTACCGATATTACCAAAAATAAGCATACAGCTTTCAGCAACACGAATATAAAATGGAGCAAGCCTATCCGCATTGATGGTAAATAAACAACTATTTTAAAACTTAAGAACAATGAAACTTAAAATAAAAGCAATAAACATAGCGATGCTTTCACTCCCTCTCATCGCTGCTTCGTGCCAAAGCGATCCAGAGGTAGGATCTCCACTATATCCTGTCGACAACACGGTAGTAGTAAAAGGCTTTATTGATAACCGTTGCTATTTCCCTAAGAACGAAGCTACATCTGAAGTCATTCAGGCTGGAGAAGGTGGAAGGTTAACAACCTCGGGTGATACAATTAGTTTGTTTGCAGAAATAACAAATCCTACTGATAAAGATTTAACCTTTACCTTAAAGGCTGTTCCTACAACAAGTGAAGGGCTTACAGCTTTAAAAGGAGATGCTGTTTCTTTAAAAACCGCAATTGTAACGATTAAACAAGGTGAGAAAATTTCAGCAAAACCATTTACTTTTTCTATTAACAAAGAATCGGCTTCATTGAAAGCACTTAAAAACAAAGAAAAATCAGAACTTGTACTATCGTTGGAATCAAAAGATGGGCTTGATATTGTACAATCTGCTTCTACTTTTAAGTGGATTATTAGTAAAAAGATTTCTAATATCAATAGTATTGGCACGCTTGAAGGTAAGCAGCAGATTGAATTTGAAAAATATGATTATTTAGATCCTGTCTACAACTGGAAAAGCGACAAACTTAGTGATGGAGATATGAGTGATTCCAATTGTGAAAGATTCGAGATTGACAATCCAAACTCTTATGCACAGTTTAAATTCCATGAACCAACAGAGGTTAGTGGATTAACGCTAATAGTACCTGAATTTTCTAAAATGGGATACCCTGAAGGTACAATGCCTCGTGTTGTACAAATCAAGGCTCTAGTAGATGATAAGTGGACAGATATAGGAGAAGCTATATGCCCCGAGATAAAAAAATCACCTAAAGGATGGGATATTGTGTTCTTCAACAAGGTTAAGACCACACAAATAAACCTTACTTTTACAGATAACTTTAGCAATGGGAAATATCCTTACACAGTTCTTTCTGAAGTAAAATTCTACAAGTAACTTATACACTAACACTAAACAATTATATTCGTTTTAAAGAATAGGCATCTCCTCATCGTGAGGTGAGGAATGCTTTCCTTATAATAGCAATATAAGCGTTTAGAGAGTTAGTAATAAAGAAACTCCGAGTAGAAGGACTTAAAAAGCCTTTTACTCGGAGTTTTTATTTTTGGCACCTCAAAAGGGTGGAATGTGCCTAGCCGTGGGGTAAACGAGCAAAGCGAGTTAGTTTTGATAAACGCCAAAGAAAGCGATGTTCACTTGTCTCCTAGCCTCAAGAACACGTAAACGAACTTGCTTTGCCTCACAAGTAGGAATACGCAACAAACGTTTATAACCGATAGTAGTACCTTCTGCCACTACCCTCCACGCATCCTTTTTAGACGATCTTACTTCGACTACAAACTTTTCTACCCTTTGACCCTTTAAAATATCTTCTTGCAAAGCGATAACATTAAAGCTGATAGGTTGGCGGAGCGTATAGCTTAACGAATAAATATCCTTCAACTGCTTATTCACATAATAGGCACTGGCATCTATCTTCTTTGGCTGCGCTTTCTCTATCTTTACGATGTTCTTACTAGGAGCAAGCAAGTTGGTTTGGAACGTCTTATCTAATAGCTGCTTAAAACCCATTAATGAAGCCACATCTTTTTGACTGATCAATCCTTCTGGTGTGGGAGGAACATTCAAAAGCAAGACTCCATTACGCCCCACGGAAGAATAATATATTTCCATTAGCTCCTTAGGAGTTTTCACTTTATCGTCTTCTGTTTGATGATAAAACCATCCCGGACGTATCGAAACATCGGTTTCAGCAGGATACCATACAAGTGCTTTGGCCTGCATTATTTTTTCCCGACTACCAAGATCGTTTCCCACCATATCGCCTGAAGGTGGGGTTATCATTTCCTTTTGGGAATTGGCTGCTATCTGCTCTTGGCTAAGATTATCCATAGGCACTACACTCCACTCGGTTTCACGCCCTCGCCCACTCTCTGTACCTACCCAACGCACATCAGGACCCATCACAGCAATAACAGCTTTAGGCTGCAACTCGCGTATTATTTTATACCAACGCACAAAATCGTACTCCTGCTTTTTACCATTTGGCCCTTCGCCACAAGCACCATCAAACCATACCTCGCTCACTTCCCCATACTGCGTTAACAATTCCTTGAGCTGACTGACAAAGTAATCGTTGTAAGCTGATGTACCATAAAATTTTGAATTACGATCCCAAGGCGACAAATACACTCCAAACCCCATACCATACTTTTTACAAGCATCGCTCACTGCACGTACAACATCACCCTTGCCATTGAGCCATGGCGATGATTTCACACTATAATCGGTATATGCTGTTTGCCATAGACAGAACCCATCGTGATGCTTACAAGTGAGGATAGCGGTTTTAAAACCTGCATTGCGTAGAGTTTTAATCCATTGTTCGGCATCAAAATTGGTAGGATTAAACAGCGAAGGACTATCTGTTCCCTCACCCCACTCCTTATTGGTGAAGGTGTTCATGCCAAAATGTAAAAAAGCTGTAAGCTCTTGTTGCTGCCACGCATATTGACGAACTGAGGGAACAACACAGGCAGCTTTCTCAATAATCGTGGAAGGACTGTCCTCTGGCGATAGCATCACCATATTTTGTGCTTGCGTATGAAGAGAATACGCTGTTAATAGCAGTGGTAACACACCACTGTAAAAAGGTTTTATATTCATAAGAGTTTTTATTTTAAGTCTATACAAAAGTAAAAAAAGAATTTTGTATCTTTGCAATATCTTTCATAGAAATACAAGCCATTTATAACCTAAAATAAACAAAAAAATAATGAATCAGATCTCTTTTGAAAAGAAGAAAGCGAGTCCGATAACTTGGGTACCTACGCTTTATTTTGCTATGGGCATGCCTTTTGTTGTGCTTAACATGGTATGCACCCTAATGTATAAAGGTATGGGGGTATCTGACACTCAGATAGCTTATTGGACATCCTTAATTATGCTCCCATGGACACTAAAACCTATTTGGAGCCCATTTCTTGAGATATACAAAACAAAGAAGTTTTTTGTGGTAACAACCCAATTGCTATCAGGCGTTATGTTTGCGCTAATAGCCTTTGCATTAGGAGCATCGTCTTTCTTTGCCATAACAATAGCGATGCTAGCAGTGGTGGCTTTAAGTGGTGCTACTCACGACATAGCAGCCGATGGTACCTATATGTCGTTACTTTCAAACGAAGAGCAAGCGCGCTGGATTGGTTGGCAAGGGGCTTTCTACAACATTGCAAAGATAGCTGCAACGGGTGGTTTGGTATATTTGGCTGGTATTTTTATCAAGATGTTTGGTGTTACGAAAGCATGGATGGTGATAATGCTGATCATCGGTGTTATAATGATAGGCTTAGGCATTTATCATTATTTCTTCTTGCCTAAAGAAAACATAGCAGAGAAGAAAGTTGTTACTTTCAAGCAAACTTTAGACGAACTAATCTTCTTCTTCAAAGAATTTTTCCAAAAGAAGCACATTTGGTATTATATTATTTTTATCATTCTTTACCGTTTTGCAGAAGGCTTTGCCATTAAGATTGTCCCCTTATTCTTAAAAGCCTCAACAGATGTAGGCGGCTTAGGTATGAGCGAAGAAGAAATTGGTTTATGTTATGGAACTTTTGGTGCAGCAGCTTTTGTACTAGGAAGTATTCTTGGTGGTAACTACATCGCTAAAAGGGGACTAAAGAAGAGCTTGTTCTCGCTTGCGTTGATCTTTAATATTCCGTTTGTAGCTTACACCTTATTAGCTGTTTACCAACCTAGTAGTTTATGGCTTATTGGTGGAGGTATTGTAATGGAATACTTTGGCTATGGCTTTGGCTTTGTGGGTTTAACCCTATTTATGATGCAACAGATAGCTCCGGGCAAACATCAAATGGCTCACTACGCTTTTGCAAGTGGTATTATGAATCTTGGGGTAATGCTCCCTGGTATGTTGAGTGGTGTAGTAAGCGATGCCATTGGCTATAAACACTTCTTTATCTTCGTATTATTCTGTACCATTCCTGCCTTACTCATAACATGGTTTGTACCATTTACTTACGAAGAGGTGAGAGATGAGAAGTGAGAAGTGAGAATTAGAGTACACTTAAATACTATATAGCAAATAACAATGAAGAAAATTTTATTATCACTAGCCCTAAGCGCATTGGCAGTAACAGGATTTGCTGCTGATGCCGATTACAATGTAATACCTTTGCCACATAGCATTGTGATGACAAAGGGAAAAGCATTTACGCTTAACAGTAATACAACTATTGTTTGCACTTCGTCTGACGAATTGATGCAGAAGAATGCGCAGTTTTTAGCCAACTATATTAACGAATTAACAGGATTAAAGCTAACCGTTTCAAATGTTAAGCCCAAGAAGGGAGGATATATAGAGCTATTACTCAATAAAAGCATTCTAGGCGACGAAGCCTACACCATCGCTGTAAACGATAAGAAGATTAGCATTAGCGGTATGTCATCGGCTGGTGTGTTTTATGGCATTCAAACTTTGAGAAAGTCATTGCCTATAGGCGATGCTACAAAAGAGGCTATCACCCTTCCTGCAGTAAAGATAAGCGATGCTCCACGCTTTAAGTATAGAGGCATGATGCTCGATAGTAGCCGCCACTTCTTCACTATCGACTTTGTAAAGGAGTTTATCGACCTTATAGCACTTCATAATATGAACGTGTTCCATTGGCATTTAAATGATGATCAAGGCTGGCGCATCGAAATAAAGAAATATCCTAGACTCACTGAAATAGGATCAATGCGTAGTGGAACGGTAATGGGACACAACAGCGATGTTGAGGATGGTATTCCCTATAGCGGCTACTACACTCAGGAACAGTGTAAAGAAATTGTAGAGTATGCTCGCCAACGCCATATCACCGTTATTCCTGAAATTGATATGCCGGGACACATGAAGGCTGCGCTAGCTGCTTATCCTAACCTTGGCTGTACGGGAGGACCATACGAGGTAGGTCATAAGTGGGGTGTATATTTCGATGTGCTATGTCTTGGCAAAGAAGAAACTTTCAAGTTTGCAGAAGATGTACTTGACGAGGTTATACAAATATTCCCTTCTAAGTATATTCATATTGGCGGTGATGAAACCCCTACTGAACGCTGGAATGCCTGCGAAAGATGTAAGAAAGTAATGGCTGAACAGAATTTGCCTATTAAGAAGCTACAGGCTTACTTCACCAATCGCATTGAGAAGCATCTTAATAGCAAAGGAAGAGCAATTATTGGCTGGGACGAAATTCTTGACGGAGACATCAACAAGAGTGCCACGATCATGAGTTGGCGTGGTATAGAACCGGGAGAGAGAGGCGCTAAGCTAGGGCATGATGTTATTATGTCGCCTACTAGTTATTGCTATTTCGATTATGCGCAAGCCAAAGATCAGTATTCTGAACCTCAAGCACAACCACATGTAGTAACAGTAGAAAAGGTGTATAGTCTTGATCCTGCACCAGCAACAATGGCAGAAGAAAGCAGAAAGCATATTTTAGGTGCGCAAGCAAACCTTTGGACAGAATATGTTAGCAATCCTAACTTTGCTACCTATATGATCCTCCCACGTATGGCTGCACTAGCAGAGGTGCAATGGATGAACCCAGAGCAAAAGAATTTCGACCAATTTAAGGTGCGTGCTACTCGCTTATCAAAATTATACGATAAGTATGGTTATGTTTATGGAGTCCACCTTTGGCCTGAGAGATATAAGCATAATAGAGAGAACCAGTAAGAGGTGAGAGGTGAGAGGTGAGAGGTGAGAATTGAGAGTTGAGAGTTGAGAATTACCCGTCCTAGATTTCTAGTGTTTCTAGTATTCCTAGACTTTCTAGTATTCCTAGCTCTCCTAGAAAATCTCTCAACTCTCAACTCTCAACTCTCAATTCTCACCTCTCAATTCTCAACCCGATAAGCTATTCCCATTTTCCTGAGCAAGGCAGCATCACGCTTGGCTTGCTCATATTTTTTTTGCTTCCTATACACTTCTATGCGTTGTATAATATAGTCGGTATTATTGGGATCGCGCATAATAGCTTGGGTATAGTCGTATTCGGCTAAGGTTAGCAGTCCACGTTCTTCCTCCATCCCTGCTCTAGCAGCGTATGCCACAGCACTCGTAGGATATTGTTCTATCAAACCATTAATGCCATCCATTGCCTCCGTGTAGTGCTTATCCTTCTGATTGAGTAGTATCAATCCTAATTGTGCCTCAAAATGTCCAGGAACTAACTTCAGCAAATTATTATAATCTTGACGCGCAAAGCCATATCGCCCTAAACGCTCGTTGGCATAGGCACGAAAGAACAAGGCTGCGACATTGTTAGGATAATGGGCAAGAATAAGATCATAATCATCCTTAGCAGAGTTCCACTTTTCAAGCAATAAATACCATGAGGCACGCTTTAAACGGAGATCCACCGAGTCGGTATGCTGCTCTAACGCATGTGTTGCGATAAGCAATGAGTCGCGAAGAGGGTTGGTTTGTGCTTTCGTGGGGTTACAACTCCATGAAAGTAGTACCACCAACGATAATATTATTTTTTTATGTAGATACATCATTTTAAATATGAGCTAAGATTTATCAATAGCGCAAAAGTAAGCAAAAAGGGCGGAAAACTTTCAAAGCATTTCACCCTTTAGAATTAATTTGCTTATCATCTCCGACTTAGACATTTTTTTTATCATTACATAGATAATTAATAATGGTAAGTACAATATCGCCTTTTATATGTATCTTTGCACATCGGAAAAGGAAGAATATATAGACTGATGTAAATAAGCCCATAAGCTTAGGTGTAAAAATAACGTAGAAAAAAGCATATATACATTTTGCTGCAACAAAGAAAGATATTTTTTATGTCATAAAAAAAATCTATCCAATAACAAATATAAAAACATCACAAACACGCAACGATTATGAAAATAAAAGAACTTTTCGAGACTTACGAATTTGGTGAGATCTATCCTAACATAGGCTTAATGTATCCTAATGCGCGCCACTTGCGGAAGCAGTTTGAACACGCTTACAAACTATGTTTGGAGATAAAGCCCGTAACCTCGAAAAAACAAATACGTTATGAGCTGATGCAAGATCCTGACACCAACGAAATGTTTTTTGGATCGGATGATAGTGCTTTCAATGGTCCATGGGACGTATTGTTAGGCAAAGAGTTAAAGCGCGAACCTAATGTTGAACTCACCGAAGACGAAATACTTGCTAATTGCTTGCTTAACATCGTTCTCATAGGCAAACATCCTCGCCAATTTGAAGAAGATTATCAAGCTATTATTGCAAAGTAAGGATATATGGAAAGACTAAGAAATAGCATATACAAATGAATAAGAAACTATTGCTACTTCTTTGCATAGTAGGTTTATTTACTGCCTGCTCAAACTATGCAGACATTAATACGGAAAGTAAACCTATTTCGGGAAAGCACTATACTTTGCAAGAACTTGAACCTATGACTTACAAATTTAAAGTCGTTTTTCATTTTCTACAAAACAACAAGTCTGAACTATCGGCTGTACATACCACACATTTGCAAGCTATCATAGATGCAATTAATAATTTCTATGTGGGCAACACGAATGAAACAAATACAAAGGTAGTATTCGAACTTGCTGATAATGCACCTCAAGGGAAAACGCTTTCTGAAAAAGGTATTACTCGTTATAACATCACAGAAGATTCGATTAGCTATAATGCGCTGATAAACGAAAAACCTGGAGATAAGTTTTATGATATGGGTTGGGATAGAGCAAATTATATCAACATTTATGTATATACCACCAAAGAAAAGAACATCGGTGGTGTGTCTACACTCCCAAAGATGCCTAAGTCGGTGGCAAAAGATGGCGACATTGTAGCTTCTGGCAATGAATATACTTCTTATAATGTATCGGTTACACTGCAAAAAGCATTGCTAGGTTTATGGCTAAAGATTGAGAAAAAATACCCTAATATTAGTCCAGCTAAGGTTATACCTTCTGATTCGAATCCTGTCAATGTGCTTGCCCACGAGCTAGGACATTATTTGGGATTATATCATGTTTTTCATACAAAAGAAGCTGATAACGATTATTGCGAGGACACGAAAGAATATGATCGCAATGAATATATGAAACGAGTTGATGCAGCTCAACCTACTATAGATGCAGCCATAAAAGCTAATGATGCCAAAGCTTATTATGCTGCTATAGATCCTTTATTTATGCGTACTCCTATGAATGGTGGCTCTAGCTTTAGATCGGTAAACATTATGGACTATTATTATACTGATGCCAACAAGTTTACTGCTGACCAAGTGAAACGTATACGACGACATCTCTATTATAGCACCACTATTCCAGGACCAAAGGTTCACCTAGGAACTGGCTCACGTGCAACGATAACAGCACCTAGCAAACCCTACATTATTATTTAATACACAAAAAGTCATATCAACAGATTGTGAAAAGTTGATATGACTTTTTTCTTTTATCATTGCGTTATATTATATTAATGTGTATCTTTGCCACAAGCATTCATTTAATAATCACGACTATGGCAAAAAGGTTATCTACCCTATTACTACTTATTAGTGTCTTTACTACCCTATCTGCTCAACACTCCACAGAATTGGGATTCTATCCTGTTTTCACAACCTTAGAGTTTAGTGAGGTTTTAGAGAAGTTTCCTACTACGATTAAGCAAAAGATCATTTATAGAAACGAAGATACCATTGCCAACACTTCAGACACTATAAGCGCTAACGAGGACGTAATAATAACCGATTCTACCGATAACATTCTTACTTTCTTCTATAGTGTTTTGCCTCGCGATACTGCGCTCGTGGGGCGATATATTCGTGCGCAACAGCTAACGAACAAAAAACTAAAGGGGACAAAGCTATTTTGGCATCCGTCCGACGAATATCCTAGTGAGGTTTATCTCGTGTTAGCAAAGGTAGATAGCGAGTATAAACTGGTAAATCCGATATTAACCAACTTAGAGAAAATTAAAAGTGGAGAGGGAATGTACTCGTGTCATCTCCAATTTGCACATCAAGATGGACTAAAGTGGGCACACCTTACATGGGAGGCAATAGGTAGTTCCATAGCTATCGTTGTGGATAATAAGGTTACCAATTTGCCCATAGTAAACCAAATGATTTCTGGTAATAGAGCCGCTATTGATGTAAGTTCGGAAGAAACAATGAATTGGCTATACGATAAACTTACATCGCTCATCGCTGCCGATCCTTTCCAACCACTTTGGAAACCTGACTATAAAGTGGGCGAAAAATATACCTACAACATCACAGGGACAAAAGCAAAACACATAGGTAAATTTACGATTGAGGTAAAGGAGCGAACCGCAGATGGATGGAAAATGGAAGCTATCCTTAAAGACTTTCATTTGCTAGACGATAATGAAAACATTGCCAAGATGCCTGATGCTGCAGATCTTTTGAAGCTATTTAGGAATACCTTTAATACGTTAATAAACCGTCCTATCACTTTGCGACTTGATAAATATGGAAATTATAACCTTATGGAAACGGAACGACAGCTCAACGAGATATGGGGTAAAAGTATTCAAACGCAAATGGAAACTTTTGTAAAAGAGAAATATCCTCAATACAAGACAATGAAGGAGTTTTTTGCATCAACAGAAGGTAAAGATATGGGTATGGTTATAATCGCATTACTCAGCAATATCAACCCTGCATTATATCATATCCCCTTACAAAATTTATTTGCCTTGAACAACCAAGTGGCACTAGGAAAGCAAAAAGGCGAACTATTTAATCTTGGCGTATTGGCAAATTATACGTTAGCATCGCCTATGCAGAAAGACAATACTTATACTGTTAATGTAAAGGAATCAACCGTTTCGGGTAGCCATAATTATATCGTTACCACTGATGGTTGGGTTGTTAAATTCTCAGCTCCCATTCTAACAGAAGAACCTTGGATAGTAATAAGAGAATAAGAATTACCCATTTACAAGCATTAGATGATCCTATCATTTTAATTGTTCACGAAGAAGAAACCTATATTTGAGGCAAACTTGCTATGGGGATACATTGCTTTGAGCTTATACATACCGTTAGGCAAGCCAATAATAGAAACGGTGTTGCCCTTTGGTGTACCCGATAGTTGTCGAACTATATTTCCTTGTAATGTCTCTACTGTATAATAGCGAGCTTTAAATGCTACCATCTTGCAAGGAAGTTCAAGTGTTATGCCATCATTAGAGAGCATGACACTATGAGTAGAAGTTGTAGTACGACTACGCTCTTGCAAGGCAATACTCTCATTATCAAACCTATCAATAGCTGTTATAGCATAATGGATATTGTGCTGCTGATAAGGATTTTTAAGCGTAAGCATCTTACCACTAAACTTAGCATACACCATGTTTTCAGCCTTAGTAATATCTACGGGGAATGTCTTGCTCGCATAAATATTATAATAAGGTGATATTCCTTCCCATGCAAGCAGTTTGGTATTACTATCCTCTGACATAATCAAGTCATTATCTTTACAATACGAAGGTGCAGCCACAGTTTGTTGTTTACTTTCTAAAGCCTGTGGAAGCGCAGGATAAGCATTAAATTGTTGCTCAAAATCGAGTATTCCTTGCTTATTATTAGTGAGAAAGGCAGAGCGGAAGTGAGCATGTCCTATACCAAGATCACGACTCACATTCATTTGTCGTTTCACCTCATTGAGTTTCCAATTGCCCTCTCGCGGATCAAGAAAATAGGTACCGATACCCGATACGATCTCCTTCGCATGCTTGTTCTCCTCCCAGTCGGCAAGGAAAGGATAATAATTTGTGCCACGGAAATACTGCATAGGATAGAGCTGATCCATCAATCCTTGCCGTAACCACTCTTGCGACTCTTGTGAAAGGCGATCTCTGCCATTATAATTCTTAGATGAATAGTGGTTGAGATCAGCATATTTACCAATGGGCGAACATGACATTTTCACCCATGGTTTGATAGCTTTAACCTGATCGTGAATGGCACGCACAATGTTTGTTATCTGTGCCCGACGATCATCACGCGTATCACCATATCTGCCCGTTGGCGAAGACCAACCGTCAGGATAACGAATATAGTCGAGATGAATACCATCGACATCATAATTTCTTACCACTTCGCCACATATTTGTGCTAAATAGTTAGGTACTTGACTATCCGCAGGATTCAAGTATGCACCAGTAGACAAATAGCGCAACTTGAAACCCTTTTGTACAAGCATTCTAGCCCCCAAAGAGTGTTTACTCCCAGCAGGCATAGAAGCTATCCACGCATGAATAGCCATACCACGCTTATGACATTCATCTACCACAAACTTCAATGGATCGTAACCATTACTAGGGGCTTTCCCCTCTTTTCCAGTAATACATTTATCCCATGGCTCAATAGCAGAGGGATAGATCGTAGCTGCACGCACACGTGTTTGTAGGAGTACAGTGTTAATGTTGGCTTGTTGATATTGGTCGAGCAAAGTTATAAGCTCCTGCTTCTGCCTTTCAATGTTCTCGGGCGATGTAGCATAAGTTTTAGGCCAATCAAGATTAGCAAAGGTGGTGAGCCATACCGCTCTCGTTTCTCGCTTTGGCGATTGAAAGTTGGGGTAATTATTTCTCACGGTTTGTGCCATACTTGATATACTCATAAAGGCTAAAAGGAGAAGAATACTTATTTTGCTGTACATATTTTATTTTTCCATTAAATCTTTTGGAAAATTTGTTCATGATTTTTCCAAAAAGTGTTCTTTTTTTTTGTGTAAACATCTCTATCATCTACAAAGATATATATTTATTTTTGTATTTCATATCTTTTCTCTACCTTTGTCAAGATTAGATATTATACTTAATAATATTCTATCACTAAAATATTTTTAGATTGTCAAAATACAAAAGAAAGTTATGTTGAAAAGATTAATGACACTCATGGTAATTTCCATGTTAACATTAGGAGCATTTGCTCAATTTCAAGAAGGTAAAGGCTATTTGGGTGCTTCGGTTACAGGTTTAAATCTTCACTATAATAGTGCAAATGGCTTAAATATAGGTATTGAGGCAAAAGCTGGTTACCTTGTAGCAGACAACTTAATGGTACTAGGAAGTGTTAGCGCTGAACATAATGGTTCTGATGCTGTGGCAGATCATTTTTCAGTGGGTGCAGGCGGAAGATATTACATCACACAAAATGGTTTATACCTTGGCTTAAATGCTAAGTATATTCATGCTAATCATAACTATAACGATGTTATGCCTGGTGCAGAAGTAGGCTATGCTTTCTTCATTAACCGCTCTGTAACAATAGAACCTGCAGTTTATTACGATCACTCTTTTAACGACTCAAAGTTTTCTACCGTAGGCTTAAAGGTGGGCGTGGGTATCTATTTGTTTGACGATTAAGACAAAAGGCTCCTAAAGGATGCAGCAATATCCTTCATTATTACTAGAGAAAGCTGTTAACGAGTTTTCACAGCTTCCAGGAATAGGTCGCAAAACGGCACTCCGATTAGTTCTCCACCTGCTTCGTCAATCGACGACTCAGGTGGATGACTTCTCTAATGCAATGGTTGAAATGAAGCATAACATTAAGCATTGTAAGGTGTGTCATAACATTTCAGATACAGATATTTGTCCCATCTGCTCGGATGCAAGGCGCGATACAACAGTGGTGTGTGTGGTTGAGAATATTCAAGATGTAATGGCTATCGAGAACACACAGCAATTTAACGGTTTGTATCATGTACTTGGTGGTATTATCTCGCCAATGGATGGAATAGGTCCGAACGATCTCGAGATCGAATCGCTCGTAGAACGTGTGCGTTCTGGAGAAATAAAAGAGATTATTCTAGCCTTGGCAAGTACTATGGAAGGGGATACAACCAACTTTTATATTTCCAGGAAGTTGAAAGAATTTGATGTAAAACTGTCGGTAATAGCACGAGGTATTTCTGTTGGCGATGAGCTAGAATATACTGACGAGGTAACTTTGGGTAGGAGTATCATTAATCGTACCCCTTTTGATAATTAAAGACTTGACAATGGATAGGATTAGACATATTTTATTAGGCGAAGTGGTAGGACTATTGCTAATAGTGCTTGTGATTATAATTCTTTTTGAAACTAACTTTGTTTTGCCTGGAGAGATGTCGGGCATGGAGTGGTCGAACGATCTTGTTGTAACACAGTTTGTTATGCAAATTATCACGCTGGCAGTAATACCCTTTGCTCTCTATATGTTTAAAATGGCATTCGTAAGGAAGCAATTAGCAACGTCTACAGAAAAAGCTACAAAAGCACTATTAGTGTGGGGAACTGTTCGTATAGGGCTGATCTGTATTCCCATAATCTTTAATGCTCTCTATTATTATATCTTTGGCTTTGAAGTGAGTTTTTTTTACTTAGCCTTGATCTTATTACTAAGTATTGTTTTCATTTTTCCTACGAAACGAAGATGTGAGAACGAATGTTGTATAACAGAAGAAAACTAGGGGAAAATATGCAAGTCAGCACAAATGCACAGCGATACACGCTGCGGGCACTTGAGCCAGAAGATTTAGAGCTACTCTATAGTATAGAGAACGATGACTCTATTTGGAAAATAGGAGTATCAAATGTACCATATAGTAAATATGTGCTACGTGATTATATAGCCAATTCGCACAATGATATTTATATGGATGGACAAGTGCGTTTAATGATAGAAAACGAACCTAAAGAAGCAATAGGTTTAGTCGATTTAATAAACTTTAATCCAACACATAGCCGTGCCGAGCTTGCTATCGTTTTGGTAGAAACCTATCGCTATCAAGGAATTGGGCAGGCGGTAGTGAAAGAAATTTGTCGGTATGCAGATGAAATTTTACATTTAAATCAAATTTATGCCATTGTTGATAAAAATAATCAACCCTGCCTACAATGTTTGCAAAGTATTGGTTTTGAAGAAGGTGCAGTATTAAAGCGATGGCTTTATACAAATAGAGCCTATACAGATGCCCTTTTATTACAGTATTTTCTTTAAAAAATAATATTTAAGTCTTGGTAGAATAAAAAAAAAATATTACCTTTGCACACGCAAAAAGGAAATAACATCTTTAACAAATAGTTTGGTGTGTTAGTTCAGTTGGTTAGAATGCCTGCCTGTCACGCAGGAGGTCACGAGTTCGAGTCTCGTACACACCGCTAAAAATGTTTTTCCTTGCACATGGTGTGTTAGTTCAGTTGGTTAGAATGCCTGCCTGTCACGCAGGAGGTCACGAGTTCGAGTCTCGTACACACCGCTGAAAGTACTCTGAAATCAAGTACAGAGATTTTTAAAGAATAGCGTAAATATCATAACTTCAAGGAGTTATGATATTTTTGTTTTGTCCCATTTCATTTTTACAGAGCAGGTGTGGCTACAATAAAATGGCTCAGCTAATATTGTTGGGTTTTAATAATATTAATTAAGCCATAGTTATTATGTTTGTTTTGTTTCTTTACAGACATAATAAACCCCGAAAGTTTTATGTCCAACTTTCGGGGATTCACATTAGAATAAGTGTACATTTTTGAAGAGCCTCTTGTCGGATTCGAACCAACGACCCCGAGATTACAAATCACGTGCTCTGGCCAACTGAGCTAAAGAGGCGGGGTGAGCAAGCGATTCTTATCGCACCGCTACAACCTTCTACCCTTGCTATGTTCCCATCCTGGGGGATTTAAAGGGAGCTGGTCGTAAGAGACTTGCTCATGGTTACAAACAGCGTTTCTGTTTTTGCGAGTGCAAAGATAAACATTTTGTTTGAATTACCAACATCTATCTTAATACTTTTTCCCATTTTAACAAAAAAGCTAATTTTAAACCAAGCTATACCTTATATATAATAATTAAGTTGTATTTTTGCATATATGAAATTAGAAGATTACAAAATTTTAAATACCTACGCTTTATACGATGGTATCTACCTTGGGGTGATATGGACAGCAGCCTTTGTATGCTTTTTTGGGGCTGCATACCTTTCTATCCTTGCCCAGTTTAACACTATGCTTGTGTTATGTACTCCTTTTTTCGTAGCTTACCGCTTGCGTTTGATGCGAGACAATGGCTTAGAGGGGTTGCTTAGTTTTAAGCAAGGTATGCTCTATTGTTTTAGAGTATACATCACTGGAGCACTTATTTTTGGCATCATTCAGTATTTATATTTTCATTTTTTAGACAATGGAAGAATGCTGAACGCACTCCTAACGGTACTACAATCGAAAGATGGCGCTGATCTCATAAAGCTTTATGGCTATAAGAGCGATGAAGTAATCAAACTACTTCCACGCATATTCACGCCGGGAAACATTGTGGTTGTGAGTTTTGTTTACGAAATGATTTTCGGATTTTTCCTCAGTATCATCACCTGTTTGATACTAAAGAAATCACCCTATAAACAGATTTAGAATATAGAATTAAAACAATAGAATGGATATTTCAGTTATCATCCCCCTTTATAATGAAGAAGAAAGCTTACCAGAACTACATGCTTGGATTGGTAAAGTAATGAAAGAAAATAATTTCTCTTACGAGATTATCTTCATCAACGACGGATCTACCGATAAGAGTTGGGATATTATCGAAGGACTACGCTCGCAAGACGACCATGTGAAAGGCATCAAATTTCGTCGAAACTATGGCAAGAGTCCTGCTCTCTTCTGTGGTTTTAAGGCTGCACAAGGCGATGTTATCATAACAATGGATGCCGATTTACAGGATTCTCCTGACGAAATTCCAAGTCTATACACCATGATTATGAAAGATGGCAACGACCTTGTAAGTGGATATAAGCAAAAACGTTACGACCCTCTCACAAAGACTATACCTACAAAGCTTTTCAATGCAACTGCAAGGAAGATAAGCGGTGTGCATAATCTTCATGATTTCAATTGTGGGCTGAAGGCATATAAGAAGGATGTTGTGAAGAATATTGAGGTGTATGGTGAAATGCACCGTTACATTCCTTATCTTGCAAAAGAGGCTGGCTTTACAAAGATTGCAGAGAAAGTGGTACACCATCAAGCTCGCAAATATGGGGTATCAAAGTTTGGCATCAACCGCTTCTTTAATGGTTATCTTGACTTATTGACACTTTGGTTTCTCACCAACTTTGGTAAAAAGCCTATGCACGTGTTTGGATTGATGGGAAGTTTTGTATTCTTCATTGGTTTTATGGCACTGTTATGGCTCACCGTTCAGAAATGCTTCATGCTTGCAAATGGGATATATGGCGACTTACTAGTCAATCATGCTTCATTCTACATAGCACTGATTGCAATGGTTTTAGGATCTCAATTTTTCCTTGCAGGCTTCATAGGCGACTTGATTAGTCGTAGCAATCCTCATCGCAATGATTATCAGATAGAAAAAGAATTAGGTTTATAAACGCAAACACGATGGTGAAGAAAAAACTTACATTAGCTCTATCCCTCCTTTTGTTTCTTGGAGGCTTGATATTGAATGCTTGTGCTGGGTTAGATTGCTCACTCAATAGCGGGGTCGCTACTAAATATGTTGTGAAAGGTGATGCCATAGCCGATACGCTCACGGTATTAGCCGTAAGAGAAGGATTAGCAGATACCACCATATTATATAAGCAGAAAAACATTAAAAGCTTCTCGCTTCCTATGAGTTATAACAACGATCAAGATAAGCTAAAATTTATCTTTACCGACACACTAGGCAATATCAAGACGGATGTTGTAACAATAAAGAAGACAAATGTAAGTCATTTAGAAAGTATAGATTGCCCACCTTATTTCTTTCATACGATTACGGGAATAGAAACGACCAACAATCGTATAGACCATATTGATATTAACGATGCAAATGTAAACTTAGATGGAAAAGAAAACTTTTACATTTATTTTAAGCCTAGCAATTAGTCTGTTAGCAATTCTTCCTTCATCAGTTTATGCGCAGAGAAAGAAGATAGTACAAAAGGCTGCTCCTGATACAATACCTTTTTATAGGGGTATAGCTGTTGGAACTGATTTGGTAGGTTCTGCAATGATAGCATTGGGAGATTATGGACAATATGAGGGTATAGTACGCGTAAACCTAAAAGATAAATACTTTCCTACAATAGAAGTAGGAATGGGAAAGGCTAACAAGCTAGAGGAAACGACAGGCATTCATTACGACACTAAGGCACCTTATGCGAGGGTAGGTATCGACTTCAATGTTTTGAAGGATAAGCACGATATATATCGTGTATTAGTGGGTGGAAGAATAGCCTATACAACATTTAAATATAACTTCTCAGGAGGATCTATTCCTGATCCTATTTGGAAAGAAAAAGTACCCTACTCTGCTTCTGATGTAAGTGCTAGTCAGCTCTGGGCGGAAATAGTAGGTGGCTTAGATGCAAAAATTTGGGGACCAATCCGTATGGGTTGGAGTGTAAGATACAAAGCACGCCTCCATCAAAAGCAAGGCGAATACGGAGCAGCATGGTATGTTCCTGGATATGGACGTGGAGACACCTCTCATTTGGGTGCCACGTTCCATGTAATGGTTGAATTTTAAAGAAGAAAAAGGATAATATGAATAAGAAAAAACTATATTGGCAATTACCATTTTTATTGATACTTATCATAGGTAGTATCTATATCATTGCACAACAAAGATCGGCTCCTTACCAAAAAGACGAGGGCTTTATCTTTGGCACAGTATACCACATTACCTATCAAAATGATAATAATTTAAAACAGGATATAGAAGCAGAACTTGACAAGGTTAATAAGACTTTCTCTACCTTTGATAGTACCTCTATCATCTCACTCATTAATCAGAATAAACCCGTAAAGATTAATGATATGTTCGCTGAAATATTCGATCTATCAGAAGAAATATCAACAGAAACCGAAGGTGCGTTCGACATCACGGTGGCACCATTAGTTAACGTGTGGGGATTTGGCTTCAAATCGGGTCAAAAGCCTACGAAAGAAAAGATAGATAGTCTACGACTTCTTGTTGGATATAACAAGGTGAAACTTTATGAAAATGGAGTAAAAAAGAAGAACCCGAAGATAATGCTTGATTGCTCTGCTGTGGCAAAAGGCTATGGATCAGATATTGTAGCACGCTATCTTAGAGAACAAGGTGTCAAGAATTTCATGGTAGAAATTGGTGGAGAAATCGTTACTAGCGGTTTGAGCGAAAACAGACTACCATGGAAGATAGGGGTAACCAAACCTTCAGATAACAAAACAGATATGAATCAAGAGGTAGAAACGATTTTAAACGTTACGGATAAGGCTATGGCAACAAGTGGAAACTATCGTAATTTCTATTATAAGGGAGGAAAGAAGTATGCCCACACCATTGATCCTAAGACTGGTTACCCTGTTCAGCATTCGCTTCTTTCTGCAACCGTTTTGGCAAAAAATTGTGCTACTGCTGATGCTTATGCAACATCATTTATGGTAATGGGAGTAGAAAAAGCTGAAGCCTTACTTGAGAAGCATCCAGAGTTAATGGCTTATTTCATTTACGCTGGACCAAAGGGAGAATTAAAAACATGGTATAGCCCTTCTATGAAGGATAAAATAGCGCAATAGAACTATGTTACAATTATACGATAAACTCATTACATTACCGTTGTTTATAGGCATCGGTCATGAGGAGTTGTCTCAAATTATAACACATATAAAAATAGGTTTCCACAAGATTGAAGCAGGGAAATTTATCTGTACGGAGAATGATAAATGCGAGCAATTATTAATTGTGATCAATGGATCGTTCTCGGTAACATCCTATTCTAACGACCATCGCTATAGCGTTGAAGAGGAAGTGCATACCCCATTAATCCTCCAGCCTTCTCATTTCTTTGGCTTAACATCTTATTATACAAAGACTTTCAAAACAATTACAAAATGCAATCTGATCTCTTTAGATAAGAAAGAAGTCTTAAAACTACTCGAGCAATCACTGATTTTCCGTCTTAACTATCTTAACCTAATTTCAATAAAGGCGCAACAAGCGAGCAAACTACCTTGGGGACGCAAACCAGAAAATATTGAGAAAGCATTTGTCCAGTTTGTAAGAAATCATTGTATTAGCCAATCGGGACATAAAGTAGTGCGCATAAAGATGATTGATTTGGCCTACGAAATACACGAAAGTAGATTAAATATATCAAAGATGCTCAACAATCTTGAAACACAAGGAAAGTTAAGCATTACACGTGGTATCATTACTATTCCATCATTAGAAAAATTGCGTTAAAAACAAGACCTACTATTAAGGTGTTTCTTTTTTTCTTTCTAACTTTGTAGAAATAATAAAAGAAAGCTAGAAAACATGAATGATAATACAAAAAAAGAAGGAAAGCGCATAAATCCTTTTTTTTTACCCTATAATACTCCTCACGAAACAGCTCCTTTCGACAAGATTACACTTGCCGATTACGAGGAAGCTATGCTTGAAGGTATCAGAAGAGATAATGAACAAATAGAAGAGATGCTCAACGATCCTGAAGAGCCTACTTTCGACAATACAATTATCCGTGAAGATAAGCAAGAAGGCAGAAAACATTATTATGATTTGCTAGGGAGAGTAACGAGTGTATTCTTTAATCTTTTGAGTGCCGAAACCAATGATGATATGGATGCTTTGGCTCAAAAGATGAGTCCTATTCTCACAAAACACTCAAACGATATTAGTCTTAACCCAAAAGTTTTTGAACGCATCAAGTATGTATACGAACATCATCGTGAACTTACTCCCGAAGAAGCTAGACTCTTGGAAGATAGCTATGATGGACTAGTAAGAAGCGGTGCACTATTAAGTGAAAAGGACAAAGACAAACTCCGCAAACTTACTGAGGAGGCTAGTGTGCTTTCACTACAATTCTCTCAAAACGTTTTGAAAGAAAACAAAGCTTATTCCTTACATATTACCGACGAGAAAAAGCTAGAGGGAATACCTGATACTGCATTAGAAGTAGCTAAAGAAGCTGCTAAAGAACATGAGCTTGAAGGATGGGTATTTACGCTTGATATGCCTAGCTATAGTCCTTTTATTACTTACTGCAAGGACAGAGCACTTAGAAAAGAAATTTTCATGGCACGAAATACCATTTGCACAAAAGATAATGAGGAGAATAACCTAGAAATTTGCAAACGATTAGTGAACTTGCGTCGTGAAATGGCTCAACTTTTAGGTTATGAAACCTATGCCGACTATGTTATGAAATATCGTATGGCGGCAAAGGTGGAGAATGTATATAAACTCTTTGATAATCTGCTTGAAGCATATAAGCCCACTGCAATGAAAGAAAGAGACGAGGTCATTGCACTTGCTAAAGAACAAGAAGGCGAAAACTTTGAAATGATGGCATGGGATTCGGCTTATTATTCTCATCAGTTGCAATTAAAGAAATACAACCTCGACCCAGAAGAACTTCGTCCTTACTTTGAAGTAAACAATGTGATCAAAGGAGTATTCGGCTTAGCAACGCGCTTATATGGCATCACATTCAAGGAAAACAAAGACATTCCAGTTTATCACCCTGATGTAAAACCATACGAAGTTTATGATGAAGACGGGTCTTATTTAGCCGTTTTGTATGTTGATTTCCATCCTCGCAAAGGTAAGCGTGATGGTGCGTGGATGACTGAATATCAAGGACAATGGATAGACAAGAAAGGCGAGAACCATCGCCCACATACTTCATTAGTGATGAACCTAAGCAAGCCAACAGATGAAAAACCTGCCTTGCTTCGCTTAGGTGAAGTAGAAACTTTCTTGCATGAGTTTGGACATTCGCTTCATGGCATATTTGCCAACACTCGTTTTGAAAGCCTATCAGGTACAAATGTATGGTGGGATTTTGTAGAATTACCTTCACAATTTATGGAAAATTTTGCTATTGAGAAAGATTTTCTACGCACCTTTGCCTTCCATTACCAAACAGGCGAACCTATTCCAGACGAATTAATCGAGAAGATTGTAGCAAGTCGCAACTATAACGTGGCTTCGGCTTGTCTTCGCCAAGTAAGTTTTGGACTACTTGATATGGCTTACTACACACAAAAAGAAGAATTTACCGAAGATATTATTCCTTTCGAGAAAAAAGCATGGGAGAAAGCCATCATAGGTAAGCAATTACCTGACACTTGTATGACGGTTCAATTCTCTCATATTATGGCGGGGGGATATTCTGCTGGATACTATAGCTATAAATGGGCGGAAGTGTTAGATGCTGATGCCTTTAGCATGTTTAAAAAGAATGGTATCTTTGACAAGACTACGGCTAAAAGCTTCCGAGATAATATTCTCTCAAAGGGTGGAACCGAACATCCGATGACACTTTATAAACGCTTCCGTGGACAAGAACCAACAATAGATGCACTTCTTGAACGTAATGGAATAAAAAACAATAAAGCATAGTTGCCTCTGGCAGCCTATAGGCTTAAAATTTCACTAGCACCAATTGTCAAAACTACAATATATGGATAAAAAACAATATCTTCTTGATTATAGATACTTGCGTATGGCACGTATATGGGCAGAAAACTCCTACTGTAAACGTCGCCAAGTGGGTGCACTAGTAGTGAAAGACAAGATGATCATTAGCGATGGATATAATGGGACTCCAAGTGGTTTTGAAAATGTGTGTGAGGACGACAATAATATAACCAAACCATACGTGCTTCATGCCGAAGCTAATGCCATAACAAAATTGGCACGAAGTGGAAATAACAGTGAGGGGTCTACGCTTTATGTTACAGCATCTCCATGTATTGAATGTGCTAAACTCATCATTCAGGCTGGTATAAAGCGATTAGTATATGCAGAGAAATATCGTTTAACAGATGGTATCGACTTGCTTGAGCGTGCCAACATCGAGGTGATACACATTGATTTTGAGGAAAAACCAAAATAATATTTAATATATAGTTAAGACCGATTATGAGTCAAAACAAGAACAACCGATTTATGCCACTGTGGCTATCACTTTGTGTAGTAATAGGAATACTTATTGGTACTTTCTATGCTAACCACTTTGCCGGTAATCGTTTGAACATCATTAATAGTGGAAGTAGTCGCTTAAACAATCTTCTTCATATTATAGATGATCAGTATGTAGATTCTGTTAATATCAACGAACTTGTAGATAAAGCCATTCCACAAATTCTTGCCGAACTCGATCCTCACTCTGTGTATATCAGCGCAAAGGATGTTCAGACTGCTACCGATGACCTAAAAGGCTCATTCTCAGGGGTGGGCATAGAATTTACTATTCGTGAAGATACTATTCGTGTGCAAAATGTAATAAAAGATGGTCCAGCCGATAATGCAGGTATCCTTGCAGGCGATAATGTGGTAAGCATTGATGGAAAATCATTCGTGGGTAAAGTCGTTACTAACGAGGAAGCGATGCATCGCTTGAAGGGTGCTAAAGGTTCTAAGGTAAAGTTAGGTGTCAAACGATATGGAGGTAAAAACATAAAATATATTACCATTACACGTGGAGACATAGCAGTAAGAAGTGTTTCGTCTGTTTATATGCTCAACGACACCACAGGTTATCTTCGCATAAAGAGTTTTGGCGAACGCACCTATGCTGAGATGCTAGCGGCTTTGCAAAAGCTATATATTCAAGGAGCAAAGAATATAGTCTTTGACCTACGCGACAATGGTGGGGGCTTGCTAGAGTCTGCAGCTCAAATGGCTAACGAATTCTTACCAAAGAACAGACTAATCGTCTATACGCAGGGACGCAAAAGTCCACGCCAAGAATACCGTAGCAATGGCAAGGGAGCTTATCAAAAGATACCTATGGTGGTATTAATCAATGAGGGAACCGCTTCTGCCGCAGAGATCTTTGCAGGTGCAATGCAAGACAACGATCGCGCCACCGTTGTAGGACGTCGCTCTTTCGGTAAGGGATTGGTTCAACAACAAATTCAATTCCCCGATGGTAGCATGATCCGACTTACCATTGCCCGCTATTATTCGCCTTCGGGTAGATGTATTCAAAAGCCATTCAAGCCAGGTGATAATGCAGATTATCAACAAGATATTCTTACACGCTATCAGCATGGAGAATTTTTCTCTCAAGATAGTATCAAGCATGTAGGTCCTGTATTTCATACCACGCTTGGGCGAAACGTTTATGGGGGTGGTGGTATCACGCCCGACATCTTCGTACCAGAGGATACTATTAATTTCACATCTTATTATAAACAAGCAGCAATGAGCGGATTAATCTTACAATATGCTTTCCAATATACGGATAAGAACCGCCCTACTTTATCAAAATACACTGATATGGAAACGCTTGCTAGCTATCTGCATCGTCAAAACTTGGTAGAAGAATTTGCAAATTATGCTAATAACAATGGATTGCGTCGTAGAAACCTTATGATTAAGAAGTCGCACACTTTGCTTGAAAATTACATCAATAGTCGTATCATCTACAATATCTTAGATGAAACAGCCTGGATGCAATATCTCAACTTGGACGATGCTACTGTTAAAGAGGCTTTAGATGTATTCAAACATGGAAATGCTTTCCCAAAGAAACCTACCCCAAAAGCTAAGAATAAGCCTAAACATTATGCTTATTCCACAACTACTCTAGGATGGCACAATAATAACTTAATAGCTTCAAGCAAGCAAATAAAAGTTTGCTAACATAAAAAATGCAGAGATAGTATTAATATTGACTATCTCTGCATTTTTTTACCTAAACAAAAAAACTATCGCAATGGAAACTATTAGCATACAAGAAAAGAAGAAAGCATTACGAAAAGAAATAAAAAGTCGTAAAGCAAACTATAGCAAAGAGGAGCTAAAGACTATCTCAAAACCCATTATAGATAAATTACTAGAAGATGAATTGATCAAAAATGCTCATCTTATTATGGCATACTTCTCTATGCCCGATGAAGTATATACCCACACTTTACTCGATCGGCTTCTGCTTCTAGGCAAAGAGGTTTTACTCCCTGTTGTTATCTCTAAAACCGACATGGAGATAAGATACTATAAAGGCAAAGCAAATATGCAAATAGGAGCTTATGGCATTTTAGAGCCTATGGGAGAAGCTTTTACCAACTTTAAGAAGATTGATACTATCATTGTGCCTGGCGTAGCTTTTGACCATAGTGGCAACCGTATGGGGCATGGTTGTGGTTATTATGACCGCTTTCTTCCTAAAGCTACTCATGCGAAACTCCTCGGTATATGCTTTCCTTTTCAAGTGGTAGATGAAATACCTACAGAGGACACCGATCAGACTATAGACAAACTTGTTTTTTAATACGCTAAAAAATAATAAGCATTCATAGGGATAAATAATATTCCTATCCTACTAACTTTAGCAAATCGCTAAAGCTACTTATAATGTATGTCGCACCAGCAGCTTTTAACTCATCGCGCGTGCCATTGCCATAATCTACACCACACGTAAGCGAACCAGCTCGAACACCCATCAAAATATCAAACTTAGTATCACCCACTATAATAGCCTCATCGGCTTTAATCCCGAAATGCGTTAATGTTTTGAGTACAGGCTCAGGATCGGGTTTGTGCTTTACGGTATCATCCACGCCCAGCAAAAACTGAATATCGTTTTTAAGATCAAACTCAGCAACATAGTTTTCTAACGAACCTCTTCCTCTACTACTAGCTATAGTTACAATATAGCCGCGCGCTGATAATTCTTTTATCGTCTCTATCACACAAGGGAAAGGTACAACAGCTCCCTTTACGTTTAACTGATCAAAGATATTATGATAAGTATCTCTACACTTTTCTGCCTCGGCTTTATCTATATTAAAAAGTGAGATAAAAGCTTGAACAAGTGGTAATCCAATAGTTGATGCACAGGCTTCACGCGAACGCAACGGCAAATGAAGGGCTTCTATTGTGGCTTGAAAGGTATCCAAAATAAGCTGTTGAGTATCGCCCATCGTACCATCAAAATCTAATATAACTAGCTTTATCTTTTTTTCTAATCTATCCATCAACACCCCTTTTTCCGTATCAAACAATCTTTTCTTTTACTTATTTTCTATAGGCTTAATAGTGCCTCTATTAACCACCGTAACACCTTTTACGTGCTTAAATGCTAACATTGCATCATTGATATTCCATATTGTGGGAATCTTGATAGCCACACTGCTAATGCTCTTATAATCATTTAGCAACTCGCATTTATTTTTCTTGATCGCCTTTAGCAAAGGTTTCTTTCCTACCTTAGCATCGTAAGATACAATAAGCGTATTGGGAGTATATTCTGATTGATCATTATGCTTCAATTTTTCTACCCACGAATAAGTATCCTCTTGCTCTTCGCTATCATCAGGTACATCGCCCATAATAGCATCCTTAATAGGACATTGAGCCTTCACCGTTACCGATCCTAGACTTATAAAACCAAAAAGCATAAGTCCATACACATATATTTGCTTCATAATTACTTCTTTTTTAAACATCTAAAATTACAAGACAAAGGTAGGCATAAAATTAGGCTACACCTTAGAAATATACCTTTTTTCCAATATCTTTAATATCTTTGTATAAGATAGGCGGCATTCGGCAAATTGTAAGCAAGCTTACTTTGCACTCATTTGCACTATCTTTGTATAAGATAGGCGGCATTCGGCAAATTGTAAGCAAGCTTACTTTGCGCTCGTTTGCACTATTTTTACAAACTTGCATAAGGCTTCATTAAAACTTTCATAACAGTATTTTACGTACTAATAGGATACTGTTTTAATAGTAATTGCTGACTGTTTTAATGACAGAACATCAGTTATTATTAGAAAAATAAATTAAAAATAGAGTAAAAATAATTTATTTTTGATATAAAAATAAATTAAAAATGGTTTGAAACGATAATCTTTTTATAGTAAGAAGATGATCTTTAGCCACTTAAAAACTTAACACTTACCACTCAAAACTTTATAGCGTAGCCAGGCAACAATGATTTTTATTAGAAAAAATTGACTACCTTTGTAGAAGATAGGCTACACTCGGAATTTTGAAAGTAAGCTTTCATTTTCCGTCGTTTGCACTATCTTTGCATATATTATAATCTATCATTAATATAACAAAAACTGATCAATGAATAAATCATTTCTCGCTGCCGTAGTATGCTCATTTCTTTGTCAGAGCGCAATTGCTCACGAAACTACTACGCTTAAAAAAGCGCTTACGCATACTTGTACAAACGATGCTATCACGACCTATATCAGTAAACGACCTAAAGAAGCCGATCGTTTATTCAAATCGGACGTGATTGATAAGGAGATAAAACGCATCGTAAAGATGCTAAAAAACAAAAAGCTTGCATGGATGTTTGAAAATTGCTTTCCAAATACCCTTGACACCACAGTACATTATACGGTAGATGCTAATGGCAATCCTGACACCTTCGTATATACAGGCGACATTCCTGCTATGTGGCTTCGCGACTCTGGAGCGCAAGTGTGGCCCTACCTACAATTTGCCAATAAGGACAAGCGCATCAAGGACATGATCAAAGGCACTATCCTACGCCAATTTAAGTTTATCAATATTGACCCTTACGCAAATGGCTTTAATCGCATCCCCGACCCAAAGGGCGAGAATATGGCAGATACTGGTATGAAACCTGAATTACACGAGCGTAAATACGAAATCGACTCACTTTGCTACCCTATTCGTTTAGCATACGCTTACTGGAAGACTACGGGCGATGCAAGTATCTTTGGCGAAGAATGGCAAAAAGCTATTAAGAATGTGTTGATAGTATTTCGCGAACAACAAAAGAAAAATGGCAGAGGATCCTACTCTTTCCTTCGCATTACCGACCGTGCTTACGACACACTAAGCAATGCAGGTTGGGGTACTCCTGTTAAAGCAGTAGGGCTTATTGCTTCAGCTTTCCGCCCTTCCGATGATGCTACTACATTCCAATTTCTCATTCCTTCCAATTTTATGGCAGTATCATCGCTCAAGAAGTCGGCAGAAATCCTTACCTCCATTAATAATGATGCCACTACTGCCGCAGAATGTTCGTCGTTAGCAAGCGAAGTAAGCAAAGCTTTAAGCGAATATGCTGTATACAACCATCCAAAATATGGCAAAGTATATGCTTTCGAGGTAGACGGCTTTGGTAATCATCTTCTTATGGACGATGCCAATGTTCCAAGCCTTTTAGCCATGCCTTACCTTGGCGATGTAGATGTTAACGACCCTATTTACCAAAACACACGCCGTCTTGTTTGGAGCGAGGATAATCCTTTCTTCCACCGTGGCAAAGCTGGTGAAGGCATTGGGGGACCACATATTGGCGTGGATATGATATGGCCCATGTCTATCATGATGCGCGCTTTTACATCTACCAGTGATGAAGAAATAAAACAGTGTCTCACCATGCTCCTCAACACTGACGCTGGCACAGGCTTTATCCACGAGTCGTTTCATAAGGACGATGCTAACAACTTCACACGCCCTTGGTTTGCATGGCAAAACACTTTGTTTGGAGAACTTATTGTAAAGCTTGTCAACGAAGGTAAAACAGACCTATTGAATAGCTTATAAAATGACTCTCAATACGACTTAATTAGGAACTACAAATAAAGTGAACCCCGAAAGTTGAATAACACTTTCGAGGTTCATTTCATTTTGCTATATGCTCAATATTTTAAGATAATCCCACTACGTCTATCATAGGAGAAGGTAATGTTTCACAGGAATAAGTTGGGCTTAGGAGTTAAAAGAGTTATAGTTCCGCCAGCTCCTATTTCTTCATATAGGGATCAGTACCGAGTACGGCTTGTGCTACAGCTTTTGTACGCTCTCTCAACTTATCAATATCAGTATCAATATCATCATAGCAAAGAGCTATTCCCATGCGTCTGCCTACATGAGCTACAGGCTTGCCAAAGATGCGAATATAAGTCTTATCTTCTTCATAAGCAGCAGTGAGATTGTAATCTAGCTGTTTATCACTCTCTATAGGTGATAGGATAACTGCCGAACAACCAGCATGCTCTAAGTGAATGGCTGGGATAGGAAATCCCATAGCAGCACGGAAGTGGAGTTCAAACTCACTAAGATTGGTTGTGTGGGCAAGTGTTACCATACCAGTGTCGTGTGGTCGAGGAGAAAGTTCAGAAAAGATTACTTCTCCATCGGTAGTATAGAAGAATTCTACGCCCCAAATACCATAACCTGTTAGCGCACTAGTAACTTCTTTTGCTATGTGTTGAGCCTCTTTTAAAGCAGTTTCAGGAAGTGCAAAGGGTAACCAGCTCTCACGGAAATCGCCCCCTTTTTGCACATGACCGATAGGAGGGCAGAAAAGAGTTTTACCATTCTTTTGGGTTACAGTGAGGAGGGTAAATTCACGATCGAAGTGGATAAACTCTTCGATGATGATCTCCTTAACATCGCCACGTGCGCCCTCCATTGCTGCATGGAAAGCAGGATCAATGTCGTTCTTTTCGTGAATATAACTTTGACCATGTCCGCTAGAACTCATCAATGGCTTTACCACACAAGGAATACCGATTTCGTTTACGGCTACAGTAAATTCGTCGTAAGTGCTAGCATAGCGATATTTTGCAGTGCGCAAGCCCAGTTTTTGTGAAGCAAGATCGCGAATAGCACGACGGTTCATCGTATAGTTAACAGCTTTTGCAGAGGGAACTACTTGTATACCCTGTGCTTCAAAGTCGAACAGTTTCTCGGTTCGGATAGCTTCTATTTCACAGATAATCATATCTGGAGCGTGCTTCTCAACGATAGCTTGTAGCGCATCACCATCTAGCATATTGATAACCTCACGTTCGTCAGCCACTTGCATAGCAGGCGCATTGTTGTAATGATCACAAGCAATAACATATTGTCCTGCACGTTTTGCAGCTATGGTAAACTCCTTTCCTAGCTCCCCAGAGCCAAGTAATAAGATCTTTTTCATTACTTTTATTAGGTTTTATATATTAATAGAAAAGAGCTAGACTGAATATTTTTCACAGTCTAGCTCTTGATTATTTTGTTTTAACGCCCCTTTTGGGTGTACATCATATCGTAATACTTTTGGTAATCGCCTGAAGTAACCTCTTCTATCCACTGCTGATTTTCAAGATTCCATTTGATAGTTTTCACAATGCCTTCAGCAAACATTGTTTCAGGATACCAGCCCAGTTCGTTCTTAATCTTAGTAGGATCGATAGCATAGCGTGCGTCGTGTCCTAAGCGATCGGGTACATGGGTAATAAGAGCATTATTGATCCAATCGATGGTAATATCGCCGTTAGCATCTTTCTCTTGCTTTTTTAATATCTTACGCAAGCTCTTATCAGCTTCCATCATATCGTGGATGGTCTTAATAGTGAGCTTTACGATGTCAATATTCTTCATTTCATTGTGTCCACCTACGTTGTAAACCTCACCTTCGCGCCCCTCACGCACCACCATATCAATGGCTTTGCAATGATCCTCTACATAGAGCCAGTCGCGTACATTTAAGCCCTCTCCATATACAGGAAGGCTCTTGCCTTTAAGAATGTTGTTGATAATTAATGGTATCAGCTTCTCTGGGAAGTGATAAGGACCATAGTTGTTAGAGCATCGTGTAATACTAACAGGCATGTGGAAAGTATCTTTGTATGCCATTACGAAGTGATCGGCACTTGTCTTAGATGCCGAATATGGGCTATGAGGGCAGAGCGGTGTAGCTTCTGTAAAATAGCCTTCAGCACCTAGTGAGCCATACACCTCATCGGTAGATACCTGATGATAACGCTTACCAGCCTTCCATGTAGGATAGCCTTGCGCATCTTTACCTGTTACCCATGCACGCTTAGCGGCATCCATAAGGCATTGTGTACCCAAGATGTTTACAGAAAGGAATAGCTGAGGATCTTCGATAGAACGATCGACATGGCTTTCTGCTGCAAAATTGACAAGGTAATCAATGTCGTGTTCTGCAAATAGCTTATCGAGCAATTGAGCATCACGAATATCTCCCTTTACAAAGAAACAACGCTTGTTGTCAATGTCGGCTTTGATAGTACCTAAATTGCCTGCATAAGTTAGTGCATCGAGAACAATTACTTTGATATCCTCGTTTTGATACTTCTTGTTAAGCAAATACTTAATGAAGTTAGCGCCGATAAAACCAGCAGCTCCTGTAACTAGATATGTCTTCATCTTTTTATAGTATTGTTTTTTATTAAATGTCTTGTCTATTCTCTTGGGGAAGCTTCCTGACGATCATTAGAATAATGCTAGTAGAGAGGGCTACAAATGCTAAGGAAATAGTTATCAAAATATTGGTGCTAATATATCCAAAAACATAGCTCACTACAATACATATAATAATAAATAGCCCGACAATACTCCATATTATAAGGGCTCTTGCACGTGTCATATCTTATATTTTTAGAAAGCTTATTTTATAGATATTCTCCTTATAAATTAAATTTCTTCTGGATCAACTCTGCAATATAGCAAACAGTATTCTCTATACCAAGCAAATGAGAGTCGATACATAGGTCGTAACTTGTAGCATGTCCCCATTCTTTACCCGTGTAGTAATTATAATATTTTGAGCGAATTTCATCACCCTTTTCGAGGATCTTCTGTGCCTTCTCCTTTGTACACTTCGTGCGTTGACAAATGTTCTCAACACGCTTATCAAATGGTGCTGTTATGAAGATATTAATCATATTCTTTTTTTCACGAAGAATATAATCGGCTGTTCTTCCCACGAAAACGCATCGTGGACTCTTTTCTGCAGCTTCTAAAATAGCTTCACTTTGTAGTTGATATAAGCTCTCTTGTGAGAAGTTGTTTTTATAGAAATCATTATCGCCCATCATAGGTAAACGAAAATTGCAGAGCGACTTAAAGAAACCTTTCTGCTCATCGTTTTGTTCGAAGAACTTCTCAGAAAAGCCACTTTCTTTAGCAGCTATATTGAGGATTTCCTTATCATAGAATTGGCAACCAAACCGCTTTGCGAGTAGTTCGGCAACGGCTCTACCGCCACTACCTAGTTGTCTACCTATATTAATAATTAATTCGTTTTCCATAATTCTTTATTGTTAGGGATAGTATTCTTCTGTTGTTCCGCTTTTAATTTTCTTATATTCCATATAAGGATACTTATACTAATAAGCCATGCTGTGGAATCGCTCACAGGCAACGCATACCACACACCATCAAGACGATAGAAAAGTGGTAAGATATAAAGTGCAGGAAGAAGTATTAATAATTGTCTTGATAAGGATAAGAAAATGCTTATCTTTACCTTTCCAATACATAAGAAAAAGAAAGAGGTAACCATTTGTGATCCTATAAGCAAAAACATCATCATATTAATATGGATAGCTTTTATCGAATGGCGAATAAGATCGGGATCTTTTGTAAAGAGGCGCGCACAATAATAAGGGGCAAAGATACTCAATAGCCATCCTGCTGTCATTACTAGTGTAGCACCTATGATAGTAAGTTTCAGCACATAAAGCAACCGATCAATCTGTTGTGATCCGTAATTATAACCTGCTATAGGCTGCATTCCTTGATTAAGCCCTATAACGAACATTACAAAAATAGTTGCAATACTATTTGCAATACCATAAGCACCTACAGCCATATCACCACCATATTTTACCAACTGATTATTCATAAAGATGACGATGATGCACGCACAAAGGTTCATCAAGAAAGGTGAAACTCCCACACTGATAATGTTATTAACCAAACGTTTCTTTAAGCGATAAATACCTTGTTTGAGATGTAATAGTTGTGTCTTATCTGCAAACAAAGACATTTGCCAACAAAGCGCAAGTGCTTGAGAAATAACAGTGGCGAAAGCTGCTCCTTTGATCCCCCAACCTAGCCAACATATAAAGATAGCATCAAGGATAATATTCATTACTACTGTAAAGATAGTAGCCATCATGGCGTGGCGAGGTTTCGATGCAGCGCGCAACACTGCATTCATACTAAAATACATGTGTGAGACGACATTGCCTGCTAAGATAATTTGCATAAAGCTTTTAGCGTATGGTAATGTTGTAGCACTAGCTCCAAAGAAGCGTAAGATAGGCTCAAGGAAGATTAAGCTAATGAAGCCAAAGCTCAAACCAATAATGATATTAAGTATGATCGTATTTCCTAAAAGATTTTCTGCCGTAGCATAGTCTTTTTGTCCAAGTTTTACGCTAATAGATGTAGAGGATCCCACACCAATAGCAGCTCCAAAAGCTGCTCCAAGGTTCATAAAAGGGAAAGTGATGGCTAAACCAGAAATAGCCATTGGCCCAACATACTGACCTATAAAAATACGGTCAATAATGTTATACAATGACGAAGCAATCATTGCAATAATAGCTGGCAAAGCGTATTGAAGAAGGAGTTTCCCTATTGGTTTGGTGCCAAGTTCCAGTGTCGCTTGTTTATTATCCATATTAAAATTGTATGTTTGCAAATTTACTAAAAATAAAGTATTCTTTTCGCTCTACGTTTATTTATTTTTCCCAAGTTCTCACCTTTATAAAAAAAAATAATATACTTTTGCAGTATAGTGTAATGTGATATAATACTCCAAATATGAATATACAAGCTCTCTCTTTAAAGGATTTGAACGAACTTGTATCTGAAGTTATTCGGCTTCAGATACGTGGTTCATATTGGTTAGAGGCTGAATTATCGCAAATGAATGAGAATAGAGGGCATTGCTATATGGAGTTTGTTCAGAAGGATGAGACTTCAAATAATATTATAGCACGAGCTTCAGGAAGATGCTGGGCTAGTACATGGTCGCAAATAAAGCTATACTTTGAGCGGATAACTGGTCAAACTCTTCATGCTGGTATGAAAATAATGGTGCAAGTTTCTCCACAATTCCATGTACAATATGGCTTTTCTTGGATAGTGGAAGACATCAATCCTGAGTTTACAATGGGTGATATGATGCGTAAGCGTAATGAGATTATAGCCCAATTAAAGGACGAAGGGGTTTTCGATTTACAAAAAGAATTACGACTCTCGTCCTTTGCTTCACGCATTGCTATTATCTCTTCTAACACCGCAGCAGGTTATGGCGACTTTTGCAACCAACTAGCCAATAACGAATTTGGATTAACTTTCCAAACCGAGCTTTTCCAAGCCACGATGCAAGGCAATAGGGCTGAAGGAGATATTATTGCTTGCTTGAATGAAATCAATGCACGCGAAGAGGAATTTGATGTGGTAGTAATTATTCGAGGAGGCGGTGCTACGGCTGATTTGAGTAGTTTTGATACGCTTTTATTGGCAGAGAATGTAGCTAACTTCCCCTTACCTATCATCACTGGTATTGGACACGATCGTGATGAGAGTGTACTCGATCTTGTATCTTTTCTTAAAGTTAAGACGCCAACTGCCGCTGCTGCTTTCTTGATCGAGCGATTAAGTAGTACTCTTTCTCGTGTATTAGAAGCAGAAAAAAATATTCATGATTATGTTCATCTCCGTTTAGAAAGGGAGTATAATCATCTCAACAATTTGGCTTCACGTGTACCTTTGCTCTTCTCCGTAGTAAAAACTCAACAAGAGTTTCATCTTGACCGTTTGTTGCAAAAAATGATAACAACAATGACGGCTTATTTACATCAAGAACAGCATAAAGTAGAAATACGTTACAACCAATTACTATCGGGAGTTCAACGCACTATAACAGATAATAAATATCACATCAACTTAATAGAGCAGAAGCTAAAATCGCTTGATCCTGAGATTTTATTAAAACGAGGATACAGTATGACATTAAGCAATGGAAAGGTAATTACCAATGCTAATCAACTAAAAGATGGTGATGTTTTAACAACGAAATTGTCGGAAGGTGAAGTAAAATCAATCGTAAAAAAATAAACAAATGAAAAAGATAAATTATGAAGAGGCTGTAAAGCAGTTAGAAGATATTGTAGCAAAGATGGAAGATGGCGAAATGGATCTTGAATCAATGACCACCCAATTAAAGAAAGCACAAGAACTAGTGAAACTTTGCAAAGATCGTTTAACACAGACTGATAAGGACATTCAAGCACTCCTTAAAAAAGAATAACCAATTAAACTTTGTTAGCTCTAACCTTTATCGTATTTTGTTCTAGCAATGGAAGCACAATTTCTGACGAGTACGCCCTCGCAAGAGATTGATATTCATCTATACCCTATGTTGAGGCTTGTTCTGATGCTCATCATTGGAATAAGTCTAGGTTATAGCTTTTATGCATCTATTCCGTGTTATCTTTGGGCTTTCCTTTTGCTTACTAGTCTACTCACAAGTTTATTTTTAAGTAGGAAGAAGCTAGGGCAAAGTCTATGTGTCTTTGCGCTTCTTGTGTCTTTAGGTGGTTTTTTGGCTTCTTTTTCCTATTCTAAGCTAGGGATAAAACTACCTAGAGGTAAGCGTTTGTACAATGCGGTATTGCTTACCGAACCTATTCAGCATGGTAAAGTTATGCAAGCAGATATGTTAATCCTTACCCAAAAAGTACCATTAAAGATAAAAGCCTCTATCTTACGAGATACCATTACCCAGCATTACTCCACCCTACATTTAGCCGATGGCGTGCAATTATATGGCGAATTGCAACATCCTACTAACTTTATCAACTCCCATTTTGATTATGCCGAATACTTAAAGCTACATGGTTATGGCGCCGAACTCTTTATCTTTGATAGTCAATGGCAAATAGCAAAGGTTAGTTTAGCACCTATGAATATTGTAGATAGAACACTATTGCGGGCAAATGTGCTACGCCAAAAGTATGCTAAACTGCTAAAAACTACACTTAATGAAAGCCAACTAGCGGTAGTTTCCGCTATGATGCTGGGCGATAAATCGTATATTAGTAAAAGTTTAAAAGACGATTATTCCATTACTGGAGCGAGTCATGTGCTTGCTCTTTCAGGATTACATCTTAGTATTATCTATGCCATTCTATGGATGTTATTCACGTCCTTGGGTAATATCTTAACGCTATTCAAGCGAAAAGAGCTTAAAAACCTTTTCCTTCTTCTTACTATTTGGGCTTATGTATTTTTAGTAGGCTTTTCTCCCTCTGTTGTCCGATCTGCTTTAATGCTTTCGGTTTATTCTTTTATTGCTTTGTTAGGGCGTGATAAAATGTCCCTCAACACCTTAGCAGTGGCAGCTTTTTGCATTCTTCTTTACGATCCACTGACACTGTTTGATGTAAGTTTCCAATTGTCGTTCTCTGCTGTAGCTTCCATTCTCTTGTTTTATCCTATTTTCAACGCATGGTTCTGTTCAGATTTCTTCATTAAACATAAATGGTTATTATGGTTTCCTCAGATGGTTGCCATGACACTTTCGGCTCAAATAGGTACAGCCCCCTTAGTGGCTTTCTATTTTTCTAAATTCTCCACTTACTTCCTTCTCAGTAGTTTTGTTGCCATTCCTTGCACCACTATTATCCTTTATGCAGGGGTAACCTTCTTTGCTTTTGTGTGGTTTGCCCCTTTACAGTGGTTGGCTATTGAAGTGTTATCTTTTACAACCATCTTTCTCAACACCTCTCTTCATTGGCTTGCTACTTTACCAAAGGCTAGTATCTCTATTCATCATCTTACAGTTTTACAAGTGATCTTAATCTATTTCATGCTCCTTATTCTCTTAACGCTAATGACTTTCTTTGGGAGGCGGATCAAGTTTAGATAAAAAAATGGTAACTTTGCACACGTATGCAACGTTATTTTATCACATTATCCTATGACGGTAGTAAGTATCACGGTTGGCAAATTCAACCAAACGGATCGTCGGTACAAGAAACTTTAGAAAAAGCCATTTCTGTTTTATTGCGTGAACCTATTGCCATTATTGGTGCAGGGCGCACCGATGCTGGTGTTCATGCTCGTATGATGGTAGCTCACTTTGATTTTACAGGTAGTGTCGATTGTCATCAAATGGTTTATCGCTTAAATCGCCTCTTGCCTCACGACATTTCAGTAAGCAAGATAGAACCTGTAACGAATGATCTTCATGCACGTTTTTCAGCCTCTCGTCGTACCTATCATTATTACTTGCATACACAGAAGAATATCTATCAGCGCCAATATTCTTGCTATATGAGTTATGCGCTCGATTTCGATTTGATGAACGAAGCTGCACAATATCTCATTGGAACAAAAGATTTTAAATGTTTTTGTAAGGCTGGTGCCGATGTAAAAACTACTATTTGCGAACTTACTGAGGCACGTTGGGTTCCTATTCGTGCAGAGCTTTCAATGCCTTTGAGTTCTAAAGAACAACCCACCGATTGGTGCTTTATTATCTCTGCTAATCGCTTCCTTCGCAATATGGTGCGTGCTGTAGTGGGTACTTTAGTGGATGTAGGACGAGGAAAACTATCTCTTGAAGCGTTTAAAGCCATTGTTGATGGCGGAACTCGAAGCGATGCAGGTGAGAGTATGCCTGGCAATGCGTTGTTTTTATGGGAAGTAATATATTAATTGAGAATTGAGAATAGAGAGTTGAGAGTTGAAAATTAAGTCCAATAACATTTACCAATTCGTTAAAATTCTCAATTATCAACTCTCAATTGCCAATTCGTTAAAACGCTCAACTCTAATGTGGATTCTCTTCGCTTTTATTTCAGCCACACTTTTAGGCTTATATGATACCTCCAAGAAAGTATCGTTAAGAAACAATGATGTGATACCAGTATTGTTTCTTAACACCTTATTTTGTTCACTCATCTTTTTACCACTCATCATCTTTTCCTATGCTACCCATTTGCTTGACGGATCTATCTTCCATGTGGCTATTGGAGGCTGGGAAGCCCACAAATGGATAATGCTCAAGAGTGTTATCGTGTTGTTATCGTGGGTATTTGGCTACTTTGCCATTGCTCATTTACCTCTTACTTTGGTAGGACCTATCAATGCTACGCGACCCATTATAACCTTGGTAGGGGCAATGCTCATCTTTGGTGAACGACTCAACGCATGGCAATCGATAGGTGTGAGCTTGTCTATCTTTTCGCTCTTCTTGCTTGCACGAAGTGGAAAGAAAGAAGGTATCAACTTTAAACATAATCGTTGGATATTTTTCCTTGTGTGCGCAGCATTGCTAGGCACTTGTAGTGGCTTGCTAGATAAATATTTAATGACAGCACCTGAAAATGGAGGAGTAGGAATCGACCGCATGTTGGCACAAAGTTGGTATAACTTCTATCAGTGCTTAATGATGGGTACGGTACTCATCGCCTATCTCATCAACAAACGAAAACAGAACACAAGCAAAGATAAACCTCAGAAAACTTTCCAATGGAAATGGACTATTCTCTTTATTTCTATCTTCCTCTCTATGGCTGACTTTACCTACTTTTATGCCCTCTCATTGCCTAGTTCCATGATCTCTATTGTATCGATGGTACGACGTGGGTCAGTCATAGTGTCTTTCCTATGTGGTGCTCTGCTCTTTAAAGAGAAAAATCTGAAAGGGAAAGTTATCGACCTTGCTTTTGTTCTATTAGGTATGATTTTCCTATGGATAGGCTCCTATTCTGTGTAATTTCTAAATTATTCTTGTATTTTAATATAAATAATGAAATACTTGGACGTTTACCGATTAATTACTATATTTGCATCACTGAAGAGCGATATTTACGCAGTTAGCTGTAGATTTGCTCATAGTAAATTTATAGGTACATACAGAAAACATACTCCTTTAAAATTAGGAACGCATGCAAAATATTTTTCATGGACTTGGCATAGCTCTAGTAACACCTTTCAAACAAGATGGAAGTGTGGATTATGCATCCTTAGTTAGCTTGGTTAATTATCAGCTCGAAAGCGGAGCCGACTTCTTTGTTATCCTTGCTACTACTGGCGAAACTCCATGTTTGGAGAAAGAAGAAAAAGACGAAATTACTGCTACAGTTATTAAAACCGTAAATGGACGTGTGCCTATCTTGAAATATTGTGGTGGAAACAACACTGCTGCTGTTGTACGTGAAATACAAGAAACCGATTGGGCGGGTATTGATGGAATCTTGAGCATTTGCCCTTACTACAATAAACCTAGTCAGGAGGGATTATACCAGCACTTCAAAGCGATAGCGCAAGCAAGCGAGCTTCCTATAGTACTTTATAATGTGCCAGGCAGAACAGGTGTTAATATGACGGCAGAAACTACTGTTCGCATTGCAAACGATTTCCCTAATGTAGTAGCAATTAAAGAGGCTTCAGGCAATTTGGAACAAGTGGATGAGATTGTGAAATACAAACCATCCCATTTTGAAGTGTTGAGCGGTGATGATGCACTCACTTTCCCTATGATAGTAAGTGGTGCAGTAGGTGTAATTTCTGTAATCGGTAATGCTTTGCCAAAGGAGTTCTCGCGTATGATCCGCTTAGAATTTAATGGCGAGTTTGAAGCCGCTCGCAATATTCATCATAAGTTTACTGAACTTTACAAACTCCTCTTCGTTGATGGAAACCCTGCAGGCTGTAAAGCTTTATTGAATGATATGGGCATGATTGAGAATGTGCTTCGTCTCCCACTAGTACCTACCCGCATTGAGACAAAACAGAAAATGAATGAAATTTTGAAGGGTTTAAGATTATAAAAACCACCTAGCTTTCACTCAAAGAAAGATCATTATTTGCAAATAATAACCTTTTTTATTTCCCCTCATAAATATTGAAATATAAGAGGGAAATAAAGCGTAAAATCACGGTAGGAAAGATACTGTGTAGTACAAAGTTTTTGGAGTTGGAAAAGTGAAAATAGTTGACACCAAATCGGCACATAACGTTTTGCCTTGTAAAAGGTGATGTTTTACAGTACAAAAGGTCATCTATTCCATAGCAAAAGATTACCTTTTGCCTTGCAAAACATAACCTTTTGTAGGCGAAAAGATGCTCAATGATTTCTGTGTTAGTATTTTTCTAATGTTTAAAACCTCATTCACATTTAGCAGTAAGTTTAGAAAAAGATACAAGAAGAGAAACGCTCTATACAGGCATTATATTTTGCTTGAATAGAGCGCTTCTTAGTTTTTTATTAAGGCTTGTTATTAAGCTAGTCTTTCTTCTAGCAATACAACGTTTTCTACATGAGGTGTATGTGGGAACATATCGACAGGCTGAACGGCTACAACCTTATAATCTACATCAAGTAATGCAAGATCGCGTGCCTGCGTGGCAGGGTTACAGCTCACATAAACGATGCGTTTAGGATGTGCGCCGAGGATTACATTGACCACATCAGGGTGCATACCTGCACGTGGAGGGTCGGTGATGATGACATCTGGACGTCCATGCTCCTGAACGAAACTCTCTGTTAGGATGTCTTTCATATCGCCAGCATAGAAGAGCGTGTTCTGTATCTTGTTGATTTCTGAATTTACCTTTGCGTCCTCAATAGCCTCTGGGACATACTCTATACCGATAACCTTTTTAGCTCGCTTTGCAACGAAGTTGGCAATAGTACCCGTGCCTGTGTAGAGGTCGTAAACTAGCTCTTCACCAGTTAGGTTGGCAAAGCGGCGTGCTACATCATAGAGGTGGTAAGCTTGTTCGGTATTTGTTTGGTAAAAACTCTTTGGACCAACCTTGAAGCGTAAATCTTCCATAGTTTCAAAGATGTGATCATTGCCTTTAAATAAGATGAGATCGAGATCATTGAAAGTGTCGTTGCCCTTCTGGTTATTAACATAAAGCAATGAACTTATTTGAGGAAAGCTGTCGGCAAGGTGTTGCATAAGTCCTAAAGCACGTTGCTCATCGCCCTCTACATCATAATGGAACTGGATAAGTACCATCCATTCGCCCGTATTAGAGTTGCGCACCATAATGTCGCGTAAGAGACCATGTTGTTGGCGTAGGTCAAAGAAAGTAAGATTGTTTTCTAACGCATAATTGCGTATTGAGTTACGAATTTCGTTTTGAAGATTGTCCATAAGCCAACATTTCTCTATAGGATAAATCTTGTCGAATGCACCCGTAATGTGAAAACCAATAGCTCCTTCGGTCAATCCTATACCTTCGGGCATATCTTGTAATTCTTCGGCGGTGTACCAACGCTTATTGGCACAACCAAACTCTAGCTTGTTGCGATAAGCCTTGGTATGAACAGACCCCATAATGGGAGAAAACTCTGGTAGCTCTATCTTGCCAATACGTGTCAGTTGGTCGAACACTTGTTGCTGTTTAGCTTTCAATTGTTCACTATAAGGTAAGTTTTGCCACTTACAACCACCACAAATACCAAAGTGATCGCACATAGGCTTTATGCGCAGTTCACTATATTTTACGAACTTCACCACTGTTGCTTCACAATAGCTATGACGTTTTTTACGCACTTGAAGATTAACAATATCGCCAGGCACAACGAAAGATACAAATATCACCATGTCGTTAACATGTGCTACGCACTTACCTTCGGCTGCTACTGCCTCAATGGTTACATTCTCTAATATAGGTAATGGTTTTCTTTTCCTGCTCATATAAATTCTTTTTCTGTTTGCAAAGGTAGTGCAAACGAGTGGAATATGAAAACTTGTTTTCAAATATTCCCGAGTGCCGCCTTACCTTATATAAAGGTAGTGCAAACGAGTGGAATATGAAAAAAAGTTAGCGTTGAAATATTCTTGACGGCATCCTTATAAGAGGTAAATTATAGCTTTTCTTTGTTTGAAAAGTCTTTTTTTTGCTTACTTATGGACAACTGTGTACGATAACGTGTATAAAATGCAACTTGAACATTACAATATTTGGGTAAAAACTTGCACAAAATCCCTATTATGAGTATATTTGCACAACAGATTGACTAGAATAGACAATATATATAATAATAACTAATTTATGAGCGAAAAAAGAGTTTATACCTTCGGCAACGGTAAAGCTGAAGGTAAGGCGGATATGAGAAATCTCCTAGGTGGTAAAGGTGCTAACCTCGCAGAGATGAATCTCATTGGTGTTCCAGTGCCTCCTGGCTTTACTATCACAACCGATGTATGTAACGAATATTATGAAATAGGCAAGGAGCAAGTTGTTAGCTTGTTGAAAAGCGATGTAGAGGCTAGTGTTAAGCATATAGAAACTTTGATGAAGTCAAAGTTTGGCGACCCTATTAACCCATTGCTAGTGAGTGTTCGTTCTGGTGCTCGTGCTTCTATGCCGGGTATGATGGACACTATCTTAAATCTAGGTTTGAATGATACCGTAGTAGAAGGCTTGGCAAAGAAGACTGGTAATGAGCGCTTTGCTTTCGATAGCTATCGTCGTTTTGTACAGATGTATGGCGATGTAGTGCTAGGTATGAAGCCTGAAAATAAAGAAGATATTGACCCATTTGAGGCAATTATTCAGAAGGTAAAAGCACAGCGTGGCATTAAGTTGGATAACGAAATGACCGTAGACGAGTTGAAGCAACTTGTGAAACTCTTTAAGGAAGCTATTAAGACACAAACAGGTAAGGATTTCCCAACTGATCCTATGGAACAGCTTTGGGGTGCTATCTGCTCGGTATTCGATTCATGGATGAACGATCGTGCTATCCTTTATCGTAAGATGGAGGGTATTCCACAAGAGTGGGGAACAGCTGTTAATGTTCAGGCTATGGTTTTTGGTAATATGGGCGACACTTCAGCAACGGGTGTTTGTTTCTCTCGTGATGCTGGTAATGGTGAAAACATCTTTAATGGCGAATACCTTGTAAATGCTCAAGGTGAGGACGTTGTGGCTGGTATTCGTACTCCACAACAGATTACAAAAGAAGGTTCACTGCGTTGGGCTAAGCAGCAAGGTATTGACGAAGATACACGTGCTGCAAAATATCCTTCTATGGAAGAATGTATGCCAGAAGTATTTAAAGAACTTGATGCTATCCAAAACAAACTAGAAAAGCATTATCATGATATGCAGGATATGGAGTTTACCGTTCAAGATGGTAAGCTATGGTTCTTGCAAACTCGTAACGGTAAGCGCACAGGTACAGCAATGGTAAAGATAGCAATGGACTTGCTACACGAAGGGGAAATTGACGAAAAGACAGCCTTGAAGCGTTGTGAGCCAAATAAGCTTGACGAACTCCTCCACCCTGTATTTGATAAAGAAACACTAACACAAGCTAAGGTGTTGACACGTGGCTTGCCAGCATCTCCTGGTGCAGCATGCGGTCAGATAGTATTCTTTGCAGATGATGCTACAAAGTGGCATGATGATGGTCATCAGGTAATTATGGTGCGTATTGAAACATCACCAGAAGATTTGGCTGGTATGTCAGCAGCAGAAGGTATTTTGACCGCTCGTGGTGGTATGACCTCGCATGCAGCAGTGGTAGCTCGTGGTATGGGTAAGTGCTGTGTAAGTGGTGCAGGTGCTATTGTAATCGACTATAAGCAGCGTACACTAGAGATTGACGGAACTATTTTACGCGAAGGCGATTATATTTCATTAAATGGTTCAACAGGTGAAGTTTACTTCGGTGAAGTAAAAACAAAGCCAGCTGAGGTTACAGGCGATTTTGCCGAACTGATGAATCTTTGTAATAAGTATTCTAAGCTTGTTGTTCGTACCAACGCCGATACCCCTCACGATGCAGCAGTAGCTAGCAATTTTGGTGCAGTGGGAATTGGTCTTTGTCGTACAGAACACATGTTCTTTGAAAACGAGAAGATCAAGGCAATGCGTGAAATGATCCTTGCTAATAATACTGAAGAACGCGAAAGAGCACTTGATAAGCTTTTGCCTTATCAGAAGCAAGACTTCTACGGTATCTTGAAGTGTATGGATGGTATGCCAGTAAATATTCGCCTTTTGGATCCACCTTTGCATGAGTTTGTACCTCATACAATAGAGGGACAGCAGATTATGGCAGAAGAAATGGGCGTAAGTGTGAAGTTTATTCAGGATCGTGTAAACTCGCTATCAGAGGCTAATCCTATGCTAGGTCTTCGTGGATGTCGTTTGGGTAACACTTTCCCAGAGATTACAGCTATGCAGACAAAGGCTATCCTTGGTGCTGCTATCCAGTTGAAGAAAGAAGGATTCGACCCTAAACCTGAGATTATGGTTCCATTAGTAGGTATCGTTAATGAACTTGATATTCAGGAAGCAATTATTCGCAAGACTGCTCAGAAACTATTTGAGAAGGAAGGCTTGGAGATTGAGTTTGAAGTAGGTACGATGATCGAAATTCCCCGTGCTGCACTTACAGCCGATCTTATTGCTAAAAAGGCTCAATACTTCAGTTTTGGTACTAATGACCTTACCCAGATGACCTTTGGTTATAGTCGTGATGACATTGCTAGCTTCTTACCAAGCTATTTGGAAAAGAAAATCCTCGATGTTGACCCATTCCAAGTGTTAGATCAAGATGGTGTTGGGCAACTTATCAAGACAGCCGTTCAAAAAGGTAGAGCAACACGTGAGAGCCTCAAGTGTGGCATTTGTGGTGAGCATGGTGGTGAGCCATCATCTGTTAAGTTCTGCCATCGTGTAGGTTTGAACTATGTAAGCTGTTCTCCTTTCCGCGTGCCAATTGCAAGACTTGCGGCGGCACAGGCTGCAGTGGAAGAATGTTAGGAAACTCCTAAATATCAGCTATTTAGGCGGAGTATCACGTGTTTACGGAGGTATTCCGCCTAATTCTTTTCATAAAACAGCGTGCATTTTGAACATAATCTCAAATCTACACCTATTACAACCAACATTCTTAGTTCCTATTGCCGTTTTGTTTGCCCTATGAGAACACTCGTTAAGTTTGACCCAAATGGGAAATCACTTTTAAAATTAATGAGATATTAACCATTTATGAAAAGGCACCTATTCTCAATCCACGATATTATTCGCTTACAAAAGTATGGGATAGTATCGTGGATTGTGCTTTTCTCAGTTATTCTTCGTAACTTTGTTTTCAATATATGAATTTCGAACTAACATCAAAATATAAGCCTACGGGCGATCAGCCAGAGGCTATAAAAGAACTAACCGAAGGCTTGAAGCGGGGCGATCAGAGTCAGGTTCTGCTCGGTGTAACTGGTTCTGGTAAGACATTTACGGTGGCTAACGTAATTGCTAACGTAAACAAGCCTACATTGATATTGTCGCATAATAAGACATTGGCAGCACAATTGTATGAAGAAATGAAGGGATTTTTCCCCAATAATGCTGTAGAATACTATGTTTCTTACTACGATTACTATCAACCAGAGGCTTATTTACCTACTACTGATACCTATATTGAGAAGGATTTGGCGATCAATGATGAGATCGACAAACTACGACTTTCGGCTGTTTCGTCCTTGCTTTCAGGTAGAAAAGATGTTATCATTGTGTCGTCGGTATCATGTATTTATGGTATGGGTGGACCTGCTGCAATGCAAGAGAGTGTTGTTCATATCAAGAAAGGTCAAATCGTGGATAGAAATGAGTTCTTGCGCAAGTTGGTTGATATTCTTTATGTGCGTAATGACATTGATCTTCAGCGTGGAAACTTTCGTGTAAAAGGCGATACAGTGGATATTGCAATGGCTTATAGCGATAATATCTTGCGTATTACGTGGTGGGATGATGAGATAGATACGATAGAGGAGGTCGATCCGATAGCATTCCACCGCCTAGCATCTTTCGATGCTTATGAGATTTATCCTGCCAATCTTTTTGTAACTACAAAAGAACAAACAGAGCAAGCTATTCGCATGATACAAGACGACTTAGTACTACAAGTGGATCTTTTCAAGGAACTTGGTGAAAGCATTAAGGCACAACGCATTAAGGAACGTGTGGAGTATGACATAGAGATGATAAAGGAGTTGGGACACTGCTCGGGTATAGAGAACTACTCACGCTACTTTGATGGTAGAACAGCGGGGGAACGCCCTTATTGTTTGCTCGATTTTTTTCCTAAAGATTACCTTGTGGTCATTGATGAGAGTCATGTGAGTGTACCTCAAATATCAGCCATGTATGGAGGAGACCGCGCCCGAAAAACCAATCTTGTGGAGTATGGGTTCCGACTTCCAGCTGCCCTTGATAACCGACCTTTAAAGTTTGAAGAATTTCATAATCTGATCCATCAAATTATCTATGTTTCGGCAACTCCTGCTGACTTTGAATTGAGAGAAACCGAGGGAGTAGTTGTAGAGCAGTTGATTCGACCAACAGGTTTGCTTGATCCCGAAATTGATGTTCGTCCTTCTGAAAACCAAATTGATGATTTAATGAATGAAATTCTCATCCGTGTGGAGTGCGAAGAGCGGGTATTGGTTACAACTTTGACCAAGCGTATGGCTGAAGAATTGACAGAATATTTGCTTGATCACGATATTCGTACGGCTTATATTCATAGTGATGTAGCAAGTTTGGATCGTGTGAAAATCATTAATGACCTTAGAGCGGGTATGTATGATGTGCTTGTGGGTGTCAATCTCTTGCGTGAAGGTCTTGATATTCCAGAGGTTTCGCTTGTGGCAATCCTTGATGCTGATAAGGAAGGCTTCCTTAGAAGTCATAGAAGTTTAACACAAACGGCAGGACGTGCGGCGCGTAATGTGAATGGCAAGGTGATTATGTATGCTGATACGATTACGGAAAGTATGCAAAAGACGATAGATGAAACCATGCGACGTCGTACAAAACAGTTAAAATATAATGAAGATCACGGTATTACTCCTACCCAGATTATAAAGGCTATCAAGGATACGTTACCAACAAATGGTGAGAGTGCCATAACTTCTAAGGGTGCAACCATAAAGAATATGCAACCGAAAGCATACGCAGAGCCAACGAATACAGCTGCTTTTGCTGCCGATCCGATTATTCTTCGCATGACAAAAGAGCAACTTGAGAAGAGTATCCAGAACACTACAGCCCTCATGAAGCAAGCTGCTAAAGATCTCGACTTCTTACAAGCTGCTCAGTATCGTGATGAGATATTAAGACTGCAAAAGGAGTTAGAGTTGAAATAGAAAACGTTAAAAGATTTTAGTCCATTTCCTTTTCTTATTTATAATATGTATCTTTGTTCATTAAAACAACTCATTAAAGATCAATATAAAATGAAGAAAATATTAGTATCTATCCTTTTTTGCTTTCCTTTGATAGTGTCTGCACAAACCGTACTTACACCTCAACAAGAGCTAGAACAGGCTCAAAAGCAGTTGGAAGCTGCTAAAGTGGCATTAGAACAAGCCAAGATGAAGGCTGAACAAGCCAAAGCTGCTGCAGAGAAAAAGGCTAAAGCCCATGCTGAAGCGAGAGCTAAGGCTGCAGAGATACAGAAACAGATAGAAGCTACAAAAGCCGAAACTGCTCGTTTGAAACAAGAGGCTGAGCGTGTACAACGCGAAGCTGCGCATCAAGCAGAAATAGTTGCAAAGCAAAGGGCTGAGGCTGAAGCAGCTCAAAAAGTAGCTGATCAGAAAGTGGAACAGGTGGAAGTAACAGAACAGCAAGCTACCTCATCTCATAATGGCTGGATAGAACCAAAGCCTACCATAACTCGCCAACCTGCTACGACGGCAATGAAGGCGGCTAAGGAAGCAGAAAGCAATTATATAAGTGCTAGTGCTGTACCCGAAGTAAATGGCAAAATACAGTGGTCAAAGACCTATCTTATCCCTAGTTTATCGGCAAAAGAACTTTATGATAAGGCTTTAAATTTTCTCAATGTATTAACACAAGAGGAAAATCAACTAGAGAATAGTAAGGTAGTTCTTGTTAATCCTACCGAGCATAGCATTTTAGCAACTATTCACGAAAAACTAGTTTTCTCTTCAAGTCTGCTAGCATTAGATCAAGCTAAATTCCGTTATGCCTTACAAGTAAAGTGTTCAGATGGTAAGGCTACGCTTACGATGAGTCGCTTAACTTATGATTATAAGCAGCAAGACCAAGTAACCCACTATGTTGCAGAGGAGTGGATCAGTAATAGGGTTGCACTTAACAAGAAAGGAACACGTATGTATCCTATTTCGGGTAAGTTTCGCCGTAGCACTATCAATCGTAAAAATCAAATCTTTGAGGGTTTTAAGCAAGCCTTATCTGAAGGTGCTGTGAGCATTTCAGAATAACATTTTAGCATAATCATATATATCCCAATGGAACATAATAAAAGTACAGCGCGTCGTCCTGATCATCGTTTGCGTCCAATGAATGAGCGTGGAAAGTTTTTTGTTACGCGCCAATGGCTCAATAGCATTTTTATGCTTGGAGCATTGATAGGTGGCATTTTCTACTTTGCTACCGACAACACCAATACAGGCATCATCATTATTCTAGTAGCAATGGTCTTTAAGATCATTGAATGTATCCTCCGTTTTATAAAATAAATGAAGAAAATTCTTATCCTCCTTGTAATGTTTATAGGTACTATAGGCATACAGGCACAGATAAATATGAATGGGTTAGACGATGGCTCTTTTACTGCTAACGACTATCAGAATAACAGAAAACTAGGAGTTTCTGATTCTGTTCAGAGTCAGCATAAAGAAATTCCGAGAGGTATTAAGGCATGGACTATTGATGAGCGTTTTGGCGATAAAAAACCAGCAGTGCCCGATACGTTGTCCTATATGTATATGAACACCATCTTTACCACGGGTTTAAGAGGTGAATATAACTCATTAGGCAATTTAGGATCACCTCGCCAAAATCGTATTTTCTTAGATCGAACAGCTACTTCTGAGTTCTTTTTCCTTGATCCTTACGACCAATTTGTAGTGCAACCAAGCAAATTCAAGTTTACCTCAACACTTTCTCCTATTACTATTCTTTCTTATAACACTGCTGGTAATAGATTGCATGGTGAGGATCATTTCAAAGCTTTTTTCGCAGTTAATGCAGGTAAAAAGTGGGGCTTTGGTTTTATTTTCGACTATATTTATGGTTGTGGTTATTATAGCAATCAAAACACTTCCCACTTCAATTATTCTATGTGGGGATCGTATATAGGCGAGCGTTACAATGCTAGTTTGTTGTTATCGCTTAACCATCAGAAGGTAGCTGAGAATGGTGGCATTACTAATGATGCTTACATCACTCACCCAGAGATATTTAAGGATAACTTCTCTACTGATGAAATTCCTACCGTCTTAGCACAAAATTGGAACCGTAACGATAACCAGCACGTATTTTTCAACCATCGCTATAGTCTTGGCTTCTTCCGTAAAGTGCCTATGACGAAAGAAGAGATAGAGGCGCGCAAGTTTGCTATAAAGTCGGAACAAGCTCTGGCAGAGCAGAAAGCTAAGGACAAAGCACGCCGTAAGGCAAAGGCTAATGGTAATGATTTTGATGAGGAGGAATATGACAAACAGCACAAATCGTCTGGTCGTCCTGACGATGCTTCTATTGCTGGCGATGCGCCAACACAGGTTAAAAATGCGTCTGTAGGTGATGACAGAATAAAAGTAAATATGCAGGACTCCACTCAACTGGCTCAGCTTAACAAGCAATCGCTTGAGCGGAAAGATACTACAGAGCAGTGGCTGAAGAGTGAATATGTGCCTGTTACAAGCTTTATTCATACCGCACGCTTTGATAATTACACGCGTATTTATCAAGCATATAAAAGTCCGAAGAACTATTATATCAACGATTACTACAATTATGGTACCACTGCTAACGACTCTATCTATGACCAAACCAAGCATTGGTCGCTCAAAAACACTTTTGCTGTAGCCTTACTCGAAGGGTTTAACAAGTGGGCTAAGGCAGGTTTAAAGGTTTTTGCTTCCCACGAATTGCGCCATTACGAGTTTCCTACTTATGCCACAACAAACAAACTTTCGGTCTTTGGTGGCTATGAAAAGATCAATCAAAGTGATATTTCTATTGGTGGACAACTATTAAAGGAGTCTGGTAAAACCCTACATTATAATGTAAGTGCAGAGACTTGGCTTGTAGGAAAATCGGCAGGACAATTCCATATTGATGGGTATGCCGATCTTAATGTTCCGCTTCTTGGTGATACCGCACAGCTTGCGGTGAATGCCTTTATACACAATGACCGACCATCAATGTACTTCACACGCTATGTAAGTAAGCATTTTGTTTGGGATAACGATCTTAGCAAGCAGTTCCATTCACGTATTATGGCAGAGCTTTCTTTGAAAAAAACCGAGAGTAAGCTCCGTTTTGGCTACGACCTAATAAAGAACTATATCTATTTGGGCTTGCAAAATGACCGCATAGGAAATGGAGATGGATACCTCGTTCAGAACAATCAGGTGAATGTTCGTCAGACGAGTGGTGCTATCAATCTTATAACGCTCCAACTTTTACAAAACCTTCATTGGAGTATCTTCCATTGGGACAACGTGCTTACCTTCCAAAAATCGAGTGATGAAAAAGTGCTTCCAACCCCAATCTTTAATGTTTATAGCAACTTCTACCTTCGTTTTAAGATAGCTCGCGTGTTAAAATGTGATCTTGGAGCCGATATGCGATGGTTTACCAAATATTATGCTCCTGAGTATATTCCTGCTCTTGGTTCGTTTGGTATTCAAGGGACAGATGCTAGCCGTACAAAGATAGGTGGATACCCTGTTATCAATGCGTATGCCAACTTTACGTTGCAACATACTCGCTTTTTTGTGATGTTCTCACATGTGAATGCTGGTAACAGTGGCGACTACTTCTTTACGCCTCATTATCCACTCAACCAGCGTATCTTTAGATTTGGATTGAGCTGGAATTTCTTTAACTAGTATTTCAGAGAATTAAAGGAGTTATCACTCTGCTGTGCTTTAGTTGTGGTTAAAGTCCAATGTGATTTACCATTAAAAATAGCGCACAGAGATAATGTTTTTAGCTCCTTTAATTTCAAACGAAAGATAACTCCTCTATTAGAAAATGCTTGAAGAAAATATTATTCAAAATTCAACCAAGGCATGGATATTAGCTGCCCGCCCAAAAACATTGTCAGGGGCAGCAGTACCTGTAATGATAGGAATAGCTATGGCTTTTCGCATAGTTGGTTGGCAAAACGTGCAGATACTAGCTGCTGCGTTGTGCCTGCTTTTTGCTTTTATCATGCAGGTAGATGCCAACTTTATTAATGATTATTACGACTGTCTTAAAGGAAATGATGATAGTGCAACGCGCCTTGGTCCCAAACGTGCTTGTAGCGAGGGGTGGATTACCTTGCCAGCTATGAAGCATGGCATTATCATAACTACTATATTGGCTTGTCTTTGCGGACTTCCGCTTGTATATTTTGGAGGGTGGCAGATGATTATTGTTGGCATTTTGTGTGTCGTTTTCAGCTTCCTTTATACCACAAAATTATCTTATCTAGGGCTAGGCGATATATTGGTAATCGTGTTTTTTGGTATCATTCCTGTGTGTCTCACTTATTACGTATGTACTCAAACTACTCGTCTTGGATTGAGCTTTCATCCCTCTGTATTGGAAATTCCTAAGAATGTCGTCCTAACCGCTATAGCCTGTGGACTTATCATAGACACCTTATTAATAGTAAACAACTATCGCGACTATGATAATGACAAACGTGATGGAAAGATTACCTTAGTTGTTCGTATTGGTAAAAAAGCGGCAGCTACTCTATATTTCGTTTTAGGACTAGTCGGTGCACACATCACAGCACTCTTAATTTTCAAAGGTTACCGATTATTAGACATCGTTCTTGCATCTATAATTATGCTTATTTACCTTAGTTTACATGCCCGAACTTATCGAAAAATGAAGCGGCTAGAGGGTAAAGAACTTAATAACGTGTTGGGCGAAACAGCCCGCAACATATTTGTCTTTGGTGTCTTAACCACACTTTCTTACGTGATACTTACATTTTAATTATGCAACAAACAGCTAGTTTAGATATAGTTGCTTTCGTAGAGCAGCAAATCTTACCACGATATACTGCCTTTGGTAAGTCGCATGGCTTGGTACATGTGCAACGCGTTATTGCCAATTCTATGAAGTTGGCTCAAGTTGTGGGTGCTGATCTTAATATGGCTTATGTCATAGCGGCTTACCACGATTTAGGTATGGAAGGACCACGTGCTATCCATCATCTTACCAGTGGTAAGATCCTCATAGCTGATGCTAGACTCAAAAAATGGTTTTCGCCAGAACAGCTTCGCATAATGAAAGAGGCGGTAGAGGATCATCGGGCAAGTTCTTCGCGTGCTCCACGTAGCATATATGGTAAGATTGTAGCCGAAGCCGACCGCGATTTAGAACCAGAAGTAGTGTTTCAACGTGCCATACAATATGGTTTAGAACATTACCCAATGCTCAATGATGAGCAGATGTGGCAGCGTTTTTACGACCACATGAAGGAAAAATACAGTAGGACAGGCTATATCAAACTGTGGATACCTAATTCGCCTAATGCCCAAAACCTTGATATTATCTACAAAACTATAGATAATGAGGCCAAACTGCGCAAGGTATTTGATAGGATTTACCCTGTAGAGAAATTGAAAATTGAAAAATGAGAGTTGACAATTTTATTGAATTGAGAATTTTATCAAATTGAGAGTTCCCGTCCTCATCTATAGATAACGAAGCAATACACGCAGTAAGACGTGCTATATGTATGGGAAGAATGAGAAAATAATAACTTGCAATAATATGACAAAAGAAGAATTAATGCGGAGAGCCATAGAACTTTCCATCAACAGTGTACGCAATGGTGGCGGTCCTTTTGGTGCTGTCATTGCTCGTAATGGCGAAATTGTTGCAGAAGGTAGCAATAAAGTAACTATTGACAACGACCCTACAGCTCATGCCGAGGTATCTACTATTCGTATGGCTTGTAAGAAACTAGATTCTTTCGACCTGTCAGGTTGCGAAATCTACACCTCTTGTGAGCCATGCCCTATGTGTCTTGGTGCTATTTATTGGGCACACCTTGATAAGATTTATTATGCCAATGATCGCAAAGATGCTGCTAATATTGGTTTTGACGACGATTTTATCTATCAAGAAATAGAAGTTCAGCCACAGTATCGTAAAAAGCCTTCAGAGATATTATTACAGTCGGAAGCTATTAAAGCTTTTGATCTTTGGCGCAATAAGGACGATAAAACAGAATATTAATACCGCTGTCGTAAATGATAAATATTTTCATCTAAGCAAGGTGGATATATTCTTTTAGAAACGAGATTGTAAGTTCTTATACACCTACCTGTGGGTTATAAGCCTCATAATAAAAGTAGATGTGATCCCCCCGAAAGTTGTTATGTCCAACTTTCGGGGGGATCACATCAAACTCAAAAGATGAGACCTATAGGTCAAGATCTTACCTACGCGCTCTCAACTCTTCAAGACTAGCTTTTAGGGTTGCTATCTTTTCTTCCGAGTCGCTTTGCTTCTTACGCTCTCGTTCGATGACGGCAGCAGGAGCATTAGCAACAAAGTTCTCATTAGCTAGCTTCTTTGTAATGCCCATTAGGAAACCTTCAAGATGCTTGAGTTCCTTTTCTTGCTTCTCTATTTCAGCAGCAACATCAATTAAGTCGCCCACAGGAACGGCAAACGAGTCGGTGCCAACCATAAAGCCTGACGCATCAGCACTCTGCTCTGCCATTACTTCAATACGCTTCAAGTTTGCCATCTTCGTGATGATGCTATTGTAAGCCTCAAAGTTGTTTTGAGCAATAGCAACAAGATCGAGTTCTACTTTTGGAGCAATATTCTTCTGATTACGCACCATACGCACACCACTAACAATCTGCTTCACAAGTTCTATATCATCAGCTAGCTTCATTTCCTCTGCTGTAGGCTCATCTATCTTTAGCTCTATACGCATAATGCTTTCGCCATCCTTATGCTCATAAAGGTGTTGCCATAGCTCTTCTGTGATGAAAGGCATGAATGGGTGAAGCATCTTTAAGAGGTTATCAAAGAAAGCAAGTGTTGCTTCATAAGTTGCTTTATCGATAGGTTTGCCATATTCTGGCTTAATCATTTCGAGATACCAGCTAGAGAACTCATCCCAAAATAACTTGTAAACGGTCATCAAAGCTTCAGAGATGCGATAGTCCTTAAACTGCTGCTGCATCTCGACATTAACAGCTTTCAACTTAGCGTCAAACCAACTAACAGCTATCTTGCTAGCTTCTGGTTGCTCCAAATCGGCTGTTTCCCAGCCTTGAACAAGGCGGAAAGCATTCCAAATTTTATTATTAAAGTTACGTCCTTGCTCACAAAGAGCCTCATCGAAGAGAATATCATTACCCGCAGGAGCTGCTAACATCATACCCATACGAACACCATCAGCACCAAACTTCTCGATCAGCTCCAACGGATCAGGCGAGTTGCCAAGACTCTTACTCATCTTTCTGCCCTGCTTATCGCGTACAATACCTGTGAAGTAAACATGCTTAAATGGGAACTTACCACGATATTCATAACCAGCCATAATCATACGAGCCACCCAGAAGAAGATAATATCTGGACCTGTTACAAGGTCGCTTGTTGGATAATAATAGTTGATTTCTTCATTATCAGGATTGTTTACACCATCAAACACAGAGATAGGCCATAACCAAGAAGAGAACCATGTATCCAAACAATCGCTTTCTTGCTCAAGATCGGCAGCAATAACACTAGCATTAACAGCTTGTGCTAGCTTCAAAGCCTCAGCATCATTCTCGGCAACAACGGTAGCAGGCTTGCCTTCTGCATCTTTAAAGTAGTAAGCAGGAATGCGATGCCCCCACCACAACTGACGACTGATACACCAATCCTTGATGTTTTCTAGCCAATGACGATAAGTGTTCTTATATTTCTTTGGATAGAACTCTATATCATCGTCCATTACTGGAGCGAGTGCAATATCAGCAAAGTGTTGCATCTTGAGAAACCATTGTGTAGAGAGTTTTGGCTCGATAGGCACATTGGTACGCTCTGAATAACCCACTTTGTTATCGTAATCTTCTACCTTCTCCATCAAACTAGCAGCTTCAAGATCCTTAGCTATTTGCTTACGTACGTCCATACGATCCTGACCTACATATAAACCAGCAGCTTCAGAGATTGTACCGTTATCATTGAAAATGTCGATTGTTTCCAAACCATGCTTTAGCCCAAGTGCGTGGTCATTGATATCGTGAGCAGGGGTAACTTTCAAACATCCTGTACCAAACTCGATATCGACGTATCCGTCTTCGATAATAGGGATAACACGGCCCACTAATGGCACAATAACATGCAAGCCTTTTAGCCATGTATTCTTCTCATCCGCAGGGTTGATACACATTGCCGAGTCGCCCATAATTGTTTCAGGACGTGTTGTTGCCACTACAGCATAATAGCCTTTATCGTCCTTGTGCATTACGTTGCCCTCAGCCTTACGACTCACCTTTACTTGATCTTCAGGAGCTATATAATACTTCAAATGATAAAGTTTAGAGTGTTCTTCCTTATAAATAACTTCCTCGTCAGAGAGCGCAGTCTTAGCCTGTGGATCCCAGTTTACCATACGCACACCACGATAGATCAAACCCTTTTTATATAAATCACAGAACACCTTGATAACCCCTTCGCTACGCACTTCGTCCATAGTGAACGCAGTGCGATCCCAATCGCATGAACAACCCAGCTTACGCAATTGCTTCAAGATGATACCACCATGCTCGTTAGTCCAATCCCACGCATGCTTTAGGAAGTCCTCACGAGAAAGGTCGGTCTTCTTAATACCCTGCTGGGCAAGACGATTTACTACCTTTGCTTCTGTAGCAATACTAGCATGATCGGTACCTGGCACCCAACAAGCATTCTTACCTTCCATACGTGCACGGCGCACAAGTATGTCTTGTATCGTATTGTTGAGCATGTGTCCCATGTGTAACACACCCGTAACGTTTGGTGGAGGGATTACAACAGTGTAGGGCTCACGACCATCAGGTTTTGAGCTAAAAAGCTTGTTATCCAGCCAATACTGGTACCATTTCGACTCCACAATTTGTGGATCATACTTGCTTGCTAATTCCATTACGCAGTATATTATTTATTCTTTATTATCATTAAAAACGACACAAAATTACAAAAAAATCATTTAAAAGGTATATCTTTGCATTACATATATGGTGAAAACGATTTCTTTTAACGTTTTTCATCGCTAACTCTTAATATCAAAAACATTGCATACTAAAGAAGAAAAATTATTGGCTTTTGCCCGTTTGCTAGATGTTCAGGAACGTTTACGCAAGGAATGTCCGTGGGATAAAAAACAAACTTACGAAAGTTTGCGTCCCAATACCATAGAAGAAACTTTCGAACTTGCTGATGCTTTGATAAAGAACGACACTCAGAATATTTGCAAGGAACTAGGCGATGTGATGGAACACGTGGTATTCTATTCCATGCTCGGTCAAGAAACAGACGATTTTGATGTGGCGGATGTGTGCAATGCGCAATCGGATAAGCTGATGTTTCGCCATGACTTCATTGACTGGACAGGCTGGAAAATAGATAACCCTAATATGGTAATCGCCCCCAATGGACAGGTGGTGTACAAAGACGAACTAGCAGCAAAGAACAATGCCTTAGTAAATGCTAATGGGAAACCTGCCACAGCAACGCAAGTTGAAAGCACATGGGAACAACGAAAGCAACGTGAAAGAGACGGTAACACATCGGTATTGTCAGGTGTCCCCACCTCGCTTCCTAGCTTAGTAAAGGCTTATCGCATACAAGACAAAGCACGCAATGTGGGCTTCGATTGGGAAAAACGTGAGGATGTGTGGCAAAAGGTACGTGAGGAATTGAACGAGCTAGAGGTGGAACTAGCAAAAGACGATAAGGAAAACTCAACCAAAGAGTTTGGCGATTTTATCTTCTCGCTTATCAATGCGGCAAGGCTCTATCACATCAATCCCGACAACGCCTTAGAGCATACTAATCAGAAGTTTATCCAACGCTTCAACTATATTGAAGAGAAAAGCAAAGAACAAGGCAAAAATATCAAGGATTTAACCTTAGCCGAAATGGACAAACTTTGGAATGATGCAAAGAAACGCTACAAAGAATAAGAATTGCCAACAAAATAAAACTATTATGATAATGAAGAAAATATCTACACTACTATTGAGCTTTGCTGCCTTATTAACATTTATCGCTTGTAATAATAAAAAGTCTCAAAAAGTACTTAGTCATTCAACAGCAGAATTAGAAAACAATGCTGCTAGGGATAGCACTGTATATGGCACGATGGTGGATGGTGGTATGAACTCTATCCTCCTACAAACCGATAAAGGCGATACCATTGAATACCTTATCAATCCCAACGATACAATAGAAGTAGTCAAAGGAGGTAAGCTCAGTGGCGATCGCTTTGCAGTAATAAGCTATACAGAGTATGGCGATCGTTTTGTACGCAGTGCTATCAACATCACTAGCCTACTAGGTACTTGGACAAGCCTTGATAAGAATTTTGAAATAAAAGAAGGGGGAACAGTAACTTCTAAGATACAATCGGAGACCGATCCATGGACATCATGGAAGCTCTTTAATGGAAAGCTAATCTTATCGAAAGATACCTTTGAGATAAACCAACTTGGAGCCGACTCCTTAGCGCTAGAGAACGCTAACGGCATCTTTGTTTATAAACGAGATAAGTAAAAATAGTGGAAAACTTTAAAGTACATATCCTAGGATGTGGTAGTGCGTTGCCTACCATGAAACACGCGTCATCATCACAAGTAGTGGAGCTACGCGATAAACTCTTCATGATAGATTGTGGAGAAGGTACACAAATGCAATTGCGCCGATACCGCATTCACTTCTCACGCATACAAGCCGTATTCCTCTCCCACTTACATGGCGATCACTGCTTTGGCATTCCCGGCATGATCTCCACCTTTGGCATGACAGGCAGAACAGCACCATTACACATTTATGCACCAGCAAGCTATGAGCCTATTTTGCAACAAACACTCCACTTCTTTTGTCAAAGCCTAGAGTTTAAGGTAGAGTATCACCCGCTCGACACTACCAAGCAAGCGGTTATCTTTGAAGATCGTAGTCTTACAGTGGAGACTATTCCATTGCAGCATCGTGTGGATTGCTGTGGATTTCTGTTCCGTGAAAAGCCCACAAAGCCACACATTCGCCGCGATATGATCGACTTTTATGATATTCCAATAAGTCAAATCAATAATATCAAGGCTGGTGCCGACTGGGAAATGCCCGATGGTGAGATTATTCCTAATCGTAAACTTACTTACGCACCCGACCCTATTCGTAGCTATGCCTATTGTTCAGACACTCGCTTTATCCCACAGTTGCACGAAATTGTAACCGATGTAAATACGCTTTACCATGAAAGTACCTACACTGAAGAACATGCCAACAGAGCAAAAATTTATTGGCATAGCACAGCAAAGCAAGCCGCAACAGTGGCAAATGAGGCAAATGTTGGAAAACTTTTGCTAGGACACTATTCGGCTCGTTACGACTCGGAAGAGGCTATTCTCAAAGAAGCACGCGAGGTTTTTCCTGAAAGCTATCTCACAAATGAGGGCGACTGCTTTGATATATAATAACACAACACTTTTTATACCAATAAAACAACAATAATATTCACATCAAGATAGCATACGCAAGATTTGAAAACCCTCAACGATTCTGATCTACTTCCGCTCTTAACCGACCCGCAACAACGCAGTAAAGGTTTCTCTATTTTAGTCAATCAATATAGCCAACCGCTATATTGGAAAATTCGTAGTATCGTTTTCAAACATGAAGATGCAGATGATATTTTGCAAAACACCTTTATAAAGATATGGAGTAGCCTTGAAAAATTTGAAGGGAAATCGAAACTTTCAACGTGGCTTTATCGCATTGCAATTAACGAAACGCTCGACTTCCTACGTCATGAGAAACGCCGAATTCAGGCAAATCAAAACCCTGAAGACGATGCTGTCAATCATCTTATTGCCGACGACTACTTTGATAGCGATAATGGGCAAGCCATTCTTCAAACAGCTATTGCTAGTTTGCCCGATGTACAACGCACGGTATTCACCCTCCGTTACTATGACGAAATGAAATATTCAGAGATGAGCAAAATACTCAACACCTCAGAAGGAGCTTTGAAAGCATCTTATCATATTGCTGTACAAAAGATTACCGATTTTGTTAAGAAGCAAGAATAATTTTCCCCACCCTTTAAACTTATAGCGCTATTAAGCGTCTTTAATATAGAAAAAAAACTTTGAATTTATGAATACAGAACAATATCTTCACGACCGATTTGGAAGCCAACGCCCTTTCACGGTGCCTGATCATTACTTCGATGATCTCACTACTCGCGTGCTTGATAATGTAAGTAGACAAGAATATAAAAAGACAGAACCACTAGCATTTAAACGATCGTCAAATAATAAAGACATCAGAAGCCTACGCCCATTTATGACAGCTGCTATTATGGTAGGCATTGTTTTTATTGCTATGGTCTTGATTAATAAGTCTTTAACAAAGCAAGAAAAAACAAGCACCAACACTTCAAACAATACTTTATCATTATCTAATATAGAGGATAAAGATTTTAATGAAACCGTTGATTATCTCATGCTCGATAAAGACGATGTTTATGCTTATCTAGCAGAATAAAAAGAAAGGACACAAAAATGCTGGAAAGAAATACATTTATCATTTTAATGTTGCTAATATGCACATTTAGCGGCTTTGCACAAAGACACTTTAATCCAGAACTCTTTAAAATTCAGCTTCACAAATACATATTAGAAAAGGTACAACTCTCTAATCAAGAAAAAATAGCATTCTTCCCTATTTACGATCAAATGCTTAACAAAAGGCGTGGCATATTTATGCAATTAAGAGCTATTTACCACACAAAGCCAGTAAGCGAACAGCAGGCTAAGGCGCTTATTGCTAAATCTGATAAGCTAGAAATAGAACTAAAGCATATAGAACAAACTTATCACCAACAACTACTCCGAGTAATCTCAGCCCGAAAGCTCTGCTATATCCTTAAAGCTGAGAGACATTTTCATAGGATGATTTTAAAAAAAATAGCAGAGAAATAATTATTTAAACAAAAAAACCTCCCTTGCCAAACGTAAGGGGGGCTTTTTCGGTTTTATCCCCTAAGCAGAACTATCATCTATATAAAAGATTATTATTAGATATGAGATTAAGAAAACTACAATTATTTGGAACACAGTATCAAAACTTAAAGAAACGCAGATGGCTACTACTATGCTTGCTCGTTGCAACACTTACAGCTATAGCTACACCACATAAACGCGAGTTTCGTGGTGCATGGATACAATGTGTCAACGGACAATTTCAAGGATTGCCCACAAGCGAAATTCAGCGCACACTAACTTACCAACTCAACGAACTACAGAAAGATGGGGTTAATGCCATTATCTTTCAAGTGCGCCCTGAATGTGATGCGCTATACGCTAGCCCTTACGAGCCATGGAGCAAATTTTTAAGTGGGAAGCAAGGAGTAGCACCTTCACCCTATTGGGATCCATTACAGTGGATGATCGAACAGTGTCATCAACGTGGTATGGAGCTACATGCTTGGATTAACCCCTACCGTGCAAAGACAAAAGGCACTACCCTATTAGCACCAAACCATATTGCGGTAAAGAGTCCCGGGCGTGTTTTTGCTTATGATGGACAATACATCATGAATCCGGGCATACCGTCTAATCGTGAGTATATTTGTAAGATTGTTGACGATATTGTGCGCCGTTACGATATCGACGGCTTACATATTGACGACTATTTCTATCCCTACCCCGCTGCTGGACAACAAATTCCCGATCAACGCGAATACCAACAATATGGTGCAGGATTTGCCAATATCGGCGATTGGCGCAGAAACAATGTAAATATTTTTGTAAAACAATTAGCCGATTCTATCCACGCCACCAAGCCATGGGTAAAGTTTGGTGTGTCGCCTTTCGGTATTTATCGCAATGCTCGCACTGCAGCAGGTGGTAGCAACACACGTGGCTTACAAAACTACGATGATCTCTATGCGGATGTTATCAAATGGGTAAACGAGGGCTGGATAGACTATTGTGTACCTCAACTTTATTGGCAAATAGGACATAGCACAGCCGATTACCAAGAACTCATCAAGTGGTGGAACAAGAACGCAAGCAACCGACCATTATATATAGGTGAGGACGTGGAACGATCGGTGAAGTATGCTGATCCCAAAAATCCACAATCTCACCAACAACCAGCTAAGTGGAGACTCAAAGAGCAGGCACAAAACGTACAAGGAACAGTACTATGGTATGCTAAAATGGCTGTCGATAACCCCGGAAACTATGGGCTAAAACTCCGCCACGACTATTGGCGATACCCTGCCCTACAACCGCTTATGCCTTTTATTGATAGAGATGCACCTAAAAAACCTAAGAGAATAAAGGCAAAACACGAAGCCGATGGCTACTACTTAACGTGGAAAGCACCAAAGGGAAAAGGATGGCAAAACGAAGCACACAAGTATGTGGTATATTGCTTTGAAAGAGGAGAAACCATCAATCTCAATGATCCTACTCATATCCTTGCTATAACCTACGACACACGTTATAAGCTCCCATCGCTATCAGGTAATAACAAAAAGGTATTTGTAGTTACTGCGCTTGATCGTATGGGGAATGAAAGTGTAGGAAAGAAGAAGAAAGTAACATTAAAAAACAGATCATAAGAAACAGAAAAAGGCTACTATTTTGTAGCCTTTTTTCTATTATTTAAAACCGTTTAGTAGCCTATTTTTACGGTCTAGATCTTAATAATCTACTCCTGTTTTCAACAGCCAATAGTTTTTCTCACGTGCTTTGTCCATAATTACAAACAAATCATAGAGATACCAAATGAAGAAACCACCACAGGTAATAAGCTTTAAAACCCCTAAACCTATATCACCAACATAAATTCTATCAACACCCAATGTGCCTGCAAAGATAGAAAGTATTAAGGCTATTAGTGGATCTTTCATCACCGCAAAACGTATACGAGCGGTTTGGGCATCCATACCTTCAAGCATATTACGCACTTCTTGCAAAGCTTCCATAGGCAATTTATTGCCATTCAGCATCATAAGCTGATCTATTGATTGTGCATCCATACTGATGTTATTTTATTATATATGTAAGATATTTCGAACAATTAGCCATACAAAAAAGCTAACTACATAAAAACCTACGGCATAGCGATGTTCTATTATAGCTGTCAGCTTGCGTTTAGCTGCTCCCTCTCGCATCACCCACGCCACGCCAAAGAGCGATATATAAGGTAAGGTATAACCTAAATAGTAGTTATATTGTATGGCGCGCGCAAACTCTCCATGAAGTAACGCATGAATAAAACGCTGAATGCCACACGCAGGACAGTCAAGCCCAGTCATCAACTTAAAAGGACATTTGGGCGTAAACCAATAAGCTGTAGGGTTAATGAAATACAAAAAGCATCCCACTGCCAACAACACACCCACGATTACACCTACCCGATAATAGTTGAAACCCACGTATTATAGCCTATCCATCACATGCGAGAAGTTGACAGCCGCATAAATGCTATTGGTAATAATACCAAGGATAATGGCGATAATACTCCATTTCTTTGCATCGGCTGAATACTTATAAGCCAACTCTACTTGCCCCGTTGCAAAATAGGTATTCACCTTAGTAGAAAGGATAATGGCATAAATACCTAATGGCAAACAACAGCATACTGTAGAAAAAATGGCTAAAGCCAAATTGTTCTTTGGAGGAATACTATTCATACGGTTATCAAACGATGATTGTCCCATGGGTTGTTGTGGATTATTAAAATTTTGCTCCATAATATCTCTAGTTTTATAGTTATTAGAAAAATCTAAATGCAAATATACACCTTTTTAACGATTTTACAAACAAAAAGAAACTTTATCTTTAAAAGCCCATTCCAAACCTTTGCCAAAGCTTACCTTCTAACTGCTTCCAATGATTGCTCGTGCGAAGATATACATCGTAAGTGTACTCATTGAGCAACGAAGAAACATCAGCTTTAGCATCCTTAGCAAGGCTAGCTTTAACGTTTTGTTCTAAACTCGACAAACCATTTAAGGCACGAGCTTGCTCGTCAAGCACTGCTTTATTGATCATTCCTTTCGTGCTTTGCCATGCCACAGTGGCAAGTTTGTTAGCTTTACGATATTGCCACATAGCAACATCATCGCCATACACCTTATTACCGCAACGATCGAAAGCAGAAGGCAACTTGGTTGTACCACAGAAAATTGGGATACGAGGCGACTCGGCAGGATTATCAACACTCATCCATACCACACCACCCACAGCATCGGGCAACGCTCTACGCAATTGTGCTACCCAACTATAGCTACACCATGCCACACTCACACCACGATGGAAAGTTACGGCTGTACTGTCAAGATAGTTTAGCGTGCGCATCATGTTACCACCCATCCATGGGTTAGCCACAGGACTTTGTATCGTATCTTTGTAAGCCTTTCCGTCCTTATCTTTCTTTGTTACAACTGCTTTTAGGTTCTTACACATATCATATTGTGTACCCTCGTAAGTAGCACGCAATAGCTCCATTACCTTTTCTACACTCACCTTTGCCTTAGGTACGATAGAATAAGGTAGTTCTCTCATATCCATATTGAAGCGTTCCTCACCTAACAAACTGTTATAGATAAACATTTCACGCTCTAGGAAGTTCTTACCCTTAGCATACTCACAGTTGTAAGCTTTCCAAAAACAAAACTCGCTTTTACCGTCCCATAGTTTGTTTTTGAGGGCTACTTTCTCTACATTGTCAGAACACATAAAGTCGGCACTACCACGCTCTAACTTTCCAATACGTGGAATATTACACGACACAGCCACCTCATCATCGGCTACGCGTTTAGCCACCCAAACGCCACCTATTACGTTCTTACCAGCTCCTACAATTTCCATTTGCCATACCTCATTGCGATCGGCAATAGTGATACACTCGCCGTAATCACCATAGCCATATTGCTTAATAAGATCACCAATTAGGCGAATAGCATCGCGTGCCTTGTCGCAACGTTGTAAGGCGATACGCTGTAATTCCTCAATATTAAACCATCCCTTAGGATTTCGCAATTGTTCGGGTCCCACAAAAGTGCTCTCACCAATAGCCAATTGCTTCTCATTCAGACAAGGATAAGCGGTATTAAGATAGGCATAAGTATGGGCAGCTTCTGGCAAAACACCCATTACCTTCACACCCACCGTATCATTACGGAAAGCCGTATGAAGCGTGCCACGCCATACTGGGTGCATAGCACCTTTAGCATAGTCGCGAGCAGGCTCCATTGTCATCCATGAACGATAATTACCATCGCAAGTGTGAGAGGTAATCACTTCACCCGTAGCCGAAGCCTTCTTTCCCACCATGATACTGGTACACGATTGTCCAACGGTCATATCCTCTGCTGTAATCTGAGCATTTACCGTAAGCGCAGCTATCCATGCCACGCCAAGAGTTATAAGTTTTTTCATACGTATTTATATAATGTTTTTAGTTCCTATTATTTGCGGATGTGCTTTCTTTACAGAAAGCCGTTATCGCTATTTTATCCGTAGATTGCGCTCCACTTCGTTCCGCTTAACCCACAGCTACCGATATTTCACCTTTCAGGTGAGAGAGTGCAGCCTATCTTCTACAAAGATAGTGCAAACAAGAGCAAAGGAAGCTTGCTTACTATTTGCCGAGTGCAGCCTATCTTATGCAAAGATAGTGCAAACGAGGGCAAAGAAAGCTTGCTTACTATTTGCCGAGTGCAGCCTATCTTCTACAAAGATAGTGCAAACGAGGGCAATGAAAGTTTACTTTCAAATTGCCGAGTGCAGCCTATCTTCTACAAAGATAAGCATTCTATTGAAACTTTATCACCTTTTTATCGAAAAAATATGGCATTTCTACTATCAAAAGGTAATCTTTAAAAACAAAAATAATTTATTTTTACTTTGATTTTAATTTATTTTTCCACCAAAAATAAATTAAAAACAAGAATAAAAGCATAGCATTTATCAAAAGAAAGGTCATCTTTTACCACATAAACCATTATTTATCAACATATTATAACATATTGCTACGCTTTAGAAAGGGAATAAAAGAACGATGCAAGTTCCAAAAGATCGTTGCCTTTATAGAACGATTTAAGGGCGTTGGCGGAAAACTTTAGGAATGCTTGTTTCTGTGGTAAGATATCCTTTTTTCAGCATAAAAAAAGGTGTGCTTAGCCAAATGGGCTAAGCACACCTTATTATATATAGGGGGAGTAAGTATTACTTACCGCCTTCCATCTTCTTCTTAAGATCTGCAAGAACATCAAGATCACCAAGAGAAGTACCTGCAGCTACATTGTTAATCTGTGCGGTAGCTTCTTGCTTGCGACCATTGTTACGTGGACGACGTGGTTCTTCCTTAACCTCTTCAAATGTACGAGAGTGAGAAAGAATGATACGCTTTGTATCCTTAACAAACTCGATTACCACGAATGGAAGTTCCTCACCAAGCTGTGCTTGTGAACCATCTTCCTTTACAAGGTGCTTAGGAGTAGCAAAACCTTCACCGCCTTCGTTCAAAGCGATAACAGCGCCCTTGTCCATAGCTTCTGTTATCTTACCAGTGTGAACAGAGCCTGGGGTGTAGATAGTTTCGTACTCGTCCCATGGATTAGCCTCTAGCTGCTTATGACCTAGGCTTAGACGACGGTTTTCCTTATCTATTTCAAGAACAATAACATCGATCTCAGCGCCCTGCTGTGTAAACTCAGATGGGTGCTTTACCTTCTTAGTCCAAGAAAGGTCAGAAATATGGATCAAACCATCAACACCTTCTTCTAGTTCTACAAAGATACCGAAGTTAGTGAAGTTGCGAACCTTAGCAGTGTGCTTAGAGCCTACAGGGTACTTAGCTTCGATAGCTTCCCATGGATCGGCCTTCAATTGCTTAATACCTAGAGACATCTTACGCTCGTCGCGATCAAGAGTTAGGATAACAGCCTCTACTTCGTCGCCTACCTTCATAAATTCTTGTGCAGAACGTAGATGCTGGCTCCAACTCATTTCAGAAACGTGGATCAAGCCTTCAACGCCTGGTTGGATTTCAACGAATGCACCGTAGTCAGCCATAACAACAACCTTACCCTTAACGTGGTCGCCTACCTTTAGCTCAGACTCAAGAGCATCCCATGGGTGAGGTGTAAGCTGCTTCAAACCTAGAGCGATACGCTTCTTCTCTTCATCGAAATCAAGGATAACAACCTTAATCTTCTCATCAAGTGTAACAACCTCGTGAGGATCGCTTACACGACCCCAAGATAGGTCGGTAATATGGATAAGTCCGTCGACACCACCAAGGTCGATGAACACACCGTATGTAGTGATGTTCTTAACAGTACCTTCAAGGATCTGACCCTTCTCTAGGTGAGAGATAATTTCTTTGCGCTGTGCTTCCAACTCGGCTTCGATAAGAGCCTTGTGAGAAACAACTACGTTGCGGAATTCCTGATTGATCTTAACAACCTTGAACTCCATTGTTTTACCTACGAATACGTCGTAGTCGCGTATAGGGTGAACGTCAATCTGGCTACCTGGCAAGAAAGCTTCGATACCGAATACATCAACGATCATACCGCCCTTAGTGCGGCTCTTGATGTAACCCTGAATAATTTCATCGTTCTCAAGTGCAGCGTTAATGTTCTCCCAGCTCTTCTGCAAACGAGCCTTCTTGTGAGAAAGAACTAGCTGACCACGCTTGTCTTCCTGACTTTCAACATAAACTTCTACTTTGTCTCCAGCCTTTAGCTCTGGATTGTAACGGAACTCTGAAGCAGGAATAATACCGTCGCTCTTGTAACCGATGTTTACAATAACCTCTTTCTTATCTACAGAGATTACAGTGCCTTCAACAACTTGGTTTTCCTGAATTTTGTTGAGCGTGTCATCGTAAGCTTTAGTAAGATCGTTCTTGCTAGCATCTACGCTTGTACCATTCTCAAATTCGTCCCAATTGAAGTCATCAAGAGGCTTGACGTTTTCTAAATTTGTCATAAAAATTAATTAATTAATAATTTAATAAAGTTAGACTTTATATGAATAATTCTCTCAAGTAAGGACACGATAAGTCCAAACCGAGCGCAAAGTTAATAATAATAATCTGTAAATCAGTGATTTTGCTTTGTTTTTTTGGCTTTTTTCTTACGTGTACTAAAAAGATCGCGCAAATTGGTAAAATCTTTTTTCAAGATAATGCCAACTCCCTGTGTTGTAAGAGAGTTACGTGTAAAGTATCGGTCGTTTGTTTTATTGTAAAAATGAAGTGCTACATTACCATTTTTAAGTAAAAGATAACGAAGGTCGAAATCGCCTATAAACGAAGAATTATCAGTAGCTACATTATCACGATAACCCACCTCTCCATTAAACAACAAGCGATTATTGAGCAAGCTACCGGAGAAAATACCTTCGTATTCGGCATTGCTAAATCCTTCATTACCAGTGGCTATATTAGCTCCGAAATTCCAATTATTCGACTTTATAACATTGGACAAAACGGTATTAATTTGCTGAGACAATGTACCCGACAGCAAGCTCTGCATTGCCAACGAGGTGCGGTGCTGGGCAGCATCTGTTTGTTGGGCATTATTACTTACTTGTGGATAAAATCTTCCCACTGCAAGCAAATAGAGTGCTTGCTGATGGAGGTCTTCTTCCGAATTGAGTAAAGAATGTACCATTTGTTGCGCATCATTAGAAAGATTTGGGAGATCAATGCCAAAGGACACGCTGGGTGCGCTTGGGGTTCCTTTAATATCGAGCAAACAGTTTACTTTAGTATTATTGGTTGAGAACGATTGCCCTAACTGTAAATCGCTAAGAGGCACAGAGCTGAGCGAATATACACCTTGCAAATTAAGCGTAGCATTAAACGGATCGCCACCAAAGGCAATTGTAGAAGAGGGTTGGAAAACGAAAGTTTTCTTAATGGCATTCTGAATGGTGAGGTTATACAAGCCATGATCCAAGAAGAGATTACCATACATTTGAAAAGCTCCCTTATTATAATAGGTGGCACGGATGCCTCCATAGCCATTGAGGAGAATATTGTCGTGAGACACCTCGTCCATGATTACCTCTAGCGTGAGATTAGGGTTGCAATTAAAGAGGAAATTCATGCGGAGATCACTCGCTGTATTGAAATCACGGAAAACTACGTCCTTGCTTGGCAAAGTAGTAATAATTTCTTTGTTAAGCGAGTCAGGTTTTATCTCTGGTATCAAAACAGAATCTCTTTGAACATTTTTCCATCTAATAAACTTATTTTCCTCTAAAGAAGCCGTTTGAGCAGCATTGTAAATAATATGGGTATTAGGTTCTGGAGAGAGGTTTACATCTAGCGTAGTTTCGCCTGCCCCTCCTGTAATATTGCAAGTACCAGTACCAAAGACAACGCCCCAAAACGACTCCTTAGCTACTTGACGTGGAAAATTGTAACATAATAAGTTGTTGGCTGCAATATTCACATTATAAGTAAGGTTTTTCAAATTTTCGTGCTTCAAACCTCCCGTTACAATTCCTATATTTCCTTTAGCATCTCGAATGGTATCCTTGTCAAAAATAATCTCATTGGGGAGCATTGTAACGTGGCAATTTTCTAGTGTATAGGCTGTTCCTATGGGTTTGATATACATATTGCCATTAGCTCTTAGATCGCCTTCAAGATTAACCTCATCGAGAGGCCCTACCACTTTGCACCAACCTGTAGCAGAGCCGTTTATACGATCCATAAATGAGTCGCAGAAGCTCTGCATAAAGTAGAGTTTTGTGTTATGAGCGTAAATAGGTAGATTAATATAGCTGTTTTTTAGGTCGACATACCCTTTAACATCAGTATAGGAATTATCATCAGCAAAAGCTTTAGCATCAATATAGATAATGCCTTCCTTGTTTTCATAATAGGCGTTGGCTGTAAGCTCGCCCATATCACCATCTTGGAACGTAAAATCTTTCACTACAAGATTGGCTTTAGCAATGGGGTGAGAGAAAACAGACTTAACAGACGCTGTACCAGAAGCTAATCCACCAAAATCGACACTATGAAAATTGACTAAATCGAGAATATAAGGCACATCAATATCCTTGAGCTGAACGATGAGTGAGTCTTCAGGGTTGCCCGAAGTCTTACCATTTACAATAATATGTTGTGTTTTATTTGAAATTTCAAAATGGTCAATAATTAAGTTTTTACGATAATACTCAATATCAGAGGGTTGAAGCATTAGTCGAACGGTGTCAATACTTACATCAGAAGGATGGAAGTGGACACGTGTAGCAAGGTAGCCTCTCTTATTATAAAAGGAAATATCGCTATTCACCTTACCTTTTAAAGTCGTATGTCCCGGTGCAAAGTAATTAATGCTAGATGCAATTTTATCATTGCTTATATCTGCCAAACTATTTATATATATATGTTGCCCTTTAACATTATTGTATTCGCCATCAATAGTGGTAACAAGGCTATTGTTTTTAGTAGCAATCGTAAGTTCAATATTTTTAATTTGATTGCCAGCATAAACCGCATCTCTTGACATAAAGAAAAGATCAAGGATACGTGCTTTCTCATTAAGCCGACCATTGATAACAAGCGGACTATTGAGTTTTAAAGGAATGTTGATATAGTCTTTTAAAGCCTCACAACTATTAATCTGAACATCAAAAACAAAATTGTTATGCTTATTGACAGGCAAATAGCCAAAGCCATTACGAGCAAGGCTAGGAAGGTAGGTATGAACTACGTTTTTGAAACTCTGTACAAGGGTAGAAAAATCGTACAGTCCGCTGATATGAGCATCGCCAAAATCACTCTCAACATCAAGGCTTTTATTTAATATTCCATTGTATGATTTCACTCGTAATCCATTCATTGCAAAGTTTTTACCTTCTCCCACAACTGAAACATTTGACATTTCAAGAAAACCATCTATATCATCAAAACTAGAAGCTGACCCTTTGAGAGAAGACTCGAAACTCATAGTGCGATGCCCCAGCGCATCAGTAAGCTGAAGATTGGCTAGATTAAGATGGGTAGCAACAACTTTTGCATCAACGACTAATTTATTCTTCTTTGCTAAAAACTGACGAATATTAGCAATCATTCCATCAAAAGAGAAAGCGCCATTAGGATCGTGTAAACTCGCTTTTCCTTCAAAACGATCATTCATATACAAACCTTTTATAAATAGGTTCTTATATGAATAATGATTATAATCGAAAAGAGGAATATTAGCATCCACATTCATGGTTTTAAGATCAGTAGTTCCTGCAAGTTGAATATCAGCAGAAACACTACCTAACTTAGGATTACCAGTGATTTGCCCCATATTTATTGACGGAGTATGCAAAACTAATCGAAGAGCTTTTCTACGTAAATTAAGATCTATTTTAGCCTGCCCTGCCCCACTTCTCAGATTACCTTTTACTGCTACAAAATGTTGGGCAGTGTGAATAGTACCACGATAATAAATATCGCCTAAATTCATTACCTGCTTAGGGAGTTTCAAACCGAAAAGACGATCAATAAGCGTAAGAGTTTCTGTATTAATCTTAATTGGGTCGGCCTTGAAATGAATTGTAGGTACATGAGTACTCAGATCCACATATCCCTTAGTTTTTACCAACAAGGATTTATCGGCAGAGGATAGCTGAAATAGGGAAATATCAATTTTATTCCCTTTATATTGAGAAGTAAGAGAGAGTCGGATTTTCTTGTTTAGTTTCTTCAATACAGGAGCAATGGCTTGAAAATCGGAAGCTAGAATATTCGCATTCTTTATTTCAACATTTGCATTAAGCGTAGATCTATCAAGCTTGCCATTTACAAAACGATAACGAGCGTTAGCTTTTGCACCTATCAATTTGCTATTTGGCGTAACTATCTCTAATTGTGATAATTCTGCACACTGCTTATCAGCAAATAGATGAAAGCGTAATTTATCAAGCGTAAACCCACTTTTCTCTTTTAAACTTAGCGATTTAACATCAGCATTGATCATATCGTTCGTAACATGATCGAGAACAATATGCCCTGAAAGGTTTTCTAATTGAAGATGTTTAGGGGTAAACTGCCCAACTTGTTTTGGAGCATCAAGCTGATCGTATTTCAAGAAGCCATTGCGTATAACAAGACTATTAATAGCCAAATCAAGTTTACTTTTTGTTATTTTATCCTTAGATGCCAAAGAATCTAAAACAAATTGATAATTGGCAGGGGCATTAGCATTTGGCTTATTTAATACTGCATGCAAGCCAAATAACTGAGCTGAAGAAATAAAAACAGAACCTGTTTTAATGAGAGGGATAATATCTACTTGAGCAGCTAAACGGGCTGTTGATAACATTTGATGATTATGCTGATCATAAATTACGATATTATCAATAACTATACGATTAAGAAAGCCAAGATCCACTCTTTCAATCCTAACTTTTGTTCCAAGTTTTTCAGAAATAGCCTTAGCGACACTTGTTCCCACGACACGTTGTACTGCTGGAAGATGTAGCAGTACAATAATCACAATATAAACTAATAGGATAGTTTGTATTGTCCACTTTACAATGAGTCTTAGTTTTTTCAATCCAGCAGCAAAGTTACTTAAAAAAAGGCGTTTTGCTCGAAATTATCATTTAGATTTTTTCAGCATGCACTTATTTTTTGGTACTTTTGCATAGTTTAAATATAATATGATTATAAAAATTACTTATATAAAATATTATGGCTAATGTAATTAAGTTACGAAAAGGCTTAGACATAAACCTAAAAGGACGCGCTTTATTACAGAATTTACCTTATACCATAAATCAACCTAGCGAATATGCACTTTCGCCAGAAGATTTTGTAGGGGTAACTCCTAAAGTTGTTGTTCAAGAAGGCGATCATGTTTTAGCTGGACAGTTCTTATTCGTAGAAAAAAAATCTCCTGAAATTGGCTTTGCTTCTCCAGTAAGTGGCACTGTTACTAGCATTGTTCGCGGTGAGAGACGTAAAGTTCTTTTAGTAAAGGTAAAACCAGACGAGACACAACAATCTATTGATTTTGGAACAAAAGACATCAATAAGTTATCGTCTGAAAGCATTTTAAAAAGTATCATTGATGCAGGACTATTTGGCTATATCCACCAATTGCCTTATGATGTGTGTGCTGAATATGGGCAGACACCAAAAGCAATTTTTGTTTCTGCATTAAGAGACAAACCCTTACAAGGTGATTTCGAGTATGAATTAAAAGGACAAGAAGCTGATTTTCAAACAGGATTGTCTGCCTTAGCTAAGGTTGCTAAAGTTTTCTTAGGATTAGGTGCAAAGCAAACTGCTCCAGCACTTATAGGTGCTAAGGATGTAGAAATAAACATCTTTGATGGTCCTTGCCCCGCAGGTAATGTTGGTGTGCAAGTCAACCATTTAGCCCCTGTAAATAAAGGAGAAGTGGTATGGACAATTGATCCTACCGTTGTTCTTTTCATTGGACGCTTGTTTAACACTGGTAAAGTAAACCTTACTCGCAAGGTTGCCATTGCAGGTAGCTTAATGAAGCAAACAGGCTATGTAAACGCCTTAGTGGGTACGCCTATAAAGGATATACTTGTTGACAATGTTGACAAAACTAGAAATGCACGTATATTAAAAGGTAATCCACTAACTGGTACCATCGCAAATGCGGAAAGCGTTGTTGGTGCACTCACATCAGAGATCACTGCTATTCCTGAAGGTGATGATGTTAATGAGTTAGCAGGCTGGATTATGCCTCGTCTCAACACTTTTTCTACTTCACGTAGCTACTTTAGTTGGCTATTTGGAAAGAAGAAAGAGTATGACCTAGACGCTCGTATCAAGGGTGGCGAACGACACATGATTATGAGTGGCGAATACGACAAAGTATTACCAATGGATATTTATGGAGAATACCTTATCAAAGCTATTATTGCTGGTAACATTGATAAACAAGAGCAATTGGGTATCTACGAGGTAAGTCCAGAAGACTTTGCACTAGCAGAATTTGTAGACAGTTCAAAATTAGAGCTTCAAAAAATCGTTCGTGAAGGTCTTAATCTGCTTAGAAAAGAAAATGCTTAATGGGGGATCACCCATTTATTCATAAAACTAACTTTAAATATGAGTTTAAGAAATTATCTTGATAAGCTACGCCCTAACTTTGAAAAGGGTGGCAAGCTACATGCTTTCAAGAGTGTCTTTGACGGATTTGATACTTTCTTATATGTTCCTAATGAGACATCTAAGAGTGGCGTATCTATCCATGACGCTATTGATTCAAAGCGTATCATGAGTATTGTGGTGATCTCTTTAATCCCAGCAATGCTATTTGGTATGTACAATATAGGTTATCAGAATGCGTTAGCAGCTGGTAAGCTAGCAGAGGCTACATGCTTTGGTATGTTCGCTTACGGCTTCCTTGCACTATTACCTAATATTTTAGTGTCTTATATTGTTGGCTTAGGCGTTGAATTTGCTTGGGCGCAATGGAAAGGTGAAGAAATCCAAGAAGGCTATTTGGTTTCGGGTATCTTAATTCCTTTGATTTGCCCTGTAACTATTCCTTTGTGGACTTTGGCTCTTGCTGTTATCTTTGCCGTTATCTTTGGTAAGGAAATCTTTGGTGGCACAGGTATGAACGTGTTTAATGTTGCGCTGCTAGTACGTGCTTTCTTATTCTTCGCATACCCTAGTCGTATGACAGGTGATAGCGTTTGGGTTAATACAAATACGGTCTGTGGTTTAGGCTTCGATGCACCAGATAGCTTTACTATGGCTACACCTCTTGGAGAAATAGCTGGTGGTGCTTCACACATTGCTACTTCTGTCAATGATATGATAATGGGATTGATCCCTGGCTCTGTTGGTGAGACCTCAGTAATAGCCATTGCAATAGGTGCTATCATCTTGATTTGGACAGGTATTGCTAGTTGGAAGACAATGTTAGGCGTATTTATTGGTGGCGGTGCTATGGCTTGCTTATTTAGCTCGACAGGTGCTTCTTCTCTACAATGGTATGAACATTTGGTGTTGGGTGGTTTTTGCTTCGGTGCAGTATTCATGGCTACCGACCCTGTTACATCTTGCCGAACAGAGACTGGTAAATGGATTTTTGGTTTCATAGTAGGTGCAATGGCTATCATTGTGCGTGTGAAGAATGCTGGTTATCCAGAAGGTATGATGCTAGCTATCTTGTTTGGTAACCTTTGCGCACCATTTATTGATTATTGTGTTGTTCAATCTAACATTAGCAAACGTGCAAAACGTGCTAATATAAAATAAGGAGACGTGAAGAATGAAAACAAGTAGTAATTCATACACAATAATTTATTCAACTGTTCTTGTGATTATTGTAGCTTTCTTAATGGCTTTTGTGTTTCAAGCACTAAAACCAGCACAAGATGCTAACGTACAGCTTGATCAGCAAAAGCAAATTCTATTTGCACTTAATCAGGACAGAGATATGACCAATCCACAAGCAGAAAAGCTTTGGAAAGAAATTATCACTGCCGACGACATCATTAACGCTGATGGTCAGGTAACAACCTCTGGTAAGCAAGGTGGAATAGAAGCAGGTTTTAAACTCAACAGTAAAGATGCCAAAGAGGGAAAGCTTGCACTTTTCCGTTGCAATGTAAAGGGTGAGGTAAAATATGTTATCCCTGTCTATGGTAATGGCTTATGGGGTCCTATCAATGGTTTCATCGCCATCAATGCTGACAAGAAAACTGTATTTGGAGCTTACTTTAACCATGAAAGTGAAACAGCTGGTCTTGGTGCTGAAATTAAGGACAACAAGTCATGGCAAGACAAGTTTAAAGGTAAGAAACTCTTTGCCGCTGGTGATGAGAAAAAGATTGCACTTTCTGTTATGAAGAAGATTACCGATCCTCAAACCCAAGTAGATGCTGTAACAGGTGCTACACTTACAAGCAATGGTGTAACAGAAATGTTCCAAGCTGAAAAAGGTAGTCTTCAACCTTATGTTAAGTTCTTGACAAGTAAATAAAACGTGGAATCACAATAATATTAGGAACATGAGTTTATTTTCAAAAGACAATAAAGAAGTGCTTTTCAAGCCACTAAACTTGGACAACCCTATAATGGCTCAAGTTTTAGGTATATGTTCTGCACTTGCTGTTACTTCACAATTGAAGCCAGCTATCGTTATGGGGCTTGCTGTTACTATCATTACAGCTTTCTCTAACGTTATTATTTCAATTATTCGAAACACTATCCCTAACCGTATTCGTATCATTGTTCAGTTGGTTGTTGTAGCAGCCTTAGTAACGGTGGTGAGCCAAATATTGAAAGCTTTTGCTTACGATGTTAGTGTTCAGCTATCTGTTTATGTAGGCTTGATCATTACTAACTGTATTTTAATGGGACGCCTTGAGGCTTTCGCTATGACTAATAAGCCATGGCCTAGCTTCCTCGACGGCGTTGGAAATGGTTTAGGTTATGCTGTTATCTTGTTCATCGTAGGTTTTGTACGCGAATTATTCGGTAGAGGATCTCTTCTTGGTTTTAAGGTAATCCCTCAGAGTTTATACGATGCAGGCTATATGGATAATGGTATGATGTCTATGCCTGCACTAGCCTTGATATTGCTTGGCTGTATCATTTGGGTACACAGAGCTTTTTTCTATAAAGAAGAAGATAAAAAATAATTATGGAGCATTTATTAAGTTTAGCTTTTAGGTCCATCTTTGTGGACAATATGATATTTGCATTCTTCCTTGGAATGTGCTCTTTCTTAGCCGTTTCTAAGAATGTAAAGACTTCATTTGGACTAGGTGTAGCAGTTACTTTCGTATTAGCTGTAACGACTCCTGTCAACTATTTATTACTCACTAAGGTGCTAGGTCCTAACTGTTTAGCAAACGGAGTAGACTTGACCTATTTAAGTTTCATCCTTTTTATTGCAGTTATTGCAGGTATTGTACAAATTGTAGAAATGGCTGTTGAGAAGTTTTCACCATCGCTCTATGGTGCACTCGGTATTTTCTTGCCATTGATTGCAGTAAACTGTGCTATTATGGGTGCATCGTTGTTTATGCAGCAACGTATAGGATTAGACCCTGCTAGCTCACAGTTTATTGGTTCTGTTTGGGATGCCCTCATCTATGGCTTGTTCTCAGGCTTAGGCTGGACATTATCTATAGTTCTCATGGGTGCTATTCGCGAACGTTTAGAGTATTCAGATGTACCAAAACCATTACAAGGATTGGGTATTACGTTTATCACAGTAGGCTTAATGGCTATTGCTATGATGTGTTTCTCTGGTATTAAACTTTAAAGAAGATGAATTTTATAACGACAAGTATTATAGTTTTCCTTGTTACCATTTTGGTGTTGGTAATTCTCTTGCTTGTAGCAAAGAAGTATCTCAGCCCAAGTGGAAAGGTTACTGTTACCATTAATGGTGATACAAAACTAGAAGTGGAACAAGGTAGCTCTATTATGGCTACACTAAACGAGAATGGTGTTTATCTCCCATCAGCATGTGGTGGTAAGGCTAGCTGTGGACAGTGCAAATGTCAGGTAGTAGAGGGTGGTGGTGAAATCCTCGACTCTGAGCGTCCTCATTTTTCTCGCAAAGAAATAAAAGAGAATTGGCGACTAGGCTGTCAGGCGAAAGTAAAGGGCGACATTGCTATCAAAGTACCAGAGTCGGTAATGGGTGTTAAGGAATGGGAATGTGAAGTTATCTCTAACAAGAACGTTTCTAGCTTCATTAAAGAGTTCAAAGTGGCTTTACCAGTAGGTGAACACATGGATTTCGTACCTGGCTCTTATGCTCAGATTCGTATTCCTAAGTATAGCAACTTATCTTACGACTCATTCGATAAAGATCTTATCGGTGAAGAGTATATAGGCGCATGGAAGCATTTCAACTTACTATCGCTTGTGGCTAACAACCCTGAAGACACAGTTCGTGCATACTCTATGGCAAACTATCCAGCAGAAGGTGATATCATCACGCTTACAGTACGCATTGCCACTACCCCATTCTTACCTAAACCACAAGTGGGCTTTATGAACGTACCTACAGGTATTGGCTCGTCTTATATCTTTAACCTAAAGCCAGGCGATAAGGTTATGATGAGTGGTCCTTATGGTGATTTCCATCCTGATTTCACTTCAGGTAAAGAAATGATTTGGATCGGTGGCGGTGCAGGTATGGCACCTTTGCGCAGCCAAATTATGCACATGCTAAAGACGCTGCACACACGCGATCGTGAAATGCACTTCTTCTATGGAGCGCGTGCGTTAGGTGAGGCTTTCTTCTTGGAAGACTTTTGGGAACTAGAGAAAGAATATCCTAACTTCCACTTCCACCTCTCACTCGACCGTAAAGACCCTGTGGCTGACGAAGCTGGCGTAAAATATTATGAAGGCTTTGCTGTAAACTGTATCCGTGATGAATACCTCAAAGATCACGAAGCACCAGAAGATTGTGAATACTATCTCTGCGGTCCTCCAATGCTAATCAAGACTGTTACCGATTACCTAGATAGCCTTGGTGTTGATCAAGAAGCGATCCGCTTTGATAATTTCGGATAAAAATATCAATAAACCAAAAGCGATCAAACCTTTTTATAAAAGGGTATTGATCGCTTTTTATTTTGCATTATCCACCTCAAATTATCCTAAGTTATTTAAGTTTCTCCTTATATAATTGAATAATTACAAATATATAATACCTTTGAAACGTTTTTGCAATATCTTATCCATACATTTGCAAAAAATTTTTATATAAAAGGCATTACTATTATTAAATAACATTATGGAAAATGAGGCGATAAAAATTCTCGTCGTAGATGATGAAAAAGATCTATGTGAGATTCTTAAATTCAACTTAGAAGCAGAAGGCTACATTGTTGATACAGCAAACTCTGGAGAAGAAGCGCTAACTATGGACATAAGCAAGTATAACTTACTTATGCTTGATGTTATGATGGAAGAGATTTCAGGATTTGCGCTCGCTAAGAAGCTTAAAGATGATATAGAAACCAAAGATATTCCTATTATCTTTCTCACTGCTCGCACTACTGAAAATGATATTATTACTGGTCTAAAACTAGGAGCTGATGATTATATCTCAAAACCATTCTCTATTCGTGAAGTAATATTAAGGATAAAAGTTGTGCTACGCAGAAGTTATGATGAAAAACAACCTGAACACACAACTGTTTTGTCTTTCAAAGGCTTAGAACTAAACTTAGACAACAAAACTGTAAGTATAGATGGCGAGATAATCCCCTTTACAAAGAAAGAATTTGAATTACTGCATCTATTACTCCTAGAGCAAGGAAAGGTTTTTTCACGCAACCAGCTTATCAAACTTATCTGGTCGTATGATGTAGAGGTAACATCTCGAACGGTAGATGTTAATATTACTCGAATACGGAAAAAAATAGGAGCTTACGGAAAGTATATCATCACTCGACCAGGCTTTGGCTATTACTTTACAAAATAAAGACAACGTGGCAAGACGACACTACACTGGCAACCAGCTATTTTGGTTTGTTCTCTTACTCTTAATGCTATATTCTACCTGCTTTATTATCTTTCAACATAACAGAGAGAAAGATTTTAAGGTAGATGTCCTCTGCCTCAAACTGCAAGACTACAACAATCAGATAGCAGAAGCAATGATGCAGGAAAGCAGTAATAAAGAACTAACCCTCAATCATTATATCAATGAGCATGCTACAAAATTTTTACGTGTTACCATTATTGATACTACGGGAAATGTCCTTTATGACAATATTCGTAAAGATTATACGAAAATAAAAAATCATGCCAATCGAAAAGAGTTTTATTTAGCAAAACGAAAAGGGTTCGGAGTGGATACCTACCGTCCTTCACAAACAACAGGATTGAAATACTTTTATTGTGCAAACTACTATCCCAAACAAGCCATTGTTGTGCGTTCTGCCCTTCCTTATAATGACGAACTAGCACGCCAACTCACAACAGATCGACATTATATTTGGTTTGCACTCATAATAACCATTATCTTAGCTATAGTACTCTACCGATTTACACATCGGCTAGGGAAAAACATTACTGCACTTAGACATTTTGCGATGAAGGCAGAAAGCAGAGAAGAGATAGATCCCGCCGAACTATCTTCCTTTCCCAACGACGAATTAGGTGAAATATCCGAGCATATTGTAACCCTATTTACGAAACTAGAAAAGACGAGGAAAGAGCAAATTACGATAAAACGCCAACTCACTCAAAACATAGCACATGAGCTGAAAACACCAGTTGCTAGCATTCATGGATACCTTGAAACAATATTAACAAGTGAACGTATCAACGACGAACAGAAAAATATATTTCTAAATAGAAGTTTTGAACAATGCAAACGTCTTGCATCGCTTGTTGATGATCTTTCTACGCTTAACCGACTAGAAGATGCACCTGATTTGCACCACTTTCAAACATTCAATGTTACAGAGGTTGTTAAGAATATTGAACAAGAAGCAGCTTTAAGATTGCAAAACAACTCTATGAGGTTTTACAATTTCCTTCCAAAAGAACTTATTATTAACGGAAATCAAAACCTTATCTATAGTATTTTCAGAAATCTCACAGACAACGCTATCACCTATGCAGGAGCAGATACTACTATCACGTTATCTTATCACAATGGTGTTTACACCTTTGCTGACAATGGTATTGGCATATCAGAGGAACATATTTCACGCCTTTTTGAAAGATTTTACCGCATTGATAAAGGACGAAGCAGAAAACTAGGAGGAACTGGTCTAGGACTAGCAATAGTAAAAAATGCCATCTCTCTTCATGGTGGAAAAATTACAGTATGCAATGTTTATCCACACGGATTAAAATTTGAATTTACATTAAGTCCTAATATTATCGAAGAAGAAGAACAGAGTTCGTAACTTCGTAGTATAATAAAAATCCATTATACTACTATTAAATACATAAAAATGAATAAGAAAAAGTGGTTCTATTCTATGGTTTGGCTCACTTTGGCATTACCATCTTTCGGACAAAAAAAAATTGATAACCAGCCACAAATACATGGCACTTTACGCGGTAAGTATGAGTACCAAACCGAAGATAAAAAAGGGCGTTTTGAAGTGCGTTCTGCAAGAGTAAGCATTAGTGGTAGAGTTCTACCCAAAGTAGAATACAAGGCTGAAATTGATTTATGCGATGAGGGCAAAATAAAAATGTTAGATGCCTATACTCGTCTTGAATTGCTCAATAACCTTCATTTCACAATAGGACAAATGCGCGTGCCTTTTACTATTGATGCTCATCGTTCACCTCATTTGCAATATTTTGCTAACCGTTCTTTTATTGCAAAGCAAGTAGGTAATGTACGCGATGTAGGTTGTATGTTGGCATACAACACAAGAATAGGGTTTCCTATCACACTAGAAGCAGGTATTTATAACGGATCTGGGCTCACCAATCAAAAAGACTTCTGGACGAATAGTATAAATTTTTCTGCAAAGGCTAGCATGTTTCTACCATGTGGATTAAACGTTGTGTTAAGTGCTCAACGTATCAAACCGAGCTGCTCTGTAATGATGTACGATACTGGAGTTTACTATCATAGAAAGGGATTACATTTAGAAGCAGAATATTTGTATAAGCATTACAAGAACAATGCTTTTGAAGCTATGTCATCGGTAGATGCTTTTGCTAGTTATGATATAGAGTTAAAAAAAGGTTTCTTCAAATATATCACACCACTATTACGCTATGATTATATGGGGGATCATAGCGATGGCACACTCAATGAGGAAGGCAAACTTTTTATTACCGATTACAAGCGTCATCGCATTACTGGCGGAGTAACTCTAAGCATTGACAAACCTTTCCTTTCTGATATACGTATTAACTACGAAAAGTATTTCTATGATAAGAATGCCATTCCAAAGGTTTCTGAGAGAGATAAGTTTGTCATCGAGTTTATGACTCACTTCTAAAACACGCTCATATCATCAACAAATATTGGCGTGTTCGATAAAACTTTTATCATCTGATAAAAAATTAGAGCTGACTCCATTTCTTCTAAACTCGTCATTGCATACCCCAAAAGCCGATGGGCAAAAGAACGCTAGCAACGCTCTATTATGTAAAAATATATTCACTTTCGCTACACTATATATAAGCGTTTACATCGCAATACATCACCTTTCACGCATTAAAAGGTGATGTATTGCTCATGAAAAGGTCATCTTTTGGAAGGCAAAAGACGACCTTTTATAATACAATGAATATCATATAGTTACAAGATACAAAAGAAGGCAATAAAGCGGCATACTTTGTCCTCTTTTTTCTTATTACTGCATAATAAACAAAAAAGTAAGCACCTCCTATAGTACTTACTTTTTTATTTAATGAAACATTACTATTTCACAAGCTTTTGCAATACTGGCATCACAACACCTTGCAATTCGCTTTTCTTTTCATCATTCAATTGTTCGAAAACTACAATCTTATTTTCACCTTGCTTTAGAAAGCATCCTGGTAAGTAAAGCGTATGCTGTGGACCAATCCTCCAATAACGACCGAGGTTTACACCATTTACAAAAACGATACCTTTACCCCACTTCTCCATATCTAGGAAGGTATCGCCCACCTTGTCAACGCTGAAACTTCCACTATATAATACTGGTAGCCCACTATTATAACTATTTGAAATATCTGTTAGATCAGGTTGTTTGTCCATTGGCAACTTATACATCTGCCAACTTCCAGTTATCACATTATCGTTGATAGTAATAGGCAGTGTAATACCCTTTGTACTATTCACAATGAACTTACCATAATTAATACGTCCCCAATTCTCTACTAGAATATCAAGTGTAGCATTGAAAGGAATATCAATCTCCATTTCATGCTTACCGAAAACACGGTTAAGCTCGCCTACTCGCTCTCCATTTACATAAATGGTAGCATAATCGGCTAGTCCGGGGATCTTCATCATTCCACTCACAGGCTGATTGAAATGGCGACGATAAAGCACGTACCCAAAACCTTGATCAAGTGCTTCAAATGTCATCGGAGTGTCGTTCTCTACAGCCTTCATATTATCAATCATTGAGAAGAGGTCAACGGTCTTACTCAACTTTATTTGAGGAATAGCAATAACTGGTATTTGAGCAGGTACTTCTGGCACCTTATAACCAACATATTGCTTCATTAAATTGCGAAGAGCAGTATATTTATCCGTTACCCATCCAGCTTCGCTAATAGGCGCATCATAGTCGTAAGAAGTCATATCAGGCTGCAACTTATGGATATTATCGCAGTTAGCTCCTGCCATAAAACCGAAATTAGTACCACCATGAACCATATAATAATTAAAGCTCACCTTATTATCAAGATATTTCTTTGTCTGGGTTACCACACTTGTCGTACTTACCTGCGGAAACTTCTCTGCCCAATGACTCAACCAGCCCGGATAAAATTCTGCCACCATATAGGGTCCTTGCCCTCCGTGATATTCATTTACCACCTTCTTTAGATTGTCAATATTATCCTCACCATTGGCTGTTGGCAGAACACCTTCTATAACTCCTCCCTTGAAAAGCCAGCTACCATCAGAGGTAAACATAGGAATATTGAAGCCAGCATCAAGCAATTGTTGACGAATCTTCGCACTGTACGCCTTATGAGTTTCTAAAGGAATATCGGGACGTTGTGCTACATAAGAACCAAATTCGTTTTCAGCTTGCACCATAATAATAGGACCACCTTTCGTTACTTGCAAATCCCTTACCTGACTAGCTAATTGATTAATATATACCCTACAAGAATCAAGAAATGGCTGATTATCAGTTCTTACAACTAGCCCTTTGGTTTTAGGCAACCACCATGGATAACCTCCAAACTCCCATTCAGCACAACAATAAGGACCAGGGCGAAGTATCACCTTCATACCCTCCTCTGCTGCAGTCTTTACAAACTCACGAAGATTGTGATTACCAGTACTCCAATCCCACACACCAGGTGCCACCTCATGATGATTCCAAAAAACATAAGAAGTTACCACATTCAATCCCATTGCCTTCATCATCTGAAGACGATGACGCCAATAAGGTGCAGGAACACGTGCATAATGCAATTCGCCTGAATAAATCTGTAGAGGTTTTCCGTCATAAAGAAAATTCCCATTGGCAATGACAAAGGAATGCCTAACAGGCTTACCTGCAAAGGATGCTGTACTAACGAGGAAAAGACCTATTAACAGCGCAAAAAAAATTCTTTTTTTCATTTACTTTAAGTTTAGTCATTATGATTATAATAGGGTATTTTATATATTAGACTACTTGAGTTATTCTTTAAAATAAAGTCTGCTGAATAGCTCTTCTCTGTTTTTTTTAAAATCTTTGATATTTTTCAAAGTCATCTTCAGAGATATTTCATTCATTAGCTTTTATTGCCTTACATGCCGAAAGAATATCTATTCTCATTAATGTATCCTTATATAATCCTGATGAAACCAACTTATTTTGTTACTTGCTTTTATCTAAGCCACTACGTTTTGGACGTTTATACGAACGATAGTCGTCGAGTTTTATCTCGATATTAGGCTCCACAAGCGATGTTTTGTGAGGAAGATTAAACTTCATATATTTGATATTCAAGCCACGTTCTATCCATTGATTTTCATAATAAGTATGGATACCAAGAATTTCGCGTGTTTTTTCATCTATCTTCACATTAGCTTTTGCAGCCTCATCAAGATCGTTACTATAAAGGTTTTCTGTGCGATAAAGGATAGGAAGTTTGTTTACCTTTATCATATAAGTGGTATAGGTAAAAAGGAAATTAGAATCGGTCTTTAAGTGGACAATGCCACCATCTACCATAAATCGCTTGTAACGATCCATAAAGAAAGTGGAAGTAAGACGCTTATGTACATTCTTCATCTGTGGATCTGAGAAAGTAAGCCAAATCTCTTGCACTTCATCTTTACCAAAGAAACGATCAATAATTTCGATGCTTGTACGTAAGAAAGCTACATTATCAAGTCCCTCTTCTAAGGCTTGCTTAGCACCAGTATAGATACGTGCCCCCTTAATATCAACCCCTATAAAGTTGATATTAGGATATTCGCGAGCTAGCCCTACGGTGTATTCGCCTTTTCCACAACCTAACTCCAAAACAATAGGATTATCATTGTGAAAATATTGCTCACGCCACTTGCCTTTCATATCAAAGGCAACCTCGCTTATCACACTAAAAGGGTATTGGAAAACATTCTTAAATGTTTCCAATGCTGCAAATTTTTCTAGTTTTCCTTTACTCATAGGTGCAAAGGTAAGATTATTTAATTGAAAATTGAGAATTGAGAATTGAGAATTGAGAATTTTTCTAGGAAGGCGAGGAAGCCAAAAAGAACTAGGAACACTAGAAAAGCCCTAGGACAGAGAAAACTCTCAACAGTTTATTGTCTATTCTCAATTTCCAAAGGATTTTCCTTCTTGGGTGTAATACCCAACGCCTTCAAGCTCTCAAGCTTACGAACCACATTACCCTTACCTGTATTCAATTGCCCCCTTGCCTTATCATAGCGTGTCTTTAACTGATCAATACTAGCACCAATATTTATAAAGGTCTCTGCAAAAAGGGCAAACTTGTCATAAAGATCGTTCGACTGTCGGAGGATTTCTTCTACGTTCTTATTCAAACGATAATTCTGCCACATAGTATGGGTGAGTTGAAGTGCCATCAGCAAATTACTCGGCGACAATATAATAATGTGCTTACGATAAGCATATTGAAGAATAGAAGCATCTGTCTTTATTGCTGCAGAATAGCCACTCTCGTATGGAATAAACATCAGTACATAACCTATACAGCCAGGTACTAAGACATCATAATTCTTAGCTGCTAGCTCATCAACATGAGTACGTACCGATTTTATATGCTCTTTCAGATATTTATCCTGCTCGTCTTTGCTCTCTGCCTTTAATGCAGCTTGATAAGCAGTAAGCGATACTTTAGCATCTATCACTGCACGTTCATTGTTAGGAAAAGCGATGATAGCATCAGGACGATAATTATTACCATCTTCATCCTTCACATTCTCCTGAAGAAAATACTGTTCACCTTTTTTCAATCCGCAATCTTCCAAAGTATGTTCGAGGATCATCTCACCCCAATCGCCTTGCATCTTTGAGTCGCCTTTTAATGCTTGTGTAAGCGAAGCTGCATCATTTCCGATACGCTCGGTTTGCTTCTTCAACTCCTCCACCGCTCGCAAATGATCCTCACGCATCAATTCTATATTATGCTTCTGCCCCTCTTGCAAACGCTTCAGCGACTCCTCAAAAGTGGTTCTTATCTCTGTCTTTGCTTCCGCACTCTCCTTACTACTCTTTGTTACCGTCTGACTGAAAGCTTCTAACCGCTCCTTCAACGGATTGAGCAAGGCGTCTAAACGATCTTTGTCGGCAGTGTTCAGCTTCTGGCGATGTTCTGTCAACATCTGCTCGCCCATATTACGCACCTCTTCTTGTAGAAGCTTCAACTTATTCTCATTTTCCTTCTGTAATTCCTCACGCAGATTGGCTGCATGCTCACGCTCCTGCTCTATACGTTCTTGTGCATTATCCTTAACTGCCTGTAAGGATTTAGCCATAGCCTCTTTTTCAGAGCTTAATCGTACCTCAAATGTTTTCTGCTGGTTCTCTAGCTTTTCTGCCGCAGCCTGCTTAGCATCAGCCAATGATTTGGCTGCATTTTCGCGTACAATACTTAATTGGTTTTGAGCTAACGAGAGGTCTGTCTTTAACTGCCCAAGCTCTTTTGTGTTTTGAGCTTTAAGCCAAAGATAAACGATGAGTGCTCCAAGAAGAAAGGTGAGAATGTAAAACATAGGAGTTGATAATTAAAAATTAATCTTGGAAATAAATTCGCTTTACACGATTACTTATATTCGTGAGAATTTCGTAAGGAATAGTATCAAGAATATCACTAAGGACTGTAACAGGAAGATGTTCGCCAAATATTTCTACGCTATCGCCTTCCTTACAGTCAATACCCGTTACATCTATCATTGCCACATCCATACAGATGTTACCTACATACGCTGCTTTCTGCCCACCTACGAGGCAATAGCCATGGCGATTACCAAGATGACGATTTAAGCCATCTGCATAACCAATAGGGATAGCTGCAATAACACTATCATGCTGAATGGTACCCTTACGTGAATAGCCCACTGTATCGCCACTTGGAACATTCCGCAACTGTAAGATCGTAGTTTTCAATGTTGAGATAGTATTGATGCGCTCATTGGTGCGAGGATTAATACCATAAAGCCCTAATCCCAATCTACACATATCCAACTGCCTGCTGGGAAAATGCTCTATACCAGCAGAGTTATCTATATGGCGAAGTATTTTATGAGAAAAAGCAGCTTGCAACTTTTTACTACCTGCGTCAAATAAAGCAAATTGCTGGGCAGAGAAATCGTCAAAACCATCGCTGTCTGAACCTACAAAGTGGGAGAAAACAGAACGAGGAATAATTGCGTTTTGATGCTTCAATCGGTTAATAAGTTCATCTATATCGCTGATCGGATCAAAACCTAAACGGTGCATACCTGTATCTAACTTGATATGAACAGGGAAGCCTGTAATGCCCTCTTTTTCGGCGGCCTTTACCAATGCATCTAGGATACGAAAGCTATATACCTCAGGTTCAAGATCGAAGTCGAATAGAGTTTTAAATGAAGACATCTCTGGATTCATAATCATAATATTGCTGGTGATACCATTCTTGCGCAAGGTAACACCTTCATCAGCCACTGCCACTGCAAGATAATCGACACGATGATCCTGCAATGTTTTAGCTATCTCGACCGATCCTGCTCCATAAGCATCTGCCTTAATCATGCAAACAAGTTTTGTCTCGGGTTTCATCAGCGAACGATACCAATTTAAATTAGCTACAACAGCATTCAAATTGACCTCTAATACCGTCTCATGTACCTTATTTACGAGCAATTCTGTCAATTGATCAAAACCAAATTGGCGTGCTCCTTTCAGAAGAATCACTTCATCGCGCAATTCTCTGAATGCCTCACTACTAATAAAGCTACCTACTGTTGCAAAGAAATACTTCTTACCAAACTTATTAAAAGCTTTACGTTGTCTGATCAAGCCCTCACCAATTCCGATAAACTTTTCCACCCCACGCTTCTCTGCCAAGAAAGCTACACGCTGATAAAGCGTCTTTTCATCTTCTCCACTTTGAAATATGTCGCTCAATATCAATGTGCGCTTACGCCCTTTATGGTCTGGACGACGGTTCATGAAGTCAAGGGCTATATCTAAAGAGTTGAAATCGGAGTTATAAGAATCGTTTATCAAGGTGCAACCATGTTGTCCTTCTTTCACTTCAAGACGCATAGCTACAGGCTCAAGCTGTGGCATACGTTCTGCCAAAGTTTTTACCTCAACACCTAGATGTAGACAGATAATAGCACTCGTAATAGAATTTTCTACACTAGCATCATCTATAAAAGGAATGGTATAACTTGCTTCTTTGCCTTGCTGCCACACATAAGTAATGGTAGTTGTCAATTCTGCCTTCTTGATTTCTTTCACAAAAAGTGTAGCATTACTATCTTTCTTTGACCACCCTAGAATGGTATTTTTATAATTGAGGGTCTTTATACAACGCACCACTAATTCCTCATCCAATGGATAAACAATAGCATTGGTATCGCGGAATAAGCAAAGTTTTTCCATACATTTTTCTTCAAGACTCGCAAAATTTTCCTGATGGGCTTCACCAAGACTAGTGAATACTCCAATGGTGGGCTGGATAATTTCGCGCAAAGCTTTCATCTCGCCTCTTTCACTGATACCTGCTTCAAACACACCTACTTCTGTTTGTTCATTCAACAGCCAAACAGACAATGGCACACCTATCTGTGAATTATAGCTACGAGGCGAGCGAGTAACGACCTTATTTGGGGATAGCAATTGATATAGCCACTCCTTAACCACCGTCTTACCATTTGAACCCGTAATACCAATCACTGGGACATGAAACTCAGCGCGATGACACGTTGCTAATCGTTGCAAAGCCTCAATGGTTTTAGAAACTTCTAAAAAGTTAGATTGTGGATAAAGCATATCCCAATTTTCAGGAATAGCTTCTACAACAAAATTGCGAACACCACGACTGTAGAGTTCTGGAATATAATGGTATCCATCATTACGCTCAGACTTTAGCGCAAAGAATAAGGTTTCTTCAGGAAAACAAAGGGAACGACTATCAGTCAATAAGAAACTGATATTTGTCTCTACATTACCATAACGACATGCTCCCACAAGGGTAGCCACTTTCTCAATACTATAATTCATTTTCTATGGCGTTTATATATTGTAGTCATCGTTTAACAAGGGTTTAGAAATATGCAGATTGAATAAATTCGTCCTGAAAACATTCAACGTTATATAACTAACCTTAAACCGCTAACATAATACAAAGGTAATGAAATTCTAGATCGAGAGAATAAGTAAGAGCTATTTTTTAGTTTTCTTCGCACATGCAGGACAAATGCCCTTTACTAGATAATTGGCACCCGCAACCTGAAAACCATTCGGGACAACAATAGCAGGAATGGGTGTATTGTAAAGACAGAAAGTGTGTTGGCAACTTTCACAATAAAAATGCACATGCACATCGTCATCCTCGTCATGGCTATGGCGTAAACAGAGCTCGTATGCTGTCATACCATTCCCTTCTTCTATCTGATGAACCAAATGATGCTCTTTAAATAAAGTAAGTGTACGAAATATATTCGATTTATCTATCGTTAACAGTTTTTTTTCAAAGTCTTTTACCGACAAAGGAGCTCCACTCATTGCCAATGTTCTTACAATGAGCACCCTATTTGCTGTAGGACGAATATTATGTTCTAATAGTAAATCTTCTATATTTTCTTTTTCCATCATCATATTTATCTGCCTTTTACGAAATTTGCGTATAGGTGTGCATACGAATTATTAAATCTTAATGTTTTAGTCATTACCCCCACAATTAAGCGTAAAGCCTTAATAATAACGTAACTAGCTGAATATAAACAAGAAAAGGAGTGCAATTGCACTCCTTCTTCGTGATCCGCATGGGGCTCGAACCCATGACCCCAACATTAAAAGTGTTGTGCTCTACCAGCTGAGCTAGCGGATCTCCATTATGCTTCCGTTCTTAAAAGCGAGTGCAAAGGTAATAAGAATTATTTATATATCCAAATTATACACCTAAATTCTTTGTTAAACTTTTCGCCATTCTTTTCAACAAGCCGATTGCCCACATCAAAACAATCACACCTGTTATCATTGCCACAATAGCATCAAGCCACGTAATGTCCCAAATATATGAACAAATAAGCCCGATTATAACGCCTATTTTTACCAACACATCACTCATTACATGCAGATAGGCAGCATGATTATTGGGATTGTTCTCAAAGTGATCCGAATGGAGTACACGAGCACTAATAGAGTTAACCACCAATCCCACAACAGCAATACTTAGTGCTAGCGGCAAATTTTCTATGTGGTGATGCGCTTCCATGTGTTCAAAACCTTCACTACATATAAACACCGACATAAGCAGCAGCAGTAGTCCACTTGTAAATGCCGATAACTGCATAATCTTATCTGCATCGTAAGTATGATTATTCCTTTCTTTTTGCTTACGAACAAAATAATAGGCAAAGAGATTTAAACCTATGAGCATCACATGAGATCCCATGTGGATACCATCGGCTACAAGTGCCATAGATTTAGAGAAATAACCTATCAACACTTCTGCTAACATAACTATAAACGTAAGCACTATAACAAACAGTGTGCGACGTTCTTCTATATAATAAGGTGAAATATTCTTATTACCCATAGCTGTAATTGCTATTCCTCCCATTAATCAATAAGCTTAAAGTGTTTAAAAGCATTTGCAATACCATTATCATCCACCGTTGTTGTAACATAATCAGCAACGGCTTTTACATCGTCATTAGCATTACCCATAGCCACACCAATACCAACGACTTCCAACATTCCTTTATCATTGCCCCCATCGCCAAAAGCAACACAGTCGTTAATATCCACCCCAATATACGCTGCCACCTTTGGCAAAATCATTCCCTTGTGAATACCACGTGACGAAATATCAGTAAACAAGGGATGCCAACGCAACGACTCACAACCTACCAACTTTGGCATAATCAGCTTTTCATCGTCAACGGTGAAGAAAGGAGACATCTGCAAAATAGGCATTTCGAGTAAAGGCTCCACTTTATCATTAAGATCCACAGAATCGACCCCCAAACCTTCCACAAATAGTTCTGTAAAAATATGGCTATAATTATGAATAGCCACCTTATCTCTACCACAAATAGCCAAGGTATAATTACGTGTAGTAGCATCTTCCATCATCCTACGAATATCCTCTTTGGGCAATTCCTTCATAAAAATAACATCATTGCCTACTTGGGCAAGCGCTCCGTTAAATGAAATATAACCATCTATTAAATGTTCTATTTCCTTTAAATTCGTGATAAACGATTTTGGACGACCCGTCGAAATAAAAATTTTAATACCCTTATCCTTAACTATCCTAATTGCTTCAATCGTGGAAGCAGGAATTTTATGTGTCTTGAATGATACCAATGTACCATCTATATCGAAAAATATTGCTCGAACAGCCATAATTTATTTATTTTAAGATACAAAGGTACAAAAAGTTTTTGAAAGCCTTGATATTACCGAAGGCATATTAAAGGTAGTTATTAATAGCTTCAACTTGAATACTATCTCCATCATCAAAATAGATCTTACCGAAATTATTAGTTAATTTTTTTTAGCAATCAAAAAAACACATTCTCACACATCAAACCCTGTGTAATAGCTCCATATTTTTAATATATTTCTATAATTAGCAGGGGGGAAGAAACTTCTTAGAAAAGAGAATTAAGAGAATAATTATAAAATGCCATAGAACAAAACAAAAAGCTATAACATTCATATTTACAAGTATTTATATATTTTCATAAACACCTAAACTTTGGCAATAAAACAAAAGGTAAGATTAGCTACTTATCATAAGAAATAAACGTTATAGCATAGAGCGCAAGATGAATATTATCCGAATAAAACAAAAAAGAATGCAAAAAGAAAAATAAACAAAAGCAAACTTATTTTTTAATTATTTTATAAAAGTACTTGCACAAAAACATATTTTTTAGTACTTTTGTGTCGTCAATTCGTAATTTGTATCTTACTCGTGAAAAAAATATACTTCATATTGCTATTATCGTTACTTGTTTGTGTTGGTTGCCAATTTAAATGGACTGACGACAACAAGAGTGATGATCGGCTCATTAAGATAGAAAGGTTTGATCGGTTAGAATACCGTTATCTAACAGTCGGAGATTACTCTGCCCTACAACAAATGAGTACTGAATTTCCTTTTGAAACAAGAACTTTGATAGAGAAAGTATTAAAGATTGGGCAAATTACCGATCCTGATATAAACTCAAAGTTTCTAAAGTTCTATCAAGACACTACCCTTCAAACCATTATATCTTCTGTACAATCAAAGTATAGCAATATTAACGACATCCAAAAAGAGCTTAGTATTGCGTTTGCAAGGCTAGAACAACAAATTCCTAACCTGCAAATACCAAAGGTTTATACCCAAATATCTGCGCTTGATCAAAGTATTGTTGCAGGAGATGGTAAAATTGGTATTTCGCTTGATAAATACCTTGGTGAAGATTACCCTATCTATAACAAATATTATATAAAACAGCAACGTAAACAAATGACAAGGGATAATATCATCCCCGATTGTCTTATGTTCTACCTTATGAGTCTTTATCCGCTTCGCAATTACGACTTCCGCCCACAGTTTGAACGCGATATTCACATGGCAAAAATACAATGGGTGGCAAACAAAGCCATGAATAACAACTACTATAAGGGAAAATATGTTGACATGGTTTCCAAGTTTATGAAAATAAATCCAAATATCAAATTTGAAGAATTGCTAGAATCGACTGACTTCTCTGGTTTTGCTAATTTGAATTAATAAAGGTCTAAACAGAATATACAATATTAACAAGAACGTTAGATTTGCCAAGAATAACAGGAAAATAACAAAACGGCATTGTTTCAGCTTTTGAAACAATGCCGTTTTGCGTATAAAGGAACAGCCAACAAAAATACATAACAATAGCATACATTTTGAAGCGCATAAAGCTTACTCTGCTATTGCATGCAAACGAGCAATGTATTTACCTAAGATGTCAAACTCTATATTAACAACAGTGCCCACCTTTATATATTTAAAGTTGGTATTCGCTTTAGTATAAGGAATGATCGCCACGGTAAAAGTATTTTCGGTTGGTTCGCATACGGTGAGCGAAACACCATTGACGGTTACCGACCCCTTATCGACCGTGAAATAACCACGTGCTGCCATTGCTTTACTAAAAGGGTACTCAAAGGTATAATAGGTACTACCTTCTGCATCTTTTATCCCCACACACTTTGCCGTCTCATCTACATGCCCCTGAACAATATGCCCATCAAGCCTACCATTCATAATCATAGAACGCTCCACATTGATGTGATCGCCCACTTGTAGCAAACCTAGATTAGAGCGAACCAGCGTCTCCCTCATGGCTGTTACCGTATAACGGTCGCCATCTAAACGAACTACCGTAAGGCATACGCCATTGTGCGAGATGCTTTGATCAATACCTAGTTCGCTTGTGAAAGAACAAGTAAGTGTGAAATGGATATTTTCTTGTTCATGCTCTATAGCTACAATAGTAGCCATTTCTTCTACAATACCTGAGAACATAGTATAAAATCGTTTTAGAAAATGTTTTTATAACGTGATAAAAAAAAAGAGCCGTATCGATGATGTGATGAAAAGTCCGAGTATCAATGATAAGAGAGCTCCTCGTCTTTGTAATCCACTGACCTTGCGGCTTAGTCGTTTTCACGATTTTATGTGGCCCGCCATTAACAAAAGAAGTCATCTCGGGTTTTCTATTTTATTTGATGACTATCCCAATCGAATCGATACGACCCGTTTCTTTAAATTCTTTTTTGTAAGTGCAAAGATAAGTGTTTTTTAGGGTACAACAAAAAAAAATAGTAATAATAGCTTATTATATAGCAAAAAACTATGATTCCTACTAGCCACAAAGCCCACGTAGAGTCAACCCTAAATTCGTATTCAGCAAGAATACTTATCGGACAGTTCTCATTGCCTATTAGTAAAGAAATTAAAATATAAAAACAGGATTTTATATAGCAGCAATAAAATATTGATAGAGGGGGTAAAAGTTGAGCTAAGAAAAAAGCGGACAAAGCGTATCGGCTTACTGCTTGCTTATAAGCTTTGCAACTATCTGACATTCAGCGCCTCGCTAAAGGTCATCTTTTGCATTGCAAAAGATGACCTTTATAGATGTAAACGATCACCTTTTGATGCGTGAAAGGTGATGTATTGCGATGTAAACGCTTATACACTGTATAACGTAAATGAATATATTTTACATTATAGCGCATCACTGCCATACTGTTGCTTTAAAGTTGTAGCTATTGTGTTAAAGCTGATTGATCTACAATTTATAGATTACTACAAAATGGAGATGAAGCGTATTTTACACTAAAATTATATGTTCTTCCCGATAGCTATATTACTCCAAATATGGAATAAGCTTTACTTTTACACTTCAAGTGCTTTCTTTCTTATTTTTTTTGAGTACTTTTGTCATACAATAAGATAACTAACGATGATAAAGAAAGTCATATTACTCTCTGCACTAGGAGTAGCATTCTTCTCCCTTACAGGTTGTAAGAAGGAAAAGCAAACACACGATATTATTACGAAGATTGCTCCAAAGCCACGTATTCCAAAGACCCCAATAGCTTTAAAAGGGTTCAACTATACAAAAACAGTGCAATGGCTTGGCACACAATACACCATAACCATTATTCGACAGGCCGACAAGGATTTACCGCTTGTTAATGATGAAGATGGTAGAAAATACTATGATAATAAAATCTCTGTAAAGATAATGCGCAAAGACGGTAAGGATTTTTATCAAAAGGTATTTACAAAGACCGATTTCGGCAAATTTATCAATACACAATATGACAAAAAAGGTGCGTTGTTAGGCTTTATGTTCGACCGTGTAGACCTAAACACCTTACGGTTCGGAGCTAGCGTAGGATCGCCAGCCCTTGCAAGCGATGAGTATGTACCCATTGATGTGGTAATCGACAATTTGGGGCATATCAGTATGGCTGTAGCGCAAACACTCGACACGGGCAGCGATCAACAAAAAACAAACAAAAAGCCTAAAGATATGATTGAGAGCGCAGAAGAGGATGGAATGTAAGAATTTAGCCAATTAAGAATTTTAGTCAATTACCTACTCTCCTCTCTCACTCAAATCATCATACAACCGTTGAAGATAGGCCTTACCTTTCTTTGTGTAAAGGTCAGTTTCCTCACCTTGCTTTAAGATAAGCTTATTTGAAGTATTATCATAAATGAGTTTATGATCGGGTGTAGCAATGCCCCAAAGATCGGGGAAGGTGAAGAAAGCAAAGTGAGTGCTGTGTGCATCGAGCATATCCTTTGAGAAAAGGAATTGCTGATGAGATAGCCCGAGTTGTGCAAGGAGGGTGGCAGCAATATCATGTTGTGAACCATAAGTGCTAACACGTTGAGGATTTTTGATAGCACCACCTAACCAGAGCATAGGGATTTGATAGCGTTCAAGGGTGAAACTGCTAATATCTTCAGGATAACAACCCAAGTGATCGGGTACAAGAATGATGAGTGAACGATTCCAACGTCCACTCTTTTTTAGATAGCTCACAAAATTGCCTATACAATGATCCGTATAGGCAAAGGCATTCAGCACTTTATTTTTCAAGCGATAATACGGCACATCGAAAGGTTCATGCGAACTGCTCGTTTGCAATACCTGAAAAGTGGGCTGCTTATCGCTTTGCTTTCGCACTTTAATATCGTCTATAAGCCGCTCAAAGACATATTCATCGGGTACTCCCCACTTACTTAGACGATATTTTAAAGGAAAATCGACATCAGAAACAATATTAACAAAGCCCTGACTAGTGAGGTAAGAGCGCATATTAGTAAAGTTGGCATCTCCACCATAATAATACTTCAAACGATAATGATGCTGCTTCAAGACATTGGCTATAGAAGGCAATGCGCTCGCCTTTTTCGTAAACTTCATAATACTTGTAGTGGGCTGAGCAGGGTAACCACTTAACACAGCAACCACACCACGATCGGTTCGGAAGCTGTTAGCATAGAGGTTTTCAAAGAAAATACCCTCTTTCTTCAATTGGTTTAATTGAGGAGTAGCTTCTGTTTGCATCAATTTCGTAGAGAAGCTTTCAAGAATAAAGAGGTAAATATCAGGCTTATCCGTATTAAGCAATGCCTTTGTATCGGTACTCTTCGTGCTTACCATAGTCTTAAAGATGCGTTCCATTTCCGAGTGTTCCATAAAACGGTATTGCTTCGAAAAATCTTCTTCCTTGCTATAACTCTCCATCAAGCTAAAGAGTGGATTAACAGCAGCATGGTTCAACTTCATATTGGTGCTAAAATACACCTTACCTATATTTGTTACCGATACCGACACACCACCACGAATAGGGATAATAAGCACCACCATAAATAAGACCACCACTAGTGTTTGCAACATTTTACAGCGGAGGTTGGCAGTATGAAACTTAGGGATAAAATGTACAAACAGCGTATAAACTGCTCCTGTCAATGCAAATGACACCACAAAACCCAATATTACTGTAAGTATATTCACACTTGCAAAGGCATCGGCAGGCGACGAAAGAAAATAAAACAATGGCGTAGTGTCAAGAGGGAACTTCCAATACGGATAGAGCGCAAGATTGAGACAAAACGAGAAAGAAAAGAGCAAAGCACTAAAAGCTATAGCCATACGCCATAGCCATAGCCATAGCACTGCTTTATTTGAAATCCAAACGCTAACAATCGTGAGCAAACATGGCAACAAAAGAAAATATCCTGCCATAGAGAGATCAAGCGATATGCCATGCCACATTACTTGAACATAATCAGCCACGCCACTATCTTTGAACATGCCATAATTAAAGAGCATGAAGCAAGGCTTTTGCAAAATAAAGAGACAAAGCCAAAGAATGTAATGTAAGAGAAGTCTTTTCACTTTTCAAATATTATAATTCCACCACCGTTATTCCTGCACCACCAAACTGCACATGCTCGTCGCGAAACGATTGCACATTAGGAATAGTACTAAGATACTGTCGGATCATCGTACGAAGAATACCATTGCCCTTACCATGAAGGATGCGCACTTGCCCCACTCCTACAAGGATAGCATCATCTATAAATCGCTGCACGCGAAGAATAGCCGCTTCGGTACGCATACCTCGCACATCAATTTCTTGACGGAAATTATTACGATGCTCGTCTATCGTTTTGCGCGTTTCACGACTATAGCTATAGGCTTGAAACTGTTGCTGTTCTTGCGGTAGAGTAGCAGCATCAATACTTTCAAGACGGTTTAAAGCCATCTTCGAACGCATACCACCAAAGATCACTGTAGCTTGCTTGCCATCAATATTTTCTACCTTACCTACAGAAGTAAGCCCTTTGATCCTAACCTGACTACCTACCACGATAACACCAGCCGTTTTTTGTTTCAAAGCCGCTTTCTGTAAAGCCTCAGCGGCTTCTTTCTGCTTAGAAGATTTCTCTTTGAGATGTTGCTCGTGTCGCTCTTTACGACTTTTAATTTTATCTATCTTCTTTTGAAAATCGTCATCGCTAAGCAGTCCGTGATCCTTTATCTGTGTGGCTCCAGCCTTTCCTTTCTGCGACTTTTTCGTTGCAGACGGTGTTGCTTCCAAAATATTTGCTTCATATTCAGCAAGCTGTTGGCGAATACGTTTGGTTTCTTCTTTTTCGGCTTGCTTCTCACGAATTTCCTTAATAGCATTCTCTATGCGCTTATTGCTCTCGCGGATAATTTCCTCGGCTTGCAACTTCGCACGATTAAGAATTTCTTTACGACTTTGCTCTAGCTGTGCCATGTCCTTTTCGTATTGAGCAATACGCTTTTCTAGTTCCTTCTCGTGTGCGTGAACTGTTTGGCGTTTGCTTTCCCAATAGCGTTTGTCGCGTACAATATCCTGCAAATATTTATCACTCTGGATATAATCAGAACCAACTATCTCTGACGCATCTTGGATAACCTCTTCAGGAATACCTGTTTTGCGAGCTATCTCAATAGCAAAAGACGAACCTGGACGTCCAATAGCAAGCTGAAACAAAGGCTTCATCTCATGGCGATCATAGAGCATAGCACCGTTGATAACACCAGTATGTTCCTTTGCAAAGTGTTTGAGGTTCTGATAGTGCGTTGTTATCACTGCCCACGCTTTCTTCTTCCAAAACTGCTTGAGTACCGATTCGGCAATGGCTCCACCTATTTGCGGTTCGGTACCAGTACCAAACTCATCTATTAAAATGAGTGTTTTATCAGATGCTTGGCGCATCATCATCTTCATATTCATAAGGTGCGAAGAGTAAGTACTGAGGTCGTTCTCAATACTTTGTTCGTCACCAATATCAATCATAATATCATGGAAGATGCCTGCTGTAGAGCGATCGCCAATAGGCACAGACAAGCCACATTGCAGCATATACTGCAACAGTCCTACGGTTTTTAGACAAACCGACTTACCACCAGCATTAGGTCCAGAGATTATTAAGAGGTGATTATCGCTTGTAAGATGAATATCAAGGGGAACAATGCCGTCTTTTCCCAATCGTTGTTTAAGGAGAGGATGATAAGCACGAATCCAATCCACCACAGACGCTGCCTGTACTTCTGGCTCAAAAGCCTCAAAGGTATTAGCTAGTTCTGCCTTAGCACGAATGAAATCAATCTGGGCTAGCAAATGATAACTATCTAATATTTCACGAACGTTAGGACGTACCTTTGTGGCAAAGTCTTTAAGAATATGAATAATCTCACGATGTTCTTCGTTTTCTAGTTCGCGCACTTTATTATTTGCCTCTACTACTTCGGTAGGCTCAATAAAAACGGTCTTTCCCGTTGCGCTCTCATCGTGTACTATACCAGATATTTTCCTTTTCAAACCTGGGGCAACAGGAATTACCAACCTACCATCACGCATCGTGGGGGTAACATCTTTCTCTACTAATCCCTCCGACTGTGCCGACCGTAATATATTATATAATGTACGCGAAATACTATTTTCGGCATGAGCTAGCTCGCGACGAATACGCAACAGTTCGGGTGAAGCGTTATCGCGCATCTTACCAAACTTATCAATAATTTGTGAGATGCGATTGACAAGTAAAGGAAAGGTTGCCACACCATCTACAAGCTTGTAAAGAGCAGGATAATAGCGGCGAATTTCTCCGTTATCGGTTTCATCGCCCCGACTCAAAAAAGCCACAATCGCTATGATTGTCTCCAACGAACGTTTCAGATCGAAGAGTTCTTCTACCTCCATCAGCGTTCCCTCTAAACGGATGCGTGCCACGCTTTCGCGCACATCGAAAAAGTTATTGAGCGGAAACTCGTCTTGTCCTTCTTGAATACCTCGAAATTCTCTTATCTCCTCCAGCCATGTATTGATAGTAGCAACATCGGTAGTAAACGCCATAGCCTCTACGAGTTCCTTACCTAAAGATGACAAGCAGCGAGCACGAAGCATTGCTCGCACTTCGTGAAATCCTATTTTTTGTTCAAAATTATTGGGATAGATCATTCTTACTTAACATCCACTTCCATCAATACTACATGAAGCTCCGCTTGGCTCTACCTCAAGCCCTACTTCTGCAGGATCGAAGGTAATACTGCCATCTTCACGAACAAAGCAAGGAATACAAACATCGCCTATTTTCTTTAATCGATCGAACTCTGGGCGATGATCGCGCAACGCTAGAAACTCCCTAAGATAATGCACATCTTCACCTATATCAATAACCTTAAATTCTGGATTGCTCTCCACAAGCTTGTCTACAACCTGACAATCAGGACAAGTGGGCATACTATAAATCTTTATCATAAGTTGTTTCTCCTTTTTATTTATTACTGCTATATAAAAGTATATTGCAAGTGAATGTAATACTTCTACAAAGGTACAACAATACAAATACTATACCATTTTTTAAATACTTTTTTAAGTTTTCAATCTGTTCTTGAAATATTTTTTAAATAAAGTTCTCCACAAAAACTACATACTACCACTCTCTCTTTCTAAATATTTTTCTAAGACAATCATAAAAAAAATAAACTTTTCTTTGGTGTTACAAAAATAAAACACTACCTTTGTCGTGTTATCCTGAATACAATCTTTTTACCTTAAAAACTAGTACCTATTGAGATTGGATGCCCTCCCGCTGCGAAGCTAAGGGCATTTTTTTATGTTCCTATATGATATTTTACTAACCCTTCCATTGGTGCTGCTAGCACATTTATCAATTTATATCCTTGCTTATCAGCACATTTTTTAAGAATATCCTCATATATTTTCCCCACACTCCCAACAACTGCTATGGGATAATTCCTACTATAATCATAACGCATGATATTATTTTTAAAAAAGGCATCAAAATTTTGTTCTACAATAGAATGTAAAGCATATTCATCTAAATGCTGACGGATAAATTTAGAGATACTAGCAAGATACCTATTAGGCAATGGCTGCCTATAAACACGATCTATTATATCAGCATAAGTTTGATGCGTTTCTGTCAAAAAAGCTTCTTTCACTCGTGTAGGAAGTTGCTCTTTAAAGATAGCATTTAAGAATAACTTTCCTAAAACAGCACCACTTCCTTCGTCCCCAAGAATAAATCCTAAAGGAGGAATATTCTTAACTATTTGCTTACCATCATATAAGCCCGAATTAGCACCAGTACCCAAGATACACGCAATGCCTGCTTCTCGACCACATGCAGCACGAGCAGCAGCCAAGAGGTCGCCTGCTACACTCACAACCCTTACCTTACCTTCACTTGTAAAGCGAGTAAGCGCTTCGCTTATCGTGGCTTCCATCATCGGAATTTTAGTCTCTGTACAGCCCGCACCATAGAAATATACTTCTTCTATAGTGCTTATGCTATTGCTTATTTGAGGGAAAAGTTCGTTTTGAAGGACATTTATAATTTCTTCGTTTTGCTGATAAAAAGGATTCAGTCCTTGTGTCTTTATCCTAACACACGCTGCTTCGCCCTTTATATTACTTCCCCTTTCAGCGCAAAGCGCCCAATCGGTTTTAGTGCTTCCACTATCGGCTATTAGTATCATATTGCTCAGTTTTATAACCACAAAACTACATAAAAATATCCTGTCTCACTAAGTTTCTTATCGCAAATAAAGCCTATATCCTTAATTTTAGAATAATTATACCTCAAACAGGAAGGCTAAAAGTAATACTTTGTTTACCTTTGTAACTTAATAAGACAATACTATTATGCTAAGACGTTTATATATTCTTTGCTTCTTTCTGACACTCTTGTGTTTACCCTCTAAGGCTGTACTTCAAGAAGATTCGCTGAAAAATTCTCTTTCTGTACTTCGTCATGAGCTTATCAAAGAACATCTTGAGCTTACCAAACAGCTCAACACCTCTAAAATGTTCAATGAGCGTGTCATCAGTCAGCTAAAAGAGTTTGGCGAAAGATCATCACAAGTATCGTTAATGCTATATTCCCAAAACAACGATAATGTATTCGACCTTACCTACGCTTGTCAGAAAGCGACAGACCTTTGGCAACATTTCCAAACACAAACCCACCCTTTTTATGAGGTAGTAATAAAAAGTAATGAGGACATAGCACGCTACGACTCGCTCATCAATGTGCTTAGCACAATGTATACCTTTGGTATGACCGAGCGTATGAAGATTGACCGCAATGTGTGCCTAACACTTGCATCTAGCAACCGCCGTATGCTAAAGGAACGCAACGAATACTACCATGAATTTATCCTATATTACGATTATAACAAAGAACAACTGCAATCGCTCAATACCTATGCACAAAAGCGTTATGCTGAAATACAGTCGAGTATCTTTACCAGTAATGGACAGAACTATATAAAGTTTCTAAGTACTTTCCCCTATAAGCTATCACAGCTAAAGAATAGCATCACAGAGAAATATACGCCACAAAATGCTGTTTCATCTCAATGGGATGTGCGCTGGATTAGTATGCTTTTTCTCACCTTTGTATTTTATGGCTTCCTTGCTTTCGTCATCAACCTTATTTTTATAAAATATATCCTCACGCGTTTGTTTGGCTTTAAACGCTTTCAAACCTTACAAGAAGGCTTTTTAATGCGCCGTCGAGACATTCTCATAACTTCCACTGTCATTTGCTTTGGCATCATCACGTTGGGCATTCGCTTCTTTGCTTCCAACGACTTGGTATATATGGCAAGCGGATTAATCCTTGAGTTTGTTTGGTTGGTAGCTGTCATCTTTGGCTCTTTACTTCTGCGTGTAAGCTCGGAAGAGGTAAGATATACCAATCGTCTTTACTATCCCGTTATGCTTGTGGGGGGCATTGTCATCATCTACCGCATAACCTTTATGCCGGGAACACTTGTAACCTTTTCTTTCCCTATCATTCTTGCTATTGCTGCTTTATGGCAAGCTTCTTTACTCTATCGTCATCACTTACGAGTGCCTAAGAATGATCTTTATCTTGCCTATATCTCACAAGCTGTATTCGTATTCGCCCTTGGATGCTCTTGGCTAGGCTATTCGTTTTTAGCCGTACAATTCATTATTTGGTGGATGATGCAGCAAGCCTGTCTGCTCACATTGGGCTGTTTGCGCAATTACCTTGATAGGTATAAAGAGAAAAAAGCCAAAACGCTGTCTATACAAAAACGCTGGTGTTTTAGGTTTGTTTATTCGGTTATCTTGCCTACAGCACTAGTGCTATCCTTCATCGTCTCTATTCTGTGGGCTGCCGATGTTTTTAATCTTGGAGAAGTATCCAAAAATTTATTTAAAATCAATTTCATCAATAGCAAAAACTTTAAAGTTAGCATCTACGCACTGGCACTAGTTGTGGTAATGTGGTTTCTATTCAACTATATTAATAAGACAGTGCGCGATGGGGTGAAACTTTACCTTCAAGCAAAAGATCCTGACACGGCCGCCTCGCGCAGTGTGATGCTTATCAACGTAGTACAAGTGGTGGTATGGGGTGCTTGGCTATTAATATCGCTCAATATGCTTGAAATTAGCAGCACTTGGCTCATCGTTGTTTCAGGAGGTTTGTCGACGGGTATTGGTTTTGCTATGAAAGATATTTTGGAAAATATCTACTATGGCATTTCACTAATGGCAGGACGTATCAAGGTGGGCGACTATATTATCTGCGATGGGGTGCGCGGAATTGTAAGCTCCATTAGCTATACCTCTACCCTTATTGAAGCTACCGATGGTGCGGTAATTGCTTTTCAAAACTCGCAACTCTTCACAAAGAATTATAAAAATATGACCAAGAACCATGGCTACGAACTCGATGGTATGCAAGTGGGAATAGCTTATGGATCAAACCTAAAAGAGGTGAAACAGCTTTTAATAGATGCCATTTCACAGTTGCCATGCGTTAGAAAAAACAATCCTGCATCGGTGGGTGTGAAGAGCTTTGATGATAGCTGTGTTACGTTACAAATCTATGTTTGGGTAAGTGTACTCACGCATTTTGCAGCCGACAGTATGATTATGGAATGTATCTATGAAACACTCAATGCCAACAACATTGAGATACCTTTCCCACAACGTGAGATCACCATAAAGAAGGCAGAATAAGAGAGATGAGAGTTGAGAATTGAGAGATGAGAGCTGAGAATTACCCGACCTATAGGAAGGTAAGACATAGTAACTTGAAAAATATTTATAAAGGATGGACTGTTATAGACTTTATAGCAAAGTTATAACTGTTTAATACACAGGCAATTACAAAAAGATTACCTTTTACTCGGTAAAAGGTAACCTTTTGCTTCATAAAAGGTGATGTATTGCAGTGCAATAGATTATCAATGCAAAAAGCGCATAGAAAAAGATTAGGATGACCATCAAAAGAAAAAGCATTTCCATAACGTTTATTTGAATACTTTTGTTTAACTTTAATCCATCTCCAGCACTAAATGCTGCTTTACAGAGCTGTATATATCGGCTAATCAAGTTGGTTATCAGCATAAACTTTATTGTCTTTTTACATCTATAAAGTTACTGAATTTCAACGAGATAGCCGATTTTGTTATGTTATATTTTGTTACCTAATTATCTCTTTTTTAGAAACCTATCATGTTTTCTTTCTGCCACAATTCCTGTTAGCTTAGGGACGAAAGATTCGCAAACCACAAAATTTTAACAGACTATTGTTTAATGAAAAGTTTTTTAATACTTAAATGTTACTGTCAATGATATTTTACGTCCATCAGCATGTGCATATTCAGCATCTCTTGCCATCAGCATAGAGGTGGTAGTGTAGTAAGTATTGTTAAGTAAGTTAGAGATACCCAAATTAATATCCCAAGAGTTTAGCTTGTACCCTGCTGTAAAGTTGAGCAGATTAAAGCTGCTGATCTTACCTTCACCTTCGTTATATTTTCCGTCATTAATGGGTTTAAAGCGGTCGCGGTTTCCTGAGTGGATATAATGTAGCTGTAAATAAGCATTTTTTACAGGAGAATAATCTATATACATTGCGAATTTAGCAGCAGGTATTGAAATATTAGACATATAACGACTCCATTGCCCATAAGTATCTTTTATCTTACCTTCAAACCATGTAAAGTTAGCCCCAGCTTTTAGGTTATTAAGAAGCTGTGCATCTGCGTTGAGTTCTATACCATATACCTTTTGAGGAGTGCGGTTTACTTCCCAAAAACCTGCTTCATTAATCTTAAGGTCGCTACCTAATTTTGAGTATGTGTAGAAGAATGCACCATTTAGCTGTAGCCAACGATTGATATCAGAATAAGCTCCAATTTCATAGTTATCGGTCTTTACTGGTTCTGTTAAGATTTTAGATAAAACATCTTCTTTAGCAGCACGTAGTGTACGACCTAAATCGAAAATAGAGAAACCTTGAGAATAAGCTATGAAAGGTTGGAACGCACGATATTTATTGTAAGATATACCAGCATTAAATGATAAGTTGTTATACTTGAGATTTCCGCCTTTTACATGTACCTCTGGAGCACTTTTCTTTGTGCGTAATATGTCGTAGTTAGGAACATTAACATCTATAATATCATAACGAGCACCTACCTTGATGTTAAGATCTTTAGAAAGAGTAGTTTTTGTTTGCAAGAATATTGCTTCGTTATTACTTGTAAGGTTAGGTACCCAGTAACGCCCATCAACAAGAGGTTGTGAAGTCTTATCTAAAAGATAATCAAACCCATATACAAGACGTGTAAAGGAGTTGTCAGAGAAGGTTAGTAAGGTGTTAAATTGAGAACGGAACCCAAACTTTTGATCCTTTATAGCAGCCTGACCGCTTGTTTCTTCCCAGCGTGGTTTTTTAGGGTTATGCTTTCTAAAATCGAATATAGTGTATAGACTTGTGCCATAAAGAGAAGCCTCAAAGTCGGTGTTTGCAAACAGTTTTCGAGAGGTAAACTTTAAATATGCATTATGGTTATATCGTGTACCTTCATCAGATGCTTGAGGATCTTTATCGCCCAAAACACCTATTGCAGGAGTTTTGAGATATTCTCCTTTTTGCTGAATTAAAGAAGTATGTTGCAAACTTCTATAAAAATTATACATAAACTCTATACTGTTCTTAGGTGAAAAGGCATAACCTAATTTCACAAGAGCATTTGATGTATAAGTATCTCCAAGCCCATAACGTGGCGAGATATATTCTCCATCTCCATCTATGCTGCTACCTGTTTTAGAAAGAGTTCCACTAACTAAATAGCTAAGCTTATTGATAGAACCATAAAACTGCTGGTTAAAACGATAGCCCATACCATCGCTACCATGGTAGAAATTATATGTAGAACCAGATAAAGACGACTGACCTGCAAATGTTTTCTTAGTTGTGTTCTTTTTTGTAATGATGTTTATTACACCACCTATAGCACCATTACCGTATAAAGAGGTAGCACCCTTTATTATTTCTATATGGTCAATGGCAGAAACATCTAAAGAGCGAATGTCTCTATCAGTAGATCTTAAAGGGGTAGATTGTGGTATTCCATCTATTAAAACAAGAGCACTTCTACCTCTAAGAGACTGAGTTCGTGAGCTTGTAGTGTTGCTTGCTAAAGCCATACCCGGAGTAAGCAAACCTAATAAATGAGATATATCAGTTTCTGCTTTGCTCATTTGTGCTATTTGTTTTTGATCTATAATAGTAACAGTTGTAGCAGCATTAGACTTTATTTCAGGAATGCGTGTTGTACTGATTACTATTTCTTTTAAAAGAAGTGTAGAGTCGACCTTGGTAATATCATTAGCGTAGCTGTTAGTGTATGCTAATGCAGCCATACCAAGAAGTAAATAATTCTTTTTTGTCATGTTAAATTATACTTAATATTTAATACCAAAAAGCGTTCGTCATTAAAATATTTAACGAACGCTGAAAATCTTTTGCAAAGATATATAAATAGTTTGGAAGCGGCAATACCTAAAAATAATGATAAGTAGGATAACATTTTTTATATAGTTAGTGTTTACTGAATAATTTATAACTCTCTGATATTTAATTTTATATAACTTTATTTCTTCGTTTGTTTAACTAGAAAATCGTATCTTTATATAGTTAAATCCATAGCAAGATGAAGTTTTACGCTCCTAAATAACGTGAGTTCGACGAATTTAGAACAGAGCAAGCTGTGTGTCAATAGTCCTTTGTACATTGATACACGGCTTCTTTGGGAACAGACAATAGGCAGCAATAGCACCCAATAAATTGACAATGAAATTGTCAAAGCATCTATGTCTGGAGTGCTCCGCCTGCGCAATATTCTTAAGCTCATCATTCACAGTTTCTATAATGGCTCTTTTTCTGAGTAAGAGTCTGTCAGCAACACTCATCAAAGCTCCTTTCATGTTGCTTTTCAGCTTGGTAATAAGTTGTATTCCATCCACAAACAACCTTTGGAAGAGATTTTTGCTGATGTACCCCTTGTCGCCGACCAGCTTGCCATATATGAAATCTACAAAAGCTTTGTATTCCAAAGGCTTACGGTCATCAATATCTCCCGGTGTTATCATAAAATTGAGAAGCTCTCCTTTCTCATTGCAAATCAAATGCAATTTGAAACCGAAGAACCAACCCATAGAGCATTTTCCTTTTTGGGCTATACCTTTGAAAACCTTGTGAATATGTATTCTTTGGTTCTTGCAGACACGCAGTGGTGTGCTGTCAACAAAACTTATGCCCGTGCATTTGCCCAGCAGAACCTTCTTGATAAACAAGGTTAAGGGGACGGCTACCTCCCTTTCCAATTCTACTATACGGTTATAAGAAACAACTTTTGGAAATAGATGGCGAAGATGCTTACATACTTTTTCAAGATAGAAATGTTTAAAGCAGCGATAACCAGAGTCGTGAAAAAGAATCATTATTAGTATGACTTCTGCCTTTGACATCGTGGAATCTCGATGATACTTTCTTTTTCCAGTAGGCTTTAGCGTATATTTTGCCACCATTGCATCAAAAAACTTGCAGAAATCATCTGCCATACAAAATATTTCAGTAACTTTGTCCTCGGTGATCATAGCGATTTTTGTTTGTAATTGTTTGTAAATCAATACCTTAAAGTTACAACAAATTTCGCTAATCACCAAATTTATAGACACTTATAATTCATCGAACTCACGTTAAATACAAGCAACTTGACCTCGGTTTGCTCCGCTCGTCCCTTGATGAGTTGGACAAGACAAACCGATGGGTGGCTCTCGGTGACCTTCTTCTATGGACAGAACTTGAGAAGGAATACAACTCAAGGTTGGACAATCAGAAGAAAGGTGCAGGGAACAAGCCAGCACGTATGATTCTCGGCGCAATGATTATCAAGCACAAACTAAAACCTAAGTGATGCCGAGACCATCGAGATTATCAGAGAGAGTCCCTACATGCAGTACTTTTGTGGATTGCATGAATTCACCGACAAGCCTATATTCGACCCAAGCCTGTTCGTCACGATACGCAAGCGAATCTCTGAGGAAGAACTAAACAAGATGACAGTCAAACTTCTCGACAAGCAGAAGCGCCTTCTTGTAGAGAAACGCAAGCGTGAGGAAGAAGGCACGAGAAAGTCGTATGCTTGTAACCTCTCTCACAGCAGCACTCCCCAGTTCTGCCATCTCTGTAATCTCCACAAAGTGTTCTCCAATATGATAGCCCTTCTGTGAAGTCTATGCCTGCGCCTTAGCGATGACACGTTCAAAGTTCCAGTATTTGCCATAGCCCATCACTTTCGCCAACTTGCGTGAGTTCCACCATTCTTTGTCATCGGCATCCACCTCTCGAAGTTGTTCAAAAGGAGAATGAAGTTCGGGGATGTTGTTTGTGTTTTGAATTTCTGTCATAATTCATTTCGTTATTACTTCCTAAACTTTATCAATTCCTCACCACTCATAAACATCGGCTGCCCCTCTGCATACTCTTCTTTCTGCTTTGCATCCGCCTCGTATTTCTTCTTGTCAGCTTCGATAATTCCGTGAATGTCAAACTCTCCGAGAGTTATCTCTTCATCGAAGAAATAGCAGAAATACCGCTCATGGCAAGGGTTGAGATACCCTTGGATCTTCATCTGTTCACGAGTCAGCTCACCAGTGTTCTTCACACGAAACGCCTTATACACCTTATTCTCGCCATCCATATATAGGATGACAAACTTTGCGTGCTTCACATATTCGCGACTCTTTACCACACCGCCATGCACGTCCTTACCCAGGCGCACGTTATAGGCATCATCTCGCTTGCCTCCTTTTCGGCTGAATATCCAGTTCAGATGCTCGTAGCCGTTCACGATGCCAACGAGAAACGTTGTCTTGGGATAGTTCTCCAAGTAGTGCATCGTGAGAAACTGCTTTGGTATGACATCGTGCGGACGTGGCTCTACGATTGGCATCTTGTCCTCTGGCAGCGTCCTCGGATCTACGCCAAGCGGACACTTGGCTACATAGAACGCTTGCTTCAACTCGAACATCACGGCTTCGTTCTCGTTAGCGATTTCTTTCATCATCTTCTCACTAAGGGCTGCGTTCTTCATTACCTTTTCGTAGTATTCCCTTTCTTTCTCTGGCTTACGCAGTGCAAGCGAGAAATACTGCTGGTCGCTGCTTTCACGGTTGTCGAATGGGTGATATACTTTGCCAAGCAACGATTGGAAGTTTTCCTTGATGTACACGTTGGGATTCACGTCGCTCTTGGCGGTCATGGCATAGAACTCGAAGTTCTCCTTTAGCATCTGCTGTATCTCTTTGCGGAACATTTTGCGCACTTTATTGCGCCAAGCTACCTTGCTTGACTGGTGATTCCTACCATACAATGCTATCACGAAGAGGAAATTCACGTCGTAGTGTGCAAGCAAGAACGTATCTCTGTCGAAGAGTCTGTTCTCAAACTGCCTACTGAGATAGTATTGTTGTCTGCGCTGCCCTGCTTCCTTGTCGCTATCAATGAGTTTTATGTCGTCTTCGGGCTGGAGCACGTTCTGGTTGGCGGAGATGAAGAAGTTGGGGATGATGTTATAGCCTTCGGTCACGTCGTCGCGCAGCTTCACATGTCCGCTTATGGCTTCCACCTTGCCGTCATTGAAGAGGTCAATGTTCCATTGTATCACGTTCCGTGCGTAGGTAAACTGTTTGTACACGGATTCCTTGCCAAGTGAATTGCCACGCTTGTAATACTTGGAGTCTCCGATATAGTAGATGTTGTCGTCTGTCTCGTTGTTGGTCAGCTCCTGGTATTGGTAGATGTGGTCCACTCGCTTGCCATCGGGCTGATCTTTCAGTTCCTTGGGCAACTTCTGGTCACCGGCTATCAGTTCATCGATGATAGATTCAAACACTATGTGGAAACTCTTCACCAATAGGTATTCCCTTTGGTCGACGTTGAGCATGATATTGTCGGGTCGGTCGAAGAAGGCATAGCAGAGTTCCCATAGCTCCAACGCCTTGTCGGAGAAGTATTTGTACTTGATTTGCTTTAGTCGTCGCTTGCCGTAACCTTTGATGTATCTTGCAAACTTGATGCCTTGTATCAAGGGGAAGTTCACGTTGATTCTCACTGGAAAACCGTATTCGTCGTGCATATGCTGCAAGACGCTATAATAGATGACAAGCAGCTCCTCGTCAAAGTTTATCTGACGTTTCTTATTTATCGGGTTCAGATAGCTCACGTCTTGCCGACGTGTTCCACCGATGCTTTCCTGTATCACGGCTTGGCTTCGGCTGATGGTGCGTGTCCAGTTTATCTTGTTGTAGCCGGAATGGAGATTCTTCACGATGAACATCACAAAACTCTCGTTCCGCTTGTTCCACTCTTGCAGAGTGAGCAGTACATCGAGAAACGTGTTTGCCTTGCGCTTCCTTGTGTGTCCCATCATCGGGGCTTGCTTGTAGAGTACTATGCTCGACTGCCGCTTGCCGTCTTCCACTCGGTCAAACTCATGGTCTCGGAACACGGTGATGGCTCGGTATATCCACACGCTGAGATTGTAGATAAACGTGTGTTCCTCTGTTGTCAAGTCCTTACACTTCTCTGCATTGATTAGGTCCTTAGGCTCGATATGCCCGAACACCTTTTCTTTGCCAAACTCGCCTTCCAGCAATACCTTGGGCAGAATAAACACGCAGTCGTTCACGTCGGGGTCGTCGTTGAAGTAGTAGCCTACATAACTCAAACTGACTTTTCCCTCTACGTCTTGAAGCACACCAAGTCCTTTGAGAACATCGTAGACATCCTCATATTCATATTGGTATTCCTCGATTAGTATGCGCATACGCTTATTCTGTTACTGTATTCACTGCCCAACCTTGGACTTTTGCAAATTTGATAATGAAATCTATGTTGTACTCGTTCCACCATGTCAAAACTTTGTACTTGACTCCATCTGATGATGTTTGTTCTGCACCGAAACATGAGGTGTAACTGCCTGTTATTTCTTCAGTGCGTGCCAATACTCCTTTATATCTATACTTGTTGTCAACAGTATCATCAAATGCCAACTCGCTTTGCAGTTCTGCAAATGTCTTATCTGAATGTTCGCTGATATATTTCATCACGATACTATACCCAAGGTCTTTCTTTGATAGTCGTGATTTACCGTCAAACGAATATTTCGTGTAATCTATTGCGTTGCCATTCTCATCTACTGTTATGAAAGTATCATCATTAGTTTTGATATTTTCTTCGCCTACAATGCCGACAAGGAACGTTCTTATCGCCTCGATATTCACCTTGTTATCGCTGCCATAGAACGCATCGAAGCATATTTCTGCTTCTGGCTCGTCACTGACCTTGAAGAGTGAGATGTCGCCGTCTTTGAACACGTCGTTCCACAGATAGAACAATACTTTGCCGACAAACTTCTCTTCCGATATCTCGCTGCTATCCTTTGGTGGTTTGCAGAAGAAATAACCGAGTTTCTTGTCGTCGCTGCTTGTCTCCTTGGCTATGCGCTTATTGATTTCCTCAACAAACTTCCACCAGTCGCAGTATTCGTTGCCACATCTTATCTTCCAACCCTTGCCAGCATCGGCTATCTTCACGTATCGCCAGTCCCAACGGCGCTTGAAGGCGGAGTCTATGGGGAACAGGCTTTGGTCGCTTGTGTTCATGGTTGCCCATATATATAGATTATTGGGCAATAGCAGCACTCGTCCGTTCTTAATGTCGTCGGACAACGTCTCGCCATAGTTGCTTGTGTAGCCGTCCACGGCATCGTCCACGTCCAGTCCGTTTTCGATGGCATACTCTCCGCCCTCGGCAAACGCTTTCTTTATCTCGTTCTGCAAGTCGGAGTCGGCTTCTATCGGGTAGGTGGAGAATCCATTGTCGCTTCTGTCGAGCAACTGAAACAAATCACCGAATATCTGGGCGCAGTTGCCTCGGTTGATTTCCTCAATCACCAAGAACTGCGGTTCTGCCGTCTCGTTGCCATTGGCATACTTCTGCCATGCACCGAGGTAGGCTTTCAAGAACGCTTGTTTGACAAAGGCATAGGTAATGCGCTTCTCCTTTGCTACCTCAAATCCCTGTACTCCATACACTGGCGTTTCTTCCATAGTCGGCTTATATGCACCGACAAAAGTGGAATAGTCGCTGTCTGGGTGGAACGTGGTGCGAATGGTGGAATATGCTTTGGTCAAGTCGTTTATTTCATACGACTTGCCTGTGCCAGGCGCACCATAAAAGATTTGCTGCAAAGACGAAGAAGGTTTAGCTATCACTTCTTTTTCTTCCAATCCATCTTTCTTCCCATCATCATATGGTGTATTTACATTCGTAATTTCGTTCATAAAGTATGAACGAGCTTTAATAAAACACACATAATGGATTATACTGCCAGACCGCCAGCGTTGGTTCTTGTCATTATCGTGTTTTGCGAACTCTTCATCATTCAAAAGAGTGTCAGCGATATTCTCAACTTCATTAGGAACAGTAATGTCATACATACTTTTTATATGCTTCCAGATTTCTGGTTTATAGTCAAAAAGCCTGTCAACTTCCAGAAATGCCAAAAAACTTTGGACTGCTGTAGGTTGTAAATTGAATCCTTTATCTGTTCTTCGGGATGACCTTGCTATGTTTGAAAGGTAATATGTAAATTCTTCTTTTATTCTTTGTCTGGAATCCATTTTTCTTAATGATTAGTAATGTCTTCTTGCGAGAAGTTTTCCGAGAGGGTAGAAATAACCTCATTGATTTTATCAATTTGCCCTAAAAGCAATTCTTTCTTATTCTGTCCCATCTTATTTTTTCTTTTTGTTCTCCAAAGCCTTTTTCTGTTCACTTGCCAATCTGCGTTCAACCTTCTTTACGTCTTCTGCAGGAGGAAGATTCTCTGGAACTATACCACGCTGTACGAGCATATCACGAACTGCTGTATTGTTGGCAATATGTTCATTGCTAATCTGTGGCTCACCACGCAAATCCTTAGCTTGCACATTTACGCTTGTCATTTCAGCTGCAAAATCTTTTGCTTTGATACTAATAGTGGGGAGGAAGTCTGCTAATGGTCGTTTCTCGGGGATTCCCATACGTAGCTTCAGCGTTGCAGTATTCAAACGAAATAATGCTTGGTCTCCTTTGGAGCGTATCACAGCAAAACTCTTGTCATTCACACCTCGTTCATAAAGTACGCCAGAAAGTTTACGCTCTGTTTCCTGTAGTTTAGCACGTGCCTTAACTCTTTCAACTTCAATAAGACGCTGTTCTATAAGTTCAGCACGACGAGTTTGCACAGCAAAGTAAGTCTGTGCAAATGCGATTTGTGGTTTACGAGGGTCGCCATTTTGAGCGACAAGGTAGCAAGCATAGCGTGTTAGCATAATGTCATCTATCTGACGCTCAGCACCAGAACCGATAACAACCATTTTATTGACGTCAATAAAATGGTCTTCTACATTTTGTCCTACATTTACACACGCTTCCTTGGCTTTGTCTATTACCTTTGTGAAATTTTGCCAAAGTTTATATCCTAACAGAGAACACAAATCTCTTGCACTCCAACATTCTACATCATTGAGAACGCATGACACTTGTTCAAACTGAGAGAACAATGCTTGTATTTCTTCTTTTTTCATTTTGTTTCGTTTTTGAATTCTTCGAACCGCACTAAGTCGGTCAGTTCCACGTCTAATATTTTGGCAATCTGCATTAGATTACCTAAGTCTGGTTGACTTGAATTGGTACACCATTTTGATATGGTTGTTTGGTCTTTACCTAATTGTTCAGCCAACCATTTGTTCGTCCGCTGCTTTTCTGCAAGAACTACTTTTAGCCTATTTAAATTTTTACTTGCCATATAGTAATCGTTTCTCTTGGCAAAGGTACTGCTAATTTCTCTATATAAAGAAAATCCAAATAAAATTTATATCTTATTTTCAACAAAATGAATTAAATGCTATTATTAAGCATACATTTCTTGTTTTTTGCTTAATTAAAATGCATTCATATTTGTACCAAGAAATGCTAATTTGTTGATTATCAATATAGTTTATTTTCGAGAAGGTGAAGTAAGATATAAGAGTTTATAAATACAAAGAGGGATATTAATTAGGTAATATCCCTCTTTTTATATAGTTACATAAAGGGAGCTAAAACAAATGAGAGTAATACAAGTATACATATAATTAACGTGAGTTCGACGAATTTAGAACAGAGCAAGCTGTGTGTCAATAGTCCTTTGTACATTGATACACGGCTTCTTTGGGAACAGACAATAGGCAGCAATAGCACCCAATAAATTGACAATGAAATTGTCAAAGCATCTATGTCTGGAGTGCTCCGCCTGCGCAATATTCTTAAGCTCATCATTCACAGTTTCTATAATGGCTCTTTTTCTGAGTAAGAGTCTGTCAGAAACACTCATCAAAGCTCCTTTCATGTTGCTTTTCAGCTTGGTAATAAATTGTATTCCATCCACAAACAACCTTTGGAAAAGATTTTTGCTTATGTACCCCTTGTCGCCGACCAGCTTGCCATATATGAAATCTACAAAAGCTTTGTATTCCAAAGGCTTACGGTCATCAACATCTCCCGGTGTTATCATAAAATTGAGAAGCTCTCCTTTCTCATTGCAAATCAAATGCAATTTGAAACCGAAGAACCAACCCATAGAGCATTTTCCTCTTTGGGCTATACCTTTGAAAACCTTGTGAATATGTATTCTTTGGTTCTTGCAGACACGCAGTGGTGTGCTGTCAACAAAACTTATGCCCGTGCATTTGCCCAACAATACTTTCTTGATAAACAAAGCGAGTGGAATGACAACCTCCCTTTCCAATTCTACTATACGGTTGTATGAGACAATTTTAAGAAACAAATGACGCAGATGCTTACATACTTTTTCAAGATAGAAATGTTTAAAGCAGCGATAACCAGAGTCGTGAAAAAGAATCATTATTAGCATGACTTCTGCCTTTGACATCGTGGAATCTCGATGATACTTTCTTTTTCTAGTAGGCTTTAGCGTATATTTTGCCACCATTGCATCAAAAAACTTGCAGAAATCATCTGCCATACAAAATATTTCAGTAACTTTGTCCTCGGTGATCATAGCGATTTTTGTTTGTAATTATTTGTAAATCAACACCTTAAAGTTACAACAAATTTCGCTAATCACCAAATTTATAGACACTTATAATTCATCGAACTCACGTTAATTATCTCTTTTTTAGAGACCTGTCATATTTTCTTTCTGCCACAATTCCTGCTAGCTTAGGGACGAAAGATTCGCAAACCACAAAATTTTAACGGACTATTGTATAAAAAGAGTAAAAAGAAACACGCCTCATTTTAGTTTAAGCTGTGCCGCTATCTATAGATACGATTGATATTAGTAGGTATTTTGCTTTTTTCTTACGAATAAATAGTGGGCATAAAGGTTGTAAAATAAGAAAAAGTGTATGTTTTTATCGAAAGAGGTAAAAAAATAGTTTTACAATATATAATATATAGCGATTTATATTTTAAATATTATCATTAAACGAATGATTTTATAGCTATTCTTGAAAAAATGTAACTAAAACAGGCGTGGTTTTACTGAAACACACGACTACTTAATAGCATTTTGTAAAGTTACAGCGATACGCGATAGCTGTTATAGGTATTATCAAATACCAAAGCGTAAATTTATGGTAATTGCGCTATACTTTTGCATCACAAATATATATTACTAATAATTATGGAGTATCAAGCTATGATGTGGATTTCATTGATGGTGTTACTAGGTGTTATCTTTTCAATGTATGAAATAATAAAATGTAGAAAGGAAGCAGGTAAAACAAGGCTATTTGAAATAAGCGATGACTATGTCTCTTATGAGTGGCCAGAGGACTAACTGTGATGTACATACTTCGGCTTTATCACCAGTCCAATATTCTTTTTTAGCCGAATATGCTGCATGGTTGTATGGGTGCGGGGCAACCTGCACCCGTATCCAACACAATGTTAACAGAATAGCAACAGTATGGCATATTAATATAGAATTGACAATTCTTCCTGGTTGCATTCAGTTGGCTGTGTTTGATAAAGATACAGGACTATCCCAAGTGTATATGAAAAAGACACCCGAGACGGGACTTAGTTTTTATAAAAACTCCCAACTTAGCCAACTTTCTTGGGCTATTGCCGATGAGAAGATAACCTTCGACGCAGCACAACGCGTTTTTCATCAGATTGTTTCTACCCCCCTTACTAATAAGTGGGTAGTGATGGTGCTAACATCTTTAGCCAACTTAGGTTTCTGCCGTATCTTTGGTGGCGATGCTATCGCTATGGCAATAGTGTTTGTGGCTACCCTCTTAGGTTATCGTTTAAAGCAAGTACTGCTTGAAGCTCATGTAGATGTGAAACTTGTTTTTCTGCTTTGTGCTTTCTTTTCTGCAGTAATAGGCGCATCGGGGCATATCTTCCATTTAGGGAATAAGCCCGAAATAGCCTTAGGCACTTGTGTGCTTTATCTTATACCTGGTATCCCTTATATCAATAGCATTAGCGACTTGATGGTGGGACAGTATCTGGTGGCTTTCAGCCGATTTATGAATGCGATGGTATTAACGTTTTGTCTCTCTGTGGGATTAGCGGGTGCTATCTTGTTATTGAATTTGAATTTATTCTAAACATAGTCCCTATAACTATCTATATATGGGTTTTACATTTTTCCTCGCTGTGCTAGAAGATGCCTTTTATGCCGCTTTGGCAGGAATAGGATTTGCTAGTATTAGTAATCCCCCTAAGAATGCTTATAAATATTGTGCTGTTCTTTCGGCAGTAGGTCATGCCATTCGTTATGTAATGATGCACAACGAATGGCACTCGTTTAGTCTTGTAGTAGCGAGTTTTGTAGCTGCTTTGGGTATAGGCTTCTTAGCCGTTTATTGTGCTAGGCAAGCCCACTGTCCTCCCGAAACGTTCTCTTTCTTTTCGCTTCTTCCTATGATTCCCGGAATGTATGCTTATCGTACGGTAGAAGGATTGGTGATGTGCTTATTTACAGAGGACGAGCCTTTATTCCATCATTATTTGTACCTTTGCACATCAAACGGATTAACATGCGCCTTCGACATACTTGGAATGGTTTTAGGTGTTACTATTCCCATTTTTATTTTAAATAACATAGCTTTCCGCGTAACGCGTTATCTTGATTAAAGAGTTCTAAACTTTATGGAAATTCGACAAATAAAATACTTTTTGAAAGTTGCTGAGTTGTTAAACTTCTCGGAGGCATCTAAGGCTTTATATATAACCCAAAGCACCTTATCGCAGCAAATTAAGCAGTTGGAAGCCGAGCTAGATGTGGTATTGTTTGAGCGCAATAGCCATGAAGTGTCGTTGACAGAAGCTGGCGATCATTTTAAACGCTATGCTAAAAAGGTAGTTATTGATGCTGAGGACTGCTTACAGAAAATGGCAGATTTAAAAGATGTGATTACAGGCGAGCTAAACATAGGTGTTACTTATAGTTTTAGTCCGCTGCTTTCCGAAACGGTATTAGCATTTATGAAGCTGCATCCTAAAGTAAAACTGAATATTGTTTATAAAACTATGGGCGAGCTGATGGATATGCTGTTACATCGTGAGGTCGATTTTGTTTTAGCTTTTAAGCCCACCGAGAAGAATGATAAAATAGATAGCCACATATTGTTTAACAACCATTTGTCGGTAGTGATGAGTGCTGATCATCCTTTGGCTGGGTATGAAAGTTTGTCGGTGGACGACCTAAAACTCTATGAACTAGCAATGCCAGCCAAAGGATTACAAGCTAGAAGTGCGTTTGATGATGTTATACAAGCCAATAGTCAGAACTTTAAAATCCATTTAGAGCTAAACGATGTGAGTATATTACTAAAACTCATCAAGCAGAGCAAACTCGTTACGGTGCTAGCCGAGTCGACTATTCACGGCGAAGAAGGCGTTGTGGCAGTGCCTTTGCAAGTGGCTGATAGCGATATGGCGGGGTGTATACATCATCTAAAGCAAGCGTATTTAAAGCGATCGGCTTGTGAATTTTACAAACTATTGAGTCAGAGCAGAGCTGTGATGAAATACTCTGCTTTAGCAAAGCTGTTATAGGGTTTTTGGTGAATACTTTTTAAAAACAATAGAAATAAAGGTAAGTCATAAATTAGTTATAATTATTAGTAATAGTGCGTTAAGCAGAAACGTTGGTAGAGTAGTTGTGATAACATACCTCTTTCAATAATATTGTTTTAGTAATAATGGAGGTGCTAGAAGCGTCTAGCACTTTTTTTATTGCTTTCACCCCTTTAATATTTTGTTATTTGTATATACTCCTTTGTTAAGCTAACAAATTAACGCAAATATTCGTATTATTCGTTATTAAATAACAATTTTGTAAGTTTTAAGCAACTCATTCATCTAAATTTGGTCATTTCGTGCTAAAATGTTATCTTTGCAAGATATTAGAAAATAAGATAAAACGAGATAAGATTATGGCAAAGAAATTCGCCGAGCATAAGGGTTTGAACCTTGTGCAAACTAACAAGACGGTATTGGAAGCGTGGGAAAAGAGCGATATTTTCCACAAGAGTATTGATGAACGTGAAGGTGAACCAGCGTTTATTTTCTTTGAAGGCCCCCCTTCGGCTAATGGACACCCTGGTATTCACCACGTATTGGCACGCTCTATTAAAGATACTTTCAACCGTTACAAAACCATGCAGGGCTTTCAGGTTCAGCGCAAAGCTGGCTGGGATACCCATGGTTTGCCTGTTGAGTTAGGTGTAGAGAAGGAGCTAGGCATCACAAAAAAAGATATTGACAACCCTGCTTCAGAGAAATATATCTCTACGGTGGATTACAACCATAAGTGTCGTGAGAATGTGATGAAGTTTACAGCAGAGTGGCGTCAGGTAACAGAGGAAATGGGCTACTTTGTAGATATGGATCATCCCTACATCACTTACGATAACAAATATATCGAAACCCTTTGGTGGCTTTTGAAGCAATTGTATAACAAGAACTTGCTGTATAAAGGCTATACCATTCAGCCTTATTCACCAGCAGCAGGAACAGGACTTTCTAGCCATGAATTAAACCAGCCCGGCTGTTATCGTGATGTAAAAGATACTACGGTTACAGCACAGTTTGGCATTCCTGCCGATGACTGGGCAGAGGTTGTTAAGCGTGCAGGACTTGCAGGTGCAACGTGGGGTAAGCCATATTTCCTAGCTTGGACAACAACGCCATGGACATTGGCTTCTAACACCGCCCTTTGTGTGGGTCCTAAGTTTGAATACGCTATTATTGAGTCTTACAACCCTTATAATGGTAATCCTGTAACGTTAGTAATAGCTACGGCACTTATCTCTGCTTACTTCAAGGCAGAAGGCGAAGTGAAGGAAGGCGCATTGCCAGCTTTTGAACAGGGCAACAAAGTGGTGCCTTTTAAAGTTGTTGGTAAACTAATGGGTACAGCCCTAGAAGGTATTCACTACGAGCAACTTATGCCTTGGGTAAAGCCAGTGGAGAAGATAGGCGACTTAGCACCCGACTTTGTTAATGCTTATGCTGCAGCTCATCCAGAGAAAGTGTTTACGAGCGAGGAAGGTCGCGATAAGTTTGTAGAAATGGCTAGCGAGGCTTTCCGCGTGATCCTCGGCGACTATGTTACTACCGAAGACGGTACAGGTATCGTGCATATTGCTCCTACCTTTGGTGCCGATGATGCTAAGGTGGCTAAGGACGCGCATATCCCAGCCCTCTACTTGATTTCTAAGCAAGCCGAGACCCGCCCAATGGTGGATCTTCAGGGTAAATATTATAATATCGAAGAGCTTGATGCTAACTTCGTAAAGGCTTGTGTCGATGAGGCTAAATATGGTCATCATGCAGGCGACTATGTAAAGAATAGCTACAACCCAATATATAATCCAAACGGTATTTGGGATAAAGAAGCTTCAGAAAAGGCAGAAGACCTGAATATCGTTATTTGCATGGAGATGAAGCAAGAGGGTACAGCCTTTAACATCCAGAAGCACATCCACAACTATCCTCACTGTTGGCGTACCGATAAGCCTATCCTTTATTATCCTTTGGATAGCTGGTTTATCAAAGATACGGCTGCTAAGGCACGTATGGTGGAGCTGAATAAGACCATCAATTGGCAACCAGCAACGACGGGTACAGGGCGTTTCGGCAACTGGCTCGAAAACTTGAATGATTGGAACCTAAGCCGTTCACGTTTCTGGGGTACTCCATTGCCTATTTGGCGTGATAATGCACGTGGCGAGAAATGTATCGGGTCGGTAGAAGAGCTATACAACGAAATAGAAAAGGCGGTTGCTGCTGGCGTTATGCAGAGCAATCCTTTGAAGGATAACGGTTTCGTAGTGGGCGATTACAGTCAGGAGAACTACGATAAGATAGATCTTCACCGTCCTTTTGTTGATGATATTGTGCTTGTTAATGAGCAAGGCGACCCAATGCACCGTGAGAGCGATTTGATAGATGTATGGTTTGATAGTGGTTCTATGCCATACGCACAGCTCCACTACCCATTTGAAGGCACTATCAATAAGGACGGTCTTGAACGTTTGGGCATGACAGAGGACGAATATCGCGAAAAGTTGGTACATTCCACCTACGACGGTATTGCCGTTCCACCAGCATTCTTCCCAGCCGATTTTATTAATGAAGGTGTTGATCAGACACGCGGTTGGTTCTTTACCCTTCATGCTATTGCAACGATGGTATTCGACTCGGTGGCTTTCAAGAACGTTATCTCTACTGGTTTGGTGCTTGATGCTAAGGGCAATAAGATGAGTAAGCACGTAGGTAATGTGATTAGTCCTTTTGAAATGTTGGATAAGTATGGAGCCGACCCTGTGCGCTTCTACATGATGACCAATAGTGAGCCTTGGGACAACTTAAAGTTCGACCCAGAGGGGGTTGATGAGAGTCGTCGTAAATTCTTCGGCACATTATATAATACGTATAGCTTCTTCGCTCTCTATGCAAATGTAGATGGTTATGAAGGAGGAGCAAGTGTGAGTATGTCGACAGATGCACCAGAGATAGATCGTTGGATTATCTCTAAACTCAACTCACTTGTGAAGGGTGTTACTGCTGAAATGGACAATTACGATCCTACGCGTGCTGGTCGTTTGATAGATGCTTTCGTTAATAACGATTTGAGCAACTGGTATGTTCGCCTAAACCGTAAACGCTTCTGGGGTAAGGAGATGAGCGAGGATAAGAAGAGTGCTTATTGCACACTTTATACTTGCTTGATGACCGTTTCACGCTTATTGGCACCATTCGCACCTTTCTATGCTGATGAACTTTACAAAGATCTTGGCGGAAGTTGCGAAAGTGTACACCTTGCTAAATGGCCTACGGTGAGCGAGGCTGAAATTGATCAAGATTTGGAAGAGCGTATGGATATGGCACAGCGCATCACCTCAATGGTATTAGCACTTCGCCGTAAGGTAAATATGAAGGTGCGCCAACCATTGTCGCAAATCATGATCCCTGCTATTGATGAACAACAAAAGCAGCACATAGAAGCTGTAGCCGACTTGATTAAGACGGAGGTAAATGTTAAGGATTTGAAGTTTGTGGAGGGTGCTGGCATCTTGGTAAAAAAGGTAAAGTGCAACTTCCGCGTTATGGGTAAGAAGTATGGCAAGCTCATGAAGCAGGTAGCTGCACGTATGGACACGCTGACACAAGAAGAAATAGCTAGCTTCGAGACGAGTGGTGAATTTAAGTTTGATATTGACGGTGAACCTATCACCGTACTCGCTGCCGATGTAGATATTATCTCTGAAGATATTCCAGGTTGGTTGGTAAGCAATGAAGGTAATCTTACCGTTGCGCTTGAAGTGGAGTTGACCGACGACTTGATCAATGAAGGTTTGGCACGTGAATTGATCAACCGCATTCAGAACCTCCGTAAGGAAACAGGTTTAGAGATCACCGATCGTATAAACATCATTGTAGAGCCTAATGAGAAGATGAATGCCGCAGTGGCACAATTTGCCGATTTCATCAAAACGCAAGTGCTAGCAGATGATATTCAAATAGCTAATAATGATGGCATTGAGGCTGAATTTGATGCGTTCAACCTCCACGTTACAGTAACGAAAATATAAAAATAACCTTTTATTTAAAACTCTTATGGAAATGAAGAAACGGTATACCGATGATGAGCTACTAGAATTTAAGGAGCTAATCGACAGAAAGTTGGAAATAGCAAAAGCCGACTATGAGGAAACGATGAAAGTGCTTCGGAACAAGAATACCAACGATGTTGATGACACATCGCCAACGTATAAAGCACTTGAAGAGGGTAGCTCTAACCAAACAAAGGAAGAACTAGTACAGATGGCACAACGCCAACAAAAGTTTATTCAAGGTTTGCAGGCTGCACTTGTGCGTATCGGTAACAAAACGTATGGAGTGGATCGCATTACAGGCGAACTCATTCCTAAAGAGCGATTGAGAGCTGTTCCGCATGCAACACTTAGCGTTGCATCAAAGGAAGCTAATAAGAATCATTAATGAAGGCAGAAAAGAAAAAGGCTATGATAGCCTTAGCACTGATAGTAGGATTGCTACTCATTGATCAGGCGATTAAGGTAGCAATCAAACTAAATATGAACCTTGGCGAGTCAATCCATATTACGGATTGGTTTCAGCTTGTCTTTGTCGAAAATAATGGCATGGCATGGGGTATGGAGATAGGAAGCAAACTTGTTTTAAGCGCATTCCGCATTGTGGCAGTAGGCGTTTTAACTTGGTATCTATTCAAGCGTATAAAGGTAGGAGCTCGTATGGGATATATCGTTGTGTTGGCTATGATTACCGCTGGTGCAGCAGGCAATATCTTCGACTCGCTGGTGTATGGGCAGATATTTACCGAATCGCTACCTTATTATATGCCTAGTGCTAGCCCCTCGCAAGTGGTGGCATGGGGTAATGGCTATGCACCTATGCTAATGGGAAAGGTAGTAGATATGTTTTATTTCCCACTCTTTCATGGTCATTTTCCTGAATGGTTTCCATTTTGGGGAGGTGAGAAATTTGTATTTTTCTCCCCTGTGTTCAATTTTGCCGACTCTTGTATCTCTGTTGGTGTGTTCCTCTTGTTTATCTTTTATCGCAAAGACTTCAACGGCTGGACACCTAAGCACGATACCATTAAAGCAGAAACAGAATCAGTGCATGAATAGTAAGTGTCATAGAATAGTTTTCGCTTGCCTATGGTCGCTACTCCTCGCTGTAGGATTAGCTTCGTGTAAGCCTTCCATTCCGTCGAAATATCTACAACCCGATGAAATGGAAGATGTGCTTTATGATTACCACCTAGCACAGTCGATGGCTAATCAAGAAGGTGATGCTGCTGTAAGACAAAGTGCTTACGAAAAGGCTGTTCTCAATAAGTATGGCATCACGCAGCAACAGTTTGATAGCTCTTTACAATATTATATACGACATACCGAGCAATTGAAAACTATCTATGAAGATATTTCTAAACGTTATGAAACAGAAGCTCGTTTGCAGGGTGCGTCTGAAAGCGATTTAAACCAGTTTGGAACGATTAAGTCGAAGGGTGATACCACCGATATATGGCGCGGTAATCACACTTTACTCCTCTCGCCATACGCCTTGGTTAATCAGCATAGCTTTGCCCAAAAAGCTGATAGTTCTTTCCATAAAGGCGATCGTTTTGTATTCAGCTATGATGCACAATACATTGCTCAAGAAGGTATGCGCGATGCAATGGCTGTACTTTCGGTTACCTTTAGCAATGATAGCATCGCTACGCAAACACAGCATATCTATTCCGATGGACGTCAAACGCTGACGTTAGAGAATAGCGATACGCTTGGCATTAAGGCAGTGAAGGGATATTTCTTAATGTTGAGAGGACAGCAACCTACTACGACTTTTAAACTTCTTATTCTGAGAAATATTACACTTGTGCGTATGCATGTTCATAAAAATAGTAGTGATGCACAACGCAGCGACTCATTAAGCAGACAAGAGCCTATCCGAACCATTGGCGGTGCGCCTGTATCCTCACCTGACCCTGTCCCCGAACACCGTCCGATAGACAAGAATGGAGACCAATTACAACCTTTGCGCTCGCCACAAGATGCTATGCGCGAAAGGGGCATTCCTCAAACCCGATAGCAGTATATGAACCGACGTATAGCCGCTAATCTCATAAAAACGCCCACAGGGGTAGTTCAGCAAGCCGTTATCGAGCTTGTGGATGGCTATGTATCGCAGATTTATCCACTTGTTGCCGAACAGTCGCACACGGAATGGATAAGGGGAATGGTGGAGATAAAGCAGTGTGCTGACGGTAAGCTCATCGCTTTTTATGGTACTCGAAAACTTGTATAAAACGAGATAATTACTTAAATTTTAAAACATTAATAATATGAAGAAAACATTGCTTTCAGTCTTTCTATTATCGATGACGAGTTATGCTTTGGCATGTACCAACTTCATCGCTACTAAGGGAGCTACTACTGACGGTTCAGTACTTGTTACTTACAACGCCGACGACTACGGCTTGTTTACTAATCTTTGCCATTATGCTGGTGGTACACACCAAAAGGGCGATAAGTATGAAATTATTGATTATGATACACACGAGTCGCATGGCTTTATACCACAAGCCCCTGTAACCTACAACGTTATTGGTAACATTAACGAGTATCAGGTAAGTATCGGGGAAACTACCTACGGTGGTCGTAAAGAAATGGTGGATAAGAAGGGACAGATAGATTATGGAGCATTGATGTACCTAGGTTTGCAGCGCTCTAAAACTGCTCGTGAAGCTATCAAGGTGATGACTTCATTGGTAGAAACATACGGTTATTTGTCAAGTGGTGAAAGTTTTACTATTGCCGATCCTAATGAAGCTTGGATCCTAGAGATGCAAGGTTGTGGTGGCGATGCTAAGAATAAGGTTGTTTGGGTGGCTGTTCGTATTCCAGACGGAATGATCTCTGCACACGCTAATCAGAGCCGTATCGGTCAGTTTTCTAAATATAATACGGAGGTGATAACTTCTAAAAACTGCATTAAGTTTGCTCGTTCTAAGGGCTGGTTTAAAGGTAAAGATGCCGACTTCAATTGGAAGATGGTGTATGCTAAGCCTGATTTTGGTGGTCGCCGCTGGTGTGATGCACGTGTATGGAGCTTCTTCAATCACTTTAAGGATATGAGCCAGTGGTTGCCATGGGCATTGGGCAAAGACCCTAATGCAGAAGATATGCCACTTTGGATAGAACCAAATAAGAAGCTCGATGTAGCTACTATGGCTGCTTGTATGCGCGACCACTATGAGGGTACTGCGCTTGCGCTTGATAATGACATTGCGGCAGGTCCTTGGAACGCGCCTTATCGCCCAACACCTTTGGCTTTTGAGGTAGACGGTAAGAAGTATTTCAATGAGCGTCCTACCTCTACACAGCAAACGGCTTTCTCTTATATCGCACAGTTGCGCTCTTTCTTACCTCGCGAGATAGGCGGCGTTATTTGGTGGGGTAACGATGATGGTAATATGGTGGCTTACGTGCCTATCTATTGTGGTGTAACCACCCAACCAGAGTGCTTCAATACGCCAAATGTAAACGCTGTAACCTTCTCGGATAAGAATGCTTTTTGGGTATGCAATTGGGTGGCTAATATGGTTTATCCTCGTTATGCCCTACTATTCCCTTCCTTGAAAGAAGTACGCGATAATCTTGAAGCATCATTCCTAAAATCACAACCAGAGATCGAAGCAAAGGCTAAAGCGCTCTATGGTACCGATAAGGCTGCTGCTCTTGCACTTCTAAGCGACTATTCACATGCTAAGGCTAGCGAGATGATGGATAGCTGGCGCAAACTAGCTACTTATCTCATCGTTAAGTTTAACGATATGGCTGTGAAGCCTGAAAAGGACGGCAAATTCCTTCTTACTCCAGCGGGTATGGGCGCAACTGTTGCTCGTCCTGGCTATTCAGAGTACTTCAAAAAGCAGCTTGTTAAGCAAACAGGTGATCGCTTTGCACAGCCAGAATAGAGGAACGCTTCTTCTTTGTAAGAATATATTTTTAAGCCAATAATATCTTTTCTTTGGCTTTTAAATCTTTTTATCAGCACTGTATCAAATACAGTTTTATAATCCCCACAATATCTTCACCTTGATATTGTGGGGATTATTCGTGGAAATCATCTCTCATCTCTCAACTCTCAACTCTAAACTCTCAAGGCAGGATATTGCTGCTGTAAGGCTTTAGCTTTGCTTTTTATCTTTTCTAAAAACTGCTGATATTCTAGCGAAGAGGGATTAAAAGGTCGGTGTGCCAACCCTTCCTTAATGGGTCGCCATGCCGCTAAAAACTGAAGCAAGGCAGGCGAGAAGCACGACTGCTGGAGACGCTCCCAGATATATTCCACTGCTTGCGCACTAGGGTGTAACATATCGGGCGCATAGAAGCGGTAATCGCGCAGTTCGTCGTTCACTATTTCGTAAGCTGGAAAGTAGAACACTTGCTCGGGAAAGGCTTTCACAAGGCGGTCGGCAGCAAGGAGTAGTACCGCCTTCGACAGCTGACTCTCATGGTAACCATATTTAGCATAACGAATAGGGCTAACGGTGATAAGCACTTTCACCTCTTTATTATGATATACCAACTTATGATAAGCCTCCGACAGTGCGTCGAAGCACTCCTCCACCGTGAGTTCTTCCTCGGTGAAAAGCCGTTGCGGGCGCTTCTCGCAATTGTCTACGATCTCGCCTGTGGCGTTTTCACGATACACATGGTTAGTACCGAGGGTGAACACAGCCGTATCAAACGCGTCGTCGATACGCTCCACCGTATGGAGAATAGACACAGGATTATACATCACGCCAAAGGGATTGACCTTAGTGCGAAACTTTTCGGCTTGAAATCGCTCACCAATATGGGTCGCAAAACATGACCCCACAAAAAGAATACGCTCTAAAGGATCTAGCTGAAAAGGAGGACGAGGAACGGAAACGACAGTGCGAAAATCCATAATAATATACCTTAATCAATAACTGAATATATATACAAAGCCCTACTACTTATGCACATACCGAGCATCAGCAGCAGGCAAACAACTTATTAGCTTGCTAATGCAAATGTAATATAGTTTTTGCGCTTCTCAAAGGAAAAACGATATAAAACTAATGTGCGTAAACAGCCTTACTAAACTTACGGCAGGAGGAATAAGAAAACATCACGCCAATAGTAGAGGGCGATACTAGCCAAAAACCTTTTTTGTTTTTTATTTGCTTGTTACAGATTTTATTTATAACTTTGCAAGCGAATTATAAAAAACACTAAAAGAATGCAATATAAGCGTATAAATATTCGGGGGGGGCAAATCGTTTAGCTTTTTCAAGCTATTTGCAAACGCCAATAAGCATATACAGCTATTCTTCTACGAAATATGCCGTAGAAATTATTTCTTCAAACATTTTACAAACTACCAAGCGTATACACTGCATACGGCTGGTTACATAGGCTAGCAAGAAGCACCACCAGAGGGCTTTTTGTCTGTGCGTTGCTGTGTTGGCTCACCACACTCCTTAGGTAAGCCCTGCAGACGCACCCTATAGCATATCTTATCGTCAACGTTGCTATTCCAACATTGACGGTAAGGTGGTATTGTGCTATCGATTTTTATTTTAAAATTTTCCAAATAATACAAACATGAAAAAAAAGTATGTTAAGCCACAAGCTATTGAAGTGCCAGTAGCAGTGGAATGTCTTGCCGACTTTGCTACATCAAATGGCGTAAAAGCGTCACAGCCGAGCGACAAAAGTAGTTGGAACAAAGCGTCCGACGACGAGTATGACAATTGGTCTAATACCCAAAACGCTCCTTTAGAAGGAGAAACCTACTAAAAACGTAACAAAAAAACAAAAACTAAAAAGAAAAAAGATGAAAAAGAACATTATCAAGCTAAGGCTGCTTACGATGGCAGCAGCAATTCTGTTATTGGCAGGATGTTCCAACAATAACGACTTTATGGAGAATAAGCCTACCGCAAAGGGGGTAATGCTCACAGTAGTGGCTGGCACCGACAAGCTAGCACTGCCAGGCGATAAGCCTAAGACAGGAACACGCGCCACCCTTACAGAGAGCGATGATGAAGAAAACCCTTGGAAATGGGAAGCCAATGACAAACTCCTTGTGGTAGACGATAAGGGTAATCCGCTCGATGTCCTTACGCTCAAAGAAGGAGAAAACAGTGCTAAGGGACGTTTTGAAGGCACGATAAAGGGTATTAAGGCAGGACAAGCTCTCCGCTTCTTCTACCTAGGTCCTAACACGAGCAAGGATTGCATTAAAAATGGAAAAATAGACTTTGACTTCACGAAGAACACTACCTACACCCGCAACGAACTAAAAAACTATTGTGCCTTGAGTGGCACAGCAAGCGTTATGGTCTCGGGCGATCATGCTTTCGTGAACAACGAGGTGGAGCTGAAGAATGCGTTTGCCGTAGCCCACTTTAGTGTGAAAGGCGAAGACAATAGTACGCTAGGAAACACCTATAATATGCTTGCTATGCATGGTAAGAATGTATTCCTTACAGCATCGGTTGATGCTGCAACAGGAGAAGCTTCGGGCGGATCTCCTACAAGTCCATACCGCCTAGCTACCCATCAGAACGCACACACAAAGTATAACCTTATGTTTGCACCAACGGCATCGACCTCATCGCCTTACGATGTGTATATGCCGCTCGTTCCTGGAGAAACGATTATCATGTTCGACATCTATACAAGCAATAGCTACAGCGACGACCTCGTGGACAATCCCGTAGAACCTATGAAAGGAGCAACAGCGGCTAACTCCTTTGTACAGCCTGTAGGAAAACCTTACAGTAAGTTTACCGTTGATAGTAAGGGTACTCAGGTTTACTTCACCAAAGGCAACCTTCAAAGCTATTTGCCCATACAGCTATATAGCGATAAAATAAAGAAGAATGTAGAGGCTGGCAAACTTTACCATACAGGCAAGGACAAGGCAATATCCGTTACTTGTAAATACACAGTGCAAAAGGGTTCTTATCGTTTTGCAACTAATCAGTGGGATGTTGTAGAACCTACCGATTATACCGATTCTAATGCATATTTTGGAGAATGGAGCTGCGTAAAGGGTCTAGATGGCAAATGGTATGTATCAGGTGAGCGCAATCCTTACTTTGATATGTTCTTTTTTGGCGACCCTGCACACCCTGCCGCAGTGGATACTGACAAGGGCAAATACTTTGCTCCTACTGCTAGCACAGAATATCAAGGGACGGATAAAGATTGGGGTACTACCTATGTTCAAGTGGACAGAAAACCTACATTTACGCTCACATGGGCTCAATGGAAATACCTCCTTGAACAACGTTATTTCAAAAATGCAGGGTTAGACCGTCCTGTAACCACAGCTTGGCTAGACTTAAATGAAAACGGAACACTTGAACGCACAGAGGATATTCCGGGCTTGGTTATCTTCCCTGACGGTATGATCCGTGATAAGGCAAAAAGCTTCTTCTATAATCCTTCACTGCTAATTTTCCGAACTCAGTGGTCATTCGATACTGACACTGATGCCGCAAAACACCTTATGAAACCCGAAGCTGTTACAAAGGAAGGATGTGTATTCTTGCCATATACAGGTTGGAACAATGGGCATCAAACATCAGGCAAAAAAGAATTCTGTAAAACAGAACAGAACTACCGCCACTTTAACTATTGGGGAAGCTACTCAAGTTGGCAAAAAATTGTTGCGCACATAAACATTACTATGGGAGGTGTTGTATCTTATAGAGGAGATTTATGGGATTATCCTTCAGGTAACGCTGTTCGTCTTGTCCAAAAAGTGAACCCATAATGTTATCAAAAGAAAAAGTAGAAATCATTTCCGATAAAATCCAATCCTATTCGAAAATAGGGTAATCCAAAAGAACCCCTGCAAGTTGTTAGCATACTTACAGGGGTTCTTTGTATCAATAAAAATAAATAGGACAAAACAGAGAGGGCTTCCCTGAAGTTGTTCTGACAAGATTAACAAGACAGAGGTCTTCAGAATCCTGTAAATCTTGTCAGTAGAATAAAGTCTTGTCAATCTTTGTCTAAGCCCTACGCTTCCACTCCTTATATCCTACAAAGAGGATCATCAGCAAGAGGACAGCCATAGCAATGTATGCAATGGTCTCGGTAATGGTGATGCTAGTAGGATGGAAGTCGAACACTACCTTATGATTGCCTGCCGACACATTGAGCGCACGGAGGATATAGTTAACACGACCGATCTCCACCTCTTTTCCGTCAATTGTCGCCGTCCAGCCAGGGTAGTATATTTCAGAGAACACCACTACTCCACCCTTACCTGAAGAAACGGTATATTCTAGGTGGTTAGGTGCGTACTTATCAAGGCGCACAAGGCTAGGAGCAGCCTCAACACTCGCTTTACGACCAGCAGGCGACAACACCTCCTTAAACTTAGCATCTGCCACCGCTTGCGTGCGAAGATCTATCTTGCCAAGCGTTTCATACTCGCCATTGGCATCGTTAGCAAAGATAACCTCACTAACAAACCAGCCATTACCCATAGCGTATGGATTGGCGATAGGCATTGTTTGTCCACCCTGCAATGGGAAGATAAAGTACTTCGTATTCAGCATATTTAGCACAGGGAACACCTTATTGCCCTCCACCGCCTTCATATCGCCTTGTGCGTTAGCCACAGCCTTCATGGTTTGCTGCATTTCAGGAACTATATATCTGTCGATTATCTCCTGATAACGGCGCAGTTTAGCAGCATTATAGCCCCCGATGCTCTTATGAAAGAAAGATGTTTCGTTCTCATTAAAGGTGTTGGAAGCAAAGTTGAGTACACGATAATCTTTGCCCTTATCTTGCAAGATAGCATTGTCGGTAGCCGTTTTCTGCTGTGGTTGTTCGCGCTCACTCTTAGGTACAAACATCTCGTCGTTAAGGTAGCGTTTGTCCACCTGCCACATATCCACGAAACAAAGGATAGTGATGGCTATCACCATATAGTCGGCTTTTAGTTTGCCTAGCTTGAAAGCATACAAGAGTGCTAAACCTATTATAATAATAACTACCGTGCGCCAAGCATCCGAAGTAACTAGTGCGGCACGCATAGTGGCGATGTTGGCTAAAATGGTTTGCAAAGTGTTGTTGTCCATACCCTGAACAGCACCCAACATCTGTCGTTCTTGCGAACTAACAAAGGCTCCCATCATATCGGGGAAGAAAGCTATAATAATAGCCACACCCACCGTAAAGGCAATACTTAGATATACAAAGCGTGCCTTTCGCTTTAGCACTTCGGGGTCGTCGATAATCGTTTTTAAAGCAAACACTGCCAACAATGGTATAGTAAATTCGGCGATAACAAGGATACTTGCTACGGTACGGAATTTAGCATACATGGGCATATAGTCGATGAAAAGATCGGTGAAGCCCATAAAGTTATGTCCCCAAGAGAGCAACACCGATAATACAGTGGCTGCCAACAACGCCCACTTCATAGGCGTTTTTACGATAAACAGCCCAAGGATAAAGAGGAACAATACGAACGCTCCTACGTAAACAGGGCCGCTAGTACCAGGCTGTGTACCAAAGTATTGTGGGAAAGAATCGTATAGCTGTGGTATCGAACTTTGTATTTCAGGGTCAGCCTTTGCCATTGCAGTTTTGTTTTGCGACAAAGGTATGCTTGCTCCTCCCTTTGCGTTAGGCACAAGGAGAGTCATCGTTTCGTCAATGCCATAGCTCCATTGAGTAATGTAATCACGATCAAGACCAGAGTTGGTTTGGTTGGCTGCGTTTTTCTTTACCAGCTCGCTCTTGCCACGCATACTCTCCTTTTGGTATTGCCAAGTATGGAAGAGGCTCGACAGATTGATAGCTACGCCAATAGCTGCTGCCACCAAGCATACGGCAGATGCCTTTACAAAACTTGCCACTTGCTGCTCCTTAACAGCTTTCCAAAGATAAGCCAGCACCATAAAGAATACGATGAAAAGGTAGTAATAGGTCATCTGCACGTGGTTGGCCTTAATCTCAAATGCGGTGAAAATAGCCGTAACGAGGAAGCCCCAAAGGTATTTACCACGATAGGTAAGCACAATACCTGCTATCATTGGCGGTAGATAAGCCAAAGCCATAACCTTCCAAAGATGACCAGCAGCAATAATAATTAAGAAGTAAGACGAGAAAGCCCACACGATACTTCCGAGTGCTGCCAACGATTTGCGAAAGCTGAAAGCACGTAGAAAGATATAAAAACCTAGCAAATAAGCAAACACAAACCACACGTTTTCGGGCAACCATAGGTGGTAAGCCTGCATAACCTGAGAAAGGTTATCGGTGGAATGGTACGATGGCGACATTTGATAAGTAGGCATACCGCTAAAAACGGAGTTCGTCCAACGGCTTGTCTCGCCAGTGGCTTCTTTGTATTGCCAAAGTTCTTGCATAGCACCTACACCAGCCGAGGTATCGTGTCGATATAATACCTTTCCCTGTATTACGGGAGCGAGGAAATAGGCAAACGAAATAACTGCAAATAATACCACAACGATGAAGTCGGGTAAAAACTTTTTCCAAGTATTCATATTTAGAATTTTATTTATTGCTAACTTTTTATCAAAACACTGCAAAGATACAAAAATATAGTATGCAACAAGATGCAGCAAGTATCTTTTTCGTACCTTTGCAGTATGAAAATAGGAATTATCGTAGCAATGGACAAGGAGTTTACACAGCTCAAATCCATTCTTGACAACACAAAAACAGAACGTATCAATTTTAAAGATTTTGTCATTGGTATGCTCGGAGAGAAAGAAATTATCTTACAGCAATGTGGTATTGGTAAGGTAAATTCGGCTATCGGTGCAGTGGAGATGATAGATAATTATCATCCCGATCTTATTATCTCTAGCGGCTGTGCTGGTGGGGCTGACAGTAAGCTTGAAGTAACCCAAGTGGTGGTGGCTAAGGAGTGTGTTTATCACGATGCTTATTGTGGCGACGAACAGCAGTTTGGACAGATTATGGGAATGCCTGCTCGCTTTAAAACGAGTCAGGAATATATTGACAAGGCTTTATCACTCAACGAGATGGATGGCAATATTCCTCCTATTTATGCAGGACTAACGGTGAGCGGCGAATGGTTTGTCAATTCGAAAGAGAAGATGCAGAGCATCATCGATCGCTTTCCCGAGGCGATGGCTGTGGATATGGAGAGCTGTTCCATTGCACAGGTGTGCCATATCTATAAAACCCCCTTTGTATCGTTCCGCGTTATCAGCGATATTCCTTTAAAAGATACCAACGCTAGTCAGTACTTCAACTTCTGGAGCAAGATAGCAGAAGGTAGTTTTGAGGTTACGAAACACTTCTTAAAAACGCTTTAAACGAAAATAGAAAAATATGGACAAAATACCTTCTTTCACCATTAACCACCTCTGCTTGAAGCGTGGGGTGTATGTGAGTCGTAAGGATTATGTGGGCAACGAGGTAATTACCACCTTTGATGTGCGTATGAAAGAACCCAACCGCGAACCTGCCCTTCATGTAGATAGTATCCACACTATAGAACATTTGGCGGCTACCTTCCTACGCAATGACGAGGAATGGAAAGAGCGTGTTATCTATTGGGGGCCAATGGGCTGCTTAACAGGCAACTACCTCATTCTGAAAGGCGACTTGCAGTCGAGGGATATTATCGACTTGCTGCGCCGTTGTTTCACGTTTATAGCCCACTTTGAAGATGATATTCCCGGTGCTACCCCACACGATTGTGGCAACTACTTAATGAACAATTTGCCGATGGCAAAGTGGGAAGCGAAGAAATTTTTAACAGAAATATTGGAGAATATCAGCGAAGAAAGCTTGGTGTATCCACGCTAATGTTATTATCTCTAAAAACAGAAGCTAACCTTTTGCGTATTAGCGGAATAATCCTTATCTTTGCAGTTCAAATTGTAAATATGAAGAAAAGCTTTCTTTTATCATTTTGTGTGGCACTTTTATTTTCTAGCTGCGCCCACGAATATAATGCTGTATATAAAAGCACAGACCCGGAATATAAATACGAGTTTGCAAAGGAACTATTTGCTAAAGGCAAGTTTGGCAATGCCATTCCGCTTTTGCAAGAATTGGTAACCATACAAAAGGGAACAGAAAATGGTCAGGAATGTCTGTATATGCTGGCAAAGGCTGAATATGGTATGAAAGACTATGAGGCTGCCTCTGAAACGTTCAGAAAGTATTATCAAAGCTATCCAAAGGGGATATATGCAGAGATGGCACAGTTTAATATTGGACAATGTTTGTATGAAAGTACGCCAGAGCCTCGCTTAGACCAAACCCCTACCATTGCTGCCATTCAGGCTTACCAAGACTATTTGGATCTTTTCCCTGACGGAAAAATGAAGGAAGTGGCACAAAACCGTATGTTTGAGCTTCAAGATAAGCTGGTAAAGAAAGAATTTTTAAACGCAAAGCTTTATTATAATCTCGGCTCTTATTTCGGCAACTGCACAAGCGGTGGCAACAACTACGAAGCCTGCATTATTACGGCTCAAAACGCTATCAACGATTATCCTTATAGCAAACTTCGCGAAGACTTTGCCATATTGATTATGAAGAGTAAGTATGAGCTAGCACAAATGAGTATCGAACAGAAGAAGGTGCAACGCTTCCAAGATGCTGAAGACGAATGTTACGGATTTATCAATCAGTATCCTGACTCTAAAGAGCGTAAAACAGCCGAAGCGTATATCAAGAAGTGTAAGCAATACGCAAAAGATTAAAACTTAGGTAACAAAAAAAATAAGACTTATAAAATATTAGATTTACAAGAATGGATTACAAGAAGTCAAAAGCACCGTTGAACACGGTTACCAGAGATGTTCAGGAACTTTGGAAAGATACTGGCAATATCTACGAAAGTGTTGCTATCATTGCAAAGCGTGCCAACCAAATTTCATTAGAAATAAAGCAAGATTTGAATAAGAAGCTAGCTGAATTTGCCTCATATAATGACTCTTTAGATGAAGTTTTCGAAAACCGCGAGCAGATTGAGATTAGCCGCTACTACGAAAAGTTACCAAAACCAACCTTGCTAGCAACAGAGGAATTTGTAAACAACTGTGTCTACTGGCGCGATCCTTCAGAGGATGCTAAGGAAGAATACGAAGATTAACCCCTCCCATGATCCAGCGTAAACAAACTATCTTCTTGCTATTAGCAATCGTTGCTACACTTGTATGCTTGGCATTACCCATTGCCCACATTGAGGCAAAGGCTATGCTAGCCAACCAAGAGGTTTATAACCTTTGGATAGAGCATGCAAATGGCGAGAAAACGTTTAGTGTATGGGCGTTGTTTGGTATCTTAGCCATTAGCTGCCCTATCAACCTTTTTGCGATCTTCGATTTCCGCAATCGTAAGCGTCAGGCACGTACGTGTATGTTCTCTATGCTATTAATGTTGGGATGGTATGCCGTTTATGGCGTGTTTTATCAGATGCTTGCCAGTGCTGGAATATTTCAAGTAAAGCTTGCAGCTTATCTGCCATTAATAGTTTTCACATTGCTATTTATCGCACGCAAGAGCATTTTAGCCGATGAGGCGTTAGTGAGAGCTGCCGACAGAATAAGATAAAGTGAGGCGAGAGGTGAGAGGTGAGAGTTAAGAGGTGAGAGTTGAGAATTTTTCTAAGAGCACTAGGGATACTAGAAGTACTAGAAATACTAGGCACTCTAGGAGTATTAGGACGGGAAACTCTCAACTCTCACCTCTCAACTCTAATCTCTAATCTCTCAACTCTCAATTATATATCAGCAGCCTTTCCTGCAACAGCTTCCTTCAAAGAGGTAGCAAGATCGCTAGGGTCAATAGCCTTAACAGCAGAAACAGCCTTAGTTAAACTTTGTGCCACAGCACTATCACCAGCCTTGTCAATAATGCTTTTCACAGCTTCATCGTTGTTCTTTACCCATTCTTGAAGTTGAGTAACATATTCCTTTGCTGCAACAGGATTGGTCTTTAACAACGTTACAACCTTAGTTTGTGCGCCTGCAAGAAGTGCTGCAACACCAGCACCGTCCTTAGCAGAAAGCTTTGATGCCAACTGTTTTGCCAACGTTTGAGCATCGGTAGGAGCCTCCGCAACGATAGAATCGGTTGCTGTAGGAACTACTATAGCTGTATCTACCTTATCTGCCAACTTTGCTTTATTACCACAACTTGCAAACGAAATTACTGCAACTGCTAGAGTTGCTACACAATAAACCTTCTTCATACGCTTCCTGATTTTCTTTTAATAAACAATCAATTAAATATTTTGATTCAAAGATATAGATAATAATTTGTATTATCTGCGTCATTTTACAACTTTTAACCACTTTGTACAACAAACATCTGCTTGCAATTCTTTAACAAAAGCATTGAATAATTGCAAAATCCTTTATATCCTTTTAGTACAAAAGAGGGGCAATGGAAAAACATCCATTGCCCCTCTTTTATGTTTATATAGCTTATCTCTCCCACACTAAGGAAGAAGAGATAAGCGGTTTTGCGAGTTTCTTACAGATTAAACTTCCTCACTCCAATCTTCTTTGCTCTTACGGATATAGCTTTGATAACGTAACTTAGCCATATCTTCACAAGCCTTGAATAGCTGGTCGGCTTCTGCTGGATAAGCCTTCTTTACAGATAAGAAGCGAACCTCACTAGCTAGGAATTCTTGGAACTTGTCCCATTGTGGAGCCTTAGAGTCAAGACTGAATGGGTTCTTACCCTCTTCTGCCAACAATGGGTTGTAACGCCATAAGTGCCAGTAACCTGATTCTACAGCGCGAGCCTCCTGAGCCTGTGAACGACCCATACCGCCCTTTACCTTCAAACCATGATTAATACATGGAGAGTAAGCAATGATCAATGAAGGACCTGGATATGCTTCAGCCTCCTTGATAGCCTTGAAGGTTTGTGCGTTGTCGGCACCCATAGCAACCTGAGCAACATATACATAGCCGTATGTGGTAGCCATCAAACCAAGATCCTTTTTACGTACACGCTTACCCTTAGCAGCAAACTGAGCAATAGCACCAAGTGGTGTAGACTTAGAACTCTGACCACCAGTGTTAGAATAAACCTCAGTATCAAGTACTAGGATGTTAACATCTTCACCAGAAGCAATAACGTGATCGAGACCACCGTAACCAATATCGTAAGAAGCACCGTCACCACCGATGATCCACTGTGAACGTTTTACGAGGTAGTGATCCAATATCTGCAATTCCTTGCATACAGGGCAACCAGCCTTAGCACCTTCTGCTATCAATGGCTTTAGCTTAGCACTAGCAACCTTAGAAGCTTCGGCATCATTCATATTCTCGATCCACTCTTGTGCAGCAGCCTTAAATTCTGCTGGTACATGATCGTCTTCTACCTGTTGAGACAACAAGAACTTAATGCGTGAGCGCATCTTCTTGTTACCAAGTGCCATACCAAGACCAAACTCACAGAAGTCTTCAAACAATGAGTTGTTGAAAGCAGGACCTTGACCTTCAGCGTTGGTAGTGTAAGGAGTAGAAGGCACAGAAGCAGAGTAGATAGAAGAACAACCTGTAGCATTTGCAACCATCTCACGATCACCAAACAATTGAGAAACCAACTTAACGTATGGAGTTTCACCACAACCAGCACAAGCACCAGAGAATTCGAACAATGGCTGAGCAAATTGTGAGTTCTTCACATTCATACGTGTGTTAACCAATTTCTGCTTGCTCTTTACCTGCTTTGTAAGATACTGCCACTGTGCAGAGTTATGCTCTGTCTCCTTGCTAGCAGCATTGAAAGGCTTCATAGTAAGTGCCTTCTCACCCTTCTTACCAGGACAAACATCGGCACAGTTGCTACAACCAGTACAGTCGAGTTCTGAAACTTGGATACGGAACTCCATACCCTTCAACTCCTTAGGAGCGATAACAGAGATTGTAGTATCATCGAAGCCAGCCTTTTCCTGCTCGTCAAGAACGAATGGACGGATAACAGCGTGAGGACAAACGTATGAACACTTGTTACACTGGATACAGTTTTCAGCATTCCAAGAAGGAACGAAAGCTGCAATACCACGCTTTTCATAAGCAGCAGTACCGCTATGCCATGTACCATCGACAGTGCCATGATTAACGAAGTCGGAAACCTTCAACAAGTCGCCAGCCTGTGCATTCATAGGGCGACAAACTTCCTTGATGAAAGCAGGAGCATCGTCGGTATCGTTATTATTATCGGTAAGGTTAGCCCATGCAGGGTCAATTTCCAATTGCTTGTACTCACCACCACGATCAACAGCAGCATAGTTCAAATCGACTACGTCCTGACCCTTCTTGCTATAGCTCTTTACGATGAATGCCTTCATCTGCTCAATAGCCAATTCCAAAGGAATAACCTCTGTAATGCGGAAGAATGCCGACTGAAGGATTGTATTGGTGCGGTTGCCCAAACCAATTTCCTGTGCTATCTTAGTAGCGTTGATATAGTAAACGGTAATATTGTTCTTAGCGAAGTAACGCTTTACCTTGTTAGGGATAAAGTCGATCAATTCCTTACCATCGAAGATAGTATTCAACAAGAAAGTACCATTCTTACGCAAACCACGTGTTACATCGTACATATTCAAGTAAGCCTGAACGTGGCAAGCAACGAAGTTTGGAGTCTTTACCTGATAGGTAGAACGGATCTTATCATCACCGAAACGAAGATGAGAACAAGTGAAACCACCCGATTTCTTAGAGTCGTAAGAGAAGTAAGCTTGGCAATATTTATCGGTGTTATCACCAATAATCTTAACAGAGTTCTTGTTAGCACCTACAGTACCATCGGCACCAAGACCATAGAACTTAGCCTCAAAAGTATGCTCACCACCTAGAGGAATTTCCTCTACTTCTGGTAGAGAAGTGAAGGTAACATCATCTACGATACCAACTGTGAAGTGGTTCTTAGGCTCTGGCAACTCGAGGTTGTTATAAACCGAGATGATGTGTGAAGGAGTGATATCGGCAGATCCCAAACCATAACGACCACCAACGATCAATGGCTTAATATCGGCATCGTAGAAGGCTGTCTTAATATCCAAGTACAATGGTTCGCCCTCTGCACCTGGCTCCTTAGTACGATCGAGTACTGCAACACGCTTAACAGTCTTAGGAACAGCAGCAAACAAGTGCTTAACAGAGAATGGACGGAACAAGTGAACAGCCACCATACCCACTTTCTTGCCTTGCTTTACAAGGTAGTCGATAGCTTCCTTAGCAGCTTCAGTAGCAGAACCCATCAAAATAATGATGTTTTCAGCATCTTCAGCACCATAGTAATCGAACAAGTGGTGTTCACGACCTGTGATCTTAGCAATCTCACCTAGGTAGTGTTCTACAACTTCAGCCACACCATCGTAGTACTTATTGCTAGCTTCACGGTGTGTGAAGAATGTTTCAGGGTTTTCAGCAGTACCACGTGTAACAGGACGCTCTGGACTCATTGCACGATCGCGGAAGCGCTTAACATCTTCCATATCGAGCAATGGACGAATATCGTTTTCATCCATCAGCTCTACTTTGTGGTACTCGTGAGAAGTACGGAAGCCATCGAAGAAGTTGATGAAAGGTACAGATGTTTTCAACGCTGAAAGGTAAGTTACAGCAGAAAGATCCATTACTTCCTGAACAGAACCAGAGCAGAACATTGCAAAACCAGTCTGACGACATGCCATAACATCTTGGTGATCGCCAAAGATGCTAAGCGCATGGCTTGCCAATGTACGTGCAGATACGTTGAAAACACAAGGTAAAAGCTCACCTGCAATCTTATACATATTAGGGATCATCAAAAGAAGACCCTGTGAAGCGGTAAATGTAGTGGTTAGAGCACCCGACTGAAGTGAACCGTGAACAGCACCTGCTGCACCACCTTCAGACTGCATTTCCTGGACACTTACTTCCTGTCCCCAAAGGTTTTTACGACCTCTAGCTGCCCAGTCGTCGACATGTTCAGCCATAGGGGATGATGGAGTGATAGGATAAATAGCTGCAACCTCAGAGAACATATAGCTCACATGAGCAGCGGCCTCGTTACCATCACAAGTGATAAACTTTTTTTCTTTAGCCATTTTTTTGTTATTAAATGATTGTGTTATAATGTTTTTGTTGTTATATCGCAGTTCGACACTGTTTCCTCCTTGCATCTGTTTCTAGTGAAGAAAACCAAAAAGCCATAGCGGCACACAGTTGCCAAAACCTATTTCTTTATTATATTGGGCATAATACGTATCGGCGTTCATTCTTATCTTTGCGCCTTTCGCATCGCATATTCTAAACTTCTTATCCGCATCCACAATATAAGTACCCACTTTCTTACTCTCGTTAATAAGATGATGTGCCCAAATATTATTAACAAAAAATATTTCCATTAGTTCCTGACGATCACACTGAACAGGATAAATAGCATGTACCAAATTGGTATTATGCAACATCACCTTAGCAGGCTTTTTAGGAAACGACTGTCCCAACGGATAAACAATATTGATCAGCCTAGCATCGGCTAAATTCTTAATATAGTTCATCACAGTAGCCCTACTCGTATTGATACTATTTGCTAAATTACTTATATTGGGGGCTTTAGGACCTTCTAAAGCCAAAAGATAAAAAAGATCCTTGATCTTAGTGAGATATTTTAGCTCTATTTGTTTAATCAATAAAATATCTACTTCGATCATCATATTCATTGTTTTCAAAAGGTTCTCAGAGAAATTGCGATGCTCTAAAAAGAAAGGATAGAAGCCGTGATGAATATAATCTTGAAAATAATTTAAAGGATTAACCCTTGAAAGTACTTCCCGTGCTATTGTTTCATGATTTGACAAAATATCTTCAAGGGCATAACTCTTAAAGTTGAAGCCTGTTTTCAAATTAAGAAACTCACGAAATGAGAACCCTAAGAGGTTGTAACTTTTTACAATTCCATTCAGTTCTGGGTTTTCCTCCTTCAGGCGCATCACGCTAGAACCTGTAAAAACGATCTTCAAATCGGGATAGCTATCGTAACACTTTCTTAGCTCTGCACTCCAATCAGGCTGTTTAAATACCTGATCAATAAGCAACGTCTTTCCGCCCTTTCTATAAAATTCACCAGCGAAATCGGCTATTCCCCTACCCTGAAAGTAGAAGTTATTCATATTAATATATAGGCATTTATGATCAGCATTAGTGCCAAATGTTTCCTTGGCGTATTGCAGCAAAAACGTTGTTTTACCTACACCACGCGTACCCTTTATGCCTATCATACGATCGTTCCAGTCGATCTTATCCATCAAAGCGCGGCGAACAGGCGCATTGATATGCTCCACCAAATAGGTATGTGTACGGAAGAAAGCATCCATTGTATATCTATTCCTTTTATTTAATCATTTTACCTGCAAAGGTACTATTAATTTCTTTTATTTGCAAACCGTACATTACAAAAAATGTTTTTAAGAAAGAATATATTTTGCTCATTACATTCTTTTCAATTATCTTTGCACATCAATACAAAGCAAAAATGATTTTACACATATTTAACCCAGAACACGACTTAGCCTTAGCCAACAACACAAAGCATTTCATAGCACCTCACGCTGCCCGACAGCTAAAGGCTGATCTAGGCTTTTTGCCTGCACTATGGGCTGAGGATGGCGATTTAATCTTAGTAAACAATCTCGCATCTGCAACAAAGCATTTACAAAGGTTTGCTAAGTTTATAAAGCGGTGTCATCTTGTTTCAGAAGAGCTGCTAGCTGCGATAAAGAGTGATATTACCGAGATAAGACCTTGGGGCTGGAATGAAAGTTTAAAACAGGAATTGCTTAATATGGGATTATCCGAAAAGATAATGCCTACGGAGCAGCAACTCTTTGCGCTCCGACAAATGAGCAACCGACAGTTTGCTCAACCCATTTTATACGAACTCTATCATGGGCTGCCCTATAACAACATCATAGGTAGAACAGCTTATCTCTCAGACCCAAAAGAGATAAGCCCTATTGTTAAAATCGTTAAGAAAGCCATTTTAAAAGCACCATGGAGCAGTAGTGGCAGAGGAATAAGATATATTGATGAGCGTTTGGATAGCCATGCACTCAACTGGGCATACAATACTATGCGCCGACAATGCGGCGTTATGATAGAGCCTTTTTATCACAAAATAAAAGACTTCGGAATGGAGTTTTTCTCCTATGCTGACAAGGTAGTATACCAAGGGCTATCATTATTCCAAACAACGAACGGTGCTTATACAGGAAGCCTTCTACAAACAGAAACGGAAAAGCTTTCTATTATCTCTCAATACATTGATATTCAGCAGCTAACTTATATCACGCTAAAGCTTGAAGAAGTATTATTCAAACATATTAAAGGACGTTATGTAGGAGCTTTTGGAGTGGATATGATGATTGTTCCTAACGATAACAAAGATCAACCTAACCAACCAAAATTCTTCTTACATCCTATGGTAGAGATAAACTTGCGACGAACTATGGGACATGCCGCTCTTGCATTATCACACCATAAAGAATTGAGGGGACGCATTATGCGAATAGAATATGACGGTTCGCACTACCACCTACATTTAAATAAGCCTAGTAAAACAACAGAGTAATATGTTTTTCTTGAGCAAACGCTATTAGCCCATATAGAAAAGTAAGCCATACACCATAATGGCTATAAGTATCAACACTACTAGCAAACCTATTTTAAAATATTTACGCCTACGCTGTCTTTTTAAATGTTCCTTGTTACTAAAAAAAGTATACTGATTATGTGTTACCATATTTTTTCCTTTAAAAGTGCCTCACCACTCTCCCTCTCTGCATTATCCTAGAAAGAAGTTTTAAAAAAAACAATCTTCTTTCTAGGATAAGCCAATGAGGTCTCTTTATATATTAATATTCTTTTTACCTTACTTTCCTTAAAACTTAAATTGCAACTGCACATCAATCATCGAGTAATTTGGCTTTTCCAAACTTCTGTCATGCACGTATGAATAAATGCCACTCACTAAAATATTCTTATTAAAGGCATAATCCAAACCTGCATCATACTGCGTACGTTGGCGTTCAGCACCTTTCGATGGTTGATACATATCATAGCGAACTTTCGCATGCAATTTTTCTTTTATGATAGGTGCTATCACGAGTGCATACACACCCTGCGCCTTATCGCCTAATGTGCTAAGATTACAATCTGTAGCATTCGCATCCTTTGTACTCTCTAGTGGCTTTGCAAAGCCAAAACCTGTCGAGTGAATATATTCTGAACGCACAGTCCAATCGTCCTTAACATAATCTACAGAGAAAGCATAACGACGTTGTGGCAATGATCTTACTCCTGATTGCTTCACACCAGCCTCATCTGTCCATGTACCCTTTCGTGCATACGAACCTCTCCAACCCGAAACACCGATGCGCATACCCTCTATTGGCATTACCCATACCGCTCCTATGATGTTCTTCTGCTGATCGACATCCTTTACATTAATGCCTTGACCGTTAAACACACCCACCTGATAGTGAAGCAAGTTTCTGCCAGCAGCATTCTTTAAAAAATCGCCTTGCACCTGCAAACCTATATCTCTACCATTTGAAGCCTGCATTCCTGACCTATCGCTAAAGCCTACAAGTTTTGATACTACCTGACTATAGCCCTGAAAGCCTTGCGTGATAGGGTGGATAGGATTTTCAAATGAAAATGGATTTTTAAACTGTCCAAACTTCACACGGAAGCACTCATATCTTTGCCACTCTGCAAAAAGATCTACCACACGTGGCGATGCGCCTAAAGTGGCTGTATTACCATTAAACTGTATTTGGGTCTTCCAATACCAATCTTTCATAAACCTACCGTCTAAAGACAAACGACCCATTCTAACATTAAACGAGTTGGCTTTAGCATTGGCTTGACCAGAATATTGATATTGCAAGAGCGCAAAACCAGAAAGCTTTACATTATTAAACCATTTTTGTGCTTGTGCTTGCATTGTCATTGCCAACAATAATGTGCAAAGAGCTATACAGCTTTTTCTAAACTCCATAGTAGATATTTTGTTATAATGTATGTATTGAAGAAATATAAACATTCTTTGCAAAAGTACAATTTATAGGTTATAAAACAAAATAAAAACAAAAGTTTAACAATAACGTGTTATTTCCTTATCTGTCCTAAAGCGTTATTATAAAACAGAATATTCTTACCACCCTCGTTAATTGCCTCTGTGGCATTCTTTAACACAGCACCACCATCGTAATGGTTACCCACAACGAACACGATGCGCAGATAGCCCACAGAACTGTCAAGATTTTCGATGGAAAAATCGTAGGATAATAGGAAAGCGGCAGGATTCATTATCGTTTGCTTTGTAAAAGGTTACCTTTTGCTTTGTAAAAGGTCATCTTTTGCTCACTAAAAGGTCATCTTTTGCTTTGTAAAAGGTCACCTTTTAAAAACATATTAAATATTTTCTCTGTTACACGGTTTCTTCAATTGGCACACAACACCACCGCGACACTTTTAACATGACACCCATACCTGGTACTTCTTTGAGAAGATAATACTTTTTATTAGACCGAACAAGCCTGCCCGTCATTCCTTTCATTGCACCATATTTCACCAAAACAGGATCGCCAGCCTTCATCTGGGCTTCGCGCTCTGAAAGAAACTTTCGGAGCGTTATCTCGGGGTTGCACATCATACGAAAGTCGTACATCTGTTTAGACGGTATGAGGGCAAACTGGGTTACATCGTCCACCTTGCGAATAACATTTATCTTAAAGTTGGCACCAAATACAGCTTTCTTAAAACTAGCCTCACTCATGGTCTGCTTCACAAAAATGAAGTTATGCGTAACAGGACGAAGTTCATGTTTTACCCCACCTTCTGGCTTTTCTATATCCACATACTGCATAGGGACAAAGCACTCATAATCAAGAGCTTCAAAATAGGCTTTTACCTCTTTAAGACGTAACGTAAAGAGCCGCACAGCATACCACGACAAACCATCATCAATGATTTCTTTGGATGAAAAATCAGATTGATCTACCATAATTATTGACAAAAGTAATAAAACTCATTTACATTTGCAACCAATTCTGTTTACACTTCTGCCTTACGCAACTGCGCTATAAAATGCTTTATCTTAGCAGTATCCTTCAGTGCTGGAGCTGTTTCAAACTGGCTATCTAGGTCGATACCTATACATAGCGGATGCTGGATAGCTTGAATAGCTTCGACATCGCGTTCACTTATCTCACCACTCAATAGGAAAGGAGTTTTGCCCTTATAGCCTTTTAGCAAATGCCAATCAAAGCGTTCAGTATTATCGGCTTTGGTGTTGAAGAGAAAATAATCAGCATGTCCTTCATACGGTTTACATTGAGCGAAGTCGGCTTTGGAAACAATCGTTATGGTTTTCATTAGTTGAATACCTGGGTGAATATCAGGATCAAGAGAGCTACGAAGATTATCCATCATGATAGGGCTTTCAGAACCATGAAGCTGTACGATGTCCAAATGGAAATTAACAACACGTGTTACTATCGTTTGAGGCATATCATCTTTAAAAATTCCGCAAAGCCTCACTTGTTTTTCTGCTAATAGCTGTGCCAAGTTAGTCTTTTTCCTATAATCGAGACTGCCAACATCGGGAATAATTCCTGCATGAGTAGACAGTTGGGTAACATAGCGAGGACTATTAGGAATGAAATTCAAACCTATCATATTAGCTCCACTATATACTACACTACTAATATTTTGAGCTTCACGCATACCACACACTTTAATAATTTGTGGCATAAATGGCTTAGTTTTTTTCTTAAATAATTTATTAAATAACATAAACTAAATTTTCTTCATTTACTAAACAAATGTGCTTAGCGATTTTCGCCTAAAGTATCATTTATAACGCAAAGATAATAATTTTATTTGGTAGAATATTCTCTTTCAAATAATTATAAATAAAGTGTTACACATTTATTATTCCATGAAAAGATAAATTGCTTAATATAAAAATATTATGTACCTTTGAAACGAAGAAAGCATAGTATGCTAAAGAAATTTTTGCGTATACCGTCGTATACCGTAAAAATAGCATATTATTGACGATAGAATAAACTTAAATTAATTTGCCACAACCTTATAAAAAGAGGTAGATGGCTAATATAAATCTTTAAACGAACTATGTCTGTTATCGTATCACCGTCATTATTGTCAGCCGATTTCCTTCACCTTGACAAAGACATTGAAATGATTAATAATAGTGATGCCGATTGGCTTCACATGGATGTTATGGATGGTAGCTTTGTGCCAAACATCTCATTTGGATTTCCTGTTATGAAAGCTGTAGGTAAAGCTTTGAAAAAGCCTATGGATGTACATCTTATGATAGAGTGTCCTGAGAAATACATACAGCAAACTGCCGATTGTGGTGCTGCTATTATGAATGTGCATTACGAAGCGTGTGTACACCTACACCGCACGTTGCAAGCTATCAAAGCAGCAGGGATGAAGGCTGGCGTAACGCTAAATCCTTCGACACCCGTAAATGTATTAGAGGATATTATTGGCGATATTGATATTGTGCAGCTAATGAGTGTTAACCCTGGCTTTGGTGGTCAGTCGTTTATTACGCACGCTGTGAAGAAAGTACAAAAGCTAAAAGCACTTATCGAAAAGGAGCAATGCAATACGCTCATAGAAGTAGATGGCGGTGTAAATGGAGAAACAGCTCCACTACTCGTTAATGCGGGTACGGACATTCTTGTAAGTGGTAGCTACATCTTTGGAAGCAAAGACCCTTACGCTACTATTGCTGCACTGAAAGGGTTATAAGCATTTGACAAATTCTACTAAACAAAAAAACGGTGAACTTTTAGCAAGTTCACCGTTTTTTTATGATAAGATTGCTATGATTGGCTTGCAATCACATTACTTGATTTCACCTTAGTTTTTCAACTGAGGGTTAGCACTTACTGCCGAAACGGGAATAGCGAGCGTATAACGTGGATCGTCTTGCAGAAGGTTGTAAGTAGTAGCTTTTATCGTCTTTGTGATTGCAGGACGATTGGTACGACGAAGATCGAACCAACGCTGCCCCTCAAAGGCTAGCTCTAGTTTACGTTGTTGCATTACCTCTGCTAACAATGCAGCACCACTCATAGCATTGATAGCCGACTGCTTAGTAGCATAAAGCGTGCTATTAAGGCGGTTCTTTAGTAAAGCTAGCAAGCGTGTGCGTGCCTCTGCATCCTTATTAAGGTGAGCTGCCGCTTCTGCTGCTATAAGATAAAACTCGGCAGTATGGAAAGAACAACGATACTCGCTACTAGTGTTTGCCTTTAAAGTAGAAAAATAGGGCTTATCCTTTACTGGTTGATAGAACTTCTTATAACGAAGATCATTGATTGTATCGTATTCTGCTATAAACTCTTTTGGAGCACGTGTAGCACTAGCATTGGTTCCTGTATAGAACTGTTCTGCACTAGTAATAGCCTCTACCGACTTAAAGCTAGTAGGAAGTAAAGAAGCAGCATTATTGAAATCTTCTAGCTTATCGTTAGCCTTTAACACACGTTCAGCCGCATCGTATGCACTCTGCCAATCGCCCATATAGAGACGAACACGTGCCTCAAGCGCATCAACAGAAACAGTGGAATAACGATACTTATAACGTTCTTCCCAACTGCTTTGTGTGATAAGTTTACGAGCTTCGGCAATATCGCTGAGTATCTGTGTATAAACCTCACCAACAGTATTGCGTTCTGGGGTCGTTTCAAGATCAGTACTAGTCTTAATAGGTATTGCCTTCGTTTCAGACGCACCACTCTTTGTATATGGTTGACCATAGAGATTGACCAACGTAAAGTGATTATAAGCGCGTAAGAGATAAGCCTCACCCACTAATTGGTTAATATCCGTAGTATTACCTTTTATCTTACCTTGTGCTTCTATAATAGCATTAGCTGTATAGATAGGGCTGTAATATACTTCCCAACCAAATTCGCGTGTACCTGCCAAAGTATTATTATCATTCCAAGTCTGAATGTTGTGATAGTCATTCATATCAGTATCATTGTCGCGCACTACCACAATGTCGGAACGGAAATCAACAACAGCACGATCAATCTGTGGCATTTGATACGCCTCATTGAGCAAAGCACGATAATCGTCAACAGTTGTTGGAATGACTTTTCCCACTGGTTGAATATCGAGATACTTATCGCAAGAACTGAAAGCTGCCACACAAGTAAAGACAGCCACAGCTACGGTAGCTTTGTTTATGATATTTATTCTCATTGTTTTCTCTCTTTAGAAGTTTACATTAAGATTGAAGGTGAAAGCCTTCTGCACAGGAGTAGAATAGAGATTGCTCTGCGACTCTGGGTCGATATAATTGTGATAATCAGAGCTAATCACGAACAAGTTCTTACCTTCTACTGCTATTGTAGCCGCACCTAGTCCTAGCTTACGTACAAATCCCTCTGGTAAGTGGTAAGACAAGCGTAAGTTCTGCATACGTGCATAGTTAAGATCGCGCACCCAAATATCTAAGTTATTATAAACCGAACTTGACTCTAACCAACGGTAATCTGGCAAGTAATCCCCTGTAGGTGATAACAATGCAGGCAGACTAGAAGTGGTATTATCGGGTGTCCAACGATTAAGAATATCAGTATTCGTATTGCGACCAGGGTTCTGCCCCACTACCGCATACGAAGGTGCTGTACGTACTTTAGCACCAAAGTAGAATGCCCAATTCATATTAAGTTCCCAATTCTTATAATTAAAGGTATTCATCAAACCACCTGTATAAGGTGCATCAGAGGTTCCCATATATTTATAGAAAGTACGTTCCTCTGTAGGTTTCACATCAGAAGAATAGAAGCCAATGCCCCACTCGTCTTTCAAACGATACTTCTTATCTATCGTAACACCATTAGGATCGCTCGCATCGGCAAGGAGTATTCTACCTGTTTTAGGATCAATACCCTTTGTTTCGATAGCAAAGATAGCACCTACTGGATAACCTTCAAGACTAGGTGTGGTTTGATTATCAGCAATGCTCATACGAAGCACCTTATTTTGGTTATAAGCAAAGTTAAAGGTGGTGTACCATGAGAAGTTCTTTGTAGCTATATTGCGTGTCTGGAGATTAAACTCTACACCTTCATTTTTCATACTAGCCCAATTGATAGTCATGCTCTGGAAACCATTTTCTAGTGGGAGCATACGTGTGCCTATCAAGTCGGTACCCTTACGAGAATAGTAGTCAAAGCTCATATTGATGGCAGACTTTAGAATACTCCAATCAATACCTACGTTCCATGTCTTTGTTTTTTCCCAGCGAAGTTTATCGTTTGGCGCACCAAGAATATTAATACCTGTCTCATTGTAACCTGGGAGAATACTAATATTAGCGTATGACCCAACAAGATATGGTGAGGTGTTCTTATCAATATTACCCTGAATACCGTATGAAAGACGAAGGGCAAGATTATCTATCCATGTAGCGTTGCTCAAGAATTTCTCACGACTTACACGCCATAAAGCACTCATAGAGTAGATAGGCAACCAGCGATACTTCTTATCAACGCCAAACAAATCGGAACCATCCGAGCGCACACTAGCACCAAGAGTGTAGCGATCAAGCAAGGTGTACGAACCCGTAGCATAGAAAGAAATATAAGCATTGGTTTGCTTGGTAAAATTATTCAAAGGATATTGACGGGCTTGCTTTTCATCCTGAAAAACAAGCGGAATAGAAGTAAGTGTCTGTGGATTATAGCCATAAGCAGTTACGGCATCAGCCTTATACCAGTTTTTACGCCATTCGGTACCTGCCATAAGCTGTAGGAAGTGGATATCGTTGAAGGTATTCTTATATTCTCCCTGCAACTTATAGGTCATCTGCGTGGTAGTGCTATGGTTGGTCTGCATTCTTCCACCTTCAGGTATCACATATTTAGTAACGCCCTTATTTGTATACCTACTATTTTGATAAGCATTACGCATGGTAAAAGTATTCCACCCTGCATACTGTTCGCGCTTACTATTATCGTATTGCAAGCCCAATTGGGTAGTTAACTTCCAATTATCATTAAAACGAAGTTCTGCATCGAAGATAGCGTTGATAGAAGTTGTTGTGGTTTTGTTCTGTGAGTTTGCTCTATCCTCAAATATATTGAAGCCACGTGTCAAATCACGATCACCATTTGCTACAGCATTGTAATCGTAAGCATAAGAACCGTCCTCGTTTTGCAAAATTTGATAAGGATTGGCAATGCGAGAGTAATAAACAGGATTATTCAAACCATAAGTATCCGAGAGGAAAGAGTGGTTTTTACGCAAGTTTCCAAAGAGAGAAAAACCAATCTTCAAGATTTTATTAACTTTATACTGTGTTTTACTTGTCAAATTAAAGCGCGAGTTGCTCCCACCTTGTACATTACCATTCTCATCGCTGTAGCCAACAGAGTTGTAATAAGTTACACGTTCTCCACCACCCGAGATACTAAAGTTATGTTCTTGAGTAAAAGCACTGCGAAAGAGAATATCGTTCCAATTAGTATTTACATTACGAAGTGCATTTATCTTACCTTGCGTAGCCGCTGAAAGTGCATCAAAGCCTTTAGCCTGATAGTTTTCTAGTTCGCCCGCATTTTTAATAATAGCATAAACATCGCCATTACCGCTATACAAAGATACTGGTGTACCATAGTTGTCATAGGTTTGACGAGCCATTTCTAGTTCTAAATTTACTTTCTGGCTAGCATTGAGCAAGTTCAATCGATCACTGCTAATACGAGGTGATATAGATAGACGTGTGTTATAGTTCATCACAGGCTTACCCTCGCGACCACGTTTTGTAGTAATCACGATCACACCATTAGCTGCACGTGCGCCATAGATAGCTGTAGCAGCGGCATCTTTTAAGATCGTAATACTCTCTATATCATTGGGGCTCAAGCCTGCAATTGAAGACTGCCCAATATTAGTAATATCGTTATCAGAATTGCCTGAAAGTTTAGGTATATCTGTTCCCTCTAATGGCATACCGTCAAGCACCCACAATGGATCTTGTGTACCAGAGAGTGAAGCTGTACCACGAATACGGATCTTAGCAGGTGCACCTGGGGTTCCTGACATACTCGTTACCGATACACCGGCAATTTGTCCCGCCAATGCCTGATCAACACTAAGGTTCGATCCCTTAGCAGCTTCAGTTAAGTCTATCTTTGTAATAGCTGCTGTCAAGCGACGACGTTCTACAGTTTGATAACCTGTTACTACAACATCATTTAGTGTTGTCGATTTCGATTTCATCACTACATCATAATGGCTCTTGCCATCCGTGAGCGTAATAATAGCATCTTCATAGCCAATGTATGAAGCCGTTAGCACCTTAACATCTGTAGGAACCTTTATGGTAAAGTTGCCATCTACATCAGTAGTTGTTCCAAGACTCGTTTGGGCTGCTCCCACACGCTTTAGTTCACTGCGAGGTACGGTAATTGTTACACCGATAAGTAGTTCCTTATCCTCTGCCGAGGATATGGTACCTGTTATCTCCTTCACATCAGCAGCCCACAATGTAGTTACTGAAAAGAAAGCAAGAAATAGTAAAAGTGATTTTTTAACCATGTTTCTTGTTGTATTTAAGTGAATAATATATCTGTTTTCTTATTTTGTTCCCAAAGCTGTATTAATGCGCATAATCATATCCGCATAATGATACTTAGTTGCTGTATCAGAGGTATTCTTACGTTTTTCAAGCAAAGTCTTTATACGCAACATTTCACCACGTTTTACAGAGAGAGCATCAGAAATACGAGTGAGCTGAGATCCAGAGAAGTTGAATCTACGAGGACCACTCGAAGCACTTATATCTAGCTTATTCCATGGGCAACCACCTTCGCTCTCAAAAAGCCAAGACATACCAGTAAGTTTCTTATTGATCTTCACGCTCTCACTTTCAGCACCAGCAGTAATCAGGGCATCTAGGAAGTTCTTTTGGAGTGAGCGCTGCATAGCATCAGGGATACCACCACGCTCGGTTACGGCGAAGATGTGCTTGTGGAGCATATCCATTAAATCAACAGTGGTAAAGGCTTTCTTTCCATTCTCATACTCATTTTCCGTCATACGCATAAGACGATTGTTACCTAGCAAATCCCAAAGAATAAATGCTTGGCAGTTACGAAGTATAACGCTAGGGGCATGTTCTTCCATGCCTAGAGGAGTGCTACGCAACAAATAGGTGTAACGCTGAATATCGTTACCAAAGAGCCATGCGGGGAAAGTAAGAACGTTGTCGAGCAAGAATTGAGTAGCTGCACGTTGTTTTTCTTTTTCAACAAAGGTAAATGTCTTATTGCCGTCGCCTACAGTAGTATTCTCTATGTATATACCACCTATATTAGAAAGTACGTGGTAGAGATAAGAGTTCCATTGATTGATCACTGCATAGTAGAGTTTTGATGCAGCTTCATACGACTGCCCCTCCTTACCATTAGTGGTCCATTTAATGATATTAGGCACGATACGCTTTAAGTTAGCAATACCATAATTGGAAGATTTAATAGCATCATTGCCTAAATCTTCATTTTGGGCACGAGGGTCTATACAGTCGCGTACATCTTGGGCTTCACTAAATTTATAGACTGTTGCTGTGTGCTTTGCCAAATACTTATTAAGATAAGGTAACTCTTCCTTTGGTGTGATGTCGCCATACCAGCGGTAAGCATATTCTATAGCAAACATATCATAAGCCCCAAGAGCTGGTGAAAGGTGAGTAACTCCATCGCCTGGTTGTGCTATGTAGTTGAAACGAGCATAGTCCATAATTGACGAGGCGGTATTCTGATGTTCATCGGTAAATGTCTTGCTACGAAGACTCTCTGTAGGGTAAGTCCATGAGGCTATCATATTATGACGCAAACCTAGCGAATGACCTATCTCGTGAGTAGCTACAAAACGCAAACCATCACCAACCAATGCCTCGGGTAGATCATTGAGCTGGGCACGTGGATCAACAGTACTTGTTTGAACCTTTATCCACTCTGTTACGGTTGCCAAAACATTGTGCCACCACATCACATCTGCATGCAACACCTCACCTGACCGTGGATCAAGTAGGGAAGGACCCATTGCATTCTTCTTTTCGCTAGCAGCATATGTAATACTATTGTATTTCATATTATCAAGATCTACCGAATCGGGCAACACTTCTGCATAAATAGCATTTTTGAATCCTGCCTTTTCAAAAGCCTTTTGCCATGCGTTTACACCAGCAATGAGGTAAGGACGCCATGGCTTTGGTGTAGCAGGGTCTATATAAAATACGATAGGTTGTTTCGGTTCTACTAGCTCACCTCTAAGATATCGTTCCTTATCTTCATCTCTTGGCTCCATACGCCAACGCGTAACATATTCTTCTTTGCTAGCCACTTGGTCATAATCCCCATAGCGTTGTAAGGCTGTAGTAAAATAACCTACTCGAGGATCGGCTAATCGCCCACGCATAGGCTTTTCTGGTAATAACATAAGCGATGAACTAACATTCACTGTAATATTCACTGATGTCTTACCTTCAGTAACCTTTGTTGTTAGCTCACTATTGGCTGTTATATTATTATCAAAAGACTTTATACAAAGAATACGTGAAAGGTTTTTGATAGCAGAAGTGCCTAAATTAATATTATCAAAAACATTATTGATAGTGGTTTCTTGTCCATTATAGAAATCACTAACTTTCACAACAACACTGCTGGAATCAGGACTAACTCCTTCCACCTTCAACGCAGCTATTAATGGCGAAATATAGTTATCCTCTACCGACATACTAATAGCATCATTTTTGTCTGCTATTGGCATAGGACGCTGCTGGCGAATATACACCTTCTTAGCCTTCTTATCCCATGAGAAACTTACCATTTGGTTTTCATAGTTCACACCACGGTTCACACCTGCTTCATTCAACTCTGAAGGCACACGCAACAGCTTGTTAGATACTAGGAAATCACGACCCAACAAACGTGTTGGGATTTCAAAAAAATAGTCATCTTGTTTCTGATAAACATTAAATAGCCCCTTGGCTTTTGCCCCATTTGCTGTTATCTTTTGATAATCAGTTTGTGTAGTATCTGAAACTTCTTTCTTTTTCTTCTTGAAAATGGGCATCAAACTGTTAGGCGACATACTCACTGCTTCTGCATGTAGAAAGCCAGTCATTAAACAAGCGATGCTCAAACCTCTTTTCAGAGCTTGAACACGCTGCTTATTGTTGTTGTTAATAGTCATTGTATAATTGTAATCTTAAATTTCTCCAATTTTGCCACAAAGATATAAAAAATAAATGATAATGATTTAAAAGCTGGTAAATATAGTTTTGATACACAACACGCTTCAATTAGATAACCCGCTAATTGAATAACAGCACAAAAAAAAAGTCCTGACTACTTTTCAGTAATCAGGACTTCTACTTGCTATAAAAAAAGGCAGCCTCCTACTCTCCCACATTGCATTGCAGTACCATCGGCGCAAACGGGCTTAACTTCTCTGTTCGGAATGGGAAGAGGTGGAACCCCGTCGCAATAACCACCTAAATAACGGTGACATATTGTAACTAATAAACTATAAGAGTAGAATACTATCTACTGTCCTAGAAATCAACAGCTCAAAGAATGAACCACTGTGCCAATAGGGAATATTACCCTAGAAAGCACCGAAGAAAGTTTCGGGCAATTAGTAGTGCTCGGCTTTGACGTCACCGTCTGTACACCTACACCCTATCAACGTCATCGTCTATGACGACCCTTATGAGGAGTTCTCATCTCGCGGAAGGCTTCGCACTTAGATGCTTTCAGCGCTTATCCATACCAGACTCAGATACCCAGCAGTGCACCTGGCGGCACAACTGGTAAACCGGAGGTCTGTCCAACACGGTCCTCTCGTACTAGTGTCAGCACCACTCAAAACTCCAACGCCCACGATAGATAGAGACCGAACTGTCTCACGACGTTCTGAACCCAGCTCGCGTGCCACTTTAATGGGCGAACAGCCCAACCCTTGGGACCTTCTCCAGCCCCAGGATGTGACGAGCCGACATCGAGGTGCCAAACCACCCCGTCGATATGAGCTCTTGGGGGGGATCAGCCTGTTATCCCCGGAGTACCTTTTATCCTTTGAGCGACGGAGTTTCCATACACATCCGCCGGATCACTATGCCCTAGTTTCCTACCTGCTCGGCATGTCTGCCTCCCAGTCAAGCACCCTTATGCCATTACACTCCATGAGGTCGGTTACCAATCGACCTGAGGGTACCTTTGGAAGCCTCCGTTACGCTTTTGGAGGCGACCACCCCAGTCAAACTACCCACCAAACAATGTCCGCACATAAAGCGCGTTAGACCTCAGACAGCCAAAGGGCCGTATTTCAAGGATGGCTCCACAAACGCTGGCGCGCCCGCTTCAAAGCCTCCGGCCTATCCTACACATCGGATGACCAAGGTCAATGCTAAGCTGTAGTAAAGGTTCACGGGGTCTTTTCGTCCCATCGCGGGTAATCGGCATCTTCACCGATACTACAATTTCACTGAGATCATGGTTGAGACAGCGTCCAGATCATTACACCATTCGTGCAGGTCGGAACTTACCCGACAAGGAATTTCGCTACCTTAGGACCGTTATAGTTACGGCCGCCGTTTACTGGGGCTTCAATTCAAACCGTCGATTTACATCTAAGCTCTCCTCTTAACCTTCCAGCACCGGGCAGGTGTCAGGCTGTATACATCATCTTTCGAGTTAGCACAGCCCTGTGTTTTTGTTAAACAGTTGCCTGGACCTATTCTCTGCGCCTCGTATAGCTAAATACGAGGACCCTTTATCCCGAAGTTACAGGGTCAATTTGCCTAGTTCCTTAACCATGAATCTCTCAACGCCTTAGTATATTCTACCCGACCACGTGTGTCCGTTTGCGGTACGAGTTGCTTAAATATTAACGCTAGCGGATTTTCTCGGGAGTATGATTACCTGTACTATCAACTTTCTCCGAAGAGAAGTTGTACTTTCTATTCTCAGCTCAAGGTGTGGATTTGCCTGCACCTATCAATGCCTAAAATATTAAACGTCCATGTCCGTCAGGACGCGACAGTGTCACTGCTCCGTCTCCACTTCACTATATAAGCAAGTTGAGGAATATTAACCTCATCTGCCATCGCCTGCTCCGTTCGGATGAGACTTAGGACTCGACTAACCCCGGGCTGATTGGCATCGCCCGGGAAACCTCGGTCTTTCGGCGAAAGGGAATCTAACCCTTTTTATCGTTACTTATACCTACATTTGCTTTTCCATAAGCTCCAACAAACCTTACGGTCTATATTCTGCGCCGATGGAATGCTCCCCTACCGATACTTTTTATATACAATACTATCCCGCACCTTCGGTATCTGACTTAATACCCGATTATTATCCATGCACGGACCCTCGACTAGTGAGCTGTTACGCACTCTTTGAATGAATGGCTGCTTCCAAGCCAACATCCTAGCTGTCACGGGGACCACACTTCGTTAGACTAACTTAGACAGAATTTCGGGACCTTAGATGACGGTCTGGATTCTTCTCCTCTCGGGGACGGACCTTAGCACCCGCCCCCTTACTGCACTACTGCAAAACATAAGCATTCGGAGTTCGTCAGGTCGCAATAGGCGGTGAAGCCCTCTTGACCTATCGGTCGCTCTACCTCTTATGCTGATCGTAGCACGCGGCACCTAAATGCCTTTCGGGGAGTACGAGCTATCTCCAAGTTTGATTGGCCTTTCACTCCTACACTCACCTCATCCAGAAGCTTTTCAACGCTTATTGGTGCGGTCCTCCATTCGGTGTTACCCGAACTTCAACCTGGGTAAGTGTAGATCACTTGGTTTCGCGTCTACCCCATCTGACTATAACGCCCTGTTCAGGCTCGCTTTCACTATGGATGCGTGACTGAATCACTTATCCTTGCCAGACATGGTAACTCGTAGGTTCATTATGCAAAAGGCACGCCGTCACAAATTACTTTGCTCCGACCGCTTGTAGGCGCATGGTTTCAGGAACTATTTCACTCTCCTCGCGGAGTGCTTTTCACCTTTCCTTCACAGTACTCGTTCACTATCGGTCTCATGGGAGTATTTAGCCTTACCGGATGGGCCCGGCTGATTCGCGCAGAATTACACGTGTTCCGCGGTACTCAGGATACCACTATGCTAAGTCGCACTTCGAGTACAGGACTATCACCCTCTATGGTTATTCTTTCCAGAATATTCTTCTCGATTGACTTAATACAATGTCGTGGTCCTACAACCCCTATGGCGCATTGCTACGTCATAGGTTTGGGCTACTTCCCGTTCGCTCGCCACTACTAGGGAAATCATTAAATTATTTTCTCTTCCTACAGGTACTAAGATGTTTCAGTTCCCTGCGTTAGCTCTCTTACATTGCAAGAGTAACGTGTCTTCAACACGCTAGGTTGTCCCATTCGGAAATCTTCGGATCAAAGATTATTTGCATCTACCCGAAGCTTATCGCAGCTTATCACGTCCTTCATCGCCTCCATGAGCCAAGGCATCCGCCATGCGCCCTTTCTTACTTTCTTCGCTCGACTCTAATTGCTAGTAAACTAATACCGCAAAAAGAGTATGTAGCTCATACTTTCAGCTGTTGTGTGATTTCTATTAAAAGAAATGGAATTCTTTTCTTAGAAACTATTTATTATAATAATATTATAAAAAACAGTTCATACTTACAGTTTATTCATTGTTGCAATATGTCAAAGATCGTAAAGACTACTCTATAAAAAATAGAGATTTTATAGTCTAATGTGGAGTAGTAGGTCTTGAACCTAGTATATAACTTTCTGTGAGCCTTATTTGGTTTACCAAAATTACTCTTACTCCCTTATTTATATAATACAGATTACTCGCAGTACAAGAAGAAAACAAACCAATTTATATTGATAACAATAATATATTGATAAAAATATATCGGTTACTTTAATCTTGTTGTCAAATGTTTGGCTACTTTAGCAAGGTTTTACATCCTGCTCCAGAAAGGAGGTGTTCCAGCCGCACCTTCCGGTACGGCTACCTTGTTACGACTTAGCCCCAATTACCAGTTTTGCCCTAGGTCGATCCTTACGGTCACGAACTTCAGGCACCCCCGGCTTTCATGGCTTGACGGGCGGTGTGTACAAGGCCCGGGAACGTATTCACCGCGCCATGGCTGATGCGCGATTACTAGCGAATCCAGCTTCGTGGGGTCGGGTTGCAGACCCCAGTCCGAACTGAGAATGGTTTTAAGGATTAGATCGTATTTGCACACGACCAACTATCTGTACCACCCATTGTAACACGTGTGTAGCCCCGGACGTAAGGGCCGTGCTGATTTGACGTCATCCCCACCTTCCTCACACCTTACGGTGGCAGTATCTCCAGAGTGCCCAGCAGAACCTGATGGCAACTAAAGAAAGGGGTTGCGCTCGTTATGGCACTTAAGCCGACACCTCACGGCACGAGCTGACGACAACCATGCAGCACCTTCACAGATGTCCCGAAGGACCTCATTATCTCTAAATCGTTCATCTGCAATTCAAGCCCGGGTAAGGTTCCTCGCGTATCATCGAATTAAACCACATGTTCCTCCGCTTGTGCGGGCCCCCGTCAATTCCTTTGAGTTTCACCGTTGCCGGCGTACTCCCCAGGTGGGATGCTTAATGCTTTCGCTTAGCCGCTAACACTAGGTGCTAACAGCGGGCATCCATCGTTTACTGTGCGGACTACCAGGGTATCTAATCCTGTTCGATACCCGCACCTTCGAGCTTCAGCGTCAGTTGCGCTCCCGTAAGCTGCCTTCGCAATCGGAGTTCTTCATGATATCTAAGCATTTCACCGCTACACCATGAATTCCGCCTACGTTGTGCGCACTCAAGTCTGACAGTTCGCGCTGCAATCTAGAAGTTGAGCTACTACATTTCACAACACGCTTACCAAACGGCCTACGCTCCCTTTAAACCCAATAAATCCGGATAACGCCCGAACCTTCCGTATTACCGCGGCTGCTGGCACGGAATTAGCCGGTCCTTATTCATATGGTACCTGCAAAAGGGAACACGTTCCCCACTTTATCCCCATATAAAAGCAGTTTACAACCCATAGGGCCGTCATCCTGCACGCTACTTGGCTGGTTCAGACTTGCGTCCATTGACCAATATTCCTCACTGCTGCCTCCCGTAGGAGTTTGGACCGTGTCTCAGTTCCAATGTGGGGGACCTTCCTCTCAGAACCCCTACTGATCGTTGCCTTGGTGGGCCGTTACCCCGCCAACAAGCTAATCAGACGCATCCCCATCCATAACCGATAAATCTTTATTCGTAATCTCATGAGATCAAACGAATACATAAGGTATTAGTCCAACTTTCGCTGGGTTATCCCTTAGTTATGGGTAGGTTGGATACGCGTTACTCACCCGTGCGCCGGTCGCCGACATAAATAGCAAGCTATCTATTCGCTGCCCCTCGACTTGCATGTGTTAAGCCTATAGCTAGCGTTCATCCTGAGCCAGGATCAAACTCTCCATTGTAAAATATCATTAGAATGTATATCACTAAAAAAAATAATGATAACGTTTGTATCTATAGCTCGAATGTATCCTAAATTCTAAAGTATCAAGTTTAAAAGCACCCTTGTTAAATAAATCAACGGTTTGTTTTTTACCAATGTGCATAAAAATATGCACTATTGCTTCTTGTACTACTTTGTCTGTTATGTAAATCTTTTCAAAGAACTCTTTCTTGTTGTGCCTAAACGAATTGTGAATGACTCATTTCGTAAAAGCGAGTGCAAAGGTATAGAGTTTAGAACAAAACACCAAACTTTAACAAGAAAAAAGTGAGAAAAAAGTTGGTTTTCTACCTCAAAATAGAAGAAAAGAGGAAATACACATTATAATATATATAAGAGAGAGGAGATATTACAGCGATAAAAGAAATAGTGTAGAGAGGAGAGAGAGGGGGGCTAGAAATAGGCTTTTTGTTAGTTTTTTTCGTGCAAGACTTCTAGTTTAGGAAACAATTTCTTTATTTCTTTTTCAGCAACACTTCTGTTTCGTCATACCAATAAATGATCAAAGTGTCCTTCTTTAGTTTGTACGCTGTAGTTTTCTTTGCCCCATGCCAGTCGGTATAAAGGTATTCTCTATTGAAGAGCAAGCCACCAAGAGCAAACTACAAAAGAATAAGCCAATAATTTGCTTCATTGTAATACGCAAAGTGTCAATGTATAGCCTTAAACTACACACTGACACTTTTAAAAGTTTTATAAAATATATTATTCCAACCCTCTAGCCTTTAAAAGATCCTCTGTGCGAGGTTCCTTTAGACCAGTGAAATCGGTGAAAATCTGCATCAATGGTAATGTGTTGCCACGGCTTAGAACCTTATTACGGAAATCGGTACCTGTTGATAACTTCAATGCGCCACGTTCCTTAAAGGTAGCAGCCACGTTATCAGCCAACACCTCTGTCCATAAATAGCTATAGTAGCCAGCAGCATAACCACCACCCCATACATGGTTGAAGTATGATGTAGAGTAACGTGGAGGAATTTGGCTATCTAACAATCCTACTTCGCTCAAAGCCTTCTGCTCAAAAGCCTTAGCACCATCAGCATTAGGTACTTGCTCTACAGGTAATACATGCCAAGCCATATCTAGGCAGGTAGCAGCAAGGTTCTCACCAAGACTATAAGCTGAATGGAAGTTCATAGAGTTTAACATCTTTTCTTTCAAGTCGGCAGGCAAAATCTCACCCGTTTTGTAATGCTTAGCATAGTGGTCAAGCACTTCTGGAATAGCAGCAAACGACTCATTAAACTGTGATGGAAACTCTACAAAGTCGCGCGCAACAGCAGTGCCACTCAACGTGTTATACTTACAGTTTGACAATATGCCGTGCAACGCATGCCCAAACTCATGGAACATTGTAGAAGTTTCGTCCCATGTTAAGAGTGTAGGCTGACCTTCTGGTGCCTTTGCGATATTCATTACATTATAGATCACAGGTATCTGCCCTCTCAATCGGCTTTGCTTAGCAAACGAACTCATCCATGCACCACCACGCTTTGTTGGGCGGCGGAAGTAGTCGGTATAGAACAACGCCAATTGCTTACCATCTTTGTCCAACACATCGTACACCTTCATATCCTTGTGATAAGTAGGCAAATCGAAACGCTGACGGAAGTTTAAGCCGTATGCTCTGTGTGCAGCATAGAACACACCGTTTACTAACACGCTATCCACATTGAAATAAGGCTTTACATCATCATCAGAGAAATTGAATTTTTCCTTCTTCATCTTAGCAGAATAGAAGAAACGATCGTAAGGTTGGAGCTTAAAGTCGGCACCTTCCTTGCTTTGTGCATACTCCTCAATAGCCTTGCTTTCAGCATCAGCTATAGGACGATACTTAGCTATCAAGCTCTTCAAGAAACTGTAAGCCTTGGTAGTATTACCTGCCATCGTATTGCTTAAAGAGTAGTTGGCATAGTTGTCATACCCCATCAACTTACCTTTCTCTGCGCGCAATTTAGCGATTTCGACAACAATAGGGAAAGCGTTGAACTCGTTTGTTCCATCTACTCGGTGGATAGAAGCTTCAAACACCTTTCTACGTGTTTCGCGATTTGCAATATTGGTTAAGATGGGCTGATTGGTAGTATTGGTAATCACAATACAATAAGGAGCTTTGCCTCCTAAAGCCTCAGCATCCTTCTTACACTGTGCAATATCGGCAGCACTTAGACCAGCAAGGTCGCTCTCATTCTGCAACCAAACAGTAGCAGCATTGGTAGCCTTAGGAATAATGCTACCAAAGTCTTGCTGCAAAGTAGCGATGCGCTTGTTGATTTCCTGCATACGCGCCATCTTTTCTGGCGATAGCAATGCACCCGAACGCACGAAGCCCTTATAGATTTTCTCTGTTAGCTTCTTGTCTTCGCCTGTTAGCTTGTTTAGCTCATGATCGTAAACATACTTGATACGCTTGAAGAACTTCTGATTGAAGCTTAATTCGTTTTCCCAATCGGTAAGCAAAGGAATAACTTTCTCCTCCGCAGCAGCAATACCGGGTGTCTTATTGGCCTCGGTTACACAAAAGAAAATGCTCGTAACACGATCTAAGGTGCGACCGCTTTGCTCGTATGCAAGAATAGTATTTGCGAAAGTAGGTGTTTGCTTGTTATTGACAATGGCAGCAATTTCAGCTCGTTGCTGCTTGATACCTGCCTCAATAGCAGGTAGATAGTCGGTATCCTTTATCACTTTAAAGTTAGGAGCACCATAAGGCAAACCGCTAGGGCGCAACAATGGATTTGTTACAGCTGCCTTTTTTACCTTTTTCTGACCTTTTACAGCAGCGTGGGCTAGTGTTACTGTGCCAGCAAACAACGCTATCAGTAAGGCGTATTGAGTTTTCTTCATCATACTGTATAAAAAATAAAGTTTGTTATTAATGTGCTTATAATCTTATTTTAAGATAGCTTCTTTCTTTTGTTCTGAACATCTTTCGCTAAAAAAAGATCTTCTTTCTACAATTAAAAAATAAACTTGGACAAAGATAAACATAATATTTTAAAGCGCAAAACAATTTATTTTTGTTCTATTTTTAATTTATTTTTAGTTGAAAAATAAATTATTTTTTATCGTGAAATATGACCTTTTTTGCTGTAAAAGGTCATATTTTAACAAATTAGGGGGTAAGAGATTACTTTTTAAGAGATAATACTATTATTCTTTTCGTTCTTATATGGAAAGAGAAAAACTTTATGTTATCCGCTGATATACAACGAAAACTGGTGGTAGTCAAAGCTTTACTTTAACTACCACCAGTTACGAAAACAGTATCTTGTGCTGTTGCTACCTAAATTGCCCGAACTAATACTTCGGCTTATTTCTTTGAAGGATCCACCAAATGGCGTAAACCAGGAATGGCTGAAGCAAATGTGTCGATAACCTCTTCTCTTGATACCCCTTCACGAAGTGCTACAAAAATGGTATCATCGCCAGCAATCGTTCCCAAAACACAACCAAACCCGGCAGCATCAAAGTCGTAAGCCAAAGCGCTGGCATAGCCCGGACGCGTTTTCAAAATAGCCAATTGCCCTGAAATATTGAATGTAAGATAACCGCTGTGTTGTAACATCTCTCCAGCCGTACGTGGACTAGTTACACGCTTATACATTGTTTCGTTTGGCAACACATATACGTATTTACCATTCATAGAAGCTGCCTTAGCTACTTTTAGCTGCTTTAAGTCTCTACTTAATGTGGCTTGAGTTAGCGTATAACCTTCTTTCTTCAACTCTACTAACACTTCTTCTTGTGAACCTAGCTCCTTGCTTGAAATAATAAGTTTTAGAGCCTCTAATCTACTTGTTTTTACCTTCATACTATGGAAATTGTACGTTATTGAGAATGCAAAAATATACATTTGTCAGCAAATTACCAAATTTTATTTGAAAAAAAATTCATTTTTTTGTATACTTAGCTTTCTCTTTTCGCTATACATCGTTTCTTTTAAGGTTTTTCTGCGTATGCTGCTTCAAGCAGTTCTGCTATCTTTAGCATCTATCGTTTTTTTTCATTACCTTTCTTTTTATCTGTTCGCATCTATAAGAGGTGGTTTTGGTACAACCTAAAAACACGATAAATCTTTTTATATTTTACTGTCCATCTTACAGTAAACACCTAATGGGGGGGCTATAACTGCGGAATATCGTTAAATAATCATTATATTAAAAAAACACATAATATTATATTAAAAAAAGAATGTAACTTTGTTTTTCATTATTTATTTGTTTTAAAAATAAAGAAAACGAGATTTACTAAATGAGGAAAATTTTATTCCATTTTACATTGCTACTAACAGTTGTGATGATACTTGCAGGCTGTAGCGATCCTATTATATACACAGGCAACGATGCTGAAACATCGAGCGTTATCATAATGTACCTTCCATGGACAGGTAATGCAAGTGGTTCGGACGAAGGGTTGTATTCGGCACTTGCAAACAACGCAATAGCCTTGGAACAAGGTATCAAGCAGATAGGAGGCATTCCGCAAGGACAGAAAGTAATGGTATTTATCAGCGAATCGCCCACTTCGTCAGAGCTTTATCAGTTGGTAACCAAGGATGGGGTAGTAGAAAAAATACCTGTGAATAATCAATATAGCACTTACGACTTTGGCACACCTGCTGGTCTTAGCAGTTTGCTAAAAGAGATTAAGCACTATACGCATGCCACTAACAGCACTAAGTTTGGACTGATCATGGGAGGGCATGGCTCGGGCTGGACACAAAAAGAGATATGGGAGAAGTACCCCACCCGATCGACAACGGATAGGGCGAAGCGTGATACCCAATCATCGTGGGCACCACCACAGTTTACGATGACACGTTTTATGGGTAGCGTAGCAGACAAACAGTACGCGCTAGACCTCAACGAAATAGCCTCTGCTATTATGCGTGCAGGAGTGAAGCTACAATATCTTATACTTGACGATTGCTATATGGCAAATGTAGAAACGGCTTATACCTTTAGAAATGCTACCCATTATTTAGTAGCGAGTACAAGCGAAATTTTGAAAGAAGGTATGCCTTATAAGATCATGTACCCAGCCTTAAATCCTGAAGCGCCAAGCTTCGTGGGTATGACAAAGGCTTTTGCTACCCACTATAACAACAAGAAAACATACGCTTTAGGGGCTTTATCGGCAATAGACTGTAGCAAGATAGAGGCATTGGCAGAGGAAATGAAGGTGCTGAATGGTAAATATAAAGTGTCGGCAGAGGAAGCAAGCAACATTCAGATCCTTGGTGGTTTCAACCCTACAATATTCTTCGATATGCTTTCTTACGTGAAACACATGAAGCCTACAGTAGCCGAACTGTCATCATTTAAGGCAAAATTGCAAGAAGCAGTTATTGCTAGCACTTGCACACCTACCGTATATAGTGCTATATACGGTATAGATAATTTTATTCCTATTGCAGAAAATTGTGGTCTGACCATATCCGATCCAACGACCCATCCGACAGCATTGAAGGGCTTACAACACACAGAATGGTGGGGAGCTACCCACTAAGGCTAGTAACAAAGGTTTGGAATTTCTCGCAAACGTTATTAGGGCTGACTCTCGGAGTTAGCCCTTTTTGCGGGCTAAATTATTAAAAGAGACAATAAGAACTACCTCGACAAAAAATGAAATAAGTGTGTTTTTTAACTACCAAAAATATAGGAAAAGTGTATTTTTTCGCCATAAAAAAAGCAGGAAAAGTGTATTTTTTGCTTGCTTATTTTATAGGAAAAGTGTATTTTTGCAACAAGAACACAAGGTGTTATCGTAATATAAAGCCATGTTATACAGAAAGATAGAAAGAAATATTATTGATCATTTGCGAAGCAAGAGTAACAAAATACTTATGCTGGACGGTGCACGCCAGATAGGCAAGTCGTATATTATTAGGCATGCAGCCCAGCAAATTTTTAAAAACTATGTCGAGATTAATCTTGTAGAAGACAAACAAGGAGCAGGCTTTTTTGCAAACTGTAACACGACCGACAAGTTTTATTTTCAGTTGAGTATGTTAGCAGGCGAACGCCTTGGTACCAAAGATGACACCATTATTTTTTTAGATGAAATACAAGAATATCCCCATATTATCACGTTGCTAAAATTCTTACGTGAAGACAACCGATATACTTTCATTACCAGTGGAAGTTTATTAGGCGTAACACTATCTGCCGAAGTAGTATCATTACCCATAGGGAGTTTGGAAATATTACACATGTATCAGCTCGACTTTGAGGAATTTTTGATAGCTAATGGTTTTGGAGAGCTAGCCCTAGAGCACCTCCGAACCAGTTTCTTGCAAGAAGAAAGTTTAGACGAAACTGTACACGCACGTGTGCTAGAACTCTTCAAGCTATATCTATTAATAGGTGGGCTGCCAGATGCTGTTCAGACCTATCTTGACACAAAGAATATAGTAAGTGTAAGAAGTTTACATAACAGTATTCACCAAATGTATGTTGCCGATGCCGCTAAATATGATAAGGAACACAAACTCAAGATACGTATGATTTATAATTTGATGCCCTCTAACCTAGAAAGTAAGAAGAAGCGCATTATTTATAAGGATATAGAAAATAAGAAAGGAGCAAGATATGAGACCTATAAAGATGAGTTCGACTATCTTATTTCATCGGGGATAGCCCTAGAGGTAAAAGCTGTATCAAATCCTACTTACCCTTTGATACAATCGGCTACGAAAAATTTGCTCAAGCTATATATCAACGATGTAGGATTATTCACCAATCTCTTGTATGGCAAAAATATTCGGGCAGTACTCAACGATGATGAGTCGGTAAACCTAGGAGCAGTCTATGAGAGTGTAGTAGCATCCGAGCTAAAGGCACATGGTTTCAGCCTTTACTATTATGACAACAAGAAGAATGGTGAGGTGGATTATCTAATTGACGACCAAGACAATTTAGCAGTACTGCCAATAGAAGTGAAGTCGGGAAAAGACTATACCACTCACAGTGCCCTTGACAAACTCATCGCTAACAAAGACTATAGGGTGGACAAAGGTTATGTACTTTCTAATCAGCGCGAGATAAGCAAGAAAGGCGAGATAATTTACTTACCCATCTACTACGTTATGTTCCTAAAACCAAATTTAACAAATGATATATATTTACCATAGATAAAATTAGCAATTATGGTACACCTTTTGTATATTTGCACTATATAGCTCTTTGCTTACAAAAAAGCAGTATGGGCTAAGCGTAAGATTATTAATAAAAAAAGAAAAGATATGAATTTTGACAATTTTTCAGCCCCTAACTACACACGTGAGCAAGAGCTTGCTATGGCGCAAGCTATGCCTATCCTCATGCGCAAAGTATATACGTGGATGACAATGGCACTGATCATTACAGGTATCGCCGCCTATTGGGTAAGCCAATCCGTGGGCTTAATGAACTTAATGTTCTCTAGCCGATTGACCTTCTTCCTACTAATAGGAGCACAGGTAGGTATTGTAATTTACCTTTCAGCACGCATCCACAAGCTATCTCTACAAGCTGCCACCTTATGGTTTATTGCCTACTCGGTGCTAACGGGTGTTGTTTTCGCTCCTATCATCTTGGCATTTACAGGAGCATCGATCGCTAAAACTTTCCTTATCACGGCTGGTACCTTCGGAGCAATGGCAGTAATAGGAACAACTACCAAACGCGATCTCTCAAGAATGGGTAGCATCTTAACTATGGGAATAATAGGACTTATAATAGCTATGGTCGTAAATATCTTTTTAAAGAGTACGATGATGGACTTTATTATTAGTGGTGCTGGCGTACTTATCTTTACTGGGCTTACCGCTTGGGACGTACAGAACATTAAGAAGCAGCTATCACTTGCAGGTAATGTGAGCGAGAGTACACAAAAGATAGCACTGCTAGGTGCTTTAAACCTTTACCTCGACTTTATTAACCTCTTCCTATATCTATTGCGCTTTTTCGGAGATAGGAAATAAGATTTAGACAAAACGATAATAGAGAAGGGCGCTTTGATGAAGGCGTCCTTTTTCTTTGTGGGAAGCGTATAAAATACACAAAAGAGCAGTATATGCACTTTTGATGAGAAAATAATTGGTTATATAAAAAACATTAGCTAACTTTGCAACATCCTATCATAGGGTAATAAGAAAGTATGGGGGATTCCGACAGCAAAGTAATAATGTTGGAATTCTTCTGTTTTTTATATCCACTTTACAATAATTAGAATTAAAATTTAATTAAAGATATAATTATGGCATACATGTCACAAGAGGGCTATGACAAGCTCGTTGAAGACCTTAAACAACTAGAATCAGTTGAACGTCCAAAGGCATCGGCAGCGATTGCAGAAGCAGCCGACAAGGGCGACCTAAGCGAAAATTCGGAGTACGACGCAGCTAAAGAGGCACAACGCCACCTAGAAGCAAAGATCCTTGAAATGAAGATGACCTTGGCAGAAGCTAAGATCGTAGATACTTCGCGTCTAAGCACTGACGCTGTACAGATTATGTCGACAGTGGAAATGACAAATGTTGACAACCAAACAAAGATGAAATATACCATTGTTAGCGAAACAGAGGCCAACATTAAGCAGGGCAAGATCTCTATCAAAACCCCTATTGCACAAGGTTTGCTAAACAAGAAAGTGGGCGATGTGGCAGAGATCACCATTCCTCGTGGCACTATAAAACTACGCATTGACAAGATTTCTATTGACGCATAATAAAAAATATAAAAAGGAGGTAAGAGATTATGACTATCTTTAGTAAAATTGCTGCTGGAGAGATACCAAGCTACAAGTGTGCAGAAAACGATAAGTTTTATGCTTTTCTGGATATTAACCCTGTAACAAAGGGACACACATTGGTAATACCTCGCCGTGAAGTGGATTACATCTTTGATATGGAAGATGACGAATTGGCAGCGTTTCAACTCTTCGCAAAGCGTGTAGCAAAGGCTATCAAGGAGGTATTCTCTTGTAAAAAGGTGGCACAAGTGGTATATGGCTTAGAGGTAAACCATGCACATATCCATCTATTGCCTATGAACGCAGAGCGTGACGCCGACTTTAATCACCATGTAACGGTAGAAGCCGACGAACAAAAAGCTATTGCCGAAAAGATTTTTGCAGCTTTTAAGGCACAGAAGTAAGAGAGAACACGCACAAAAAAGTGGGAAGCCGACGAAGAATTTCGTTAGTTTCCCACTTTTTTATAAAATCGCTTATTTCGCTTTCGCTTTCTCCCTTCGCATTCGCACCTCGTTGATATACTTTTTTATAAACGATGGCGATACATCTTTTTTACAAATAAGCAGCACATTGCCTTCTTCTACCACAATGTAGCCATCTAGCCCTTGAATAACAGCAATCTTATCCTTAGGCATTCGGATAATGTTATTTGTGGCTTCTTCAAAAAACACTTCCGAGTTGAGTACTACGTTCTCATCGTTTTCTGTGCGTGTCGACTCGTACATATTATGCCATGTACCTAGATCTGCCCAACCAAATTTACATTCCATCACATATACATTCGCCTGCTTCTCCAAAATACATTCCTCGAGAGAAATATTATTATAGAAAGCAAAATAATCTTGCATATACTTATCTTCAGCCTCAACATTATAAGGTGAATGCAACGCATCAAAGTGTCGGAGAATAGGAGGAAGGTTCTGCCCAAGTATGATGCGAAGATAGTTCACGCTCGAAATATACATACCAGTATTCCAACACCACTCACCATTCCCCACAAACATACTAGCAAAATCGGCATCAGGTTTTTCTATAAACGCTTGTACCTTATAAATACTTCCTACGCTATCTGCTTCGTTCTTTTGCAAATAACCATATCCCGACTCAAACCTTGTAGGCTCCACACCTACCGTTAACACAGCATCATTGCTGGTAACAAATGAAAAGCCATTACACACATCTTGTTTAAAAGCTTCAACATTAATAACATTATGATCGGAAGGCACTATCAACACATTAGCTTCATGGTTAAGACTCCCTATTCTGTGAATAGCCCAAGCTACACTAGGAGCGGTGTTTCGGAAAATAGGTTCAGCAATTATCTGTGCCTCATCTAGCATAGGCAACTGCTCGCGCACTATATCTATATATGCTATATTCGTGCTTACATAGATATTTTCCTTTGGTAAGATATTGACAATACGATCAAAAGTTTGTTGCAACTGGGTACGTCCCACACCAAAGAAGTCGATAAATTGCTTTGGTATTCTCTCCGTACTATAGGGCCAAAGACGCCGACCTTTCCCCCCAGCTAGAATAATTCCATAGTTATTTAATTCTACTTTTTCCACTTTTCTAGGTTTATAAGTTCCTATTTGCAAAGAGAGCCTGTATGTGCGCAGTATTCATTTTGTTATACCTTGCATATTTTCGTTTACAACTTACAGCATGCTACTCATCTTATTTTTCAAAGATACACCTTAATTTCTAACAAGACAAATCTTTTAAGAAATCACTAGCATTATTTATATCTATTACCCTCCCCCATTATTTCTCTATATATCTCGTCGCACTCTTATCAATAGGAGTATTCATCTCCATCGCATTCCTATCTACCCTTCCACAACATTATCCCTATCAATATCATAAGTTTTTTCTATAAATATCACAATTTTTCGCTCTAAATATTTGACTAATCCATTTTTTATCCCTACCTTTGCACCGCTTAATAAAAAAGCATTAAGCCCAGATGGCGGAATAGGTAGACGCGCTGGTCTCAAACACCAGTGGAGCAATCCATCCCGGTTCGAGCCCGGGTCTGGGTACAATGATAAAAGCTAAGTAATTGATTACTCAATACTTAGCTTTTTCTTGTTTTAGGAATGTTCCCAAATTGTTCCCAATCAGCTTATCTTCCTGTAAGACTTTTTCAATATATAATTTTCCACACATAACAAAACATCATCTATGTATTCCTTAGCCTCTTTACTTAGAATACTTATATCACTGATTGTGTAATTTTTGCCAACCTCAGTAAATGTATACTCTCCATGCGCAAGTTTATTTCTTTTTTCTTTTATTTGTACTAAGCCTCTTCCATCTTTAGGTTCTTGGTAACCAAACTGTTTTGCTATTTTACGAATAGCTTTAGCATCCATATTTCCACTAATTTTAATACAGTCTTCTTTGAAAGAAAGTAAGGAGTGCGCTAATATTTTTTGAGATATTCCCGATATAATCAGATAATTCTGATTTGTATTCTTTATGTCACTAATTTCTTGTCTCAACCACAGTTCTTGTACTTTATCTGATATTTGTGCGAACTCTAATTTGTCGCCATTGATAGAGTTTATTATTGCTTGTATAGAATTTCTTATAGTAGCCTCTATAAGATTATAAAGTAACAGGAATGCATTAGCTTTCAAGATTCGCGCTAGATCGGTATCAATCTGTCTGACAATAGCATTTCCTGCTAAATCAGTACAAGTTAGTTGACAATTGCCTTTGTCAAGCAACGACAGTGCATCTAAATATTTGTCAACCTCAACACATCTCTTTTTGAATTCATCTTTAGTTTTCTTCATAAGTGAGATTTTCTATTTTATCTAACAAGCAATCGCGAACAAACTCAATACGTTCCTTTAATCGCCCAGGATTGTTACTAGCATCAGAAGTGGTTACTTTCTTAAATTCTATGGAGTTAAGCCAATTTCGATCTTTGACAGTTAAATTTGGCTTTTCCAGCAAGGCAAAATGTATGCCAACAGCTAAAGCCTCAAATCTAACTCTTGGAGTAGATTTATCTCTTTCACTCCTCGCAAAATAACATGGTGCCAATTCCTTTTTTGCAAAATTCAACATAGTAAAAAAAGCATTTCTCATTCGTTCTTCGTCAAACGATGATTTATGAGCTTTCACATAATCATCTAAAAAAGAAGACACATCATGCTTAAAACTTAGATAAGACTCAGAGTAGGCAAAGAATCTTAAAGCCAATTCTTCGTATTCTCCCCTATCAGACCTACTCTTAGAAATAGGACACACTTCATGGAATAACTCATTCTGAGAACATTCCACAACAAAATTATAGAACTTGTATTGATAAGCACCTCTTCTCGTTTCACTTGATGTCAATTTGTTAGAACTGGTATTTACTCTATTGAAAATATCTGCTCTAATCTCTGGCTTGGCATTTTCTGTTACAACATGAAATCTAAAATCACGAAGTAAAAATTTATTTTGTCTTGCTGTGCTTAAATCAGAGAATCTTGTACCATTTAAGAAAGTCAATTTTTCTAATCCAGATAATTTAAGTCTTCCATTGCAATATTCTGCTAATGTACGTATTCTTTGTGACCCATCTATAATTTCAAGTTCCGCATCTTTTCCTGAGACAGAAACAAGAAAAGGCATTATGGGTACACCTAGAAAAACAGACTCTATAAATCTTGCTCTCTGATTTAATTTCCAAACAAACTGCCGTTGGTAGGTCGGTACAAAAATCTGACCTTGATCAAATTTGTGTATAATAACTTCAACAGGATACTCCTTTGTATCATAATCATAAGGGATGCTTTCCTGATTAATTTGTTCATCAATATCTTCAATACTGTGCTTTATCTCTCTTTTTGCCATATCTTGTGTTGTTTTAAATGCTCCTTAATACTCTTTGCTATCACCCTACCTAATATAGGTGGAACAGCGTTTCCAATCTGTCGACATATTACAGATGGATGACATATTTCATTTATATCATAGAATTTATAGTCAATAGGAAATGTCTGAAACAATGCTGCTTCTCTTAAAGATATTGCACGGTTCTGTTCTGGATGCCCAAACCTACCATTTCCGAGACCAGTGCATTGAGTTGTCATTGTCGGAGCAGGCTCATTCCATTTCATCCTACCATATACACTCCCGTATGATTTTCCACTTTGTCTCTTAAAACATTCAAGAATCATTTCTTCAGGCCAATCATGCCAACTCCCTCCCTCTTTGGTAAGAGATACTCTTTTAAGATTTAAATCTGACAATTTCCTAGCTCTATGCAATGGATCATGAGAATCTATTTCCCCATCTTTAATAGCCCTCAAATTACCTATTGTATCACGAACAGTAACATAATTGTCCGATGTATGGGTTCCTGCAATAAGATTAATTGCTCCTAATTTAGAAGCTAGCAAAACTAACCTCCTGCGTCTTTGAGGAATTCCATAATCAGGACAGAAGACAACTTGAACGGAGATATGATACTTCATTTTTTTTAGTTCTGTACAGAAATCAGAGAAAACAGAATACTTATCCGTATCCATAAGTTGTGGAACGTTCTCCATAGATACTATTGTCGGCTTTACTGTATGTATTAACCGAGAAAAGGAATAAAGTAGATTGACTTTATCTTTATCCTTGGTTTTTACTTTAAAACTATAAGAAGAAAAAGGTTGGCATGGAGCACAGCCGACCAAGATTTTAAGACTGTCTCCAAATTGTTGATTAATCTCTTTACCAGTGACTTTTGTTATATCTGCAAGATGAAATTTTGCATGATTATTTACTTCATAAGCAAATTTACATGATTTGTCATTATCATATCCAGCAACAACATCAAATCCCTCTTGGAAGAAACCGTTTGACAATCCTCCAATTCCACAGAATAAATCTACGACCTTGATACTTTTTTTTATCATGCTGCATTATATGCTTGGATTAATATTCGCTTTATCTCTGTAAAAGTTATAATAGGATTAATTGACAAGAGTAACCCCGTATTTATAACATAAACAAAAGATTCTTTACGATAATACTTGTCCCCAACTGTTTTTAATGATGCTTCAATGGTATCGGCTTTCGCCAACAGGCATGTAAGTTGATAATCCCGATTTGTTACTTGTGTTTTATTATCAGGATGTGCTTTCGTAAAGTGTTGCGTTGCTGTAAGTTTTATCAAATTCTCTAAATAATGTGCCAGTTGCGGAAACTGAGATTTTGGAAAAATATGATGAATTTGTGTGGCTTCTCCATTTCCCCATTGGTCATGTACTTCACTTTCGACCTGAATCTTCCGCAACAAATTCATAGCTTTTTGAACATAATAAGCATTGTATACTTCTTGCCGTTTTACATCTTGTTGCTCTTGTGCTTCCTGTCGAGTAATGGATTTATCTTTATTCAGGTCTCTCCAATTCTTACGATTATACATCAAATCAGAGAAAGTAAAGATATATTTAGACATATATCCCTTTTCTGTCCCGTTAATCTGATTCTCAACGGCATATACATTCAATATCTTACTAAAAATACGATGAACTTCGACTTCCGTATTTATAGCTGTATTACCTATTACAAAGCGGTCATATCTACTTTTTAACTCTTGGAAGTCTGCATTCGTAGCTTTTCCCTGCAAACATTTATCTTTGAACGCATCAAAATATCGAATGAAACCACTATCCGAAAGAACCTTTTGCAAATAGCAATAGAGAAAATTATATGTATTTCTTTCTCTTTGCGCTATATAGTCAAGAATATCCAGATTAGCAACACGATAATAATTTGTTCCCGATCGCTTTTCTATCTCCAACACATGGGCATAAGCAAGCATTCGGAGAGGCTGTTGTATAAACTTATCATACTCATGACGAGCTTTTGGATTAGTAGGTAATGGCTTATTGAAAATAGCTCTTGCGTTCTTTATGAAGTATTGAGCATCCCAAATATTGGACAAGGTAAACTCATTGTCAACATCTATTGTATTGATAATGCAATCAGCAATAAAGCAAACAACATCAGGAGTACACTTTTGATCCATAAAACGTGCATCTTGTGATTTACGTACATCCAAGTCAAAATTACTAAGATATTTTATTATATTTTCTCTCATTTCATCTATCCTTTAAGTTTTCCAAAAAAGAAAACAGAGTTGTTATCAATATTAAGTGAACGTGTACCTAAATTTCTTGCTATTGCATAGAATTTAGTAAATTTATCCGTGGCATAAAACGACAGATCTTCTTTTGTTATAACCTTATCACTGTTTGCCAAGGTAAGAATTGCAACAGAACCATCGGCAATGCACCCTTTTGGGAGAAAGCATGCTCGTGGGTTATATGTCAAGTTTGGGAGCAGGACACAATTTGTTTTGTTCAGAAACTTACTAACATCCAGCCCTTCTATATTATCCACATAACTGTCATATTCTGGAATATCAATAATTTGATTATCACCAATATTCCTTGACTTGAGAACTCTTACCTGCCCATTCCCTTTTGTCAAAGACTTGGTTATAACTCTATCTCTATATGCTTTGAACACATTGAACTCCATTTTATCTGCAACTTTATCAAAATCTTCGTTACGATATATTATCCAATAAGGAAACTTTGTATCCATAAGGTAGGATTGCAGCTGTATTACAACTTTTTTCGTAATGTAAGATTCTACAATTGTCAGAGCAGGCTTTCGCTGTGTTTCAACAACAAAATTTATAGTTTCAATCTTAACATTCTTGAATCCTTTTTCCCCGAAATCAATGATATGAGAAACTCTTTTTTTACTCATTAGTTGACGAGTTTTATTAAACTCAGGAGCATTTATCAAACTTTTAGGTACAATCAATGATACTACATTTCCAATTCTAATAGACTTTTCTATAAAAAAAGAAAATATGTTATTTGTATCAGTATTGTAGGCTTCTGCTTTATAGACAGATAGTAACTCTTTTTCCTTTGTCAGTTTTTTATAAGGAGGATTTCCAACAACCACATCATATTTTTTCTTAAAACAATAAGTAAGAAAGTCTGCATGAATGTAGTTCATGTGTACATTATTAGGAATATTTACATGATTGATTAGAGCCTTAAGTACTTCAAGGCTGTCATCATCAATATCAACGACATCTATGTTTACAGAGGGAACGTCTGCATACTTTTGAATAAGCATGGGAATAAAATTGCCTACACCAACAGAGGGTTCCAAAATATTGATTTCTGTAAGGCCTTTCGCTTCTGGCAAGTTCTCAACTACTGAAAAACAAATGTCCTGTCGAGTATAATATGCTGCGTTATTATTTCTATTAGCATTTGCTAATTCTGCAATTTTTGATAGTTCGCAGAAACGGTATCTTGTAGATTTATTGATAAAATCTATAAGATTTATTTGACTATTAAGATGCTTCCGCTCTATCAAATCCTTAATATCTTGCTCCGTCATATTGATACGACAGAAAACTTTGTATATTTTATGCGCTATCTGTCTAAATATAATAGTAGGAACGGCTTCGCCCAAATTTTGCCTTATATTCATTTCTTCCTTTTTGAGGAAAGCTTCTTTTTCTTTTATTGGCAATTTGTTCAACTCATTAAAAGGAATATCACTCCATTGAAAAGCTGCAGGAACCGACATCATAAGCATCACTTCACGAATACTGAAAACCCGATTATCCACAGGATGAACAGTATTTTGACTTGCCATAATATCATTACGAGTATGAATGCATGGTGCAACTTTATCCCAACACTGACGTGTATATTTGTCCCCATTCTTCTGAGCATTATAGACTACAATCCCATTCTTTATAGTATGAGGAATCTTGGTTATGTCAGTGTTGTCAAAAGCAGACTGCCCCTCTTTTATATCGGCAATCCATGCTTCCATTCTTGGAGCATATTTTCTAAAATTGTGATAAATATCGGTTTTAGAAATTTCTCCCATAGTTCTTAATGATGGCAAATCACCTATTATCTGTCGCAAAGTTCTCTCAGGCTGCCTGTCAGGAAACACATCATAAGGAGTAATTTCTTTTAAATCTTTTCTTACTCCAATGACCAAAGTTCGTGTCCTGCTAGATGGATTACCATAATCCTTAAAGTTCACAACCTTAAACAGCACATTATACAATCCACCAAGATTCAACTCTATTGCATTTTTAATAGTCTTATCTTGACCATCAACATCTGTACAAATGGATGTAAGAAATGCACGGACATTCTCGAATATGAAAAATTTCGGTTGTATTTTGCTAACCATTTTTATAGATTCAACAACCAAAGAATTCCTTTTCAGTTCATTTTTCTTCTTATGATTTGCTACAGACATACCTTGGCATGGTGGTGTCGCAATGATTACATCTAAATCTTTTACATTAAAATTTCGTTTCCATAAATCCAATTCCTCAAACACTCGTCCTTGTGTTTCTTTTTGGGTCATATCTCCACAAATATATCCACTATCGTATGCACATTTTTGATTGTATTTTTGTATTTTTAGCCTACGTTCAAGTAGTTCCACTGTAGCAATACAATAAAAATTCTCTTGTTTAAAGCCATAACATCCTACACCAGCGCTACTGAACAAACTGACATAGGTTTTCAGTCCGTACGGAGAACGACTTTCTGCAACTATAGTGGGTTCCAGATTTGTTGGACTATATTTTCTTTGTAACATCACACTGTACGTTTTAAGTTTTCTTTGACAACAGATAAAACATTTATAGCAACTTGTTTCTCTGGAGCCACAATATCGGAGACTTTGTCAGCAAGCCATAAGATAATCAAGTCTTCTTGCTTGACATGAAATAGCCCTGACAGGATGCACACCTGTTCTCTTTTAGCTTTTCTTTCTCCTTTTTCTATCTTACAATAAGTCGCCGTATCAATATCAAGTGCCGCTGCCAAATGTCGTTGTGGCAGCTTATATTGCATACGTAACTCTTTTATTCGTTCAGAAAATAGCATATTGCTTACTTGTGTCTTGACGTTATTTGGCAAAATTACAACTTTTATTTGAATAATCTGCGGTTTTCTTATTTATTTTAAGTAGAGGGCATAAGTTTTACCTCTACGATTCTACTGTCACAATTTTACTCTTGTTATTTCTTCTGCATCAAGCTATCTGCCTTTTGCTTCAATTCCATGTCGTAATCATCGGCTTTTTCCTTGATTAACTTGATTGCCTTTTCAGGGCTCAGTAGAAATTTAGTGGGGATATCCATATAGTTTACTTAATCTAAAAATAAAGATTTTTTTATCCGTAACTCTGGCTCAGTAGCCGTAGGTTAAGCAAATCTCATCTATACCCTAACATAAACGCAAAAAGCCAAACCCAATTGCTTGGATTTAGCTTTTGCTTTATTGAGCTTAAAAACTATTCTCAATCAAATTACATCATTCCTCCCATACCAGGGGTCATAGCTGGAGCTGGAGTTTCCTCTGGTTTATCAACAATGATACACTCGGTAGTGAGGAACAAGCCAGCGATAGAAGCTGCATTCTCAAGGGCTACACGAGCTACCTTAGCTGGGTCGATCACACCTGCTGCACGAAGATCTTCGTACTGCTCCTTACGAGCATTGTAACCGAAGTCGCCCTTGCCTTCACGTACCTTGTTTACGACTACAGCACCTTCGCCACCAGCGTTGAAAATAATCTGGCGTAATGGCTCTTCAATGGCACGGCATACGATGTTGATACCAGTTTGCTCATCGTTGTTTTCACCCTTCAAGCCTACCAATGCCTCTTGAGCGCGGATATAAGTAGTACCACCACCTACAACAACACCTTCCTCAGTAGCTGCACGAGTAGCACACAAAGCATCGTCAACACGATCCTTCTTTTCCTTCATCTCAACCTCAGAGTTAGCACCTACATAAAGCACTGCAACACCGCCAGCCAACTTAGCCAAACGCTCCTGCAACTTCTCCTTGTCGTAAGAGCTTGTAGTATTGGTAATCTCGCTCTTGATCTGAGCCACACGATCAGCAATAGCTTGTTTCTCACCACCACCATCAACGATGATAGTGTTATCCTTACTTACCGTAACCTTCTTAGCATGACCCAGCATTTCTATTGTAGCCTTGTCAAGACTCAAGCCCTTCTCTTCGCTGATTACGATACCACCAGTCAATACAGCAATATCTTCTAGCATAGCCTTACGACGATCGCCAAAGCCCGGAGCCTTCACTGCACAGATCTTCAAACCTGCACGAAGACGGTTGACTACCAAAGTTGTCAAAGCCTCTGAATCGACATCTTCTGCAATCACTAACAATGGGCGACCGCTCTCGGCTACTGGCTGAAGAATAGGCAAGAAATCCTTTACCGAAGAAATTTTCTTATCATACAACAAGATGTAAGGATCTTCCATCTGGCACTCCATCTTCTCTGTGTCAGTAACGAAATAGCCTGAAAGGTAACCACGATCGAACTGCATACCCTCTACCACACCGATAGATGTTTCGCGTGTCTTGCTTTCTTCGATAGTTATAACACCGTCCTTAGAAACCTTACGCATAGCATCAGCAAGGAGCTTGCCTATCTCAGGATCGTTGTTAGCTGATACGGTTGCTACCTGCTCAATTTTGTCATAATTGTCGCCAACTAGCTCTGCGTTGTCCTTAATATACGCTACTACCTTGTCAACAGCTTTGTCGATACCACGCTTCAAATCCATAGGGTTAGCACCTGCTGCTACGTTCTTTAAACCTTCGTTAACGATAGCCTGGGTAAGGATAGTAGCTGTAGTTGTACCATCACCTGCATCGTCTCCAGTTTTGCTAGCCACGCTCTTAACAAGCTGTGCACCTGCATTTTCAAATGTATCTTCTAGCTCCACTTCCTTAGCCACAGTAACACCGTCCTTTGTGATTTGAGGAGCACCAAACTTCTTACCAATTACTACATTACGCCCCTTAGGACCTAATGTTACCTTTACTGCGTTAGCTAACTGATCGACACCGCTCTTCAATAATTCGCGTGCATCTTTATTAAACTTAATATCTTTTGCCATAGTTGTTTCTGTATTAAAATTATGATCGTTTGTTTATTCTACTACTGCCAAAACATCGCTTTGACGCATCATCAAGTACTTTTCTCCTTCACTTTCTATCTCAGTGCCTGCATACTTGCCGTACAATACTTCATCACCTACTTTAAGGATCATCTCCTCGTCCTTGGTGCCATTGCCCACTGCCACTACCTTACCGCGCTGTGGTTTCTCTTTAGCTGTATCAGGAATGATAATTCCGCCTACTTTCTCTTCTGCTGGTGCAGGGAGTACCAAAACTCTGTCTGCTAATGGTTTTATTGTCATAATCTTTATGTTTTTAATTGTTCTTTATGCTTATCTATGCCAAAAGCGTGCCAAAGCTATTTCTACAATCCTAAAAAGCGACAAAATGGCAGACACAAGTTGCCTACTTTCTCATTATATATAAATTTAGATGTAAACGGGCGTTCCGAATATCATTCATGTAAGGTTATTGTTTTCCTTAATATAAATTTAGGAAAAAGCATATATACTTTTTTTCAAATAACAAAAAGAGAGGTAAAAAAAGAGATAATTTGCTCACTTCTCTGGAAATGATTAAATTTGCGAATTACAGAAAAGTAAACATTAAAAAGAAACATATATGAAGAAACAAGTTTTATTTCTATTAACAACTGTGATATTTGCACTAAATATCCATGCACAATTGCCCAAAGTATATAATGAAAATATCAATCAGATGACACAGATTGATGAAGCCATTAGCAAGGCTAAACAGGCTAATAAATTTGTGGTATGCCAGTTGGGTGGCAACTGGTGTCCTTGGTGTTTGCGCTTTGCCGACTTCATTACGAAAGATGCAGCCATCAGCAAAGTAATTGCCGACAACTACGTTTATATTCATGTCAACTATCATCCTCGTAAAAGTGCGCCAGAGGGTATGTTGAAACGATTAGGTTATCCACAACGTTTCGGTTTCCCTGTTTTTGTCATACTCAATGGCGATGGAAAGGTGGTTCACATTCAAGACAGCAGTTTGCTAGAAGAGGGTCAAGGCTATAGCCCGAAGAAAGTACTTAGCTTCTTTAAGCATTGGACACCCAACGCTGTTGCAGGAAAGGCGGAATAAAGCTCTCTTTACTCTAAATATAGATGAACATAAATAACCCCCTTTTAAATATTAAAATCCACCATACAAAAGGAATACCCTAGTTTCCTCTATATGGCGGATTTTATATCTTGCCCGCAAGTTTATATCTTAACACGAGTTCGATGAGATTCATAGAGTTCACATTACTGCTGTAAACGCATCTCTATCCAAGAAGCCCATTTAGAACCCATCGTATTTTTAGCTATATTCATCAACTGGACATGAGTACCTACATGACTTTTAGCTAAAGTATGCATAAACTTAAAGAACTTCTCGTCGCCTACTTTTTTCTGCAAGTCATAAAGAACGATGGCTCCCTTATTATAGAAAACCGTATGCGCATCAGGGGCATTTCTGTCTAACTCCATTATTGGACAAACTTTTCTAACACTTTCGCGATATGCTTTGACATAATCCTTGAAAAGAGCATCACCAAAATGATGCTTAATAGCTCGAAGTGAGCTGTATTCAGCAAACGATTCGTTCATCCAATCAAGCCAATTATCTGCGGGAGCATACTGCCACCAGAAATGCCCTATCTCATGTGCCATGAGTTTAAAAAGATCTTCATTAAAGATATAAGCCTCTGCAACAATGAAGTTACGCCTACTGATAGCACCACCAAGATCGGGCAGCAACACTACTTTTAACTCCTTAGTCTCAGGAACAACTTGATAGAGCTTGCTATAATAGTTGAATATCTCTTGACAAGCATTGGCTAACAAATCGACATCAGCTTCTTCAAACGATAAATAATCAATTTCAATGGATTTTCCCTGACTTTTTACAACTCTACTCTTTAGATTTGGTGCAGCAATAAATTCAAAATCAAAACCTTCCCATGGTTGATGCATCACCCATTGCTTGTCTCTTTTGGACATAAGACCAGACCCTGATACTTTAAAATTATCATCTATCTTAAATATTATATCACCCGTAAAATGCTCACTATCTAAATTATGAGGATACCATGGCATATACATAGATAGCATCACAAGGTTGGTATCGCAAGAAGCCATCCATGCTTCCACACTATCAATATGAGCAGTATAGGTAAAATGGATTGTAGCCTTGTCTGAATTGTCTTTATTAACACGAAGTCGCCCTGCCTGTGGCATCCACTGGAATTTACTCTCAGGAGTAAAATCAATATTAGCATCCTTGCCGTTTACCTTTATATCTTTCACAGTACTATATTTCCACAAAGCAAAATCAATATAAGCTTTCTTGTTAAAGTTGACAGTTACAGTTCCATCTACTTTCAAATTCTTTTCCTTTACATTGATGTCTACACACATCTTATAATACTTTGCCTCTGCTGTAATAGTCTTTTCAACATCCTTTTTCTGTGGGCATTGCAAAGTCAATGTATCTTCAACTTCATGCTTTGCTTTGAGTATCTTATTCATAAGCTCATCCCAACGTTTATCCTGATGCATTTGTCTAAATCGAGGATTTACTGTTAAATTATAATATAAATATAAATTTTTATCTGCATACTTCGTAGCTAGTGAGTCAAGGTAGATAAATGAGCTATCTATTTGGTGTTTACCAGCCAATTTATAAGCCATGTCGTAATAATCTCCTTTACGCTGTGCGTATGACATAACGCAGAATAAACTTAAAAATAAAATGGTTAGTAATCTTTTCATAAGGCTTAATCTTTTAGGTTTCTTTTAAGATAAAATAAATAGGATTTACAGCATTTTTTCAGATCTTCCGTCCTATCGTTCTTCTAATTCCTAGTTAATATTTTTCTACTGTAATCAGTTCGAATTTCTATAATCCTATATACGCCAACTCGTTCATCGATGGTAATAACCTACTGCCTCAAGAATTTTATTATACTGTGCGCTTCCCTTTACAGAAAATCCAAGTAGGAGCAACCCTACCATCAATATTTTGTCTCTCATTTTATATAAAATTATGCTTATTTATTATTTTAGACAAAAGTACAAAAATGCTACGAAACACAAAGATAAAACTCTATTTTTCAAACAAATATTTCTAATGGAAAGAGATCGCGTTTTTATCAAATACTTTTTATATAGAAAACTTCTAATCCCCCCAAAAAATATTACCGATTATTCTGATTTTTAAGGAATAAAGCGAAGCATTATTAGAATAAATCTGTAATTTTGTACTGACTTTTATTTAAGATACAGCTAAAAAATGAAACATCAGTTTGACTTCCTTATTATAGGAGGTGGAGTGGCTGGAATGAGCTATGCGCTAAAAGTAGCCAACAGCGGAAAGGGAACAGTAGCCTTGATCTGTAAAACAACGCTTGACGAGGCAAATACGGTAAAGGCACAAGGCGGTATTGCCGCTGTAACCAACCTTTCTGTCGACAATTTTGAAAAGCACATCCATGACACAATGGTTGCAGGCGACTATATTTCCGACCCTGTAGCGGTAGATTTTGTAGTACGTAATGCCCCAGGGGCCATTGACGACTTGCTAAAATGGGGCGTAAACTTTGATAAGTGCGATGATGGCTCGTTCGACCTTCATCGAGAAGGAGGACACTCAGAGTTTCGCATTCTTCACCATGCCGATGATACGGGGTTTGAAATCCAACGTGCGCTAATGGAAGCCGTGCGAGCTAACGAGCATATTACCGTACTTGAGCACCACTTTGCTGTAGAGCTTATCACACAACATAACCTCGGTATGGATGTGCAGCGTACTACTCCTAACATTGAATGTTATGGAGCTTATATTCTCAATCCTGTTTCGGGCGAGGTAGATACTTACCTCAGTCGTGTAACCTTAATGGCAACAGGAGGCACAGGAGCTGTCTATGCCACTACCTCCAATCCTAATGTTGCCACAGGAGATGGCATTGCAATGGTATATCGCGCCAAGGGAACAATTGCTAATATGGAGTTTGTACAGTTTCATCCTACAGTACTCTACAACCCTGCTGAAACCCACCCAGCTTACCTTATCACAGAGGCGATGCGTGGATATGGTGCTGTGCTGCGTCTTCCTACAGGCGAAGAGTTTATGCAGAAGTACGACTCGCGCTTATCATTAGCTCCACGTGATATTGTAGCACGTGCCATTGATCAAGAAATGAAGATCCACGGACTCAACCACGTATGCTTGGACGTTACCCATAAGGATGCCGAACAAACCAAGAAGCATTTCCCTCATATCTACGAAAAATGTTTGTCGATAGGCGTTGACATCACAAAAGACCTTATTCCTGTTTGCCCAAGTGCCCACTATATGTGCGGTGGTATTAAGGTAGATCTGCATGGTGAAAGTTCCATTCACCGCCTTTACGCCGTTGGCGAATGTTCATGCACAGGACTTCATGGCGGTAATCGCTTAGCAAGCAATTCGCTCATTGAGGCTGTAGTATATGCCAAGTCGGCTGCCCAACACGCTATCGAAACGATAGACAATTATCAGTTTAATGAGTCTGTTCCCGAATGGGATGCCGTTGGTATGCTCACCAATGAAGAGAAAGTACTCATTACACAGAGCGTAAAAGAGGTAGGCGATGTAATGAGCAATTATATGGGCATTGTGCGTAGCAACCTCCGCTTGAAGCGAGCATTACGACGGCTCGACTTGCTTTATGAAGAAACCGAAGGACTATTTAAGCGGGTAAAGGCTACACGAGATATTTGTGAACTTCGCAACATGATTAATGTGGCTTATCTCATCGCACGTCAAGCACAAGAACGTAAGGAAAGTCGTGGACTTCATTACTCGCTCGACTACCCTTGGCATGCCTACGACAAGAAAAACTTAAACAAAAAATAACAATGAACACTACGAACAAGAAATGGACTGAAGCAGGCTTTGTGGACGAACCAATAGCCAAAAACATTGATTTAAAAACAGAGATACGACGAATGTGCCAAGAGAAAAAGGCTATTATCATGGCACATTACTATACACAAGGGGCTATTCAAGAGGTTGCCGATTTTGTGGGCGATAGCTTAGCACTAGCACAAAAGGCGGCAACGACTGATGCCGATATTATTGTGATGTGTGGTGTCCACTTTATGGGCGAAACCAATAAGATACTCTGTCCTGACAAGAAAGTGCTAACGCCTGATCTTAATGCGTCGTGCTCGCTAGCCGAAAGTTGTCCTACCGATGCGTTTAAAGCGTTTGTAGAAGCACATCCTAACCATACGGTAGTAAGCTATGTAAACACAACTGCTGCTACAAAGGCACTCACCGATGTGGTGGTAACGAGCAGTAATGCCCAGCAAATAGTAGAGTCTTTCCCAAAAGACACACCGATAATCTTCGGTCCCGATCGCAACTTAGGCGGTTATATCAATCGGATAACGGGCAGAAAGATGCTGTTATGGGATGGTGCATGCCATGTACACGACCGTTTTTCTGTCGACAAAATCATGACTTTAAAAGCCGAACATCCTCATGCTAAGGTGTTGGCTCATCCTGAATGCAAGGCTGAAGTATTGGATATTGCCGATAAGGTGGGTAGTACATCAGCCTTATTGAAGTATTGTATAACCAATGAGGCACAAGAATTTATTGTAGTAACGGAGAGTGGTATCTTACACGAAATGCAAAAAGGCGCACCTCATAAAACCTTTATTCCTGCTCCACCCGATAGCGATGCGTGTGCATGCAATGAGTGCGAACATATGAAGCTCATTACGATGGAGAAACTTTATAACTGCTTGAAGTATGAATACCCAGAGATAGAGGTAGATGAAGCGATAGCAGCACAAGCCGTTAAGCCCATTGAACGTATGTTAGCGATTAGTAAACAAGTGCTTAACAAATAGTGGTAGATAAAAATAACATAAAACAAGGAAAGTAAAATTATGATTTCAGTAGAAGCATTGAACGACCGTTTGATAGATCTCGCTTTTAGCGAAGATATAGGTGATGGCGACCATACTACCTTATGTTGTATTCCTGCCGATGAGATAGGAAAAAGCAAATTGCTTATTAAGGAGAAAGGCATTGTGGCAGGAGTTGCCATTGCAAAGAAAATTTTTGCTCGCTTTGATGATACGCTAAAGGTAACAACACTGATAGAGGACGGAACACCTGTAATGCCCGGCGACATCGTAATGACAGTGGAAGGGTGCGTGCAGAGTTTGTTACAGACCGAACGCCTTATGCTGAACGTAATGCAACGCATGAGTGGAATTGCCACTATGACCCACCGTTATCAACAGGCTTTGATAGATGCTGGCACAAAAACACGTGTCCTCGATACACGTAAAACCACACCCGGTATGCGTATGCTGGAGAAAGAGGCAGTAAAGATAGGTGGAGGAATGAACCACCGCATAGGCTTGTTCGATATGATCTTATTGAAAGATAACCACGTCGACTTCTGTGGTGGTATCCACAATGCTATCTCTCGTGCCAAAGCTTATTGCAAAGAAAAGGGAAAGGATCTGAAAATAGAATGTGAAGTAAGAAACTTTAAAGAGCTAGAAGAGGCTTTAGCAGAGGGTTGCGACCGTATTATGTTCGACAACTTTACGCCAGAAGATACATTGAAAGCGGTAAAGATCGTAGATGGTAGATGCGAAACCGAGTCGAGTGGTGGTATCACTTTCGATACGATGATCCCCTACGCTAAGGCTGGTGTCGATTTTATCTCCTTTGGTGCATTAACACACAGTTGCAAAGGATTAGACATGAGCTTTAAAGCGATGGAATAAAAAAAAGACAACAAAAAAGGCTTCAAGCAGTAATGCTCGAAGCCTTTATTGCATCATAAAAAATTGCTTTTACGCAAACAATAATTTAGAAGTTGTTCTCCTGCAACTGGAAGAAACTCTTTGGATGGCTGCAAGTTGGGCAGAACTCAGGAGCATTCTTACCTACTACGATATGACCACAGTTACGACACTGCCAAATAGCATCACCCTCGCGAGAGAATACAATCTTATCCTCGATATTCTTCAAAAGCTTGCGATAACGCTCCTCGTGATGCTTCTCAATAGCACCTACATGCTTAAACTTAGAAGCGATACCCTTGAAGCCTTCTGCCAAAGCCTCTTTAGCCATCTGCTCGTACATATCAGTCCACTCGTAATTTTCGCCTGCTGCAGCATCTGCCAAGTTGGTTGTTGTTGTTGGCACTACACCACCATGAAGAATCTTAAACCACAACTTAGCATGCTCTTTCTCATTGATAGCTGTCTCAGTAAAGATACCTGCAATCTGCTCGTAACCTTCACTCTTAGCCTTTGAAGCATAGTAAAGATACTTTGTGTGAGCCTGACTTTCACCAGCGAAAGCTGCCTTCAAGTTAGCTTCTGTCTTAGTACCCTTTAACTTTTCAGCATCAATTTCTTCCATCTTGTCTGCCTTTACGTGGCAAATAGGACACTCTGCTAATGGCTCTTCGCCTTCATACATATAACCACAAACGGTACAAATAAATACTTTTTTCATAATGTCTTTGTTTTATAATGTTTTTGTTTTCCTTTTCCTTTTCATCAGGGAAAGAGGAACGTTTTCGTTAAGCCAAATGAGCAGAACCGAGCTTGCTCGAGTTATGCCATGGCGAGAAAACGAAGGATGAAATCCAAGCATTTCCTAAGCTTAAACTATAGCCATTTCGATGGATTGCTCCAAATTTCCTCTTATCAGATGCAAAGATAAGATTTATTTTTGTAATTATTCCAATACTAAAGCCTAATAATGCTCCTTTCAGTTCTATTTTTACAGCGTCTAAGTATCAGCTTAATACCACTGCACATTCTGCGAGAATCCGCTGTGCTTATCATACTTCAGCGCATCGGTAAGCGTAGAGGCATTGGCACGGAAGGTGAAGTTGTATGAGGTGTAAGGGGCTAGCACCACCGAAGCACTCATATTAAAGCAGTGGAGGTCGCGCGAAAGACTAGCGGTGGTCATACTCAGACGGTGATTATCAAAATCGTAACCCGAGGAGAAATTAATATTCCAGCCATCACTGATGCGGATATTACCACTTACATTGAGCGTTTGCGAAAATTTATAGGCATAGCGCATTTTGTCATAGAGAAACTTACCTCCTACATCTTCACGCATCGTAATGCCATAACCGAAGGTGAGCGACCATGGCATATTAAACTTCATATAGCCATCTTCATCTGTTTCGGCTATATTTCCTCCTTTTTGTTTTGCCTTGTGTTTACCTTTCTCTAAAGTGTCATCAATATTGCTCTCGATATTCGTATCCACTCCCTCACCATCGTCGTGGCTATCATTGGGGTTATCGCGTTCTTCACGATTGAAAAGTTTCTTTATCTTTTCAGGGCTAAGGGTGTAAGAGATATTCTGTGAGAAACCTTGAAAACGAGGCATACGCCCAAAGTGTAGCTCCGTATGATTGCTCTGCTGAATACTACCGTCCGAACCCACTTCCCACGCATAGGTAGCAAACCGGGCATTCATAGAGAAAGTGTAGCTCTTTGTTAGTTTAAGACGTAGGCGCATCGTAAGATCCGACCAACGACGTACCTCGGCTGCAGCATTGTACGACATAGCAAAGCCCAACTCGTCAATAATACTTACCTTTTTATAGCCCAACGAGTCTTTATCGCTTCGCACCTTCATCTCCACATTATTACTTACATCCCACGAAAGCAGTCCTGATTTACCCTTGCCGGGAACTCCATAAAGCTGGTCTTGATAAGGCGAATAATCCACAAGCGTTACATTGCCTTTGGCATCGGTTTTTTGGTAACTATCCCAATAGCCGTAACTTCTCGCACCAAAATTAGGTGAATAAGAGAACGAAACAGTAGGAGTTATTACGTGGCGAACGGCTATAATCTTCGAGCCAAAAATCTTCCTATTAGGGATATAGAAGCCATACAGCTTCGTACTCAGACCGAGGTTCAAACTCCAATTATACACGTTATGGAAACCATAAGTAGTATCGGCAACTTCCTTTCCGAGTTTGTTGTCCCATGATCGTGTTACTTTGTTAGAATACATACGATCGGTAAACTGGAACGAAGGGGTAATGTTGATATAATTAAATAAGGTGAAATTGCCCTGTATAGGAATACTATGCTGGAAGGCATTCTTCCAATCCCTGATCAGGTTCGACTTGAATAGTCGGTCTTCTTTCGTATTAATAGAGTTAGAAAGCTGACCCGTATAGCTCATCGAAATCTTCTCATACCATCGCTCTTTACCCACAGCATACTTGCGTTTGAATGGGTAGAAACGCGAGATAGAAAGGTTGATGTCTGGCAAGGTAAGTGCTATCATTGAGTCGCGCATATTCTGCGAGAGGTTGGCAGTGGCACTTAACGATAAGCCTATGTTAGAAAATCCTGTACTATAACTAACAGAAGAGGTACGTGTACTCTGTGTAAGTGTCTGCGGATTATACATACTGTTCAGGTTATTGCGCTCGTAAGAAGAAGAGGCAAAATTGACACTTGCCGAGAGCGAACTGAACGGATTTGCTTTGGCATCTTGACGGTGGCTCCACTGAAGCTTGAAACTCTCCTGCCGAGAATAGTCAGGAAAGCCTTTGTCGCCCAATCGTGTGTCTTGATAACTAAAGAGGAACGATCCCGCATAACGGTAACGCTTGCGGTAGTTTGAAGCCACACTAACACCCCATGAACCTTGTGTATAGATTTCACCCAACAACTTTAAGTCCCATTTATCATTGATAGCAAAATAGTATCCGCCATCGCGAAGATAGAAACCGCGCTCGTATTCCTCACCATAACTAGGCATAATGAGTCCTGAAGAATATTTTTTTGAGAAGGGGAAAAAGCCATAAGGTATCGCCAATGGCAACGGCACATCGGCAACAACGAGGTAAGCAGGGCCGAATACGACATCCTTACTGGGGCGCACCTTTGCTCGCGAGAGGGCTATATAGAAGTCGGGGTGTGGCTTGTCGCAAGTGGTATAACGCCCATGTTGCAGATAAATTACGCCCAGCGAGTCGCGTTTTCCTACCTCTCCGCTAAGGTATCCCTCTTCTTGATGCGTATAAATACCTTTTATTAAGCCCTTCTTCGACTTAAAGTTGAAAGCCATCGAGTCGGTAGTATATTCATCGCTACCCATATTAAAAACTGGTTTTCCCTTAACCCCACCTTCGGCAGTAGAGTCGATCGTACCCATAGCACGAACCAGCGAACTATCCATATTCATCGACACCCTATCGCTCTTGAGCTTCATATTTTCATAATCCACCTTCGAGTTGCCGTAAAGGTAAGCCGTTCCCGTTTTTGCATTATATACGATAGAGTCGTCGGCAGCATAGTTGACTGGCGAGTTAATACCATTCGAACGCATTCGCATAATGCTGTCAGCACGGATAGAGTCGTCTACAGCCTTGTTGTGCAGATAGATAGAACGCTGTAGAGAGTCCATTTGGGTGGTATCTACCGCAGAAGTATCAGCCCTGTGTAGCACTGGCTGCTTACTAGCTTTCCCCCTTGTGGGATAGGTAATGGTGTCGGGGCTCACGGTGTTGGGCTTTGCCTTAGAAGCATTCTTCCCTTTTGGCAAAGGCATATTTATGCTAGCCATAGCAAATACTATGGTAAACATAAACAGGGCTATAATAGTCTTATTCCTCATGATCTTTAACGTGCAAATTTACATAAAAGCAATTGAAGAATAAGGCAGTTTCGTTGTTTTTAACGTTTTTGTAAGCGTTAAGAAAGGGGAAAACATTTTTTTTACTTATCTTTGCTTCCACTATCAATTTAGGAAAGAACGAGATATGGAAAAGAAAAAAATGCTTTTGGTGGTTGATCCTCAGATCGATTTCGTATCTGGCTCGCTACCTGTTCCGGGTGCAGCAGAGGCTATGATAGCCCTTGCTCATTATATTCGTAAGCACGAAAACACCTATGCCATTCGTATTGTAACTGCCGATTGGCATCCTTATCATCACTCATCGTTTAAGGAAGAAGGTGGAACATGGCCTCGCCATTGTGTGCAACATTCTAAAGGTGCTGCGCTTTATACCCCTATTCTCAAAGCTCTTAATGAGGTTAGAGGTGGGTTTACACTCTTGTATAAAGGCGATAGCATCGACAAAGACGAGTATTCCATTATGCAAAACGATAATAGTGCCGGTCTCTTGGGCAGACTTATTATGGGTTTGGGCATAGAGCAAATTGATATTTGCGGACTAGCTGGCGATGTGTGTGTAGCTAGTACTGCCCACGATCTTGAGGAAATGCTTGGCAAGGAAATGGTAAATGTTTTAGAGGAATACGCGCCGAGAATTGAGAGTTGAGAGAAGTTAGAGTTTTGAGAGTGGAGAGTGGAGAGTGGAGTTGGCTTTCTAAAATCTTAACTCTCAAATCTAAACTCTCAACTCTCAAATCTTAACTCTCAAATCTTAACTCTAAAATCTTAACTCTAAAATCTCAAATCTAAACTCTAAAATCTCAAATCTCAAATCTCATCTCTCTCTCACGCTAGTCCTTCTATTTCTCCATTCACATAATCAATGTGCTGAGCTTGTGGCACTTTTGGCAATCCGGGCATACGCATCATATCGCCAGCCACACCGACGATCATTTCCGATCCACCATTGATAACAAAGTCGCGAATGTTTATTTCAAAATCTTTGGCTACACCATAACGAGTAGGATCTTCGCTAAATGAGAATTGAGTCTTTGCAATACATACAGGATACTTATCAAGTCCCCATGCTGTAATACGCTCTAGCTTCTTCTTAGCACTCTTCGATAACACTACCCCCTTAGCACCATAGATATTCTTACATACCTTTTCTACCTTTTCCAATACGGTGTCGTCATCGTTATATACAAACTTTATATCCTTAGCACCCTCGCGCTCAATGGTTTCTACTACTAAGCGAGCCAATTCTTCGGCACCTTCACCGCCCTTAGCAAACACCTCGTTGGTAGCAAAGCCTACACCTTTTTGTTTGCAATGTTCGGCAAGTAGCGTAATATCACTTTCGGTATCGTCGCCATAACGGTTGAGCGTAACGACTACTGGCTGTCCAAAGTGCTGCATATTCTCAATATGCTTATCCAAATTATCAAAACCTTTCACCATTGCTTGGGTAGTTTCCTCTGCTGTAGCCCCATCCTTAATACCACCATGTAGGCGCAAACCACGAAGGGTAGCCACAAGAACCGTTGCCGATGGGTGAATCCCTGTCTTACGACACTTAATATCCATAAACTTCTCTGCACCGAGATCAGCACCGAAACCAGCCTCTGTAATAGCATAATCGCTTACCGACATTGCCATCTTCGTAGCCAAAACACTGTTACAGCCGTGTGCAATATTAGCAAACGGACCACCATGTATAAACGCTGGTGTACCCTCTAAGGTCTGCACCAAGTTAGGCTTGATAGCATCGAGCATCAACACGGTAATAGCACCACCCACGCCCATATCACGTACTGTGAAAGGTTTATCATCGAAAGTGATACCTAGTACCATATTATCAATGCGACGGCGCAAGTCGTCCAAACTCGTTGCCAAGCATAGAGCAGCCATAATTTCACTGGCTGGAGTAATATCAAAACCAGCCTGTTCAGGGATACCATCGGTAGAAGCACCTAGTCCTGAAACGATATTACGCAAGCTGCGATCGTTTACGTCCATCACTCTTCGCCACAAAATTTGCTTTAGGCGGAAGCCTTCACTACGGCGCTGATAGATATAATTGTCGAGCAAAGCGGCTATCGTATTGTTAGCACTGGTAATAGCGTGGAAGTCGCCCGTGAAATGAAGATTGATTTTCTCCATAGGTACTACTTGCGAATAACCACCACCAGCAGCACCACCCTTCATACCGAAGCATGGCCCTAGGCTAGGTTCGCGCAAAGCTAATACCGACTTTTTACCCAAGCGGTTTAAAGCCATTGACAAACCGATACTTACTGTTGTCTTGCCGATACCTGCTTTTGTAGGCGAGATAGAACTTACTAGGACTAAATGGTTTTTAGCTACCTTCGCCTCATCAATAACATCGAGCGATACCTTCGCAATATATTTACCATATTGTTCGATACTTTCGCTGTTGATACCAACAGATGATGCTATTTCCTCTATTCGCTTCATCTTGCATGAGCGTGCAATTTCAATGTCTGACTTCATAGATTTTTTGTTTTTGGTCGGCACAAAGATAGGGATAAATATAATATCAATCAATAGCTTTTTATACTTTTTTCTCCTTTTATGCCCACTTGTTTAACTCGTAGAGTCAACCAGCAAGTGCAAAAATAGTCAATCCTTTTATAAAACTCTTGTTTGGTGTTGAAAACTTGAGTTTTTCACTTCCAATCTGGAGCGCAAAGTGCCGATGCGTTCTCGTATATTCATTTTTCTTTGTTTTGGGTTACAAAAATAGCAAAAGGCAGGGAATTTATCCCAGCCTTTATGCTTAATATTGAAAAAAGCCTTTTGAAAATCAGGTGATTGTTTTGACAACTCCCGTTTTGAATCATTATACTACTCGCAGGACTCATCTATACCCACAAACCTTCCCATCTTAAAATTAAAACTAATAAAACAGGTGTCCCTATTAGCATTTGGAATAAAGTCTCCTCCCATGCGTTCTATATATATCAGTTTGTCTGTAAAAAGTGTAGTTTCTCGACAGTTAGGCTTTCCAAAAACACATATGAATTTAGAGGAGCATTCTCTATATAAAGAATGCTCCTTGATTATTTTTTCAGCAAGTTCTTTACTCCTTAAATTCAAAGTCCCAATACTATCTTTTGTCCAATCTTCGTTTTCTTGATAGGATGTATGGCAAGTGCACGACAAAATCGCAGTTAGGCATAATACATATATAGCAACTTTCATAGTTATGGTTTCTCTAATCCAAAAAATTGTTTAACAACATTCTTCCAAGTCCTTTCTGATGAGTCATGATTAAATATTATATTGGTTGCTTTTCCAATTCTTCCAGAAGTTCTTCCCTGACGTAGAGTCAACCAGCAAGTGCAAAATTACAAAACATGTTTGAAGAACTCTCGTTTTGGTGTAGAAAAGTTTAATTTTTCTCTCGGTGAGGGCTACTCTTTTATTGCACTTCGTTTTGGAACTTGCAACTTTGTGCAAACATTCCTCTGAAGAACTGATCGTTTTGTAATTTAGAGGTAGCAACTATCCTTTTAAAAGAAATTTCTCTTCTTTTTATTTACATTTTTACAGCTACTATGCCCCTACAATAACTACCTACCTTTAAGCACCTCATCTCCCATTCAGCCCTACACACACACCCATATATTTACCAACTTTTGGGTATTGCACCCACAACACACACACCTTAACTTTGCACCTTAAAAAATAAAAACAAGTACATCGTTAAATATTTCAAATTATGTATAGACTGTTATTTATTCTAATTTCTACATTGTTTTCCATTACCACTATGGCGCAAAGCACTGATACTGATGCGATGCTCTTTGGTGATGTGAAAGATCGTGCGACGGGCGAACATCTACCCAACGCAATGATCACTGTAATAAGGTACCAACTTGCGCACGGTTTGCGATGCTTCTGGACACTTCCAGATTGCTCATCTGCCAGTGGGCAAACAAACCATTGTAGCTTCTTACACAGGTTATGCTTCGCAATCGAAAGAAGTGGAAATGAGTGTTGGTAAAGGCACAGAAGTATATTTCAACCTTGATATAGATGCGCTTGAGCTATCTCAAGTGGTGGTAACGGGTACACGCACCGAACACTTTGTAAAAGATGTGCCTATCCGTACCGAAGTACTCACCTCGAAAGCACTACAACGTAAGAATGCGCAAAACCTTTTCGATGCACTAGAGGGTATCCCCGGCGTGAGAGTGGAACAGCAATGCCAGTTCTGCAACTTCTCTGAAGTGCGTATGCAAGGACTCGGAGCAGAACACACACAGGTATTGCTCGACGGCGAACCTATCTACTCTGGCTTGGCTGGCGTATATGGCTTGCAGCAACTTTCTACCAACGATGTCGATCGTATGGAGGTGGTAAGAATATCCTAAGCTACATTCAGGACGAGAAACATCTCGACGATGCTGCCTTTATGTATGCCCCTGTTTATGGTGCTACATGGTATGCGGGCGTGAGTGTAAATATATAAGAAAAACTTCGTCATAAAATCTCTGATATTTAATTAGTTAGAAAAGGTTATCTTTTACTCGGTAAGAGATGACCTTTTGCTTTGTAAAACATCACCTTTTACTCGGTAAAAGGTGATGTTTTTGTATGGCTTGGTGTGTATGGATAAAATTTGCAAGTAAAGATTTCGCCTTTTTGGGATATTTTCCCTATCTTTGTTCCCCAACTAAGGGAAACTTACCCTATCTAAGCGCTTATGAAGAAAGGACTAAAATGGATGCTAGCAGTGGTGCTAACACCTATCGTTATATTTTTATTGCTATTATTGCTGCTTTATATCCCACCCATTCAGAATTGGGCTATAAAGAAGGCTGTTGTACATCTTACTGAAACCACAGGAATGCAAGCCAAGCTCAAGCACGTGAGTCTTAGCTTCCCATTAGACTTGCAGATGGATAGCGTGCTACTCACACGCCCCAACGATACGATTGCTCACCAAACAGATACCGTTGCCGATGTGCAACGACTTGTGGTAAAGGTGCAGCTAATGCCATTGTTTGATGGTAAGGTGGAAGTGGACGAACTCACGTTTAATAAGCTGAAAGCCAATACCACCAACTTTATTGGCGACCTTCGTATTCGTGGCAATCTTGATCGGCTTCACCTTATAAGCCATAACATCGACATCAATGGCGACTCTATGAAAATAGATCAAGCCGACTTTCGTGGGGGTTGGGTAGATGTGGCTTTGGGCGACACGGTGCCAGAGGATACCACGAAGAAGAAATCGCTTTGGCGCATCAAGATCGACAAGCTAAGCCTTGAGCAAACCCGTTTTGCCCTCCACATGCCGGGCGACTCTATGCGCATCAACGCACAGTTTGATAAGGCGACAGCCCTTCGCACGCATCTCCTTTTACATGACGACACCTATAAGATAGGGTCGCTCGACTGGAATGGCGGTGGGCTAGCCTACGAGCTGCCTTTTACCCAAGCACAAAAGACAGGCTTCGATAGCAATCATTTAGCTATGAGCGAGGTTAATATTGGGATCGACTCGTTTGTTTATGCGAAGCCAAATATCAACCTTACGGTAAGAGCAGCCAACTTTAAAGAGAAAAGCGGACTCACAGTGGAGGAATTTACAGGGGCATTTGCCTATAATCAGAAGTCGATAATCTTGCCCAATACGCACATCAAGCTGCCTAACTCACGGCTAGATGGTCGCTTCGCTATGGATCTTAATGTTTTCGACGATACACACCCCGGACGGCTCAGCACGGAGCTACGAGGCTATTTAAGCAAAACCGATCTCAAGCCTTTCCTCTCTGCTATGCCACGGCACATCTACCAAGCCTTTCCAAACGATAGGCTCAGCCTTGGGGGTAGCATTGATGGCAACCTGCAAAAAGCCGCTTTCCGCCGTTTACACCTTGCTATGCCCAGACGCTTCGACCTTACAGCGACGGGCAGTGTGGCAAATATCATAGGCAAAAAGCCGTTCTACAGCAGTTTTAAGCTAAAAGGAAAGGCACAAAATCTCGACTTCATTCGTCCTATGATGCCCCGCAATGTGGCAAAAACCATTCGTATCCCACACGGTATTGGGGTGGATGGTCGGTTCGCAATGGGCAATACGCTTTATACGGGCAATACGCTTATTACGCAAGGAGGCGGATCGGTACTTGCCCACTTTGCGTATAATTTGCAAACCGATAATTATAAAGCCAATATCAAAGCACGCAATTTCCCACTGCAAAACTTCCTGCCGGGGAAGGGACTTGGTACGTTCTCGGGTGCGATAGCCACACATGGGCATGGCACCGATGTGCTGAACCATCGCTCCTCAATGAACCTCTCGGCTAGCATTGCTCGCTTTAAGTACGACAAATATGTGTTAGATGGTTTCGGAGGAAAGATAAATAAGGTGGGCGATAAGCTGTCCGCCGACATCAATAGCACCAACAAAATGGTGGGAGGACGGTTTGCTTTCCGTGGGCGGTTGGCTCAAAACCTTGTAGCAGGACACGTAAAAGGCACGCTTGCTCGTATTGATTTGCAAGCACTTGGAGCTATGAAGGAGCATTATGTGGTATCGGGCTGGACCGATGCCGAGCTACGCTCGAACATGAAGGACAAACATTATTTTAGCGGTCCGCTACGTGGTTTCAAGGTCGTTGAGGAAGGTAAGAAAGGTAGCAGCATGCTTGTGGCAGGCAATGTGCTGGCTACGGCAAATGTTGTGGGTAGCCACATTGATGCAAAGGTGCAGGGGCATGTGTCGGATACCAACTTGAAAGCCCTCCATATCATGGATAAGGCTTACCATATCAATACCGATGCTAATATCCATTATACACAAGACGGGGGCAATCGCTACACTATAAAAGGTAATGTGCAGCGCTTTAACCTCACCGAGCATCGTGGAAAAACAATTGTTCCACTTATGGTGGGCAACTTCAATATGGACATTGCCATGCGTGGTAAGCAGGTGGGCGGAACGCTAACAGGCAACCTTGGCGAAGCCGATTTGTACCAGCTAGGCATTGTGGATAACCCTATGAAAACACGTGGAACGCTAGATGTCTACTTTGCCTCTAACGGTGGTGATGATCTAAAGGTGAAGGGCTTGTTAGGCAATGTTACCATTGATGAGGAAAACAAACGCTATACGCCGGGAGATGTCCTCGTGGATATTGTGAGCTCGCAGGGCAGTTTCAGTGCAAAAGTAGAGGGTGGCGACTTCCATTTGAATACCGCTATGGACAGTGGTGTGCAGCAGCTGGGCAAGAAGTTTGGTGCCATTGCCAACGCTATTAGTCAGCAATTGACGAATAAGCGCATTGACCAAGCAGCCATTCTTCGTTTCCTTCCACATGGACATCTACAGTTGAATACTGGCAAATCCAACTTCTTTAGTCAGCTATTGGCAAACAGAGGCTACCAGTTTACCCACGCCGATATTAACATAATGTCATCGCCCGATCATGGTATAGACGGCACTATCGCCATCGACTCGCTCGCTTATAACGATGTGCGCATGGATAAAGTGAATGTGGATCTGAAGAGCAACGAGGGTAAGATAGGCTATACTGGAACGATAGTAAACGGTGCTAACAACAATTATCCATACACCGCCTTCCTCAATGGTACACTTTACGAACATGGTGTGCGTACCCAAATAGCCATTTGGGATCAACGAGGCAGGGTGGGTATCGACCTTACTTTGCAAGCAGCAATGGCAGATCAAGGTTTACGCTTTAATATCACATCGAAGGATGCCATATTGGGTTATAAGACCTTTGCCGTCAACGACTCTAACTATGTTTATATAGGACGCGACCAACGTGTATCAGCCCATGTAGATATGCTTGCCAAAGACGGTACAGGTGTGAAGGTGCGCACCGATGATGAAGATACCGAAGCATTGCAAGATCTCACCCTCTCTATTAACAAACTAGAGCTAGGCGAAATCTTTAAGTTCTTGCCTTTTATGCCAAATATGTCGGGCGAGCTGAATGGCGACTACCACGTTGTGCAAACCCCATCGCAGCTTAGTGTGTCGAGCGATATGAACATCAAACGCTTTGTGTATGAACATAACCGTATGGGCAATTTGGGCGTGCAAATGGTATATATGCCAAAAGGCGAGAATAGCCACTATGTAGATGCGCTTATTAGCAAGGACGACATCGAAGTGGGTAAGCTTACGGGTACTTACGATAATGCTGGTGAAGGCTATTTAGATGCGGTTCTCGATATGAATAAGTTCCCTCTAAATTATGTAAATGGCTTCATTCCAAACGGCATTGTAGGCTTGCGAGGTGCTGGCTACGGCTCGTTAATGATGCAGGGACCACTGAACAAGCTTGATGTCAATGGCGAGATAAAAGCCGACTCGGCTTATTTGGTGAGCGATCCATACGGTGTAGAGATGCGCTTTGGCAATCAACCGTTGGTGATAGCAAATAGTGCGATAGCTTTTAACGATTTCAAGGTGTATGGTGCTAACAACAAACCGCTGACGATGAACGGAGCACTCGACTTCTCGAATACCAACCGTGTGATGCTAAATATGACACTTCAAGCACAGGATTTCCTACTCATCAATGCTAAGGAAAACCCACGCTCGGAGGCATACGGTAAGGCGTTTGTCAATTTTATCGGCAATGTGCAGGGAGAGGTGAGCAATCTTCATTTAAGAGGTAAACTAGATGTGTTGGGAAGTACCGATATGACCTACATTGTGAAAGAGCAAACCTTGATGAGCGATACACAGCTCAAGGATCTGGTGAAGTTTACCAATTTCAAGGATTCTACAGAGCAAGTAGTACGTCGTCCCGACCTTACAGGCTTTGCAATGGACTTGCGCTTAAATATTGATGAGCAAGCACATATTAAGACAATCCTCAATCCCGAACACACCAACTATATTGATATGATAGGTGGAGGTGGGCTTAACCTAAGTTACGATCCTACCAACGGAGCGCAGTTGCGTGGGCGTTATACGCTCAATAGTGGTGAGATGAAGTACACCATGGATGTTATTCCTTTGCGCACCTTCCATATTCGAGAGGGTAGTTATGTCGACTTCACGGGCGATCCTATGCAGCCTACGCTGAATATCATTGCTACTGAAGCCGTTCGTGCGAGCGTTTCGAGTGGGGAAGGAAATGGTAAATTGGTCGATTTCAATTGTGGTGTGAAGCTCACAAAACAGTTTCCTAAGCCAAGTTTAGAGTTTATTATCGAAGCTCCTGACGATCAAGAAATGGAAAATGCGTTAAAGACAAAATCGTTGGAGGAGCGTTCTAAACTAGCCGTTACGATGCTAGCGAGTGGCTTATACTTCGACGGTGAGAATACATCGAGTGCTAACACAGCAATGAATGGTGCTTTGGCGAGCTTCTTGCAAACACAAGTAAACGCAATAACAGGGCGCGCCCTTAGCTCAATGGGGCTAGACCTATCGGCTAATTTGGAAACGGCAGCCGATGTAAATGGCTCATTACACACCGACTATACCTTCAAATTTTCGAAGCGTTTCTTAAACAATCGTTTGAGAATTATCCTCGGTGGACGTGTGTCGACAGGCTCTACGCTGTCGCGCGATAATGGGGCTTACTTCGATAACTTCTCTTTGGAATATCGTCTTAATAAGCGTGAAACAAAATATCTCAAACTCTATTATGAACGAGAGGCATACGACTGGCTAGAGGGCGATCTCAGCGAGTATGGCATTGGTTTCCTATGGCGACGCAAGTTAGCTCGCTTTAAGGACATCTTCCGCTTTAAGAAAGACAGCGTTGCAACGCCAAAAACTGTAGTAAAAGACTCGTTAGTAAACTTTGTGAAGTGAGAAAAGAACAGAAAATAATGAAATATCCATTCCTAAAAAGAAATGCTATGAGAGGGCTTCCCCTTCTCTTGCTTATAAGTGTTGGGGTGTTTGTGCTAGCAGCTTGTAGCACTACCGCTGGTTTGCGTGATGATCAGCAGCTATATACAGGTATGCTTTCAACAAAATATAACAACTACGAGAAGAACGACCATTTTCTGAACGTGCAAGAAGAACTCGACCTTGTGCTTGCTTCAAAGCCAAATGGTGCGCTCTTTGGTAGTCCGTCTATTCGCTCTCCTTTCCCCATTGGCTTATGGATATGGAACGCTTTTGCAAAGGATACTACCCGTTTTAGTCGTTGGCTAGTAAAAGCCTTTGGCTCTACTCCCGTTACCATCAGCGCCGTTACGCCCAACTTGCGTGTGCAGGTGGGTGAAAACCTATTGAAAAAGCGAGGTTATTTCAATGGAAAAGTTTATTATGAGCCTGTTCCGCAGCGTAATCCCAAGAAGGTAAAACTAAAATACACAGTCGATATGGGGCATCTTTGGACACTCGATAGTATCCGATATGTCAACTTCCCCAACTATATGGACACGCTCATTGTGGCTAGCAAACCATTGGCAGAGATCAATATAGGCGACCCCTTTGATGTGGCTACCCTTGAAAAAGAACGCCAACGTCTTACCACACTGTTTAAGGATAATGGCTATTACTATTATCAAAACAATGATGCTAGCTATCTTGCCGACACTACAGCAATACATGGTAAGGCAAGGATGCGCCTTCAATTAGCCGATTCGGTAGGCGAGCAAGCACTTCGACAGTGGTATATAGGCAACATTACGGTAAATCTTCGGAACGACTTCTTTGAGGAATTAACACAGCAACATAAGTCGCGTAGGTTTACGATTAACTACAATGGTAAGCGTCCTAAGCTCCGTACACGTGTGTTGAATAACGAGTTGAAGATAAAAAAAGGCAGCCTTTACAGCTATGAACAGTATCAAAAGAGTCGTCAAAATCTAAATTCTACAGGTATTTTCCAAGCTACCAATTTCACCTTTACCCCTACCGACTCGACCGATACTTGTAAGGTGCTCGACCTAAAGATTGATGCCGTGTTTGATAAGCCATACGATTTCTCTGTTGAAGCTTATGGTAAGGGTAAGACTAATCAGCGTTATGGTCCAGAACTTGTTCTCGGACTTACCAAGCGTAACGCCTTCCGAGGTGGCGAACTGCTGAATATCAATTTGCATGGATCTTACGAATGGTCGTCGGCGCGTAGTAATGGAGGTAGCACGTTTAGCCTCAACAACTATGAATATGGTGTAGAAACAAGCTTACAGTTTCCCCGTATCCTGAACCCTTTCCGTATGCCTAAGAAGTGGCGACGAGCGCACAGAGCAAAGCAAGTGGCAAAGGCTTTGGCAAAGGGCGAAACATACAGGGCTAAGCCACGTCCTACTTTCTTCTCCACTCCTACTACCCTTCTCAAGGCAGCTTTTAATATTCTCAATCGTGCAGAATACTTCCGTCGGCATGTAGTATCGGGCGAGTTTACCTATCAATGGCAGCCTAACGAGCGCAATATGTTTAGTCTCTCACCACTCATTCTCACCTATGAGTATATGAACACCACTACGCCTACCTATGACGAGCTAGCCGATAAGCAACCTTATCTAAAGGTATCTATGGCAGATCAGTTTATCCCGAAGATGCAATTCCAATACACGTATATGAGTCCAAGCACGTATCAGAACCCTATTAAGTGGTGGACAACGGTGAGTGAGGCTTCTAATATCCTATCGCTCGGATATTTAGCAGCAGGCAAAAAATGGAATGAAAAGGATAAGCAGTTGTTTAAAAACCCATACGCTCAGTTCTTTAAGGTGGAAACCAACTTTACAAAGACATGGGCATTGGCAAAGAAATCTACCATTGCTGCCCATATCAATGCGGGGGTTATCTGGACGTATGGTAACAGCATGGCTGCTCCCTACACCGAGCAATTCTATGTGGGAGGTGCCAATAGCGTGCGTGCTTTCAATGTGCGCGAGATAGGTCCGGGCAAGTATCGTTCGGCAGAGAGAGCTTATTCGTATGTAGAGCAAACGGGCGATATTAAGCTACAAGCTAACGTAGAGTATCGCCCTCATCTCTTCGGATCGCTTTATGGAGCTGTGTTCCTCGATGCAGGTAATGTGTGGTTGATGCACAACGATGAGGATCGCCCTAACGGACAGTTTAAATTTAGGAATATGCTCACACAGGTAGCACTTGGCACTGGTGTGGGACTTCGTTATGATTTGGGCTACTTCATGATTCGCCTCGACTGGGGCTTCGGACTCCATGTGCCTTACGATACGGGCAAATCGGGCTTCTATAACGTATCTTCATTCCGCGATGCACAAGCCCTTCACCTTGCTATAGGGTTGCCATTCTAGGAGAGTGGAGAGTGGAGAGTTGAGAGTGGAGAGAGTTCCATTCCTAGGTTTTCTAGGATTCCTAGGATTCCTAGTACCCCTAGTATTCCTAGTACCCCTAGAATACCTAGTATCCCTAGAAAAATTCTCAACTCTCAATTCTCAATTCTCAATTATTTTCCTACCTTTGTTGTTATGAAAGCAAATATTAATTGGAAGCATTTTTTAGTACTCTTCATCGTGATAGGAGGACTATATTACATTACACACTCTCTTTGGATTACAGGCGGCATTATGGCAATTCTTTTGCTTATCGACGGACTCTTGATGCAATATGAACATAGGAAGCGTGGAGAGCGTGAGATAGAAGAGATTACAAGAAAGCTGAAAGACGAAAAGGAAGATTAAGAATGGAAAAATTAATCGCCTTATACGAGCAGTGGGCAGGACACACCCCTACACATACCGAGAAGCTGCCTGGGGCTGGTAGCAACCGAAGCTACTATCGTTTTACCGACAAAGCGGGGAAAACGGTAATTGGGGTAATAGGTACTAGTCGTGATGAGAACCACGCCTTTATCTATCTTTCTGAGCATTTCACGGAGCGTAAGCTACCTGTGCCACGTGTATTGGCAGTGAGCGACGACGAGTTGCGTTATCTTCAGGACGATCTTGGCGATCGTTCCCTCTTTGAAGCGATAAAGGGTGGTCGTGAAGCAGGGGGAAGATACAACCTTAAGGAGCAGGAACTCTTGAAGAAAACCATACGCGAACTACCTAATATACAGATGCGTGGCGCACACGGACTAGACTTCTCTCATTGCTATCCACAGGCAGAATTTGATCAAGAGGGGGTGCTTTTCGATCTCAACTACTTTAAATATTGCTTTTTAAAGGCAACGGGAGTCGACTTTCATGAACTGAAGTTGGAAGCCAACTTCCGTATGCTTGCTAAGGATCTCACCGCCGAGCCTATGGAGGCTTTTCTCTATCGCGACTTTCAGGCACGTAATGTGATGCTCGATAGAGATGGAAAACCCTATTTTATCGACTTCCAAGGTGGCAGAAAAGGGCCTTATTACTACGATCTTGCGTCATTCCTATGGCAGGCAAGTGCGAAGTATTCGTTTAAATTGCGCCGCCAATTGGTGGCAGAATACTACGAAAGTTTGAAGCAATATGTCGAAGTGCCTAGCGTTCGCCACTTCGTTTCACGTCTTTCCCTCTTTGTGCTTTTTCGCACCCTTCAGGTGTTAGGTGCTTACGGCTTTCGTGGTTATTTCGAGCATAAGAAACATTTCCTTGAGTCGATTCCCGGAGCTATCCAAAACTTGCGTGATCTGCTCGCTATGGAAGGCGCACAGTTTCCTTACACTCACCTTATGGACGTGTTGCAAAGGCTTACCCTACTGCCACAATTTGCACCCAAAGTGGAACCTCAAAAGGAGCGTGCCGATGGTTTTAAAACAGCCGAGAAAGATATTTATGAGGCAAAGGCACAGGACGGTCCTGCCACATTCTCTAAGTATGATGGCAAAGGCCCGCTGGTGGTAAAAGTGTTTAGCTTCTCCTTTAAGAAAGGCATTCCTACCGACGACTCAGGCAATGGTGGCGGCTATGTGTTCGATTGTCGCAGCACGCACAACCCCGGTCGTTACGAGCCTTATAAGAAAATCAACGGACTGACCGAACCTGTTATTCGCTTCCTTGAGGACGATGGCGAGATAACAGCGTTTCTAAAGCCTGTCTATGCACTAGCCGATCACCATGTGGAGCGTTACATTCAGCGCGGCTTCACCAGTCTGATGTTCTGCTTTGGCTGCACAGGCGGTCAGCATCGCTCCGTATATAGTGCGCAACATTTAGCCGAACATCTCCACGAGAAGTTTGGCATAGAGGTACGTATCGTACATCGTGAGCAAGGCATTGAGCAAGTATTGCCCGCCAAATCTTCACACGATACCCACTAAGGCAAGCTATTTCTACCGCAAAAGGGCATTTCCTACCTATCGGAAATGCCCTTTTGCTTATTACCTTCTTCAGACCTTGGAGGTCAGAATCTGAGTGATATCTGTAAGGTAGTTACCGCTACGATGCTCACTCCGTGCATACCACAGCTGATGCCATTCGCCCTCGACGGTCAGATGGAGAGTATTTACGCTGTAACGCTGGTTGATGCTGTCGATGGCGGGCATAAGGAGAAGAGAAAATTTCTGATTGTCCTAATTTTAATTCTTCTTTTTTCGTATTATTGATACAATTTTCATTTGGAAAGAGTATCTGCTAAAAAGGAACTATTATTAAGTTGCTAAGATAGCACGATCATTATATTTCTTACTTAGTATTGATAAAGCTAATGAAAAATGATTCCTTGTTCGTACCTATCTGCGAAATAGCTTATTTCCCTTTTTGTGAATCCTACATCTACTGCCTTGCTCTCCCAATTCATCATGTTCTGAACTACATCCATAATGATAGTCTTTGCTGTGTGCTCATCAAGCATATAAAGCTCATGGGCATTATAAAGGAGATCTAAAGAAGAGGCGTTTGAATTGACATCGACCAACAATGCTTGATACATGTTGTTGGTTGGATTCATGTCGTAGGCAGGAGATAATTCCCAGCCTTCCGTGTTGAGTAAGAAGGCATGATTACGGAAGTGATCATCAGTGTTGCCAATACAGATATTGAAAGCCACACGTCTGTAGAGTTCCTGCAGATTGGCCTCTACATGGTTTCCCCCACCCGATATAATGAAATCAACAATATCGAGATAACCTTTGCCTGTGCGCTCACCATCGCCATCGTTCAATCCAAGCAAAGTCAATGAGGAAGCCATGTGGACTCTCTGGTCTTGATCATTTCTATCAAACCTTCTCGAAAGCAGAATATCCTGACCATTGCCAGCTTTTATCACGTGAGTTTCTGCCACATTGATACCACATTCTTTCGCCATCAGATGAGCGAAATGCTCCCATCGGGAGACATTGATGTCGTCATTGATTGAGGGGAATTTGGCAATATAAAGATGTCCATCGCTCTGTACGCAAGCTTTTGGTCTGGCACCACCCATCGAAGAACCTGGTTGGAAGAGACGTTGTACCCATTTCTTTTCTGGCTCTAAATGTTTGTACTCGCTCTTCTCAATCTCTCTGGCAGCTTGCAAAAGTTCGTCAATATGAATGGTAGGTGGCACACTATAATCTGGTGAGCAGCTGATATACTCACCCGACGATAGATCTTTGAATCGAAACCCACCCATACGCAGCTCATCCTCCACACCTTTGAGATAATCCCAATCAGATAGTGTATGACTTGTTTTCCCTTCTGTCTCCAGTGTGGTACGGAGGTCTATCAATCGTTGTCCCCATCTGTCGGGGAGTGCATCAGAAAAACAGCCAAAGATATGGTTGCCCTGACTGTATTGTACCCCAGGGTAAGGACGAAGGTCTCGCCCGAAATCTATCTTTGGATAGTGTTTGAGCCAGTTTTTATCAAACTCAAAGGAGAAAACATCAGCGCCTCTTAGGTATTCATGCCCAAGAGTACCGATCTTTTCTTCCTTATCCATCCAGTCGAAACTGGCAATCACATCCAACTTTTCCATATCTTATCTTTTTGATGCTCGTTTCTTATTCTTGATACCTAAGTCCTGTACCATGTGGCCCAGTTCATCATCTTTAGCCAAATAGAGTATATCATCTTCGAGCTGCAGCGCATTGAGTACACGCATCACCACCCCGAGCGACACCGTCGGCTCGCCCTTCTCCAAACGTGAGAGGGTAAGCCTTGTGCATTGCGCACGTTGAGCCACCTGATCCATCGTCAGGTCTCGACGTAATCGGGCTAGGCGGAACTGCTCACCCACAATGTTCAACTTCTCTTGCAGCCCTCTAGTCATCCAGTTGGCTTTGGTAAACTTCGTCATAATGTATCTTTTATGGTGCAAAGATACAATAATATGTTTAGTTTATAATACTTTATTCTGACATTTTTAGCTCTCGACAACTATTATCTGGCTATACACAGTGTTGATTCTTTCAAATGACGATTTATATATTCGTTCAGTTTACTGATGTAAGGCTCGTCCCGTGGTATCTCACTTGTGAAAGTCCATTTGAAGTCATCAACATCAATATATTGCGAGTAGAATTTTATTTTCTCCATAAGCTGTTGGGCGGTTTCAGGTATAGTTTCTTTAATCCCTGCATAGAAGAACAAGGATCCGTTCATATCCCAGGCTTGTAGAGCTTGTTTACCTGAACCAAATTCATCCACGAAGAGTTCTATATTAAGGTTCATCCGACATTTCGAGTGATAACATAAATAAAAAGAAGAAAACTACTTAATTTATTGTATATTTGAATATCCACAAACAAATGTACAATTATGAACAGTAGTTTTCTATATCACGCTTGGGGACTTTACAGCCTCGAATGTACTAGAGAGGAATACAAAGATAATACTATTATTCTGAATGTCTAAAGCAAAAAACGGTTATGTGTATGTCCAAAGTGCGGTAAACGCAATTTGGTTAAGAATGGCTACAGGATTCGGGATTTTGTAGGACTTCCTATCGGTGGAAAGAAGATAATCATCCGCATGAAAGTTCAACGTTACAAATGCAAGCATAAAGATTGTGACTATGACCAGCAGGAGAAAATACCCTTTGCCACAGGCAGTCGCTCCTATACCCATCGTTTTGCCAAATATGTAGTAGATCTTCTCCGTGGCATGACATTAAAGGATGTAGCCAACCACTTGAATGTAACATGGGATACGTAAAGGAGATTCATTCCGTCTATCTCGAACGTCACTACAGTCCACCTTCTCTTAAAGGTGTTAGGAACATTGGTATTGACGAGTTTGCCGTAAAGAAAGGTCATATTTACAAGACTATTGTCGTTGATCTTGATACAGGCAGGATTATCTATGTTGGTGATGGTAAGGGAACTGATGCTCTTGATAGGTTTTGGAAAGAATGTCAGTAGAAGCAATTTGAGCAAGGCTAATGAAATACGCAAGGTCAAGATATTCCAGGAGTTTGCAGACAAGATGGTTTCCATAGCAAGGGAGAAACGAGGAGTCGTCAAGGACTTCTTCATATCGAACAATGTCTATGCGTTCGACTCCTCAACAATATCATTGTGCCTTTCTGTATACTGGTGGACTAAACTGCATCATGGGAAAGGAGGAGTGAAATTGCATGAACTGTATGATGTGAAGACGGACATTCCGACATTTTCTGTCATATAAGCCTATTTCTTTGATTTACGCAGTGTGCGTTTTGCCCATAGATAGTAGCCTGTAATAGGTAGGATCACTCCTATAAGTGTAACGAGCAGTCCTAGTATCTTACTAAACAAGCCACCCCAACTACAGACATGGAGCGAATAGATTAGCCCACCTAACTGCTTTGCTGCTTTTTGGTTTTCGTAGCGTTCTGACTTTGTTATCTTGCCCGTTTGGTTGTCAAACGCGTAGTTGTCGCTAGCACGCTGGTTGCCCCAACGGTCGAAACTTACCTTTGCTTCCCCCTCACTCACCTCTATTGTTTTATAGTTTGGGTTGGTTTTCGCTAATTGATCAGCCACTTTTTGCCACGCATGCGCATCGAGCGTACGAGGCTTATCGCCTTTTTCGCCCGCTTGTGCCTTCTCTTTATGCTCCTTTTCGTATTTCGCACCTACAAGCGAATACAAGCCCGAACGCCACCAAGGAAAGGCATAGCAAAGTCCTGTTATCGCAATGATAAGCAGGAAGGTAAGAGCATAGAAACCACCCGCTACGTGGAGGTCGTACCAAAAGCGTCGCCAACCCTTTGTAGCGTTAATACTTAATCGGTTTTTCAGCATACTCGCTTTGCTTGGAAGCCATATCAGAAAACCCGTAATAAAGATGAGCAACACTATGAGAACACTCCAACCTATCACGGCTTTACCCAAGAAAAAGCTATCGTCTTTAGGACGTTTTTGCAATAAGTTGCGGTGTAAGCTTTGTATTGTAGCCATCGTTTCTAGGCGTGTCGCCTTGCCTTTTACCTCTCCTGTGTATTGGTTTACGTACAAAGCTTGCCGCTTTTTGTTAAGATTTACTTTGTAAGCCTGTGTAGGATCGGCAGCAATGGTAAGGCTTTTTAGCATAATAGGTTCTTCGTCGTCTTTAGCTTGCTTACCTTCTGCTTTCTGCTTTTCCTTTGCCGTGTTAGCCGTTTCAAGTGTTGCAAGATGGGCTTGTGCTATAGCCATAACCTTATCAGCAGGCAAAGCCCTTTTCCCATTATGCTCCACCGTGCGCATATCTGCTTGTGCCACTGCCGTTATTTCGTCCTCAAAGAGGAGCATTCCTCCCGTAAAGGAAATGATAACAAACACTATTCCTATAGGGATAGCGAGCCATACGTGAATGTTTTTGAAGATTTTTTTCATAATCTTATTTTGTTTGTAGATGAGACAAAAAGATGGATAGTGCCAGCATTTTATTTTCAGCAAGTGCATCTGAAAGATGCTATATGCGTAGCCGTAGGTTAAGCGCAGCCTATCTTATGCAAAGATAGTGCAAGCGAGTGCAATACAAGCTTGCTTGAATATTGCCGAGCGCAGCCTATCTTATGCAAAGATAGTAAAAATAGTGAGGAACACAAGCAAATAAAGTTTCAGCTTTAAAAGGTTATCAGTTACTAAGCAAAAGATGATGTTTTACTCACCAAAAGATAACCCTTTGCTCGGTAAAACATTACCTTTTACAACGCACTAGCTATCAAGCAGTTTTAAAAAAGTGCATAAATAATCATTTAATAACAGTAATTGCAAAATAAATGTTACAAATAAGCACATTTGCACCACTACAAAGTGTTAATTGAGAAAAAAAACACCAAAATATTTGCAGTATCATTTATTTTGTGTATATTTGCAATACATAACACGTTTAGCACACCATTTTATACAAAAATGATATGCTAGAAAGGTGTATAACAGTAGATCTTTAAAAGTTTTGAATTGTAATTTAGTTTTCATAATACATTATTTTTGATTAGTAAGAAAAAAAAGCAGGCAGTTCGGAACGAATACCTGCTTTTCAAGTAAACCTAAAAAGATGATGCTATAACTATTTTATACAAAGCTTTAAATCTTTTTGTTCTCTTTTAATCGCTAACAAAATTAAGAAGCAGCGACAAAAAAAAGAAAATCTATAAATAGAAATAAAAGTATAGAAAGAGAGCAACATAATAAGAACACAGCGTAAATACATAATAAAAGATCACAACGTTTAAGGATTTATTCATAAAAGGCGTTCTGCTGGGATTAGCAGGACGCCTTTTGCTTTTCTATATTTTTTTACATTTCAGCCTATAGGAACAAACTACCACTCTCCTATTCGGCAATGCCCTGCCGAAGTATATTGTTCGCCGCTAACAAATCACGTTGATGTACTGCCCCACATTCAGGGCAAGTCCACACACGGTCTTTGAGTGTCAGCGTATCATTCTTATAGCCACACATACAAAGCCTGCTTGATGGATAAAACATTCAGGGACGATATTTTTCTTAAATCAACGGGACATTCCGCTGAATCCATATTTTAAAAATAGGGTCGTTGAAAGATATTTCGGAGCCAACAACGTCAATAAACTCCTTTGAAACCATTGACTGTTTAACACTTTGTACATTTGCCGAACTTTCTAAATGATATTTACCGATGATGTTTTTTGTTGTAAGACCTGTAGCCACACCATCGGCAAGAGCTATAAGAAAATTCTTTTGAAGCCTTGTCAGCGATTCTATATCACGCTGAAAGAACACTTTGTTCTGCTCCAGCAGTTCCTCTAATGCTTGGTCTATCAGTTTGTCAACGACAAGCATATCAGTCTTGTACCATACTATCCACGCCATGTGCTGAACATACGAACTTAAACATTCTGTTATATCGCATATATGTTTAGCATTCTCTGGCGAAATCATTTTGCCAGTCGTTTCAAACTGATTGCAGATGAATGACACCCATTCTTCTTTAGGTATTTTCTGAAGGAACATCATATCGGCAAACTTATAGAAAGGACACGAAGTATCGGCAAAGATACCCATCATAAGATGCCGTTTGCTACCGAATAAGCAGTAGGTAACGCTTTGCTGGTGTTGCCATACCGTGCGCAACTTCTTCTGAAAAGACAGAGAGTCTTTAAAATTGACTATCTGCTGAAACTCATCGAAGCATATCACGATGCGTACGCCTTTCTTCTTGGCTATCTTCTCTGGCAAGCAAAGAATCTCAGCACAGGTTTCGTCTTTCTGATTCCACTCAAACGAGATTTCAAAATCGTTGAGTGGGTCGCTACCAAACGAGAACTTTGGCGTAATGTTGGAAAGAAAATTCTTTCCCATTTCCACCCACTCGTCAATCTTTGAGGACGTCTGCTTGATAACCTCTGTGGCAAGTAACTTGCAGAACTCGTATTCCGACTTGCACGCAAATACGTCGACCATAACCATCTTCACCTTTGGATTATTCTCTTCCAACGCCATCACTTTCTTCACAAGCGAGGTTTTTCCCCATCGCCTTGGCGAAATCAGCACAGTGTTAATACCATGCGTCAGGTTAGCCCGTAGTCGCTTGGTATCTTCCTGACGGTCAGTGAAGAATCTGCCTTCAACGGCTTTTCCAAATGCAAAAGGATTATCCATAATTACGATATATTTTTATTACACCGTAAAATTAGTAATAAGTTTCTTACTAACAAAGTTATTACTAAGTATTTTATTACTAAATACAAAAATGCAGAATTATTGAATGGATGCGTCTCACGTTATCCTATACCGCTCCGCCACCTCGCTCCCAAACCTTTCTCAAACTCGCCACCACAAGGTTATTGCGTGTTACCGTACCGATGTGTTCGCCACGACCGAGGTTGCCCCACCATGCAGTGTCGGGGAGCAGCAGGAGGGTGTCGGCTACGGGGTGTGAGGCAAGGGTAAGCGTGAAGAAAGCAAACTTTTTACAGCGCGTACACAAATGGGTACACAAAATATTTGGAAGTTTGGATTTTTGTTTCTATCTTTGCTATGAACATTATAGCAATAGCGCCATGCAGATAGTATCAACAAGAGAATTTAGAGCCAATCAGAAGAAGTATTTTGAGTTGGCGGAACATGAGCCAGTCTTTGTTTCTCGTAAAAATGCACGTCCCATTGTCATTAGCGTTGCCGATGATGACGACTTTCTTTCAAAGGAAGAACTCTTATCTATTCAGAAAGGGCTGGAGGACATCAAAAACGGCAGAACTTACAGAATGCAGGAGGGTGAGAGCCTTACGGACTTCTTAAAGCGCACAGAGGAATGTATCAAATAGAATTTTCGGAAGAAGCTACAAAGGAACTTCTTAAACTGATGAAATCCGATGTACAAGCTTATAAGAAGTTTGAGAGCCTTATTCCTGAACTTCAGGAACACCCATACACTGGAACTGGACATCCTCACCAGCTTCGACACGTGAATGGCATCTGGTCGAGGAAACTTGACAAGAAGAACCGATTGCGTTATACGGTCAATGATACGACAGTGATAGTGTTCATCGTATCGGCTATTGGGCATTATGATGATAAGTAGGGGCTATATTGAGAGTTGAGGGTTGAGGGTGGAGAGAGGTGAGAGAGGAGAGAGGAGAGTTGAGAGTTGCCCGTCCCCTTTTTCCTACAGAGCTGCGAAATATCAACCACCTTAGCGCCAAAAAAAATCCTAGGAGACTTTTAACTGCAATCTCCTAGGATTAATGTATGTGTGTATGTGTTACTAGTGGGGGCAATATGTACTCATTTTCTGTGTTTCTCTGCTAATAAGCACACTTTGCCTCCCCCTAGCAAAGTTTTTATTTCACAATAGGTACATAGAAATAACCTGTATGAATATAGTCAGGATCTACCTTTGATGCGATACCCCAAACATGTTTTCCATCGTTCTTGAGGATTTCTATTTCGACATTGTCAAAGTTTTGTTCTGAAGCACCCCAATCCTTAACAAACTTCACCTTGCCTTGTGTTTTCTTACCAACAGTTAGATCGCCCTCAAAAAAGAAGTGCATATACATTGCATTCCAATAGTCGAATGATATATGTCCTGAAGTAGCACCATAGGAATCAGAAGAATTGTTATAATACTTAGCATCATCCCATACAGTAATAGGATTGACTAACTTCATAATAGCATCTTTCTCTTCCTGCGTAAATGGGATTTTAGAAACGACAACAGTTACTTTAACCGTTTTAGATAACCCCATCATATCGGTAATGGTAATATTAGCAGAACCCTCTTTCAAAGCAGAAAGAATAATATTATCACCTGATACTTTCTCTACTTTAACGATGCCCGTATTATCGCTTACCGCTGTATAGTTACCATTACCCGCAGTAGCAATAATCGTACCCTTTGCACTATTGTGTCCGAGCTTCATACTTAGCTCATAGGTATCCTTGTTTGTAGCAATCTTCATATACATCGATTTCACTTCGATACGCTTGTAATTGCCTGCCTTATCTGAAAGCACCAAACCCGTAATACCCTTTTTCAGCGTAGTAATCTTAATCGTGTTTCCCTCGAGTAGCGCCTTAGCAATAGTGGTATCTTCTGAGAATATTTTATAGTCGCCACCCCCTTTAAGGATATTCATAGAAGCAGCTTCGCCTACACCTGCATTGATATGCGTAGAGTCTAGCTCAAGGGTGGTAGCAGCTTCGGGAACTACTGTTGTAGCAGTGCTATCGTCGTTGTCGTTGCTACATGCCGTAAAGCCCATTGTAAGGGCTATTGCGGCAAGCATTGAACTTATTATTCTTTTATTCATAATCATCTTTTTATTTAGCTTTTACCAATCTTTCTTAAATGGCTTTTCATTGTAAATCAAATCTTCGTTATAAAAAGTACGTGATACGTTTTGCATTACAGTAAGATTATAACGACTTATAGAAGGGTCGAAAGCAAACCACATGGTGCCACCATATTTTTCGCTAACAATTTTGTTAATATTTGACTGATAAATGTAACGGCTCTGCGTACACTCGCTAGAAGCTTGTATCATGCCCGTACGTTTCAAACCAGGATAGTTGCCCGAAAGATCATAGATCTGACCATAGTCTTGAATAGCAAAGTCGATGAACTCGCCTGGCTGCTTGCCTTTGTATGCTGAAAGTTGTGCAGTACCTCCATAAACGTACACTTCTACAAGGCGATCTTTGCCTAGATATTCTTTAAGATAATAGCACAAGCGAGAAGCTTGGTTACTGTATGGACTTTCAAAGCCAGGATAGTTGCCAGGTTTACTATACTCATCATCAAGGAACACGCCATCGAGATCGTAAGCATCACACATAGCCTTCATGTGGCGAGCGAATGCTTTTGCTCCTTCCTCTGTAAGATTGGTGAGAGCAGCACGATCCCAGTTACCAAGAATACCCATAATAACTTTTATGCCCTTTGCACGCAATGGGGCGAGATACTTCTCCTTATAGTTGAGTAGCTGGGTAACATTTTCGTTGTTCTTGTTATAAACCTCACCTGTTTCCTCATTGTAGTTGATATTACCAGCAAAGAGGACTACCTGATCGAAGAAGTATTTTTTGCTATTTTTTAATGTAAAGCAAAGCGCATTCAAAGGATTACTATTATTTACTTCAGGCATAGAAATATTTATGAAAGGCGAGTTCTTATGGCAATCGGGCATCTTAGAAATATCCTTTACCAAAAGTACAAAGTTGCCGTCCTTAGAGGTTTCAACACCCTTTCCCTTTAGCGAGAGTGGAATGGCATAAGTGCCATTCTCTTCAAGTGCAGCATCTGTTTTATAAGCTACCGAGATAGGAGCCGACTTGCTGTTGCCCTTTTCCACCTGCGTAGCTTCGCCTACGGTAACTAGATTTTCGGGCAGTGCCTGATAACTCGTGTTATGCTCCTTGTTGTAAGCTTCCAGCACCGATGGATCGTAAGTTACAGAAAACTGCTCCTGCTTGTCAAGCGTCTGATTAACATTAACATACATATCTATCGTAGCAGCGTTGTTGAACACAACAGAGTCTGCCTTCATATTGCCATACTTATCAGTAAGAAATACCATAGTCTTTGCAGGCGTTTCAAAGCTTTTTTCGCTTACGCTGCCCACATCTACACTGTCTGAGCAAGAGGCTATTAAACCTCCTACACCAAGCAATAGTGATAATAATTTTATATAGTTTGTTTTCATTAGAAATCTTAATTAATTGGATTGAATTATTAAGTTTTTACTTCTCTGGAAGCGATACATTAAACCATTTTAGCTTTGCATTTGCCGTAGCAGTATTGCCATTGCCAGTATAATCTTTCACTTCTGTGCCACTTTGGTCGTCAAGCTTCCAATAGCCCACCAAGCCTTCACTCTTAGGATCAACACTATAGATATTCTTAGCTATTTCCTCCTGCGTACGTACCACGTCCCACACACGAACTTCCGAGATATAGCCATCTAGCTCACGCCCAGAAGAATAAGAAAAACCTATCATAAAGTCGCGATCAGAACCATTGCCTCTAATATCGACAGACCTTAGATTAAGGTTGCCTTCCGACTGTATTTTTCCATCTACGTAAATTATTACCTTATGTGTTTCGCAGTCTAAGGTCATAGCCACGTGTACCCACTTATTGATAGGAAGCCCCTTTGTTGCATCAGGTGCAGGGAAATTGCCTCCACTGCCTGTAGCTAGCTGCAACTGGTTACCCTTACGATCGGCATCACCAATACGAAGTAAGAAGTTGCCCTCTATACCCATCACAGTAGAGATGAGCTTACTAAGGTCGCGTGCTTTGATAAGTGCCTCAAAGGTTACCTTTGTCATATTACTTACACGGTCAGGAGTAGCCCATTTCACGGTGAGATAGTTGCTATTCTCCATATCGGCTACCACATTTATCAATGATCCTGCACGGAAAATATAGTAATAGGTCTTGGAAGAACTCAACAAGTCGATATTATTCGATGTAACCTTTACAGGAAGTACATATACTAAATCGCGATTGAGCGTATTGAGCTGCTGGAAGGTAATCGTTGCATTGGTCGATTTCACACTACCCACAGGAACACTCACCTCGCTTGTTTCTAGCTTATAACACTCTGTAGGTAAGGCGGTAGCATGAGCATAGTAAGCCTTGTTATAAGTATCAACGAGCGAAGGATCGGCAGCAAAAGTAGCCTTTACTTCTGTTTCAGCAGGACGAGCAAGCGAGATATTCAGCGTTTTGCTGAAGTCGGTCATCGTACCTTTTATAATGGTTTCGCTTACCATAGGTTTCGTATCAATGAAGCCCTTGTTAGCGAAGTTTTCCTCATCATTGCTTTGGCATCCTACAAAGAGCAATGCTAAGAGCGGTAGATATTTTATAATCTTTTTCATGTCAGGTTATTCTTTAACGGAAGGATTAATGATAGAGATAGCTTTTCTTACCACTGGATAAGTAAATGCTGAATGATAATAATCGGCATTTATATCGACGAGAGATAGTCCAGCAATATCGTAGTTGGTATGTTCGGTTATAGCCCAGCGAGCAGCACCAAGTGCAGCATATTGGTTGTTAGTCCAATAGCCTGTCTTTGTGTCGGTAGCATCGAGCGAATACATCATCACCGAAGGAATAATTTTATCCATTGGCACACCTTCCACATTGGCAAAGTTGACATTCTTAGCCACTCCAGCAGCAGTAACTTCTTCGTTGCAAGGAATGATAATATATTTTGCAAACGAGAAGATTTCCTGATTGATAACATTCTGTGGCTTGCCTTGGAAGAATAAGAGCTTGTCGGTATGACGTTTTGCCCAGTCGATAGCAATGCCTATGAAGTCGTGTTCCCACGAGGTAAACTCTGCCTTCTCCTTTTCGCTCATATAGTTTTTATACTTACCATTGTAAGCCATTATGATACCGTCGTAGTTGTGCTTAGTGCAAATATCGAGCGATACTTTTACGGTGTCGACTAAGAAGTCGTTGAACACTTTAAAGGTTTTACCTTCATTTTTCTTATCTTCTGCAAAAGCTTTGGCTTTAGCAAGATAGTCGGTTCGGATCGTCTCAAAGTTGATAGCATACAATACCTTTGTACCTTTCACGTTACGCAAGTAGTTCATGCTCTTTAGGCTTTCCTCGTTGATGCTGTTAGGAGCTGTCAATACAAGATAGTCGAGACTATCTGGCACAGCTTTCATCTGTTGTCCTTGCGAGTTAGGCACAAGATGACTATTGTCAAACCATCCTATAGCTATCTTGTGCTTACCTTGCTTGTAAGCACGAAGATTAGCGAGATAGCTTTCATAGAGCGCAGCATTCTGATTATTGATGCCTGGCTCATTGATTGTAACACTCTCCACATCGGTGTCGCACGCTGTCATTGCAAAGAGCGCAGCAGCACAGGCGAAGGAAGATGCTATATATTTTATAATGTGTTTCATATTTTGTTTGTTCTTATGTTACACTAACTTTTTTGTTTATATATCAGATGTTTTACTTCTTCTTTGCAGCCCACCAAACATCTGTAGACAGATTATCGGGACCGCCTAGCATTTCTACCGCCTTGAGATAATTATCGTGGTTATCAGAGCGCTCGGCCTGAGTAAAGGTCTGGCGACGTGCGCCACGACTAAGGTCTACGATACCACCACTCTTATCTACCATTGCAGGCATCAAACGTGGGAAACCCGTACGACGATATTCTGACCACGCTTCGTGTCCCAATGGGAAGTTAGCAATCCATTTCTGGGTTATGATACGCTCTAGGTTAGTATCGAAGCTAGCATTGCTGTCCCACTTAATAGTGATATTAGAAGGTGCATTCGAGAAACCATTATCGCCAGCAGGGTCGATGTAAGCTGCAGGGGTACGAGTATCATTAGCAAGATACTTATCGGCACCAGCAACCTTCCACTGATCGAACGATAGACGAATACCCTCATTGTAGAACTGCTCTGCAGTGCCGCCACCCATATTCCAACCACGCAACACAGCCTCAGCTTTCAAGAAAGCCACTTCGGCAGCATTCATCCATAACAAAGGAGTTGTCATTGTTACGTTATAGTTAGAGTAAGCATGTGCTATATCAGCACCAGGAATGATGATACCACTTCTCAAACCATTATAAGCGTTGTCCTTATCGGCAAAGGTAGTCTTTGTAAACATAGCAGAACGACGAGGGTCGTCATAGCCATTCATAAAGGTAGTGATGTTAGCATTGACACGTGAGTCGCCACCATTGTATTCGTGCATTACCACATAGAATGGGTTTTTGCCAGCAGGGGTCATCTGTGCTGTATCGTCGTTGCCCTTCATAACACCAAGCCCTGTAACAGCACTTTCGCCCTCTTGCTTTGCCTTATCAGGATCCACGTTGACGATACGCAAGGCCATACGTAGCTTCAAAGAGTTAGCAAAGCGCACCCATTTTACTACATTACCGCCAAAGATATGATCGGCTTTACCATTAAAGTTGGCAGTTTGGCGCTCTGTTAGGGTCTTAATGGCTGCATTCAATTCATCGAACATCGCGTAGTAAACAGTCTTTTGATCGTCGTAGGGAGCGTTAAGCTTACCCTCCTTGCCCACGTGGGTATAAGGGATAGGACCAAAAGCATCGGTAACACGTTGCAAGCCGAACACCTTGATAATCTTAGCTACCGCGTTAGGAACAGGGTCGTTCGTAGCCTCAGCTACCTTGCCTGTATAGAGAAACATCGGTGGAATGATGTCTTTAAACAAAGAACTGTTCCACCCCTCATCTGTACAGAAGGTAGAGAAGTTCTTACCATTAAAGCCACTATTGCTATCCGACAAATAGCCACCCCATGTGCCGCCACCCAAGCAATCAATAAGTTGGCAGGTGTTAACATCTGTAGGCATAGCCCAATTCTCTAGGTTAAGCATTGCAGATCTTAGACTATAGCCATCACGTTCCATTTCCTTTTTGGTTACGCCGCCAGGGTTCATATTCATAGCTTCGTAGCCTTCAGTACATGACGTGAGTAGCAAACTAGCAGATACTGTTGTCAGTATGATAGATTTTATTTGTTTCATTGTAGATTTAGAATTTTAGTTTTACATTGAAGCCAATGTTACGTGTACTAGGAGTCATAAACTTGTCGATGCCCTGATAGTAGTTACCAGTGGTAGCTGTTGTTTCAGGGTCGAAAGGAGCTTTACAATAAAGCATCAAGAGGTTACGACCTACTACAGAGAGCGACAATTCGCCAATACCGAAGAACTGGTTCTTCTTGAAGGTATAACCGAGGCTAGCTTCCTGCAAGCGAACGTTGGTTGCGCTGTAGGTGTAATATTGTGGAATACCATCGGCAGAACCAATCACCGAGTACCAAGCCTCTGGATTTAACTTGTCTTCACCATTCACCAATACATATCCTTTGTCGCGAGCAGCAGCTGTAGCCTCTGACACGCCATACTTATCAAGGCTAGCCTGTGTAGCCGAATAAGCAATACCTCCAAAGCGAGCAGATACCATAAAGGCTAGGTTGAAGCCTTTATAGCTGAAGTCGTTACGCCAAGCCATATTGCTCTTAGGAAGAACCGATCCAAGCTTGATGTCGCCCACATTATTATTACGTGCTATGTTACCATTCTTATCTACATAGATCTTACCTTCGCTATCGCGCATCACATCGGTCTTAGAATAGAGGTCGCCCAAGGTGCCGCCTTCTTTTAAGATAAACTTAGCACTGCCAAGACCACCCACTTCCAAGCGATCCTTATTGATGATAGCTCCTGTTTCAGGGTGAACATAGTTTCTTACCAACTCATTAATGCGGTTAGTATTTGCAGAGAAGGTATAGTTTGTCGACCAGCCGAAGTTACCCCATTTATTGCTATAGCCCAATGCTAGCTCAACACCGTGGTTAGAAACATCACCAGTCTGTACGTAGAGCGTGCTATAACCTGATGATACTGAAATCTGTGGATTGAAGGTTTGGTTGTAAGTACGGGTAGCATAGTAGGTGAAGTCGATATTGAAGTGCTTAAACAACTTAGCTTGCAAACCAAATTCCCATGAGTTGGTAGTTTCGGGCTTCAAGTTGTAAAGAGGGTAAATGGCTTGTGTCTTCCACTGCTTGCTCTTCGCATCCCATTCGTATACAGGGTTAGCATACCAACGTGGGAAAGGAATACCTACCGATGCAAACGAGCCACGTACCTTTAAGTAGTCAATCTGGCGAGGCAACGTGAAGGTTTCAGAGATAATCCATGATGCACCAATAGAAGGATAGAAGAAGCTCTTCTTAGTAGAGTGAGGGCCTGCTAGCATAGAAGGCCAGTCGTTACGCCCTGTTAAGGTGAGATAGAACTGATTGTCCCAACCTAGCTCCATACTACCAAAGAGCGATTTTGTTTGATCGTGATAACCACCCTGATCCTTCATCTCGTCCTTTGCGTCGAGCTGATAGATATTGAATACATTAGGAATAAGATCTTCGCGCACGTTACCACGATTACCAAAGGTGTTCTGCTTAACATCTGACAGCGAAGCACCGAGTACAGCCGAAAGCGATAGCTTGTCTTGGAAGAAACGCTTGTTGATGTTCAACATCAAGTCGCCGTAGGTTTGCTTATCCTCGGTTTTCATAAGCACATAACCACCATTGATACCTGCCAATGTGCGGTTAGTGGTAGCAAAATATTTTGTTTCAAAAGTATTGGTAGCGTTGTCGATACGAATACGTGCTCCAGCACTTAGCCAATCGGTAACCTGATAAGTAACGCCTGCATTGAACATATAGCGATACTTCTTATTGGTGCGAAGGTTGCGGTAAGCCACCCAGTAAGGGTTCTGACCTACAAACTCACTAGTTAGGTCGTTCCAATTCTGCACATAGATTTGTCGCTGACTATCCCAACGCTCGTATATTGCCATATCTTCGTAAGCATTGCCACGAGGATAGAGGTAAGCAGTTACTAGTGGATTACCATAAACACCCTGATTGGTCATATTGCGGTCGTTCTGAATGATATAGCTAGCTCCAAGGTCGATGCTTAGCTTATCATTGAGCAACTTGCTTGTGTTACGCACAGAGAAGTTATAACGGTTATAGCTATTATTGGGAATGATGCCGCCAGAATTGAGCGCACTAGCAGAGAAGAAAGTCTGATTACGCTCTGTTCCTGTAGAGAGGGTAAAGCTCTCTGTCGTCATCACGCCCGTCTTTAAGAAGTCGCGTTTAGGATCATAACCATAATAGTTGGCTTCATTGAGAAGTTTTCCCCAACTATAAGAGTCGGCACCAGCATCTTGAAGGCCAGAACCTGTGCCATAACGATTTTGGAACTTAGGCAGGCGGAAAGCTGTAGTAAACTCGGTGGTCTGACTCACTGTTAGCTCTGTCTTACCCGCTTTTCCCTTCTTTGTCGTAATGATGATAGCACCGTTAGAAGCACGGTTGCCATAAAGAGCGGCAGCGGCAGCACCTGTGAGGACTGACATCGACTCAATATCCTCTGGATTGACATCGGCTACGGCTTCGGTAACACCCGTCGACTCGAATTCTGATCCGCCTGTTCCACCTTGATTGAACATCGGAATACCATCAATAACATATAGCACATTGCTGCTCTGCTCAATGCTTCTAGCACCACGCATAACAACCTTTGAAGCTCCACCAGCACCTGAAGAGCTAGCGTTGATATTAACACCTGCCACCTTACCCGATAAGCTATTGATAAAGTTGGCATCTTTGTTTCTCAGCACATCATCGCCCTTCACCTGCTGAACATTGTAGCTCAATGCTTTTTCAGCACGCTTAATACCGAGGGCTGTTACGACCACTTCCTCTAGGTCGTTGGTGTTTGGCTGCATAGTAATAGATAGCTTTTCGGTTGTAGCTGCTACTTCCTTTGCGTTATAACCTATATAGGTAATAACGATGGTGCTACCCACTGGAGCTTTCAAAGAGAAGTTACCATCAATGTCGGTTACAGTTACGGTTTTCGTTCCTTTTACTACTACGGTAGCACCTATTACTGGCGCACCTGTTTCATCAAGAACGACACCTTGAATAGTCTTTTCATTGCCCTGTTGCTGAACATTTACTACAGCATTATGTGTCTCAACTTTCGCTGAAACAGTAGTTGCCTGCATAAGTCCTACACAAAGAGCAGCTGAGAAGGCTAAACGAAGCAGATTACTTTGATCTTCCTTCATAACGCAATTGTTTAGTTTTTTAAAAAAATTAAATAGTTATCTTGTTGTTTTATTTTCTAATCATACACTTTTATCAACCATAAGTATGAATATGGTGTTTTGGCTTTGATTTTACTTCTATCCTAAAACTTTTAGGCTTTTATCTATTGATAGATAAGGAGTTTAGGCAGAACAAAAATAATAAATTTACTTCAATTAACAAAGTTTTTTCAAAAAAACATTTGCTTTCCACGACGTCTACCTCGATCTCGATAACTACGATTATTACCATGATCACGCTCCTTGAAAAACTATTTACAACAGAAAAGTAACAATATCTCTAAAATATGCTATCAATTTCTTGTTTTCGTCTGATAAATGACATAAAATTTTAATACATAATATTTGGGAGAAATAAAATATAAAATTAATTTTGCAACAAAACAAATACGCTAATTTTAGAGAAAGATATGCAGAAATTATTATTAGCTCTTTCATTAGTCTGCTCGTTGGTCTTTGCACAAAAGCAGATGAGTTTTCATAACAGAATATTCAAAATAGCACAAGACAACGACTCTTTAGAAGGAGACACCTGTTTGGCAAAACTCATTACCTCATACGACGAAGCTACCCTACCCTTCCTACCTGCCATTAAGATCTGCCCAAAGGAGCAAGGCGTGGGCTATACTTATTATGAGGGAAAGTGTGAGAAAACGGCGGAGATAGCTAGTATGAAGCAGGTGAAAAAAGGCAAACTGCCCCACTTTAACATTGCTGCTGCCGCTGCAAAGGATCATTTTGCATATATCTTTAAAGCATATATAAAGATAGAGACGCGTGGCGTTTATAAGTTTTACACCTACAGCGACGACGGTTCACGGCTGATGATTGACGGTACAGAGGTGGTAAACAACGATGGCAGACACAGTGCGAAACGTGCCGATGGCAAGGTGGGACTCGAAGCAGGATTTCACGAAATAGAACTGCAATATTTTGAGGATAATATGGGTGAAACGCTGGAAGTGGGCTACGCTTCACGCGAAATACCAGAACAAGTTATTCCGAACAACGTGTTACGGGTTAGGGAAAGGTGAGAGTGGAGAGTGGAGAGTGGAGAGTGGAGAGATCCCCGTCCTAGATCTACTAGTTTATCCTAGTACTCCTAGAAAAAATAATCTTCAATTTGCAATTGGATAAAATTCTCAACTCTCAACTCTCAACCCTCAACTCTCAACCCTCTCAACTCTCTCACCTCTCAACCCTCACTTCTCAACCCTCAACTCTCAACTCTCAACCCTCTCAACTCTCTCAACTCTCAACCCTCACTTCTCAACTCTCAACTCTCAAAATTGCGCGACAGAGCTTTTCTTGCAGTACGTGGGCATCGAGAACTGACATATCGGTGTCCATAATGGAGAAGGCGATGAGATGACCATCGGCAGTACGTGTGTAGCCTGCTAAAGAACTGATGCCGTAAGGATGAGAAAGCGTACCTGTCTTGCCAAGGATCTTTCCCTTCAGACCAGGCTGATAGAGCTGCCGACGAAGGGTGCCATTGGTGCCAGAGAGGGACAACTGACGCTCCATAAGCTGAAACATATCTTTGTGCTGATAGGCATAACGGAGGAAGGTGGTGAGTGCTACGGGAGTGAGCTGATTATGGGTACAAAGCCCGCAACCATCATGAACAACGAGCGACTTGTCGCGCAATTGCAACGTATCGCGCAAGAAACTTCGGAGATATTTCACACCTGCCGCTGTTGGTTCTGCTTTCGGATTAACCCGATAGCCGATAGTATAAAGCAAAGCAGTGGCTTGGGTGTTAGAGCTATGCTGAAACATACGTTGGGTTACAAGATCTATGCAGCGATAGAAACTATAAATGCGGTGAGCACGTTTGGGAGTTGGGGCAAAAATGAGTTGGCTATCTGCTACATTGAGTCCTTGTGCGCGGAGAGCTCTTTTCATTTCGTTTTTCACACTGTTAGCACCTTTATAGAGAATGCCATAGCGAGAGAAAGCAAGATCCCATGGATACCAATGGGCTTCGCTCTTAACAGGATTTTTTAGGAGCAAGTCTAAATATACTTTGCCTGAAATATGCTTAACGCCTTTCTGTCGAAGATGCTTCACAAGTTTGGCTATATCGGCAGGACTAAATTGTGGGTCGAATCCTGCCTTGAGGGCTATATCGCCACGCAGGGTATCGCCAACGAGTTTGCCGTGGGTATAAAAGGAGGTGGGATAATAATAGCGAGTACCTAAGAGGCGCATACCAGCCACAGCCGTAAGCAGCTTCATACATGAGGCCGACGACTGTGCCACGCGTTCGTTGACACCATAGATGGGCTTATCGGCGGTGAGATCGTACACATAAAAGCCGAAATTGCCTTTAGGACGACGGGCGTTGCCAAAGGCTTTGAGGCGCGACTGCATAGCTGTGTCGATAGCTATTTCTACTTTCTTAGCTTCTTTCTTTTTCGCTTTTTTGTCGTTGCCACCGCATGCCGATAAAAAGACAGAACCAGCGACAAGTGCTATTAGAGGTATTAAATATTTCTTTTTCAAAATGTAGCGTGTATGATTATTGTTGTTTTTATTCCTTGCCTTTTTTGTTACTCCACCTTCTCGACCTTAGGCACATTGAGCTCTGCCTTGGGGACTAGGTCGGAGGCTTTAGGAGTTTCGACGTGTGGCGCAACAGCATCTGGAGCCTCATCGGGGACACTAGGCACAATAAGATCCTCTGCACGCAGCCCCTCTTCTTCCTTTTTCATAACTTCCGCTTTCTTGGCGCTTTCTATTTTTTTCTCTACCTGCTCCTTGAGTTTCATCGTGTCGGCATCGGTAACATCAGCTTTCTTCTCTGGCTTAGCTACACCAACAATGTCGCCTTGGGTATTGACCACATATTTACGAGGGGGCGCCATTTCGCGGGTTTCCATAAGATAAGCTAAGAGGATAGCACCAAAAACTAATGATAAGGCGCAAGTAGATACTGTACGTTTGTAAGTGGGACGAGGCATAGTTGATTGAGAGTTGAGGGTTGAGAGTTGAGAGTTGAGAAGAACTAGAAAAACTAGGAGAACTAGGAAAACTAGAAGAACTAGAAGAACTAGAAGAACTAGAAGAACTAGAAGAACTAGGAATACACTAGGGTGGGTAACAATTCGCGAAGAGAATTTATTCCGTAATTTGCACGCAGTAGGGCAAAGGCTGCTGAAGATAGAGGAAAGTGAAGGTAGGCTCGTTATCTTTTACGCACACTACAGTACCCGATTTGTCGGGCTTGCTCATATCGTAGCCCATAGCCTTTACCTGTGCTTCCAACTGTGCCAGAACAGTACGATTGAATACATAGATATATAGCGTGGAGCCATCGACCGCCTGCATAATCAGCGATGAATTGCCTTGCTGAAACTTTGTAGGGAGGAAACTGGCTGTGAGATCCATATTCTTCACATAGTTATGATCCTTACCATAGCTATCCGATGAGATGCCTTTATAAGCATACCCTAGCTTTGCCAAACCTTCTTTGGCGGTGGCGGGGTTCTTCTGTTTGAAAATCTGCGCTGCTGTTTTCATTGATACCACATCGCTCTGTGCGTGTATTGCTAAGCCCATAAAGGTGCTAAGCACAAGTAGCATTAATCTTTTCATTTTGTAGATATGTTACGGATAAAAATTGATCTAAACATTGCAAATATAAATATTATTTTTGATACCTACAAATGAATAACAAAAAAGGGGTACACTTGCAGTATTGCAAATGCACCCCCTTGGGATATTAAAATGTTATCAAATCATATTTTTTAGTCGCCAAAAGGATATTCTACCGCAGTAGCCTTTAAGACAATAACGTTAGCTGAATTATCCTTATCGGTAAGTGTCAACACCGTAGGACGCTTCACATTGTCCGCACTGATGTTCCATTCCTTGGTTACAAATTGCAATTTTCCATCAAGAGTTCCTGCAAAAGCATAAGCCAAGAAAGCATAACCTTGCTTAAAATACCACATACCATCACCACCACCAGTACCTGCAAAAGCGAACTTGATCGCAGTATCGCTTACTGCTTGATAGTTTAGGTGTAGATAGGCAATATAACGAGAAGATTTAAAACCTATACCGAAAGCACCATCTTTGTCCTTTCCTAACCATACAGCAGCTATTACTTCCTCAACTCCTTGCATAACTCTTGGCATCTGATTTAAGCATTGCTTAGGAAGCCCCTTGCACAGTGAAGGATCAACAAACCATTGGTTTTCTGTAATTTGTTCGGTCAAAGGCAAGATAAACTCTTCTAAAGTAACAGTCTTATCCTTCATCTCGGTATATTTGCCTCCAGTTGTTGCAGGATAGCTAAAGCCTGTGAGATCCTTACCATTGATGTTGTAAGTTTTGTAGAAGTGCATACCGTCAGGCTTAATGATGTAAGGCATCAAAACTTCCGAATGAGCACCATCTTTAGTATTGACAAGTGTTAGGGTGTGATTATTACCCCTACCACGCTGTACATCCTTACCGTTGGTGTACAGACTCCACTTATTCACCATAACTTTCTCTACCTCATGCACCTCTGTTAGGTAATTAGCCCACGACTTCTTTTCGTCCATACGCACCATAACCACTGGTGTTTCGTGCTTCTTACCTGTGAGGAAAATGCTATCATTGGTAACGCGCATAATGCGGTATTCCACCTCGCCCATCATACCATCATTATCAGGTACAGGTGCAGCGAACTTATGGTAGATACTATTGTAGGTATCGAAAGAAAGGATAGCTCCCTTACTCTGTGTAAGAGCATAGTGAGAAGTAGCCGTTTCATTGACATCTTCGGTCAGCTCGCTTGCTGCTGTAACATTATTGTTTGCATCAAACTTTAGCAGAATATTATAGCCACCTAAATCTCTCTTACCAAAGAACTCTAAGCACCAGCCATTTTTAGCCGATGTGAGTACTTCTTTTGTTTTTTGTAATTCGGCGCTAATACGCTCTGCCGATGGTTGATCGAACACATCATCTATCTCGTTCTTACAAGAGGTAATAGCGAGCAGAGCCACGAGTGCGAATGCTAAACTATATATTTTTTTCATATTTTTATCTCCTATATGTTTATGGTAACTTGGTTAGATCCATTGTCTCAGCCTCCTTCGACTTCCTTAATACCACTTCGCGTATCTTATCAAGGTCTAAGCCCCAACTATCCTTAAAGTAAGTGCGAATGATAGCCATCTTCTTTAAAATAGCATCCTTACCAGTAGTATCGACAACAGGAAGCTTCTTATATTCAAACACTGGGATCTTGTAATAAGCTGGTACAGGCTTACCTGAATCATCATAAACTGTCTGCCCAGCTTCATTCTTTTCGTAAATAGGGTCGCCAACAGCCTCAGTTACAAGTTTAAGCTTACCTGAAGCATCTGCATAAAGCGGTATTATATTTCCCTCTTCATAGACATAGTATAAAGGACCATGCCCTGCATACATAGGAATTTTTTCAGTACCGTTCTTAAAGTAAAGATAGTTGCCTTTCTGATCCTTCTGATAAACGATGCTACCATTAGCATCCTTTTCAGGAACTAGGAAGCCATCCTTATCGGTAAGATAAGCAGGGTTTCCGTCAGGACCCTCCTCATAGATATAATTTCCTCTCTTATCTTGCTGATAAAGCACGTTGCCTGCTTCGTCAGTCTTTACGATCACACCATGATCTAAGATTTCTTGCCAAGCATCTTCGGTAAGTGTAACGTAAGTAGAATAGAGTTCGGCAATATCTTCGTTATACTCCTTACTAGCATAACCCGTTACAAAGCCTTCCTTAGCTGCATCTTCGTCCTTTAAGTTCACCCAGTCGGCAGCATGATACTTACCCGATGATATGGTTTGGAAATCGGTAGAGTAATTCTTAGTCTGCGTCAAGATGTGCATAAACTCGTGGTGCATAGTATGGAAAAACCAATGATTTAAGTCTAATGGCGTCTTATACTTAGGCTCGTAATGATTGGTCTGATTTATGTAGATATGGGCAGGGTCTAGCTCGTTTACACGGAATAAGGTTACCATGATACCACCTTCAGCCTGTCCTAAAGTAATTTCGCCATTTTCCTTTACCTGTGGCGAACCAACAAGTTGAAACTCACGGAAACATTTCTTTTTTAGGAAGTCTTTACCTGCCACTTCCTCGTATGCATCCATCCATACTTTCTTGATCAAGACAGCCAATGCTCTTGACTTAGCTACATCGGCAGGAATAACATTGAATGGTGAGTGTACCAACTTGTCGACATAACGATAATTGAAATTGATATTATACGGATCGGCATAATTCTTCTGTAGCCATTTATCGAACTCTGCGTCAGCTACCTCATTTTCGATTTTGACGACAGAAGTATCGCTAAGGTTTTCATCACTACAAGCATAGGTGAGTGATAACATACCTGCGAGTAATATTATCTTTGGAAATTTCATATTTTTCTTACTTTAAATTAGGTGAGTAATTGGTCTTATCTAGGGTTAGCCTCTAACCCAGCCTTCAATACATCTTCAGGAAGCTGAAGCGCACCACGCTTATCACCTGCCTTAAAGACGATAGGATCTTCGCCATCACAGAAGTGAGTATATTCAATACCGTAACGCTTCAAGTCCATAAAGCGCAAACCTGTCTTCCAAGTTTCGATACGACGCATGTGCAAAAGCAACTGTATGAAGCTTGTTTGCTTACCTGCTTCTACGGTGAAACCTTGTGGATGAAGCACCTTCTTAATGCTACGCTCACGATCAGTTTTCGGTGTAACAACCGCCTCGGTAAGCTGCTTCATATAGTCGACGATACCCTGCTCTGTCAAAGTAGGACGCTTAGCCGTTCCGTCTCCTCCGAACACTTTATTAGAAACAGCACAGTGTGCGCCTATCCAATAGTTCATATCGCGAACAGCAGCAGCATAATCCTTTTTCAAGATTTCAGCCTCTGCACGTACCAACAAAGTCTCGTCGGTAGAGAAAGCTACGTTTACAATATGTGGGAAACCTGTTTGGTTAATCTTATCGGTAACTTCAAATAGTTCCTGCATCTTAGGCAGATTCACGTTATAAGCACCACCATACAAGCGTTTTGCTTCGTAAAGACAAGTCTTATTAGAGTTAGGATTCTTTCCTTCTACCCAAGGAGCTACTGCCCAAAACGTTTCGTACGTTGCGATTTTCCCGCTGTGTGAATAACGGTCATAGTATTGAATACGTCCCATAAACGAGTAAGCTGTTTGGAGCATAAGGTTAGCCTTTTCGCTAGAGCTGATGTAATTGTTGCAAATATCCTTCAAACCTGCTAGCAACCTATAGTTGTCCATTTGGCGTAAGTTTGCCGTTGGATTTACTCCTATAGCTTCTGTAGCATACTTGATAGCCTTATCATAATTGCCATAATAGAGATTGAAGCGAGCAGCAAAAGCGTAGGCAGCCTTACGATTGAAGTGGTATTTAGGCACAGCTAAATAGCCGTCATCAATCAGAGGGAGAGCAGCCTCTATATCGGCATCAATATTAGCATACAATTCCTTTAAAGAGCCTCGACTAGCTACTTCCTCATCGGCTACCTTTGGATAAGGCAACCCTAGGTAAGTATCCGCCTTAGTAGCATCGTATGCCATACAGAAAGCGTTCGATAGCGAGAACAAACCGTAAGCACGCTCTAATAACGCCTCGGCGCGCAATGGCTTGGTTTCTGCGTTATCGCCTAGCTTGTCGAGAGCTGCTAGTGCTTGGTTAGCAACACCTATTGAATAATAAGTACCATTCCATACCAAATATGGATCATCATTGCCTCGAGTGTTGACATCCTTAAAGAGATACATATCCTGCATAGCAGGGATGTAATCGTATGCTTTACCATTATCGGTAACATCGTCAGAACTCATATACATCAACATATTAGGCAACTTATTGCTAATACCTGTTGTGAGCACCGATTTTATCTTGTCTACACTGTTTAGCTCGGCACGATCATCTGGAAGCGTGTCTAGGTAGTCGTTGCATGAGGTGGTCAGTGCCATTGTTCCTAATGCAAACAAACATATTGTTGTTAGTTTTCTAATTTTCATACTTTATGAGTTTTAGGAAGATTATAATCCAAGGCGTACTGTAAGGGTAAACTGACGAGCCATAGGCACAGCCACACCACCTACATTAAAGAATTCAGGATCTTGTCCGTTCAACTTAGCGTCTGAATAGATCAAGAATAAGTTAGTAGCCTGAAGCTTCAAACTTGCAGTATTTAACATCAACGCCTTTGTCCATGCACGTGGGAAATCGTAAGACAAAGAAATTTCTTTCATACGAATGAAGTCGCCCTTTGCTACACGTGCTGTAGATAGGTTATAAGCATTGTAAGCATAACCTAGACGGGCATTGTTCTGCATTGAGCGTAAATCGGCAATAGCAGGAATAGTAGTGTAAGCCTCGTCGCCAGCCTCTGTCCATCGGTTCTTAAACTCCTTAGGCATAGCGTCTAGGTCAGAGTAGTAAGAAGAGAATGAAGGATCGAGACGCACCTTGTTACCAAAGGCGTAGGTAGCAAAGATGTTTAAGTGCCAGTTCTTCCAAGAGAAAGTATTACCGAGCGAACCAGTGATGGTTGGGTCGATAGGACCTTCATATACTAGGTGAGAAACATCAGTCGACTGGAAGTTAATATCGCCAACCGTTTTTTCGCCATTCTCATTGATAAACATAGGCAAACCTTGCTTGTTCAAGCCTTGGAAGTCCATAGAGAAGAGTGAGCGGTAAGGGTAACCTGCCATTGTGAAACCAGAGCCAGAAATCATCTTCATAATGTTGGCACGGCTATCAAGATCGGTTACTTTTGTCTTTACGTGAGAGAACACAAAGTCGGTATTCCACTTGAAGTTTTTGCCTACAATGTTCTTAGAAGAGATAGAAAGTTCCTCACCATTCGACTTCATTGAAGCAATGTTCATATACCTAGTGATTGTACCAGATGTACCGTTTGTAATCTTTGGACCTATCAAGTCGTAGTTGTTACGCCAATACATATCGAAGGTAACGTTCAAACGGTTTTTTAAGAAACCAAGATCAAGACCTATGTTAAACTCATGCTTCTTCTCATAAGTAAGGTTAGGGTTAGCAAAGTCCCAAACTTCCAAAGCCGACTCCTTATCATTAGCGAATGGACGCCATGGGTTCATACTCTGAATAATTACATTTGCATTGGTAACAGCAGGCTTATCACCTGTTAGCGAGTAAGAAGCCTTCAAAGTAGCGTGTGTAAGTGCCTCCTTAAATGTTTTTTGGAACCAAGGTTCTTCGTGTGCGTTCCATGCACCAGAAACGTTCCATGTAGGCAACCAACGTGCTGATGTAGCCTTACCCAAGCGGTTGCTACCCTCGTAACGCATCGTACCGTTAATGGTGTAACGACCCTTCCAAGAGTAAGTAGCTGTACCGAAGAATGATGCTTCACGATTGTAACCATTACTTAGATAATAGTAAACATCATTTTGCTCAGAAGCCTGCTTAAAATAGTTATAATTATATGCGCCTAAGAAGCCCATATCATATTGCATACCAACACCATTGAAGTAGCTACGTGTACGGTTGGTATTGTTGATTTCCATACCACCGAAGAGGTTTAAGATGTGCTGATCGTTGAAAACATCGTTGTAGCTAACAGTAGCACGAACGTCCCAAGAGTTCATCTTATACTTCGTTTCACGATAGAAACCGCCTTCAGGAAGTACAGACATTGGCAAGGTATTAGGTTTGTCAGGATCAGTGTACAACCAAGGGTTGCGGTCGCGGATCGTAGCATCGTCCATAGCACGGAAAGCCATTGCCATGTTAGAGTTTTCACGGATCTGAGACGCCTGTGTGGTAGAAGAAACCTTGTAAGCACCAAGAAGCGACATCTCTACTGTGCGCACTGGCTTATATTTCAACTCTGCCTGAAGCTTGAGGTCGATAACATCAAAGTCGATAAAGTTGTTAGAAAGCTCGTTGTGAATGTTGAAAGGTGAGAAATTACGTGTGTAATACTCGTTAGGATCCAACGTGCGAGAGCTATTTATAGCGTATGAATAAGGGTTAATATCGAAGTCGCGACTTACCGTACCCGTAACAGCATCCACACTTTGACTGGTTGTACCCGGAGCTCTCTGCTTACGATAAGCGGCATTAGAAATCAAGTTTAAAGATACTTTCTTAGAAAGGTTTACCAAACCATTTACACTTGCGGTGTAACGCTTTACCTTAGAAGCCTCTGTCCAGCCCGGATCGTCCATAAAGCTAAAAGAGGTATATAGCTGTGCCTTGTCGTTACCAGTAGAAAGGCTTACAGAGTGGTTAGCCGAGATAGCTGTGCTGAACAACTCCTTAAACCAGTTGGTGTTACGATATTCAGCAGTGCTAAGATATGCTGCTTGTGCCTCTAGGGTGTTAGCAAGCTTAAAGCCACCTGTAGCAGGGTCGTAAGTGTTCATAAGCTGATACATCTTACCATAGATACCGCTTGAAGAAGCACGGAAAGTGCGGCTAAAGCTGAAAAGACCAGCTTTCTCCATTTCGCGATATACAGACATCTGCTCCTGAGAGTTCATAATGTTGAAGTTGCTATAGCTAGGACGAAGACGCATGGTAAACTCGCCCGTATAGTTTACACGAGTAGTACCTGCCTTACCCTTCTTGGTCGTTACAACGATCACACCACCCATAGCACGCGCACCATAGATAGAGGTAGCCGAACCGTCCTTCAATACTTGGAAACTCTCAATGTCGTCGGCATTCAAACCTGCGATAGCAGAAGAGATCAAGGTAGCTGCATCACCAGACGACAAACGATCGGCATCTACTTCGGTAACGTCTTCCATAATCACACCGTCTACAACCCACAAAGGCTTAGAACTACCATAGATAGAGGTAGCACCACGCACACGGATCTTAGGTGCTGTACCGAAAGTACCCGAAACGTTCTGAACACTCACACCAGCCACACGTCCTTCGAGCGAACGGCTAACGTCAGCGACACCATCGAGTTTAGATTTTTCACCAGAAATTTTTGTCGTTGCACCAGTGAAGAGGCGCTTGTCCATCTTCTGCAAACCTGTTACAACCACTTCTTGTAGGTTAGTCTGATCGCCAATAAGTTTCACTTGCATACCGTCTTTAGCCATAACCGTCTGCGACTGCATACCAATATAGCTAATGATAAGCTTTTTACCAGCTGGGACATCAAGGGTAAACTTACCATCAATGTCGGTTTGTGTACCTGTTTTCGTACCTTGCACTATGACAGAAGCACCAATAACTGGCAGTCCGTCATCTTGTGAAAGCACTGTACCTGTAATCTTGGTCTGGGCTAGTGCCGTTCCTATAAAAAGGAACAATGAGACCAATAGTAAAGATAGTCTTTTCTCCATAGGATCTTTTTTAATAAACAGTAATTTATGATATTATATATAGTATTGTTTGTATCTTGTCCTAAAAAAGCTTGCTGATAATGATGGTTATACCACCGCTAACAAAGCTATCCTTATTTTGTAAAAGGCGTCCGTCATGGTTGCGCTTTAGGTAATGATTGTAACTTCATTCAGAACGTTTTCGTTAAGCCAAATGAGCAGAACCGAGCTTGCTCGAGTTGTGCCATGGCGAGAAAATGAAGGATGAAATCCAACGTTATATTCACTTTTTAGAGCGTAAGGTTTACACAGTTATGCAAATTATGCTTCCATTACTTACGTTTGCAAATTTATATATTTTTTTAATCTACGCAAAGAATTTTCATAAAAACTTACTGTTAAACGTTATTTTTTACGCAAACACTAGTTTGTATTATAAATTATCCGCTTTCTTTGACAGTTTATAAAACTACTGTTTGCGCCAACAATCATTCATTATTGCACAGTATAAAGCAAATGCGCATATTTATAAAAGGGCATTAAACAGAAATTAAATAATGAAGCTTGTGTAAGCTATGCCATATCTTATCTATTATTCGTAACTTTGCAGGAAATATCAGCAATATGGGAAGAAACAAATTTTCGAATGACGAAATAATAAAAATTGGTAAACTTCTACGATTGAAAAATGCTGCCAATCGTGCCAAACAGAAACGCATCCGCCACGATCTCCGCACAACGTTTGAATTTAATATCTCCGATTTCAACGAACCTGGGAAGGCTTTCGGCGAACAAGAACTCTCTAAAGCCATTGAGCGTGGTGCCATCGAGATCCTCGACGATGCCACTATCGCAGCAATGAAAGAGAAGCGAGCACGCGACAAAGCGCGCGATGAGCAGCTCCGCGAACAAGCAGCCATTGAGAGCGGTGAGGCAATCGACTGGCGAGAACAACTGAAGGAGTGGGAGAATGAAAAGAAAATCGAAGCCAGCAAAAGGTAGCAAAAACGTATGGCGCATCATTACCATTATCGGGTTTTGGATAGTGGTGTTGGGAACAATCCTGCTGATAGATCTCAAGCCTTGGCGACATCGTAGCACAGACACCGTGAGCAAGGAGTGGCCCTTCAGAGATCTTACAGAGGGCGATTATGCCGAAGGTTTTGACGGCATCGACATATCGCGCCATCAAGGCAAAATACATTGGGACGAGGTGGAAAACAATACGAGTCTGAAATTTGTTTATATCAAAGCCACCGAAGGTAGCAATATCGTAGATCCGTTTTATAAAGAGAATGTGCGCGAAGCACGAAAACGAGGATTTAAGGTGGGATCGTATCATTTTCTCACGCGCCGCACATCGATGGAACGGCAGGTAGACAACTTCCTCGGCACCATCACTCCTGACGACCAAGATCTCTTACCTGTTGTCGACATCGAAAAGGATGGCACTGAGGGATGGGATCGACCTATCATTCAGAAAAATCTTGCCAAGTTTATCCGCTTGATAAAGGAACGATTAGGAAAATCGCCGATGATTTACACCAATGAGGCATATTATCATCTCTATTTATATCCTGAGTTCAACCACTATCGCCTCTTCATTGCCAACTATTCGCTCGAACCGTCTATGCTCGATACCCATTATGACATTTGGCAGTCGTCGAAGCATGCTCGCGTGCATGGTATTTGGAACTGGACTGACATCAATCATCTCCGAAAAGGCGTAACGCTAGACGACTTGGCGTGGTAGTTATCTAGATGTTGGTCTTTAAGATTTCCTCGAACTGTGGCTTGCTCATCGCACCCGACTGAAGAGTAGGTTTACCATTCTTTGGTACGAAGAGGAAAGTAGGGATAGAGCGGATACCGAAGAGTGCTGCTAGCTCCTCCTGCTTATCTACATCTACCTTATATACATCTAGTTTGCCAGCATATTCATTAGCAAGTTCTTCTACGATAGGTGCTGTAGCTTTGCAAGGTCCGCACCATGTGGCATAGAAGTCGATGAGTACGGGTTTATCACCTTCGAATACCCATGTGTTAGGGTTCTTCTCGTAGTTCATCACCTTTTCTTTAAACATCTGAGCTGTCATTTCCTGTACTTCCATCTTTTTTTCCTTTCCTGAATTGTTGTTATTACTTGTTTTTGTCTCTGTGCTAGCAACCTTCTCTGCCGATTGCTTGGGTTGCTGCTTGCATGAGGCTGTGCCTATGACAAGGGGCAACGCGATTAGTATTGCAGATAGTTTCATCTTTGTTTAATATTTGTATCTTGAAAGATATAAACAAAAGATGTGCCAATCTAAGTGAGTTTTGAGAGTGGAGAGTGGAGAGTTGAGATTTGAGAGATGAGGGTTGAGAGATGCCCGTCCCCTTAGCGAGTTGAGAGTTTTTCTAGGAGTACTAGAATTACTAGGAATACTAGGACGGGCATCTCTCCACTCTCCACTCTCCACTCTCTTAACTCTCTTAACTCTCTCTCCACTCTCTCAACTCTCAACTCTCAACTCTCAACTCTCAAATCTAAACTCTCAACTCTCTCCTCTCTCCTCTCTCTCCACTACCTACACGATGCTATTCCCAGCGTTGTGGCTAAGGCTGTGAGAATAGAGATAGCGATTTGCAAAATTGTTTTCCAAGTTTCTTTTTTCATAGTTGATATATATATAATATTAAAAGGTTAAAAAAATAAGTATCTCTAACAGAAAAAAATAAATAATCACCATTAAGCGGCTAAACCAAAAGTCCTTAATTTGTCGCTTTTAACCCAGACTGGTCATTAGCGTTCTTCGATATTTGCGGTCTGATGACCGATCGGAGGTTAAAAAGGGATCTTCCCTGCCAGCACAGTCTTACTGACATCGCTAGCCGAGAAGATCTTTTTTTTGTTGTGTGCCTAGCTTACACCTGTGGATCGGTGCCACCACCAGTAGAAGGCTTAGTAGCTCCTCCCTCCTTATTACCCGACTGGTAATCGGTAAGCTCTGACACCCTCCACCCTAAGAGCATCGTCTTATAACGGTTCTTGCCATCACCGCGTGCTGTTTGTGGCAAGAAGTTGATGTGAGGATTGTAGATGTGGGCCACAGGGTTGAAATCCTTCAACTTTTCCACACCCTTTGAGCGGAAACCAGCCTTAAACGATCCCAAACCGCTCAACACCACACGCTTACCGTCTTTCAGCGCATAGCCCATCTCGGTTACCAACGCACTGATCACTGCCAAAATATCGCTCTCGGTTACGGTGCAAGTGTTGCTAATGCGACCTGCCAAATACTTAATATCGGCTATGCCTTGATTACAAACGCGAGCGTACCAATAGCCCTTCTTCTTACTGTTCTTACGGTTGTCTTGATACATCTTAAAGTTAATCATAGTGTTAAATAATTGCCTCTCTGGAACACGATGCTCCAGTCTTTCGCGAGGACTAGCTTTTAAAAATTAAAGAAAAAAATAAAAATGTTAGTTGCGCTGCCCCCTACCCTGCTGCAGCAGTGCAGGGAGCGGTTAAAAATGTTTGGATTTCATCCTTCGTTTTCTCGCCATGGCATAACTCGAGCAAGCTCGGTTCTGCTCATTTGGCTTAACGAAAACGTTGGATTTCATCCTTCGTTTTCTCGCCATGGCATAACTCGAGCAAGCTCGGTTCTGCTCATTTGGCTTAACGAAAACGTTGGTAAAAAAATAAATCTTTGTGTGTTTTTCATAGTTTTGTCGATCCGCTGCCTATGCTAGATATAAGCATACCTCACAGCTCGCCGCAGCCATAAAAACCAATTGTACAATCTCACAAATACCGTCATAAGTGCTTTTTATTGTTGAATATAAATAATAATGTGTTTTTATATTTACGTTTTTATATATTTATATTATTACTCACAACCCTATTATCTGGTGGCGGTTCTTATGCCGTCGTGAAATGCTCACATGCAGCCAGTGTTTCTCCTTCGAGTGAATGGGTTCTAAAATAAGCTGATCAAAATCGGTTAGCTCCGTTATAATCTTAGCATACTTCTGACACTGGTGAGCATCCGACACATAAATATCGGCAGCCTCACCAAAGAGGTGCTGCGAGTTTGCCACGCCCTTCACAAGCTTATTGAGCGCTTCGGTGCGATAACCACTCGTTATAAGCACCCTGCCCACTCGCTGCCGCAAGGGTTCTAATACAGTGCGACAGAGAAAACGTAAATTTTTCTTTACATCGCTTGCACTGATATTTGCGCTAGCCACATCTTCGGGTAAGTTGTCTATTCCAAATCTCACCGCAACGCCCGATTGCAACATCTCGCTTAAAGAGAAGTGTTCTGATAATTGTTCAGGTGTATTCATACGCTGTTCTTGTTTTATAAAATAGTATCTTTTTTATTGTGGTAATCATATTGTTTCTGATCACATTGCAAAGATAACATATCGAAAAAGCGATTGCAAGTATTCGGAAATATATTTTTTATTTCATCGCCAACGCTATACACGCAACTATTTGCTACACAACGAATTATAAACAAATAAAAATATTTAGAAAAAACGATTTTTTATAGGCAATGCAAAAAACACCCATAAAAAAGCGTGCAATATTTGTTCGTTTTAACAATTGCGAAAGCTTAACAAATCATAATTAGCTAGTTTGTTATAGCCATTTCACCCTCCAAAAAAGTAGGCGGCAAATACTTGTGTGCGGGTATGGCAGAGCTTTTTCCCCGATAGCCCCCTCCTATCTGTTTGTTATTGATGCTACGAAGAAAATTTGGCGTATAGCTCATTTTGCAGGATGATTTTGAGAAGTATGTATCCTATAGCTCAAATTGCAGGATGATTTTTCCGATGTTTCTTCGTTGAAGCAACTTACATATTGTACCTTTGGTTTGCAGTTTGAAGCGTAGTGAAGCTCTGCTGGGGAGCAACTTCATAAGGAATAACCCGTTGGCGGAATTAAAATAATAGATAAATTTATATGAACGTTTTCGTTAAGCCAAATGAGCAGAACCGAGCTTGCTCGAGTTATGCCATGGCGAGAAAAGGAAGGATGAAATCCAACGATTTCGTTAAGCCAGACGAAGCATACAAAAGATATTGCAAGCGAGAACAAAGAAAGTTTACTTTCAATTTGTCGAGTGCAGCTATATCTTATCCAATGAGTGACAACGAAATTTGTATATGCTCGTGGCGAGAAATCGCACTTTGGAAAAGAAAGAAAAGTTGTACATACAAGAATTTATTTGTAACTTAGTATTGCTCAATACATTAAGTTATAAAATCAGTATGCACAACTTATATACAAATTTCGTAAAAATCCTTGATATATGCAAGCTATTCTCAAAAGATTTAGTAAATGAGCAAGGTAATATTCCATGCCCAGGCGTCGTTCCGAGATTTAGCGACCTTGAAATAGTATCGCTTTCCATAGTAAGCGAGGCAATGGGCATTGATAGCGAATGCCTGTTGTTTGCTAAGTTGAAAGAGTATGGAAAGGAAATGCCGAACCTTATCTCACGCCGCCAATACAATGACCGTAGGAAACTAACCAGCAATCTGTGTGATACCATAAGAAAACGTATGGCACTGGAAATAGATGGTACAGAGGACTACTTCTGTATTGACTCCAAGCCAATCGAGGTGTGCAGACTATCCCGCTCCAAGCGTTGTAAGATGGGCAAAGATGAATACAGAACAGCCCCTACATATGGTTACTGTGCATCGCAAGGCGCATACTACTATGGTTATAAGTTGCACGCTGTCTGTGGATTAAGTGGCGTGATACATTCTTTTGACCTAACAAAGGCTAATGTCCACGATATTCGTTATTTACAAGACGTAAAATATGAATATCATGACTGTTGCATTTTTGGAGATAGAGGCTACATCAGTGCAACGGCGCAACTGGACTTATTTGAAACCGCAAATATCAGATTGGAAGTTCCTTATCGGCACAATCAAAAGAATTGGAAACCTACTTTTATCCCTTTTGCGAAGGCGAGAAAAAGGATTGAAACAGACTTCTCGCAGATGTGCGACCAATTTATGATTTGCCGCAACTATGCAAAGGAAACAGTAGGATTGTTTACAAGAATTATCGGTAAAATCAGTGCCTTTACCGCAATGCAATATTTAAATCACATTAATAATAGACCCATTGGAAGAGTCAAGTATGCACTGGCTTAATTCCGCCAACGGGTAAATACAAGCAACTCATTTATTACGAATAGATTACAATACTATGAAAAAAACAAGAACCATATATATTTTTACCCACTTATGCTAAAAATTTAAGCTACGCTAATTATCTTTGCATAGCAAAAAGAGAAATCTAAATTAATTATAATATCACTATTAATTTCAACTGCATGAAGAAGTTTATTTTTTCAGTAGGCAACAAAAACAAGCTGTTCAAAGTCACCGCTTTAACAGCCTTGACACTGTGTTTGCCTACAATGGCATCTGCATATAATGCAAATGCAAACAAGGTAGAAATGAGTCAGCAGAAAGCTGACAACATTACAGGTACCGTAACCGATACTAATGGAGAACCAGTTGTTGGTGCTACCATTAAAATTGTAGGTAGTAGCAACGGTACTGTCACAGACGTAAATGGTAAATTTACACTCAGCGTTGCAAAAAATGCTGAGCTGCAAATCTCATCTATTGGGTATGTTACTAAAAAAATAACAGTAGTTAGCAATAACTTAAATGTTGTTTTGGCAGAGGATCGTGCTTCCCTTGATGAGGTGGTTGTATTAGGCTATGGTGCTGGTCAACGCAAACAAGACCTTTCTGCCTCTGTAGGTGTGATTAATAATGCGGATAAACTATCCGTTCGTCCAGTCAGCTCTACGGAGGGTATGCTGCAAGGTCAGTTGGCAGGTGTTACTATTACAGCCAATGGAGGTGACCCTACTTCTGCACCAAACATTGTCATTCGCGGACAAGGCTCCATGAATGGCGACAATGTACTGTGGGTTGTAGATGGCATCCCTGGCGCTCCTATTCCTTCTATGAATGATATAGAATCAATTGTCGTACTGAAAGATGCTGCATCGGCAGCCATTTATGGTGCACAATCGGGAGCTGGAGGCTGTGTGTTGGTAACAACTAAGAAAGCCAAAGAAGGAAAAGTGAGCTTGAGCTATGACGGTTTATATGGTTTCAGACAAGCTACCAACCTGCCCAAAGCACTCACTGCAGAAGAGCAAATCAAGCTGGCTAATATCTCGTATAAGGCAGCAGGACTGGATACTCCTATTGGCTGGGATACAAAAGTGAATCCATATATCGCCACCAATCGTACAGACTGGATGGACGAAGTATTTAGAAATGCTTTCTACCAAAGACACAACGTGGTTATCAACACAGGTACCTCCTCGGCAAGAAGCCGGTTGAGTTATGCCTATGACGGCGATGACGGTGTATTGATTGGCACATTTAACAAGAGACACACCATACATTATAACGGTCAGTTCGACATTAACAAATGGATAACCATTACTGAGGATTTCACTTGGCGCAACTCGCAAATGCGCGGAGCCAATACTGCAAATCCAGAAGGTGGTGTCATTATGAACGCATTACACATGCCTTCGAGTGCCAGTGTTTACAATCCAGACGGAACCTATGGCGGCGTTTCAGAGCCTGGTAACGGTTACACCGACATCCATGGTGATGCTATCAACCCTGTGCGCATACTATGTGCCAGCAATGCCCGCAAAAGATTCAGTAAATTCGTATATAGCAGATAATCAGTAAGATAAGAAAGTGTAAAGGATAAAAGGGTTACGAGTTGGAAACGAGCGAGTTTCTTACCCTTTCTTTATTCTGCAATGTCTCAAAGAACACTTAAATAGCTGTTGCAAAGGTATGCATTTCTTGTGAAAAAACGACAGAACTACCGTATTTTACACTTTTTTAGACAAAATATTTGTTCGTTTCGTATAAAAAACATATCTTTGAAATGAGACATTTTAATTTAATGTCAAACCATCTATTTTTAAAATTATGGAAAAGAAAAAACTTGAATTAGAGGTGGTTCATGGAATTGAGAAGGTAAACAGTAATACCTTGAGTCATGTTAAAGGCGGAATTTTTGATCCTCCCGAAGAGAAATGTTGTGATATTCAATTCTCTTGCAACAACAAAGGAGGGAATATATCCACCAAGGGGAATCCTAGTGCTCAGGCACTCTCAGTGCTTTAAATGAATTTGTCCATCAGTTCGTTAATGAACTGATGGATTCTTAAAGAATGAAGGTTATGGGTGATTATACTATTTCAAGATATACCTCTTTGTTTACAACGAAAAGGAATAATACAGACGAGTTTCTTATTTATAGTTCCATAACAAACTGTTTTATAAATGTTAGCGAAGATGTTTTTCAAAAGATAAATCTCGCAAGAAAGAACGGGAACATAAATAAATCTTTGTTTTCTAAGAATACTTTTGAGTTTCTTAAGGAGGCAAAAATAATAGTAGCTCCTACGGCAGATGACGCATTTGTAAGACAATGTGAGATAGACACTTATATAAGTAATTATGCTTCTTCTCATATGTCGTTATCTTTAGCACCAACATCATCATGTAATTTTGTATGTCCATATTGCTATGAAAAATCCAAACCAAATAATACTATGTCAGACAGTACTATAGACAGCTTGATTAAGTTTATTAATGGGCATGAGCAGGTAAAAACAGTAGGAATAACTTGGTATGGAGGAGAACCTTTAGTTGCATTTGAAACGATAAAAAAAATAGTAGAAAGAATAGATTCTGATTGCCGCACAAAATTAATTTCTCAGGATATTGTAACTAATGGATACAACTTTAATGATAAAGTTATAGAGTTCTTTAAGTGTCATCCCCTTAATAGAATTCAAATTACTATTGACGGCCCAGAGGAAGAACATAACAAATTAAGAAAACTCGCTAATGGAAAAGGTACATATAATAGGATAATTAGTAATATCTCTTCTATTATTCAAGGACTTCCTGATACTCATGTAGTAATAAGGGTCAATATTGGTAAAGACAATCAAGACGGGTATTCAATTCTTTGTAAAGAATTGCAAGAGAGATTTCCTAATAAAATATCGGTGTATCCAGGCTTTATTAGAATTCATGATGAGAATCAAACACATTTAGTCTGTGATTCAATGGAGCAAAAAGATGCTATTGCTTTTTATGAAAAATTAGAAAACGAAGGAAGTATTAATATTGACTATTACCCCCATCTTTGCCAAAAGCGTGGATGTGTGGCAACTTGCTCAACTGCTTATGTTGTCGGTCCATTGGGAGAGCTTTATAAATGTTGGAATGATATGGGGAATGAAGAAATGATTGTTGGTAATATTGCCAGCGAAAAGTTAATACGACCGGATCTCTACAATCAATATATGGTAGAAGGGCCATGGATCTCTGATGACGATTGTAAGAAATGTTTTTTCTTACCGATATGTAGTGGAGGGTGTGCATGGCAACGTGTAAGAAACAAATTTCATGGAGGCTTATATAATTTCTGTAGTATTTACAAGGAAGGCGGAATAGATAAATTCTTAAAACTCTATTATAATAAAAGCATAGCTCTGAATAAAAAGTCATAAAGAAAGTATGAATGCACGTTTCTTTTTCTCTCTCATATTTTTTCATTTTAGTATAGTTGTCTTTTCTCAAACATTCTGCATGAAGGGGACTGTAGTTTCTTCAGACACACAAACTCCATTAGAATTTGCAAATGTTACCCTTTCTGACAGGGATGGTAAAATATTACAAGGAACTATCACGGATAGTTTAGGAAGATTCTATCTTATTGTAGACAGTCATGTTCAACCAATAGGAAAGAATCTGACAGTTTCTTATCTTGGTTACGAAAGTCTCAGGCAGCCAGTGGATAAAGAAGATATCGGTGTGATATCACTGAATCCTTCTGTTAAAGCGTTGCAAAAAGTAGTCGTGGCAGGAAGGAGGTCTCCGTTTACAATGAAAGGAGGTACATTTACTACCAATATACAAAAAAGCATTTTAAAAGATGCAGGAAACGCAATGGATGTTTTAAAACAATTACCACTAATAAATATTAAAAATGATATTGTCAACATATTCGGGAAAGGAGAAGCACTAATATACATTGACAACAAGGAACTTCACAGCAATGAGGATTTGCTTAAACTCTCTTCAAAAAAGATAAAAAAAATAGATATTATAACCACGCCTGGCGTGCAATATTCAGCTTCGGTAGGTGCTGTGATAAAAATAACTACAACTACTCCAGATGAAGGCTTTTCTGGGTTAATCAACACGAAAGTCCAAAGAGGAGAAGATTGGAGTGAAATGTTTTTGACCAATCTTTCGTATACAAAAAATGGATTTTCTTTTTTTACAGACTATTCAATGCAGGATTTAAGAATGAAACAAAATCAACAGACAGATGTGGAAATAAACGGATTGTCTCATAATCTGATATATTCAAATAACAAATTAAACTTAAGCAGGAGGACTCACAATCTTGGTATAGCAGCAGAATACAAGGCTTCAGATAAACATTTATTTGGCATCAGATACAATCATTCCTTTCTAGCCGATGGATACTACAATATATTTGGAGAAACAACAGCTTATATAGGCTCGAAAAAAGATGCAGAATACAGTCAAATATCACATTACACCCCGAATGGTAATGGTGGGAATATGAATATGTTCTATAAGGGAAAAATTTCCAAGTGGAGCGTTGACTTTAATGCAGACTACATGTATGGGCAAACAAAGACATTAGCCTCTTACGATAATACCGAGCATGTAAATAGCATACATAATATCGTAAACAGTAATAGCAAGAACGACTATCGATTAAGCGCCTTAAGATTAGAGTTGTCAAGAGTAATTGGCAATTCCTCTGTCTTGTTTGGAGCTGACTATGCAAAAACGCGAAACAATTCATATTACAATAACGATGATAGGGATTTGAAAAACGACCTTCCAGAAACATATACAATAAATAAACAAGATCTATTTTCACTTTTCCTTAATTATAAGTGTAATGCATATGATTTTGATATAGAGATGGGATTGAGATATGAATTTGTCAACCAGCTTTATTACATTAACAGTGTAAAAAAAGCCGATCAGAGCAAAACATATAGCAATTTTTCCCCCACATTTATCATTTCACACTCTTTCTTTAATGAGAAGATGAATATGGCTTTAAGTTACAGGAGGGTTGTAAACAGACCATCCTATTACCAGCTAAGAAGTGACGTTCAGTACAACTCACCATATTCTTATGAGGCAGGAAATCCTTTGTTGCAGAACACGTATATTGATGATATCAGTTATACAGTATCATATTTAGACTTGAATCTCATAGCGTCCTATAAATTATATCATGACAAAATATTGTTTACAATAGATCAATTTGAGGATAAAGCCATCACCTTTTCTCGTTTTACAAATATGGATGGCTTTAAAAAGTTCAGTATCGCATCGGTTTGGGATCCAACGTTCTTTAAAATATGGAATCCTGAGATAGAGGTTGGATTTGAAAAACAATTTTTCAAATTAAATAATGGGAATGCTGTCAAGTCCTATAATAGACCTTACCTCTATGTAAGCTTGTATAATATTATCAGGTTTCCACACACAATTTCTTTTGTAACCCAAGCCAAATATTGGACTTCATACAATTCTGGGATTTCCTGCGAATACAGTGGAATGTTTGTAGATGCATATATACAAAAATATTTTTTTGATAAGACAATGGTTTTAAAAATAGGAGCGGAAAATATTTTTAACACTAACAAAGACAAATGGGAGATGGCATTCAATACAGTAAATTACAAAAAGAATGCCAATAATGATAGTCGATTCATCTACATTTCGTTTATATACAACTTTCATAATGCAAAGAAGTATACAGGAAAAGGAACCCGGAATTCTGAGCGAAATCGTTTGAATACCCTATAAAATGATAAAATTTAGAAAACAATCAGATTCTATGGATTGTGGAGTTGCTTGCCTGGCCATGATTATGTCATGTTTTGAAAAGCAACCCAATGTTAATCAAATTGAGATGTTATGTTCACTTGATAGAAGTGGCGTATCTCTTCTTGGTATCAGCAAAGCAGCAGAAAACCTCGGCTTTAAGACAGTTGGAGGACGTTTGAGTTTTGATACACTTGTTCATGAAGTTCCACTGCCTTGCATTGTCCATTGGAATCAAAATCATTTTGTAGTTGTCTATAAAATAAAGAAGCACAAAAAAGAGAAATACACCGTCTTTGTGGCAGACCCAGGCAAAGGACTTGTAACCTATACGAAAGAGGAATTTTGTGAGCATTGGGTAAGCACCAAGACTGATGGCGAGGAGAAAGGCATTGCCCTACTCCTCGAACCGACGGAACAATTCTACGCACAAAAGACAGAGGAGACTATCCCCACGCATAACCGAGTGAAGTTTCTTTGGAGCTATCTCAAGAAATACAAGCGTTTTTTTACGCAGCTCATTCTCGGTCTGTTGCTCGGATCGCTCCTGCAACTTGTCTTTCCATTCCTCACCCAAGCTATTGTAGATACAGGTATCGGGGGAAAGGACATCGGCTTTGTGTGGTTAGTGCTGTTGGCGGAGACGATGCTCCTCTTCAGCCGTACTGCCATCGACTTTATCCGCTCCAAAATACTCCTGCACATCTCCACACGTATTAATATCTCGCTCATATCGGATTTCTTCATCAAATTGATGAAACTGCCGATGAAGTTCTTCGACACCAAACTGATGGGCGACCTCCTGCAACGCATTGAAGACCATCGACGAGTGGAACAGTTCCTCACATCAAGCAGCCTGAATCTGCTGTTCTCGTTCTTCACCTTCCTTGTCTTTGGTGTCGTCCTTGCTGTCTATAATCTTGGCATTTTCCTTGTCTTCCTCTTGGGGACATCGCTTTATGCAGGTTGGATTATTCTCTTCCTCAAAAAGCGCAGGCAGTTGGACTACAAGTATTTTGAGCAGGCAGGACGCAACCGCAACGTCACCTACCAACTTTTAGGCGGTATGCAGGAAATCAAGCTGCAGGGGTGCGAGCAGCACAAGCGTTGGGAATGGGAGGACGTGCAAGCCGACCTGTTCAAGGTCAATCTGCAATCCCTCAATCTGCAACAAGTACAGCAGGCAGGAAGCATCACCATCAACGAGGTGAAGAACATCCTCATTACCGTTCTTGCCGCCACTGCCGTGATACACGGAAACATGACGCTCGGTATGATGCTGGCGGTGCAGTACATCATCGGACAGCTCAACAGTCCTGTGGAACAACTCATCCAGTTTATCTACTCATGGCAGGACGTAAGCATCAGCCTTGACCGCATGAACGAAATCCACACCGAGACCAACGAGGAAAATGTCGAACGGACACGTACCGCCTATACGCACAAGACCACCGAAGGACATTCCCTCACGATAAAAGACCTATCCTTCAAATATGATATCTACAGTCCGAAAGATATTCTCTCCGACATCAATCTCTCTATTCCCAACGGCAAAGTAACCGCAATCGTGGGAGCGAGCGGAAGTGGAAAGACCACGCTTGTAAAACTCCTTCTGGGATTCTATGAGCCACTGAATGGAAACATCGAGATAGGCAATGCCAATCTGAGCGAATACAATCTCGGTTGGTGGCGGAGCCAATGCGGAGCGGTGATGCAGGAGGGCTATCTCTTCTCCGATACCATTGCGAGAAACATTGCCATTTCGGACGACGAACCCGATATCGAGCGTATCCGCCATGCTGCCCGTGTGGCAAACATAGCCGACTATATAGAAGCCCTGCCATTGGCTTACAACACGATGATAGGACAGGACGGGCAGGGCATCAGTCAGGGACAACGGCAACGCATCCTTATTGCAAGGGTAGTCTATAAGAACCCGATGTTCGTATTTTTGGACGAAGCCACCAACGCCCTCGATGCCAACAACGAGCGAGCTATTACCGAAAACCTCTCGGATTTCTACAAAGGAAAAACGGTTATCGTGGTGGCACATCGCCTTTCCACTGTCCGCAATGCCGACCAAATTGTAGTTTTGGATGAAGGTAAAATTGTAGAGGTAGGTACACACGAGGAACTGACTGCCAAACGTGGTAAATATTTTGCCTTAGTAAAGAATCAATTAGAACTTGGCAACTAATATGAAAGAAGAAAAGAAACCAGAACGGAGCTTTGAACTGCGTAGCGAAAAAGTTCGTAGTATCGTGGGACAGATACCCTCCTCGCTTATCCGTTATGGCATTACCGCCATCGGAATGGTGTTGCTCTGCCTTTTTGCTGTAGCCTATTACCTGCCCTATAAACAAGTATATTCGGGTACGGCTACCATACACAAAACGACAACTACACCAGTGGACAGCACGAATATAACCATCTTGCTTAAGTTTGAGAACAAACGCCCAGACAAAGTGAATGGACAAATAATTTGTCTGCAATCTCCATATAGAACGTTTGTAGGACAGATACAAGACCTTTCTTCCGTCCGTGACACATTGGAGCGCCAGGAAGCACTATGCCGTTTCAAGTCAGCCGACATAAAAACTGTAGAAAACCAAACGGTGGATTTCCAGATAACTCGAACATCGGGCAATCTGCTGCAAAAAATGCTTGGGGACATCTAATTCCATCGCACATTCCTTATCTCTCTCGATAGTCAATGGTTAAACTCACTGCTTTTTCTTGCAAGGCAGTGAGTTCTTGTGTCAAACCGATAAGCTTCCGCAACAATGCCTGTATGCTTTTCTCTGCCGTATAAAGGCGCATCAGTCGCACCACCTGATTGTAGTTCACTCCAATCTTATGTACTTGGGCTGTGAGTTCAGAGAGCTTGCGGTGGTACTCCACGGCGGACTTGTCCACCGTTATCACCTTGAAATGCTCACCCAAAAGCCTTGCACGCACAAACTCTGACTTGGATTTTGAACCAGACCTGTGATAGAGCTCTATCACCCGAAGTTGCTCTTTCGGGTCGGGCAGGCGGACGTGCCAATCGTCCCACTTGTCGGGCATATCACCATACTTTTTCGCTACCCTTTTCCTTGATTTATCGCTTGCCATATTCTCTTGTTTTTGTTCTTCTAATCACGACTTTGGAGTGATTTAATCCCCTTTCGGGGCAAGGGTCTTTGTGGTACAAACGGCAGTTTGTGTCACAAAAACACACCTTGCCAGTATAAAGAAAGAGATAGTTTGTTATGTTCCATAAAGTAACTTTTCTGGGGTGCTTTTGATAGACGAGAGTTCAAAGTTCAAGAAGTAAATCAAGAGATAAGTTTAGACTAATTTCTTGACTTACTGACTTTATGAGCTGACATATTTTTGACTAAAGTTAATTTTAACTTAGGTCGAAACTAATTTCTTGACCAAAGTCACAACTGACCATTTGACTTAAGTCGCGACTGATTTCTTAACTTAACTCATAACTTATCTGTTTGCGGTATTGGATTATAATGCCTTTCAAGCATTGTCTGTATGTCGCTTTGCTTGTATAGTATCTTCCCTCCGATTTTGTAGAAAGGAAGTATTCCTGCATTTCTGTACTCTTGGAGCGTACGTGTGCTGAGCCGTAATTGGCTGCAAACCTCCTCGCCAGTGAGGTAAACCTCTCCGCCTAACATCGGACGGGCTGTAGAACAATAACGTTCCAGTTTCTTCAAAGTACCCTCCATCAACTGTGCAAACATCTGCATTTGAGGGTCTTGCTGTGTAATGATTTCTTTCTCTTCCATAGTTCATTCTGTGTTTGATTTCATTTATGGTTTGCATTCAGTAACTCTGCGATGTCGCTCTCTTTGTAATAACACTTGTGTCCAATCATTGAGAAAGGGATTTTTCCCGTATCTCGATAGGATTGCAGGGTGCGTTTGCTGATGCCGAGCCTGCGGCATACGGCTTCATTGTCGAGCCATTCGTCCGTTTCGGTCGGATTGCCGATAAGCTGTTCAATACTGTGGATAAAGTCTGCAAATTCGGAGCGGTGTCGCTCCCACGCTTTGCGGTCGATGATAATGAGTTTCATTTCCTTGATTTTGTTTTGATTACTTTATTGTTACTCGGCAAACAAACTGTTATGCAGTCCGTTGCCGTATTTCTCGTGTGCAAAAGTAAGTGTTCAAGGGCATCGCTGCAAGGAACGAGGAAAAGCAGGGAAATGTCAGGAAAACAAGAGAAAAAGCAAAGGAAATCAGTCTGCATTATTGCGGTAATGAGATGAGGTGCCGGCTCTTTCCTTTTATCACATAGCAATTATTCTCTCGACAGTTCGATAGTTCGACAAATCGATATGTAGAACTATCGATAGATAGTTTTGTCGATAGATTATTTTGACGATATATAGCTTTGACAACAGATAGTCATGACAACAGATAGTCATGACAATAAATTGTACAAACAACAGATAGTCCGTATTATCGTCAGTCCTATCTATTGTTGGTTGTTACGCCTTGCGTCCAAAGAGCCTGAGTATGCCGTATTCTTGTCGTGCCTATACTCTCTTACGGCAGCCCTGCCCTGCAAGGTTGGGAGAGATGAATACGACCGCACGAATATTGGGAATTGCGATACAGCCATAAAAAAAGGAAAATCCTGCGGTGGAGATTCTTCTCTCCATCCGCAGGACTTGACCTTGTCAGGGCAGATTGGTTGCCGTTGTACCTTTGCACGATAAGAAACGGCATCAGGGACTTTGCGTAAGTATGGCTTACGAAGTGTACGAAGAAAAATGTTGGGGTTATCCGCCTGACTGACCGACTATTGGCAAATGATTGCTCTTGGTGAGCAGCACTATCCCGCTCCAAGCGTTGTAAGATGGGCAAAGATGAATACAGAACAGCCCCTACATATGGTTACTGTGCATCGCAAGGCGCATACTACTATGGTTATAAGTTGCACGCTGTCTGTGGATTAAGTGGCGTGATACATTCTTTTGACCTAACAAAGGCTAATGTCCACGATATTCGTTATTTACAAGACGTAAAATATGAATATCATGACTGTTGCATTTTTGGAGATAGAGGCTACATCAGTGCAACGGCGCAACTGGACTTATTTGAAACCGCAAATATCAGATTGGAAGTTCCTTATCGGCACAATCAAAAGAATTGGAAACCTACTTTTATCCCTTTTGCGAAGGCGAGAAAAAGGATTGAAACAGACTTCTCGCAGATGTGCGACCAATTTATGATTTGCCGCAACTATGCAAAGGAAACAGTAGGATTGTTTACAAGAATTATCGGTAAAATCAGTGCCTTTACCGCAATGCAATATTTAAATCACATTAATAATAGACCCATTGGAAGAGTCAAGTATGCACTGGCTTAATTCCGCCAACGGGTAAATACAAGCAACTCATTTATTACGAATAGATTACAAAACTATGAAAAGAACAAGAACCATATTTTTTTTTACCCACTTATGCTAAAAATTTAAGCTACGCTAATTATCTTTGCATAGCAAAAAGAGAAATCTAAATTAATTATAATATCACTATTAATTTCAACTGCATGAAGAAGTTTATTTTTTCAGTAGGCAACAAAAACAAGCTGTTCAAAGTCACCGCTTTAACAGCCTTGACACTGTGTTTGCCTACAATGGCATCTGCATATAATGCAAATGCAAACAAGGTAGAAATGAATCAGCAGAAAGCTGACAACATTACAGGTACCGTAACCGATACTAATGGAGAACCAGTTGTTGGTGCTACCATTAAAATTGTAGGTAGTAGCAACGGTACTGTCACAGACGTAAATGGTAAATTTACACTCAGCGTTGCAAAAAATGCTGAGCTGCAAATCTCATCTATTGGGTATGTTACTAAAAAAATAACAGTAGTTAGCAATAACTTAAATGTTGTTTTGGCAGAGGATCGTGCTTCCCTTGATGAGGTGGTTGTATTAGGCTATGGTGCTGGTCAACGCAAACAAGACCTTTCTGCCTCTGTAGGTGTGATTAATAATGCGGATAAACTATCCGTTCGTCCAGTCAGCTCTACGGAGGGTATGCTGCAAGGTCAGTTGGCAGGTGTTACTATTACAGCCAATGGAGGTGACCCTACTTCTGCACCAAACATTGTCATTCGCGGACAAGGCTCCATGAATGGCGACAATGTACTGTGGGTTGTAGATGGCATCCCTGGCGCTCCTATTCCTTCTATGAATGATATAGAATCAATTGTCGTACTGAAAGATGCTGCATCGGCAGCCATTTATGGTGCACAATCGGGAGCTGGAGGCTGTGTGTTGGTAACAACTAAGAAAGCCAAAGAAGGAAAAGTGAGCTTGAGCTATGACGGTTTATATGGTTTCAGACAAGCTACCAACCTGCCCAAAGCACTCACTGCAGAAGAGCAAATCAAGCTGGCTAATATCTCGTATAAGGCAGCAGGACTGGATACTCCTATTGGCTGGGATACAAAAGTGAATCCATATATCGCCACCAATCGTACAGACTGGATGGACGAAGTATTTAGAAATGCTTTCTACCAAAGACACAACGTGGTTATCAACACAGGTACCTCCTCGGCAAGAAGCCGGTTGAGTTATGCCTATGACGGCGATGACGGTGTATTGATTGGCACATTTAACAAGAGACACACCATACATTATAACGGTCAGTTCGACATTAACAAATGGATAACCATTACTGAGGATTTCACTTGGCGCAACTCGCAAATGCGCGGAGCCAATACTGCAAATCCAGAAGGTGGTGTCATTATGAACGCATTACACATGCCTTCGAGTGCCAGTGTTTACAATCCAGACGGAACCTATGGCGGCGTTTCAGAGCCTGGTAACGGTTACACCGACATCCATGGTGATGCTATCAACCCTGTGCGCATACTATGTGCCAGCAATGCTTATAACAAAACGAGTGATATGTGGTCAACCACCTCACTACAACTCCATGACATTGTTCCAGGATTGAAGTTTACCAGCAGATTTTCTTTCAACATTGAAAACAACTTCTATAAGGAGTTCAACCCTATGCGTCCTGAGTCTGGTAAGCCACAACTATTTAACGAGATGAACGAATCGGCTTACAGATATAAAAAATGGATGACAGAAAATACGCTGACTTACGATAATGCCTTTGGGAAACACAACCTGGGGCTTTTGTTATCTACAACAGCCAACAAGTTGGTACAACGAGGTGTTAGTGTGTATGCACGTGGTTTCTCGGACGAAACTCCTGCTCTACAATATTTGGCATACGCTGGAACTACCACACCAAAAGACTATCTCATTGGTCCTGATGCAAACGTAGCTTGCATTGCACGTGCTTCTTACTCATACGATGATCGTTATTTCCTAACAGCATCATGGCGTAGAGACTACGCAGGTCGTCTGCCTAAGGATAATAACTATGGCGACTTCCCTGCTTTTACAGGTGCATGGAAAATCTCAAATGAAAGCTGGTTCCCTAAAAATAAAAATCTAAACTTACTGAAACTTCGTGCTTCCTGGGGACGCGTTGGTAATCTTGGCTCCATTGGCTATGGTTACAAAGCTGCACAACTGTCATCATCGGTATGGTCAGAAGGTGCACAGTACGGCGTTACAAGTAACACCTTATGGGGAACCCTCATATATAATGGTACAGCATTAAATCCATCGTTGACTTGGGAAACATCCGAGCAGTGGGATTTAGGTTTGGATGCAACTATGTTCAACAACAGACTGTCTTTAGGATTTGACTATTTCAACAAGCGCACCTACAATCTTATACAACAACAATCTGTAGGTTGGCCATCGACAATTGGACTTGATGCCATGCTTGTTAACTTAGGAGAAGTTAAGAACGAAGGTGTGGAAGTGCAAGCCGCATGGAACGATCAGGTGAACAAAGACTTCTCTTATTATATCAATGGTAACTTTGCGTGGCTGAAAAACCGTGTTACCGACACTGGTACTCATGATGAGAATGGTAATCCAGGCATCTGGGTTGGTGACGTTTACGGACATAATGACTTCAAGACCCTGACGAATCTTTTCCAGACAACGCAAGGACAAGCTCTTAACTCGTTCCACCTCATTAAGACAGACGGTATTTTCCAAAGTGATGAAGAAGCTGCAGCATACGTTGACAAAGATGGAAAACGGATTCAACCCAATGCTAAGGCTGGTGATTTGAAGTTTGTTGATGCGAACAACGATGGAAAGATTGACGACAAAGACCGGCAATATTGTGGTAGTTCTATGCCAAAGACGACCTATGCGCTCACAGCAGGATTTAATTGGAAAGGGCTATCTGTAAGTGCTATGTTCCAAGGTGTGTCTGGCGCTCAGGCGCTCTTTGTAGGAAAGGGCCTCACGCTGAGCGACACAGAGGGTAACTTCAACCGCTGGAACAAGATATTGGATGCGTGGTCTCCTGAAAACAGAGGAAGCGACATTCCACGTATTTCGAAGAACGATCCTAACGGTAACTTCACAACTTCTTCGGATTGGTACTTGGAAGATGCATCCTACTTGCGCTTAAAGAACCTAACCATAGGATACGACTTTACAGACTTTATCCAGAAATGGGGACACCTGAACAATCGTAAAAGCTCGCTCTACGTATATTTCAGCGCAGAGAATGTTTTCACCATCACCAAGTATTCGGGCATGGACCCAGAGGTGGGTGGCTTTGACACGATGAAATATCCTCTGTCAAGAGTATTTTCATTAGGTGTAAAGATTACTTATTAAAACCAAACAGTTAAGAATTTATCATTATGAAAAAATATATTTCAATTATCACTGTTGTAGCTGCTGTGACTTTTACATCGTGCAGCGACTTTCTTGACGTACAGCCAGAGGGAAAGCCAACAACTGAAAACTATTTTGCCAATGACCAACAAGCCATTGATGCCATTGACATGTTGTACGGAAGGTTGCACCAAGAGAATGTTTTTGGCCGTGAATTCTTCTGGGAACAAGGCGGCGGTCAGGATGTTGTATGGGGACGCACGCGAGGCTATGGCACGTTAGCAACCTTGAAATACAGCGGTGACGAAAGTCCATTAAGAGACACTTTCGAGCAATTTTATAACCAAATGGCAAGAGCCAACTGGGTCATTGTAAAGTTACTGAACAAGGAAAAACAAACCAAATTGACTCCAGTAGAGAGCCGCTCGTTAGGTGAAGCTTTGTTTGTACGTGGAATGTGCCACTTCTATATCGCATACCGCTATGGTACTGATAAACAGGGTGTGCCATTTGTACGCTACGAAGATTTTGAAAATGGCTATGACAACAGCATTCCAAAGCAAAGTGCAACGGTCATGGACGATTACAAGATGATTATTGAAGACATGGACAAAGCCATACAATATCTTCCTACGGTTGATCAATACGATGACAATAATAAGGGTCGTGCACACCAAGCTGCTTGTGTAGCTTACAAGGCAAAGACTTACGCATATTGGGCTTGTTGGGACAAGTCACAGTGGAAACATGTTGTTGCTTGTGTTGATGAACTGGAAAACAAATATGGACGCGGTCTTGCTTCTACCTATGATGAGGTATTTACCTCAGACATGAGCAAATTCTATGGGAAAGAATATCTATGGGGTGTGCCTGGCTATGGCGGTCAAACACCTGGTGGAATTGAATTCACAGGCGTTGTTTTGGAAAACAAAGGATGGGGTGTCTATAACGGATGGGGACAAAACAAGCCCTCATACGAGATCTACGAAGAGCTGATGAAAGACGGCAAAGACAACGTACGCTTGAAACGTACTCTGTTAGAGTACAATCAAGAGTTCAAATTCTTTGGAAAAACCAGAAAATTCTTTTCTGCATCTGACGTAGAATCGGGCTTCATGTGCAACAAGTATATGCAAGCATTCGAACCAAAAGACTGTGTAGAGAAAGGAATGGTTAGTGGCAACGGTAACTGGCCCACTACTCGCATCATGTTCCCGTTAATTCGTATGGCAGAAATGTATCTGTTCCGTGCAGAAGCCAACATCATGATTGGCAACGCAGCTGCTGCCGCCAAAGATATTAATAAGGTGCGAAATCGCTCAAACCTCGCTTCACTCGACCACAATCCTACAATGATGGATATCTATCACGAACGAAGATGTGAACTTACCTTCGAGTTTTACGATGCTCTCTATGACTTAAAGCGCTGGCACAAGAGCTGTCCAGAGCTCAAAAACGTTACTGCCAAAGCATTGACTAGTCAACCTCGTGTTCGTAAGTATGACGACCGTTCTAATCCTGAGTCATCCTTTAAGATTGTACCTTATGCAGATTATCAGGATAGGATTACTACCTACGACGACCACCTCATTGTTTTCCCATATCCAAGTAAGGCGATTACCGAATCGAATGGGCAACTAAAGCAAAATGAGGGATACAACTAATTCTATCCGTCGTTAATATAGAAGATAGTCTATCCTTTCCACAAAAAAGGATAGACTATTTTTATAAATATTTTGTACTTTTGTAAATCTAAGAAATTATATTTAATGAAACGTCAAATTCTGCTATTAGTAGCACTATTAGTAAACGCTTACGCGGGCTTGTTTGCACAAAATACCAACATGCAAACATACACCATGGAGCATCCATACAAGGTAGAAAAGCTCAAGGCTCCCAAAGGTAAAAAAGTAAAAAATGTTATTTTAATGATAGGCGATGGCATGTCGCTGATGGATGTCTATTCCGCTTGGGTGTGCAATCGAGGATGCTTATGGCTCGACAATGCACAATACATTGGACTGTCGGCTACCCATTGCACCGATAAACTCATCACCGACTCGGGCGCAGGTGGCACAGCATTGGCAACAGGACACAAAACAAAATACCATGCCGTAGGGGTTGACCCAGAAGGAAAACCGCTTACAACAATCATAGATCTTGCAAAACGAAAAGGCAAAGATGCGGGAATTGCTGTAACATGCCGCTTATGGGATGCCACGCCTGCCGACTTCTGCTGCCATAACATTAACAGGGACAACGAACAAGAAATTATAGCCGACTATCCAACCAGTGGCGTTGACTTTGCTTTTGGTGGTGGAGCCAAATACTTCACAAACAGGAAAGACGGTCGCAACATCTTCGAAGAGCTGAAAAATCAAGGTTACTACATTGCCAAGACGTGGGAGGAATTAGAAAAATGGGAAAGCGGAAAGGTGTTCTGCGTGCCTTACGAGGTGGATACTCCCCTGCCTGATGAGCGTGGTGACTTGCTTGCTCGCGCTACCATGAAAGGCATCAGCTTGATGAATCAAAACAAGAACGGCTTTTTCATGATGGTTGAAGGGTCACAATTAGACGACTATGGACATTTTAATCAACTGGATATGCTCATGAAAGAATTGCACGACTTTGACCGCACCATCGGTGAAGTCATGAAATGGGCTGCCAAAGATGGTGAAACGTTAGTTGTCGTAACTGCTGACCATGAAACGGGAGGTCTTACTTTGCACGGGGGTGATTTAGCAACTGGACGCATTGAAGCAAAATTTGCAAGCACTGGTCACACTGGCGTTATGGTTCCCGTATACGCTTTCGGTCCTGGTGCAGAAGAATTTACTGGATTCATGGACAATACAGAAATATTCTGGAAGATCAAAAAACTAATGCGACTATAATTGAGGCTTGCACTATTCGTCTCAAAAGTCGGTCAATACTCGAAATTATACCTACCAGTCACACAAGATACAAGCAAAAAAAACTGGTATGTACTATCAAGAAATCCTATCGCAAGATAACTTATCAAAGCTTACATCATCAATTATGCTGAAAAAACTTAATCAACTTCTTCTCTTCCTCGGTATTATGTTGCCACTGAACATAATGGCACAAAACCTAATATCGTCGGGGTCTCCTCTGTACAAACTACCTTACAAGAATACCTACGTCATGGAAACGTTAGTGGCAGAGAACAGTTTTCGTACGGCTAAGGTTGAGAAGACCCAACCGGGAACCTTTGCACAAGCCAAAAAAGTGTTGCCATCTCCCTATTGGGAAGGGCACAACAAGGAAATAGAGATGTACTGGAAGGCATGGGAAATAGGGATTAAAAACATCTGTCAGCCGTTAGATGACTCTGGATTTGTAACCAGTTATATCGCTCCAGCCTACAACGGAAACATCTTTATGTGGGACAATGCCTTTATCACAATGTTCTGTCGATATGGTAAAAACTTCTTCCCATTTCAGAAAAGCTTAGATAACTTTTATGCCAAGCAACATCCCGATGGCTTTATTTGTAGAGAGATACGTGCCGATGGTAGCGATTGTTTCGGTCGATACGACCCTACCAGCACGGGTCCCAATATTCTGCCATGGTCCGAATGGCTGTATTATACGCAGTTTGGCGATGACAATAGGCTCAACAAGGTCTTCCCTGTACTGGCGGCATACTACAAGTGGTTAAAGCTAAACCGTACTTGGCGCAATGGTACTTATTGGTCGAGTGGCTGGGGAACAGGCATGGATAATATGCCACGAGTACAAGACGGATACAACACCATCTACAGTCATGGACACATGATATGGTTAGATGCCTGCTTGCAACAAATCATGGTGGCTAAGATTTTGTTGAAAATGGGCTTCTACTTGGAACGTTGGCAAGAGATAGAAACCTTCGAAGATGATATAAAGCATCTTTCACAATACATTAACGACAATATGTGGAGCGACAAAGATGGCTTTCTCTATGACCAATACGCGGATAACAGCCTTAGTACTACACAAGGTATCTATGCCTATTGGGCGCTACATACCGACGTGTTGTCCAAAGACCGGTTGGATAAGCTGGTTGCTCACTTGACCGATACTACCAAATTTAACCGTCCGCATCGCGTCCCTTCCCTCTCGCATAGTCATCCTAAATACAAAGCTAATGGGCGTTATTGGGTTGGAGGCGTATGGCCAGGCACCAATTATATGATCATCTCTGGACTCGTAGACAAAGGATTTCGACAGTTGGCATGGGATATTACCATGAATCATTATAACAACGTACTGGAGGTGTACAAAAAGACGGGTACTTTTTTTGAGTATTATGCACCTGAAAGTAATCATCCTGGCTTCATGGCTCGCAAGGACTTTGTAGGTTGGACGGGGCTTCCTCCCATTGCAGAACTCATAGAATACATCTTTGGCATTCGAGCCAACCATGAACAGAACGCCATTACATTGGATGTCAACCTGTTAGATGCTTATGGTATTGATAAGTATCCTTATGGTCAAGATGGACTTATTTCCTTCAAAGTACAAAAACGTAACTCCAAAGAGGAGAAGCCTAAGGTCACGATTCAAACGAACGTTCCCTTTAAAGTCATCTTACTTTGGAGTGACAAAAAAATAGAACAACAGGTTGGGGTTGGTAAACATTCCCTCTAACACTTTTATTGATATAAAAACTAAGTATGTATCAAACAATGACAACACGTATAGCCATCGACCTTGGTGGTACCAATCTTAGAGCTGCGAGAGTAAGAAATGGGCAAATTGAAGCCTCCCTGCAAGAGCCATGCCTTGCCAACGGAACTCAAAATGAAGTGTTAGAGCAAATCATTCAAATGATAACACGGCTCAACCAGTCATCAGTTGAACGCATAGGCATAGCAGTACCCTCCATTGTAGACTACAAAAAGGGCATTGTTTACCACGTACAAAACATACCTTCGTGGACAGAGGTACATCTAAAGGATATTCTTGAACAACGCTTTAACTTGGAGACAAGGGTGGACAATGACGTGAATTGCTTTGTTGCTGCAGAGAATGTGCTGGGAGCGGGACAACCTTTCAGAGATTTTGTAGGCATCACTTTAGGAACAGGTGTCGGTGCTGGCATCGTTATCAACAATGAGGTGTACCGAGGAGTCCATACAGGTGCTGGCGAAATTGGCTGTATTCCTTATTTAGATAGCATCTACGAAGACTACACCAGCAGTCAGTTGTTCAACAAATGGCACACAACGGGGCAGCAAGAAGCATTGAAAGCCGCACAAGGAGACCAAGCAGCACTCGAAAAATGGCAAGAATTAGGCTTCCATTTAGGAAAGTTATTGCAAGTAATTCTGTACGCATACAACCCTGAAGCCATCATCATCGGAGGCGGCATCTCTTTGTCGCACCCTCTCTTTGAACAATCAATGTATGAGTCAATGCACGAAAAATTCTTGTTCCCGAAAGAAGCCGAAGCCGTTCAAATCATCTTTTCTAAGCTTAAAGACAGTAATATTTTAGGTGCTGCCCAATTATAAAATTTATTCATTTATCCATTCTCACAAATAATGAAAAAGTCACTTTTCTTGTCATTGCTACTGACATTCCTAACCACGTTTAATGTATGGAGTCAGCACTCGTTCCGTTTCCATGATGGAAAGTTTAGGATAGCTCAATTCACAGACATTCACTGGAATGCGAAATCTGCTAATTGCAAGCAAACTTCAGCAATCATTCAGAAGGTCATACAAACGGAAAAGCCCGACATCGCCATTCTTACGGGCGATATTGTAACCGAACAACCTGCCGGCGAAGGTTGGAAATCAATCATCCAAATCTTTGAAAATTCTCATCTGCCTTTTGTGGTTGTAATGGGAAATCATGATGCCGAGGTGATGAGTAAAAAAGAAATATACCAACAGCTTACAGCTTCTCCCTATTACGCAGGATGTATCGGGGCAACCAACATCACGGGGTATGGCAACTGTTCTATTCCTATTTATTCTTCAAATAAGAGCAGCGACCAACCAGCAGCCTTGATTTATTGCATTGACTCCAACGATTACCAGCCTATCAAAGAGTATGGTGCATACGATTGGATACACTTTGACCAGATACAATGGTATCGGACAGAAAGTAAGAAATATACCCAAGCCAATGGTAACAAGCCACTCCCATCACTTGCTTTCTTCCATATACCGCTAGTAGAGTTCAAGCATGTAGTGGCTCGCAACGACTACTTGGGGAGCTATGGCGATGGTGAGGTCTGTTCATCCAATATCAATTCGGGCATGTTTGCTTCTTTCATTGACATGAAAGATGTAATGGGCGTGTTTTGTGGACACGACCACGACAACGATTTCATCGGCATGGAATACGATATTGCCTTAGGTTATGGTCGTGTGAGTGGTCTTGATGCGTATGGAAAAGTAGACCGTGGCGGTAGAATCATTGAGCTATACGAAGGTCAGCGCAAATTTGATACATGGGTACGGACAGCCAACAAGAAAGAGGACACTTTCTACTATCCGTCTGCACTCACTTCGAAAGATGAACGAATCATGAACTATCTGCCTGCGAAACCAGTCAAGCCATCCAAGCAGGGAGTAGCATACACGTATTTTGAAGGTAAGATTAAGCACACCAAAGACATTCACACTTTGAAAAAGGTAGAGAGTGGAACAATGAAAAACTTCTCTATCAGCAACGCAAAGCAAAACGACCATTTTGCTTATATCTTCCGAGCATTCATCCAAATAAAAGAACGTGGCGTATATCGTTTCTACACCTATTCAGACGATGGCAGCAAATTATTGATTGACAACCAATTGGTTGTAGACAATGATGGTGGACACAGTGCTCGAAGAGCTGAAGGAAAAGTGGCACTCGAGTCAGGCTTTCATGAAATTGAGGTTCGATACTTTGAGGACTATATGGGACAGGAATTGCAGGTAGGCTATGCCAGTCGCAATATCATCGAGCGTCCATTGCCCGACAACATCCTGTTCTTGCCACAACCATAAAGCAAACCTCATTCCCCAAGAAAAATGCGTATGAACAAAATTCCCACCATTTGGGCTTGTTCATACGCATTGCATTTTTGTAAGGTCACAGGCAAACGATCCTCCTTTGCTATCTAAACGCTTGATGTCTTCAGCTGTAAGGTCTAATAAGGCATCCTTCTATTGACCGTCATCATTTGCTGTGTTTCGTTATCTACTGTGAATGAAGTTGCGTTCAGATGCCTTGTGATATTTAGGGTCTACTAATTAGCTTTAACTATCTGACAATTAACTATTTATATTGTATAAAATTTGGTAAATTAACCCAAAATGACTACCTTTGGATGTTAAAACACCTTAATTCCGCAGTATTTTTTCTTGTGAGAAAATTTTATATGTTGAGGTGTCTTTTTGGGACTCTATATGTTGATATGAGATGCCTCGGTGTTTC
>NZ_JH660660.1:1641376-1644381 GCF_000262545.1 Prevotella bivia DSM 20514 | reverse complement strand
ACTTCCATGGCTGAATGCCTTGCCGCTACTTCCACGTTTGCCCAATACGGATTCGGTAAGTTTTTCAAAGCCCAACTTTGAGAAAACGTCCATAATGTGATAAATTCCACCGAAAGAAGTGATATACTCGTTTTTAATTGCTACCTTTGTCATGTCAGATATTTGCTTACTTGTTATGTTTACAGCACCAAGATAGGTAAAATTTCTGACATATCCAAGTGTTTTGAGAACTTTGTTTCTCAGGCACTTGGAATTCTTACAAGAATTTATGCTGCGGAATTAAGGAAATCAGAAAAAACAACAATTTCATGAATAATAGATTTCTATTTTTAAGTATATCTGCTATAATGCTATTGACAGGTAACGTTTGCTCTGCGCAAGTTACAGGCACAATAGTTAATAAAGAGAAACAGCCAGTCGGTGATGCCTCTGTTACACTGACCTGCAAGGGGAAACCAGCTAAGAGTATTTCTACTTCAAACAAGAAAGGAATATTTAGTGTGGAAACAAAAATGCTCGAAGGACAAGACTGTATTCTTGAAATTAAACATGCAGCCTATGCTCCCTACTTGCTTTCTTTACAGAAAATACCGAAAGCGATAGAGCTTGATACAATACGACTGGAGGAGAACGTTCTCGAAGAAGTGACGGTCAAGGCTGATAGATTTATCAATAAAGTGGATAGAAAGCTATTGTTTCCATCTCAAGATATCATTAAGCGTTCAAACTCTGGCTATGATCTCATAGATAAGGTTAATTTACCCGGTATTTATGTAGATATGGCAAACAAAAAGGTAGAGAAGCGTGGATCGGGAAGTGTTCCTGTTTTTATCAACGAAAAGCGTGCTTCGCAGGCCGATGTCGTTGCCCTGCGACCTGATGAGGTTGTGCGTATAGAGTACATTGATAATCCTGGTGTAGAATTTGGGCTGGAGTCACCCACTGCTATCATTAATTTTGTCGTTAAGCCTCGTACGAAAGGGATGTCTATCGGTTTTAATCTGAATGATGCTGTGACGACATTGAATGGACAGAATTATATCTATGCTCAATATAATCACCGTCTGTCCAAATGGGGAATTTACTATCAGAATGACTTTACAAATATAAGTCGAAGACACATTGACCAAACGGATACCTATACCTTAGCTGATGGAAACCTTCACGAAATACGCCGTGAGGGAATGAATACAAAATTAGCATACGCAAACCATGATTTCGGTATTACCTATGATTTGACAAAGAAGGGGCAGTATACCTTTATGGCACAGGTAAGCTCTCACTTCTATAATAGCCCAAACAGAGGTCACCGTCAGCGAATTTTTGAAACGGGTAAGCCTACATATTACGCTTTGACTGAACCTACAGAACATTATTTCTCGCCTATAATAGATTTGTTCTTTAGACGCTATTTTAAGAAAAATCGTACATTGACTTTCAATTTAGTAGGTACCATGTATGACACGAAATATGGATATAGCTTTAAGACCTTCGATAATGAAGATTTTGACTTGCCGACATCACAATATGGCTACGATACAGACGGCAAACGGTATTCTCTTATTGGTGACGTGAAGTATAGTCAGCCTTTGGGTAGGTCCAGATGGACTTCAGGAATCAGTCACCTGCAGGGCTATACCAAAAATAAATATACAGGGACTTCTGACATTATCAATGATATGCACAACAGCAGTACCTATCTTTATTCCCAGATCTCAGGAACATTCAGCAACCTACGTTATTTGGTTGGTATAGGAGGTAGCTATCAATATTATTCGCAGGGGACACAGAGTTATCATTACTTCCTTTTACGCCCATCCCTAAGTCTCAGCTATCCTTTTCTGGGCAAGGGAAACATACGATATGTCTTCAATATATCTCCCAATGCACCATCTTTGGCTAATCTGAGCAATAACAGACAACAGTTTAATGAATACGAATATCATGTAGGCAATCCTAACTTAAAATCCTACAGCAGATACACACAGACGCTAACTCTTTCTTACGAGCATAAATACTTCTATATTGAAAATACAACGGGACACACGTATAGCCGAAAGCCTATCTTAGAAGAAATAACGAGAAATAGCGACGCAAATGGGAGAACATGGTTTGATTTTGGCTATGAACAGCAGAAATCTGCAGCCGACTTTTGGAATTATACTAATCTTCAACTTTATGTTATACCCAATGTTCTGACATTGGATGGCGGATTCTCGTACCTGCTATCTCGTTACGTAGGAAACAATTATACCCACAATTTCCATCGCCTATGGGGATATGTTGGCTCGAAGCTATTTTTAGGTAAATGGAACTTCAGAGCTTCTTGGTCTGCAAAGGAAAGAAACTTTAATGGGGAAAGTGAGAATACCACAGGTCAAAACATAGAAGCACAAGTGAATTATAAACTGACCCAAAACCTTTCCATCGGTCTTTATGGCTCTCATCTATTCCTAAAAAATGGCTCTACTTTCGGAGAGGCTACGCACTCTCAATTCGTCAAGAAAGATTTAACTGTATATATTCCAGAATGGGGAAATATGATCTCCTTGAATCTAACATGGAATCTTTCACGCGGACGTAAATATCAATCAGATCAAAAGGGAGTATGGAATCGTGACAGCGAAACAGGAATATTTAGAGGTAAGTAACAATGTTTATTACGAAGAGTCTGAAAATATGTTACCAACGTGATGCAATGGATTGCGGTCCTTCTTGTTTGGCGATTATAGCTAAACATTATGGACAGCAAGCTGATAAGGAGCAATTGCGGAAAATCTGTTCCTTAGGCAAAGAGGGTGTTTCTCTTCTTGGTATCAGCAAAGCAGCAGAAAACCTCGGCTTTAAGACAGTTGGAGGACGTTTGAGTTTTGATACACTTGTTCATGAAGTTCCACTGCCTTGCATTGTCCATTGGAATCAAAATCATTTTGTAGTTGTCTATAAAATAAAGAAGACACAAAAAAGAGAAATACACCGTCTTTGTGGCAGACCCAGGCAAAGGA
>NZ_JH660660.1:396974-1641276 GCF_000262545.1 Prevotella bivia DSM 20514 | reverse complement strand
GCGTATATAAAAGCCTTCCGCTATTGCAAGATGTGGTACCACCGAACTATCGTTCAACCAATCAAGGCTTCATCCTCATATATGTCGTTTCGCCTTTGCCCTTCAGTAGCTACTCGGCTATTAGTAGACTTAGGGCTTTAATCAGCATGCTACACTCCCCGTTAGGTTTCCCATTCGGATAAGCTGATTGACGATAGGATTATATTGAACCCAATCCTAACTTCCTGCTAAAGAAGTATTTATCAAGCGACCATTCTGGGCGCACGTGCATACACTTGCGTGGTTTTGATTTGACTGTGTCCGAGCATTTTGGAAACGCTCTCAATGGACACGCCCTCCGACAGTGTCATCTGCGATGCGAAGGTATGCCGTGCCATGTGATAGGTCAGCGTTTTCTGAATACCGCAAAGCCGTGCTATCTTTTTGAGGTGTATGTTTACCGTGTCGCATCCGGGTATGGGCAGCAGATACCCCTTGGGCGGTTCGTGTCGGAAAGCCCTCGTGTGAATGCCCCGATAACGCTCGATAATGGTAGCGGCTTCGGGAAGTAGGGGGATGTGGCACACGTTGCCCGTCTTCATTCTCGGCTTGCGTATCCAAGTCATTCCCGCTTCGTGAAAGATGTGCTGCTCCGTCAAGTGATACACGTCGGTATAGGAAAGCCCCGTCAGGCAGGAGAAAAGGAACATATCCCTCGACACTTTTTCATAGCCTTGCAATTTATCTTCTCCCAAGGCTGCGATACGACCTACCTCCTCCCTTGTGATGTAACGTGGAGTACCCACTTCCCAACGAATGGAATGGTTGATGAAGGGATAGGTGTCAATGATGTGCCGTTTATGCAGGTCTTTGAGCAAGGAAGCCAACATAGTGAGATAACCAGCAGATGTATTGAGCTTGAATCTCTTTTCTTTGGCGAAGTAGTCCTCCAAGTCTTTGATGAGGACTGTGTCCACTTTCTGTACGGGAATATCCTCCACATGATAGCTATACCTGACGAAGTTTGCCAGATGCTTGCGGAAGAGCAACAGGCATTTTAGTCTGCGTTCGCTGCGGTCTATGCCCACACGCTCACGGAAGCGGTCGATATACTCGTCCGTATGATAAAACAGTCCTTGCGACTCGCTGTTCAACCCGAACACCAATTCCCTTACTCGCTCTGCCGTGACGCGAGCATCGGATTTTCCCGAAAGAGACTCATAAACCTTGTGAATACTCACCTGAAGGCGGTCAAGTTCCTTGTTTACTGATACGGCTTCAGCACTCTTGCCCAGCAGTCGGTTCTTGCGACTGTCCCACAAACGAGGAGTACATGAGCATTTGCAACTGAACTGTACCATAGAGCGTCCTGCGCTGATGCGTCCCATGATGGGACTTTTTCCGTTTTTGTCCTGCGTACCTCTCTTGAGGTAGAAAAGCAGCTTAAATTTTTCTTTTTCCATTGTTTTTTTGCTTGCAAAATTACACTTCTTTGAGGAACTTTGAGCGATGCAAAACACTGATAATGAAAGAGAAAACACCGTTTTAGTTACCACTTTCAGCCGTCCTTTACCTTCCATCGTTTGTCGAACGATTTGGTAACTGAACTCCCTCCTTTTCGCTCCCTTTTCTGCCTGTTTTCTCAAATGCAACCCGATGAAGAAAAAAGCAATATACACTGTGTGTCAGTTAGATACAAGTTTTATTCCATTTCCAGCTTTCTACTCCCATACTTCCGCATAAAACAACAAAAAAAATAGACTGACACCCACGCTCTCTTCGTTACGAGAGAAAAAAGGGGTCAGCCTAGATATAGGGAAAACGTGTGATATGCTTATGGTTATGGTAGCTCCTTAAACTCTATTTTCTTACGAAGCAGACGAACATCAAACTTAGGAGTGTTCCCCACCGTTTTAAACCAAGAATAATCAAGAGCGCCGCCAGGCAATGGGTTTGCACCTGCACGTTGTAAGCTATGTCCCATGTGGATATAACCATTCTGCATATTGATAACATCGTATGCACCATTGGCTAGCTCATAAGGTGCGTAAGGATTAGTATCCTTTGCCACTAAGAAGCCACGCCCAGCTTTAGTAGTATTATTACGGGGAACATCAGGATGAGAGCCGTTAAAGGACAATCCCGACTGGTTAGCACAGAAGTAACGCCTAATAACGTCGCCAGCGTGCCAATAGAAGAGACCTAGCTTCTTTCCCGCATCATCATTATGAGCTATCGCCTTTAGCAATTTGTCAGCCCCTCCATAAAGCGTTAGATATGCTTCCTTGAGAGGTAGCGCCTCCACCGTAAGAGATGCTTTATCTGAGTTTTTAGAATCTGTCTGAACCCATGTATATTTTACAACGCAGAAATATGGTGATACCTTAGTATGCTCTGCATCTTCAAAGAAGCGGAGAGCATAGATAGACCTACGGTTACGATGGGTTTTTGGCAGGTTTATGTAGCGTGAATAGAATTTCTGATCCTTTACCTTAGAGCCGTTGCCAATGGTGATGATATCTTCATCAGATGAGAATTGTTCTGTATCGCCTAACCAAGCAGGATTAACGGTTCTGTTACGCGTCACATTGGTACTACTAAGCAACACACCACACCATTGGTTCTCATTTGGTACAATCCACTTCACGCCCTCTTTGTACCCTGTCGTATTATTAACATCTTTATTTCGTGGCTGCTTTAAATATCGGAGAAGACCGTTAGATAGATCACCATTATTAAGATAGGCGATAGTAACTAGATTATCTCCGCCTAGCTCCTTTATCCATTGTGGCTGCGAAAAATAATCTGTTCCATAGGCACTCTTCTGTGAGATATATTCTAGCGGTATAGGCTCACGCATAACGATAGGCAGTGTTACCTTTGCTTGCCGACCATTGAGCTGGGTAAAATCTGTGGTGAGCGTTTTCGATAATACCCACTCGAAGCTAGGAGCAGGCGTACAGCCTCCCTGATCCTTTCCTACTTTCCAAGTTACTCTGCCATTTCCTAAATTAGGCCATCCAACCCAACCTTCCGTCATCAACTCATCAGCATACTCGTGTGTGGTCAACACATATTCATTCTTGTTATTCTGATTACCTTTTGTAGCTACCTTGTCTTGATAAGTAGAGGTAAAGAAGCCTGTACGTGGCGTATCGCCTGAAGCTGGCGCTTTGCTGTTGACCCATACATAGATCAGAATGTCTTGTCCTGTGCCGTCAGCATTTTGCATAACATTGCTTCTGCGCTTTATTTTGATAGGGTCTTCCATATTGAGATTCCATTCGAAGTTATTCATACCCGACTCGTTGACATTACCCGTATACTCCCACTTAAAGTCCGACGCTACAGCACTAGGAGTAGTGCCTAGACCAGTAGAAGAGAGATCGTACTTTACATTATTAGCCAACACATTAGAGCTAATACCTAGGAATTTTACAGTGAAATCGTAAAAGGTCTGATTGTCGAGGGCTATACGGAGGAGGGTGCCTTGAGGATTAAACACCAAAGGTTCTTGAGAAACGAGCGTACCAGCATCGGCTACATTTACTTTCTTCCAAGTAGAGAGGAATGGAATGACACCATATTTACCTTTATTGTCGACAACATTGCGCACAGATTGATATTTCTCTAATGCGTAAGCGAAACCAGTTACATCGACCGTGTGATCGGTTTCGTTATACTGTCCACCAGCAAGACCCATTACATACCACTCTTCGCCCTTCTTAGGAAGCACAGCAGTAGCACCATTGCCCTTTAAGACAATATCTCCCTTATATTTAATATTGCGAGAAGTACCTACTTGGTTAAACTTTATCTCGCCATATAGCTCTGAACCGTCGACGAACTTTCCGCCCTCTGCTCTCTTAAACACGCAGCGAGCAGTAAAGGTATTGTTGCCCTTCTTTTTGTTTCGTTCAATATAATCGCTAAGTACTGGAGTGTTTTCATCCCAAAAATAAAAATCGAGGATCTCCGAGTCAGTACCATTATTCTGCTGACGGTCCACAGCGATACCACGAGTTTGAGGAGCCTTGCCAGTGCTTTTGTCATCGCCTTGTCCGCCATCAAGATTGAGGCTTACCACGAAGGTTTTCTCATCGAGCTTGGTATTCTTTTGCCCATTACCCTGCTCGGCTATTGTCTCCGAACAGCTCATTAATAGCGCAGTCATCATGGCTGCACCAAAACTAAATAATGTTTTCAATTTCATTTCTCGTTTTTTTCGTTTTTTTTGATGTCGTTATTATTTTCCGCTTTCAGAAGTGGTGTAGGTGTCCATTTCAAAGAATGGTGTTACCGCTCTTGTTGTGCTAGCATTAGTGGTTGTGGTAGCACCTAACTCGCCAGCATCCGTTGGCATATTGACGCTACCCTCTATGTCGCTTCCGCGCAGCATCATACCTTCCGACATGTCTACTTTATAAACCCCTACAGAGGGGTTTACATACTTTTTCTTTTTTACCATAAAAAAAACTTTTAGTTAGTTGGGTTAAAACCTGTTTTATACTATTTTTTTAGCAACTTTGACAGCAGTTCCCTTAAAGAGGGAACTGCCTTATTTTTATACGAACATTAATATATATAAGCGAATTAACAAGCTGCATACGTTATATACATTAACACATATAATGGTAGGCAAAGTTAAATATAACTTTTCAATTACGCAAGGAAAAGAGTCGTTTTTGATATAAAAAAACAAAGTAATCTTCATTATTGCACTTCGTTTTGTAACTTGCAAAGCATAACGGTTTAGACAGAGTAACAGAGTATTTTTTAGACAGAGTAACATAGTAATAAAAGGATCATACTATTGTTACTATATCGAAACTATACTATGTTACTCTGTCGAAAAAACTTAGACGGTCATTATATACATCTATATTATTATTGATTATATAGGCAGCCATAACCCCTTTATCCTCAGCATCTTCCCCACTCCACACCCGACACCTACGGAACTTACCACCGACACCTACGGAACATAGCTCCGACAACAACGGAGCAACACTGCGACAAATAGGGAGCATAACCACAGCAAGGGCGACAAATAGGGAAACTAATAACGACAAATAGGGAGGATAATCATATTTAATTGTTTTTTATTTTACAAAACACATCATTTTTGGGTATTTTAGCTTTCTCGGAAAAGACTGTTTTGCTAAAAAACGATCAAAAACGCATTTTTCTGTACACGCATAAAAACAATATTACCAACTACTTACAGAATAGTGCGACAAATAAGTAAGTTTCTATAGTAAACAGAAATGTTATTTTTGCGACAAATAAGTAGTTTTTTGAAAATAATGAAACTTTACAGTTTTTTGTCGCACCATTCTTCGCCTCCACGCTTCCCACCCATTTTTCTGCACACATATTGCCCCCTGCGTAAAAGATGACCTTTTATGCTGTAAAACATCACCTTTTACCGTGCAAAAGGCTACCTTTTAGTGCGTAAAAGATAACCTTTTGCTCACACCCCCAAAAATACCCTCGCAAGCACTCTAAGTTAGCCCTCATACCAAGTCTTTGCAACCATATAATGGGCAGCATACTCGGCAGCTTTCTCGGGCAGTATATCCTTCACCTTACGAGCAGGGATACCAGCCCATAGCTCGCCCTTGCCGATCGCAGTGCCTTCCAAAACAACAGCTCCAGCAGCCACGATACTGCCTTCACCCACAACAGCATCGTCGAGAACAACAGCGTTCATACCAATGAGGGCGCCACGACAGATGTGGGCGCCATGGACAATAGCACCATGCCCAAGGCTTACCTCGTCGTCGAGAACAGCAGGATGTCCCGCACTCTGATGTACACAGGCTACATCTTGAATATTGACACGGTTGCCTATCCTGATGCCATCGACATCGGCACGCAACACAGCACCATACCATATCGACACGTCGTCGCCCATTACTACGTTGCCCACCAAGGCTGCATTCTCGGCAAAGAAACAGCGGTTGCCCCACTGAGGGCGGTGTCCCAACACTTCACGTATTATTGCCATAATATCTATTTTAAACGGTTTATACACTGCAAAAATACAAATTATACGATGAAACCGTGCGTTTTTAGACAGGATTGACACGATTAACAAGACCTTTTTATTGCACTTCGTTTTGGAACTTACGATGGCGCTAGCCAATCATGCTAAGCGTGTAATCATGTCTTAAAACCCGCACGGTGAAAGCATCTTGCCAAAGCAATAATAGCCTTTTGTGTAAAATAAAAATCAAATCTTACGAAGATGTCGCAGAAAAGGGAAATTAATCGTACAATAAAAGCTCCGAATTTGTCAGCGGATAAAAATATAGAATTAAATAAAATACGAAATATCAACGCTTTGTAGCAGCAAAAACGCACTTAGAGCAGGGGGGATAAAAAATGAAAAAAGTAACCTTTCTGCCAACAGCAAAAACCGTAGTGCGACAAAAAAAGGAAAAATGCGTGTTTTTTGTCGCAATAATTCCTTAAAATTTGCTATTTATTCCCTATTTGTCGAGCCAAAACTCCCTATTTGTCTCATATCTAGCAGATATGCTCCACATTTGTCGTACCACCCTTCCTTATCTGTCGCACCACCTTTCCCTATTTGTCGCCGCTAACCTCCTAAGATGTCGCTACTAAGCGCTGTAAAGCATTTAAGTAGAATGAGTTACGCAAGGTTAAATAAGTCTATATAAATGATAGAAATAATGATAATCTAAGTTGACGATGAGTTCTTTCTTATTTTTTATTCTGTTGGATTTCTTTGTGGGAAAGGCGATGACTTTAAATAAGCGCTTTTTATGCGATGCTCCCTATTTGTCGCATGGTTCTTTTCAGTAGTGATGACTTTAAATAAGCAGCTTTTTATGCGATACTCCCTTTTTGTCGCACTAGCAGTTTTTAGACCTTTATAAAGCGTTCTGTCTTAGCTCTTTAGGGTATATGCACGCTATATTGTAATAACAATGATCGGGTGTATTGGGATAATGGCAAAGTGGCATAAAGCTAATTGTGTGTGTATTTAAATATAAATATATAAATACAATGTAATATAAATATATTATCATTCTTATTTGATAATGGTTATATATATAATTATATAAAGATATAAGAATATTATTTTTTATTGATATATTTAGGTGTTTATATGAGTGTAGAGTTATGTTTTTATATTTTGTTTTACTTATATTGTCGTGGTTGGGGGAATGGTTTTGTAGGTAGAGTTTTAGTAAGTTGCGCGTGAAGAAAAGGTATAATATGTAGATATATAAATATATGTTTTCTTTCTATTTTAGTAAATAATATAAAAGTATAAATATATATATCGAGCGCTACCCTATTGCTTCTTTTAGCGATATAGGTTGTATTTGTGTGTATTTTGTCGTTGTATAATTATATAAAAACTAGTATACTAGTATTATATATAAAAGTATAACTATGTTTATTTAGGGTTTTGGCTTAATATGCTGTGGTTTTTATGTAATTATATGTTTATATACTTATTGTCTTATCATAGCAAAACGGCAATATAAATATTTATATATCTATCTGTATTTTTTTATTTACATATAGAATATATAATTATATATAAGTATAAACACGTAAAAGAATAAATGTATAGATATATCTTTGAATGTTTATTTTTATATATTTTTGGAGTTTCAGGCAAAAATATAATAAAGTATTTGTTTGTTTAAACAATTAGGTGTATATTTGCATACGTAAAAATATAAATGTTTACGATAAATACGTTTATATAATAATATGTTTTTATATAAATATATATGAAGATAAATACATTTTTAATTAGTAAGACAAAGAGTGAGGTTTTCAACTGGGCGCTGGGCTTATACACGCTAGCAACGGGTATGACGGTGGTGGACGGTTGGATTAGCGATCCTAACGATCCGGCGCAAGGAGTGATCGGCTCGCTGCAAACGCTCCAAGCACTCAGCCCTGTTCAGGTGGCTGAAGGAGCAATCGGCGTAGGAGCAGCACTCACAATGTGGGGTGTCTTGCAATCGTGTTTTGCACGAACCAAGCGTGCGTTCCACTTCACCTTTTTAGGATTGATGATGGTGTTTAGTTTGCTAACCTTTATATGCACTACCCTCTTCACCTACTCCACCGACACGGCGATACGCACTTTTGCGAGCCATTTCGTAAACTATTCGTACTCGGCTATCGCTATCAATACGGTACTTTTGGGGGCTTTCATGGTGGGAGGTTGTGTTGGCAAGCTGCGTGCTTACGGTGCATCGCTCATCATTACCCCAATATTTATGGGCGGTATTACCCTACTCAACTATTATTTATATAATGTGGCAGGCGGTTTGACCCTTCCCGAGATAGCTACTTACGTAAATATGGGTAGCATTATAGGGCTCGTTTTGACAGTTTTGCCGATGGGATTGTTGCGCTGGGCACTTGAAACCGAAGAAAATTAGGCGTTTGGGGTTAGCGATAAGTGAAAACAAGCGAGTGCTAAGCGTTTTTGCTCGCATATTTCGCCTATTTCGGACAAAAGGCAGAGCGGCGACAAAAATAGAGGAAAATAGCGCACAAGGATTTTACATAAAGTATTGTTTGTTGGCTAATTAGTGATCAAAAAGAAAGTGTTTTTCGCATATTAGTTAGATAGATATGACAAAACGTTATGTATTTCTGCTCAAAGGCGGTGTTTCTGTTTTCGCTGAAAATAGACAAAATAGGCGAAAAATGGTAGTGTGTCAGCATATTTTACGTGGTTATGTTTTTATGTTTAAATATATAAACGTTGTAATATAAATATGTTTTAATACGAATATATAAATACGTTTTAGCGTAAAGATATAAATAGATTTTGATACGAAAATATAAATATGTTTTAACAAGAAAATATAAATACGTTTTAGTGTAAAGATATAGATAGATTTTAATACGAAAATATAAATATATAAATAATGAAAAATGTAAAAGTAGTCTTTGCGAATCAGAAAGGTGGAGTGGGGAAGAGTACCCTTTGTATTCTGTTTGCCAACTATTTAGCGTACAAAAGAAAGGATGTTTGCTTGATAGATACCGACCTTCAGAAAACCATTCTCATGCAGCGCAAGAAGGATATGGAGATATATGAAGGTGAGGAGGAACCTTATACAATACAAGATTTCGATGTCGACTCGCCAGAGCTGATGCAGCAGTTGGTGGAGAGTGCGAGCGATGTAGAGGGCTTTGTACTCTTCGATTCGCCAGGTAACATTTCGCAAGACGGTTTGGCTCCCCTCTTTGTAGGTGCCGACTTCATCATTTGTCCCTACGAGTATGAGGACAAGACGCTCGACTCTACAGGTGTTTTCGTGCAAGTTATCAATGCTCTTCGCGAGCATAACCCCGAGATGCATGCTAAAATTTTCTTCGTTCCTAACCGTATCGACCCACGTATTGGTACGAGCGATGAGCAACGGATGTGGGCAGAGACGGACGAGATTTTCCAGCAGTTTGGTAAGGTAACACCAACGATAAATAGTCGTGCGTGTCTCAAACGTACCAATACTTTCGAGTTGCTAGGGCAACAGCGCGAGGCGGTAAAGGCTGCGTTCGACTATATGCTCAAGAAGATGAAAACTTAGAGAGAGAGATGAGAGAGAGTTGAGAGAGATGAGAGTGGAGAGTTGAGAGATTTTCTAGGGAAGCTAGGTATTCTAGGGGGTATTCTAGAGATACTAGGGGAAACTAGGGATACTAGGTATTCTAGGGTATTCTAGAGATACTAGGGGAAATAGGAAAAACTAGGAAAACTAGGAAAGCTAGGACAAACTAGGGAAAGCTAGGGAAGCTAGGGCAACTAGGGATATTAGAAATATTAGAACAATAATAAAAACGACATATTATGATAAAGAAAAAAACTAAGGTAATAATTCCTGGTGGATTGCAGGGCTTAGTACATAATGCACAGAATGGATTGGAAACTCCTGTGAAGAGCGAACTTGGAAAGGGTGGGGCAAAGCCTATGATAGAGCCTGCCGATGACAATGCTGCCGATGATAAGCAGCAACCTGTACCGGGCGAAGTGGCAAGTGCCTTCACACGCACGGCAATGCGCAACGAACAGGGTGAGGAGGTAAAGGATCGCACGGCTCCAGCAGCTAAGAAATTGCCAAAGGCAGAGGGTAAGCAGTTGGCACGCGAATATACCATTGCCCGCGATAGTGGCGAAGACAGTTGGCAGCTCTTCCTCGATCTTGCCAAAGACTATAAACAGCGCGACTCTAAGCTTGCCACCGTATATATAGACAGCGATTTGAAGAGCGTGCTAGATAGATTGAAGTCGGCTAACAGTATCAAGATGCCTTCTACCGCTATCTTGAGTGCCATCGTGGCTCGCTTCGTTTTCGATCATGAGCAAGACATCAAAAATGCTATCTTTGGTGAGAGCTTGTTGTAAAAGCCTATCGTGGTGGATGGGGCGATAGTAGCGTGTCCATCGCACAATGGTGATGAGTGTTATCAAGGATTGTATAAGGATTTAAAGAAAATGGAATCAAAGACACAAAAGTTGAAGGCTGTACACTTTTTGAGTACAGACACGATGGACGTATATCTGCCTGTGGAAGATCGGGCAACGGGTAGGGCAGTGGTGGCTTGCCCTGGTGGAAGCTATAACCACCTGAATATGCCACCTGCCGAGTCGTGGGTGCGCTTTTTTACCAATCGTGGTATTGCAGCCGTGATATTGAAGTATCATTTACCCGATGGGAGTGGGGAAGAAGCGATGAGCGATGTTATTGATGCTTTTGCTACCTTGCGTGCGAAAGCTGAGGAATGGCGCATCAACCCAGAGGATATTGGTATTGCAGGTTATTCGGCAGGAGGTCATCTTGCTTCGCTTATGGCAACGCGTTATCAAAAGGCGATTAGGGCGAGTTTTCAAATACTGTTCTATCCTGTTACCACGATGTTTGAGGATTTTGGCGACACGAATTGTCGTAACAACTTCCTTGGTGAGGATAAGATGTCGGAACAGATAGAGGCGAAGTATAGTGCTATTAAGCAGATCACCCCCGATACGCCACGTGCTTTTATCGTGGTATGCTCGGACGATGATATTGTGAAGCCTTTCAACAGTGCTAACTATTATGTGAAGCTGCAAGAGCAGGGCATTCCCTCTCAACTCATCGTGTATCCGCTGGGGAAACATGGTTGGGGCATTGGGGTAGGAGATTTCCCTTACACCGATGACCTAAAACAGCAGCTTACGGAGTGGCTGAAGGGATTTTAGGGAGAGTTGAGAGATGAGAGAGATGAGAGTTGAGAGTTGAGAGATGAGGGATGAGAGTTGCCCGTCCTAGTATTTCTGGCTTTTAGCTTTTCTAGGCTTTCTAGTGTTCTCCTAGTATTTCTAGGCTTTCTAGTTTTTCTAGTTCTCCTAGTTTTCCTAGAAATTCCTAGGAATGGTAGGAAAAGTTATGAAACATCTAAACAATAAAAATATGAACAAACGCTATTTACTAACAACAATTATTTTGATGGCTGTGCTGGTGGCACATGCTTGTACCTCCGTTATCATATCAGGGCGCGTTACGCCTGATGGTCGTCCGCTTATGCTCAAAAATCGTGATGCCGATGATGTGGATAACAAAGTAGTCGTAATAAAAGGTGCGAAATATCGCTTTATAGGTATCGTTGCTGCAGGCGATAAGGAGCGAGCCAACGTATGGTCGGGGCATAACGAGGCGGGTTTTGCTATCTTTAATACGGATGCCTTTAATCTTAATGGGAAAAACTATAAGCCCGAAAAGGAAAACGATGGTGTGGTGATGCGTAAAGCACTCGAAACCTGCGCTTCATTAAAGGAGTTTGAAGCACTGCTTGGACAATTGCCAAAACCTATGAACCTCAATTCTAACTTTGGGGTGATGGATGCAGAGGGCAATTGTGCTTACTATGAAACGAGCAGTCAGGGCTACACAAAGTTTGATGTCAATGATCCTCGTGTAGCTCCTTACGGCTATCTTTGTCGCACCAATCATGCCATGACAGGCGATCGCAGTCTCGATGCAGGCATCGAACGCTATATGGCTATCTCCGATTTGATGCTGACAGCAGCCTTTGGAGGTGATCTTAATCGGGATTTGCTTTTAAAGCGTGCCACACGTTATCTCACCAATGGACTCACAAAAACAAGTCTTTACGACATTATGCCCGAGAGCGATGCTACACCAAAGTTTTATCCTTACAATGACTATATTTCGCGTGCTTACACCGCATCGGCTATGGTTATGCAAGGAGTAAGAAAGGGCGAGAACCCATTGCTCACCGTGAGCTACACCATTATTGGGTGTCCACTCAGCACTGTTGCTGTGCCATTGATGCTTACCCCATCGGGTGTTGTGCCGTCGCTCTTATCCGATAATGGCAAGGGGTATTCCGAATTGTGCCATAAGGGTATTGTCCTCAAGGATCAGCTCTTTCCTATGAAGCGTGGCAACGGACAGTCGTACATCAACCTTTCACGCCTCATTAACAAGCAGCAAACGGGTATTCTACAGCAGGTGCAGCGCATCGAAACGCCTATCCTACAGCGTGGCGATGCCGTGATAGCCCAATATCGTGAGCAGATAGGTAGTAAAAATGCTGACAAGCTCCTTACCGATTATTACCGTTGGGTGGACGAAACCATTAAAGCAGAATATCAGCACGCATTCGGAATGTAGATTAGGGAGTATAAAAAAAGCGGTTAGCGCTTGCCGTGCAAAAGCTAACCTCTTATTACGTAAAAGGTAATGTCTTGCGATGCTAGACGTTACCTTTTGTGTTGTGCGGAAATATGCTTACTTGTTCTTCAACAAATCGCGGATTTCGCCAAGAAGCTTCTGTTCCTCTGTAGGACCTGCTGGAGCTGCTGGCTTTTCTTCCTTCTTCTTCGAGAGCGAGTTCATCGCCTTGATCATAATGAAGATACAAATAGCGATGATGAAGAAATCGGTAACGTTTTGGAGGAATAAGCCATACTTTACCGTTGCACTGCCTACCTGTATGCTTATGTCCTTGAAGTCGATACCACCCGTTAAAATGCCAATCAATGGCATAATGATGTCGTCGACCAATGAAGATACAATTTTACCAAATGCACCACCGATGATCACACCGACTGCCATGTCCATTACATTACCTTTTACTGCAAAGTCTTTAAATTCTTTTACAAAACTCATAATCTTATGCTTTTAAAATGTTTTTATTTAAAATAAATTGGTGCTTTGTTTGTAAGCCTTATTGCTGCTACTTAGAAAAGCATTCTTATCTGATTTTTGTTGTCATACCTAAACCTTATCGCAAATATACGCATAAATCTGTAACTTAGTATCTATTTAGCGAATAAAAAAAGCCCACTACAAAAGAAAAACTTTGCAGTGGGCAGTGTTATTATTTTCTTCAGGCTTTAGGAAGCCTGAAAGCGGTTATGCTGTGAAATTACTTCTTTTCAGCAAGATACTTGATAGTACGAACCATCTGAGAAGTATAAGAGTTCTCATTGTCGTACCAAGAAACAACCTGTACTTGGAATGTTTCATCGTCGATCTTGCTAACCATTGTCTGAGTAGCATCGAACAAAGAACCAAACTTCATACCGATGATGTCAGAAGAAACGATCTGATCCTCTGTGTAACCGAAGCTCTCTGTTGTAGCAGCCTTCATAGCAGCGTTGATACCCTCTACGGTAATGTCCTTACCCTTAACAACAGCGATCAAGATAGTAGTAGAACCTGTTGGAGTAGGGATACGCTGTGCAGAACCGATCAACTTACCGTTCAATTCAGGAATTACAAGACCAATAGCCTTAGCAGCACCTGTTGAGTTAGGAACGATGTTGCAAGCACCTGCACGTGAACGACGAAGATCGCCCTTGCGCTGAGGACCGTCAAGGATCATCTGGTCGCCAGTGTAAGCGTGGATAGTTGACATAATACCGCTCTGGATAGGAGCAAACTTGTTCAAAGCGTCAGCCATAGGAGCCAAGCAGTTTGTGGTACAAGATGCAGCAGAGATAATAGTATCGTTGGCTGTCAAAGTCTCGTGGTTTGTGTTATATACGATAGTAGGAAGATCGTTACCAGCAGGAGCAGAGATAACTACCTTCTTAGCACCAGCCTTCAAGTGAGCAGAAGCCTTTTCCTTAGAAGTATAGAAACCTGTACATTCCAAAACAACATCTACATCGTTAGCTTTCCATGGGCAGTTAGCTGCGTCCATTTCAGCAGAGATCTTGATTTCCTTACCATCAACGATGATAGAATTTTCTGTTGCCTCTACAGTGTGCTTTCCTTCACCGAACTTGCCAGCGAAGCCACCTTGAGCTGTGTCATACTTCAATAGGTGAGCAAGCATCTTAGGACTTGTCAAGTCGTTGATAGCGACTACTTCATAACCCTCTGCTTCAAACATCTGACGGAATGCGAGACGACCGATACGGCCGAAACCATTAATAGCTACTTTTGTCATTTTTTTAAATTTTATTTATAGAGTTAAACACTAAACAAATTATTCAATCTTTTTAATCCTTAATGTTGCAAAGATACAAATTTATTTCTACATTAGTGGGCGGAAAGTGTTTTAAATATATTAAAAAGAAAGATTATAAGGGAAGTAAATGATAAAAACTTTTCTTTAAAGGTATAAACTGTAATCTCGGTGTTTCAAATAGAAATCATCGGCTGATAGGGAAAGGGGCAGAACAATGATTTCTATGTCCATAAAAAAATACTTATCTTTGCACATAAATATATAAAGTAAGAACAAAACTTATAATAACAATATACCCTCTCTCTCTGTGTGTGTGGCGTTAGCCTTTCTCTCACTGTGGGGGAGCTAGCGAGAGGGGGCTTTCATTATGATAACAATCCTCGGTCCAACAGCTTCGGGCAAAACATCTTTAGCCGCTGCGCTAGCTTATAGGCTTAACAGCGAAATTATCTCTGCCGACTCACGTCAGGTATATCGTGGTATGACCATCGGAACGGGAAAAGACCTCGCCGACTATACCATTAACGGCAAGCAAATACCTTATCATCTTATTGATATTTGTGATGCGGGCAAGAAGTATAACCTCTTTGAGTATCAGCGCGATTTTCTCACAGCTTACGAAGATATTACTTCGCGGGGCATTGAGCCTATCCTTTGTGGTGGTACAGGACTCTATATAGAGGCTGTTTTGAAGGGTTATCGCCTCGTGCCTGTGCCTGAAAATCCTACACTGCGGCAGCAGTTGGAAGGGAAATCGCTGGAGGAACTCACCGCTATGCTCGTGGAGCTGAAGCAGAAAAGTGGTTCGGTGATGCACAACAAAACGGATGTCGACTCGTGCAAACGTGCCATTCGTGCTATCGAGATAGAGACCTATTCGCTCCACACTCCTGTGGAAGCGCGTGTTTGTCCGCCTATCAACTCGCTCATTATCGGTGTGGACATTGATCGTGAGGAGCGTCGCCAGAAGATAACACATCGTTTGAAGGAACGCCTCGACAGCGGTATGGTGGACGAAGTGCGTGGCTTGCTCGATAGTGGTATTCCTGCCGACGACCTTATCTATTATGGTTTAGAATACAAATACCTCACCGAATATATCACTGGCAAGCGCACGTACAACGAGATGTTTGCCCAACTCGAAATAGCGATCCACCAGTTTGCCAAGCGGCAAATGACGTGGTTTCGTGGTATGGAGCGGCGTGGCTTTACCATTCATTGGATAAAAGCGGAGTGGGAGAGAGAGCGACAGATTGAGAAAATTATAGAGTTGAGAGAGGAGAGAGGAGAGATGAGAGTTGAGAGTTGAGGGTTGAGAGTTGAGAGTTGAGAGAGGTGAGAAGTTATGAGGGTTGAGGGTTGAGAGTTGAGAGAGATGAGAGTTTTATCCAATTGAGAATTACCTGTCCTAGATTTACTAGTCTGTCCTAGTATGCGCACTAAGCAAGTCGGATACCACATAACTTGACCCACCGATAAAGATAAAATCGTCGGGCGATGCGGCAGCTTTTGCTGCTTCGTAGGCAGCAAGGACAGTGGGATATTGTGTGCCTTTTAGTCCGATAGCGAGGGCTTCCTCTGCCACTTTCTCCACAGGAAAAGCACGATGAGAGGACGGTTGTGTCCAATAAAAGTGGGCATTTTGGGGTAGCAGTGCTAGCACCGCATCGAGGTCTTTATCGTCCACCATACCAAAAACGATATGTGTTTCGCCCTTTGCAGCCGATTTTATCTGCTTTGAAAGATACTGCCAACCTCCGAGGTTATGCCCTGTATCGCAGACGGTGAGCGGATGGTCGGCAAGCTGCTGCCAACGTCCCATAAGTCCTGTCGTTGCTGTTACGTTCGCAAATCCCTTTACGATGCTTTGCTCTTCCTTGATGATACCTAGCTGTATGAGCTTCACACAAGCATGCAATACGGTGTTGGCATTCTTTACCTGATAATCGCCCATTAGTTCACCAATGATAGTTCCGAAAGGAGTATCCGAGTATGCTATGCCTTTTGTGCTGGCAGTAGTGTGAGCTGAGAAGAACGGAATATCCTCAGCAAACTCAATGGGAGCCGATTTTTCTTTTGCAGTCGCCTCAAAGACAGGACGTGTTTCTGGCACCGTCTCGCCCACCACTACAGGTACATTCTCTTTGATGATGCCCGCCTTTTCGTAGGCAATCTTTGCCAAAGTGTCGCCTAAAAACTGGGTATGATCAAGCGAGATATTGGTAATGATGGATAGCAGCGGCGTGATAATGTTCGTGCAATCTAGTCTGCCCCCTAGTCCTACCTCAATAATCGCAATATCTACCTGCTGTTCAGCAAAGTATTTAAAGGCTAGTGCGGTGGTGAGTTCGAAGAAAGAAGGGTGAAGCGGTTCGAAGAAACTACGTTCCTGCGCTACAAAATCGATGACATATTGCTCCGAAATCATCTCTCCATTGATGCGGATACGCTCACGGAAATCGACGAGATGTGGGCTTGTGTACAGTCCCACCCGATAGCCTTCCTGCTGTAAAATAGCCGCTAGCGTATGCGAGCAAGAACCCTTTCCATTGGTTCCTGCTACATGAATGGTCTTAAACTGTGTATGCGGATGTCCGAAATGCTTATCTAATAAATGTGTGTTGGATAAGCCTTCCTTATAGGCTTGCGCTCCCACGTGTTCAAAGACGGGGGTGCTATTGAATAGATATTGTACGGTTTCTTCGTAGGACATAATAGTTGAGAGGGTTGAGGGTTGAGAGTTGAGAGTTGAGAGTTGAGAGATGAGAGATGAGAGTTGAGGGTTGAGGGTTGAGAAGTGAGAGATGAGAGTTGAGAGATGAGAGTTGCCCGTTCCCTTAGCGAGAATTGAGAATTGAGAGTTTTTCTAGGAGTACTAGAATTACTAGGAATACTAGGACGGGCATCTCTCAACTCTCAACTCTCTCACCTCGGTTAGCTAAACAGTTTCTTAAAGTTCTCAAAAATAGAGTGCTTAGTAGCTTTATCACCTTTGAAGTTGTCGCTATTGGCAAATTCCTCCATCGCTTTCTTCTCCGATTTGCTCAATTCCTTTGGAATATAAACGCTTACTTGTACGATCAAATCGCCCATGCCAGCGCCATAACCTTGCACAGCAGGCAAGCCCTTACCGCGCAATCGAAGCGTTTTACCAGGTTGAGTTCCTGGCTCTATCTTTATTTTTACGTTAGTACCCTCAATGGTAGGTATCTCCACCTGTCCTCCTAAGGTAGCGGTTGGAATGTCGAGCAATAGGTTATAAACGATGTTCTGACCATCGCGAATGAAGGTTTCGTTCTCTTCTTCCTCGATATACACCTGAATGTCGCCATTCACACCATTGCGCTTACCAGCGTTGCCCTTACCAGCCACATTCATCACCATGCCCTCGGCAACACCAGCGGGAATGTTTATCTCTACTACTTCCTCACCTTTCACAACACCATCGCCCCCGCAATGCTTACACTTGTTTTTGATGATAGTGCCTTCACCTCCACAAACGTGGCAAGGAGCTTGCGTTTGGATCATACCAAACATCGACTGTTGAGTGCGTATTTCCATACCCGATCCATTACAGTTAGGACAGGTTTCGGGCTGACTACCCCCTTCAGCACCTGTGCCATGGCAGTGATCGCATACCACATCTTTGCGCACCTTAAACTTCTTTGTAACGCCTGTAGCCACTTCTTGCAGTGATAGGCGCACTTTTAGGCGCATATCTGTGCCACGATAGCGCGCACGCTGACCGCCTCCGCCGAAGCCACCAAAGCCCCCACTTCTATGTCCACCGAACACATCGCCAAACATAGAGAAAATATCGTCTACAGAGAAGCCACCAGCTCCGAACGGACTACCGCCACCAAAGCCACCGCCCGGTGCATCGAAGCCAAACTGATCGTACTGCTGACGCTTCTGCTGATCGTGTAGCACATCGTAAGCCTCGGCAGCCTCCTTAAATTTCTCTTCTGCCTCGGCATCGTCAGGATTACGGTCGGGGTGATACTTTATAGCTAGTTTTCGGTAAGCCTTCTTTATTTCATCTTCAGAGGCATCTTTGCTTACACCAAGCACCTCATAGTAGTCTCTTTTTGCCATTTATTCTTCTTGTTCTTCTCAGTCTTGTTTTATTGATCATTACCTATCCTAGTTTTCCTAGTTTTCCTAGTATTTCTAGGTTTTCTAGTATTTCTAGTTTTCCTAGTATCCCTAGATAAAATTCTTAAATCTTAACTCTCAACTCTCAACTCTGAACCAATTATTGTCCTACAGCCACCTTTGCATGGCGTATTACCTTATCGTTGAGGGTGTAACCAGTTTGCACACAATCTATAACCTTACCCTTTTTGTCATCGCCCATACCGGGAACCATAGCAATAGCCTCGTGGTAATCCACATTGAAGTCGGCATCTTCGGTTTCAATCTTCTTCACACCGAGCTTCTCCAAGGTTTCAAAGAATTTTTTATAGATGAGGCTAAAGCCCTCTTTCACGGCAGTAGCATCATCGGTATTGTCAGCAATAGCACGTTCAAAATCGTCTAAAATAGGCAATACCGCACCAATTGTTTTCTCGCTACCGTTAAAGATTAGTTCTGTTTTTTCCTTTAAGGTGCGCTTCTTGTAGTTGTCAAATTCAGCCACCAAGCGGATATACTTATCCTTCCATTGTTCAGCCTCTAGCTGTGCTTTGGTTACAGGGTCAAGCTCTTCTTGCTGTGTTGCTTCCTGTTCGTTAGCGTTTTCTGTGTTAGCCTCTTGAGTTTCTTCCGTTTGCTCTTCAGTTTCACAGTTGATGTTTTCGATATTTTCTTCTTCCACGTTCATAGCGTTGTCGTGTTTCTTACTCATATTCTTATTACTTAAATTATTCGGAACAGCAAGGCTTTGTTAGAAGCGCTTGTGGTTCCGAATAGTTGTTTACAAATTATGTGCCAAAAGCGAGTTGAGAGCGAGTTGAGAGTGGAGTTTTGAGAGTGGAGTTTTTGAGAGTGGAGAGCTGCCCGTCCTAGTATTCCTAGTAGTTCTAGTACTCCTAGAAAAATAATTCTCAACTTTCAATTGATTAAAGAGGGACGGGCATCTCTCAACTCTCAACTCTCAACTCTCCACTCTCTCATCTCAACTCTCCACTCTCATCTCTCCCCTCAATACATTCCTGCGCGCTGTTCCTTTAGCTTTGCATCGTGTACATACTCATCGTAAGACATTAGCTTGTCGATAGTGCCTTTAGGCGTTAGTTCGATAACGCGATCGGCGATAGAGTTGATGAAAGCATGGTCGTGTGAACTGAAAAGGATATTTCCCTTAAAACCTATCAAGTTGTTGTTGAAAGCCTGAATACTTTCAAGGTCAAGGTGGTTGGTAGGTGTGTCAAGGATCAAGCAGTTAGCGTTCTGAAGCTGCATACGTGCAATCATACAACGCATCTTCTCACCTCCCGAAAGGATTTTTACTTGCTTCTCCACTTCCTCTTGCTTGAATAGCATTCTGCCTAAGAAGCCCTTCATAACCACCTCGTTGCCAGGCCCATATTGTGAAAGCCAGTCCACAAGGTTATATTCTGTTTCAAAGAAAGCCGTATTGTCCAATGGCAAATAAGCCGTTGTAATCGTTACGCCCCAATGATATTCACCACCGTCAGCCTTACGATTGCCGTTGATAATCTCGAAGAAAGCTGTCATCGCCTTTGGATTGTGCGATAGGAATACCACCTTCTGACCCTTCTCAATGTTAAGATCGATGTGGTCGAACAATACTGTTCCGTCCTCTTCCACAGCCTTCAAGTCCTTTACCTCAAGGATCTGATTACCCGGCTCGCGTTCCATTTGGAAGATGATACCTGGATATTTACGGCTAGAAGGGCGAATTTCTTCTATATTCAAACGCTCCAACATCTTTTTACGCGATGTGGTTTGCTTACTCTTAGCCACATTGGCAGAGAAGCGACGGATAAATTCCTCCAACTGCTTCTTCTTTTCTTCCGCCTTCATCTTTTGGTTTTGAGCCTGACGAAGTGCCAACTGTGAACTCTCATACCAGAACGAATAGTTACCAGCAAAGACGGTTACCTTACCAAAGTCGATATCAATAGTCTGTGTACTTACTGTGTCAAGGAAGTGGCGGTCGTGCGATACTACGAGCACCGTTTGGTTGTCATCAATCTCAGCCAAATAATCCTCTAGCCACTCCACGGTTTCAAGGTCGAGGTCATTGGTAGGTTCGTCGAGCAACAAATTCTCTGGTTTACCAAACAACGCTCTTGCCAACATCACGCGCACTTTCTCATTATTAGAAAGTTCTGCCATCTGTTTGCTGTGCATAGCCTCGCTAACACCAAGGTTTTGTAGCAATTGTGCAGCCTCGCTTTCAGCTTCCCAGCCGTTCATCTCAGCAAACTTTAGTTCCAAATCGGCAGCACGATTGCCATCTTCTTCAGTCATTTCTGGTTTAGCGTAAAGCTCCTCACGCTCTTTCATGTTAGCCCATAGCTTGCTATGACCCATAAGAACGGTGTCCATAACGTTAAACGCATCGTATTTAAAGTGATCCTGTTCCAACACCGAGAGACGCTCGCCCGGTCCTAGTTCTATCGTTCCTTTATTTGGCTCAAGATCGCCTGAAATAGCTCTTAACAATGTTGATTTACCCGCACCATTTGCGCCAATAACACCGTAAATGTTGCCACGAGTAAAGGTGATATTTACGTCCTTGTATAGTACTCTCTTACCAAACTGGATCGCAATATTCGATAATGTAATCATTCTTTGTTTTGTCTAAATGCTTATTACTTAATAATTTGGGTGCAAAGGTACGGTTTTTATTCCTATCAGCCAAGTATCTCTGCTTATATAGTATTAGTAATTTATATTATGTTGCTTTAATGGTTGGAATAATAATATTAGGCTTGGCAACCTTACTAGGTAGGTTTAAAGTGCCGTACATATTAAACGACTGAATAGTTGGATTTCATCCTTCTATTTCGTAAGATGTTAAAATTTCATTAACAAAGAAAGAAGTTTCTGTTACGCGTATTTAAAAAAACATTTTATGGTTAGAAAAATGTCCTTTTTCTTTGGTTAGATATTTTGTTTTTGCTAACTTTGAAACAAGATATAAAGCTAACGGATATGAAAGGACTCAAAAGGCTCAATGCTTGGATAAAAATTCCGTTAAGAACGTTTTCGTTAAGCCAAATGAGCAGAACCGAGCTTGCTCGAGTTATGCCATGGCGAGAAAACGAAGGATGAAATACAACGAATTATACTAAACCGAAATTTATATATACTTATCGCTATGTTAGAGAAATTGATTGATATGTACCACTTCTTAAAGGATCGCTCAAAATTCGATCCTAGTAACTATTTTGTATATGTTACCGAGGCTTGTCTTGCAATAACACTCGTTTTAGTGCTATTGGAACCAGTCGAAAAAACACCTTTGTTTTGGATCATTACCCTAGCCGCTTTCTCATTGATAGAAGTGTTTATGTTTTATCATGCAGGCGAATTAGGAAAGAAAAATTGAAGCCCTTGTAAAAGGCTGATAATAAATGTGTTGTAAAACATAACCTTTTGCCGAGTAAAAGGTTATGTTTTACAAGGTGAAAGGTAATCTTTTGTGGAGCAAAAGGTTGCCTTTTACTTTTTCTTCTCTCTTTATTATCAACTAAAACTATCCCAACCTAATATCAGTAGCTATTTTTTTCTTACCTTTGCAATATGATAAAGCAGGTAAATCCATATATGCAAGACAAATACGACCGTATGGTGGTGAAGGACGAAAAGCCTTTGCTAGCGTGGTTGTTGGCAAACGTTGGTGAGACGAAAAGTAAGGTGAAAGCCACACTCAAGAACCGAGGTATTAAGGTGAATGGGAAGATTGTAACCCAGTTTGATCATCAGCTAAAGATTGGCGACAAAATTGCGATTAGTAAGAGCAAGAAGAACGACCAATTTAAGAGCCGATACGTGAAACTCGTTTATGAGGATAAATACCTCGTGGTGGTGGAGAAAAATGTGGGTATCCTCTCTATGGGAGCAGGGCATGCCTCGCTGAATGTGAAGAAAGTGCTCGACGACTATTTTCATAAAACCAAGCAAAACTGTACGGCTCATGTGGTGCATCGGCTCGACCGCGATACCTCTGGCTTAATGATCTATGCTAAGGATATGCAAACGGAGCAACTGTTGGAACACGATTGGCATAACATAGTGTACGATCGTCGGTATATTGCTGTGTTGAGCGGTGAGATGGCAGACGATGAGGGTACGATAGCCAATTGGCTGAAGGACAACAAGTCGTATATTACCTACAGTTCGCCTGTGGATAATGGCGGAAAATATGCCGTAACCCATTTCTTTACCATCGACCGCACGGTAAACCATTCGCTCGTGGAGTTTAAGCTAGAAACGGGGCGTAAGAACCAAATTCGTGTTCACGCTGCCGATATGGGGCATCCTGTGTGTGGCGACATTAAGTATGGTAATGGCGATGATCCTATAGGTCGCCTCTGCCTACATGCCTTCCTCCTTTGTTTTTATCACCCTGTAACCCATGAGCGTATGGAGTTTGAAACGCCCGTCCCGCCTATGTTCCGTCATTTGTTTAAGTAAGGGAGAATGGCGCATTTGTTTAAGTTTTAAAAAGTATTTTCATTATGGAGAATTTAGAATATTTCATAGCCTTAATCGTAGTATTCGTTATTGGCGTTATCTTAATAAAGAAGATCACGGGTTGCATCTTCCGCATCATCGTGGGACTTATCATGCTTGGTGTAGGCTATTGGGCTTTGCGTATGCTGGAAGTTTTATAGAAATTCTCAATTCTCAATTATAAAAGGGATATATCCTCGAAAGAATATATCCCTTTAATTGTTTTCATTGCGTAGGCTTTGCCAACAGCAATTGTTATTTTAATGCGATCTTTTCGACACGACGCTCATGGCGACCACCCTCAAACGTAGCCTTTAGGAAAGTATCGAGAATTGTGGCTGCTGTCTTGTTGTCGATGAAACGACCAGGAAGAACAATAGCATTTGCATCGTTATGCTGGCGAATAAGTCCGGCAACATCCTTGTTCCAAGCCAAGCCAGCACGAACCCCTTGATGCTTATTCAGGGTCATTGCCATTCCTTCGCCACTACCACAGATAGCAATAGCAGGATAAATCTCGCCTTTTTCTAATGCTTCTGCCAATGGATGGGCATAGTCGGGATAGTCGCAACTTAAATCGCTATTACAACCAAAGTCTTTGTAAGCATACTTGTGTTCTTCCAAATACTGAATAACGAACTCCTTTAGTGGGAAACCTGCGTGATCGCAAGCCACTCCGATAGTCTTTATTTCCATAAGCTATGAGGTTATTACGAACCCCCTCGAGGTGCTTATTCGTCCCCCGAGGTGTTCAGGTTATAAATATTACTTAGAAATATATTTCTTTACTTCGTTGAAGATATTCTCTGGTGTGAAGCCTAGCTTCTCGTCTAACACCTTGAAAGGAGCTGAGAAACCAAAGCTTGGCAAGCCATATACTCTACCTTCCGCACCTACTAAGCCCTCTAGGGTTACAGGCAAACCAGCGGTAAGACCGAAGATCTTAGCTCCCTTTGGAAGTACTTGTTCTTGGTATTCCTTGCTCTGACGGCGGAACAGCCCTTCTGATGGTACGCTTACTATGCGCACTTTGTAACCCGCTTTGCGGAGAGGTTCGGCTGCTTCGACAAGTGTAGATACTTCTGATCCGCTAGCAAGGAGGATCACATCAAACTGCTCGTCAGAACCCTTTACGATGTAAGCACCTTTGCGCACTTCTTCGTAGTTGTTGCCCTCTGGTAGGCTCTTGATGTTTTGGCGAGAGAGAATGAGTGCGGTAGGTGTTTCCATATTCTCCATTGCCATTTGCCAACATACGGTAGTGGCATCGCTATCGGCAGGGCGGAATACGCGTACGCTATCCTTACCAGCATGGTTTTGAAGCTTTTCCATTAGGCGGATTTGTGCTTCGTGTTCTACTGGCTCATGGGTAGGACCGTCTTCACCAACACGGAAAGCATCATGGCTCCAAATAAATTTCACAGGTACTTGCATCAAAGCAGCCATACGAACAGCAGGCTTCATATAGTCGGAGAATACAAAGAAAGTACCCATTGCTGTGATCACACCGCCATGAAGCATCATACCTATACACATACAGCCCATAGCGAGTTCGGATACACCAGCTTGGAAGAAAGCTCCACTGAAATCGCCACGTGTGAGCGAGTGGGTCTTATTAAGGAAGCCATCGGTTTTGTCAGAGTTGCTAAGGTCGGCCGATGCCACGATCATATTAGGCACTTGTTCTGCCAATACCCCTAAGCAGGCTGCCGAAGCGTTACGAGAAGGGATGTCGCGCTTTTGCTGTAGTCGGCTCCAATCAATCTTTGGAGCTTTCTCAGCGAACCATTCGTCCATCTGTGCGGCGAGGGTAGGGTTAGCCTTTCTCCAAGCCTCTTCCTCTGCATGGCGCTTTGCTACGATGGTGCGAAGTTCTGCTTTGCGATCGTCGTATAGCTTCTGAACATCATCGAATACCACGAAAGGATCGTCGGGGTTACCCCCTAAGTTCTTAACCGTGTTGATATAGGCATCGGTTCCGAAAGGAGCACCGTGCGTTTTTACGCTACCTTCATAGCTAGAACCATCGGCTTGCTTGCCACCCTTAGCCATAATGGTATTACCAATGATCAGCGTTGGGCGTTCTGTTTCTTGGTTAGCAGCGATGAGTGCTTCACGAATTTCGTCTACATCGTTGCCATTGATTGTTAATACATTCCAGTTGTATGAGCGATAGCGCATAGCTGTATCTTCGCAAGACACTGCGCCACAAGCGGTGGATAGCTGCACATCGTTAGCATCATAGAACATAATAAGGTTGTTCAAACCTAGATTGCCTGCCAATCGTCCCACCTCTGCGCTGATGCCTTCCTGAATGCCACCGTCAGAGATGTAAGCATAGATCTTATGCTGCATCATAGTGTTAGACAAGCGAGCTGCTAAGAACTTTTCAGCCACAGCCGCACCAGCAGCGTAAGCGTGTCCTTGTCCTAATGGTCCAGACGAGTTTTCTACGCCGTGGATTAAGTCGCGTTCTGGATGCCCCGGAGTTATTGATCCCCATTGGCGGAACTGTTTGATATCCTCAATGGTGAATTTTCCTTGTAGTGTGAGAGCAGAGTAGAGCATCGGCGACATGTGTCCCGGATCCAAATAAAAACGATCTCTGCCTGCCCAAAGTGGCTGGTCGGGATCGTATACAAGGAATTCCGAGAAGAGAACATTGATAAAGTCAGCACCACCCATCGCTCCACCCGGGTGTCCTGATTTAGCATTCTCTACCATTGACACTGATAAAATTCTGATGTTGTCCGCAGCACGGTTCATCAACTCTTTGCAATTCATAATAGCGTTGATTTAAATTTTTACTTTTTGCAAATATATAGAAAAAAACAGATAAAACAAAAGTGAAACATCTTTTTTCTGAGAAAAAGACCTTGCTTTGATATTTTTGTGTTGAGACTAGTGTTTTTTTTCTAGGTATTCTAGCTTTTCTAGGTATTCTAGCTTTTCTAGGAATACTAGTAACACTAGCTAAATCTCTCAACTCTCAACTCTCAACTCTCAACTCTCATCTCTCATCTCTCAACTCTCCACTCTCTCACCTCTCTTCATTCCCTTTCTGAAGTAATAATAAAATAGTACTCCTGCCAATGTTAGGGCGATAGGGAAAGCCGCCCAAATGCCGATGATGCCGTAGCCCATTACAATGCCAAGAAGGTAAGATACGGACAGGGAGGTAACGAAATAAGAAACGAAAGCTACACCCATAAGGGGTTTTACATAGCCAATACCTCGGAGCGCATTGGCATAGTTGGCTTGCATTCCGTCGCCAAACTGATAGATCATAAAGGGTATTACCATTAGGGCTACAAGCTGTTGCACCTCGATGTTATCGGTAAACAGTGATCCGATAATATGGCGACAAAAGAAAATAGGGACGCAGGTGATAAAGGCAAGCAAAAAGATAAGGTGTAATCCTGCACGCGAATTGATCCAAACGGTGTTCCAATCCTTACGACCTGCAAAGTTGCTTGTGCGCACGGCTACTGCTGAGGCTAGTCCGTAGTAAATCATATAGCCTAGTTGGGAAATCGTTAGCATTACCTGATGGGCTGCAAGCGCAATTGTTCCGATCCAGCCTACCATGATGCTTGAAAGGCTAAAAGCTGCCGACTCCATGCCCATTTGTAGCGACAGTGGCCACCCGAGGGCGTTCTGTTCCTTAAAATCGGTCTTCGACAATTTGCCTGTTCGCCATCCCTTGGCATATACCTTATAACGCTTGTGAGCCGCAAAGAGGAGTACGAGTGCTATCGTCATCATGATGCGTGAGCAGAGCGTAGAAATTCCGGCACCATTAAGCCCTAGTTCAGGCATGCCAAAGTGTCCATAGATAAGCACCCAGTTGCCAAAGATATTCATCACGTTTCCGCCCATAATAATCCACATGGGTGTTTTGGTATCGGTTATTCCGTCGAAGAATTGTTTGAAAGTATTAAACCAGCATACGAAAGGCAACGAAGCATATTGTATAAGGTAATAGTCTTGAATGAGTGGTATTAGCTCTTTGGGCTGTCCTAAGTGGTGGATATTAAGGTATAAAACGCCCATTACCGTCATAAAGATGATGCCTGCTACGGTGTTAGCGGCTACGGCATTCTTCATCACTTCTCCGATGCGCTCACCCTTTCCCTGACCGTATAGCTTGCCCACGATGGGTGTGATGGCATACGAAAAGCCGAGCGACATGAGGATAGCGAGTGCAAAGACATTGTTGACAAAGGCAGCAGCAGCTAGTTCTTTTGTGCTGTGATGTCCTATCATAAGGGTGTCGGTAAAGGCCAAAATGATATTGCCAAGCTGTCCTATGATGATAGGAACACCTAGAAAAGTAAGATTTTTATAATGTGAAGCGTAAGCTGAAAAATGGTATGCCATATTTTTTCTTATTCTGTTTTATGTAAAGCTAATTTACCGCTTTAAGTATTATCTTGATGGAAAGAAAGCGGTTTGCAAAATGCAAAGGTATGAAAAAACGCCTATTAAAGATTATAAAAAGGTGTAAAATAGCTTTATGAATATGTCGTAAGCAACGATTTTTATTGTAAGAACATAACGTTTGTATTAACTTTGCAAACTCAACGATATAGAAAAGCGGTGTTAAAAAAACTCCTAAAAAACAATTATTATGGATACATTTAATAGAAAAATATTCTTGCCAGCTATGCAATTCATGCGACAAGAAAAGTCGGGTGGCATTGTGTTGGCTGTTGCTGTAGTGATAGCCCTTGCCCTAGCCAATTCGCCTTGGCATGAGAATTTTGCCCATTTCTTCGAGCATCATTTGGGTTTTGTTGTAGATAGTACGCCTTATTTTAATTTCTCTATTGCACATTGGATCAACGACGGACTTATGTCGCTCTTCTTCTTTGTGGTGGGATTGGAATTGAAACGTGAGTTTATTGGTGGCGAACTGCGCGATATTCGTAAGGTAGTCTTACCTGTTGGTGCTGCCATTATGGGTATGCTTGTGCCTGCGGGTATCTTCTTAGCACTCAATTTTGGCACAGAAGTATCGGGTGGTTGGGGTATCCCAATGGCTACCGATATAGCCTTTGCGCTAGCCTTAGTATATATGTTAGGCGACAGAGTGCCGCTCTCGGCAAAAGTTTTCCTTACCACCCTTGCCATTGTCGACGACTTAGGGTCGGTTATTGTCATAGCCCTTTTCTATACCTCTAATATCTCTGTGTCGAGTATTGCGGTGGGGGTGGCTTTTCTTTTAATAATGTTTATCGCCAACAAAATGGGTGTTAAGAGCGTTTTGTTTTATGGTATGCTAGGTGTTTGCGGTGTGTGGACGGCTTTCCTCATGTCGGGCATTCATGCAACGATTGCTGCGGTGTTAGCAGCTTTTATGATCCCTGCCGACTCGAAGATCCCTGAAGCCACTTTTATTGCTCGTATGCGCCGCCAGCTTCGCCTCTTTGAAAAGGCGGATAGCAATGATGTACGCACGCTGGAGCATGAACAGGTGGAAATCATTGCACAAGTAAAGTCGGAAGCTATCAATGCGCTTCCACCTCTTCAGCGACTAGAACACGGTATGCATCCCTTTGTGTCGTTTGTCATTATGCCCATTTTTGCTTTAGCCAATGCTGGCGTAAACTTTGTGGAAATGGATATGGCAAGTATCTTTTCAAATAATGTAGCCCTTGGTGTTATGCTTGGTTTGCTATTAGGCAAACCTATTGGTGTAGTGGCATCGGTATGGATATTAGTAAAGTTGGGGATCGGTAAGCGTTCGGCTTCTATGACATGGCGGCGTTTCATAGGGTTAGGGTTCTTAGCTTCTATAGGTTTTACCATGTCTATGTTTGTAACTTCTTTAGCTTTTACCGATCCAGTCCTCCACGTACAAGCCAAAGTAGGTATCTTTGCTGCCTCTATCTTGGGAGGAGTAATAGGCTATCGACTATTAAAAACGGAGCCTGCTAAACCTGCTATGGGTGAATAATCTAAAACTTGCGATTTTTCGACTACTATCTTTCTTTGCAAAGAAAAATAGTTGCGAAAGGGATTGATATAAGTCAAAAAGCGTGGTATTACTGAAAAAATTTCATCAAAATGCTTGTGTGTGTGCGGAAACAGTATTACCTTTGCATCGTAAAAATAAAGAAATAGATTGTTTAGGTTAGTAGTAATAGATTTAGGTTTTTAGTTATTTAGTTTAAGGTAAGAACAAAAGCGATTGTTCAGGATTACAAAAATAGGTTTAGTTTAGGTTATAAAAGATTGATAAAGATGAAGGATAACAGTTGATGCAAGATTTTGGGGAGCACCGTGAGGTGTGAACCATAAATCAAGCTTCAAAACAAAAAGAATTTAGATTTTTGTTTACAAAATAGGAAGCAGTATTGATAAATGTCGATACTGCTTCCTATCTTTTTATGATACTAGAGCTTATCAAGTTGAGAGTTGAGAGAGTTGAGAGTTGAGAGATGAGAGAGGTGTGAGAGTTGAGAATTTTTCTCAGGGAGTACTAGAAATACTAGGAATACTAGGAAAACTAGGAATACTAGAAGTTCTAGGAAAACTAGAAATACTAGGATGGGTAATTCTCAACTCTCAACTCTCAAAACTCTAACCTCTCTCACCTCTCTCTCAACTGGATACGATTTTTTTCAAATTTTTCTCTTCGCCCACTATCCACAGCACATCGTCAACGGCAAGGGTAGCATAGGGATTGATGAGTGTCAGCTTTTGTTGTCCTTGTTCAATACCTACTACCATACAGTTATAGTTTTCGCGAATACCGCTCTCTTGTATGCTTTTACCCACAAGAGGACTGCTGGCAGTAAGCACTATTTGGCGAAGCTTCATTTCACGCTTCTCTATTTCTACATCTTCTTTTACAAGTTCATGCTGTGCAGCAGAAGAAAATTTTGTGAGCTGTTCATCATCTCCAATTACTTCTATCCTATCGTTAGGGAAGATAATGGTGCTTCCACCGGGAATGTTAATGCGTCTGCTACCACGAAGAATACTACTCACATGTACTCCAAAGCGTGTGCGAAGCTCCAAGCTGCGGAGCGATTTCCCTGCCCATGCCGATGCTTCTGGCACCTCAATGGTACTTATGTGTATATCACGATCGAGCAAGTCGGTAGCAAAGAGTGGTTTGCTTTCTCCCCTCATTTGTGCCTGAATTTCACGGCTACGAAGATTTTGCACAAACAATCGTTCGAGCGAAATACTACGATCCTTCAAGGTGCGTGATATGACGACTAGTGCAAGAAAGCCCAAAGCTGCAGCAATGATAAGCGCATCGCGGAAACGTGAGAGGTAATTGATAACGTAAAATACAAACCCCATTGCCACAAAGCCACGAATAACGATAGTGCCTAGAAGGGGAAGGCGGTTGAGGCGGTTGCGTGTCCATAGGGTGCGAAAGGCTTCCGAGTGATTTTTCTTCATCACTATCGACTGTAAGAAAGGACTAATGAGGGCTAAGGTAGCCACGCCACACACTGCATTGCCTAGCCAATGGGTGCCTATCCACTCAACGGATAGTTGCCTACAAATAGGTAATACTACCGAGAACATAAGGGCTATAACAGCAGCCGATAAAATGCCATATACAATAGTGTTGGCAATCATTGCACGAACAAGGCTGCGCCAATAGTTTTCGTTGATAGGGTTGTAGGGTGGGGCTGCTTGAATATGCTCTAAACGACGTACCCAATGTTTAGGGAGTATGCGTGTGAGCGTGCTATAAGCAGGTTCGGCGGCACGTATCATATAAGGTGTTAGGAAGGTGGTAACTACCGAAACGGCTACCATTACAGGATAGAGAAAGTCGCCAATAACATGGAGCGATTGACCTAAAGAGGCGATAATAAATGCAAATTCGCCCACTTGTGCCATAGAGAAGCTACAGCGCATGGCTGTTTTAAGGGGCTGTCCGCTTAGGAAATAGCCCAATGTGCCAAAGATAGCTTGTCCTAAGAGGACGGTTAGGGTGAGCAGCAAGATAGGGAGTGCATACTTTACAAGGATATGCGGATCGACCAACATACCTACAGAAACAAAGAAAATAGCTCCAAACAAGTTTTTTACAGGCTCCACTAAGCGTTCTATGCGCTCTGCTTCAATGGTTTCGGCAAGAATACTACCCATTACAAAAGCTCCGAAAGCGGCACTAAAGCCCACTTCTGTAGATACTACAGCCATAAAGCAGCACAACCCGAGGGCTACTATCAAGAGGGTTTCGTTGTTGAGGTGTTGGCGTACAGAGCGCAGAATAAGGGGAATAGCAAAAAGACCAATAACAAACCATAGGACGATAAAAAAGCCTATCTTCATTACGCTATTTATAATCTGCCCACCACTAAGGCTATCACCAGCGGCAATGGTGCTCAGCATTACCATCATAATAATGGATAAGATGTCTTCAAGAATAAGCACACTCATCACAACGGTAGCAAACTTGTTTTGCGTAAGCCCCATATCAGTGAAGGCTTTATAGATAATGGTGGTGGAGCTACTTATTGCTATCATCCCGGCAAGAAAGATGCAGTCCATCTCTGCCCAGCCAAAGAAGCGTCCTGCAATAAAGCCTAAATTCCCCATTGAGAACACGATGATAAGACTAGATATAATAGGTGAAATACCCATTTTGAGGATTTTCTTAACAGAAAATTCTAACCCTAGGGAGAATAATAAGAAGATCACTCCGATGTCTGCCCATGTTTGTATATTGGCTTTGTCAAGCACACTCATGGTGTAGGGCATGTGGGGTGATACAATGAAGCCTGCCACAATATACCCCAATACTAGGGGTTGTTTCAGCTTTTTAAATACAATCGTTACAAAGGCTGCAACGATAAGAATAAGAGCGAGATCGGATATTAAAGACACTTTGAGAATTGAGAGGTGAGAGATGAGAGATGAGTGTTGAGAGTTGAGAGCTGAGAGTTGAGAGTTGAGAGTTGAGAGTTGAGAGCTGAGAGCGTTGAGCGTCCTAGAGGTGCTAGTAATGCTAGGGTTTCTAGTGTTCCTAGTATTCCTAGTATTCTTAGCGCTCTAGCTTCTTTTGAGGGTGCTTAGCTATTATAATCGGCTGTTAATCGGCAAAGATTTACAATTACCTCCATAGCTTTTTTCATCACTTGGATAGACACAAACTCGTGGGGGCCATGAAAATTAACACCACCAGCGAAGATGTTAGGACATGGAAGCCCCTTAAAAGAGAGTTGGGCGCCATCGGTTCCACCACGAATGGGCTGTACCTTAGGGGCTACCCCTGCTTCTTGCATTGCTTGGATAACAAGGTCAATGACGTGCATATTAGGATCTATCTTTTCCTTCATATTATAGTATTGGTCGTTGAGCTTTAGCTCTACAGTGCCTTCGCCATACTTCTCATTCATCTGCTTAACACATGTCGCTATAAAGTCTTTGCGTGCTTCAAACTTTTGGCGGTCATGGTCGCGGATAAGGTAGCTGAGCTTAGCCTCTTCGCAGCGACTCTCGATACCCAATAAGTGGTAGAAACCCTGATAGCCTTCGGTAGTTTCTGGAAGCTCATCGGTAGGGATCATAGCCTGAAACTCGCAAGCCAACACGCTGGCATTGATCATCTTGCCCTTAGCATATCCCGTATGAACACTTCTGCCATAAATTACAAGCTTGGCAGCAGCAGCGTTGAAGTTCTCAAACTCTAGCTCTCCGAGGTCGCCACCGTCAATGGTGTATCCCCATTCGCAGCCAAACTTCTCCACATTAAAGTGGTGGGCACCCATACCTATTTCTTCATCAGGATTGAAGCCTACACGGATATCGCCATGCTCTATCTCTGAATGATCGCGAAGGTAGCACATAGCCTGAACAATCTCGGCAATACCTGCTTTGTCGTCGGCACCAAGGAGGGTAGTGCCATCGGTTACGATTAAGTCCTCGCCCTTATGGTCTAAAAGCTCTGGAAAGCGAGAAGGCGATGATACAAGATGCTCATTGAGCTGAATATCGCCACCATCATAGTTTTCCACAATGCGCGCTTTGATATTGGCACCGCTAGCATCAAGGGCAGTGTCGTAATGAGCTATAAAGCCAATAGTAGGGATTTTCTTTTTGCTGTTTGAAGGCAGGGTGGCATAGATGTAACCCATTTCGTCCATCTCCACATCTTTCAAACCTTCTTTTTCTAATTCTTCTTTTAAATATTTAGCAAAAATCAATTGCTTAGATGTGCTAGGTACGGTTTCCGACTCGTCAGCCGACTGTGTATCAAACTTAGTGTAGTTGATAAACCTTTCTTGTATTTCCATATTTTATGTTTTAAGTTGTTGTTCGTGTTAAATGAAGTAAATACGCATAATAAGCCCACTTCAACTACAAAGATAAGAATAAAAAAGAAGAATATCTATTTTATTTTAGAATGTTTATAATTGTGTAATTACTCGTTGTAATTTTATATAAAAGTGAAGAAAGGCATTTGCAATGTTATTCAATTATAAATATTACGCAATATTGCCACAGCAATGACAAAACCTTTTACCTTTACTTCCGCAATTGCATTTAATATATTAGTTTTTTAAACATTTAAACATTTAAACGATGAAATTATTAACATTTGTAACATTAACACTGTTTTATGTTGGGGCAAGTAAAGCTTCTGCCCAAGTAAGTAATCCTACAGCACCTAGTGATACTATTGTAGTAAGCGATAGTATTCCTACTCAAAAAGAGGAGCCTACAAGTGATAGTATTCCTGCAAAAGACTATAGCTTAATATCGTATAATATGGCAAACTATCTACAAAGAGATACAGTGATTACTACCGACTCTGTACCAAATACAGATAGTATTCCTAAGTATGAAAGAGGAATTATGATAGAACACTCTATTTGCAATGAAGCAAAGAGCCTTGCAGGGGTAGTAAACGAACGCTTTGTTTTAAAGGGTGTGCAAGTAGGAAAAGGGAATATGCCTATCATATTATTCAAAGATTATGACCAAGCTTTAGTAGAGGACTTAAAGCTGTATAATACATAAATTTTATGAGGCTTCTTGTAAAGGCAACTTCTACAAAACGCTATTTATTCCCAAATAGTATGATTGGTATTGATAAATAAAGCTCTTCAAAATCATTTTTTTGTTAGAGTTTTGTGGGAGTTTCATAAAAATCATATAATTCTAAGCCTTCCCATTAGTATCTAAAGCGATACATGGGGGGGCTTTTTTGTGTGGAGATGATGCAAGATAGCAATACTCTAAAGTGCGATAAGCCGATTATATTTTTGGGGGAATATTTTATTCTTACTTAGGAATAAATTGCTATATCCTTGTATGGCTGAAGCTATTTTTAGCAGAATTTTTATGCAAACCTTATTAAGACAGGAGGATCATACTATAAAAAAACCTTGACTGATATCTCATCACCCAAGGTATAAATACTAAAACTAAATTAACCACTAAAAAAACTTTTACAAAGATACACTTATTACTCAACATTCGCAAGAAATATTGTATATTTTTCTTTGCGTTTAACATTGTTTTACGGTATGTATACTGTATATCCACCTTTTTACTAGAGTTTTGTCCGTTTTCACGGTTTTAGTAAGTATATACAACCCATGTATATTTATAGGGAAAAGAAAAATATATTTTTAATTGGTAAACCAAAATGTTTAACTTTTGCTTTGCAACTATAGAACTTATCCAAAGGGGTAAAAAAATCCAATATTTTTTCTGATGTATTCATTATCGTACTTCAAAAATATGTTTTGGAATAATTACTTATAATTTGTAACAAATACAAAATAAAACGACAAAAAAGAAGCCATATTTACCCTTAAAGTGGGGATAAATATGGCTTTGAAAAAAGTTTTGTTTGAAATTGTTACAAACTAAAATGTGCTTTTTATTATTCCCATTCGATAGTCGAAGGTGGTTTTGATGAGATGTCATAGCAAACGCGGTTCACTCCCTTTACCTTACGAATGATTTCGTTAGATACTTCAGCCAAGAAGTCGTAAGGCAGATGCGCCCAATCGGCTGTCATAGCATCGGTAGAGGTAACAGCACGGAGAGCCACAGGATGCTCGTAGGTACGCTCATCGCCCATTACGCCCACCGAGCGAATGGTCGACAATAATACCGTGCCTGCCTGCCATACATGGTCGTAAAGGCGTGAGCCGTCTTGCATAATATAATCGTGCATCTTCTCAATGTAGATGTCGTCGGCATCTTGAAGAATGCGCACTTTCTCGCGTGTTATATCGCCAAGGATACGCACAGCCAAGCCGGGACCGGGGAAGGGATGACGCTTGATGAGGCGTTCTGGCATACCCATAGAATAGCCCACACGGCGCACCTCGTCCTTAAAGAGCCATTGCAAGGGTTCGCATAGCTGTAGGTGCATTTCTTCGGGAAGCCCGCCCACATTGTGGTGGCTCTTAATAACCATACCTGTGATGCTTAGACTTTCAATGCGGTCAGGATAGATAGTACCCTGTGCAAGCCATTTAGCATCGGTAATCTTCTTAGCCTCGGCATTGAATACCTCTACAAAGTCGCGACCTATGATCTTACGCTTTTGCTCTGGATCGGTAACGCCTTCAAGATCTTTGAAGAACTTTTCTGAAGCATCTACACCTATCACGTTTAAGCCCAAACCTTTGTAAGCCTCCATAACCTTCTCAAACTCGTTCTTGCGCAACATACCATGATCGACAAAGATACAAGTAAGGTTTTTGCCGATCGCCTTATTTAATAAGGTGGCGCATACAGATGAGTCGACACCGCCCGACAAACCGAGGATAACACGATCGTTGCCCAATTGCTTTTTCAAGTCGTCTACCGTACTTTCAACAAACGAAGCTGCGCTCCATTCCTGCTTACTGCCACAGATGTCTACTACAAAGTTCTTCAATAATTGGAAGCCCTGCAATGAGTGGTACACCTCTGGGTGGAACTGAACAGCCCACACAGGGTGAGTGGTAGAGGCGTAAGCAGCAAACTTTACATCGTTGGTAGAAGCGATGATTTCGCAATCGGAAGGAATGGCCGTGATGGTATCACCATGCGACATCCATACCTGTGAGTGCTGTTCGAAGCCTTTAAAGAGTGGGTTCTCGGTGTTGACGGTAGCCAAGTTGGCACGACCATACTCGCGTGTACCCGTCTGTTCCACTTTGCCACCACCCGTGTGTGAAATGTATTGCGCACCGTAGCAGATGCCAAGCACTGGTATTTTTCCTACAAACTGGCTGAGATCCACCTTGAAAGCCTCTGGGTCGTGTACCGAATAAGGCGATCCTGAAAGGATCACACCGATGACCGATGGGTCGTCTTTAGGAAACTTGTTGTAAGGAAGGATTTCGCAGAAGGTGTCCAACTCGCGCACACGGCGTCCGATGAGTTGGGTGGTCTGTGAACCGAAGTCCAAAATGATAATCTTTTGCTGCATATATTTTTGTTGTTTTACTTTATTTTTTTCTTTATGGATAGCTAGGGACACTAGAAATACTAGGGACACTAGGAATACTAGAAACCCTAGGAATACTAGAAACCCTAGCATTACCAGCACCGCCAGGACGGGCAACTCTCAACTCTCAACTCTCAACTCTCTTACCTCTCTCACCTCTCTCTCACCTCTCTCTCAATTGAACAAACGCTTCCGCCTCCTTTAGCGATCCTATTTTTCCCACATCCATGAGCTTTAAGTCGCGTTTCACCTCGCCTTGGAAGTTGAGCTTTTTACAATGTCGGAGGTAGAAATCTATGATAGGAAACACCTCGCCCTCCTCTTCCTGCATCGTTTTTAGTGCCGAGGGCGCAATGGCGTGAATGCCTGAGAAAGCATAAAGATGATACCCATGCTGAAGGGCGTGCGGGTTGGTCTCCGATGGTACTTCAAACCGCAAGCCCTGAAGCGCAGCGTATGGCGACTTCACTTCGCCTGTGCTTACGTTTGTCCACCCCATGAGGCGCATCCCTTCAGAAAAGATGAGGTAGCGCTGTGTGGTGCGCGCACTCACCAAAAGGAGCGCATCGGTGGCTGTTGTAGTGCTATTGTTGGCAGTGGCGTGATAGTAGAAGCTAGCCAAATCGACATTGCTTAGTATGTCCACATTGTGTATCAGCACCGGATCGTCCTGCTTAAAAAGCGAAGCAGCTCGCTTAATACCACCACCAGTATCAAGGAGCTGCTCTGTTTCGTCGGAAATATCGATGCTTATGCCGTAGCTGTTTGTTTGTAGGTAATCTATTATCTGCTCGGAAAAGTGATGTACATTCACCACGATATGGCTTGCTCCTGCCTCCTTTAGTCGCATGATAACCCTATCTAACAATGGTCGCTCACCCACCTTAACCAATGCTTTGGGCATGGTGTCGGTAAGAGGTTTTAGGCGGGTTCCTAATCCCGCTGCAAATATCATTGCCTGCATCGTAAATGTTGAGTTTTAAAGTGTTTGCAAAGATACTAATTTTAAGCGAGAGTGGAAAATTAATAATCCCAAAATAAAAAGGTCATCTTTTGCCGAGCAAAATATGACCTTTTAGTTACTAAAACATCACCTTTTACCCTGCAAAAGGTGATGTTTTAAAAAGCGTTTATATGTTTTTGTATATCAGCGAGATATGCGATTGCTGCGCATTGTCCTATTTTTCGCTCATAGTGTTGTGAAACTTATAGTTGGGATCGAACACCTGCTTGAGGGTGTTAATCTCTAAGAAGTTGGTACCACCACCGTTGGTAATATAGCCAGCAAGGTAAGCGATCTTATCTTCTAGTTTGATATAGCCCTTTTGGCGCATCATACGCACAGCCGCCATAAACATGTGTTCGTTGTCGGTATGGTTAGCGAGGTGTACAGGAAGCACGCCATAGCTAAGGTTTAGCAAGCGTTGAATTTTGTCATTGTAGCACATTGCTAGCACAGGGTGAGGGCCGCGGAACGAAGCCAAATGGCGTGCTGTGGCACCAGAAGCACTATCGGTAATGATACATTTCACACCCACCTGCTCGGTAGCCATAATGGCACTCTTAGCAAGAAACTCGCGTTGGCTCTTTGTATTGCTCAATGGTACGTCGATATAGCCACGCTTGTGGTTGTCTTTTTCGGCTGTTTCGGCTATGCGTGCCATTGTTTGTACTGCCTCCAGTGGATACTTTCCGCTAGCTGTTTCACCACTCAGCATCAAGGCGTCCGTGTAGCTATAGATAGCGTTAGCAATATCGGTTACCTCGGCACGTGTAGGACGTGGGTTCTCTATCATGGTGTGAAGCATCTGTGTAGCCACAATGACAGGCTTTTGCTTGAGGATACATTTCATAATAATGTCGCGCTGAATACCTGGTATTTGCTCGATAGGCACCTCTATACCAAGGTCGCCACGTGCTATCATAATGCCGTAAGAAGCATCTATAATATCGTCGATATTGTCGACACCTTCTTGGTTTTCTATCTTTGAAATAATCTTAATTTCCGAATGGTGTGCATCAAGAATATCCTGAACTGCTTTCACATCGGCAGCCGAGCGTACGAAAGAGTGGGCGATAAAGTCGATGTCTTCGTCGATAGCGAGCTGGATATTTACTTTGTCCTTTTCGGTCAAAGCGGGTAGGTCGATGTGTACCCCTGGCACGTTTACACTTTTGTGTGAACCTAGTTTGCCGTCGTTTTGTACCTCTACAACGACCTCGTTATCAGCTATTTCGGTTACGAGCATATCTAGCACGCCGTCGTCGAACAATATGTGGTTGCCCACCTTTACATCAATGGCAAAGTTAGGGTACGACACATTGATGACATCGTGGGTGGTATCAGCGTTAGGGTTGCCAATGATTTTTACCACTTCGCCCACCTTATAGTCGATAGGATTGTCGCAACCTGTTGTGCGCATCTCTGGTCCTTTGGTGTCGATAAGCAGTGCGAGCTTCGGCGATACCGCACGTGTGTTGCGCACAATCTGTCGAATGCCGTCAGCACTAGCATGGGCCGTGTTCATTCTAACAACATTCATACCTGCAAAAAACAATTTACGTAGGAAATCTACCTCGCAGCGGCGGTCGCTAATAGAGCATACTATCTTGGTTTGTTTCATATCTTGTTACTGTTATTATTGTTATTGTGAAATTGCTGAAAAAATAAAATATAATATCGTTGCCCCTATTAGTAATATTGCCATAAGGATTGTAAAAACGATGGTTACCTTTACGCCTAAGCTTCTTTGAGTGGGCTTGCAGTGTGGTGGAGCTGCCGAAGGTGGGACGGATTGATGCGGTGTGGCTGGTTGTGGTTGCTCGTGTGGTGGTGCTATAGCTTCTTCGGGCGATGCTGCACTAGGGGTGGCTACGATGAGTTGGTTGCTGCAATAAGGACATTTACACCTTAATGTTTCGCCTCCTTCCGACTCGATGGCAAACTTTTTATGGCAGTGTTTGCATAAGATTTCATACTGCATGTTCCCTCCTTTTTGTTGTTATTTTACATCATCTATCATCACCTGACCGTGGTCGATCACCACTTTTATCTGTCTAAATTCCGTTTCACCTCCTTGGGATAACCGCACCCGATACCAATTGTCCGATATGGGAGTTACGGTAAGGTTACGAATTAGCTCTGCTTCGTTGGGCGATTGGTTCATCATACCAAACAGAGCCCACCACATTTGCCACGCATCGCCTTCGTTGTATTGCGTTTCCGAAGCTACTAGTTGGCGGCAATAGCCTGTGAGGTATTTGTCATAATAGGTGGGATCGCCATACGGAATGATGGCTTTCTGATAGAAATCGGCTAAAAAGCGGCATACACGCTGTTGCTGTTCTTGCTTTTGTTCTTCAGCCGCTTGTGCTGCTTCTTCTTGTGCGCGGATGCGCATAAGCGAGTCTTGGTGTGCCTTGCGTTGTGCTGCAAGTTCTTGGCGAGCCACTTCTTGCATATTGCGCCATTGGGTAAAGGCATAAAAAGCTCCACCCCCAATAATTAAAACAAGTAGCAGGGCGATGAGTAGCTTTAGTCCTGTGCCCGACGATTGTTTTTGGCGGATAGGGCGTTGAGGGGGTATTTGCTCAGGCTGAGCAGGCGTATGAACAGGCTGTGCCACAATGGGTAGGCTCGCTAAGAGCTGTTGGGCGCAGTAAGGGCAAGTGCAATGAACTTCTTTACCACTCTCTCCGTCGATAAAGAAATTCTTTCCGCATTTATTGCATATTACCTGATATTGCATTGCCTCGCTTTTTTCTGCAAATTTACTGAAAAAGTTTCAGACAACGAAATATTTAGATCGCAAAAGAAGTCAAAATGGGTCGTACACCGCCTAAAGCGTTTGTTCTCTTTGTTTGCTGGCGATTATTCTTTAAAATCTAGTTCTCCTTCCACCCAAATAGGTTTGTCCGAATGGTGTCCTTCTTCATCGGTGGGCGAGGAAACAGAGAGTCCCATTAAGCGAATGGGACGCTGTTTGTATTCAGTGGAGTGGAGCAATTGCTTTGCTAGGGGCAGAATGTCGTCTTTGGTGCGTAAGGGCTTGTTTTGCGAAATGCTGCGGGTAATCTGTGTTGTGGCGTCCCATTTTATCTTTAATGTGAGCGTATGCCCCTCGAAGTGGGCGCGCTCCAATCGTTCCACGAGTTTTAAAACAATGTGATACAGATTGATGATGATTTTCGACTCGATGTGGATGTCTTCCAAAAAGGTTTGTTCGCAGCCCACCGACTTGCGTTCTCTTTCCACAATAACGGGACGATGGTCGATGCCTCGGCAGAAGTCGTAGTAAGTGTTGCCTACTTTTCCAAACACTTCAACGAGGTGTCGGCGCGACACATTGCGGAGCTGTTCGCCTGTAAAAATACCCATAAAGTGCATCTTTTCAGCAGTTTTCGCCCCCACACCCCAAAACTTTTCTATGGGAAGCGTGGCTATAAAGTCGAGTGCTTTTGTAGGGTGGACAAGAAACATACCGTTTGGCTTGCGCATATCGGAGGCTATTTTGGCTAAAAACTTGTTATAGCTAATGCCTGCCGAGGCGGTGAGCTGGGTGCGCTCGAAGATTTTTTGCTTTATTTCTTTTGCTATATCGGTGGCAAGTTCCAAGCCTTTTTTGTTTTCAGTAACATCTAAAAAAGCTTCATCGAGCGATATTGGTTCTATGATGTCAGTATATTCATGGAACACCTCGTGGATTTGTGCTGATACTTCTTTATAAGCATCGAAGTGCGGATATACTATATTAAGGTGGGGACATAATCGTTTTGCCTGCGCAATGGGCTGTGCCGAGTGTACACCAAACTTGCGTGCTTCATAGCTAGCAGTAGAGACGACACCACGAGCGCCATCGAAGCCCACCGCTACAGGTTTGCCTCGAAGTTCGGGATTGTCGCGCTGCTCCACTGAAGCAAAGAACGCATCCATGTCGATGTGGATAATCTTAGACAATTGAGAGTTGAGAGTTGAGAGTTGAGAGTTGAGAGATGAGAGTTGAGAGTTAAGAGTTGAGGGTTGAGAGTTGAGAGTTAAGAGTTGCCCATTCTAGTATTCCTAGTATTCCTAGTCTCTCTAGTCTCTCTAGTATCTCTAGTATTCCTAGTATTCCTAGTCTCTCTAGTTATCTACAAAGATAACAAACCTTTAGGGAAAATCCTCCTCAAGTTAGGGAAAATCCTTTTGGTAGCCATTACTTTCTTTGTTTCTTTGCAATGTGAAATCATAGGAAAAGCTTTTGATAATCTTTCCGCTGACGATCACAACAGACGAAAAAGAAAAATAAAGAGCAGACGATTATGAAGAAAATATTTCTTTCGCTGATAGCAATGTTAGTATTGACATTATCAGCAAACGCAATGAGCTATGAGCAGGCTCGCCAACAAGCGTTGTTCTTGACCGATAAGATGGCTTACGAGCTAAATCTGACAGAGGAACAATATCAAGCTGCTTACGAGATAAACCTCGATTATCTGATGAGTGTAAATACGGTAGACGATTTATACGGTGTATATTGGGCGCAACGCAATGCCGACCTGAGCTACATTCTCCTAGATTGGCAGTATAATAGCTACTTAGATGCAATGTACTTCTATCGTCCGCTATCATTCAGAGGTGGCTATTGGCGCTTCGGCATATATGCTAGGTATCCACGAAGAGATTATTATTACTTTGAATGCCCTGTGTATTATGCCACTTATAGAGGCTCGCACAGTTGGAGGTACAATGGTGGACGAAGTTGGTACGAAGGCAGACGCTTTGTGCGTCGTAATTATCAGCGGGGATACTTCGGAATGAGAGATGCTTTCCAACGTAATAACGGAGAGTTCTATGGCTATAATGGCGATGCAAGTAACTATCAGTCCGACTATCAGAGAAATCGAGGTCGTGTCTATGGTGGACAAACACGCTCACAGTTTGAGCGTAACCGTGGGTTCGGATCGCGTGAAAGTTCTACACGCACCACTGTTCAGCGTCCAAGCGCTGGATTTGGTAGCTTTGGTGGCGCAACACGCTCTACTCCGAGTACCACCTATTCTCGCCCATCCAACTCAAGTTCTTCTTTCGGAAGTGGCTCGTTTGGAGGTCATAGAGGCGGAACTTTCAACGGAACGCCAAGTACTAGCTCCTCATTTCGTGGCGGATCGTTTGGCGGCGCAAATCGTGGATCGTTCAGTGGTAGCACTCCAACCACTAGAAGTGGCGGAACGTTTGGCGGTAGTCAAAACCGAGGTTCTTTCGGAGGACACCGATAATAAGAACGTTTTCGTTATGCCATGGCGAGAAAACGAAGGATGAAATCCAACTTTTGTAAAACAACGACATAGGATTAAAACATATTATATATAGGTTAAGTTTTTATAAGGTATTTTTTTTAGAGAGTTTTCACAGTAAGAGCTACTTTCTTGGAAGAAGTAATATTCTTACAAAAGGTAGCAAACATTTAGAGAGTTATATAGTTTGAAAAGGGTTCCACGTGAGTGGCACCCTTTTTTTTAGTTGAGAGGTGAGAGTTTTCTCGCCTCGCAATTCATCATCGGTGGAATTTCTTTCATTGGTTTATCGTAAAACACACTTTGTATAGCTTTATTGATGATGCCATGCCCTACGGCAAGCACTGTTTTATTAGGAAATCTTTCCTTTACCCATGTAAGGAAATCTTCGGCACGATCCTTTAATGCTTCAATGCTTTCCACATCATCAGGCCAGAGGCTAGGATCGTTAAGGTTTGCCAAGTGGGGAATATACTTACCCGTAAATGCTCCCCAATCTCGCTCACGCAATAAGGGAGTTGTAACCACCTTTTGTACACCATGTTCGGCAGCAATAATCTTACAAGTGTGCAGGCTACGAAGCAAGTCGCTCGAAACAAAAACATCTATCTTTTCATGGGCTAGCTTTTGAGCTGTTTCCTTCGCCTGAAGTATTCCTGTTTCATTTAGTTGTCCTGGTGTTTGTCCTTGCATAATGCGCCTCGCATTATCAAGCGTCTCGCCATGTCTTACCAAATATAATAAAGTAGCCATTTTTATATTTATTTTTTGCAAAAGTACAAAATATTTAATCTAAGCTCCTTTGCGATAAAGAATATTTTGTACTTTTGTATCTATGAAAGTATCACATTTTTCAGCAGTTAGAGCCATTACATCATTGATTATTGGTGTATTACTCATTCAGTATCGAGAGCAGATGGTAACGTGGTTAACAGTTACTATAGGCGCACTGTTTTTCATTTCAGGTTTTATCTCGTGTTTAGGTTATTACTATGAGAACGATAAGATAAGGCGCATTATTGCCAAAAATCCCGACTTGCAGCAAAAGCCTAAGTCGCCTATGTTTCCTTTAGCGGGTATAGGAAGTGTTTGCATCGGTATTGTATTAGCCATTATTCCTAATACTTTCCTTACATGGATGGCTTATATCTTGGCGATCCTAATCGTGATAGGTGCTATCAATTTGTTTATGAACCTTGCTAGTTCTCGCCAATACGCCTACGTACCTTTCTATTACTGGTTATTTCCTACTGCTATTTTGATAGTTGCAGGTTTGGTAATAGCCAAACCTATGCAAGTAGCTAGTATGCCGTTGCTTATTATAGGGTGGTTATCTATTTTCTATGGTATCATCGAGCTAGCTTTCTTGTTTCGTCTTATTCGTGTGAAACGACAGTTTGAGCGCGATCACCCCACTATCACACCTATCGAAGATAATGATATTCAGCTGATAGAATAATTGCGCAGCACGTGCCGTTTAGGCTATAACTGCTCTTCTTGCTCTTTTGTTACATATCGTTTCCAATAAGCTATGATAATGGTAGTGAGCGGTAAGGCTATAATCAAGCCTATGAAGCCTAGCAAAGCTCCCCAAATGGATAATGAGAGAAGCAGAACGGCAGGGTTTAAGCCCATAGCCTTTCCCATTACCTTTGGCGTAACCACCATATCTATAATGATTTGCACGATGATAAACACGAGTACTGCTGCTCCGAAGATCATCCAAAAGTTGCTACCCGTATTGGCTGCTTTCATAAGTGCAAGCAGTGCGGTAGGAATGAGGGCTATCGAGTGGAGATAAGGCACAAGGTCGAGGATACCGATAAGGATACCTAAACCGATGGCCATTGGGAAGTCGATAATGGTAAATCCGATACAGAAGAGTATGCCCATAGTGAGGGCTACAAGTCCTTGTCCACGAATATAACTATTGAGGGCACGCTCCACATCCGATGCCAAACCACACCAGAATGGGCGTTGCGACTTAGGGATCATCTTTACAAGGCTCTTCAGTAGGTCGTCATAGTCGAGCAATATGAAGAACATATATAATAAGGTGATGAAAGAGGCGATGATCGACATTACTACACTTGCCGTCTGTCCTACAAAGTCGAACAGTTTAGGCATAGCAGTCTTGATCGTGTCGGCAAAGTCGCGACTATTCAAAAACTTATCTATCTGTGCGTGATTATCATTGATCCACTTCTTGATCATTCCCGCTATGCTGCTAGAATGGGTATTGTCTTGTACGTAGCGATTGGCTAAGTCGCCCAGCTTTGCTACCTGATCAATAAAGGGTGGCACGATGACCATCACTACTCCCGTAATGATTAGGATAGCAAGTATAAAGGTGATGATAATACTTACGGCACGCGATTTTACGTGCATTTTGAATTGAATAAACTTCACGATAGGGTGGAGTAAATACGCCAAAAGCCATGCTACGAAGAACGGTAATAGCACACTAGAAAGCCCTTTTAATACAAAGAACACGGCTGTGATAATGAGGGCGATTACCGTCCAACGTAAGAATTTATCTAAAGTGATGGGTTGTATCATGTGCTACAGTGATTTTATTTTTGGGGATTTGCTTTCTCCATACGAATGGCTTTCTCATAGCAATCGCGGCAAAGTGGTTCGTATTCGCCTTGTTCGCCGAGGAGTACACGATGATTGTTTTGCACGAGGCGATGGCTCAAATATGCCAAAGCACCACATTTTACGCAGATAGCATGCACCTTTGTAACATCGTCGGCAATGGCACATAGCGCAGGGATAGGACCGAAGGGAACGCCTTTAAAGTCCATATCTAGTCCGGCAATGATAACACGCACCCCATTGTTAGCTAGCGTGTTGCACACATTTATCAAGCCCTCATCAAAGAATTGAGCCTCGTCGATGCCCACTACCTCTATGTCGGAAGCCAAGAGCAGAATACTTTCCGAAGAGTCGATAGGCGTAGAGTGGATCGTATTGCGATCGTGGCTTACCACTTCTTCGTCCGAATAGCGCACATCAATGGAGGGCTTAAAGATCTCCACCTTTTGTTTTGCAAACTTTGCACGCTTCATTCTTCGGATCAGTTCTTCAGTCTTTCCTGAGAACATACTTCCACAAATTACCTCTATCCGACCTTGATGTCGTCTTTCTCCGTTAATATTATCTATTGTTGCCATACTATATGCAAAGATAATTATTTTAGCCTTAAAGTAGTAGTGTTAGCGGGTAAATAAATCTGAAAATAAGTTTTTCTTATCTTATGGCTAACACTTTGTGTATTTGTACCGAGATGTTCCACTTTGGGTTTGCTTTGCAGTAGCCCACTGTGGCAGCGATGATACGCCCATTTTCAGCATCATTGCCAACATCGCAAGGTTGCAAAAAATAATGTTGTGCCTGAATATTTTCATAAAGTGCCATATCGTTCTTGCCCGTAAACACCACCTTTAGTTCGTCAATGCGCTGCACGCATAGTTCGGCATGTTTGCAATATTCCAGCTTTGGCGAGCAAGTAATAAAGTCTATTCCTTCTGCCACAGCGTGTGTGCCGTTAGTCTCTATATGGATTACCTTTCCTGCTTCGTGCAGCTTATCGCATAGCGAAGCCGTTACCTGTAGCGAGGGTTCACCACCTGTGAGGATAACGTGGGTAGCAGGATTGCCTATGCGGCACACCTCTGCCACGATCTCTTCTTCCGTCATCTCCGTGAAACGCACAAAGTCGGTATCGCAGAAAGCACAGTTAAGATTGCACTGTGCAAAGCGCACAAAGATAGCTGGCGTGCCTGCATAAAAGCCTTCGCCCTGAATGGAATAAAATATTTCGTTGATCTTCATTGTTTTGGTCTCGATCTTTTTCGAAAATTCAAGGATAATGTTTCGAATTATCTCAAGTCTGCTCGAAGTAATTCACGCTTTATAGCATCACCGTAGCCGAACACTTCCTCGTTTCCTCTAGTTTGCATTGTATGAGTCTTACCCCCGTACCGAGCAATAATGTAGGTGCGATGTTTACTAAAAAATGTTGTGCTATGTTTTCAGCGGTGGGATTAAAGGGAACTACCACCATACTCTCTTGCGAAAGTTCTAACAGTGTAGGCAAGAAAGGATCGTCCTGCCACATCAAAAATTTATGATCGTAGTGATCCTCTAGCCATTGACAAAGCAGTGTTTTCACTACTCCAAAGTCGATCACTCTCCCTAAATCGTCCAGCTTATCAGCTTCGAGCGTAAATGTGAAACGATAATTGTGTCCATGCAAGTGCTTACATTTGTTTTCATGTCCCACAACACGATGTCCACAGCTAATGTCATGATAACGCTCTATTATTATTCGTGTCATTGCATTTATTTATTATCCATGCAAAAGTACTTATTTTTACCCGTTAGCAGCAGTAAATAGTAAAGAAAATAAAAGCAAATATTGCAAAGTGAGCATATATAGCGGGCAAGTGCTAATAAAAAGGAAAGATAGAAGTTAGGATAATTAGGAAAACAAAACTAGGATGAACTTTCACCCTAGTTGTCGATATTCTATTTGCTTCTTTGTGGCAGTGGCTCCAAATTTCCTTTCGTATCTAGTACTTTAGCTCCCGACATTACGATTGCATAAACAATCTTGTCGTCCCAGCCCAATTGTTCTTTTGCTTCACTTGCCCATTTCGTACAAAAATCTACTAAAACCTTTTCTGACTCTGGGGAATGATTGGAGAAAATAAAAAAATGTTCTTTGAAGAAGTTGCCAAGCTTCTGTATGTGAGTGCGTTCCTCTGTTTTCCAATCTAACGCAAGTACCTCTTTGATTTTTGTTTGCCAAAAATCCTGCTGTTGTTGAGGTGTAAAAGCGGCAAAAACAGCTCGCCCTTTCATCTCGTCCAATAAGAGCCATTCAGTGCGAGACATTTTATGGATCTTGTCCAAATTAGCTTTTACCCATTCATTTATTTCAGGATCACAACTATAAACAGTCTTATTATCTTGTCCATAGCTTTTTAATGGCAATGTAAGCAAAGCCATAACAGCGAAAAAATATGAAAAAAATCTTACCATAAAGCATCGGTTTTTAAAACGTTAGTAAATTTCTTCTTTTTTAGGATAGAGCAAAACTAGAAGGGAATAACTAGTATCTGAATATATTTTACCTTGTTATAATGTTACAAAAAATGCAAACTCTCATTGAGAGAATACACAAGACTACTCAACGAAACAATAATACTAGCACAAAATATCCAATAATTTATGCTCTTCTTATAATAGCACAAAGCACCAAAACAGATGGATATAATGCTTATAATTGTAACAGGGAGAGAAATAACAGCACTCGACCAATCAAAGGTTCTTATTGGTATCTCTAGTATTATTCTTCCAAAAATGATAGCTGCAACAATTAATGTTATGTTATTCTCTGAACTTTTTTCTTGAAATTTCCTACAAGAGTTCCACGTGAATACCATAAAACTTAAGCCTTCAACTATACCTGCTAATACAAAGTGATACCCAGAAGTCCAGCATACAATTAAAAATAGTAATAAGGACTCTACTGCTACTTGTAAAAATAATCGTTTCTTTTTCATCACAGACCTCCACATGTTCCATTACACCCTTGAACAAAGATCCACCCACATCCATTATTTGTTTTAGTGCAACCAATAGAACGTTTTCGTTAAGCCAAATGAGCAGAACCGAGCTTGCTCGAGTTATGCCATGGCGAGAAAAGGAAGGATGAAATCCAACGTTTTCGTTAAGCCAAATGAGCAGAACCGAGCTTGCTCGAGTTATGCCATGGCGAGAAAAGGAAGGATGAAATCCAACGTTTTCACAAGCTGGATCAGCAAGAGAGCATAAAATAATTATAATTGGATACAAATAGACATATAAAATATTAAAAAAGCAATTTTATTAATATTTATTATTACGTTTTTTGTGTTTTTTATCATAGAGTATAAGATAAGTCTATTTCTATAGCCGAAAAAAGTTGTGTTTCTGCGCATATATGAATTGTTGTTATAGCCGTTTGAAAAAGTAAAGTGTAGGCATTTCTTAGTATATTCCCATTTCTCTCAACTGAAAATTTATTTTTCCTTGTTTTTATAATTTGAAAGCTGTTAAATATAAATTTGCTGTGAATGAAAATGACAGAGTTGTAAAAAAAACTAATTTTCTTTTCAAATCTTTTGTCTTATTCTTTTAATAGTATACATTTGTACGCAATATGGGAACATTATATTTAGTGCCAACGCCTGTTGGAAATATGGAGGATATGACTTTTAGAGCCATTCGCATACTAAAAGAAGCCGACCTGATATTGTGCGAAGACACCCGCACATCGGGTATTCTCTTGAAGCATTTCGAAATAAAAAACAGGCTCATGGCGCATCATAAGTTTAATGAGCATGGCACTACAGCAGGCTTGGTCAATCGGCTAAAAGCTGGCGAAACCATAGCTTGTATCTCGGATGCTGGCACACCGGGCATCAGCGACCCTGGCTTCTTCCTCGCTCGTGAAGCGGCTGCCAGCGGCATAACGGTGGAGACCTTACCCGGTGCTACAGCCTTTGTTCCTGCCTTGGTGTCGAGCGGACTGCCCTGCGATAGGTTCACTTTCGAGGGCTTCCTACCTCAAAAGAAAGGGCGCAAAACGATGTTAGAAAGTTTGGCCGACGAGCCTCGCACAATGATTTTCTATGAGTCGCCCTATCGTGTGGTGAAAACACTAGAGCAGTTTGCTGAAGTGTTTGGCGAAGAGCGTCGAGTGAGCTGCTGCCGAGAAATATCCAAACTGCATGAAGAAAGCGTTCGTGGCACGTTAGCCGAGGCAATAGCCCACTTTAAGGAAACCGAGCCACGTGGCGAGTTTGTCATTGTAGTGGCAGGAAAGGAAAAAGTAAAACAGAATAAACGAAACAAAGAATAATAATAAATAAAATCATTCATAGTATGAAAAAATTGTTTTTTATGGCAATTTGTGGAGTATTCGCTCTAGCATCTTGCAACCAAGGTAAGAAGTCGGCACTTAATCCTGCCGAACTACAGAACGACTCTTTACGCTCTATTATCGACGCACGTGATAATGAGATTAACGACATGATGAGTACCCTCAACGATATTCAGCAAGGATTTGCCGATATCAATGCTGCCGAAAATCGGGTAACAATCGCTAAAGATGGCGAACGTACCGACAAAACCACACAGATAAAGGAGAATATCCAGTTTATCCAGCAGCGTATGAAGGAAAACCGCGAGCTTATTCAGAAGCTGCAAGAGCAGTTGCGTGCAACAGGCTTCAAGGGCGATGCTATGAAAAAGACCTTAGCACAGCTTGCAGCACAATTGCAGCAGAAGGACACCGAGCTTCGCCAATTGCGTGCTGAACTAGAGTCGAAGAATATCCATATCAAGGAGCTTGACGAAACCATTACAGGCTTGAATACCGATGTAACCAATCTCAAGACCGATAAGGAAAACCTTACCAACGAGAAGCAAGCATTGCAAACTGATAAGGAAAAACTACAGACAGAGAGCAGCAAGAAAACCGAAATGATCAACACCCAAGACCAACAGTTGAACACAGCATGGTATGTTTTCGGTACAAAGTCGGAACTCAAGTCGCAGGCTATCCTCTCTGGTGGTAAAGTGTTGCAAGGCAACTTCAACAAAAACTACTTTACAAAGATCGACATTCGTGTAACAAAGGAAATAAAGCTTTACAGCAAGAGCGTTCGTTTGCTCACCGTTCATCCTAGCAGTAGCTACTCGCTCACCGCCGATAGCAATGGTCAGTACGTGCTACGCATCAGCGACCCACAGTCGTTCTGGAGCACCAGCAAGTACCTCGTTGTACAGGTAAAGTAACGCATTGATAAACAGCTAGTTATAATAGCAAAACTAAAAGATGACCTTTTGCCTCGCAAAAGGTCATCTTTTTATAGGTAAAAGGTTATCTTTTGGGAAGCAAAAGATAACCTTTTTGCTATACAACAAGAAAGACACGAGCAAACGCCACTTTCCACTATTGTCCAAAACGAAGTGTAATGCGTTTTATAATTTTGCCCTTGCTGGTTGACGCTGCATTTCACACTTTCGGAGATTTCGCTCAAAAAAAGGTTTTTTAAAATTTTGCTGAAATTCGGGATTTATGTAATTTTGCAAAGCAAACAGAATAATACCTTAATTCCGCAGTATTTTTTCTTGTGAGAAAATTTTATATGTTGAGGTGTCTTTTTGGGACTCTATATGTTGATATGAGGTGCTTCGGTGTTTCTTGGGTTTTTTCTAAGCATAAAATCCCCCACCCAAACCAATGGGGAATATTAAAACCACAAAGAAATACTGTTTATTCAAGGAAGACTTCTGAGTAGTAGGTTTTATTTGTATATAGGTTCAGAACGTGCTGCCTTCCAGTGCGCACCCATTTTGCTGGTACGCTGACGAAATGTAGGATAAAGGCTTTCAGCCTACTTGTCTTTTTCAATGGCTTGACCTTTTCGCTGATATGACGGACGAGATAGAGATAGAAGTTCTTCAGCATAGCGGTAACCATCATGAAAACCATGTTCTCAGCCATAAAGGAAAAGGGCAGATGTGACCAGCCGAAGTCATTGTTCTGTATGTCGAAGTTCTTTTCGCTTGCTCCACGCTCATTATAAAATGTAATGATGTCTTTCTCGGTAGACACCCAGTCGTTGGTGAGGATACAGCGGTATGTGTATATTACTCCGAACATATCCGTCTGCTCACTGCCATCCTTGCCTTTCAAAGGACTACGCTGTACGACGAGCCTGTATGACTTTCCTTCTATCAAGCTGTCTATGCTGATGGATGTGACATCGCATTTCTCATAGCCAACCTCAACGTCTTTCCATTCCTTCAACTGTTGGAAATTCTCGTAGCGACTGCCGCAGTTGGCAGCACGAATGTAGAACGTGTTGCAGCGCTGCTCTACGGTTTGGATGATTTCCTTTGAGAACGACCCGCAGTCAGCACGGAAACGCTCTATTACCACACCAAGTTCTGAGGTTACACGGTCCATAATGCGACGGAGCGTGTCCTCCTGATGGAATTTCACATTGGTGTTTCCGTCACGGTTCTCACCTCCGACTATGATTCCCCCAATGGAAGCCCAACCAGGAAAATAGCCAAGGTCCTGCTTATAAGAATACTTAGTATCGAACTTGTGGGCTGGAACGAACTGGTGGTCAAAGTCCAGGTCAACATGGCTGCCCACCTTTATAAGCCCCATTCTCCGTATCATCCGTAATAGTAAGGTGTTCAGCTTCTCTGCCGTGTTGAAACTGTAAGACTTGCCGGAGATTTCGCTCTTGTAAATAATGTTCTCTTCAGCAAGCTCCTTCAGTCCGCGCCCAATTGTGTCGGCACCGGGTAACAGCGTATCAGGTCTCTGCTTGAACTGCCCTATAAGTGCATTGATGTCCTCAAGGCATTCTCCACCACAAAGGTAGCTGAAGAAGAGAGAGCCGAAAATACTTCCATGGCTGAATGCCTTGCCGCTACTTCCACGTTTGCCCAATACGGATTCGGTAAGTTTTTCAAAGCCCAACTTTGAGAAAACGTCCATAATGTGATAAATTCCACCGAAAGAAGTGATATTCTCGTTTTTAATTGCTACCTTTGTCATGTCAGATATTTGCTTACTTGTTATGTTTACAGCACCAAGATAGGTGAAATTTCTGACATATCCAAGTGTTTTGAGAACTTTGTTTCTCAGGCACTTGGAGTTCTTACAAGAATTTATGCTGCGGAATTAAGGCATTTTATGAAAAAAATATTTATTGTCCTTTTGTTATTTTTGTTCTCACTTGAATTTGTCAAAGGTCAGACCTCTAAACTTGGATATGAGATCTCGGACTCTGCAGGTGTCCTTGAACTTGTAAAATGGGAAAGAGAAGATAGTATTGTGGATTTAACTAAAGAAGAAAATTTAAAACAGGTTAAGGCTATAGGAAATTGCTGTTTTGTTTTTAACGATTACATTAAAACGGTCATACTTCCCGAAGGGGTGGAAATAATCAATGGAAGAGCTTTTGATACTTGTAAAAATCTACATCATATATATCTGCCAAATTCTCTGAGAATTATTGGACAAAATTCTTTTAATATGTGCGAAAATTTACGTTTAGACTCACTGCCCCCAAATCTTAAAAGGATAGAATATGGGGCATTTTGGGATTGTTGTAGGATTACAATTTCAAAAATACCAAATACTGTTACTTATATAGGGGGTAAGGCATTCACATTGTGTGAAAGCATACAGGAATTGGTATTGCCCGATTCTATCATAGAAATAAAAGAACGCACTTTTGCAGGTTGTAAAGGATTGAAAAAAATAAAACTTCCCAATTCTCTGCAAACTATAGAGAAATATGCTTTTGCACGTTGTTTAAGTTTGGATGAAATTTCCTTACCTGCATCTATTCAAAAGATAGGGATACAAGCTTTTATTGGTTGCACTTCATTAAGATTAGTTATCCTACCCCCAAAGGTGGAAGTAGCAAATAATGCCTTTGACTTGTGCAAGAATCTTGTAATAAAAGAAATTCAAAAGTGACATTAATAGCTTATATTCTTAGACTACTGAAAGTACCCTTTACAAACAAGAATTTGATAGGGATTTTTAGAACTCACCCTGATGGAGATAATCTATCAGGCATAGATTGAAATAAAACTCTTACAGATTTTCTAAATGAGAAAAAATTCCATCAGGAATAACGATATTAGATATTATTAATGCATGTTAGTTATGAAACAGAATTATTTAGTCCTCTTTTTACTCATTCCTTTACAAGTTTTCGCTCAGAAAACAAATAATAATTATGAATGTATTTACGAATACACTGTAAAAACAGCGAATGCCGAAACAGAAACTTTTACAACGATATTGCAGTTTGATGCTATTCACGCTAAGTTTGTCGACTATGCTACTTTTCAGTTAGACTCTTTGATGCAGACAGGACAAGCAACCGAAGAGCAGGTAAAGAAAGCAGAAGAGCGCGTGGTGAAAACAGCCTACTACTTTGACCAAACTACCTTTGTAAATGTAGCAGACAAATCAATCTCCGTGTATAGTGTTATCCCTCCAAGTCTTTATTTTTATCAAGAGGGGGTGAACGGTATTTCATGGCAACTTACCGAAGAGACCGATACTATATGCGGCTATCTATGTAATAAAGCGGTAGGAGAGTATGGCGGACGTATTTGGAATGTCTGGTTCTCATCAGAAATTCCATCCCAATTCGGACCTTGGAAGTTTGGTGGATTGCCTGGACTGATAATGTATGCTTGTGATACCGAGAAAATCCACCGCTTTAAAGCTATTACGTTTAGACAAGGTACTACGCCAATCACTGCGCCTAAAATATCTAATAGCATTACTACCAGCCGTGAAAAATTTATCAAGGCAAAAAATCACTTTGAAGAAAACCCGATAGCCAACATCCCTACTGAGAGCATTACGGACATGAGAGTGGAAAAAGGCGACGGTGGAAGCAACTCTGTTTTTATCAATGGGGTACAAGTACGCCTACGGACAAATGGCTATGTGCCTTTAGAGATTAAATAATGATGAAAAGATTACTCCTTTATATTCTCTGTCTTTTCGTTTGGATGCAAGCACAAGCTCAAAAAAACTATACGTTGACTGGAATTGTGTCGGACTCTAATGGTATGCCAATAAGCAATGCCAATGTGCAGATTTTAGAAAATAACAAGCCCATTGCCTATACCTTTACCAATGAGAAGGGAAGCTATGCTTTAAGCTACAATAGTTCTAAAACGCAGGTGCTACTTTCTATCGGACATATCTCGTTTGAGAAAACCAAGCTAGTAATAGATAGTAAAGAAACAAAAAAGAACATTACTTTACTTGAAAAAAAGACGCAGTTAAGGGAAGTTGTTGTTAAGGCTCCACAAATAATTCAGCGCGGCGATACACTTTCCTATCGGTTGAGTTCTTTCGCAGGGAAGGGCGATTACACGCTTAGAGATGCAATGAAGCGATTGCCCGGTATAGAAGTAACTAGTTCGGGAAGTATAAAATATCTAGGAAAGGATATTTCCAATTTTTACATTGAGGGAATGGATCTTCTTGGTGGACAATATAATGTAGCCACAAACAATATCCCAGCAGACTACGTTACATCTGTGCAGGTGTTGAATAATCATAAAGACGCCAAAATGGACAAAGACGTGCTATCTGATGATGTGGCAATAAATATAAAACTTTCAAAGCACGCCAAGTTTAAACCAGTCGGGACATATGAAGCCATTGGAGGTTTAGGCAGTAATGGAGGACTTTACCAAACTAATGGAGCTGGTATGCTCTTCAAATCGCGTATGCAACTTTTGGGAACATTTAAGATAGGGAACATAAGGGAGTTTGCTACTGATGAAAATATCAATCATTTTCTAAACGACCAGTTAGAATCTTTCGGTGTAAAACTATTGGGCAACTTATCTTCTTCTAGTGCACCACTCAAAAGAGAAAGGTATATCCATCCCAAAGATTATTCCGTTAGTTTCAATCTACTCAATAAACTGTCGGAAAACAAGTCGTTAAGAACAAATGTAGGCTATGCTTATTCCCAATGCAACTATGCTTACAATCATAAGATGTTTTTTGGTAATGGTTTGGACGAATTAGTGCAAGATTATCAATACCAACCTGCCTTCACACTTCACAAGCCTACCCTGACTATCGAATACAAGGACAATAGCGATAAACGATATATCACCAATCGGTTTTCATCAGTGGCTTTGTTCGTAAAATCGGAATTGCCAACAGTTGAAAACAATAGCAATTCGGTCTTTCAAAATGAGAAATATCACGATTTAGGGTTTTCCAACAACCTTTCCATACGTTGGAAAACAAATAAGTTTCGCTGGAGTCTTTCTTCTCTTCTCAATTATATTACTATGCCTAATGGCACTATTCACGTTTCAGACGTAGGAGTAGCCTCTTTTCAGCAAAGTGCAGACAGCAAACAGTTTACGAATCAGGAAACTATTTCTGCCACTTATGAAAGAAGAGCCTCACGATTTTATTTTCCTCTTTCATTCCAATATCGTAGCGATAGGGTTAATTCAGCTTTGATAACTGATGACTATTCAGGCTTTAACCTCGTGAAGGGAAATGAATTAGATTTTTCATTCTCTCCACAATATGAATATACCCACCCACAACGGAAATATAATTTCAAAGCAAGCGTATCATTGGCTACAACAAGAATCGATTTTGAAAACGAGGGAACAACTCCATTAAAGAAGCAGAAATGGAGCTTTGTAATTAATCCTTCATTTTATTTTCTATACAATGTTACACCAAGAGCTACGATAAGGCTTCAAGGGGCTTTTGCAAACAAGATAGGTGATTTGGCTGATTTTATAACAGCACCGATACAAACCAGTCTGAACTATCAAAGGTACAGTTTAGGGATCTTGAGTGAGAATAGGAGTGTTACGCTCAATGCTATTTACGATTTAAAATATCCAATAGAAATGTTTTTTTTTAATTTTGGTATAGGCTACACACATCAGCATAACAATTTATTGTCGGCGCAGAATGTGTCGCAAACATTGATTAAGGAATGTCCAGTACTAAGTCCTAACAGCACTGACAATATTAATACCTATTTCAATATTACAAAACAGGTAAAAGCTATCAACACCAAGTTTTCGCTGTACGGAATTTATATGCACAGCAAGAGCTTGATGATGCAAAACAGTATGATTTACAGCTATTCGTGGAACAGTCTAAATGTTGCTCCATCTGTTTCATTCAAACCTGTTTCTTTTATGGAGTTATATTATACTTATAGCTTTTCAAAGAACTTTACAAAGGTACAAAACGTGTCAAAATCTTTTTTGTCGCAAACACATGATATCAACTTGGTATTACAGCCTGTAAAAAATCTGCAATTCAAGGCAATGGCAGATATTTCAACAAAGGAAATGTATCAAGATCTTACCAAGACTATGGCTATCTTCGATGCAGGGGTCAGTTACAGACACAAAGCATTTCGTTTCAGTATTGATATGAGAAATATTTTCAATCAACAGTATTATAGTTACACCATTTTTAACATGATGAATACCTACGCTTACAGTTATCACATGAGAGGAAGAGAGTTGCTTTTTACTATTTCATTAACAAAATAAGAATGGCAGGTTTTGTTTTTATAAAGCAACATGACGCTATGCAATGTGGAGCAGCATGCTTAGTAATGTTATGCCATTTCTATGGCAAAAAATATTCTCTACAACAAATATCAAAGAGCTTAGAAAGTTCAAAAGGTGGAGTTTCTATGTATGATATTAGTGAACTACCTTAATTCCGCAGTATTTTTTCTTGTGAGAAAATTTTATATGTTGAGGTGTCTTTTTGGGACTCTATATGTTGATATGAGATGCTTCGGTGTTTCTTGTTTTTTTTCTAAGCATAAAATCCCCCACCCAAACCAATGGGGAATATTAAAACCACAAAGAAATACTGTTTATTCAAGGAAGACTTCTGAGTAGTAGGTTTTATTTGTATACAGGTTCAGAACGTTCTGCCTTCCCGTTCTCACCCATTTTGCTGGCACGCTGACAAAATGGAGGATAAAGGCTTTCAGCCTGCTTGTCTTTTTCAATGGCTTGACCTTTTCGCTGATATGACGGACGAGATAGAGATAGAAGTTCTTCAGCATGGCGGTAACCATCATGAAAACCATGTTCTCAGCCATAAAGGAAAATGGAAGATGTGACCAGCCGAAGTCATTGTTCTGTATGTCGAAGTTCTTTTCACCCGCTCCACGTTCATTATAAAACGTAATGATGTCCTTCTCGGTAGACACCCAGTCGTTGGTGAGGATACAGCGGTATGTGTATATTACTCCGAACATATCCGTCTGCTCACTGCCATCCTTGCCTTTCAAAGGACTACGCTGTACGACGAGCCTGTATGACTTTCCTTCTATCAAGCTGTCTATGCTGATGGATGTGACATCGCATTTCTCATAGCCAACCTCAACGTTTTTCCATTCCTTCAACTGTTGGAAATTCTCGTAGCGACTGCCGCAGTTGGCAGCACGAATGTAGAACGTGTTGCAGCGCTGCTCTACGGTTTGGATGATTTCCTTTGAGAACGACCCGCAGTCAGCACGGAAACGCTCTATTACCACACCAAGTTCTGAGGTTACACGGTCCATAATGCGACGGAGCGTGTCTTCTTGATGGAATTTCACATTGGTGTTTCCGTCACGGTTCTCACCTCCGACTATGATTCCCCCAATGGAAGCCCAACCAGGAAAATAGCCAAGGTCCTGCTTATAAGAATACTTAGCATCGAACTTGTGGGCTGGAACGAACTGGTGGTCAAAGTCCAGGTCAACATGGCTGCCCACCTTTATAAGCCCCATTCTCCGTATCATCCGTAATAGTAAGGTGTTCAGCTTCTCTGCCGTGTTGAAACTGTAAGACTTGCCGGAGATTTCGCTCTTGTAAATAATGTTCTCTTCAGCAAGCTCCTTCAGTCCGCGCCCAACTGTGTCGGCACCGGGTAACAGCGTATCAGGTCTCTGCTTGAACTGCCCTATAAGTGCATTGATGTCCTCAAGGCATTCTCCACCACAAAGGTAGCTGAAGAAGAGAGAGCCGAAAATACTTCCATGGCTGAATGCCTTGCCGCTACTTCCACGTTTGCCCAATACGGATTCGGTAAGTTTTTCAAAGCCCAACTTTGAGAAAACGTCCATAATGTGATAAATTCCACTGAAAGAAGTGATATTCTCGTTTTTAATTGCTACCTTTGTCATGTCAGATATTTGCTTACTTGTTATGTTTACAGCACCAAGATAGGTGAATTTTCTGACATATCCAAGTGTTTTGAGAACTTTGTTTCTCAGGCACTTGGAGTTCTTACAAGAATTTATGCTGCGGAATTAAGATATAAAATGAACGTCATGGGGTGGAGTATGCGTGATAAGGAGTATGCATCGTGGAAAAATGCTGTAAATAAAAAATTTGGTAATGGATCATTTAATGTTTCGCAGAAAAAAACTGCAGGATACAATTATGGAGGTATGAAGAATAAGGGAAGAATTAGGCTTACTTCCACTGCACAATATGGATTAACTATTTTTTGGAGGACTATAAAATGATTTTATTTTCAAATTTATGGCTTCGAAGAGCGTTTTTTTGCATTTTACTTTGTTCTTGTCTGCTAGATAATAAAGCTCAAAATGTCTGGAAACTTTATTACAATACAAAAGAAGTCCAGATTAGGAGTTATACATCTAAAGGACAGTTGAGACATCTTGTGCAAAGCGATGACGATGGGAATAAGGTCGATTCTGTAATTTATAAAAAGAATATTTATGTTTATTCTTTTGCAAAAACAAAAGTGTACAAGAACTCTAATTTTCGTGTCATAAATTTCTATTCTAAATTTAAACTGCATAAGGAGACTTTTTTGTCTCCTTATGTTAAACATGCATTCCTATTAGAGGAGTATATTTCTGATTTGCAAAACATTTATGAATCCATTCTTCCGAATGGTGATGAAGTTTCAAATCATATATCGATTTCTATAAACAAAAATAGCACCCATGTAACATTTCGTAATCTGAATTGTCGTTTCAATGTTTTATTTAGTCCTGTAATATTACAATCTTATTTGTCCTACAATACAATAAAAGACATAAAGCTATATATTAAATTCGGAAGGCTCTCAAAAATAAGTTATATTTTGGAAGGGAATATTCTCAATATCTTTTTTAATTATAAACATAATTCAATTAAGATAGTAATAGAATCATTATCATCCTATGATGATAGAAAAGATGAATATATTTATGAATGGAAAAGAGATACGTAGGGTCTTGCTAATTTGCAAGTTCCAAAACGAAGTGCAATAAAAGAGTAGCCCTCACCGAGAGATGCAGACGTTCTCGAAGCGTAGCGAGAGGTTGTCTGCATCTCTCGGTGAGGAAAAAGAAACAACCAGCAATACAAATAAAAAAAGGGAGACCTCTGTCTCCCAAAGATTAACTAACTTTGTATTGTTTATGTATCATCAATTAATCTCGGAGCAAAGGTCGCAAATTTTCGCCTTACTCCAAAAGAAAATAGGGAGAAAAGAGATTGCCGCAATCGTCGGCATCAGCCAGTCAACACTTTCGCGTGAAATCAAACGCAACAGTACGTCATCGGGAAAGTATATTTGGACAAAGGCGCACGATATGGCTATGCAGCGCAGAAAGAGAACGGTAAAGAACGTCAGGCTCTCCGATGAATTAGTCTGGAGGATTAAGGAATATATCACCAATGATCAGTGGTCTCCACGACAAATATCAGGTTATCTGCGCAAGAGTGAGGGGATAAAGGTATCCCACCAATCCATTTATAATATCATCCATAATGATACAACAGGGGAACTTGCCAAACACACAAGACATAAGATGAAATACAGGCATCGTCCCAAGGGCAGACATCTTCCAATTAAAGACAGGTTGAGTATCCATGAAAGAAGTAAGGAAGTTGCCGGGAAGAGATTCGGAGATTTTGAGATGGACTTAATCGTAGACCCTGACCAGCATGCCATACTCACACTGGTGGAGAAATCCACCAATATGCTACTTATGCAGAAACTGCCATTTGGAAAGCAGTCAAAGCCTCTGGCAAAGGTAGTTAGGAAACTACTGCTACCATACAAAGACAGTCTGAAGACCATTACAACAGACAACGGACCTGAATTTGCAGCACATAAGGACATTACCAAGTTCTTAGGCGTACCCGTGTACTTCGCTGATCCATATTGCTCATGGCAAAAGGGAGCTATTGAGAATACAAATAAACTAATCAGACAATATATACCGAAAAAGGATTCGTTTGAACATTACACAGACAAGAGAATAATGTCGATACAAAAGAAATTGAACGAAAGACCGAGAGAAAAATTAAACTTTTCTACACCAAAGTGTGAATTCTTCAAATACGTTTTATAATTTTGCACTTGCTAGTTGACTCTACGACGCTGCGTGCGCGTGGTCTTTTCTTTATTCCTTTAAAAATTTGCTAGATTATAAAATACTTATTACCTTTGAAGGCAGATTAAAAACTAGAGGGATTGAAATCAGCTTTTTTACATAGCAACTTACAGTATTACTCCAAAAACTCTTTGGGGCAAGTTGTGCTGCAAAGAAAAACCAATCTTCTTTCTTTTTTTAACACAAATTATTTGGTAGTGCCAAATAATTTTGTACTCTCTCTCTCTCTCTCTCTCTCTCTCTCTAGCCAGGTCTAGTTTAACCTCCACATATACACTTTTTCCTACGCGCGCATACGCGCGTGAACGCATTGGCTACAAAGGGTTTCACAAGGATTCCCTTTGTGGCTTTTTCCGTGTGTTTTGCGCTGTGTTTTTAAGTAAAATAAGAAAAAATAATTGCACCTTTTTGCTAAGCTTTTTCGATATAAATGAAATGTAATAACAAATCTTCTATAGTAAAATGAACCAAAGAACTTTTCCAAAACCTGTTAGCGACACGCTTGACTATTCTTCAGCTAAAGCGCTTCTGCCTTACACTGCTCCACAGGTGAGCATCTTTAAGATAGCTTACGATCATACACTCTTGGCTGGCAGTCCTATTGAAGGAAACCACGAACCTTCTATAGACGGTGGAGATCTTCCTGTAGCTAACGCAGTCTTCTCACGGGGATCAACCTTGTTTCCTGCTAAAGAGGAGGAAGAATAGCTTCGTAAATGACTCAAGCTGTATGGTATAGGCTTATACCAACAACAAGAGATAATTGTTTTTTCTATTTTCAACTATTAGTTTTTAATTACAATGAACAAAAAAGTTTTAGTTCCTCTGTGCGCATCTATGGGCTTGCTCTTAGGTGCTTGTACACAGAATGAGACAGATGCTCTTTCGAGCGGGTTAACCACTTTCGTAGCTACAAACCCAGCTACTCGTACCTCAATGGCTACTGATGGCGGTGGTGCTTTCTTCTGGGAGAATGACGACCAGATTTGGGTAAAGGACAAGACCGATGCTTGGCAAAAGAGTGTAAACAAGGTAGAAGGTGGAAAGACGAGCACCTACAACTTCCAGCTTGCAGGTAGCTACGATAAAACAGGTAGCTATACTGTACACTACACTGGTAAGAACAGCGCTTCAGCCGATCAAGTAACGATTGCTACAGCACAAACGCAAACCCTCCCTAACACCTCTACCCACCTAGGCGAGAGTGGCGACTGCGGTGTAGGCATTGCTGCAGCAGGCAATACTACTACGAATGCTACCTTTGGCTTCCACCTCTCGCACAAAGCTACTTGCCTCGTGTTTGCTCCTTTCGTAAAGGGGCGTGAAGCAGCTAACTATAAGCTCACCAAGATCACCGTTAAATCGGACAACACCATTGCAGGTAACTACACCTTGTCTACTCAAGGCTTAGCTATTAAGGACAATGAGAAAAAAGAAATCGTTCTCTCTACCCCAAACAACGACAATGCAGGTTTCCCCCTTTCTACCGATAAGAAAGACCTTGCAACCAATGGTGCTTATATGATGATCGCTCCAGGTAAGCACAGCCTATCAGTAATCTATCACGTAGTAAATGCTACCAAGAACCTTGAAAAGGATGTTACCATCACTATCAATTCTTACACCTACAACGGTGGCACCCACTATCGTGTGCCAGGCAACTTAGGTGATCTTGGTCCAAACTCTGACGGTGATCACGTTGCATCTATTGACGGCGGAGACCTTGTAGAGGTATTTGACTTTACTTCTTATACTAACAAATACTATATGTGGGATGCTGCAGAAAACTATTGGTCTGGGCACGAATGGGGCTCTACAGACTCTTGGCAGCCAATAGAGGAAGGTGTACAAAACGATAAATACCCTAAGTCTAAAGAGGCAGATGCTTCTCGTTGGTTCAACGAGGCTGAAGGTGTTTTCGAGGCTTCTAATCCTCTTTTTAAGAAACTTCCTAACGCTAACGAAATGGTTTGGTATGTAATGAAGGGTGATCCTCATTGGGATAATACTACTCAGTGGAAGGCATTCGGCAAGACTTATATTGGTGGTGTTTGGCTTAAGAAGCTCAGCGTTATCGCTCAAGAAAATAATGAGCAGCTTGATGACTTAAAACTTAAGAACCACGATGGTATTGATATGCGTAATACTTACAAGGATTATGGAGTTGTTCCTATATCTGGGAAGCCAAAGAATAGCGAGATTAGTAAGTATTTCTTCCTCCCTGCGTTGGGCTTTTACCGCAGCGGTCAGCTTATCTCCCCCGGTTTTGTCGGTTCCTACTGGTCGTCGAGTGCTTACCCTAACGACAGTAGGTACGCTTACAACCTGTACATCAGCAGTAATACCGTGGACGTATACAGCCACGACAACCGCTTCCACGGGTTCGTGGTGGCGCAGCCCCGATTGTTTTATTGATAAGAATAAAGCAGAAAATAATGATATAAAGAATTACTCCTTATCGTAGTGAAAAAAGTGTATTAATTTTCCCCGAAAAGTTAATGTACTTTTTGAAGAAAGTTAATACACTTCTTTCGCTATGGTAATATCCCTTTAATAGATATAGGGAAGCGATCATAAAAAAGGGGACGTGGGTTTTGATGAAAACCCACGTCCCTTTTTAATATAACACTAAGACCTCTTGATAAGGTTAACTAAAATAAAGCTTATCTGCTACCTATTTAATGTAATTCGTCAGACGCACATTTATTAATATATACTATTTTTTTTGCTACCTCTACTTGACAATTTTCCCTATTTTTTTTATTCTTTAGAGATTTTATTATTACCTTTGCCGCAATTATAAATTCGTAACGACGTTAATTTGTAAAATTAAAATTATAGCTATATAAATTTATGTATTTCACACTATTTGTTACCGTTTTGATAACGGCTGCTTTCTTGGTAGTGGCTGCTTACACCATTGCTAAGTTGATAGGTCCGCGTTCATACAGTCCAATTAAGGGTGAGCCTTTTGAGTGTGGTATTCCTACTTACGGACAATCATGGTTGCCTGTACACATAGGATACTACCTTTTTGCTATCCTTTTCTTGATGTTCGACGTGGAAACAGTTTTTCTGTATCCTTGGGCAGTAGTTGTTAAACAATTTGGTCCGTTAGCACTTGCTACAATCGGATTTTTTATGTTGGTATTGGTATTTGGCCTTGCTTACGCATGGCGGAAAGGAGCGCTTGAATGGAAGTAAGAAAGCCAAGTATTAAAGCTTTCCCATACGAGGAGTGGAAAGACAACGACACCCTTGATAAGATGGCAAGCGACTTGAATGATGGCGGCACAAGCCTTGTTCTGGGAAACCTTGATCAGTTGATCAACTGGGGACGTAGCAACTCACTTTGGTCGCTCACCTTTGCTACCTCATGCTGTGGTATCGAATTTATGTCAGTGGGCTGTGCCCGTTACGACTTCTCGCGCTTCGGCTTCGAGGTAACGCGTAACTCGCCCCGTCAGGCCGACCTTATCATGTGTGCTGGTACGATTACGAACAAGATGGCACCAGCCTTGAAGCGTTTGTATGATGAAATGGCAGAGCCTAAGTATGTTATTGCTGTAGGTGGATGTGCTATCTCTGGAGGTCCGTTTAAGAATAGCTATCACGTTATGCGTGGTATCGACGAGATTATCCCTGTAGATGTTTTTATCCCCGGATGTCCTCCACGCCCAGAAGCTATCATCTATGGTATGATGCAATTGCAGCGTAAGGTGAAGATAGAAAAATTCTTTGGTGGTGTGAACCATAAGCAAACAGCCCAAGAGCGTGAGCTAGGCGTAAGCAACGCTACCTTGATATTTAAAGATAAGCTAGGTATTGATGCTAACGAGATAAAGGAACAGCGCGAGGCAGCATGGCTAGAAGAAAACAAGCCTGCTCCAAAACCTGCTCCAAAGTCTGCTCCTAAAGCAGTCGCACCAAAGCCAGCACCAGCCGCTTCAGCTACCGAAGCTACAGCAGCACCACAGAAGAAAGACACCATTGTAGTGGACAAGCCTGTAACAAAGGAGCAAGTGGAAGCACTAGGCAAAGAGCTTGATAAGCTCAACGCACCACAGACAACCCAATCTGAGACTACTAATAATAAATAAGGTATAGGAAGATGAAATTAGAAAATAAAGAATTTGGCTTTGATAGCTTTGCTAGCGAAATGGCAAAACTAAAGAATGAAAAGCATTTCGATTACCTTATTACGATTGTTGGTGAAGACTTTGGTAAAGAAGAAGGTCTCGGATGTATTTATATTCTTGAAAATACGCAAACCCACGAGCGTATCTCTGTAAAGCAAATAGCTAAGCAAGTGGGCGAGGAATATGTTATTCCTACTGTGCTTAACCTTTGGGCCGATGCCGACTTGTTGGAGCGTGAGGTTTACGACTTCTTAGGCATTAAGTTCTTAGGGCATCCTGATATGCGCCGTTTGTATTTACGCAACGACTTCAGCAATGGCTATCCTTTGCGTAAAGACTTCGACAAAGATCCTACTAAGAATATGTATTCTTTGGAGGACGATATTGAGGTGGATACCACAGAAGAATGGAACCTTGATGCGAGTGGCAACCTTGTTTCTACTAAGCACCAATTGTTTACCGACGACGACTATGTGGTTAATTTTGGACCACAACACCCTGCTATGCACGGTGTGTTGCGTTTGCAAACAGTGTTGGACGGTGAAACCGTAAAGCGCATTTATCCCCATCTGGGCTATATCCATCGTGGAATAGAGAAGTTGTGCGAGGACTTTACCTATCCACAAACCCTCGCCTTGACCGACCGTATGAACTACCTTTCGGCTATGATGAACCGCCATGCCTTGGTAGGTGTGATAGAAGAAGGTTTGGGCGTAGAACTTTCTGATCGTATTAAGTACGTCAGAACGATTATGGACGAGTTGCAACGCATTGACAACCACTTGCTTTACACCTCGTGTGTGGCGCAAGACTTGGGTGCGCTCACCGCCTTCCTTTATGGTATGCGCGATCGTGAACACGTGTTGAACGTAATGGAAGAAACGACAGGTGGGCGTTTGATCCAAAACTATTACCGCATCGGTGGTTTGCAAGCCGACATCGATCCTAACTTCGTATCAAATGTGAAGAAGCTTTGCAAGTATCTTCGCCCTATGGTACAGGAGTATCTTGACGTGTTTGGTGATAATGTTATCACACACAAGCGTTTGGAAAAGGTGGGATATATGAATGCTACCGACTGTATCAGCTATGCAGTAACGGGTCCTGCTGGGCGTGCTGCTGGCTGGAGAAACGATGTGCGTAAGTATCATCCATACGACATGTATGATAAGGTGAATTTCGATGAAGTAGTATTGTCGGGTGGCGACTCTATGGATCGTTATTACTGCCATATTCAGGAAATTTATCAGAGCTTGAATATCATTGAGCAATTGATCGACAATATTCCTGAAGGCGACTTCTATATCAAGCAGAAGCCTATTATCAAAGTTCCAGAAGGACAGTGGTATTACGCTGTAGAAGGAGCTAGCGGCGAGTTTGGTTGTTACCTCGACTCTCGTGGCGACAAAACAGCCTACCGTATGAAGTTCCGTCCTATGGGATTGACCCTAGTAGGTGCTTTGGATAAAATGTTGAAGGGCGAAAAGATTGCCGACCTGATTACCAATGTGGCAGCTCTCGACTTTGTTATTCCAGACATCGACCGTTAAGTCGCTATTAAGAAAGTAAATAATTAAGAATAAAATCATACAATGTTCGATTTTAGTATTATAACAAAATGGTTTGACGAGTTGCTTAGAGTTACGCTAGGCTTAGGCAACTTTTGGGCAATCCTCATTGAGTGCGTCGCAGTGGGACTGGTAATCCTTACGGCTTATGCAGTGCTTGCTATCGTGCTTATCTTTATGGAGCGTAAGGTATGTGCTTACTTCCAATGCCGTATTGGTCCGGTTCGTGTGGGCTGGTGGGGTACGTTGCAGGTATTTGCCGATGTGTTGAAGATGTTGATTAAGGAAATATTCTCGGTGGATAAGGCAGATAAACTGATTTATTTCACCGCTCCTTTCCTTGTTATTATTGCATCGGTGGGTACTTTCTCCTTCCTTCCTTGGAACAAAGGTGCTAACATTCTCGACTTTAATGTAGGTATCTTCCTAGTTACCGCTATTAGCTCGATAGGTGTTGTGGGTATCTTTTTGGCAGGATGGGGTAGTAACAATAAGTATTCAGTACTTTCGGCTATGCGTGGTGCTGTTCAGATGATTTCTTACGAATTGTCGTTGGGCTTGTGCTTGATCTCTGCTGTGATCCTTACAGGAACTATGCAGGTATCGGGTATTGTAGAGGCGCAGACAGGTCCGTGGCAATGGCTCATCGTGCAGGGGCATATTCCTGCTATCTTAGCATTCTTCGTGTTCTGTATCGCAGGTAATGCAGAGGCTAATCGTGGTCCGTTCGACTTGGCTGAGGCTGAGAGCGAGCTTACCGCTGGTTACCATACCGAATATTCTGGTATGGGCTTCGGTTTCTATTACTTGGCTGAATACTTAAATCTCTTCGTAGTATCAGGTATCGCTACCACCGTGTTCTTAGGTGGATGGGCGCCATTGAATATTGGTGTAGATGCTTTTGATGCTGTGATGAACCTCATTCCCGGACTTGTTTGGTTCTTGGGTAAGACTTTCGTTGTAGTGTTCTTGCTCATGTGGGTGCGTTGGACATTCCCTCGTCTGCGTGTTGACCAAATCTTGAAGTTGGAGTGGAAATATCTTATGCCATTATCGTTGGTGATCCTTGTTTTGATGACAGTGTGCGTAGCCTTCGGTTGGACTTTCACTATTAATGCTTAGGAGAAATGGAAGAAAAGAAAGAATCATATTTCGGTGAAATAGGAAGTGCGCTGAAGACATTGGCTACAGGTTTGAAGGTTACCATGAAGGAATACTTCACACCAAAGTCGACAGAGCAGTATCCAGAAAACCGTAAAACAACCTTACACGTATCGGATCGCCATCGTGGTCGATTGGTATTCTTGCGCGACGAGAATGGCAACCATAAGTGTACATCTTGTACTATGTGTGAGAAGGCTTGTCCAAATGGTACTATCCGCATTTTGTCGCAGATGGTTACCAATGCGGAAGGCAAAAAGAAGAAAGAGCTTGTCGATTATCAATACGATCTAGGCGATTGTATGTTCTGTTCGCTATGTACCAATGCTTGTAACTTTGGTGCTATCGAGTTTACAAACGACTTTGAGAATGCTGTGTTCGATCGTTCTAAGCTCGTTCTTCATTTGGATAAAGAAGTTTATGCAGGAGGCTCATTGCCAAATCTTATAGAGGGTGGAGCCGCTTGGGAAGTAGGAACCTTTAATACAAAAAAGAAGTAAGAGACCTATGGCACAGATTATTATGTTTGCGGTTTTATCCGTGGTGATATTGGGGGCGGCCCTTCTCTCCGTGATGACCAACCGTATTATGCGAGCAGCAACAGCGTTGTTGTTTGTGTTGTTTGGCGTAGCAGGTCTTTACTTCCTGCTCGATTATACCTTCCTTGGCGCAGTACAAATAAGTATTTACGCTGGTGGTATAACAATGGTATATGTATTTGCAATCCACCTTGTTAATAAGCAAACCCTTCAAGGCTTGTCAGAGCGTTGGTTAGGCAAGCGCACGATATTGGCAGCAGCACTAGCCCTTATAGGTTTAGTGGTCGTCGTTGCTATCTTCTTGAAGAACCAGCTATTGAATGCTGTGGTTGCTTCTACTACTAGTGCAGAGCTACCAATGGAAAAGATTGGTACTACCTTGATGAGTGGCGACAAGTATGGCTATGTACTCCCATTCGAGTTTATCTCGCTCTTCTTGTTGGCTTGTATCATCGGAGGCTTGGTTATTTTGAATAAAACAAAGAAAGGGGAGGCTGAATAAATGATACCCGTACAATATTTTTTCCTACTTAGTGGAATACTATTCTTTATCGGAGTATTTGGTTTTGTAACCCGTCGTAACCTTGTTGCGATGCTTATCTCTGTGGAGTTAGTATTGAATAGTGTAGATATCAACTTTGCTGCTTTCAACCGTTTGCTTTATCCAAATGGTATGGAAGGCATGTTCTTCACACTATTCTCAATAGGTGTTAGTGCTGCCGAAACGGCTGTGGCACTAGCTATTATTATTAATGTTTACCGCCATTTCCACAACGATCAGGTGAACAGTATTGAAAATATGAAATTATAAAAGAGTTATGTTCGATTACGCATTTTTAATACTCCTTCTTCCCTTCCTAAGTTTCTTAACTTTAGGATTGCTTGGAATGAAGATGCCTAAAAAGGTGGCTGGTATCGCAGGCACTTGTATGCTAGGCGTATTGTTTGCTTTGAGCCTTTATACCGCTTATCATTATTTCTTCTATACAGGAGAATATACAGCGATGGGCGAAACGTTCAAGGTGGTAAATGGTCGTCTTGATGGCGGACATGGTGCTTATCCTACTGTTACTGTGTTCAACTTCACTTGGTTGAAGTTTACAGAGCTACTTACCTTTAACATTGGTTTCCGCTTGAGTCCTATCAGTGTGATGATGCTTGTCGTTATTACCACCGTTAGCTTCATGGTGCATATCTACTCATTTGGCTATATGGCTGAACGTGGCGAGCATTACGAGTTTGAAGAGTATGAGCATGGTTTCCAACGCTTCTACGCTTACTTGTCTATGTTTACCTGTTCTATGCTAGGACTTGTGGTAGCTACTAACATCTTCCAAATGTATCTTTTCTGGGAGCTTGTGGGTGTATGTTCTTACTTGCTCATTGGCTTCTATTATCCAAAGCATACAGCAGTACACGCTAGTAAGAAAGCTTTCATTGTAACCCGTTTTGCCGACTTGTTCTTCTTGATCGGTATCTTGTTCTTTAGCTTCTATGTAGGTACTTTCAATTACGATTTGAATGTAAATCCTGAACTAACGGTTACTTTAGCTAAGCTAGCTACCGATCCTACTACAGCATGGGCTATCCCAACAGCGTTGTTCTTAATGTTTATCGGTGGTGCTGGTAAGTCGGCTATGTTCCCATTACACATTTGGTTGCCAGATGCTATGGAAGGTCCTACCCCTGTTTCTGCTTTGATCCACGCCGCTACAATGGTTGTTGCTGGTGTGTTCCAAGTAGCTTCCTTGTTGCCCATCTATTTGCAGTTTGGCGCACAAGAGCAGTTACACTGGATAGCATGGATTGCTGCTTTCACCGCTTTCTATGCAGCAGCAGTAGCTTGTGCGCAGAAAGATATTAAGCGTGGTTTGGCTTTCTCTACAATCTCACAGATTGCTTATATGCTGGTAGCACTCGGTGTTTGTTTCTACGATGCTAAGGAAGGAGCTTTTGGTTCGCACGGCTTCCTACATCACGGTGGGTTGGGTTATATGGCAGCCATGTTCCACTTGTTTACCCACGCTATGTTTAAAGCCTTGTTGTTCCTATGCTCTGGTGCTATCATCGTCATCATAGGTAGCAACTTTAAGGAATACATGGGCGGACTACATAAGTATATGCCCATTACCAACATCTGTTTCTTAATCGGTTGTTTGGCAATTGCTGGTATCCCTCCTTTTGCTGGTTTCTTCTCAAAGGACGAAATCATTTCGGCTTGTAACGCACTTCCCGGTGCTGAAGGTCAAGCATTGAAGTGGATCATGACCTTAGTAGCTGGTATGACAGCTTTCTATATGTTCCGTCTTTACTATGTTATCTTCTGGGGACAATCTTACTACGAGCTTGATCCTGAGCATCGCCGTCGTCCACAAGAAGTACCTTTCGTAATGTGGGGTCCATTGGTATTCCTTGCTATCATCTCTTGTGTAGCAGGTTTGATCCCATTTGGGCATTTTGTAAGTGCTAATGGCTTGAGCTACGATATTCATATTGATTGGAACATTGCCACTACAAGTATCATTGCAGCCGTTATTGGTATCTCGCTCGCTACTTATATGTATATGGGCAAGAAGCAACCAGTGGCTGATGCGCTGCAACGTGCTATGCCAAACCTTCACAAGGCAGCACTCAACCGCTTCTACTTGGACAATGTTTGGCAGTTCTTTACCCATAAGATAGTGTTCCGTTTGTTCTCAATGCCTATTGCTTGGTTTGATCGTCGTGTTATTGATGGCACCTTCAACTTCTTGGCGTGGGGTACTAACGAAGCAGGCGAGTCTGTTCGTTCATGGCAAAGTGGGGACGTACGCCAATATGTAGTATGGTTCATCACAGGCACTATCGCATTAACATTAGTATTACTTTGCTTGATCTAAAAAAATGAGTTGGATATTAACATTATTTGTAATCATCCCCGTACTGATGCTCTTAGGACTTTGGGTTGCTAAGAACGATAATCAGGTACGTGGCGTTATGGTGGCTGGTTCATCACTCCTTTTAGCGGGTGCTATTTGGCTTACCATTTATTTCATACAGCAACGTCAGGCAGGTAACACAGCCGATATGTTGCTTTCTGCTACGACGATGTGGTTTAAACCACTCAACATAGCCTTTGCCATTGGTGTCGATGGTATTTCTGTCGTTATGATATTGCTTTCAGCAGTAATCGTTTTCACAGGTACTTTCGCTTCATGGCAGCTCGAACCCATGAAGAAAGAATACTTCCTTTGGTTTGTATTACTTTCTATTGGTGTGTTTGGCTTCTTCATTTCTATCGACATGTTCACCATGTTTATGTTCTATGAAGTAGCTTTGATCCCTATGTATTTGTTGATCGGTGTTTGGGGTACTGGTCCTAAGGAATACTCTGCTATGAAGCTTACCCTTATGTTGATGGGTGGATCGGCTTTGTTGGTACTCGGTATCCTCGGTATCTACTACTTCAGCGGTGCTTCTACGATGAATGTTCTCGAACTTGCTAAGATGCACGCTATGCCTCTTGCGGCACAAAACGTGTTCTTCCCATTTGTATTCATCGGTTTTGGTATTCTTGGTGCTTTGTTCCCATTCCACACATGGTCGCCCGATGGTCATGCTTCAGCCCCTACAGCAGTATCTATGCTCCACGCTGGTGTGTTGATGAAGCTGGGAGGTTACGGTTGTTTGCGCATCGCTATGTTCTTGATGCCTGACGCTTTAACTATGTGGGCACCCGTATTCTTGGTGCTGACTTGCATCTCTGTAGTATATGGTGCTTTGTCAGCTTGTGTGCAAACCGACTTGAAGTATATCAATGCTTATTCATCAGTATCCCACTGTGGTATGGTACTCTTTGCGCTTGTGATGACTACCCAGACAGCTATTACTGGTGCTATTCTTCAGATGCTTTCTCACGGTTTGATGACAGCCTTGTTCTTCGCATGTATCGGTATGATCTACCACCGTGCAGGAACTCGTGATGTACGCTACCTTGGTGGTTTGATGAAGGTTATTCCTTTCCTCGCCGTATCTTACGTTATAGCAGGTTTGGCTAACCTTGGCTTGCCGGGCTTCTCTGGCTTCGTAGCCGAGATGACTATCTTTGTTGGTGCGTTCCAGAATGCTGGTATGTTCCATCGTGTGGCAACCATTATCTCTTGTACAGCCATCGTCATCACTGCCGTTTACATCTTGCGTGTAGTGGGTAAGATTCTCTTCCAAAAAGTGGCTAATCCTAAGTTCCTAGAGCTTCACGATGCTACATGGGACGAGCGTTTTGCCATCGGTGGTTTGATTTTCTGTGTTGCAGGTTTAGGTCTTTTCCCACTCTTCTTCGAGAAGATTATCATAAGTGGTGTAGGTCCTATCTTCAGCCATATTATTCAGTATGTTCCAACAATCGGTAATTTATAATACTCTAGCGAAATGAATTATACAGACTTCTATAAGATGATACCAGAGGCAACGCTTGTTGCTATCTTGGTAGTTTTGTTTATTGCCGACTTCGTGTCTGCAAAGGCAGAAGAGCGTAAGTGGTTCAATCCGCTAGCATGTGTATTATTGTTGTTGAACACCGTGGTTTGCTTGCTTCCGCTAGGCGCACAGTCGGCCTTTGGTGGTATGTACGAGACTAGTACTGCTATCAATGTGATGAAGGCTATCCTTTCTATGGGTACTTTTATTGTGTTCTTGCAGAGCCAGCAATGGGCTAGTAAGAGTGGTAAGGAAGGCGAGTTTTATATGATCACCGTTTCTACACTCCTCGGTATGTTTGCCATGATGAGTGCAGGCAACTTCTTAATGTTCTTCCTCGGACTTGAAATGGCATCTGTGCCATTGGCTTGTTTGGTGGCTTTCGATGAGAAACGCAACAACTCGGCTGAAGGTGCTGCTAAGTTTATCCTTACTGCAACTTTCTCTAGTGGTGTGATGTTGTATGGTATCAGTATGCTTTATGCTGCTTACGGCACACTCTACTTTGCCGATATTGCTACAAAGTTAGCTCCTACCACCTTGACAATCGCTGGTTTGGTATTCTTCTTCAGCGGTCTTGGCTTCAAGATCTCCTTAGTACCTTTCCACTTCTGGACAGCCGATACTTATCAGGGTGCGCCAACTACCGTTACAGGTTACCTCAGTGTTATCTCTAAGGGTGCTGCTGCCTTTACCTTGTTAAGCATGTTGTTTCATGTCTTTGGTAGTATGATGGAATATTGGCACGTGTTGATGATGATTGTCGTTGTACTTTCTATCACCATTGCCAACCTCTTCGCCATTCGTCAGAACGAGCTAAAGCGCTTCATGGCATTTAGCTCTATCTCACAAGCTGGTTACATTATGCTTTCTGCTATTGGTAGCGATTGGACGAGTTCGGTAACTGCCTTGTCTTACTATATGCTTATCTATGTAGTAGCCAATATGGCAGTGTTTACCATTATCTCTGTCGTAGAGCAGAACAATGGAGACAAAACCAATATCGACGATTACAACGGTTTCTACAAAACCAACCCACGCCTATCGTTCCTCATGACCTTAGCAATGTTCTCTCTTGGTGGTATTCCTCCATTTGCAGGTATGTTCTCTAAGTTCTTCGTGTTCATGGCAGGTGTTAAGGGTGCTTCTATCGCCACTACAATGGGTGCATGGGCATACGCAGTAGTATTCATTGCATTGTTAAACACTGTTGTTTCACTTTACTATTACCTCAAGATCGTTAAGGCAATGTACATTATCCGTACCGATAACCCATTGCCTACCTTTAAGAGCGATAACAACACCAAGTTTGCCCTAGCTGTATGTATAGCAGGCATCCTCCTCTTTGGTGTATGCAGTGGTATCTATGAGTGGATCTTTGCAGCAGCATAAAAGCCAAAGCGGCTATAGGTAAGGTCTCTCTCTTCTTAATGGGCGTTGATTTCGCCTTACAGCGGTAGCCTTACCCTGATAATATATAATTAAAGTGCCATATCTTAATCTGTAAAGGGTTAGGGTATGGCATTTTTTTCAAAATAAAACACTACCTTTGCTTTTAGTAAAAGTATGAATAAAACAATTCTCTGAATAATAAAAAGAAGATTACCTCCTAACAGTTACGACAATATGAATAAAGAAGAATTTATACAAACGTTGGAGCAATACAAAGCTTTAAAGCTGCATGACGTGATAGATTATGACAAATTCTATCTCTATTCTGTTATTACAAATTCTACTGCTATTGAGGGATCTACAATAACAGAGGTTGAAAACCAAGTGCTTTTTGATGAGGGAATAACAGTAAATTCGACTCTTCGCGAGGCGATTTTAGAAAAGTAAGCGTTAATGCTGGAGGCAATTCGCTTTCTAAAAGATGAGTATTCTAAGTATAGTAGATATATAAGCTTTTTAGTATTATTTTCTAGGGGGTAGAAGAAAAGCTGCTAATCTTGCGCCTAATTTTCATTAAATAATGGCATATATTGTATTGAGTTTCATATTAAATTGCTAATTTTGCAAATATGAAAATTCAAAAAATATGAACCTCGACTTACTAACTGCGGTATCGCCGATAGATGGCAGGTACAGAAATAAAACGGAACAACTTGCAAATTATTTCTCTGAATACGCTCTTATACGTTATAGAGTGCGTGTGGAAATAGAGTATTTTATAACGTTGTGCGAGCTTCCTCTTCCTCAATTGAGCAATTTTGATCACTTGCTTTTCGATGCTTTGCGTAATATCTACCGTAATTTTACGGAAGTAGAGGCGCAACGCGTGAAGGATATTGAGAAAGTAACCAATCATGATGTAAAGGCTGTAGAATACTTTATTAAGGAAGCGTTTGATAAGATTGGAGGTTTAGACGCCTACAAGGAGTTTATCCATTTTGGCTTAACATCTCAAGATATTAACAACACAAGTGTACCCCTTTCTATCAAGGAAGCACTCGAAGAAGTATATTATCCTATGATTAACGAACTTGTTGACCAGTTGGATGCTTATGCTGCTGAATGGAAGTCGGTACCAATGTTGGCAAAAACACATGGACAGCCTGCTTCCCCTACAAGTCTTGGTAAAGAAATAGAGGTATTCGCTTATCGTTTGAAAGAACAGATAGCAACACTTGCAGCTTGTAAGCAAACCGCTAAATTCGGTGGTGCTACAGGCAATTTTAATGCCCATCATGTGGCATATCCACAATACGATTGGAAAGCATTTGCTAATCGTTTTGTGAGCGAAAAGCTTGGTTTGCAACGCGAACAACTCACAACACAGATTAGTAATTATGATCATCTAGGTAGTATATTCGATGCGATGCGTCGTATTAACACCATTATAATTGATCTTGATCGTGATGTTTGGATGTATATTTCGATGGACTATTTCAAGCAGAAGATTAAGGCGGGTGAGGTAGGTTCGAGTGCGATGCCGCATAAAGTAAACCCTATTGACTTTGAAAATAGTGAGGGCAACCTTGGTATAGCGAATGCTATTTTCCAATTTATTGCGCAGAAGTTGCCAGTGAGCCGTCTACAACGCGACTTGACCGACTCTACCGTTTTGCGTAACATCGGTGTGCCAATGGGACATAGCTTAATAGCTATTCAAAGCACATTAAAAGGGTTGCGCAAGCTCATTTTAAACGAAACAAAGATAGCAGACGATTTGGATAAAACATGGGCGGTAGTAGCAGAGGCTATCCAAACCATTCTCCGCCGTGAAGCCTATCCTCATCCTTACGAAGCTTTGAAAGCTTTAACGCGTACCAACGCAAAGATGACACAAGAAACAATCCATAAATTCATAGACACATTGAAGGTTAGTGAGGAAGTGAAGAATGAGCTACGTGCCATTACTCCACATAACTATATAGGTATATAAGCAAGGATTTGTTCCCCCAACAAGTACATTTTATAATATAAAAAAAATAATTCAAAAACAGTAAGTAATGGAGCCGTGAGGCCATTAAAAACATTTTAAATTACTATGGCAGAAGAATTTGAAAGCAACGACGCTCATAAAGAGCGCGAGGAGGCTAGCCGAGAGGGCTATTCTACTACCGGACAAGAAAGTTATCATAGAAGTTATCAAGGTGGCGTAGGTAGAACGCAGCGTCCACGCATTCACTCTCAGCGTGCTTATAGCGCCAGTGCTAGCACTAGCTCGGACGAAGGAGGTTTCCGTCCTGAAGGTTTTGGTGCAGTTTTAGCATCTAGCTCTTCTGAAGGTGAAGGTCGTCAGGGTGGCTATCGTCCACGAATAAATAATAATTATGGTGGTGGTTATCAGCAGCGTGGTGGCTATCAAAGTCGCCAGCAAGGTAGCTATCGCCCTCGCTATAACGCTAACAACGAAGAAGGACAAGAAGGGTTCCAGCAGCGTGAAGGCTACCAAGGGCGTGAAGGTGGTTACCAACCACGTGGCAGTTATCAGCAGCGTGGTGGTTATCAGAACCGTCAGCAGGGAGGCTATCGCCCACGTTATAATAACAATAGCGAAGGAGGTTATGGTCAGCAGCAAGGTGGATACCGTTCACGTTACACTGCTAATGCAAACTCTGAGGAAGGACAAGAGAATAGCTATCAGCAGCGCGAAGGTGGTTATCAACCACGTGAAGGGGGCTATCAGCCACGCCAAGGCGGTTACCAATCTCGTCAGGGAGGTTATGGGCAGCGCCAAGGTGGCTACGGACAGCAGCGTCAGGGTGGCTACAATAACAATCGTGGCGGTTATGGGCAGCGTCAAGGTGGCTACGGACAGCAGCGTCAAGGTGGTTACAACAATCGTGGCGGATACAATAATAATCGTGGTGGCTATGGTCAGCAAGGAGGCTATAATCAGGGTGGGTATCGCCAACGTTCAGCCGATTATGATCCAAATGCAAAATATTCGCTCAAAAAGCGTATCGAGTATAAAGAGGAACACATCGACCCAACAGAGCCATTGCGCTTGAATAAGTTCTTAGCGAATGCTGGAGTTTGTTCTCGTCGTGAGGCTGATGACTTTATCTTGGCTGGGCAGGTAACTGTTAATGGTGAGGTTATCAATGAGTTAGGTACAAAAATTTTACGTACTGACGAGGTGAAGTTCCAAGACAAACTAGTTTCTTTGGAGAAGAAAGTATATGTTCTTTTGAATAAGCCAAAGGACTATGTTACCACTAGCGATGATCCACAACAACGCAAAACGGTGATGGATCTTGTAAAAGATGCTTGCCCAGAGCGTATTTATCCAGTAGGTCGTCTTGACCGTAACACTACTGGTGTGTTGCTTTTCACTAACGATGGCGACCTAGCTAGTAAGCTTACTCATCCTAAATTCTTGAAGAAGAAGGTATATCATGTATTCTTAGATAAGCCTATCACAGCTAACGAACTTCAGAAAATTTCTGATGGTATAGAGCTAGAAGATGGTGAAATTAAGGCAGATGCTATCGAATATGCTAATCCTGAAGATCAAGCGCAGGTAGGTATCGAGATCCATAGCGGTAAGAACCGCATTGTTCGCCGTATCTTTGAAAGCCTTGGCTATCGTGTTGTGAAGCTCGATCGTGTAATGTTTGCAGGCTTAACAAAGAAGAATGTTCGTCGTGGCGATTGGCGTTTCCTCACCGAAAAGGAAGTAGAAATGCTTCGTATGGGTGCGTTCGAATAAAGAAATCAGTTCATGGGAGACGTTGAAAACATCGTCTCCCTGTATGATAAACATAGACAGACAAGCTGTCTATACATTATAATATATAGTCGATTAAATGAAAAGAACTAAAGTTGTCGATGCTTTATCTAGCACCGATTTTGGAAAAGAGATCATCGTAAAAGGATGGGTTCGCTCTCACCGCAGCAGTAAAGCAGTCGATTTTATTGCGTTGAACGATGGTTCTACAATAAAGAATATTCAGGTAGTAGTCGATCCCTCATCTATAGATGAAGAAACATTGAAGAGCATCACCACTGGTGCTTGTATCGGGGTTACTGGTCTTTTAGTAGAAAGTCAAGGTAAAGGTCAAACATCAGAGATCCAAGGCAAAGATATTGTAATTTATGGTCTCTGTCCTAGCGACTACCCAATGCAGAAGAAAGGTCAAAGCTTTGAGTATATGCGTAAGTACGGACACATGCGTTTACGTACAAATACGTTTGGCGCAGTATTCCGCATTCGCCATAATATGGCTATTGCTATCCACCGCTATTTCCACGAACACGGTTTCTATTATTTCCACACTCCGCTCATTACAGGTAGTGATGCAGAGGGAGCTGGTAATATGTTTCAGGTTACAACCTTAGATCTTGAGCGTGTAGCAAAGAGCGGCAAGGTGGAGTATGAGCAGGATTTCTTTGGCAAACGCACCCACCTGACTGTGTCTGGTCAGCTTGAAGGCGAGCTAGGTGCTACTGCTTTAGGAGCTATCTATACCTTCGGTCCAACCTTTCGCGCTGAAAATTCGAATACTCCTCGCCACTTGGCAGAGTTTTGGATGGTAGAACCAGAAGTGGCATTCATTGATAAGGAGGATTTGATGGATCTTGAAGAAGACTTCATTAAGTACTGTGTTCAGTGGGCATTAGACAATTGTAAAGATGATCTTGAGTTCCTCAATCAGATGATTGACAAGACCTTGCTAGAGCGTCTTGAGGGTGTTTTGAAACAAGACTTTGTGCGATTATCTTATACAGAAGGCTTTAATATCTTGAAGGAAGCTCAAGAAAAAGGCGTTAAGTTTGAATTCCCTGTAACAGAATGGGGTATGGATCTTAGCAGCGAGCATGAGCGTTACCTTGTAGAGGAACACTTCAAGCGCCCTGTTATCATGAACGATTACCCTGCTGAAATCAAGTCGTTCTATATGAAGAAGAACGAAGATGGCAAGACAATGCAAGGTACCGACGTGCTTTTCCCTCGCATTGGCGAAATTATCGGTGGCTCTGTGCGTGAAGAAAACTACGATAAGCTTGTAGCAGAAATAGAAAAGCGTGGTATGAAGGTAGAGCAATACGACTGGTATCTTGACACTCGTAAGTACGGTTCATGTCCTCATGGCGGGTTCGGTCTTGGCTTCGAGCGTTTAATCCTCTTTGTAACAGGTATGCAAAACATTCGCGACGTGATCCCATTTGCACGTACACCAAAGAATGCCGAATTTTAAATCACTGGAGAGTTGGAACTAGGATTAATACTACAAATGTATTCCTTTTCACCTAGCTCTTCATAAAAATATGATAAGGAGTGTAGTTAGTCAATTAGCTATACTCCTTTTTTTCTATTCAATATGCGTAAAATCCTATTTCTTACTCTTCTTTTTTTTGAGTCAGATAGCCTTGGCTCAAGATAAAAAAACTATTCGTATTTATTGCTGCCCGATAAAATGTGTACTTTTGCCCATAGTTATCAGCTTGCCAATTGTCAGTGCAAAAAAAAACATAAAAAATCTTGTCGTGTTATGAGAAGCAGTCGTAATTTGCATAAAATGATTACCTTTGCAGCCGTTTTTCTTTTAGTGAATGAAAAACATGTAATAATACTTATTAAAATTAAATAACAATGAAAACAAAAAACTTATCAAAGTGGCTAATCCTTTTATTATGTGCGTGTGTCGTAACCTTTTATTCTTGCGACAAGGTGGATTATGATCAAAAGGATCCTAAGGAGATGAAGAAACAAGAGGAGAAGAAGAAGCAAGAAGAAGAGAAGAAGAAGCAAGAGGAGAAGAAGAAGCAAGAAGAAGAAAAGAAGAAGCAGGAAGAAGAGAAGAAGAAGCAGGAAGAAGAGAAGAAGAAGCAAGAAGAAGAAAAGAAGAAGCAGGAGGAAGCAGAAGCAAGACGAAAGAAAGAAGAGGAAGAGAAGAAGAAGCAACTTACGCTCGACCCTACTTCGTTCACGTTGAAGCCATTTCTGTCAAAGAACGTATACATCAAGAACGGAACGGCACCATACAAAGTAGAGGTTACTAATAAAGGGATTGCCAGTGTAACGGTGCATGAAAAAGACAACTTTATCGTTGTTATCGCCGTACAAGAGGGTACGACAGAGATTGTGGTAACCGACAAGAATATGAAAAAAGGAACGGTGAAGGTTACGACGAGCAATCATTAACCCATCACGGTAAGCAAGGCTAACCTGACATTGTTGGTTGGCAAAAGCGAGCGTGTGAGCATTCAGTCGGGACGCTTCCCTTATAAGGCAGAGGTCGTAGATAAAAATGTTGTTGAGATGTCTGTTAAGGATGCAACGATAACAATAAAGGTCTTGAAAGAAGGAAGAACGGATGTGAATGTGACGGACAAGGTCGGTGCTAAGGGGTACATAGCCGTTATGGTATCGAAATAAGTTTAGTGGTTAAATATATGGGTGTGTTGTGTTTACACACCCCCTCCTTCCCCCTCTTCAATGCATGTTTCTACAAGTATTGTTGAGGGGGTTTCTTTTATTTTTAGCCAAATGGGTTGTTAGATCCAAAACGTGTTTTTAAAAAAAGAGGGGGTATCAATTTTGACACACCCCCTGGAAAATATTTGTAGTTTTGTGTTTTATCACCTAGTACCTATGGCTAGGCATTTAAAGCGGATATTCTTCAAAGGCGTAAAGGGCAGTAGAGAGGTAACGTTCGCCAGTATCTGGTAGAAGCGTAACGATAGTTTTACCCTTATTTTCTGGTCGTTTAGCAATTTCGCGAGCTGCAAAAGCTGCTGCTCCCGATGAGATACCTACTAGGAGTCCTTCTTGCTGTGCAAGATGACGACTAGCTAGAATGGCTTGATCGTTCTCTACTTGGAATATTTCGTCGACAAGACTGCCATTATACGTACTCGGAATAAATCCTGCTCCAATGCCTTGAATTTTGTGAGAACCACTCTGACCACCACTCAATACTGCCGATTCGGTTGGCTCTACAGCTATCACTTTAATGTTAGGATTTTGCTCTTTGAGGTATTTTGCTGTGCCACTTATGGTGCCTCCAGTGCCAACACCAGCTACAAAGATATCAATTTTGCCTTCTGTGTCGTTCCACACTTCTGGACCTGTTGTGTGATAGTGAATTTCGGGGTTAGCCATATTCTCAAACTGCTGTAAGATAACGCTACCAGCGATCGACTCGCGTAGCTCCTCTGCTGCCTTGATAGCTCCTTTCATACCGTCTTTGCCGGGAGTGAGCTTCACGGTAGCTCCATACGCCTTAACAAGATTGCGACGCTCAATACTCATCGTTTCTGGCATAGTAAGAATGAGTTTATAACCTTTCACAGCCGATACAAGTGCAAGTCCTACTCCCGTGTTACCACTTGTAGGCTCAATGATTGTTGCGCCAGGCTTTAATAGTCCTTTCTTTTCTGCTGCCGAAATCATTGCAAAGGCAATACGATCCTTTACACTACCACCGGGATTGAAATATTCTATCTTTGCGATAATAGGAGTGTCCGATCCACCGGTCGCCGAGAATTTAGCTAGCGCTAGGAGTGGAGTGTTACCAATAAGATCTGTGAGTTGCTGTGCAATTTTTGCCATAATTTGTTTCCTTTCTTTTTAGCTCTGTTATCCTGAAAAGCAGAGTATATTATTCTTTTTATTTTTATAAGTAAGGTGATGAGTTGCCATGGTTTTATGTTTTACCATCTTATCACAATGCAAAGGTAAGACGTTTTCGTGAGATATGAAATACTCAATGTGTGGGATATTGGCTACCCTATTTGTGGTATATTAAAAAAAACTTGCAGAGTTGTAAACTTTTCCTTATATTTGCTTCAAACCTAAAAGGAGAAGAATTATGCAGACATACGCCAACTATATTAAGGAAATAGAGATAGACCAACTTTGGAGTGGTACCCACCATATCAAGTGGAAGTTGCATCGTAAGGTAAATGTGCTTAGCGGTGTGAATGGTGTGGGCAAAAGCACTATTCTTAATAAGGTGGTACGAGGGCTTATGCATAGTGAGAACTTAATGGAGCAGATGCCTCCCGGAGTGAAACTAAAAGTAGATCCTAGCGATGCCACTACTATTCGCTATGATATTATTAGGTCGTTCGATCGCCCTTTGCTCAACTTTGAGAGTGTGGCAAAGATGGATGCTAACCTCACTACAGAGCTAGATTGGCAATTGTTTCAGTTGCAGCGTAAGTATTTAGACTATCAAGTGAATGTAGGAAACAGAATTATTTCTATCCTACAATCGGGCGATGCTGATGCTGCTCAGAAAGCACAAGAGGTATCTCTGCCTAAAAAGCGGTTTCAAGATTTGATAGATGACCTTTTTGCAGCGACAGGGAAAAAGATTATCCGATCGGAAAACGAAATTAGATTTCTATTGTTAAATGAAACGTTGTTTCCCTATCAGCTTTCGAGTGGCGAAAAGCAAATTCTTGTAATCTTACTAACGGTGCTAATAGAGGATAACCTTCCCTACGTGCTCTTTATGGATGAGCCAGAAGTGAGTTTGCATATTGATTGGCAGAAGCGCTTGGTAGATATGATCTTAGAGCTAAATCCAAGCGTACAGATTATTTTGACAACGCATAGTCCTGCTGTTATTATGAATGGATGGCTCGACAAGGTAACAGAAGTGAGTGATATTATTCAGTCTGAATAATGAAGCGATGGTATGGGGAAAAGATTAAATGAACAGATTTCATCGGCATATATTCATGCTGCTAATAAGCTAAATGGGCAGAAGTGTCGGAAGCGAATAGTGGTGTATGTGGAATCGTATGACGACATCTTCTTTTGGCGTATGGTGCTTAGTAAATATGAAGATGATAAGCGTTACTTTGAGGTAATGTTGCCATCGAGAGAGAAAACACTAGAAAGAGGTAAGAAATCGGTGCTTATGAATATTATTTCTAGGTGTGCAGGTGAGAGTATGATAGCTTGTGTAGATGCCGATTATGACTATCTTTTACAGGGGGCAACGGGAGTTTCAGAGGTTGTATGTTATAACCCTTATGTCTTACATACCTATGCTTATGCCATTGAGAACTTACAGTGTTATGCCGAAAGTTTACACGATGTATGTGTGGCTGTAACTTTAAATGATCATCAAGTATTCGATTTCCCTGCGTTCCTACATACTTATAGCCAGATTATATTTCCTTTGTTTGTTTGGAGTGTGTGGGCTTATCGCACAGATAGGTTTAAGCAATTTTCGCTTACAGAGTTTAATACAACGATTGAGTTAAGCAATTTTTCTATAGCATACCCTAATAATAGCTTGGAAAAGTTACGGCATAAGGTACAACAAAAAATAGCTTTCTTACAAAGGAATCATCCTAATGCAAAAGAAAGCTATCTGAACACGAAACACGATTTGATAAAGCTTGGTGTTGAGCCAGTAGATACCTATTTATATATACAAGGGCATCACTTGTTTGATAAGGTGGTAGTGCCTATTATGAAGCGATTGTGTGATCAGCTCATAAGAGAGCGGGAACGCGAGATAAATCAAACGGCTATACATGATACGCAACGTAGAAATGAGCTTTCTAGTTATAGTCATAGTGTAGAGGATGTTATTCCGATGTTGCGCCGTAATGTAGGTTATTTGTTAGCGAAACCTTACCTACGCTTGAATAGTGATGTTGAAAAGCTGTTATTGCGAGTGGATTAACGATACTTCGCTATTGACAGAGTGCTATACAAATCTTATTCTGAAAGTTGCGCATAGCACCGCTTGCGAGTCCTCCATTATTTATAATTGAAAAACAAATGAGATGCCCATTAGCCGCTGTTAAGTAGCCAGCTAGAGAGGTAACTCCTACTACTGTACCTGTTTTTGCCTTTACGTTGCGTGCTGCTGGTGTGTTTCGCATACGTTTGCGAAGCGTTCCATCAACACCTGCAATAGGAAGAGTGGGCAGAAGGGTGTTGTATATATCAGGATTTTGATAGGCATAACGGAGGAGTTTCACTTCAAGTTCGGCTGTGAGATAGTTGTAAAGCGATAGTCCACTGCCATCTGCTATCTTATAGTTGGAAGGGTTTAATCCTAATTTTCGGATAAGTTGTTGTATGTAGATACGCGCATTGTTTGCAGAGGCGTGCTTGTTTATTCCGCCATTAGATGCCAATTGATAGAACATAGACTCTGCATACAGATTGTCGCTAGCTTTCATCATGTGGTGCATTACGTCTCCAATAGAATGGGTAGTAGTAATGATATTTTGTGCATTTGACGGGTATTGGCGTGTACCGTAACCGCTATCTATGGTAATTCCGTTTTGCCTTAGCTTTTGATTAAACTGTTCGATGAAAATATCTTTTTTGTTATAAAGCAGTGGGGTGAGGGTAGGATTTTTATCATCCCAGCACCATCCTCTTCCAAACTGCTTGCTATCTTTAAACGAGAGGTCGGCATATAGTGTGCCTGTGATGTGGTTGATACCTAAGTTTTTGATAGCAGCAACTAGTTGGTTCATCTCCGTTGCTCTAAACATTGGATCCATACCTCCCACAATATAGAGGTCGCCTTCCAAGGTTTGTGTGCTATCCACTAAGTTTCCTGTATAGTAAAGGCTCGTCTTATAGGTGTAGGAAGAGCCGAGTTTGTCGAGTGCAGCAATGGCTGTAACACATTTCATGGTAGAAGCAGGACGTAGATGGAGCTGCTCATTATGTTGGAATAGCAAGGTGTCATCAGTTAAATCCCATATCATCACGCCAGCTTGAACTGTTTGTAGCAGTGGACTTTGAAAGATATTGTTGAGTCGTTGGGTAATATTTTCTTTCCATGAAAGGTGGGTATCGTAGTCAAAAGCAGTGAGGGTACTATCTACTTCGTCATCAGTTTCGTCATCACTTGATATTGAGTCTTGTTCTAATGCGTTTTGGGTGGTAGTTACGACCTTATTCTTGTAGGGTAGAAAGCGTGCTACTTCTGCACTATCTAAATATACTTGTGCTGCTAATGGGAGAGAAAGAAAAGTGAAAAGTAGTAGCGTTGTTATCTGTTTAATCTTCATTTTTATCTTTGGTTGTTGGGAATGAGTCTCTTTTGTAGTGTGTGTATAAAGCTGCTGTGTTCCTTTGGTTGGAGACTAGTATAGGCTTCATCTAATTTTGTTATGACCACAATTGTCCCTATGCGAAAGGCTAGCGGTTGGGTGGTAACTTCCTTAATATCACCAAAGGGTACTATTTTATTTCTGCTAAATCTGCCAGTTTTGATAATAATTTCTTTGTCGGTGAGGAGGTATTTAGTGTGTAAACATCGGTCGGCTGCACGTAAGGTAACGATGATCAGCAATACTCCTAATGCGATAAGTGCGGGGTTTTCGCGATGCCAAAGGCAGGTTAAGTCGCCAAAGAGTAGGATAATAATGCTTGCCCAGTCGAGGATTGTTATTTTATATTCAAACGTTCTTGTCCCCATTCTATAGCTTATTTTATCATTTTAAGGGCAAGTTTTACAACCTGTTCAACGGGCAACTCAGGCTGTTCGGTTAAGATAGATACCACAACCTTTGCCGATGGAGCAGGAGAGAAGCCTAGCATGATAAGTGCAGAGAGTGCTTCGTCTTTCACTGCGGTATTTATATTTGAGCTAGCTGATGAACTATTTATATGCAATTCATCAGCAATTCCACTTTGCATAATCTTGTCTTTCAGGTCAACAATAATGCGTTGAGCGGTCTTTAAGCCGATACCTTTTACTGCTTTCAGCATCTTTTCATCTCCATTTGCTATGACATTGCATAGTTCGCTAGGTGTAAGTGATGAAAGGATCATGCGAGCTGTGTTGGCTCCAACTCCTGAAACGGTAATGAGAAGGCGATAAAGTGAGCGCTCTTGCTTCGACAAAAAGCCATAAAGAGTGTAGCTATCATCGCGCCCTCCTGTTACTATGGCTTCATGAATGTAGAGCTTTATGTCGTTTTTACCTTGTATTGCACTGTAAGTATTCAGTGATATATTGATAGCATAACCCACTCCTCTTGCTTCTACAACTGCCAATGTAGGAGTTAATTCTGCAAGTTCTCCTTTTATATATTCTATCATAAATAGTCGTTTATAACTTTAGTTTGCGCTTATTACATAATCATAAAGGCTTTTATTATAAGCTTGTTCCCTGTTTGGGTTGTAATCTCTTCCGCCTTATAATTAAATCTGAAAGCCTTATCTTTCATTTACAAAGGTACATAAAAAAAGCGCATCGAATTGCTTCGATGCGCTTAAATATTTTCTAATCAGACAGATTACTTAACGTAAACTACTGCAAGACGGTTAGAAGTTACACCTTGTACACCCTTACCAGTAGAGCTGTCGATAACAACACCCTTGTTCTGTAGGTACTTAGCAACCTCATCAGCACGAGACTGAGATAGACGATCGTTAAGTGCCTTAGGACCTTCTGGAGAAGCAGTACCTACAATCTGTACGTGACGACCTTCAGCAACCTTATCAAGAGCAGCCTTAGCTTCGTTAGTTAGGTAGTACTTACCCTGTGCGAATGTTACGAAGATCAAGTCTTCTACGCAAAGTTCCTTCTGTGCTTCAACTGGAACTTCCTTGATAACTTCCTTGATAACTTCCTTTGGCTTAGCAGCAAGCTGATCACGTAGAGAGTTGATCTCGTTGTTCATAGCTGCAATATCGTAAACCTTGAAATTGTGAGTACCGTTAGAAGTCATGAACTTGTAGTTAAGACCCACGAACAAACCTAGTTGAGCTGCATGTCTGTTGAACTGAACAGCATCGCCAGGACCATGAGTTAGGTTCCAAAGAACAGCTGGTTCAGCATAAACTTGCCACTGCTTGTCGTTACCAAAGTTGAAAGCAAACTGAAGACCAGTCTTAGCTGTCAATTCGTCATCATCACCAACGTTGTTTTCTCTAATGATATTCTTATCACCAAAGAACTGTGTGTAACCGATACCAGCATCAGCGATCAACTCGAAAGTACGATCTGGGCGATACTCGCAGAATACGTTTGTTAGGTTTACATTACCATTCAAACCGATGTTCACACCACGAACGATAGTGTGTGATTTCACCATACCTAGTGTGCTACCTGTGTAAAAACCGTTGTTTCCGAAGAATGCTAGTGCTTCTAAGTTAGCACCAAACATTGGGTTGAACCACTTACCTAGCTTAATACCAGCAGCTGGATTCAATGGAAATACTTTGTCGAATGTCATAGGGGTTGTAGCACCACCTTCTACACCAATGTAAACATTGTCTGCAAGCTTTGATTTCTCATAAGCAACCTGTGCACTTGTTGAAGCAACGCCCATTGCAAGCATTGAAAGTGCGATAAATAACTTTTTCATAAAACGCTTAATATTAACTTATTAGTTTCAGCAAATAATATTTTATGTATGCAAAGATAGTCTTTTTTTTGTATATCCACAACACATTTTCGCAAAAAAATGATCATTCACGCCCCAAAATATTTTTTTTCCCTTTTTTATTGCCTTGTGTCAAGGATTTATGCTTTATATATTTATGGTTAACGGTTGGTGTGTGTGCGCTTTTTGTATAATTTTTTGTTTAAGAAAGCAGGGTTTGTTATCATATTTCGTCTTCAATATATATGGTGCAAGTCTTTGTTATGTGAAACAAAATGACGCTCATACCATCATGTGATATGAGCGTCAAATGTTGTTTTTATTTAGCTATATGTTTCTTTTCTTATTTCTTTTTATTTGTCTTCTATGAAGAGTGGATCATCGGCTGTTAGCATAGTAGGCTTCTGATCGAACGCTTTTAAGATTTCTTCTGATGCATATTTTTTGTCGACAACGAGGCGGAACATATAGTTTTCAAACCATCTGTTAGTCATAATGAGATAACCGTTGTGTCCATTCTTTGCTCCCCAAGAATTTTCTACCTTCCACTTCTTAGCCTTTCCGTTCTCATCTAGGTCTACCGCTGTTAGGGTCATAGCATGTGTTGATCCACTATCAAATGTAGAAATACGCTCAGCTTTTGTCATAGGAAACGTTGTTCCGTAGAGTGTTGCGTAATCATAGTTTTCTGTGTCTAGGAAGCCTGAAACACGGTCAAGCTGTTTGCCCACATCGTAGCTTGAGTACATCTTTTTACCGTCTTTTAGCGATGCGATTGCTAACTTTGCTATTTCATCGGTTGGCAGGTTAAGATATTTCCAGTTATGACCATCATAGGTGTGGCGATCATATTCCACCTCATAAGTTTTATAGTAAGGTCTTCTAGGGTCGTTCATTGCCATGATAAATGTGCCGTTCAATGGTCCGCCTACTGTTTCCTTGTAAAACTCTTGTGGTGTATATGTCTTTGCTTTACCTATTTGCTTTCCATCTTTGTTCTTAAACGCATAGGTAAATTGCTTTACAGGTTCGCCAAGCGACATGGTAAGCATCTTGTAGATAGTGCCTAACATTTCTGTTTTGCGTGTTTTGATAGCTTGTTTTGATTTTTTGTCGGCTACCATTTTTCTTAGTTCTAGTCCATATTCACGCAATTTTGAAGAGATGAGTCTTGCCATGCGTGAGGTGTTTTCTGCAGAATAAGTTTCAGGCATCACCTCCATAGGTACTACGCCATACTTCTCGGTTAGGTCTGCCACACCACAGAAAGTACCGCCATCTCCAATTGGGTTCTTAAAGAAGAACTGAACTTTTGGATCATCTATAGGCTTGTTGGCACAATCAATCACGCCTTGAAGCATCAAGTTTGATTTCTCTAGTTGGTCATAGAATGAAAGGTAGACATGCGAGAACTCTACCTTAATACTGTCTTTATGAGCCAATGCAAAGCGAGAGCGTAGCACGTTAAGTCCAGAGAATAGCCAGCATCTGCCCGAACTTTTCTGGTTATGAATATTCTGTTTGGGTGTTTCTATGCTAAAATAATCATCAAACATAGTCTTGTTCTTAGCGTTGCGTGCCAAGTCGTCGATAGGGTTTGATGCCATAGCATTAGCGATTGCTTTAAAGCTTGATTGGTTAGTAGTGCTTTCAATCTTTTGCATCATCTGCTGATTGATGCCACCGTCCTTTATTTGTGCATTTATGGCTAATGAGCCAAAAAGCAGCGTGCAGAGGATAATTTTTCTATTCATTATTTTTTGTAATGTTATAGTTAGGAAATTAATATTTTTATATTCTCGTACTAATATGCTGTATCTTTTACAAAGATAGTGCCAGCGAGCGCAATACAAGCTTGCTTGAATATTGCCGAGTGCCGCCTATCTTATGCAAAGATAGTGCCAGCGAGCGCAATGAAAGCTTGTTTTCAAATTGCCGAGCGCCGCCTATCTTCTACAAAGATAGGTATTTATCATTATATAATCAATAGGTTAAATAGAAGAAAGTTGCCAATAGTTTTTAGGGCTTAACTTATATTAACCTTTTTACAAGCAAGGGTTGCTATTTTTTTGTGTTTATTGGGTGAAGATAAAGATAAAACAGTGGCAAACGCTACGATTAAAACTATATTCTTTCAAAACCTTTGAGGGTGTAGACTGAACCCTCTATAGCTAAGGTATAGATACTTTCACATACCCTTTTTGTTAATATAAGGGGTAACACTAATTAAAACTACAGAACAGGGGAGAGGCTATTGCACGGTAAAAGATAAGTCTTTTACATTGCAATATGCCGAAACTACAAAGCGAGTATTGTTTAATTGTAGCTCTTAGTGTCAATACAGCAAAAAATATATTAAAGTGGAAATCCACTGTAAGTCTTTTCTTACAATGGATTTCCACTTTATTTATCTAATATTTTTATCTTCGCTATCACTACTTTTTTTTCAGCTTATCTGCTAAGAAACTAATGAAAGGACGCATTACCTTTTGGGCTGGCTCTGCACTGATGTAGCTTAGTTTGATGTCGTCGCCCATACCATTGAGTACTCCAAACTTATACTTGCCATTGTCGTCTAAACCTTCTGCAAGCGCAAGAAGCTTGTTTTGAAGTGCAGCGGATATGGGTTTGCCTGCTTCCTTTGTCTCGATAGCCGCAAGTAGTTGATGGGTGATATACGCCATGTCGCTTACTTTTTCCACCCAAGGACTAATGTCGGCATACATTAAGCTGTCACTCTTATTTTCCGAATGCTTCATCATCATAAAGGTGTAACAATCGGTCATCAATGTCTCCATTTCAGTCATCAAAGGTGCTGCGTTGTTACTCGTTTTATATTCGCTGATGAGTGTTTGCAATGGTTCGGCATCATAATATCGTAAATACTTAGAAAGATGATCGAAAGCCTTTGCACGCCCTTTGCCCACTACAGCTTGCAATGATGCTTGATAGCTCTCCTCATTCTTAAATCCTGCATGGTTCCAAGCGTAATCGCCTACTCCAAAGAGTGCTATGCGCGAAGCCGATCCTTGTTGCATAGGGTTAGCAATGAGCGCGCTAGCCCCCCTCAATGTAGCATCAAGCTTAGCATCATTGTCTATCCATTTCTCATCGGCAAAGTTGGTATAGGTATCACGCACGAATAGTTTGCTCATATCGTTATCATTGCATGGATAGTTCCACCACCATGCCAAAGAACGTCCGAAACTCTTTGAAACTATCTCAAGATCGTGCGAATTAGGCACACTCCATACTTTTGCTCCCGTGATATACACCACTACATTCTTTGGTGTATGGCTCAAAGCCGAAAAGAAATTGTGGCGCACGGTGTCGTTAAACCATGAGTAAGCATAGAGTTGTGGCACAAAGTTGATAGGTTTCACGGTGTCGGCAGCAGTTTTGTAAGTTTTATTCCAACGTTCCTCCACAGCATGTTGAGCTTCTGTCAGGCGTTTTGCATTCAAAGCTAGGCTGATGCTATCTGTAGGTACACCAATATCATCGACAAAAATACCAAATTGGCGCACCCCAAGATTGTACATTTTCTCAAATTTATTCATGATCTTACCGATCACATTATTATCTTTATTCTCGGTGAATGCACCTCCCGGGTGGATAGCCCAAATAAAGTTTACCTTATTATTATGTGCTGTTGTGGTAATATCGCGCATCATAGGAGCCGATAAATAACCAATGGCTTTTTGCTCCGGAGTGATCGAGTCAGGGTAAGCCTCTTGCCATTTTTGCGAGTGGTAAGGATCGCTCTTCGCTCCATACATATAGCTATTCATCTTATAACGAGCCATAAAATGGAAGAGATCCTTAGTGGTTTCAGCCGAATAAGGCACCCCATAATAGCCCTCTATCACGCCACGATACTGAATATCGGCATAGTCTTCTATTTTTACACAAGCCAAATTCTTAGTACCATTATCGAGGATTTGCTCTAGTGAGGCTAGTCCGCAGAAAGTAGCATCTGTATTTTCGCCTAGGATCATAACGTTTGCTTTCCCACCATTTGATGTGATGCAAAGCAAATGTTTATCAAATTTTCCTACCTTATTAAACACTTCTGTCTCCATGTGCCATTTCTTTGCCATAGCGGTTGCTACTCCATTTTTGAGCGCAACACCCAAGAACACGTTAGACACTTTGTTGTTAGCGCGTTTGCCAACCTGCACCGTTAGTCCTTTTGCTGTTAGCACATCCTTAGCTCGAGCGATAGTAACCTCATCTATTGAGGCATCGGCTACAACGTTCACTACTTTTGTAAAGGAAACTTTTCCTCCTAAAGCCTGTTGGCTATGAGGAACAGGGTAAATGGTATATACGTTTTGTGCTACGCCTGATAATGAAATGGCGAGCAAAGACATACACACTACGATTTTTTTTAAAAACATACGAGTTATTTTTATCTAGGTTTATATTCTGATGTGCAAAGATAGTGCCAACGAGCGCAATACAAGCTTGCTTGAATATTGCCGAGTGCAGCCTATCTTATGCAAAGATAGTGCCAACGAGCGCAATGAAAATTTACTTTCAAATTGCCGAGTGCCGCCTATCTTCTACAAAGATAGTCAATTTTTTCTAATTAAAATTATTGTATCCTGCTAGGGTATGAGTTTTCAAATGGCAAGTGTTGAGCTTTTAAGTGGCTAAAGATCGGTTTCTCTCTATAAAAAGCTTACCTTTTTAATTTATTTTTAATTTATTTTTGCTCCAAAAATAAATTATTTTTCGTGATAATAATTCACGCTTTACGCCCGCAAAAGATTCAATAAATTCGTATATAGCAGATAATCAGTAAGATAAGAAAGTGTAAAGGGTAAAAGGGGTACGAGTTGGAAACGAGCGAGTTTCTTTCCCTTTCTTTATTCTGCAGCGCCCCAAAGAACACTTAAATTGATAATGCAAAGATAATATTTTCTGATGAAAGCAGTGTGTTTTTACGGAAATAAATTGTAGGAGCACTTAAAATCATTACCAACTAATTTTAATGGAAGTAATTTGTCAGATTTTTTTAGCCTTATTGCCTAATCAGCAAAAATGAATAGAAACAACTATTTTTCTATTGCAAAATGCAAAAAAAGAGAGAAATGAAACTTTTTGAAGAAAAATTCCCCGAAATATTTGGCGGATTGAAATAATTTGCATAATATTGCACTTATAAACACAGAACAAACGTTCTGTTTTGAATCTACTAAGTATGAAATAATGGAAAAACAAATAGATAAAGAAAGCATAAGCAAAAGGGACATTATCCTTAATGAATCGTTCAGGCTGTTTCTGAAAAAAGGTTATGCAGCAGTATCATTTTCGGATTTAGTGGAAGCTACTGGCATTTCTCGTGGCAATATGTTTCATCATTTCAAGAATAAGGAGGATATATTCAATCATGCCGTTGATAGGTTTGTATTTGAATTCTTGACAAATGATGCTACAGACTTTCTTGAACTTACAAGCTCGACACCATTAAAGACCTTCATTGATAATCGTGTAGAAAACATCGGTCGCCGTATGAAATCATTTTTTATAATGACAAAAGGCACAGTCACTCCTGCCAATTTCATGTCATTTATCTTGTATCTGAAAGACAACTATCCGGATTGGAAAGAGAAGTTTCAAGAATACGAGAAAAGAAAGAGCCTTGAGTGGAAAGAGGTGATAGAGCTTGCCAAACAGAAAGGAGAGATTACTCAAACTGTGGAAACAGAAAAGATTATATCTTCCATTAGAAATATATATCTTGGATTGTCATACAGAAGTGCATTGAGCAGCCAACTTTCTATTTCCGAATTGAAAGAGCAAATATACACAATATACTATTTAATAACCAAATAATATTCCTATGGAAAAAGCAGCATATATCAATAGCGTATCGGCATATCTTCCTAATTCTCCCATCGCCAATGAGGATATGGAAGACTATATCGGAAAAATTGGTGGAAATCCGTCAAGGGTTCGCTCAATTGTACTGAGGCAGAATGGGATTAAAACACGATATTACGGGTTGGACAAAAACCAAAGCCTAACACACTCGAATGCAGAATTGGCAAAAGAAGCCGTATGTGGGCTGTTCCTATAAGAGTTCTTGCAAATAGCTTGTATAATAACGTAAATAAAAGTCAGAAGAAAAAGAATAATGATTTTATAGAAAATAGGGTTCTTTGTACTGCAAATTATTCTCACTTATTTATTTTGCCTGATGGGAAAGTTACTATATGTGAGCAACTTTATTGGAACTCTAAATTTATTGTTGGAGATATATTAGAATCTTCTCTTGCTGAGATTTGGACTTCAGATAAAGCTAAGTATTTATACAACCTACCTCAAAAAGATATAAGTGATGAAAGCTCTTGTAAGACTTGTAAAGTATACACAATTTGTCGGCAACAGTCAGGTGGAGTATGTTGGAAAGAAGTAATTGCGGCATATGGAACAGACAAATGGGACTATCCAGACCCTAGTTGTCCTCATGCTCCAAATATCTACAATGATATTTATTTGTAATTTTATGTTTCGAATGAGAAGTTCTCGTGTTTTCAAAAACATCTTCTCTATATTAAGTAGGGAGATGAAGCTTGTAAGCTTATTAGTTCTTGTTTTGTTGTCTATACAGAGTTCTTATGGACAGCAGGTTTCGGGAGTAGTACAGCATGACAACAATGCGATAGAGTATTGTAATGTGATGGTTAAAAATGTGGAAGATTCTGCATTTGTTTCTGGAACAGTAACAGACCAATTGGGAACCTTCGTGATTGACAAGATAGGTGTTGGAAACTACTTCTTGGAAGTTTCATGTATAGGCTATGAAAAACAGAGAATCCCCTTTACAGTTACTTCCAATCAGAATATCCACTTGCGAGTAGAGCTTCTACGCAATGAAACTTTCTTGGACGAAGTTACAGTTACGGCTTCTCATAAAATTTGGAAGAGAACGAATAATTCATTAGCGATGAAAGTCGAGGGGACTCCGCTTGCCGATATGATTTCCGCTATTGATGTTTTAGCATATATGCCGGGAGTTATGGCTGATAATTCCGGCATAAAACTAATTGGCAAAGACAATCTGCTTATTTTGATAGATAATCGTGTAGTATCTTCATTTTCAGAGGTAGAAAACCTAAGTGTAAACTCTATTAAAACAGTCGCTCTCGAGAAAAATACAGGCGTGCGGTATAACAGCAAGTATAAATCAGTCTTGCGAATTACCACAAAGGAGCGCAGTGGTAATTCTGTGGAAATAAGTCAGAGGACGAAAGTAGGTAGGAAAATTTCCAATACAGAAAACGCCAACTTTTATCTCGCATCAAATAAAATAACACTTAATGGCGGAGTTATCACGAATTTCCGTAACGATTTGAATTACTACACTGTGGAAACACAAAATGTAGAGAATAATGTCCACTACATTAGTCGGCAGTCGATACAAAACAAACGAAAAGGCTTCGATGCTTCGCTCGGACTTAAATATGAGTTCAGCAACAACCACTACTTACAGCTATATGATGATTTCTATTACACGGGAAACAAGCCAATTAACAAAAGTACCACAGAGTATATTGAACCCGGTTTGCACGAACAGATATTCACAGAGATTGCACCAAATTACAATGAAAAGAATAATCGGTTGAACCTCTTCTATAATCTGCCGATATTGAAAGATAGTCATTTAGAATTAAATCTTGACTACATATATCAATCTTCTGATGACAACCAAGCAATCAAGAACTCCAACAAACAAAAGACAAATGAGTTTTGCATAACTTATAAAGGACGTTATAACGTTTATCTGGCTCAGCTAAACTATGTGGGCACATTTTGGCGTTCATTCGACGGAAATCTGGGCTTGGACTATATGAACTTGACGAACGATACCTTTTCCTATAATAACGCGGAAAAGGCGAATGCGATAAATAACGAGGGAGAACATAAAGAACAACAGATTGCATATTACATCAACCTGAAAAAGCAGTTAAATAAATTTGGTCTTCAAGCAGGTATCAGATACGAAACGGTTAGGCTGAAATATAAAGATACGAAAGAATATGCCGGACAAACAAAACGGATTAACAGTCTGTTCCCGTTTATGTCTTTGGAGGTAAATTTGTCTTCCAAATGGAACCTCTCCCTGACGTACGACAGAAAGATGAACCTTCCTTCTTATCAACAATTAAATCCCATCATAACCTATTACGACAAGTATAGTTATAGAATAGGAAATCCGAATTTGGAACCGGTTTACTTTAACAATTTCTCATTAAGTGCATTGTACGACAATATCTTGAACCTTTATGCGGAATACTCATTCATAAGGAACCAAATACAGGAAGTACCGATGACTGATGCTGCCAACCGACAAGTGATTAAAGTAATTCCTGTCAATATAGCGAAGAACCATCAAATAAGCATCGGAGCAAACCTGACGAAACGATTTGGAAAGCATCAGATAGGTTTCCACAGTGCACTGTTAGCGCAAAAAAATCAATTAGACAATTTACAGGTTGAAAAACATCGTTTTTTTACCTCTGTCTATGTGTCGGTTAATTATAACTATCGCTTACGGGATAATATAAACTATTACGTGAGAATGAATTATACCGGAAAGACAGAAGATACCGTCTTTAAACAATATCCGGCATTCAGCACCAGCACTGGCATTACTTTCAGTTTCTTTGATAAGAGAATGCAACTGAATATTGCTTGCAACGACCTTTTTCGTACCGAAAACTCCGATTGGGAAGTCAAGTATTTAAACATTAACAACTTACAAAGAAACAACGCAGACTCGCGATATTTTTCTATTTACCTTAAATACAATGTCAACAAGACTTCTCGCAAGAATAAAGTAAAGAGTTTGGATAATATACTGAATAGGCTGTAGTGCAACATTAACTTTGCTTTTAACTCTATTGTATGATTTTTTATAACCCGTTGGCGGAATTAAAATAATAGATAAATTTATATGAAAGAAAAGTTGTACATACAAGAATTTATTTGTAACTTAGTGTTGCTCAATACATTAAGTTATAAAATCAGTATGCACAACTTATATACAAATTTCGTAAAAATCCTTGATATATGCAAGCTATTCTCAAAAGATTTAGTAAATGAGCAAGGTAATATTCCACGCCCAGGCGTCGTTCCGAGATTTAGCGACCTTGAAATAGTATCGCTTTCCATAGTAAGCGAGGCAATGGGCATTGATAGCGAATGCCTGTTGTTTGCTAAGTTGAAAGAGTATGTAAAGGAAATGCCGAACCTTATCTCACGCCGCCAATACAATGACCGTAGGAAACTAACCAGCAATCTGTGTGATACCATAAGAAAACGTATGGCACTGGAAATAGATGGTACAGAGGACTACTTCTGTATTGACTCCAAGCCAATCGAGGTGTGCAGACTATCCCGCTCCAAGCGTTGTAAGATGGGCAAAGATGAATACAGAACAGCCCCTGCATATGGTTACTGTGCATCGCAAGGCGCATACTACTATGGTTATAAGTTGCACGCTGTCTGTGGATTAAGTGGCGTGATACATTCTTTTGACCTAACAAAGGCTAATGTCCACGATATTCGTTATTTACAAGACGTAAAATATGAATATCATGACTGTTGCATTTTTGGAGATAGAGGCTACATCAGTGCAACGGCGCAACTGGACTTATTTGAAACCGCAAATATCAGATTGGAAGTTCCTTATCGGCACAATCAAAAGAATTGGAAACCTACTTTTATTCCTTTTGCGAAGGCGAGAAAAAGGATTGAAACAGACTTCTCGCAGATGTGCGACCAATTTATGATTTGCCGCAACTATGCAAAGGAAACAGTAGGATTGTTTACAAGAATTATCGGTAAAATCAGTGCCTTTACCGCAATGCAATATTTAAATCACATTAATAATAGACCCATTGGAAGAGTCAAGTATGCACTGGCTTAATTCCGCCAACGGGTTATTTAATAACCAAATAATATTCCTATGGAAAAAGCAGCATATATCAATAGCGTATCGGCATATCTTCCTAATTCTCCCATCGCCAATGAGGATATGGAAGACTATATCGGAAAAATTGGTGGAAATCCGTCAAGGGTTCGTTCCATTGTCCTTAGACAAAATGGCATCAAAACGAGATATTACGGGTTGGACAAAAACCAAAGCCTAACACACTCGAATGCAGAATTGGCAAAAGAAGCCGTATGTGGGCTGTTTGAAAATGGAAGTATTCCTGACGACTTGACCCTTTTGGCTTGTGGGACAAGCACACCCGATCAATTGCTTCCTTCCCATGCGTCTATGGTTCATGGAGAATTAGCCAACTATCCTATGGAAATATTTTCCTCTGCAGGTGTATGCCTTACCTCATTGCAGGCATTGAAAATATGCTATAGCAATATTCTTGCAGGACTGCATCAAAAAGCTGTATGCGTGGCATCAGAATTAACTTCACCTGCATTGGTATCCAAATTTTATGACCCTGAGTATGAAGCTACACATGACAATCCTGACAAAGACCCTTATATGGCTTTTGAGAAGGATTTTATGCGATTTATGCTTTCTGATGGTGCAGGAGCGGTATTGGTGCAAGATCATCCCGAAGGAATATGTCCTCTCAAAATCGAATGGGTTGATATGACTTCTTATGCCAACGAACTACCGACCTGTATGTTTATGGCATCAGAGTTACAAGAAAACGGACGACTCAAAAGTTGGAAAGAGTTCTCTCCTGATGAGATTAAGGAGCGCGCTGTACTTGTTGGCAAACAGGACATACGGCAATTAAAGAAGCACATTATTAAGTATTGGGTAGACCATATCGAAACCGTACTTGCCAAACATCATGTAAAAGCAGAAGAGATAGATTATGTCATACCTCATGTATCATCAATGTTTTTCTATGAGAAATTAAATGATGAAATAGCTGCTCGCAACATTGCTCTGACAAAAGAGAAATGGTTTACAAATCTGACTTCTGTCGGCAACATCGGGTCAGCAGCCATTTATGTCGGATTGGAAGAACTCATAAGGACAAAGGAAATAAAGCAAGGGGACAAGATACTTCTCCTTGTACCCGAGAGTGGAAGGTTCTCATATGGAACGGTATTGCTTACTGCTGACTAAGTAGAAACTAACTTATTGCTCTCTTGCAAGGACGTAATAAGGTTTTGTATGAGAAGTATTAGTAAGTAAATCAAAAAACGCAATCAGAGATTTAAAACACAAACTTAGTCGTTTGGAAGCTGTAAAATTGATTACAGTGCAGCAATTTCCTTACCGACTTTATCGGAAAGCTGTATGAAATAAAGGACGCGGATTCAAAAGGCGACACGAGTAGAAAAACATAATTAAAAGGAAATTATGAACGATTTAAAAATCTTAAACCGTGGGCGAACAGATTTATTAAACCCCATGAGTGATGAAGAGATGAACTTCCTTACTGGAGGTGTCGATTCTCAGGTAGAAGTTTCTTGCAAAAAAGGCTATACTTCTATGGAATGTAAATGTGGTTATCAAGGCCCTGCTTTTTTAACAGATGAATCTGAGAATTCGGAAGCATCAGTAACTCTATCCCCATAATTTATTAACTATGGAAAGGTGTGGGATTGAGTCAACTACACCTTTCCATTATAATTTAGATATTATCAATGGAATTTTCTAAATATAATATTTACGCAAAGAGAGATGGAAAAGTTTCCATTTTCAACACTTTTACAAGTGCATTAGTACAACTTGATAATGACATCTTTAATGGTTTATTCACAATAGAAAATAATTCAGATATAATTAAGCAATTAATTGATATGGGAATTATTATAAATGAAAGAAAAGAAGAAATACAAAAATATAAATACATTCAGTATTCCAAAATGTTTCGTAATAATCGAATAGTGCTTTATATCTGTCCAACAATGAACTGCAACTTCTCATGTTCTTATTGCTTTGAAGCTGGAAATAAAAGAAAAATTAACATGACAGAAGATGTGGAAGATGCGATTGTCCGCTTCTTAGTGAAAAACAAAGAGAAAAAGATTTCTATAATTTGGTTTGGAGGAGAGCCATTATTGAATATAAGGACTATAGAAAATATTACCAAAAAATTAGAAATGGAGCATGTTAACTATTCATCATCAATGATTACTAATGGTAGTTTATTGAATAGCCATGCTATTGATATTCTCAAAAAAATATCTATAGAGTTCATTCAGATTTCAATGGATGGAACAAAAACAATACATGATAGCAGAAGATATTTTCATTCAGGGAAAGGCTCATTTAATATTATAATTTCAGGCATCAAACGATTGTTATCTGAGACTTCCATTCCCATAACCATACAGGTAGCGATTGATAAGACAAACTTCCAAGAGTATGAGAAATTATTAGTTTTCTTTAATCAAGAATTCCCTTCTCAAATGAAGAAAAAAAGAATACAATTAAATTACAATATAGTGAAAGACCGTACTAATTTTGATACACAAGGTTCTTGTATGAATCATCAAGATTATTTTGATTACTTAATGCGGATTGATGAACTAAAAATTAATAACAAAAGAAACTTATTCCTCCCTGATATTGCTTCCCCCTGTATGTATAACTCTGTAGGAACATATGCAATAACGCCAGATGGAGAAATTTTCAAATGTATAGAACATGTCGGGAATAAAAATAAATCCATAGGAAATATTATAAAAGAAAGTATATCACTGGAAAGATTGTCTTCTTGTTTTTTCACGGCCAATCATCTTGAAAATTCTGAATGTATTGACTGTCCCGTCTTACCTGTTTGTGGAGGAGGCTGTCCTCTTGATAGAGAAATTGACCAAGGTGTAAACAAGGTAGCCTGCTCTTTTTATAAAACACATATTGACAAGATTTTATCTCAGATGAAGTTATGAAGAAAGAACTTTTTCTAATAATCCTAAGTTTATTATTGAACTTGTCTCTCAATGCACAGGAGATACGAGGACAAGTGTCTAATGAGCGTGGCGAGATGGTTGCTTATGCCAATGTCGTCCTGCTGACAAAATCAGACAGTACTTTTATTTCAGGAGCAGTAACAGTTGATGATGGGCATTTTCTGCTGTCGAATCCGAAGAAATTGTCTTTGGATGACTGTCTTATCAAGATAAGCAGTCTTGGCTACAAAAACATATATTTGACTCCTCGTGTAGATATGGGAACCATTATACTCATTGAAGAGACACAACAACTGAATGAAGTGGTAGTGTCCGGGAAACGTCCTGTCATTCAAATGAATCGAGGGAAAATGCAAGTCAATGTGCAGCACACCTTGTTGGCACGAACAGGAGATGCCATTCAGGTTCTGTCCATGATGCCTTTTGTCAGCCGTACAACGGAAGGTATCTCTGTCTTTGGCAGAGGAACACCCCTGATTTATATAGATAACATCAAGATCAACGATGTAGGTGAGTTGCAAAAACTTTCCAGTGATGAGGTAAAAAATGTTGAAATCAATCTTCATCCAGGTACGGACTATGGAAACAACGTAAAAGCAGTCATCAACATAAGGACTATCCGGAAAGGTGAAGGCTTGAGCGTCAATCTTACAGCATGCGAAACTCTGGTAAAACATTTCAATCATTTAGAGTTTGGAAAGTTGAACTATCGCTTGAGAAATTGGGATTTTTTCGGTGGTATGGACTTCCGATATGATAGCAAAGAAAGTTCGACAGGAAATTTGATTGATTTTGACCATAACAGTAACGCCATCAATGTAGACCAATCGTTCAACAATAATATTAGAAACAAGTTATTCAATGTAAGCTCGGGGTTCAACTTTTCCAACAATGGGAAAAATGACTTTGGCATGAAATACAACTTTTCCCGGACACCATCCAACAGAGATGAAATGAGCGGAACCAGCATATATTCAGTGAATAATGCCACAAAATATTCGGAAGATGTCATGCTGCTGGGAAAAAATGAAAAAACAAATCATGCACTGAATGCCTATTACATCACCTCCTGGGGGAAAGGTAATAGATTGACTATGAATGTTGATTATATGCAAGGGAAAGCACTTTCTCAATACGAAACCTCCTGGGCACAGAAAAAAGATGTGGATTCCAAAAATAAATCCGATTATCACCTATATACAGGCAAGGCTGAAATCCTTAATCCATTGTGGGGTGGAGAGCTACATTATGGTTTGGAATTTTCTTTCACGAAAAACAAATATTCATATCATGCAAACAAAACGAGCAATACAGCTTTAAATGAAAGCGAAGATGAAAACTGCCAAAGATTGTGGGGGCTCTTTTCTTCACTGTCGAAGACTTTCGGGCATTTTTCCATAGAAGCGGGAGGGCGCATAGAAATTGTCAATTATCAATACTTTCATAATGAAAAGCTCAATGAGGAGGTTAGTAAAGACTATAAGAAAATTTTACCCTACTTGCAGATAGATTATGACAAGAATGCTGTCTCCATGTCATTGAGTTACACGACCTCCATTCATCGCCCCTCTTATGGGCAATTAAACAGCAGCACTGTATATGTGGACAAATATACCTATCAACGAGGCAACCCACTGCTGCTGTCGGCCAATGACTATATTCTGGATTACGTGTTTTCGTGGAAAGGTCTGATGATTGATATAACACATACTTGGTATAAGAACAGTCTCATGCGAACAACCAAGAAGTTAGAGAGTACTTCAGCGATGTTGTTTACGACAGAAAACATTCCACATTATCGGGAATGGAGCGCGACGGTGAGTTATTCATCAACGATAAAATTCTGGCGTCCTAAAATTGAAATGAGTGTATTCAAGCAAATTTTTACGTATCATGGCAGAAACTACAATAAACCCTATTTCTGTTATGAACTTGATAATCTCTTCCGCCTCTCGAAACACGTCAATCTTTCGTTCGACATATGGGGAACGGCAGCAGGCAATCTCTATTTGTCTGATTTCAAACCCTCTTTCCGTACCGACATCGGTCTGAATGCCTCTTTGCTAAAAAACAAGTTGGCGGTGTGGATTAAGATTTCAGATTTATTCAATACCGACAAGGAGCGATGGAGCAGCCACATCAATGATGTCTATTACTCAAAAAACAGAAAACTTGATACACGGGGTGTAATGCTACAGTTGCGCTATTCATTTAACCCACAGCGCAGCAAATATAAAGGAAGAGCAACAAGTAGCGAAATCATACGATTATAAAAGTAACAAGTTATTATTGTATTCATCATTATGATATATATTAAACAACAAGATGCAATGGATTGCGGTCCCTCTTGTTTGGCGATAATAGCCAAACATTATGGTCGGAAAGTTGAAAGGGAACAATTACGGGAAATCTGTTCCTTAGGCAAAGACGGAGTGTCTTTGTTAGGTATTAGCAAGGCAGCAGAAACCATCGGCTTCAAGACTATTGGAGGACGTTTGAGTTTTGAAATGCTATCCCAAGAGGCTCCGATGCCTTGTATCGTCCATTGGAATCAGAATCATTTTGTTGTTGTCTATAAGATAAAAAAGCATCGCAAGGGTAGATATTCGGTCTATGTAGCAGACCCAGGCAAAGGACTTGTAACCTATACGAAAGAGGAATTCTGCGAGCATTGGGTAAGCACCAAGACTGGTGGTGAAGAGAAAGGCATAGCCCTGCTCCTTGAGCCAACGGAGCAATTCTACGCTCAAAAGAGTGAGGAGACAATCCCCACGCAAAACCGAGTAAAGTTTCTTTGGAACTACCTAAAGAAGTACAAGCGTTTCTTTACGCAGTTGATACTTGGCTTGTTGCTCGGCTCGCTCCTGCAGCTTATCTTTCCTTTCTTGACACAAGCTATAGTAGATACGGGTATCGGAGGAAAGGACATCGGCTTTGTGTGGTTAGTGCTGTTGGCGGAGACGATGCTCCTCTTCAGCCGTACTGCCATCGACTTTATCCGCTCCAAAATACTCCTGCACATCTCCACACGTATTAATATCTCGCTCATATCGGATTTCTTCATCAAATTGATGAAACTGCCGATGAAGTTCTTCGACACCAAACTGATGGGCGACCTGCTACAACGCATTGAAGATCATCGACGTGTGGAGCAGTTCCTTACTTCAAGCAGTCTGAGCCTGCTCTTCTCTTTCTTCACATTCCTTGTCTTCGGTATTGTGCTTGCAGTCTATAACATAGGAATCTTCCTTGTTTTCCTGTTTGGTACATCGCTTTATGCCGGATGGATTATCCTTTTTCTCAAAAAGCGCAGGCAGCTCGACTATAAATATTTTGAGCAGGCAGGGCGAAACCGTAACGTTACCTACCAGCTCATCAATGGAATGCAGGAAATCAAACTGCAGGGGTGCGAACAGCGCAAACGTTGGGAATGGGAGGATGTGCAAGCCGACCTGTTCAAGGTGAACCTGCAATCACTCAATCTTCAGCAAGTACAACAAGCCGGAAGCATTACCATCAACGAGGTAAAAAACATACTTATCACGGTACTTGCTGCCACTGCCGTGATACATGGCAGTATGACACTTGGTATGATGCTGGCAGTACAGTACATCATCGGGCAACTCAACAGCCCCGTAGAACAACTCATCCAATTCATCTACTCTTGGCAGGACGTGAGCATCAGCCTTGACCGCATGAACGAAATCCATACCGAAACCAACGAAGAAAATGCGGAAAAGACACAAAATGCCTATACGGACGAAACAGCCGAGGGACATTCCCTCACGATAAAAGATCTTTCCTTTAAATACGACATCTACAGTCCGAAAGATATTCTCTCCGACATCAATCTCTCCATACCCAACGGCAAGGTAACGGCAATCGTGGGAGCGAGCGGAAGTGGAAAGACCACGCTCGTAAAACTCCTTTTGGGTTTCTATGAGCCACAGAATGGAAACATCGAGATAGGCAATGCCAATTTGAGTGAATACAACCTCGGCTGGTGGCGAAGCCAATGCGGTGCGGTGATGCAGGAGGGGTATCTCTTTTCCGATACCATTGCGAGGAACATTGCCATATCAGACGATGAGCCCGACATCGAACGTATCCGTCATGCTGCCCGTGTGGCAAACATCGCTGACTACATCGAAGCCCTGCCTTTAGCTTACAACACGATGATAGGACAGGACGGACAGGGCATTAGTCAGGGACAACGACAACGCATTTTGATAGCAAGGGTAGTTTATAAGAATCCAATGTTCGTCTTCTTGGATGAAGCGACCAATGCCCTCGATGCCAACAATGAACGAGCCATTACAGAAAACCTCTCGGAGTTCTACAAGGGAAAAACTGTTGTAGTAGTGGCACACCGCCTTTCCACTGTTCGCGATGCCGACCAAATTGTAGTTTTGGATGAAGGTAAAATTGTAGAGGTAGGTACACACGAGGAACTGACTACTAAACGTGGTAAATATTTTGCCTTAGTAAAGAATCAATTAGAATTGGGTAACTGATATGGAAGAGCAGAAAAAGAAACAGGAACGGAGTCTTGAGCTTCGCAGCGAGAAAGTACGCAGTATCGTGGGACAGATACCCTCCTCGCTTATCCGTTATGGCATTACCGCCATCGGAATGGTGTTGCTCTGCCTTTTTGCTGTAGCCTATTACCTGCCCTATAAACAAGTATATTCGGGTACGGCTACCATACACAAAACGGCTACCACACCAGTAGACAGCACAAATATAACCATCTTGCTTAAGTTTGAAAACAAGCGTCCTGACAAGATGAAGGGACAAATAATTTGTCTGCAATCTCCCTATGGAACGTTTGCAGGACAGATACGAGACCTGTCTCCCGTCCGAGACACATTGGAGCGCCAGGAAGCACTATGCCGTTTCAAGTCAGCCGACATAAAAACTGTAGAAAACCAAACGGTGGATTTCCAGATAACTCGAACATCGGGCAATCTGCTGCAAAAAATGCTTGGGGACATCTAATTCCATCGCACATTCCTTATCTCTCTCGATAGTCAATGGTTAAACTCACTGCTTTTTCTTGCAAGGCAGTGAGTTCTTTTGTCAAACCGATAAGCTCCCACAACAATGCCTGTATGCTTTTCTCTGCCGTATAAAGGCGCATCAGTCGTACCACCTGATTGTAGTTCACTCCAATTTTATGTACTTGGGCTGTGAGTTCAGAGAATATCCACACGAGCCAGACCAGTAAAGGCGCAGAAAAGAAAGAGTTGCCTTGCCCGTTCGAACTGCTTGTCAATTATGGGTGTTTGCAGGACCCTCTGCAATTCCTCCGTAGTGAGATACCTGCGTGTGCGATGTGGCAGTTCTGCCTTGTAGTCCGCAAACGGATCGATACGGATATACTTCTTCTGCTGACCGATGCCGATGAGTTTCCTAAGGAAGATGACCGCTACCTGAATAGTGGCAAGAGAAAGGTTGCGCTCTGATTTAAGGTAGAAGTCCAGCCCCTCGATAAAACCATAGTCCAACAGAGAGTAGCGGATATCCTCCAGCCCTAAGCGTTCACGCAGATAGGACTTTATGAGCTGCGCTGCATAGATGTAATTAGCAAAGGTAGGCTTGGCAATCGTTACCCCCACACAGGGACGTTTATCCTCAATGAAGAGATGTGCTTCTTCCAAAAGAAAACCTTTAGGTTTGTCTTCTTCCATGAGTTCACATTTCAGTAGCTCAGCGGTAATATAGCCACGTTGCCAGACTAATTCTTGATACTTCGCTTTGACTTGTTCCTCTTTGGCTTGGAGATAGCGGTTGATTTCCTTTATCTCTTCGCCCGTTCCTTTGCACCGTCCCTTACGACTATCCCAAAGTTCGGGAGCGATTTCCTTTCCCGTGCTGTATTGCACCTGCTCACCGTCTATGGTGATGCGTCCCATAATCGGGCAGCTGCCGTTCTTTTTCTCTTTTGAGCGATTGATATAGAATAGTGTCTTGAATGTGCTTCGTGCCATAATGTCAAAGTTTTAAGGTGAATGTATCTTGTATTCGCTGCTGTATCGCTTGCATATCCCGATGGATTCTTTCGGAGGAAACCGCTGCATATACTTGTGTTGTTCTCAGGTTGGTGTGTCCGAGCATACGGCTCACCGTTTCGATAGGTACACCTGCCGAGAGCGTGATAATCGACGCAAAGGTATGGCGAGCCATATGAAAGGTTAGCGGAGTTTCCATGCCGATGTTTCTCTGTATGTAGTGCATACCATTGAGGACAATGTCGGTGGTCGGCACGTCAAAAACAAAGCCTGCCCTTATCCCTCTATAACGATTCATGATAGTCAGCGCAGGGGGAAGCACCTGTACACGATACGGGGTCTTGGTCTTCATGCGTCTGCCCTTGATGCAGAGTTTGCCTTCTTCAGTGACGATATTCTCCTCCCGAAGATTGCGGACATCTGAGATTGCCAGACCTGTGAAGCAGGAAAAGACAAAGAGATCACGGACAATGCGGTAGTTCTCCCATTCAATCTCCAAGTCGATGATGCGCTCAAGTTCTTCCTTCGTGATACTTCTCGGTTCACCCTTTGGTCGCTCGTAACTGTAGCCCAAGAACGGATAGAAATCCAGCACACCTTTCTTCAGCGCCATGCGGACGATGGTCTGCAAGGTGGACAAGGCACTCGATATGCTGCTGCGTTTCAGTCTGCGGTCGATGGTGAGATAATACTCGAAGCCCTCTATAAATGCTTTGTCCAGTTGTGAAAGGGGAATGTCGCATACCTTGTGCTTCTTCTGCACATACTCACGGAGCAAGGATAGCTGATAGGTACAGAGTTTGAACGTCTTCAAGGCTCGGTCGATGCCTATACGCTCCTTAGTCTGTGTAAGATACTCCCCAAAACTCTCCAAGAGCAAGGCTTGACGGTGGATTTGCCCCTGATAGGCATCCCTCGCATCGGTGGCGGTAAAGGCTTCTTCTCTTTCACTGAGCTCGTGAAAGCGTGCGTGGATGAGTGCGGTGCATTCGCCGAGTTTCTGATTGACAGACACCGCCATTGCACTCTTTCCGATGAGCCGTTGCTTACGGCTGTCCCAAAGAGCGAGCGGAGTTTTGCATTTGGTGGAGAAGCCCGAATGGGTTCTGCCAACTGAGATGCGCCCGATGACAGGCACAAGTCCTTTCTTGTCGGTTCGTTTCGCCTGAACGAAGAACGATACTTTCAGTTTGTTTTCCTTCATTTTTCTGTCGTTTTTTCTAAATTTCCTTTGCTTGCAAAGGTACAGATGAACAAGTCTTCCTGAGCGATGCAGAAAAATGAAAGATGAAGAATAAAAACCTATGACACAGTTGTTTACCTTCAATTCGTAACCCCTTTTTACTTTTTCACGGGTGGGTTACGATTTGGTAACGGAACTCCTGCCGTTTGATGCTCGTTTTCGCTTACCCTTATAATAGCAGAGAAATGCTAAATAATGCTATTTCAAATAGTTACATTCTATGCGTTTCCCCCTATTTCCCTTAATTCTTAATGACTGATTATGCCCTTAAAGGTCAGCAATTACTATTAAGCAGGTATCCTGTTAGTGTAAGAACGATCGTTACGAAAATTTCTATTCCGTATTATGCAAGGCTGCGAAAATAGCTCAGTAGGGAAAAGGTAGTTGTAACCTCTACATTTTATTAGCAAAGAAAAAGGAGTTACAGATAGCTCTGTAACTCCTTGATAATTATTGTAGCGGGACGGGGCTACGATCCCCGGACCTCCGGATTATGAATCCGACGCTCTAACCAACTGAGCTATCCCGCCATCCTTTACTGCTTTAAAAGCGAGTGCAAAGTTATAGAAAAACTTGGAAACGACCAAAAAATATTTCAAAAAAAATGTACTATGCTGCGAAAAAAGTTATATTTTTGCAAACGATATTTAGATATATCCATAATTAAAATAAACTTATGGCAAAAACAATCAATTTGGCTTATGAATTGAAAACTAGATCAAAGACTACTGTTTGGACACTTATAGGTACCGTGATAGGCTTAAACAAATGGATTGCAGATAGTGTTAGTATCGAAGGTAATGAGCTGACATTTATATGGGGTGACCCATTGCGCGACCATGAGACAAGAGTTGCAACTGTCGTAGAGCAAATTCCAAATGAACGTATTCGGCTAAGATGGTACGACGAAGATTGTGAAACAACCATTGAAATGGCTAAGAATGAGATAGCCGAAAATTATCATTTGCTGATTACTGAAGAAGTGGATGAGGAAGAAACTGACTCGATTATCAACTTTTGGAATTCTAAAATAAAGCGATTGCACCTTATAACTGGTATTTAATGGTTTTGTTTCGATAATCGTTTATCCTATTTTGTGCGGAAGAATAAAAAAACTAAAAAAGCTTAGTTCTACCATATTTTTATGTACTTTTGCATTTAATATAAGGGATAGTAACCTAGCGCATAATATTATTTTGCGCTCTATTTGCTAGTAGCAAGCTGCCCTTGATAGATAGACAAATGTCTTTGTCCATTCATATATGTTACGCTTCAAGAAACTAGACATATTTATAGCCAAGCAGTTTGGCATGCTTTTCACGGGAACTTTCTTCATCAGCCTCTTTGTGTTGATGATGCAGTTTTTGTGGCGTTCTATTGATGATCTTATTGGTAAAGGTCTCACTGTAGATGTGCTTGCACAATTTTTTGGTTACATGGCTTTGATGTTGGTGCCACAAGCCTTACCGCTTGCCGTATTGTTATCCTCATTGATGACCTATGGCAACCTGGGTGAAAGCTCTGAGCTAACGGCAATTAAGTCGGCTGGAATATCTTTATTTCAATCGTTTCGTGGGCTAATTGCTACTACTATTCTCATTACTATTCTGTCTTTCTATTTTCAGAACAATGTGGCACCTATAGCCCAGAAGCATATTTATCAGCTTCTTATCTCTATGAAGCAAAAGAGTCCAGAACTAGAAATCCCAGAGGGAGTGTTCTATGATGGTATTCCGCAGACCAATCTTTATGTTGAGAAGAAAGATCTTAACACGGGGCATCTATATAATATTATGGTGTATCGTATGACGGATAGTTATGAAGATCAGGCTATTATTCTTGCCGACTCTGGTATGCTTCAATCTACTGCGGAGAAGAAACACCTCATCTTAAACTTATGGAATGGTGAGTGGTTTGAGAATATGCGTTCCCAAGGAATTGGCAATAGTGCTAGTGTGCCTTATCGTAGAGAAACATTTGCACATAAAAAGATAGTAATCGACTTTAGTGACGACTTTAGTCTTTCCGATGCTGCAGGCTTATCGAATGATGCACGAACGAAGAGTTTGGCGAAAATAAAACACGACAAAGACTCGCTAGTACAAGTATACGACAGTGTGGGACGGGCATATTATAAAGAAGCAAAGGAGCTATATTACCCGCGTCCAAAACTTAATAAAACTCAACTTTCGAGTGTGAAAACGCTAACGCAATCGAAAGGCTTTAATATCGACTCTATTTATACGAAGCTTTCGGCTGATAAGCGTAGAGAGGTTGTTGATATGGCTCTGTCAAATGTTCAGCAGGAAGTGGGCGATCTTGAGTTTAAGAGTATGGTAACAAGCGATGGCGATAAGCTGCTTCGGCAACATGCTATTGAGGAAATTAATAAGTTTACCCTTGCGCTTACTTGTTTGATATTCTTCTTTATAGGTGCGCCATTGGGTGCTATTATTCGTAAAGGTGGACTTGGTTTGCCTATTATTATCAGTGTGCTGGTATTTATCATCTTTTATATCTTGGATAATACAGGATATAAAATGTCGCGACAAGGCGATTGGGCGATATGGTTTGGTAAAGGACTTTCGCCAGCGGTACTTATCCCAATGGCAATTTTCTTTACTTATAAGGCCAACAACGACTCAGCAGTTTTCAATGCCGATATGTACAAAAACGCCTTGATGCGTATCTTCGGATTGCGTATGAAGCGTAACATTGTGAGAAAAGAAGTATTGATTTCCGATCCTCATTATGCAGAAGATGCAAAGATCTTAGAGGAATTGACCGCAGAGATAAGAAGTTATGCGCAGGCGAAACGTTTAACATTGTTGCCAAATCCTATAAAAGTGTTCTTTGAGTACCACCCTGATCATAAGATAGAGCAGCTAAGCGATATATTAGAGCGAGTGATAGAAGATTTAGGCAACACCAAAAATCGTATTATCCTTGGTGAGTTAAACAAATATCCTATCATTGCTACCAAGGCACACACACGTCCGTTTGAACATAGATGGATGAACATTGTCTCTGCAATTATGGTTCCTGTAGGTATATTCTTCTATCTAAGAATGTGGCGTTTTAGATTCCGTTTGTATAGAGACTTAAAAGAAATCACTTCTACAAATACAAATATTATAGAAGAGATTGGGAAAAACTATAAATAGAAAAATGTAATTTTAAATAGTAATATTATTATGGAGAAATATAAGTTGAATAGTATAGATGATGCTTTACAAGACTTTAAAGAAGGTAAATTTATCATTGTAGTTGATGATGAAGATCGTGAAAACGAGGGCGATCTCATTATGGCAGCAGAACTTATCACCCCTGAAAAGGTGAACTTTATGTTGAAGAATGCGCGTGGTGTGCTCTGTGTACCAATTACGAATGCAAGAGCAGTAGAGCTAGATCTTCCTCACCAAGTTTCTGATAACACCTCTATGCTAGGTACTCCATTTACTGTTACTGTTGATAAATTAGAAGGCTGTACTACAGGTGTTTCTGTCCATGATCGTGCCGAAACGATAAAAGCCCTTGCCGATCCTCATGCAAAACCTGAAACCTTTGGTCGTCCCGGTCATATCAATCCTCTCTACGCACAAGACAATGGTGTGCTGCGTCGTTCTGGTCATACGGAGGCGGCTGTCGATCTTTGTCGTTTGGCAGGCTGTTATCCTGCAGGTGTGTTAATGGAAATTATGAATGAAGATGGTACGATGGCACGTATGCCCGATCTTCAGATCAAAGCCAAGGAATGGGGTATGAAGATTATCAGTATTAAAGACCTCATAGCCTATCGCTTAGAAAGAGAAGCGGGAATAGAAGTGGGTGAGAAAGTAGACCTTCCTACGAAATATGGTAACTTCCAGCTCATACCTTTCTTACAGAAGAGCAACGGATTGGAACACATGGCGCTTGTTAAGGGCGAATGGAAAGAAGATGAAAGCATCTTAGTGCGTGTTCATTCTTCATGCGCAACGGGCGATATTCTTGGCAGTCGTCGCTGTGATTGTGGCGAGCAGCTTCATAAGGCTATGGAGATGATAGAAAAAGAAGGTAAGGGGGTTATTATCTATATGCAACAAGAGGGGCGTGGTATAGGTTTGATGAACAAGATAGCAGCTTACAAACTTCAAGAAGAAGGCTTAGACACTGTAGACGCTAATATCCACTTAGGGTTTCGTCCAGACGAGCGTGAGTATGGCAGTGGCGCCGAGATGCTTCGCCATCTAGGTGTGCATAAGATGCGCCTTATGACTAACAATCCTACAAAGCGTGTAGGGCTAGAAGCTTTCGGTTTGGAGATTACCGAGAATGTTTCAATAGAGGTAACACCTAATAAATACGATTATCGTTATCTTAAAACAAAGCAAGATCGTATGGGGCATAATCTCCATTTATAAATATAATATTTCACTTTTTTTTATACCGCCTCTAGAAAATTTATTCTAGAGGCTTTTTTGTTGATGTAAAGGTATTCGATATAGCTTTGCTATAGATATAAAAAAAAGCAGTGGAATACCATCTCACGACGCCACTCCACTTAATCAGTACAATAAAAAAAAATTGAGTTTTTTATTTGATATACATTGCTACTTTTCTTCAATTACTATTGGTTATTAGAACCAATAGCTACCCGATTCAGGGTCAGTATCGCCGTAAAGTCGATAATGTAAGTTCTCCAATATTTCTTTATAAGGGATGTGAAGATTGTCGTGAATGGTTTTTACCAAGCGCTGTGTCTTAGGTGAAAGTTCTTCAAGCTTAGGTAGTTTTCCATCATCTATTTTTACATCGCCTACATATTCCTCACACCAATCTATGTAAACCATAACAGGAATGTTGATAGTGGGATACCAAAGATCGTTTTTCTCTTGTTCAGAAGTAGGAAGCCATGACGCTATTTTTTGTGGATTATGCTCAACTTTACCTATTTGGTCGTTATAGAAAAAATCGAGTTCCTTTTGATTACTTGTTTTTTGATTTTTTGCCTCCATTAGTTTTATTGCAAGATTAAATGTATGGCGACTGTAACCAAAGGTGATATATCCCTTAAAGCCCATAGGATTTTTAAGTCCGTTATACTTTGCACCATCTTTTTTTATCGTCTTTCCAAATGGGGTAGGGTCAATGTAATCGTAACGGAATATTTCATTGTTATTAGGATTGTCGATCGTTTTATCAAAATCCTTTAAAGGCTTGATGTTCTCTGGAATAAAGAAGTGTTGTAGCTTTTTATCCTTACCATCGGCTACCATTTTCTCGGTAATATCTTCTCCCTTCTCATTGAAGTAATGAATATCTATAGCGTAAGGAGTGCTAGACTCTGTGTTGAACATTTTACCAGAACTAAAGGCATAAAGATATTTAGGGTTTGCCTTATCGGGTACCCACTGGTTATCTTTAAGCGTAAACTTAAAGGTAGGGTTCTTACTAAGGAAGGTGGTGCCTTCTATTGGAGGATTTTCGTGGAAGCTAGTGTAACCATGTAGATGACCATATATTACTCTTATCTCAACACTTGCAGGCATAGGGCCTGAAAGTTTTTGAGTAACTTCGGGAAGCTGCTTATCTTCTTCTCCATTTGTTACACCAAGATAATCATCGCTACTACATGCAGTTAGCGCAAGAGCCACAAGCATATTTGCGGCAAGTATGTATAAGTATTGAAATAGATTTTTCATTTCCTTTTTGTCTAATCGTTAGTTATTCTTGAATTTCGATAGGAAGCGCAGCAGTAAAGTCCCAAAGTGAGTTTGCGATCTGACTAGGTGAAGGCGTATAAAATTCGGATGCCTTATGGTTGTTGTCAAATTTGCTCGCATTACCAGCGTGCATCAATGCTACTTTAAGTTCAAATTTTCTGCCCTTTTCTTTGAAGACAATAAAGCCCTTGAAGCCCATAGGATTGGTTTTCCCTATAAAGCTGTTATTAAATTCGTCGGCATATACATAGTCGAAAGGCAATTTGCGCTTATCTGTTTCACGAATAGAAATCCCATTTGAGTCTTTCTGATAGAGTTGGAAGAAGTGCTGGTGTATTCGGTCTTGCTGGTTTAAGAAAAACTGATCATTCATAAGTTCATGTTTTACATTATAATAATCCAGCTTTAGAAGATACACCGTGTTGGGGTTATCTTCTGTATTCTTCACAACAAACTTTGTTGCTCCCTTAGCAGGGTCAATGTGGAAACCTTGTTTTTTCTTGCTGTGGGTAGCATCTACAGCATATGTGATAGTTTGTTTGCTGTCAGCGAGCGTAACATCGTTAGGGGTAAGGTCGGCTGAAAAAAGCTTGCCTTCCTTTAATGTTCCTTCTATGAGTGTGAATACAGCAGAGGTAGGGTCCTCGTGGTGTTTATTGTTAATTTCGTTTTCAGGACGCTCTGGGTCGCTGGTACAACTTGTTAATGTCATTCCTGTAATAACGAGAGCAGCGACTATAAGTGTGTTAAATATGATTCTTTTCATTTTCTTTTACTATTTAATGTTGTTGTTTTGAGGGATTTAAAATTTCCAACCAAGTGTTATGCGGATGTCTCTTCCAAGATCGTGCGAGTAGTAACGCGCTCGATTGGTGTATTCCTTGTACTCCTTATTGAAAATATTTTCACCTGCTATATTGAAGAAAAGTGTATTGCGATGATTGATATTCCAGTTTACTCCAGCTTCGAAACCAAATAGGTTGTAAGCAGGAGGAGCTGTGTTAATGAGGTCGGTATTAGGATCGAACCTATGCTGCTGTGCCACGAAACGGTGGTTTATTTCTATCCATGGAGCCCACTTCCCTATAGGTTGAGGAGTGTAAGCAAGGCTGTGATCGAAGCGAAACGAAGGAATGTAAGGTAAGTAGTTACCCGTATTCTTCTCGTTAGCCCAAATCATAGAACTCGTAAAGTGATAGTCGAGTAAGGTGATAGGACGAATATGTAAGTCGAGATCCACTCCGCGGAAGAAAGCATCAGCCTGCATATATTGGAATACGGGGTAAGTACCTGATATTACAGTAATGTTCTTCTGCATAGGGCGGTCGTATACATAGTTCTTAATCCATTGTAGATAGGCATCTACTCGCACATCAACATATTTGCTCTTGTAAACGGCAGAGGTAACCCACTTGTAGCTATTTTCCGAGTTTAGCAGCGAGTCGCCAATAACATATCTGCCCGATCCAAGTTCGTTTCCGTTACTGTATAGTTCGTAAACATGCGGTGCACGCCATGCGAGCCCTATATTAGAAGTGAGTGTAAAGTGTTGGTTTACCTTATATTGTGCGCCAATATTGTAGGTGAAGTTATTGAAAGAACGGTGTCCACCATAGTACGTTCCCGTCCAATCGTAGCCAGCAGCCGCTGTGTTTTGCCAATCGAACCTAGCACCTAGCTCTGCACTCCATTTATTTTTATTGTATTTTTGGAAAGCATATACCCCTAGGGTGTGCTCTGTATAGTTAGGAATAATAGGAACAACCCCAGTGCCACGTTCGTTTTTATGATTGGTGTAGCCATATTGTACGCCCACTTCTGTTTGCCAAACACTATATGCTTTGCGCCACCTGAATTGGTTTTGGAGCGATTGCAAGTGCAAGCTTACTGCGGGAATATTAGATAAGTTTTGTCTTCTTATTCTGTTTTCCTCACGATCGTCTTTTTGATAGGACGTAAGCCAATAAAAGTTACCATAACGATTGTTATTGTAAAACATCTTTAGCGTTACATTGTTATGGATTACATGCTGAAACGGATATGTTATAGTGCGTGTAAAGGGCGTAACAATTACAGGGCGTCCAAGGGCTATGCGCTCCGATAGTAAGTCTTGATTGCCCATCTGTGCATTGAATAGCACCCCTAGCTTGAGGTCGTATCTACTATAAGACAACTCCGTACGAAAGTTTTTATGGCGATAGCCTAGTGTTCCCGCAATATCAAACTCGCGCGTACCTGTATTATTTAGCATATATTTTGCAGCACGTTGATCCCCACTATTACCATAGGTCGACTGTATGCGCCATGCTATATCCTTAGCAAATGGAAAAGCACCTTCTGCACTTCCTACAATCTGATAGCGTCTGCCATTGTCTCCATACATTGTTAATACCTTGCCATGTATGCAATCCGTTTCATAGGGAAGCATAGCTTGCTCCATAACAATGATACCTCCAAGGGCTTCCGATCCATAACGAACAGCTTCGGCTCCCTTGACAACTTCTATCTTATTACTATTATTTTTATCAACTTCAGGTGCATGATCATCGCCCCATTGCTGTCCTATTTGGCGTGCCCCATTTACAATCATTAGCAATCTATTGCCATACATACCATGAATGACGGGTTTTGAGACTGTTGTGCCTGTTTGGATAGAGCTTACACCACTTATGCGCTCCAGCATTGTTGCAAGCGATTGCCCTATTGAACGGTTGATCGTAGCTTGATTAATTTGGCTACTAACAACGTTATTACTTACTAATTTCCTTTCTCCATTTACCGTAACTTCTTCCAAACGGTGAACTTTCGAATGGGTAGAGTCGGACACAATTACTCCGTGTTGGAACTTTTGTGTGTGGGCTGAAGCAGAAGGAATTAGCGTGAAAATAGCAATACCAATGATGGTAAGGCTAATATAAAAGTGTTTCTTCATTCCTAAAACAACAACTTTTTTTGTTTTTAAAGTTTTGATAGCTTTGCTTGACTAGTACTGCTCTGTCTTTTTTTTGAACTACTAATACCCGATAATATACTGATTATTAGACATTCAATAATCAATAAGCCATTGCCTTAATATCAAGTTGTCGTACTGATATAAGACAAACAGAAGCTAGTCAAACTAATAACAAGTGTCTAAAAAAAGCTTTTAGACTAGTAGGAATGATGGAGGGGAATTTGCATTTACAGAATAAATAGGTCGCCAAACGGTGAGCTCTTTTATTTCGTAATGCGATATAAGTATTCCGATAAGAATAGGGATAAACGTTACACTCTTAGCGGATTCTGATTTTTGCCACGTAAAATTACAGGTAGGACAGTACGCTTTTACCTGCGCCTTTACATCTGACTTTATTGTTTTAAGGTGGGGTACGTGTTGCAGCGAAAGATGAAGGTCAAGATCTTTGCATATATGTGCTAACATGAATACTAATAATAGTATCCATGCATAAAATATGCTATATCTTTTCTTTCTTTTCAAACCACTCACGATTTTTTGGGTTTTGTTTTATACCACAAAAGTATTACAATTGAAGCATAAATATGCTTTTTAAGGGTCTTATTTATATAATATTAAACCTTTTACTGCTTTAGCAAGCGAATATCTTAATAAAAAATGTGCTGTACAGAAACGCAATATGGCTTTGCTGTCAGCATAAAAAGCAGTGAAGCACCGTCTCACGACGCTACTCCACTTAATCAATACAACAAAAAAAATTGAGTATTACTAGTCGAAAAATACAAGTACTACCAGTTTCTATAAAACTTGTTATTATCTATAAACCACTGGGGTATGTGTATTTTACAGTCCTTTACAGTTGTTATAATGTATGTTTTTGCCCAAAAGAATAGTTTTTTTAATCTACTTATAACGAGAAAAGCCCTATGCTTCAAAGCTATCCTTTATGACTTTTCGTAAAATGCTAATATGCAATAACTTTTTTCTATTTTTAGTCCATTTATTGTTTATTTTAAAGCAGTTATTTTTAATTTATAATACAAAAGTATTACAATTTCAGCATACATATACATTTGGTATACTTTATTTATATAATATTAAGCATTTTGGTGCTTTTAGGGTGTGAATGTCTTAATAAATATTTATTTTATTTTTTATTACTTGCATAATGAAAGCTAGGTGTTTGGCTTTTTTTCTTTATCTTTGCAATTATTCTTTATCATTTATTAAACAACTAAAAATGAGATACTTTAAACAAGAAATTCTAGCAGGACTGCTTATGCTAAGTCTTGGTACGCTTCGGGTATATGCACAATTTGATTGGCATTACACAGTAAAAGATGGCAAAGCTGTTACTGAAGTTCCAGTGAAGGCAGATGGACAACAAACGGCTTTAAATCTCGTTACTCCAAAACTAAATGTTGTACGCGTAGGTTTTGTAGGACTAGGTATGCGTGGTCCGGGAGCAGTTGAACGTTGGACACACATCAATGGTATAGAAGTTAAAGCTCTCTGTGATCACGAGCGCAATCGTGCTGAGGCTTGTCAGCATATTCTTCGCAAAGCTGCTATGCCTGCCGCTGCTATCTATGATGGCGAAGAAGGATATAAGGCTTTATGCGAGCGTAAGGATATTGATCTCGTTTATATTGCAACCGACTGGTTACACCACTTCCTCGTTGCTAAGTATGCACTCGAGCATGGTAAGCATGTGGCTATAGAAGTGCCATCAGCAATGAACTTAAAAGAGTGCTGGGCGCTTGTAAATCTTGCTGAAAAAACTCGCTTGCATTGTGTAATGTTAGAAAATTGCTGTTATGATTTCTTCGAACTCAATGCACTCAATATGGCACAGAAGGGAGTTTTTGGCGAGGTTATCTATGCGCAAGGTGCTTATCGTCATGAGCTTTCTCCGTTTTGGAATGCCTATTGGAAAAAAGATGCTAACGACAAGCTCGGGTGGCGTTTGGAATACAATTCAAAGTTTCGTGGCGATGTTTATCCTACACATGGCTTAGGTCCTATTGCGCAGGTGATGAATATTCATCGTGGCGATAAGTTTACTACATTAGTAGCGATGGACACAAAATCGTTTAATGGTAAAAAACTTGTGGAAGACCGATTAGGAACACCCTGCAACGATTTCCAAAACGGTGATCATACTACAACACTTATTCGTACCGAACAAGGCAAAGTAATAGAGATACATCATAATGTTATGACACCACAGCCTTATAACAGAATGTATCAGCTAACAGGCACGAAAGGTTTTGCTAACAAATACCCTATAGAGGGCTATGCTGTAAATTCTAAGAACATTTCGGAAACGAATTTATCGGCCGATAATCTTACAGGGCATGAATATCTTTCGCTAGCCGATAAGAAAAAGTTGGAGGAGAAGTACCAAAATCCTATTATCACACGTTATGGCGCAGAAGCCAAAGAAGTGGGAGGACATGGAGGAATGGACTTTATTATGGACTCACGCCTAGTGTATTGTCTCCGAAATGGACTGCCTACCGATATTGATGTGTACGACCTAGCCGAGTGGTGCTGTCTAGCCGAGCTAGGAAGTATTTCTATGAACAATGGTAATATTCCCGTAGAAGTGCCCGACTTTACGCGTGGTCATTGGCAAGACAATAAGGGCTTTAGCTATGCTTTTGCAACACCTCAACAGGAAGCCCAAACCGAGAAAGAAGGTATTCTCTTCACAAAGCAATTGAAAGAAAAGGGTAAGAAGTATTGGGAGAAAATAGATAAGCAAGCTAAGCATAATAAGTAAGCTTACTAAGCTAGTTATATCGTTCAGATCATTTGTTTTTGAGCCTTACTAATTCAGTATCAAGGCTAAAGAATTTATTCCGTGTATGTAAGAAGAAGGCACTCAAAAGATGAGAGCCTTCTTCTTTGGTTTATAAATGTACCTTTGTGTTATAAAATGTTTTTTCAGTTCGATTGCGTCGCTTCTTTGTTAAGAAGCCCAAAGAAATGATCTATTTGTAAGTAAAATCACCGATAAATTAGTCTGTTTTTCGTATCTTTGCGCCGCTAATATGAAACAGAGGTGCGTAGTAACTCTTTCTCACATAGAACGCACTGTGTAGTTATTGCTTTTCAAAGGCTTTAATTCGTATGTTTCGAAAAATATTAATGATGAGATTTTTAAAAGTAATTGTATTAGGTTTTTTAATTAATTTATGTGCAGTAAGTGCTCACGCTGAAGTAAAAAAGTCGGGCGATACGTTTAATTGGGAGTCAGTAATGGCTGCAATTATCCACTTAGAGAGTAGAGGAAATGCAAAAGCTGTCAACGGGCAGTATGCAGGAATATTACAAATATCTCCCATACTCGTAAAAGAATGTAACAACATTTTGAAGGCAAGAGGTAGTAAGAAGCGTTACAAACTATCCGATCGTTTCAATGTTCAAAAATCAAAAGAAATGTTTGTTCTTATTCAGTCGTTTCATAACCCAATGAATAATATTGAACGTGGTATTCGTCTTTGGGCAGGAGGCATTCAATATAGCATTGCTAAAACGCAGTCTTATCTAGGAAGAGTGCTCTCAATTATGAAGTAAAGCACATAAGTGCAAACTTTAGATTTGCAAAAAAATATTTTAGGCTGGCTTATTCTTTTAGAAGAATGAGCCAGTTTTTTTTATACTATCGTTGTCTAGGTATTCATTTATTCAGTACCTTTGTGGAAAATAAAACTAAGCATGAAACTATTTTCTTATATATTATTCATACCGTTATATTTAGGAATGCTGCTCTTTGCCCAAATAGCAAATGCACAATCACACCATTTTAAAGCCTCAAAGCATTATACAGAGCGTATGAAAATATTTACAAATGAAGGTAGAATTGCCGCCGATAAGGTAATTATGTTTGGGGATAGTCACATGGAGTTTGGTGGCAATTGGAATCGTTTTTTCAATACAAATCATCTTATAGTCAATCGTGGTATTATAGGCGATGATGCTATAGGTATGTATCATCGTTTACCAGAAATTATTGCTGCTCAACCTCGTGCCGTTTTTTTCGACTGTGGCACTAATGATTTAAGTCATGGTTTGGCAATAGATAAAGTATATAATAATATTGTTCGGATATTAAACGAGCTGCATTCTGCATGCCCTGCTACGCAAATCTTTGTGCATAGCTTGCTTCCACTTTGTCCAGAAAAAGGCGTTTGGCGCTATATGAAAGGCAAAGGCGATATGATTATAGCTTTGAATAAACGGCTAAAAGAATATTGCGAAGCAAGCAAGTTTATCTACATTAATATATACGATGATTTGCTAGGCAAAGATAAGAAAACAATGAAACCAAGCTATTGCCGCGATGGTTTGCATCTGACGGAAGAGGGGTACAAGGTATGGGCGGCAAAGATAAAGCCTTACATAGAGAGTTGAGAGTTGAGATTTTAGATTTTAGAGTTGAGATTTGAGAGTTGCTCATCCTAGTATTCCTAGTAATTCTAGTACTCCTAGAAAAATTCTCACCTCTCTCAACTCTCAACTCTCAACTCTCACCTCTCACTAAGCGTGCATTTCAACAATCTTTGTTGGAGCTTGGTTGGCATTGCGCCGATTTACCACCGTTACTACAGCTTGTGCCAAATTGATGAAAGCTTGTCCCGTCATAGTGTCTACCTTTGTGGCTGCTGGCGCACCGTCGTCGCCCCCCTCGCGAATACCTTGTACAAGCGGAATTTGAGCAAGTAGCGGAGTATTCATTTCTTTTGCAAGCTTTTTACAACCCTCTTTTCCAAAGATGTAGTACTTGTTCTCGGGCAATTCGGCTGGTGTAAACCATGCCATATTCTCCACCAAACCGAGTATAGGAATGTTTACTTTGTCATTCTGGTACATATCAATGCCCTTGCGAGCATCAGCCAGAGCCACCTCTTGTGGTGTAGATACGATAACCGCCCCTGTGATAGCCAATGTTTGCATCAATGTGAGGTGAATATCGCTAGTGCCAGGAGGCGTATCAAGGATAAAGTAATCGAGATCGCCCCAATCGGCATCGGCAATCAATTGTTTCAAAGCTGATGTAGCCATACCTCCACGCCACAGCGTAGCCGTATTTGGATTGACAAAGAAACCGATAGAAAGCAACTTCACACCATATTTTTCTATTGGCTCTATTAAGTCTCTACCTCCTTTGTTAACACCAGTGGGGCGTGCCTCCTCTACACCAAACATCTTTGGCATACTTGGTCCGAAAATATCAGTATCTAGCAGTCCCACCTTATAACCTAGCTTTGCCAATGCAATAGCAAGGTTGGCAGAAACGGTGCTTTTGCCTACGCCACCCTTGCCAGAGCTTACAGCAATGATGTTTTTCACCTCTGGAAGCAACTTGCCTACCTCTGGACGTGGTGCGTTCTTAAACTCTGTTTCAATAGTAACCTCTACCTCTTTACCCACCGAATAGTGTATCTGAGCCTCGGCAGCTTTGAGGGTTGATTTCAAGAAGGGGTCGGTTTCGCGTGGGAAAATCAATGTAAACTTCACCTTATTGCCATTGATGCTAGGTGTGTCTGCAAGCATCTCACTTTCAATAATATTTTTCTTTGTACCTGGATAAATTACTTTCTCCAGCGCATCTGTTATGAGTTTTGGATATAATGTCATAATGAGTATTTGTATTTTTTATATATTTATTAAGCTAAAATCGTGCCAAAGGAGAGACGATTTATAGAATTATCTTGGTCAATTCGGAGAAGCTATCCAAGACGATCAAGTTTTCGTGAGGATATTCTTCCACCATTTCATGTTGCCAGACAGTATGAAAAGGAATATGAATGGCACATCCGCCTTGTTTCAGCACAGGTTCGATGTCCGATTTAAACGAGTTGCCTATCATCAGCAGTTCCGCTATCTGAACACCAAAATGCGTGCAAAGCTGCTTATATGCTGCTATTGTTTTGTCTTCTACTACGATGATGTCATCGAAATAAGCAGAAAGTCCCGACTTGTGATATTTATTTTTTTGGTCGAGTAGTTCGCCTTTGGTAAATACCACCCTAGGTACATTGCTTCCACGCTTTAGTTTTTTCAGCGTGTCTTCTATCCCTGCAAGTGGCTGTCCTAGCGATGTAAGCAGGTGGTGGGATAAGTTGAGAATGCTCTGAATATCTTTGCCCTCTATCTCCCTATGGGTCATTTTTACAGCATTCTCTATTAGCGATAAAATAAAGGCTTTGCATCCATATCCTAGCAGTGGCATATTTTTCGTTTCGGTCTCAAATAGCGACTCCGCCACCTCTTTAGCCCCAATACCGTACCGCTCAAGTATCTTTGTGTATGTATCCTCCGCTTCGTCATAGTAGCTTTGGCAGTCCCATAGCGTGTCATCAGCATCAAAGGCTATGAGTTTTATCTTGTTAATATCTATCATTATCTTCTTTTTTTTGTCCACCACAAAGGTACGGCTAAGAAAGCTATCACGCAAACGCTATCCCAAATTATGTTTTCGTTTAAAGGTGTTGGTTGGTGAAATATAGTTACATATAAAATATCTTCGATTTTATATTTTATGCTTGTAACTATCTGATATTCATTATATTATAAAAGGTCATCTTTTGCTATTCAAAAGATGACCTTTTAGTGAGCAAAAGATGCCCTTTTGGTATGCAAAAGGTGATGTATTGCCGCACAAAAAATTATATATTACGTTTATGTTAAATTCTTTCAAGCGCTTGCTGAATGTCTTTTATCAAATCTTCCACCGCTTCGATACCCACAGAAAGGCGAATTAAGTCGGGAGCAATGCCCGCTTGTTTTAGTTGTTCGTCTGACAGTTGGCGATGGGTATGGCTAGCAGGGTGAAGCACACAAGTCTTAGCATCAGCCACGTGGGTAACAATGCTTATGAGTTGTAGCGCATCCATAAACTTCACTGCTGTAGCTCTGTCGCCCTTCAAACCAAAAGAAATCACACCGCATGAGCCGTTAGGCAAGTATTTTTGTGCAAGTTCGTAATACTTGTTATTTTTTAAACCACAGTAGTTGACCCATGCCACGCGCTCGTCTTTTTCTAAAAATTCTGCTATTGCTTGAGCGTTTTTGCAATGTTGTGCCATACGCAGGTGAAGCGTTTCGAGACCAAGATTAAGCAAGAACGAGTTTTGTGGTGCTGGTATCGACCCAAGATCGCGCATCAATTGCGCAATCAGCTTTGTGAGATAGCCCATTTTTCCAAAAGCCTTTGTGTAGGTAAGCCCGTGGTACGACTCATCTGGCATACACAAACCCGGAAACTTTTCAGCATTTGCTTCCCAATCGAAGTTACCACTGTCCACAACAGCACCACCTACCTGCGTGGCATGTCCGTCCATATATTTTGTGGTAGAGTGGGTAACAATGTCGCATCCCCATTCGAAAGGACGACAGTTAATAGGAGTAGCAAAGGTGTTATCTACCATCAAAGGTACACCGTGCGCATGGGCTACTCGTGCAAACTTCTCTATATCTAGCACATTTCCAGCAGGATTACTGATGGTTTCGCCAAACATCAGTTTAGTGTTTGGGCGGAAAGCCTTAGCCAATTCTTCCTCAGAAGCGTCAGGATTTACAAAGGTAACTTCTATTCCCTGCTTGCGCATCGTTATGTTTAGCAAGTTGAATGTACCACCATAAATCTCGGTAGATGCCACCACGTGTCCGCCTGCCTCACAGATATTGAAAATGGCAAAATAATTAGCCGCCTGTCCACTAGAGGTTAACACAGCTCCAATACCACCTTCTAGCGCTGCTATCTTTGCTGCCACAGCATCGTTTGTAGGGTTAGCAAGTCTGGAATAAAAATATCCCGACTTCTTCAAATCGAAGAGCATAGCCATCTCTTCGGTATCGTCATATTTGAATGTAGTGCTTTGAATAATAGGTAATTGGCGTGATTCGCCATTCTTAGGTTGCCACCCTCCATGAATACATAATGTTTCTCTTCGCATAAAAAAAATCTTTATAATTTATTACAGAACTTTTTTTCAATTTTCAAAGATACAAATATATACTTATTTATACATCAGTTATTATGTTTTTTTATGTTCACATATAGTGCTTTTACAAAAATAAACTGTATTTTTGCAGTAAGCAAAAGACTATACGAAAAAGAAAACATATTGAATGAAGGAATTTGTTATATCTGAGGTTAAGACAGAGAGTGCTGTATTGGTGGGTTTGATTACTCAAAATCAGGACGAAGCAAAAACCAAGGAATATCTTGACGAGCTAGAATTTCTAGCCGATACAGCAGGTGCAGTTACCGTAAAACGCTTTACACAAAGGGTAAATGGTCCTAGTGCTGTTACCTATGTAGGCAAGGGAAAGCTAGAGGAAATAAGAGACTATATAAAGCAAAAAGAAGATGAAGAGGATCCCGTGGGAATGGTTATCTTCGACGATGAGTTGTCGGCTAAGCAGATGCGTAATATTGAGCAAATGTTAGCGGTGAAGATCTTAGATCGCACTTCGCTTATTCTTGATATTTTTGCGATGCGTGCTCAGACCGCTAATGCCAAGACACAGGTGGAACTTGCGCAGTATCGCTATATGCTTCCACGCTTGCAACGCTTATGGACGCACTTGGAGCGTCAGGGAGGTGGCTCTGGCTCTGGTGGTGGAAAAGGTTCGGTGGGACTGCGTGGTCCTGGTGAAACCCAGCTCGAAATGGACCGCCGTATCATCCTCAATCGTATGTCGCTCTTAAAAGAACGCTTGGCAGAAATTGACAAACAAAAGTCTACCCAACGCAAAAATCGTGGCAGAATGATCCGTGTAGCCTTGGTGGGATATACCAATGTGGGCAAATCTACCACAATGAACCTCCTTGCTAAGAGCGAAGTTTTCGCCGAGAACAAGCTCTTTGCTACCCTCGACACCACCGTGCGTAAGGTGGTTGTGGACAATCTTCCTTTCCTTTTGGCTGATACTGTAGGGTTTATCCGTAAGTTGCCTACTGATCTTGTCGATTCGTTTAAGTCGACCCTCGATGAGGTACGCGAAGCCGATTTGTTGCTCCATGTAGTGGATATATCACATCCCGATTTTGAAGAACAAATAGAGGTGGTGAACAAAACGCTAGCCGATCTTGGATGTGCTGATAAGCCTTCAATGCTTATTTTCAATAAGATCGACAACTATACATGGGTGGAAAAGGACGAAGATGACCTCACACCACCTACAAAAGAAAACATTACGCTCGATGAATTGAAGCGTACATGGATGGCAAAAGCTGATGGTAACTGTCTCTTTATCTCGGCACGTGAAAAAGAAAATATCGACGAGTTTAGAGAAACGCTCTACAAAATGGTGCGCGAACTCCATGTTCAGAAGTATCCTTATAACGACTTCCTTTATACGATAGAGGAAGAATAAAGGCGAAAAGCACTTTCAAACAATTATTCCTTAAATTATAAATATACGAACTATGACATATCGTTTATTAACACAAGATGAAATAAGCATCTTTGAAAATAATAGCTGCTGGGCAGAAGACTGGCAGCGAGTTCTTGTTGCAGAGGAAGGATTTCAGCCAAAATTCTTTCACCGTGTTATGTTCTATGGCGATATTCGCTTGGGCAGTTTTCAGAAGAATGTTGAGATAACCAAAGACTTTGTAAAACATTCTGGTATTAACGATGCTACTTTGCGCAATGTTACGGTGGGCAATGATTGTTTGATTGAGAAGGTAGGCAATTATATCAATAACTACACTATAGGTGATGATTGTCTCATTTCTAATGTTTCGGTACTCGAAACTACGGAGGGAGCTTCTTTTGGCGAAGGCAATTTAATATCGGTACTCAACGAGGTAGGCGATGGTAATGTTATCCTTTTCCACGACCTTAATAGTCAGTTTGCAGCCTTTATGGTAAAGCATTTTGACGACAAAGATGTTAAGAATGCTATCCGCCGTTTGGTAAAGGAAGAGATAATGCGCACCAATCCTGATCGTGGTGTGGTGGGCAATCGTGTGAAAATCATCAATACCCGCGAGATCACCAATACCGTTATTCAAGACGATTGTGAAATATCAGGAGCTAGTAGGCTTAGCGATTGTACCATTCTTAGCTCGGATAAGGCTAGTGTTTATATTGGTACAGGTGTTATTTGCGAAAACTCTATCATTTCCGAAGGTAGTAGTATCGTGAACAGTGTGAAGATGCAAGACTGCTTTGTGGGCGAGGCTTGTCATGTATCGAATGGCTTCACAGCTTCGCAAAGCGTGTTCTTTGCCAATTCGTATATGGCTAATGGCGAGGCTTGTGCAGCTTTCTGTGGTCCTTTTAGTGCTTCTCATCACAAGAGTTCGCTGCTCATCGGTGGTATGTTCTCATTCTATAATGCTGGGTCAGGCACCAACTTTTCTAACCACGCCTATAAGATGGGTCCTATGCACTGGGGAACGCTCGAACGTGGATCAAAGACAGCTAGTGGCAGTTATCTTTTGATGCCAGCTACCATTGGTACATTCTCTGTGTGTTTTGGAAAACTGATGCACCACCCTAATACTACAGCGTTGCCTTTCTCTTACCTCATTGCTGAGGCTGATAAAATGTTCCTTGTACCCGGGCGTAATATTACCACTGTGGGTTTGTATCGTGATATTCACAAGTGGCCTAAGCGTGATATGCGCCCACAAAATGCTCCTAAGAAGAGTATTGTTAATTTCGATTGGCTATCACCTTTTTCTGTAGGCGAGATTCTTCGCGGCAAGTTTATCCTTGAGAATCTTCGTCAGGCTAGTGGCGACAATGTGTCTAGTTATAATTTCCACGAATACACCATTAACGCCTCTAGCTTGCGAAAGGGTATAAAATATTATGATATTGCTCTCCGTATTTATATGGGGGCAGTATTGAAACGAGCCCATAAGTGGGGGTTCTTTGGTAAGCCTACTACTGATGTTGGTATAGGGGAGTGGCGAGATCTTTCAGGATTGCTACTTCCAGCGAGCGAAGAAGATCGCTTGATAGAGGATATAAAGAGTGGTAACTTGGAAACCATTCAAGAGGTGATTGATCGTTTTGAGGAAATCAATCACAATTATCGCACCTATCAATGGGCATGGACTTACAAGATGATACAAAACTATTACGGTGTGGACGAAATAACAGCCGAGGTGGATGCTAAGATCAAAGCCGACTATATCACTGCTCGCCGTGCATGGATTGCAGAGATAAAGAAGGATGCTGAGAAGGAATACAAGATGGGGGATGTTGATCGGGAAGTGTTCGAAGAATTTGTTAATAGTCTCGATCGTGAAACAGATTACGAAGAATAATGTTACTTAATATTTAACAATATGATACAAAATCACATGCTATCCTATTTAAAAGGAATTGTACTTGGCGTAGCAGTGCTCTGCGCGGCAACAGGTGTTCAAGCCCAATCTTATGCTTATGAAAGTGTGAAGGGCGACCCTATGCAAAGTCGTATTTACACTTTGAAGAACGGCTTGAAAGTATTTATCAGTGTTAATAAAGAAAAGCCACGTGTGCAAGCCTATATTGCTGTGCACACAGGTAGCCGTAATGACCCTGCTGAAACAACGGGTTTGGCTCATTATTTAGAGCACATTATGTTTAAAGGTACTAACCATTTTGGAACCTCAAACTATGCTGCTGAAAAGCCTTATCTTGATGATATAGAGGCTCGTTATGAGGCATATCGCAAGGTAACCGATCCTGCTATGCGTAAGAAGCTTTATCATGAGATCGACTCCGTTTCACAGCTTGCTGCTCAATACAACATTCCTAACGAGTATGATAAGATGATGGCAAACATCGGAGGTGAAGGAGTTAATGCCTATACTTCAAATGATGTTACCTGCTATCACCTTAATTTCCCTGCTAATGAGTTAGAAGCTTGGGCAAAGATAGAGAGCGATCGTTTTCAAAATATGGTGGTTCGTGGCTTCCATACCGAGCTAGAATCGGTGTATGAAGAGTATAATATCAGTTTGGCAAGCGATTCTCATAAGGTATCGGCTGCAATGAATAAGATGCTGTTCCCTACCCATCCATACGGCACACAGACCACTATTGGTGTGGGTGATCACTTGAAAAATCCTTCCATTACTAATATTAAGAATTACTTCAAAAAGTATTATGTTCCAAATAATGTAGCTATTTGTTTGGCTGGCGATCTAGATCCTGATAAGGCAATGGCTACAATAGAGAAGTATTTTGGTAATTGGAAGAGCTATGGAGAGGTACAGACTCCACAATATCCTGCACTAGCACCGATTACAGCACCTATGGAAACCACTGTAGTGGGTAAAGAAGCAGCTATGGTGCGCATGGGTTGGAGAGCTGAGCGTAATAACAGTTTGCAGGCAGATACTTTAAATCTCATTTCAGAAGTATTAGCAAATGGTACTGCTGGTATGTTCGACCTTGATCTAAACAGTAAGTTCAAGGTACAAGGTGCTTATGCTTTCTATAATGGTTTGAGCGAATATGGTAGCTTCGAATTGATCGGTGTGCCTAATCAGGGGCAATCTTTAAAGGAAGTAAGAAGCATCATGTTAGCAGAAATTGACAAGCTAAAGAAGGGCGAATTTTCAGATGAGCTTTTGTCGTCTATCATTAACAACATGAAGCGCGATCTCTATAAGAGTCTTGATAAGAATGATGTACGTGGCGATATGTTTGTAGATGCGTTCATCAATAATATTCCATGGGAACAGAAAGTGGGTACTATTGACCGTCTTTCTAAGATCACTAAGACAGATGTTGTTGCTTTTGCTAACAAGTTCTTCACCAATAATTACGTAACAGTGTTCAAAGAAGTGGGCGAAGCTGCTGCCGTTCAGAAGGTAGAAAAGCCTGCTATCACTCCAATTCCTACTAACAACGACAAGCGTAGCGATTTTATGAAGGAGCTTGTTAATATGCATGTTGACGAGATTAAGCCTGTGTTTGTCGATTATAAGAAGGACTTAACAGTAACTAAGACCAAGAAAGGCTTACCTTTATTGTATAAGCAGAACACTCAAGACGGACTCTTTACACTCTATTTTATATTGCCTATTGGCTCAGAAAATAATGCTAAGCTTCCTACAGCAGCCGATTATATAGAATTCCTAGGCACCGATAAGCTTACCAATGAGCAAATGAAGCAAAAATTCTATAGTCTAGCTTGCGAAACAAGTATCTCTGTGGATGCAGACCGTACTTACATCACTTTGACTGGTTTGAATGAAAACTTGCCTGCTGCATTGAAACTTGTTAATGACATAATGAGCAATGCCAAGGTTGATAAAGCGGCTTACGATCGTTATGTAGCATCAATAGAAAAAGGTCGCCAAGATGCTAAGAAGAGCCAGCGCAGCAATTTCAGAGCTTTGTTTGCGTATGGACAGTATGGTAAATACAATAGCTATACTAATCGTCCTACAGTGGCTCAGCTTCGCAGTTATGATCCTCAACAGCTCATCAATGAGATAAAGAACCTCAAGAATTACGAACACACCATAGCTTATTATGGTGCTTCTACATTAACAGAACTAGAAAAGATCATTGTAAAAAATTATACTTGTGCAGATGCTAAGCACTTTGCTAAGGTGCCAGTTGCTAAGCATTACCTCACACAACCTACTACAAAGAATGAGGTAATGATAGCTCCTTACGATGCAAAGAACACCTATATGGTGCAATATCATAACGAAGGTGTTAAGTGGCAAGCAGAACATGCTCCTATTATCAGCCTTTTCAATGAGTATTTTGGTGGTAGCATGAATGCTATTGTTTTCCAAGAGATGCGCGAAGCACGTGGTTTGGCTTATTCAGCTAGTGCAAACTATGGTGAGCCAAGTCGTCCATTCGAAACAGAAAAGTTCTATACTTATATCATCACACAAAATGATAAGATGAACGATTGTATTAAACAGTTTAATGTTTTGTTGAATAATATTCCTGAGCGTGCTGCAAATATTGAGGTGGCTAAGCAAAGTATTATGAAGAGTATAGCTTCTCGCCGTGTTACTAAGTTTAATGTGTTGACTAATTACTTATGGGCAAAGCGTATGGGATTGACGAAAGATATTAACGAACTTATCTATAACACTATTCCAAGTCTTGGACTACAAGATGTGGTAAAGTTTGCTAAGGAACACATTGCCAACAAGCCTTATCGTTATATTATCCTAGGTAATGAGAAGGAGCTTGATGTGAAGTCGCTAGAGAAGATAGCTCCTATTCAGCGTCTTTCTACCGAACAGATCTTTGGTGAGACAAAGTAAAAGAATAAGAATAACTAATATATTTTGCGCATCAATGCTTGATAAATAGGCATTGATGCGCTTCCTTAAAAACTTTTTAAAAACATTATGGCAGAATTTAAGTATGCTCCAATGTTCCAATTGGGCAAGGACGATACCGAGTATCGCCTATTATCAAAAGAAGGAGTTAGTGTAGCTAACTTCGAAGGTAACGAGATTTTGAAAGTAAGCAAGGAGGCGCTTACTTTATTAGCACAACAAGGTTTCCACGATTGTGAGTTTATGTTGCGTCGTGCGCATAACGAGCAAGTAGCCAAGATTTTAAGTGATCCTGAAGCTTCTGAAAATGATAAGTATGTAGCACTTCAGTTTCTACGCAATGCCGAAACAGCAGTAAAGGGTGTGCTACCATTCTGCCAAGACACAGGTACTGCTATCATACACGGAGAAAAAGGTCAGCAGGTGTGGACTGGTTTCGATGATGAAGAGGCTCTATCTCGTGGTGTATTCAATACCTTTACAGAAGAAAACTTACGCTATTCTCAGAATGCTCCTTTAAATATGTACGATGAAGTAAACACAAAGTGTAATCTTCCTGCACAGATAGATATTGAGGCTACAGAGGGTGCTGAATACAAATTTGTTATGGTTGCTAAGGGTGGTGGCTCTGCTAACAAAACTTATTTCTACCCAATGACAAAGGCTACAATTCAGAATGAAGGCACTTTGGTTCCTTTCTTGGTAGAGAAGATGAAGAGCCTAGGTACTGCTGCTTGTCCTCCTTATCATATTTGTTTTGTTATTGGTGGTACTTCTGCTGAAAAGAACCTGCTAACAGTGAAGCTAGGTAGTATTAAGTATTATGATAATTTGCCAACTACTGGCGACGAAACTGGTCGTGCTTTCCGCGATACTGATCTTGAAAAGAAAATCTTGAAGGAAGCTTATAAGATAGGTTTGGGTGCGCAGTTTGGTGGAAAGTATCTTGCTCATGACATTCGCATCATTCGTCTTCCACGCCACGGTGCTAGTTGTCCTATCGGTATGGGTGTTAGCTGTTCTGCCGATCGTAACATCAAGGCTAAGATTAATAAAGACGGTATTTGGATAGAGAAGATGGATACCAATCCAGGTGAATTGATTCCTGCTGAATATAGTAAGCCGGGTGAGGGCGCTAAGGGTATTGAGATAGATTTGAACCAAGGTATGGATGCTGTTCGTAAGGAACTTACAAAGTATCCTGTTTCTACTCGTATCAATCTAAAGGGTACTATTATTGTGGCTCGCGACATTGCTCACGCTAAGCTCAAGGCTCGTTTGGATGCTGGCGAAGAGTTGCCACAATATTTCAAGGATTACCCTGTATTGTACGCTGGTCCTGCTAAGACACCTAATGGTTTGCCATGCGGTTCAATGGGACCAACTACTGCCAACCGTATGGATCCATACGTAGACGAGTTTATGGCACATGGTGGTTCGCTCGTGATGATTGCTAAGGGAAACCGTACACAGGTAGTTACTGATGCTTGTCAGAAACACGGTGGTTTCTATCTTGGCACTATTGGTGGTGTGGCAGCAGTACTTTCACAAAGCAGCATCAAGAGTATAGAGTGTGTAGAATATCCTGAACTTGGTATGGAAGCTGTTTGGAAAATAGATGTTGAGGATTTCCCTGCCTTCATTCTTGTAGATGATAAAGGACACGATTTCTTCAAAGAACTAAAACCATGGAAAGGTTGTAGCTGCTAAGCAGTTAATATAATCAATAAAAAAGTCATATTTTTCAGCCTGAAAAATATGACTTTTTCTTTTTATAACTTATTGCAAGAGAGATTATAATGGCGGCTTGCAATAATATTCCTTGATATGTAATTATAGGAGAAACCATTTACTGCGAATAGGCGTTTGAACTAGATCAATATTCTAAAAGAGATATTGCACAAGAATATTCCACACAGCAATAATATGGCAGATAGAGCCAGCTAGCACGAAAAAATGGAACACTGTGTGCATATATCTCCGCTTATGCAAGCTGTAAAAGGCTGCCCCAGAAATGTAAGATACACCTTCTGCTATAATCCATAATATAGTCGTTGTGGAAACAGTTGCTAATAGTGGTTTAAAAGCTATTAGAATGCAAAGTCCCATGCCAATATAACAGAGGGTTTTTAGATTGCTGTGTTTCTTCAGTTTTCTAAAAGAGAAGATACTTCCTACTATTGCACATAGCCAAACAAATAAGAAGAGCGACCAGCCCCAATAGCCTTGCTTCATAAGTGGCAATAGGGTAATGGGTGAGTAAGAACCAGCTATATGCCAATAGATAGCAGCATGATCCCATTTGCGAAAACGTTCCTTCCAAATACTAGTAGGATTTGTAGCGTGGTAGATTGTACTCGCAATATATGATCCTAGCATGCCAAAGAGATAGAGAACTACACCTATTGTAGCCCACACATTATGCGCACTTATACACCAACTTAGAAAAATAGCACCAGTAATGCAACCTAGAATAATACCAAGGGCATGACTCCAAGCGTTCCATATTTCTTCGGAATGGGTGTAAGACATATTATGGGGAGGTGTATTCATTTGTTTTTTTTCGATTATTGACCTTATGGGCAGGTTTACTTCTCCTCTTTTTTTATTTTATAGCTTTTGTGAGTCTCACACCAATATTGTTAACACCTTGTAGCGCATCTTTGCTCATATTATGTTGAATAGTGATGTGCATGGAGTCGTTGCGTTGGAGGTGGAGCAAGATGATATGGCTGCGAAAGACGTTATTGCTGATACCATCACGCCCAATTACTTGTCCCTCATTATCAATAAGTTGGCATCGAATAGTATCACGGTAGTTTTGGGTCGTTTTCTTTTTGCCCTTTATGGAAATAAGTTTGCGATTGATTAAGAACGTAATACCACGATAAGGAAAGGTCTTTGCAGTCCGAACACCTATGTCAAGCATATATTTACCCTCCCACTGTCGAGGAATATCAAATTTTAGTGTGTCGTTACGATACCATGCACGTGTAGAAACAGTTTGGTATTTATCGTAAGTGCGAGGATCATCACAAGAAGTAGCGTTTATAACTAGGGTTATAAACGCTATATAATATAATAAGGTGTAAACCTTACTTCTCATCTCTATTTTCTTGCTTTGGAGTGTTATTATAATTGTTTCTGCGCTGACCTTGTTGTTGCTGATTGCGGTAGGGACGGTTTTCTCTGCGTTGCGGTGCATTTTGTCTCTCTTTGCTCTCGCCTCCACGATTCTCATTTCGAGAATTGTTAGGTCGTTTCTTTTTCTTTGCTTTGTCGAAACGGCTAATATCAGCACCTGCTAGCAAGTCGGAAGATGGCTTCTTAGGCTTTACCTTACCATTTTCTAATAATGAGAGTGGGCGCTCTCCACGACGATTAAGCTCAATAATTTCCTTAGCACGTTCAGCACTGATGTATTCGAGGTTAGCAGGAAAGTTTTTGTCGGTAGAATATGCGCACTGTCCGCTCAGAATATCAGCTTTGAAGAGATAGAAGTCTGTATCCTTTGTCTGTAATACTACTTCTTTGCTAGGAAGTTTGCGGGCTGCTTCCATATAAGTGTCTACTTCATAGTTAAGACAGCATTTTAGCTTAGCACACATACCAGCTAATTTAGTAGGATTGGGGGAGATGTCTTGAAAGCGTGCTGCTGTTGTCGAAACACTAGAGAAGTTCTTCATCCATGTAGCACAACAAAGTTCTCTGCCACAAGGTCCTGTTCCACCAATGCGCCCTGCTTCTTGGCGTGCACCAATTTGCTTCATCTCAATACGAACATGGAAGGCTGCAGCGAGGTCTTTTATGAGTTGTCGGAAGTCGACACGCTCATCTGCGATATAATAAAAAATAGCTTTGTTGCCATCGCCTTGATATTCTACATCACCAATTTTCATTTTTAGTCCTAGACTTTTTGCTATTTGGCGACTCTCTATCATAGTGTTGTGTTCGCGTGCCTTTGCTTCATGGTATTTCTCCATATCCACATCTTTAGCAAGACGATACACACGTTTGATGTCCTCAGGCGATTTGATACCCGAATTCTTTTTTATCTGAAGGGTAACCAGTCTGCCTGTAAGCGTAACTACACCTATATCATGTCCCGGATTCGACTCCACTGCTACTATATCGCCTTTCTTCAAATCGAGGCGATTGACATTATGGTAATATCCCTTACGCGTATTTTTGAATTGCACTTCCACAAGGTCGGTGCTATAACTATTGCCGGGAACATCGGCAAGCCAGTCATAAGTGTTAAGTTGTTTGTCTTGGCGTCCGCAGCCCTCTTTACAGAGTCCTCGAGAACAGCCATGCCAAACCTTAAATTTCATATTATTGTAATCCATCAATGAATTCTTCTGAGTTTTGAATATATATATAATTGTAAATCTGTATCTGTTATTTTCTCAAAATGAGTACAATCATCTTTAAAGCCAAATCGTAGAAAACAATTTTAGCATTCGCATTCTGATGAATGTCTCTGTAGGCACGCTCCAATAGCTCGTTTATTTCTATTACGTTAGCTTCGTTGATAAAGCGTGCAAAGTTTTTTGCAAACTGCTCCTCTTCTAGGGTCATATAGATGAGGTCAGGTTGGCGAAAGTTGTAGATGAAATTTTCTCTCACCTGCTGCATAAAGTAAGCGAGCATACGACGCTGCTTCTCTCTACCATAGCCACTTACCGTGTCCGACCATGTTTTTAGCTCTTTTAGATTTCGCAGATAAACAAGGCGCATCAATGTTTGAAACTGAGCTAAAAAGCTTTTATTCTCATTATCGACATCCATTGTCTCTAATGCTTTTAGCCAATTACCATTTGCAAGGCGCGCTATGCGATGCGCCATCTCCTCGTCAATGCCTCGTTGCTCTACAAGTGCTTGTTCAATGGCAGCGTTGTCAATGCGCTTTACATCAATACGCTGTGTTCGGCTGCGTATGGTTTCTAGCAGTGCTTCTGGTGCTTCGCTCACTAGGAGGAAGATAGTACCCGATGGAGGTTCTTCTAAAAGTTTTAAAAACTTGTTTGCCGAGGTGAGATTCATACGTTCTGGGCGCCATATTATAGCCACCTTAAAGCCGCCTTGGCTCGACTTTAAAGCTAGCTTTCTTGATAATTCGTCAGCCTCTGCTCCTGTGATAATGGCTTGCTGGGTAGTGGCTTTCATAAGTTTCATCCATTGTTCCATAGTGAAATAAGAGCCTTGTAGGATCAGCTCACGCCACTCTTTTATATAATCGGTACTAATGGGCTGATGCTCGCTGCTCATAGCTGCCGACTTAATCGTAGGGTAGGAGAAGTGAAGGTCAGGGTGTTCCCATTTACGGAGCATAGCCTCATCGCGTGAAGTATCATTATCGCCAAACATTGAGGTTTCGTCTTTTGGCTTTCCTTCTGTGAGCAGATAGCACGCAAAATCCATCGCAAGTGCCATTTTGCCAGCTCCCTCTGGTCCAGAGAATAAGATTGCATGAGGCACACGATCTTCCTCAACGAGCGATTTCAGTCGTTGTATTGTGGTAGTTTGCCCTATTACGCTGTTGAAGTTCATCATTCTTCTTGCTGTTTTTATCTACTAGATAGGGTACAAAGATAAGAAATAAATGCGAGATAATGGTGGATAAAGTGGAGTTTATCCGTTGGCGAAGATGAAGTTAGGCGTAACGATATTACTTCTTCAGCAGCTTCTCCATATAGGAGAAAAATTCAGCATCATTGCCCGCAAACGCTTTTAAAACAGTTCCTTTTCTGTCGATCACTACTTTGTATGGATAACCATATACTTTGTATATTTGTTCGGCGATCCCATCTTCGCTACGTACATGCTGCCATGGAAGCCTATATTTCTGAATAGACTGTCGCCATTGGTTATCATTGTCTTTACAAGCCACACCAATAATTTCCACCTGTTCTTTGTGTTGCTCGTACCATGTCTTGAGTTTAGGAAGCCCTTTTATACACCATGTACACCATGATCCCCAAAAGTCGATGATGAGAAACTTGCCTTTATACTGATTAAGCGTAACAAGGTTGCCATCAAGTCCTTTCAGGTTAAATTCCAACGCTGGTCGTCGCATCTCTATGCGGTTCTTGGCATAGTAAGCAGCATTACGTTCCTTTACAAAGACGTTATAGTATTCCATACCCAAGGCTATTTCCTTTTTTAATCTTCCCTCTCTCACTTCCTTTGGATACATGGCAAGTAGCTTTGGGATACTATCTACATTGGCACTTGCTATGATGCCCAACGTACCTTCTTCGTTAATGTGTTCTCGAATATATTTCACAGCAGCAATGCCTCTCGCATAGTTTATCTCACGGCGCGCCTCTATGTTCTTTCTGCGCAACTTATTAGCATCTCCACCCGCTTTAATACCTTTATACATCGTTCGGTCGGCTTGTGCAAACTCTTCTTCGTATTCCTTCATAAAGGTTTTTGCCTTACCATATTGTTGGTAAAAGGTAGTACCATTCCATGTCAAGCTGTAGTCCTTTGAAATTGCGCCATGTACCACAGCCTCCTCGTTTGGTACAAATAGGGTGCTTAGGATAGATAGGTGTCGGTCTTTTATTTGTAAAGTAGCAGCACAAGCCTCATCGAGCTGGGCAAATAGCGTAAATTTTCCTTCCTTAATAGGGGTTTCTTTGGTAACAACCTCTTGCTCTTTTCCTCGCACGATATATTCATATATTAAAGTGCCATTCTTAACATCGGTAAAAGTTCCTGATAGCTTGAAGTTATGTTGCGCTTGGATAGTATTACTTATAAATAGTAATAAGGTGAATAAAGGGATATATAGTATTTTCTTTATTGTAGTTTTATTATTCATTTATCGAACTTTCTCAGCTTTAATTCCTATAATAATTGCATGTTTTTGTGATGGATTGTATTTTGAGCATTGTAGCTTTTGAAATAGTTCCAACCTACATTAAATGCAAATTTACCCATTTTTCTGCTTTTATGCAACTACCCCTATATTCTTTTATAAAATATTTAGTAGGGTTGTACATCTATCTTATAGCTTATTTTTGTAACTTTGCATCTATATAAAATACGTATTTTGGTAAAAGAATAAGTGCCTAAATAAATAAGAAGAAATGACATTATTAAAGTTTCAGCCACTCCTTAAGCAAACTATTTGGGGTGGTAATAAGATTGCACCTTTCAAGGATGTAGACAATGCTCCTAGCGGAGTAGGTGAGAGTTGGGAAGTATCTGGCGTTCGTGGCAATGAGAGTGTTGTATCGAATGGCGAGTATAAGGGTAGAAAGCTAAACGAACTAGTTGCCGATCTTAAGGCCGACCTAGTGGGAAAGGCTAATTATACACGTTTTGGTAACGATTTCCCATTGCTAGTAAAATTTATTGATGCGCGCGAACAGCTTTCTATTCAGGTACATCCTACCGACGAACAAGCACAAGCTAAGGGCGAGCTGCGTGGTAAAACAGAGATGTGGTATGTGATGAAGAGCGATCCAAATGCCTCACTTCGCACAGGACTAAAGCAGCAGATCACCCCTGAAGAGTATAAAGAAATGGTGGAGAACGACACTATTACCGATGCTTTATCAGAATATAAGGTAAAGGAAGGCGATGTTTTCTTCTTGCCTGCTGGTCGTATCCACTCTATTGGTACTGGTTGTTTCTTGGCTGAAATTCAGGAAACTAGCGATATTACTTATCGCATTTACGACTTTAAGCGTGTGGACGATTTAGGGCATACGCGTGAGTTGCATACCGAACAGGCTGCTGAGTGTATAGACTATACCGTTTATCCTGACTATCAAACACGCTATACGCCTAAGAAAGATGAGGGGGTAGAGATAGTGTCTTGTCCTTATTTTACAACCTCTGTTTACGATCTCACCGAGCCAATGCAGCTCGATTATAGCGAGTTAGATTCGTTTGTGATCCTCGTAGGCTTAAAGGGTGGAGCAGTAATTACCGATGAAAATGGTGAGCATATTTCTTTCTCGGCTGGCGAATCGATCTTGATACCTGCTACTGTAAAAAATCTTAAAATAGAGGGAACTATTAAGTTCTTGGAAACTTTTGTATAAGGTAAAGAGCTGATTAGTAATTAGTTTCTTGGCTATCAAATAGCGAAAGATGCCCTTTTAAAAGATAAAAGAGCATCTTTCGTTATTTGTTACGGCTCAGTAGGAAATAGATGATTCAATTGAGAATTACCCAACTTTTTCCTACAGAGCCTTTGTTACCTTTCAAGAGTAGTTCACATTATGGTAAATCGCTAAACCGCTTGCGATTACCCCAATAATATTCTTTTAGGAGGAAAAGGTTGGTTCTGCCATCAGGTAGCAAGTTAGCAAGCTGCTCATCGTCTTGACCTTCTATGCGGTTTCCTTTCTGCGGCTTTATGCGTTGTTGTGTGTTGCGTGGAAACTCGTGGCGCCATTGCTTAAAGGCTCTGCGCCCATCTATTATGGCTTTACACTCTTTCCAACTGCGTTTTAATAGCAAAAACTGAAAGGCTGCTACATAGTCGAGTATTAAACGCATACGCATAACCGACTTTAAATCGGGTTCAGGCAAGTTTTTCCAAAGCATTGTGAGGTTGTTGCGGAAATTAAGGAAAGTTTTGCGGGGGTTCGATTTAGGCAAGGTTCCACCACCAAGGTGATACACAGTGCTTTCAGGTAAACAGTAAATCTTCTTACCCATGTTATGCAATCGCCAGCAAAGATCTATCTCCTCGTTGTGTGCAAAGAACCTACCATCTAGTCCGCCTGCCTTCCAATAGTATTCACGGCGTATCATTAGGCAAGCCCCTGTAGCCCAAAGTATTTCTTGCGCATGGTCATACTGTCCGTTATCGTCCTCTACCGTGTCGAACACTCTTCCACGGCAGTAAGGGTATCCGTATTTATCCATATAACCTCCGCAAGCTCCCGCGTATTCAAAGGCATCTTTGTTAAGATAAGAAAGGAGCTTAGGTTGGCAGGCTGCAATGTCCTTATGTGTGTCCATAGCTTCAAGTAGCGGTGTGAGCCAGTGGTGGGTAACCTCTACATCACTATTGAGCAGCACATAATAATCAGTGTCTGTAACCTGCTCCAACGCTTTATTATAACCATCGGCAAAGCCGTAGTTTTGGTCGAGTACAATTGTGCGAAGGTGGGGATAATGGGTAGCAAGCCACGCTAACGAGTCGTCGGTCGATGCGTTATCGGCAATGATCACTTCGGCTTCTTCGCGCGAATATTCTACCACCGAAGGGAGAAACTCTTCGAGCATCTTCCTTCCATTCCAATTGAGGATTACTACAGCAATACGTTTCATCAGATAATTTCGGCTTTAAGTGCTGTCTTGTCAAAGTTGAAATCGCCCAAGCGCACACGTACTATTTTGTTATCGTATTCGTCCTTTGCTTCGGCTGGCGATAGCTCCACACGAATATAGTTGTCGGTGAAGCCGTGCATAGCCTTGCCACGTACAGCTTTTTCAAAGAGAATATCAGCCTCTTGTCCTATGTGTTGTGCATAGAAAGCTTGCGTTTTTTGGTCGGAAAGTTTCAAAAGACGATTGGCACGATGCTTCTTTTCGCGTGGATCGACAACGTATGGTATCGACAAGGCACTAGTGCCGGGTCGCTCAGAATAAGGGAATACATGGAGTTGGGTAACAGGAAGGGCATCGAGGAAGTTGTAACAATCCTCAAAATATTCTGGTTTCTCACCACGACTACCCACCATCACATCAACGCCAATGAAAGCGTTGGGCATATATTCCTTAATCAAATTTATCTTGTTGGCAAATAAGGCACGGTCGTAATGGCGGTGCATAAGCTTCAGAACCTCGTCTGATCCGCTTTGTAGCGGAATATGAAAGTGAGGCATAAAGTGTTTGGAGGTGGCACAATATGCTATAAGCTCGTCGTCAATGAGGTCGGGTTCTAGGGAACTGATGCGGTAACGCTCAATGCCTTCCACCTTATCTAGTGCTTTCACAAGATCGAGAAACGACTCGCTTGTGGTTCTACCAAAGTCGCCAATGTTTACTCCTGTTAGTACTATTTCGCGTCCACCTTCAGCCACAGCTTCTTCTGCTTGCTTCACGAGTGAGGCTATGGAGGGGTTGCGTGAGAAGCCACGTGCGTATGGAATAGTGCAGTAAGTGCAAAAATAGTTGCAGCCGTCTTGCACTTTAAGGAAGTAACGTGTGCGATTACCACGCGAGCAACTGGCTTGGAATGTCGTAATATCCTTTGTTTTTACGGTGTGATATTTCTTGTTTTCTTCGCCATTTGCTGTTGATACTTCCTCTACTTTATTCCATGCATCGCTAAGATATTGCACAAGATTAGCCTTTTCGTTGCTACCTAAAACTAGGTTTACACCCTCTATATTTGCTACAGTTTCGCTCTCTAATTGTGCGTAGCACCCCGTTACGATCACAAAAGCACCAGGATTTTGGCGTACCATACGGTTGATAATTTGCCTACACTTATGGTCGGCAACTTCGGTAACGGAGCAAGTATTGATCAACACGATGTCGGCAACCTCACTTTTCTTTGCTTCATGTACGCCCATATTATATAATGTACGTGCGAAAGTACTCGTTTCAGAAAAGTTGAGTTTGCACCCTAATGTATAAAATTTGGCAGTTTTGCCTTGAAATGCTGCTGAATCTATCATAATTGTTTGCAAAGGTAGTGGAAAAAGTGGAGAGTGCAAAAAAGGAGATACTAGATAACGTTGTTATAAAGATTTGGAAGAATTAGAGGGAGGCTTGCTTCTTTTGGTGGTTTAAAGCTGGGTATGTTGTTTATATATATAATGTAGAAAGGGTACGATGCACTTAGTTTTAACCCGTGAAAAGTGGGGTAAGCAGTAACCTCAAATACTTCTGATGAGGCTATAATGCTTCCTTCTCTTGATATCTCCTTAATTTTTAACATTTATTTGTTGTTTGTATTTATCAGAATATCAGCACTTTATGGAAATGTTACATTAGAAAGTAAAAAAAACTATTAAAATATTTTTGGCATATCAAAATAATATCTAACTTTGCAACGTTTTAATAAACAAATTGATTGTTTTACAGAATTTAAAAAGCAAAGAAAAATGAAGAAATTAGTTTTAATGTTCGTAGCTATCGCAGCTATCTCTTTCGCATCATGTGGTAACAACGCTAAGCCAGCTGCTAACGCTGACTCTACACAGACTGACACTACAATGTCAGACTCTACACAGTCAGACTCTACTGCTGCTGTTGCTGATACTACAGCTGCTGACTCTGCTAAGTAATTTAGTAGACGAACTAAAAAGGACAACCGCTACGCCTATAAAGGCTAGCGGTTTTTTTGTGCTACTTTTGTTGCAGTGCTTGTAGTCTTTTTATGAAGATGTCAATGCCTCGTGTGGCAGGTTCCTTAATATGTTCAATGTTTGATGGTAACATAAGATTGTTAGGATCAATACAAAACTTAGGAATATTGAAAGGGGCATAATTGATTAATCCTGCTGCAGGCATAACAGTGAGCGATGTGCCAATAATGAGGAGATAATCGGCTTGTTGCATACGCTGTACACACGCTCCAAGATCGGGTAGGCTTTCGCCAAACCATACAATATAAGGGCGAAGTTGAGAACCATCAAGTGCTTTGTCGCCCACTTTAATAGCTTTGTCTAGTGGATAGGGTTGAATATATCGTGGATTAAGATAATCGTACGAAGAAGTTACTTTTGTAAGTTCGCCATGAACATGGATAACATGTGAGCTGCCAGCACGCTCGTGTAGGTCATCAATATTTTGTGTGATAACCGTTACATCGTGCCATTCTTCAAGTGCTGCTACTATTTTGTGCGCATGATTTGGCTCAATGTCTATAAGCATTTTGCGCATCTCGTTATAAAAGTTGAGTACAAATTCTGTGTCAGCAGCAAAGCCTTCTGGAGTTGCAATTTGTGCAGGATCATAGCGTTTCCATAAGCCATCAAGGTCGCGGAAAGTTTCCATACCGCTTTCTTTACTAATGCCAGCACCTGTAAATACTACTATTTTTTGACGGTGGGGTAGTGATTGCTGTTTGGGTAGGATTGTTTTTTTATTCATGTCTATCTCTTTTTTAGATTAGTTGTATAGTAATGATAGTGTAAAGTGAGTAGGGAATAATCGTGTTGAATATTGCCGAGCGCAGCCTATCTTATGCAAAGATAGTGCAAGCGAGCGCAATACAAGCTTGTTTGAATATTGCCGAGTGCAGCCTATCTTATGCAAAGATAGCTAAAATTTTAGAGATGAGTATAGACAGAGTAATAAGTTGTTTGTATGAAGTGAATGGAGTATTTCCTTTATAAAATGCTGTATAACTCTATATTTAGTTAATTATCATTTAGAGAGGTAGTAGCGATTTGTTCTATTATAAGGAAATGACTATCTTTGTATATATAGAAATATGATAGCTCAGAAATAAATACGAAAAACAATGACAATTCTTCAACGAAGCAAATATATTATCATACTTTTTCTTATATTAATGTTAACCTATTCATGTAACCGATTGAGGAGGTATGTAAAAAATGTTTCTTTAAAAGATTCTGTTAGGGTAATTTATCATGATGAGACTGATCAGAATGAAGAGGACTTAAATCCTTTTTATAGGATTAAGCCAACAAATAACGCTACAAAAAAATATAGAAATCCAAACGAAGGTGCTCCTCAAAGCAATTTGGATGGTAGAGAATGGTAATTGTTATAGATTTTTTATTGGTCTATATTAAGTAATAATAGAATTTTAAAGGATATTTAGCTGCTAGCATAGAGCTTATTAGTGAAAATCCCAACTATCTTCGCAGACAGTTGGGATGTTACTCTTATGAGATATAATAGATCAACTAAAAAGGTACCTATACCAGCGTGAGCCTACTCTTCTTCCATAGGGAATAATCCAAATAGGCGGTCGTCGATCATATCTGTGATACGCTTGAAGTCTTGAGGATTATTTTGGAAATCAGTAGCATCTCCATCTACAATCATTAAGTGTCCTTTGTAGGTTTTTATCCAATCTTCATAGCGCTGGTTTAATCCCTTTAGATAATCAATGCGCATCGTTTGCTCGTAATCACGACCACGTTGTTGGATATGATCTATCAAGCGAGGGATAGAGCAACGGATATAGATAAGTAGGTCGGGCAATTTTACTAGCGACATCATAAGGTCGAAGAGGTCGGTATAATTGTTAAAATCGCGATCGCTCATAAGTCCCATCTCGTGAAGATTAGGTGCAAAGATGCGTGCATCTTCAAAGATAGTACGATCTTGAATAATCGTATCATTGCTCTTAGATATTTCTACAACGTCACGAAAGCGCTTGTTGAGAAAATAGATTTGGAGGTTGAAAGCCCAACGATCCATATCTCCATAGTAATCTTCAAGATAAGGATTATTATCTACTGGCTCAAAATGAGCTTTCCATCCGTAACGTTTTGAGAGCATTTTGGTGAGTGTTGTCTTCCCCGCACCAATATTTCCAGCTATAGCTATATGCATAGTATGTATTTCTTTTATTTCTTTATTTCTATTCCTAGAATAGTCCAAACAGTTCTCTATCTATTTTATCGGTGATCATTCCAAAGTCTTTGGGATTATGCTGGTAGTCAAGTTCATCTACATCGACGATTAATACTCTGCCTTTATACTTATTTAGAATAAAGTCCTCATAGCGTTTATTGATATTTTCCAGATAACCTAAAGGCATTTTCTGTTCGTAACTTCGTCCACGTTTCTCAATATTTGCTACAAGATGGCTCACCGATGAGCGAAGATAGATCATCAAGTCGGGTAATTTTACGATGTCTGTCAAGTCCTCAAACAACTCCATATACGTTTCGTAATCACGCGTATCAAGATTTCCCATAGCATAATTGTTCTCTGTGAAAACATATACGCCTTCATAGATAGACCGATCTTGCACCACAGGTTTACCACATTGGTTTATCTCTAATAGGTCTTTAAAGCGTTCTTTTAAGAAGAACACCTCCATAGGGAATGACCATCGTTTAAGATCTTTGTAATAATCGTCAAGGTAAGGGTTATAATCTACCGATTCAAAGCGAGGCTCCCAGTCGTACCGTTTGGCAAGCATCGTGGTTAGGGTAGTTTTTCCACTTCCTATATTTCCTGCTATTGCAATATGCATTTTTACTGTGTTACTTTCTGCTGTTTTAATATTCTAGGTTTTCCTATGCTTCCATTTGGCATTTGTATGTGAAGCAAAGCACAAATGGTAGGTGCTATATCCTCAATGTTTACAGCCTCAAAATCCTCTCCTTGTGGAATGTTTTTGCCATAGAGTAGGAAAGGAATGTGGGTGTCATAAGGAAAAGGCTGACCATGCTGTGTGCCTTTATAAGTAGGAACGTCTTTAGCCCCGAATACCTGTGGACGTGTTATAAAGCCTATTTCACCCGAACGGTTACGAAAATATCCATTAGTAAGGCGCTCCTTTATCAATGCTGGCATCGTGGTTTGAGCCAAATGTTCGTAATCGAAAACATACATCATAAGCGGATCATGCTTTAAAAAGTCCACCGATTCATCTATTACTGTTTGCTTTGCTATGCCAGCTTTAGCAATGATAGAGTCGTTAAAGTAAAATTGATAATTGTCTTCTCCCATTACAGGAGCTATACCAAACTTACTTTGTAAATGTGCATTTAGCTTCTTAGTACTTTCTTCCCAATCCCATCCACCTGCTGGTATTTTATGTTTGCGTAGGTAGTTGAAGTTATGTGCGGCACCATGATCGGCTGTAAGAAAGATAAGATAGTTACCATATCCAAAGCGCTTATCGAGTGTAGAAAGGAAGTCGGCAAGATCCTTATCTAGCTGCATATATACTTGTTTGTTTTCTGTTCCACGTGTTCCATAAGTATGTCCTATCGCATCGGTTGACGATATACTTATTGTAAGCATATCGGTAGCATCCTCGCCGCCTAGATTATAATTATCAATCACTGCTTTAGCCATATCAAAAGTCATAGTAACTCCTTCGTTTGAAGTCTTGATATTATAACCAGATGGCTTGTGATGTGTAGAATTAAAGTTGATAAGCCACTCAGGTAATGTGTTCATATAATACGAAGAAGAAATAAAGTGTCCTGCTTTAGCACCCCACCAAAAGGCTGCATTAGCCGAATGACCAGCAGGAAGAATAGCTGCACGATCCTTTAATGATACGCCAAAAACACGTGAACGGAAATCGGTAGAAATGCGCAATTGGTCTCCAATAGTGGTGCTAAGCATGCGGTGTGGACTCATCTTTGCTCCTTTTTCATCGCTACCTACTCCTTGCACATTATCATCTTCACAACAATATACAGCTTGATCGTTTTGCCAAAAGTCGTTGCCTGCAATGCCGTGAATGGCAGGAACAGTTCCTGTAAATATTGAGGTATGCCCTACTGCTGTAACTGCAGGAGCATAGCTTATTTGTGTGTTGGCAAAGCTATAGCCTCCGTCTAGTAATCGTCTTAATCCGTTGGAGCTATAATCGTTGTAATAGTAGTAGAGGTAATCCCACCTCATTTGATCGACTACTAATCCTATTACAAGTTTAGGTCTCTGCACCTTAGCAGCAAATGCGTTGGTCTGTAGGAATAGTCCAAGCACGAGAATAATAAATAGTTTTCTCATTGTTCTAGTTATTGATTATAATGCAAACTTACAATATTTTTTTTATTTAATCAACTCTATCAGCAACCAAATGTTTAGCCCAGACACAAGTGCAGCTAAGAAATATAGTAGGGTAGTGGTACTTTTTCGGTTGACATATCTTCCCATGACTCGTTTTGATGAGGTAAGGCTTACTTGCAAGAATACTGTAAACGGGAGTTGAATAGATAGTACCATTTGTGATACTATCAGTCCCTTAAAGGGATCGCCAAGAAAAAATATTACTAAGAGGGCTATACCTAAAGAAAGCACAATTCCAATGATAGAGTGTGCGTCTTTTACATTATATGCCTCGTTGAATAGTCCTGCGAAGATACTACCTGCTGCCATACCACTTGTTATAGTACTAGATATTCCAGCTAAGAGCAAGGCTATAGCGAAAATGTTGGCAGCATTGTTGCCAAGAAGTGGGGTAAGCATTGCTTGTGCTTGTGCTAATTCGCTTACATGCTCACCATGTGCAAAGAAAGTGCTAGCAGCTAGGAGGATCATAGCTGAGTTAATAGCCCAACCAATGATCATCGAAAATAGCGTATCAACGAATTCATATTTTAGCATTTTCTTTATACGTTCTTCTCCTTTTAAATAAATTTCACGACTTTGCACAATCTCCGAATGAAGGAACAAGTTGTGAGGCATCACGACAGCACCCAGTACGCTCATAACTATCATTAAAGAGCCTTGTGGTACAGAAGGGATAAAAGCTCCTTTAAGGGCTGTTTCCCAAGGAATATCCACTAAGATCAATTCGTATAAGAAGGCTAAACCTATCATTGATACAAAGCCTATAATAGCTTTTTCCATACGTTTATAACTATTGGTAAAAAGCATAATAAGTACGGCTGCTGTGGTCAATAATGCTCCATTTGGGATGCTAATGCCAAAAAGCATTTGTAAAGCAATAGCTCCACCAAGGATCTCCGCTAAAGAGGTAGATATACTTGCAAGAAAGCCACTCACGATGATAGGACGTCCTAGCCATTTCGGTGAATATTTCACAGCAGCTTCGCTCAAACATAAACCTGTAACGATACCTAAGTGGGCAACGTTGTGTTGTAAAATGATAAGCATAATGGTAGATAGCGTTACTACCCAAAGCAAGCTATATCCAAAGTCGGAACCAGCAGCAAAATTGCTAGCCCAATTGCCAGGGTCGATAAATCCTACTGTTACGAGTAATCCCGGACCAATATATTTGAAGATGTCAATAGCACCCAACACACGTGGATGATCGCTACGTTTTAATTCTTTTAAAATACTCATTCTGTGTTTATGGAAAACTTTAATTGTTACAACAAAGGTAAGAAAAAACTAGAATTTAAGCCATACTATGAGATACTATTTCCTTATAATTCTATCCTTTGTTAGAATAATTTGTCTCTAGCTATTCTTCCTTTGTCTTACCTATCCATAATCCTACGGTATAGCCCATTGTCCATGCGGCTTGCAAATTGAAACCGCCTGTGATGCCATCTACATCGAGAATCTCGCCAGCAAAGAAAAGTCCTGAACAGGTTTTGCTTTCAAGTGTGTTTTGGTTAATAGACTTTAAGCTGATACCACCACAAGTAACAAATTCTTCCTTGTATGATCCTTTACCCGAAATGCCGTAAACATCATTTACAAGTACTTCTACCATACGGTTGAAGCCCTTTTTCCCAAGCTCTCCCCATGGCTTTGTTTCTTCAAGTTCCACCTTATCTATAAGGTAGAGCCAAAGCTTAGTAGTGAGATTAAAAGGTCGGACATTGCCTAGCTGCTTTTTAGGATTCTCGCTTATTATTCTATTGATGGCTGTTTCTACTTCTGTTCGTGTTCGTTCGCCCACCCAGTTAATAGCAACTTGTCCCTTATAATCGTTTTCTCCTAGTATGCGAGCAGCGTGGGAAGATAGCTTCAATATGGCAGGACCGCTCATACCCCAGTGCGTTATAAGTAGCGGTCCTACTGTACGTAGTTTTGTTCCTAGCATGGTGGCTACTACAGGATCTATTACCGTTCCCATGAGTTTCAGTATTTTTTTATCATCTATGTTAAAGGTGAAGAGCGAAGGTACGGGTGCTTCTACCTTGTGATTTAATGTTTGAAGGTATGCCAGTTGTTTCTGCAAAGGTGCTCCACCAGTGGTTATAGCCACCCTATGAAAGAGTCTGTCGGTGCCATCTTTAAAGGTAAGGCGGAAATAGCCCTCCATAGGTTGTTCTAGTGCGATGAGTTGTTTACACACAATGATGTTTATTCCGAGTCGTTTTGCCTCCTTTGTAAGTGCATTTATTACAGCATGGGAGTCTTGTGCCTTGGGAAACACACATTGGTCTTCCTGAATAATGAGTGGAACCCCATGAGAACGAAACCATTGCATACATGCCTCGTTGTCAAACGATTTGAAAAGGCGCTTCATCAGTTTGCTACCACGTGGATACGCCTGTTTCAGATCGGTGATATTAGCAAATGTGTTGGTAAGGTTGCAGCGCCCACCTCCTGTTACTTCGACCTTTGCCAGCACTTTGTTGCCTCTTTCAAAAATGGTTATGTTAGCTTTGGGGTAAGTTTTCTTTGCTGTGATGGCTGCAAAGAAGCCCGCAGCTCCACCACCAATAATGGCTATATTGAGAATATTATTCATTGGCGTCAATCTTTTTATCTACCGCAAAGGTAAGACCTATTTGTATAAAAAACTATTAAAAGGTACTTTTTTATTTGAAAAGAATTGTGGTTACTTAAAGTAGTTTTTGTATATTTGCAGCAGATCTATAACTTATGAAGCCATTCAATGGTAACCTTACAAATGGTGGCTTTATCTAAACATTTTTTATAACTTATGAGAAAAGATAATACTGTTTTCGATTTAATCGAAAAAGAACATCAACGCCAGTTAAAAGGCATTGAGCTAATCGCATCTGAAAACTTTGTCAGCGACGAGGTTATGGCAGCTATGGGTTCATACCTTACCAATAAGTATGCTGAAGGCTATCCTGGTAAGCGCTATTATGGTGGTTGTCAGGTTGTTGACGAGGTAGAAACTCTCTGTATTGAGCGTGTTAAGAAGGTATTCGGTGCATGCTGGGCTAACGTTCAGCCACACTCTGGTGCTCAAGCTAATCAAGCTGTGCTTCAAGCTATTTTGAAACCCGGCGATTGTTTTATGGGTCTTGACTTGAACCATGGTGGTCATCTTTCTCATGGTAGCCCTGTAAACAATTCTGGTATTCTTTATCGTCCAATAGGTTATCAATTGAACAAAGAGACGGGTCGTGTTGACTATGACAACTTAGAGCAGCTTGCTCGTGAACATAAGCCAAAGCTAATCATTGCTGGTGCTTCTGCCTATAGCCGTGAGTGGGATTATGCTCGTATCCGCAAGGTAGCCGATGAAATTGGTGCTATCTTTATGGTAGATATGGCTCACCCTGCTGGTTTGATAGCAGCTGGTTTGCTAGAAAATCCTGTTAAGCATGCTCACATCGTTACTACAACTACTCATAAGACACTTCGTGGGCCTCGTGGTGGTGTGATCATGATGGGCAAAGACTTCGATAACCCATGGGGCTATACTACTCCTAAGGGCGTGGTTAAGAAGATGTCTCAACTGTTAGACTCTTCTGTATTCCCTGGCAACCAAGGTGGCCCATTAGAGCATGTTATTGCTGCTAAGGCTGTTGCTTTTGGCGAAATTCTTGAGCCAAGTTGGAAAGAATATGCTACACAGGTAAAGAAGAATGCTGCTGTTTTGGCAGAGGAGTTGGTTAAGCGTGGTTACGGTATCGTTTCTGGTGGTACGGACAACCACTCAATGTTGCTAGACCTTCGTACTAAGTTCCCAGAACTTACGGGTAAGGTAGCTGAAAATGCGCTCGTTGCAGCCGACATCACTGTTAATAAGAATATGGTACCATTCGATACACGTTCTGCTTTCCAAACGTCAGGTATTCGTCTAGGTACTGCTGCTATCACTACTCGTGGTGCTAAGGAAGATTTGATGGTTCTTGTTGCTGAACTTATCGACAAGGTGCTTTCTGCTCCAGACGATGAGAAGGTTATCGCAGAAGTTCGTGAAAAGGTTAATGAAACAATGAAGGCTTATCCTTTATTTGCTTATTAAAATTTTTCATAAGAAATAAGTTTTTGCTCCCGCAGCCCTTTGTTGGTTGCGGGAGTTTTTTTTATATCTCATAGCCTTGTTATAGGACGATATATAATAGGCTTCTGTTTCAACCCTTTCGTATATGTTTGTTAAAAAACAGCTTTGAAGTAGTATGAAGTGGGGGGATATGATGTACAAAAGTGTAAATTATATTCAAGAATAAAAAGTAAGACATAAGCTATTACATTGCAAAACATGATCTTTTTTCAATGAAAAGGTGATGTTTTACGGCATAAAAGGTTACCTTTTACTACGTAAAACATCACCTTTTTCAAGATGTTGAAAAACAGATAGTTAAGTAAGCATTTTTTCAGAATACTAAGCAATATTGTTTGTAAGAATATTTCTTTTTCCTTTCCCTTTCGCCTTAAAGTTAAGAAAAACTATATAGGAAAGTCTTTTTGTCTTTAAATAATGCCTTTATCTAATATAAAGTGAGTATATTTGCTATCAGATAAAAACCAAAATATTTCGTGCATGTTGACACTAGAAGACAAAAAGCTCTTAGACGAGAAAGGAATTAATGAAAGTACATTAGAAAAGCAACTGAATCGTTTCAAACAAGGTTTCCCCTATATCCGATTAGAGGATGCTGCCACCATTGGTCATGGTATTACCGTTGTGGAGGGTGATGAGCAAGAGCCGCTTACCACGCTGTGGCAAAAATATCTTGATCAGGGGCATAGTGTAGTGAAGTTTGTGCCTGCTTCGGGTGCAGCAAGCAGAATGTTTAAAGATTTGTTTGCTTTCTTAGAAGCTAGTTATGAGGAGCCTACAACTGCGTTTGAACAGCGTTTCTTTGAAAGTATTCGTAGCTTTGCATTTTATGACGAATTGAATGAAACATGCAAGCGTAACGATGCTTTGGGAATAGATGCGCTTTTAAAGCAAGGGCATTACAAGGCTGTTATAAGAAATTTGCTCTTGCCACAAGGTATGAATTATGGGCAATTGCCTAAAGGATTGTTGCTTTTCCACCGTTATGCTGAAGGTACACGCACACCTATGGAGGAACACTTGGTGGAAGGCGCACTTTATGCTTCGGCAAAGGGAAAGGCTAAACTCCATTTTACGGTCTCGCATGAACATTTAGATTTATTTAAACACAAGGTGGCAGATAAGGTGGCTTTGTTTGAAAATCGCTATGGACAAAAATATGAAATAAGCTTCTCGGAGCAGAAGTCAAGCACCGATACAGTGGCTGTAAATGCCGATAATACGCCTTTCCGCAATGATGATGGGTCGCTATTATTCCGCCCCGGAGGGCATGGTGCTTTGATAGAAAATGTAAACGAGATAGACGCCGATGTTTTGTTTATTAAGACCATCGACAACGTATCGCCAGATGCGTTGAAATCGACCACCATTCTTTGGAAGAAGATCATAGCAGGGTTGTTGGTAAAATTGCAAACAAAGGCATTCAACTATCTTCGCTCGTTAGAGGCAAAATGCTATTCTTCGGAAGATTTAAAAGAAATGTTGAACTTTTTAGAGCGTGATCTTTATTGTAAAAAGGCAGAAGCAGCTAGCTTTACCGATGAGGCTTTAGCAGCCTATCTTCAAGAAAAATTGAACCGCCCTATGCGTGTTTGTGGTATGGTGCGCAATAGTGGTGAACCAGGTGGTGGACCATTTGTTACTATTGCTGCCGATGGTGGTATTAGCTTACAAATATTGGAAAGTTCACAGATTGATAAGAATAACGCTGCAGATATGGCTTTGTTTAAAAATGGAACCCATTTTAACCCAGTCGATCTAGTGTGTGGTTTGAAGGATTTTCATGGTAATCGCTTTGATCTTCGCCAATATGTAGACGAAACAACAGGGTTTATTAGTGCTAAGTCGAAGAATGGACGTGAACTTAAAGCGCTCGAATTGCCCGGTCTTTGGAATGGAGCTATGAGCAATTGGAACACTGTTTTTGTGGAAGTTCCTGCCGTTACTTTTAATCCTGTTAAGACGGTTAACGACCTATTAAGAAAGGAGCACCAAGAGAGTTGAGGGTTGAGAGTTGAGAGTTGAGAGTTGAGATTTTTCCCATTCCTATATGTTCTCGTTATGGACGAAGCTCTTATCAAGTCCTCTTAACGCTACGACGATTGCCGCTTTTAGATATTTTCCAACCACTCCATAAGCACCATGCAATACCTAAACCTATGATAAAAATATAGACGATAGTACCCATTCCAAGGAAAGTATAAATGCGTCCTGTGTGAATTTCTATGCAAACATTGCGTAAAGACATGGGGAGCGTTGCCATCCAGTGGGGTTGTGGGAGATTATCGCACCCTGTTTTATAGTCGGCAATCACTTCTCCACATGTAAAATCATGGCTATAACCCGCCACTGCATGTGTCCCAAAAGGTATTCCTTTAATAGGTTGTGCTGGTTGATGAGTGAAGTGATCGATAAGTGTACCATGTTGGCGATCCCACTCATACATACCACTAAATGAGCCTATAAGCCAAACCCCATGGGCTGTTTGTTGCATCACATTCACCCCCATAACGCTAACGGGGGGGTGATGTAGCACGGGGGTAGGCGCAGCCATAAGGTCTTTTATCGCATAAAATCCCTCAGAAGTATAGAGGAGCCAATCTTTTTTCACACGATCATAACGCAAGGCTCTTAAGCCATCGTTCCAAGAATTGTCAGTATCCATTGTAGAGAAGGGGACGGCAGATACTCTAGCAGAGGCGATAGCGATGAGGGCAGGAGGGCGAAGTAGCCATCCCGTAAAGCATAAAAAGAGGGTTAAAGCGATAGATATTCGTCCGATATAGTTATGCCAGCGTAACCAGCGACTAGCCAATTTGCTACTACCTTGTCGCTTGCGTTTGAGTATAAACCAAAAGACAAAACCTGAAATAGTCAAAAAGAAGAGTGCAAGACCGATGCCGTCGGCTATCAGTTTGCCCACAAAACCAAACAGCGCACCGCTATGCAACTGCCATACGGTGCTGAATAACGATACCTTTCCATCGTAGTTGGTGGGCTTTTCAAGCGTTATCTTCTGGTAAGTTTGATAAGGTTTTACCAATAAGTAAATGTAGGATCTGCTTGTTACGATAAGGCTATCGCCCTTTGTCGTAATATCGCTCAGGCGTTCTTCTTCACCGTTTGAAAGAGGTATTTTCTTCCAAGTATGATGACTTGTTAAGGTATAAAGCTCATATTGGCTTACCATGAATAGCTGATGCGAAGGCGTTTCTGCTATCCCACGGATATTTCTAGCGTCGGCATCAGTGGGTAATCCACGATTGAAGTCGGAGAAATGTTGTCCCAAGCTATCAGTGAGCCACAATCCATTATAGCCATAAGCGATAACATGGTTGTTCCATTTCAGCGTACCGCGCAACAATCCCTTATCCCATTTCTTATATTCATAGTCCTTTGGGAGATAAGCGCGACTGATGCTATATTGTGTGATAAGAGAAGGATGATTGAGCATTACGCCAGAAATGCAGAACATAATAAGGAAAAATCCCAATACCAATCCCAACCATTTATGATGTTTTCGCCAAGTTGCTTTCTTCATGATGTATTCTAAAATTTTGCAACAGCAAAGTTAATCATTTCCGCATTAATATTTCCTTTAAGGACATATAATCACTACCGTACACCCGTTGTCGGAATTACAAAGGCAAAGTCCTGCGTGGACTCGTCAAACGAAGAAAGGTGGAGTTTTGCCTGGTTTTTCGTGCCGTGAGCGAAAAAATGGCGAGGGCTTGCGAGCCCTCGCCAAATTCCGATGTCTATGTAGTCGCCGCTTACGCTATCCGCTCCGTGTCTGTGCCTGCCGCCAGTACGGTGAATTTGACCGCCCCAACGGTGAAGTGCGAGCTCTGCTCGTACTCGGCAATCAATGTCTTGAGCCTCGCCAGCTCCTCGGCGTGCGGGTCGGTAAGGTCGCCGTACTTTCTGAACAGCTGGTACACCTATTGAGCGGTGCCGGCGATGTCCCCCCCCTCGGGGTTCAGAACTTCTTTTCTCGCGGAAGTGTTGTTCCCCTGGGGGTTGGTGTTATTTTACGACGCGCACCAAGCGCACGGAGTTGCCGCCGAGTTCGCCTTTCGAGCCGAACACCGCGCCGATCGTAATGTTGTAGTGGATCATTGACACGTTCTCCGGTATCGCCTTACCGTCGGACGTGGAGGTCCAGTAGTTGAAGTGGCGGCCTATCTGATCTATCTTGCATTTGCCTTTGTTAAAGCCTGTGTTCCATCCGGCAAAGGGCAAGAAGAGGCAGCCCTTCTCGGTGACGGCTTCCATCTTGAGGATCTTGCCCTTATTGCCGCTCGGCCCGTTGGTGTCGAGGGTATGCTTGCCGAAAGTAGAGCCATTCGGTGCGGTGAAGAGCGACATTGCAGTCGACTTGTTCATTCCATCGGGGAATATCACGATTCCAGCCTGGTCCACTTTTCTCTCCACAGTACCGTTGCCGTTGAGGTCGAGGAACGCGAGGGCGAAAGCAGGCGTGCTGGCGTCGTCAGGAAAACGGCGCACGTCGAATAGGTACTGCCAATCGCTATTGCTGGGGGTTACTAATGGGTCGGGGCTGTCGGCCAGCTTTGCGTATTTGGTCCAGTCTTGGTCCGTGCCCTGGTACTCTGTGTTTTTTATGGGCAGGAAGTATTTGCCCTTGTTCTTTTCGATGAGGGTGGGGTACTTTGGGCGTCCGAAGAAGAACATGTCGAACACGGGGTTGTCGGTGCAGCTCACGTTCCATGCGCCGTCGACGTCCTGCACACAGGTGTACTCACCGAAGTAGCCGTTTTCGGTCGTTGTGTTGGTGGGGGGCACTATGATCCACTGCTCGGGGGCGAGTCGGTAGTATCCCTTCAGCACGTTGTACTTGGCTTCCAGCGCTAGTGGTTGGTCCTTGCCCTTGCGGTAGAGGGTGTTGGAGTCGATGTGCTTGCGCACGGTGAGTGAATATACCTGCTTAGGCATCATGTACTGCAGGTTGCCGTCGGTGAAGTTTACCTTCTTGCCATCCTTGCTCACGGTGAACTGGGATGGGGTGCCAGCGGCGTTGCGCACGAAGGCGTCGGCGTTGTTGCCTACGGTCGCCGGTTCGGCTCCAGCGGAGACGATTTCGTTGGAGGTTTGCTTGTCGGTGTAGATGTTGGAAAAGCCACACTAATTTGACCCACGCTGGCAAAGTATTTTAGACCCAGTAAAACGATTTATTATTGACCCACTAAATGCCCTGGTCGGGTGGGTCATTTTATTTCGCTATTACCTACCAATATTCTTTGCTTTTATCTTTCTAAGACTCTCTCCAGTTAGTTCTATTTGATATGAGCTATGCACGATTCTATCTAGTACAGCATCTGCCACGGTAGGGTCGCCTATTGCATCGTACCAGTTGTCCACAGGAAGTTGAGAAGATATGATAATCGACTTCCTTTCATGCCTATCTTCTATAATATCAAGTAATATAGGACGCTCTTTTGCATCTACAGGTACAAGGAAGGCATCGTCGAGGATTAACAAGCGACATCGCTCTATCTTCTTTAGCTCTGTTTCTAACGTTCCTTTATTCTTGGCGACTTTAAGTATCCCTAGTAATTTTGACATATTAGCATACATCGTTCTAATACCATTTTTACAAGCATGATAGCCTATAGCTGTAGCGATAAAACTTTTACCAGTTCCTGATGAACCAGTAATAAATATATTGCGTCCTTGCTTGATAAAATCAAGTGAGAGTATTCTCTCCATTTTGTTTTGGCTAAGGTTGCGATTGATATTATAATCTATTTGCTCAGGATAGGCTTTATATCTAAACCCTGCTGATTTTATGAGTCTTTCAATAGCAGCTGCGGAACGATAGTCCCATTCTCGAGATAAGAGCCATGATAAAAAGGCATCTGGTGTCATCGTATCTGCAATTGTAGTTGTTAGACTTTCTTCAAAGGCAGTTGCCATACCCGTAAGCCTCATTCTATGCATTAAATCAAGAGATAACTGATTCTTATCCATTTCTTGCACAATAGGTGCTGTCTTATTATTATTTAGTTCCATAGTTGTTTACTTTAATTGTTTGCTATTATTGTTATTATTGGATAATTGCTTTGAGAAATAATCCTTGCCTCGTATGTTCTTATGCGTTTTTGATTTATATTCAGGAGATAGCTCCATATTATCTTCATCCATAGATATATAGGAAGCATCATCACCCTTCTGTAGTATATCCTTTATCTCATTATAGCCATAGCGTCGTCCTTCCGAAGCACAGTTACAAGCTGCTACTAGACGAGCCATGCCATACTTCTTCTCCAGCGACATGATACCACGGCAAGAGCGGAAGGCTTTTGGTGGATATTTCATCTGCGTAGCGACTTCCTTGAGATAAAGCAGAAGGATGTTGTCTATTTGCCCTGCCCGTTGATATATTTCCTCCAAATCCTTTTCAAAGCTACCATGATGACCAGGAAGATTATGTGCATCTTTCTGTGAGTAGGTATAGGGAGTATCATCTCGCTGATGGATGGTAACTAACTTTAACCCATAGTAGATTTGAACATTGTCATTATCGTAAATAAGCTCCATACGTTTGCCGATATACTCTGTTGGAACACTATAACTATGCTTTCTTAGCATAACGAAGCTATTAGCCATGACAGTAGCAGACTTTCTAGACTTCATCTGATAGCGAGCGGTAGGAAGAGGACGAAGAAAATCTTTTTCCATTTCCTCAAATAGTTCTTGGCGGGATTCCTTACGTCCACTCAATCTACGGCTATTAAATGCTTCTAAAGATGTGCGTATAGCAATATTAAGTGATTCTAGATTATGGAAAATTTGCCCTTCAATATCTACATATACCGACCGATACATTAGCTTTACAGCATTCTCAACCAGTGCCTTGTCCTTGGGACGGCGCACCCTAGCTGGATAAACAGCCATGTCATAAAATTCAGCCATAGCAGCGAAGTCGTCATTGATAACAGGCTCATTACGATCACTGCGGATAACGGCTGATTTTAAGTTGTCAGGCACAACAGCCTTGGGTACACCACCAAAGAAATGAAGAGCATTCTCGCAAGCAACGATAAGGTCTTCCTTCTTCTGCGACCACACTGCCTCGCAATAGGTGTAATGACTGCATGGAAGGGTAGCCACAAAAACCTCTACCTTCCGCACCTCACCCGTCTGTTCTTCGACTATCTCTAGTTTATCACCCGCATAATCAATATACATCTGATCGCCAGCAAGGTGCTCTACATGTCCTACGGCTCGTGTTTGACATCTGTAGGCATGGATTGCGTGTTTGAAAGTAGAATACTGGTAACCATTAGGATGAGTTTTGAGATACTCCGTGTGAAGAGATAAGATAGAAACACCCTTCTTGCTAAGCCGTTTCACATAATCAGGAACAAGTGCCTCTAACTCCAACTTACGAGCAGAAGGCGGACGGTTACGAGAATGCCCATCTGAAAACAAGTCCGCTAGCTTATCATCTGAAAGCGACAGAATTTGCTCCATAGACAAGCCACTTTCTTGGAATTTACGGACATACTTGCGGAGGGTGTTACGAGATATATGGAAAGTACTAGAAATACTTCTTATTCCCATACCAGATGCGTAACAGCGCAATAAATTCTTTAATTTTGTCATATAAATAATAGTTTTATGTTTTTAATGCCGACCAGGACAGTAACACAAAACTACAAAATGACCCTAAAAAACTAGCGTTTCAAAGGGTCATTCTTATTTTGGCAAGGTGGGGCTGGTTATTTTAACCTTACTGGGTCTAAAATACTTGCCAGCGTGGGTCAAATTAGTGTGGCTTTTCCAACTTCGTCAGAGTATTAATCAGTCCTATCTCGTTAAGGGACAAACTCCTGAGCTTTATTGTAAGGATAATTTAGGAAGTGTTGCTTTAGCTATTGGACCATTTGTTCCTAATAAGGGTGTTAGTGGCGATATGAAAAAGATGCATATGCAGCTCTACACTTATGAAAATAAGGCTGACGAATTAATTGTTGAGGTGCAAGGTCTCTACAAAGGGCAGAAAGCTCAATTTGCAATTCCTTTTACTGGCAGAAAAGTAAAGCGTAATACACGTTATATCGTTCAGCTTCGCAATGCAGATGATATTTCTCATGTGACTTTTAATATTGTAGAAGTAAAAGATTGGGATGAAGGAGGTGTATCGACACTGAAGCCTGGAACAGATGCTGCGATGCCTACAGTAAAATCGATTGCAGCTTCTAATGACAAAGGTACTGCTGCTACTGCACACCATACTGCCAACAATGCAGAGGCTAATAAGGTAACAAGCATTAACGTCACCACTCCTGAAGCTTACTATTTGAAGGTGAATGTGGAAAGCCCTGCTATGGAAAGCCGTATCTTGATAAATAAGGCAGAATACCCTTGGATTTCTGTTAGTGAATTGGGTACGGCTAATATTAGCGGTGGCAAATTACAACAGACTTTTTTGGTGAAGATTGGCAAAAATGTGGATTTATATGACCGCTCAGCAGTATTGGAAGTGCAGAATGCTTACGCTCCTAATAAGGTTGCACCCAAATTGATTACTTTGACCCAGAAAGCTGCTACTACATCGTTAAATCCTGTTGCATGGATAGCAAAGGCTTATGTTACAGATCTAAATACTTTTGGTCCTGTTGTAACAGACGATAATTTCGGTCAAAAAAATCTTGGAAAGCTCTATCAATGGGGACGTAATAAAACAGACTTAACAGGCGGAAATGAGAAGGCTTCTATGCAAGCAACAGATGCTCGTTTGTGGAGTAGCAATAAAGTTTTTTTAGGTGATAATATTAATATGTATAATTCCGCTTTGCCTTCTGTTAAAAGTTGGAAGGAAGCTATTGCAAAGTCTACCAATGCGCCAGCGTCCTATAAAGGTAACAATGATGGAGATCCTTCGCCTAAAGGATGGCATCTTCCTAAATGGGAAGAAGCTATGGTTATAACGTATTATGTGTGGACTTTTGATGGTGCTCAAACTTTCTTTTCTGGTGCAGTAAATGCACAGAATGTTAAAGAAACTGTGAAATTTCATGGAGAGAAGGCTCCTTTATCCATCACTTCTGATTATTATTCTACTGAGAAAAATGTAGCTTATGCTCTTAGATTTAAGGGGGCTAATAATAAGTATCTTACAGCTTTTAAATTTACGTCTCGTTATCCAGGCGTTGTTGTACAAACGCGTTATTTAGGTGAGAAAGGTGCCTCTGTAAAAGTGCAGGATATAGCTAACGAGAATTATTGGAACCAATCTGCTGGTAGTGATGTTGTTAGATATATAATAGGAGATTTGTGGACTGGTGATAAAGAGTTGGGAACTACAATAGGTTCAGTAGGTACTAAGTTGGGTACTTTATTATATGTATATTATTATCCCAATCAAAATTATCTCTCTTTCATTCTTCCTTTCCGCAATTAAGGTTTAAGTAATTAGTTTTTTTTAGGCGTGTTAGCACTCGGGCTCCCGAAAGCGCACGCCTAATATATTTTAAGTAAGATTTCTATATATTCTTTTTGCAGTAGCGTTAGAACAAGCTATACTGTAGAGGATTACCTAATTGATTATATCGTCTTATCTTTGCTTTTATGCGTATAATAAGTTTATGTTTTGTCTTTAGTTTCTTTATTCTTTTTTCTTGTTCGAAAGAGGAAAATATCTATCAACAGCAGTATAAGACCCGTACAGTTTTGGCTTATATTGCAGCCGATAATGACCTATCGGCAGAAGCTAAAAGTAAGTGTGAAGCATTGTTAACAGGTTGGAATGCTAGTATGGGTAAGCTCTTAGTGGTTACAGATGATGGGAAGCATCCCCCCTTGTTATTGCAAGCTACTATGAGCAATGGTCAAAAGCAATGGGATACGCTTCGCGTTTATACTCAAGATAATATGGCTGACCGCGTGCTACTCACAACCGTTATTGCTGATATGTCTCATTTTGCTCCAGCAGATACTTATGGTTTCATTGTTTTTAGTCATGCTACGGGATGGCTACCTGCAGAAAGAAATACTTCTGCTGCTACTAACATACAGGAAGCTCATATGCAAGGTATCCCCAAGGTGCAAGGTGAAGGGATTGTAACACGTGCGCTCATTAAAGATGGCACACACTATATGAATATCGACGATTTTGCAGGAGCAATACCCGATCATCGATTTACATTTATAGCTTTTGATATGTGTTTTATGGCAAATGTTGAAGCACTTTATTCGTTGCGTAATAAAGCCGATTATTTTATTGCCTCTGCTACAGAAATTCTCAGTCCAGGGTTTACCCCTATTTATCGTACCCATTTGAGTAAACTCTTTTGTACTCGATGCAATCAGCCTCGTCCTCTAATAGCTTTTGCAACAGCTTATTTTGACTATTGGAATAAGCAGGAGGGTATTTATCGTTCTGCCACTATTAGTGTTATTAGAGCTAGTGCGTTTGAGGAAATGGCAGAATTAAGTAGGCATATCCTTTTTAAGAGTTCCTTGTATAAGGATTTGTCTAGCCAAAGGAGTTTGTTTCAACCTTATGATCGGTATTCTACGCATCTATTTTTTGACTTTAGCCAATATCTTAACTATTTAGCTCTAACAACAGAGCAGCGTAAAGAGATAGCTAGGGTGATGAACCATCTTGTGATTTATAAGAATAATACATCTCATCTTATTTCCCTACCAATTATTCAGCATTCTGGGTTGTCTGTATATATCGATAATCCCTATAATCCAGCTCTCAATAAAGCTCATAATCATACTGATTGGCAAAAACGAGTGATATCAAATTAGTAAATGCTCCTGTTCGGGATAAGAATTATTTAAGGTGGGTTCTATAAATGAGCTTTTATGGATTTTTGAATTATTATCGAGATCAGTTTGAAAGTTAATGAAGAAGTTATGCGGGCATAACGACTGAAGAAACTTACAAAATGAGCCGATAAGAAACGAAAAGACATAAAAAGGTAAGTAGCTCATCAATGATATTAATAACCGTAGGAATTAATAGAACCCACCTCTACACCCTAGACCGTGGGTTGAGTCGATTACAGATGATAATGTGGAGTCAAATTGCTCCATGATTGAAAATAATCCCCCAAAAGGAGTGAGTCTCTCAGATTTAATTTGTATCTTCGCCATATCTATCGTCGGATTCTCTTGTTTTTTTTGCAACACTAAGATAAGTAAAAATTCTGACATGGCAAAATCCTGAGCAACTTTTTGTTGCTCAGGTACTTAAAAAGTTTAATTTATAATAGTGTTGCGGAATTAAGGTTAAATATAATCCTCACTATCCAGAATTTCGGCAAGGGAAATTAAGATGATCACTATCTCAAGTAAAATCACATAAATGAAAACATACTTTATTCCACAAAAAGACAAGATATCATTTTGTGATAATATATTTTATTGGCTTTGGCACAATACACCCAAAAGAGGTTTTCCTGATCGTACTTTTGCTATAATAGCAGTTCTTCAATTTTCTTATATAGTGTTCTTTGTAATAATGCTATTAATTTTACTAAATATAGTAATAGAGAGAAGTATTGCCGATAGTTTTGAACTATTGAGTAGCCCATTGTTCATATTATTTGTATTTTTAATTCTTATCAATATGAAAATATACAATGAAAACAAATATGAAAAACTACAGACACACTTCAATAAACTCTCATTGAAGGAAGTGAAGATTTATAAAAAGAAATTCTTCTACAGTATGCTTATAAGCGTTATAATAATAGTCATAGAATTATTGTTTTTTTTATTATCCTCAAATCCGCAACTAAGCCCTTGAACGTCCTTATTGCGTGTACATGTCCTCTCATTACTGAATTAGCAGATAATTTGAACTTGAAGCACCCACTTGCGGCCTACAATATCCCCTTACCCCACAATGCGACTTGAGGCAATACGCTGTATCATACCCATAAGTTGTAGGCATTGTCCAAAATCAGTCTGGAATACATCTGCGTAAGCATTATTACAGGTATAGATATTCAGCACATACCGCCTTGATGTCCTGATCCTTAAAAACCTAGACTAACTCCACCGAGCAAATAGGTCTTGTCGGAGGAAGGTGCCACAATAGCTTGCACAAATAGCGGAATTGAAAATCGCTCTGTAATTTTTATATCCTTGCTTGCCTTGAGTGCAATATCTGCAACAGTAGCTCCATCTGCATTATACATACCTTTCCAAGGCGTAAAACCAATTGACGGAGTAAGAGTTACCTCATAAGGGCATTGAATATTGTATGAGGCATTGATGTAGGTTGAATAAGCACGGTTGCCCGATTGATTGTCATCTCCCCCTGCAAACATTGTTGACCAACTTAATGTAAGTGGGATTCGTTCGCTAATGGTATAGCTCAATGATGCTTCGAAATGGTGATCATGTTTGTAGTCACCATAGGGTGCGGCAATACCATTCCACCAATAGTCTAATAATGTTATACCAAACCGACCAATGGAATAGTTCAAAATCAAGTCAAACTCCTGTGCACCATCTGACTTAGTTAAACTTTGACTGCCCCATGCCGATAAGGATAGATTGCGGTAGGAAAGCGCCAAAGTAGGTTGTACTGAAAATCCTGAATTCTGATAGGCACCACGCCACACATAATCGCTTACCAGATCTATTTTCCCATTCACTTTGAAATCATGTGCTTGAAGTTTAGGCGACACAATAAGAGTGCTTAGCAGGAATACTGACAATATTTTTTTCATAAGATCCTTACTATTTGGTTATATTATTTAGTGCTACATTAAGCTTCAATACATTTACTTTCTCAGGTCCGAAGAGTCCAAAGAGAGAACCTTGTACTTGCTCATCGACAATCTTCTTGACATCCTCCTCACGCCATCCGCGAGCATGGGCCACACGTTTCACTTGTACGTATGCACATTCGGGCGTGATATCAGGATCGAGTCCAGAACCACTGGCTGTGACCATTTCGGCGGGGACTTCGCTACGCTTCAAGTAGGGGTGATGTACCAAGAATGTATCAATGTGTGCTTCGACTTCAGCTAGATACTCCTCATTCGTCACACCCTTGTTGCTTCCGCACGACGAGGTCGCATCATAGCTATCGCCCGCACACGATGGACGTCCCCAGAAGTATATGTCTTGGGTAAAGAGCTGTCCCACATTGGCAGCTCCAACAGTTTGTCCATTCAGCGTTATCGTTTCTGCATTTCCATCACCCGGAGAAGCGATACGTGCAAAGAGCCATAATACAAATATGTATCCTATACTAAGAACAAGGCAGAATGCGATTGTAATTCGTGCCGACTTGATTAAATTTTTCATTGTTATGATAGTTTTTAGAGATTAAAAGAAAAGACCTACTAGCAGATCGATGAGTTTGATGCCTACAAAGGGGGCGATGACTCCACCTAATCCATAGATAAGCAAGTTGCGACGGAGCAGGGCCGATGCACCTATAGGCTTATACTGTACTCCTCGCAAGGCCAATGGAATCAGGATAGGAATGATAATGGCATTGAAGATGACAGCAGATAGTATCGCACTCTCGGGGCTATGCAGTTGCATAATATTTAGAGCTTGTAACTGAGGAATGGACACCATAAACAAGGCCGGAACGATGGCAAAGTATTTGGCTACATCGTTGGCAATAGAGAAGGTGGTCAGAGTGCCGCGAGTCATGAGCAGCTGCTTACCGATCTCTACAATTTCTATCAGTTTGGTAGGATCGTTGTCGAGATCTACCATATTACCGGCTTCCTTGGCTGCCTGTGTACCGCTATTCATTGCCACACCCACATTGGCTTGTGCCAAGGCAGGAGCATCGTTGGTGCCATCGCCCATCATAGCCACCAGCTTGCCTGCTTGCTGTTCGCGCTTGATATACTCCATCTTATCCTCGGGTTTGGCTTCGGCAATGAAGTCGTCCACGCCGGCTTGCTCGGCAATATATTTGGCGGTGAGCGGATTATCGCCTGTCACCATCACCGTTTTCACTCCCATCTTGCGCAGACGGCTGAAACGCTCTTGAATGCCCGGTTTGATAATATCTTGCAATTCGATAACTCCGGCCACCTCTTTGTTGATGCTGACTACCAACGGAGTGCCACCATTGCTGGTTATCTGATCAATGCGCACCTCAATCTCCGTGGGGAAGGTATTGCCTGCCGCCTCTACGATGTGACGGATAGCTTGATAAGCGCCTTTACGGATTTCGGTACCGTCTTGCAGGTCGATGCCCGAGCATTTGGTTTCGGCCGAGAACTTGATCATGTGTGAACCCTCTATGCAGAGCTGCCGCATGTGGGCTCCTTGTTGGCGGCCCAAGTCGATGATTGATTTTCCTTCAGGGGTATCATCGGACACGGACGAGAGCAGACAGGCTGATACAAAACGTTGCGGATCCATACCTTTCACCAGATAAAACCCAGTAGCTTTGCGGTTGCCGATGGTGATGGTTCCTGTCTTGTCGAGCAAGAGGGTATCGACATCGCCAGCCGTTTCCACTGCCTTACCGCTCTTGGTGATGACATTGGCACGCAAGGCACGGTTCATACCAGCAATGCCTATGGCTGAGAGCAGCCCTCCGATGGTAGTGGGAATGAGGCAGACGAAGAGCGAGAGGAAAGCTGCGATGCTAATGGTAGCGCCCGAATAGTCGGCCATAGGCTTTAAGGTGATGCACACGATGATGAACACCAAGGTAAAGGCGGATAGGAGGATGGTCAGCGCTATCTCATTGGGAGTCTTCTGACGCGAGGCCCCTTCGACCAAGGCAATCATCTTGTCGAGGAAACTCTCACCCGGACTGGTGGTGACGCGGGCTACGATGTGGTCGGACAGCACCTTCGTTCCACCTGTTACGGAACTCTTATCACCACCTGCCTCACGAATTACGGGGGCTGATTCACCGGTGATGGCACTCTCGTCGATGGATGCCAAACCTTCGATAATCTCACCATCGGCTGGAATCACATCGCCAGCCTCGCAAGTGAACAGATCGCCTTTACGGAGCATCGAACTACTTACATGCTTTACCTTACCATCTATCAATTGCTTGGCTGGTGTCTCTTCTCGCGTCTTACGCAGGCTATCGGCTTGGGCCTTGCCGCGAGCCTCGGCAATGGCTTCGGCAAAGTTTGCAAACAGCAAGGTGACCAGTAGAATAATGAAAACCAACAAATTGTAGGTAAACGAGTCTTGAGCAGGACTAAAAAGCGAATAGCCGGTGACTAACATCATGAATACTGTGCATACCTCTACGGTGAACATTACCGGATTCTTGATCATCAAGCGAGGATTGAGCTTTACAAAAGATTGCTTGATACTTTCTTTGACTTGGTCTCTCTGAAACAGAGAGGCTGATTTATTATCTTTCATACTTCTTGTTATTGCTAAATGATTAGAGACTAAAATGTTCGGCGATTGTACTCAGTGCTTGTGCAGGGAAGAACGACAAGGCGGCTATGATGAGGATCACGGCAAAGGTCATCACACCGAAGGTAGCGGTATCGGTGCGCAGCGTGCCTGCACTCTCAGGCACATAACGCTTCTCGGCCAACAAACCTGCTATGGCTACTTGTCCGATGATGGGGACGAAACGGCCTAATATCAACACCAATCCACAAGAGAAGTTCCAAAACCAAGTATTATCTCCCAAACCCTCAAAACCAGAACCATTGTTGGCTGCCGAAGAGGTATATTCATAGAGTATCTCACCCAGTCCATGATAGCCAGGATTGTTGAGCCATCCGCCTTCACTCGCTACAAAGTCGGGGGCATAGACAAAGAGATAGGCAGCCAAAGCTGTTCCCACCAAGATAATAAAGGGATGAAGCAGGGCTACGATAGAGGCAATCTTCATCTCACGCGCTTCTACCTTATGCCCTAAGAACTCAGGCGTACGACCCACCATCAATCCGCTGATGAATACAGCCATGATGATGAATGTGAAGTAATTCATCCAGCCTACACCCACGCCTCCAAACCAAGTGTTAATCTGCATATTTAGCATCTCCATCATACCAGAAAGTGGCATGGTAGAGTCGTGCATACCATTGACTGAACCGTTGGAAGTGACAGTGGTCACTACGCTCCACAAACCGGTAGCAGCTGAACCAAAGCGCACTTCCTTGCCTTCCATGGAGCCTCCGTTTTGGGCGATGCCCATAGCATCAATACGCGAGTTGCCACCCATCTCCTGGCTAACATTGATGCCCACACCCATTAAGAAACCCACCAGCATCACACCATAAATCACAGAACCCAAACGCTTACGTTTCAGATAGAAACCAAAAGCGAAAGCCATGGCCATGGGGATAAGCAGGATGGAGATGCACTCTACCATATTGGTCAGGTAAGTGGGGTTCTCAAGGGGATGAGAGGAGTTCACACCAAAGTAGCCACCACCATTGGTACCCAGTTGCTTGATGGGAATAATAGCGGCCGCAGGACCTTGTGAAATCTGCTGAACGGTTCCTTCCAAGGTAGTGACTTCCATCTTGCCATCGAAACCCATAGGTACACCTTCTACAATGAGGATGAAACCTACGATAAGGGAGAGTGGTAGAAGGATGCGGGTGACACTCAGCACTAGGTAGTTCCAGAAGTTGCCAATAGTCTGGGTAGTCTTGGCCGCCAATGCTTTCATGATGCCCGCCATAGCTGCCATACCACAAGCAGCGGTGATAAACTGGAAGAGCATGATGACGAAGAGCTGAGTGAAATAGGTCAAGCCACTCTCGCCGCTATAGTGCTGTAGGTTGCAGTTGACCATGAAACTGATGCAGGTGTTGAACGCCTGATGGGCAGTCTGTCCTAAGTTGCCGTCAGGATTGAGCGGCAGGCTACCTTGAAGTACCAGCAGCACCATGCCCCATACAAACCAGAAGAGGTTCACCGTGAGCAAGGCACGAAGAAACTGTTTCCAGTTCATTTCTTCCCCAGGATTGATTCCACTCAAGCGGAATATCATCCGTTCTACGGGACGCAAGAAGTCGAGCCACGTTTTCTCTCCTTTATAAACTCTCGCTATGTATTTACCCAAGGGATAGCTGAGCCCCACCATGAGTACGATTTGCGCCGCAACGCCTACTAATTCTGTATTCATACCTAAATTGTTTTTTAGTTTAGAACCTTTCCGGCTTCAGAAGTACATACATCATATAGCCGAACAGGAGGATGCCTACGATAAATAAAGCTGTGTACATCATTTTTTGAGTTTTTTAGATTTTCTCGAACCAGTCGATACATTTGTTGAACATCACAAAGCAGCCGATGCCACTGAGCATACAGACTGCAAAACCTACTGAAAATAATTCCGTCATTTCATACTTTTTTAGAGTTAAACTTCTGTTATAAAATTCTACTTCTCTATGGGCAATGCACATGCCAGATGAGACAGACACTCCGTAAGGAGCTCATAACCAACGAGAAATAATTTTATCTCTCGAAATTGAGTTATTTTATCCTTCCCAAAATGGAAAGGTGTATTTTCGGAATAATAAGACCTGTCTGAAGTGGACTTTCAACTATCTGAGACAATCATTTTTTCATTTTGAAAAACGACCCTTCCAAAATAGAAGGGTATAAGCCGGGAAAAGAAAGAAATATACTCAAATATAACACATTACGATGCTGGCATATAATTTGCACGACTTATTAACGATAGTAAAAAGGAATAAACTTCATGAATAAAACAGATACGCATAGTGCCGAATACTTTCTGCAACTCATCAAACGCCAGCGCAGGGGGAAGTTCAAGATCTACATCGGAATGATTGCCGGTGTGGGCAAGAGCTATCGGATGCTGTGCGATGCGCACGAAATGCAGCAGCAGGGAGTGGATGTGCAGATTGGTTATATCGAAACACATGGCCGACCAGGAACGAAGGCTCTAATCGACGGACTGACTGTCATCCCCCGCAAACAGGTTTACTATAAAGGCAAGCTGGTAGAGGAGATGGATGTGGATGCCATCGTGGCCAGACATCCTGAAGTTGTTATAGTAGATGAACTGGCTCACTCCAACATCGATGGAAGTCGAAACGCCAAACGCTGGCAAGATGTGATGAATCTGCTGGATGCAGGTATCAACGTCATCAGTGCGGTCAATATCCAGCACATCGAAAGCCTGAACGAAGAGGTGCACCATATCGTTGGTATTGATGTAGGGGAGCGCATCCCCGACACCGTGTTGCGCGAAGCGGATGAAGTGGTCAATATCGATCTTACCGCCGAGGAACTTCTTGACCGCCTGAAAGCCGGAAAAATATACCGGAAGGAAAATATCCAGCAGGCCTTGGACCACTTCTTCCAAACCGACCATATCCTCCGTCTGCGTGAACTGGCGCTGAAAGAGGTGGCTTTTCGAGTGGAAAAGAAGGTGCTGAGTGAGTCTAGTGCTGAGACTCAACAATCGCCTACCAAACGGGGGCCTCTCTTGGCTTGTATCAGCAGCCATCCCACCTCACCACGACATATCATCCGACGGGTATCGAGGTTGGCCGAACAATACGACTGTAGTTTTCTAGTGCTCTATGTACAAACTCCACATGAAAATACAGATAATATTCCTTTAGCTGACCAACGTCACCTGTTGGATCATTTCAAGCTAGTGGCAGAGTTGGGTGGAAAGGTGGTGGAGCGCACTTCGCCTCATGTGTTGGAAGCCATCATCGATTTATGTCATGAGCAACCTATCTCCACCGTCTGCTTGGGACAGCCTGCTTTCCGAATGCCCAGAATTTTATGGGATATCAAAAAATATCGCACGTTTTTGGACGCTCTGAAGCAACTGAATACTGATTTAATCATATTATCCTGAAAAACAGGGAGCATTAATAGAAGAATAAGCGTGCTTTTGTAGGTACAAAATGAAAGAAGAATATAATTTATGAATCAAAATAAGAAAGTATTGATAGTAGATGATGAACCGAGCCTGCGTAAACTAATGGCACGTCTCATCTCGCTCGAAGGATATACGGTAGTCGAGGCTGACTCATTGACTACTGGTAAGAAGATGTTGCAGAAGGAGGCGCCTGATGTAGTGCTGCTCGACGTATTCCTGCCCGATGGCAATGGGGTGGAAGTAGTGTCCGAATGGAATAAACTGCTACCCGAGGGGAAAATTATCCTCTTGACCGCCCATGGAAACATCCAGGACGGAGTAAGTGCCATCAAAAATGGGGCTTACGATTACTTAGTGAAAGGAGATGACAACATTCGCATCATCCCGATGATTGGCCGTGCGTGCGAGGAAATCGGACTGCGCCGCAAGGTGACTCAACTGGAAAAAATCATCGACAAGGAGTATTCGTTCGACACCATCATCGGGAAGTCCAAACCCTTATTGGGGGCTATTGATATGGCTCGCAAAGTAGCTCCTACCGATACGACCATCTTACTTACGGGGGAAACCGGTACGGGTAAGGAAGTCTTTGCAGGGGCTATACATCAACTGAGTAACCGTCGTGGTGGCTCTTTTGTGGCCGTCAACTGCGGTGCGTTAAGCCCGGAACTGCTCGAAAGCGAGCTCTTTGGTTACAAGGCTGGCGCCTTTACGGGGGCTACAAAGGACAAACGAGGCTTGTTTGACCAAGCCAAAAATGGTACACTCTTTCTCGATGAAATTGGCGAAATGCCCCTATCGCTACAGGTGAAGATGCTGCGTGTGCTAGAAACAGGCGATTACATCCCAGTGGGCGATATGGTAAGCCACCATGCCGATGTGCGTGTGATTGCCGCTACCAACCGTCATCTAAAAGAAGAAATTGCGCAGGGCAACTTCCGCGAAGATTTATACTACCGCCTCTCTATCTTTTCCATCGACTTACCTCCTCTTAGAGAGCGTGGTGAAGATATCCGTCTATTGGCTGAAAACTTCATGCAGGCTTTTGCCCATAAGCAAAACAAGCCGATTGATGGCATGGATGATTCTTTCATCGCATTGATTAGACGATATCCGTGGAAAGGAAATATCCGCGAACTTCGCAATGTGATGGAACGGAGCGTGATTCTTGCCTCAGGAGACAAGCTGACGGCTCAAGATCTTCCCTTGGAGGTGCAATGGAATGAAGGTGAAAGTGGAAGTGGATTGGAATTAGCCACAATCGAAAGACATCACATCATCAAAATGTTAGCTTATACAGGGGGCAACAAGACAGAGGCGGCTCGACTGATGAAGATTGGGCTGACTACTCTCTATCGGAAAATCGAAGACTATGGTCTCAAATAAATCTGAGCGAATATGAAAATCAAGACCAAAATATCCTCTCTCTTTGGTTTGCTGCTGGGCACCATTCTGTTGATGGGTGCCTTTGCTTGCATCACTGTGTATCAGCAGAAAGTGAGCACGGAGCGTATTCTCAAGGACAACTATCACTCGGTGACTTATGCGCAGCAGATGCTGAGTGCCACCAATATCTATTATACAGATAGTGTCAACTCGCTCAAGAACTTTCGAGAAAATCTGGCTCTGCAGAAAAAGAATGTCACGGAGCAAGAAGAACGGATGATGACCGAACGACTCGAATCTCGTTTTAATGCTTTTTTGGCGCAACCTACCACTACCAACATGCTGCAACTACACGAAGCTATCAACACCATTATTCGTCTCAATACAAATGCTATTTATTACAAATCGGAACAGGCCTCAGATAGTGCTAAAACCGCCTTGTTATGGACCATATTGATGGCATTGCTTTGTGCTGGTGTAGCAACATTCATGCAGATTCATTTTCCCAAATCATTATCTTCGCCTATCCAAAAGTTAATAGAAGGCATCACCGAAATTGCCAATGGCCATTATGGCAAGAGATTGGAGTTTGCCGAAGACGCTGAGTTTGCTCCTGTAGCTACTTCCTTCAATCACATGACCGAGCAGCTGGCACTCTATGAAGAGAGCAACATGGCTCGTATTATTGCCGCCAAGCAGTATCTGGAGACCGTGGTACGTGCCATCAACAAGCCAATTTTGGGCTTGAACCAACAGCAAGAGATACTTTTTGCCAATACGGCTCTAAGTAATCTGATCAATCTGCCTGAAGATAAGTTAGTAGGTCAGTCCGCTTTGGCTCTCTCCGTAAACAATGATTTATTGCGCAGGTTGGTGAAAGGAATGCCTGAAAATGGAGGCTCTGAAAAGGAACCTCTCAAGATTTATGCGGATAACAAGGAGAGCTATTTTGAGGTACATTATCTGAAGTTGGCCGACGAATATGGCACCGTGGTGATGCTCAACGATGTGACGAAGTTCAAGGAACTCGACAATGCCAAGACCAACTTCATCTCTGTGATTTCCCATGAATTGAAGACTCCTATATCAGCCATTCTGATGAGTCTGCAATTGCTCGAAGACAAACGCATAGGCACGCTGAGCGACGAGCAGCAGGAACTTGCCAAAAGCATAGGTGACAACAGTGACCGTCTGCTCAAAATCACTGGTGAACTGCTCAAAATGACTCAAGTAGAGAGTGGCTCCTTGCAACTTAGCCCCAAGGTGACCAAACCTATTGAGCTTATTGAATATGCTATCAAGGCTACCCATGTGCTGGCCGAGCGATTCGAATGCAATATTGAAGTAGAATATCCTACCGAGAAGATGCCCAAACTTTTTGTGGATTCAGAGAAGATTGCTTGGGTAATCACAAATCTGCTCGGCAATGCCATTCACTATTCACCACAACATGGGCGTATCATAATCGGTGCCCGCCAAACAGAGAATCGCATTGAAATCTATGTACGTGACTTTGGAAAAGGTATTGATCCTCGTTACCATGACACTATCTTCGAACGTTATTTTCGTGTACCAGGCACCAAGGTGCAAGGATCTGGCTTGGGATTGGCCATCTCGAAAGATTTTGTGGAAGCGCATGGAGGAAACATTCGAGTGGAGAGCGAAATCGGAAAGGGAAGTTGCTTTATTGTAACTTTAGATTCGATGTAAGCAAGAAAATTTATCTATCTTCGGATATTTCACCTTATTTTTGACAGCGGCATTTATAGCAATAGTTCGTTAAAATTTGAGGATATGGCTACGCAGCCTTAGGCTGCCAGCCAATGAGTTCTTTGACAATCTTACTAATTAAAGTTCGGTTCGGTCGGCATCGGGACATGTCGAAAATTAATTTTGTATAGTTCGCATTGAACATCAACGACTTAACTTTTGCTATGGAATTGTACATACCATTGTCTTTCATAAAGACCTTGGCGGCATTCAGTGAGGCGAACGATGCGTTGAACGCAAAGTCCAACTGTCTCTTGTGTCTTGCCTGACAATCCATAAGTCCCGTAAACTGCTTGCTGTCGCGATAGCAGAACTCTATCTGGAAACGAGTGCGGTATGTCTTCAATACTTCCTCACCCGTCATTGAGAGTTTTGTCGAGAAGAACAACTTGCACTTTCCACCTGGCATTCGCCAGATGACAAGTCGCACCCTCTTCTTTAGAGCCTTGGCATAAACCTCGAGGGTGTACGCCTTTCCGTCCAGTCCATCAATGTGCAGTTCTTCCATACATGAGAGGTTGAGGTTTGCCAAGTCAATCTTGTCTCCCTTGACTCTTGGTCGTCCACGCCTCTTTTCCCTCTTGGAAATGTAATGCAGGCAAGCGTTGTCACGGAAGCGGCTGACCAGATAGAAGCCAAGCTCCGACATACCCTTCTCGAACGTGGATGTGGAGAAGAATGCGTCAGCCACTACTATATCAGTGATACTCAGCAGTTTCTTTGAATACCGCTTCATAACATTGATGTAATATTCGACGAGTGTCTTGTTCCTCATCTTCAGCGCGAGCTCCCTATTGTCTGATGGGCACGCAGCATCATGCACTTGTTGTTGGCAACATCCAGCAAGCCGATGCCTATGATTTCAAGTCCGTGCTTCACCGCCCCTGCACATCCCGACCAGAACCGTCCGATATGAGGAGTCTTCTTCCCGACCTTGCTGATATAGCATAGGTCTATGGCAATGGCAAGTAAGCCATCCATGTCCAACACACGCCTTGCAAGAGACAGGTTCAACAGAAGCCAATCGGTGCAGTCTTTCTTCTTTCGGTTGAAATTCTGACGATAGGTCTGCTCGCCGTAGCGAGCCATCTGTGTGAAGTTTATGCAAGTTCGTATTCAGAGCTTCGGTGTGACGACCTTTTACTCGCTCTTTTTCGTGATCCCATTGGGACTGCACGATGGTGATGCCAGTGGAGCCTAGTGACATCCGCTCATTGTTGAGATAGATGCGTAGCATTACTGGCGTTTTTCCTTCCTTGTTCACATAGTTGCTGCGAAGGTAGAATGCTGTTCTGAAAATTGATTGCATACATTGTCTGTTTTTATTGTAGACAAGCATAGAAAGTTTGCTACCAGAAAAGCTACACATTTACGGTGCTAATAACTCTCTACAACTCGCCTACAAAGTTGCACATAATTATTTGAACTACAGCAATGTACAAGTACTCTAAACAGACTCTCTACGTACTCTTGGCTACAATTATTTTTTGCGAGAAAAAAGTGTAGCCAGATTGTAGCCATTGGAGAGTATTTTGGGCGTTTCGGCTATCTCTGTAACTACTCTGAAGAGGTAGAGGCTTATAAAACAAAAGTATCGTAACTCGTTAGAATTACGATACTTAGGCTTTTCTAGTAGTGCTCTCTGGCGGTGCTGCCAGAGTACTTAAAGCGGAGAGAGAGGCTCTTTCTCTTGAACTATCACAACCTATCAAATCGCATCAATCTATTGTAATATAGTCGTTTACGTAAAGTGTTATTAAAATGAGATTTCACGGAAAATCTTTGGTTATATCATTTTTAGGGTGTAACTTTGGGTGCATAAATCAATACACCCGAAGGTATGAATATCAAACGGAACATCATCTTCACGTTGGAGAGCAGGAAGAAGGACGGAGTTCTTATCACAGAGAACGTGCCGATTCGTATGCGTGTTAATTTTGCGTCCAAGCGGATTGAGTTTACCACTGGCTACCGCATCGATGCTACCAAATGGGATGCAGATAAGCAACGTGTGAAGAATGGTTGTAGTAACAAGTTGAAACAATCAGCTTCCGAAATCAACGCTTCGCTCTTGGAGTATTATACAGAAATACAGGCAATCTTTAAGAAGTTTGAGGTAGAGGACGTAATGCCAACACCCGAACAGATTAAGGAGGCTTTCAATGCTTTGCACAAAACTGCGAGCAAAGAGCCTAAGTCCCAAAAAGAAGCATTGCCTTGCGACTTCTTTCAGGTGTTTGATAATTTTGTCGAGGATTGTGGACGTCAGAACAATTGGACGGACTCCACTTTTGAGAAATTTGCAGCCGTGAAAAATCATTTGACCAACTTTCGTGAAGGACTTACCTTTGAGTTCTTTGATGAGCGAGGCTTGAATGACTATGTGGGTTATCTCCGTGACGTAAAGGAAATGCGCAATTCGACCATTGGCAAGCAACTGAGTTTCTTGAAGTGGTTTTTGCGCTGGGCTTTCAAGAAAGGTGTGCATCAAAACAACGCCTACGACAACTATAAGCCGAAACTCAAGAGTACGCAGAAGAAAATCATCTTTCTCACTTGGGACGAACTCAATCGTCTCCGAGAGTTCAAAATCCCCTCCAACAAGCAGGCTCTCGAACGTGTGCGTGATGTATTTCTCTTCCAATGCTTCACTGGCTTGCGTTATTCAGATGTATTCAACCTCCGCAGGAGTGATATTAAAGGCGACCATATTGAAGTTACAACGGTCAAGACTTCCGATAGCTTGATTATCGAGCTGAACAATCACAGTAAAGCGATTCTTGACAAATACAAGGATGTGGCGTTTGAAAATGATAAGGTCTTGCCTGTGATTACCAATCAGAAAATGAATGATTATCTTAAAGAATTGGCAAAATTGGCAGGAATTGACGAACCCATTCGCCAAACTTATTACAAAGGTAATGAGCGTATTGACGAAGTTACACCTAAATATGCCCTGCTTGGCACACATGCAGGTCGCCGCACTTTTATCTGCAATGCGCTTGCATTGGGTATTCCTCCTCAAGTTGTGATGAAGTGGACAGGGCACAGCGATTACAAGGCTATGAAACCTTACATAGATATTGCGGACGATATTAAGGCAAATGCCATGAGTAAATTCAATCAATTATAATATATTTGGAGCAGTTTGGCTGGTCATAAATTCAACAAGAACATTCACGCAAGAGCCTCTTGCGTAAAATCATAAAGACAAAAGTATGGATAATGAAATAATACTCTCTGCGAATAACCCTCAGGGCCAACTATCAGAATATGCTGAATGGTTGGAGAATATCAAATCGCAATATCGTAATGCACAACTCAAGGCTGCTGTTAAGATAAATTCTGAGTTATTGCGCTTTTATTGGAAGTTAGGCCATGACTTGGTCACCCTAAAAGCGGAAGAGCGTTGGGGTGCAGGAATTATAGAGCGTATAAGCCTTGATTTCAAAGAGGCTTTTCCTCGACAAAGTGGTTTTTCAAAAACAAACTTGTGGTACATTAAGAAATGGTATGCCTTTTATTCTCTGTCTGATACAATTCTCCACCAAGCTGGTGGAGAATTAGAAGATTTACTCTTTCAGGTCCCATGGAGGCACCATTGTGAAATCATCACCAAATGCAAAACTATAGAGGAGGCAAACTTCTATTTACAAGAAACTGTAAACAATGGTTGGAGCCGCTCCGCTTTAGAAAATGCACTGACGGCAAACTTCTATCAACAAAAAGGAAAGGCTATTACCAATTTTAAGGAACACTTACCTGCCCCACAGAGCAAACTTGCTCAGGAGACACTAAAAGACCCCTACAACTTTGATTTCCTTACAATGCGAGAGGACTATGACGAAAGGGATTTGGAAGATGAATTGACAAAACACATTACCCAGTTACTTTTGGAGCTGGGCAAAGGCTTTTCGTTTTGTGGCAGGCAGGTAGAACTTGTGGTATCAGGAACGTCTTATCGAATTGATATGCTCTTTTACCATATTCGCCTTAAATGCTATGTGGTTGTAGAGTTAAAGACGCATGCTTTTCAGCCAGAATATGCAGGCAAACTCAACTTTTACGTTACTGCAGTGGACAAACTGCTCAAGCAGGAAGAAGATAATTCTACGATAGGACTTCTTATTTGTAAAACAAAAGATGAAACAAAAGTTGAGTGGGCATTCAATGGCATCAATAAGCCATTAGGTGTAGCTGCTTATGAATTGAATAATATCATACCGAAAGAAATTGTTTCAAAATTGCCCACAATAGAAGAGGTGGAACAAGGACTCAATAAGGTAGATGTGTCTAATAAATCTGCAAGCAAATAGGATAATCTCCCCTAAATAGCATGAACGCTACTTAGGGGCGTATTTTATTGTTTCAAGTGTTTCTGAAGCCCCGCTTGTTCTTCCGTAATACTCTTCTGTTGTAGCAACAATTCCGCTTGCCTTTGCAGGGCTTGTTCGTAATCAACAACTTTCTGCTGCACCTGTTGAATGGCTTTGGGATTGCGGTGCGTGATAAAAAGGCTGTCGAGATGGGCGAAGTCTTTACTTGTTGCTTTGCCTTGCATACGCAGGTAGCGGTAACGTAGGTCGTAATCGGAGGCTGTTTGTAGCTTGTTGGCTCCCATACCGAAGAACCAACAACTTACAATAACCAGCCCACAAACCAATAAGAGCAGCATACGCTCGGCTAATTGCACGCTTGCAAAGAGCGAGTAATTCTTAAATACTATGGGCTTTTGTTGTTTGCTGATAAGCTGTTGCAACGTTTCAAACTTTGGGTCGAGCTTCTTATTCGACTCTGATAGTGCCTCCAAAATAAAAAGTTGATGTTCTTTGATTTTGGTTTGGGTTTCTTTCGAGAGATGGATTTGCACGGTTTCTTGTGTTTTAATGCTATCTCCCTTTGGATTAGATAGCTGTTCAGCAATAGTAGTGCGCAGTTCTGCTTGTGCTTTACTGATGGCTTTGCAGTCTTGTTTGAGTTCTTCGAGCATATCGAGAACAGGTGCTATTTCGTTATTCATACTGATATAAATTTGATGTGATTAAATTCTACGTTTGCGATTAGCTCTATTACGGAGTTTCTTTTGAAATCGAAGTTCATCAACATCTACGCCATTACTTGGTGTTGGCATAGAAAACACTTCACTAATTGCTTCGGATAGGTCGGTAATGAAATTGCTTTCATCTACAGAATCTGCCATAGGCTCATTTTGTAGATGAATTTTCTCTTGTTTGTGAGAATTTTGTTCTATCTCAGCATTGAGGCGAGAGAAAGAGCATGAGCGGTCTATCTTTGAGCCACTGAAACTACATCCGTCTTTTTCAAAGATGATTCCTTGTACATCATCGGTATTACCTTTTGTTTTGAAACAAGTTGTAATATCTTGTTGCTCTAATTCTGCAACAAAATCTTTCCAAGTCTTAGATTGAGGTAATATAGAGTTGATAGCATCAAATATCTCATAGCGTAACTTGTCTTCGCCTCGCAATCGGTGGCGATTTACGGCTCGCTTACCTTCTCCAATGGTCAAACCATAACGCTCTGTCAGTTCACGGCAAATCTTCGTTGAACGATACTTCTCATTGCGGTCGCTAATGGTCTTGCTTTTATTACCAATGCGGTTGATACAAATGTGAAGATGCGGATGCTGGCAATCGCTGTGCCTTACGATAAGGCTCTGCGTATCTCCGTAGCCCATTTTCTCTATATATTCATTGGCAATCTTGACCATCACATCATCTGTCAATCGCTCGGCATCTCTAGCAGAGAACGAGAGTATCGTATGACAAACAGGCTTCTGTACACTTGGACGCATAGAGGCTTGCAAGTTGAAGTCGTGTGCAATGTCATTTGGCAAAGAACTGCGTACACCTATGGCTTGTAAAACCTTGGCTTCATCTTCACGTTTGCTAAGCATATAATTGACAACTCCACTGAAGTTTGTTCCTTTGATAATTTTTGCAATCATGGTTTCAAGCGTTTCATAAGTTCGTTAATAAGTTGTTTCAGAGCATTCAAATCTTCATTGAGTGCAGAGATTCCGAAAGCATTGAGTCGATGGGCTATCTGATTGAGATTGTTTGCCATGCCCGAAACCGTACGGATGAGTCGCATTTCCTCTGGCTTGATTCGGCTCTTTACTTCTGCATTTATAATGAGCAGTCGTAAAAATTCTGTTCGAGAAATGGAGGCTTCACGTGCTTTTCCCAACAAGGTGTAATACTCCATTGTATTAAGTCGAAGAAGCACTTGATATTTCCGTTTCTCTGATAAAGTCTTAGTGGGTCGTCCACCTTTATTTTTCTGTTCCATTTTTTATTTTTTTGATGAGACCAACGGGATTTTCACCTCCCAAAGGTGGGAGCAAGTAGGTTTTGAGATACTCAAAACACAAACTTGCTTCCCTGATAAACTCTATCTTCTGATACCACGCTTCGTGGTCGGTAATAATGTCAGCTTCTTTTTGATTTTGGATTGAGCAACGAGCCATTCGTTGAGGTCTTTATGCTCTCGGTAGCGTACAGAACCGTCTATAATGTGTGGACAAAACTGCTTCAAAATTTCAAACGATTTTCGCCCCGCATCGTCACTGTCCAGAAAACTCTCCACTTGTTTGTAGCCTTTTATCTTCTCTTGAATGCGTGGCAAAAGAGTCAGAGAATTAAGAACTATGGTGTCGCAAGTTGAAGAAGGATTTAGCGTTTGCCACGAAAGAAAATCCATAAACCCTTCAAAGATTTGTAATACGTCTGTGCCTTTACTAATAGTTGTAATCGCTTTTGGAGCAATGCAGCCTTTGAAATAAGGACTACGAATTTCCCAACCGTCAGCATCGTTTGCAAATCCAATGGCATAGTATGTCCGATTGGTATTATTGTATCGAATTTCAGAACAGAATCTATTAGCGATGCTGAGAGATATTCCTCGCTCTGCAATGTATCGTAACAAATAAGGATTGGTAAGTGATTGCACAGATATGATCTCTAATTTGTGCTTAGAGGTTTTTCTTTCACCGCCAAAAGAAAAATCTTGATGCACTATTTGTTTTGAACCGATTAGAAAGTCAATGGCTTCGTACATAGTACAATGCTGTAAAGTACGTACAAGGTCAATAATATCTCCATGTTCGCCAGTTCCAAAGTCATACCATTGGTTGCGCTCTGTATTTACTTTGAATGATGGTGTACTTTCGTTGCGTAGTGGGGAGCAGTACCAAAAATGAATACCTTGTATTCGTGCAGGTGAATAACCCTGTTGCTGCAAATAATCTGTGATAGAGATTTGCTTGATATTTTGTATCTCCATTGTGATTTTGTTTTGATGTTTGAAATGAATAAATCTCAGCCTTTTTCTTTTGGAGGCTGAAGGTTTTAGTATTGGTCGGACGGTCGTTCACTATAGGCTCACCTTTACGTCCGACCAAGTTTGTTTCTCTTTGGTCGGATCGGTTCAGGTATATATAGCCTGTGTCCGACCGACCAAAGGTTTTATTGAAGAGAATTATGACTGAGCCGATATTTTCCTCGTTCTTCCTTAACCACTATACCTTTGTTGAGCAAGAATTGCAAAAGTTCCTTGAGTTTAGTTTGCCCATAGGATAGCCCCACAATCTTAGCATAAGCCTCTTTAAGAGCTACAATTAGTGTACTATATGGCAAAATTTCGCTTGTAGAGAATACTTGTTCTAACGCCTTTCGATGTTCGTTAGTGCTTAACTCTTGGTAGGAGAAACGATGCGACTTCCGTTCATTGTCGGAATACGAGAAATCTAATTGGGGAATGCAAATCTCATCTTCACCCTCCTTAAGTCGAAAGGCAAATTTTTCAAAAGGCTTGGAGCGAATGATAGCAGGAGCAACGATACTGCGCTCGGGCATAGTGTTATCCCTTGTAATTTGGAGGACGGTCTCTGCTTTGTTGTTAAGTTCTGTACCGATATGCCCTCGTGCATTGTCATCGCCCTTGTTGAGGTGCAAGACGGTCTGAATATGGATATTCTGTTCACTCGTCCATTGCATCAGGTCGCCCACTAACTTGGTAGCCTCCGTAGAGTTGTTGATATCAAGCATCAAGTCACGAATACCATCAATGACCACCAAGCCCACATTGGGTGTGTTGTAAATAGCATAACGGATGATTTCTCTGCGCTCGTTTGGGTCTGCAATCGCTCTGAGATGGCTGAACCTCAAATGCTCTGGCTCTCGATCTATCGGCAATCCTGCCAACCGCAGAATGCGTTGCATCACAAGTTGGCAGTGATAGGGACTTTGCTCTGTATCGAAGTAGAGAATATTTCTTTTCAATTCTGGAAATGAAGCACGATATTCCAATACTTGTCCATTGATAAGGGCTGCTGCAACGATGGCACTCACATTGAAAGTCTTCTTTGCTTTTGCCTTACCTGTCGACACACTGAAGTTACCTAATGTGCCAATAATGGCTTCACCTGCTTGCAGCACAACGGGCGGAAGCGCAAACTCATCCGTTACATGAATGAGCGACTTTTGCCAAATGTTTTCATAATCAGTCGTGTTCATCTTCGCCCTCCCGTCTTTCGTCCTGCCAATTCAAGTGCAAGGTCAGCATCAACAATAATCTTGCGACCTACTTGCGTAATGGCACGATTGATTTTGCCACTTTGTTTGATACGGTTGGCTGTGGGCAAGCTGCATCCGAAAAGACGTGCTATGCCAGCCAATCCATACACATATCGCTTTTCTTCTTTGGAGGAAGAAGCCTTGGTTGATTCCCCGCACGTGAATATATTACTGTGTTGTGCAAGGAAAAGTAATTCTTCACCAGTCATCTGCCATACAGGTTTGCCCAGTAATTCGTTTATCGTCATAATTCGATTGTTTTGAAATGAATAACTCGCCCTTGCGCATAGGGCATTCAGTCAGCTCTGACGGTGCAAAAGTAGAGGGCTTTTAATGTTATTCCAAAAGGCAAGGATGTAGCAGGAAGTATAGGGAAACACAAGGAAATCAATAACTATCAAAAACGCTAAATACATATTCAAAAAGTGGATAGTTTTGGGCAAAATGATATTCGTTTCCAATCATCATTGACTACTTAAGAGATTACCTTAATGTCTTCCCACAGGAAAAATTATTTCCAGTAGCGTGAAAGTTCCGCTTTTCTTCGTTTTATTCATTATAAGTTCATAACTTTGTAATTAATATCAAGATAAACAATCATCCGATGGGACAGAAGAAAGAGCATAGCAATCTTATCAAGGATCATTTGAAGAAGCGAGGTATCACCCAAACGTGGCTCGCCAAAGAGTTGGGCATGAGTTTCAGCATTACCAACGCCTACGTTTGCAATCGCAAGCAACCTAATCTTGCTACCATCTTCAAAGTGGCAGACTTGCTCAATGTTTCACCCAAAGAATTAATAAAGTAGAAAGTTTATGAGTACTAAATTTTTCAATAATACCATTGGTAATACTCTCTTTAATAAATTTAAGGGGATAGCTGATGGAATGTCGAACTTCCATTCTTTCCTTGCAGTTGTTGGCTATTTTCGTTCGTCCGGCTACTTCAAACTACGCAAAGAATTGGCAAATGTACAAGACATTAAGATTCTTGTGGGGATCAATATTGATAGTATTTTCAGAAAGCATAATCAGGCATTGCTTATGCTTGACGGTGACGATGAAGCCAGAGAAATTTACACGAAGTACTTCATACAAGATGTCAAGGATGCTCAATATTCACCTGATGTTGAAGATGGAATTCTTCAACTTTGTGATGACATAGTTTCGGGCAAGTTGCAGATGCGCATTCACAAGTCAAGGAATCTTCATGCCAAGTTTTATCTGTGTCTGCCTCAGAATTTTAGTCCCAACACAGACGGATGGGTGTTGATGGGGTCGTCTAATATTTCAGATTCAGGGTTGGGCATTACTCAACCACCTCGATACGAGTTAAATGTTGCCATGAAAGATTATGACGATGTGGCATATTGCAAGAATGAGTTTGAAACTCTCTGGAACGAGGGAGTAGCCATTACAGCCGAAGATATTGAGCGAATCCGTAAAAAGACCCACCTCGAAAATCTTCCTACTCCATATGAAATCTTTATGAAAATCTTGATAGATGCCTTTGGTAATCAGGTTGAAGATGATTTTGCACTCGATTTGCCAAAAGGTTATATGCAGTTGAAATACCAGAAGGATGCAGTCATTCAAGGATTTCAGATGCTAAAGGAGTACAATGGTTTCTTTCTTGCCGATGTGGTCGGTACAGGAAAGACTATTGTGGCAGCCATGATTGTTAAACGTTTTGTCGAAGAAAATGGCAAGAATACCAAGATTCTCGTAATATATCCACCTGCTGTAAAAGAAAATTGGCGTGACACTTTTAAAGACTTTAGCCTCACAAAGTATACTCAATTCGTTACAAACGGAAGTTTGAACAAAATCATCGCAGGGAGTGATAATTACGATGATCCAGAAATTTTTGACCTTGTAATTGTTGATGAAGCACATAATTTCCGCACAGACACGTCTGGTCGATATGATGATTTGCAACGTATATGTAAAGCTCCACGTATCAATGAGGGACTGATAGAGGGTATACAAAAGAAAGTTATATTGTTGTCTGCCACGCCACTCAATAATCGTCCAGAAGATTTTCGTAACCTGATACTGTTATTCCAAAATGCTCGCAAGCCCACCCTTGATGGCATTACCAACATTACAACTTTGTTTCAGCCCTGGATTAAACAGTATAATGACCTTATGCGCAAGCGTGGCAAGACAGACAACAGCGAGATAACCGCTGCTGCTGATAAAATTTATGAAGAAATGCGCACAAAAGTACTTGATAAAATCCTTGTTCGCCGAACTCGCAAGAATCTTTGGAACAACGATGATTACAAAGCAGATCTCAAACTGCAGAACATCCATTTTCCTAATGTTGAGCAGCCAAATGAATGTATATATCAGTTGGACGAGGAACTGAGTGAGTTGTTCTACGATACCATTACAATACTTACCGATACACCTGATGAAGACAACCCTAGTGGTGTGGGGCTACATTTCGCGAGATACCGCGCCATTGAGTACATTATCGGTGAAAAAGCTTCGAAGTATCGTAATGCAGTGCAGTTTGCTCGTGTGTTCTCTGGTATTTTCCGTGTTCACATGGTAAAACGACTTGAAAGCAGTTTTTATGCTTTCAAAAAGTCGCTGCATACATTCTTGCGTATCACCAATGATATGATTAAAATGTGGGATGAAGACAATATTCTTATTGCACCCGATATTGATGTGAAAGGAATGTTAGCAAACGATGTAGAGATTGATGTTATTATCGAGAAAGCTCTGAATCACGGCTATGACAAAGAGGATATTCTTTTTACTCAGGAAGACTTTAACCCTGAATACATCAAGAAACTTCGTGAGGATGTAGAAAAGCTTGAAAGACTGACAGCTCTTTGGGACAAGGTTGAAAAAGACCCGAAATACGATAAATTCAAAGGACTTCTTGAAACTGAATTGATGAGCCCTACGAAAGTCATAAATGACAAAGAGGTGGAGCTCAACAAGGAAGGAAAACTTGTTATTTTCTCAGAAAGTGTTGACACCATTAACTATTTAGGTGACAGACTAAAAAACGAATTGCACTGGACTGACATACTTGTTGTTAGTGCTTCCAATAGAAAAACTGTTTTGAATAGTATTCGGGCGAATTTTGATGCCAATTATTCCGGCGAAAAAGAAAATCAGTTCAACATTATTATTTCATCGGATGTGCTGGCTGAGGGTGTGAATTTACATCGTTCAAATATTATTGTCAATTATGATTCTCCATGGAATGCGACGCGCCTAATGCAGCGTATTGGTCGTGTAAATCGTATTGGATCCACATCTGACCATATCTATAATTACATGTTCTATCCGTCTAAGGATGGTGATAAACAGATACAACTCTATACCAATGCCCTTATAAAACTGCAAGGGTTCCATTCTGCACTTGGCGAAGATGCACAGGTTTATTCACGTGAGGAGATGCTGCGTGAATTCCAGCTCTTTGATGATAAAGTGCGTGACAACGTTGACAAGCAACTTGAACTTTTACGTGAAATACGTGAGCTTTATGCAAAGAACAAAGAACTTTACAACAAGATAAAGACTTTACCTTACAAGAGCCGTACGGTTCGCTTGCCCAAGCATCGACCGCATGATGTCGCCCCGCTATCAACCATTGTATATATTACCACAGGACAACGATCACAGTTCTATCGAATAACGGGTAACGAAGCCCCTATGCAAATAGAGTTCTTGCAAGCAGCTGAATGGTTACGTGCAAAACAAGATGAGCCGACTGGCAACATGGAGGCTGTTAAAGATGCTCATTATAAACATGTACGTAAAGCTCTCGCTGCCTATGAGCAGGCAACTTCGGTAGTTGAAACCACGGAGATTTCTATTGCTGAGAAAAAGAAAGACAAAAATGCTATCACTGCATTAGCATTCTTACGTGAAATGAAACGTATGTTCGATTCAGATGACATATATGCCAAGATACAAGTGATAGAGGAATATGTCAATGAAGGCATATTCTCTAACCTCACATTAAGCCTGAATAGGTTGAGCCGAGAATTAAACAAACAAAAGAAAACGGTTCAGTTGGCAACTCTCAAACCGATACTTTCAATGCGATTGGAGGGTTTGTATGACCATTATTATATCAGCGAGGAAAGAAAGGAGATAGAGAGTCTATATCAACAATCAGAAATAATCACATCCGAAACATTCGAGTAAGCGAGTACAAAGAAAATAGGTTTTCTTTGCCGAGCGTAAGGATGTTCAATGACAAATTAAAAATTCGAGTAAATTATGGCATACACAGCGGAACAACTCAGAACTATATTTCAAAAAAAGTTCAATCTGAATGAATGGATACGGTTCTTAACCAATTTCATAGAGGCTAAGACCATTCGCCAAGTGCCGGAACAATTGGAACTTGACCCCTCAGAGGGCAAAGGCTATTACCTTGGTCAGAAAACTACAACCGATAATTACGAAATCGGTCTGTTCTATATTCAAACCAATTCTTCTGTCACAAATCGCCGAGTTGGATTACGACAGATAGTTAAGCCTTATCTTCGCTATTTGGTTGATGCTGCTTTAGTTGTTTTCGATGACGGAAGCAATTGGAGACTCTCTTTTGTGTGTGACATTAAAGATGAACGTACTTCACCGAAACGATACACATTTGTGTTTGGTGATAGTGGAATTTATTATAATACGGCTGTCCGCCGTTTCTATGACCTACAAAGTAAGGGGGTGAATTTCGCTAACCTAAAGGATACTTTCTCAGTAGAAGCCTTGTCAAAAGATTTCTACACCCAATTGTATTCTTGGTATCAATGGGCATTGTCTGATGAGGTGCATGTTACTTTTCCCAACAATCCCAATACGGAAAAGGATGATAGAGAGAATATGAATGTAAAGTTGATACGTCTTATAACACGGTTGCTCTTTGTATGGTTTATAAAACAAAAGGAATTAGTACCCAATAAGATTTTTGACATAACATATTTAAAGAATATCTTGGTAGGTTTCAATCCATATTCCAAAGATGAGGGTAATTATTATAATGCAATACTGCAGAACTTATTTTTTGCTACATTGAATTGTGCCATCATAGATGAAGATGGCAATCAACGACAATTTGCGACAGCAAAATCTGCACGTGACACTCGCAATCTGTATCGTTATGCTGAAATGTTTAGCATTTCAGAAGATGATGTGGTAAAGTTGTTTGCTAAAGTTCCATTTCTCAATGGTGGATTGTTTGAGTGCTTAGATAAACCAAAAGGGTTATATCTAAAGCAGGAGTACGATGTGCTATATGATGGTTTCAGCCGCAATGGAATGCGGTCGCCTAATGGAAACCTTAAATATCGTGCATTTATTCCTAATATTCTTTTCTTTAATGATGATGAAATACGCCCCGGTCTTATCAACTTGCTGAACCAATATAACTTTACTATAGAAGAAAATTCTCCTACAGATGCAGTAGTTTCACTTGATCCAGAATTGCTTGGGCGGGTTTTTGAGAATTTATTGGCAGATTTCAATGAAGAAACGCATGAATCCGCACGAAAATCCACCGGATCATTCTATACTCCACGCGAGATAGTTGATTATATGGTGGATGAGTCTATAAAAAATTATCTTCTTGGAAAAAATAATTTAGACATTGATGCAAATAGCCTGAATGAATTGTTTGTGAAGAAGAATATACCGACTAATTGGAATACCAGCACATGCAATGATGTTGCTGATGCTCTAAGAAACATCAAGATACTTGACCCTGCATGTGGTTCAGGAGCCTTTCCTATGGGCTGCCTCCATCAAATTGTTGAACTGCAAGAAATACTCTGTAAAGGCAAAATAGACAGATACAACCTTAAATTGGCTATTATAGAAAATTGCGTATATGGCGTGGATATTCAGCCTATTGCCATGCTTATTTGTAAATTACGTTTCTTCATCTCTCTTATCTGTGAACAGACTAATGTGGACTTCAATAGTCCTGAAACTAACTTCGGTATCAATACTTTACCTAATCTCGAAACAAAGTTTGTCGCAGCAAACTCTCTTATTAGTGCTGACATCAGAAGTTATGAAAATGATTGGACCGCTGACGAGAAGCTTTCTCAACTTAAGGAGGAACTTCTCAACATACGAAACGAACACTTTTTGGCAAAAGGAAGAAAAGCAAAAAGACAAAGCCAGCGTATGGATGAGGCAAAGCGAGAAGAGATAATGAATTACATCGTAAAACACTCTACTCAACCTGACCCTTCTGTGATTTCCGTTTTAGAAAATGAAGTAGCGCGCTTACGAGTTAACCTTAAAGAATATGAAAAAGAAGTATGGGTTGACAAAACTCACCCTGCCGAGGTAACACTATTTGGTGTAGTAGAATCGCCAGATGCAATATTCCGTGAAGACATCAATAAGAAAAAACGTGAAGAACTTAATGCTCAAATATGCTCTCTAGAAAATAATATCAAAAAAGAGAAGAGCAAAGGTGAAATCGTAGGCTTTGAAGCTGCTGTAAAACAAATAACAGAATGGAATCCATACGACCAAAATTCTGTTTCAACATTCTTTGATCCAGAGTGGATGTTCTGTCTCAAGGGAAAATTTGACATAGTGATAGGTAATCCACCTTATATTTCAACAAAAGGAGTCAAAGAAGAGGATAAAAAATGTTATGAGAAAGAGTTCGGCTTCTCAGATGATACATATAACTTGTTTACCTTCAGGGGACATTCTCTTTGTAAGGAAGGTGGATCGCTTAGCTATATAACTCCTAAGACTTTTTGGACTACACAGACTAAACGCAACATGCGCGACCTCATTTTGTCAAAGCGAATAGACTATATCTTTGATACGGCTAATCCTTTTGAGGCTGTAATGGTTGATACTTGTATAACCCAGACTACAAATCTTCCTATGCCAGAAGGACATAAAGTTCGTTTCTACGATGGGACTAAAGACCTTGCAACCCCGTTACAATATACACCAATTGAACAGAGTGTGTTTATTAATACGCAAAATTCTGTTATCTTTAAACCTACAGACTTGAATCTTCGCATATATGAATTATATGGACAAAAGGTAAAAGAGTTGTTTGATAAATGGTGGGATAAAATAGAAACATCAAAGAAGATTGCAAAGAACCAAAAAGAACTTGAAACTTATCGTGCCAGTTTAAAGCCTGGTGACGTTGCCCTACTTGGCTGTTTGACAGAAGGAGGACAAGGGCTTGCAACAGCAAACAACGGAAAATATATCGCTGTTCGTCGTTCTACAAAATGGGCAAAAAATATTATTGATTCACGTCCAAAAAAATTAGCCGAAGCTGTAAAAAAGAAAAAAGTCAGTGTTCCAAAGATGGCAAACTTCGCTAATGAAAAGGAATTCCTAGATTCTCTTTCTGAGAAAGAAATTGCAGCATTGTTTGATACACTTAAGGAGCAATATGGAAGAGATATCTTTGGTCAAGGATATATCTACAAAATTATCGAAGATAGCGAACTGGCTAATGTAGATGAGTTGACTACAGAAGAAAAAGAAAATGGGATCGATACCTCAAAGAACTATTATGTACCTTATGATAAAGGAGACAAAGATGGAAACCGTTGGTATCTTGAAACACCATTTGCCATTGCATGGTCTAAGGAGAACGTCCAGTTTTTGAAGACTAATTCTGGCAAGAAAGGTGAAGGTATGCCTGTTGTCCGCAATCCCCAATTCTATTTTAGGGAGGGATTTTGTTGGATAGATGTCAACTCAACCTATTTGAAGGCAAGAATTAAAACAAATGGAGTATTCGACGTACTAAGCATGAGTCTTTTTACGATGACAAAACTACCTGACTGGTATTATGTTAGCTTGATAAACTCAGAGTTTATAAGCCTGTATGTAGATAACTTTATCAATAACACCTCTCATTTTCAGATCAATGATGCTCGTCAACTGCCAATAATCATACCTTCATCTCATGAGTTAGAGATATTCAAGGAAATTAGTGAAGCCTCCATTGCAGCTAAGAAAGCCTATTTTTCTTCTACAATTTCTATCGATTTTGCAGGAGAAGAACTTATTGACAAACAATCTGAACTTGACAAAGTTGTATTCAAATTATATTCGATATAGTGATAGCACAGCTTTGTCTATTTCCTGCTTAATAAGTAGTAATTCATCAATTATATGGTCAGCTTCGGAATACAGGTTCGAAGCTGACTTTTTGAAATTAATAGCCTTATTCACAAGTGATTCGAAATTTTGCAACTCTTCGGCATTAGGTATAACAATCGGTATTTGTCTACAATCATTTACTTGAAAGTTAACTGTAAAATTGATATATGCTTCAGTATATTTATTTGTTATTATAGAATTTCCAATCGCTAAAATTAAGTTATTTGAAAGGAATCTATTTTTACATAGACGCAAAGTCATAGCTCCTACATCATTAACGCCAATAGGAGCCATACGGAATTTTAAGTCATTAGTACTTCTCGTTCCATTAATTAAATTCCAACAAAATCCCTCCATCTTTAAAGATGATACAACTTCTCAATATATAAGTCAACTTCTTTTTGAATGGTATCAAGTGATTCATTAGCTAATGCAGCACCTTTCTTTATTTGTATCGCTTTCGTAACAAACTTTACTGTCTGTTCGTTCTCTTCCTTTCGAGGGATAATGACTGGTAATTGTCGTGCATCGTTTATTTGGAATGTCTGAGTGTTGTTTACAAAATTATCAACGTAATAACTAATAAAAGTGGAATTGATAAGAGTGATGATATAGTCTTCTTCAACTAAATCAGAAACTCCGAAAATACTCATACTTTTAACATCATGAATACTTTTTTCTTTTTTGCGACATTTTAAAAAAGTAGTATTTATATCACTCCAGCACAATCCCTCCCTAAAGTAGAACGAATACCCCTGATATCGAGCTTTAGGGTCAGTCTTCAAAAACTGGACCCTATTAATAGATTCCTCTTTTCCATCTACCATTAACAGATTTTGTCGGCAGTCTTATTTCTGTATATGCAAGATACCTGTATAACGTTCCTCTTGCAACCTTTATCTTTTTAGCAATATTTGGTATGCTAACACCTTCAGACAACTTCTTTAATATATACTCATGTTTTGCCAAACACTTAGAATTAAGTTGATTATTCCTTTTCCCATAACCTCGTCCTATTTGTTTTCCTTCTGATTTCAGTCTTGCCAAAGCCTCTTTGGTACGCTGGCTGATTAGGTTACGCTCTATCTCTGCAGATAGTCCAAAAGCAAAGGCAAGTACTTTGCTCTGAATGTCATCGCCCAAACGGTAGTTGTCCTTGATAGTCCAAACGCGACACTCCTTATTCATACATATATTGAGAATTTCCATTATCATAAATAAGTTACGACCAAGCCGAGATAATTCACTGCAAATGATAATATCATCTTTACTCACTTTTTTTAGTAATTTACCCAACTGACGTTTGCTATAATTTTTCGTTCCGCTAATAGTTTCTTCTATCCAGTCGTCGATTGATAGTTTTCTATGCTCACAAAAATTGCTAATTTCAAAACGCTGATTTTCTACTGTTTGCTTATCGCTGCTTACTCTAATATATCCGTAAATCATATTTGTATGTGTGATAGTTGTTACTTTCACGAATACAAACGAATATTGTAATAAAAAAATGCGATAAGTTTTCTAATACAATGAAGTTTTTTGGGTGTAATAAAGGGTGTAAATCACGCAACTTACTGATTTACACCCTTGTTTGCGGAGAGAGAGGTTTATGAACTAAACTCTGCAACTCCTTGTATCGTAATATTTTATACGTTTCAAACTTTTTTCGTGTAGCCATATTGTAGCCACGAGAGAGTATTTTGAGAGTACTCATAGATACTGCTGATAGAATTGCACTCTTGCAAATCTTGGGTTCAAAAGTACTAAAAAAATGAACCTTCTCCAAGTATTTGATGTTAAATATCTTAGAAATTTTTTGGCTACAATTTTCAGTGCACGGTGCAAGCCCTTATATATAAAGGGTCTTGCACCGTGCACTGAGGTCATGATATTGTGTAATTATATAAAATAACAAAATGGTATAATAATGCCAAATAATGGTTTTGTAATATTCTTATAAAAACTCAATCCATATGAACTTTGCATTCTAAAAAACATAGATCTCATTTTATATGGCTCGTAAAAAAGAATGTAAATCAAATAAGGAAGGACGAATTTTCATGGTAAAACCAACCATTGACATGATGTTATCAACTTGCATTAATGTGAAGCTGGTAGCTAATTTAGGAGGTTTTGAGTATTCTAATTTTGTAAAAACCTGCAAGTTGGGAAAAGACATACGCCTAAGTTCTTTAGAGCGATGTGCAACTGCGTTTGGTAGGGACACACTTGTCATTCATCTACCCGCAGGACTTGTCGAATCGGTAACAAACCCACAGGTACACCATAGTGGACTTTTTCATACGATAGAGGAAGCTGAACTCAAAATAGTGTTGAGGGAGATACTCAAAATTAAAAAGTCACAATTCTTGCCTTACTTGGAGTTGTTCTTTTCAGTTCTTGAAGAAAGTAATGGCTGTACAGAAGATCTTTTGCAAAGGCTGATAAAAGTGCTTCAAAATACTATAGATGAAAATGGAAAATAATAATTCTCTTTTTGATGAAATCAGAACATTGCGTGAAGAATTGCATCAAGTGGTTTCGTTTATCGTGGAGCTTAAACGTGACTATACCGTTTTGGAGGAACAGATAGAATTAGGCTCTTCGGACGTTCTTCGTCTTCTTGGCATTTCCAAGGCATCCCTTGCACGATGGCGAGATAACAACACGATTCCTTATCGCTACATATCAAGCAATCATGTTGTATATCCCTTTAAGGGAGTCTACATTGCTATAAAATCTGGGCGTGCAACTTTTAAGGGGTTCCGACGGCTGGAAGCCTTGCAGCGTCTTAATGCCTATAGGGATGGAATTATAAAAGGATACATGGGCGATAATCCCCAAACTTTGTTTGAAGAGTTATGAACTTAAAAGAAGAAATTTTACAAAGAACCAATCATGGATTGGAAGTGTTTTATTTTTACATGCCGATAGATTTCGTTCCAAAGCGCAATTTTCGCAATCCTCTGTATAATGACAGGCGTGCGTCATGCAATATATACTTTGACGAAAAATCACAATGCTATCGCATGAAGGACTTCGGTAATGAAGCGTATTCTGGGGACTGTTTCTGGTTTGCTGCCGCAATTATGGGACTTGATGTTCGTACAGAGTTTAGAAAGGTGCTGGCTATGATTGTACATGACTTGGGACTCAATATTTCTATTGAAAACAGAGGCGCATCGGAGCAAAATAGAAGTTATACAAAGAGTACTTTTTCTGTAGGACATAAGAATGCTGTTTCTGGAACTCCAGAAAACAAACGCTGGTTTAAGATTCATGAACAGCCTTTCAATGAAGAAGAAAAGAATTTTTGGTTACGATATGGAATAACGGACAGAACATTGACACAATACAGCGTGAAGTCGCTGCGAAGTTATGAAGCCATCTCCTGTCAAGGTAAACAGTTCACGCTAAGCTCTACGAAAGAAGAGCCAATATTCTGTTACATCATGGGAGATTTTATAAAGATATATCGTCCGCACAGCAAATTGCGCTTTCTCTACGGAGGTGAGAAATTGAAAGATTATGTCTTTGGATTTGAGCAATTGCCCACCAAAGGCGACATTCTCTTCATCACAGGTGGGGAGAAAGATGTCTTGTCGCTTTCTGCCCATCATTTCAATGCTATTTGTTTCAACAGTGAAACGGCTTCTATACCAGAAAATATCATTGAAAGCCTACAACTCCGCTTTAGGCACATCATCCTGCTTTATGATATGGATGCCACAGGACTGCGTGAAGCACAGAGACAGATGGAACTATTGGCACAATATAATGTACTACACTTGGAGTTGCCTCTTCAAGGAATTAAGAGTGAAAAAGACATCTCTGACTTCTTTGCCTTGGGGAGGACGGAACATGAATTACAATCTTTGCTTACGGATAAACTTTCTGAATTATACACACAAACAATGATGATGTTACGTTCCTGTGAAATAGACTACGAAAACCCTCCTGACATTTCCAAATCGGTGGTGGCTGTGAATGGTGTCCCATTGGGAACACAAGACAATCTATTCTGCATCACCGGAGGAGAGGGTACGGGCAAGAGTAACTATGTCGGAGCCATTCTTGCTGGAACATTGGGAGTAGAACAACTGCCAATAGAGAAAACCTTGGGCTTGGAGATTACCGCCAATCCCAAAGGCTTGGCAGTCCTGCACTATGACACAGAACAGTCAGAGGCACAACTTCATAAGAATTTAGGCAAGACACTCCGTCGGGCTTCACAGGCAACAGTACCTGAGTATTATCATTCTCTGTATCTTGCTTCGCTCTCCCGCAAAGACCGGTTGAAACTTATCCGTGAGAGTATGGATTTGTTTCACCACAAGCATGGGGGCATCCATCTTGTGGTGATTGACGGCATAGCTGACTTGATACGTTCCGCCAACGATGAGACGGAAAGTATTGCCATCGTGGATGAGCTTTACCGTCTGGCAGGGATTTACAACACCTGCATCATCTGCGTGCTGCACTTCGTGCCAAATGGTATCAAACTCCGTGGGCATATTGGCTCCGAACTTCAACGCAAGGCGGCAGGCATTCTCTCCATAGAGAAAGATGACAATCCTGAATACTCTGTGGTGAAAGCTCTGAAAGTCCGTGACGGAAGCCCCTTGGATGTGCCGATGATGCTTTTTGGATGGGACAAGGCAGAGGGTATGCACGTCTATCGTGGTGAGAAGTCCAAGGAGGACAAGGAAAAGCGTAAGACCGATGAACTCGTTGGCGTTATAAGAGAAGCCTTCCGAAATTCTTTCAAACTCACCTATCAGGAACTTTGTGATGTTCTGATGCGAGAAATGGAAATTAAGGACAGAACAGCAAAGAAATACATCGCCTACATGAAAGAGCAACATATCTTGGCACAGGATATCAATGGCAACTATCAAAAAGGAGAATTATGCCGTACATAAACTATAATGCAGAAGACACTTGGCAAAAACGCCTGTTCGATAAGCTCATGAATGTCGAGGACAAACTCGACCGTCTGCTTGTCCTGCAAGAGCAATCCGTCGATACGACTGTTCATCCACCATTGAAACCCGAATATTTGGATATCATAGATGTGTCCAAGATACTCAAAGTGGAACAAAAGACCATCTACAACTGGGTGTGGGCAGGGAAAATTCCTTATCTCAAGGCTAATGGTCGATTGCTTTTCCTTAGGAGTGAGATAGATAAAATGTTACAAAGAAGAGAGGAGTGAGGAAGAACTATCTCACCCTTTCACTCAATCAAACTTTAATCGTTATGACAATTCAATAACAAAAAAAGAAACTTATGAAATTACGAAAATTATCAAATCCACCAGCTGTGGTGTTGTTAGTCTTTATCCTGTTGGGGATGGTATCTTGTTCTGATGAAGAACAGGTTGTATCCAATGTAGCATCTCCTTCTGACTTTATCAACTTTTCTGTTGCAGAGAACAATCAAACTCATACACGAACAGCGTTTGACTCGCAAAACTATGTCAAGAAATTGAAAAACTTTTATGTGTATGCGTTCCTTGACGACCCAGGAGAAGAAGAACCATATATGGATAATGTAGAAATAGTCAATCAAGGTAATGGCAAATTCTCATATAAAGACGATAATATGAAAAAGAGATGGCTGGAAGATGAATCCCTGCATTTTGTTGCGGTCAACTCTCCCAATAATTTTGGAAGCAGACCGGAAATAGATGTATGGAGCAACCACGAGGTAAGCCTTGGTGTATATTCGGGTGGAAACGAGGATTATATGGCGGCTTTCGAATCAGATGAATATAAACAAGCAAATCATGGTACCGTAAAACTACAATTCCATCACCTCCTTTCACAAATCAAGTTTGGAATTTCCAATATGTCAAACAATCTTGAAATCATGGACATCAAGCAAATTGGCTTAAAGGGGGTGTATCATGAAGCAGAGTTTACAATGCAGGGAAATGGGGCGGTTCAAACACGCATGGCAAGGGATTATTTAGGACTTGGTGAATATTCATTTGAAATAGAAAACTTTGAAAAAGCAGATAAATCATATCTTAATGCCAGCAAAGACATTTTTATAGTTCCGTTGAATCATCAACCGTGGAATCCCAAGTCAGGCGTTAGAATTGCAGACATTAATAAGGCTATTGGTGAGAATGACGCACAAAACGTTTATTCCTATGTATGGGTTAAATGTAAAATTTATAACCACAGCACAGGTCAATATGTTGTTGGCGACTACAATAGTTATGGCATTACTTATTTTCCTTTCAAAGCTGATTTGAAAGCAGGAAAAAGATACAAATACACGATTACTATTATGGATGACTTCATTGGCTACCCTGACCAAAATACAACACTCCAAGAGCCTAAACTTGGTTGGGTGATATCCGATGCTGGCAATATTTATTCGACTTGTGAAGAAGCAGACAATGCAGGTGAGAAACCTGTTGCCATGATTGCATATATAAGTGATAATGGTAACGGCCCTGCACCTTATAGCAAACATGGACTTGCCATATCTTTGCGAAATCTAAAAAGCCCGGACAGGACCAACTTGTTTTTAATAGAGGAATTGGAGAAAGTAGACACATACCTTTCTGAATATCAGAAAGTAGCGCCATCTTGGACCCAATGGTATGTGCCAAGATTCAAAGATTTTGATTTAATATTTGATGCTTTTGGCGGTACTAAATATAGTAATAAACCACATTATACAACCCAACCGTGGGACTATGGAAGACTTAATGATTTTATGGAATCAACAGAACGGTATGGTGAAGACGAGGTTTATCATGATTGTTTTATAGGATACCTACCACCGTATTACGATTGGCAACCATCCCGTTATTGGATTAATGTTTCCGAGAATTCAAAGTCATCATTTTTGTGGTTATATGATATTAAGGGTAAGCAGTACTTACAATGGCACCGTACAGCACTGGGAGGCTGTTTTATACGTCCTGTATTTAAATTTTAATTCTTAAAATGTAAAAAGATGGAAACAAAAAAAATAGAAATAAATAATCAGATAAAGAAGAAATATATAGCACCAAAAATTACGATTTTTGAAATGGGAGAACCCGTACTGGCAGCAACTTCGTCAAGTGAGAATCCGAGGATGGAAGTTGGAGTAGACGATTGGATTGATGATGAAGAAGTAAACTCAACAAATGCAAAACATTTTTTCCATGTCTGGGAAGATGAAAATAGAGAAGAACTTTAATGATTAAGATACTCTACCACTTGGTTTAACAAAATCTACAAGTTATATCATGTGTATTAAGACATGTTAGATTTTGGCAATAAATTAATTTTGTTGCCATAATCTAACTGATTCAATAAATAATTACAGATACACTTCCATTAGTATTATCATTCTCTGTATCTCGCTTCGCTTTCTCGTAAAGACCTGCTGAAACTTATTCGTGAAAGTATGGACCAGTTTCATCACAAACATGGGTGCATTCACCTCGTGATGATTGACGACATAGCTGACTTGATACGCTCTGCCAACGATGAAACGGAAAGTATTGCCATCGTGGATGGGCTTTACCGCTTGGCAGGAATTTACAACACCTGCATCATCTGCGTGCTACACTTCGTGCCGAATGGTATCAAACTCTGTGGGCATATTGGTTCAGAGTTGCAGCGCAAAGCTGCTGGTATTCTCTCCATAGAGAAAGATGACAATCCCGAATACTCTGTGGTGAAGGCATTGAAAGTCCGTGACGGAAGCCCGTTGGACGTACTGATGATGCTTTTCGGCTGAAACAAGGCTGAGGATATGCACGTCTATCGTGGTGAAAAATCCAAGGAAGACAAGGAAAAGCGCAAGACTGTTGAACTCGTTGGCGTTATAAGAGAAGCCTTTCGAAATTCTTTCAAGCTCACCTATCAGGAACTTTGTGATGTTCTGATGCGAGAGATGGAAATCAAGGACAGGACCGCAAAGAAATATATTACCTATATGAAAGAGCAGCGTATTTTGATACAAGATACAAGTGGGAATTATCAAAAAGGAGAATTATGCCATACTTAGATCAACAGCCAGAAGATACATGGCAGAAACGCCTGTTTGATAAACAGAAGAATATGGAAGACAAGCTCGACCGTCTGCTTGTCCTACGGAACAGGAAGTAGATACGACCATTCACCCTCCATTGAAACCCGAATACTTGGATATCATAGATGTCTCCAAAACTTTGAAGTTGGAACAAAAGACCATTTAAAACTGGGTTTGGGCTGGAAAAATTCCTTATCTCAAAGCCAATGGACGATTACTTTTTCTCTGGGAAGAGATTGACGAGATGCTGAGAAGGCGAGATGGTTGGTTATGCGTATTTGTTGGTTTTTATTGTTGCTTTGTTGTGTAAATGCAAGCAGTTACATTACAAAATAACGGTTACAAAATTGATTATACGTACATTAATACTGGCATAGCTCGTTAAACTCGTACTTTTCTCTATTTTTTTGTGCTGATTATGAGATTTTATATGTACCTTTGTTGTCGTGAATAATGCATTATTTCGCGACAAAATATAATTATAATTATGACAAAAAGCATTGAATGTAAAATACTTATAAAATCAAAGAAGTGCGGACGTGGTTCTGTGTTTTTTGTGGGGGATTTTATTTCGTATGGCAATCGAGATGCCGTTAATAAGGCTTTGGAACGTCTCGTAAAAAAAGGACAGATGCTTAGGGTTGCACGTGGCATTTATTGCTACCCCAAAATGGAAAAAGTATATGGCCTGGGTATGGTTCCTCCATCGCTTGAGGATATTGCCAAAGCAATGGCAAAAAGGGATGGCGCAAGAATTGTCCCAACGGGACTTTATGCCCAATACCAGTTAGGACTGACTCAACAGATACCGATGAATATAGCTTACTTAACCGATGGCGTCTCACGAACTATAAATCTTGGCGAAGGGAAAAACATAAAATTCAAGCGCGCCTCTCCCAGATATTTCTCCATCCGTAACCGGTTGGCTCTTCTCTTAACAACAGCCCTTAAAGACTGGAAAGTAGAGAACCTGACTAATGAGCAGGTTGCTACCATTAAAATGAAGTTAAACGAAAATCCTCACCTTCAAGTTGCCGACCTCAAACTGATGCCTTCAAAGGTAAGGGAATTTATAGTTGGTCTATATGAATAGGTTTCTTGGATTATCCGACTCACAACGGAAAAGCGTCTATGAATCAATTGCAGATAAAGTCGGGTTACCCGCACAAGTGATTGAGAAAGATTTTTGGGTAACAGCAATCTTGCAAACAATATTTTCACTTCCTATAGCAGAGCATCTTGTTTTCAAAGGCGGCACAAGTCTGAGCAAAGGTTGGAAACTTATAGAGCGATTCTCGGAAGATATAGATGTTGCTATCAATCCTGTTTTTCTTGGTGCTCCTGAAGGAGATCTCACAAAAAAACAAATCAAGAAATTGCGCAAGGCATCATCGCTTTTTATTTTAGAGAAACTAACCCCTATGATTTGTGAAGGACTAAAAAGACAAGGCTTGCTGTCGTTTGTCACAGTTAATGCCCAACCTAATGGCGAAGGTGACGCCACCTATCCCGAGCCACGTCAGATTTATCTTCACTATAAATCAGTTTTTGACAAGGGGCTTACATATCTCCGCCCTGATATTGTATTGGAAGTGAGTGCACGTTCTTTGCTTGAACCGACAGAATCAATACAAATTAAAAGTATTATTGGAGAGCATCTTCCGATTACACCATTGGCTGACAGTGCCGTTCATACTGCTATTCCCGCAAAGACATTCCTTGAAAAGGCGTTCTTGCTTCACGAACTCTTCTCCATTCCCGGACACGGAATGATAGCAGAGCGCAAGAGTCGACATCTTTATGACCTTTATGCCATGATGAATAAAGATTTTGCAAAGAAAGCCATTGCAGATGATGCATTATGGGAATCTATTCGTCATCATAGAGAAATCTATACTTCAGTGAAAGATGTGGATTATACTCCCGATGTACGCAAACGTCTCCAGATTGTTCCCCAGAAAGATATTCTTGAAGAATGGAAATCAGATTATCAGGCAATGATGGAATCAATGATTTATGGGAAAAAACCTTCATTTGAAGAACTATTAGATGCGCTATCCGAACTTCAAGAAAGGTTTAGGATAAGCAAATAGTAAACAACACAAGCAATCTATTACATTTTGGCAATAACAAGCGTTATTTGCCAAAATCTAATAGAGAGAACTAAGGAATAAAATTAAGGATAATGTCGCCATTTCGGTTTGAAACTCTGCGAATGTTTCTCCTCTTTTGCATCCTGAACAGAAAGGTTATCATTCTCTTTCCCGACAGAATGATTGTTGCCGGACAGACCCTCTCCTTGTTTCATTTCATCCTTTACATCTTGTTCCTCTTCCGGAGGTGAAAGTGTTAAGGCTATTTTTCTGTCCAGCTCCGCAGCTTCACTTTTAAGTGAACGCAGTTCGTCCTCTTTCTTCCATGAGCCGTTGGCAATGTTGGTGTAAACGTCCTTGTTGGACACAACCTTTGCCATTTCTTTTTCATGCGACTCTATCACCTTTGGAATACGCTCCAAGGCATTTACGAAGTTCTCGCAGGCAAGTTTCGGGTCTGCCGCTAACTTACCGTTATTATAGGTATAGTAGATGCTTTCCTGTCCCTTGACAAAGAAGCGATTCACCGAGCAGTCGAACAAGTCCTTGGAAGTGCTCTCAGTCTTGACCATGATGGAAAAGCCGTAAACCTCGCCAATCTTGTTGTACTCGCTCTTGGTACGAGCCTTTTCCTCTATCTCATGCAGACGGGCGGCGATGACCTTTATGTCGGTGCTGTCCTCTACACCTTTGATTGTCAGTTTATTGACGGGCAGTCCCTCCTTGTCCCGTTCCACACGCTGCTCAAAGCAAGCCAAGTCAGCTTTAGCTTCCTTAATCTTGTCGGAATGGAAGGACACGGAACTCTCAATCTCTGCCAGCTTGCCCGTTGCGGCATCACGCTCACGGAGAAAGTTCTTGCGCTCGGATTCCAAGGTGGTAATCTTCTTGTCAAGTCTTGCTTTTTCCAAAAGGTCGGTATTGCCCGAAAGCACTGCTACATATTCTGAGAAGTTCATACCGCTGTCCTCGTCCATCGAACCCTCATCAATGGTACGACTACCAAGCGTGTTTGTCTTTAGTTGGTTGATGAAAAGCTGCTTGTTGTGCAGCAAATTGAACTTATAACTGTCCAAAGAACGTTCTACAGCGTAGATAATCACATCAACCTTGTTGTCCGCAAACTCCTTGGCAACAAGATTTCCCTTTCGGATGGCACGCCCGTTCCGCTGCTCAAGGTCTGACGGTCGATCGGGTAGGTCAAGGGCATTACTGCCCTCTTCCCCCCTAAGAACCGTACTTGAGAGTTTCCTCTCATACGGCTCAAGCTTTTCTAAATCCCTATTCTTATATAGAGACCGGCTCATATTACTTCTTGTTGTTGTCATTGGATTTGCGGGATAATTTGAAACATTCGTCATGAACCAATAGGTTGCATTTTCGTCCGTTTTGGACGGTAGGCATCACATTCCATGCCTTGTGCGTGTTTATCGGCTCACCACATATTGGACATTTTCTACCCTGCTTTTCCCATAGGTGAAGCAAAGACTTACGCCCTTTCAGTGAAACAAGCATTTTCGACTTCATTCTTTGGTTGAAGTATAAACGACAGTCCACGTCAAACGGATTCATATCTCCTTTTATCTGCGTATATTGCAGAAAGGGGAACGAGGAAGTCAAAGTCAACAGTGTTAGTTGGTCTTCCTTTCCATTTGATTTCTTGAACTTGGCTGCAAAAGTCCAACTGTTACCTCGGATATTATGCCAATAGCGGTCTTTAATCCATCGCTTTCCTTTCTTGGAGTGGCGACGTTTAGCCCATTGCCATAGGGAGAGGAATATCTGATGGTCAATTCTGTGAAAGGAATCACGCGTTGCACCATGCTGATAGTATGCTCCCCATCCTCGGATTTTAGCATTCAACATTCTGATTAAGGACTCCTGCCTGCAACCCTTGTTGCCTTTTATCACCTTACGAATATTCTCCATAAAGCGTTTTTCGGCTTTCTTGGTCGGCTTGGTCAATATTTCATTGCCGTATTTGCGGATGTTGAAACCGAGAAAATCGAACCCGTCACGGACATTGGTTATCACAGTCTTTTCTTCTGATAAGGTTAAACCTCTTTCAGCCATGAATTCGGCAACCAATGGTTTGATTTCGTTCTCAAGCGTTTCCCTGTTCTCGCAGGTGATGATAAAATCATCGGCATAGCGTACCAAATTCACCATGGGGGAATAATGTTTCCCTTTTATGGTTCTTCTTTTATACCTCTCTGCGAGAACTTTCTGCAATCCATCCAATGCCATATTGGCAAGCGTCGGGGAGATTATACCTCCTTGTGGTGTACCCTCCTCCGTCGGGAACATCTGTTTGTTGAAGATATAGCCGCATTTCAACCATTTGCGGAGCATCGCCTTGTCCATAGGGATGTTGGCGAGTAGCCATTCGTGGCTGATATGGTCGAAGCATCCTTTGATGTCACCCTCCAAAATCCATTCGGGAGAATAGCCTTTTCGGAGAATATTATGGCATTGCATTACAGCGTCCATACAGCGGCGTTCCTTGCGGAACCCGTATGAACGAGTATCGGCTGTAGTTTCGGACACTGGTTCCAATGCCATGAGGTAGAGTGCTTGCATGGCTCTGTCTTTCATTGTCGGTATTCCCAATGGGCGCAGTTTGCCATTGCTCTTTTTGATGTGAACTCTTCTCAGGGGCTTCGGCTGATAGCCTCTGCGTCTGAGGTCGTTTATTGCTTGCATTTTTGTTTCGGGTTTATCCCATGTCTCCATGTCAACCCCAGGGGTGTTGCCACCTCCGTTAGAAGTTACTCTCTTTACGGCTAAGGCTTTTGCGTAAAAAGAGTGGGTCAACGTCCACTGTAAGGCTTTCACCTTATTGTGTCTGCCGTCCTTTTGAGCCTTTACAATACGTGCTTGTAGCTTTCTGACAGCCAACTCTGCCTTGGTCCAGTCTATGCTGTCCCAAAGTGTCAGCTGATTGTCAGCAGGTGCACACGATGTTTTGTTTTCGTTCATTTGCATTCCTTCTTTTGAAAGTTCTAAAAGTTAATTGTAAAGAATTACCATTAGACAACAGTCGGGTATCTTGCCTCCCGAATATTGTCACAGAAGTCTGCCCACTTTCGTGTCGGGTGATGTCGCCCAAATCAACTCGTGATGTCGGCTCAATCCGTATCCGTTCCATTACAGAACGGCATTCGCTTTTTCTGTTATCTTATACCTGCACACCGTTCAGCTTCCATTGCTGTCAGCTTACCTGCCACTTTGACATGACAGGAGATATACAGGCTTACCATGTTCCACATAGATAACTAACGGATAGGTTAGGTTCTGTCTCATCCTCCGGCGGTGCTTATATCCGTGTAATCCTACCATGGAGAGGATTAACTGACCGCTTCCCTTTTGGGAAGAGTGTACCAGTATCTTACACTCATTTACGACATTACGAAGTTTACTAACAGTTCGCTTACGCTAACCATACTATCCAGCCTCGCCACTCTACGGTATGATACTAACCGCACTTGACTTTCCCTCACGGTTCTGTCTTGTCCTTTCGGAAAGTGTACTTTGTCACAACCGCTTAATACAACATTAAGGTGCATTGGTCGGTAGGCTACCGCTGACGGAACAGCGGGTTAAAGCTGATACTCGTAAGTATCATTCTAACAATTATCTATGCGACTTCATGTCGCACCCAAGGCGTGTCCAAATGATGGATGGCCACGGCACGTTGTTGAGCATTCACACCAGTACCCAACATAGAGGTAGAACCGAAGATAATGCGAATGTCGCCACGGTTCATGGCATCGACCATTGCTTTCTTTGCTTTCTCGTTCTTGCACTCTTGAATAAAACGTATCTCGTATGCCGGGATATGGTAGTCCTCTACCAATTTTCTCTTGATTTCCGAATAGATATTGAAGTCTCCGCTGGGCTTGTAAGTACCCAAGTCAGAGAAAACAAACTGCGTTCCCTTTTGTGCATCATACTTTTGGTAATAGTCATTCAAGAGTTTCGCACAGTGACTTGCCTTGTTGTCGATATGATCTGAGTAAGCATTTTCATCTATCATGCGTAAATCAAGACTCATCTTGCGGGCATAATCAGTCATTAAGAATGAAGGGAAATAGGGGGAAACGCAAGGAATGTAACTATTTGAAATATCATCATTTAGCATTTTTATGCCATTATCGAGTTAGGCGAAAGGAAGCATCAAACGGCAGGAGTTCCGTTACCAAATCGTAACCCATCAGGGAAAAAGCAAAAAGGGGTTACGAATTGAAGGTAAACAACTGTGTCATAGGTTTTTATTCTTCATCTTTCATTTTTCTGCATCGCTCAGGAATACTTGTTCATCTGTACCTTTGCAAGCAAAGGAAATTTAGAAAAAACGACAGAAAAATGAAAGAAAACAAACTCAAAGTATCGTTCTTCGTTCAGGCGAAACGAACCGACAAGAAAGGACTTGTGCCTGTTATCGGGCGCATCTCCGTAGGCAGAACCCATTCGGGCTTCTCCACCAAATGCAAAACTCCGCTTGCTCTTTGGGACAGTCGTAAGTAAAGGCTTATCGGCAAGAGCAGCATGGCTGTGTCCGTCAATCAGAAACTTGGTGAATGCACCGCACTTATCCACACACGCTTTCACGAACTCTGTGAAAGGGAAGAAACTTTCACAGCCACAGACGTGAGGGATGCCTATCAGGGGCAAATCCACTGTCAAGCCTTGCTCTTGGAGAGTTTCGAGGAGTATCTTACACAGACTAAGGAGCGTATAGGCATCGACCGAGCCTTAAAGACGTTCAAACTCCGTACCTACCAGCTCTCCTTGCTCCGTGAGTATGTGCAAAAAAAACATAAAGTAAGCGATATTCCCCTTTCACAGTTGGACAAAGCCTTTATCGAGGGCTTTGAGTACTATCTCACCATCGACCGCAGACTGAAACGCAGCAGCATATCGAGTACCGTGTCTACTTTGCAGACCATTGTCCGTATGGCGGTGAAGAAAGGTGTGCTGAACTTCTATCCATTCTTGGGCTACAGTTACGAGCGACCAAAGGGCGAACCGAGAAGCATTACGAAGGAAGAACTTGAGCACATCATCGACTTGGAGATTGAATGGGAGAACTACCGCATTGTCCGTGATCTCTTTGTCTTTTCCTGCTTCACAGGTCTGGCAATCTCAGATGTCCGCAATCTTCGGGAGGAGAATATCGTCACTGAAGAAGGCAAACTCTGCATCAAGGGCAGACGCATAAAGACCAAGACCCCGTATCGGGTACAGGTGCTTCCCCCTGCGCTGACTATCATGAATCGTTATAGAGGGATAAGGGCAGGCTTTGTCTTTGACGTGCCGACCACCGACATTGTCCTCAATGGTATGCACTACATACAGAGAAACATCGGCATGGAGACTCCGCTGACCTTCCACATGGCTCGCCATACCTTTGCTTCGCTTATCACGCTCTCGGCAGGCGTTCCTATTGAAACGGTGAGCCGTATGCTCGGACACACCAACCTGAGAACAACACAGGTATATGCAGCGGTTTCCTCCGAAAGAATCCATCGGGATATGCAAGCGATACAGCAGCGAATACAAGATACATTCACCTTAAAACTTTGACATTATGGCACGAAGTACATTCAAGACACTCTTTTATATCAATCGCTCAAAAGAGAAAAAGAACGGCAGCTGCCCGATTATGGGACGCATCACCATAGACGGAGAGCAAGTGCAATACAGCACGGGAAAGGAAATCGCTCCCGAGCTTTGGGACAGCCATAAGGGACGATGCAAGGGTATAGGCGAAGAGACAAAGGAAATCAACCGCTACTTGCAAACCAAAGAGGAACAAGCCAAAGGCAAATACCAAGAATTAGTTTGGCAACGTGGCTATATCACCGCCGAGTTGTTGAAACGTGAACTCATGGAAGAAGACAATCCCAAAGGCTTTCTTTTGGAGGAAGCCCGACTATTTATTGAGGAAAAGCGTCCATGCGTAGGACTGACGATAGCCAAGCCTACCTTTGCTAATTACATCTATGCAGCGCAGCTCATTAAGTCCTATCTGCGTGAACGCTTAGGGCTGGAGGATATCCGCTACTCTCTGTTGGACTATGGTTTTATCGAGGGGCTGGACTTCTACCTTAAATCAGAGCGCAACCTTTCTCTTGCCACTATTCAGGTAGCGGTCATCTTCCTTAGGAAACTCATCGGCATCGGTCAGCAGAAGAAGTATATCCGTATCGATCCGTTTGCGGACTACAAGGCAGAACTGCCACATCGCACACGCAGGTATCTCACTACGGAGGAATTGCAGAGGGTCCTGCAAACACCCATAATTGACAAGCAGTTCGAACGGGCAAGGCAACTCTTTCTTTTCTGTGCCTTTACTGGTCTGGCTCGTGTGGATATGCAACGGCTCAAACCGAAGCATATCACCCATAATGCTGACGGCACGGAGGAAATACGCATCAAAAGGCAGAAAACCAATGTGGAAGCGATTATCCCACTTCTGCCCATTGCCAAACAAATCCTTTCGCTCTATATAAAGGACAAGAAAGCGGACGACTTGATATTCCCCAATCTTACAATAAGGAAAGCATCCTTTGCGTGTGTGAACATCGGGCAGATATGCTGGATAGAGAAGGGCCTGACCTTTCACATGGCTCGGCACACATTCTCAACCACGATTTGCCTTTCCAATGGTATTTCGATGGAAACGCTCAGCAAGATGCTCGGACACAGCAATATAGGTACGACACAAATCTACGGAAAGATAACCGACCACAAGATACAAGAGGATATGACTGCACTCACAGACAAGGAGCATACTGTATTTGAGGGTTATTGTGAGTCGATAGCACGACAGAACGTTCCATTGCAACAAGCATAAAAAGGAAGTAATTACCAAACATTTATTATTCACGATTGAAAACCAAACGATTATGAAAGAGAACAACAAGCTGGAACTTTCTTACTTTCGATTGAAATTAAGAAGTTACATGAGTGAGCATCACCCTGAGAGATTGAAAGACAAGGAATTTATCACTGCACGGGCAGATATGGCTCTCACAGCTTACTGCGATGCCGTGGCACAAGGTTTCACTCACTCCGAAGCGGAAAGCATGGCAAGCGAGGTTTTGTATTATGGCTTGCATTTTTCCAAGTATGACACGCTTGTATCTGTATTGGAAAACGAGTTTGAAAGGGAACTGCCTGCACCGCTCCCAGAGAAACTCGTACCTATACTGTTGTCGAACAAGGCTATTCAAGCCACATTCGACAAGTTCGGTTTGACGGACACATTTGCTTCTGACGAGCAATACGACCGTCTTTACACCGAACTCACAGGCACGATAGTGCTGCTCATCGAGAGCAATCATCTGCCAATAATCGGTCAGACAGGTGGATAACCCCAACATTTTTCTTCGTACACTTCGTAAGCCATACTTATGCAAAGCCCCTGAAGCCGTTTCTTATCGTGCAAAGGTATAACGGCAGCCTATCTGCCCTGACAAGGTCGAGTCCTGCGGATGGAGAGAAGAATCTCCACCGCAGGATTTTCCTTTTTTTATGGCTGTATGGCAATTCCCAATATCCGTGCGGTCGTATTCATCTCTCCCAACCTTGCAGGGCTGGGCTGCCGTAGAGAGTATAGGCACGACAAGAATACGGCATACTCAGGCTCTTTGGACGCAAGGCGTAACAACCAACAATAGATAGGACTGACGATAATACGGACAATTTTTTGTTTGTACAATCTGTTGTTTGTACAATCTGTTGTCATGACTATCTGTTGTCATGACTATCTGTTGTCAAAACTATATATCGTCAAAATAATCTATCGATAAAACTATCTATCGATAGTTCTACATATCGATTTGTCGAACTATCGAACTGTCGAGAGAATAATTGCTATGTGATAAAAGGGAAGAGCCGGCACCTCATCTCATTACCGCAATAACACAGATGGATCTCCTTTGGTCTTTTCTCTTGTTTTCTCTCTATTTCCCTGCTTTTCCTCATTTCTTGCAGCGGTGCTTCCGAGGGTTTACTTTTGCACTCGATAAGTACGGCAATGGACTGCATAACAGTTTGTTTGCCGAGTAACAATAAACCCAAATCGGTCATTAGCCCGCAAAGGCTTTTTAAAGAGTTTAGATGTTATGCTTTTCTTCGTCTTTGCACCTTATTTTGGCTCTTTTCGTTTGTTTTTTCAGTTGTTTAGCTCGCTAAACGTCTTCAAAAACAACCAAAAATAGCTCAAAATAAGCTCGCAAATCTCGAAGAAGTCTAACGACCGATTTGGGATAAAGTAATCAAAAAAAAATCAAGGAAATGAAACTCATTATCATCGACCGCAAAGCGTGGGAGCAACACCGCTCCGAATTTGCAGACTTTATCCACAGTATCGAACAACTCATCGGCAATCCGCCCGAAACGGACGAATGGCTCGACAATGAAGCCGTATGCCGCAGGCTCGGCATCAGCAAACGCACCCTGCAATCCTATCGCGACACGGGTAAAATACCCTTCTCCATCATTGGGCATAAATGCTATTATAAGGAGAGCGACATCGCAGAGTTACTGAACGTAAACAATGAATGAATTATGTCGGAGAAAGAAATCATTACACAGCAAGACCCTCAGATGCAGTCGTTTTCACAACTGATGGAAGGAATATTGAAGAAATTGGAGCGGTATTGCGCTACCGCCCGTCCGATGCTGAATGGTGAAGTTTACCTTTCGGGCGAGGAGGTTTGCAGCCAATTACGGCTCAGCACACGCACGCTCCAAGAGTACAGAAATGCAGGAATACTTCCTTTCTACAAAATCGGAGGGAAGATACTATACAAACAGAGCGACATACAGACAATGCTTGAATGGCATTATAATCCAATACCGCAAACAGGTAAGTTATGAGTTAAGTTAAGACATCAGTCGCGACTTAAGTCAAATGGTCAGTTATAACTTTGGTCAAGAAATTAGTTTCGACCTAAGTTAAAATTAACTTTAGTCAAAAATATGTCAGCTCATTAAGTCAGTAAGTCAAGAAATTAGTCTAAACTTATCTCTTGACTTACTTCTTGAACTTTGAACTCTCGTCTATCAAAAGCACCCCAGAAAAGTTACTTTATGGAACATAACAAACTATCTCTTTCTCTATACTGGCAAGGTGTGTCTTTGTGACACAAACTGCCGTTTGTCCCACAAAGACCCTTGCCCCAAATGGGTGATTAAATCACTCCAAAGTCGTGATTAGAGAAATAAAAACAAAAAAATATGGCAAGCGATAAATCAAGGAAAAGAGTAGCGAAAAAGTATGGTGATATGCCCGACAAGTGGGACGATTGGCACGTCCGTTTACCAGACCCGAAAGACCAAATACGAGTGATAGATCTCTATCACAAATCAGGCTCAATGTCCAAGTCAGAGTTCGTGCGTGCAAGATTATTGGGGGAGCATTTCAAGGTGATAACGGTGGACAAGTCCGCCGTGGAGTATTATCGCAAGCTCTCTGAACTCACAGCCCAAGTACATAAAATCGGCACAAACTACAATCAGGTGGTGCGCTTTCTCCACATCACCGAGAGGGAAACAACGACACAAATCCTATTACAGGAGCTTATCCGCTTGACAAAAGAACTCACCGCCTTGCAAGAACAGACGGTGAGCTTGACGATTGATTATCGAGAGAGGGATGATAAATGTCCGACTCCATTATAATCCCCCAAGTATTTTTTGTAGGAGATTACCAGATGAGTGTACTATTTGAAAATCTACAGTTTGGTTTTTACCGATTTTACGTCGGCAGACTTGAAACGACAGAGGGCTTCCTGACGATCCAAAGTATCACGGACAGCAGAAAGGTCTCGTAGCTGTCCTACGATACTACGGATTTTCTCGCTACGCCGTTCAAAACGCCGTTCATATTTCTTTTATTCTTCCATATTAGTTGCCAAATTCTAATTGGTTCTTTACTATTACTGTCCAATCAAACTTTTTTATCTTTTAAAAATTTGAACTGTCCGATAATTTTTCATGCAGAGATTACCCCAGTTCGGGTTAAGCCGTCTATATTTTGATAAGTTAGGAGCATTATTCCTTGTTAGAATCATATGCACGATAATACATCCCACTCTATCATGAATGGGATATGATTTAGATAAAAAATGTTGCTTAAAACAACGCCAACTGTTTAGTGTCTTCTATGCAATATCCCTGGAGATCTTCTGGCTTGTTTTCAAAGAAGCAGTATGCCCCAAGGCAGATACAAGATTCATGATAAAGTTTGCCACAGACCTATGGCGTGAATGTACAATTTGGGCAGTATTTTTCAGAAGATCATTGATGGTTTCTATGATATATCTTTTGCGCAGCATCATTCTATCATAGAAAGGCATGAGTTTGTTTTTCATATTTGCCCTGAGCCCCGTCACCAACTGAATACCATCTTCAAAAAGAAAGTCAAAAAGTTTTTGTGATATGTATCCTTTGTCAGCGAACAGTTTGCCATACAAACGTTTGGCAAGAACCTTGAAAACTTTTGTGTCTTTGTCACTGACATTTGCTCCAGTAAGAACGAAAGCTATGATTTCCCCTCTGTCATTACATGCCAGATGAAGCTTGAATCCGTGACACCAGCCCATTGTTCCTTTCCCATTTGTTGCAACGCCTTTGAACACCTTGTTGGCATAGCGTCTAAGATTGTGGCATACAGGAATCATTGTTGAGTCAACAAATGTAATACCTGTACATCTTCCAAATGCACGCAGATTAAGAAATAACATAAGAGGAAAAAACACTCTACTTTCAAGCTCAACAAAATGGTTGTAAGAGACAGCGTTAGGGAAGTACGTCTTAAAAGTCCCCTTGATGAAGAATAAATAATAGTGCTTGAAATTACGAAATGTTCCGAAATGGAAATACAATAAAATAGTCATGATTTCGCTGTCGGAGAAGGAAGCCTTACGCCTTCTACGCTTCGTGGTATCGTCACCTAAAAGCAGTTTCCCGCCATTTCAGCTTCAAAATGCTTGCAAAAATCATCTATAACACAGAATAATTCAGTAATTTTGTAATCGGTAGTCTGTATAAGTATATTTGTAACTGTTTGATTATTAACTATAAAGATACTGTTTTAATCTCAAATAAAAAAGAGTTAAGAAAGATTAATTGCCGTCATTTTGTTTTTTTATATGTTTTCAGCCTGATGGGGGCTTCTCGCCCCCTGGCCCCTCGGTGTTTTCAGGTATAGATTATTAAGGTTTTAATATTTTTGGATAAAACAGTCGCACATTTCAAAAAATCTTCGTAATATTACACACGACAAGTGAAGACACCCGATTTCAGGTATCTATCACGTGAGGTTGGAGGCGTGTCAAACTGTTCCAGCCTCTTTTCGTGTAATTGGCTATGGATTAAGTCTTATTTCTTCTTCTTGTGGTCTTCGTCATAAGGTTTGTCGCTCTTCCAGAGAGCATAGATAAGGAGCAGTAGTCTGCGTTCCATGGCAGTGACTGCTATCATCTTCTTGTCGGGATGCTTCTGCACAATCCTGTCGTAGGCTTCTTTTAGATGCTTGCTGCGCAGTTGGGCCTGCACAGCAGGCATATAAAGTATGGCACGGATACGGGAGTTGCCTTTTTTTGAGATTCTGGACGTCCCTTCTACATTCCCCGACTGGTTGTCCTTGACATCGAAGCCGGCATAGCTGGTGAGTTGCTTTCTGTTCTGGATGAGCGCGAAGCCGTTAGTCTCAGCAATGACTGTAATCACAGAGGTGAAGCCAAGTGAGGGAGCAGTAATGATGTTCTCTACCTTCTTGTTAAGAGCCTCGTCAGATGCGACTTTCTCTTTCATGTTCTTGAGGTTCATCTTCAGACGCTTGTCCAAATACGACACCATAGCCTCGTAATGTTTGACTACGCTCTTCTCAGCCTGATGGCTGTGCTCCAAGGCTTCGAGATGGTTTTTGAGCGCAAGGCGCAGCTTTTTCGTATCCTGAGCAAATCTTGTCATAGCTCTCAGTTCGTGATAGATCTCCTTGCTTGGCTGCCATGGACGCATACTCCTCTTCACACATCCCACAAGGGCCAACACACGGCTGTCGATGGTGTCATTCTTGGAGATCATCCCCTCCCAAATGGCAAACTCTCTTGCCTTGTTCGGCATCATGATGATTACGGTGCAACCAATCTTCACGAGATGGTTGGCCAGTTCTTCATGATACACGCCTGTGGCCTCCATGACATACCGTAGCGGTTTATCGGTGTAAGCCTCCTTGCGACTCCATTTTACCAGCTGGTTAAAGCCAGTCTTGTTGTTCTTGAACGTCTTGACGTCAGAGTTGTGAGCCTCCTCTGCGAAGCTGAACATACACATGGTAACTACCAACGTCTCTTTGGAAACGTCAATGCCTACACATTGTCTTAAAATGTAGTCATTTTCCATCAACAATTTTGGTCTCATAAGCTAAAACTTTAAGTTAATAATGTTATGAATATAGACCAAAACCTTCCTGCGCCTTAACTCTTGGATCTACACTTGATCATTTAGAAATGTCCTTAGATACTTTGTCCTGACTCTAGAAGATAATGAAAAGAGGGACGGGCATCTCTTTATAGCGATATGGATTACACCTACCTGGTACGAAATTTCCTCGCCCCTCAAGGCCTATTTCACTAGCAAAACTACGATAAATAAGCCTCACTTCTGTTACCAGAAGTTAATTCTATAATCGGATGCAAAGGTAAGAGGTACAAAATATTTATGAGACTACCTTATTCTTTATTTATTTTTTTGCGTTTTCTTATCTCGAACTGAGGTAGTCTTTCTGTTATCTATATCTTTATTATAGAATTACTTTATATTCAAGCAGTAACTATTCAGCGATAAGGTGTATAAACTATTATTGATTATCAATAAGTTACATAAAAAGATATATGCAAATTCTAATAAAGAATTTCATTTCGAGCTTTTTTGCCACAATGTTACGTTTATAAGTTATTGATATTCAACGTTTATTATCGCTGAATAGTTACATTCAAGCATACGTAATGTTAAAAAATTATTACATCTTCATCTGTGCAATTCTTGAATTATTGGAGAGAGAAGTCCTTTCTGTTTTCTGTACGAAATAATGTCGTCAATGGAAATTACAACAGTTTCATTGGCATTGGCAAAATCTACAATCCCAGTAAGTCTCGCCATAGTCCCATCAACGTTGGTTAATTCACACAATACAGCACAAGGATTAAATCCTGCAAGAGATACTAAATCTACACTTCCTTCTGTGTGACCAGCCCTCTCAAGAACTCCGTTTTCCTTAGAGATTAAAGGAAAAACATGTCCAGGAATATGTATATCCGATGCAGTAGAAGCTTCTTCTATTGCAATCTTTATTGTTTGGATACGATCATGAGCAGAAACACCCGTCGTGACTCCGACAGCGGCTTCTATAGATTGCGTAAAGTTTGTGCCATAAGCACTCGTGTTGTGATTAGTCATTAATTTCAGCCCTAGGCGATCGGCCTGATTCTGTCTTATACACAAACATACAATACCACTGCATTCCCTAATGGTTTGTGCCATATTAGAAACTGTCATTGTTTGTGCGGGGAAGATGTAATCCCCCTCATTTTCTCTTTCGGGGCTGTCTACAAGCAATATTCCTTTTCCCATCCTTAAATGCTTAATAGCATTATTTACTCGTGCTTCAGCGTCTTTACCATACTGTACGAGAAGGTTTTCATTCGAAATGTCTTTTTTCATTACTTTTTCTTCGTTAATAATTTGCACATTATTTCTATTCCATTTTCAATATCACATTTGGTTAAATCGTTTATAAAAGCATATCTTCCAATTTCTGTAGGAAAAGGAATTCTTTGTAACCCACGCATGGGAAGGAAGCAACTGGTCTGGAGTACTTGTACCACAAGCTAAGAGAGTGACATCAGTTGATACCGTCTTATCTACAAACAATTTCACTATCGCTTCTTTTGCAAGTTGAGAGTTAGAATGGGTAATCTTCTGCTTTTTGTTTAGCCCATAATACCTTGTCTTAATTCCATTCTGTCTAAGAACAATTGAGCGAACTCTCGATGGTTTTCCCCCGATTAGTCCAATATAGTCTTCCATTTCTTCGTTACTTATAGGGGTGTTTGGAAGAAAGGTTGAAACATTGTTGATATAAACACTTCTCATAAGCGTATGGTATTGTATAATAATGAATACTTATTTTTTAGTTCTTCTATATCCAATTCTCCTCCAATGATGGATAAACAGAATGCATCTCCATAATAGAGGGAACGAAACATTGAAACCACTAACTGAGGGGCAGTATGTTTCCTTAACTCACCTGCACAAATACCTTTTTCGTAATAGTTTAACCAATGCTTCGAAATATTTATCTCCAACTCCTTACACTTGTCTTTAAACCCGTCATAGTGAAAGCTGGCTGAAGTCAATAGACTAAAATATTGTGTAGAAGTTGCGTCTATATTTAATCTCTTAATCGTGTTCATTCTATCTCCGACTAGTTCTAACTCACTAACTAAGAAATCCCAAAACGGGGTTTCTTTGGAAACTGATATATCCCGATTCGCAGAGGTGGACATCGGATCAAAGATAAATCTATCAATGACAGCCTTATATAAGCCCCCTTTATTCTTTACTTTATAATAAATAGCCCCTCTTGTAACCCCTGTTTGTTGCTTCTTCTAAATCTGCGGTTACAACATCGCTATACTCCTTACTTAAAAACAGCTTAAAAGCCCCAAGCAGTATATTGTTTTTTCTTTCTTCTTTATCAACCATAGTTATAAATTATTACGGTAGTAATTATATCTTCGACCGCAATAGTACTAAGAAAAAATGAGAAAAACAAATTTTTGGGCAACATTTCTGCAATTTTCCTCGTTTCATCCCGTTTTTCGGGTAGAAATAACTACCTTTGCAATATCAAATCAGGTGTTCATTGAAGCATTGCAGAATAAAGAAAGGGTAAGAAACTCGCTCGTTTCCAACTTGTAACCCTTTTATCCTTTATTCATTCTTATTTTATTGATTATCTGAAAGATACAATATTCTTGAATCTTTTGCGGGCGTAATCAGTTGCAATGAGCATCTTCGCCTTTTCCTCGCTCTCGCTGAGTGGTTCGCGCCCGAGCAACGTGGCATTACCCGTCTTGGCGAACTCCATCAGTTTGCCGATAAATTCTTCCTGCTCTGGTGTGGGCGGTATGTTGTGCAGTATCTCATTCTTCTCGGGTCTGTCAATGCCGATGTCCTTGGCAGTGCGAAAATCGCATATCTCCGCATAAAAGTAATAGAAGCGAATGTAATCGGCTGATTACAAAAGGAAAGCATAAATAAGAATAATAAAAGGTGAACGATTTGGAAACGAGCGAGTTTCTTTCTCCTTCTTTATTTTGCAATGCCTCAAAGAACTCTTTATTCTTGTTTGCAAAGATATAAATTTTTCACAAGAAGGTATGCAGATTTGAGGTTATAATGATTCGAATCAGTATTTCTGGTTATTTTTATCATAAACTAATCCATTTCTTTTGTCGAGTGAAATGAAATCACTATTTTTGTGAGCAAGTAACAAATTTTGCCAAGATGGAAATAGATATAAATCGTCTGAAAGTTGTTTTAGCGGAGAAGAAGAGAACAAATAAGTGGTTGTGTGAGCAATTAAATGTCAACCCATCCACCGTTTCAAAATGGTGTACAAATAGTTCTCAGCCAGATATTGAAACCCTAATTAAAATATCACACCTATTAGATGTCGAATTGACCGATTTAGTGAATAAAGACTTTAAAAATTTTTAACCTATAAATCAAATGTCTGATTTATGATAAAAATCCGAAATGAGGAATAAACGTATTGAATATATAATAGATGAAATTCTTGACCAGTATGCGTATGCTGATGAATCAACCCGACCATGGATTATAGGATTCAGTGGAGGAAAAGATTCAACAGTATTATTAATGCTTGTATGGATTGCGCTCGAAAAATTAAAAGAACTACCGGGGCCATTTCAACTTCGTAGACCGATATATGTAGTATGTAATGATACAATGGTTGAAAATCCTATAATTGCATCGTATGTTGATCAAGTTCTTGAACAGATAGAAAAAAAAGCGAGAGAAGAAGATTTGCCTATTTTTGTCCGGAAGACTACGCCTCGATTGGAAGATTCATTTTGGGTGAATGTTATCGGGAAAGGTTATCCTGTCCCGAACACAGCATTTAGATGGTGTACAGAGAAAATGAAAATTAAACCTACTGCTCGTTTTATAATTGAACAAGTTGACGAGTGTGGGGAAGCTATAATTTTAATAGGAACAAGAAAGGCTGAAAGTGCAACTCGCGCTCGTTCCATCAAGAAACATGAAATTCATGGCAAACGACTTACCAATCATACTCTGTTGACAAATACATATGTCTATGCACCAATCAAAGAATTGATGTTAGAAGAAGTCTGGTACATAATCAATACCATTCCATCTCCTTGGGGATTTGATAACAAAATCCTGTTTAACATTTATGTTGATGCGAGTGCGGACGATTACGAATGTCCAACCGTTGTAACAGACAAAAGTCATGGTTCTTGTGGTCAAAGTCGTTTCGGTTGTTGGACTTGTACTGTTGTGAAGGATGATAAGTCCATGCGTTCGCTTATAAAAAATGGGCGAGAATGGATGCAACCGCTTTATGATTTTAGGTTAAAACTGGATCAAGAACGGAATATCATTGAGAATCGGTTCCCGTTGCGACGGGATGGAAGAAGAGCCGTGAACGATATGGGATCCTACACTTTCACATATAGAGCGAAAATGTTGGAAGGGCTGTTAAATGTTCAACATGAATTGCAACAATATAATCCTGAAATAAAACTCATTACAGATCAAGAATTGATTGCAATTCAAGTGAATTGGTATCGAGATTTTAACTTTGCACATCAAGTATCAGAAATATATAACAAAATCTATAATTCCTCATTAAATATGGAAGAGGGCAAGATAAAAAACAAATTGGAAGCAGATTTGATGAAAGAAATTTGCCAAGAGAACCTTGAAGAAGGTGAATTGATAGAGCAACTTCTTATGCTTCAGAAAAGCAAGTCACTCATGCAGCGACGCCGTGGCTTGAAAACAGAAATTGAGTCTCGTTTAGAGGAATTTGTAAATAAAAAGAAATCATGACGATACGCGAAATAGAACTTAATAATTTTCGAATTTATAAAGGGAAGAATAAGATTGAACTTTTTCCCGATGGGAATAGGAATCTGATTATCGTCAGTGGTAATAATGGTTTCGGCAAAACAACTTTTCTCATGTCATTAGTTTGGTGCCTATATGGTAAGAACATGGGGAAGGTTGATGAACTATATCGTAAAGAAATTGACGAAAAAGGAGGTTATAGTAAATACATTGGTAATAGTCTCAACTTTGCTGCACAGAAAGAAGGCGAAACTCGGTTCTCTGTGTCCGTTACATTTACGGACGTAGAAATTCCTGATACGCCTTGCACCGAGATAACAATTGTTCGTTCCTATGATAGTGCAACAAATTATGATGACGAGTTAGAAATTCTGATTGATGGCCGGAAGAACGATCTGTTCACGGGATCAAAAGAGGAAATTGCAAAAGAAGAGGAAATATTTATTCGGGATTACATACTTCCAATAGAGATTGCAAAATTCTTTTTCTTTGATGCAGAAAAGATAGTTTCATTTGCCCAAATAAATACTCCAGAACAACGAAAAGATTTAAGTCTTGCATATTCTCAAGTTCTTGGCATACAGAAATACGAAGATCTCAAAAATGAGTTGGTTAGAATTCAGGATGATTATAGGAAATCATCTGCTAAACCTCAAGAGAAGCGCGAGTTTAATGGGCTAATCGCAGATATTGATTTTAAAGAAGGAGAAATTGGCAGATTGATCGAAGAAATATCTAATTTGGAAGAAGACAGAGTGTTTAAACGTCATAATTCTGCCGAACTTCAATCAAAATTGATTCGTGAAGGCGATATGATGTCAGCCGATGAATTGCAAAAATTGAATAATCGAAAGGAGGAACTTGGCATAGTGTTAAGGGAAGCAGATGATTGTCTTAAAGATTTATATAGTCTTATTCCATTTGGCTTGGCTGGAGGTATTATGTCTGAACTTTCAACCCAATTAGAAACAGAAAAAGCGTATAAGCAGAACAAGCTTCAGTTGGAAGGAGTTAATGATAAAACTGATGTCATACTTGGCGATATTGAAGAAGCAAAGAAGGAACTTCATTTCTCAATAGATATAAAGACTAGAGACTTCTACGAGCTTCAAATCAGACAACTCATCAAAAAGCATTTTTACAATGTTTCTGATGAAAGTAAGTTTGATCACTTCAGTACGTTGCATGACTTTAGCCAAGGACAGATTGATGAATTTACGCATATTATTGCGAAAATCAAAGATAGTAAGTCCTCTTTTGAAAATCTAATTAACAAATACACCAAGGCTAAATCAGAATTATACACAATCGAAAAGAACATTCGAGAGGCTGAGAAAAAGGCAGAGAGCGATTATGTTCAAGATTTGAGAACCCGAAAAGAGAATATCGACCGTCAGATAGATTCTATAGGTATTGAGATCGGGAAAAGACAAGGTGAAACAGAATCACTTCAAGAACAAGTGATTGCTCACAAAAAGCAAAAGGAGATTCTCTCTAAAAAAATAAATGTGTCTGATCAGAACCGCGCAGTTGACAATGAGGCTACGCGTCTGATCAATACGATACAAAAATTCCTTATTCGCTTCAAAGATGAAAAGAAAAAGGCTCTTGCGAAGAAATTAGAGACAAAACTTCAATCATATTTGCACAAGACCAATCTTGTTAAAAAGGTAATTGTTGACATCAATGGCAATGGCGATGATGTTGACATCTGCCTATTTGGATATGATGACAAGAAAATTGACAATAGCATTCTTTCCATGGGTGAACGCCAGATGTTTGCATCTGCGCTGTTAAGTGCTTTGGTTGATGAAACAGAAATTGATTTTCCTGTTTTCATAGATAGTCCTATGCAGAAATTTGACCCACAACATACAAAGAATGTACTCACGAAGTTCTATCCAAATGTTTCAAAACAAGTGATTCTCTTTCCCCTTCTTAAAAAAGAATTGACGAAAGAAGAATATCAATATATTCAACCGATTGTGAATAAATCCTATTTAATAAATAATGAGAAGAATGGTTCACACTTTGTTGAAGTGAAACCAGAAAATCTTTTCGAAGAATACAACAATAGCGGATATGCAAATTAACATCAAAACATCTGGCGAAAATCAAGCCATTGTAACCCAATTAACAAAAAAACTTACTGGGGGTACAAAAGAAAATGTGATAGCTCGTATTGCATTAGGCTATTCTTTGTCTACGGGAAAACGCTTTACCCAACAGGAATTTTCTACCTACGATTCACAAGGAAAAGAATACAAAGACCATATTCTGTTTGATGGACAATATAGAGATTTCTATATTGCCTTAATTTGTCAGGCATATGGAATAACTAAAAATGATGAGCTTATTCCCAAATATATAAAGTTGCATATTGACCATGGATTAGAAAAGATAAATTATCTGTTTGAAAACAATCCACAATATACTTTCTTCGATTTCTTAACTGAATACTTCAGAAAAGGAATTGATTTAATTGAGGATACTCCTGAAAGATTTGATTGTGTTGAAAATCGAAATCAACATATCACAAAAACTACCTTTTCAGGGCCAATCCAAATAAAAGTGGGCTATAATATTTCGACAGGTGAGAATATATATTGCTGTTTCAACGATTCCACTCGTTACAATAATCAGCATATTGCTGTTGCCGGAAAGTCAGGTTCCGGTAAGACTCAATTCGCACTTGAGTTTCTTCGTCAACTATATAAGCAGACGCAAGGGCAAGTCAACTTCTTGTTCCTTGATTTTAAGGGATTGAGTGAGGATGACAAAAACAAAATGAGTGACTTTCTTACAGAAACTCATACAGAATGTATAAATGCACCTCATACACCATTCCCTTTGAATCCCGTTTCATTCATTGACAATGTTAACGAAAAGAACAAACTGGTAGGTATAAATAAGTTTGTTGACATTATTGCTAAATACTCCAATATCGGCAAGAGGCAGCAACAAACACTAAAAGATGCTACCAAAGAAGCGTTTATTCAACATAAAGACGGTAAGCATCCTTCATTGAAGGAAATCTATGATTTGGTAATTGAATCGGTTGGCGATAACCGTGACACTCTTACTGAAATTATGGAACGTCTTAGTGAATATGAACTCTTTGCGTCAAGAGTTAATGATCCAAGTATCTTCTTAAATAACAATTATTATTTTTCTCTATCAGGTGAGCTGGATAGTACGGTTCGATTCACGTCAATCTTCCTCATCATTAACTACATCTTTAATGTGTTCACAAATATGGGTGGCACAGAAGTCATTGATGGTAACCGAAGCATGCGTTATGTGTTAATGATTGATGAAGCTCACGATTTATTCCGAGAAAAAAAGTCTTTGGAGATTTTGGAAGTTTTACTTAGAAAAATTCGGTCATATGGAGTCTCTATAGTTCTTCTCTCTCAAGGCATATCGGAGTATAACCAAGGCAATTTCGATTTCTCGCAAGAATGTGAAACAGCATTCCTTTTACCGATAAACGACCTTAATAATACAAAAGCAATAAACAAATTCTTAGGTCTGAGTGAAAAGGATGGATCTCGAACTCTGCGAAATCTTGAAAAATTAGATAACGGACAATGTGTATCTAATATTAAAGAATTGCAAAAAGGCGACTTGTTTGAAGTTGTTCAGTATTGGAAAGAAAAATAATATAAGAAAAAATTATGGACTGGATAAAATCACATAGGCGCAAATTGATGTTCTTCATATTATTTTTCTTAATATGTGGATCTAGCAGTATATGGATGTCTATTCTGTTTCTGGATATAGGATGGAAAGACGTGGCAATTGGATTGATTACAATTGCTATTGCTTCTGTATGTGCTTCTGCAGAAAGAATCTTAGAAATGATAGACAACAAGTCAGAAACTAGAGATGACAACGATGACTTTTACGGTATTGCATGGTTAGTTGTACCATTATTGGCATCAATTATAGTAGTTGGTATTCTTAAACGATCTGAGATTGCTGCTCTAATTATATCTATACTTGTTTATTTCTTATATTGCTGGTTGTGGTGGTATCAGAATAGAAATAGAAATATTTTCAAAAATCCGACAAGTCCACTTGGAGGAGATATATAGAATTATATTATCGTATGAAAAAAATATATGGAATAAGAGTTAGCCAACCTCTTGGAGACTTCTTTATTGCAAAAATCAAAGCAAAAGATTTACTTGAGATTTCAACATCTTCTGTTGCTCGTTACAATAAAGAGGGGAAATTGGTCGGAAATCAAAGACCTCTTAAATTGCCGAGATTAAAGGCAATCGCGAATTTTATAAAATCTGCCGAGATGTGCTTTCCTACTTCTATTTTAGTTGCCGCAAACGTTGACAATGAAGGAAATATTATAGAAGAGCAGTCTAAAAGATGGAGTATACATCCAACTTCTATTTCTGATTGCTTTGAAATAAAAATTCCGTCAGAAGTTTCATCACTAATAATTGACGGTCAACATAGGCTTAATGCGTTCTCTTATACAGAAGAACAATTTAAGGATATAGAATTAGTCTGCTCCATATTTTTGGATTTACCCAATCCTTATCAAGCATATCTTTTCGCTACAATAAACGGTAATCAAAAAAGAGTTGATAAAAGCTTGGCTTTAGAACTTTTTGGATATGATGTTGAAGACAAACCTTCAAATACCTGGTCGCCAGAAAAATTAGCTGTTTATCTTACTCGAAAATTTAATTTTAGAAAAGATTCTCCGCTTTATCAAAAGATAAAGTTAGCCCCGCTTTTCTCGTCAATAGAAGAAATTACGGATAGAACAAAATGGCTATTGTCAACAGCAGCTATGGTAGAAGGGATCATGCACCTCATATCTTCTAATCCTCAAAAAGATAGAGATTTCCTTGCCATGAAACGTTCTTTGTGGTCTGGAACTGGTACTCGTTCTGATTTGGGAAAAATGGAAAGTAATGGCAAACGAGATACTTCTGTATTAAGGGACTTGTATATAGAAAACAAAGACGAAGAAATATATGAAATTATATTTAGGTATTTTGATGCAGTGAATGAAATTCTATGGAAAAATGCGTCAGCAGATAGTGTCATTACTAAGACAATAGGCATATCTGTGTTGTTTGATATATTGAAAGCTATCATTGAGAATGAAGGCATTCAAGATTCATTTGAAAAATATATTTCATTAATTTCAGATGTTGATTATACTAGTGATTATTTTTCTTTGTCAGGAGAAGGGAAAGTGAAACTTAGACGTATCCTAAAATATAAATTAGGTTTTTTGACAGACGCAGATTTAATAGAGTCTGACATTAAATTTCTACAGGAACCATAAAGTATCCGAGTTAAAGCTGAAACATATAATAAGCAAAAATTATTATCAAAGAATATGACAGAGCAAGAACTACTACAAATGCGTGACTTGGCAGAGGATGGAAAGTTACAGTTTAAGGAGCGTGCGAATGATCGATATGACATAAGTTGCGAGATAGTGGCGTTTTGCAATTCTCGTGGTGGACAACTTGTTATAGGCATAAATGACAAGACGGGGGTAATCAATGCTCTGTCTTATCAAGAATTGCAGGAAGTGACAAATCTACTGACAAATATTGCATCAGAAAATGTTATTCCCAATATACTAATAGAAGTGGAGAATGTTCCAGTGAAAGGTGGTGGAGTTGTTATTGCCACAATTCCAGAAGGTAAGAACAAGCCATATCATGACAACAAGGGGATTATATGGGTGAAGAATGGTGCAGACAAACGTAAGGTGTTCGACAATTCAGAGCTTGCGGAGATGATGAGTGAATGCGGTAGTTTTGCCCCTGACGAGGCTACTGTACCTAATGCCACTATTGATGATTTGGATGCAGATACTATCAAACTTTATCTAATGAGCCGTTTTGCACCGGTATTTAAAGGGAAAAACATCGACGAGTTGAATATGAAAGATTATTCGCTTGATGCAATGGCCGAAACCATTATAAAAGGAACAACCATCGAAAAATTGCTCAGAAATCTACATTTCATCCGTCCGGATGGCAAAATTAATGTTGCGGCAATGCTGCTATTCGGCAAATATACGCAACGTTGGCTACCTGTCATGACAGCAAAATGTATCAGCTATATCGGTAATTCTGTTGGTGGTACACAATTCCGAGATAAAATGCATGATATGGAAATTGAGGGTAACTTGCTCCATCAATTCCGTACCATTATGAATTTCTTTACTCGCAATCTGCGTAAGGTTCAGGTTGAAAAGGAATTCAATTCTATAGGTGAACTGGAGATACCTTACGAAAGTCTTACCGAGTATGTCGTTAATGCACTTGTACACCGCTCGCTGAATATTAAGTCTCCGATTCGTATTTTCATATTTGACAATCGTGTAGAAATTCACAGTCCGGGAACCTTGCCAAATGGATTAACTATTGAGGATGTTAAGAATGGTACATCAATGCCTCGAAATATGTTTTTGTTCACGAATGCAAATTACTTGTTGCCCTATACCGGAGCAGGAAGTGGGGTGCGCCGTGCGCTTGAATACAATCCAAATGCCGCTTTTTCAAATGGAGTAGAAGACAAAGAAATCACTCATGCCGCCAACGAGTTTGTTATTACCATACCTCGCGAAAGTAACCAAGTTCAAGCAGAAAGTAATCAAGTTATGATTGCTAATGAGCGTAAAAGTAACCAAGCTAATGAAAAAAATAACCAAGTTCAAGCAGAAAGTAACCAAGTTATGACTGCTAATGAACATAAAAGTAACCAAGCTGACAAGGAAAGTAACCAACCTCGCGTAAACTTGGTTACTCGTAAACTGACAAAGAAAGAAGAGGATATTAGGAACTTTTGTTCCGTACCGAGGACTGCGCAGGAGATTATGGATAGGTTGAAAATTTCCAATCAATCTAAAAATCGGCAGAAGTATATTACTTCCTTAATAGAGTTCGGTGTTCTTGAACGTACTATTCCCGAAAAACCCAATGACCCAAATCAGAAATATCGTCGCAAAAAATAACTACATAACAAGAATTTAACTTGCCGGTGATTTGCTGGCAAGTTAAAAACAGCGCAAACCTTGACTATTATATCTGATACTTCAAGTGGCGCAATATACAATTAATCCCACCCCCACTGTATAGACGAGCAAGAATATCACCAAGACTTTCATTCAAAAATCTGAGTACCAAACACCCTCATTACATCTGAGGATTTTGCGCATATTGGATTCATGCTCGGTAATAAGTTTCGATTGTTCGGCGCGGTGATTAGCCAATACCGAACCCCAACTTTCTATAGAATAGGGTCTGCTAATTAGGGTCTACTAATTAACTTTAACTGTCTGACAATTAGCTATTTATATTGTATAAAATTTGGTCAATTCGCCCAAAATGACTACCTTTGGATGTTAAAACATTCAAGAATCGAGATGAAATACTATTCACAATATCGCAGTCACGACCTGTTTGAACTTCAGAAGTCACTTTCGGGATTGAGCAAATCCAACCGTTGGGTCAAACTGGCCGACCACCTTCCCTGGGGCAGAATAGAGAAGGAATACAACAAACGTCTGAGGAATAGTCACAACGGTGCCGGCAACAAGCCCGCCCGCATGGTGGTGGGAGCGCTAATCGTAAAGCATGTGGAAAAACTGAGCGATGAGAAAACCATCCAAGCCATTCAGGAGAACCCCTACATGCAGTACCTGCTTGGGCTTGAGAAGTTTACGGAAAAGCCGGTATTCGTTCCAGAGTTGTTCGTCCTTGTCCGCAAGCGACTTGATCATGACTTCTTCAACATGCTGACCCTGATGCTGGCGGAAACAGACGGGAGCAAGCCGAAGAAGGAACACACCGACGAGGACGGCAACGATCACGGCGGTACGATGAAGATTGACGCCACATGCTGCGACGCAGAGGTACGCTATCCAACGGATTCCAACCTGTTGGAGGACGGCAGCAGGCTGATAGACCGCTTGCTTGACAAGTTCTGCGCACGCCACAAGGTGAAGAAACCTCAGACCCACCACACGGAAGCCCGCAAGGCCTTCATCGAACTGATTAAGAAAAAACGCAAGGGGAAGAAACTCATTGACAAGACAAAACTAATCCAGATACGATGCCTGCAGGCAGACTTCCAGCTGTTTCTTAAATTCCTGGGCAAACAGTCAAGCACACTTCTTGCTTGCTTCAGCCGCCATGACTACAAATGTCTTCAGGCAGCGTTCAAGATGTATGAACAGCAAAAAATGATGTTCGAGCAGAACGTCCGCAGATGTGCCGACCGCATCATCAGCATCTACCAGCCACATCTCCGTCCCATAGTCAGAGGCAAGGCGAAGGCCACGGTTGAGTTCGGTGCGAAAATCGGTGCCAGCATCGTGAGCGGTTACACCTACGTGGACCATGTCAGCTGGGATGCCTATAACGAATCATCCGACCTCGGCATGCAGCTGGAACTCTACAAAAGGCGTTTTGGAATGCTGCCCAAGGAGATACAGGCCGACAAGCTCTATCTGGGGAAAGAGAACAGGAAGCACATCAAGTCCTGCTATGTCAATTGCTACAACCGTCCACTGGGCAGACCTCCCAAGGAAGAGAATGATACACACGCAGAGGATAAGAAGAGAGCCATCGGCGAGCGAAATGAGATAGAAGGCACGTTTGGAACAACCAAGAGAGTTTACCGAGCCAACGACATCCGAGCGAAACTTGACCAAACGGCTGACACTTGGATAGGAGCTTGCTTCTTCGCTAAGAACATCATGAAGTTCCTAAGGGGACTTCTTTGTCTCATTTTCGAAAAATCGGGCTTGAAGACCTTCCAAAAGAGAATTATGAGCATTTTTGACAGCATGGAGGCTGTATTACCCACACCACAAGGTTGTATGAAAGAAATAGATTAGCAGACCCTAATTATCAATTTATAATTATTTTGTCAGGTAGCGATAGTTTGCAAAACAAAGGTTATGGAGAAACTTGGGAAATAGATGACATCCCTGCATTCGAAGCACCATACACTCTTAATTATTATTTTGAGAGGCAAGCTCCACCCGATACCATTGTGGTTAAAATCTATAACATTTGCGAATTACCTAAAAAAAGTTATAAAGGATATATATTTTTATAAGATGCAGAAGGAATAGTTGTTATATGAATATGACGATAGACCTCTGTTAACTCCACAGTTTGTTACTGAAGTAACTTGAACTTTTCCGTGAATCTTATAATTTTGTACGTTCTTATCAGTTGGAAAAGCCACACTAATTTGACCCACGCTGGCAAGTATTTTAGACCCAGTAAGGTTAAAATAACCAGCCCCACCTTGCCAAAATAAGAATGACCCTTTGAAACGCTAGTTTTTTAGGGTCATTTTGTAGTTTTGTGTTACTGTCCTGGTCGGCATTAAAAACATAAAACTATTATTTATATGACAAAATTAAAGAATTTATTGCGCTGTTACGCATCTGGTATGGGAATAAGAAGTATTTCTAGTACTTTCCATATATCTCGTAACACCCTCCGCAAGTATGTCCGTAAATTCCAAGAAAGTGGCTTGTCTATGGAGCAAATTCTGTCGCTTTCAGATGATAAGCTAGCGGACTTGTTTTCAGATGGGCATTCTCGTAACCGTCCGCCTTCTGCTCGTAAGTTGGAGTTAGAGGCACTTGTTCCTGATTATGTGAAACGGCTTAGCAAGAAGGGTGTTTCTATCTTATCTCTTCACACGGAGTATCTCAAAACTCATCCTAATGGTTACCAGTATTCTACTTTCAAACACGCAATCCATGCCTACAGATGTCAAACACGAGCCGTAGGACATGTAGAGCACCTTGCTGGCGATCAGATGTATATTGATTATGCGGGTGATAAACTAGAGATAGTCGAAGAACAGACGGGTGAGGTGCGGAAGGTAGAGGTTTTTGTGGCTACCCTTCCATGCAGTCATTACACCTATTGCGAGGCAGTGTGGTCGCAGAAGAAGGAAGACCTTATCGTTGCTTGCGAGAATGCTCTTCATTTCTTTGGTGGTGTACCCAAGGCTGTTGTGCCTGACAACTTAAAATCAGCCGTTATCCGCAGTGATCGTAATGAGCCTGTTATCAATGACGACTTCGCTGCTATGGCTGAATTTTATGACATGGCTGTTTATCCAGCTAGGGTGCGCCGTCCCAAGGACAAGGCACTGGTTGAGAATGCTGTAAAGCTAATGTATCGGTCGGTATATGTAGATATTGAAGGGCAAATTTTCCATAATCTAGAATCACTTAATATTGCTATACGCACATCTTTAGAAGCATTTAATAGCCGTAGATTGAGTGGACGTAAGGAATCCCGCCAAGAACTATTTGAGGAAATGGAAAAAGATTTTCTTCGTCCTCTTCCTACCGCTCGCTATCAGATGAAGTCTAGAAAGTCTGCTACTGTCATGGCTAATAGCTTCGTTATGCTAAGAAAGCATAGTTATAGTGTTCCAACAGAGTATATCGGCAAACGTATGGAGCTTATTTACGATAATGACAATGTTCAAATCTACTATGGGTTAAAGTTAGTTACCATCCATCAGCGAGATGATACTCCCTATACCTACTCACAGAAAGATGCACATAATCTTCCTGGTCATCATGGTAGCTTTGAAAAGGATTTGGAGGAAATATATCAACGGGCAGGGCAAATAGACAACATCCTTCTGCTTTATCTCAAGGAAGTCGCTACGCAGATGAAATATCCACCAAAAGCCTTCCGCTCTTGCCGTGGTATCATGTCGCTGGAGAAGAAGTATGGCATGGCTCGTCTAGTAGCAGCTTGTAACTGTGCTTCGGAAGGACGACGCTATGGCTATAATGAGATAAAGGATATACTACAGAAGGGTGATGATGCTTCCTATATATCTATGGATGAAGATAATATGGAGCTATCTCCTGAATATAAATCAAAAACGCATAAGAACATACGAGGCAAGGATTATTTCTCAAAGCAATTATCCAATAATAACAATAATAGCAAACAATTAAAGTAAACAACTATGGAACTAAATAATAATAAGACAGCACCTATTGTGCAAGAAATGGATAAGAATCAGTTATCTCTTGATTTAATGCATAGAATGAGGCTTACGGGTATGGCAACTGCCTTTGAAGAAAGTCTAACAACTACAATTGCAGATACGATGACACCAGATGCCTTTTTATCATGGCTCTTATCTCGAGAATGGGACTATCGTTCCGCAGCTGCTATTGAAAGACTCATAAAATCAGCAGGGTTTAGATATAAAGCCTATCCTGAGCAAATAGATTATAATATCAATCGCAACCTTAGCCAAAACAAAATGGAGAGAATACTCTCACTTGATTTTATCAAGCAAGGACGCAATATATTTATTACTGGTTCATCAGGAACTGGTAAAAGTTTTATCGCTACAGCTATAGGCTATCATGCTTGTAAAAATGGTATTAGAACGATGTATGCTAATATGTCAAAATTACTAGGGATACTTAAAGTCGCCAAGAATAAAGGAACGTTAGAAACAGAGCTAAAGAAGATAGAGCGATGTCGCTTGTTAATCCTCGACGATGCCTTCCTTGTACCTGTAGATGCAAAAGAGCGTCCTATATTACTTGATATTATAGAAGATAGGCATGAAAGGAAGTCGATTATCATATCTTCTCAACTTCCTGTGGACAACTGGTACGATGCAATAGGCGACCCTACCGTGGCAGATGCTGTACTAGATAGAATCGTGCATAGCTCATATCAAATAGAACTAACTGGAGAGAGTCTTAGAAAGATAAAAGCAAAGAATATTGGTAGGTAATAGCGAAATAAAATGACCCACCCGACCAGGGCATTTAGTGGGTCAATAATAAATCGTTTTACTGGGTCTAAAATACTTTGCCAGCGTGGGTCAAATTAGTGTGGCTTTTCCAACAAGTATCAACTGGATTAAAACTCTGATAGACTTATGAGAGAACATCAAGTAGATTTCAAAGCTTTGAAGGCTAAGGTTGGTATTGACGATATAGCATATAGCCTCGGTTATCAAGTTGACAGAAAAGCAGGAATGGGGCGGTACGTTGAATTTGTACTTCCCGATTCAGCAGGAGGAAGAAAGGACACCATCATTGTAAGTCATATTCATGACAAGTCACAACAGACTTTCTTCCGCCGTAATGGTCAGCGTGGTGATGTAATCAACTTTATTCAGGAGAATGCAAATTCTTTTGGTGTAAGTGGTCGTAATACATGGGATTTAATCAGCAAAGTCATGGCCAAGTTTGCTAACCAACCCATAGATGACACTCAACAAAAAGCATATACTCAAATCAACAGGGAAAGCAAGCCCTATGATCCCAAGCTTTATCAGATAGAACCTATCCTACAAAATATGGATGCTGCTCAATATATCTTCCGTCAGCGCAATATCAAGAAGGAGACCATCGAAGATTTTGCTCCATGGATTAAGAGAGTAAAGGACACACGCTTTAACAGCGAGTTTGTCAATATTGGATTCCCTTACGTTAAGCCTGGTTCGGATAAAGTGGAAGGCTATGAGATACGTGGTTATGGCAGTTTCAAGCGTAAAGCTACAGGAACCAATTCCACCACTGCTGCTTGGATTGTGGACTTCTCAAAGAACAACAATCCGCAGGACATCAAGCATGTGTACTTCGCCGAAAGTGCATACGATGTTATGGCTTTCTATCAGGCAAATAAGGCAAAACTAAAGGGAGAACTGGAACAATCTGTCTTTGTTTCGATTGGAGGCACTTTCTCCAATCAGCAGGTCGGAGGTATTATGGACTATTACTCTAATGCTCGTGCCGTCGATTGTTTCGACAATGACGCGCCTGGGCGTATCTATGGAATGCGGATGGTTGGCGTTGTAGAAAAGATTCCACTCAACATTGTGCAGACCAATGATGCCATCAGAGTAAGTGTTAATGGAATCGAGCATAAACTGGACACTCAAAAAGCAACACTGAATAATCTGCATGATTTCATACACTTCAAACGCAAATATGGCGTAGAGAAAGCGCCATCTGCCTTCAAAGACTGGAATGATGTAGTAATGAACAAACCATCGTCTCAAATCCTTTCCAAAAGTAAGTTTGAACGTGAAGACAATCTTAGGGAAAAGCGGATGGGTGGGCTAAAGATATAGGGTTATGGACGTATATATCAAACCAAATTACAGACAGTTTTTTGCTGAATACACAGGATTGACCTTATTGTTTATGATGTCGCTTGTTGTCATGCCCTTCTCATTTATCTTCAATAATGGATATATCCAAATCGGCTTATCTTCTCTTTCCCTGCTGTTGGCTATCGTGGGGATAGCGAAGTATATCACTCTCACGGCTGTCGTCTGGATCATCAGCGATACTTCGCTATGTCGTATTCGTGGTGTATTCTCACGCCATACCGACTATATAGAATTGTATCGTGTGGTGGACTATAGCGAGTCGCAGACCTTTCTACAAAAGTTATGGAGGGTAAAAACAGTGTGCATCATTTCCACCGACAAGACTGACAGTACGATGGTGATGTATGGTGTGTGTGCCCGATATGATATAGTCCAGCTCATCAGAAACAGAGTGGAAAATTGTAAAAAAGAAAAGAGAATATATGAAATCACAAATCAGTAAAAAAAAGACTTTTTTCATCGCATTGTTGTGCTGTTTCAACAGCTATATCCATGCATCTGTCGTACAAGTAGATCCTGTCCTGGCTGGTGCCATTACATTGCAGATGAACACGTTGAAGAATATCTATTCAAAACGTGAGAAGACACAGAATAAAATCATCGCTGCAGAAGCTGCCGTAACGGTGGCTTTGGATCAAATGCACAAGGTGGAGGACAAGGTGCTGGGCTATATGTCCAACGTACAAGGTGCCTTTAAGAATCTTTATCAAATAAAGCGTGCTGGCGAATTGGTTGTTAAGGAAATTCCTGCCAACATGAACAATGTGCGCCGTGCCATCAAGGTAGGTGGCTTCCAAGGAACATTCCTCGCAACAACGGTTGGTACGGAGCTTAGCAGCATGACCATGGATATGATGAGTCTCTATCCTTTCTTAGAGCAACTTGTTACCAGTGGTACATACAATACTAAAGAGTTTGATGAGAAAGGTAATATAATAGACAAGAAGCATAAGGTTAATCTACTTAACTCAGCAGAACGCTATTACATCTGCAATACTGTGGTTGACAAACTCGAAAGCATTAACACCTCGCTTTATCTTCTCGCATGGGAAATCCAAACTATGCGCTGGCGTGATCTTTTCTTTAAACTCGATCCCGAAGGATGGGCAACTATGATGACAGGTAAGAATATCGTGGAAGGCGTTATTAGCGACTGGAATTATAATCTACGCAGATACAATTAAACTATAACTATAATAAGGTACTTTAATGGAACAATCAGATAGAGTGTTTGGTCTATGTCCTGTATGTGGGCATGGCCATATTATCAAGACTAATAGAGATTATGTTTGTACTAACCGATTAAAACCATCGTCAGAGCATGGTGGTTGTCGATTTTCAATACCTCTCCATGCACATGGTGTTGATATAACCGATGGAATGATCCGGCAGCTGATAACGACTGGCAATACAGAATACATGGAAATGTGCGATCAAAAAGGGTTCCCTTATCAAGGACGCTTTGTCATCACCCCCGGCAAGGGTTATAATATAGAAACCGAGACACGACCTATTGATGCAATCTGTCCTAACTGTGGAGGAAAAATTATTCAGACACGGTTTGGGTATGCTTGTGTCAACCATCTACCCCCCAACTCTTTATGCAGCTTCATCATACCCAACTTCATCTGTAATCGTTATATCACTGTAAAAGAGGCAGAAGACTTCTGCAATGGGAATGGTGATATTCTTGATGGTTTCCTCAATAGTCACGGCAAATGGTTTTCTGCTTATCTTACAAGTGGCGAAAATGGAAACGTGGAGCTATCTTCTATCATTGGTAAATGTCCTGCTTGCGGACAGGATTTTTTGATAGGTCCGACTGCCTTCAATTGTTCCAATTTCAGACACGGCTGTGATTTTAAAATATGGAGGCATTACTACGGCCACAAGGTCAATCTCCATAATGCAAAGGAATTGCTGACTCATGGTAAGCTAAGGAGGCCTTTCGAAGCCTTCGATAAACTCGGTCATGTACATGCCCTTACGTTGCAAGTCGGATTCCATAACGAAATACAAGTAACACCATATAAATAAAATGAACATGAAAGAGAAACAACTTTCTTCTAACGAACTTTTGCAGAAAGCAAAAGAACGCTCAGGCTTGTCTAAAGAAGTGTTGAGACAAAGCCTTCACTCCTTATTAGGGGTAATCAGTGAAGCTCTGGACGATGGCAAGTGTATCGTGCTGGATAACTTCGGTAGTTTTGATTTGAGAACCGTAAAAGAACACACAGTTACACCTCCCCCTCCCAACAACAAACCAATAGTAGTTCCAGAACATCAGGTTGTTCGATTCAAACCCTATAAGAATATCCTCTGTTATCATATCAAATATTGATGAAGATGAAGAAATTATCTATAATAGCTACAGTAATATCTTGTATCGTTTGGGGATCCTGTAGTCCTTCGAAGTCAGGAATGGTTCATAAAGCCAAACAAAACCTCGAAGCATCTCTTGATTATCCCAAGCAGTTAAAACTGACAGCCCATACAGAGCCTGACTCTGCCTTCGGCGTGAACTATTTTACTCGTAAAGAGATCACTGGTATGCTAAAGGTTATGGATGTTGTCACCAAGAACCTCATGGCAAAGACACAGGGAGTAGCAGATATTTCTAATGCGGATGTATATACGGTGAACCTGATGCGCCGTCAGATGAATGCTGCCACAGAAGTACAGACAATGATCTTCAAGAACACTCTCAAAGGGGAATGGTCGGGGTGGAAAGTGAAACTGGACTACGAATGTGTCGATAAGGACGGTATGAAGTATCGTGCTGAACGCTGGGTTTTCTTCGATCGGGAAGGTAAGGATGTAGTAAAGACTTTTGAAATACCATTGCCGTGAACGAATACCCTAAGAGGCAACAAAACCTCGTAAAAGAATTATACAAGTGCCACTCTCTGTATGAAACAGAGAAGGCACTTGTGCTTTTTGATGTAGGCACTTCTTTTGTTGTCATTGGTAACGATGCCGATAAGCTATACCTTACGCTTGGATGGGAAATTACCGATTTCTCTGATGGAGATAGCATCTATTCGTATATGATTATTTCTCCCTACGGAGCAAAGATATTGCAGGACTTACGACTCAATGTAGAATATTACAATGCAGGAAATCTTCCGCAAATCAGTGCTCAACCTATAGTAACTATCCAACAGATACTGGACTATCTTCGAATGGTTGTCGGTCAGGAAAGTCTGACCTATCCCATTATAACAGCCCCTATTACAATAGAGGAAGTCGGATTTATCAGAGAGATACGTATTACTTCACTTATCATTGATACACAATCTGTTTCTGTGCGCGTCGACAATACTGAGCTGATAGAATTAGTCAAAGAGCATGAATGGAATTTCAGTCATACAGGGCTTACTCTGTTAGACAATTTATCAGGAGTAGTAGAGCCCCAGCTTCCTTATATGGTAAACCTTATACAAGCCCAGCCGCAAACCCTTAGAAATCAAAGACTACATAATACGGTATTGTATAAGCTTTTTCTTGATAAGAAAAGTATTGTTTCGTCAGACACCATTGTTTTTATTCAAGTCGAAGATTCTTACCTAACTTTTGACGATGATGCCATTGACGTTGTTACCTTTCAGAAGGAGGTGCTGTTATATGAGTGTAGCTTATTTGGCTTGCGTGGTCGAACCGTTGCATTATTGTCTCGTCTCCAACTCGAAATATTGAGAGATACTCATTCTCTATTAGTAGTGAATAGTTCGAAAGATATTCCACTATATAAGTTAGGGTTGCAAGAAAGTTTTCTTAACATGAAATTTAATTATGAGCTTTCTTATTCAGATGTAGTTATTCGCAAGCAGAAAAGTGGCGAATACGTCATTTCAGCAAGCTATAATAGTTATCCACTACCCGAATCTCCAATTCACAATACCATTGGAGGATATTTCTGTACTCTACCATCTTGTAAAGAACGCAGTGCAATACTATCATCACTCGCTCATCGCACCTACGATACCCTGATTTCATCAGTTTTTGACTCCAGTGAATGAAATAGTTGACAAATAATAATAAAAATCCATATCATAGCGTTATCTTTGTAGTCATTAATCAAAAGTTATAAATTATGTTCTATCGGTACTGCCTGCTAATCCTATCAGTCCTGTTTTCATGTACAGCCTTTGCACAAGAAAATACTGTCAATAATCCACAAGAGCCTATCCTTGGTTACTATCATTTGGGAATGAACTTTGACGAGTATTGGGGGCAAGTACAAAAAATGAAAGAGGCTACAGAGGTAACAGATACAATTACATCAATGTCAAAATATCTTATATCCATCAATGGTATTACTTTCGATGTTGCTGCCGCTGTTTCTCCTCCTGGAGGTATCGGAGGGGATGACTATGATAATTATACGAAAGAAACGTTACCACTTTACTTTACAGATAGCAACTATTTTCTTGAAAACAAATTGGTTTCTGTTACAGTTAATACACCTGTACATGAAATGGAGAATGTCTTTTGTTATATGCCAGCTGGCTTATATGAACAACAGCATTTACCCAAGAATCGATGTATGTTTGATGTATATAACATTGAACTCCATAACCAACTGGTTAGCCTAACAGAGACTTTAGAATCCTATCTATCCAAAAAGTATGGCACACCAACTAAAGAATATCCCATTGCTAAACTGCAACCTTTAGACAAAGGTGAGCCGTTCCGCCAATTCTCTGCTCACTGGTTTAGCTTATGCAAATCAGGTGCAATCTTGCCAAAAGCAGAATGGCAAACAGGGAATATGAAGGTTATAATGGGAATAACCTATTTTGCCACCATCTTCATATCTTTCTTAGACGAAACGCTGTTATCTCATCAAAACCTTGACAGAATTTTTGCACCAGCAGACCAACCAAGACCTAAAGTCGAATGGTAGTTCCAGTTTATCGCTTAAATCTTCTTTCATCATCTATATCATCCCAGTTGCTTCCTCCTCCAACTTCCCACTCACGGTTAGAATGATGATCAGAGCCAGTCGGACGTAACAGATTCTCTGCATTGATATGTTGGGAATTTGTTTGTTGTGGGCTTGTCGACTGTACCTTCGCAACCGTCCCTCTCTCATGCTTCATCAATAGGGATAAGTCTATATTCGTATCTCGTAGATTAACGATTGTGGAGTTACCCATATCAACAGCATAAACCGATTCCTCTTTTCTGAATATAAGGATCTTGGCATTATGGAAGTCATCATATAAGTGTCCTCTTTCCGCCGTACCCAAAATTTCCCTGATTTGATTAACGGTACCATCTATCTTTTCTTTATTTTTATCAAGGTTTAGCTGAATAACACTCTCATCTTCGATATGCCCAAATTTGCATAGGATAGTCCTCTCTTCTTCAGTCGCTGGATTGAATTCTTGAATCCATTGCCTCCTAAAATTCTTGCGTAAAATAGAAAAATCTTTCTCTTCAACGGCAATCGAAATTGTGCGCTGCTTATCTCTAATATACCCATCATGATAGATATTCACTCTATATTTCCACCATAGCGACTTATTTACTTCACCAATAGTAAGTTTATCGTTTTCCTCAATCAACTTATGTACAAACCCTAAAATTGCCTTTTCACGTTCTCCGACGGATATATTCTCCTGCTGCTTAAACTCAAGCAAAGTCTTAATATATAAGACTTCACTACCTTTATATACAGCCTTGTTTTTGTGATCTACCACCATATATCCATAGGGAGCATCTTTTTTCCCTACAAAGACAAGCGATATACCCAATTTCTTTTTCAGCATCTTGTTGAGATCTTCTTTGTTAGAAGTCAGTTCCTTGTATTTTAAAAGAATAGCCTTTAGTCTTTTGCGCTGCTTACTACTTTCTTCTTTTGTTTTCTTCGTCATAGCCAACTCTATATCCTTGATGGAAATATTATCCAGGACAGTACCTCCTTTTTTAACATTGAGTTTGTCATCTTCTACATAACTCTCATATCCATTACTCTCCAAAATAGCTTGAAATTGCCCCAACGTAGCAAATGAGTATTCCATAGCCTTTTGAATGATACCCTTCACTTCACGCTTTGGCTCAACTCCCATAATTTTATTGATGATAGCCTGTGAGCGTAACCGTTCGTTGTGATCGTTTATCTTTTCTCCATTAGGATTTACTCTGCTCGTCACAACATGAATATGGTTGTTGCCAGTGTCGTGGTGTGCGTAGATCAAAATAGGCTGCCCTTTACCGTCATACCCCATTTCTTTCAGGTATTGATGCGCAATATTCAGTAGTTGATTATGCGTATATTCCTGTTTCTTACATGAGATAGAAACGTGAAATTGGGTATTCTTGATATTCTGATTGACCGATGAATATTTCATAAGATACTCCTGTAAATTGGCTGCGGTTACGTTTCCAGTCTTTTGAAGATAGTCAAAATTAGAAATCTCTAAGAGTTCCGCCGTACCCTTAGACACCTTTCTTTCGTTATAATTGACAGCATTGAATGTACTGCTTGAATGGAGAATAGTTGCTATCATTGCACTTTAATTGATGTAAAGATAGCTTCGCTAAAAATGACCAAGGAGACTTTCTGCCACACTGCGCTGGTCAATAAATTAAAGTGCATCGAAACTATGCTGCAAATATAGCATTTTTAGTTGAATTTTAGTTCGATAGGCTCGCCTAAAATTTGTATCTTTGGTTAGGAATTTCAAAAAACATCGCATGAAAGAAGACAAAAGAACAAATCGTATCTTCCTTGTTTTGAACAATAAAGAACTTGATTTGTTCAAAAACAAGGCAAAGAATTATAATCAATTATCGGCTATGATACGTGATGCTGTGGCTCAATTTGATGATAAAGGAACAGTAAAACGTATTGAATCTCTGAATAGATTAGCCGATTTGATAACAGAATTTAATCACGAAATATCTAAGCAAGGTGTAAATCTTAATCAAATTACCAAACGTGCAAATGAGCTAATTTATAGTGGAGAACTAAACGAAGAATACTACAATAAAATCATTCTCCCTCATGTTTCTGACCTAAAAAAAATGATGAACAACATAAAAAAGCAGCAATCTGACATCTTCAAAAGATTGCTGGAAATCTAAAAAAGGCATCATTTTTTGTCCTAATATCGGAGTTGCGACGATATTTCTCCCACTTTTGTGGGCAAGTAGCTTTTATGTGCAGATTTGAAAAATATGCGTATAAAAGCACAACTTGCTACACATTTTCTACGCCTTATTTCTATCCATTTGTACATAGGATTTACGTCTAATTTTCATCATTCCACCCTAATTTCATCTTGGAAATTTAGATTACATCCGTTTAGCCTATATGTTTTTATGTTCATCATAAAAGCAAAACAGCAAACAACCATAAAAACAAGATATATGTTTTACAAACAATTATAAAGTTTGCCAATCATAAAAGCAAAACAGCAAACAACCATAAAAACAAAATATATGCTTTACAAACAATTATAAAGTTTGCCAATCATAAAAGCAAAACAGCAAACAACCATAAAAACAAGATATATGTTTTACAAACAATTATAAAGTTTGCCAATCATAAAAGCAAAACAGCAAACAACCATAAAAACAAAATATATGCTTTACAAACAATTATAAAGTTTGCCAATCATAAAAGCAAAACAGCAAACAACCATAAAAACAAAATATATGCTTTACAAACAATTATAAAGTTTGCCAATCATAAAAGCAAAACAGCAAACAAAAACAACAAGGGCAAAAAAATCATCGGTGATACCAATATTCAGTATGGCAGACAGGAGGGGAAAGTGGTCGTATAATTTCTGTGCTGCCTATTGTTTTATTGGCTACCGTTGAAAAAAATCGTAATGTTATTGTTATTTTATCGGGATAAAAATAAATTAACCTTGATTTTTGGAGATTTTTTCAACCAAATATTGATGTATGGTTGCCCGATATGATATACTCCTTTGTAACCTTTTGAGAACGATTAAGTAACCTCTCGGTAAAATTGGAGACTTGTTTTTTGTACGTCATCGACCTTATTTTTTTCCCTTTAGTTCAAAGTTTCTCTCGCGCGCGTATAAAGCTTTATTTATTATATTTATTTATAAGCTTTATTTAAGAGCCTCGTAACTCACTGAAAATCATAGAGATTACTTGTTATTAAGTAACCTTTTGGGAACGATTAAGTAACCTTTTGGGAACGATTAAGTAACCTTTTGGGAAAAGCCTCCTTCTTCTCCCTTGATTGTTTGATGTGCCAATCCGACTTTTCAAAGTTTTGTCATCTTTTCTTTGTTTTATCTTATAATCTTCCTATATTTGCATTGTCGTTTCGATGCACTTTAATACATTTACCGAAACAGCTGACAGTTGTCTTCCCGGTACCCTTTAATCAAATTTTCGCTACGACATCAGAGATTATCAATTCTGGAAGTTTAATTAAAGGGTTTAGTAATGACAACAAGACGAATCACCCTCATAAAAAATGGCGACGTGGGCAAATGCTCATTCAGTTTCAACAACCTTATTCTCCGTTCTCCTCTTCGCTATACGATGATGGAACGCCGTTTTCTCTACAAGCTGTCAGAGGCTATCAAGATGCGATATGAAGAAATGGGATTAACAATGCGTGATAACTGGCAGAATCTTATATTCAACATGACAGATCGAGATTTAGCTTCGGTCGGTGGAAATACTCATGTTATGCGTACTTACAAGACAGTGCGGTCGCTTGCACAAAAAGCCATCGTCCAGTTTCATGAGAATGAAGACAAACAGCTGGTGGTGGATTACTTTCACTGGATAGACGCTTTCAGATGGAACACCTCAACGAACGACTATACGGTGCGTGTCTCTCCAGAACTGTATGACTACGTCATCAATCTTACCAAGTCGTTTACAGTCCTCAATTTACATACGGCAATCTTGCTGGAATCGAAATACTCGCAAAAATTCTATGAGATATGTTGCCTCTATTCGGGCGATTTCCGCTATATCGATCCTACAATGCTCAACGAGACTTACAAAAAGAGAGTCCTGAAAATGTCGGTCGAAACCTTCCGCTTTACCTTCGGACTATCAGAACTCCATGATCCTAAGACTGGAGAGCTGCTGGAAAAAGAGAAATATCAGCGTTTCAAAACGATGGTAGAGAAAGTTATCCTGCCAGCACAACGAGAATTGTATGAGCTTTATCAAAACAATCAATGTGATGTGTGGTTCGATTTTGAAGTGGCAGACCGTTATGGGCGTGGCAGAAACGGCTCACCCAGGAACCTGCGCTTTTACGTTTATTCAAGAGAGTTTCCAAAGTCTAAAGATGCTGATAAGGATCGACCATGGCAGGAAGGCGATACTCCGCTATTTCCATTCGAAAAGAAAGATGACAAAAAGGCTCCAAAGGAAAGAACTTATAAGCAAACTGACTGGCTTAGCCTCGATGGAGACTTCCAAAGAGACACGGTACACCAACTGCTGAAAAGCTATTTGGATAATGATGCAGCAGACTACTATATGGCCAAGATTGACGAGGAACAACGGCAAAACAACGATACCTATTCACAGGTGATTCAGGTAATCTACGAAAAACAGAAACAAGCCAAGTTCCAACAAGGGACTAAGAAATATAAGCAGAAGTGCTTAATCGATTTTGTGTTTCCTAAAAATTTAAAAGTATATGGCTGGCATATAGATCCTATAAATTTTGAACCAAATAATTATGCAAAATGAAACATTTTAATTTATTACATTCAATGGTTTTTGTGTTTATAGCCATGTTATCATTGGGCTTCATGTCTTGTACGGAAGAAGAGCTGGAGGATAGAAGCCAGATGCCGAGCGATGCCATTAAGTTCACTGTTTCCGAGGCGAAAACAGAAACTCGCACCTCGTTGGACTCAAAAAAAATTCGCCAACACTTGAAATCTTTCTATGTTTCGGCATTTCCTGCTAAAACCTATCAAGGTATGATTCCTGACAACGACTTTTACATGAAAGATGTTGAAATTGTCAATGACGGTAAGGGAAATTTTTCGTATCGAAAAGATGAAAAAACTTATCCATGGCCTGCTTACCCTCTTAATTTCGTAGCGGTTAATGACAGTCGAACTCCATCCCAATTTATTGAAGGTAAGTTGGATATAGGATGTTTCCGTGGGGGCAGCATTGATTATGTGTGTGCCTATACAACTAATCAAGATAAAAACAAGAACGGCGGAACTGTTGATTTACAGTTTCATCACTTGATGTCGCAAATTAGGTTTTATGTAGCTGAGCGTTCACTCAATCTAAATTGTGATATTAAGAAAATAGGATTGAAAGGTGTATATGATATTGCAGATATGCATATAGATCCTGCAGGCAATATCACAGTCAGTGAAGCTCAAGATAATCTTGGAAAGGGTGATTATTCTATTGATGTTACCGATTATGTCCCAGACCAGGAGCCCGTACTATTGAATTATAATAAAGAACTCTTTATTCCACCACTTACTCAAAAAGGCTGGAATCCTTCCAGTAATATTTTGCCAAAAGATATAGACGATGCTATCGAAAATAATAACCCAGAGAATGTTTATGCATATGTATGGATGGAGTGTAAAATTCAAAAAAATGGAAAATATTTGGTTGGAAGTGAGAACTCTTATGGAAGAACCTGTTTTCCGTTTAAGGTCAATTTGAAACCAGGCAAACGATACAATTATGTGATTACTCTAACGGATGACTTTATTGGTTACCCAGACCAAAATACAACAATCCAAGAGCCTAAACTGGGTTGGGTCATATCTGATGAAGGTAATATTTACCGCTATTGTGGGGATGCTGTTGCAGCTGGCGAAGATCCCATTGCTATGATTGCATATATAGACGAGAATATTAATGGTCCAGCACCTTACAGTAAGCATGGATTAGCCATTTCATTGAGCTTGTTGCAAAAAAAGAGCGGTGATACATTTTTTACCTACTCGGATTTGGAAAATATAAGTAAATGGTTTAGTAAAGCACCTTCATGGACTCAATGGTATGTACCAGGGTTCAGAGAATTTGATTTGATATTTCATGCTTGTGGCGGTACTCAATATGATGGGCGGCCACATTACAGAAACCAGCCATGGGATTACGGTGGTCTTAATGAATTGTTGGAAGCTACCAACGATGCGCTGGACCCATTTTCAGCTCACTACGTTTATGATCCTTTTATAATGCTCGGGAATAACGGTTATTGGGGTGGACGGTACTGGCTGAATCCATCTGAAAATTCAAATTCCTCGATGGCATGGCTTTATTATAGCGGAGAGAAGAAATACTGCCAATGGCTAAAACTACCCCCAACAGGATTAGAACCTACAAATCAGGTACGCCCTGTTTTTGAATTCTGATGTCTAACAAGTAAAATAATAGGAAAAGAAAATATACATAAGATGAAAAAGAAATATATATCACCTAAAATTACTATTTTTGAAGTGGGTGAACCTATATTGGCAGTTACTTCTCCAAGTAAGGATCCAAAAATTAACATAGATGTTGATGACTGGGAAGATGAAGAAATCGGACCAAATAGTGTTAATAACTTTGACTTTCCTATGGATGAATAGGAGTTAGGTAACCATACTATAAATATAGGGGCATAGTATCAATAATCTATGTCCCTATATTTTTTCTACAAAATATTAACTATTTATCAACTACAACATTAAAATGGATATTGTCGTCATTTTCATTGTGAAGTCCGTCCCCTTCATGTCTTTTATCAGCAAAAGATTTGTCGCTGTAGAAAATTATCCATGCTTTTGGTTCTTTTAAGTTGATTTTATAAGTTACTTCACGTACCAATTTATCTTTGATAAAAGCTTTAATATTTACATTTATATCGCCGCTTTCCTCTTTTCTGTAGTTTGCCTTTGTAACAGTTTGACTAAAATCTTCATAGTACCCAAAGCAGGCAATATCTGCAGATGTATAGTATGTTCTACTAATCAATTTTTGTTTTTGATCCAATACAGTAGAAGGCAAATAGATTTTATTCAATGTAGGCAGTTCATTACCTTGCATTGCCCAATTTAATCCAGTATGAAAGTCTTTTTTGTTGTCAACAAACATACTATAACGAGATAGTTTATGTGCATCAATGGCATAAACATAACTTTTAGAACTAAACTTGGTTGTATCTCCTGTGTAAGTTACAATCAGTTTGGCAGTCACTGGCTTTGTTGTTTCTTTCGTATCATTCAAGTATTCTTTCTCGCAAGCTGTAAAGCAGAACACAGCTACATAAAGAATAAATAAGTGAAATAAATTTAGTCTTTTCATATGGCAGATTTTTTTGTGTGAAACAATTTTGTTTAATGTTTTATCAATTTTGTGTGTAAAGATACATATAAAAATTTTAAAAATATTGTTTTTATCAGGAAATTACTATTATGTTCAATTTTTATGCAAACGAAACTTTCATACACTGCTTTGAAAGCAATATCAATTCGTTTTTTTGTCTGTTGCCACTTTCGTCTAAGGTATCAATAACAACCTTTCCTTGTTTTAACAAGGTCTTGATTTCACCTACGGTTATCTGATGACCATTATACATACGCTGAACTCTGAACTTAATAGATTTTTCTCGTTGGAAAGGCTCACAAACAAAAGATTTAGTACCCACAACAATACGTCCTTGTTTAAGTAGGGCTATTGTATTGTCAAGAACAATCGTATAGTTTTGTATAACCGGAATGGAAGAGAATATCTTTCCAGTATTAGTAGAAAAACCGTCTATTATTATTTCTTCTCCCATTAGTACTTTTTCTATTTCTTCTTTATTAAAATGTCGATTACAAATATAATTTTTAACATGAAAATTACAATGTTCACATTGATAGCCATGACTATTACGATAGATGCGACTACCACAATAAGGACAATGAGTTGATAAATATTCTTTATTCATAGTTGTTCAAATAGTTTAATGATGATTGACCACACTTTGAGTAGAACAGCCACAAAAATGCAGAAACAATAAACAGCAGAAAGAAAGCGCATTTCATCAAGTCGGATAACTGATTCGCAACAATTAAGTTTATACTGTTTACAACGAAACAAGTTAATAACATAAAATCTTTCATTGGAAGTTATTTTGTGGAGGGGTGGCTAATCCCTCCGTTTCCTTGTTAGTCTGTTACCTCGTAGAAGTATTGCAACTCCTTACCGTGCAGATTCTCCTGCGCCCACTCATCAGCTTTGCGCCAAAGCTTGTCGTACACCCTTGCGATGGTGTCGTTCTTATCATACCACTGCCAAATCTTGTGGTTGAGCACCATCACAAGCTCGGGGAGGTAGATATGATTGGTTTGCCACTCTTTGAAAGCACGATTGAAGGTGTCAACGATAGCCTCGATACCCAACCTGTCCGCAATCGAAAAATCCATCCAAAAGGTGGTCTTCGGTTCGTAGCCAGTCATCGACATTGCGGTATTGAAACTGGCAGGAATTTGAATTGTTACCATGTTTTAAGTTTTATTGAAGTGATACTTTTCCCTTTAGTTTCCCACTGCTTGTCAGTGGTAGCTGGTCGGGATTGAATTTTTATGTGCATGGTAAGAGTGGGGGCGGAATGGATGCGCAAGGAATTTTTAGGGAATTTGGAATGGAAACCCAATTTTGATAAGTAGAAAAATTGTGGAGGGTCTATCCCAAATTCCCTAAAAATAGCTTTAGCGGTACTTTCGCAGAAATGAAGGCTACACTACCTTCGCACAATAAAAATCAATACTGACCAGCTACCCGATAAGAAGTAGGCAACGCCTACTGAATAAACAGCTCCGTAGGAGTAATGTAGGGATAAGAGAAAAAGAACAAAACTTACGATGGTGTGTTTTGCAGGGCTATCATGAAGTCTGTGCCATTGGCTCTGACGAATAAAGTAAAAGACTTTAGGGTAAAGTAGAGATAATAGGGATGGGGGGGATTCCCCAAAACATAAGGGCTACCTATTTTTTTTACAGGGCTAAAAGGAGTTCGAAAAAGATAAAAGTTAATCGAACTTCAAAATTAAAAAGAAAAATACCGCTTTAGAGTTGTTTTTGAGTTCGATTTACATTATCTTGGCAAACAAATAATAATCGAAAACACGCTATGGCGAATATTGGCTATGCAAGGGTATCAAGCAGAGAGCAGCATCTTGATATGCAGCTCACGGCATTGAGGGATAAGGGATGCCAGACTATCTTCCAAGAGAAGGTATCGGGCATCAGGCAACGCCCAGAGCTTGAAAAGTGCCTTTCCTTTCTTAGGGAAGGTGATACGCTCGTGGTCTATAAATTCGACCGATTGGGGCGGTCGCTCAATAACCTGTCGAAGTAAGATTAAATTACTGTGACTGGTTATTGTTTTAGGGCTATTATTCTTCATTAGTCAGAACATTAGTGAAGTAGGAGTTATCTTATGGTTGTGTTATATACTTCTTCGCCATCCTCATTGCAGACGATTGATACGGTGCCACCCTTGTAATCGGCAAAATAACTTTCGTTCGTCCCATTATATATTCTGATGTACTCCTTTGCCTCTTCAAGAGTCATATTGAATCCCTTGTTGTTGCTATTCTCACTGTCGTTGAAATAGATATCGTAAGTATTCATATTGTTTATAAGGTATTTTATTTCTAATTATGTTGCAAGAATACGAAAAGTATTCTATTTTTACCAAACAGAAAGGTTTGCTTGATATATTTTAACTTTCATTGGGTAGGGCATCAAGAATATTGGTAACATCCTCTTGTAGGAGATTAGCCCAGCCCACTTCATAATATTCTCTGTCCTCGTCGAGCATGATCAAAATACCGCTATACTCGGTTATAGGATACTTTACTGCCATAACTTTTGCTTCAACTTGACCTTCCATACCACCAATGGCTGCCTCGACATAAGGGTAATCGGCGAACCAATGGTATTCCTGGTCGAGACGGTTTCGCATATTCTCATTGAGTGAGCGTACTACCTTCTGTAATCCGCTGGTAGGCTGTTGTAAAATATCTATCTGTTTCATTTTTTTTCTTTTTTGTGAAGGGGTGGTTAGCCCCTCCGTTACCTGTATAGAATTACTTTAATAGCGTCTAAGCGATACAGACCATCCTTCCAATAAGAGATTCTTATGTATGACTTTTTGTCTATCAAAATCTGCTTGTGCAGCATCCTCGTTATTAACATAAACCTGTTGATAATTAACACCTGTCTCTGATGATACAACTGTTACAACCTGTACTGATATTGGTATATTCATAATTTACCTATTGTGGAGGGGGTGGTTAGCCCCCTCCATTACCTTTGTTATGCAACTACCTTATACTCGTGGACGTAGATGTAAGCATCGTAGTCTTCCTGTTCTTCATTCCACTTGTCGATGTCCTCTTTGGTGACGTGTTCCCTGCCCATCAGTTCTGCCACATAGCTCATAGCCTCTTCTTCCTCTGAGAAATACTCATGGTCGTACTGGTTGTTAATGGCAGACTCCACATAGAACCTATCGGAGAAATACTTGCCTTCGGCATCGTTGGTGGCGTATATCTCACATCCCAGTTCCTCCACACTGAAATAGATAGTTAGGTTAGGCATAAGCTCTCCCAAAACCTCGTAGAAATCCGTTGCACCCCATGCCTCTTCTGCGTCGATGCGAAGTACATCCCCATCATATTCATAATACTGGATGAAACCACGAAGATATTTCTTCATCTGCTCGTTGGTAGCTCCCAACGTCTTTACGATGTTACCTTCCCAACCGTCGCTTGCCGTTTCTGCTACAGGTTTCTTACGACCTTCCATAAAGTCATCAATTACTTGATATACTTTGATTACATCCTCTTTGCTACCCTCAATAACGTAGCTTGTACTTGCCCAATTTGCCATAGTCGTTTATTTTATATGTTTATACTAATCATTTGTTCTTTCTACTAACAAGTAAATGTGTTGATGCGCTGCTCGTCCACTTCCCATTCGTAACCTCTATTATTGCACTGGGTTTGTCGATAATTCATAAGCTGCTGCACATCATGTTCTGTCATATCCTCATAAGCAACAAGTTGCGTACAAGCATCAATAAAATCTTCTCCAATGTAGATAAGCTCTTTCGAGTTACGAGTATGCCATTCGTCGGTTTTATAAAACAAATAAATTATAGCTTGCATATTGATAATATTTTAAGTGTGATACATTTCCCTTTAGTTTAGCTGCTTTTGCAGCATCGCTGTCGGGATATCAAATTTTATGTGCAATGGGAGAGCAAGTCCATAAAGTAGATAAACCAAGTAATTTTGCGATATTGTTATGGAAATCCCAAATCTCTGATTTGTGGAAGGCTGCCATAAGAATATCACAAAATAGCGCAGCGGTACTTCGGTGTTCTGACGGACTTGCTACCTTTGCTAAGTAAAATTAAATCCAGGCAGTGATTGCAGGAGTGTAAACGATACATATAGGGTTATGATTATGACACCAGGTGTAATTTAGTAGCTATTGCCTGGCAAGGCACCAATATTGGAAGATGTCCTAACCTCTCTCCCGAAGTCCCTTGAAAGACTCTGCTGCGCCTCTGAATAGAGGTAGGAATAGTGTCTTTCATGGGATGAAAACGGCACGACCGTTTTCAGGGTTTCTGCGTAGCCTGTGTTCTATCAAGCTGCTTCCCTCTTAGCCGTTGTCGAAGTGAAGCGGATGCGGAACAGGACTGAGGCGTAGATGGGGGCAGAATGATGGTACACTGGCGGAGCAGCTGGGGAATGAGGTAATACAACATAAGGGAAAATGTATAGACCAAAACTTGCAGCAGCGTGTTTTGAAAGGAACGGTAATTGCTATTACACAAAGTAATGGCTTTTGCTAACCAGGACTAAATCTTAATGAATAGGGCATAGAAGAATGTATGCTGCGAACTGTGGAAGCAGCACCTGGCGCACAAAATGCCCCTACGACAAAGTAGGGACATCATGCAAGTAGATTATGGACAAAAAGTATTCAAATCTACCATCATTGAGTTGTACACTGCTTTTGTGTAGCCTTCTTTTTTCAACTTGGCGACCTCTCGCCTTGAATATGACATTGCTTGACTTTTATCCATACCAAACTTACTTTTCATTGGGCGATTAGGGCGCATAGTTTGTACCTCGTAATACTCTTGATAGATGGGGACGTATGTCTTGCGCTTGATAATTTCTACTCTTGGATAACGTAACATATTAGAAAAAATTTGCGCCCCGATGGTTAGTCGGGGCATTACCTTAGATTTAGAGGGTTGCAAGCCTTTCAGCTGCCTTGCAAATGAGGTCTTTTAGTTGCTCTTTGTTGAGTTCGGGCAAAAGGTCTATGACCATAAACTTTTCTGTGTCCTCGATAGCTACACCTCGCTTGGCAAGGATATACTTGATGTCTAAACTGCTGAAATCGTTGTATGCCTTACCACTACCAACTTCATTGCTTGGCTCAGCATTTGTGAAAGATGCGTGGTTACTACTTTCCAACTCGGCAGGTTCTCCAATACCGATGAAAGCATCAATACGAAACTTGCGTTCTTCGCCCTTGTCGGTGTCGAAATAGACAAAGTATCTGCCCGATACATCAATGTTGTCTGAAAGGATGCCATGTGCATATCTGATTGTTCCGTCTGCCTTGCGATAGGCAAAAGCGGTCTTGCCCTCTTTCTTCATCTTCTCTTTGAGTTTGACTACCAATGCAAGGCAAATGTTATGATGCTCGTCAATGGTACTTTGGCGAAGTTCGCCCACCTCGACAAGGTTCTCAATTATAAATGACCTCCAACCTTTGCAGTCTACATCATAGTAGGCAAATGTATAGTTATATTGGTGATGCTTAGAAGTGCCTTTGATGGTGTGTCCGATGCCATACAAGGTTCCACACGCATGACGCTCTGTGCCGTCTTTCTTACGATACACAAAGGAAACGATACCCCTACGAAGTTTCCAAACCAATGTTTCAAATAGTTTTTCCATATCTTGCAATATTATTTTTAATGATACATTTCCCTTTAGTTTAGCTGCTTTTGCAGCATCGCTGTCGGGATTTCAAATTTTATGTGCAAGTGGTAAGTAAGTCCATAAGGCAGATAAGCAAAGTAATTTTGTGATATTCTTATGGAAAACCCAAATCTTTGATTTGTGGAAGGCTGCCATAAGAATATCACAAAATAGCGCAGCGGTACTTCGGTGTTCTGACGGACTTGCTACCTTTGCTAAGTAAAATTAAATCCAGGCAGTGATTGCAGGAGTGTAAACGATAACAAAGAATTTAGGGCTTTGCGCAAAGACTAAAGGGTAAAGAATGGCAACGTTGCCGTAGGCTTTAAAATAAGATACTGTCACGACCGCTCTCCCAAAGTCCCTTGAAAACCTCTGTCGAAATGCTTCGTAGAACATGAGACTGTGGTTTTCATGGGATTAAAACAACATTGTCTGTTTTAAGGGTTTCAGCGTAGCCTGTGTTCTGTAAAGCAGAAAGGATAAGTACACTCATGTATATGAGATAAGTGCGTTCCTGATGCTTTACAGGACACTGGCGAAGCTGTCGAGGGGGATAGTAGAAAACATTAGGGAAGATAAGAGTACGAAAAATAGGCTATAGCGTATTTTAATCGGGCTATTAAAGACTTTGTGCGCTATGCCGTCATGTGTTTTAGGGTTGGTTAGATTAATGAGGGCTTTATATCTCTGTGTGCTGCGACCATTAGGAGCAGCACACAAAAAGATGCTGACAATCTTTTGACGAAAGCCAGCATCTAAAATGATATATACACTTATTGCTACAAAAGGATTACGCTAAGCAAAAGGGGGATTTTATACGATTTCAAAAGTATAAACGTAATCATCACTTCCAGAGTCAGCATAGTTAGCATAGAACTTTACTTCTCTTGTCTCTACTTCTGCTATTGTAGCATTTTCTGTTAACAAGCTGTTGCCATTCTTTAGCTCAACAAAGAAACGCCCAATATAGTCAGATTTATATCCCCATGGAAAGAAGTCATATAGAGAACAACCTTTCTCACGGACATCATAGCCGTAGTTTCTTGCACATACCTCAATTTTCTCTCTCAGCTCAGTTTCTGTTGAAACATTAGCACACTCGATTTTAAACTTTTCGATTGTAAACATAGCTTTTAGTTTTATTTGTTTGTAAATTTAATAATTTCCCTACTTGCATGTAAGTACCAAGTAGGGAAATGTATTCAACGTATTATTGTAAGTTGCTTAATTCTGCTTTGCGTTCCAACTTCACAATATCCTCCCATGAACACCATTCAGGTTTTAAGTCTTCGGTGATTTCGTTCCAACGTCTCTTTAACTCATCTATGGTTTCCGCAATGGTATCACCCCAAAGCCCATATTTATCATTGTGATAACGAAAGTCTTGTTTATCAAGTTCTTCATCGCCTGTCTTTCCAAAATATGCTGTCAAGTCATTGTATATCTTCGATAACATCATATACCCTCCTCTGCAATGGTACTCTCTAATTTCTCTATCTGTGATAGGGTTTATGACTTCAAAATCACACTGCAAAGGAAATCCTGGTTCTCCGTCCATATCATTAGATGGAAGACAATGATATAACTCCGTTGGAATTACGTTGGTAGCTGGATTTAGGTCAAGGTAAAAATTACCTTTCTCATCCTTATAAGCAATCTGCCCACTGTAGTTTCTTCCTACTCTCTGTAACTTTAATTTATCCATATGTGCTATTTTAAAGTGAATACTTTTCCCTTTAGTTCTCTGCTGTTTACAGAAGGAGACTATCGGGCTTTCAAATTTTACGTGCAAATAAGGTAGTAAGGTCATCAGGAAGATAAGCAAAGTAATTTAAGGATATTCTCATGGAAAACCCAAATCTCTGATTTGTGGAAGGCTGTCGTGAGAATATCCTTAGATAGCATGGCGGTACTTTGTGTTCTTACGACCTTGCTTACCTTTGCAAAGGAAAATTAAAGCCAGATATATCTACTATAGAATAGTTGAAAACTAATCAAGATAGATATTTTGAAGATTTATCACTCAAAATATCGTATATAGGGCTTATTTTGTAACTTTGGAGTAATCAAAGACAATAAAGGCTATGGTAAAGGTAATTCATGTGCAACTAATGGAAGGGAGGAAGAACTATTATTTCGGATCTATTCCTGCAATTTATAGTGTACTGACAGCAGAAGATATTGGTATCAAGCAACGTTCACTGGAAAGAGTAGGGCTAAGTAAAGGAGGGGTGGTGTTAAACAAGAAGGCTATCATTCGAGCTTCGGAGTTGATTAGGGCGAAAACGAACTGCAAGGGAAAGGGAATTGGAAGTGTTGAAAAGTCAACTAAATGAAACATTTGATATAATCTGATATAAAAGGTTCGATTCCTACTTTTTGCGACTTCTGTTATTCATTGAAAAACAGGTAATTACAAATGCTGAAAAATATTTACATAAAAAAGCGTTTTTCAGGATTGAACAAATTTTCGGAGAAAAAAGTGGGGCAAAAAGTGGGGCAACTTTGGGGCAAAAAGTGGGGCAACTTTTTAGTATAGATAAATAAAAAGTCCCTAAGTTGTTGTAACTAAGGGACTTAACTTGCTGTGTGATGCGGAGAGAGAGGAAAATGACCATTTCGCTGCAACTCCTTGTATCATAGTCTTTTATTTTTTTATCCTTTTTAATTGTAGCCATATTGTAGCCACAACAGAGTATTTTGAGAGTACACGCAGATACTGCTACCCGAAATGCGCACTTGCATTTCTTGGGTTCAAAAGTACAAAAAAGTAGAACATCCTCCAAATGATTGTGGGAAAATGTTTTAGAAATCTTTTGGCTACAATTTTCAGTGCATGGTGCAAGTCTATATATATAGATAGACCTTGCACCATGCACTGACAGTCCCAAAGGTGTGATTGATATGGCAGGCTCAATATTTTCGCCTACGTATTGGGCAACACGGCAACAAATAACGCATAATGTTAAAAATGCAAAATGGCAATATAATGCCAATATTGGCAATTTAATATTCTTTCTAAAGCCCTATTTGTTAAGAACTTTGCAGCATTATTTCTAACAAAAAGACGGATACATATGAATACAAAGAAACAAAACTCCGGAAGTAATGCAAAATTCTACGTTGTACTTCCGACACTTGAAATCATGCTCTCCGCCAGCAAAAACTGCAAGCTAAGGGCAGGCTATGCCAATATGGAATATTCCAACTTTATGAAACACTGCAAGATGCAGACCGACCTTCGTATCAACACTTATGCAAGATGTGCGGCAGCCTTCGATATGGACGTGCTCTTGATACATCTCCCCAAGGGTATGATTGAGTCCATGATAGCAACCACGCCCCATAAAAGCCTTCGCTTCTCCACAATGGAGCAGGAAGATCTCATCGTCATTCTCAATCGGCTGTGCAAGCTGGACAGTAGAAGATTTAAGCAGCATCTTATGCAGTTATTGCACCAATTGGGGAAGGACTCTGAATTTCCAGACGGATGATAATCCACGGAGAGCAACTATTCAATCCTAAACTGAAAAGAGAAGTGGCATATGACAGAAGAAGACAATTTACAAAAGACGGTAATTGCAGAGTTACGCTCACTAAGGAACGACATGGAGCGGATAGCCGGCTTTATCGTGGAAATGAGACGCGATTATTCCGTTTTGGAGGATAAGATGGAACTCAGTTCCTCCGACGTCATCAGACTCTTGGGCATTTCGCGGGCATCCCTTGCCCGATGGAGGGACACCAACGCAATCCCGTTCAGGTATATATCATGCAACCACGTTGCCTATCCGTTCAAGGGACTTTACGTCGCCATCAAGAGCGGACGTGCCTCCTTCAAGGGTTTCAGACGAGTGGAAGCCCTACAACGGCTCAACGCCTACAAGGATGGTGTCCTTAAAGGATATATGGGTGATGGTCAAACTTTATTTGAGGAGCTATGAACATCAAAGAAGAAATACTGAGCCGAACCAACAAAGGACTGGATGTGTTCTGCTTCTATATGCCTATCGACTTTGTGCCAAAGCGCAATTTCCGAAATCCTATGTATGACGACAGGCGTGCATCGTGCAATATCTATCTCGACAACAAGTCCGGCTGCTACCGAATGAAGGACTTTGGCAACGATGCCTACTCCGGCGACTGCTTTTGGTTTGCAGCCACAATGCTCGGACTGGACGTGAGGAAAGACTTTGTTAAGGTGCTTGAAACCATAAATCGGGACTTGCAGCTGAATATTTGCATTGAAAGGAAAGAACATAGTAATCCCCACACAATGATGATGAAGCCTTGCAAACCACCCTTAGTACAACCACCTAACCAGCTCAAGAAGATGGAAGGTAAAAAATGGTACAAGCTAATTGAGCAATCTTTCAATGTCAAAGAACTAGACTATTGGGAGCAATACGGCATTGATGCTAAGACTCTGCAACGTTTTCATGTAAAGTCGCTTGCTCGCTATGAGTCTGTCTCCAATCAGGGAAAGCCGTTTACTCTTGGTTCTACACATGATGAGCCTATGTTTGGATATAGCATGGGGAAGTTTGTAAAAGTCTATCGCCCTAAGAGTAAGCTGCGCTTTCTTTATGGGGGTGAGAAAGTGAACGACTATGTCTTTGGCTTCCAGCAGCTGCCCAGCAAAGGGGATGTTGTTTTCATCACAGGTGGGGAGAAAGACGTGCTTTCACTTTCGGCTCATGGTTTCAACGCCATCTGTTTCAACAGTGAGACGGCACAGATTCCTGAGAATATCATCGAAGGATTGCAGCTTCGCTTTCAACACATTATTATATTGTACGATACGGACGAGACAGGTGTAAGGGAAGCTAAACGGCAGACAGATGCATTTGCTCAATACAAGGTATTGAGTCTAACCTTACCATTGCAAGGGGGTAAGTCGGAGAAGGATATATCGGACTTCTTTGCCTTGGGCAATGAAGCAAAGGACTTGAAAGTGCTTCTTAATGATATGTTCACCAATATGTATGCACAGACGATGATGATATTGCAATCTTGTGAGATAGACTACGATAATCCGCCAGACGCTTCAAAGTCGGTGGTGGCAGTAAATGGTGTTCCGCTTGGAACGCAGGACAATCTGTTTTGTATCACAGGTGGAGAAGGAACAGGCAAAAGCAACTACATTGCCGCCATCCTTGCTGGCACTCTTGGGAGAGAACGATTAAAGGCAGAGCAAACCTTGGGATTGGAAGTAACTGCCAACCCCAAAGGATTGGCTGTACTTCACTACGATACAGAGCAATCGGAGGCACAACTCTATAAGAACTTGGAGAAGACACTTCGCAGGGCTGGTATCAAGTCCGTGCCAGAGTTTTATCATTCCCTCTATCTAGCATCGCTATCACGCAAGGACAGACTGAAAATCATTCGTGAGAGTATGGACTTGTTTCATCACAAACACAGTGGAATTCATCTTGTGGTCATTGACGGTATAGCAGACCTGATACGCTCCGCCAACGACGAAACAGAGAGTATAGCCATCGTGGACGAACTCTATCGATTGGCAGGAATTTACAATACTTGTATCATTTGCGTACTCCATTTTGTACCCAACGGCATCAAACTCAGAGGACATATAGGGTCTGAACTGCAACGCAAGGCTGCGGGCATTCTCTCCATCGAGAAAGATGACAATCCCGAATACTCGGTCGTCAAGGCATTGAAAGTGCGTGATGGAAGCCCGCTAGATGTGCCGATAATGCTTTTTGGATGGGACAAGGAAGCCGATATGCACGTTTATCGTGGAGAAAAGTCGAAAGAGGATAAGGAAAAACGCAAGACCGATGAACTGTTGGCTGTTGTAAAGTCTGCATTCCGTGCCAAACTAAAGCTATCATATCAAGAGTTGTGCGATGTGTTGATGCGTGAAATGGAAATCAAGGATCGAACGGCAAAGAAGTACATTGCCTATATGAAAGAGCAGCGTATCTTGTCGCAAGACACAAGTGGTAACTATCAAAAAGGAGAATTATGTCATACATAGACCAAAGAACCGAAGATACATGGCAGAAACGCTTGTTTGACAAGCTGATGACTGTTGAGAGTAAACTTGACCATCTGCTGTTTTTGCAAGAGCAATCTGTCGATACGACCATTCACCCTCCATTGAAACCCGAATACTTGGACATCATCGACGTTTCCAAGATACTCAAAGTGGAGCAGAAGACCATCTATAACTGGGTTTGGGCAGGGAAAATCCCCTTTCTCAAGGCTAACGGTCGATTGCTTTTCCTTCGGGAAGAGATAGATGAAATGGTACGGAAGCGAGATGGCTGGTAATTGATTTCCTGATTAGATTATTTTTGTTGTGTAAATGCAAGTGTTTACACAACAAAATAATTACCTTTACAAGTAAAAAGTTAGTTGCGGATTTACCGCTCACAAAGATAACAGTACTCGCTTATTTCTTTGATAAGGAATTTACCATATATTGTTTGAAACTATTGAACCGATAAAGATAGGGTTGCAGACAAAAAATATTTGTAATTTCTACATTTGATGCTACTTTTAATGGAAAATTCATCGCTTGCAATGATTTTTTCGGCATTTTCCTTGCGCATTCAAAAAAAAGTAGTAACTTTGCAGTCAATATGACCTCCCACGCTTCTCATCAGAACAGCGCACCCGGGGAGGTCTTCGAGTTTATATACGGTTATGAGGTACGAAAAGAAGCCCATAGACACATCTGAGCAGGTTAAAAAGTTATGCGATCGAGGACTTAATATTGGAGACGAAAAACTTGCGTCCCAATATCTTTATAATATAAGTTATTATAGATTACGAGCATACACATACCCTTTTCAAAATAACGGGTCAGTCGTAAAACCCAGTTGCATCCCTCTCCTCTCATGCACATAATTTCATAAGCCTGTAAAGGAAGAAAGGAATATCCGTTACTCCCCTGAACTGTGCCCTGAAGGCTTTGACTTTTGCATTGAAGGATTCAGCATTGGCATTTGTGGCTCTGTTGACAAAGAAATTCAGTATGCTATCATAATGGTTCTTAAAGGTGTCAATCACCGTATAGAAATTATCCACGCCCAACTTCTCTACCTTATTAAACCACTTAGCCAGTTTCAATCTTGCCGCGTCCTTGATGCTTCTGGCATTATAAATATCGGTAAGTTCCATGGCCAGGTCATAGGCTTTTTTGAGTTCGGGGTAGTTTTCAAAGATTATTTCCGCCCTTAGCCTTTGCGATTCTGTCCACTTGGACTTGTGTTTAGTCAGTATAAACTTCGCCCTGGCAAGCAGTTGCTTGCGTGTGTCACCGTTGCTATATCTGAATGGCTTGTAGGTTTCGTTCTTGGCTTTGGCTTCCTTCATCTCCTCATTTTCTCTGTCCCTTGCCATCCACCGATAGGCTATACGCATGTCGTCCAAAGCGTCATAGTAAAGTTTCTGCACATGAAACCTGTCACTGGTGATGAGTGCCTTGGGGAACACCGTGCGCGCAATGATCATCATAGAGGAAGACAAGTCGAGCGTTATCTCCTTGACAGTCTTTCTTTTGGAAAGGTCAATCTTTTCCAGAACACGGATCACATCTTCGGCTTTTGTTCCCCTGACCACAGCTACCAGCGTACCCCTGCCACCTTTGCCAGCCTTGTTGGTCAGAAACGTATAGACCTCACCGCTGCTCAGACAAGTCTCATCGATACTCAGGCTCTCTCCCAGGTTCTCATCAAACAGCAGCCAGTCTCCCGCATGCGACAACTGCTCCCACTGGCGATAATCGCTGAAATGCTCCTTGTATTGGGTGGAAAGCTGCTTACCGTCTACGCCATAATGAGAGCCGATACCTGTAATGCTCTCCGCAGTAGACTCAATTCTATTCTTTTAAAAAAGAAACGAACTCAGGGGATAGTTTGCTGCCCTCAGCCGTCAGGTCATCGTAAGAATAACTGAATATCTCACCCGTGGAACTGTCACGCCATTTTCGACGGCGGACATGAAGGTAAACTGGCTTGCCACGAAGGGGAAAGTCATGGACAACCCGTTCGGCGGTAAAGCCGTAACTGCTTACTGTGCCAGCCTTGCGGTCTGCTTCTTCCATAAAGTTACGCTCATCCAACCAGAAGTCTATCTGGGAAATACTCTCTTGGATATCTATCACATCAAAATAATCTGCGAGTATCTCTGGAAAGATACAACGCAACAATTGCTCGGTCTTCATGATGCAAAGATAACAAATACTTATGAAATTATGTGCATAAGGAGAGAGGGATGCAACTGGGTTTTACGACTGACCCAAAATAACGGGGAAGGTGCTAATCACGAATTTCTGAGAAAGGACATTTCTTTTCAAGATGTGATAGACCTTTATTGTTTTGATAGGCGTTTACGCTCTTTAATCTTCAATGCCATTGAAAAAATCGAGGTGGCATTAAGAACAAGAATCGCCTTAACTTATTCCGTTGATGAAAATGACGCCTTTTGGTTTCTCAATCATAAGTTATACTTTCAGCACGATAAGTTTATCGCATTGACACGCAACGAGATTATAGATGATAAACCTGTTGTAGGGGATTTAATGAAAGAGGTCAAGCGAAGTAATGAGGAATTTATAGCTCATTATTATCAAAAGTATAGCGAACCTGCTTTTCCGCCAGCGTGGATGACCTTAGAGGTTGTTTCTATGGGAACATTGAGTAAGTTGTTTTTTGCTTTGGACAAGAATAATCCTTCTAGTAAAACAATCTGCAGAGATTTGGGACTATACAATGTCGATATTTTGAAGAATTGGATGCACGGTTTATCGTCTTTACGCAATACTTGTGCCCATCATAGTCGTGTATGGAATCGCCGCTTTACAATAGCCTTGAAGTTTCCTTATAGAACGAATTATCCTTTCTTGTCAAAGCAAGAAGCTGCAACGATAAGGGACAATAAGTTGTTTGCCTACTTATCTGTAATTTTGTATTTGCAGCAAATAATCAGTCCTGATAGCTCATTTAGAAAGAGTTTGCTCACCCTATTGGACAAATCTCCCAAATTGGTAGTTTTGAAAGATATGGGCTTTCCTGAAAAATGGAGAGAATACTCTTTGTGGAAATAATATAATACGATGGTGTATCAATTATGATACACCATCGCTATTTATCTCAGTCTGGATTTTACAATATATCCCTTACTTTCTTCTTGTTTGTTTCTATTATTCATAGAACTTGAATAAATTACCCCCTCCTCTTCCTTTTTAGTATTTGGGCTATTACTACTATTTTGTCTTAAATACTCGGGTTGGTCATTTTCGTTTGATTTTTCATTTTCTTCATTTGGTTCGTTCAATGTAAGTGCAATTTTTCTGTCAAGTTCTGCTGCCTCACCTTTGAGTGAGCGAAGCTCGTCCTCTTTCTTCCAAGAACTGTTGGCAATGTTGGTGTAAACGTCTTTGTTGGTCACGACCTTTGCCATTTCCTTCTCATGCGACTCTATCACCTTAGGGATACGCTCCAAGGCATTTACGAAGTTCTCGCAGGCAAGTTTCGGGTCTGCCGCTAACTTACCGTTATTATAAGTATAGTAGATGCTCTCCTGTCCCTTGACAAAGAAGCGGTTTATCGAGCAATCAAACAGATCCTTTGAACTGCTCTCCGTCTTGACCATGATGGAAAAGCCGTAAACCTCGCCAATCTTGTTGTACTCGCTCTTGGTACGAGCCTTTTCCTCTATCTCATGCAGACGGGCGGCGATGACCTTTATGTCGGTACTGTCCTCCACACCTTTAATGACAAGTTTATTGATAGGATTACCTTCTTTGTCACGCTCCACACGCTTCTCAAAGCACGCCAAGTCTGCCTTGGCTTCCTTGATCTTGTCTGAATGGAAAGACACGGAGCTGTCAATCTCCGCCAACTTGCCCGTTGCGGCATCACGCTCACGGAGGAAATTCTTACGCTCTGATTCCAGCGTGGCAATCTTCTTGTCGAGTTTGGCTTTCTCTAACAAGTCCGTATTACCAGATAGCACGGCAACATACTCTGAAAAGTTCATACCGCTATCCTCGTCCATCGATCCCTCGTCAATGGTACGACTACCGAGCGTGTTGGTCTTCAACTGATTGATAAACAATTGCTTGTTATGTAGTAGGTTGAACTTATAACTGTCCAACGACCGCTCCACGGCATAGATAATCACATCGACCTTGTTGTCAGCAAATTCTTTGGCAACCATATTACCTTTACGAATTGCCCGACCATTTCGCTGCTCCAAATCTGAGGGTCGCCAGGGTGTATCAAGTTGATGCACCGCCACCGCACGCTGCTGGGCGTTGACACCCGTTCCAAGCATAGAAGTAGAACCGAAAATGATGCGGATGTCTCCACGATTCATCGCTTCTACCATCGCTTTTTTGGCTTTCTCGTTCTTGCACTCCTGAATAAAGCGTATCTCGTAAGACGGGATATGATAATCTTCTACCAATTTACGCTTCACCTCAGAATAGATATTAAAGTCTCCGCCGGGCTTGTAAGTACCCAAGTCAGAGAACACAAACTGCGTACCCTTCTGTGCATCATACTTCTGATAGTAGTCATTAAGTAGCTTTGCACAATGGCTTGCCTTGTTGTCAATATGATCCGAGTACCCGTTTTCGTCTATCATGCGTAGATCCAGGCTCATTTTGCGGGCGTAATCAGTTGCAATCAGCATCTTTGCCTTTTCCTCACTCTCGCTCAACGGCGCACGCCCCAAAAGCGTGGCATCACCGTTTTTGGCAAACTCCATCAACTTGCCGATAAACTCCTCCTGTTCAGGTGTCGGCGGAATGTTATGGAGTATCTCGTTTTTTTCGGGACGATCGATGCCTATATCCTTTGCTGTGCGGAAATCGCAAATCTCCGCATAGAACGAGGCAAGTTCAGGCACTTTAATAAAGGTTCTGAAGCGTTCCTTCTGAATAATCTCATTGGTGATGGAAAACTCATAGTCAGTGGACTTCTTGGCAAAGACCGCAGCCCATGCGTCGAAACTGTTAATGCCCTGCTTCTCCAAGGCTTGCGGGCGCAAGTATTTGAAGAGCAAATATAATTCTGTTAGCGAATTACTGATAGTAGTTCCCGAAAGAAAAGTTGCTCCCAAGTCCTTGCCTGACCGCTCCTGTATGGTGCGAATGGCAAAGAGCATATTGAGCGCACGCTGTGAGCCATCCGGATTGCCCAAGCCCGACACTCTGTCGTGGCGAGTATTGAACATCAGGTTCTTGAATTGGTGGCTTTCATCTACAAAAAGGTGGTCAATACCCATCATCTTAAAGTCCACGGCATCGTCCTTGCGCTCGGCAATGCTGTCTTGAATGTCCTGTAACTTGGCTTCCAAGGTCTGCTTACGTTTTTCTAAGCCTTTGAGCATGGCACGGGAGATGTCCGCTCCCTGCATACGGAGCACTTCAAGATTATCTTCTACAGAATCTTTTTCTTTCTGCAAAATCGCTTCTTGTATCTCCAATGCTTGCGGTATCATGCCGAACTGCTCATGCGTGAGGATAATGCAGTCCCAATCATTATTCTTGATGTCATTGAAGATGCGTTGGCGATTCTGCTTGCTGAAGTCATTCTTTCCCGGATAGAGTATCTTGGCATTGGGATAAGCCTTGCGAAAAGTGTCGGCAATATCGAATACATTTGCTTTGAGTCCAATAATCATCGGTTTGTTAGCCAATCCCAACCGCTTCATCTCGTAGGCTGCTGTACACATGATAAGCGTCTTACCTGCACCGACCTCGTGGTCGCAGATACCACCTCCATTGGTCTTCAGCATCCACACGGCATCTTTCTGACTCTTATAAAGGTCTTGTATGCCCAATCTTTTAAGGTCGAGGTCGGGAAACGACTGATGCGTACCGTCGAAGTTGGGACGCACAAAGCAGTTAAAAAGGCGGTTGTAACGGTCAGAGAGCTGCTCCTTGAACGTGTCGGGTGTCCGTCCGAGCCAATCTACAAAGCCTTGTCTGATTTCCTCAATCTTGGCATTTGCCATCTGTATGGCATGACCGTCACGAACCTTAATCGTCTTCTCATTACCCTCCGCATCAAGTATGGTCTTGCTTTTGTTAATGTCAGGAATGGTATTGTGAAGTGCGTGCTTCAATAAATTGAGTCCGTCATAGCGTCTAAACTCACCTTGTACAGCATATTTGTGCCAGATATTACCGTTCTTTTGGTCGCAGCCAATGGCATACTCGTCCATATTAGAATGATAACTCACCCTGATGTCCGTCTCGAAGAACTCCGAGGCGAACTTGCCATAGACTTTCGCGGGTATCCAGCGTTCACCGAGGTTGAAATCCAAATCAGCAAAGGGAATGGGCGTGGGAGTGGCGGCACGCAGGGCAGTCAGACTCTGTTTCGCTTCCTCATGCTCCGGATGATCCAAGAGCCACGACTCGATACGCTCCGCCTTTTCAATCACATTGCCAGAAATAAACTTGTCGGCTACCTCATAGCTGTCCTCTTCGGGATTGTAGAAGATGCGTCCTTCCAAAGCAGAAAGCATATCGCTCTCTTCCATATCGGGAAGCAAAGAACTCATATAGTCAAGCTCCACCGTGCCGTATTTGTTGAGTGATGCGCCCAATGCCTCCATCGGGTCTGAAGCTATGGACAGTTCGGAGGTGGAAAAAGCCGTCGGGTGGTCGAAGATGTCCGCCTTGATGTACTTGCCGTTCTCGGAGCGTTCCAAGAACAGCATTTCCACTCCGGTGGCATCCATCTTGATGACATCGGTGTTTGTCTTCTGGTTGAAGTACCCCCAACGACCTACATAGCCGTCATAAAGCCGATTGAGTTTCTCACGCTCTTCCTTGTCCTCCGCTTGGTTGTTCGCCTCATAATCATAGAGTCGGTGATAACTCTCCCTAATCTCAATATATGCTTTCAGCCGTGAGAGCTGAGCAAAGGGTAAGTCCATCGGGTTGAAGGTAGGATGTCGTTTCAAGTCAGACAGGAAACCTACCTGCCCATTCTGTACGACTATCGAGCCGTCACGCAAATGTGAGTCGGGAGAAGAAAGGAACGGACGCGGTGAAGCATCAAACTCTTTCTTAACCTCTGCTATGGGCTGTGGCTTGCGAGGTTCGGCTTCCTCCATAAAGTCAAAGAGCGAGGGCTCTCTGACGGGAGCAGATGCAGTTTTCTTGCTTCTGCGGGAACTGCTTGGCGTGCTTCTTGCCGGCTTGGGTTGCCTGCTCGCAGAAAGTGGTTGGTTATCGCTGACCTTCTTTTGTTGAGCAGCCTCTTTGATTTCATTATTTACACGGGCTACATCTTGTGTCCAAAGACTATATTCCTCTGGGGCAAACAAGAACTGTTCCATGGCTTCTGTCTCTATGGTGCTATCCATAATCGGATGATGGTCTTCATCAAAGAATACCGTCTGACCGTTCATCTCGCGTGGGGCTTCCACGTCTGTGCGAATTTCACGGCTTTCTTGTTCGTATTGTCTTTGAAGGGTAATTACGGGGACACCTTCTGGGGCTGGTTCGGTTTCAGGCTCTGTATGTAAAACTGGCGCAGCTTCTTCGACTTTCAAAACCTCCTCGACTTGTTCTACCATTGCTTGTGGTTGATTGTCTTCCTGTACAGGTTTCTGCACTTCCTGACGGCTTTCATCCTTGATTTCCTCAATGATGGGTTCTTTAGTGTATTGTCCTCTGACAATCTCTTCCAGTTCTGCTATCTCGTGCAATTTAGTGGGTTTGAAGTATAAGTCCCGTTCTATACCCAATCCGTGTATCTTGACTTCCTCCATTTCTTTGAGGGACATATACCCAAGTTCCCAACCATAGCCCATCGTAACGGCTCCGAAGCCGATGCGTTCCTTGGGGTCGTATTCCAGCATATAGGCGGTATAGGCTCCCATAGGGAAAAAGTAGCGAGCGTATGCTGTGCGGTCGCCGATGAGTTGCTTTTCTGTTGCATAGAGTTTGGGAAGTTGCTTCTTAGTGCTGTCGGGCATCAAATTGTAAGCATTTTCTTCTTCTTTTTCATCTTCCTTATCCTCTTTCTTTTCCTCCTTATCCTTGGATTCTTGTAACAGAGGTGGTTGTTCTGTTTTTAGACCTCCTTGCACTTTCTGCACCATCTTGTCCACGTGTACCTGCCATTCCTCCTCGGTCATGGGTATGCCGGTTTCGTAGAGCTTGCGGTCGAAACGCTGCTCCACTTCCAAGGATAGTTGTGTACACAGACTGTCAGCCATATCCTCGATACTGCCGTCAAACGTATATTCCCAAGCGGGCTTACCATAAGGGTCTGTACCCATCGTGCGCTCTGTGGCAATCGTGCGGTGGGAAATGTCCTTCCATTCGCCCTCAAAGAGGGAGTTATGGTTAAACGCAATAGAAAAGCCGTCGCCTTTGGGAACAGAGGCGGTTTGTACAAACTGCTGTTCGATGCCCTCACCAATTTCCTTGCCCGATTGTTTTTGCAGGACAATCAGGTCGCTGCCCACATCCGTACCTGCATTCTCGGAGAACATACCCGAAGGTAGGCGGATGGCGGAGATAAGACGGCTATTCTGCAAGAGGTAACGGCGGATGGCTTCATTCTTGGGGCTGTCCAATACACCCTGCGAGGTAATAAATGCAAGAAGTCCGCCCTCCTTGATAGTGTCCAGCCCTTTTACAAAGAAATAATTGTGAATGGTTCTGGTGGATTCCCGTTTAAGGATATTCTCTCCCTTGCTATAACTACGGTCATAAACCATAAAGTCGCCAAAGGGGATGTTGCTGGTAATCAGGTCGTACTTGTCCTTTTCTTCCAGTTCTCCGATGGCTTCAAAGGGTTCTTGCCGAACAAAGATATTATCCTTGCCGTAAGGATGAAGGGCTTGTGTGATGCGCGCCGTCAGTAGGTCTTTCTCCATCGCATCGACCATACCGGCACTTTTGGCAAAGGTTTCGGTAAAGGCTCCCATACCTGCTGAAGGGTCTAAGCACCTTCTTACTTGCACGTCGGCAGCACTAAGGGCTTCGGCAATGGCGGAGACGATACGGGTGTCGGTATAGAAGGAGGTCAGTACGCTTGCCTTGATACTCTCCCAATAGCGTTTGGCGGTGCTGGCATCGACGGCATCACGGTAAATCATCTGTTTGAGCCTTTGGGTAGGCGCGAACAGGTTTTGCTCCGATGCGCTCCAATAGCGGAGGTCATCGGGATTATCACAACGGTTCAACACGCATTTCAGACCACCGAAACCTTGATAACCTCTGAGCAGGACTTTCTCGGCTTCGGTGGCTTCACGTCGTTCTTTTTCTAATCGGAGGATTACACGGATGGCTTCCGTATTGCCCTCCAAGACTGCTTTCTTATTGTATGCCATAATTTTTCTGTTTAAGATGGAGAGGAAAAATTAGTCGGAAGATAATTTTTCCTATCTCCCAACTAATTTGTTTTATCTCTGAGTCTGTGGTAACTATCTCCCTCGTGCTTTTCCTTTCTTTCCTTCAAACTCAAAGGCGGTGGTGTGGTCTTCGCCCAAAACAAGACGTGCGTTGAACTTCTTGCCTGCCTTGCTCGTCAAGCCTTTGAGGATAGGCGTTCGCCCGGTAGTTATCAAATCACGGATATTGTCCTCGGAAAGGAACGTGCCGCAGATTTCACGGAAGATGTGAAAGTCGCAGCCCTCGTGCCTGCATTTCGCAATTTTGGCATAGATGCCCACACTCTCATTGCTGCATTTGGGGCAGTGGTAGGTGGGATAGGACTTTTGTACCTGTGGAGCAAGGGCAAGGAGTTCCTCGCAAATCGTCTCCACATAGGAGTTGATGCCTTGTGCGAACTTCTCGGGTGGCATTTGTCCAGCCTCGATGGCGGCAAGGGTCAGTTCCCACGAGCCTGTCATCTCTGCATTGGCAATTCGTTTATCCTTGACAATCTCATAGACTGCCAAGCCTTTCTCTGTCGGGACTACCGTTTTCTTTTCTCTTCGGATATAGTCTCGCAGAATCAATGTCTCGATGATATTGGCACGAGTGGCTGGTGTACCGATGCCGCACTCTGCCATTGCTCTTTTACTTTCTGCATCTGCGACCTCTTTCCCTGCGTTTTCCATAGCAGAAAGCAAAGTCGCTTCTGTATAGAGCGGTTTGGGCTTGGTCTTGTGCTCGGTAATTTCTGAAGAAAGCAGTGGTAACACCTCGTTTTCTATTAGATTGGGCAATACGGATAAAGTCTGTTCTTCTTCCTCTTTGCCTTTTTCATCGTTCGTGCCAGTACTATGCTGCACGGCTTTCCAGCCCAAGGAGATACTTCGGCACGCCTTCCAAATGTAGGTGTTTGTACCGTCTGTCAGTTCCGCCTGCATCCTCTCCTCCTCTGAATCGGGAGAAAAGGCTTCGATGAAACGATGGACTACCATTTGGTAGATGGTCGTTTCATCTGTCGATAGTCCCGATGTTGTTTCACCCGTAGGGATAATGGCGTGGTGATCAGTTACCTTGCCGTTGTCCACCGAGTGGCGGTTAAGTGGTGTCGGAAGTGCAGTGCCTATCTTGCCAAGTAAAGTGGGTACTTCCTCGAAAACGTCTTCACTGATGTATCGACTGCCGGTGCGGGGATAGGTCGTGATTTTCTTCTCATAGAGGCTTTGTGCGATTGAGAGGGTCTTATCTGCTGAAAAGCCGTGCTTTCGGTTGGCTTCCTTCTGTAGGGAGGTAAGGTCGAACAAGAGGGGTGGCGACGTATGTCCCACCTTTTTTGCGACCGAAGTCACGGTAAGCCGGCTCTGTTCGCGAAGCATGGCGAGAGCGGACTGTGCATCGGCTTCATTGTCAAATGCACTACTGCTCACAGCTTTCAGCGATACGCCCTCTTTCTCTGCTGCTACGGAGAGTTTCCAATAGGGGACGGAAGAAAAATCACGATTTTCTATGTACCGACGGCAGACCATAGCAAGAGCTGGGGTTTGTACCCGTCCCAAGGAATAGCCGCCTTTGCGGACGATGGACAATGCACGGCTGGCATTGATACCCACCAACCAGTCGGCTTCGCTTCTTGCTTTGGCGGAATAATAGAGATTGTCGTAACTGCTTCCTGGTTTGAGGTTGGAAAGTCCCTCACGGATGGCTTTATCGGTGAGGGAGGAAATCCACAAGCGGTCGAAAGGCTTATGGCAATTGAGATAGGAATAGATGTATCTGAAGATGAGTTCACCTTCACGTCCTGCATCGGTAGCAACGATGATGCGGTCTGCTTTGTCAAAGCTGGAGCGTATCACCTTGAGCTGTTTTAGTGCTGCTGGGTCTGATACATACTCCTTATCCTTACGTACTTGTCGTACCACTAACTGAAATGGATTGGGACGAATGGGCAGGTCTTCAGCTTTATAGGCAGAAAAACCGTAGGCTTCGGGCATGGCAAGGGCAATGAGGTGTCCCATTGCCCAAGTAACCATATAGCCGTTACCTTCTAAATATCCGTCTTGTCTGGTATTAGCCCCTACGATACGGGCTATATCTCTGGCTACCGAGGGTTTCTCGGCAATAATACAAGTAATCATAGTTGATAATAGAATTAAAGGTTACATCTTACGTCCACGGGACTTCTTCTGTTTGTTCTCGTCCTGCTTTTGCTTCTGCTCAGCAGTAGGCTGTGTCTGTCCCGTTTTGAGTGGTTCTTTCACATTTTTGGTGGCTTCGTTGGTCTTGCCGTGGTTATTGACCGCAACCTGTGTCTTGTGTTCCTCTGCTACGGCAACCACCTTTTCTTTGCCGGTTTCTTGCTTTTTGTCAGGATTCCACTTGTAAAAACGTGGGCGATTCTGTTCCTTGTCCATGCGAACATAGGCATTGAATGATTGTCCCTGTTTGTCCACCATATTCTTTAGATATAGTGTACGACCGCTATCCAATGCTTCACGCTGTTTATCTGATAACTCTAAACCGCAAAGCTTATGTGGGACACCTTGCTGCTGTGTCTGCTGCTGGCGTTCCTTAAAACCACGGTTATTGTCAAAGATGAACTCAATGCCTTTTCGCTCGGCATTAACCTGCAGGGTGGCGTTGAAAGACTTGCCGCTCTTGGCGGTCATACCCTCCACTTTCACGGCTTTGCCTTCCACAAGATCTTTGTACTGGACATCAGAGAGCGTTACACCCTTGATCTCCTTGGGAATGTTCACACGGTCGGCACGTAAGGCAACAATTTCGTTGGTCTGTGGATCGATGGAGACATAGGCAGAAAAAGGATTGCCGTTCTTGGGCGTTACTTCGATTGTCTTGCCAAGGTTGCCCGTAGCAAGGAGTTGCTCCTTTTCTTCGGGAGAGAACTTGTAACCCATATAGGGGAAGTCGAGCTGTGGCTCCTTGCGTAACGGGTGGATAGCCAAGCCGACATTGCCATTATCATCCGTGCGGAATGCAAGACGTGCTTCGGTGTAGATGGTCGTGTCACCAATAGGTACGGCAATAGTAATAAGGTTACTCTTCTGCCAAGAAAGCATCTTTTCTAACTCTCCACTTTGTTCCAGTCGTTCACGGGTAAGACCGAGGTCACCAAGTTGCTTCCAATCAATCTTCGACTCATCAATGGCTGTGGCGTTCTTCTTTTTCGGCAGATAATCGTCAAAGGATACTCCAATCTCTGTCAGTTGCTGTTTGCTTTCTGGCTTTTCACGACTTTGCAACATGGTGCGAAGATTGTCCACACCTTGTTCTACATTGTTTGCCAAAACCTTGTACAGTCCGAAACGAGTCGGGTTATTGAACTGTTTGAGGAAATTGGACATGAAGTTCTTTAGAAGTCCGTCCTTGTTGTTGAATTTCAAGAACGCAGCCTGATTGGCAGCGGCAGCCTCTGTGGTCTTGAGGTTGCCCTTGTCGTCGATACCCGATACTACGGAGATTTTTCCCGCTTCTTGCTCATTCTTCACTTCCGTGCGGTCTTCCAAGACCAGCACATAGTTGTCATTGTTGTTTGGTTCCATAAATATTACATTTTGATGAATATATAATGTTATATATTGGCAAAATTAAACGGATAAAACCAAACGTTCACACTGTGAGGAAATAGTGGGAAAAAGTGGGAAACAAAATGAGAGGAAGATTTGATGTACCAACAAAAAAAAACTTCCCCTACAAGAGAAAGTCTATGGATGAGAAAGCACATCAACGATAAGTTTTTTGGTTTGCAGCTCGAATGTCAGCTACCAATAACCGTGACCGACGTCGGTCAGCGTCGTGAGTGACGACATCTGGAAGAATATTGGATGAAACACACAGGGGGGGAGTTTTTTCTGAAAAGAAAAACTCCTCCCCCCTTGATGCCTCACGGCTGTCTGTGATTGCTGTCCTGTTTATAAAAGTTATCCTGATGATAGGTAGTATTTTATAAAGTTTATCGACGTCGGTCACGATCGTTACGATAGCAGGTGTCGCATGGCTCTTTCCTCTTGACGGATGCGAACTATTAGCAGGTAGCCGTAGAGGGGCAGACCTACGCATAACGTTGTCCAAGCATGGCAGAGTAGCGCCACACCTATCAGTTCTGGTATGATGTTGAGGAAATAGTTTGGGTGTCGCACCGTACGAAACAAGAAACTACGATTGATGCGATGGTTGGGTACGATGTAGAGTTTCACTGTCCAAACGTCACTCAGCTTGTAGATGACGTAAAACAGCATGATGTAGGCGAATGCCATGACTGCCACGCCGATGACAGAGGTCCTGTCAAACTCCATATTGCTGGTATATCCCTCATAGAGGGCACCAAAGTAGTAGGCTATATGGGCAAGCGTCAGCAGTAGGGAGTTGCGTTTTCCGTACTGTGTAGCTCCACATTTGATGAGACGTTTCTCGTTCCTTATTGAGAAAGCGAGGGAGAACAAGCGTAATACAAAGAAACTTGCGAAGATGATAATTGCATATAGCATGACTGTAATATGTTTTATGATGTTTAATAATCCGCTATGAAGCCGTGCCGACACGCGGGGGGGGGATTACGCACGGCTCGGCTGGTGTGTTGACTTGCCCCAACTTGTTACCACTGCTTGAGCGGCGGTGTGGCAGTATCGTTGAATTTGATGGCGATGTTGGTGAGTCCGTTGTCCCACCAGCCTGCAAAGTTGAAAAGCAGTATACCCGTTGTACGCAACTGATGGTCTCCCTTAAGAATATTTATCACATGCGGATCAACGTATCCTGTGACGGCATTGGGTGTGCCTATGCCGTTTGGACCCGTGTACGAGCAGAAGGTGATGAACCAGTCGGGTGCCGCACCACCGTACGCCTCACTGGCTTTTAGCAGGTTCTGGCGCACGAGATTCACCTTGTCGCCAGCAGCGCATCTGTAAGTGTCCTCCACATTCAGCGTGGTACGACTGTGATTGGTGGAGTAGATATTGGTAGAGAATTGTTTGTTATCATACCAGCGGTCTATCCACCCCGAGTTGGTGGAGTACCAGCCCTCACGGCTCAAGATGAGCATCTTGCCTCGTAGTTCTCCCATTGTAAGTGTCGGACTGAACGATCCTGCAATGTATGGTGTAACGTAGGGATCAGCCCTTAACACGTTACCCACTGCCGTACGGTACTTGTTACCTCCATCTTTGTCGTAGTCGTGGTCACGCTTGATGGTCATGATAACCGTTTCCGATGGGTGCTCCCGCAGAAAATCGGCGGTGGCACGCAATACATCCTTGTGGAACGTGCGGTCGAATACATTACTGGCGTGGCATAGCTTTAGCACACCATCTGCAAGCACCAAGCGTATGTCGAAGAAGCGTATGCCGCTCTCGAGCTGCCCCTTGATGTCCTTGTCTTGCGTCTTCACCCACCAGTTGCCTGACCATGCTCCTGTATCGTGTGTTCCGGGTATGGACATCTTGCACACCAGTCGGTCGTCCTCCATATCCTGCATCCAGTTGGCATAGGTAGTGGAGATTAGTTGCCGCAGTTTCAGTGAGAGCGTGTAGGTTCGACCTGCCACGGGGCCTTGCGCATTGCTTTTTCCTTCCAGTGGAGTGTGGTACAGCCACCATGGCGATCGATGTATCTTGGCTTCTTCTGCAGGTACGACGAAGTAATTGCCCGAATACCCTACGGATTTACCTATGGGCATACTCCAGAAGCCATACCAGGCTGATGTCTCGCCCGGTTTTAATGTGAGTGGTTGTGCGAGTGGACATTCGAAATCCTCTCCGCTTTTCTGCAAAACTGGAGAAACGACAGGCGCATCCCCTCGTTCATCAGTCTGCCACATTGCCTCCCACACGAATGGTGCTGCCTGCATGGAATCGTCAGTGGGGCGCATGCGCAGTGATGCCACGCTCATGTCATGTTTAGTATCATTTGTCAATCTCATGCGTATGAACGCTCCTTGCGGTTTGAAACTCACATGTGGCGAACGCAGGTGTAAACCGTCGCTCGTTTTCAAGGGCAACCAAGCTGACAGGTAAGGCATGTTCCATAGTTGCTCCTCATTTTGGCTTATGGGGCGTGCCAAACGCTCTACGCCCATTTTTATTTTGTGCGTCTTCTCATCGTAGGTTCCATGACCAAGTAGAAAACACGCCTGCCAATTACCAATTTTTTCATCGTGAGGAGCCTCCACGTCAGCATTGAGAGTGTCGCACCACAAGACACCATCATGCGTTTTCCATTTCACCTGTACTAATTTTATTGGTATCTTGGGGTTTTCGTTTCTGATAACACAAAGTCCCTCAGTTGTTTCGCCTTCTTTTAGCCGCATCTTCGGTGGGACCATATCTCCCTCAAAACCATAGGTGAAGGATCTTGTTGCTACCATCTTGGTGTTATCTACACCACCATTAGGGACTTCTATTGTAAGCCGTATCGTGGTTGATTGATGAGACGAACTTTCGCTATTCACTGTAGTGTCACCGTCGCATCCGTATAGAAGCATGGTGGATAACAGCGCATATATCACCGTCAAATTATAGATTGTTCTTTTACCCCATTGAAGGGCGATTTGTCCTGAAATCATAGTAAATCCTATGTATTTTTATTTTTTAAGGTGCAAAGATAGTGAATAATAGGCAACTTCCAAAACCTAACTATTGGCATTTATCGTACGCTTTGGAAAGAAATGGAATGATGTAACTTTGAGTTGCAGCGGTCTTCTTTTCAAAAGTCTATGTACACGCAAAATGCATCTCGTAGTCATCTATGGACTTCGAGATGCACAGCCTCGCAAAATTACATACCCAATCCGGGTTGTTAAATATTGTAAATAACGGGGGTAAGGAAGCTAAAAATATAAGTAGGGAAGCATAGAAGCCTACCACACACAGTGTTATGGATAAATTCACCAATAGGAACCAACATGTATTTGTTATTTTTAGCCATTCCTTAACATAAAATTATATACTATAGTGAGGGACACGCATTGTCCCTCACCTTAGATACTATTTGCGACGTATGAGTCGTTGCTCGTCCTTGTCTTTCTGCAACTGGCGTGGGGCGCGCTTGCCGAACTCGTCCACGTCTCTGTTTACCATGAGGCGAACGCCGTAGTGCAGGGTGGCATTATCGTTATGTCCACGGTCGAAGCCGTCTTTGGATAGCACACGGTAGCAGAATGTCTTGTTGCTGTGCTCGTTGTCCTTGTCGTAGGTGTCGTATTTCCAGCGTGTTCTTGACCAGTATGCCATGCGCCATGTAGCTCCGCCTTTTGGGAAGGGGTAGCCTACGCAGGGCAAAACACGATAACAGTCGGTACGATAGAGCGGGTTGCTGTCCGAACATTCTCCCCACCACTTGTCGTCCATGATGTCGCGCACGGTTACGTTGGCGTTGCCTATCCAACGGCTCTGTACCACGAGGCGCATGCCCTGTCCGTCGTTGGTGGCATCGGGACCGCCAGCGTCCATGAACCTCCAGCGATAGGCACAGCGATAGCGGTTGCCGTAGGGACGGCGGTCTTTGTGCGACTGTGCCTCCTTATTGTTGCCGTAGAAACGAATGGCGTAGAGTTCGAGCCGGCTCTTATCTTGCATAAAGTAGGAGTAGAAGATAGGTTTATTGTTCCAAAACCGCTCTTCTTGAATATCTGCCTTGTTGCTGTTGTGTGTTTCGCCAGCTGTGATGATGGGGCGCATGTCGTCTTCCTCTGGGTCGAACATTTCGAAGTAAGGGTTGGGAGCAGACTTGATGTTATTCCAGCCTGTAAGACCTATAGGCAAAGTACCATTATAGATGCTTGTAAGGATATTAGGCAAGGCGATTCCCCATTCTTCGCCAGTGGGAAGATGGTAATCTTGTGGCTTCATGGTGCCATTGTTAAGCGCAAAGCGCATTTTCATATCGGCACTTTTGAGCGACCAGTTGTTCACCCATCCGTAATCAGCCTCGTTGGGGTGTGGTGCGTTGGTGTCGTGGAAGCCCATCTCATCGGTCTTGCTGTTTGTTACCGCCAAGCGTTCCAAAGGGTTTGCCCACGGATAGGCAGGCTTACCGTCTCTCATCTCACTAAAACGTGGACGACACACACCTACTTCCGTGGAGAAGCCACAGCCTTTAACTTTTTTGCTTTTGAAATCGAGAACTTTGAACTCGCCCGACCATTCCTGAGGTTTTGACTGCCCAACCAACCATTCATCAGCGTACGGATAACGTGGGTTGCCTTTCTGTTTCCTACCCAGCATAAATCCTCCACGCTCGGCGGTAAGCATGGTTTGCCCGATGTAGTTGAGCTTAGGTATGGGCATACCCCACACGTAGAACTCGTCGTACTCGGCTTTCTCCTTTCCCTTGCGCATGGCAGAGGCATCGAAGGTGTAGCGATACTCGTAGAGTGGCGAACCGTAGTCTGCGCTCTCGTCGAGTGGGTTCACGTTGCCAGGATTGTTGAAATGTATCTGCCTGTCATTTTCGTACATCCAGTAGAAGTTGCTTTCAATGCTGTTCGTCCAAGGGCGCAACTCGCAATCGAGACCGAAAGAATGATCCATAGCAAGATCGGCATTGGAGCGGAACAGGCTGGGAGGCATCATCAGGAAACCGCCTCGGGCAGTGATTTGCGAGCTGGCAAAGGCATATTTATGTCCCTCTGGTTTTACCAAGTCGGTATTGCGCTTCACCTTGAAGCGTATCATTGTTCCCAATAACCTAAACTTCCATTTGTCAAAATTGATTTTTCCATCTTTCATCTGTAATTTCATCCAGCCTGTGGCATAAGGTACGGTAACTCGAATGTTTCCATTAGCATCAAGTTGGTTGTGGTATGGAGAGTGATTAGGGTCGAAGTCTACATAGAAATGATATAGCTTTTCTGCACGTCTCCTTGTCTTGTCGTCAAGACTCATATTTTTGCGTTCTCTGTCAAAGTCTGGGTTATATTCGCCTCCGATGATGCCACACACATACCATTCCTCATTTTGCTTTGGTGTAAATGCCTTGTCGTTGAGCCAATGAAACTCAACCATGTCGTTAGTTTTTACGTCAATAGAGCCATCGCTATTGTAGCTTACTTTGTCAAATTTTACCTCTCCAGCTCCAAGCACCACCTTGTTGCCGTCCATCGCCTCTTTGCCGTCAATCATCGTCTTGGCGTTTTTGTCTACACGTACGATAAAGATTCGTGCTTTGAGTTCGGTGCCTTCTATCACTGGAAGATACTTTGAATTTACAGAAACGGCACGTGTGGTTGTAGTATTTCCATCCAATGAGGAGGATACATCAGCCAGCTCTACACAGGCATTACCCGAAATGCCAATTCTTGAAGTTTCACCAATGTTTTTCTCTGTAGTCTGCTTAACATCTGTGCTATTAAGCATTGTTTCATCAGCGCATGAAACAAGAAATGAGAGCACTATCACGCAGGATAAGAGCCATTTCATCTTACTCGTTTTTGGTGTAAAGAATGTATTCATTGCTATTGATAATATATTGTAGGTTAGTCTTCTATTAAATTATCCCCGTCGCCAGCGTCACCTGCACCAATATTTATATTTTGGCCGCTTGCAGCCAGCAGCGTACACTCTGCCTGCATGGGTATCATCGTGATTTCTGGACGAACGTACTGTTTTTTCTCTCTCGTTGTTTCTTGAGTGTCAATTATCTCTGTCATAATTCTTAAAATTTATGTTATTAATACTAATTGGTTAAAATCTCGTGTATTGTTGCCTGCCCAAGTTTGTTTGTGAGTGACGTCGGTCAGTGTTGTGAGTGACCTTTTATTGCACTTCGTTTTGGAACTTGCAGACCTTTTCGCTCTTTTCCTCCATAAGCGTGTTCGTTTTTCGGTTACATAGTCTTTTATTGTCTTAATCTCTATCAGTGCTACACGACTATAGGTTGTTTTCATAGTTTTTTGTTGTAGCGTTTCCTGCTTTTGCTATTTCGTACATACGAGTACTGTGCGCAAGTCACACGACACTCATGGGTATGGCGATACTCCTCTCATACCTTTTCTTGCGATGTATTTATAACCATAGAACAACCAAAACTAATCAGAAATATCCGAGTGTAAATCTTTAATTACCAGCATATTCTAAAATTTAACACTTTTCGGTTGCCATTTGTCGCTTCCCAAATTTCCACATATTTTTGAGACGTATTTCTGACGTGGAGAATTTGCGGGGCTTGTTTTTTGTCACACCGTGCAGACAGTTGACAAGGGTTTACAACCGTTTACGACAAGCGACAATAACCGCCCCGATATGCGGAAACAGTCACACTGTGTAGAAAAGCGACAATGGTTGACTTCCGTTCACATCCGTTTACCATTTCAGAGATATAGGATTGAAGAAATGAACCATTAAACGATAAAACGGTATGAAAGCAACCAGAAAATGCAGTTTTTGCGGCAAGTCCTTTGTAACCCGAAGCGGTATGCAAAGATATTGCAGTGAGGCTTGTCAGGCAGAAGCCAAACGAGCCAGAGTGATGCAGAAGAACAACCTCTTCAAAGTCGCCCAACCCTTGATGGAGATACAGCATCAGGAGTATCTCACCTTTTCCAAAGCAGCCATCCTCATGGGCTGTTCCCGACAGTACATTTACAAACTTGTAGCCATCGGCAAGCTGAAAGCCTCACGCATCAGCAACCGCATGGCATTCATCCGCAGAGCCGACATCGAGCAGATGTTGGAGGGCAATCCCTATCACCGCATCCTGCCCGGCAACACCTCCACACCAAGGAAATCATCTTCATCTTCCTTACCTGCCAAAAGAGAAAAAAGGGAAAAGGAAAGCGAAGAAGTGTTGGACTTCTATTCGGGCGAGGAGGTGATGTCCCTTTTTAAGGTAAAGCAGTCATGGCTTTACACTTCCGCCAAGCGTAACCATATCCCCATCTGCCGTATCGCAGGAAAGAACTATTACAGCAAGAAGCATATTGACGAGTTTTTCGGTGTGGCAGTTGATATTAGCGAAATTACCGACTGGCTACTGACCGAGGAGGTGGAGGAACTGTTCGGCATGAAGCCGACCGCACTCCGTGCCTACACCTATCGCCATAAGATACCCACTAAAAGAGAGTACGGGCGTACCTATTACTCCAAATCACATTTGAACGAACTCCGCAGAACTGACCTTGTGAACGATGAACGCTACTATACCGTTGAGCAGGTGCAGCAAATCTATGGTCTTTCGTCAGCCAACATCTGCCATATCGTCAAGGTGAAGCACATCGAAAAGATAAAGGTGGGTGTGAAAAACCTGCTTTTGCGCTCAGATGTGGAGCGTGTCATGGCTGAAAGGAACAAATAACCGTGAAAAATCGGGATTATCGAAAATTATTTCAAAATGATGTATCGTGGAGGTATTCACGGATATTTCACGTTGTTCCTTTGCCATCGGAAACATGGATACAACTCCAAAATGTATACAACCAATTAAAACATAATTATTATGAGTAAATGCAAAACAGTTACCTTGCGTAAGCGCAAGATTAAGAACGGGACACAGTATTCACTATGCCTTGACTACTATCCCGGCTACCGTGACAATGTCACCATGAGAGTGATTACACGTGAAGCCTTAGGAATTTACATCTTCGCCAAACCTGCAAACCAGCAGGAACGGGACTTCAACGCACGCATGATGAAGAAAGCGGTCATCCTGCGCAACCAGCGCTACGAAGCCATTTTCAATGAAAACAACGGCTTTTTTGACAAGACCAAGATGAAGGGCGATTTCCTTGCCTATTTCAAAGGACTGGCTGACCGCAAGAATATCAAGTGGCAGCACGTATACAAGCATTTCCAGCGGTTCGTGAACGGCAAATGCACCTTTGAGGAGGTGGATGTGGATTTGTGCCGCAAGTTCATGGAATACCTGCTTGATGCACCCCAATCCATCCACACCAACCAAAAGCTGCACATCAACTCCGCAGCAGGCTATTGGTCAACTTTCCGTGCCGTGCTGCACACCGCCTACCGTGACAGGAAGATAAAGGAGAACCCAAACGGCTTCTTAGACCGCATCGAGTGCATTCCCACCATCAGGGAGCATTTGAGCCAAGAGGAACTGATACGGCTTGCCGAAACACCCTGTGAGGAGGAGGTCTTGAAAAAAGCTTTTCTTTTCGCCTGTCTTACGGGACTGAGAAAGAGCGACATCAGACAGCTCACGTGGCAGCAGATACAACCATACACCAACGGCAGGATGTTCGTTACCACCCGTATGCAGAAAACCAAAGAAATAGTGCATAACCCCATCAGTGATGAAGCCTATGGACTGCTGGGAGAACGGGGCGAGGGACTTATCTTTGAGGATTTCAAGGACAAGATGCTGCAAGGACCACTCCAACGGTGGCTCACGGCAGCAGGGATAACCAAGAAAATCACCTTTCACTGTACCCGCCACAGCTTCGGAAGCCTGCACGTGGAAATGGGAACGGACATGGCTGTCATCCAAGCCTATCTCGGACATAAGAACATTACCACCACACAAATCTATTCCAAGATAGCAGCGCAGCAGATGTGTCAGGTGGTGGACAAGATAACCTTGAAGCGCAAGGAGGCATAAATGTCTCACATTGACAGGTATTCAGAGGGGCGGTTATGGCTACAAGGCTATAATCGCCCCTCTATGTTTTTGGCTTGATGCCACCATTTATAAGCCCCTCAGAGTATGAAACAGAGTATGATATGATGACATTTCGTGAAATACATTGAAAAAGACCGTTCTAACCGCAAATAACGGGCAGTAATTGGGAAAAATAGCATTAACTTTGCACAAAATAATACAGGAACATTCAATCTCTCAACGAAATATGGAATCATCAATCAAGGACAAATACATCATCTTGGGCTTTGTCGGCTTCGCCATCGTCCTAATATCTTCCATTGCCACGCTGGTAATAGCGGACAGCTTCAACCAAGACAACTTTGTCAGGTGGATAGTATTCGTATGCTGTAACCTGTTGGGATGGTTGCTCTATCTCTCCTTTCAGACACTTATCTTTGATACATACGAAATCTACAAAATCAAGTTCGGCAAGAAAGAAACGATTGCCGAAGCCATAGAGGTGCAGGAAGAACTGTCACAAAATACACTTGAAGAAGCCACATCTGTGCCTGGACCTACATCAGTCCCTGAGCCTGTACCCGAATCATCCCCGACAAAAGAAGAGACACTTATCCAAACACAACCGATAGAGCTTACTATCGCCCCGGATCTTCACGAAAAGAACCGTGCCAATTACGCAAGCAGAGAGCAACGGGAAAAGGAAGAGCGCATCCGCATGGTCATGGAGTATTGCCATTATTACCTGCCTCGCATTGCCGACCAAGAAACCGTGAACCACATCTGTACTGAGGTGGACAAATGGATGAATCTTAACACTTATACCCCGAAGCCCATACAAAGACCGTTTACCAAAGACATCAACAACATTCCACTCCGTCACTTCGTATGGAATATCTCTGAGCGTTTCCTGTACAAGAGATACTACAATGGGGATAACCGTGCCAAGTTCATCAAAGCCCTTTTCCCGAAATCGTTTGCTGATACAGACTTATCAACCATCAAGAATTTCAAGGTAGAGCCGTTAAAGACGGAAATTCCCATTGATGAACCCGAAAACGGCAAACTTGATTTCCACTATCCCGAGGATTATGTGCGGAATTAGGATAATCACGACACCAACGACAACCATCCGGTAACTCATAACCGCCTGTTTTACATCGTTTCCCGAGTAATTTTACCCGTCATTTATGGCTGGGCTTAATTATTCGGGAATTATTTTGCAATGACGTGTCGTGGAGATATTCACGGATATATCATTTCAGTCCTTTGCGCCAAGTCTTACAAAAGAGACGAGTACGCGAATGGAAAAATCAATTCTTACCTTCAACGACCTCCCCGAGGTTGTCGCTCAGCTTCGAGACGAAGTGATGAGCCTGAAAAGCCTGCTCGCCGAGCAGCGCAGTGTGAACAATGCCAAAACGGTGGACACCCACGTGCCCATGTCTGTGGACGAGGCAGCAGAGTATTTAGGTATCCCTAAGGGTACGCTCTACATGAAACTGTCAGAAGGGACAATCCCTGCCACCAAGCCCGGCAAACGCTATTGCCTTTACCGTGACGAACTGGACAAGTGGCTGGAAACCGCCCGAAAGAATCCCATACCGTTGTCAGACGAGGAACTGAACAAGTCCTTATCCTCTTCCCACCGTCGCAAGCCCAACCCACGTAACTGGTGAATGATATGGAAGAGGATAAGAACTATATCAACCTGATACGTGGCGACCTCACAAAAGCATCCCAAGCGCATAACGGTATGCCCGACAGTGTAGGCATGATGAATATCAAGACGGCAAACCAAACCATTCTTGAAGCATCGTTATTGCCTACGCCCCGTGCGCTGTGGGACAGCTTTTGGTACGAGGGGGAACTCTCCTGCTTGTTTGCCGATTCCAACGTGGGCAAGTCCATCCTTGCCGTGCAGATAGCCGACCGCATCGCCCGAACCGACAATGTGCTGTATCTGGACTTTGAACTGTCCGAAAAGCAGTTCCAGCTCCGCTATACCAACGAGCATGGAGAGCTCTACACCTTTCCCGACAAAATCTATCGGGTGTCTATTGACTGCAACCAGCTTTTGGATGCCAACTTTGAGGAAGCTATCATAGGCGGCATTGAACAGATGGCTGTGCAGACCGACTGCAAGATTTTCATCATTGACAATCTTACCTACCTGTGTTGCGCCATGGAGAAAGGCGATGCCGCAGGACGGCTGATGATTCAGCTGAACAATCTCAAAAAGAGATATGCGCTCTCTATCCTTGTCCTGGCACATACGCCCAAACGCTCTTTGGATTGTCCCATCACATCCAACGACCTTGCCGGAAGCAAACGGCTCTACAATTTCTTTGACAGCGTGTTCACCATTGGAAAAAGTGCCCAAGACGGAGGGCTTCGCTATGTGAAGCAGCTTAAAGTGCGCTATGGCACGTTCTCTCATGATGCGGATAATGTAATCGTTTACGAGATTGACAAGGTGGATGCTTTCTTGCAGTTCGTGTTCAGGGGCTATTCCACGGAAAAGGAACACTTGAAAAAATTGGGCGACAATGAATCAAGCCAAAGGGATTGCCAAATTCTGCAACTCTCCCAATCGGGCAAGTCCGTCAGGGAGATAGCCTCACAGGTGAATTGTGGCAAGTCCACCGTAAACCGTATCATCCAGCGCAGCAAAGAGAGTAAAAACGCAGGTGTCCCAAGTGTCCCACTGTCCCAACCCTTAGAGTGTGGGACAATGGGACAGGATGGGACAGCCGACAATCAACCATCAAAAACGGACTAAGCTATGGGCAATTATTCATTACAGAAGTATAAAGGAACGGCAACACGGCATACCTGCCCCAAATGCGGAGACAGGCATTCTTTCGTCTATTACGTGGACGAAAATAATGTGCCGTTGCATCCATCGGTCGGCAGATGTAACCACGAAAGCGGTTGTGGGTATCACTACACTCCGAAAGAGTATTTTCAAGAGCATCCTGAACACAGAACTACCAATGATTTCTCTTTTGACAGGCAAAGAGCAGAGCAGAAGAAAGTGAAGCAGCAAAGTAAGCCGACAGCCATCGGCTATATTCCCCCTCACTATGTGGAGAAGTCGCAAAGCGAGCGTAGCAATTTCTTCCGTTTCCTCTTCACACTCCTTACTTCCTACTATGGCGACAAGGCGAAAGAGGTGTTGAAGCGGTTGTTGGAGGAATACCGTTTGGGGGCTACCCGTGACGGCTCTGTTATCTTTTGGCAGATAGACAGGACGGGCAAGGTACGCACGGGAAAGGTGATGCAGTACAATCCCGAAGACGGACACCGTATCAAGGGAGGACAGACATCGGCAGTGAACTGGATACACAGCATATTGAAAAAGCAGCGTGTGTTGGCAGAGGATTGGCAACTATCCCAATGCCTTTTCGGGGAACACTTGTTGAAAACGCATCCCGACAAGGTGGTGGTCTTGGTGGAATCCGAGAAGAGTGCCGTTATCGGTTCTGCTATCTTCCCCGATTATGTATGGCTGGCTACGGGTGGTAAGAGTCAGATGAGAGAAGAGAAACTCCGTGTACTGTCAGGGCGAACCGTGCTTCTCTTTCCCGATGCCGATGCTTATGCCGAGTGGAAACAGCGAGCCGAGAGCATGTACTTTTGTAAGGTGGTGGTTTCGGACATCATCGAAAGGAATGCCACCCCGAAACAAAAAGAAGCCCATATCGACATAGCCGATTGGATTATCTTTCAGATACGGGAGGGCAAGGTGATGAGTACAGCCAACCACTTGGTCGAGGCTGAGAGAATCCTCCAGCGGATGATAGAGAAGAATCCCGTCCTGCAAAAACTGATAGACGATTTAGACCTTGTGCTGGTCGGTGCATCTCCAATCGGCAACGATGATGAAAAACCTCCCTGACGGAGGAGAGCGGAAGCCGTAGGCTGGAGTTTGCAGACAATGGCTTGCCATTGATATAGCCCACTATAACTACACGCTCCGCTTACGTAGTTGTGGGCTCTCCCGAGGGGATTAGGGTTTTACCCTAATGACCCACTCAGGGCGTTTCTCCCCTGAGAACCCAGAGCAAAGAGTGACCCTCTCTTTGCAATCTCCGCTTATGGGTTGCACCCCTAAGAACCCCATGCGTTTACGGACAGCGGAAAAGCAAACAATAAAGTACAAACCCAAAAAACAAGTATCTATGGCAACAAAATCAAGCATACATATCAAGCCCTGCAATATCGCATCGAGTGAGGCTCACAACAGGAGGACTGCCGAATACATGCGCCACATCGGAGAGTCCAGAACCTATGTGGTTCCAGAACTCTCCACCGATAATGAGCAGTGGATAAATCCCGACTTCGGCAGTCCGGATTTGCGGATGCATTATGACAATATCAGACAGATGGTAAAGGAAAAGACCGGACGTGCCATGCAGGAAAAGGAGCGTGAACGCAAAGGCAAGAACGGTAAAATAGTCAAGATTGCGGGATGCTCCCCCATACGTGAAGGAGTGCTGCTTGTCAGGTCGGACACCACACTGGCAGACGTGCGTAAATTCGGTGAGGAGTGTCAAAGACGCTGGGGAATCACACCGCTGCAAATCTTCCTGCACAAGGATGAAGGGCATTGGCTGAACGGTCAGCCGGAAGCGGAAGACAGGGAAAGCTTCAAAGTCGGGGACAGATGGTTCAAGCCGAACTATCATGCCCATATCGTTTTCGACTGGATGAACCACGAAACAGGAAAGAGCCGAAAGCTCAATGACGATGACATGATGCAGATGCAGACCCTTGCATCCGACATCCTGCTGATGGAACGCGGGCAGTCAAAGGCTGTCACTGGTAAGGAGCATCTGGAACGGAACGACTTTATCATTGAGAAGCAGAAAGCTGAACTGCAACGCATGGATGCAGCCAAACGGCACAAAGAAGAACAGATAAATCTTGCCGAGCAGGAACTGAAACAGGTGAAATCAGAAATACGCACTGACAAGTTAAAGAAGACAGCCACCACGGCAGCGACAGCCATAACTAGTGGAGTTGCTTCTCTTTTCGGGAGTGGAAAACTGAAAGAACTGGAACGTGCCAACGAAAAACTGCAAGACGAGGTTTCAAAACGGAACACCAATATTGAAAAATTGCAGAGCCAAGTACAGCAGATGCAGAAACAGCATGATACGCAAATCCACAATCTCAGAGAAATGCACAGGCAGGAACTTGACATGAAAGAAAAAGAACTGTCACGGCTCGCCAGAATCATAGACAAGGCTTTCAGGTGGTTTCCGATGTTCAGGGAAATGCTGCGCATGGAAAAGTTTTGTGCCATGCTGGGATTCTCTAAAGAAATGACTGAAAGTCTTATAGTCAAAAAAGAAGCCCTGAAATGTAGCGGTAAAATCTATTCCGAGCAACACAGGCGGAACTTTGATATAAAGGATGATATTTTAAGGGTGGAAAATGACCCTGACGATGAAAGCAGGCTGAACCTGACAATAAACAGGAAGCCGATTGCCGACTGGTTCAGGGAGCAATGGCACAGGCTTAGATATGGAGCAAGAGTGCCGCAACAGGAAGAAAGAAAAAGTAGAGGATTCAAATTATAATAGAAGCAATTTGATTAGTAATCTAAAAGCACTCCGATAACGATTAGAGTGCTTTTAGATTGTTTATCATTAATTATCAAAGCAAGTGCAGTTTAAGATTTTACTGAAGTTTGCATTAATAAAGAATATACTACAGCTGATATATGCGCAACATATTGTGACGCTTGTGATTCATTTCCCTTGAAATCCTTAACAAATACCGCTAAGGTATAACTGATATTATTAGGCAGACATATATAGGCAACATCATTGTGAGCTGCAAGAACACCATTTTCATTAACATAACCTGAACCTGTCTTATGCGCTATAACAACCCCTTCTTTATCAAGAAGTGGAGCTGCTATCCTATCTACACCTGTTTTGCATTCTTTTAACGTATTCTTAATGAAACTTTGTTTCTCATCATCGATAAGACCTTCAGTAAACAAACGATTCATCAACATTGCAGCACCAAGAGGAGATGTATAGTTAGAGTAAGCCTTGTTATGGTCAGCCGACATTTCCTCTTCCGTATAAGCTATCTGAAAACTTGAACGAGGAATGAGTGTGGCTATAAAACTATCTGTTTGAGCGACATTAACCATATCCTTAAACATAAGGTTGCTTGCATTGTTGTCACTCTGAGTAAGAGTATAACGCAGCAAATCTCTCACTGTCAATGATATGACTGGCCCTGAATAATCTTTCAGCATAGGACTCCAAGTCTTTGGGTCAAGTTTATCCCTATTTATATTTACTAAGGTATCAAGTGAAATTCCTTTATTGTCAAAGTCATTACAAAGAGCTAATGCCTGATGAACCTTAAACACACTCATCATAGGATAAACACTCTTATTATTGACCTTAACCGTATCTCTGTTATTAACAATAACCGCCACACCAATTTCGCCAGGACAAGCTGAGACAATTTGAGAAATGCTATCAGTCAAAACATTTGTTAAAGGAGGATTTGCGCTATCTTTTGTCGCTGATTTATGGAACAATGAAAATACCAAGATGAAAATGCAAACTAAAGCTATACTCAAAACTACGATTTGTTTTTTTCTGTTTTTTTCCATGTTTATATTATTTATATTTGTTTGACGAGAATATCTTTATTTGCCGACAAAGGTACATAACTTTACGGAAAAATATGTTTCCTATTTTGAAAATATGATGCAAATTTAAGTATTTTTCCCCAAAATTACAAGCAATTTCCGGAAAAATAATGAAAAATACAGAATGCAAACGTTTGCTCATATTTATACGGCAGTATTAGAATAAGGCTGCTAATCTTTTACTAAATGGGCAAGGCTTGGCGTGTGCTTTATCCGTTGAATTTCTGAATCGACAAGCGATCGAATTTCTTGCTTCACTTTACGATAGTTGGCTTCAATGGTTTCTTTGAGCGTGTCGCAGCTTTCTTTGTCAGTAAAATCAGTTATATTGGGGATGGGTTTATAGGTTTTCATATCCGCAGATACCTTGGCACTATCTACCACTATCTCCGCATGGAAAATTTTCTGGTCGATACGCTCGTCAAAGTTGTCGGACACAGCACCGACAAACATTCCCTGTGTGAGATTACTGATTTTGCTTGCAGGGATAAGGCTATCCATTTGTGTGGAGATAGAGGTGGATTTGTCATTACGGTTAATGGTCATAGACTGTCGCTGTTGAAGCACCTTGCCAAAGCGTTCCGAGAGTGTTTTGGCAGTTTCTCCAACCACCTGCCCTGAGAACACATTACCCACCGTATTCTGGATTACCTTGCTCTCCTTGTCGCCATAATCACGGGTGAGTTGCGAAAAGTCTTGAAAACCCAAACAAACTGCCACTTTATTGCTTCGTGCTGTGGCTATGAGATTATCCAATCCACGGAAGTAAATCGTTGGCAACTCGTCGATAATTACCGAGCTTTTAAGTTGCTTCTTCTTGTTGATGAGCTTTACGATACGGCTATTGTAAAGTCCGAGTGCTGCCGAGTAGATATTCTGGCGGTCGGGATTATTGCCCACAACAAGTACTTTCGGCTCGTTGGGATTGTTGATGTCAAGCGAGAAATCATCACCTGTCATCACCCAATAGAGGGCAGGAGAAATCATGCGTGAAAGCGGTATCTTGGCACTCGCAATCTGTCCCTGTAGCTGTTCCTGCGCTCCTCCCTCCCAAGCATCCATAAAGGGAGAAAGGTAGTTGGCAAGCTCATCGTAGGAAGTAAGTATCGGAAATATCTGTGCGTAGGGACGGTTCAGGAATTCGATGGCATGGGGAAAGGTACAATATTTGCCGTTCTCATATATCTTCAGAAACCAGATAATGGCGGCAAGCAAGATAATCGGTGATTCGACGAAAAAATCTCCCTGCTTCTGAATCCACGAGCGGTTGAGATTGAGCATAATGGTGTAGGCACTCTCATAGGCATCGGATATATCTGTCATAAAGGCAGGATTGATGGGATTACAGCGATGTGATTTGCGAGGGTCGTCGAAGTTAATCACATAGAATTGCGGTTTGACTTTATAAGCATCTAAATGATGGAGCAGGTGATTGTAGGCTATCTCCGACAAATCGGGAAACTTATAATCATAGATATACATGGCAAAGCCTTTCTCTATCTGCTGCTTGATGTAGTTGTTCACGATAGCATACGACTTACCAGAGCCGGGGGTGCCGAGTACCATTGATGCACGGAAGGGATTAACTACATTGATCCAGCCCTTGTTCCACTTCTTCTTATAGTAGAATCGTGTAGGAAGGTTTACCGAGTATTCGTTCTCCATCAACCGAGTTTCCTGCATAAAGCTCTCATTCTCGGTATTGAACACATCGTCCATCAAGTTGTTTTTGAGCAGTCGGCTCATCCACACACCGCCCATTAGCAGACAGATATAGCCCAAAGAAAGCGTGAAGATATAGAGCGAAGCAGCACCCACCTTACCTATGGGCAATGCCAACAGCCACCAATTCAGAAAGAAGAGCACAAAACCAGCGAAAAGCACCGTCCAAATCTTTGGCCATGTGATTTTCTCCTCCTTCACGCCTTTTGTCCCCAAGCAGGATAAGGCGAGAAATATCACACAAAACAGCTTCGTCCAAAGGATTGATGAAAACAATCCCGTGGAGCGTTGAAAGTTCATCAGTATCTTGTTGATGATGCCGAGTGTGAAGTGCCACGACTGAAATGCCTCGTAGCAGAACCAATAACAGTTAATCAGGAGGAAAATCACTGAAATTCCCCGCATAAAGTCCATAACCTTACCCAATGCCCTTAAATCGTCTTCTTGTGCCATAATGCTATTTTATTGTTGTTAGAATATCGTTTGAATACTATTTGAAAAATCTTTGATTACCATTTGAATGGTGCCATTAACGCTTCCTGCGTTTAAGTTTTACCTTACTTTGCTTACGAAGTTTGCGTTGCCATGCCGCTTCTTTCCAATCATCATTGCCCGATGAAGAGAAGGATTCTCCTACCATATTGTCGATAAATTCATCGACAAGATTGTCGCTTTCCTGCTCATCAGACTGTATTGTCTGCATCTGTTGTTGAAAGGTGGTATCAATCTTTCCATAAAGCGATTCATCCAAGAATGGATTATTCTCCGGGTTAGAGAAGTACTCGTTAAACTTATTGGCAGCATATCCTTTACCCAATCGAGAGCCATTGAGCGCAATACCTTTTTCATCATCAATGAATGTAATTCCATAGATGCGTCCATTATCATTCTTTCGGATTACCACTTGCAAGCCTTGTTTCTCCAATCTTTGTCGAAGTCTTTCCTCTGTGTGGGGAGAAGTACGCATTACTTCTAATACCTTTCTTCTGACAGTTGGTATCAATGGCTTAACCATCTGTTTTGACTTCAGCATCTTGTTCTGAACGGCAGTATAGCCCACACCTCTGCCTATGTCCGAGGCGTGAATGGGCGTGCTCACCTTATTGCCCTTGTCATCGGTAGGTACATAGACCAGCCCGTCATATTGCTTGCCCCTATACTCGGTCTTTACCTCCTCTACTGCAAGGTTGTATTTACGCAGAACGGCATTTAGTTCACCTAAGGAGCAGAAGGTATAATGCTTCATCGCAGAACGAACAGTATTTGCCACTTGTTCCTTGATATTCCCTTGCACAACATTGACCTTTGGTGTTTCTGTTGTTGTTCTCTCACTGACCTTTGAACTTGGAATGAGGTTATATTTCTTTTCCAAAGCATTAGTAATCTTCTTGCTTCGCCTGCCCTCAAACTTGTCATTGATTTTATTACCATCGAAATCCACTCGAAGCGAAACGATGTGAATATGCTCACGGGCAATGTCATTATGCTTAAAGACGATGTAGGGTTGATTGCCATAGCCGAGTGCCTCCATATACTCCTTCGCAATCTGCGTGAGCCTTTCATCAGATAGTTTCTCATCCGGGTGCGGATTGAGTGAGCAATGAAAAACCGTTTTCTTTGTCCTGCATTGCTCTGGTATCGCCTTTTGCATATCGGCAAGTACCTTATCCATTTGAAAAGTGCCATCGAAGCCTTTCCGAAGTTCGTTCACGCAGAGGACTGCCGCTTCGTTGTGCTGCACCTTTTTGAAGTTATATCCCAATGCTCCCCCAAGGTTCTCGGTAGAAGAAATCTTTGCAATCATATTCCTTTATCGACTATCAAATTGTTCCGTCAGTTGGATGGCTTTCTGTTGTAGCGTGATGATTTGACCAGAGATTTTTTCCAATTTTTCAAGTAAAATCTGTGCAGTTTTCACGCTGTGATAAGAGTTTATTGCGCGTACTGTTTGGTTGTAGAGTACGCCTATCCGATGATTTTCGGCAATCAATTCCGAGAGTTTACGATAATAGTCCACAGCGGATTTATCCACTGTTATCACCTTGAACTTCCCTCCAAGAATACATCCACGCACAAAATCAGACTTCGATTTTGCACCGGATTTATGGAAAAGTTCAATGACTTTTTGCTGGTCTTTGGGGTTGGGCAACCGCACGTGCCAATTGTCCCAGCGTGGCTTTTCCGCTTTTTTTCTCTCTGAACGAGATTTCTCTTCCTTATCCATAGCTTTACTTTTCTTTAATCACGACTTTGGAGTGATTTAATCCCCTTTGGGGCAAGGGTCTTTGTGGTACAACTGTAAGTTTGTGTTACAAAGACACACCTTGCCAATATCAAGAAATGATACGATTGAAGTATCCACCCTCGTGGGGTGTCTGCTTCGGGATATTACCTCCATGTATTATTCTCGCCTGCAAAGTTACGGCGAGTTTTCAAATAACTCATTATCAATGATATTCACTCTTTTTCCTCGCATTTCCCTGCACTTCATCGGTGTCATATAATCAGCCAAAATATCATTTATTTTGCAGTCAGAACGAGCGAACAATGGCATGATGATACAAGTAAAAGATACATCGTATTACCGTTGGCTTACACCAAAGATGACAAGAACGAACGAAACATATTCATAACAATTTGTTGTCATGACAAACTATTGTCAGTACAACAGATTGTAAGAACTATAAATCGTCCTTTCAGACTATCGCACGAACCATACGCAGCCAGAACAAACTGTCTGCTGATACTTCTCAAAAATGAGAGAACATCCAAACATCAAATAGACAAGTAATATGAACTAAGAAATTATCATTATGGAGAACAAACAACAACGCCCCATCTTTCTGGGGTTCTCCTCGCAAAAGGGAGGAGTCGGAAAAAGCACGCTTGCCGAAATCGTAAGCAGCATATTGTACTACGAACAGGATATCAACCTCTTCGTGGTGGACTGCGACCTGTCGCAGGATTCCTTTTACAAGCTGAGAGAACGTGAGAAAAGCGTCATTCAGGGAAGCGAGGAACTTTCCAAGTCTATGCAGGCATTCTTTCAGCACCTCGGCAAAAAGGCATACAGAATTTACAAGTCTAGTCCCAAGGAAGCCGTCAAGACAGCACAAAGTAAGATTGACGCTATCAGCAATGAGAAGTACCAGTTGGTTGTGTTCGACTTTCCCGGTCATGCAGGAACAACGGAGTTGATGGAACTGTCCCTTCAAATGGACTATATCCTGTCTCCACTTGAAGCCGACATACAGTCGCTCGTCTCTTGTATGGCATACGCCAAGACCATTACGGATATTGGTGTTTCTATGTCCGACTCACGGATAAAGGACATTATTCTGTTCTGGAACAAGGTGGACAGAAGGGTGAGGAACATCATCATTGACGAATACACGAAGCTCATCCAAGGACATGAGCTCACGCTCCTGCCCGGCTATGTATATGCCACGCACCGCTTCTCCCACGAACTCTCCACATACGGGCTGCGTGGTGTGTTCCGTTCCACCTATCAGCCTCCTGCAAAGGGACTGCGAACGGGTACGGGGCTGGATGAACTCGTCTCCGAGATAATTCAACGTTTCAAACTAAAAACAAAAACAGAACATGGCAACGATTGAGGAAAGAAAACAGCAACTGGAAAAGAAGCTAAAGAAAATGGCAGAGGACAATGTTGTGGTGAAACCTGTCACGGTCCCCAACCCCTTCGATCCATCCGAGGACACCGAGCCTTCCCTCGCAACATCACGAGAGGAAGACAAAGGTTCGGAAGAAATGAAGACGGCAAAAGAAGAACGAACAGACGAAACAGGAGGAGAGGAAATCGGGAACACGGAGCCGAAAAGAGAAAGGAAGCCAAGAATGGAAAAGTCCGGCAGGTCGTCCCTTTCCATAGAGGAATACCGTTCCCTATACTTTCATCCCGTACGTTCGCAAATGCGGACAGCTTTCTCCATCAATTTGGAGACATTACAGAACCTACGCAATGTGCTACAAGACTTAGGAGAAAGGGTATCTATTGCTTCCTATATTGATAATATCCTCCGGGAGCATCTGCGGGAACATCAGGAACTTCTCAATAATGCAGCAGCAAAGCAAAGACGTAAGACCACAATAACACTATGATGGAAACAATACTTTTCAGTTTTATACTGGTACTCATCATCATTTGGATGATGCTTGGTATCCTGTATTTCTATATGCGGTATGTATCTCCGTATGACTTCATTATCAAGAAAAAAGGAAAGAGCGATGAAGATAGCAAGAAGAAAGAAGCAACGAAGAAAAAAGACGGACAGAAAGGAAAAGGAACAATAGAGCAAGCCGAGTTTGTACTGATTGGAAAAAGCCGTTCCACTTCCCCGATTATCCCACAAATTCCCTCTGTTTCATCATCTGAAAATTCGGAGCAGAATAATAATAATTTTGCACCGCAGAACTCCGAAAAGGAGGAAGAAATGAAAGAGGACAACGAAATGGACATTGATTTCGAGATGGAGAGAGTGGACGAAGATGAGATTGTCCGTGAGGAATTAAACCTATCCATCGAGCCCACATCGGGCGAAGCCGAAATTTCGGAGCAGTCCGTCCTCGCACGTGACTTAGTCCGCCTGCAAAAGTGGGCAAAGAACAGTGAGGAGGCTGATGAGGAAGAAGTCAAAGAGACAGTTCGGCAGCTTCAAGACTCTGAGCTATTGGATAAGTACAAGGAGAACATCGCCAAGATGCAGGGAGAACAGTCTGCACTGTTGGAGAAAATCCGTAAGGCGGAAGAAAAGGAAGATCAGAGTGCTCAACCAGCAATGCCTTCATCACAAAACCCAACACCTCCTGTTTCTGGCATATCTGACACAGCAGTGGGCGATGCTGACGATAGACCGCTGTCCTATTATCTGTAAAAATGGTTTCTTGATTTTCATATTTCGGAGGAATGCAGGGGTTGCTCAAAAGTAAAATAATCAGCCAATATCTATCATACGATAAAACCGAGCCACCCCTGACACCTCCACAAGAAGACAATTCGTTTAACAACTTAAAATAAACAGCAAAATGAACAACAAAAAAATCACAATGATGCTGTTCCTGACGGCACTGACCACCGCAGGAGCGTATGCACAGGGAAATGGTATGGCAGGTATCAACGAAGCCACGAAGATGGTAACGTCCTACTTCGACCCGGGTACGAAACTCATCTATGCCATCGGTGCCGTAGTGGGTCTTATCGGAGGAATAAAAGTATACAACAAGTTCTCAAGTGGCGACCCCGATACGAGCAAGACAGCCGCTTCTTGGTTCGGTGCGTGTATCTTCCTGATTGTGGCTGCCACCATCTTACGTTCCTTCTTCCTGTAAACGATGGCACAGTGGGAAATCAATAAAGGTGTAGGTCGGACGGTGGAGTTCAAGGGTTTGAAGGCGCAATATCTCTTCCTATTTGCGGGAGGACTGTTGGCGGTCTTCTTTCTCGTGGTGGTGCTCTATCTCTGTGGCATCGACCAGATAGTCTGCCTCGGTCTTGGCTTAGTGGGTGCAACACTCGTCGTGTGGCAAACGTTTGCCATGAACCGCAAATATGGCAGATACGGACTGATGAAGCAGGGAGCCATTAAGATGCACCCGCGCTACCTCTTGAACCGCCGTACCGTCTTTCACCTTATCCGTAACCTCAAACCAAAACGCAAGGCATAATGAGAAACAACAGTAAAATCACGACCTTGGAAGCGAAGTTTCCGCTGCTCTCCATCGAGCAGGGTTGTATGGTGAGCAAGGATGCCGATATCACGGTGGCTTTCCGTGTGGAGCTGCCCGAACTCTTCACCGTCACCTCCACCGAATACGAGGCGATGCACTCCGCATGGCACAAGGCAATCAAGGTGCTACCCAACTATACCATCGTGCATAAGCAGGACTGGTTTATCAAAGAGAACTACCAAGCCAAAATGAATAGTCAGCAAGGCTCCGGACTTAGCTTTCTTGCCAAAAGTTCAGAGCGGCACTTCAACGAGCGTCCTTTCCTGCACCACTCGGTCTATCTCTTTCTAACCAAGACCAACAAGCAGCGTATGCAGCGACAGAGCAACTTCTCGTCGCTCTGCCGTGGACACTTACTTCCCAAGGAGATTACCGACAAGGAGGAAGTCGTCAAGTTTATGGAAGCCGTAGACCAGTTCGAGCGCATTATTAACGACACGGAGCAAATTCGACTCAGCCGTATGACGGAGGAGGATTTGGTGGGTACAGCCGAGAAAGGCGGACTCTTAGACCGCTACTTCTCCCTTTCTGAAGAAGGACACGCTTCTTTGGAGGACATACGATTAGGAGCAGACCTTGTGCGTATAGGGGATAATCGCCTTTGCCTGCATACGCTGTCAGACACGGACGACCTGCCTACAAGTGTTTCCACAGACACACGCTATGAACGACTATCGACCGACCGCAGCGACTGCCGACTTTCCTTTGCCGCTCCCGTAGGTTTGATGCTGCCCTGCAACCATATCTATAATCAGTACATCTTCATCGAGGACAGCGATGACAACCTGCAAAGGTTTGAGAAGCAGGCACGCAACATGCACTCGCTTGCAAGATACAGCAGAAGCAATCAGATTAACGAAGAGTGGATACAGGAATATCTCAACGTCGCCCACTCACAGGGATTGACCTCCATTCGTGCCCACTTCAACGTGCTAGCATGGAGCGATGACAAGGAGGAACTCCGCAACATCAAGAATGATGTGGGCAGCGCGTTGGCACTTATGGAGTGCAAGCCACGACACAACACCATTGATACGGCAACCCTTTATTGGGCAGGTATTCCCGGCAATGCCGCCGACTTTCCAAGTGAGGAGAGTTTCTATACCTTTATCGAGCCGGCTCTCTGTTTCTTCACGGCTGAGACCAACTACAAGGACTCGCTCTCTCCCTTCGGTATCAAGATGGCTGACCGACTTTCGGGCAAGCCCATCCACTTGGACATTTCTGACCTACCAATGAAGAAAGGTATCATTACCAATCGCAACAAGTTCATTCTCGGTCCGTCGGGCAGTGGCAAGTCTTTCTTCACCAATCACATGGTACGCCAGTATTACGAGCAAGGGGCGCACGTACTCTTGGTCGATACGGGTAACAGCTATCAAGGCTTGTGCGAGCTTATCCACCGCAAGACCAAGGGCGAGGACGGTGTTTATTTCACCTATACCGATGAGCATCCTATCTCTTTTAATCCTTTCTTCACCGATGATTACTTCTTTGACGTGGAGAAAAGAGAAAGTATCTGCACCTTATTGCTTACGCTTTGGAAGAGTGCCGATGAACATATTACCAAGACAGAAGCGGGCGAACTTGGTTCTGCCGTCAACGCCTACATCGAACTTATCAGGACGGATCACACCATCGTTCCCTGCTTCAACACCTTCTATGAGTATCTTCGTGATGTGTATCGGGAGGATATGGAGCATCGGGACATTAAGGTAACGCTCTCTGACTTCAATATCAATAACCTCCTAACGACACTCAAGCAGTATTATAAAGGTGGCAGGTATGACTTCCTGCTGAACTCGGATAAGAATATCGACCTACTCTCGAAACGTTTCATCGTCTTTGAAATTGATCAAGTGAAGGACAACAAGGATTTGTTTCCTGTCGTAACGATTATCATCATGGAAGCTTTCATTAACAAGATGCGCCGATTAAAAGGCATCCGCAAGATGATTCTCATCGAGGAAGCATGGAAGGCGATTGCATCCGCTAATATGGCAGACTATATAAAATATTTATATAAGACGGTCAGAAAGTATTTCGGGGAGGCTATTGTCGTAACGCAGGAGGTGGACGACATTATACAATCTCCCATTGTCAAGGAAAGCATCATCAACAACTCCGACTGCAAAATCCTGCTTGACCAGCGCAAGTACATGACCAAGTTCGACGGCATACAAGCCATGCTCGGACTCTCCGAAAAGGAGAAGAGTCAGATACTTTCCATCAACCAGAACAACGACCCCAACCGACTATATAAAGAAGTATGGATAGGTCTCGGCGGTATGCAGAGTGCTGTCTATGCCACGGAGGTAAGTATGGAGGAATACCTTACCTATACTACCGAGGAAACAGAAAAAGTCGAAGTGATGCAGCGTGCGGAGCAACTCGGTGGCGACATCGAAACGGCTATCAGGCAGTTGGCAAGTGAAAAACGAGAGAAAAGAAAGTAATTTTTCAACAACTTAAATATGACAACAACAATGAAAAAACAAGTTTTTATGCTACTTACCGCTTTGACTTTATTCTGCGGTGGTCAGGCACACGCACAATGGGTAGTAACCGACCCGGGCAACTTTGCGGGTAACATCGCCAATTCTGTCAAGGAAATCGCCACCGCCTCGAAGACGGTGAAGAACACCTTGGACGGCTTCAAAGAGGTAGAGAAACTCTACAACGACACGAAGAAGTATTACGACGATTTGCGTAAAATCAAGAACTTAATCGGTGATGCCTATAAAGTAAAAGAATGTATCCTGATGGTGGGCGACATCTCGGAGATTTACGTTACCTCGTACAAGAAGATGCTCTCAGACAAGAACTTCCGTCCTTCGGAACTTGCTGCTATGGCTTCCGGCTATACCAAGTTATTGGAATTGAGCGGAGAGAGTCTGAAGGAGTTGAAGTCCGTTGCCAAATCGGGGGTGTTCTCCATGAACGACCACGAGCGTATGCAGCAGATAGACCATATCTATACCACGCTGCGTGAATATCGCTCGCTGGTATCTTACTACACCCGTAAGAACATATCGGTGAGCTTCGTGCGTGCCAGAGAGAAGGGAGAACTGAGCGAGGTAAAATCTCTCTACGGTAATATGGCAAGCCGCTATTGGTAATCAAGTAAGGAAAGGACAAACTTATGGATTTTGCCAGTTTACACGATTTGCTCCGCTCGACCTATGACGAGATGATGCCGCTTTGTTCGGATATGACAGGTGTGGCAAAGGGGATTGCGGGCTTGGGCGCGCTCTTCTATATTGCACTGAGGGTATGGGCTTCGCTTGCCCGTGCCGAGGCAATCGACGTGTTTCCGCTCCTACGTCCCTTTGTGATTGGTTTTTGCATTATGTTTTTCCCTACGATAGTGCTTGGCACAATGAATGGCGTACTCTCCCCAATCGTCAAGGGTACGGAAATGATGGTGGACAAGCAGGAGGGGACGCTTGCCAAACTTATAGCACAAAGGGATAAGTTGCAGGAGGAAGCCTATCTGCGCAACCCCGAAACGGCATTTTTGGTATCGAATGAAGCCTTTGACCAAAAGATAGAAGAGATGGGCATCGTCGGTCCGGAGGATGCCATAACCATTGCGGGAATGTATGCGGAACGCTCTGCCTACCAAATGAAACAATGGATTTTGAAGTGTGTTCACGATATTATGGAGATACTCTTCCACGCTGCGGGATTGATTATTGACACGCTGCGCACTTTCATTCTGATTGTGCTCTCCATTCTTGGACCCGTCGTTTTCGGCATTGCCGTATGGGACGGACTGTTTGGGTCGATGACGGCTTGGTTTTCTCGCTATATATCGGTGTATCTATGGCTACCGGTGAGCAGCATCTTGACCGCCCTTCTGACAAAGATACAAGTGCTGATGGTGCAGAAAGATATTGAAACCCTTAGCGACCCGAATTTCCTCCCCGATGCGGGCAGTTGGTATCACATCGTCTTCTTCCTCATCGGTATCGTGGGCTACTTCTGTGTGCCTACGGTGGCAGGCTGGATTATCGAAGCAGGTGGCGGCATCGGCTCATACGGTCGTAACGTCAATCAGACGGCTCAGCGTGGAGCGCAGGGCGCATACACCGGAGGCAAGTATTTGGCAGGTGGAGCAGGAGCCGTTGCAGGCAACGCCATCGGACGTATCAAGGGTGCATTACTCAAAGGTAAATAACAAAAAACGAAAAAACAATGGAATTCAAATCACTCACCAATATCGAGACCTCATTCCGTCAGATAAGGCTCTATGCCTTTATCTTTGCCATCGTATGCGTGGCGGTCAGCGGATACGCCGTCTATGCCTCTTACAGCTTTGCCAAAGAGCAGCGAGAGAAAATCTATGTGCTTGACCAAGGAAAGTCCTTGATGCTCGCACTGAGTCAGGATGCAAGCAAGAACCGACCTGTGGAAGCGAGGGAACACGTCCGCCGTTTCCATGAACTGTTCTTCACCATCGCACCCGATAAGGATGCCATCGAGAAGAACATGGAGCGTGCCTTCCTGCTCTGCGATAAGTCGGCTTTCAATTATTACAAGGACTTGGCGGAAAAGGGTTATTACAACCGTGCCATTTCGGGCAATGTCAATCAGCGTATCGAGGTGGACTCTATCCGCTGCAACTTTGAGGTCTATCCCTACGAGGTAACGACCTACGCCCGTCAGTTCATCGTGCGACCGAGTAACATCACGGAGCGTAACCTGATTACGACCTGCACCTTGCAGAACTCCGTCCGCTCGGACAACAATCCGCAGGGTTTCCTGATGGAACAGTTTATGGTGCGACAGAATCAAGACCTCCAAACCTATAAGCGATAGCATGATGAAAAGGACAAGGGGATTTTCATTCGCACGGCACTATCTGAGGGCGCACTTGTGGCTTCGCCATCGGTGCGACAGGCTCACGGCAAGGCAGCGCAAGCTGATTGTATTCGGATTAAGTTTTGTCTATCTCGTCTGTTCCTTAGTGATGATAGCGCAGTTTTTCCTGCCTCACGAGGAGGAAAGGCTGCCTATCCCCAAAGGGAAAATAATAGACAGCGACATCCATACAGATAGCGTATTTATACGACTTTATCAACAATATTCAACTAACAGTAATGAAAATGGATAATAAACAGAAAGAACAACTGGAAAAAGGACTGGTCTTCGGTGGGCTGGGACTGCTTTTCGCCCTCTCGATGTGGTTCATCTTTGCCCCGTCGGGCAAGGAGAAGAGCGCAGCGCAGCAGGGACTGAACGACAGCATACCGCAGGCGACTACCGAACAGCTGACGGGAAACAAACTTAAAGCCTACGAATTGGGCGACAAGAGCCGTCAAGACGAACAGACACGCGAGGAGATGGGCAGACTTTCGGATTACTTTGATAGTAATACCGCCCCCTCGGAAAGCGAGCGTGCGGAAGCAGCCGCTTCGACGGCAAAGATTGAAAGCTCGATGCACCGCTATGAGGAGAACAACCGCCTGTTGAACTCTTTTTATGCGCCCGACCCCAATGAGCAGGAGCGTGAGGCACTGCGCTCGGAGTTGGACAACCTCAAAAAGGAATTGGCATCAAAGAATGAGAATGAGGATGCGGAGGAGAAGCGACAGCTCGCCCTGATGGAAAAGAGTTACCAAATGGCGGCGAAATATCTGCCACAATCTTCTTCGACTACCAATGCTGCCCACGCTTTTACACCCGCAAAGGAAAAGGGAGTTTTGGAAACATCGGCAACAAAACAAGTATCGGTAGCCGGTTCTCTTCCTGCAATGGAGGTATTGACAGAACGTAAGCAGGTGGTATCTTCGCTCAACCAACCGATGACAGATGCCGACTTTGTTCAGCAATACGGCACGAAGCCACGCAATATGGGCTTTCATTCGCTCACGAGTGCGGTTGCTGCCGTGTCCCGCAACACGCTCAGCGTGGTGGTGGACAGGACAGCGACACTCAAGGAGGGCGACAATGTGGTGTTGCGCCTGCTCGAAACTGCCAAAGTGCAGGGACTGCGCATTCCACGGCAGAGCCGACTCATAGCCGTCGCCAAGATAGAAGGCAACCGTATGCACCTGCTTATCAAAAGCATTGAGGTGGACGGACATATCATAGCCGTCAAACTCTCGGCATACGACATGGATGGACAGGAGGGTGTGTATATACCAGGTTCGGAGGACATCAATGCGCTTAAGGAAGTCGGGGCGAACATCGGCGGTTCAATGGGAACATCCTTTACCTTTGCTTCCTCTGCCAAAGACCAGATTATTTCAGAGGCTGCCCGTGGGGTGATGCAGGGTGCAAGTCAGCTACTTCAGAAGAAGCTGCGCACCGTCAAGGTAACGCTCAAAGGGGGTTACCGCCTTTTCTTGGTTCAGTCCAAATAAAACAATCGAAAATGATAAGTAAAAATAACATCAAATCAAAAGGAACAATGAAGAAAATTATTTTATCAATGGCTATGCTTACCTTGGTGGGAGCAACAGCCACAGCACAGGAAAACAATGATGGTCTGACACCGAGCCGTCCGCTTACTTCGGGCGAACTCTTTCAAGGTATGAGCCGTGCTATTCCAACAGGGCGTGTCGTACTGCCGTATGGTCTTGACGTTACTTTTGACAAGACCGTGCATCTTATCTTCCCTTCTGCCATTCGTTATGTAGACTTAGGTTCACAGAACATCATTGCAGGGAAGGCGGAGGATGCCGAGAACGTACTGCGTGTAAAGGCTTCAGTGAAGGACTTTGAAACGGAGACCAATATGAGTGTCATCTGTGAGGACGGCTCTTTCTATGCTTTCAATGTAAAGTATGCCGATGAACCAGAGAAGTTAAGTATCGAGATGAAAGACTTTCTCTCCACGACAGAAGGCAGGCTGCCAAGCAACCGCTCTGACATTTATTTTAAGGAACTCGGCAATGAGTCGCCTATATTAATCAAACTGATGATGCAGACTATCTATCAGAACGACAAGCGTACCATCAAACATATCGGTATACAGCAGTTTGGTATGAAGTTCCTGCTTCGTGGCTTGTATGCCCATAACGGCTTGCTGTATTTCCACACTCGTATGGAAAACGGCACGAATATGCCGTACTCGGTAGATTTCATCACCTTTAAGGTGGTTGATAAGAAGATGGCAAAGCGTACTGCTATACAGGAACAGGTGTTGCAGCCACTTCGTGCCTATCATCAGGTGATGCAGGTGCGTGGCATGGGTAGTGAACACACTGTGTTTGCGCTCGAACAGTTCTCTCTTGCAGAAGACAAGCAGCTTGAAGTGACGCTCTATGAAAGAAATGGCGGTCGTACGCTGACTTTTTATGTAACGGCAGAGGACCTGCAGATAGCAAAGAAGATTGATAACCTCAAACTTAAATGGTAATGAAGAAGTATCTTTTCCTTCTTATGTGTGCGGTGGCCATTGCGCTGCCCACACAGGCACAACGGCTGATTCCAAAGCAAAAAGGCTTGGAAATAGTAGGTAACGTGCCAATTATCAAAGGCGAGAATTTGTTTGCCAAAGACAATTTTGGCATAGGTATTTTGCTCACTCGCTATCTGAAGCGTGAGAATTATTCATTTCTTACGGTAGAATATGAGCAACAAAATATGCCGTATCGCAGCTATGATGTGAAACTCAAAGATGCCTTCGTGCATTTGGGTTATATGCAGCCTATTGTTTCTGACAATGGTAAAAATGTATTTGCCTATGCTGGAATATCCGCTTTGGGTGGCTATGAGGAACTTAACGAAGATAAGAAACTACTTCTTGATGGCGCAAAACTACTCGATGACTCTCACTTCGTCTATGGTGGAGCGGTGCATCTATCCATAGAATGTTTCTTATCGGACAATGTGCTGTTGCTACTCAAAGGACAGGGACGCATACTCTTTGGTACGGATGTTCATCATTTTCGCCCTGCTGTATCGGCAGGAATCAGGTTTAATCTATAAATGTAGGGAACAATGAAAAAGAAAATTTTTAATAGTATATGGGTAATGGGAGTGCTAACCCTTGCCGTGTTTTGTTTATCTGCTTGTGATAGGGAGTTGGATGTTCAGCAGTGTTATCCGTTCACTGTCGAGACGATGCCTGTCCAGAAGGACATCGTCAAGGGACAGACGGCAGAAATCAGGTGTACACTCAAACGTGAAGGCGACTTTGCCGACACTCGCTACACCATCAGATATTTCCAACCGGACGGGAAAGGAACGCTAAGAATGGACAATGGGACGGTATTCAAGCCCAACGACCGCTATCCGCTCACCAAGGATGTTTTCCGACTTTACTACACCTCACTCTCATCTGACCGCCAGACGATTGATGTATATGTGGAGGATAGTTTCGGCAGGGTTCAGCAGCTAACCTTTAGTTTTAACAACGAGCGGGAAGAGGGCAAGGACAAGCCTGCATCTTCACGCCACTAAGAACATAATGGATGCGAACGATACATTCTTTCATTTTACTTTGTGTATTCTGCCTGTTCTGTCAGCCGACCCTTGCTCAGCGGAGGGTGCGGTTGGCAGACTTGCCACCTTTTGAACGTGCGGTAGTCGTTGTAAAATACTTTGAGGGTATGCACAGCTGGAAGAATTATCCGTATGTTGGATATGGGCATCAGCTGCAACCAGGAGAGCGTTTCACAGCGGATATGACGGAATGGCAGGCAGACTCCCTGCTTCGTGCAGACCTTTGGAAATGCATTGAATGCTTCAAAGAATATGGCAAAGATGCCCTATTGCTTGCCGTCTTATCCTACAATGTTGGAGTAGGTCGGTTGTTGGGGTATGGCAAACATCCCAAGAGCAAATTACTCAAAAAAATAGAAGGTGGAGATAGGAGTATCTATCGAGAGTATGTTTCCTTCTGTCGATACAAAGGAAAGGTTTTGCGTGGGCTTGTCAAGCGAAGACAGGTGGAGTTTGCTCTATTCTTCATCTTGTAATTACTGAACACCTTTTTACCTAAAAACTCTTTAAATTTTATGGAAAAGCATTTATGGCATTGCAAAATTAAATATTTAATATTACTTTTGCAAACAAAAAGTATATATAATTACCAAACAATATGTATACGTCAACAAAATTGACAGAATATAGAAGTAAATATAATGTTTCGTGGGCTAAACAGTTGCCAGCCAACACTCCTCCTGAAGATGTCGTAGTTGCATACGACAATGAACCTTTATTTCGTCTAATTCAAGAAGATAGCGTCATGACAGAGGATGATTTAAAACCTCATACTGAGCTGTATCCACAGAAAAAATTTGGAAACAAACTATGGCAAGCATCTGGGTTATCTTCACTATGCACATTGGAAGATGCACGTTCTATGGCGAAACTTCCTTACTTGAAACATTTGCATGGAATTGCAGAAATAATAATGTGCCCAGAATATGGTGTAATGCTAAAAACTCCAAGTAATAACTGTGCAAATCATTATACTTGGTGGCATACAACTTTATTTGATTTAAACAAAGCTGAAATCCAATATAGAGAAATAACTCTTTAACCGAAAGCAATATGATTCAACTAAAATTTATAGAGGTTATTGTTTTCTATGAGATACCACAAGTTTTTGTAGCGACAGATATTTTTGGCGCAAATTATTTGTGCCTATTATATCCGTATGATGATGAAACGTGTTATAAATATCTCGCTGTAAGGATTAGTGAAAAACGTTTGAACTTATTTAAAGGTCAGAAAATAGATTTATTGTCTATATATAAAAAACCAGAAGATAATAGTTATCTTGATGTAATTGTAAGAGGTGCAAATGATATATTAGCCATACCCCTTGAATCTATTAAGGTACAGCCTTTTATGCTACCAGATGAAGGCTTTTTCTGTAATTATGAAGCAATTGATAATGAAGAATTAATTTCAGGTTCATTACAAAATGGTAAAATAATGTCTTGTATAGCATTTAGTGACATTGATAATTCTCATAGCATTGATATTAATGTATTAACAAATGCTTTAGACAGATACCAAGCTATGATACGTAACTGTCACATTAAAAGCTTTGGTAAACAACATGCCTCTGAAGCAAATATGAGAGCTTGTGCATTAAAGGCCGCATCTTTTGATGTACACTTTATTCTAAATGAAACATTTGATATGTTTGGTGAAGCATCAAGGATATCATCTACTTTACAGAAAATTGATGAAATATTTACAATAGACTCTGTAGATGGATTGAAAGAAAAAATTGAAGATTTACAGGGACATACATTAAGCAGTATGCGCTCTTTTTTGCAAGTCTTAGAAACTAATAAATTGTCTTTTAAACATAAATGGGTTACATCAACATTAGAAAAAAGTATCTCTGGTTCTACTATATCATTAAATGCAATTTCAAGAGTATATGATTATTTAAATGCACACATAGAATTAGAGGAAGTCATAACCGAATTTGTTGGTTATTTTGCTTCTGGTACAGTTCTATGTAATGGGAAATGGACTTTTATTTACGATAAAAAGAAAATAACAGGTACAACAGCTGAGGCTAATATCCTTAATGGAGTTACATTAGGGGAATTACATCAATATAAAATAAAATGTATTGAATATCAGAATGCAAATAATATATCTACAAAGCCAAAAACAACATATAAGCTTATAGAATGTACAAAAATATAAAAACAAAGGGGAAGATGGCACTTTGCCATCCCTCTCTTGCTCTTCTACCTCTTTATAAAGATCCTCAAGATCATCCTATAATTTAAGCTTTTGATAATTAGCGACTTTCTTTTGCTTCTTTTCTTTGGTCGCCTGCTCGTTCAAAGAAAAAGAAAAGAAGCCACGCATTTTTTAAGGTTGCGTGGCTCATTGTGTTAGGGATTTTCGGTTGTTTCAATTATCCGCTCTTCGGGGTGGGTATCGAAAGCCCAATTGATTTGTTCATCGGGCAGTGTGCTGTGTATTCCTCTGCCCATCACCATTCCACAATCTTCAAGGATTTTCCGCTCGGCTTCCTCTCGGTCTGTGGCTACAACCTCAAACACACCTTCAAAAACGTATTGGGTGCGTACTCTGTAAACTTTCCTTTCCATATTTTCAAAACTCAGCGATTAGTAATCTGTGTTCCATTGGTTCACCATTCGATAGCCAACGGTGGGTTAGCCAAAAATGATGTGCGCCGTAACCATAGACAAAAAACTTGTCAAGTTCCGTTTCTTGGGAGATTTGAAGGAGTGCGGTCTGCAACTCCTCCTTGTTCTCGGCTATGCTTATGGCATTGATAACTCTCACGATGATGTTGGGTATTTCATCTGCCCACGAGTTGTTGAGAGCTTTGCTCGAAAAATTATGAATAATGCCTTCTACTTGTACTTTCATATTGTTGTCGTTTATAGGTTGATGTTTTTATTTACTCTCTGCAAATAAGGGTGCAGTCCTCTACCTCGGTGGGTAGTCCAAAGGCTGGAACGTGGGTAAAATAAGGTTGCATATTCCCCTCTATGTCTGTGTGGGGCGATATAACCTCCGCTTTGGTGTCCTTACTCCATTGGTCTGCGAGTGCGATTTCTTCGTCTGTCAGTCCTGTACTATCTCCATTGATAAGGTAGCCTAAACTCCACGTTGGAATTTTCTCTATTGTCTTGTATGTCGCCATAATCGTTGTTATTATAGGATTGTTATGCGGTTGCTCTCTGTGCTATCATTCTCATATTCTTCTGCATCAAGGCGAGTATCTGCTCGTGGTACTCGGTGTTCTTGTTGCACACTCCACGACTTTGTACCACTTTCATCGTTTCCAATGATACCTCGATGGTTTCGATGCGCTCTCCGTCCTTTGTGGCAGAGAAGATAAGCGACTGCGGTTTGCTGTAATAGCGTGCGTCATATACGCAATGGTGCATTGCCGTGCCTTCCTCCAAATGCTCCTGCACACTCTCCAAAACGTGGATACGGATAATGCCGTCAGTAAACTCTATGCCAAAGAATTTTGCTTTGAGTTGCTTGTACTCTTGTTCGGCTTCTATTGCTTCCTTACGCTTCTTGATAATGTTCTCACGCTCTTTCATCGCTCTGCTCTTGGCTTGGTAATGGTCGTGCGCTGCTCTTAGGTCGGTGGGGCAAACATACTTGGCATTGTGAATATCCTTGCCTAATTGATTGAGCATATCCACCATATCACACCATAGACTTCCGTCCTCTATATGGTAGCCGTTTCGCAAACAGATGCGGATAGATGCCCAATAGCTATCAATGCTTCTTCGACCATTGTGCATGAAGAATTTGAGTAGCGGGATTTGCCCCGACTTCAACAAGGTTTCCACACGGCTATCGGAAAGCAGTGCCGGTATAAGTTCAGTAGGCACTATATTGTGGAAGTTTCCCTCAAAACCATTTCTGCGGAGTGTGTCCGTAACCTTGAACTTGGGATATATCGGTGAGTACGATATATAGCGGTAGGCTTCGTTGTCGTTGCGTACTGCCATTGGCGAACAGAAAGAAAAGGTGTCAATGTATCTGCCTAATGTTCGTTGAACAGCAATAATCGTTTTTCTTCCTTGTGCGTTCCACCAATACTGACCGATTTCAAAGGTATATGAAGATGCCTTGCAACCTTTCTCCATTTCCACAGAAAGGAGGAACATTCTTAGTATTTGGTATTCTCCGTAAGTGGTAAGTATCGTGAAATATTGCTTTTGTCTTATCTTGCGTTGAAAGGTTTCCTTGACCTGCAACCTTGCCCCGCAATGGGGGCAGGTGCAAGTGTCCGTAGGCTTTTCTATTGTCCAACTATGCCCACAATCCATACACGTTGTGCGACCTTTGGGCAGTCGGTAGGCGAAATGGTCTATACATTCACGGAATGCCCATTTGCTCTGTGTCTTGGTTATCGGGCGAAGGTGCTTACTCTCGGCAAGGACTGCCTTCTCATATTTGTTTCTTGGTTTCATAGGCTTAAAAATCAAATAGTGACGGTTGTGTTTGGGGTGCTGCGCTTTCGGTTTTCTTCACTCGTGCGTTACGGCTCTGTATCTTGGCAAGTTCCTCACGTTGGTACTGCTTGATGGCTTCTTGCCTTGCTTCGGCTTTCTCCTCCTCTGTGAGTTCCACAATATGATTTACTGCCACTCTGCAAGTGATTTCCTTTCCTACTTCAATTTCATCCTCGTCATAGTAGTGTACCGCCATTGAGTAGATTTCATCGTCCTCAAAGCCATTGCAGCCATTCGCCTGCACTTGGTTCAAGATGTAGGTTACACACTCCTCGATGCTCTTGTTAGGCTTCATCAAGTTGGGTGCAAACAAAGGGTCTGTCGCTGCACGCTGATTGAGATACTCGGCTATTGCTCTCGTAAAATGTTCTGTTCCTTTCATAGTCGTTTAATGTTTGGGGATTTCTACTATTTGATTGACACTACCATACAAATAGGCTCTTAGGCTGGTGCGGTCGGGTGCGTAATACTCTGCCCAATGTCCGTATTGATTGACCAAATACTTCTTCAATACGTCCATAAAGTCAAACCGATAACCCATAAGGGGTACGGCTGTACGGAAGTAGGTGTTTGTGTTCACCGCTTCGGCAAGCCAATTCTTTTCCTCACGGCTCATTCGCTCACCACGATTGAGTTTCACACGGAGAAGATACACCTTGCTATTACAAAGGCTCTCCAACGGTTCAACTTCCCACTGCACAAACTTAGTTGCCAACACTTGCTCACTTTCATCAACCACCGAACTTATGCGGTAATGAGAGGAGGAGCTATATCCTTTTTTCTTCATCGAAGATGTGATATTTACTTTCTGCTGTTCCATAATGACATTTTTTTTATGCGTCCAAAGATCGGAGTATGCTGATTCCTTTTTGTAGCAAGAACAAGGTAGGGGGCGCAGCCGGCACAAGGTTTTGCAGGAAAATACTACCCGGAATGAAATGTAGGTGTGGAGATTTTCCGTACAAACCAAAGGCACAGACCTTGTGCAAGCCGTAGCCCCTTACTACCTTTGCGAATAAAAAGAAATCAGCACCGACTTATGGCACATCAAAGTGGAATAGATGGACTTAAGAAGCGAAAGTGCAACGCCGGTATGGAAAATGAAAAAGGTGGCTACCTCAACCGAGATAACCACCCATAAAGAAGAATGAATCGAAGAATATCTTTCCTTGTGCGCTCAGAGCACACAGAGCAGGATTGCCACGATGACGGCAAGCCAGAACAGCCAACGCAGGATTGTAAAGGTTACTTGCAGAATAACTTTAACAATGAAGCGTAGTATCAGGAAACCGAGAATAATCGAAACGGCGGTTACGACTTGCGGCGTAACTATCTTCGAGATAAGGTAAACTGCACCGATAACGATGGAAAGCAGAACGGCGAGTTCGATGAAGCGTGTCCAACCGAAGCGGCGGACTTGCTTGGGAGAAGTCGGCGGCTGCCTGTTCCTCTCGGTTTTATACGATGCGTCTGCCTTGATGAAGGCGGGCTGATGAATATCTTGATTCATGATGATTGTTTTCATAATCGGGGCTTTTAATAGTTCAAGAGCGATAACAAGATGCTCTAACGACCCAAAGACAAGTGTTTGGAAAACTCTTGACGTGTGGAGTGGAGCGTTTATCTTGGCTCTTGACACTACAAAAGCCCCCGATGGTGAAGTATCAAGCCATGTTCTCACCGCCTATCGTTGGCAGACCATTGACCTTAATGAGCAGCACGATTGTACCAGTCAGCTCGGTGTACAGTTTGTCGTATTCTGTACCTGCCGCAAAGTCGTCCGTGAGTTCGTACTTGGCAAATACCGCTTGAATTGCCTTGTTGTTCAGCAAAATTAGTGCTAACCTTTCGGGAAGCGGACTTGGCAGTTCCTTCTCAAACTCCTGCTCCAGTACGGAAACAAGGGTATCATACTTTGAGAAGTGTAGGTCGTGGTACAGCACCTCGCTTGCCATCGTCTCTGCTTCGGGATGTGAGAAACCTTGCGCCACGGCATCGCAGTAAGCCGTCAATGCCTCGTCTGCGCGAGCGGTTATAAACGCATTGTCATTCTCTCTCTCAGGGAAATGCTCTCCGAGATACGCTTCCAACTTCAGATGGAAGTAGGAAAGTTCTTTCTTTGTCGTTGTCATAAATTCAAAATATTAGGGTTATATACATTATTTTTTGGAAATGCCTAATGCCGTATTGAAAGTACCCAACTTGTCAGCCAGCTCATCCATATCGTGTTCTATCTTCTTATTGGTAATACGGGCATAGATTTGCGTTGTCTTGATGTTGGTGTGTCCTAACATCTTACTTACGGATTCGATGGGAACTCCCTTGGATAGGGACATCGTGGCAAATGTGTGCCGGGCGAGGTGGAATGTCAGGTTCTTCTTGATACCGCAAATATCGGCAATTTCTTTCAGATAACTGTTCAGTTTTTGATTCGTCAGCATGGGGAAAAGTTTGCCGTCACGATAGGTCTTGCCACTATATTTTGCAATGATGCTCTTGGGTATATCGAGTAAAAGAACGTTGGTCTCCACGCTCGTCTTCTGCCGCTTGGTCATTATCCACTGCTTGCCGTTGAGCGTGACGATGTTTTCCGGAGCGAGGTTGTACACGTCTATGTACGCAAGTCCCGTAAAGCACGAGAACACGAACACGTCCCTTACAAGTTCCAAACGACCGATGCCGAAATCTTTGTTGGCAATTTTAAGGATTTCCTCGTCTGTGAGGAATCCACGATTGACCGGTTCCATGTGAAAACGGATGTTGAGGAACGGATCATGGTGCAGGACACCAAGTTTCCTGCCCAGAATGGTAATCGTCTTGAAGGTTTTCATCATCCTCGTAGCGGTGTTGGGATTCTGCCCGACAACCGTTCGGAGATAAATGTCGAAGTCGTGTATCACGATATAGCCGAGTTCGGACAGGCGGATGTCAGACCGACCGTATTTATCACGAAGGAAATTTGAGAAGTGTTTCTTGCAGACGTTGTATTTCTGTAAGGTTGCAGCTTCGACCGACACGCCTACCTGCCGTGCAACGTCACTGTTGTGCTTGTTGAAGAGGCTCATTAGGGTGTCCACATCCTCCTTCTTACCAAGATACTCCGACTTGATACGCTCCAAGGACACCTCGTCCGTCATCTCGACTTTCTTGAAGATGGTCTGGAGTCCGCTCTGAATGTTGTCAAGTTCGAGGTTGGTGGAAAGTGCTTCAGTTGTCCTTCCCTTCAACCGTTCCTTCTCCCTGTCCCATTGGGACTGTTGGACAGCAATGCCCGTCGAGCCGATGGAAAGGCGTTCGTTGTTGAGATAGATTCTCAGCATGACGGGGGTCTTACCCTCCTTGTTCACATAATTGCTTCTGAGATAGAAGACTGCTCTGAAAATAGCTTTCATACATTTTACTGCTTTTAGTTGTAACCTGAACAGAAGTCTTGTCCTAACACCCGCCATCTGTAGCCGTGGCTTGTCGGACACATTGTTGCCCGAAGTAGTGTATGGTAACAAAAACACCTCTGTAATCACGCTGCAAAGTTCAACATATTTGTTTGAATAGCAATAATTTACGCATACTCCTTATGTACTCTGTATGTACTCTTGGCTACATTTTTATTTTGCCTTGAAAATGTGTAGCCTGATTGTAGCCTTTTTAGAGCATTTTGGGAGTTTCTGCCCCCTCCGTGCATACTCTGAAAATTAGGATGGGTATAAAAGAAAAGTATCATAACTACTTGTAGCTATGATACTTACGTTTTTCTTAGGTTTCTCTCTGATATTCATTTCAGAGTACCTAAAGCGGAGAGAGAGGCTTGTGAACCTTCGGATATTGTAATCTGTAAAATGGAGAAAACGGCATGAAGACAAACAACAATCCAAAAATAAGAACAAACACTTCCAATCAGCGTAGTTATTTTGATTGGGGCAGCAAAATGCAAGTCATTCGCAAAGGAAACGGAGAGATAGCCATGACAGAGAGTGAACTTGTGAAGTTCTTCGGGGTAACATGGAGGAAACTCAACCACAGGTTGCAAACGATAATAAAATCCTCCAACCTGCATCCTGAAGAAAGGAGTACAGTTGAGAGGGTAACAGTCAGAGATAAGGAGTTGGCAGGTTATGCATCGCTTTATCCACTCCCAATCATTATTGCCCTGTCTTTCCAATTGGATAGCACAGGAGCCCACTTCTTCAGAAAGTATATCATCAATGAACTACAGCGACCGACAACAACTTTAACACCGGTATTTCTTTTTGGAGATACACAGCATTAAATTATCTATATCTTTTTTCTTTCACCGATATTATCCTACTACATAACTACAAATAGGGTAAAACGGTGAAAGAGAAGATGTTGTGGGACCGTTATTATGTTGCGAATTATCTTACTACCAATCTACTACTAACTATGGTAAAATAGGACTGATTGTTCATTTTGGAAATATTTCAAAGACTTCTTTGCTGGTTAGCTAGATAAAATACCCACTATTGAGTATTTTGTGTATCTTTCTTTTTATGTAACTTTGGTGAAAAATTATAACCTATAAACATTTAACACATAAGGACATGAAAAAAATTTTATTATTACTATCTGTTATTGCTTTCTTCTCTTGCAGTAATGAGGAAATCTACAATGAAAAAGAGAATGTGAGTCAAAAATTGTCCGAAGAAAATTTCAATGTCACACAAAGTGATATTGAGAAGGTTGTCGTTGATTATTTTTATTCGACACGGACAAGGGCAAAAGGAATTTCTTGCGAAATTGCAGAAATTGACACTATTAGTAACGATGCTAACAGTGCAACCAGAGCAACAATTGACAGCCCACATAACTTGTTGTACATTGTGAGAATGTCAGACGGATCAACCGTGGTAGTAGGTGGCGACAAAAGAGCAGAGCCTGTTTATGCACATTTTGACAATCTCAATTTGAAAATAAATGAAAAGGGAGAATTTGTAGGTGATAGTATCCCTGAAATTATTGGTAATCTAATGGAAAATTATATAGTTGATGTAAAAAATAAAACAACAAATAATAACCAAGTAAACAGCTATTACAGTAATAGGCAACAATTAAATACCCGAGCTGGAGATTCCAATGACGAAGTTCTCCCTAAATTAGCCTATAGATTTACAGATGCATATAAATACAACGAGAACCACAAGAACTACAATACTTTTTCTTCACAAGATATAAGACCTTGGACTATTCATGCTCTTTGTATTGCAATACCTGATGGAAAAGAAATTAGAAGTTTTGACAAATACCAACTAAAGGCTTCATGGAAACGAGCAAAGAAATTAGATGTTACGCAATTAAAAGGAGATATGTATACAGATTTCGTTGAGATGTCTAATAGAATTCCACAATTTAAATTAATGCCGAACTCTGAAATATCAGGACTTATGGCTTTTGAAGCTGTAAAGAATTTCTTTTCGGGTGCAGATGGAATTCCAAGTTTGTCTTATGATACAGACTGGTTTAATATGCTTAATAACTTAAGATTGGAAACAGGCATTTCATATATATATGGGTATCGTGATAGAAAACATCCTACCTTTTTTAGGCACACTTCTTACTATAATTTTAGTTTCTTTTTAGCTGACGGATACAAAAAAATCAATGGAGATTATTATATCCATGTAGTAGGTCCCATTGGTAATTATGGAATTGTATCTGGTTATGTATTGGATTTTAACAGGAAAAATGCAGGTCGCTTCCAAGATACACATTGGACAGAATGGTATGGAGCCCCATATAAGACAAGAACTCTTAATATTCACACGACTAAATATTTACCGCAATGATGATAAAAAGGATTCTGCTATTCATAGCCGTTATTATAATGGTTTCCTGCTCTGACGAAGATAGGAATAGAATTCCAAATATTACCCCAAGTAAGATAGAACTATCCACTGCACATCCAGAAGGCTTTTTCCAGTTTATGGAAGGTGATTATGCGATGTATGAGTTTAGGATTGATTATGGGAAGAATGACACTGAAGTATCAAAAAGAATAACCAAAGAGATTTTATCAAAGGAACAGACTGTCGTAGAACTTTCTGATGGGAATAAAGCCACAATTTATTGTAAAAATGGCATACTCCAGAAAATAGAATTTGACTTTATGACAATAAGCAAGGTACAGACAGGAAAATATAAAGTCCAATTGAACAAAAATAGCATCCAGCAAGTACCTGTAGCAATTTCCTTTGGATTTAGTGTTCCTGATGGAATATCCACTATTGGAATAACTTTTAAATAGCAAAAGATATGAAAAAAATATTTTTATTTTTATCCTTAGCACTTCTTGTTTCATGCAATCAAGAAGAGCTTCCTCAAAAACAGACAACTCCGATTGTTAAAGAAAATAGTTTTAAGGTCGGGAAAAGTGATATAGAAAAAGTAGTTAATGGCTATTTACAAGCGGGTAACACAAGATCTACAAATAATGCTTGTATGATTGTTGGTATTGACTCTATTAATGCGCAAGATAATACGACAAGAGGAATACAGAAAGAGAGTAATCCACAGAACTTATTGTATTTTGTCAAAATCTCAGACGGCTCTACTATCGTTATTGCAGGTGACAAGAGAGCCGAACCTATTTATGCGCATTTTAATAACATCGAGTTAAAGTTTCTTCATGGAAAGTTGATAGAGCAAGAAAAATTACCAGAATCTTTTCTTTTTATGCTTGGGACGGCAGCTACATCAGTTTACAACCGAATGACTCCGGATGCGCCCATAAATTCTCATTGGGACCAGCCTGAAACAAGAAGCTCAAAAAGATATGAGGAATCCGTGCCCCAAAAATGTAATGTAAGGTGGGGACAGGGTAATCCTTTCAATTTACAGTCACCTTCATCAAATGGGAAATATGCTTCTAATGGACGAGCTGCTGCGGGCTGTGTACCTATTGCAGTTGTCCAAGCACTGACAGTGCTAAAGAATGATTTTGGTGTATTCAAAGGGTATGGATTAAAGACTTCTTGGAGCAAACTGAAGACAAAGGAGTATGGTTATTACTTTACTTCTCAAAGTGAAAAAGACGACATTTCAAATATTATAAAAAGAATAGCAGAAAATATTGGTACATCATACGATAAGGATGGCTCTGCGGGGACTGACACTAAAAAAGCTATGAAATTCTTAGGCGATTATTTAGGTGGAATGTTCAGCTATGATACTGATTGGAATAATATTAGTAACAATATGAAAAATAATTCCTATGGTCTTTCGTTCTTATCGGGCAAAAAGCGCAGTAATGGCTGGTTATGGAAAAAACTGGGAATTGATATGCCAAGTTCTGGACATTGCATGCTTTTGGATGGGTACAAAATAATGAATGGGCAGACCCTATACTATATAAATTTTGGCTGGAACGGATCTGCAAATGGCTATTATCTATATGATGATAAGACATGGAAAGAAGATTCTCCCAGGCAATATGACCTTATGATGAAAGTTTATAATTTCCATATAGATACGGATTATGATGATTTTTAAGTTGTAAAAATATTTATACTGTATTATCGAAAGATTAAGACATATAGTTTCTTATGTTACGACAAATATAGCTTCTTTGATAGATGAGGAAGGATATATCAAGATAAAAATCACCTCATAAATAGTTACAGGTAGTAATGCTAAATCTAACAGAGCCGTATCAAACTTTATAAAAAATATGATACGGCTCTGTTCCCATATTTTGGAGTACTCTCATTTAAGATTAGAGGATTATCCTTTTAAAAGTGGAGTTTTGGCATATATTTATATTATATAGTCATCGTGATATTCCATATAGTTATTTCCTTAATAATATTTTCTCCAAATCCGAAGACTTATAGAGTATCTTCCCAGCAAACTGCGTATAGGGGATAATCTTCCTGTCCCGATAGTCCTGCAAGGTGCGAGGGCTGATGTACAGCCGCTCACACACCTCCTTGCCTGTGAGGAAGTGTTCACCGCCAAACAAGGGTTTGTGTGTCTGTGCTACTTCCTTTATTCGTTTGTTCACACTTCTTATGGCGGACAGCACCACCTGCATCTCGTCCGCATCCATGTTCAAATCTCTTACTGATTCCATTGTCCTCTTATTTTATTTGTTGTTCTTTGATTTCTCCGATTTTGTCTGCAACAACCGCTCCACGTCCTCACGCCTGTAATAGCACTTGTGCCCGATTTGTGTAAACGGTAGCACGCCCGTATCACGGTAGTGCTGCAAGGTGCGCTTGCTGATGTTGAGTAGCTGACATACATCCCCATTGTGCAGCCAATCGGTGTGCTGACTCTGTTCTCCGAAAGCTTTGTGGCAGGTCTGAGCAAGATTGAGTATCTCATCCCTCAGTCTTGCCCAATTTGAATCCGTAATGATAAAATATCCCATAGTTTTATTATTGTTTTGTTTGTATTTCTGTCTTGTTGGTTTAATAAAACCTTTGTCCGTTTTGCGTTTCACCGCATATTTCTGCCTGCAAAAGTAGAGAGTGTTTGCCATACTTCAAAGCACGAGGGAACAGCAGGGAAATAGAGGGAAAAACATGGAAATGGCAAAAGGATTGTCGCTCTCTTTCTTTGTCTCTTTACTCCATTTTATCATATCCTTTTAGCCAACGCAATACGATGCGTATTGTAGCAAATTACCACCTGCCTTTCTTGCATTCTTTACACACTTGTCCTCTTGTTTGGGGCTTAAATCCATACTTTCCAACAGTTTCTTGTCAAAAATCCGTGAGAAATTCATTGCCAATTTGCGCAACATTATGCAAGCACTCTCCGAATGCTTGGAACTTTCCAGTTCTCTTCATAACTTCACTCTCGGAAACCAAACCAAGCATATAATGAAACGAAACGCAGATAAAGGCAATTCAGTGGACGAAAATAATACGCCCAAGCAAAGGAAGACTTCCTCCAAAAATGGTGAGATAGAAACTTATCTCTCCTCTTATTATGAGTTCAGATACAACACGGTGTTGGGGCGAACCGAATACCGAAGCAAGGAAGATGCTCACTTCTCAAAAGTGGGTCGCTATGAAATCAATACACTCCGCAGGGAACTTGACAACGATGTGGGGATTATCACATCTTCCGACAACCTCTATTCCATTATAGAGAGCAGTTTCTCTCCACGTGTCAATCCCATACAGGAATATTTCAATGGATTGCCCTTGGTGGATATTGGTAATAGCAGAGGTAATTATAGTGGCAATAGCGATAGTTGTATTCATGGCAGTAGTGGTAATGGTAATAATGAACACAATAACCATTGTGATACTTCTTCCTTTTCACTGAAAGTCATTCCCGAACTGGCAAGTTGCGTAGTTGTGCGCAACTCTGACAAGTGGCTGCCATACCTTACCAAATGGCTCGTGGCAGTGGTCGCCAACGCCATGGACGACCGTGAATGCCGTAACCATACCTGTCTTGTACTGACAGGCGAGCAGGGCAAGTTCAAGACAACTTTCCTTGACTTGCTCTGCCCACCTGCCCTGCATGGTTACAGCTACACGGGAAAGATATATCCGCAAGAGAAGGACACGCTTACTTATATAGGGCAAAACCTCATCGTAAACATTGACGACCAGCTCAAAGCCCTCAACAAGCGTGATGAGAACGAACTGAAAAACCTCATCACCTGTCCGATGGTCAAGTACCGTATGCCTTACGACAAGTATGTGGAGGAACACCCACACTTGGCGAGTTTCGTTGCATCGGTAAATGGTAACGATTTCCTTACCGACCCCACAGGCAGTAGGCGGTTTCTGCCCTTTGAAGTATTGTCTATTGACATAGAACGAGCAAAGGCAATCTCAATGGATAGTGTCTATACCGAAGCAAAAGCCCTGTTAAAATCTGGTTTCCGCTATTGGTTTGACGATAATGAGATAGTAGAGCTTTACAAAGAGAGTGAGGATTTCCAAGTGCAGACCGCAGAAATGGAACTACTGCTACGCTGCTTTGAGAAGCCAACGGAGGATGAAAACTATTCGTTAATGACCACTACGGAGATACTCACTTATTTGGGAATTTATACTCACCAGCCACTTGTTGCCAAGCGTATGGGTGAAGCCTTGAAGAAAGCAGGATACATAAAGGTGAGCAAACGAAGAAACGGTAGTAGCCCCATCTATGTCTATAAGATTAGGAAAATCTTGCCCTGCCCGCTCCTTCAAACTTGTAGTAGCCAAATGTAGTAGAATGTGTAGTATTGTCTTATACTACAAAGTAACACTGATTATCAATCACTTATCACAAAATAGTATGTAGTAAGAAGAAAGATGAAAAAGTTTGGAGGGGAAAAAGTTAGGAAAAGGGAAATTCATTCAAATGTAATCAAATATAATTCAGACAATCGATTATAACTCAATCACTTAAATTATTCAAGCAATGAAAGAAGAAGATTTATCACTCATCAAGCGATACTCCATCGTAGAGTATCTTGAAAGGAAAGGTATCAAACCCTTGCGCAGAACACCTTCCTATGCGCTGTACCGCTCACCACTCAGAGAGGAAACGCATCCGAGTTTTAAGGTGGACACACAGAAGAACCTCTGGATAGACTATGCCGAAGGTAGGGGCGGAAGTATCATTGACCTCTGTATGCGCTTGGAAGGCTGCACGCTATCGGAAGCCATTTGCCGTTTGGGACAAAACGCTACCGATAATATAACATATAGTTCTCACAAAGACTTCTCACAAAACAATCTCCAACCAACGATGGCTGCAAACGAGACAAGGAAGCTGATAAGTATATCAGACACCCTACTGCCACATTTGCAGGAGTATCTTACAAAGGTACGCTGCATTGATTTGGAAAAGGCAAAGCCTTTCCTCAAATGTATCAGCTATGAGGTAAGGGGCAGGCGCTATCAATCCATCGGCTTTGCCAATCAATCAGGAGGGCATGAACTTCGGGACAATGGCACGTTCAAGGGTACGATAGCACCGAAGGACATTACTCTCATATTCACAGACAAGCAAACAGAATACGCAACAGACAAGACACAGTCCGTATGCATATTTGAGGGCTTTATGGATTTTCTCTCCTTTCTTTCAATGAAAGATGAAATAACGAGTGTCTGTCTTGTGCTAAACTCGGTAAGCAATGTGGCAAGGGCTATTCGATATCTGAGTGACCACAACCTAACGCATATCCGTACCTTCCTTGACAATGACGATGCAGGGCGGAGAACCGTGCAAGAATTTGTAAAGGTAGGTTTCAAGGTGGAGGATATGTCCGTACATTACAAAGGCTTCAAAGACCTCAACGAGTTTCATGTTTACCGTGTCCGTGAGCGACAGAAGCATAAAGGGCAGATACAGATACGGATGTCGGTTACAGAACAAAATCAAAACATGAAATCAAAACAAGTCAAACATAAAATGAGATAAAAACATGGAAAAGCAAAAAGTCAGTAACGAGGGAATGAAGAATACAATCCATTCCGACAAGCAGTATTTTGGACTAAATCAGATAGAAAATTCGTCTGAACATATCATTGCCGAACTTCGGGCAAGGAAAGCAAGACTTATTCAAGAGCCTAACGAACAGGACACAGAGAACACTACGCACTCTGAACCTGCACAGCATACAGAGAATGCAACTGTTCAAAGGCGCATCAGTGCCAAAATGAGAAAGGAAACGCTCGAATCCTACAAGCAGGCCTACCTTGTTCCAACAAAACTAAGCAACCGAAAAGCGGTCTATCTGAGCCGAGAAACGCAGGAGCGTGCCGACTTCATCGTGCGCAGATTGGGCGACAGGGGCAGCAACCTTTCAAGTTTCGTGGAGAACATCGTGCGCATTCATTTGGAGGAGTATGGTGAGGACATAGAGAAGTGGAGAAAGCTGTGAGGCACAGGAAAAGGGGGCGAGGACTTTTGGGAAAAGAGGCTATTATTCCACTCAAAACCCTCAACCCTTTTTTAGAGAACATAACAACAGACATTTGTCAAACATACTGAATGATGGGAACACCACGAACGCAGTTAAACACAGAATGCACGGCATTCACTTTTCGGCAGCAAAACGCCTTGTGCGTAAACGTTTCGTTAGCTGATATTGCAAGACGTCAGTTTGTACCCACAAACTGCTCTTGCTCCCCTCGTCTATCTATCGGGGAGATAAGACCGTAATCACTCCGTTCTCATCGGTCAGTATTCAGGAATTAAGCAACAACAAATCATCTATAATGATAAACTTTCAAAGAAACTTATATGAGCAGATACAAGGGAAAAGCTGCCCGATGGCAGCAACAGGATAAGGAAGAACAGAAGATGAACAAGACAGAGTTCATCAAAGTAAGATGTACCTTAGAGGAAAAACAGCGTATCAAGTCAAGGGCGGAAAGCACGGGACGGAAATTCTCCGATTATTGTCGGGAAATACTCCTTAACGGAGAAGTAACAGCCGTTCCCAAGATGACAGACAATGAGAGGGAAGCCATTGCCATTCTCCAACATACAGGAAGGTACTATGGGCAGATTTCCAATCTCATCAAGCTCAAGGACGAGGATTGGCTACTAATCACCAAGAACCTTTCGCTATGTGCCAAAGAGGCATTTAAGCGGTTTTACGACCCGCATTTTCGGGTAGATGATGAAATATATAAGGTCTTAAATCTAACAAGAAATGATAGGTAAATGCAAGGCGATAGCGCACGGAAGCACAGCTTTGGACTATATTTTCAGGGAAGGCAAACTCGGTAGTCGGCTTGCATTCCACAATCTTTGCAGCAGAGATCCAAAGACTATCTATGAGGAAATGAAAGTGGTCAGTAACTACAACAGCCGTTGCAGGAACAAGTTTCTCCGTATCGAAATTGGCATCGCACCGCAGGACGAGAAAAAGCTGTCTGTGTCCGAATATATGTGGATAGCACATTTGTTTGCCAAACGAATAGGACTTGACAACCACCAATGGGTAGCAGTAACGCACAAGGACACCGACAACAGACACATTCACATCATCGCCAACCGCATCAGTCTGTATGGAGAAGTCTTTGATACCACCTTTGTGAGCAATAGGGCTGCAAGGGTGGCGGAGGAAATAAGCAGAGAGAAAGGCTTGACCATCGCAAAGGAGATTAAGGCGGAAAGGAAATACCAAAAGGCAAAAGTCAGCCAGACGAGAGAGCAAGCAAAGAAAGTGGTGCAACAAATCTGTTATTCCATGCTTGACAAGTACAGAGATACAGGCATCACAGGGCATTCCATGTTCCTTTATGAATTGAACAAAAACGGCATTACCATAGAGCGTATGAAGAATAAGCAGGGCAAGGTATATGGCTTGAAGTTCTCCTTCAATGGACAAAGCTTCAAAGCTTCCGAAATCGGCAGGGAGTTCGGCTACCATTCCTTGCAGAAGAACTTTGAAACAACTAACAAGGAAGAATCAAGGAAACCACATCTAACAGTACAAGAGCCTACAGAAAAGAAAGAACAATCTGATACAGGCTACCAACTTGTACCTCCAAGCCGCTCCTCTATCTCACGAGACAATGATACCTCACAAGTGCAGAATCCCATTGGTGCAGTGGCAGACACCATCGTTAGCGCAGCCGATGAAGCGGTGGAAGGGTTAGGCGATTTAATTACACCAAGTACACAAGGCAATGACTTAACCGAAGCTGCATGGCAGCGCAAACTCAGATACCAAGCTAACAGAAAGAAGAAACGTGGAAGGGGAATATAAACATAGCATACAAAAAGTGCATAATAAAGAATATCTCATCAAAAACGCTTGCTATTCGGTAACAAAGTATTATCTTTGCAAACAGAATAACAAGCGTTCTTTGTTAGGCAGAAAACAGCGAAGCCAGGTAGCTCGCTCGTTTCTAAATCGTTACCAGTTTAGTCTTATCAACAAGGTAACTTATTTATTTTCAATCAGTTGTAGTTTAAGAATTATCTTGCATCGCAAAAGGTTATGAATTGAGAAGCAAAAGCTCATTATTTGTATTGCTGTTATAAAAATATTTTACATACTATATAAAAGGACGAGTAATTCTCAACTCTCAATTCGTATGGTGCTAGCCTTTTGTTCTTATGTCGCTTATCGAATAGAGCGTTTCTTAGTCGTCTTAAAATAATTGTTCCCCCACCTTTTTCCTACTATCCTATATAATGTGATACACATGGTGTTCATATAGCTTCGTTATTCTAATCTATTTTTCTAGTTATATATTATTTTCTTAGTATCTTTGTGGCAAAAAATAGAAGCTATGTTATTAAACTTAGGACTTATCCTTATAGGAATAGTTTTAGTATTATGGGGAGCTGATAGGCTTACCGATGGAGCTGTGGCAGTGGCACAAAAGTTGAAAGTATCTCAGCTAGTAATAGGTTTGACCATAGTGGCAATGGGTACTAGTATGCCAGAATTTAGTGTTAGTATGGTATCAGCCTTAAAGGGTACTTCTGATCTTGCTGTGGGCAATGTTGTTGGTTCTAATATCTTTAACACCTTACTTATAGTGGGTGTTGCCGCCTTAGTTAGTCCTATTGTTATTACAAAAACCACTGTTCGGAAAGATATACCTTTTGCTTTGGTTGCTTCTGTTGTATTGATGATGCTCTGTTATGATGGCAAGATAGAGCGCATTGATGCGGGCATTATGTTTGCTATGTTCTTTATCTTTATGGCTATGACCTTGCAAAGTGCTAAGATTGAGAAGAATGTAGCACAAGTCGATACACAAGCAATAATTTCTGAAACAGTATCCGAGAAGAAAGCTATGGCAGGATGGCTAGCTATTACTTGGATAGTAGTAGGGTTATCTTCTCTTATCTTTGGTAGCAATATTTTTGTAGAAGGTGCTACGAAGGTTGCATCATCGCTAGGAGTATCCGATGCTATTATTGGTCTTACCATAGTAGCTGGTGGCACCTCTCTTCCTGAACTTGCCACAAGTGTAGTTTCTGCCCGTAAGGGTGATAGCGGTATTGCCATAGGCAATGTGATAGGTTCTAATATTTTCAATATTCTTGCTACTCTTGGTATAGCAGGTATTATTCATCCTATGGTGTTGGAAGGTATTACTATGTTCGATTTTTCTGCTATGGTTACAGCTATGATACTTGTATGGTTCTTCTCTTTTACTAAATACACCATTGAACGTTGGGAAGGCTTTGTTTTAACTCTTGTTTATGTAGGGTATATGGTGAAACTATTGATGAATATTTAACACAAAGAGAGCAGTGCAAACCAATTGCCCTGCTCTCTTTGTATATAGGCTAAAAGAATTGGCAATGAGATGATATTCTCATAAAACCTAAATTCTTATTACTTGTTTTACCCCTTTTACAGTGCTTATCTTCTTCACTAAAAGGTTAAGTCGCGAGTTATCATCTATCATAACTACAAGGTTTCCTGAGAAAAGACCGTCGTGCGAATCGATGTTGATAGAGCGCATCGTAATCTTCTCGTCCTTTGATACAATATTCATAATGTTGCTCACAATACCAATATCATCATTGCCAATAACGCGGAGCGTAATGGCGTATTGCGATGACCCCTTTCCGCTCCAGCGAGCTTTAACAATGCGATAACCAAAACGAGACCGCAAATCGGGTGCATTAGGGCAGTCCACACGGTGGATCTTGATACCACCGCTTACAGTAACAAAGCCAAAGACAGCATCACCATATATAGGATGACAGCATTTAGCTAAGGAAAAGTCGATACCTTTTAGGTTTTGATCAATTACCAAAACATCATCGTTTGTTTTAAGAATCTCCTCCGTATTGTCTTCAAACTCGTAGTTTTCTGCACTTTCAGCCTCCTTGGGAGGATTTAAGTTGTGAACACGATTATATACCTTTTGGTATTCTTCTATGACATAGTTAGGCTCAAGTTTTTCATCGGCAATTTGCTTGTAGAATTCTGAAACCTCTTTAAATCCCAGCTTTTTAAGCAACTGCATCATAGTAGACTCTTCTACATCAATCTTTTTATTCTTAAATCTTCTTTCTAGCAACTCCTTTGCTAGCAGTCCTTCTTTTGCTTGTGTTTCCTTGAGTGCTAAGCGGATTTTAGCTTTAGCCCTAGACGATCGAACCACAGAAAGCCATTCTTGACGCGGCTTCTGATTGGTACCAGTAAGAATCTCTACCGCATCACCACTATGAAGCTCGGTGCGGAAAGATACATTTTTGCCATTAATCTTACCTCCCACACATTGGTTTCCGATGCGGGAATGAATATGATAAGCAAAGTCGAGCACTGTAGCTCCTTTGGGAAATTTCAGTAGATCGCCTTTGGGAGTAAATACGTAGATCTCATTTTCATATAAGTCAGACTTAAACTGATCCATTACCTCTAGGTTATCGCCTGCTTCAAGAGCAGCACGAATAGAGGCCAACCAATCGTCTAAACCACCTTCAGCTTTTACCCCTTTATAACGCCAGTGAGCAGCCAAACCATGTTCGGCAATCTCGTCCATACGTTCGGTACGTATCTGTACCTCCACCCACTTAGCTTCTGGTCCTAGTACTGTGATATGCAAACTCTCATAACCATTTGATTTTGGCACAGAAAGCCAATCTCTCAATCGCTTAGGATTGGGTTGGTACATATCCGTAACGATAGAATACGCTTGCCAACATTGCATCTTTTCCCTTTCTAATGGGGCATCAAGAATAATCCGAATAGCAAAGAGATCATAAATACCTTCAAACTTACACTTTTGCTTCTTCATCTTTTGCCAGATGGAGTGTATCGACTTTGTACGTCCTTTGATATGGAAGCGTAGTCCAGCATTTTGCAAAGTCGTTTGCACTGGGTCAATAAAGCTTTTGATATATGCGTCTCGCGCTTGTTTCGTCGCATTTAGCTTCTCTTTTATATGATAGTAAGCATCATGTTCAAGATATTTCAGTGAAAGGTCTTCAAGTTCACGTTTTAGTTGATACAGTCCTAGCTTATGTGCTAAAGGAGCATACAAATAGCTAGCCTCTTCAGCCACTTTTCGCTGCGCCTCTAAGTTTTTTGTATCTCTAATTTGGCGCATTAAGTTTACCCTATCGGCAATCATTATCAAAATAACGCGCATATCTTCTGCAAACGAGAGCAAGAGATTACGGAAATTCTCACTTTCGATAATAGGATTCTTGGTATATAAGCGCTGAATTTTATTTAAACCATGGATGATTTTTGCAACTCCTTCACCATATTGCTTTTGTATATCTTCAAGTAGTGCAAAACCGTCTTGTACACTGTTATATAAGAGAATGGCTAGCAGGGAGTCGCTCTTTAGTCCAATGTCTCTTGTCGCTATAAGTGCAGTTTGCAAAGCACACAAAATAGGGTTAAGGTTAAAGATATTGCGTTTAACCTCATTGTTATATATGGAATTGTCTATATGTTCCTGAAGTTTTATCATTTCCTTTTCAGGAAAATCCTCTCCAAGAATGATACGCAAATCCTTTAGTGTTGCAGCAGCCTTTAGCTTTTCTTCTTCTGTAAATGTAAATTTATCCCCCATAATGTCTAGCATATAATCGTTTTCGCAAAGATACAAAATACTTATCTTTTCTGCCTTTATTTATACAAGCTTTAGTATCTAAATAATAAAACAAGGTAAATAAGAGTATATAAACTAGATAAACAAAAAAGATATATAAAAAATTTTGGAGTAATGATATAAATATTATAACTTTGCATCATTAAAAACATTTAATACTGTTTCTGTTATTGAGAAACAAACTCACGCTTTAAATGTATTTCCTATACATAGTTTATTTATGCTAAGCAAAGAAGAATTATCGGACAAAGATGTCCAAGAATTGCAGGGTATTGCACAAGAGAATGGTGTGTCATTCGGTAAAAACGCTGATAAAGAAACACTTATATATGCTATATTAGATAAGGTAGCAGAAGAAATAGGCAATGCTCATCCCTTAGAAGCAAAACGAAGACGAACTCGAATATCTCGTAAAGAAACCGATCATGTTTATACTGTTAAAGGCAAATCTGGCGAGAACTTCGATACAATGAAAAATAGTGCTACCTCACAGGTCAAACCTGAAGAAGATGTTGTAGTACCTACTTCAGAAGAACCTATATCTCCTGAGCAAATCCTTGCGTCTATTCCAAAGCATAGAGGACGTAAGTCGAAAGCAGAACTTGAGGCTATTGCTCGTGCAGAGGCAGCATTAAAGGAAACAAATGTTGCTCCTATAGAAGAACCTACAGAAAAGAAGCCACAGCCACAAACTACAGCATCTATGGTTACCGATTTGCAAGAAGTAGTACAAACCTTGCAACGTAATGAAACGTTTAAAGAAGAAACAACTTCCAATAATGGCGAATGGTCGGATGAAGAGACGAACTTGCTTGCAAAACTGCAAGAAAAAGTACAAGCTCATAATAATATGAATCAAGAGTTGAGCCCAGAGTTGCCTTTTAATGAGGGAGTATGGGAAGGCGATCCTAATGATGGCACTGACTTTATCACAGTTGTGGATATTCCTATCGAAGATCAAGGTGCTGTTCCTAGTTATGATATGTTCGATCAGCCAACGGCACCTCTTGCTTCAAGAAATGAGCCACTAGCGGTAGCGCATTCTGTTACTACTAGCATACCTAAATATGAGTTTAATGACATTGTTAAGGCAAATGGTGTGTTGGAAGTTCTTTCAGATGGTTATGGCTTTCTTCGTTCTAGTGATTACAACTACCTTTCATCTCCTGATGATGTATATATATCTGTTAACCAAGTTAAACAATATGGTTTGAAGACGGGTGATGTGGTAGAATGTCGTGTTCGTCCTCCACATGATGGTGAGAAGTATTTTCCACTTACAAGCATAGATAAGATCAATGGTCGTCAGCCATCAGAAGTACGCGATCGTATTCCTTTCGAGCATCTTACACCACTCTTCCCTGAAGAAAAGTTTAATTTGAATGGAAAGCCAAATGTTATGAATATGTCAACACGTATTGTCGACTTATTCTCACCAATTGGTAAGGGACAGCGTGCGCTGATCGTTGCACAGCCTAAGACGGGTAAGACCATTCTTATGAAAGATATTGCTAATGCTATTGCAGCAAATCATCCAGAAGCTTATCTTATGATGTTGCTAATTGATGAGCGTCCAGAGGAAGTTACCGATATGGCTCGCACAGTGAATGCAGAAGTAATAGCTTCTACCTTTGACGAACCAGCCGAACGTCATGTAAAGATTGCGGGATTGGTGCTAGAGAAAGCAAAGCGTATGGTAGAATGTGGTCATGATGTGGTTATCTTCCTTGACTCTATCACTCGTCTTGCACGTGCGTATAACACAGTTGCCCCAGCATCTGGTAAGGTGCTTACTGGTGGTGTTGATGCAAATGCACTTCAGAAGCCAAAGCGTTTCTTCGGTGCAGCCCGTAATATTGAAGGTGGTGGATCATTAACCATTATTGCTACCGCTTTGATTGATACAGGTTCAAAGATGGATGAGGTAATCTTTGAAGAGTTTAAGGGTACAGGTAATATGGAACTTCAGCTTGATCGTAACCTTTCTAATAAGCGTATCTTCCCAGCTGTTAATCTTGTGGCTTCAAGTACTCGTCGCGATGACTTGCTACAAGACAAAACAACACTCGATCGTATGTGGATCCTTCGTAAAAATATTGCCGATATGACAGCACTTGAGGCTATGAACTCGCTTCACGATCTTATGCGCCGCACTAAGGACAATGAAGAATTCCTTTTATCAATGAATGGATAAAGCTATACCGATTTTATTAGCTTTTTATCATATAAACAATGCCAACAAGAAATCAAATCTTGTTGGCATTATTTTTTTTAAACGAGCTATAGCACCATCACTATTAGCATACTAAACTCTTTTTGCTCATATCTCAATATGTATCCTTGCTTATACTAGCAAAAATGGTAGATGTTTATCCTATAATTCCACGTAGGCGATCATCGAAAGCAGATAGGGCTGCTTTTGCTCCTTCCCCCATTGCGATCACAATCTGCTTGTAAGGCACATTGGTAACATCACCAGCAGCATATACTCCATGAATATTTGTTCGACAAAACTCATCTACCTTTATTTCATGGCGTGGGGTAAGCTCTAACTGATCTTTGAAGGGATTGCTGTTAGCAGCAAGACCTATCTGAACGAATACACCATCGAAAGCATATTCTTTTTCTTCTTCTGTGATACGATCCTTTACTTTTAAGGCTGTGAGTTTGCTTCCATCGCCTAATACTTCTGTAGTTTGGGCATTGGTATAAATATCTATGTTTATTATGTTGTGTGCCTTTTCTTGTAAAACATTATCGGCACGGAGTGTGTCGCCAAACTCGAATACTGTAACATGATTACAGATACCAGCGAGGTCGATAGCCGCTTCCATACCAGAATTTCCACCACCAATAACAGCAACATTCTTACCTTTATAAAATGGTCCATCACAGTGTTGACAGAAATGGATACCATGACCAATGTATTTTGCTTCATTCTTAACACCCAAATTACGCCATGCTGCACCCGTAGCAATAACAACTGCTGGTGCTTTAAATACTTCGCCACCTTTTACAACGATTTCTTTTTGGACGTCCTTGAGTTGAACATCGGTAATTTTACGGTGTTCGAACAAGTCGATATCATAAGTATTAAGATGTTTCTTTAAATCAGCAGCTAGTAGAGTTCCACTTGTTTCTGGAACAGAAATTAAGTTTTGAATACTTGTTGTATCATTTACCTGTCCACCAATGCGTTCTGCTATTACAGCTACCTTCAAACCTTTACGAGCAGTGTAAATAGCTGCAGCAGTACCAGCAGGACCACCACCTATAATAAGGGTGTCATATTCTCGTTCTATGGGTTCTACAGAATAATCTTCTTCACTTCCTACTTTATCTTCAAGCTTTTGAAGCAACATACCTAAGTCTCCACGCCCGATGTGGATAGCATCTTCTCCTAGATATACAGCAGGTACGCCTTGAATATTATGTTCGGCTACTTCCTTTTGAAATAATCCACCATCTACCATTTCATGTGAGATATTGGGATTGATAAGCGTCATCAAGTTGAGTGCCTGCACCACATCAGGACAATTTGTACATGTGAGTGATACATAAGTTCTCAAAGTAATTTTACCTTTCAAAGCTTTAATCCGTTGCTGAATAGTTTCATCAGGGAAGTTTTTACCTTGTCCGTCAGCGTTGAGAACAGCAAGGAGTAAAGAGGTAAATTCGTGTCCGTTAGGAATACCACGAAAACTAATACCAGTAGCAATATCGCCTTTGTATAAGGTAAAGTGGAGGTTTGCTCCAGCTTGTTCGGTATACTCAACTGATAATTGATCGGAGGTAGAAGCGAAGTCGTTTAAGAACGTTTTTAACTCTTGTTTTTTCTCATCATTTGTATCTACCGTAGCCTTAAACGTTATCTTCGATTTTAAAGAGGCAAAGATCTCCCTCACTTGTTTTAATATATTCTGGTCTAGCATGATTGTCCTTTCAAAAAATATGATTAGTTTTTGTTCGTCCTATTATGAAGTGATAAGAGCTTTAAGCAATGATTTTTCTTTCGTTTTAAGAAAGCATTGCATAAAGCTCTTTTCATATCTATAAAGTTTTAGTATAGCTTTTATTAGAGCTTACCTACTAAGTCAATACTTGGTGTCAATGTTTCTGCACCCTCGTTCCACTTAGCTGGGCAAACTTCTCCTGGATGAGCAGCAACAAATTGTGCTGCCTTTATTTTACGAACTAGTTCATCTGCATTACGTCCTACACTGTTGTCTTGAACTTCCATCAGCTTGATCAATCCTTCTGGATCTACAACAAATGTTCCACGATAAGCCACTCCCTCATCTTCCTTGAACACACCAAACCCTTTTGCCAATACAGCCAATGGATCGGCAAGCATAGTATATTTAATTTGCTTGATACGGTCAGAAGCATCAAACCATGCCTTGTGTACGAAATGAGTATCACAGCTTACAGAGAACACCTCTACACCCATCTTCTGAAGTTCTTCATACTTCTCTGAAAGATCGACTAGCTCTGTAGGACATACAAAAGTAAAGTCGGCTGGATAGAAGAAAAATACAGCCCATTTTCCTTTTATATCTTCATTAGAAACTGTTTTGAACTCACCATTTTGAAAAGCCTGAACTTTAAATTCAGGAGCTTGTGCGTTGATTACTGATTGCATAATTTTATTCCTTTATTTACTTTTATAAATGTTGTTTACTATATCTCTTTTACTTTAATCTTGCTTCCACAGTATTCCAATTTATAATCTGCCAAATAGCCGAGAGATGATCGGTACGCTTATTTTGATAATCCAAATAGTAAGCATGCTCCCAAACATCTATTCCTAAAATAGGATTTAGCCCTCTACGCAAAGGATTTCCACCATTAGCCTCTTGTGTTATAACAAGCTTACCATCTTTATCTTGAGATAGCCATGCCCAACCTGATCCAAAAATGGTACTAGCAGCCTTTGTAAATTGTAATTTAAAAGCCTCAAAGCTACCAAAGTTTTTATCAATGAGTTTTGCTAATTTGCCAGATGGCATATTATCCATCATAGGAGCTTGAAACTGTGTGAAATAGAGTATGTGGTTAAGCGTTTGCCCTGCGTTATTATACATAACACCTTCAGGTACACTCTTTACAAGCTCTTCTATGCTTTTACCTTCAAAATCTGTACCTTTTATTAATTTGTTAATCGTATTGACATAGCCCTGAAGATGCTTACCATAATGAAAATTAATAGTTTGCTCACTAATAACAGGTTCTAATGCATTTGGGGCGTATGGCAGTTTAGGCATTTCTATAGCCTTACCCATCATATATTGCTTTACCTGTGGAACCTCTGCATTATTCAAAGCACTCATCGGTGCTTGCAAACTCATTGCGAGGAGAATATTAGTTACTAGCATATTATTTATATTTTATATGTTGTTATTTGATGATGCAAAGTTAATAAAAGAGAGATAGCAAAATGAATGATTTTATTTATCAAGCAATAGACATTATCTATTATGTTATCTATCTTATTGATAATTAGAGCATAAAGCAATAAAATATTTTTTATGCGAATGTGTATATTTTATTTCTTAACTTTGCATTTTAGGAAAAAAGTAAGACAATGACACTACAACAACTAGAATATGTAATGGCAGTATATCGCCATAAACACTTTGCAAAGGCTGCCGAATATTGTAAAGTAACCCAACCCACATTGAGTTCGATGATCCAAAAACTGGAAGATGAACTTGGGGTGAAGATCTTTGACCGAAGAAGGCAACCCATTCAGCCCACTCCCATTGGGCAAATCATCATTGAGCGTGCATGGAATGTGCTAGTACGTGTAAAGCGGTTGAAAGAAGTAGTAGAAGAGGAAAAACATTCTTTTGCTGGTACCTTTCATCTTGCCGTATTACCAACGATTGCTCCTTATCTCATTCCTCGCTTCCTCCCTGCGTTAATGAACGATTACCCTAATATGGATATTCGTGTAACAGAACTTAAAACCGATGATATGCGAAGGGCTATTGTACGTGGAGAGGTCGATGCAGGAATATTGGCAAATATTGACGGATTAGGAGATTTTGAAAAGCGACATCTTTATTATGAGAAATTCTATGTATATGTAGCAAAGAATGATGAGCTATTTAACAGAGAAGCTATACGCACTGTTGATTTAAAGGGTGAATATCTTTGGTTGTTAGATGAGGGACATTGCTTCCGCGATCAGTTAGTGAAGTTCTGCTCACTAAAGTCGGCTATACATAGCAAGCGGACTTATAACCTTGGAAGTATCGAAACCTTTATGCGTATAGTAGAGAGTGGAAAGGGTGTTACTTTTATCCCAGAATTAGCCATTCCGCAACTTACAGATAAACAAACTGAACTTGTACGCCCTTTTGCTTATCCTATACCTTCGCGTGAGATTATTATGCTAACGGGCAAAAATTTTATTCGTAATCGCTTGCTCAACTTTCTTGTTACTTCTATTCAAGATGCGTTGCCAAAGGAAATGATCAAGTTAGGAAAAGAGCAAAAAGGGGTATAGCTCCTAAATGTACGTTGAAACAAAAGCCTAGTGGTGAAATATCAATTTTATTGCTGTCATCGAAAAGCGATGCTAAACATATAAGCCTAGATGCTGTAAGTACAACTTAGCTGTATAGCAAATAAATGCCTAATAAAAATAGAAAAGTAAACTATTTTTACTTATATCAATGTAGCAAATGAACAAATGAAAAGACACTGTATATAACTGACTAACAACAACTTAAAGTAGCAAAACAAAAAGGTCATCTTTTACCTCGCAAAAGATGACCTTTTTAACTACAAAAGCTTACCTTTTACCATGTAAAAGATAACCTATTACAAGGCAAAAGCTTAGCTTTTATTTTTGTGTTAAATATTTTCTAAATTCAAATAACTAATGATTGAATTTAAAGAACCTTACATCAAGTCCTAACAAAACATTATTCTTGCTCCTGACGATCTTGGATATGGTCGCCCTCTGTAGGCTGCATCTCCTCTTCAAAATCGGTAACACCTGCTTGAATCAAGATATTATACCACTGTATTAACTTCTTAATATCGCTGTTATGCACACGGTCGCGATCGAAAGTTGGCAATACTTCTGCAAAATAAGCTTGCAACTCCTTGGCAGAAGCCTTACGCCAATTGAGAGAGCTTACCTTACCTTCTTCTTTATCACGCACCTTTGCTAAAACCTCACCCAATGGCACATCCTCACTATCGGTGAACATTGCTATATCTGCAAGGCTTGTTACACGGTCAGTTGCAAACACAGGTTGGCGCTTGTTAGTACCGTCAAGTGCTTCTACAATAAGATTATTATTACCACGGCTTACAAGCTTGTAAAGACCAGGTTTACCAGAGATTGAAAGAATTGTCTGTAACATTTTCTCTTAATTTGTTTTATTATTAACTTATTTATTGTCTATTTTAGCGTTGCAAGCAATGTTGTTACCTGCTCTTCAAGATCACTCACGCCATCATTGATGATATTATAATCACTACGTGCTATCACCTGGCTCTGAGGTAATTGTTTTGCAATCCATGCGTGTGCTTTTTCCTCTGAAAGGTGATCACGCTGCATTATCCTTGCTATTCTAATCTCATCAGGGGCAGTAACACACACTACCTTATCTAACTGTATTCGTTTGTCGAAACCACTATCAAAAAGAATAGCACTCTCTATCCATTCATACCCCGACTGTTCAAAGTCGTATGCCACTGCTGGATGAACAATGTTATTGATGGCATCGGTGTGTTGGGCATCAGCAAGTAGGTATTGAGCTAAAACTCCTTTTTGCAAAACTCCACCTACAAAGATCGCTTTTCCAACGAGTCGGCTTAATTGTTGCTGAAGCTCTAGCGAGGTATGTATAAGGCGTTTAGCATGTGCATCACTATCATACACTGCTATACCATGCTGAGCTAGAAGCCTGCACACATAAGATTTTCCACTACCTATTCCACCCGTTATTGCTACCCTCATCGCTGCTCAATGACATAGTCTACAGCCGTCGTTGCAAGCTGCACATTGTGAATATCGACAGGTCTTGCAGCAATATATATCCGGCATTTGTCCGACTTTCCGCCTATGAGTTTGCTATAATCGGCTACTACCTTAAAACCTGTAGGCAACAACTCCTTTGTCTCGTTGTTTCTTGGCATTGAGCGCAAGCGGAAAGCAGCAACGATAAAGTTGACATTCACCTTACTTGGGAAAGTTCTTAACACCTTATCATCAGGTATATTAATAGCTTCAATAGGCACCGACACCGTTTCTTCTGTAAGCACATCAGGAATAAGCTTCATCTTCACTGTGCTAGGAATACACTTTGCGTGTGCTATCTTACGCAAGTTTACCTCCAGTTCCCTAGTATCGGTAATGTTAGTAATATGTAACTTCTCTGTATATACCCATTGGATACTATCCAATGTAGCCTTATCGGCATACACTGTAACCACTTCTGGATAGAAACGAGCATGGGCAAGATTATAATTCCCATTAGGAGCTATACTACCTAACAACCTTACAGGCACACGCTTATGTTGCCCCAAATTATAAGCAAAACTAAGATTGCTCATCTTTGTGGACACTATTCTTGTACTCTTATTTAGTTGAAACTGGAGTTGACGCTGAATATCAATCGACGAAATAACACCATACCCTTTCTCGTTATTGTACATTCGAAAGCTCACCAGCACTGGTTTAAATTCTTTTGTAAACTTATATGCCACAATGACAAAGCCCTTGTCGCGCACTGTAAAGCGAACTATAGAGTCGGGATCTTCTGTAATAACGACATTTTTAGGAATATCTATTAACTTCACCTTCGCCGTAAGTTCATATTCATACGTTTCATTCAAGGTCATCATCAACCAAAACCCACCACTTAAAGCTAGGAAGAACAAAAAAATCAGAAACTCCTTGCTGAATATTTTCAACAAGAAGTTCCTGATTGTATCTAATGTGAACATCGACCGAATAAATGTCATTACTTTACCACCTTATTATTAATAGGTGAAAATATGTTTTTTAATTATTTCTGAGCTTGTGCTTGAGATGCTTTTACATCAGCAAATACATAGCCCTTATCTACTGTGATCACAACCCCACGAGCAATCTCTATATCAATCTTACCTGTAGTAAGATCAATTCTTTTCACTGTGCCATAGATACCACCACCTGTAACAACAGAGTCGCCTTCCTTCAATGCGTTTTGAAAAGCACGTATTTCCTTTTGCTTCTTCTGTTGTGGACGAATCATAAAGAAATACATAATTACAAAGATGGCAACCATCATTAAAATCATAGGAAAGCCACCACTTTGTGCTTGACCTGCCAATAAAAGTTCTGTATTCATTGCTTATATTATATTATTATCTTAGTTATGAATTAAATTTCTATAAATTTGTTGCTAAAGCTCTTATTCACTCTCTTCAGGTCCTTCTACAGATGGATGAGAGTTACGCTTGTCTGTATGTCCCTTAATAAATCTGCGCTGACGAGGTTCTGGAATTGGCTTTAGCACCTTACCTGTTTCTACTAAATGGCGGGCAATACTGTCAAGCATTCCGTTAATATAACCACCACTACGAGGAGTGCTATATAACTTAGCAAGATTTACATACTCATTAATAGAAACACTAATAGGAATATTAGGGAAGTTGACAATCTCTGCTATAGCAATCTGCATAATAACAACATCCATGTAAGCAAGGCGCGAGAAATCCCAATTATGACTTGCTTCACTCATGTATTGTTGATAGGTCTCTGCATTCATAATTGTAGAACGGAAAAGATCAATAGCAAACTGACGATCTGCTATATCTTTAAACTCTGGTAATAGCTCTTGATCGGCACCATTAGCAGGGTCGAAACGTTTAATGGTTTTTACAACAAAGGTATCCACCACTTCCTTATCATCATTCCAATAAAGACTTTTATCTTCTAATGCAGCATCAAGCAGATCATTATTTTCTATAATAGAGCGATAAAGCTTGCGCCATAACTCACGATCGGCTTCATAAGTATCATCTTCACTTGCTATGTACTCGTTATAGACTTCGCTATTCTCTATACAATCACAAATTCTACGCACCACCTCAATATCATCACCCCAATGATAAGTTTGATTTGCTAAAAAAGCGTTCAACTGCTTATTCTCTTCTAACTGTAAAGCAAACTTGTTGTTTACAAAGCGCTCTGATGGCATTTGTAAGCCTTCACGCTCTGCTCGTTTACGCAAAATTTCGATGCGATGGCGTTCCTCTTCTGTAATCGCAACTATCAATCCCAAAAGAAAATTGTATAGATCATAAGCTTTTGAAAGACTTAATAGCAACTCTTTCTCTGCTGCATCCATATTGCGGTTACCATTCTGATAGTATCCATAGGTCAACTGAACAACCTTAATTCGAATTAATTCTCTGTTAATCATCTCGCGATTTACTTGTGTTTCTTTCAATATTTAATCAATGCAAATGTAGGAAAATTCCCACGCATGTACAAGTAAAAGATGCTATTTTCTATATTTTTCACCAATAAGTTGCTATATTTCCTAAAAAAGCAGTAACTTTGCAATGCTTTTTGCAAATTGAGAACAGAGAGGGCTGCATAATGCACGCCCAATTCTCGACAAGCATCTCAGTGTGTGATGGCGAATTAACATTCATATTAATTTAGAGTAACACAATTATGAAAGAAATTAAGTTGTCAGGTCAGAAGCGTAACGACCTTGGAAAGAAAGCTTCACGTTTAATGCGTAAGGAAGGTTTAGTACCATGTAACCTTTACGGTGAGAAGAAGGAAAACGGTATTCCTGTAGCATTATCATTCGCTTCTCCTATGTCAGAGCTTCGCAAGCTTGTTTACACTCCAAACATCTATGGTGTAGAACTAACAATTGATGGCGAGAAGCACTTGGCTATTATGAAAGATTTACAGTTCCACCCAACAACAGACGCTCTTTTGCACGTAGACTTCTATGAAGTAACCGAAGAAAAAGAAATTATTATGGGCGTTCCTGTTAAGCTTGCTGGTCTTGCACAAGGTGTTCGTGATGGTGGTCGTATGAATATGTCTATCCGCAAGATTAATGTAAAGGCTCCTTTCAACAAGATCCCTGAATTTCTAAGTATAGATGTTACTGCATTACAGCTTGGTAAGGCTATCAAGGTTGGTCAGTTGAGCTTCGAAGGTCTTGAGCTAGTAACTCCTAAGGAAGTAGTAGTTTGCTCTATTAAGGCTACACGTAATTCACGTACTGCTGCCGCAGCTGAGGCTGAATAATTAAGAATTTTATAAATATTAGTTCAACGACATTGGATAAATATTTAATTTGTGGTCTTGGTAACCCTGGTAACGAATACGAGGGTACTAGACATAACACAGGATTTATGGTATTGGACGCTTTAGCTAAAGCGTCCAATATTGTTTTTGAGGATAAGCGTTATGGCTTTGTCGCAGAGTTTACACTAAAGGGTAGAAAGATTATTCTTTTAAAGCCTACTACCTTTATGAACCTTTCGGGCAACGCTGTACGCTATTGGCTCAACAAGGAAAACATTGAACAAAGTAGGTTGCTTGTAATATCAGACGATGTGGCTCTTCCTCTTGGTGCTTTTCGCTTGAAAGGAAATGGATCAAATGGAGGACATAATGGTTTGGGAAACATTCAGCAACTTATTGGTCAAAACTATGCCCGACTACGAATGGGAGTAGGAAACAATTACCCTAGAGGTGGACAAGTGGATTGGGTCTTAGGGCATTATACTGACGAAGACATGAAGGAATTGCAACCTTCTATTGATTTAGCAGGTGAAATTATTAAAAGTTTTGTACTTGCAGGTCTTGACATCACGATGAATCAATATAATAAATTAGGTAAGAAATAACATGAGCGACATAGCACGAATAGATAAATGGCTTTGGGCTGCACGTATATTTAAAACGCGATCCTTAGCTTCTAATGCTTGTAAGAATGGACGTGTCAGTGTGGGTGGCATCAATCGCAAGCCTTCACACAATGTAAAAGTGGGTGATGTGGTAAGCGTTAAGAAATCACCTATTACGTATTCGTTTAAAGTTCTCAAAACCATTGAACAGCGTGTCGGAGCTAAATTCATACCAGAAGTTTACGAAAATGTTACCGAAGCTAAGCAATACGAACTGTTAGAAATGAGCCGTATTAGTGGCTTTGTAGATAGGGCAAGAGGCTCTGGACGTCCTACAAAGAAAGATCGCCGTGCTATGGATGCTTTCATTGATCCAACCGACTTTAATTTTGATGACGATGAAATGTTTGATGAAGAATAAATGATGAAACAACGCATAATAAGCTCCAAAAACTTCCAAACCGATTTGGCTATCGCTATCGCAGAATGTGAACATGATAAGACTTTTATCTTAGTAGATGAGCATACCAAAGAACTATGCTTACCACTTATTAAGAGTTTTCATGGCTTGAAGAAAGCAGATGTCATTACACTCAAAGCATCTGATTTGCATAAAGACCTTAACTCTCTTTCACATGTTTGGACTGCTTTACAAGCGTATGGAGCTACTCGTCATTCGTTGTTGATCAACCTTGGAGGGGGAATGATAACAGATCTTGGAGGCTTTGCTGCTTCCACTTTCAAACGTGGCATCAACTTTATCAATATCCCCACTACCCTACTTGCTATGGTAGATGCTAGTGTAGGCGGAAAGACAGGTATTAACTTTGGAGGTTTAAAAAATGAAATCGGTGTATTCAACGATTCAAGTTTTGTTATATTGAATACACAATGGTTGAAAACTTTAGACACTGAAAACATTCGAAGCGGGTATGCAGAGATGTTGAAGCATGGACTCATTGCCAATGAAACGATGTGGGCTGACCTTATCAACTTTGACCTCGCAAATCCTAATCTTGATCAATTAGATCCAATGTTAGCCAAGAGCGTTGAAATAAAAGAGAATATTGTAGAACAAGATCCTAAAGAAAAAAATATTCGCAAAGCCCTAAACCTTGGGCATACCTTTGGGCATGCTTTCGAAACTTGGGCAATGCACCGCACCCCTATCCTGCATGGATATGCTGTAGCTTATGGGCTCATCTCTGAACTTTTCATTGCAGCCACAAAGAGGGGCTTCCCTACAGATAAACTACGACAAACTGTTCGTTTCATTCGTGAATACTATGGTGTGCTTCCTATTACCTGCGACGATTATCTTGAACTCATTGAATACATGCACCACGATAAAAAGAATCGCAACAATGAAATCAATGTAACGCTTCTTACAGAAATAGGAAATATCCACATTGACCAAATTATTACAGAGGAAGAAGTTAAAGAAGCACTTGATTTTTTTAGAGAAGGGTAAATAGGAAATACCCCGATCTGTTTTAGATATTTTCCTATCAACACTTAGGAAAATCACCTTTTTCATACTGTTTTGTTTCATGTATATTTGCATAAGATAGGTTGCTCACAAAGAGAATACGAAAGAGTATATAATATCAACTATCGCTATCTTCGCAGCGTTGACTCGCGCAAAGCAAGATACAATGAAAGAGAATGGAAACATCGCAATAAAGGATGGAAACGCCATCACGACAACGGACGCCACTTAGGACACTATAAATATCACGGCAGATGGTAAAAGAATATTCGTCCCCCCCCCTTAGTGTTGCACTCAATATATCGTTCCAAATCCCTAGCAAAAACCTATCTTTGCTGGGGATTTTTCTATATAATTTCTTTGAGCATTAAATACTTTGCTCACATATTTAATAAAGTGCTAGCTGCACAGAATCTTTTTTTTAACGAAAATAAACAGTCTGGCGTGTAAAAAAGTGCATATAATTTCTTTGTGTGAAATATTATATTTACTTTTGAAACGCAATTGGCTCACAAGTGCGATCAAAAGGGAATCCATTCGTATTAAGAGCGACAAAGCTGGAAACCTACTATCATCGCAAGTTCTTCAAAACACTCCTTCAACTAGGTGTAGAAAGAAGACGCTTTGAAAATTAATTTAGGATACATGACAGTTAAAAGATAGCCACGCATAATCGGGGTGTTATTACTGTTCTTGTATACCACTATGATAATAATAACTAAGTAAATCTATTAATATAATTGTATCTAACTATGGAATTGGAAAAAGCGTATGCTGGAACGATGGAGTCTGGCGACATCTTCATCCAGATTTCGCCCTCCGAAGCTGAAGGGTTGCAAATCATTCTTGAAAGTTCCGTTGAATATCAGTTTGGCGGACAAATCAAGAAAGTAATCGGAGAAACATTAACTGGGTTAGGCATCGAAAATGCTATTGTGAAAGCTGTTGATAAAGGAGCTTTGGACTGTACCATTCGTGCCCGTGTAACTACCGCTGCAGTTCGTGCTACAGGCAAAGATGTATGGGCATAACCCTTATTACTAACATTTCATTATTAACCCTATGGAAAGATTAAGAAGAACGATGATGTTCATACCAGGCAACAATCCTAGTATGATGCAGGATGCTTATATTTACCACCCCGATTCTATCATGCTCGACCTTGAGGATTCGGTAACAATGGCAGAAAAAGATGCTGCCCGTATGTTGGTACACAATGCGCTAAAAACCATCGACTATGGAAATATAGAACGAGTAGTACGCATCAATCCCCTAAACACTCCTTATGGTAAGAAAGATGTTGAAGCCGTAGTGAAAGGTGGTGTAGATGTAATCCGAATGCCAAAGACCGAAACTGCCGATGAGGTGCGTGAAGTAGAGGCAGAAATAGAACGTGTGGAGAAAGAACTCGGTTGCGTAGGAAGAACTCAGATTATGGCTGCCATTGAGAGTGCCTTAGGTATTGTAAATGCTTACGATATTGCTACTGCATCTAAGAGAATGATGGGCATTGCATTAGGTGCTGAAGATTACAGTGCTAACCTCAAAACACAACGTACCAAAGAAGGAACAGAACTTCAACTAGCTCGCGAAACTATCGTGGTGGCTGCAAGAGCTGCTGGCATTGATGCACTTGACACTGTATTCTCTAATCTGAATGATATGGAAGCATTCCGCAATGAAGTAGAACTCATCAAGCGTATGGGCTTCGATGGAAAATCCATTATCAATCCACGTCAGATTGAGATTATCAATGAGGTTTTCGCACCAAAGGAGAAAGATATTGAGAAAGCTCGTACCATTCTCGCTGCCATTAAAGAGGCTGCCGAGAAAGGAAGTGGTGTAATCGCAGTAAACGGCAAGATGGTTGACCGTCCTGTAGTAATCAGAGCACAGCGTACCATCGATCTTGCCATCGCATCGGGTATCTTAACAAAGGAGGACATACAATGAACAACATACAGGAAAGAGCAGCTATGATAAAAGAGCAGGCTGCTAAATTAAATAAGAAAGTATATAATGATAATACTGCTCTGTCCAAAGCGATAGCCCCCAAAATGGATATGCAGAAGACTTGTAGCAAATTGGTTACATTGGAAGAAGCTATCCGCAAATCGGGGTTGAAAGACGGTATGACAATTTCTTTCCATCATCATTTCCGCGCTGGTGATAAGGTTGTGAATATGGTAGTAGATAAGTTAGCAGAGATGGGATTTAAGGATCTACATTTAGCAGCTTCTAGTCTTCAGGATGTTCATAAACCATTGATAGAACATATCAAGAATGGTGTGATTACAAAAATTTCCACATCAGGTTTGCGCGGCGACCTTGCTACCGAGATTTCTCATGGTTTGATGAAAGAGCCTGTCATCTTCCGTTCACACGGTGGTCGTGGCAGTGCCATCAAGAACGATGAATTGCACATTGATGTAGCTTTCTTGGGCGCATCATCGTCCGATCCTTTGGGCAATGCTTGCGGATATTCTAGCTCAGAGAATGCAAAATCTATCTGCGGTTCTTTAGGTTATGCACTTCCTGACGCTCAGAATGCAGATAAGGTTGTAATCCTGACAGACGACCTCGTAGCATTTCCAAATATCCATAACGCCATTTCAGAAGCTAATGTTGATTTTGTTGTTGTAGTGGATTCAGTTGGCGACTCTTCTAAGATTTCTTCAGGTGCTATTCGTGACACTAAGAATCCACGAGACATCCTCCTTGCACAACAAGCTGCAAAGGTGATTATTAATAGTGGTTATTTTAAGAATGGTTTCTCCATTCAGACTGGTTCAGGCGGTGCCTCATTAGCTGCTGTGAAATACATTCGTGAGTGTATGATTGATCAAGGTATAAAGGCAAGCTTTGCTCTCGGAGGTATTACTGCCCATATGGTGAAGATGCACAATGAAGGACTAATTGATCGTCTCATAGATGTACAGTCGTTCGACAAAGTAGCTGCAGAGTCGTTGAAGAACGATCCAATGCATAAAGGAGTTTCAGCTAACGAATATGCTTCTGCCGATGAAGCAGGTTCTGCAACCCACTATCTTGACATCGTTATCCTCTCTGCCCTTGAAGTGGATATTAATTTCAATGTCAATGTTCTCGTAGGAAGCGATGGTATTATTCGTGGTGCCATAGGTGGACACCCAGATACGGCTGCCGACTCAGCGCTATCTATTATCGTTTGTCCTTTGCTTCGTGGCAGAATACCTTGTGTTGTAGAGAACGTAACAACTCTAATTACTCCTGGATCTACCGTAGATGTTGTTGTTACAGAATATGGCATAGCTGTAAACCCACGCCGTCCTGAAATAGCAGAAAGACTAAAGAAAGCTGGTTTGAACATCGTGGATATTCAAATACTCAAAGAGCAGGCACACAAGATTATCGGTGATGCCGATCCATTGCCATTCGGCGATAAAGTAGTGGGCGTGGTAATGAACCGCGATGGCTCTGTAATGGATGTTATCCGCAATATTGTAGATTAAAAACTACATTAATACATCATGACAACGAGAAGAATTACACTTAACGAACTCCTACAAAGCCGTGAGCAACGATGGGCAAAGCAACTAGAACTTATCAATGCCTATCCCTATACTACATTAGTATGCCTTACGGTTATCATGCCTGGGAATGTTAAGCGTAATTCTCTATCGTTGACAGTTGCTCATGCGGCAGTGGAGGCTATTCAGCAGCACTTTATGGGAAATACGATAGATTTGCAAAAACGCGACCTAGAAACAGGCTACGAGGCTTATCTGCTCACCACGCTCCCAAAAGAAAAAGCTAAACACATCGCCTGCCAAATAGAAGATTCTCACCCCTTAGGGCGTCTATTCGATGTAGATGTAATCAACGAGGAGGGGCATCCAATACCTCGTTTAGCAATTGGCGAAGCACCACGCAAATGCCTGATCTGCGATAATGAGGCTCGTTATTGTATGCGCAATCACACCCACACCCAAGAAGAATTACAGCATAAAATAGCCCAAATGATTGAAGCCTATGTTCGGAGAGTATGAAATTCGAGAGTTACCGCTTTCTCTGGAACCGATTCGCCAAAAGGTAGAATCTTTCCTTGCAGACAATGCGCTACGCTTGGAAGATGTTGATGTGTATGCTGCGGTCTTTGCTAACGGTGGGGAGGAAATCCTTGCTGGCGGAGGCTTATGTGGCAATACTATCAAGTGTGTGGCTGTGGACGAAACTTTGCGTGGTACAGGTATGGGAGCAAAACTTATTTCCCATTTGGTATGTCTAGCATCTACAAAAGGATGTTCCTCGATCAAGGTTTTCACCAAACCTGACAATGTATCAATCTTTTCCAGCCTTGGTTTCCAAACGCTCGCCACCGCACCACAAGCTATATTTATGGAGAATGGTGGACATATAAACGATTATTGCAAAGATTTGAAGAGGCTGTATGATATTATTGAAAAAGAAGCTATTCCAACAGATGGCAATAACACTGATTTGAAAAATGATTGCAAAAGTTCAGTAAGTTCTTGTCATACGAAAAAGCGAGGTATCATCGTGATGAATGCCAATCCCTTTACACGTGGACACCGTTATTTGGTGGAACAGGCAGCCAAAGAGGTAGCACACTTGCTTGTAATGGTGGTGAGAGAAGATAAATCGCTATTTGCGTACGAAGAACGTAAAGCTATGGTAACAGCAGGATGTACAGATCTACAGAATGTTACCGTATGCGATGGCAGTCGATATGTCATTTCGTCTGACACGTTCCCCACCTACTTCCTCAAACGTATTGACGACGCTACTGATACACAGATACAACTCGACTTGAACCTTTTTGCCGACCACATTGCTCCAGCATTGAATATCAGTGTTCGATTTGTGGGAAGTGAGCCCACCGACTCGCTCACAAGACGATATAACCAACTGATGCACAAGATACTTCCTACGAAAGGAATAGAAGTAAGGGAAATAGAGCGTTTGCAAATGGATCATACGACGTATGAACACTCTACCGAAAACACTGATAGTGTTGTGAGTGCAAGCAAACTCAGGAAGAACCTATCAGAAAGAAAGTTCCTTACTGCTGCAGATATCGCTTATCCTACCACCATACCTTATATTATAGCGGAGCTAGCTGAAAAGGCTCTCCACGACGAATTAGAAACAACTCCCAAACCAGGACTTGTTGACTGCAAAGACAATGGCGCACACCACGACATGGACTTCCTTTTGATGGATAAGAGTATCAAAGCACTACGCCCCTATTTTGTATGTCTAGCGCAAAGCGGTTTCCAAACCGACTTACCGTCCTATGACGAAATCAGGCGCATTGGTGTGAAAGCAGAGACAGCGATGTTCCATGCTACGCATGGTGTGAACACCTATAAGGGTGCGCTTTTTGCAATAGGGTTGACTATCGTATCGGCAGCTCATGTCTATTATGAGAAGAAAGTCATTGATATCGAACTCCTTAGGCATAATATTTCCACACTAGCCCGACAGTTTCCTAAAACAAAAGGAACGCACGGAGAGATGGTTGTCTCACACTATCATGTTACAGGTGCAAGAGAACATGCTTGCGAAGCCTTTCCACAACTATTTGCCCAGTGGCTACCGTTCTTTGGGAATTGCGCAACCGATCCTTATCGCTTCCACAAGACCCTCCTTTTTATTATGTATTCGCTCAACGATACCAACGTGTTCTATCGTGGTGGCGAGAAAGCTGTAAAAGAAACTAAAGAGCGGTCAGGTATTTTATTGAAAAACTTTACTTTAGATGGATTAGAGGCGATGAACCGCTGGATGATCCAAGAGAACATCTCACCAGGAGGCAGTGCGGACATGCTATCACTCACCGCTTTCATCCATAGTTTGCAATATTAAGAACTTGAACTAATAATAACTTTTAAATTTCTATTATGATTGAATTAATGAAGCAAGGCGTATATCTCCTCAATGGTAAGGAAATAGTTACCAAGAGCGAGGGTATGCCTTCACCTGAACAAGCAAGAGAAAACACGATTACCTATGGTATTCTGCGTTCACACGACGTAACAGGTAACAAGAGTAACAAAATGCGCATCAAGTTTGATGCCATGATGTCGCACGATATTACCTACGTTGGTATCATCCAAACAGCACGTGCTAGCGGTTTGAAGAAATTCCCACTACCATATGCTATGACCAACTGCCATAACTCACTGTGTGCTGTTGGTGGAACTATCAACGAGGACGACCATATCTTTGGTCTTTCTGCAGCCAAAAAATACGGTGGTATCTATGTTCCCACCAACCTTGCTGTTATCCACCAATATGCTCGCGAGGCGATGGTGAAATGCGGCAATATGATCTTAGGTTCAGACAGTCATACACGCTACGGCTCACTAGGAAATATGGGTGTCGGCGAAGGCGGTGGAGAGTTGGTAAAACAGTTACTTGAAAATACTTGGGATATCAATGCCCCTGAAGTGGTTTTGGTATGGCTTGAGGGCAAACCTCGCAGAGGTATTGGGCCTCATGATGTTGCCATTTCCTTGGTGAAGGCTGTGTTTGAGAGTGGCTTTGTAAAGAACAAGGTATTGGAATTTGCTGGACCTGGCGTTGCCAATCTGCCTATTGACTTCCGTAACGGTATTGATATTATGACCACAGAGACTACTTGTCTAAGTTCGATTTGGATTACTGATGATACCGTAAAGAAGCACTACGAGCAACACAATCGCCCAGAGGCATTCAAGGTGTTAGAACCTGGCAAGGTGGCTTACTACGACTCTATGATCCGCATCGACCTATCTAAGCAAGAGTCTATGATAGCTCTCCCTTATCACCCATCTAACGCATTTTCTATCCACGAACTACAAGCCAACCCTGTTGAGATTCTTCGTCAGGTAGAAGAAGATACCAAGAAGCGTTTCGGCGACAAGGTGGATGTACATCTCGTTGATAAGGTGAAGAATGGAAAGGTAATGGCAGACCAGGGTATTATTGCTGGATGTGCAGGTGGTACTTATGGCAACCTCAGCGAAGCTGCAGCCATTCTAAAGAGCAAGTCTGTGGGTAACGACTACTTCACTATGTCAGCTTATCCTCAGTCGGTGCCAGTATATATGTCGGTTACACGCAACAAGATTGCAGAGGAATTGCTCGAAGCAGGTGTGATTATCAAACCTGCATTTTGCGGTCCTTGCTTCGGTGCAGGCGATGTACCTTCAAATAACGGCTTGAGTATTCGCCACACCACGCGTAACTTCCCTAATCGTGAAGGTTCTAAGCCTGGTCAAGGACAAATTTCACTCGTGGCATTAATGGATGCTCGTTCTATTGCTGCCACCGCTGCTAATGGTGGTGTTATCACAGCCGCTACTGATCTTGAGTACAATGATCAGCACGCAGGATATGATTTCGATGCTAAGATTTACGAGAACCGTGTTTATTACGGATATGGTAAGGCAGATGCCTCACAGGAATTGCGCTATGGACCAAATATCAAGGACTGGCCAAAAATGTATCCTATGCAGGACAATATGCTCTTGGAATTGGCAGCCGTTATTCACGATCCAGTAACAACTACTGACGAGTTAATTCCTTCGGGCGAGACATCAAGTTACCGCTCTAATCCGCTCAAGCTCTCCGAGTTTGCCCTTTCACGCCGAGTTCCTGAATATGTAGGAATCAGTAAGCGTATTCAACAGGAGGATTTGGAACGCCGCAATGGCAAATGCCCACAGCACATTGCCGATGCTTTGGCTAAAGTGAATGCCAAGCCAGAAGATACTTCATTCGGTTCGTGTGTATTTGCTAATCGTCCTGGTGATGGTTCTGCTCGCGAGCAGGCAGCTTCTTGCCAAAAAGTATTGGGTGGCGACGCTAACATCTGCTTCGAGTATGCCACCAAACGTTACCGCAGCAACTGTATCAATTGGGGCATCGTGCCTTTCACTCTTGATGCAGATGCTAAGTTTGAATATACTTCTGGCGATATGGTATTCATTCCTGGCATTCGTGAGGCTATCGTTTCTGGCAAGGAAGAAATCAATGGCAAGGTGATTACTGCCAATGGCATAAAAGACATTCATCTTAACTTCACCAACCTCACTGCCGACGAGCGCTCAATTTTGGTGGAAGGTTGCCTGATGAATTATTACGCTGCCCAAAATAAAACGAGAAATTAATAAATTTATAATATTTTTTAACTAACAAACCTAGATATGGAAAAAATAAAGATGACCACTCCGTTGGTGGAGATGGACGGTGATGAGATGACAAGAATCTTGTGGAAAATGATTAAGGACGAATTGATTCTGCCTTTTGTTGACCTCAAAGCTGAATATTACGACTTGGGACTTGTACATCGCGATGAAACCAATGACCAAGTTACGATCGATTCTGCCGAAGCTACCAAGAAATATGGTGTAGCTGTAAAGTGTGCTACCATCACTCCTAACGCTCAGCGTATGGATGAATACAAACTACACGAAATGTGGAAGAGCCCTAACGGAACTATCCGCTCTATCCTTGACGGTACTGTATTTCGCGCACCTATCACTATTCCTTCTATTCACCCATCGGTGAAGAGCTGGGAGAAGCCTATCACTATTGCACGTCATGCTTATGGCGATGTATATAAAGGTGTAGAACTCCGTGTAAACGAGCCGGGAACAGCTAAGTTGGTATTCGAAGGTGCTAGTGGTAAGAAAGAAGAAGTTGTCATTCAAGAATTCAAGGGAGAAGGCATTATTCAGGGTATGCACAACACAGATAAGTCTATCCGTTCATTCGCACACTCTTGCTTCAAATTTGCACTCGACACCAATCAAGATGTTTGGTTCTCAACAAAGGATACCATTTCTAAGAAATACGATGCTCGTTTCCGTGAAATTTTCCAAGAAGTATTCGAGAAAGACTACGAGGAAGAGTTCAACAAGAAGGGTCTTGAGTATTTCTACACCCTTATCGATGACGCTGTTGCTCGCGTAATCCGCAGCAAGGGTGGTTTCATTTGGGCTTGTAAAAACTACGATGGTGATGTAATGAGTGATATGGTTTCTACAGCATTTGGCTCTCTTGCTATGATGAGCAGTGTACTCGTTAGTCCTGATGGCAACTACGAATATGAAGCAGCACATGGTACCGTTACACGCCACTATTACAATTATTTGAAAGGGCAAGAGACCTCAACCAACCCAATGGCAACTATCTTCGCTTGGTCTGGTGCATTGCGCAAACGTGGCGAGCTAGACAACCTACCTGAGTTGATAAACTTCGGCAATCAGTTGGAAGGCGCATGCTTTGATACTTTAAACGAAGGCATTGTAACCAAAGACCTTGTGAACCTGATGGAAGGAGTAACACCAACACAAGTAAACTCGGCTGGGTTTATCGGTGCAATTCGTGAAAGATTAGCTAAACGTCTAGGCTAGATTTTAGATCCGTAGCAGTTCGGCATTCGTCGCTTGCTTATTCTTCATATTAGCAAGCACGAGTGCCGATTTTTTTATATTGTTTTCTGGGCTTATATGACAAAATTCTTTATTTTTAGATTAAGTAAACTATACGGATATCCCCACTAAATTTCTACTGACCCTTGAAAAGGTCACCTGAAGGTCTCCTGTGAGCAAACAAAAAGGAGCTACATTTCCGTAACTCCTTGATATTCAATGTGGACCAGCCTGAACTAATCCACAATATGTCCTTATCGCTGTTAGCTAAATATTTACCTTTTTGTACTGACAGTCTCTGTAGCAGAAATGTAGCAGCAAACTGACTGGTTTATGACCGCTATTTTGACTATCTGTTGAAAGCACGTTCACTCCCATTCTCGGAGTACAAAGTTAGATCTTTTTGTTTATATCTCCAAATCTTTGTGCCATAAATATTTAGAGATTTTACTGCTACATTTTCCAGTGCAAGATGCAAGCCCTTATATATAAAGGGACTTGCACCTTGCACTGGAGTTTTACAAAACAATAATAATTATACAAAGATATAAGAGTGATAAAATGTTTTAGATTTAGTTCGTTATATTTATTGGTACACTGTGTATTCCGCTACTAACAAACAAACTTGCACCGTCTGCAAGACGGATTGCATAGTGTGCAAACATTTGCATGTGGCGGGTTGCTCTTGTAACGGTGCTTTAGTAACTTTATAAGTATGAAAAAGTTATTGGAAATGCTGAAGTCAGCAAGAGTGAAAAATGGTTATTCGCAGGAGTATTTGTCTGTTATTCTGAAAGTTAGTTCGAGTCGGATCTCGCGCTGGGAAAGAGGAAAGACAGCAATGACTCTTGAACAAATTCTGATGTACGCTTCAAAGGTGGGCATCCAGTCTACCAAAATATTTGAGTTTCTTGCACGTAATGGGCAGCCTGGTCCTTTACCTATAGCAGAAATTCATCTGGAGGTTTTTACTGAGGAAGCATTCAGAAGACTTTCACAGTTAGTCAGTGAACTTGAAATAGAACATGTAACAATTAAAACCAAACGATTACGCTGATGGAAATAATAGCAGTAGAAAGCCAAGCCTATCAAGAACTGATAGACAAGCTCAATCGTATTGAGCAGTATGTTGAGCGCACCTCCCGTCTTATCCAAGACATTGACGACGAGCTGGAGATGACAACCAAAGACCTTATCGGGACTCTGAATATTTCAGAGTCCACCCTTTACCGCTGGCGCAAGAAGCAGTTGGTACGGTATCGCTACACGGAGGGTGGCGATGTACGCTACTTCTTCAAGTCTATCGTGATAGCCACGAAGTGTAACCGGCTCCGCGTATCAGGTATGAGAAACGACGAGATTCTTGGTCGGCTCAACCGTTTCAAGGACAATCTCATCATGAGTTCATGTATTAATCCTAAAAACCGACAACTATGATAGAAAAGGAACAGATTCTTTTACTTACACAAGGAGGTTTGAATGTGTTTTCACATTTCCTTGGCTTTGAGGTAAACCTTCATCGCAACTTCCGAAGCCCTTTCTATGACGATAGGCGGGCTTCTTGCCATATCTACTACGACAGGAAAACTTCTTCTTACAAATTCTATGATCATGGAGATACCACCTATTCAGGGGATTGCTTCTGGTTTGTGGCAACCCTCCGTAATTTGAACCTGAAAACAAGTTTTCCCGAAGTATTGGAAACGATAGTACAAGAACTTGGATTGTATTCTTTATGTGATGGTGAAAAGCATAGCAGCCATATCACGTCAGCATATAAAAAAACTATTGTTCCCACTCCTAAGGCTGATATGAACAAGTGTACGGAAGAACGTCCATATAGTTTTGAGATACAGCCATTTGACGATGGTCTACTGAACTATTGGGCACATTATGGCATCCATGAGGATACACTCCGTCGCTTTCGTGTACGGAGTCTTAAACGCTATGAAAGTGTATCTACCGAAGATAAGAAGTTTGAACTTTATGGCTCACCTACGGAACCTATATTTGCTTATATCGGAAACGGGTATGTAAAGATATACCGACCTCACAGTCCAAAAATCCGCTTTCTTTATGGTGGACGGATGCCTGCTACTTATTGCTTCGGAATGGAGCAGATTCCTGCCAAAGGAGATATGCTTTTCATTACAGGTGGAGAAAAGGATGTACTCTCATTGTATGCACACGGCTTCAATGCGATTTGCTTCAACAGTGAAACGGCACAGATACCGACAAGTATCATTGAAAGCCTTCAGCTTCGTTTTAGGCATATAATACTATTATATGATGCGGATGAAACAGGTGTACGGGAGGCACATAAACAGTCTGAACATCTGGTGGAATACAAGGTCTTGAACCTTTCACTTCCGCTAAGTGGTACGAAGTCTGAAAAAGACATTTCTGATTTCTTTGCCTTAGGCAACGGGGCAAAGGAACTGAAAGATCTGCTTGCCAAGATGTTCTCGGATCTATATAGCCAAACCATGATGATGTTACGTTCCTGTGAGATTGATTATGAGAATCCACCGGACATTTCCAAATCAGTAGTAGCAGTAAACGGTGTGCCACTCGGCACACAGGATAACCTGTTCTGCATTACTGGAGGTGAGGGGACAGGCAAGAGCAACTATGTGGGTGCCATCCTTGCCGGAGCGTTGGGAGAAAAACGATTGCCGATAGAGAAGACCTTGGGATTAGAGATTACCCCCAATCCCAAAGGCTTGGCGGTCCTACACTATGACACGGAACAGTCCGAGGCACAGTTGCACAAGAACTTGGGTAAGACACTGCGTAGGGCTTCTTTGACGGCAGTACCGGAGTTTTGCCATTCTCTGTACCTTGCCTCTCTGTCTCGTAAGGACAGACTGAACCTTATCCGTGAGAGTATGGACTTGTTCCATCACAGGCATGAAGGCATCCACCTTGTGGTGATTGACGGAATAGCCGACTTAATACGTTCTGCCAACGATGAAACGGAAAGTATTGCCATTGTGGACGAGCTTTATCGCTTGGCGGGGATTTATAATACCTGTATCATATGCGTGCTACACTTCGTACCGAATGGTATTAAACTCCGTGGGCATATCGGCTCAGAATTGCAGCGCAAAGCAGCGGGAATTCTTTCCATAGAAAAAGATGATAATCCCGAATACTCGGTCGTAAAAGCATTGAAAGTCCGTGATGGAAGTCCGTTGGACGTACCGATGATGCTTTTCGGCTGGGATAAGGCTGAGGACATGCACGTCTATCGTGGCGAGAAATCTAAAGAGGACAAGGAAAAGCGCAAGACTGATGAACTCATTGCCGTTGTCAAAGAAGCCTTCCGAAATTCTTTCAAGCTCACTTACCAAGAACTTTGTGAGGTTCTGATGCGCGAAATGGAAATCAAGGACAGAACTGCAAAGAAATACATTGCCTATATGAAAGAACAACGTATCTTGGCACAAGATACCAATGGTAACTATCAAAAAGGAGAACTATGCCGTACATAGATTATAAAACCGAAGACACTTGGCAAAAACGCCTGTTCGACAAGCTGATAAGCGTCGAGGATAAACTCGACCGCCTGCTTGTCCTGCAGGATCAATCTGTTGATACAACTGTCCATCCTCCCTTGAAACCCGAATACTTGGATATCATAGATGTATCCAAGATTCTCAAAGTGGAGCAAAAGACCATCTATAATTGGGTGTGGGCAGGGAAAATTCCCTATCTCAAAGCCAATGGCAGGTTACTTTTTCTTCGGGAAGAGATAGATGAAATGTTGCGTAAACGAGATGGTTGGTAACGAAAGACGGTATAATAACAAGTTAGATTTTGGCAATATATTTGTTTTATTGCCAAAATCTAACTATCTTTGCACCGGACCATTAATGCTAGCAGGATGAACGTCAGTAATATAATTGTAGATTTTGCAAACGCCAACAAGGAATTCAAGACGAATGACTTGTCTGAGTATCTTTCCGGGAAGATTGAACTTTCCAAGAAGATGTTGTCTTGGCATTTACGCAAGTTGTTGGACGAAAAAAAAATATTCAGAATAAGCAAAGGAGTATATACAACAACCCCCAAAAACATTTTCCATCCTGTTCCTAATGCTCACTCCATTCGGTTGTATAAGAAATTAAAAGCGGTATATCCCTTATTGGACTTTTGTGTCTATAACGGCGAAATACTGTCTGACTTACAGCATCACCTGTCGTATAACAACAATATCTATATAGAAACGGAGCGTGATGCCACTGAAACCATTTTCCACTTTGTACAGGATATGCACGAACGCAGTTTCCTTTCGCCAAAGGAGGATATTATGTCCGATTATATCCGGTTGGACAAAAGATCCTTTATTGTGAAGCCTCTTGTTTCAGAATCGCCCATACAGGAAGTAAACGGCATAAATGTACCAAAAATTGAGAAACTCTTAGTTGATATCCAATGTGACAGGGATTTCTTCTACCTGCAAGGGCAAGAGTCCTTGTACATGATGCAGAATGCCTTTACCAACTATAATGTGAATATAGGAATGTTACTGCGTTATGCCTCACGGCGCAATATTAAACCGCAAATAGAAAAATACATCAAAGATTTTGTATGATCAAGAAGGAATGTATGACTGCAGAATGGATAAAGGCCATATCTGTTCGTAACAAATATAAAGACCTGAATTTGATAGAGAAAGTTATTAGGGCAATGTCGCTCTTGGAGATGCTGAAATTGTCCGGTTGCCCTTTCTGTTTCAAGGGCGGTTCGGCTCTGATGCTTATTTTGGGAGAATCAGCCCATCGACTATCCATAGACATTGACATTATCTGTCCACCAGGTACGGATATTGAACCCTATCTGAAAGATATAGAAAAGTTCGGTTTTATATCCAAAACCCTTGAAGAACGGCAGCAGAGAGACACGAATATTCCCAAGAGCCACTCGAGATTCTTTTATCACATAGCTTATAAGAACGATGATAAACCTGCATATATACTGCTTGATGTCCTGTACGAGGATTTACAATATCACGCTACTGAAGAAGTCGAGATTAAAGGTCCTTTTATAGAATTGGATGATAAGCCGTTGAAGGTAACCGTGCCATCCGCTGATGATATTCTCGGTGATAAACTTACAGCATTTGCCCCCAATACCTCTGGCATTCCTTATATCAAGGGAGACAGGGATTGCTCACTGGAAATCATCAAGCAGCTGTATGATGTAGGCAGGCTGTTTGAACATTCCGGTAACTTTCAGCACACTAAGGATACTTTCACCCAAATAGGGAAAATAGAATTGCAATATCGGGGCTTACCCGCTGAACTGTCACTCATTTATGAGGATATTAGGGAGACCGCCTTGTGTCTGGCTACCAGAGGGCAAATGGGTAAAGGTGATTTCAAAATGCTACAAAGTGGCATTAAGAAAATAGACGGCTACATCTATAAGGGGAAATATCGCATAGAAGAAGCTATCGTAGATTCGGCTCGTGCGGCTTATCTTGCTACCTCAATAGAAAAATCAAGCACGAGAATTGAGAAATACGATGGAAATCTAAACACCATACTTGCCATGGAATTGTCTCCTTCCGTCAATAATAAACTCAACAAATTGAAGAAAGTACTACCTGAAGCTTTCTTCTATTGGGTCAAGACGAGCGAACTATTACAAAAATAATCAGTTAGATTTTGGCAAATAATTACAAATTATTACTATCGGTAAACCTTTTCGACATACAAAAGTTAAGGGCTAAAATTCTCACTCAGACTTCAGCCCTTTTTGTTACTTTTGTTTTCGATGCAAACTTCAATAACATGGGCTACACATTTTAGCGGACAGCCGGTCTATAATCAGATAATAAAATTACTTGATAAACAAAAAATCAAGAAAATTAGCCTTGAAACACCTCGAAGTGGAATTTATGTTAAACGTTGACGGAAGTACTCACCTTATCATAATACTCTTTTTACCTTTCTCCTTTTCTGTCTGAAAGGGTGTCAGTTAGATTTGATAAAGTCTTTGGGCAGGATTCTGAACTGGGCATAGAAGCATTTGGAAAAGTAGCCGGAATTGTTAAAACCTACTTTGTAGCACACTTCGTTGATTTTGCAGTCGTCGGCCTTTAGTAACTGGGCAGCATATTTCAGCCGTTCGATGCGGATATAGGTATTTCATTATTTTTATGGAGTCCCCATGGAAAACGAATATGTTTTTTATTAGCTTGTATCTTTGCCGTTCACTAAAAGATCTTAATGCTTAATTCTCTTAAAAGATTGTAAGTCCCTGAGGCGACTCTTCTGCTGTTAATAGTACTTGTAATGGTATTCGCTCTAATAGAGATCTTGATGGAATTCGTGATATTTCGTAGTTTGTTCCATAGCTTATAGAGCAAAGCTATTCCAAGTAGTTACTGAATAGGCATCCTTAGTCATTAGTTTGGGCCAATGATACCGACGATGAAGATAAATAGATATCAGTAAACAATAAAATCTATCCCTTGAAGAGGTATTCTTTTTACTTAAACTAAATCCTCTAACAATTTTAACGGATTTCTTCATCGTGGTTAGCATTGAGTTGTCAGATAGCAGATTCTTTACAAAATATATAGTTAAAATCTGTTTTTAGTTTACTCAGATGTTACACATTAATTGATTTCGTGTACAATTATGATAATTTTTCTCACACATTATGTTAAATATGTGTTAATAAAAAAAACATCTGCTTTATTGAGATATATTTGATTAATTTTGCAGCAAAATAATAATATATCCAATAATCCATATGTCATCAGAGATATTAAGAATAATAGAAGGAGGATTGAATAACGATAGGAGAAAGATTATAAATTACTCCAATCGTCTAGCTACCCGTTTGGAAGCTGAAGGCAATGTTCGATTGGCTCGTTGCATAAAAGAACAACTTCAGAGCTCGACAGTTAAAAATATTGCAACTGTAGATGCTATGCGTATGCTACCTTTGGATTCTGATAGTAAGTTACAAATAGTTGAAGTAATACCGGAAGACTCAACGCGCACAAATATTATCCTTTCTGATAGTGTTGAGAAACAACTAAATGAATTCATAGAATTAGTAAAGCACAGTGATGAATTAGAACAGGCTGGAGTAAACATGCCAAAGTCTATGCTTCTTTATGGGGGGCCTGGATGTGGTAAGACATCCATAGCTCATTATGCCAGCGAAAAAACGAATATGCCTTTGGTTGTAGCAAGATTGGATGGAATTGTCTCATCACTGCTTGGCAGCACAGCAAAGAATCTAAGAAAAATATTCAGTTACGCTAACAGTATGCCATGTATTTTGTTTTTGGACGAATTTGATGCAATAGCCAAGGCTCGTAATGATAATCATGAGTTGGGAGAACTAAAGCGTGTCATTAATAGTTTGCTTCAAAATATAGATTCTATGCCTACTTCATGCATTCTCATTGCAGCTACTAATCACCCCGAATTGTTGGACAATGCTGTTTGGCGGCGCTTCACAACAAAAATTGAGGTCGGTATGCCTGATGATGATGCAAGAAAAAAAATAATTCTCAACTTAACGTCTGGATTCAATTGTCCTTTTGTTGATGATGCTCAAAAGATGAAAAGGATATGTAACCTGACAAAAGAAATGTCCCCATCTGACATTTCTACTATGTTCAACAAACTGAAGGTAAAGGGAATTGTCAAAGGGAGCGAAACTATCGACTATGAGAATGTTTTGGTTGCGATCTTTGAGTATAATGGAAAAGATGAAACACAAGATATATTTATCAAATTCCTTAGCACGAATGGAGTTAGTCAAGCCAAGATAGCACAACTGCTGAATATCAGTATAAGAACGGTCAGAAATGTATTATCTAAAAAATAGCGAATTATGGCAAAAGAATTTCCTATACAGAACGTGTCTTTCAGAGGTGAAATCGACCGCTTTTTGACAGAAGGTGGGGGATCTGAAGATTTACCAAAATGGGTTGATGACACTACTCTTTCTGCCAATGCAGAAAGAGTTTATAGGCAATTAAAATCATTCTCAGAGTTGTTTTCTGATACGAACAGAACGATGCCTGTACTCACAGAAGTAACACTGAACAAAAAAGCTACCGCTAAATCACATCGTCCTGCAGTGCGAAAAATGATGGATGTGAACTCAAAACGAAATATTCTTGGAGTAACATCTGTTGGAAAGCTTTTGGTAAAGATCGATACTGAAGTAGATCTGCACAAGATGGAAAGAGGGTTCAGAATTGCAGATATAGCCAATTTGTCCAAAAATAAAAAAGTAGGATTGTCTGCAATAGAAAGCATCTCTCGATACAAGGCTGTTATTGATGAGAACATCGTAACAGATGACCGTCTCAAACTGCAGATGGTTGATTATCTGAACAATGAGTATAATCATCGTTCTCGTATCGCTTTGAGTACAAAATGCAGGGAATTTGGTGTTGAGTTGGAGGAATTGAATTATGCGAGTGGTTTACGCTTGTTTTGTTTGACACACGTATCTGAAGAAGCACTAAAGACAATAGTATCAATGGATAGTGTCTTGGCTGTCAGGAAAATGCCAACAATAGAATTTGAAGCTGCGCCAAACGAAGACAACTCTAACATTGAGATTATTTTACCGCAGGATGGTGTGAACTATCCTATAGTGGGCTTGTTGGATTCTGGTGTAGACTATAATGATTACCTACGTCCTTGGATAATTACCGGAGAAGAAAATATTGCAAATTTGGTAGATGGAGACATAAACAGAAGTCATGGAACGGCTGTAGCAAGTGTCATCAACTATGGCGATTTTCTGGAAAATAAAGATTTGACCAAATGTGGACCCTGCAAAATCAAGAGTTGTATAGTTAATACAGATAGAACGCAAATATATGAAAACGAATTAGTGGCTAACATACAAAATGCGATTACCAAATACCCAGAGATTAAGATTTGGAATCTCTCGCAAGGTACCACAAGAATAATAGAAAATGACAGATATTCCGATTTGGGTATCGCATTAGACAGTTTGCAGAAGAATAACAAAATTTTGATTTGTAAGTCTGCTGGTAATGTCAATCCACATGAGGAAAATCAAAGAATAACAGCTGGGGCCGACTCTTTGTTAAGTCTTGTTGTTGGATCTATTGCCCACAAAAAGACAACTAATTATGATGCTGACGAAAACGACAGGAGTCCTTTTTCTCGTATTGGTCCTGGTGTTGAAAACGTTGTAAAGCCAGATTTAGTTCACTATGGCGGCAATATAGACACTCACCTTTCTCTATTTTCTGAATGGGGAAGACAATTTTGCCTTTGGAGCGGAACAAGCTTCTCTACTCCACGAGTAACAGCCTTAGCTGCTAATCTTAATCAAGAGATTGGAGGAGAATGTAATCCTTTGCTTTTGAGAGCATTACTTGTCCACAACTCTGATTACCCTGCAGGTTTGTCCAAAACAGCTGAAGAATTCCGCAAAGAAATGGGGTTCGGATTACCATCTGCCATTACGAATATGCTTAATAATGACGCTAATGAGTGTACAATGGTTTTTCATCAAACTTTGCAGAAAGGAATAAATATTGTTTCTCTAGATTTTCCATATCCACAGAGTTTGGTTGAAAACGGCTATTATATCGGTGAAATAACCTTAACAATGGCTGTAAATCCCATATTAAATGCTAGTCAAGGTTGTGAATATTGCCAAAGTCAAGTAGATGTTCTTTTGGAAACTTATGATCATGTAGAGCGCGTTCATTTGGACGAGGGAACCATAATGCGTAATGAAATAAGAATGTCTAAAGATGCCAAGAACGTACTCAATGCATCACTTTATAGTACAAAAGCTTTCAAAAATGAGTTTGCAGAAGAACGTATGCTCATAGAACAAGGTGATAAATACCAACCTATCAAAAAGTATTCTGTTGATTTGTCTAAGATGACTAACGCCAACAAGGAAAAGGCATTGAAAGGAGATAGAAAATGGGCTTTGAAACTCAATGGCTTATACCGTGATGCAGCAGAACAAGCACTGGAGAGAGACGGAGAAGATCTTTCACAAGATATTATAGTCGTTGTGACAATAAAAGACCCAAGAAAGAGAGGCTCTGTATATGCCGAATGCCTTAGTCTGCTTGGACAAAGAGGATATATTCACAACGATATTAAGGTAAATAATGATATTCAAGTTGATAATAATTAGCAAATAGATATAATTTGTTGACTAAATATGATTTCCACGGGTCGTCTCTTTTGGGCTTACTTAGACGAATAAATTTCCGAAGACTTGTTTATTGGGGGCGGATGTAGAGCTGTGTTGGTAATTTAAGCCAATACGCATAAATATAATAGAAATTACTACATATAAACCCGTTGGCGGAATTAATTTAGTGCATACTTAATTCTGCCAATGGGCCTATTGTTAATGAAGTTTACGTATTGCAGAATGGTGAGTGCACTAATTTTGCCAATGATTCTGGTAAACAAACCATTCGTTATTTTCGCATAGTTCCTGATGACCAAGAATTGGTCTGTAAGTTGCGAGAATAGCGTTTCAATTCTCTTTCTCGCCTTTGCCAACGGTACGAATGTCGGTTTCCAGTCCTTTTGGTTGTGCCGATATGGACACTCCAGTTTTATGTGTGCAGTCTCGAACAGGTCAAGCTGTACGTCAGCTCCAATATACCCCTTGTCGCCATAGATGCTACAGTCGTGATAAGTGTGTTTTACATCTTTCATATAACGGAGGTCAGCCATACTTGCCTTTGACAGATCGTAGGAATGGATAACTCCGCTTAAGCCACAGAGAGCGTGTAACTTATAGCCAAAATAGTATGTATTCTGCGAAGCACAGAATCCAAAGTCGGGAGCTTGCGAGAAATCGCCAGTACGTCCCATCTTGCAACGTTTCCCTCTTGCTACCCTACAGACCTCTATTGGCCTGGAGTCAACAAAGAACTGTTCCTCTCCGCCATCCATTTCCATAGCTATCCTCTTGCGAAGTTCCTCACACAAGCCAGCTGTTTTCTTTCTACGGTCATTGAATTGTCTCCTTGATATGAGATTGGGAATGCTGTCCTTGTACTCTTGCAATTTATAGTCGAACAACCACTTCTCACTATCAATGCTCTCTGCCTCTGCCGTCATGGACAATGCTACCACTTCCAAGTCCGAAAACTTAGGAACAGAACCACGACGTAGAACGTTACCCGATTCATTGACGAGATTTTCAGAGAATTGCTTGCATATCTCAAGTATTTTGACGAATTTTGTATAAAGGTTGTACATACGATGGTTTAAACTTAACGTTTTGAATACTACTAAGTTACTAAAAATCAATGATATGTGCAACTTTTTATTTATGTTTATTAACTTAAATTAATTCCGCCAACGGGTTTGTATATGGAATTTGTTACTATAGATTTTGAGAAATTAAACAATGAACAAACTAGTGTTTGCGAGGTGGGTATGGTAAAGTATATAGACCAAAAGGAAGTTGATACTTTTTATACTACCATTTATCCCTCTACAGGAATAAGAGTCCAGAAAGGTTTCTGTGAAGGAATTCTTAAACGTATAACGTTTGAAAAATTGGAAAACTCCCCAAAGTTTCCTAAAGTCTATGAAGAGATGAAAGACTTTATAGGAGATGCAATAATTGTATGCCACAGCAAGGGTGCAGATTTAAATTACATCTATAATTGTGAGAAAGAGTTTGGACTGACAGGCCTCTACCACAACGGATATATTGATACTGAAGAAGTAGGTAAAAGCATAAAGAAAGTTGGGAGTTTACCTGATTTATATAAAGCACTTTTTCATAAACAACTGGAGGAACATCATGAAGCATTACATGATGCTTTAGCGTGCGGAAAGATTCTTTTGTCTTTGTCGTCACAATGTGATATTAAGAAGTACATTCATAAAGAAGAATACTTACCGTATGATGTGCGGAAAGCTAAGGAATTGAAAGGACGTATGACAAATACAGTCTCATCTGATGGACTTTTAATAACAGACATTCACAATATAACATCGAAGGAGTTCTTTGCAAGCAAGAGATATGCACGTTCTGGAATGTCTGAGGAAGAAAAAGATGAATTGGACAAGAAACTAACACCTCTTAATGCACAAATGCTGAAAAGCTTTAGTAGAAATACGAAACTTGACATATTGATTATTGCGGATAAATTAGGACCATCTAAAAAGGAGACTGCGATAAAAATGCAGAAGGAAGGTAAATCTTTAACTGTTTTGTTGTTTGACGAAGTGATGAAATTTCTGCAAGACCAATAAATGTTATATTAAATACTCAACCCCTATCTTTCTTGGATTGGGGTTGATAGTTATTTTGATTGATGCTCATCGGTATAGGTGAAATAGACACCGTCCTCGCCCTTGGTCTTGCGGTGGATAAGCTCGCACAAGCCCTGATAGCTGTTACCCGTATCGACCAAGAGCACGTGCGCACCTTGTTCGTAATACTGTCTTACCATGTGGTTGGTGAAGAAAGACTTGCCACTACCCGAAGGACCCAAGATAAATTTGTTACGGTTGGTGATGACTCCCTTTTTCATAGGCAAATCCGATATGTCTAAGTGGACGGGCTTTCCCGAAAGGCGGTCTGCCATCTTGATACCGAAGGGAGAGAGCGAGTCCTTAGAGTTCGTCTCTGCCGTGAAGAAACAGAGGGCAGGCTCAATGAAAGTATAGAATGACTCTTCTGCAGGAAAGTCTGCTGCATTGCCGGGAATGCCTGCCCAGTAGAGCGTTGCCGCATCAATGGTATTGTGGCGTGGGTGGCATTCCATAAGAGCAAGTGCAGAACCCACGTCATTCTTAATCTGGCGAAGTTCCTCCTTGTCGCTGCTCCAAGCCAGTACGTTGAAGTGGGCACGGATGGAGGTCAGTCCCTGCGAGTGGGCGATGTTGAGATACTCCTGTATCCATTCCTCGTTGATTTGGTTGCTACGGCTGTAGCGTGCCAGCGAGTGCATGTTCCTTGCCTGCTTCTCAAAGCGTTCCAGATTGGCGTCGCTATCCTCAATGAAGAGATACTGGTTATAGATATGGTTGCAGGGTAGCATCAGCCCTACGGGAGAGGCAAAGGAAAGGCGGCAGTCGCTTCGGTCGGTTGATAATCGCTCGTATCGGCTGTCCGTGCTTACCGTTGTAGGCAGGTCGTCCGTATCGGAGAGTGTATGCAGACAAAGCATATTATCGCCCACACGCACAAGGTCTGCGCCCAAGCGGATGTCCTCCAAAGAAGCGTGTCCTTCTTCAGATAGAGAGAAATACATGTCGAGTAGTCCACCCTTTTCATTTGTGCCAACCAACTCGTCTTCAATCATGCGGATAATCCTTAGCTGCTCGGTATCATTGATGATACGCTCGAACTGATCGACGGCTTCCATGAACTTTATCACTTCGTCCTTGTTGGTGATTTCCTTGGGCAGCAGATGTCCACGGCAGAGCGAAGAAAAATTGCTCTGCTGCGCCATACGCTGCTTGTTGGTCTTGGTAAGGAAGAGATAGACCGAGTGGTGGAGATACGGACGTTCGTTGAAGTGCCTTTCGGAGGAACGGGCAAGGAAGCTCAGTCCACCATTGGAAAGTTTTCCTTGGTAGTCCTCCTTAATGAACCAATCCTGCTTGTGTACGATGCTGTAATTGGGCAGCACTTTTATAGCCTTGTGCCAGGCAGAGTGCATTGCCTCGTATTCTGTAGAAGTGACGGTAAAAAGTTCGGGCAGTTCCACACGGAAAGCCACCGTGATGTCAGCATCCTTGCTCACCATGCAGCCCTGCTCGATGGAGAGCAGCAGAAACTTCGATTCCAAGGTGGTTATCTTGCTTTTATTTCTCATTGCTTCACTTTCTTTGGTTGAAGGTTACGGATAAGGTGGCAGACCGTACGGCGGTTCACAAGGTAGCGTGGGTGCATACGCACTGCTCCTTTCTTCATCAGCCCATATTGCCCGTACTTTCTATTCATGGTGAACGTTTGCCATACCACAAAGCTGGCACCCACTACACCTATGACAAGACAGGCTACTTGGCTGACTCCGCAGAGATAGAGCACGACAACGAGAATGAAGACTGCCAGCAGCCCTCCTGCAAAGAGGAAGAGGTACTGTGCCTTCAAGCCCTTGAACTCTACCGTCCGGCCTACACCTTTGTTGATTTCAAATGCTGCCATCGCCTTACAGGAAGAAACTTCTCAAGATAGTGGCAGCCACGATGAGGAAGATGCACGCACCAAACCAAGAGGCTGCGGTCTTGCTCGTATCGGGGTCACCACTTGAGAACTTGTTATATACTTTTATTCCTCCTATCAGACCTACCACAGCACCGATGGCATAAATGAGTTTTGTGCCAGGGTCAAAGTAGGAGGTTACCATTTTCGTGGCTTCGTTGATACCCGCCATGCCGTTGCCCTGTGCGTATGCTCCTATGGTGGCAGTCATCAGTAGGAGCATCATCAGTGTAATTTTTTTGATCATTTGTATGTTATAATTTTAAGTGTGATAAAATTGCTTGTTCTTAAAAGGAAGGGGAAAGAGAGGCACATTTTCATGTGGAAACCTTGTAGCTGTTAATGAGCCGTTTTCTTTTCCCGCTTCCATCGTTGATTGTTTACAGATAATATGAAAGAGGCTTGTCGTCGTCATTATCGGATGAAGTGTCAGAAGCGCTTGAATCTGCCGGTATTGAGTTTTGAGAAAACAACATTGCTTGTTGCTCGCTTTGTTCTTCCGCTTTACGGATTTTCTCCAATAGCGAAGTTTGCTCACCCTGCATCTTGGCGATGTTCTCCTTGTACTTATCCAATAAATCTGAGTCTTGAAGCTGCCGAATGGTCTCTTTGACTTCTTTCTCATCAGCCTCCTCACAGTTCTTTGCCCATTTTTGCAGGCGGACTAAGTCACGTGCGAGGACGGACTGCCCTGACATCTCAGTTTCGTCCGATGTGGACTCAATGGGCAGAATTAATTCCTCACGGGCGACCTCATTCTCATCAACTCGCTCCATCTCGAAATCAACGTCCATCTCGTTGTCCTCTTCCTTCATTTCCTCTTTCTTTTCGAAGTTCTGAGGTGCAAAATTATTACTATTCTGCTCTGAATTTTCAGATGAAGAAGCAGAGGGAACTTGTGGGATAATAGGGGAAAAGGAACGGCTTTTGCCAATCAGTACAAACTCGGCTTGATCTTCTGTTCCTTCTCCTTTTTGTCCGTCTTTTTCCTTCGTCGCTTCATTCTCTTTAGTCTGCTCATTGCTCTTTTTATTTTTCTTGATAAGGATGCCATACGGAGATACATACCGCATATAGAAGTACAGGATACCCAGCATTATCCAAATGATGATGAGTATCAGTATAAAACAGAAAAGTATTGTTTCCATCATAGTGTTATTGTTGTCTTGCGTCTTTGTTTTGCTGCCGCACTGTTGAGCAATTCCAAATGTTCACGCAGGTGTTCCCTAAGAATGTTGTCTATATATGCGGCTATGGAAACACGCTCCCCCAAGTCCTGCAACACGTTGCGCAGGTTCTGCAGCGTTTCCAGATTAATGGAGAAGGCTGTCCGCATTTGGGAGCGGACGGGATGAAAGTACAGGGAACGGTAGTCCTCTATGGAAAGGGAGGACACGCGGGGCTTTTCCATTCTCAGCTTCCTTTCCCGTTTCTGTTCCGTGTTCCCCGTTTCCTCTCTTTCTGTTTCATCTACCGGTTTTTCTTTTGCTGTTTTCGTTTCTTTCGTCTCTTCTAAATTATTATCTTCCTCCCCTGATGTTGCAGGGGAGGACTCAGTATCCTCGGAAAGGTCGAAGGAGTTTGGTATCGTGACAGGTTTCACCACGACATTGTCCTCTGCCATTTTCTTCAACTTGTTTTCCAGCTGTTGCTTTCTTTCCTCAATCGTTGCCATTTTCTGTTTTCGTTTTTAGGTTGAGACGTTGAATTATCTCATTGACGAGTTCGTCCAGCCCTGTACCCATTCGTAATCCCCTTGCAGGAGGCTGATAGGTAGAGCGGAACACTCCGCGCAGTCCGTATGTGGAAAGTTCGTGGGAGAAGCGGTGCATGGCATATACATAGCCAGGCAGGAGCGTGAGTTCGTATTCATGGATGAGCTTTGTATATTCATCGATGATGATGTTCCTTACTCTTCTGTCCACCTTGTTCCAGAACAGGGTAATGTCCTTTATCCGGGAGTCGGACATCGAAACTCCAATCTCCGTGATAGTCTTGGCGTATGCCAGACATGAAACCAGCGACTGAATATCGGCTTCAATCGGAGAAAGGATATAGTCCATCTGAAGGGACAGTTCCATCAGTTCGGTTGTTCTAGCATGTCCCGGGAAATCAAATATAACCAACTGGTACTTCTCGTTGCTGATACCGTCGATTTTACTTCGTGCAGTCCTGACGGCTTCCTTGGGTGCAGACTTGTAAATTCTGTATGCTTTTTTGCCGAGATGATGAAAGTACTCCTGCATGGATTTGGAAAGCTCTTCGCTCTCCTGAACGATACTTTTCTCACGTTCCCTCAGTTTGTAGAAAGAGTCTTGCGACAGGTCGCAGTCCATCACGAAGAGGTTGATGCCTTGCTCGTAGTACAATATGCTGCTTACGATTTCGGCAAGAGTACTTTTTCCCACTCCTCCCTTTTGGGAAGAGAAGCCCAGAAAAAGGGGGCGTTGTTCTTTGTTCTCCATAATGATAATTTCTTAGTTCATATTATTTGTCTATTTGATGTTTGGATATTCTCTCATTATTAAGAGTCATCAGCAGACAGTTTGCTCTGACTGTGTATGGTTCGGGCGATAGTCCAAAAGGACGATTTCAAGTTCTTACAATTTGTTGTATTGACAATAGTTTGTCATGACAATAAATTGTTATGAATATGTATTGTTCCTTCTTGTCATCTTTGGTGCAAGCAGGCGGTAATATGATATATCTTTTGCTTGTGTTATCATACTATTGTTCGCTCGTTCTGATTGCAAAATAAATGATATTTCTGCTGATTTTATTACAGCGATGAAGTGCAGGGAAATACGAGGAAAAAGAGTGAATATCGCTGATAATGAGATATTTGAAAATCTGCCGTAACTTTGCAGGCGAGAATAATACATGGAGGTAACGTCCCGAAGCAGACACCCCACAAGGGTGGATACTTCAATCGTATCAACTCTTGATATTGGCAAGGTGTGTCTTTGTCCGACAAACTCCGTTTCTGCCGACAAAGACCCTTGCCCCAAAGGGGAGAGAATTACTCCAAAGTCGTAATTAGATCAGGATAAAAACAATGAACGAAAAGATAGAACGATGGGACAGATGGGATACCCGTCTTCCCAACCCGAAAGACCAGCAAAGGGCAATTGATTTGTTTCAACGTTCGGGTGCAGAAACAAAGTCAGATTTCGTGCGTGGTCGTATTCTTGGAGAGAGTTTCAAGGTGATAACGGTGGATAAATCCGCAGTGGAATATTACCGAAAGCTCTCAGAACTGACAGCGCAAATCCATAAGATTGGTGTCCTCTATAACCAGACCGTACGCGCCATCAACAGCTATCACAGCGTAAAAACCGCACAGATTATGCTTGAAAAATTAGAAAATTTGTCGGCTCAAATTATCACCTTACAGGAGCAGGCTATCAGTCTGACTATAGACTACCGCAAAAAATGATAGCGAAGATTTCTGCAACGGAAAACCTCGGAGGAGCACTAGGCTACAACTTCAAAAAGGTGGAGAAAGGGGAAGCAAGCATTCTTCTTGCCCAAGGCTTGTATCAAAACAAAGAGGGAACATATACGATGGAGGACGTGCTTGCTGATATCCTGACTTCGTCACTCAAAAAATACGTATTTTACAACTAATTGATAAACAAAGTTTTGTATCTTTGCGTCACCTGTTTTTGGGTGACGCAAAAGGTTTTTTAACTATGTTTGTCAGAAAGAAAAGACATCGTTCTGGCAATATTGGAGTTATTGTTGTCGAGAAAATTGGAGGTAAAATGAAGGAACTTTCCACAATTGGAGTAGCATATAATGAAGACGAGGTCGAAAATCTTGTGAATGAAGCAAAAGAATGGATTACCAGAGAGAATTTACGCCGACATCCCCAGCTTGATCTATTCAGCGAGGAACGTGAGGCCTGCGACTGCGAGCGTGAAGAGGTTCGCCGTGTTCTGTCCAATGTCAGCAATATCCTTCTCAACGGATGCGACTTGATATTGGACCGCACTTTTGACAGGATTGGCTTCAACCGTATTGACGACGAAGTGTTCCGCAAGCTCGTGAAAGCCCGCCTGGCATATCCGACGAGCAAGGCTGCCACGGTTGAATACCTGAAAAACCATTTTGACGAAGATGTGGATCTCTCAAAAATCTATCGCTATCTTGACAAGCTTAGCGACCATCAGCACGAAATTGTACAGGATATAAGTGTGCACCATACCGCTAAACTGTTTGGTGGCAATATCGGCGTGTTATTCTATGATGTCACCACACTTTACTTTGAAGCAGATTATGAGGATGAATTACGAAAGACAGGTTTCTCGAAAGAGGGACGTCACAGTAATCCTCAAATCATACTTGGACTGCTTGTCAGCCTTGGTGGCTATCCGCTTGCCTATTGCATCCATGAAGGCAACAAATATGAGGGTCATACGATGCTGCCGACGATAAATGAGTTTGTAAGCAAATACGGATTGGAAAACTTCGTTGTGGTGGCAGATTCCGGTCTGATGAACAATGCCAACATAGCGGAACTTGAATCGCATGGCTACAAGTATATAATAGGTGCGAAGATAAAGAATGAAAGTCAGGAGGTCAAGAACTGGATACTGGAACAGTCCAAGCGCGACTGCCAGATGGTTGAATATGACAAAGGAGGCGGACGGCGTCTCTTGGTCGGCTATACTGATGATCGTGCAAAGAAAGATGCCTATAACCGCGAAAAAGGTATACGCAGGTTAGAAAAAGCTTACAAGCATGGTGTGCTCACTAAAGGCAACATCAACAAAAGAGGCTACAATAAGTTTTTATCCATAGATGGTGAAGTGAAAGTCGCTATCAACTATGACCGTGTTGCCGACGACTCCAAATGGGACGGCCTAAAAGGATATATCACCAATACGGATATGCCGATACAGAATGTATACACGGCATATCACAACCTTTGGCATGTAGAAAGGGCTTTCCGTATAGCAAAATCAAAGATAGAGATACGTCCCATGTTCCATTTTACACGCAAACGAATCGAGGCCCATATATGTATCTGTTTCGTGGCTTTGAAAGTATACAAGGAATTGGAGCGTATGCTGAAGGCCTCAGAGATTAAGATGAGCGTAGACAAGGTGCTTGCATTGGCAAAGACAATCACAACGATACAAATCAAGCTACCTCTGAACAAGGAGGTTTATACACAAACAATGCTGATGACAAGGCATCAGAAAATAGCTAAACTATTTGATGAGGATTTTTGGGTGACGCAATGACGAAGTCAGGAGAATTATCCGTATATTGGATATGGGCATCAGCTGCAAGCAGGAGAGTGTTTCACTGCGGATATGACGGAACGGCAGGCGGACTCCCTGCTCCGTGCTGACCTTTGGAAATGCTTTGAACACTTCAAAGGATATGGTAAGGATGCGCTGCTACTAACCTTGCTTGCCTACAATGTGGGCGTGGGGCGATTGCTTGGTTATGGCAAGCACCCCAAAAGCCGATTGCTGAAAAAGATAGAGGCTGGAGATAGGAACTTTTATCGGGAGTATGTCTCCTTTTGCAGGTATAAGGGGAAGGTGCTGTATGGATTAGTGAAACGGAGACAGGTAGAGTTTGCCTTGTTTTATGTAATTTGACAACTATTATAAAGTCTTTTACCAATGTAGTAGTATTATAAAAACTGATAGGTTTTTGGGAGCTTGCAAGAGAGGTATGATACAGGCACACACCTCTTCTTCTAAGTGGGTAATCGAATATCCAATAGATACATCGTTACCTTTGTATTTCATTTTTTTTCTTTAGTAGAGTTTTTTGCCATACCTATTTTATAATCCTACCATAGTTTCTAATCCAGATGAAATCCAATTATCTTCCTCTGTCTTCCAACCTAATATTTTTGTTACACACTTTTCATTCAGATAAGCCTCTATATGGGGTTTATTTACATACAATAGGAATCGCAGTACACTCTTGGCTGTTTGTTGTTTTTCCTCCTTAGTGAATAGAGATTCAAAATTGTTTAAAGTATATGTATGCTCCTCTTCATGACTCTCACCATTCAATGCAAGTCGGCACATAAAATTCTCATAATATACTCGTTTATCCTCTGGTATATTATTAAGTATTCCATCCATCCGTAGCATGGACTCAAAGGATTTATTATAACAGAAACTTGAAAAAGCCTCTAACATTCTTCGAATAAAATTACCAATGCTCATTTCCTGAATTTCATCTAAATCTTCTGGGTGCATGTTATTTGCATACTCAAAAACATGCGTTATTAACTTTTTATATTCGTTTCTCCCTTTTTGATCTTCTATACATTTATTTTTTAACTCAAGAAACGCCATCTTTCCTCGTTCATCATTCAGATCTCTTCTAATTTTAACTAAGTCAAATACAGATTGCAAATCGTGAGACATAACAAGTAGCCTACTATTTGCATTGCCTTTTGTTATGTTACAAAATTGATATCTCAATAATGACATTACGCCCAACCTGTTTCCATAGTCAAAACTTGATATAGGATCGTCTATTACTATTAAGTATTCCGATGCATATTTATCTTCATCTTTCTTTCCACTAAAGAGCATGGCAAAGAAATAACAAAGTCCCAATACATTTCGTTCGCCTACGCTAATTTTCTTGGGTTTTACCTTTTTCCCATTAGCCATGAGTTTATAACAACCCTCTCCTGCGACAAGTTGTATTTTTCGATTACTATAAAATACATACTGCAGTTCTTTGTTAATATATTCTAATGCTATGTCAGTCCGTTCTCTCTTCATTTTCAGCTCCTTGACATCTGCATCTATTTTATCCTTTTCCTCTTTCAGTTCCTGAGATTTCTTTAGAATCTGATTTTTGTTAGTTAAGGCTTTTTGGTATTGGTTTAATGTTAATGAGAACCGTTTCTTTGCCATAAGGTTATTTTCATGCCGAACTTTTACTAATAACTTATTCCGCTTGTTAACAGTGCCGTTAAATATTTCTACACATTTCCTTATTTGCTCTATCGCTGTTTCCCAAATAACACGAGCTTTAATATAATCATTGATTATCTCCTCCGTAAATGGTTTCTCTAATGGTTTATAAATATCTCGTCTCCGTTGTTCTATAATCTTCCAAATGATAGATAGCATTTTGTTTAATTTTTCCTTGGCTGTGATAGCATTATGGAGTTCTTTTGTATTCAAGTCGCCAGGGAATTTCGGAAAATCCATTTCTATTGCTGCAAAAAGGCTTTGTTCCGAAATTATCCTTGAAGTAAACTCTTTTGCTTCTTCCATTAGAATATGTGACAATACTTCTGATATAGAAGCTCTATCCTCTGTTGTAATTTCTCTTAAACAGAGTGGACAAAAACTCCAACCTTCTTCTAATATATGTTGGGTATGATTTAGTTCAAAATGTTGTTGTTCTTGGCTAATTTTTTTTAAAAGCTCCATCAAGCGATGCTCTCTTTCCGTCAATTCTGGTGAGTCTAAGGGTTTCTTGAGTAACACTGTTAGGTCATCCAAATTGTTAGGCAGCTTTAGTTCTCCTACATCCCAAATGATTGGTTGGGAATTCTCTGATTGCAAATATAAGTTTTTATCAGCCATTACTTGCTCTCGCAGTTCTGAATATGACTCTTTTGGTTCATCTATTTTTATCAATTTATCTATCAAATCTTCTGTAACACGACTTTTAACAGAATTACCTTTCAATTCACGGTCTATATCAGCCCATCCTCCTTCCTCACGCAGCCCATTCCGTATCTGTTCCCAATAATATAATGGTGATACGTTATCTTCTTTATTTTCATATTTCCTTAGTAGTTCTTCTTGTTGGTTAAGTTCTTCAACCTTTTTACTAAGTTTTTCATTATTCGCATTGATTTGTTCATCTAACTCAACTTGCTCTCCTAACATAATGATAGCATTGAGACCATCATCTTTAACCTTTATGTTATTCTGTAAAAAATCTTCGTCAAATACGAAAACATTAGGTTTATATTCATCTGTTATAGAAACATCACTACTCACGGTATAGTTTGTCTCCTTACCTTGTGCTATATTCTCTTCACGTTTAATTCGTTCTTCTTCAGTTTCACACAACTGTTTCAGACAGCGAGCTATTGTACTTTTACCGCTACCATTTCGACCATAGAGGATGCTTAATGAATCTTCATTGAAGAGCCGCAACTCGGTTTCTTCATCAAAATATCCTCCTTTTATATTTATTTTCTTAAAATTCTCAAACATAAAGTGATTTTTTGCAAATATACTTTTTTTTATTTAATTTCAATATAATAAATTGTATTTTGCGACTTTCTTTTGCTTCTTTACTTTGGTCGCCTGCTCGTTCAAAGACAAAGAAAAGAAGCCACACAATTTTTCGGTTTGCGTGGCTCTTGTTCTTATTCAAGATGCTATTTCTACACTTTCGTTATTCTATCTATTCTTTTATTGGGGTGCCTGTCAAATGCCCAGTTTATCTCATCATCGGGCAAAATGCTGTGAATACTTCCACCCATTACCAATCCGCAATTTTGCAGGACTTTCTGCCGTGCTTCCTCCTTGCTCTTTGCTACAACATCGAATACACCGTCAAAAACATATTCCGTATAGACTAAAAATCTTTGTTTCTTCATAAATTCTAATCTTAAAATTCAACCTTTAATAATCTGTATTCCTTTGGCTCTCCATTGGATAATTTACGGTGTTTGAGCCAAAAATGATGTGCACCATAACCGTATGCAAAGAACTTGTCAAGTTCCGTTTCTTCGGCTATTTTGCCTATTGCCGTCCTTAACTCTTCCTCGTTGCCGGATAGGGTTATCGCATTGATAACCCGAACAAGAATGGGAGGTATCTTATCCGACCAATTAAAAATGACGTTCTCTATCTCTGTTTTCATATCTCTGATAATTTAATGATTTATACTTTATGCCGTTGCCTTCATTCGTTGGCTGATTAGCCTGCGGTTGGCATTGACAAGGTTCACTATCTGTTCGTGATACTCCGTATTCTTGTTGCACACTCCACGACTTTGCACCACCTCAAATGATTTCAGTGATACCTCTATTGTTTCTATCCGCTTGCCCTCAATGGTAGCCGATAGGATTAGTGAGTCCTCTTTAAGATAATATTCGTTGGAAAATACGCAATGGTGCATGGTCGCTCCCTCTTCCAAATGCTCACGCACGCTCTCCAATACGTGGACTTGGATTGTGCCGTCGGTGAAATGGATACCGAAGAATTTGGATTTGAGCTCCTTGAAACGTTTTTCGTCTTCCATTGCCTTCTGCTGTTTTTGGGCTATCTCTTCCCTTTCCCTTTGTCTATTGAGTTCCTCCTGTCTGCGGTCGTGTTCGGCTTTGAGGTTGGTGGGACAAAGAAACTTCGGGCTGTGTATGTCCTTGTTCAATCTGCGGAGCATATCCACATAGTCGCACCAAAGGGAAATATCCGTTATATCGTAGCCGTTACGGACTGCAATCTTATAGGACTGCCAATACTCGTCAAACGCTCTTCTTTTGCCAAGGAAATAGCGTAGGTGGTCTGTACGTCCCGACTTTATCAATGTTTCGGCACGGCTGTCAGAAAGCAAGGCAGGAATGAGTGTTGTCGGGGGTATATTGTGAAAGTCATCCTTGAAACCATTTCTGCGAAGTGTGTCTGATACCTTGAACTTCGGATATATCTGCGAATAGGCTGCGTATCGGTAGGCTTCGTTGTCGTTGCGGATTGCCATAGGTGCACAATAGGAGAATGTATCAACGTATCTTCCCAATACTCTCTGAACGGCAACAATCGTCTTTCGTCCTTGTGCGTTCCACCAATACTGACCGATTTCAAGCACATAGTGTCCAGCCTTGCAGCCTTTCTCCATTTCAGCCACGAGGAGGAACATCCGCAACACTTGGTATTCTCCGCAAGCGGTAAGTGTTGTGAAATAGTGCTTCTGCTGCAATTTCCTTTGGAATGTTTCCTTGACCTGCAACTTTGCCCTGCAATGAGGGCAAGTGCAAGTTTCTCTATGTTTGTTCATTACCCAACTATGCCCACAATCCATACAAGTGGTGCGACCTTTTGGCAAACGGTAGGCGAAGTGGTCTATGCACTCACGGAATGCCCACTTGGTTTGTATCTTGGTTATCGGGCAAAGATACTTGCTTTGTTCCAAAACTGCTTTTTCAAATTTGTTTCTCGGTTTCATAGGCTTAAAAATCAAATAGTGATGGTTGTACATGGGTTGCTACATTCTCGGTCTTTTTAACTCGTGCCTTACGACTCTGTAACTTGGCAAGTTCCTCACGCTGATATTGCTTAATGGCTTCCTGCCTTGCTTCGGCTTTTTCTTCCTCCGTTAGTTCCACAACGTGATTAACGGCAACTTGGCAAGAAACAGCCTTGCCGACCTCTATATCGTCCTCATCGTAGTAGTGAACAGCCATAGAGAAAATTTCATCATCATCAAAGCCGTTGCAACCGCTTTTCTGCACTTCATTAAGAATGTAGGTGATGCACTCCTCGATATTCTTGTTAGGTTTCATCAAGTTGGGGGCAAACAAGGGGTCTGTCATAGCACGCTGATTGAGATACTCGGCTATTGTCCGTGTGAAATGTTCTGTTCCTTTCATTGTCGTATATGTTTTGATGTTGTTAATACTTGGGAATTTCCACTATCTGATTGATACGTCCATATAGGTAGGCTCTTAGGCTTGTTCTGTCGGGTGCGTAATACTCTGTCCATTGTCCGTACTGATTGACAAGATATTTCTTCAGTACATCAAAGAAGTCAAAGCGATAGCCTTGCAGGGGAACGGCTGTGCGGAAATAGGTATTAGAGTTCACCGCTTCACATAGCCAATTCTTTTCTTCACGGCTCATACACTCGCCACGATTGAGTTTCATACGTAGGAGATATACTTTGCTGTTACAAAGGTTCTCCAAAGGGGGAACGTCCCATTGTACAAACTTAATTGCCAACACTTGCTCACTTTTTTCAGCCACAGGGTTAATGCGGTAATGAGAGGAGGAGCTATATCCTTTGCTGTTCATCGAAGATGTTGTATTTACCTTTTGCTTATCCATAGCGACATTTTTTTTTTGCGTCCAAAGATCGGAGTATGCTGATTCCTTTTTGTAGCAAAATCAAGGTAGCGGGGCGGGCTTGCACAAGGTTTTGTCGGAAAATACTACCCGTAGGTGTGGAGATTTTCCAGACAAACCAAGCGGCACAGACCTTTTGAAAGCCACAAGCCCCGTACTACCTTTGCGGATAAAAAGGGAACAGCATCCGCTTCTCCTTGTCATCGCATATCGTGGAGCATTGAAAAAGAAGCAAAAGTGCAACGCTCGTAGTGGAATATAGAAAAGGTGGCTATCTCAAAATGCGAGATAACCATCTGATGAAATAAAACGAAGGTTTTACAGAGCCGTGCTTCTCAAAGCACGCAGAACAGGATGACACAGACAATCGCCAGCCAGAAGAGAATGCTCAGCAGCGTAAATGCCACTTTCAGAATTACCCTGACTATAAAGCGTAGTATCAGAAAACCTGCAATAACTGACACGACAGTTACGACTTGTGGCGTTACTATCTTTGAGATCAGCCAAATGGCACCGATAACGATGGAAAGCAGGATTGCGAGTTCGATAAAGCGTGTCCAAGAGAAATGGCGGACTTGCTTGGGAGAAGTCGGCTGCTGCTTGTTCTTATCGGTTTTGTTCGATGCGTCTGCCTTGATGAAGGCAGGTGTGTGAACGATTTCGTTAAGCCGTGAGGACAATGGAAGCTCGCTTCTATTGTCTCGGCGAGAAATCGCACTTTTAAGAACGTCTTGATTCATGATGATTGTATTCATATCGGAGCTTTTTATAGTTTCAAGAGCAGTTACAAGATGCGCAGACTACACAAAGACAAGTGTTTGAAAAAACTCTTGGCGTGTGGAGTGGAGCGTTTATCTTGGCTCTTGACACTACAAAAGCTCCAGATGGTGCTACATCAAGTCATGTTCTCACCGCCTATCGTTGGCAGACCATTGACCTCGATGAGCAGAACTATTGTTCCTGTCAGTTCGGTGTAGAGTTTCTCATACTCTGGAGTTGCGCCAAAGTCGTCTGTCAGTTCATACTTATCGAAAACGCTTTGCACAGCCTTATTCTTCAGAAGCATTGGTGTTAGTCTTTCGGGGAGTGGAGAAGGAAGTTCTTTCTCGAACTCATTCTCTAAGACAGACACAAGTGTGTCGTACTTGGAAAAGTGAAGTCCTCGATACAAGACTTCACTTGCCATGGTCTCTGCTTCAAGATGTGAGAAACTTTGCGCCACTGCATCACAGTAGGTGGTAAGGGCTTCATCGGCTCTTGCCGTTATGAATTGGTTATCACTCAGCATTTCGGGGAAATGCTCACCGAGATAGTTCTCCAACTTCAGGCGGAAGTAAGATAGTTCTTTCTTGGTTTCCATAAATCTCTTATTTTAGAATTATACATTTTATTATATTATCAAATGCCCATTGCCTTATTGAACTTGCCGAGTTTGTCAGCAAGCTGTTCCATGTCATGCTCCACTTTCTTATTGGTTATGCGTAGGCTCGGCAGTCGGCGCCGTTCCACCTTTCGGTGGTAGGTTTCCGACAGCCTGCCTCCGAACCGTACTTACACGTCTCCATGTATACGGCTCTCCGCCCATAACGGCATTTCAGCTATTCTTCGCATGAATCATATTATGACATTCAACGCAAACAATTAAAGACTTTCTATGCATTTTGAGCATTTTTCGTTCCCATTCGGTTTTACCTCTCAAAGCCGAGAGTTTTCTGACATGGTGTGAGACAACATTTCCTTCTTTTCCGCATAACTCACACTTATTTGCAGTCAGTCTTTCGATTAGACTCATGGTTGGAGTGTTGAACAAGTAGGGTAAGTTGTCACATTTTTGAGTTCCCAAGTCGGTAATACGCTTGAAGCCCTCATTGTAGAATACTCTTGGTTTGCGTTCGCCTTTCTTGTCCGTGTACCACACCACAAATTTATCGTCTTCACGATACTTGTTTGCTATGGTTCTAACGGAGCTGTTAAGTTTTTGCGCAAATGTCTTTAGCATACTGAACTTCATGATACATCCAAAAGAACGCCCAAGAGCCGATGCATTGTTTGCAATGGAGTAGTAGTTGTAGAATCCTCTGATTTCTGTGTTGAAACGTGCTACTATATCTTGTGGCTCATTGTCTATCAGGTATGTTCTACCTTTAGACATCCACACCTCTTTGCCATTTCGTGTTTTCACATTCATGGCTTCAAGACTCAGTAACTTCTTCTTTATCACTTCTCGTGATACGTGTAGTATCACATTACCATTACGATGTCTACGAGTTTCTCGTCTTGCATTTTTCTGCGTCGTGTAATCTTTACGGACTGATATTTCATAGCCGAGAAATTTTGCACAATCTTGTGCGTTGGTTATCAAGGTCTTTTCTTGCGACATCTCCAACTTTAGCTTCTCTTGCATAAATTGTGTAACATCAGCCTTGATTTTCTCGCACTCTACTTTATTTCCAATGACCCCTATAAGGAAATCATCAGCGTAGCGTACATATTTCAATCTACGGAAATTCTCATCCATATCGTTACCGCTCGGCATGGTCAGTATTTGCTGTTGCTTACTACGAAGTTCCTCTCGCATTGCTTCCAATATATCAACATCCGTCACTTCCTTGATTCTCTTCTTTAGATAATAAACACGGTTGTTCAGTTTGCCAATGTCCTTGTTGCGATGTCTAACTTTGCCCTTATGGAAATCTTGTGCATACTTCTCCATATACTTGTCGAACTTGTCCAGATAGATATTAGCCAGTATTGGGCTGATAATTCCACCTTGAGGCGTGCCCGAATAAGTTTTATTGAAATGCCATTCTTCCAAATATCCAGCGTTGAGAAATTTACGTATTAACCGAAGAAAACGCTCGTCAGATATGCGTTCTCTTAGAATTTCTATCATCACGTCATGGTTGATGTTGTCAAAGAAACTTTTTATGTCTCCCTCTATGAACCACTTTGTCCCGTTGAAATTATTCTGTAGACTTTTCAGTGCCGTGTGGCAGCTTTTGTGTGGTCTGAAACCATGTGAGGTCCATTCAAAATATCCTTCATATATGGCTTCCAGTACCATTCTCACTACCTCTTGCACTAATTTATCTGCAAACGTAGGGATACCGAGCGGACGTAACTTTCCGCTCTTCTTCGGTATATAAACCCTCCTTGCTGGTTTAGGGCTATAGACTTCGCTTTTGAGGCTGTCTATTAATGCGTGTACCTTGTCAATGCTCATGCCGTCCTCCGTTTGTCTATCAGTACCAGGTGTCATATTGCCTGGTTTTGCATGGATGCGCTGATATGCTACTAAGAACATCTGCTCATTGAACAGGATACGATAGAGTCTTTCGTATTTGTAACTTGACTCGTTGCTGTGTTCAGCTAAAATGTTTAATACGTGCTCGGGATTTCTCATACGTCTCTCACGTTTTCCGTTGTTTGTACTAAAGTTATGGACTGTTCCCCTTCGCCATGTACAAGCCGTTAACTTGCTCAGACTACTACGGGAACTCCGTTGCCATATCAGATATTCAGAGACCAACTCTCATAGCCTTTGAGGCGTTCTGACTTAGGCAATCCCCAGTTAGTTTCACTTGATAACTATTAGCGTGACATATTGTCGGATGCGACTTTCGTTCTTGTCCGCTTATCGCGGCTGTGTCATAGTCGGTTCTCAATGCTCTGCACTAACGCACACAATAGGCAGAGTACTATGAAATAGCGTATATAAAAGCCTTCCGCTATTGCAAGATGTGGTACCACCGAACTATCGTTCAACCAATCAAGGCTTCATCCTCATATATGTCGTTTCGTCTTGCCCTTCAGTAGCTACTCGGCTATTAGTAGACTTAGGGCTTTAATCAGCATGCTACACTCCCCGTTAGGTTTCCCATTCGGATAAGCTGATTGACGATAGGATTATATTGAACCCAATCCTAACTTCCTGCTAAAGAAGTATTTATCAAGCGACCATTCTGGGCGCACGGGCATAAATCTGTGTTATTCTGATGTTCGTATGTCCGAGCATCTTAGACACAGACTCCATTGGAACCCCTTTGGATATAGACATAGTGGCGAAAGTATGTCTTGCCATGTGGAAGGTGAGATTCTTCTTGATTCCACAAAGGTCGGCAATTTCTTTCAAATATGAATTGATACGTTGATTGCTCATCATTGGAAATACCGTAAGCATCCAATATTAGCCGACTTTCACACCAACAAATAACCCTTATACGTCTGGCAGCATATAAGGGTTATTTGTTATTTGAAGTTTGAAGGTAGCATTTTCGTGAGTTCCTCCTCCGTCATATCGGGCAGGGGCTTTGAAAGGATTTCCTTCATCCATTTGTATGGCTCTATGTCTGCTTCCCTGCAACATGCCATGAAGGTATAGAAGATGGCGTTGTTCTCCGCTCCCTCATTGTTACCACAGAACAGGTAGTTCTTTCTTCCAAGCGTGATGGGCCTAATGGCCTGTTCCATAAGGTTGTTGTCTATGTTGAAGCGTCCGTCCTGCACATACCTACCTATGCGTATCCATACGGCGAAGGCATAACGCAGCGCCTTCTCCATAGCTTCGCCTGGGGTGTACTGTTTGTGTACATCCAACATATAGGTCTCCAAATACTTAAGAATGGGGTAAGCTTTAGCCTTTCGTTCTGTCTCCACTTCCTCGGGTGGTGCTTTCTTGTGTTTGAGGTTTTCCTCCAACTCATAAAGCGTGGCTATCGTTTCGATGATATGGGCGGCGTTCTTATCGTCAGTCGCCAGATGTTCGAACTTACGTCTCACATGTGCCATACATCCTAACAGCACGATGCCCTGAACGTTCTCAAACCTGCTGTAGACCTCATACCCATCAGACTGTATGGCACCCTGGTAGCCCTTGAAGAGTTCATTTGCCACAGCGCCCGACCGCGCCCCGTCCTTCCAATGGAAGAACACACCCTGGGAGTGCATGGCGTCACGCACGCCCCACAGGTATCCCTTGCGCGTCTTTCCCTTGCGGTCGGCAACCTGCACGCTGGTCTCGTCAACCTGAAGGTAAGAACTTTGCAGGATCTGTCTTACTTGAAGTTTGTAAAGTGGATAAAGTGCATCGGCGGCATTGTGAACCCAGCTGTTGACGGTTGAGGTGGGGATGTTCACGCCCAGTTCCTTCCATCTTTCACATTGCCTATACTCGGGCTGGTGATAGGCGAACTTGGCGGTGATGATTTCGGCGAGCAGGGAAGCGTCGGCAAAACAATCCACTGCTTGCTTTTTCAAGGGGGCGTTCAGGATGTCGACCTTCGCATCCGTTGGCCGGGCTTCCTTTAGGCGGCAGATGACACGATCTTCTACCCTGACATAAAAGGATGAGGGACGCAGACACAGATGCTCACTTCTGTCATGTCCGATGATAGCCATGCGCTCAGCATCATAATCCTCTGGGTATATCTCCGTCACCTGTCGCTCTATGTTCTCGGGAACATAGGAGGCGTAGGCCGTACCCTTTCTGGAAGGGCGGCTCACACGGCGTGATGACCTGCGTTGTCCGGACTGCTGTTTTATCTCCTTGATGATGGGAAGGGCTTCTACCCGAGCCAGAGAACCCTCTTTGGCCCACTGCTCGTCAAAAAGCGTACCCGTCCAGTCGCTTGCACTCTCAGGCAGGCGTTTCTCGCTGCGCCTGCCAAATACCATGCGCTCAAGTTCAAGAATACGACGGGACTTTTGTTCCAGCTCAGCATCCTTAACCTTAAGCTCAGCATCCCTTTGCTCAAGAAGTTTAACAACAGCTTCCCGAGTGAGAGAATGGTAGTCAGATGTCATTGTGCAATAAGGCATATCCATTACATTATCAGTTCTTTATACAATGTAAAGGTGCGAAAAATATCTGACACTGGCAAGAAAATACTAAGATTTGTTGTATCTTTTTCTTCGGTAGCAATTAGGATTTATACCTTCAATATAGAGTACCAGTTCGTCCCAGCGAAGTTCATAAAATCCAGTTCTCGCCCGTATGATTTTAGGACTCAGGCAACCCTGTACCATCTGTTTATGATAGACGACAAAACCACAGCGTTCCCAGTGCAGCAATTTGATTCGGTTACGGGATCGATTGTAGAAAACGTAGACAACACCATCAGAAGGATTGAAGTCATTGCTACGTACCAATTGGGACAGGCGAAGAATACCCTGACGCATATCCACAGGAGTGCAACAAACCCGAAAAACATTTGTTTCGTTGAGTACAAACATAAGTTTTTCGGGCAAAGGTAGTAAAGCAAGAATGCTACACAAAGGCGGCTAATATTGGATGCTTACGAAATACCTTTCCACCTTTTCTGTTAATGTCATAATACTTTCTTATGATGGCAAGGGGAATATCCAGCAGCATGACATTTTCATCTACGCTTGTCTTATACCTCTTGGTGATAAGCCACTGTCTGTCTTCGACAGTAACAATCTTATCGTAGGTAAGATTATATACGTCAATGTAGGCTAATCCTGTAAAGCAGGAAAAAATAAAAATATTCTTTACTAACTCCAGCCGTTCTATGTCAAAGTGCTTCTTCATAATACGGAGTACCTCTTCTTCTGTGAGGTAGCCACGATCTACCAATTCATAGCGCAGCTTGTGATTCGCAAATGGATCATGCATGATAAGTCCTCTGTTCCTCGCATAGTTCACGACCGTTTTCAGGTTTCTCAATTTCTTGGTGGTTGTGTTATGTACACCACCTACAACGGATGTAAGGTATAATTCGAAGTCCTGAACAACGGCACTTGTCAGTTCTGTCAGTCCAATATCCTTACGATGATACTTTGCTTGTAGGAAGCTTTGAAAGTTCTGCCTCACCACCTTGTACTTATAAAACGTCCCCTTTGTCAGTGTCTTACCAACTTGTTGCGTAATGGCGTCAATATATTTATCAAAGATAGGGAGAAAAGTTGTAAATTCCTTATCTGTTCCAAGAAACACTGACCTGATAAGATCTAAGGACAAGCTTTCAGAGGTTTCATATTTCCTATAGATCTGCATCAAAGTTGTTGTCATTGCATCTATTGATGCATTGACGGAGAGAGCATCTGCCGTTCTACCAATCATTCTGCTGGTTTTGTTGCTCCATTTAGATTTGTCCACGAAAATTTTAGTGGATCCAAGATTAGCCATTTCGCCTCCGAGATAAATTCGGAGCATTACAGGCGATTTTCCTTCTTTGTTCTCGTAGTTGGAACGTAGGTAGTAGGACACCTTGAAAGTCGTTTTCATAACGCATCATTTTTAGTGTAGCTTTCTTGGCTACAAAGTTCGACATAAATTGTTGAAAACGAGATATTTGTATGCCGTCAATTTGGTAGTCATTTTCCATTCACTGCTACATTTTTTTGCGAGCCTGCTTTTGTGTAGCAGTTTCTGTAGCAGAAAATGACCGAATGATGACTATCAAAAGGTATGGTTTGGCAGTCAAACGAATATGGATAAAAAACAAAAAATCGCTGTAAAACCTTGATTTTACAGCGATTATCCTTGTTTTGAAGGCTAAAATGACGTGTTGTTTGACATCCTCTTGAAACCTCTTTGTGGACCAGCCTGGGCTTGAACCAGGGACCTCCAGATTATGAGTCTGTTGCTCTAACCAACTGAGCTACAAGTCCGAGAATTCATTGAAATTCGGATGCAAAGATAATAAATAAAAAGGAAATAGCGTATAGGTAAAGCCTATTTTTTTTACGTTTTAACACTATTTGAGGTGCAGAAGCCCTAGGTTAGGGTGCTTTTATGTATCTTTGCACGAGGATATTCCTAATACTTTATAAGGCAAAAACAATGCAAAAACAAATTAAGAATATTATTTTCGACCTTGGTGCAGTACTTGTCAATCTCGATATAGAATGTTGTGTCCGTGCCTTTGAGCATATTGGAGCAGAGAATGTGGCTTCAATGATAAAGAATCACCACCTTACTGACCTAATACTAGATACTGAACTCGGAAATATCGATCAACAAACGTTTTGCAATCGTGTACGCCTCCTTGTCGAAAAGAATCTTTCTGACAAAGATATTATTGGGGCTTGGAATGCTTTGCTGACTGGAATACCCAACAAAAAGAAACAGCGGTTGCTCGATTTGCGCAAACAATATAATATCTTCCTTCTTTCCAACACTAATTATATGCACTGGCAAAAATGTGCGAACGACTTCTTTCCTTATAAAGGATTTGGCGTGAAAGACTATTTCAATGCCATTTTTCTCTCTTATGAGATGCACCTTTACAAACCTAATCCCGATATTTTTAAAGAAGTTTTGCTACAAGCTAACATTGTTGCTAACGAGACATTATTTGTTGACGACAGAGTTGAAAATTGCCTAGCGGCAAGCAAACTCGGCATTCATACTTACCAAAATGAACATCCTGATGATTGGTTGACAGTGGAAGCGTTATCAATATAAAACAGTAAGCATAGTGAATAAGCTATATTTAAATAAAAGAGAACAAAAGCACCTTACCGCTTTGGTTGCCACAATCGGTTTCTTCGATGGTGTGCATCGTGGTCATCAGTTCTTAATTGAGAATGTAAAACGGATTGCAAAACAAGCAGGTATGCAATCGGCTGTGATCACTTTCGATTTGCATCCACGCCAAGTGTTGCATCCCGATCAGTCGCCGTCCCTACTTTCATCGCTCGATCAAAAGCTCGCACACATCGAAGCGACAGGTATAGACAATTGCATTGTACTTCATTTCGACAAAGCTTTATCACAGCTTTCGGCAAAAGAGTTTATGCAAACTATTCTGAAAGAACAACTTAATGTGCAAAAACTCGTCATAGGCTATGACAATAAGTTTGGACATAACCGTACGGAAGGCTTTGAAGATTATCAACGTTATGGGAAAAAGCTTGGCATAGAAGTTGTAGAAAACATGGCGTTAGACACCGCAGACGAGCATATAAGTTCATCAGTGGTGCGCAAACATATCAAAAATGGTGAAATTAAAGCAGCTAATCACGACCTAGGCTATATATATACGCTAGAGGGAAAGATCGTTACAGGTTTCCAAAATGGGCATAAGCTAGGTTACCCCACAGCAAATATGGATCCTAAGACATGCCTTCAACTCCTACCTGCCGATGGTGTTTATGCAGTGAAAGTGAAAACAGATCTGTCAGAAACGTGGCTCGATGGTATGCTCTACATTGGTGTTCGCCCTACATATAACGGTAATGCGCTTTGCATCGAAACTAATATATTCAACTTTGACAAGGAGCTTTATGGACATAATATCAAACTAGCACTCATCGACCGAGTACGAGACGATAAGAAATTTGAGTCCTTAGAAGCACTTTCCCTACAATTGGGCGAAGATAAATTGAAGTGCGAAGAAATATTAAAAGATGAGTCTTCAAAAAATCATTCATAAACCATCGGAATTTCATTCATAAATAATTTGAAATTCATTCATAAAAAAATAGAGATTTATTAATTCGTAAAATGAAAGATAAACAACTCGTATCCAACCTCCTTTACGCTATCCTTTTTGCAGGTCTTTTTATGCTTTTGCAAATAGGTTTCACCACACTTGGTGCGGTGGCATATTCCTTTGCCGCACATATTGACTTTGCTGCCGTCATGGCATCGCTTCAGACTGGCGAAAATAGTATCTTGCTCAGCGTAACAACTGCTCTTAGCAGTATTGCCACGATTATCCTTTTTCTAAAAAGAGATTGGGCAAACGTATCTAATACATATCTTAAAACGCATCCTTGGGGAGTAGTAATATGGGCAGCATTACTAGCCCTCGGCTCTATCCTACCCTTTGAATACATTTACGAACGCATCAACATTTCGATGCCCGAACATTATCAAGAGCTGTTTCAAAACATTATGAAAGAGCCATGGGGATATATTGTTATTGGTATTTTAGCACCTATCACAGAAGAACTAGTTTTTCGAGGAGCTATCTTACGTGCATTATTAAAAGGCTTTGGAACCTATAAACACTGGGTGGCTATCTTCGTTTCTGCCCTCATCTTCGGGCTTATCCACATGAACCTTGCGCAAGGGGTTCATGCCTTCTTCCTTGGTTTAGTACTCGGATGGATGTATTATCGCACGGATAGTATTATTCCTGGCATTGCGCTCCACTGGGTTAACAATACCGTGGCTTATCTGATGTTCCACCTTATGCCACAAATGTCAGATGGCAAACTCATCGACTTTTTCCACGGTAGCGACAGGCTGATGTATGGCGGACTATTTTTCTCGCTCTGCATCTTTATCCCTTCGCTCTTCCAACTTGCTCTACGCATGAAGAAAGCAAAATAAAAAATACAACAATAGCAATACAAAAACATCAATGAAAACAAAAAAAAGATATGCCGGACTTAGTGATCAAGAAGTACTTCAAAGCCGAGCGAAACATGGAGCCAACCTCCTTTCTCCGCCTGCAAAAGATCCGCTTTGGAAACGATTTATAGCTAAGTTTGAAGACCCGCTCATCATTATTCTTCTCGTTGCTGGTGTTTTATCCATAGGTATTTCCTTTTATGAATACTTCGGACTAAACGAAGATATGCGTGTTTTCTTCGAACCAGTGGGCATTTTCTTGGCTATTCTCCTTGCCACAGGTATGGCTTTCTTCTTTGAGGAGAAAGCAAATAAGGCTTTCTCTATATTAAATAAGGTGGACGACGACGAACCAGTAGAGGTTATCCGTAATGGTAATACCACCAAAGTGCCTAAGAAAGACATTGTGGTGGGCGATATTGTTATACTTAATACAGGTGCTGAAATCTCTGCCGATGGCAAGCTCCTTGAGGCTATCGCACTAAATGTGGACGAATCAACCCTTACTGGCGAACCAATTTGCCATAAGAGTATCCACACTGACGACTTCGATCCAGATGCTACTTTCCCTACCAATTATGTACTAAGAGGTACAAAGGTAATGGAAGGACACGGCATCTTCCAAGTGGAACGTGTGGGCGATGCTACCGAAAATGGTAAGGTTTTCGTAGCGGCACAGATTGATAACCATGTGAAAACTCCCCTCACGGAACAGCTCGACCGATTAGGTCATCTTATAACCGTAGCTAGTTATGTTATTGCCGCTCTAATCCTTATTGGACGAATGGCAATGTACTTTCTAAACTTTGATTTCACTTGGATATCATTCATTCAATACTTCCTCGCCACTATAATGATCTGCGTTACACTTATTGTTGTAGCTGTACCTGAAGGCTTGCCAATGGCTGTTACCTTGAGTTTGGCTTACTCTATGCGCCGAATGCTCAAAACCAATAATCTTGTACGCAAGATGCACGCATGTGAAACAATGGGGGCTACTACTGTTATTTGCACAGATAAGACAGGTACACTGACACAAAATCAGATGCAAGTACACCAGATGCACGTATGTGGCGATAGTGCAGAAAAACTCGGTATCATAATGGAAGGCATTGCTGTAAATACTACTGCAGAGCTAGATCTTACAGATGCTCAACATCCTCAAGCCCTTGGCAACCCTACAGAAGGCGCACTTCTATTGTGGTTGAAAGCTCAAAATAAGGATTATCGCACTTTGAGAAAGGATGCTGAAGTAATAGACGAAGTACCTTTCTCTACCGAACACAAATATATGGCTACACTCGTGAAGTCGAGCTTTATGTCTGGGAAATATGTACTTTATGTGAAAGGTGCAACAGATATTATCCGCAATAAATGCAAAGATGTAATGGGCAACGAGTCGTGGGATACTATTCGCGATCAACTACTTACATGGCAAAACCAAGCTATGCGCACCCTTGGTTTTGCTAACTATATCATCAACGATAACAACCCTATTCTTCAAGAGAAGCACCCTATAGAAAAACTCATAGGTAGCTTTGATGGAAAAGAAAATGGGCTCACCTTTCTTGCCATTGTAGCCATTGCCGATCCTGTTCGCCATGAGGTACCTGCCGCTATTAAGGAGTGTCTCAACGCAGGCATTGATGTTAAGATCGTTACAGGAGATACTCCGGGAACAGCAAAGGAAATAGGACGACAAGTGGGATTATGGACAGATAATGCTAATGCAGACAAGCACATTATCACAGGTACTGAGTTTGAACAGCTCACTGACACAGAGCTACTAGCATGCGTAGAAAACTTGAAAATCATTGCGCGTGCCCGCCCAATGGATAAAAAAAGATTAGTAGAAGCCCTTCAAACACGCAATCAGGTAGTAGCCGTTACGGGCGATGGCACCAACGATGCACCAGCATTAAAGGCTGCACACGTAGGGCTTTCAATGGGCGACGGTACGAGTGTGGCAAAAGAAGCATCCGACATTACAATTATCGACAACTCGTTTAAATCAATTGGCCGAGCAGTAATGTGGGGACGCTCATTGTATCAGAACATTCAACGCTTTATCCTATTCCAAATGACAGTGAACGTAGCTGCATGTCTTATCGTATTGGCAGGTGCATTTATGGGTACACAAAGTCCGCTAACGGTAACACAAATGCTATGGGTAAACCTCATTATGGATACCTTTGCTGCTATGGCTCTAGCTTCATTACCACCCTCAGAACAAGTAATGAAAGATGCTCCACGCAAGCGCACAGCCTTTATCATTGATAAGTCTATGAAGCAGAGCATTCTCTTTATGGGAGGTACCTTCTTCGTGTCCCTACTCGCTTTCTTGTTTATCTTGGAAAACTATTCTGTATCACATATCCTCGATTTAATCCATTTCAACGACCATACAGATAAGGGAATGACGGCTTACGAACTTAGCGCTTTCTTCACTGTTTTTGTTATGCTCCAATTTTGGAATATGTTTAATGCACGTGCTTTCCATACAGGGCGAAGTGCTTTCCACTTAAAAGATTGTAAAGGCTTCCTATTTATAGCAGCCTTTATCCTCATAGGACAAATAGCCATTGTGCAACTTGGCGGTGAAATGTTCAATGTTACTCCGCTCAGCTTTATCGATTGGGTACTCATCATTCTTAGTACCTCCTTCGTTTTATGGTTTGGTGAAGCACTTAGGTTGATTAAGAAGTAAAACAAAAAAAACGGACAAGATGATCTATGTAAAACCGATAGATGATCTTGTCCGTTTAAAAAGATGACCTTTTGCTCTGTAATAGGTCATCTTTTACCACGTAAAAGGTAAGCTTTTAGAGAGCAAAAGCTTACCTTTTATTTTTCTATATTTGAAGCAATCGTAAAAGCCTGAGCACGAGCAGGTTTCCCCGTAGCTGTCATAGGTATAGAAGCCACTTGCTTAATGAGTTTGGGTTGCCAATATTTTGGTAATATTTGTTTACATATAGTTTCTACTTCTGTTATATTTTCATTCTCTGTTAGCAGTACAACCACCTCTCCAAACTTCGTATCATTGCGCTTAGTGATAATATAAGGCTTTGTAAGCATTGGTTTGAGAAGTGCCTCCACCTCTTCTATTTGTATTTTTACTCCTCCCGAGTTAATCACATTATCTTTGCGCCCAAGCACACGGAAAATAGTTTTTCCTGCTACATTCTTACTAATTTCCACTCTATCGTTCGTTGTTAGCATCGCCTGACATACTAAAGGAGCATTGATCACAAGACATCCATCATCTGTTGTAGCTATTTCGACACTTTCGAAAGGTTCATACCAACTGCTAGCATCCTTTCCACTAAGGCGACGTAACGCCACATGCGATAACGTTTCTGTCATACCGTATGTACTCCACACAGCATTTGGAAAAGCTTTTAAAGTATCTGCCATTTCATCATCTACCGCTCCCCCACCAATAATTAAATGTTTAATAGCAAGCAAACGTTCACGCTCTTTGGGAACTTCCAACGAATTTGCAACTTGCAAAGGAACCATTGCTGCAAAAGTTATCTCATCGTCATCGTTTGCACTTCTCAACGCTTCGTCGGATAGTGGATGCCCAGAAGGCTTCACATTGATAATTTTCATACCACGTTCTATACCTCGCACCACCATCATCTTACCAGCAATAAAGTCGAGTGGCATACACAGAAGAGCCTTATCTCCTTGCTTTAAACCCAAAAAATCGCAAGTTATCTTTGCAGAGTTGAGCATACGTTGCTTCTCTATAAGCAGTGGTTTAGGCTTTCCTGTTGATCCACTAGTATGAACAAGAACCGTAGGTTTGCTATTATTCCATTCGGCAAGAAATTCTTCTAAAGTCATTGGTTTTATTTTTTTAGACATTGATAAGCAATTATCAATTAGATAACACATTAGGCGGGCAACTCTCAATTCTCAATTCTCAACTCTCAATTCTCAATTAGATAAAGTTTTTCCCCTCTTATCTCCAATGGCATTGGGATATTATCCGTAAATAATTGCCCTGTGCCTAGACCTTGTGGTAGGATAATGTTAGATCCATAAATATCCGCAGCCAACTGTGCAATAGCATTTAAGCCTACATTGCTCTCTAGGGCAGAAGTAATCCATGAGCCAATGTTGCGCTCATTGGCTAGCTTAATCCATTCACGTGTACCCATCATTCCTCCATGTAAGCTAGGTTTAAGAATGATATATTGTGGCTTAATGATATCTAATAAATGTTGTTTCTCATTGAGATTATTTACCCCTATGAGTTCTTCATCTAGCGCAATGGGCAATGGTGTGTTTTGGCAAAGTGTAGCCATCTGCCGCCATTGATGTTGCCTGATAGGCTGCTCTATCGAATGAATATCATATTTAGCCAAAGCCTCTAATCTTTCCATTGCCTCTGCTGATGTAAAACCACCATTAGCATCTACACGGAGTTCTATCTGATCTTTGGTAAATGCTTCACGGATATGCTTGATAAGCTCCAACTCTTTGGCAAAATCAATAGCACCAATCTTTAGTTTTACACAATGAAATCCAGCCTTGAGCTTCTCCTCAAGCCGCTCGAACATCTCATCAAAAGTACCCATCCATACAAGACCGTTAATGGGAATACCTTCTTTCCCTTTCCCAAAAGGAGTATCAAAGAAATCCAAACTACCTCCTCTTTCATATTGCTTCAGTGCTGTTTCTAGTCCGAAAAGCATGGAAGGATAAGGTCGCATAGCCTCATAATCTATCTTTCCTGTCCGTTCTACTTCATTACAGAACTGACGTAATAATCGTTCATAATCTGCATCTGGCATAGCATCACACGACAGATCAGGCAATGTAGCACATTCGCCAACACCTTTCACACTAGGAGCAGCCGTATCAAACACCGTAACATAGTAACTCTTCCTCGTTCTATACACACCTCTCGAAGTTCCAGCAGGCTGCTTAAAGTGTAAAAGCTTTGATGTAATATTAATTTTACACATAACTTTCCTATTAAAGACAATTTATAAGACAAAGTAACAGAGTAACATAAAAGAAACGACAGCCACACTGTCTCTTATGGGAACTGTGGATATTTATCAAAGTCGGGCTTACGCTTTTCAAGGAAGGCTTGTCCCCCTTCGTGAGCTTCTTCCATAGTATAATAAAGCATTGTAGCATCGCCAGCAAGTTCTTGGATACCAGCCTGACCGTCTAGTTCGGCATTCAAGCCAGCCTTTATCATACGAAGAGCCAATGGAGAATGTTCCATCATACGCTCTGCCCATGCCACACACTCATCTTCTAGCTGATCGAAAGCCACTACTTTATTCACCAATCCCATCCGTTCTGCCTCAACAGCATTGTATTGTCGACACATAAACCATATCTCGCGTGCTTTCTTCTGTCCTACGATACGCGCCAAATAGGAAGCTCCAAAACCTGCATCAAACGAACCTACACGTGGCCCCGTCTGTCCGAAAATAGCATTATCGGAAGCTATAGACAAGTCGCACATTACATGCAGCACATGCCCCCCACCTATAGCATAACCATTCACCATAGCAATGACAGGCTTTGTCAAGCGGCGTATCTGCATTTGCACATCAAGGACATTCAAGCGAGGCACACCATCATTGCCAACATAGCCACCTTGTCCCTTTACGTGCATATCACCCCCCGAGCAGAAAGCCTTATAGCCAGCACCTGTCAGAATAACCACACGGATATCCAATGCTTCACGACAATAATTAAAAGCTTGCGACATTTCCCACACTGTGCGTGGAGTAAACGCATTACGATAGCGAGGACGATTAATCGTTATCTTCGCTATATGATTAAATTCCTCGAAGAGAATATCCTCAAAGTTGAACCCTGCAATGGATTTCCAATTTCTTTGTACCATGTTTTTTTTTGGAGTTAAAGGAGCTATAGGAGATAGTGTCAAATGTTCCATCTCTATAACTCAAATTATTATTTTATTTATTTTTCTTCTTTCAACTGTCGGTAATATTCATTCATTACACGAGCATCTTCGTCGGCATTGGTGAATACTTCTAATAGTAACGGACCTTCATGCGCTTTCACAAACAGTTCCATTTGCTGGGATAAATCTTCCCTACTATGCGCACTTTGGTATTTCAATCCGTATGATTGACAGATTCCTTCTGCCGATGTTTGATGACCTGCAGCGATATACTGATTACAATAAGGCGAACTGCTAGGGCCTAGCATCTGATGGAAGATACCACCACTACCATTGTTTAGCAACAACACCTTTAAATTTTTCTTAGGATAAGTGTTCCAAAGCGCATTGTTGTCATAGAAGAAACTAAGGTCGCCTACCACACAATACACTTGTTCATTGTCAGAAGCTTCAAGCGAATAACCCACTGCCACCGATAAACTTCCCTCAATACCATTCACACCACGATTTACATGGATATATTCCTTAGAGTAGATATTACCTAAGCGCACAGATGAGCTATTGGCATAAAACAACGCACGCTTGCCCCTCTGTCTGCTTAAATAGGTATGAAAGGTCTTAGCTGCAAGCATTTGGGAATAATCAGGACAGAAGTTTTCTGCATGTTGAGATGCTTTCTTCCTAAGTTCTGCCCACTTTTGGTAATAATCGTTTGTCGTACGCTGTTTGCAATGAGCCGCAAGTAGCTGAACAAACATAGCAGGGTAAGCCTGAATAACCCAAGAAAGGTTCATAAACACATCTCGCACCTCGCCATGCTCGTCTATGAGTACGGAGTTAGCAGTCTTTGCCTTACGTAAGTATTGCTTTAGACGCTTGCTAACAATTGTACCACCAAAATAAAGAATAAAGTCGGGCAGATAATCCTCATCGCCAGCTATCATCGCCAGCATTTCATCGAGTTGTAGAGCTGTTGAACCGTATGCTGTTGAAAGTTTTTCTTGCAATACCACATAATTTTGCTCTATCTTCGCTATATCTTTAGATAAAGTTTGAGCAACGCCAGCATCCAACTGTCCAATAACAATTACGGGTTTAGTGGCTTTATCAAGTTTTGTAATCAAATCTTTTAACTCACTTTCATTACTCATTGCCGAGCCAAAGGAGATATAACGCTCATCAGGAAGTTGTGCTACAGTATATTCATAAAGCGGTTCTGTAAGCGGAATATTGATATGAACAGGACCGCCACCGTATGCCTTTACCTTATTCAAAGCCTCATTGATCACACGATTGCAATACCATCGTTCTTCTTCCGTATGCGGCTCGATAATATTCACACTTTTTCTCACGTGTGGTTCCAGCGCATTTACCTGTTGCAGCGTTTGCCCATCGCTCTGCCCTATCCATTGTTGCGGACGGTCGGCCGACACTACTATCAACGGAATATTGCGATAATAAGCCTCAGCTACGGCAGGAGCCGCATTGAGCAATGCCGATCCTGATGTTACGCATAACACTACGGGAGCATCGGTAGCCTCAGCTATACCAATCGCCACAAATCCAGCCGATCGCTCATCGGTAACGGAATAACACTTCATTTCGTTACACTCCACAAGATTATGCACCATGGGCGAGTTACGCGAACCAGGACAAAGTACAGCACACTGCACGTCGTGGGCTATCAGCAATGAGGTGAGGATATTTACATTTTCCTTATTACTATACATCGTTTATTTCTTCCTTTCTACAGCAAAAGCTTACGCATCGTTTGCAATTTTGCTTCTGTCTCCTTCCATTCACTTTCCACACAGCTTTCTGCTAGCAGCCCTCCTCCAGCATATAGTCTACAGCTATCTTTCATAATCTGCATACAACGAAGCGAGACATAAAGATGCGTTTCTCCTCCCATATTGAGCGATCCCACAAAACCACTGTAATAACTTCTATCCATACCTTCGTTTGCGATGATAAACTCCTTTGCCTTTTCTTTCGGAATACCACATACTGCTGGCGTAGGATGAAGATCGGCTAACAAGTCGCCAATGCGCTGCTCATTGCGAGGAATAAAAGAAATATCCGTACGCAAATGAGCGAGATTAGCAGCAACAGCAGTATAGGGATCGCTCACATTTATCGTATCGGCATATTTCGCCAAACAATTCAAGATATATGTAGACACATACTCATGCTCTTGTTTATTCTTTTCCGACCACTCCTGCTCTGCCTCTGTCTTATGCATCGTACCAGCCAAAGCCATCGTTTGCCAAAGTTCGCCTTGTTGTTTTTCTAATAATATTTCAGGCGTAGCCATCAACCAAGTACCACTCTGTGGTGAACTCACAAGAGCGATGTGTTGACAAGGATACAATTGGCATGCCGTAAGAAACAACTGTTCAAGGTCAAACTCGCATACTTCCACTTTAACGAAGCGTGCTAAAACAAGCTTCTGAAAAAGTTTCTCCTTTAAGGCTGTGTGAAAGGTATTAAAAGTATAAAGATAATGATCGGCTATGTTTGAAACTTCCGATAGTTTCAAATCATTCAAAGAAGCAGAAAGTTCTAGCCCACATCTAGTTACTTCTGCCTTTTCCATTAACAAGATAGGATGTTCTTTACTCGCTATAAAGGGGGCAAAGAGAAACCCTTGCTTACCGTTCAAAGCTTTGAGATCATATATTTCTGTGGGATTGCTTTCCTGATAATAAAACGTACAATGATCGGCAAGGGGCAATCGGCTAACGGCAAACATTCCCTTCGATGCGCAATGGGTTAAAAATAATTCGTGAAATGAAGGCATTATCGTTTACATTTAAGCATCAAAATAATCCTTATTCCTTATTATTAGGAACAAGATAATTGGTTACCTGAATAGTAGAAATCAGCTCGTCATTCTGATTTTTCACATCCACATGCCAAACATGCAAAGTACTACCCTTATGAAGAAGTTTACCGTATGCCGTAACCACATCACCCACAAAAGCAGCCTTTACATGGCTACCATTCACATTGATACCCATAGCAATATAGCCTGGACATGCCGCCATAGAACCTACACCAGCCAAATTTTCAGCCAATGATAATGAAGCTCCACCCGCTAATACTCCAAAGGGTTGTTTATTCTTCTCACATACAAGCATCTTTGCTTGCAACGTATCAGGCTCAGGGGTGCAGATAAACTCCATTCCAAGCGAACGTGTCAGTCCATCATCACCCCTCATATTATTCCAGAAATTTGAAATATCCATAGTTTTTTCTATAAAAATTGAAATATTATGCCTAATTTCATAAACTCCATCAGCTAGAAATTAATCATAACAGATATACAAAGTTACTAATAAAATCCAACTTTAACAAATAAAAAAAGTCATGTTTCCATGCTCAGAAGCAAAACTTCGTTGCATGGAAACATGACTTTCTTCTATCCTTCACAGCGTTAGCCTTATAATGCGTTGTTACTGTGTCTAAAAGTTTGGTAAGACTTGCCTAAGATCTTGCACGATACCGAAGCCACGCCTTATAAACCATATGCCACCACCTTGAGATGGGTCTTCCCCATACTGTTTCTGAAGGAAAATCAATCGCAAAATGTAAATTGCGATATAACTCTAAAAGATATTGAGCATAGACTGATTTTCCTCTGAATTTAAAGCGCGTATCATAAAATCCAAAGTTTCCTGCTAATACTATTTCTTTTTCTAGCATTTTACCTATACGCGCATTAGGCTGCATCAATAAATATTTATCCTCCAACCCTAAGCTCTCCTTCATGATATACATCACTCCTGTGGCAAATTTAAACATATTTACCCGCTTTATCACCTCAACGATCTGTCTCTTCTCTTCCTCGGTAAAGCCTTGTTTCAGTAGATAGAAATAATCTACCATTTGCCTAAGCCCTATACCTTCAAAGAAAAAATGATGCATTAAATGAGACAATTGAAAAACACTGTCAAAGTCTTTTGTAAAACAATTGATGCTTCCCAAATTATCAGGGAGTGCTTTTTTATTCTGAAATTGTAGACTTTTCTTTGAGTCAAAAAAAGTCCTTAATCTCCATTCATAAAATAAGTTTCCCATAAAGGAGGGAAAGAAGTGAAGCTCTACAGGAGTTCTAAGAAATTCTATTTCTATATGATGATAGCCCAACTCTGCTTTGGGGTTAAGTTGTCGTGCTAATTTAATGACATCTACGGTATCTGCATCTGTCCAAACATCTATATCTCCTGGCTGTCGCACCCATGGGTCAGGATACATCAGAGCGTTAGCCTGCCCCTTCATAATGCAGGTATTGATACCATATTTTTCTTTAAAGTCGAGCGACAATTTATTAGCATCCTGATATACTTGCCTATTTAGTTTTACGATCTCATTATAATAAGCATAAAATTTCATAATAACTGCCACACTAGGCTTATAGGCACTATCCTTCAATCGCTCTATACCTTTGAAAAGAATACCTAATATTGCTTGCTCCTTACCAAACTGATATAAACCTTCCCAATCCATTTCTTTAATAAAAGAAGGAATATCTTGCTCATCTTTGAGACAATATTTTATAAATTCAAAATAGAATAAAGTTTGTTTAGTAACTTCCACTTGTCTCTACCTCCTTTGTATGTTTCTTTGCAGGAACTCCCGTATAAAAAGCATCTGCTTCTGTATCACTCAAGAGAATACTTCCTGCACCTATTCTCACATTATCAGCTACTTTCAAATATTGCGCCACAGCAGCATTTAGTCCTATAAAAACACCATTGCCCATAACCACTCCACCTGAAATTCTTACGCCAGGCATAATAGCATTGTAACTACCTATCCGAACATCATGTCTTAACGATATATCACCATTCAAAATATTGTAATTACCTATCGTTACATTACACGAGATAGTACAATGAGGGCAAATAATGTTACCTTCTCCTATAACATAGTTATTTATATCCCAAAACTCTACCGTAGGGTCAATGATATTCGGATATGATATTTTAGGATTAACAAGATTATCTCTTATCTTTTTATACACTTTGGGGTTCCCAATAGCAATGACAACATTCAATGGAGAATTATATTCATTCAGTTCCTTTATACCGCCTAAGACAACGCCCTCATCAGTTTGAGTTCCTGCGGGTATCCCATCGTCATAGAAGCCTATGAAATCCCATTGTGGAACATTTCGCACCTCGTTTATTCTTCGAATAATACAAGCTACTTCACGTCCCATTCCTCCAGCACCAAAAATAGCAATCTTCCTCATTAATTATTTCCGTTGAACGGCTCCATCGTTACACTCCCCTCATGCGAAATACCTTCTCTGAAGAAAACCGACTTTAGTGTTAACCATATAACTTTAATATCTGTAAACAGAGACACATGATCAACATACCACACATCATATTCAAATTTTTGCTTCCAACTGATAGCATTCCTGCCATGACACTGTGCCCAACCAGATATTCCTGGGCGCACCTCATGTCTACGTGCTTGTTCTGAGGAATACAAAGAAAGATATTGCACCAAAAGCGGACGTGGTCCTATCAATGACATATCGCCTTTCAACACGTTAAAAAACTGTGGCAACTCGTCTATCGATGTTGAGCGAACAAACTTTCCTACCCTAGTCAGCCTATCCTCATCGGGCAATAGATTTCCCACCGCATCGCGCTCGTCGGTCATTGTTTTATACTTTATCACCTTAAATATCTTTCCTCCTTTTCCTGGGCGCTCTTGAAAGAAAAAGGCACCAGCTCCCTTATTGGCAAAGTGTAACCAAATAGTTACTACTAGTAATATCGGACTAATACAAACAAGCGCAAACAATGCTATACAAAAATCTATTAGTCGTTTAAAGAAATGCTTATACATCTTATTTTTTATGCAACAAATTTTTGTATTCCGCTAATAGAGCCTCCCACACTTGTTGTTGTTCATATCTATCTTGTATCATCTTTCTAGCACAACTAGCCATTTGCTGAATAGCAACTTTATCTGTAAGGAAATATTGCATTGCGTTCAATAAGGCTTCCTGATTTCTCGAAGGTATAATAATTCCGTTCGTACGATCTTCTATAATTTCATTACACCCATTGATGTCAGTAACTATTGATGGCAACCCCATCGCCCCTGCCTGCATCACCACATTAGGGAAACCTTCTCTATAACTTGGAAAGACGAGAGCATCGGAGGCAGCAAGATAGGGACGAACATCTTTCTGCCAACCTACAAACTTTACATCTTCAGATGTTCGTAAGAAAGCTTCTTTACCCTCCGTAAGCGAATCAACCTCCGACTCGAACGAACCAACAAGAATTAGTTTACATTTTCCTGCTAACAGCTTCATACATTCAGCCAATTCGTTCATACCTTTGTCTTTTACTATACGTCCTACAAATATAAAGGTAAAATCCTCTGGCAAAAGTTTTAAAGCTTTTCTTATATCTTCCCGACTAGTTCCTACAGCTTCTTTCGAAAAATAAGTAGTGTCAATACCATTGATATTTCCATTTAGTATTACTTTCAGCGGCTTATTCGTAATATGATCTTCTTGTAAAGCCTTCAGCACTCCCTGTCCTTCAGGGATTACCTTTGTAGCAAACCTACAAGTAAGTTTTTCCATACCCATTAGCAACGCTTTAAACATTCCAGATGCGCCTTGATAGCGTAAGCCTGTAACCGTATAAACTCTGTTTGGTATACGAGCAGCCCAACTAGCTACCATCGAGAGTAAACTCCCCTTAGGTGTATTGGCATGCACGATCTCTGGTTTTTCTTTCCTGAACAACCTATAAAGCATCCACAAGCACTTAACATCCGCCACAAGAGAAATCTCCCTATGCATCGGTATTTCCACAACTCGAATCCCTTCTCGTTCAGCCACTTTCTGCAGCAATCCTGTATTATTCGATACTCCCACAACTTCAAACTCACTGCTCAAAAACTTCATTTGTCCTTTGATTAGCGTATCCAGACTAACGTCTGATGTCGTCACACGGAGCAACTTGGGTTTTCTATTCATCTATTTTATTTTTTCGACAATGACAAACACAATTCTATTTATCAGCAAATATGTCGTGAAAAGCCGATACTGAATGATTGCAACGACATACACGACAAGGCACGACTCAAAAGAAACTTTCGTGAAAAGTCGATGCTGAATAATTGCAACGACATACACAACTAAACACAACCTAAAAGAAACTTTCGTGGAAAGTCGTGAAAAGTCGATGCTGAATAATTGCAACGACATACACAACTAAACACAACCTAAAAGAAACTATCGTGGAAAGTCGTGGAAAGTCGATGCAAAAATAATAGCAACGACATACACAACTGAACACAACCAAAAAGCAACTGTCGTGGAAAGTCGTGGAAAGTCGATGCAGAAATAATAGCAACGACATACACGACAAGGCACGACCTTACTTGGCATTACTGTGCAATGCCGATGGTCCTAACCGACGCTCGAACCTTCTATCTCCACCAAAGTTTAGGATATAACCAACATCCTTCCCTGTACATATAAGGTAGTTGATAAGTTGTGCTGTATGTTCTTTATTAATCATTGATGTCGCTTTAAGCTCTAATATGATGCAATCTTCAACAACGATGTCAGCGATAAAAGAGCCTACATTCAGTTGTCCTTTATACATAACAGTAATAGGTTTCTGCTCTTCCACTTGTAATCCAAGAGTCTGTAACTCATACACAAGTGCTTTCTCGTAAACTTTCTCTGCATAACCCACTGATAGATTTCGGCAGACCTCATAGAAAGCATCTACAATTAACTTAGATATTTCAGGATAAAGCATGCTCATAATGCACAAATATTAAATGCTAATACTATACTTCGGCAACAACATACACAACTGAACACAACCTAAAGCAATTGTCGTGGGAAGTCGTGGAAAGTCGATGCAAAAATAATAGCAACGACATACACAAATGAACACGACTTAAAAGCAATTGTCGTGGGAAGTCGTGGAAAGTCGATGCAAAAATAATAGCAACGACATACACGACAAGGCACGACTCAAAAGAAACTGTCGTGGAAAATCGTGGAAAACCGATGCAGAATGATTGCAACAACATACACAACTGAACACGACTTAAAAGCAATTGTCGTGAAAAGTCGTGAAAAGTAGATGCTGAATAATTGCAACGACATACACAACTGAACACGACTTAAAAGCAATTGTCGTGGAAAGTCGTGAAAAGCCGATGCTGAATGATTGCAACGACATACACAACTGAACACGACTTAAAAGCAATTGTCGTGGAAAGTCGTGGAAAGTAGATGCTGAATAATTGCAACGACATACACGACTGAACACAACCTAAAAGAAACTGTCATGAAAAGTCGTGGAAAGTAGATGCTGAATAATTGCAACGACATACACGACTGAACACGACTTAAAAGCAATTGTCGTGAAAAGTCGTGGAAAGTCGATGCTGAAATAATAGCAACGACATACACAACAGAACACGACTTAAAAGCAATTGTCGTGGAAAGTAGATGTTTATATTAACGAACGATAAATGTCGATGTACCCTTCTACCATCTTATTCACATCAAACTCTAGCGCACGTTTATAACATCTATCAGCCACTGTATGATAATAGTCTTTATCAGTATGCAATCTATCTATGATCTTAGCCAGGGCTATAGCATCTTTATGAGGGAAAAGTATTCCGTAATTCTGTGTCACTTCACGCAGTCCATCCACATCTGAAGCGATAAATGGTTTGCCAACACTCATTCCTTCAATATTGGATAACGATAAACCCTCTCTGTGGGAAGACATAATCACCACATCAGCTGCATGCAAAATATTAGAGACATCTTTACGAATACCAAGTAGTTTTACACGGTCTTTGACACCTTCTGTCTCTATCAACGTCTCCAACTCCTTTCGCCGAACACCATCGCCTACCAACCATAGTTCATATCCATCTGTCAGGTTAGTCATAGCTTTTATCACCGTGTCTTGATCCTTTTCATATCTAAACCCTGCCACCATTGCTATAACAAACTTACCACAATGAGGATATAGTTCCGATGCAGGTTCAGCACTATGAAAATCCTCCACGTTAACACCATTGTTTATCACTGCGACATCATCCATTCTCCTCCCAAGATAGGTCTCCATTGCCTGCTTAGCCTGATCAGCAATACATACTATCGTGTCATAGCGTCCATACAACCAATTATCAAACCATTTAAGATGTCCTTTTTCACGTCTACGATTTGACGAACTATGTTCTGTAGTTATCAACTTAGCCTTACTGCCTAAACCTGCTATCGCTGCAAAAAATTGTGGGGCTGTATTATGTGTATGAACGATATCATAACGGTGCATAATCCTCCACAACTTCAATATATAAATAGGGTTATATGTCTTACCACCAATAGAGAAAGAAAACACTCTACAACCAGACCTATCTAATTGCCGCTTAAAATCCGTATCCTCTCCACTAAAGAGTGCCACATCCACATCATAACCGAGTGTACGTAGCCCAAGAATTAATTCCATAACCACCTTTTCCGCACCACCAATGTGCATAGAGGTGATAACCTGTAAGATCTTCATCTTATCTTTTTGCTTTATCTATCAACCGTTTCACCACAACTTCTGGTGCTAACCATTGTTCATAATATGCCCTAGCTCCCTCTTCTAGTTGCTTACGATAAGTCTCATCAGTGTTTATCTTCACCACTGCATCATAAATTTCATCAACAGAATGAACAAAATGAATATGCTTACCATGCTCCATTGGTGCTGGCATTTCCCTTAACAACGGAGTAGAGATAATAGCCTTACCCATACATAGATATTCAGCCAGTTTCCATCCATGACAGCCGCAGACACTAGGTGTATTAAACACCACTACGCTTTCTTTTGTCTTCGTTATGTAATCATCCATCGAAAGACGCTTATCATAGATAAAATCCTTATATTCCTCTTTATACTTAGGATAATCAGGCATTTCTTTCAATACTGCTTCACCTCCGACATAAAAAAGTCCACCTTCTATCTCAAGTCCTGCTCGCTGACAAGCTTTCAGAAATTCGCCACGATATTTATTCGTGTCTGTTGCAGCAAACTCATTATACCAAAGTGTGGAAGCATGGAAGATATAATTTTTACGCACAATGATAGAGTTCTCGTAATCACTAATCGGACGACGACGAATATTTGTATATAAATAATCCTTTAGACAAGTTTTAAAAGGAATATTTGTATATTTTGCTCCTTTCAAATAAAGTCTAACACACTTTAGTACAGTAGCTAATTGAGAACCTAATGTAATTCCACACTCTGGACCAATAGGTATCAATTTATCATACTGCCTAACTTGTTCCTCTGTCGGATTTACCATTCCATATACATCGCACCATTCATAACGGTCTTTGAAAACCTTCGCTACGTCTTCCGTATCTACAAAAACTTTCTTTGTAACATTGCCTTCCTTTATAATAAAGCCAAAACCACTATTATAGTCAGGGGTATCCTTATAGGATAAGCCCACAAAAGGCATAACATTATATTCTATACTACCGCCAATTTGTTGCAAGCCTAGCAAATACCAAGAAGCATAATTGTATTTTAATCGCGGATCTACTGTAATGTGCATAATTATCTCCTTACATTTTTAAGATCACGGTTATGCATTAACCACCCTATAGGCATAAATATATTCCAAAGTATAGACAGTTTAGGAATTTCCGCATCTTTTTTTTTCAAGCATTGCCGAAATCGCCAATAATTAATTGCAGAACGAATTTTCCACTTTAGCGGAATATCATACGTTGTCATCTCTTGATAAGTCATCATAGAAGCTATAGGGCTATTCATTCTTGCCTTTGTTATTCCAGCAGTTATCCCCCCCTCTTGATATTCTGCTAAATAAATAACTTTGTCAAAATAACGCATCTTATATTTTGCACCAATTCTATTCCATATAAGCACTTCTGGACAAAACTTCTCGCCTCGTATTTCAGGAAAAGGAAATTCGCGTAGAACATCCGTCTTAAATATTTCCTTCATATCACCTTGAATACCAATACCAAAACGAATACCCATATTCGTTCCATCAATATACTTAACTATTTCACCGCTAGACAATTTAATTTTTTCCTTAATCAATTTTCTAGGGAAGCCTGACCCTATGACTACCTCACTCTCCAAATATCCATCTAAACCACAAACACCTGCATACTGCTCCTTATTATATATATTGTGCCAAACATCAATAACATCTTGCAAGGCAAAAGGAGGAAGAATATCATCAGAGTCTACTATAAAAAATAATTCTCCTTTAGCCTCTTTCACTCCAAAATTAATAGCAGAATGTTTACCCCCATTCGCTTTTTTAAAATACCTAATGACAAACTTATTACTACCGTCTGTCATTATTTGCTTCATAAGTTCTCCCGTATTATCGGTACTGCCATCATCAACAACTAACCACTCAAAATCTTTAAAACTTTGATTACATAAACTATCATACAATCGTTTAAGAAGATTTCCACGATTATAAGTAGGTGTAAAAACCGTTATCATCATCTGAAGAATTTATCAATAGTGTACCTTTCATCATATTCGTACTTCTCATAAGTACTGCCATCTCCTGCTGGCTGACCATTCGTAAGAAAGGTTTTATAGGGTACGTTGAAGGCGCGCCAAGCTAAGGTAATACGAAAAAAGAGTCCAAAAAATAGTAATATCATCGCAGGCTTTAACCACTTAGCAACATCTTTTCTATTACACAAATAGGTTGTCATATAGATAATTCCTGGCATAAAATACCACCCCAAGCGTCCTCCTTGCCCAAATCTCATAAATAGTAAGAGAAGAGCACAGAATACATAAGACATATTCAAAAACACAAGCGTTTGTTTCTCTTTGTTTATCTTTCCATAATTCATAAAGAAAATTGAAATAAAAGCAACAACTTCTATAACATATTCTATTCTAAACCCTTGATCTTGATCCATATAATTTTGCGCTTTCCCTGATGCTGTAACACCACTAGATAGTAAAGCATTAGGAAGAGGGGTCAAACCTACTATCAAGCAAAGTAACAAGACTGTTATTACAAAATTTTTACTATATTTTTTTTGAGGTATAAAATACATCGGAAAGAAAATAAGAGCTGACCCATGAAAGCTATAAGCTAACAACCAAAAGCAAAAGAAAGGTAAGAATTTTCTTTTAACGATATACTTTACCGATAAAAATGTAAAACCGACTCCGATAACCTGCCTCAGATAAGTCATAGAAAAGTAATAAAGTAACCCTAAGAATACTATACACGCTAACGGGTAGTCATCTAGGTATTCCTTAAATGCTAGAAAGAAAAGTACATAAATGGCAATTGTTGTTATAAGAATAAAAATATACCGATTTTGAGTTATATATGAGAGCAATATCTGCCAAAAAAAATAACCATATTCTTTACCTCCCACAAGGTATATAATCTTATTAATATTAGGAGAACTCGTATGTTGAAATTCATCAGCAATTGTATCAAACACCTCTCCATATATATATCTATCGTATCCGCCTATCATATCTCCAAGTCCCACAAATAAAGCTACATACAAGAAGAAAAAGCTAAGAACTACTGAAGATTTTCTAAGAAAAGAATTCTTTCTTGATAGTATGTAATAAATAAAGGCTACTATAAAAACTAATATATATATCAACATAAAAATATTTTATCAAAATCAAACTTTTTCTATAGTAGAAAAGAATATTATTCTTCTAGTCTACGTGTCTATTTTCTGTATATTACAAACGTTTTGCTCCATGTAATCGACACAAACATAGATAAATCCATTCTATGTTTGCTCCACAGAGGAAGATATTTGATTTTCTGTTAAAACTAAACCGTGTTGGGTATAACTGCATCCTTTTAAGCTGCTCTAACGCTATTTTAATCTTTTCTATAGGATACCTTGTCTGAAACATAGAAAAGAGAAAACCTGCTACATTAAGATTTAAAAGTTCTATGATTCGCTTTTTTAATTCTACATCAGAAATACTTCTAATAATCTCTTGTATTTCTTTTTGTGCTAAAAGAGTATCATTAACATTTCGTTCAACACTTTCAATACTCCTATTATGCAGTGTAGAGAGTGTGTTCCCCTGAAAGTAATCATAACCATATATAGATGTTAATAACATCTTTTCACAAGGCAAAATAGCATATAAATTAAAAAGATTATCTTCTTGGTTCACAAGATTTGGGTTCATTTTCACCCCATGTTCAAAAAGAAACATACGATTAAAAACCTTATTCCATAGATATCCACAAAAAGGTTGCTTTAGTAAGTATTCTTTCCCAGAGATCATCTTCTCTTTTGGGGTAGCAAATTCTAAAGAACCATAATTATCTAAGTCCCCAAACCTTTTAAAACCCATAGCTATTATCTCTAAAGAAGGTTTTTTCTCTATTACTTCTATCACCTTTTCAACCGCACCTTCTGGCAACATATCATCTGCATCTACGAACCAAACAAAATCCCCTTTCGCACGATCTAACAAAAAATTACGCTCTGCTCCAGCCCCCATATTTTTATTATTAAAAACATATATGAAATCATATTGTTGAGCATAGGCAATACATACTTCTGCACTTCTATCAGGGCTACCATCAATACCTAAAAGAATCTCTATATTAGCATACTTCTGAGACAGTATAGAATCTATACATCTAGCAATGTATTTTTCTACTTTATATACGGGAATTAAAAAAGATAACTTTACCATTTTACTTAAAAATGCTTAATATCGATTGTATCTCTTTATCCTGTCGTTTTCTCCAATAACGAAGTATAAACCTAAAGTAATAATATAATTTGGCAAGTTTTAAAGGAGTATTAGCCATATATTTACTTAATACATAGAAATGACTTTCATATTTTATTTTCAGTTTTTCCAACGTATCTTCCATACTTTTTCCCTCTAAATGAATTATCTGTGGAGTATTGATAATATGTCGAACTATATGTTGTTTATGCATCCGATATTGTAGCTCTCCTTCTTCACCATACAAAAATATATTTTCATCAAAGCCACCTACCTTATCAATTACAAACCGAGGAATAAACATATCAGCGCCACATAAACATTCTACATCGTGTTCTTTATAATCAACAGCAATATATTTTTTTAAACATAACTTTCTTCTAAGAAACTCCGTTATTGTAAATGCTGGAAAATAATGAAAAGAAGGAGAATATCTCCCATCTTTATCCTGTAGATAACAACCTAATACCATATTAGGATGCAACATAGCATATTCGTAAAACAAAGATATTGCATTATTGAGAATAATTGTGTCAGAATTCAATAAAAACACATATTCTCCATGAGATGCTCTTATGCCTATGTTATTTGCTCTTCCAAAGCCTAAGTTTTGATCATTATAAATATATGTAATGCTATCATCTTTTATGAAATGCTCCTTCGAACCATCAGTAGAAGAATTATCCACAACTACAATTTCATAAGATACTCCAGAAGTTTGCTGTCTTATACTGTCAATACAATCTTGAGTAAGATCCTTTGTATTATAATTTACTATAATTATAGAAACATTTATGTTCATATTAGTTATTTATTACCTACTCGACTATTTTTTTAAACTTGTTATACGATTTTTCAATATCGAACTGCTGAATATGATCATACCCATTCTTTGCCAATCTTATTCGCAGTTCATCATCGGTAATCAATTTAATAATATTATTCGCCAAAGCCTTTGCATCTTTAATATCGCACAAGAGGGCATTTTCTCCATCAATAGCCATTTCTTTATAACCATCATTATTCGTACAGACTATTGCACAACCGCATTGCATAGCTTCACCTATAGTCAGTCCCCAGCCTTCTTTTAGACTAGTACCTACAAAGATTGCTGCTTCATTATAAATTCTATTATGAGTTTCTTTGTCTGGCTTTTGATAGTATTCATACCACTCTGGTAAATCAGAAGGTCTTTCAGGTGTTCCAAATAGAGTAACGTGCAAACTTGGGAACTTTTCCTTTACTATATCTAAAGCCGCAAAACCATAAGACAATCCCTTACGATAATCATAATGATATAACATTACAATCTTTGTACTTATTCTTGTTGCGATATCATTCTTCAGAAAAAAGTACTTAAAGTCGAATCCGTTAGGAACTAAGTAACTAGTAAGTCCTTCTTTTCTCACGATCGCCTGAAGCCAATTAGAAACAACTATCAATATTAGATCCAAATGGTAGCTCGTCAAGACTTCAGTTTGAGACATATTCCAATCTTCAAAACCCTGTATCAAATAAAGTTTATTATTCTTATCTCTTGAATAGTTACTCACATACGGAGCTGTCTCAACAGCAGTAGCAACATACACATCAGTCTTAGGAACATTTTGAAATTTCAACGTTGTAACATAATGTTCTTTTATACGAGAATCAAGATCGAACCAATTTTTACCTGAATAATGCTTAGAAATTTTAGCTAGCATAAACCTTGCCAAGCGTATAAATGCGCTTTTTAGTCCACGATCTTTTCCAAGCATCATGGCATAAACTAGGTGTACTTCATATCCATCTTTAGCTAGCCGATTAGCATATTCATATACAATTTTAAATCCTCCTACAGGTAGCAACGAGGGCTGATGAAAAATGAAAGTTATGCTCTTCTTATCCATTTGTATAACTTAAATAATGCTTGTGCTAATCCATAATATCCAGACAATGCCAAACACACTGCACTTTGCAGTGGACGCTTATCTTTAGGAAATCTATAATTAGCTATATATTGATGATTTATCTCTCGAAATAATTCTATAAACAATTCTTTTGAGTAATAATTACCAAAGAACACATCATCTTTAACTTTAGCTTTCTTCAAAAACAATAAATCTTCATACATCGATAGATCTTCTTTCAGAATATGCTCTAACGACTTGATAACTTGTATTCGAGACATTAACTTTTTTATAGACATACCTTTGACCAAACTTGTACCATTTGAGTATTGATCGTAATGATAAAAAGCCATAGGAAGATAAACCACTTTAATGCCTGTCTGAATTACTGATACATTAAAGAGAAGATCTTCGCAGTAAGATACCATTGTATCAAATTTTATCCCCACATTGTTGTAACAAGCTCGTTTCACGAGCTTGTTACAACAACTACCATGTAGTTGTTGTAACAAGGCTCGTATCAACTCGCTTTTTTTCAAATAATCACAATTTTGTAAAATTCTTTTTGTTTTATTTTGGTATTCTTCAAAGTAATCACAGATTACCATGTCTGCTTTGGTATCTTCAGCCTTACTCCACAGCTCCTTCAACATTGCAGCATCTACCCAGTCATCAGCATCTACATGAATCGTATATTCGCCTTGTGCTTGTTCTATACCTAACTGTCTTGCTGCAGCAACACCACTGTTCTTTTGATGAAAAACTTTTACCTTACATTCTTTTTGAGCATAGTCATCACAAATCTTACTTGAAGCATCTAAAGAGCCATCATCTATGAGAAGAATTTCATAATCGCTAAAATCCTGTGCCAACAAACTATCTACACATCTATGTAAATATTTCTCAGCATTATATATCGGAACTATAATGGATACCTTAACCATGTAATCTTTTGAACTTCTTGATCTATAACATTACATACGTTATCCTCAAACTTTGAAATAATGATTTTTCGCAGTTGCTCTATAAAGATAGAAATGAGGTAAATAAAAATTGGAAGTATACATACTATTCCAAATATCGGTATATGATATTCATACTTCAATGTCAAAGCAATGCTACCTATACAAGGCATTACTATCTTATTGAAATGAATAATATAAACAGCAAATGAATTCTTCGCTAATTTATTTACAAACGAACTATAAAATATACAGCTATTAAAAGCTAAGAAAAATAAAATAGATGCTACAACTATAAAAATTGTATTCAGATTTTGGAAAGCAGTAAAAGGAAATCCAAGCAAAGTTCCGTACAAAGTTTCTATCCCATCCATCAACAACATCACTGCTATAAAACTAAAAAAGAAGAATTGGAAGCTTCTTTTTTTAGTATAATATATTTTGATATATCTACCTGTTAGGTATAGTATAGAGAAGTTAACAATACCCCCCCCGAAATCGCCCTGTAACTGCCTTAAATTCAGCGCATAGCAAAATGTTGCCCAAATATAAAAAACGCAGTATAGGCCTACTAATAATGCCCTAAGCTGTATCTTATTTAAACGCTTTACCAAAGCATTTAAGAATGGAGCAACCAAACATAAAACCATATATGTTGATACAAACCAAAACTCACTTGACAGAGTCGGAAAAAGATAACTTATACTCCCTATAATTCCATGGTGTGTAAAAAGTAGAATTAAAAAAAATGGTATAGAATAACAAAGAACAAGACTTTCTATTCGTAATAGTTTTCCAAAATTAAGTTTAATTCCAAAATATCCAGATATCAGTACAAAAACATTTACAGCTATTACAAAAATTCCGTAAAGAATATGCTGCACAATATAATCAAAACCGCCGAAAGGTAGCAAATGATCATAGTCCATTTTAAATCCAAATTTTATGATATGCCCACCAATTATAAATAGCATACAAATAATTCTTAATAATTCGATATTAGAATTTCGTTGTATGTTATTTTCTACCTTTTCCATTATTCTTAAAGATATTTGAATACAAATTACGAATACGTTCTAAAACAGAAGTTATTAATAGATAACTCCTATTACCTAGATACTCTCTTATAGCCACCCAAAGCACCTCATTTCTAAACGAATACTTTATTTTTCTAACATCATAATATTCACGCTTATCAGACATTTTTTGAACAAATGCCCAATGTTCCGTAAAATCAGGCTCAAAGAATATAGTTTTATCTTCTTTGTGAAATTTCTTATCTATAAGCACTTCGTTTAAAAAATGTTCTAATTCAATAGCAGGTTCATTTTCTCCTCTAAAAAGAGAATGTACACATGTCTTCTGGAAAATTCCTATTCCTTTATAGTCATTTCCATCAATTGCTATTGTTGGAATGCCACAATTATCAGATATCATACATGATCCTGCAGAGGCTAAACACACGTCCATTTGTTTAACTAGACCTATAGGGATTGGGTAAATTAAACCTGTAAGATAAAATTTAAGATTTGGTATATTAGATAGCTTTTTTATCACATTTTTCTCAGAATCTTTGTCTTGTGCTCCCCCAACATAAATAAAATTAAAGTACTTCTCTTTATGTTGGAGAATAAATTCGATCACAGCTTTCAACATAGGCTGAACATACTCCTTGTTAGTTCTACCTATTGTTCCTATAGTATAATCTGCTTGTCCAACCTTGAGTTTTTCATCAAAATCTATATCTGCAAGCGTATTATTACAATAAGCTTTTAAAAAATAGCCCTCTATATTTGGGATATATGGCTCAAACATCTGAGGAACAGTTTCTGAAGTTATACCAACTAATTCCTTTCTATCATATTTGTATTTAAAAAACCTATATTGATATTCATTAAGACAATGATGCTCTAATAACATATAAGCTAAATGTTTTGCCTTAATATGAGCAGCTAACAATTCAGCCCATTCTGCCCCAGTTACCTCATGGGATTCTATAATACATTCCCCTTCATTATAATCAGGGATCCATGACAACATCTTATGTATAACCTTTCTAAGTATTATTTTAGGAAATACACTTGGAGGAAGTTTAAATAAAATACTATAATTCTTTAAAAAAGGACGTAACTCTTCTACAAAGATACGAGAGCCCTTATTCTCATGAATAACAATAGGAGTATATCCCTGCTCGCGCGCAGATATGATTTTATTTCTAGTATACATTTCCTCGCCTCCTATACTTTTTATAGATGGCTGGAATATAATATAATATTTCATTTTTTTCGAATCAATTCTAATCCATATTTTAACTCTTCAGAATGAGAAACAAAAGCTATTGTAAAATACACCATAAAAGCCGAAAGAATTCCAAAGACTAGTTTTAATATATTCGTTTCAAAACATAAAGTTACACTATAAGAGATACCACACATTACAAGACTGTTTATTAAAATTGGTGCTAGATCCTTCATTTGTATTCCAAAACCCACATGTATTAACTTACCTGTATAATGCGTATTAATAAGCAGCGCAATCATAGAACTTACAACCATTCCTATGCTCATTGCAATAAGATTGATATTTAGTGTAATCAATAAAATAACTACTCCTACAACTTTTTTTATTATTTCTAAACGCAAAAATAGATCTGTTCTACCTTTTACCTGCAATAAGTCCAGATTAATAGCATGGACAGGATACCACATCATAGCGAAACATAGAATTTTCAAATAGATGACACATCCACTCCATTTAGCTGTCAACAGAATGTTTACAAGAGGAGAAGATATTGCTACCAATAACATCATCAATGGGAAAATAATAAAAGCTCCCATACGTAGCAGACGGCGATAATTAATACTTAATCGTTCATCCTCATTTTGAATACTACTCAAAACAGGAAAAGTAACACGTTGGAATACATTTGATATATTAGAGGAAGGCATAGCTGCTAGAGACTGTGCTCGTGAAAATAGACCAAGATTTGCCGCAGAATAAAACTTTCCAATAATCAGAGGATATAAATTCTCATAAATAGTAGAAAGCAAGCCAGATGCAAGAAGTTTTGAGCCAAAGGAAAAAAGATGCTTAAAAGACTCTACCGAAAAAGTTCTTTTAGGGATCCACCTTACCCACATAAAAAGGAAGATCATACGACATAACCCTGCCGAGATATTTAAGGCGACTAAAGCCCAAACTCCATAACCATAAAAAGCAAACACTATACCTACAATACCTGATATAATGGTACTCAACATAGAAATCTTCGCTTGCGCCTTAAAATCTATTTTAATCATTAGATGTGCTTGTTGCACAACACATAAAGAGCTAAATATCACAGTCAGACCCAGAACTTTTGTCAACGGGGCTAAAATAGGCATATTATAGAATACAGCTATTAATGGAGAAATCAGCCATAAAACAAGATATGCAATTACTCCTACTGCTATATTAAAATAAAAAGCTGTAGAAAAATCCTTATCAGTCCTATCTTGTTTTTGTATGAGAGCATTAGAAAATCCACTATCAATAAATGCACTCGTAACAGAAATAAAAATGGTTAACATTGCTATTAAACCATAATCTTTAGGCATTAACAAACGCGCTAAAAATAAAGAAAACAGAAATGATATTCCTTGAGTAGAGAATCGCTCAACACTGCTCCACAGTAATCCGTTTTTTGTTTTTGCTCTTAATGACTTCTCACTCATACTAGTTAACACATAAATTAAGTATCAAGCCTTTCACCAAATAATTATTTCGGAACACCTTCACTATTTTAATCTAAACCATATTCAATTACGAAGTATTCGAACTTTCGCAAAAAGATCATATATAATAATTGTAGAAAAATATATAATCTAACTCAAAATAGTCTATAAGTTTTTAAGCAACAAAAAACTTTCACGCGCCATATCTCCAATTCTAGGAATCAGTGATTGTAATTTAAGACTTAATTCTTCACGATTTTGCCAACATTTACTACTTACAGATATTAAGTTTAAAGGATTATGTGGATCACAAATATAATTTTGCACTTGACATAACTCAGCAAAACCCTTTAGTTTGTGTGCTTTAGGCTCGTGTCCATAATCAATAATTACTGTTGGCACACACATTGACAAACCTGCAACTGCAGCATGTACTCTTCCTGAGATTAACATATCAAAGTGAGATATGAGCCGTTTAATGATGTGTGGAGGATAAATACTTGTTAACAAATGTACCGAGGAAGCAACTTCTGTCTGTTGTAATAAATCATACAACTGCTTTACCATTGTATAATCTCTACCATGGATCATTTTAAAATGTGGAGGCAATTCAAATCCATTTGAATGAGAGAACAAACATACATCAACATTATGTTCTTTAATCAACGAAGTTATTAAGGTTATATATGATGAATATTCTTCACACTTCCAATCTGTACGGTTGAAAGGACCTTGAAGCATGTTCCATCCACATAATGTGAAACCAATTACAGGTTTCTTCTTGTTTTCTAATATTGTACCTTCTAAATATGGAGCAATCTCTTGTTCTGTTGCAGGCTGAAAAATAAAAGCAGGACATGATAAATCATAAACCCTATCTAATTTGAATTGATAGGTTTCAAGCACTTTTCTACTAACAGGCTCTCGGTTTGTTACTATATCAAACGCCTCGAATGTTTCCTTTGCTAATCCCAGTAATTTCATATCATTAAAAGGACCAGGAGACCCTGCTAACATTGCAGTTTTCTTACCTAGAATTTGAGCAACTCTGTCTTTCAATAAGCCTACTAAAAAACGATTATTACCTGCAATATCAGTGTTGACTCCCCACATATCTCCAGAAAAGTCTATTACCAAATCTGATTTCATAACTTCTTCAATATAAGGAGTTGTCTCTGGCATTGTCCCCGTTTCTTTGTAAATCTGTGCTAGAGCATATTCTTTATAAGCATTTGGGACATCATCGTCTGTAAAACCGTAGTAATATTCCATTGGTACACATGAGATATCGATTAATGCACAGAAATCGTCTGTCATCTGAAATGTTGTTCGAATTTCAGCATCAGGAAAAATTTTGTGCAATTCCTTAAAAAATGGTTCAATAACATAATAATTACCTATATTACCAAATTCCATTCTTCCCCAATGCAAAGAGCATTGTCCTATTACAAATATATGCCTCATATACTATATTTCATTAAATATTTATTATTTCTATTTTCCTCTATAACGAATCCGTATTTTCGATAAAAAAATAAAGCCTCATTATTTTTGATGACCTCAAGTCGAATAAAGCTATATCCTTTAAAGAACTTTAATTGATCCAATAAAGCACGAGCTATACCCCTTTTACGATAATCTCTATCAACAGAGATAAATGGTATATAAATTTGAGAAAGTTCCTCATTTAAATATGCAAACATAAGCCCTATTAATATATTATCTAACCAAACTTCAAACCTTTTTGCCTTAGAACAAATTTTATCTAAATACATATCTAAATCTTTTACCTCCTCTATAAATGGCGGATTAAAATCATTAGACACTTTACAAATATATTTCTTTACTTGTAGAAGCGAAGCCTCGTCAACTGTATACCTCAAAGTTATCATTTTGCTTATATTAAAATATAATTTAAATAGCAAGTTTTAGCAAGTCTCTATTGATAACCATTGTGGAATACTAAGAAGCATTTCACTCTGACCTTGCTCAGAAGAAGCATTCATTACTAAAGTTCCTATCGAATCATTTGCACCTCTAAAAGTAGACACTTTATCTCCTTTTTTTACCCACAAATCTTTCTCTATTATGGAAGAGGTAAGATCATCCCTTATTTTAAGTTCCTTGAATAAGCCATCTTTTTCAGAATGAAGAATAATTTCTACCCAGTTTCCTATATAAGGTTTCTGTGATATTAAGGGAATTTCATCGCCAACTGCTGCACAAGTACATGCCATAATAAGATCCACACCAGTAGCATAACGTATCATCTCGCTTAAACGATTTCCACCACCTCTAGGTGTTACCTCCATAATATATGGCTTATCATTCTGTCCTATACGAGTTTCTATATTATAAACAGAGGTTTCCATCTGAAGCAAAGTAAGAAGTCGTTGTATTTCCGATGTAAAGTATTGTTCCTGCTCTTGTGTGAAAGTTGATGGCCATGAGAAAGCTGCAGGTATATATGGGTTTTCCGCATCCTCATCAAAATACTGTGAATTGAAACTGATAAATTTTAGTTTACCTTTCTGACAAAAAGCATCACAATCAGAGGAGCATCCCTTCTTTTCAATAAACTCCTCAATGATTATATTACCCTTAATAGATTGTTCAAAAGCATTATCTACTGCTACAGATAATTGTTCGACATTATCAACACGCATTACCCCCTTGCTTCCTGCACTGTCGGTAGGCTTAACTATGATTGGATAATCGAATTTCGCAGCATCAGCCAAAGCATCTTCTTTGGCTGAATATCCTTTTGACTTAGGAACATTAAATCCATTGTCACGAAGAAAAGCACGAAACTTATCCTTATTCTGTAGAATCACTACACTTTCGTATGGTCCAAAAGATGGTAAGTGTAATTGATTCTGAACATAGGAAGCTGATACTACTCCCGGATCCACACCAAAAGACATGATCCCATCTATCTTCTTTTCTTTAGCAACAGCCAAAACAGCTTCTTTGTCAACAATGCTGACATTGACATACTCATCAGAATATTTATGGGCAATATTATCAGGTAAATTATCGCAGGTAATGACATAATACCCTTTTTCATGAGCAGCCTTTATAACTGGTAGGAGATAGCGAATACCTCCCAAAAGCATCAACTTTTTCTGTTTCATATCTCGTTAAATCGTTACTTCACAAAAACGCTCCTTTACAACTAATTCTGCGTAATATTTTTTCTTTAAAGAAGCCTTATATTTTTGTACTTTCGTAGAGAGTGCAGGAGCCTGATTGGTTGGAATGATATATGCTTTAACTTTAGAAATATCATCATGAAGTTGTTCAATTGATTTTTCAATCTGCACTAATGCATGCCCAACATCCTTCCCGTTCAACTCGACAAAATATTCAGCACCTAACTGGGTATCTACTTTCAGTAGGTTATCACACTTATCTCCCACCTTAATAGCACATCCATCAACCTGAATTTTCAAGCAAGCTTGTTTACTAGGATTATGAAAAATAATCTTTTTCTTATTCTCTTCAAATTTTATATTCGAAGCATTTGTTCTTGTAATACAAGCCGTATCAATTGCCTTCATAATCTAAAAGTAGCTCAAAATCGCTGCTAATACTATCTGATACTGCATCTAAAGACTCCGCAGAAATTAGTCGAAGCTCATCATCCTTGATACTGATAAGTTTTCCATTTGCAAACGCCCATGCGTTAATATCATCGTAGGACATATAAGATGTAGTAGAAAGTATTTCCGAAAGCCTTGCCTTAGCATTGCCATCCTCATCAATAACATGTTGCGCTTGTATCAAATTGTTAATTGATGTCATAATATAGGGACTGTGGGTAGTTACAACCAATGTATTATCCCGCCCATTATCAAGCATCGTAACTATATGCTTGATCAGCTCATATTGTGTTGAAGGAAAAAGATTTTCTTCAGGCTCTTCAATTATAAGAAAAGAAGAATGTGGCTTGCTAATGCGCTGCACCAAACTTGCTATTTCCTTCAATCCATTAACAGTCTCAGAATTACCCTTCGCGTCCAAGAATACTTGAAGGAGCTTATCTAAACTATTTTTGATTTCTTCTTGCTCTAAAATAGCATTGATATTCTTATCATCTGTAGTGTCTTCACCCCCTCTTATATGCTTAAGCAAAGCTTTTTGCAAAGAGCTATAATTATCAAAGGACATATCAGGATCGTTATGAAAAATCCAATCTGTACTATAAGCTACAAATACCAGTAACGGAACCAAAGCCTGCAGTCCACTAGAAGTTTGATTAAGAGAAATTTCTTTACCTGAAGCCAACGTTATAACATCCCCTTTTTCTGTGTCAAATGAATATGCACATCCTAAATCTAGCAATGATAATCTATTGTTACCATTAAATTTATAGCGTACACGAAGCCAATCGAAGATAAAGTCTCGTATATAATTGTGTTCCAAAGAGAGTGTTGAAATATTCGGTATATTTATAATATTTCTCTCTGCAGGAACATAGGTTATTTTACTCATATCAGTATCCTTCAATCTTCCATTCACTTCTATTTTAAAGTTACTTAAAGAATGATACGTAAATGAGATGAGTTCGCTTTTATATTCTATAAAGGACGTTTCTACCAAGAAACTAGCAAATTTATGATAAATTAAGAGATGCTGTAGGAGAAAGGATTTATCAATATGAGCGTAACCCTGGTTTACTAATATATTTTTCTCCAACCAAGCACAGAAGCTGATAATCTTAGCAAGCGTACTCTTACCTATACTTTGAGGTCCAATAAAGATATTTACTTTATTGATCGTAATTTCAACGTCGGTAATAGGACCAATATTCTGTACTTTTAACCTTGCTTTCATAGCCTTTTTAGCTCATTATCTACTTAACAATAATTCGAAGCACCCTTTGCACATCCTCTTCACTCAACAGATGATGCATCGGCAAACAAATAACCTCCTTTGCCATTTTCGTAGCAACAGGTAAATTAGCAGGTGCAGCACTTGGCAATCCTCTATAAGTGCTAAAGGTACTAATTAGTGGATAGAAATAACGTCGTCCCAAAACGTTGTTTTCACGCATACGGAAATAGAGTTCATCACGCGTCTCACCATACTTCTTTGCATCTACAAAGATAGGGAAATAGCTATAATTGTGTCGAACACCTGGCATATCTTCCCAAAAAGAAATGCCTTCTATATTGCGTAAAGCTGCTCGATATTGTTCTGCAACTTTATGACGCGCCTCAATAGCAGCATCAACATGCTTTAAATTTATCAAGCCAATAGCCGCACGAATTTCATCCATCTTACTATTGATACCAGGCCCCACAACTTCAGTTTCATTTGCAAAACCAAAGTTTTTAAGGTAATCAATGCGCTGCTTCATCTTGGCATCATGCATAACGAGCGCACCACCTTCTACCGTGTTGTAAGTTTTAGTAGCGTGGAAACTTAATGTACTCAAATCACCTGCATTCAACACACTCTTACCATTCACCTTTACACCAAAGGCATGGGCCGCATCATAGATAACTTTAAGTCCATACTTGTCGGCTATTCCTTGTATAGCATCGGTATCACATGGTTTACCATAAACAGGCACAGGCATGATAGCTGTTGTCCGTGGCGTAATAGCAGCCTCTATTTTATTAGGATCCATACAACCTGTTCTTGGGTCAATATCAACAAAAACAGGCTTACATCCGTTCCACCAAATGGCATGCGTTGTTGCTACAAAGCTATAAGGTGTGGTAATTACTTCGCCTGTAATGCGTAAAGCCTGCAATGCTGTAATCAAAGGCAAGGTTCCATTCGTAAAAAGGGAGATATAGGGTACGTCAAGATATTCGGCTAAAGCTTTTTCTAGCTCTTGATGATAATGCCCATTATTTGTTATCCACTTACGTTGCCAAATATCTTCAAGATAGGGTTGCAACTCATTTAAATCGGGCAGTAATGGTGATGTTACTGTTATCTGTTTATTATCCATTATTATCAACTTATAATATATAAAGTAAGACTAATATTTATCTATCCACCGCATAAATGGTTTTTCGACATATCTTCTACGAAGTACATCTATCAAACTACAAAGAATATAGATTACAATAGGAATAGGGATGCTATAAGCTATGACATATAATAAATCTTTATGTATTAGCCTTGGCATTGCCAAGAGGTCTTTCCACAGCCAATGACGCATTGTATCACTTGCTGCATGAATAAGTAATACTGCGAATGTTCCTGCTGAGAAAAAATTGATAATCTTATTTGTAAACGACTTCATATTCTTAGCAGTAAGAAAAGAAAAAACACCTACTCCTAAAGCCAACAACTTATTAGAATCTGATACAAAATAATAACACCAAAGCCCCCAATTGGAATTTCCAAATTTTGCTCCTAACTCAATTAAAATCACAACACTAGCTATGCTTAATACTGCAAAAAGGATTAAACCGGCAATAGCTACCTTACGGCTATCTGTGTATTTATTGGGATACAACCGAAAGTAAGCTGCTATAAAATATAAAACTGCATACCAAAAAGGCTCATTCATAGTAGAACTGTGAAAGAATGTTGCCGTAAAAGTACAAACGAACAAAATACCGAGCAGAAACCGCTGAAACATTTTTTGATCTAAAGTACCTATCAACTTATTATATAATGGAACAAAAGCATAGAAAACCATAAAGCTTGCCACGAAGTTACTATTGATCGATTGAAATAAAAAGACCATAGGCTTCACAACATCCACCAATGTAAAGGCTTCATAACCTGTACTCCAAAAGATTAGCTGAATAATATAGGAATAAAATAAAATTTCAAAGAGCAATTTAACATATCGTTTCCATGTTAATGTCTGCTTACAAAGAAAATAACCAGAAATAAGTATAAAACTATTAATTGCTGTTTTACCCCACATTCCCCATACTTCAAAGAAATATTGCTGTGCTGTTGGATGTAAGTAATCATAAGTACTAGTTAATCCTGAGTTTACTACTGAATGATGAGCTATAACCGAAAGCATTGCAAATATTCTCAACAACTCTAAGTTGCTACATCTTTGCCTTCGGGGAGGGTAAGTGTTATATTCTTACTCATTTATCTTATAATTTTAAACATTAATTCATAAATTCAACTAATCTATCGCGGAAGAACACATCAACTCCTCCTTACCATACACAACGACATTGTAAGTAAGAAGAAAGCCTACCTTGTGTGCAGAACACGACTTTACACGACAAGATATGCATACAAGCAAACGCATGTCGTGGAAAGTCGTGGAAGGTCGTGAAAAGTAGATGCAACAAAAACTGTGTTATGCAACGACTAAGCACGACTTTACACGACAAGATATGCATACAGGCAAACGTATGTCGTGGAAGGTCGTGGAAGGTAGATGCAACAAAAACTGTGTTATGCAACGACTAAGCACGACTTTACACGACAAGATATGCATACAGGCAAACGCATGTCGTGGAAAGTCGTGAAAAGTAATACACTATGCATTTTTATGAAAAATATCTTTTAATCTACAACTATGTATATTGCCATAAACTATTATATTTAAAATATGACTCAACCTTATTATTTTTCCAATAGCTATACTTATGTATGCAACTAAAAGTGCGAGCAACAACAGCATCACAAGCTCTAACAAATAATTACCAGTTCTAAGTCCCCAAAGACCAAGAGAATTTATATCAATTATAGGTAATAAAAAGTAATGATATATATAAATATCCAGCGTATTCTGTCCTATAAAAGATACTTGCTTAACAAATTTATTTTCTTCTGCAAAGAATTTTTTAAATATAAATACACAAGCTAAAATAGCCGTAAATGGTAAAATCTGAGCAAAACGAACCAACGTCTGATTATGATACAATACAAATAATGGTATAAAACTAACCAAAGCAAGGGATAAAATTGCATTACCAAACACAAAGTGCTTTACTTTTTCAGAATGAGCTAATAAAAAGCCAAATGCAAAATACAGCCATAGTCCATTCATCATATCTAAGCTGAATAAGCCTTTAACATCTAAGGGAGAAAATACAGCTAGCCCTTTTAAAAAACAGAAAACCCCAACAATGTATAACCCTAAAAGAAAAGTACGATTAATAAAAAATTTAGTTGGCTGAATAAGTAGGTAGTAGACTACTAACATATACAAATACCAATAACCTCCCTTAAAACTATCGTAGCACATATCTTTTACACTATGATGATGTATAAATATAGTAAGAATTACTCCTATAGTCATCATTGGTAATAATAGGGCAAAACACTTATGTAGCAATTTAAAACTAGTAGGAATTCTCTTTAGCACAAATCCAGACAAAAACAAGAATAGGGGCATATGAAAAGAAGCTATGACTTCATAAATCATATTATCCCCCCCCCCACACATAGCTGAAAGATGTCCGATTACTACAAGGATTATTGCAAAAGCCTTTAGAGCGTCTATATATACTATACGTTTTACCATTATTTTTTATTACATTTACTTTGTTTTTCGTCAACAACTATGGCAAAATAAGTAGAAATAAATCTATTGCGGAAGAACACATCAACTCCTCCTTACTATGCACGACGACATTGTAAGTAAGAAGAAAGCCAACCTTGTGTGTCCGCTTTAGAATATGGGATTATAGGACATAGCTCACCTAAGCTGTATCTTATATGGCTAATCAAGCTAAACTCCTATTAATCAATATTCGCAGATATTTCTAGTTGCACATCGCTATTATAATTTTACAAAGGTAAAAGAAAATAGTTAATCTTCAAAGTAAACGCAGCGTTTTATTAGGAATAGTTATAACTAACAAGCAGAATATTTAACTTGTAGAAGCGAAAGAACAAAGAAAGAGAAATTATTTATAAACAAAATAGTAAATATTAATTACCTAAATTAACACTTTTGGGGACACCAAAATAGAAGTAAAGAAGGTGATAAAATAGAGCAAAAATAGACACTTTCTAGGTTTTCGATAAAGATTTACGATGAAAACGATAACCTTTTACTCTGTTATAGATAAGCTTTTAATGGGTAAAACATTATCTTTTGCACTGAGAAAGGTTACCTTTTAAAGGTTTTGGGCTATTAAAACGAAGATAATTTTATTTACAAAACAACAAACAATTGATAATCAATCATTTACAAATACATTCGTTTTTGGCATATTTGAACATAAATATGGTTTGCTGGAAAATATGAGAAAAATAACAGTTGTTTTGTTTGGTTATTTCAGATAGGACAATGACATAAAAAGTTTTAGACAAGACGGACAAGATTAACATGATGTATTAACAATGCAACGACAGAACACGACTTTACACGACAAGATATGTATGCAGGCAAACGTATGTCGTGAAAAGTAGATGCAACAAAAACTGTGTTATGCAACAACTAAGCACGACTTTACACGACAAGATATGCATGCAGGCAAACTTATGTCGTGAAAAGTCGTGAAAAGCAGATGCAACAAAAAACTGTGTTATGCAACAACTAAGCACGACTTTACACGACAAGATATGCATGCAGGCAAACTTATGTCGTGAAAAGTCGTGAAAAGCAGATGCAACAAAAAAACGGTGTTATGCAACGACAGAACACGACTTTGCACGACAAGAAACGTATGCAGGTAGACTTATGTCGTGAAAAGTAGATGCAATATAAGACAGAGTAGATGTAACAAAAAAGCACGACCGAACACGACATTATACTTAAAGCTGCTGCTTTTTACCTTATTATATTTGATTTAGGCTGTTATCTAGTATTTTTTTTGTAATTTTGCATCTATTAGAAATAGATTAAACGAATATATTCGATAAGATAGAAAACTATGAATGTTTTAGAATTGTCAGAGCAAGAAATTGGTCGTCGCCAAAGCTTGCAAGAATTGCGCGAAATGGGTATCAATCCTTATCCTGCCGCAGAGTTTCCAACAAATGCTTACTCTACCGACATTAAAGAGCAGTTCAAAGAAGACGAACAACGCGAGGTTGTAATAGCTGGTCGAATGATGGGTCGCCGCGTTATGGGTAAGGCTTCGTTCGCAGAGCTACAGGATAGCAAGGGCAGAATACAGGTATATATTACTCGTGATGATATTTGCCCAGGAGAAGACAAGGATCTCTATAATAAATTCTTCAAGAAATTATTGGATATTGGTGATTTCATCGGTATCAAAGGTTTTGTGTTCAGAACACAAATGGGCGAGATCTCTGTTCACGCAAAAGAAATAACCTTATTATCAAAGAGTTTGAAACCATTGCCTGTTGTGAAGCAAAAGGACGGTGAGACTTTCGACAGCTTTGACGATCCAGAGCAGCGTTATCGCCAACGTTATGTAGACTTGGTGGTAAACGATGGCGTAAAAGATACCTTCCTAAAGCGTGCCACAGTGTTGCGCACCATGCGCAACTTCTTCGATGAAGCAGGCTATACTGAGGTGGAGACACCTACCCTGCAAACCATCGCTGGCGGTGCTAGCGCACGCCCTTTCATTACCCACTTTAATGCGCTCAACAACGATATGTATATGCGTATCGCTACAGAGTTGTATTTGAAGCGTTTGATCGTGGGTGGCTTCGAGGGTGTTTACGAAATAGGTAAAAACTTCCGCAACGAGGGTATGGATCGCTTCCACAACCCAGAGTTTACTTGTATGGAGCTTTATGTTCAATACAAAGACTATAATTGGATGATGAGTTTCACCGAACAGCTATTAGAGAAGATCTGTGTGGCTGTGAATGGTAAGCCAGAGGTGCAGATGGGCGATAAGGTTATTAGCTTTAAGGCTCCTTTCCGCCGTTTGCCTATTCTCGATGCTATCAAGGAAAAGACAGGCTTCGACCTTTATGGTAAGAGCGAAGACGAAATTCGCAACATTGCTGTAAACGAATTGAAGCTGGAAGAGATAGACGAGAGCTTTGGTAAAGGCAAGTTGATCGATGAAATATTTGGTGAGTTCTGCGAAGGCACTTATATTCAACCTACCTTTATCACCGACTACCCTGTAGAGATGTCGCCACTTACCAAGATGCACCGTTCTAAGCCAGGCTTGACCGAACGTTTTGAATTGATGGTGAATGGTAAGGAGTTGGCAAATGCTTACTCTGAATTGAACGACCCTATTGATCAGGAAGAGCGTTTCATCGAGCAAATGAAATTGGCCGACAAGGGCGATGACGAGGCAATGATCATTGATCAAGACTTCCTACGCGCATTGCAGTATGGTATGCCGCCAACATCGGGTATCGGTATTGGTATCGACCGCCTAGTGATGTTAATGACTGGTAAGGAATATATTCAGGAAGTGCTACTTTTCCCACAGATGAAGCCAGAGCCAAAGATCCCACAAAACAGTGTAAAGGAATGGGCTGAAATAGGCGTAGAAGAAAACTGGGTGTATGTGCTTCGCAAGGCTGGCTTCAATCTTATCACTGACATCAAGGACGAAAAAGCACAGGGCTTGCAACAGAAGTTGGGTGAAATCAACAAGAAGTACAAGCTGGGCTATGAAAAGCCTAGCCAAGAAGAGATACAGCGCTGGATAGATAAAGCTTAACCCAAACATCTCTAGCCCCCTCCCACCTCCCCCAATAGGGGAGGCTTCCCGATCGGATAAAGCGTGGAAAGAAACTTTGAAAAGGCAACTGCTACCCATAACGGAGCATCTGAAAGATGCAATATCAGTAGCCGTAGGTTAAATGAACGAAGTGAATGCAACATACGGATAGAATGGCAACATAATCGCTATCTGAAAGATAGCATATAAGGGGAAATTGATAGCGAAAACGCTTATAAACAAAAAAGTATATGAATATCTTTTCGAGGTTAGTACATAAATCGAGAAAATGGCTTCGTCTGCCATTCCTCCCTAATGGAGGGCTGGGCAGAGGATTAGGTTCTGTTGCTATCATAGGTAGCGGTAGTTGGGCTACTGCTATAGCGAAAGTGGTGGTGGAACATACCCACTATATTGGTTGGTACTTGCGCAGTGAGGAGAAAATAAAAGCCTTTGAGCAGCATGGGCATAATCCAAGCTACTTAACAAGTACCCACTTTGATGTAGACGAGATAGATTTCTCGGCTGACATTAATAAAATAGCGAAAGCATTTGATACCCTTATTTTTGTTACGCCCTCACCCTATTTGAAGGATTTACTTGATCAGATCACAGTAGACCTAAAGGGGAAAACGATCATTACTGCTATCAAGGGACTTGTTCCAGGCGAAAACCTCACTTGCTCGGAGTACTTTCATCAGCATTTCGGGCTTTCGTATGAACAATTGGCATTGATAGGTGGCCCTTCTCATTCGGAGGAGGTGGCTATGGAGCGTTTAACCTACCTCACTGTGGGGTGTGCTAACGAACAAAAAGCCGAAGAGATATGTAAGATTTTACGCTCTGACTATATCAAGGCTAAAACATCTAGCGATGTGTTAGGTATAGAATATGCAGCCGTACTGAAAAATGTATATGCCATAGTTGCAGGTATTTGCGCAGGTTTGAAGTATGGTGATAATTTCCAAGCCGTACTCATCTCTAACGCAATGCAAGAAATGGAGCGTTTCTTAACCACTATCAATCCGCTTAGCAGAACCATATCCGACAGCGTGTATATGGGCGATCAATTGGTAACAGGATACAGTAGCTTCTCGCGCAATCGCACTTTCGGTACGATGATAGGGAAAGGCTATAGCATTAAGTCGGCACAGGTGGAGATGCAAATGATAGCCGAAGGTTATTATGGCACAAAGTGTATGTACGAAATCAATAAAGAAGTGCAAGCAGAGATGCCAATGCTGAACGCCATGTACAATATATTATATAATGGTGCTGATGCAAAACAAGAAATAAAATTATTAACAGACTCATTTAGATAAACACAAATGGAAAGTATTAAATTAGACATTACAAAGGCTACCCAGTTTCTTAATCCGGGCGTAGTGGAGGCATACGCCCCACAAGTAGCAGCAGCTCAGGTAGCTCTTGAAAATGGTACATGTTCGGGTAACGACTTTTTAGGATGGCTACACTTGCCATCAAGCATTACAACAGATTTTCTTGCAGAAATAGAAAGCGTTGCTAACACCTTGCGTGAGAAGTGCGAAGTAGTGGTAGTAGCAGGTATTGGTGGTTCTTACCTTGGTGCGCGTGCCGTAATAGAAGGGTTAGGCAACAGCTTTGCATGGTTGATAGAAGATAAGAAGAACCCAACTATCCTTTTCGCTGGTAATAACATTGGTGAGGACTACTTGTCAGAGCTGACCACATATTTAAAGAATAAGAAGTTTGGAGTTATCAATATTTCTAAGTCGGGTACTACTACCGAAACTGCACTTGCTTTCCGTTTGTTGAAGAAACAATGCGAAGACCAGTTTGGTAAAGACTTTGCAAAGAATGTTATCGTTGCTGTTACTGACGAGAAGAAGGGTGCAGCACGTGTTACTGCTACACAAGAAGGTTATAAATCGTTTATCATTCCAGACAACATAGGTGGTCGTTTTTCTGTATTGACACCCGTTGGTCTTTTGCCAATTGCTGTTGCAGGTTTCGACATTAAGTCCTTAGTAGAAGGTGCTAAGGTTATGGAAGAAGAGACAAGTATCGACGTGCCTTTTGCTAACAATATTGCTGCTCGTTATGCTGCTGTTCGCCAAGCTTTGTATGCACAGGCTGGTAAGAAAATAGAGATTATTGCTAACTTCCAACCAAAGCTACACTACTTTGCTGAATGGTGGAAGCAACTTTATGGTGAGAGCGAGGGTAAGGACAATAAGGGTATCTTCCCTGCTGCATGCGACTTTACAACTGATTTGCACTCAATGGGTCAGTGGATACAAGAGGGTGAGCGCTCGATCTTCGAGACTGTCGTCTCTGTAGAGCAGTCTAACGCTACACTACTTTTCCCTCATGATGATGAAAACCTTGATGGTTTGAACTTCCTTGAAGGTAAGCGCGTTGACGAAGTGAACAAGATGGCAGAGCTAGGCACTCGTTTGGCTCATGTCGACGGTGGTGTACCTAATATCCATATTAGTGTTCCTACTTTAAACGAATACTATCTCGGTCAGCTCATTTATTTCTTTGAAAAAGCTTGCGGTATCAGTGGTTTGATAATGGAGGTAAATCCTTTCAATCAACCTGGTGTAGAGGCTTACAAAAAGAATATGTTTGCATTGCTAAACAAGCCTGGTTATGAGGCTGAAAGCAAGGCTATACAAGAGCGACTGACAAACGACAAGTAAGACTATGATAGGAGACATGTTCTTTTGACATGTCTCCTTGTTTTTCAGACAGAATCAACAAGATAGGCAAGGTCTTATCGTTATATTTCAGATGAATATGAGGAGAGCATTCAGATTGACAAGATGGTATCAATGATGGTCTGCTTCTCAACTTCGGCTCAGGCAGTTTAGAGTTTAAGCGAAAAATTTAGGGCCTATAAGAAAACCAACAATTGTAGGTTTCAGGCAGAAAGCTACAGATAGACTAGAGGTTTGTTATAAAATAAATAAATGTCTTGACAAGGTTCATTGCACTATTGTAAAAGAAAATTACGAAGATCATATCAAAAAATCATATTAATCATGTCAAGAGAAAAATAAAATTATGTCTCAGAAAATAAATATTCCTAGTCAGTTCTGTCCGCGTGTTGTATTGTTTGATATGGATGGCGTACTTTACAACTCTATGCCGAACCATGCAACGGCATGGCAGGAGGCTATGGCAGCGTTTAATATTCCTTTCACTGCAGCCGATGCCTATGCTACAGAAGGTGCACGTGGGGTGGATACCATTCGTAAATATGCGAAAGAACTTTTGGGTAAAGAGTTCACCGAAGCTGAAGCACAAAAAATTTATGATGTGAAAGCACACTACTTTCACGAAATGGGTGAAGCACCGATCTTTGAAGGTGTAAAAGAGTTGATGGGGAAAATTCGTAAGAATGGATTACAAATAGGTATTGTTACAGGTAGTGCTCAACTACCATTGATAGAGCGTTTGAAAGCCGACTTTGGTGAATTTATTACCAATAATAACATCACTACTGCCTACGATGTAAAAAGAGGAAAGCCCAACCCAGATCCTTATTTAATGGGTTTGCAGAAAGCAGGCAACTTATCACCCCACGAAGGTATTGTGATAGAGAATGCACCGCTCGGAGTTCGTGCAGGTGTTACTGCTGGTTGCTTTACAATAGCGATTAATAGCGGTCCGCTTGAAGATAAAATACTACTACAAGAAGGTGCCAATATGCTCTACCCTACTATTCAAGAGCTGGCAGACAATTGGGATATTCTCATAAGAGGGAGAGAATAACTCATAGAGCGAGCATAGCTGCTTTTGAAAAAAGGCGTAACATCATACGAAGAGTACCGATGCTACGCCTTTTTATATACGGCCTGTCTTTTACTTAACAGGAACTTCCTCTAAAGCCTTAACAAGCAACTTCCAGAAAGGTTCTGTTGAAGCTATTTCTGCTCTCTCTGTGGATGTGTGAGGACTGCGGATTGTAGGACCGAAACTTACAACATCCATACCTGGATACTTACCTAAGATAATAGAGCATTCTAAGCCAGCATGATCTACCTGAACAATAGCCTCTTCGCCATTCTGCTCCTTGTAAATGCGCTTCATCATATTGAGGATTTCGCTATTAGGATTTGGATCCCAACCACCGTAACTACCACTCAAGACAGACTTCATACCAGCCATATCAAAAGCAGCAACAACACGATTGACAACTACTTCCTTCATATCCTCACGGCTAGAACGAGCCAACACCTTAATATTAGCACTTGCAGGGGTAATCTCAATAATAGCAAGGTTAGAAGATGTTTCCACAACATTAGGATAAGCAGGAATGAAACGGATAACACCATCGTGGCAAGCAGTGATAGCATTGATCAAGTTATCCTGAATTTCAACAGGAACAAGGGCTGTAGGAGCTTCAGCTGGTTCACAGAAGAACTCAACACCCTTTTCGATCAACTTGAACTCATCGGCAACCAATTCTCGTTGTTTAGCCACCATTTCTTCGAGTGCCTTAACGTTAGCCTTTGGCAAAGCAAGTACTACTTCTGCCTTGAAAGGGATAGCATTACGCATATTACCACCATTCCAAGAAGCCAAGCGAGCACCCAATTCAGCAATTGCCTTACGCACTAAGCGTACCATTTCTTTGTTAGCATTAGCGCGACCCTCATTGATTTCCAAACCAGAGTGTCCACCTTTCAAGCCTTTTAAAGTAACCTTAACAGCTGTTTCTTGATTGTTTTCTACTTCCTTATATTCTAAAGAAGTGTCAATATCAATACCACCTGCTGAACCAATAACAAACTTGCCCCATGTTTCAGAGTCAAGGTTCATCAAGATATCGCCATGAAGAATGTCTGTAGGAAGGTCGTTAGCACCGAACATACCTGTTTCCTCATCGTTAGTAAGGACAGCCTCTAATGGACCATGCTTTAAATCGTTAGACTCCATTACAGCCATAATAGCTGCTACACCAAGACCATTGTCAGCACCAAGGGTAGTATCTGTGCCATAAACCCAACCATCAATGATGCGAGTTTGGATAGGATCGGTTTCAAAATTATGGTTGCTGCTAGGAGCTTTCTGTGGTACCATATCAATGTGAGACTGCATAACCACAGTTTTTCTATTCTCATAACCAGGAGTGGCTGGCTTACGGAAGATAACATTGTTAGCAGAATCTACAAAAGCCTCAATACCGATACGCTTACCAAAGTCGATCAAGTATTGGCGAACTTTCTCTGTATGACCTGATGGACGAGGTATTTTAGTCAACTCATCGAAGTTTCTCCATAGCCCTTCTGGCTTTAAATTTCTAATTTCACTCATATTCTAAAAATTTTAAAGGTTAGTGTTTCCTGACTAATTTACACTACGCTTCTTTGTAAAGCTAAGTGCAACCCAAGCATATATACCTAGCAAAATTACTAAGAATGTTTGGATTGTATGCACAATTAATACAAAATAGAGCGCACGGGCATCGCTTACTCCATAAAGTATCAACATTGTTTTAACGGCAAAATGCCAAGATCCTGCACCATTGGGCGTAGGAACGATAACAGCAATTGAGCCAACTACAAAGCTAACAAGGGCGCAAGTGAGTCCAAGACTAGCTGTTTCATCAAAACAAAAAAATGTAAGATAATAATGTAGGAAATAGCTTATCCAAATAGCAAAGCTAAAAAAGATAAACAGAGGAATATTCTTAACATCTTTCAAAGATAAGACACCTTGCCAAATACCTGAAAGTGTGTTGCCTATTCGCTTATTAATAGCAAGTTTTTTAAAGATAAAATACACCAAGATAAGAGCAGCTACACCACAAATCACTGTAACCATCCAACCCATCGGAGTAAACATTCCGAAAACATCATCAATACGCGTACCCGTCTTTGAGAAAAAGTTAGCAAAGACGCTAATTTGCAATATAAAAGCAAGCGCAGTAACGATTAATATTATTAATGTATCAACAGCTCGCTCGGTTACTACTGTTCCTAAGGCTTTGGGGAAATCTATCCTATCATATCTTCGTAACACGCCACAACGAGCAAATTCGCCTACACGGGGAACGATCAAACTAAGAGCATAGGAAAGAAAAATGGAATTAAGACAAACAGAAGTGCGAGGATGTTCGTTAACTGGTGCTAAAACTTGTTTCCATCTCCAGCCACGAAAGGCTTGTGCCAATACTCCAAAAGGAAGAGAAAGGATCATCCATGTCCAATTCATTTCATGAAGTAACACGTGCTGAATATTAGAAAAATCGAAATCACGATACATCCAATAAAGAATAGCCCCGCCCAAAAGGAGGGGTAACACTATCTTCACTGTGTTATTCGCAATTTTTCTTAGTTCCATAGTAAGAGCAAAGATAGACAAAAAGCACATAAAAACAAAAGAAAATGAGTATCTTTGTAGCGTAATAAAGAAAATTTATGAAATTAGTAAAACCAAAGAAGAACCTCGGTCAGCACTTTTTGACTGATCTCAGCATTGCCAAACGCATTGCCGATACGGTGGATGCGTACCCAGAGATACCTATCTTAGAGATTGGTCCGGGTATGGGAGTACTCACCCAATACCTTGTGGAGAAACCTAGGGAGGTAAAGGCTGTTGAGATCGACTCGGAGAGTGTGGCTTTTCTCTATGAGCGTTTTCCAAAGTTGCACGAGAATATCATTGGAAAAGACTTCCTAAAAATGGACTTAAATGAAATCTTCGATGGGAAACAGTTTGTCTTGACGGGCAATTATCCATACGATATTTCTTCACAAATTTTCTTTAAGATGCTCGATTATAAGGAACTTATTCCTTGTTGCACGGGTATGATACAACGCGAAGTTGCGCTCCGCATGGCAGCAACACCAGGTAACAAGGCATACGGTATTCTGTCAGTATTGATACAAGCGTGGTATGATGTGGAATATCTCTTTACGGTGGACGAGCATGTTTTCAATCCTCCTCCAAAAGTAAAGAGTGCAGTAGTCCGCATGATGCGTAATAATGTTACCGACTTAGGATGCGATGAAATTTTATTTAAACGCCTAATAAAGACTGTTTTCAATCAAAGAAGAAAGATGTTGCGTGTGAGTTTGAAGCAGATGATGAATAATGAAAAAGTGTCAGAAGGCTTCTTCGAACAAGAGATGATGACTAAACGCCCAGAGCAATTGAGTATTGAACAGTTTGTAGAACTTACAAACATTGTGGGCGAAGAACTAGCAAAAGAACAAGCATAAAAATGGACTTAACAGAAAAATATGAAGCCTTACTACCACAATTTAAGGGCTTAATAAGCGACGAAACAAATATAGTAGGTATACTCGCCAATGTATCAGCCCTGCTGCAAAGTACATTTGCAGATCGTTTTTTTTGGACAGGTTTTTATCTAAAGCAAAACGATACAACACTTACCCTTGGACCTTTTCAAGGTACAGTGGCATGCTACTCCATACCGTTTGGAAAGGGAGTTTGTGGGACAACATGGAAAGAAGGCAAAACCCTCATTGTAGACGATGTAGAAAAGTTTCCTGGACATATTGCTTGCAGCTCCTTGTCAAGAAGCGAAATTGTAGTTCCATTATACGATTCTAAACACAATTTCTATGGTGTGCTTGATATTGACAGTACGGAAGTTGGCACATTCAATGAGGTCGATAAGAAGTATTTAGAACAAATGATGGAGATTTTGATGATAGAAATAGAATACTTGTTATGAAAAAATAAGCGGTTTTCTTGTAATATTCTGAATTAATATCTATTTTTGTAGAAAAGAAAAAATATTATTACGAACACAATATGATAGACGTAAAAGAGACTTTAAGTGAAGCGAAAGATCGCATGGAGATGGCAGCAATGTACCTTGATGAGGAATTGCAACGCATTCGTGCAGGTCGTGCTAACGTTGCCATCCTTGACGGTGTGCGCGTAAGTTCATACGGACAAATGGTAGCTCTAAACCAAGTTGCCACTGTAATGGTACCAGATGCTCGCACCATTGCTATTAAGCCATGGGACAAAAAAGCAATAAAAGACATTGAGAAAGCCATTATGGATTCGGATGTTGGTATCACCCCAGAGAACAACGGTGAGATGATTCGTTTAAACTTACCTCAACCTACTGAAGAACGCCGTAAGGAGTTAGTGAAGCAATGTAATAAAATTGGTGAAAAGACAAAGATCCAAATTCGTAATATTCGTGCAGACATTAAGGAAATCTTAAAGAAAGCTATTAAGGATGGTTTATCTGAAGACCTTGAAAAAGATGCTGAAACCGAGTTGCAGAAAATACATGATAAGTATATTAAGCGTGTAGAAGAATTGCTTGCAGCTAAGGAAAAAGAAGTAATGACGGTATAAAAATGAGAATAAAAACCCCTTTAAGTATTATCTTTCAGAGAGAATACTCAAAGGGGATTATTGTATAATAACATCAAGTGAATGCGCGGATTAGTAATTAAAAACACAGGGAGTTGGTATAGTGTAAAAACAGAAGACGGTAAGATCGTAGAGAGCAAAATAAAGGGCAATTTCCGATTAAAGGGTATTCGCTCTACTAATCCTGTTGCCGTAGGCGATCACGTACAAATCATTACCAACCAAGAAGGTACAGCATTTATTTCAGAAATAGAAGATAGACGAAATTATATCATTAGAAAATCGTCTAATCTCTCTAAGCAAAGCCATATCCTCGCTGCCAATATTGACCAAGCATTTCTTGTTGTTACTACAAATTATCCTGAAACATCTACTACTTTTATTGATCGCTTTTTAGCGGGGGCCGAAGCTTATCAAGTTCCCGTAACACTCGTTTTCAACAAGATTGACCTATTAAACGAAGATGAACTGCACTATCAAAAAGCTGTTATCAACCTCTATGAAAGCATTGGCTATCAATGTGTAGAGGTGCAGGCAAATGCTAAAAAAGACAAAACTTCTAGCGCTGATACTTTAAAGCCATTATTAAAAGATAAAATAACATTATTGAGTGGGAATAGTGGCGTAGGAAAATCTACACTTATTAATTCACTATTGCCACACGTTAATCTACGCACTGCCGATATTTCAGATGCTCATAACACAGGTATGCACACCACTACTTTTAGCGAAATGTTAGAGTTGCCTAGTGGAGGATATATTATAGATACCCCGGGTATCAAAGGTTTTGGCACTTTTGATATTGAAAAAGAAGAGCTAACTAGCTACTTCCGTGAGATTTTTAAATTCTCTAAGGAATGTCGATTTTCCAACTGTACGCATACCCACGAACCAGGTTGCGCTGTTCGAAAAGCATTAGAAGATCATTATATAGCAGAAAGTCGTTATAACAGTTATCTTTCGATGTTAGAAGATAAGGACGAGGAGAAGTATAGAGCAGCATTTTAAAAGTTCTCTTACAGCTCGCTCCTAACTTCCTTCCTAGTAGAGAGAAGGAACAAAATCTTCCCTAGAAACGATTAAGAGCGTTAAGTTTCTTAAATTACCTAAGACCCTTAACACCCTTAATGCTTATACTCTTCCTATACAGGAGGTATATACTTCCACCCTCTGTATAGGAAAAAAGAATTTATTTTTCAGCATCAATCGCTTTAATCTTCTGCTTTATTTCTTCTACATCAGCTTTAAGGCGCTCTACACGACGATTCATTTCGTCAATCAAGCTATTGCCTTTCTTTGAGCTGATATTTAAAAAGCCGAGATTATTTTCATAAGTATTGATTTCTTGCTTCAACTGCTCATAACGACGCATTAGCTTACTACGCTCATTACCTAAGGCATTAGCACCACGTTCGGCTACCTTTTTGATATTGTTCTTGAAGTTATCAACACGCTTGTGCGCCTCACTAATGTGTAATGCGCTATAAAGTTTATCTAATATTTCGTGATATTCTGTATATACCTTATCCTTTTCACGATAAGGCACATGCCCCACATTGTTATATTCTTCAGTAAGCTTCTTTACTTGCTCTTGTGTGGCTTCAGCAATGTTTTCACAAAGTTTTTTTAACTCTTCAATGATACTACGCTTCTGTTTCAAGTTGTCTTGCTCTGCAGAATGCACACCTTGGTGTGCAGCATTACGAGCTTCGAAGAACTGATTACAAGCACCAAGGAAAGCTGCCCAAAGCTCATCACCAACTTTTCGAGGAACCATACCTATGGTTTTCCACTCTTTTTGCAATGCTACCAACTTGTCAGTAGTAGCCTTCCAATCAGTAGATGCCGCTAATGCCTTAGCCTGCTCAACAAGTGATTGCTTTTTCTCAAGATTTTCAGCATACTGTGCCTTTAGTTCTTTAAAGTACTCTGCCTTACGTGTAAAGAAGTCATCACAACCAGAACGGAAACGTTCAAAGATCTTTACATTCATCTTTTGCGGTGCAAAGCCTATCGTTTTCCACTCTGCTTGAAGTTCAACAATTTGCTTAGTATGCCCTTCCCAATCAGAAGATTTCTTATTTTCTTGTTTAATAATTTCTTCTAACTTTTCGCATAAAGCTGTTTTCTTTGCTAGATTATCCTCTTCTTTAGCACGAATATCTTCAAAATGCTGCTGATGACGTTTATTTATTGTAGTACTAGCCGCCTTGAAACGTGCCCAAATTTGCTCACGGAGTTCCTTCTCTACAGGACCCGTTTCACGATATTCTTGGTGTAATTCTTGCAACTGATGAAAAGCACTTACTACATCATCTTCCTCTGCAAGTTTTTCTGCAGCCTCGCAAAGTTGCGTTTTCTTTTCCAAGTTCTTCTTGAAATCATATTCACGTGCTTCACGATTAAGATTTAACAAGTCATAGAACTGTTCCACATAAAGTTGATAACTACGCCATAACTCTGTTACTTTTTCTGCAGGAACAAGTTTTATCTCCTTCCATTCTTGCTGCAATTTCTTAAATTCAGGGAAATTATTATTTACCTCATCAGGAGTAGTTATCATTGCTTTAATGCGTTCAATGATAGTTTCCTTTGCCTTGAGGTTAGCTTGTTTTTCTTCCTCTTGTTTAAGAAAAGCCTGCTGACGCTTTTCCTTAACAAGTATCATTTCAGCTTTAAAAGCCTCCTCATCCTCATCAGGAAGATAAGAATATTTCTCAGGATCACCCCCTCTGTCTAAGAAAGCCTTTTGTTGTTCTTCACGCTCAGCAAAAAGAATTTTATAAAATGCAGCCTTTAGATGATCCACCTCTGTCTTCTTTGGCGCTTCATCACTAGCAACAATTTCTTTCAAACGCTCTAGTACTTCCTTCTTAGAGTCGTACACTTTTGTCGCATTACTTACTTCTTCTACACCTAGTTCTAGGGTTTTCTCTTGAGAGTCCATCACTTAACTTTTTTAGTTTATGATTCGGTTTTCCAAAAAATATAGGGGTAAGTTGACCTTAAACATTAAAGACTAACGATTTACCCCTTTCATTACAATATGCAAACTTACTTAAAAAGTTTGAATACACCTAATTTTATGATTGCTTTTATTACAACTTTGCCTATAATAAGCGTTTATGTCGCAATATCCACCATGAAGCACCCGATACTACAAATGATAACAACAATGCTATAGGAAAGCCCCAAACACTTTTTTCCATACCATTTACAAGATTCATTCCAAACAGCGATGAGATTAAGGTTGGCAACATCATAATAATAGAAACTGATGTTAAAGTACGCATCACGGTATTCATATTATTATTAATAATGCTAGAATATGTTTCCATCGTCGACTCTAAAATATCAGAATATATACTCGTTGTTTCTCGCGCTTGGCTCATCTCTATGTTTACGTCTTCTATCAAGTCGGCATCTAATTCGTCTACCTGCAACTTAAACTTTAGCTTTGCTAGCAAGTTTTCATTACCACGAATAGAGGTTACAAAATAAGTTAGGGAGTCTTGCAAACGGCTTAATCCTATCAAACTTTCATTGTTTACCCCCTTATCAAGGTTGCGTTTTGCCTTTTCTATCAAGGCATTTATCTGCTTCAATCGCTTTAGATACCAAACTGCTGATGATAGGAAAAGACGGAAGATAAGATCTACATAGTCGGTAAAACCCTCACCACGCTTCTGCTGATAAGAAACAAAATCAATCATCATATTTGTCTCAAAGTTACAAACCGTGATTGTAACATCTTTCTTATGAATAATACCCAATGGAACTGTTGTGTATGGGGTACGAGAACGTACTTCCTTTACATAAGGGATACGGAGAATAATGAGCATCCAACCGTCATCATACTCATAACGTGCACGCTCATCGGTATCACTGATGTCTGAAAGGAAGTAATCAGGGATATTAAATCTATCTATTAAGTCTTGTTGATCTTCTTCTGTTGGACATGTTACCTGTATCCAACAATTTGGTTGCCATTCTTTAATGGCATTCAAATTGCCATTAATATTCCAATATGTTTTCATTTATTCTAATCCTCAAACATTAAAACTCTGCTGAGGATTAGCTTATTAAGCTACAATCCTCACGCTAAATAACACTATTAAAGTTTTCCGCGTAATAATCGTCCATATAATTATACAATTGGTTTGCTGCTGCAAAAGTAGCAATAAAAAATGGTTAAGGCAAACAAACGAATAAGTTTTTACTGTAAACATGTTTTAAGGACTATCGACAATAAATAATAAAAGAGATTATGTACCTTTGTAAAAGATAAAGCAAATATCGTACAATGCTACAAAAAAAACATAAATGGATAGGAATAATCCTATTGGGCTGCTTACTAGCAGTACCTACCATTGGGTTCATATTTTATTACTGTATTCCTTTTAACCAAGAGCAATTAAAAAACTATGAAGTTAAAATCCTGCAACGTTCCTATTATCAAATTGATGTGAACGGAAAGCCTTACCTTTACTTCTCTGATTATCAACATAATACGTTTTTATATGGAACAACTAACAAAGAAGCAATTCATTATTGGGAAACAGAGCTAAAAGGCTATTGGACAAATCAAATTCCTATTCTGCCTTCTAGTTTTGGAAACATAGTTGCTTCTTGGCGGCATCGCCCTTCACCCATTGTCGCTTTACGAGGAGAAAAACTTAGAAAATTACTTTTCCTTTTTTATATTCAGACAGACAATGATATTGCAGCGTTACAAACTCAAAATAACGAACTTACTTATTATTTAAGAATACATAATGTACAAGACTATGGATACAACCGCATAGCCGAATATCACGATATTATTTTGCATAAGATGGATAGTATTAAGGCTATTCAAGAAGCTTTGAGTGATATTCCCAAGAATGCTCATCTATCATTAAAGCAGATGAACAGCTACCAGATTGCCTCCAAAGACAATAAAGAACCTATTTATCTATACCGCAAAGAAATTGTCAATAAAGAAGATGCTATCCGCCTTAGAACCACAAGTGGTAGCACCCCTGCAAAACTGTTTACACGTGTTAGCATATCAGGGGCTTACACCTTATTGCATGCCTTGGGTGAGTATCGGCGACCACTCCATACTGCTATACCTCTTGGTGCTATTCCCATTGCTGATGGATATTACATTGGTGAACAAAAGAAAGGGTTCCCACATGGGTACGGAAAATACTATGGTAACAACGGAACTTTCTATGATGGACATTGGGAAAATGGCAAACGCAATGGTTTCGGTTTTTCAATAGCACCCTATAAATATCTCTTTGCAGGCTACTGGGAAAATGACATTTGCAAAGGAGAGCGGTTAACCTACACTGACGAACGCATCTATGGCATTGACTTATCACGACACCAGCATGAGCATAACCAACAAATATACCCTATCCATTGGGATCGGTTGCGTATCACTCATTTAGGAACACTGAGCGATAAAACAATCAAAGGGAAAGTAGACTACCCTATCTCATTTATTTATATTAAATCAACCGAAGGTACAACAGTATTCAATCCCTACTATAACAATGATTATAAGGCAGCACGCCTTCATGGCTTCCGTGTAGGAACTTACCATTTCTTCTCCACTACTTCTAGTGGCATTGCTCAAGCCAATTATTTTCTCCAAAAGAGTGCCTACCTAAAAGGAGATATGCCTTTGGTTTTAGATGTGGAACCTAGCGATACGCAAATAGCAAAAATGGGTGGTGCAGAAGCAATGTTTAAGCAAATAAGGGGGTTCTTAAATAGAGTTTATGAAAAGACCCATCGCCGACCCATTCTTTATATCAGTCAAATGTTTGCCAATATTTATATGCCTTTAGCTGAAGACTTAGGCGACAATTATCTCGTATGGATAGCACGCTATGGGCAATACAAACCTAATATCAAATTAGTGTATTGGCAATTAAGTCCAGACGGAAAGGTAAATGGTGTGCATGGCGATGTGGATATAAACGTTTTTAATGGATATAGAAATCAATATGAGGAGTTTCTCAAAAGACACGCTTTATCGAGTTGAGAGTTGAGAATTGAGAGTTGAGAGTTGAGAGTTACCCGTCCTAGTATTCCTAGGTTTTCTAGGTCTCCTAGCGCATTACTAGTACTCCTAGAAAAGCTCTCAATGATCAACTTGATAAAATTCTCAATTGAATTAAACAGTTATTTCCCCACTTCCAAAACATCGCTCATGCTCCTCGTCATAAATAACGCAGAACTGACCCGGTGCTACTCCATGTATCTTCTTTTGGGCATGTATAAGAGCTTCACTACCTTCCACCAAGTGGCCTTCTTCTGATAAAACCTCTAAATAACCTTGATGATATTCAGGGGTATGGCGTATCTTAAAGGTTATAGGGATCAATGTATGCTTAAAACTAGAGCAACAACCATTTTGTAAAATAATGCCGTTGCTATCTTCAAGCTCACTTGGCGACACTGTTAACCAATGGAGATCACATACCTTAAACTTGCGCTTATAGGCTGTTTCTGGGTCATAACCATGACTTACATAGAGAATATTTTTCTCCACATCCTTTTTTATCACAAACCACGGACCACCGCCTAAGCCCAAGCCCTTACGCTGCCCAATGGTATGAAACCACAACCCTTTATGCTCGCCTATTTTCTTTCCTGTTTCTAACTCAATAATTTCACCTGCATTTTCACCTAAATATCGGCGCACATACTCGTTATAATCAATGTTTCCGAGGAAGCAGATACCTTGCGAGTCCTTACGCTTTGCATTTATCAGATGCTCACGCTCTGCTATCTCCCGCACCTCATTCTTTTCATAATGACCAATGGGGAATATGGCTTTCTGTAACTGCCAATCGTAGATTTGTGCTAAAAAATCGGTTTGATCCTTTACGGGATCAGGACTAGTACACAACCATTTCTTACCGTCTATCCACTTTGTTTGTGCATAATGTCCCGTTGCTATTAAGTCATACTCATACCCCTTTTTCTCATAAAAAGCACCAAACTTAATCAATCGGTTACACATCACATCGGGATTTGGCGTAAAGCCAGCCTTCACCTTATCCATAGTATATTTGGTTACTTGTCCCCAATACTCCTTATGGCAGTCGATAACTTCTAGCTTACACTCAAATCGACGACATACAGCAGTAGCCATCTCCAAGTCTTCTTCCGAACTACAATCCCATGCTTCGGCTTCCTCTGGACCTATCTTTATATAATAGCAATCGGGATGAAGTCCCAAACGGGCAAATTCCCATACCACTACCGAGCTATCTACACCACCCGACAGCAATACTGCTATCTTTTTATCCTTTATTTCTTCTATCTTCATTCGTCTATATCCTTCACGATTTCAAAATCAGAAACAGGCTGTTGTTTCTTACGCTTCTTGATCTTCATTGTGGCAAAGCCCATACCATAAACAGCATTAACAGCACCTTGCGAAACAAAGGCTTTATCATCTATTTCGTCAATAACCTGATAAACCGAGCGCGCTTGCGAACGACTAGCCACAACAAACAACATTCCAACATTCTCACCAGTGTAAAAACCTTTTGCCTCAATGACTGTACACCCACGCACTACCTCATTACCAATTGCTTCGCCTATCTCTTGCCAATGTGAGGAAACGATAAAAAATTGTACCGAACCACGACGACCATTGATAACATAGTCTATTGTATAACTCATCACAAATAGCACTATATAGCCATAAATAACATTTTCCCAATTATGTAAAATAAGGTAGCTTCCAGTGATAATTATCAAGTCGCAACTTAAGATAACACGCCCCAATGATATATCACGATATTTTCGCACCATAGCAGCTATCACATCCGACCCTCCAGAACTAGCATTATAAAGCAAAGCGATACCTACTCCCACACCTAGAAAAACACCTCCGATAATGCAAGCTAAAAAAGGTTGATCTAAAAAAAGTTGTGTATTGCCTAATACTGCTTGGATGAAGGAAGTAAAAATAGTAAAAACGATAACGGCAAAGATCGTTCGCACACTAAATCGCCAACCTAAAATATAAAGTGATGCAAGCAAAAGGCAGGCATTCATTGCAAAATAAACATACTGTACAGGAATATTAAATCCCCAAAACATCAAAGCCGATATACCAGCAATACCACCAATAGGAATTTTATGTGGAAGCAAAAACGCACACCACCCAAAGCTACCCAAAAGCATAGCTATTGCTATCATTACATAATCAGCTAATTCTCCAATGATTCCATTTTTCTTTTTAGCCATTTCTTTCTATCTTAAAAACAATTATTCAATACTAAAACTATATTACTATTTCTATAGTACAAAGTTAGGCATTTATTTATAGAAAGATACATTCTTTTGGACTTTAAGTTTATCATTTACTTTATATTCCTTATCTTTATTCTACTGATATTAATCACTGTATACTTAGAAATAAAATCTCTTTTCTAGAATGCTTACAAAAGGGGTTTTATTTCTTTTAGTTATTATTATTTTAAATTAAATTACAAATACTTCTCAAGAATTACTTCGCCGCCTGATTAAACTAACCAAAGCTATAACATTTGGAATATAAATAAAAAGAAAAAGAAATCCTAAGAATAAAATATTTAAGAGAGAGTATTGTCTTGCATCATATACCAATACTCCAAATAGCACTGTCAAAATTAGAAAGAAACTAGCAAAACAAACACACTCAAACAAAGTAGCTGTGCCTTTGGTGTTTAACCAAGATCTTCGCGTCAATACTATTGATTTTATTATTTTAGATATAATCATTTTCCCATACATTTTTTATAATTATCTGTTGCACTATATTCACAATTTACATATTGGTAAATAGATACAGCTACACCTATTGCTGTAACTGGAGTAGGAACTACCCAAACAAGAAGCTCCAGTACTTATTAAATAGTCTATAAGGCAAGAAAAGATAAAACAAGAGATGATTAACAAACATACCGCCTTTTTAGAAAAAAACGAATAGACTTAAAAGACTTCATAAAAACCTCCTTTTTAAAGAGTTAATAATAAAGATTGTTTAAAAGCAAAAAATAGACTTTCTGACTATTTTGGACAAAAATACACATAAAAAACAAAATACTCAAACATTTCGATGTTTTTTTTACAACTATGCGGTTTATATTTTTACTTGCCTCTATTTATAATATAAAAATATATGGTTAAAATTATCCTATATTTTTCACCTTATTACCTATGAACCTATCGACAGAATAACGACCAGCACCAGCGATCCATGACAAGATGAATACAACGAGATAGAGGAAAGCATACTCTTCTTCGCCAAAAACATCACCTCCATGAGCTGCAAGAATAGCTACTATCATCGCTATAGACATGGGGATAAGTACCAAACGAGGCAGAAATCCTACAACAAACCCAAGACTACATACCAACTCACCAAAGATAGCCATAGCTAAAGAAGTCTCACTGCCAATGCCAAAAGGATCGGGGAAGGTTGCTGCCATACCATTGAAATTGATCAACTTTTCAAAACCATGATGTGCTAATAGCAAACCAAATATAACACGTGTAAGCAACATTAATGTTAACAACTTTGTTTGTTCATTCGCATTGGGAAATAAAAATCCTAAAATCATAATCTTTTACCTTAAATTGTGAATAATAAGACAAAGACAAACAAACAATTCGGATACGATGCAATTTTTAGCAATTATTACTTAGCAACCTAGCAAACAAAGGGCAAAATACCACGAGTATGGTAGAAGCAACGCTACAAGAAATGAGCTTCTAAATATCTAAATATCAGCTATTTAATAGTAATAGATAAGCTTTTATACAGCAAACTATGACCTTTTAAAACGAAAAATAAATTATTTTTACTTCCTTTTTAATTTGTTTTTACGTCAAAAATAAATTAAAAATGTCCGCAAAAGATAAGCTTTTACAACAAAAAAGGTAAGCTATAGCCTTATAATAGCTTACCTTTCTACAGTTTGAAAACTACTTTTATCGCCTTTACTTCACCACAGGTTTCTTTTCTTCTATCCACGCAAGAATACCACCTTGAAGATTAGTAACCTTATACCCCTTAGCTGCCAAAGCGGCAGAAGCTATGGCAGAACGATGTCCAGAACGACAATATACGGCTAGCATCTTATGTTTATTGAGCAAGGAGTCGGCGTTATGGGCAAACTGTGGATCTTGTACATTGACAAGAATAGCATTTTCCACATGTCCAGCAGCATATTCTGCGGGTGTGCGAACGTCCACAATCTGCACAGAAACGGCATGGATTAGTTGCTCAAAAGCTGCTACATTTACGTTTTTATAGCTAGTTTGTGCCGAAGCACTTGTCCCTAACCCTATCATACCCAATAAAATAGCGCATATTTTTTTCATATCAGTTGTACTTTAAATCGTTAATATTACTTCCTAAAAACCAAAAAGAGCCGAATGTATCATTCGGCTCTTTTTAGATGTTGGGATACCCGGATTCGAACCAGGAATGACAGGACCAGAATCTGTAGTGTTACCATTACACCATATCCCAATAATCAAACAACTCGGTTTTGATTTGCGCTTGCAAAGTTATAGCTTTTTTCGTAAATCACAAAACTTTAGGGAAAAAATATATAAAAATTATACTTAACAGTCAGTGTAATCGCCCATTGAAAGAAGAATATAGCAAAATAAAATAAATTTATTTTGTGCTTCATGTTAATTGCTGTAACTTTGCGACTCAATATACATTATATATATAATAAATGGAAGAAACGAAAAAACTAGTCGAGTTAATTACAAAGGGTATTCAAGATAAAAAAGGTCATGGCATAGTTATTGCAGACTTGTCAGAAATAGACGGTGCTATATGCCGCAATTTTGTTATCTGTCAAGGTAACTCTCCTGCACAAGTAGAAGCTATTGCAGAGTCGATAGGCGACTATGTTAGAGAAACTATTGGTGAAAAGCCAGTAAGCTGTGTGGGCTTAGGAAATAATCAGTGGGTAGCACTCGATTTTGTAGATGTGCTAGTACACATTTTCCTTCCTGAGACACGCACTTTCTACGACCTAGAACACCTTTGGGCTGATGCCAAGCTAACTCACTTAGAAGACATCGAATAAAAAAAACTTTGCTAGGAGGTGTTTACCTCTATCTCGAAAAGAAATAAAGAAATGAGCAATCAAAACCCCAACAACAAGCAAAACAAGCCCAAGATGCCAAAGTTTAATATGACTTGGATCTACGTGCTTGCAATTCTCGTTTTATCTTTAGTGGCACTGACTGGAGGAGGAAATGGACTCTTCTCTTCAAGCATAAGCATTGAGAAAGATTATACCACCTTTCAACAGTATGTGCAAAAGGGCTATGCTACCCGTGTAGTGGTAAATAAGACACAGAACGAGCTAAAGATGTATGTGGCACCCAACCATATACGCGATATTTTCCAACAAGGACCTCAACAAACTGGCAACACACCTTATGTTACCGTGCAGTTTGGTTCTGTCGACAATCTTGAAACTTTCCTAGCTCAGGCTGTTAAGCAACACAAGATTGGTAGTTTTAGTTATGACAATCAGTCTGACAATGGCATCTTCAGTATCTTTAGTGGCTTAATCCCATGGCTTTTAATCTTTGGTGTTTGGTGGCTCTTGATGCGCAAGATGGGTGGTGGCGCTGCTGGTGGTGGTGGCGTGTTCAGTGTAGGCAAGTCGAAAGCTAAGCTATACGAGAAAGGTAACGAAATGGGCATCACCTTTAAGGACGTAGCGGGTCAAGAAGGTGCTAAGCAAGAAGTAGAAGAAATAGTGGAGTTCTTAAGGAACCCTGGAAAATATACCGAGTTAGGAGGTAAAATCCCTGCTGGTGCTTTGCTTATAGGACCTCCGGGTACTGGCAAAACACTGCTTGCAAAGGCAGTAGCAGGCGAAGCTGGCGTACCATTCTTCTCGATGAGCGGATCCGACTTTGTGGAGATGTTTGTAGGTGTGGGAGCGAGCCGTGTGCGCGATGTATTCCACCAAGCTAAGGAAAAGGCTCCGTGTATCATTTTTATAGATGAGATTGACGCTGTGGGGCGCGCTCGCTCGAAAAACCCTTCTATGGGTGGTAATGACGAGCGTGAGAACACCTTGAACGCATTGCTAACAGAAATGGACGGCTTTGGGACTAACTCTGGTGTCATCGTTATGGCAGCTACCAACCGTGTAGATATGCTGGATAAAGCCTTGTTGCGTGCTGGCCGTTTCGATCGTCAGATCCATGTCGATTTACCCGACTTGCCAGAACGTAAGGCTATCTTTAAGGTACACATGGCTAAGCTGAAGCTAGATACAACAGTGGATATCGACTTGCTTTCTCGCCAAACACCGGGCTTCTCTGGTGCTGATATTGCCAACGTATGTAACGAAGCTGCGCTGATAGCAGCACGCCATAGTAGCAAGCAAATAGGCAAGCAAGATTTCCTTGATGCTATTGACCGTATCATTGGTGGATTAGAGAAGAAAACTAAGGTAATGACCGCTGCCGAAAAGCGTACAATTGCGTTACACGAAGCTGGTCATGCCACCATTAGCTGGTTCTGCGAACATGCGCATCCATTGATTAAGGTGAGCATTGTCCCTCGTGGTCAAGCATTGGGAGCTGCATGGTATTTACCAGAAGAGCGTCCTATCACCACCAAAGAGCAGATGTTAGACGAAATGTGTTCGTTGCTTGGTGGTCGTGCAGCCGAGGAATTGTTCACGGGACATATCTCTACTGGTGCTATAAACGACCTTGAACGTGCCACTAAGAGTGCTTTTGGTATGATAGCATACGCAGGTATGAGCGATCGTTTACCAAACGTTTGCTATTATAACAATGACGAATATGGCTTCCAAAAACCTTACTCAGAAACCACAGCAAAGGTGATTGATGAAGAGGTTTTGAAGATGGTAAATAGTCAGTACGAGCGTGCAAAGCAGATATTGACTGAACACAAAGAAGGTCATAACCGTCTAGCACAGGTGCTAATAGAGCGTGAGGTTATTATGGTAGAGGACGTGGAAGAGATCTTTGGAAAGCGTCCTTGGATAAGCCGTTCGCAAGAAATTATGGATGCCGAAGATATGCGCCAACCTAAGTTAGAGGATATGCCAGAGGCTGTTAAGCTAGCACAGGCAGAACACGAGGCTGCAAAGAGAGCAGAGCTAGAAAGCAAAGTGGAAGATATTAATAACACTGCTGCTAACGAAGCGGCTTCACAAACACCAACTTCGGATACTCAAGCTACCGAAAACAACAATAAAACGGAATAAAGATGATGACTGAGAAACAAAGCAACTTTATCACACGTGCTATCTTTGGTATATTGTTCGTGGTGGTAATGGTGGGTAGTTTCACCCGTCCCGACTTTATGGTAGGACTCTTTGCTATCATTACGGGGCTTACAATATGGGAATATACAGGACTAGTAAATAGCATTAAAGGGGTGAGCGTGAACCGCCTTATTTCTACCATAGCAGGCATCTACTTCTTTTTGGCAGTAGCGGGTATAGAGTTAGGTATGGTTCGTGGGTTTGTAATCTTTGTGCCTTATATACTTTGTGTGGTCTATCTTTTAGTGGCAGAGCTATATCTCAAAAATGAAAATCCAATTCATTCATGGGCTTACACGATGTTGGGTCAGATGTATATCACGCTTCCTTTGTCATTGATCAATATCCTTGCCTTCGGAAGTGGAGACTCAGAAGCAATGGCGGAACCTAATATGCTTTTGCCCTTGAGTATTTTCATCTTGCTTTGGACAAATGATACTGGAGCATACTGCACAGGATCATTGTTTGGAAAACATAAACTTTTTCCACGTATCAGCCCTGGGAAGAGCTGGGAAGGCAGCATAGGTGGAGGTGTTTTAAGTCTTATCGTTGCTGGCTTAATAGGCTATTGGGCTAATAACAATGGAGAGGTGCAAAGTCTTAATATTCCTGTATGGATAGGTTTAGGTTTGGTTGTGGTAGTGTTTGGTACATGGGGCGACCTAGTGGAAAGTCTTTTTAAACGTACCATAGGCGTAAAAGACAGTGGTAAGATATTGCCGGGACATGGTGGAATGCTTGATCGTTTCGACTCTTCTCTACTAGCTATCCCAGCCGCAGTAGTATATATTTACACATTAAGTCAGTTCTAAAATAAAATTTTTAAAATAGCCATGCAGGAGAATACTTGCATGGCTATTTTCTTTATATGATCGTTACGCTACCCTATTTACAAGCAGCTTTTAAGCAATATAATCATCAAATTTTTGAAGATAAGTTGCCTACTCCCACATTAAAATTGTCGAGAGCTAGAACAAGGCTTGGGCAAATGGCTTACAAAAGAAAAACGAGTTGGGGACAAACAAAATACTACGACTTCACGATAGGTATCTCAACAGCTTTTGATCTATCACAAAAAGAGTTGGACGATGTGATTATTCATGAAATGATACACTACTATATTGCTTATACAGGATTAAAAGATAGCTCTGCGCACGGCAATATTTTTCGTAGTATGATGGAGACTATCAACCGACGACATAGCAGGAATATCACTATAACGGCTAAGCGAAAAGGCTTACAACAACCTTCAAACGATACTTCACCCTATCTAGTCCTTGCCCTCATCATGGAGGATGGGAAACATTTTCTTTCATCAGTAACCCCAGGGTCGGCACATAAAATAGCTAGTCAACTTGCAAAGGTGAAAGGAATAAAACAAAAGCAATGGTTTATCACTAATGATAATTTCTTCGCTAATATGCCTCGTGTTCGTACCTTACGAGGCAGGCTTGTTGAAAAAGAAGAATATCAAGAGATAACGAGTAAGCTAGAGCCTCTTACTGAATGCTTATAGCATTGCATTGTAAACGTATAACTCTAAGTTTTTACTGTATACACTTTGCAAAACTATCTATTACAGAAATGTTGTTAAACGAGTAAGCCCATTACTTTTAACAAGTAACGGGCTTATTATTATCTACAAAAACTTGTATAACATTCTCCTCATTGGAGAAGTTAAAGCATTGTTGTTATTTCAAAAGTTCGAGTGCTTTATCAACAGCAGCACTAAGGTTTGAAGCATCTTTACCACCTGCTTGCGCATAGTGGGGCTGACCTCCACCACCACCCTTGATGAGCTGTGCAGCCTCGCGAATTATCTTTCCTGCATTCTTTCCGCCTTCTTTCACCATATCATCACTAAGCATGATAGAAAGCTGAGGACGATTATCATTTACAGAACCGAGTACACAAACGAGCTTTTCGGTGATTGCTTCACGTACTTTAAAGACAATATCCTTAGCCGAAGCAGCATCAACATTGAGCACAGCTTTTACTATATTCAAGCCATCCACTTGTTCTACACCCTCTATTAAAGCCTTAGCATGACGCGCAACACCCTGCTGACGGGAGCTTTCCATTTCCTTTTTCATAGCCTCATGCTCATCAATATACTTCTGAACAACAGCCTTTAAGTCCTTTGGATTATTGAACATTGCCTTCAATTCGGTCAAAGTATCTTCTTGGTCATAGATAGCCTCTTCGCTATTAGCACCTGTAAGTGCTTCAATACGACGAATGCCAGCAGCAACACTGCTCTCTGATACGATCTTGAAAAAACCGATGCGACCTGTTGATGTAGCATGAATACCACCACAGAACTCACAACTTGGACCAAATTTCACTACTCGAACCTTATCACCATACTTCTCACCAAAGAGGGCAACTGCTCCCATCTTCTTTGCTTCATCTATTGGAGTATTGCGATGCTCATCAAGAATATAATCTTCACGAATAAGCTCATTCACAAGACGCTCTACCTGACGAAGTTCTTCATCGGTAATCTTTTGAAAGTGAGACACATCAAAACGAAGCGTTGTAGGACTTACATACGAACCCTTTTGCTCTGCATGCTCACCAAGAACCTGCTTTAAAGCATAGTCAAGTAAGTGAGTTGCAGTGTGATTTGCAGCACTAGCATTACGCTTATCGGTATCAACACATGCCATAAAATCTGCCTCAATATCCTTTGGCATCTCCTTAACGATGTGTACACTTTGATTGTTTTCGCGTTTTGTATCAATCACTTCTATAGTCTCATCCTCACTAACCAAAACACCTTGGTCGCCTACCTGACCTCCCATCTCTCCATAGAAAGGTGTATAATCAAGCACTATCTCATAGAAACTATTTTTCTTTTGTGTTACCTTACGATAGCGAAGAATGTGGCATTCGTATTCCGTATAATCGTAACCAACGAACTCCTGCTCGCCATCTTTTACGATCATCCAATCGCCATTCTCAACAACAGCAGCATTACGAGCACGTGCTTTTTGTTGTGCCATTTCTTCATCAAACTGCTTTTCATCAACGGTGTAACCATTTTCACGACAGATAAGCTCTGTCAAGTCAAGTGGGAAACCGTATGTATCAAATAAACGAAAAGCCTCTTTGCCGTCAAGTTCAGTCTGGTTATGTGCCTTTAACTCATCCATAGCACCACTAAGAAGAGAAATACCCTTCTCTAAAGTGCGGAGGAATGAGTCTTCTTCTTCCTTAATAACACGCCCAATCAACTCCTGCTGAGCAGGTAATTCTGGGTAAGCACCACCCATTTCGCGTACCAATGTTGGCAAAAGCTTAAACATAAAAGCCTCACGCTGGTTTAAGAAAGTATAAGCATAGCGTACTGCACGACGCAAAATGCGGCGGATAACATAACCAGCCTTGGCATTGCTTGGTAACTGTCCATCGGCAATAGAGAAGGCAACGGCACGCAAATGGTCGGCAATAACACGCATAGCCACATCCACTTTTTCCTGATCATTAGCACATTCGCCATCCTTTCCTGAAGGAGTTGTAAAGCCATACTTAAAGTTGCTTATTGCTTCTATTTCTTTAATGATAGGCTGGAAAATATCGGTATCATAGTTAGAGTGTTTGCCTTGCAACATACGCACCAAACGTTCGAAGCCCATACCCGTATCAATTACGTTCATAGCAAGTGGTTCCAATGAACCATCAGCTTTACGATTGAACTGCATAAATACGTTATTCCATATCTCAATTACCTGTGGATCGTCTTTATTCACCAACTCACGCCCAGGAATACCGTTACGCTCGTTCTCAGGACGAGAGTCGATATGGATCTCTGTACATGGTCCGCAAGGTCCAATATCACCCATTTCCCAAAAATTATCGTGCTTGTTACCATCGATAATATGATCGGCTGGCAAGTGCTTTAGCCAATATTGAGCAGCTTCATCATCACGAGGAATGTTCTCTTCAGGACTACCTTCAAACACTGTAACATAAAGGTCTTTAGGATCAAGGTGGAGAACATCTACCAAATACTCCCACGCATAATCAATTGCCCCTTCTTTAAAATAGTCGCCAAAGCTCCAGTTGCCGAGCATTTCAAACATAGTATGGTGGTATGTATCATGCCCAACTTCCTCTAAGTCGTTATGCTTACCACTAACACGAAGACACTTCTGCGAGTCAGTACGGCGACGAGGCTCTGGATCTTTTGTACCAAGAATAATGTCTTTCCACTGATTCATACCCGCATTGGTAAACATCAGTGTAGGGTCGTCCTTAATTACCATCGGCGCAGATGGTACGATAACATGTCCTTTCGACTCAAAGAACTTTTTATACGAGTCGCGGATTTCATTAGCTGTCATCATCTTATTTTATGTTTTAAATCTATATTTTCAATCAAAAGTATTGCAAAGATACTGACTTTTCAGTATTTTTGCAAACAAATAAGAAGTCGAATACACAAAAACTTATCCCCCTTTCTACAGGCTAGTTTTTATTATATTCGATAACCTAACTTAGAATATTCTTGACAAAATAACATTCTGACATGGCAGAGAACTCACGCAAACTATATTATTCCATCAAAGAAGTGGCTCAACAACTTAATGTTTCCGAAAGCCTATTGCGCTATTGGGAAACAGAATTTCCACATCTTCGCCCTAAAACAACAGGCAATCGAGTTCGCCAATACACAGAAAAAGATATTGATCAAATAAAGGTTATCTACAACCTCGTGAAGGTGCGTGGTTTCAAAATAGCAGCCGCTCGCAAGTTCTTGAATGAGAATAGGACAGGAGCGGAAAAGAGTCAGCAGATTATGGAAACACTTACTTCTGTTCGAGACCAACTGAAAGAGCTGAAAAGAAAACTAGAGGGACTTGTTTAATCGAATATTATGGGGTGAAAATAGGAAACTTATAATGTACAAAAGAAAAAAATATAGCACTATAAATTTCCCATTTTCACCTCATATTTTTTTATTATCTAAACAACGAAAAGTTTACACTTCCATAGCTTCTATGCTCTACAAAGCGTGGATGTTGTGAGAAATCGTTTTGTTTACCATGCTCAAACACTAGCAAACCACCTTCTTTCAGCAGATCATTTGATAGAATAAGATCAGGAATAGTACCAAGTTCTTTCAACGCATAAGGAGGATCGGCAAAAATAAAGTCGAACTTTCGCTTACATGTTTTAATAAAGCGAAACACATCTCCACGTATCAAAATATCATTCTCAGCCTTTATTTTCTCGATACATTGTGCTATAAAGCGCGCATGATCACGATCCATTTCCACCGAAACAACCTCTGCGCAACCACGTGAAAGTAATTCCAAAGAAATACTTCCAGTACCTGCAAAAAGGTCAAGAGCCATAGTATCTTCCAGATCTATATACCCATTCACCACGTTAAAGATATTTTCTTTCGCAAAATCGGTCGTTGGACGTGCTTTGAAAGAGCGTGGAACATCGAAGTGTCTGCCCTTATACAATCCTGTAATAATTCGCATCTAATTTCTATTAAAGTGTTACACTTTGCTTAAATATAAAGCTTTCAAGTCGTAAGGAATATTTTTATGAAGTGCTACCTCCCCATTTCTAAATTCCTTCTCTGGTATTTCTACATATATTCTGTGTAGAAATTTCTTTAATTCCCCCTCTAACCATTCTTGCTCTACAGCTTTTCCCACAAGATGTAACTCATCTTTCTCAACATTCATACCTAGCTCTCTCCACACAAAGAGAAGATAATATAGCGCATCTTGAGCATGGGTGGCATCGAAGGCATTATTATATTTAAATCGGTTTTGCTGAAAACTTACCACTTCCATAGTATGTTCATGGAAATAAGCAAAGAGTTTTCGTCTTGGGTTTTGATACGAACGTTGATGCAAATGCACCCAAACTGGTTGCATCAATGGTTCTATGCGCACCTCTTTAAAATGATCATCTATTACTAACTTCAAGTCTTTACTAATCGTCATCACTGCCACCGCATTCAAATCGGGCAACACAGTTGTAACCACTTCTTCATTACCTTTTAGTGTAAATGACGATTTGTAAAGCACCTTAGCTTCATTTTCTTGAAACTCCTCGGTAGGAATAAGCATAACAGGGGTATCCACCAATATCAGTGTTCGTTTGTATCCGCTCTGTAACAACTCCGATACCGCAAAGGCTTTTCTCAGATTGGCAGCTATCGAAATGCCCTTATTCGTATTATAAGGTTCATAAACGATTTGGGCATTCTCCGTTGCCGAACCCACAGAGAAGCTTAAATCGTTCTGACTAACACGAATTGTCAGTCGAAGACGCATATCTATCACATTATTATCTGCTCCCATCTTAAAGTTATTACATTTAGCAATTTGCAAACTTACAATATTTTTTTTGATTACAATTTATTACGATTGACAAATATCATTAAACCGCTCTTTCTCACCAATTTCTAGTTTGCCAATTAATATAATTCAATTATTAGCCGTAACTTTGTCTGTAAGAATACAAAAATAATTGCATGGCAAGAGCTTTTTTTATTATCTTCGGGTGCTTAGGACTTGGAGAATTTATTGTTTGGGCAACAGGCGTGAAGTTGCCTTCTAGTATTATCGGTATGCTATTGCTTACCCTTTTTCTAAAGCTAGGATGGGTTAAGCTCAATTGGATTGAACGCATGTCGAAGTTTTTAATTGCAAATCTTGGATTCTTTTTCGTGCCGCCTGGTGTAGCTATTATGCTCTATCTTGATATTATCAAAGCACAATGGCTTCCCATCACCGTTGCTACACTCGTGAGTACCATTTTGGTTTTGATCGTTACAGGACACATGCACCAGTTTGTTATCAAGTGTGAACGTAAGATTGGTGGAATGGATTTGCTCCGTCGCCATTTAGATGACGAGGCGTTTTATGCTAATCGGCATCACCCCGACAAGCCTCAACATCTTAAAGAACAAGCTTCTACAACACAAACAGAGGAGATGTCTAACGAAGAAATTGATTATTAAAACCAGCTATAGAAAAGAACTATGATAGAAATTTTTGCTAATCAATATGTCATACTTGCCCTTACCTTCGGCATTTATTTCTTATGCAGATACATACAAGCACGTATGGGCTGGCTATTGCTCAATCCCATTTTGATCTCTATTATTTCGCTTATCATTTATTTAAAGGTTACCCAAGTTCCCTTTGCCGTATATAAACACAACTCCGAACTTATCGACTTTTGGTTGAAACCAGCCGTTGTAGCCCTCGGTGTTCCACTATACCTTCAACTCGATGCTATTAAGAAGCTATGGTTTCCTATCGTAATGTCCCAACTCGTTGGCTGCCTTGTTGGTATAGTTAGTGCCGTTGTGGTGGCAAAAGTGCTAGGTGCTCCCGAAGCTATTATTCTTTCTTTAGCTAGTAAGTCGGTTACTACCCCTATAGCTATGGAGGTTACTCAGAGCGTAGGTGGTATCCCATCGCTAACTGCAGCAGTCGTTGTGGTAACAGGAATACTTGGTGCATTGATTGGATTTAAAACTCTTGCAGTGGGCAGAATTAGCAGTCCGATAGCACAAGGCTTATCTATGGGAACGGCTTCCCATGCCGTTGGTGCTTCCACCGCTATGGGATATGGCACAAAATATGGTGCTTTTGCTAGCCTTGGTATCACATTGAATGGCATTTTTACTGCTCTTCTCACCCCGACCATTATACACTTAATAGAGGCACTCATCTAAAACATTATAAGAAGATGAAGCTTCCTAAACTACTCGTCCTCTCTATTCTCTTCCTATCGTTCTGTGCTTGCAATGCGGGCAAGGATAGACGAAGTCTTACAAAGCCTATTTTACAGAGCGAATATACAGATAATAAGGAAGAAACTGATGCGCCTATTGCCTATAATGACTATGAGCAGCAACATTCTGACGACTTCAATTATCTTCCCAAAGATGCTCAAGGCACGCCTGCTATTATCCTAAAACGAGAAGGGTATACAGCTTCTTACAACCCTACTACAAAACAACCCAATTGGGTGGCATGGCAACTATCACGAGAGCATACCACTGGTCCTGTAAAACGTAATGGGGTAAAGTTCCAACCCGACAATGAGGTAGATAACCCTGTAGATACCTACGACTATATGCAATCGGGCTTCGACCGAGGACACATGTGTCCAGCCGCTGATAACAAATGGAGTGAAACTGCTATGGAACAATGTTTCTTAATGACAAATATCTGTCCACAGCTCCACACGCTCAATAGTGGTTTATGGAATAGTCTTGAAAATCAATGCCGCAATTGGGCACGCAAGTATGGCAAAATATACATTGTTTCAGGTCCTATCTTTACACGTGGGCAACATCGTACCATAGGTAAACACAAAGTAATAGTACCCATAGCTTTCTTCAAAGTGGTGCTTTGTATGGAGGATACACCACGTGCCATTGGGTGGGTGGTAAAGAATACTGTTGAAAAAGGACATAAAAAAACAGAGTTTGTGAATACGATCGACCAAGTGGAACGTATCACGGGCATTGATTTCTTTCCTGAATTGCCTGACAATATAGAAAATAAAGTAGAGGGAGAAGCTAACTTCTCGCAATTTTAAAGACCCAAGAGCTATGCTGAAAGACGAATTTCTTTACCACCTAAAGAGCAATTTTCCCTTTCCTCCCACCACCGATCAAAATCACGCCCTGAATACTTTTTCCCATTTTGCTTTCTCCCAAGAAGAGCAATCGGTTATGGTAATACGTGGTAGTGCTGGTACAGGTAAAACCTTCTTAGCATCGGTCATTGTGAAAACGTTGCGCCAAATGAGGTACAACATCACACTCCTTGCACCCACAGGTAGAGCTGCAAAAGTGCTATCGGCTTACGCAGAGAGTCCTGCCTCTACGATCCACCGCTTCATTTATCGTGAACGTGCCTTTGTGGGAACCGATGGCGAGTTTAATCTTAATAACAACCTCTACCGAGATCGTTTCTTCCTCGTGGACGAAGCCTCTATGATCAATTATGCTGTGGGTAATAGTTCTTTCGGTAGTGGAAGCCTACTACAAGACCTTATCCGCTATGTTTACAATGGTAATAATTGCCGCTTGATCCTTATCGGGGATAATGCGCAGCTTCCTCCTGTAGGTGAGCAAGAGAGTGCTGCTTTGCGCAATGATGTACTAGAAAGTATGGGGCTGAAGGTTTTTGATGTGGATATTTTGGAAGTTCTCCGACAAAGCCTCGAGTCTGGCATCCTCTATAATGCTAACACTATTCGAGAAATGCTTTACAATAATATGGGAAGCGAATTGCCAAAGATTAGCCTTGCCCACTTTGCCGATGTTACCATAGTGCCAGGCGATGAACTCATTGATACGCTAGGATCGTCTTATTCCCAACAAGGACTAGACGAAACCATTATCATCACCCGATCGAATAAACGTGCCAACATCTTTAATCAAGGTGTGCGCAACATGATTCTTGATCGTGAGGAAGAACTTACCACAGGCGATCAACTCATGATCGTGCGCAATAAATATCTCAACCAAAGTAATAAAAGAGCGCAAGAAGAAAGTGGCAAGACTAGAAAATTAAACTTTATTGCCAATGGCGATCGTGCAGAGGTACGCCGCGTGCGTAACACTCGAGAATTGTTTGGTTTCCGTTTTGCCGATGTTATTTTGCGCTTCCCCGACTTCGATAACTATGAACTAGAAACCACCATTATCTTAGATGTACTTACGAGCGAAACACCCAACCTCACACGAGAGCAGAGCGAACTATTATTTAATAATGTAATGGCAGACTATGCCGACATTCCGCTCAAAGCCGATCGCATGAAACATCTGCGTGAGGATGCTTACTTCAATGCCCTTCAAGTAAAGTTTGGTTATGCCATCACCTGTCATAAGGCACAAGGTGGACAATGGGAAAATGTATTTATTGATCAAGGATATATGACAAAAGATATGCTCACGCCCGACTATTACCATTGGCTCTACACTGCTTTCACTCGTGCCACCAAACATTTATATTTGGTAAATTGGCCTCAAGAGCAAGTAACAGAAGAAGAATAATATCAAAAGATAGATAGAACACTATTACTGATATACTTCATTCATTCTAATTTTTCGTTTATCCAAAAATAGGCTTCCTATCATTTTTCAAAGTAAAAATAATTAACACAAAGCTAAAACATAACCTTTTACAACGTAATAGGTTATGTTTTACCTCGCAAAAGGTTACCTTTTACACGACAAAAGGTCATCTTTTGCTATGGAAAAGATGACCTTTTATTTATAACATTATAAGCTACTGATTTTCTTACTGTTACAAATATTATATTTCAGAAAAACAAACTTATAGTGTTGTGAAATATTTATACAAATAAAAAACTTCTTATAGTGAACACTTATGATTAACCTTCTATCTCTCGAAGGATGGCTATGGCATCAATACTCGATTTTACATGGCTAATAATCATCTGTCGTTTACCTTTTTTCTCTTTAAGATTGCAACGCCGAGGATTATTTCCAATGTAATTGAGCATTTTGTTGAACGTCTCGCTTTGGTAATAATAACTCTTAGGATTTGACACAAATTGTAGGTACATATTACCCTGTTTAAGCATAATTTTCTCACATCCTAAACGTTTACCAATGCGGCGGAGTGCCACTACGTGCATGAGTTCTTCGCCTTGTTGTGGCACTGGTCCGAAGCGATCCTCTAAGCGTTTGCGGTACTTATCAAGATCGTCCACTTCTTCAATACTATCTAGCTCTCGATAAAGTAACATACGCTCTGATGAGCCCGGCACATAATCATCGGGGAAATACATCTCAAGATCGCTATCAATAGCACAATCATCTACAAAGTCATCGCCTGAAAGTACCACTCCTTCTTCGGCTTGTTCGGCATAAAGATCTTGAAACTCGTCGTTTTTTAGTTCAGAAACAGCTTGCGAAAGAATCTTCTGATAAGTCTCATAACCTAGATCTTCCATAAACCCACTCTGCTCTGATCCTAACAAGTTGCCTGCTCCACGAATATCAAGATCTTGCATAGCAAGGCTGAAACCACTCCCTAGATCGGAGAAGGTTTCCAAGGCTTCTAGTCGGCGGCGTGCTTCGGTGGTGAGCGAAGCAAGCGGTGGTGCTACTAGATAGCAAAAAGCTTTCTTATTCGATCTGCCCACACGACCACGCATTTGATGCAAGTCGCTCAAGCCAAAACGATGGGCATCATTGATGATAATGGTGTTAGCATTTGAGATGTCAATACCATTTTCTACGATGGTGGTAGAGAGAAGTACATCGTAATCATAATTCATAAAACCTAGGAGGATTTCTTCTAGTTCTTCGGGCTTCATTTGTCCATGCCCTATTGCTACCCGACAATCGGGTACATACCTGCGAATCATTGCGGCTAGGTCTTGCAAATTGCCTATACGATCGTTTACAAAGAACACCTGACCGTTGCGACTCATCTCAAAATTAATGGCATCTGCGATAATTTCATGACTGAAATCTACTATTTCGGTCTGTATAGGATAGCGGTTAGGAGGAGGTGTTCGCATAATACTCATGTCGCGCGCTCCCATTAAAGAGAATTGCAAAGTGCGCGGAATAGGGGTTGCCGACATGGTTAGCGTGTCTACATTGGTTTTTATTTGTCTTAATTTCTCTTTCGTTGACACGCCAAATTTCTGCTCCTCGTCAATGATTAATAAGCCCAAATCTTGCCATTTTACCGACTTTCCAAGCAACTTGTGCGTACCCACTAGGATATTTATTTTACCCTCCGCAAGATCCTCCAATATCTGTTTTGTTTGTTTCGTAGATCGGGCACGCGAAAGATAGTCCACCCTCACTGGCATGTCTTTCAATCGACTTTGGAAAGACTTGTAGTGCTGGAAAGCCAAAACGGTGGTAGGAACGAGTACTGCCACCTGTTTATTATCGACAGCCGCTTTGAAGGCTGCACGTATAGCAACTTCCGTTTTACCAAAGCCCACATCGCCACATACAAGGCGATCCATAGGTCGTGCGCTCTCCATGTCTTGCTTTAAGTCCTGTGTTGCCTTGAGCTGGTCGGGTGTGTCCTCATAAAGGAACGAAGCCTCTAGCTCGTGCTGCATAAACGAGTCGGGCGAGAAAGCAAATCCTTTCTCATGACGACGCTTAGCATAGAGCTTTATTAAGTCGCGGGCAATATCCTTAATGCGTTTTTTAGCTTTCTCTTTAAGTCGATCCCATGCACCAGAGCCAAGCACGGAAAGGCGAGGCGGCTCGCCTGTGTCGGCACGTCGATATTTGCTTATCTTGTAAAGAGAATGGATAGAAACATCAACGATCACATTATTTTGATATATAAGGCGGATCATTTCTTGGTATGAATTCTGCATAGGAACACGCACGAGACCTGCAAACTTTCCGATACCAAAATCTACGTGAACGAGGAAGTCGCCAGGCTCCATTTCCTGTAATTCTTTCATAGTTAGCGCCATTTTCCCCTTTCGCGCCTTGTCCGATTTTAGGTTGTATTTGTGGAAACGATCGAATATTTGGTGATCAGTAAAGAAACAAACTTTCTTATTTTCGTCCACAAAACCTTCATGAAGCGTGTGGTTAACAGGCGTAAACATAATATGGCTAGCCACCGAAAGATTTTCGTTGTTAGCCGAAACGGTAAGTTCTGCTTCTTCCTCTGCTTTGCTATCGAATATATCTTTTAGACGAACTGTTTGCTTTTCACTATCGGCAAATATATAGAGTTTGTACCCCTTTAGGAGATAATCCTTTAAGGAAGTAATAAGTAAGTCGAAATTCTTGTGAAAAAGCGGTTGAGGGGTAGTGTGAAAAACTATCGTAGAGCGTTGTCGCTTATCAGCACTGATCATAGCCTCAGTGGTGCGAGATGCTCCAAATTCTATGCGCGGAAAATTGAGTGCATCTGTCATAAAAGCGCCTGTAGCAATGAGTTGCGACTCTCGCATATAGCGTTGTTGTATCTCGTATTGTTCTACTTCGGTTTTACCTTCGAGCTGCTCTGTAAGTACTTGTTGTGTGAAACCTTCTTTGTAAATTTGATCGATGGCATCACGAACGAAGAGGAAATCTTTAAAAACAAGCGTGGTATCTTGGGGTAAAAACTGAAGAAACGATACCTTTTCTTCAGTTAATGTGGCAAGTTCTGGTACAATATCCACCGATTTTTTTTTATCTACCGATAGCTGTGTCTCCACCTCAAAGGTGCGAATGGTATCTATGTCATCACCAAAAAAGTCGATACGATAGGGCATCTCACTAGAGAAGGAATACACATCAATGATACTTCCACGAATAGCAAATTGCCCCGGTTCATAGACATAATCGGTTTCTGAAAAACCAAATTCACGGAGTTTTTTGCCCACTTCTACAATATTGATATGCTGATCGACGGTCAGCGTAAGGCGTCGCTCGTCTAATTGACGTTGAGATACCACGAGTTCGGCAATAGCAGAGGGTTCGGAAACTATGAAAAGAGGTGTGAGTGGTTTTCCTTTCTCAAGATTAGTGCGGATAGCTGCTAGCTTTGTAAGCACCTCTGTTCGTAATATTTCATTGCCCGCATCGCATTGTCCATACTTGATAGCACGGCGGTAAGATGAGGGAAAGAAAAGCACATCGGCAAGTGGTTCGGCATCGTCTTCGGGGGCAAGCATTGTCTTTAGGTCGTTATAGAAATAACCTGCCTCGTCGTTATCGTTCATAACAAAGAGGAAAGAATGTGCTTGTTTATATGCCAATGCGGCAAAGAGCATCGGTGTAGCCGATGCTGTTAAGCCTTGTAGAAAGATATTTTTTGATTTTCCATCTTCTAATAATTTTAGTAAAGCCTTTACTTGTGGAAGTGTGGAAAAAATATGGGTTGTCTCGTTTATTGTCATTGTTCTTACAAGAGTAATCACTCACTTTCGTTCGTTAGCGTATAAAGCCATTACCCTACTTTCTATGTTAAGCGTTAAAAATATCTGATTTTAACTTCTAGCTAGGCAATGTAAAGCAATAAGTGCTTAGCTCCTTTATCTCTAAAAGATCTTTGGATATTTTCTAAACCAACCATCGAAACGCAAGCGCATCACACCGAAGAAGGCTTCAGAGAATATTCCTCCACTCATCTTACTTGTGCCTTCACGACGATTAACGAAGATAACAGGTACTTCTTTTATCTTAAATCCGATGCGATGAGCTGTGTATTTCATCTCTATTTGAAAAGCATATCCCTTGAAACGGATTTTATCTAAAGGAATAGTTTCTAACACCTTACGACGATAGCAAACGAAGCCAGCAGTAGTATCGTGGACATGAAAGCCTGTAACAATCTGTACATATTTGCTAGCAAAATAGCTCATCAGTACACGCCCGATGGGCCAATTTACCACGTTTACACCACTAACATAGCGCGATCCTACTGCTACATCATAGCCTTCCTTACTCGTTGCTTCATAGAGACGTGGCAAGTCATTAGGGTCATGACTAAAGTCGGCATCCATTTCGAAGATATATTCATAACCTTTCTCTATCGCCCACTTAAAGCCAGTGATATAGGCAGTGCCTAAACCAAGCTTTCCTGAACGCTCAATGATAAAGAGACGTGAAGCAAACTCATCAGTCATCAAGCGATGAACAATCTGCGCCGTACCATCAGGACTACCATCATCAATGACCAATACATTGAAGGATTTCTCCAATCCAAGTACGGCTCTGATAATCTTCTCAATATTTTCTTTCTCGTTATAAGTAGGAATGATAACTATACTATCGCTTGTCATAGGCTTATTTTTTATGCAAAAGTAGGGAATATAATTTAGAAAAGCAAAAAATTATCAATTACATTAGTGGGCTTAATAGCCTCACTACCGACTCCCATAACCTTTGAAAAAATGGTAATCGAAAGTGATTGAGAAGATCGTCAATGCTTGAACTTTGATCTTGATCGTGTAAAAATATATCTTTTACTTGCTTAGCAATGGCTTCGTTATAGAAGAATGCGTTCGACTCGAAATTGTTTTCAAAGCTTCGGAAATCAATATTCGTAGAACCAATAGTGGCTAAACAGTCATCGGTAACAAGGAGTTTGGAGTGATTGAAGCCTGCTTTGTAAAAGAATACTTTGACTCCAGCTTTCACTGTGTCTAGTACATACGAGCGTGAAGCCCATTCCACCACTTTCGTATCGGTATCGAATGGTATCATCAAACGCACATCAACGCCTGACACAGCAGCTGTCCGCATAGCAAAAAGAATAGGTTCTGTGGGGAGAAAATAAGGGGTTTCCATATAAACATACTTCTTTGCATCAAGCAAAATGCGCACATATCCTTGCTCCATTTCTGGCCATTGGCTGGTAGGATTGCTTGTAACAATCTGTACAAGGGTATCGTTTTCATTGATTTGTATGGGTGGATAATATTTGTGATCGGTCATCAATGTGTGGCAAACAAAGAACCAATCGACAAAGAATGCCCTTTGTAAACCATATACTGCTGTACCCTCAATACGCACTTGGGTATCGCGCCATGCTTGTTTTTTAGTACCTTTTATATAGCGATGGGCTATGTTCATACCTCCAATGAAGCCCACCTTACCATCAAAAACATATATCTTGCGATGGTTACGATAGTTAACACGACTAGTAAGTAAAGGGTAACGCACTGGCATAAAGGGATAAACCTCAATACCAGCTCTCTTCATACGCGTAAAAAACTTATTTTTCGTTCGCCAAGACCCTACATCATCATACACTATACGCACTTCAACCCCCTCTTGAACCTTATCTATCAGTGCATCAGCAATAAGGTACCCCAATGCATCATCTCTAAAAATAAACGAATCTATATGAATGTGTTCTTTCGCTTTACCTATTTCCCGAAGCATAGCAAGGAAAAAGTCGGAACCGTGAGTGTAAATTTCCACTTCGTTATTCTTGAACGGAAGCGAAAGACTTTGGTTCATAAAAAGATGAATGAGCGTATGATATTTCTCGTCGATAAAAAGATTTTTCTGCTCCACAAACTCCAACATTGATCGCTTCGTGAGTTGGTTAAGGGTGTGTTGCCATATCTTTCGCTCTTTACGTGTCTTTTGCCCAAAGAAGAAGAAAAGAATAATACCCACTACAGGAAGAAATCCTAACACCATCACCCATGCCATTGTAATAGCTGGTTGGCGATGCTCCATCAGTACGCGAATGATAGCTGCAATGGCTATCACTGAGTAAATGACTATGAATATCCAGTGAGCATATTCCATCTTGTTTCTTTTCCTAAATTATAATGTCATTACCTAACTTCTGAGCTAAAATATTTCTAAGTTGCTGCATCTTTTGAAGTTCTACCAATGCTTTTATCTTCCCTTCGTTGCTAACAGCCTGTTTTATCTGTTCTTTCAATTCCTTGAGACGTTTTTCTACATAATTACGACGGAAGTCGAGTATGAGATGCTTCACATTCTCAAAGAGATAAGCCTCATCTTGTCTTAGTTGTAAGCTCTCGGAGAGTTGGAATTTATCAACACTTAGCGCTGTAGCAACCTCCGAAATATGAAGGTCTCGGTGGTGTATGAAATAGTTTTCAGCCACAAAATCCTCATTAGTTGAGTGTTCTACAGCTTCAGAAAGGATCTGATTATAAAGTGGGTGAGTGAATGAAAGGTTGTCCAATCCCAAGTCGTAGGCTATATATTGTGCCACGTTCAGATTGAGGAGCTTTCCCGAGACTTCATCTTTTACATTCTTCAATATCACACGTTCGCCATAACGAATAATAGCTTGAATGAGCCAAGTTTCAACATTGGAGAATTGAGAATTGAGAATTGAGAATTGAGAATTGCTGTTAATTGTAGGATTTTTCGTTGCGCTTTCATTACTATTATTTGGATTTTCAACACTTGCAAGATTTGTATCAGCATTATGGAGGTGGTTTTCTCGTGTTCGCTGGTTCTCCGCTTCTCTTTTCTCACGCTCTCTACCATTATATATAAAGCGGTTCATTTGGGCTATAAGCGTTTGTTCTGCCATCCCTGTGCGTGCCATACATTCATGTAAATAAGTATCACGGAGAATGGGATCTTTAATCACAGAGATACTTTCTACTATTGAATTGATGGCTTCCGAGCGCTTGATAGGGTCGGTAACACCTTTGAGTAAAAGGTTAATCTTGAATACGATAAAGTCGGTCTGGTTATCTTCGATATACTTCACAAGATCCTCCGCACTATACATTTTAGCAAATTCGTCAGGATCTTTACCATCAGGAAGGAGCAAGACCTTTACATTCATACCTTCCGATAATAACATATCTGTACCTCGAAGGGCGGCATGCTGACCAGCTGCATCACCATCATAAAGCAAAACGATGTTGGAGGTGAAGCGATGAAGCAAACGAATTTGATAAACCGAAAGTGCAGTTCCGCTGTTTGCCACCACGTTTTCAATGCCACATTGGTGCATAGAAATAACATCAGTATAGCCTTCCACCATGTAAACAAGATCATACTTTGCAATGGCTTTCTTAGCTTGGAAGATACCGTATAGTTCGCGTTCCTTATGATAGATCTCGCTGTCGGGGGAGTTGACATACTTCTGCATAACACCCTTAGTGCGTGAGTCGAGCAATCTACCACCAAAAGCCGTTACCTTACCACTTACGCTAATCCACGGAAACATCACACGCCCATTAAATCTATCTACCAATTCGCCTGTTTGTCGCTCAAAACACAAGCCCGTTTTCAATAAAAATTCCTTCTTATAGCCCGCTTCTAATGCTGCTTTTGCAAAGCTATCGCGAGGCGAAAGACAAAAGCCTAGCTGAAACTTCTTAATGATGTCATCGCGAAAACCACGACTACGAAAGTATTGCAAACCAATAGCTCTACCGTCGGGATTGGTGGCAAGAATATTCTGAAAGTAATTGCTAGCCCATTCGTTCACAATGAGCATCGACTCGCGTTCGCTGGCTTGCAACTTCTCTTCGCTCGTCATTTCGCGTTCTTTAACTTCTATATTATACTTCTTACCCAGCCATTTCAAGGCTTCCCAATAGGTCATTTGCTCATATTGCATCACAAATTTTACGGCATTACCAGCCGCACCACATGAGAAACATTTATAGACACCTTTTATAGGACTTACAGAGAACGAAGGAGTGGAGTCGTCATGAAAAGGGCATAAGCCTTTATAGTTCGTGCCAGCCTTACGCAGAGAGATAAAATCGCTCACCACATCAACGATATTCGTTGCATCAATGATCTTGTCTACCGTCTGTTTATCTATCATGATCGTCCTTCGTATCTATGTTTTTATTTTGGTTATGCAAATATAGGGAAAAGGCTGCATATCGCAAAATTATCCGTTCAGAGATTAAATCATAAAACTTTTCGTATGTAAACTTGCTTTATTTCTGTAGAAAAAGCAAGTTTGCTTATTACATTAAACAGACGGATGCCTTTTCAATATTTGCACGATAATGCCAGCAGCATTCTCGGGTGCCACCTCATTACCTAGCTGTTGGCGCATCACCTCATACTCTGCCAACATGCGTTCACGCCCAGACTGTGAAGGTAAAAGGCGATAAAGTTCGTTGGCAATATTATACACCCGAAAACGCTCAGCAAAGAGTTCTTGCACTACTTCTTTATTGGCAATAAGATTTACCAAAGATATATACTTCACCTTTAGGATATGATTAAAGGCAAAACGAATGAGCTTGGGCAATGGTGTTTTATAACAAACTACCTGTGGAACATTGAAAAGTGCCGTTTCTAGCGTTGCCGTTCCACTTGTAACGAGTGCCACTGTGGCATGCGTAAGCAGTTCGTAAGTTTGCTTCCTCACCACTTTCACATTCTCATTTTTGATATATTCAGCATAAAAAGCCTCATCAATAGACGGTGCGCCAGCCACCACCATTTGGTAGTCCTCAAAATGGCGAGCCGCCTCTATCATAGCAGGTAAATTGTCTTTGATCTCTTGTTTTCTGCTCCCTGCTAATAAAGCCAAGATAGGTTTCGTAGAAAGACCATTCTGCTCGCAAAACTCTTCCTTACTGGCACTATAAAATCGCCTAAAGTTTTCCACTTCTTCTACAGTAGGATTGCCCACGTAATGAATGGGATAATGATGCTTCTTCTCATAAAAAGGCACCTCGAAGGGCAAGATAGAAAACATCTCATTGACATCGCGCTTAATGGCTTTGATGCGCCATTCCTTCCAAGCCCATATCTTTGGTGAAATATAATAATAAACAGGTATCTTCGTATGCTTGTGGATATACTTTGCAATATTAAGATTGAAGCCTGGATAATCGACGAGAATCAAGCAGTCGGGCTTCCACTGCACAATATCTTCCTTGCATACTCTCATCATTCTAAAGATTGTAGGAAGATGTAGTAAAACAGGCACAAACCCCATGTAAGCCAAGTGCTTATAATGTTTTAAGCACGATCCACCCACTTGCTTCATCATATCGCCACCTATGAAACGAAACTCAGCCATAGGGTCTTTCTCTTGCAAAGAGCGCATAAGGCGCGAAGCATGTAGATCACCAGAAGCTTCGCCTACAATGAGATAATACTTCATTTGAGTTGAGAGTTGAGAGAGATAAGAATTGAAAGTTGACATTTACTAGGAGTGTATCACCCATTAAGCATAGAGAGTTGCTCCATCGCCTCATACCCTGTAACATCAAGATTGACAGGTGTTACAGCAACATAATTATGGTGCAAAGCCCATTGATCATTATCGGTTGCTAGTGGTTCATCGTTGCGATATTCACCCGCCACCCAATAATAGTTATAGCCATGAGGGTGCTGACGTTCGTCTATCTCGTTTACCCAACTCCCCTGCCCCATGCGACAAAGTTTAATTCCTTTGAAGATATGGGCTTTTGGGAAGTTAACATTTAGGCAAATACCCTTTGGCAGTCCATTTGCTAACACATGCTTAACGATGAAGCGAACGTTATCGCGTAATGGAGTAAGATCAGCATTTACATTATAATCGCAACTAGAGAAAGCAATAGAAGGTATATACTTCATACAACCTTCGCGGGCAATACCCATCGTGCCACTGTAATGATTATTCACAGAAGAGTTATCACCATGATTAATTCCACCAAGAATAAGATCAGGCTTTCTACCTTTTAGCACAACAGAAAGAGCTATCTTCACACAGTCGACAGGGGTACCAGAGCATGCCCATACCTCACAATCGGGGATATTATGATGCTGCTTTAAACGTATTGGAGCAGAAGCAGTAAAGGCACATGAAAAGCCTGACCGACCATCTTCTGGCGCACAAATCACCACCTCGGCAAAATCGGTTAAAAAAGAAGCTAATGTGCAAATACCATTAGAGCGGTAACCATCGTCGTTAGATATAAGAATTAATGGTTTCTTAATTTTCATAATTTTCGCTTTGATTTGCCTGCAAATGTACGAAAAAAGCTTTATAATACGTTTTCATTCACCCTTTTTATGTATCTTTGTAGCCTAAATACACTTATACGAAAAGGATAAAAATGGGAAAAATTATAGCACTAGCAAACCAAAAAGGTGGCGTAGGAAAGACTACGACAACTATTAATTTGGCTGCATCTTTAGCCACACTAGAAAAGACTGTGTTGGTCATTGATGCCGATCCACAAGCTAATGCCTCAAGCGGCTTGGGCGTGGATATAAAGGAAGTGGACTGTTCCCTATACGAATGTATTATCAATCATGCCGATATTCGCGATGCTATCTACACTACCGACATTGAAGGTTTGGATATCGTGCCTAGCCATATCGACCTTGTGGGAGCAGAAATAGAAATGCTAAAGCTTGAAGGCAGAGAGCGTGTAGTGAGCCAACTATTAGCTCCCATTCGCAATGAATACGATTTTATATTGATAGATTGTAGTCCTTCGCTCGGATTGATCACCGTAAACGCACTTACAGCAGCCGACGCTGTCGTCATTCCTGTGCAATGCGAATACTTCGCTTTGGAAGGTATCAGCAAATTGCTGAATACCATTAAGATTATCAAAAGCAAACTCAACCCGAAACTAGAGATAGAAGGCTTCTTACTAACAATGTATGATAGCCGCTTACGCTTAGCTAGACAGATTTACGATGAAGTGAAGCGACACTTCCAAGAGTTGGTTTTCAAAGCAGTTATTCAGCGTAACGTAAAACTATCAGAGAGCCCTAGCCATGGCTTACCTGTCATCCTTTACGATGCCGACTCTACTGGAGCGAAGAACCATCTAGCCTTGGCTAAAGAGATAATTGAGAAAAATAAGTAAACGAAGAAAAGCGACATAAAAGAAAAATGGCGGTTCATAAGAAATATAACAGAAATGGCAAGACCAATGCTTTGGGAAGAGGATTAGACGCACTCATCTCTACCGAGTCGGTAAGCACACAAGGAAGTTCAACAATCAATGAAGTAGCAATTGATCAAATAGAGGCTAATCCCAATCAGCCTCGTCGTGAATTTGATCCCATTGCATTACAAGAATTAGCAAACAGCATTAAGGAATTGGGACTCGTTCAGCCTATTACCCTTCGTCAAATAGCCGAGGAGAAGTTCCAAATCATTGCTGGCGAGCGTCGTTGGCGAGCTTCTCAAATAGCTGGACTTACCGCAATCCCTGCTTATATTCGCACCATCAAGGACGAAAACGTAATGGAACTAGCCCTCGTTGAAAACATTCAACGCGAGGACTTAAACGCCATCGAAATAGCATTAGCCTACGAACATTTGCTTGAAAAGAGCGGTATGACACAGGAACGTGTCTCAGAGCGTGTAGGAAAAAGTCGTGCTGCTATTGCAAACTATCTTCGTTTGCTCAAGCTTCCAGCACAAGTGCAGATGTCTTTACAGAAAAAAGAGATCGACATGGGGCATGCCCGCGCCTTACTTTCTATCGACTCGCCTTCGCTTCAACTAAAACTTTTCCGTGAGATACAGAAGAATGGATATAGTGTTCGCAAGGTAGAAGAGCTTTGCCAACAACTAAAAAATGGGGAAGACTTACAAACTGCAAAGAAGCAAATTGCTAAAAAGTCGCGCCTTCCAGAAGAGTTTAATATCTTAAAACAACGACTTTCATCATTCTTCGATGCTAAAGTGCAGATGAGTTACAATGCTAATGGCAAAGGAAAGATTAGTATTCCTTTCGCTTCTGAGGAAGAACTTGAGCATCTCATGGCTGTAATGGACAAGATAAAGAAGGACTAATCGCTACCGATGCGCAACAACTATCCACAAAGGATACTATAGAGAGAAAATTTAAAAAGATGGTTTCTATCAACAAGAAAATAAAGCAAATAATGGTGAAGAAAGTTCTCACACTCATGAGCATTCTTACCTTTTCGGCGAGTATGTATGCGCAAGTGCAGAAAGACACCATAAAGGTGTTGTATCCTGATGAAACCACACACGTGGAAAAGATTATAGAGCCAAATCAATATGAGACCATCGATTCCACTTTATTTACCCCCGATGATCTTCAAAGTCGTAAAGCTTTGGAAAAAGATAGCAAAGCCTTACAAAAGCAAGTTGCTACTAACGACAAAACTACAAAGCAAGGCAGAGATTGGACAAAGTGGAAACCCAATCCTAAACGAGCATTATGGCTAGCACTCGTATTACCTGGTGCAGGACAAATATACAACCGAAAATATTGGAAACTGCCTATTTTCTACGGAGGATTCGTGGGCTGTATCTATGCTTTAACGTGGAATAACCAGATGTATCACGACTATGCCCAAGCATATAAAGACATCATGGACGACGATCCTAACACACATAGCTACGACCAGTTTTTACATCTCGGGGCAAAGATTGATGCTAGCAACATCAAACAATATCAAACAGTTTTCAAGAAAAGAAAGGATAAATATCGTCGTTGGCGCGATCTAAGTATTTTTGTTACCATAGGTGTTTATGCGCTTTCGGTCATTGATGCTTATGTAGATGCATCACTATCCGACTTTGATATTTCAGACGACTTATCCCTGCATATAGCTCCTGCCGTAATCAATGACAACTCATGGGTTACCCCAAACAATCCTATGAAATCGTCGGCAATAGGTGTTAGCTGTGCATTAAAATTCTAGAAACAAATAAAACTTACTACCTAAACCTCTATCACTCATTATAGACTATGGATACAGAGAATACCAATATTGACACTAAAGATAAGCTGGAAGCAAAACTTGTAGACGATGCTTTCAAAGAACTACTAGATATTTACCTCGCTTCACGCCACCGTAAGAAGGTAGATATTATCACAAAAGCCTACAACTTTGCACGCCAAGCACACAAGGGAGTACGCCGTCTTTCAGGTGAACCGTATATCCTCCACCCCATTGCCGTAGCTCGCATTGCAGCAGAAGAGATAGGGCTAGGCTCCACAAGTATCTGTGCTGCCCTCCTCCATGATGTGGTAGAAGATACCGATTACACCGTTGAGGACATCGAAAACATGTTTGGAAAGAAGATAGCCCAAATAGTAGATGGACTTACAAAACTCTCTGGCGGCATCTTCGGCGAGCATGCTTCAGCTCAAACCGAAAACTTTAAAAAGCTTCTTATCACTATGAGCGATGACATTCGCGTTATCCTTATTAAGATATGCGACCGTCTTCACAATATGCGAACACTTGCCTCGCAACCTGCTAACAAACAATATAAAATAGCTGGCGAGACGCTCTATATTTATGCTCCACTTGCTAACCGACTAGGCTTAAACAAGATAAAAACAGAGCTAGAGGATCTTAGCTTCCGTTACGAACATCCCGAAGAGTACGCTTCTATACAAGAGAAGATAGCCTCAACACAGGAGCAACGCGATGAATTGTTTTCACAATTTACTACCCCTATTAAGGCTGAACTTGATAAGATGGGCTTCGAATATGAAATAAAAGCACGTGTAAAAAGCCCATACTCCATTTGGAACAAGATGCAGAGCAAGCATGTTTCGTTCGATGAAATCTACGATATTCTAGCTGTACGCATCATCTATACACCAAAGAACAAAGCAGAAGAAATTAACAATTGCTTCCAAATATACGTAGCAATTAGCCAACTTTACAAGAGCCATCCCGACCGTTTACGCGACTGGGTAAACCATCCAAAGGCGAATGGGTACCAAGCTTTGCACGTTACACTGATGTCGAACCAAGGCAGATGGATAGAGGTGCAAATCCGATCGGAGCGTATGAACGATATAGCCGAACAAGGTTTTGCAGCACATTGGACCTATAAAGACGGCACTGAAATTACCGAAGAAGATGGAGAGTTAAACGATTGGCTCCGCACGATTAAGGAAATTCTTGATGACCCACAACCCGATGCTATGGACTTCCTCGATGTGGTGAAACTCAATCTTTTTGCCTCTGAAATCTTTGTTTTCACCCCAAAAGGAGAGATTAAGACGATGCCAGCAGGCTGCACTGCGCTCGACTTTGCTTTCCAGATACATACTTTCCTTGGAAGCCATTGTATAGGAGCTAAGGTAAATCATAAGCTCGTACCACTAAGCCACAAGCTACAAAGTGGCGATCAAGTGGAAATCCTCACTTCTATGTCGCAACGCATTGATCCGTCATGGACTAATATTGTGTCGACAGCAAAGGCAAAGGGAAAGATACAAGCCTTACTGCGCCGCGAGGGACGTGAAATTCAAAAACAAGGAGAAACGATACTAGAAGAATGGTTGCAAGCAAATGGCTTTGAACTTACTACTTCGGTGCTTGACAAACTTACCGAATTTCATAGCTATAAAAAGCACAACCAATTATTTGAAGCTATTGGTAGGAAGAAGCTTGTGCTAGGCGATGCCGATATTAACGAACTCGAAGGAAAAAACAAATCAGAAGGAAAGAAGCTCAAGAGCAATTGGCGCAAGTATGTTCCTTTTTGGCATCCAGATGCAAAAAGAGAGCAAGACACCGCAGAAAGCTTGAATAGCAATTCCAAAGGGCTTATTGTTGTGCAGAAAGATTTCAATAAAAAGAAACCTATCTACATCAATGAAACAAACATCCACCAATACATCTTCCCTACTTGCTGCCGCACTATTCCGGGCGATGACGCCCTTGGGTATATTGACAATAACAACCACATAGAGATACACAAACGTGCATGCCCAGTAGCAGCAAAATTAAAGGCGGGATATGGATCACGCATATTAGATGTGAAATGGGATATGCACGATCAGCTCTTCTTCGATGCTACTATTGAGATTAGTGGTATCGACCGTCCGCGTATGCTACATGATGTTTCAGATGTTATTTCCGACCAGCTCAATATCAATATCCACAAACTCACTATCACTAGCGATGACGGTATCTTTGATGGAAAAATAGAGCTAAAGGTACATAACCGAAAGCAGGTTATAATGATCATAGAGAAGCTCCAGATGATCAATAATATGCAAGAAGTAAGGCAAATATTATAACTGTAAACGTTTACCCTGATAGTATAGGTACTCTCCAACACAAAGGAGAGTACTTTTTTTTGCCTCTTTCCATAAGCAAGAATGTAAGTTTTATTCATAACCTCATCGCCATCTATGACCTATTACGTCGTAAAACATAACCTTTTAAAGGGCAATAGGTCATCGTTTACCAAGCAAAAGATCATCTTTTAGCACCCAAAAGATAACCTTTTTATAACCACCTTAATATCAGACTATTACAATATACAAAACAAACAAAAATGCTTCTTTAGGGTGTTAAAATATTTCACACCATAAAAGAGAACAAACAGAACTATCATTGCCCTCGTTTTCTTTCTTCTAGGTGTTGACTGGTTACTTATTATTATGGTAGCTTGGGGATACGGATGCAGCCCCATATCTTTATAAATTTGATATTAATTGCGTGGCAGGAAAGATTTATGATGTGTGCCATAGGTTAATACAAGATTTTGCTCAATACCATAGTGGTGAGTAATCACCACATAGCAACAAGATATAAGGTAAATATTTAAGGCGAGAGGAGGTGTCTTAATAAGTATGCCCTCACTTGTGCTATTAATGAATTACTCCTTAAAACGCTTTGCTTTTTAAGCTAATTAGCGTATCTTTGCATTCATAGTCATTTTACATTATGATAATGTTAAGCGAAAATAAGTATAAGCATTTAGAACAAATAAAATATCCTTCTGATTTAAGGAAAATGTCAGTAGAGCAACTTCCTGAAGTTTGTAAGGAACTACGAGATAAGATCATAGAAGAAGTTGCTGTAAACCCCGGGCATCTTGCCTCTAGCTTGGGTGCTACAGAAATTACTATAGCGTGCCACTATGTCTTTAATACTCCTGATGATCGTATTGTTTGGGATGTTGGTCATCAAGCATACGGACATAAGATTATTACAGGGCGTCGTGATGTCTTCTGTAATAACCGCAAATTGAACGGACTTATGCCTTTCCCCTCTCCTAAGGAAAGCGAATATGATACTTTTGCGTGTGGGCATGCCTCCAATTCTATTTCGGCTGCATTGGGAATGGCTGTTGCTGCTAAATTGCAGAAGAAAGAGCGCCATGTTGTGGCTATTATAGGCGACGGAGCTATGAGCGGAGGCTTGGCTTATGAAGGCTTGAACAATGTTTCTAGCCAGCCTAACGATTTGCTAATTATCCTCAATGATAACGAAATGTCGATCGATCGTGCTGTAGGTGGTATGGAGCAATACCTCATAGGACTTAATACCAACGAAACTTATAACAAAATTCGTTATCGAGCTTCTACATGGTTTGAAAAGAAAGGCTTGTTAACAGAGGAACGCAAGAAGGGTATTATTCGCTTAACCAACTCCTTAAAATCGGTTCTTGCACGCCAACAGAATATCTTTGAGGGTATGAATATTCGTTATTTTGGCCCTTTTGATGGAAACAATGTAACCGAACTTGTGCGTATTCTTGAGCAATTAAAAAATATGAAAGGACCAAAGCTTTTGCATCTTCGTACCATAAAGGGTAAGGGGTATGAGCCTGCTGAGAAAAGTGCCACTGTTTGGCATGCACCCGGTAAGTTTGATCCTGCTACAGGAGAACGCCTTGTGCCAACATCTTTTGGCATTCAACCACCTAAATATCAAGATGTTTTTGGAAAAACCTTATTAGAACTTGCACGCCAAAACGAGGCAATAGTGGGTGTTACGCCAGCTATGCCTTCGGGATGTTCTATGAATATTGTTATGGAGGCAATCCCTGAACGTTGTTTTGATGTGGGCATTGCCGAGGGGCATGCTGTAACATTCTCTGCAGGAATGGCTAAAGATGGACTTCTTCCTTTTTGCAATATCTATAGTTCTTTCATACAGCGTGCATACGATAATATTATTCATGATGCAGCTTTATTAAATCTTCCTGTAGTGCTTTGTCTCGACCGTGCAGGGTTAGTGGGCGAAGATGGAGCTACCCATCATGGAGCTTTCGATTTGGCTTTTCTCCGTCCTATTCCAAATCTTACTATTTCTGCCCCAATGAATGAGCATGAGCTGCGTAAACTAATGTATACAGCTCAATTACCCAATAAAGGTTGCTTTGTTATTCGCTACCCACGTGGTAATGGTGTGTTAACCGATTGGGAATGTCCTTTCGAGGAAATCCCCGTAGGCACTGGTCGTAAGCTTCGTGAAGGCGAAAGTATTGCCGTTTTAAGTATTGGCACAATTGGGAATGAGGTGGAAAGTGCTATAAATAACCTTATGAATAAAGATAAAGCTAATAATATAGGTAATACACAAGTTCCCGCTATTGCGCACTATGATATGCGCTTTTTGAAACCCTTAGATGAAACTATTCTGCAAGAAGTGGCACAGAAGTTTAGCTATATTATTACAGTTGAAGATGGTGTGAAGAATGGTGGCTTAGGTTCGGCAGTGTCTGAATGGATGAATGATCACAACTTTACTCCTCATATTGTGCGTTTAGGATTACCCGATACTTTCGTTGAGCAAGGCACTGTTAGCGAGCTAAAACATCTCTGTGGTATAGATGTAGAAGGAATAGAGAAAGAAATCATAAAAGGATTGCATGTTATCGTAAAATAAGGACTTATATGAAAATTGTTATAGCAGGTGCATACGCCATAGGAACTTATCTTGCAAAATTATTGGCACGCGATAAGCACGACATCACGTTGATAAGTGGTAACTCTGAAAACCTAGAGAAGCTAAGCAGAGAGTATGATATATTAACGATGGACGCATCGCCTTCAAGCATAAAGATACAGAAAGAAGCTGGAGTAGAAGAAGCCGACCTATTTGTAGCAGTAACCCCAGATGAGCATGTAAATCTTACCTCATGCCTGATAGCTCACCGACTTGGAGCAAAGAAAACAGTTGCCAAGGTAGATAATCCAGAATATGTTGAAGCTAACAATTTAGAGGAATTTAATGCTATGGGAATTGATAGTATCGTTCTTCCCGACTTGTTAGCAGCAAAGGATATTGTTAATGGGCTAAAAATGTCTTGGGTGCGTCAGAGATGGGATGTACACGATGGAGCTTTGGTCATGCTTGGCATCAAGCTTCGCAGTACTTGTACCATTCTTGATAAACCACTGAAAGAAATAGCAGGACCAGAAGAGCCTTACCATATATTGGCTATCAAACGCCATGATGAGACAATTACTCCTCATGGTAATAGCGTATTGAAGAAGCATGACCTAGCTTATTTTATGACGACTAAAAACTACATACCTTATATTCGTAAAGTAGTAGGTAAGGAGCATTATGTCGATGTAAAAAACGTGATGATTATGGGCGGTGGCAGTACCGCCGTAAGAGCGGTAGAAATGTTGCCCGACTATATGAATGTTAAGGTAATAGAGCAAGATTTCGACCGTTGTGAGTATCTTAATGAGATTTTAAAAGAAGATACTCTGGTAATTAATGGTGATGGTCGCGACTTGAGTTTATTAACAGAGGAAGGCATTCTTAGTACACAAGCTTTTGTGTCTTTAGCATCGAATGCAGAAACAAATATCTTGGCATGTCTTACTGCCAAAGAAAAGGGCGTACGCAAGACCGTAGCTATGGTTGAAAATGAAGACTACTATTATATGGCAGAAAGTCTTGATATAGGTACGCTTGTTAATAAAAAAGCTGTAGCTGCTAGCCATATCTATCAAATGATGTTGGATGCTAATGTTAAAAATGTAAAGTTTTTAATGTCTGTTAATGCAGATGTTGCCGAATTTATTCCAATAGAAGGCTCTAAGATTACTCAGAAGAAAGTAAAAGACCTTCATCTTCCACAAGGAACTATTATTGGCGGCTTAGTACGCAATAAAGAAGGTATCCTTGTTTCTGGTAATACGCAGATAGAGGCAGGCGACTCAGTAGTGATGTTCTGCCACAATGTTGATTTGAAAAAGGTAGAAAACTTGTTTTTATAAGTAATGCTAAATATTAAACTGATAAGTAAGATCATTGGTGCTTTGCTAGGCATAGAAGCCATGTTAATGTTGGTTTGTCTAGTTGTTGCTATAGGCTATCATAGTGCAGATATTTACCCTTTTGTTTGGAGTGTTCTTATAACGACAGTAGCGGGAATCGTTTTTCGCTTGTATGGCGTTAATGCAGATAATAACCTAAGTAGAAAGGATGCTTACTTTGTTGTTTCTATTATTTGGGTGCTTTTCTCCACTTTTGCAACCCTCCCTTTTCTGATTAGTGGTTATTTACATAGTTTTACGGATGCCTTTTTTGAGATGATGTCGGGCTTCACCACTACTGGTGCAACGATTATTGATTACCCCGAGAAGTTTCCACAGGGATTGTTATTTTGGCGTTCTTTAACCCATTGGATAGGTGGCTTGGGCATTGTTTTCTTTACAGTTGCTATTCTACCGTCATTAGTAGGAGGATCAGTAAAGGTTTTTGCGGCAGAGGCTACAGGCCCTATTAAGAGTAAGCTCCACCCTCGATTAACAACAAGTTCAAAATGGATTTGGATAGTATATCTAGTACTTACCGTAACTTGTGTTCTATCTTATAAAATATGTGGTATGGGATGGTTTGATGCCTGCAATTATTCGATGGCAACCACTGCTACTGGAGGTTTCGGAACATCGAGTACTTCTATAATGGGCTTTAATAAGCCAGCACTCGACTATACCGCTGCATTATTTTGCTTTCTTTCAGGTATAAACTTTAGTATCCTTTACGCTTCTATTACAGGATTAGATATTAAGGTTCTCATAAAAAATAGTGAGATTAAGTTTTATACCGTTGTCGTATTGAGCTTCTCTTGCTTTATAGCTTACCAGCTTGTACATGTCAATCAATATGATGTGGAACATGCCATTCGTAGTGCGCTCTTTCATGTATGTTCTATTATTACAACGACAGGAAGCTTTAATGATGATGCAGGACTTTGGCCACATATTACGTGGGTAGTCCTTGCTACTTGTATGGTGATAGGTGGTTGTTCGGGTTCTACAAGTGGAGGCGTAAAAAGCATCCGTATAGTGATGCTATTTAAAGTAATACGTAATGAATTTAGGCAAATTCTTCATCCTAATGCAGTGTTACCTTTGAAGGTTAATGGGGTGAATATTTCTATGAAGCAACGTGTAACCTTAGTTTCTTTTATCGGAATTTATATAGGAATAGTTCTTATAAGTTCATTTATCATGATATTGATAGGTTTGGACAATACCAATGCTATAACCATCACACTAAGCAGTATAGGTAATGTGGGACCTACTTTTGGTAGAGAGATAGGGCCAACACAGTCGTGGGCAATACTCCCTGACGCTGTTAAGTGGATGTGTTCTATCCTTATGCTTTTAGGACGCTTAGAATTGTTTAGTGTTTTAGTACTCTTTACTCCTGATTTTTGGAAAAATAATTAAAAGCGCATATCCATATTATTTGTTATAAGTTTCTTTCGTCTTTCAAGAACTAGTTTTTATACAATAAAAACGTAAGTACATTTTATATAAAAGTACATATACTTTCCAAGAAAAATATACTTACATTTTTCTTGGAAACTTGTTTTTAGAGTTTTTATCTCTGACTTTCCTTGTTAAGCTAGATCTAGCTTGAAAGCCTCGATGAGTTTTGTAAGTGCTTTATTTTCTTTTTTAAGTTTTTCAAGTGTTTCGTAGGGCGAAAGAGCAGGAACAATTTCCTCTTGTTTTGCTAATCTTATTGCCACCGTAATCTTACCATTCTTTAGCTCTTTAGCCATAGTAGAACGTATTCTTGCTTTGATAGCTAATAGCTCGTTGAGTTGAATTTTGTTCTCGGCTAAGACCTGAATTTCAGGAAAAGTGGTAATTGTTGGTGTTATATTCTTCATTCTTGACGCTAATGCTTGCATACTATTAGGCATTCGGGAACACATAGCACGCCATTGAATGAGCAAGTCTTCTGCAGAGAAAGTCTCATTTTCTTCCTTGTTAGTTATCTCTACTTCCTCTTCGACTGTATTGGTAGCTCTATCTTTCTTGAGGAGGTGATCGAATGAAAGACCAATACTACTCAATTGCAAGTTAACCTTTGCAGGTTCTGGTATAGACTTCTGAAGGGTTTGAGCAGAAGCATTGGCTCTCGAACTTGGGATTGAGGTCGCTACTGCCTCTTCTCTATATACAATATGCTTAGTACTCCCAGCTACCTGCTGAGCTGTTTTCTGTTGAGTACTAATCACTAAGTTTTTGAACAGGCTTTTTAATCTCTTAGGGCTACGCCCCGATGCTGGCATATCCGTATCCTCTGGTTGCGTTATTTGTGCAACCTCTATAAGCGTAAGCTCAGCTAGCAAACGTTTGTTTGAGCTTTGGCGATAGTTCACATCACATTGGTTCATCTGCTGTAATGCTTTATAGAGGAATGAGGTAGGACATTTGGCTGCCTGCTCTTGATACCGAGTTTTTTGTTGTTCGCTTGCTTCAAGCAATGGAAGCGTAGCGACATCTTTAGCCATTAAAACATTACGCACATGCGAAGCCAAGCCATTGATAAGTCTACCAGCATCGAACCCCTTATTTATAGCGTTATTCATTACAACCATAATGTCGCTTACTTTGTTCTGAAGAGCGAGGTCAATAATGTTAAAGTAATTATCCTCATCGAGCACATTTAAGTCCTCTATCACCTTTTGGTAAGTAATGTTTCCTTGCGAGAAGCTTGCCACTTGATCGAAGACAGAAAGGGCATCGCGCATACCGCCATCTGCTTTCTCTGCAATAATATTGAGTGCCTTTTCTTCATACGTGATATTCTCCTTTGCTGCTACTCGTTTAAGATGTTCGATGATATCGGGTACCGACATACGTTCAAAGTCATAAATCTGGCATCGAGAAAGGATTGTAGGCAATATTTTATGTTTCTCGGTGGTTGCTAGAATAAAAATAACCTGAGCTGGTGGTTCTTCCAAAGTTTTGAGGAAAGCATTAAAAGCCTGCGATGAAAGCATGTGTACCTCATCAATGATGAATACCTTATACTTGCCAATCTGAGGTGGTATGCGCGTCTGTTCCATCAAGTCCTTGATGTTTTCTACCGAGTTATTACTAGCCGCATCTAGCTCGAATATATTATAGCTTCTGCCTTCATTAAAGGCTTTACAGCTCTCACATTCGTTACAAGCTTCGCCTTCTGAAGTGGGATGTTCGCAGTTGATAGCTTTCGCAAAGATGCGTGCGGTAGTGGTTTTTCCTACTCCTCGTGGCCCACAAAAGAGGTAAGCATGTGCAAGTTTTCCACTCTTAACAGCATTCTTCAGTGTTGTTGTTAAAGCTGCCTGTCCTACAACCGAGTCGAATGTCGCAGGTCTGTACTTGCGTGCCGATACAATGTATTCGCTCATATTTATCTGTCTTTCTTGAAAAATTCTTTACTACGAGTGCAATATAAAATGACTTGCACAGAAAAGCATATCTACTATTGTTATACTTGACTTTTGCAAAGGTAATAAAAAGTTAGAAGAATATATCTTTGTAGGACATTGCTTTTTATTTGTTAATTAGCCCAAAAACGGAATAATGTATAGAATAGTGTGAAAAGTTTTGCTTACTTTTGCAGAAAAGAAATAACTAAATAGTGAGCAAGGTTACACGAAACATATTAGGTTTCCTAAGTAGGTTTAAGTTTGCAATTACCATTTTCCTAGGGTTATTGCTAGTAGGTGTCGTTGATGAGAATAGTTTCATCAAGCTCATCAGCTATCATTACCAAATAGAAGACTTAAAGACTAATATTAAGCAATATGACGCTCAGTATAAGGATGATACTAATAAGCTACGTGCAATGAAGTGCGATCCTAAAGCCATTGCTCGTATCGCTAGAGAACGTTACTTTATGAAAGCAGACAATGAAGACATCTTTGTATTGAGTGATGATGAGGCTCCTATTGAAGATACACAAAAGTAAATATAATGAAAGAACTCAATCAATCACAACGTATCATATTTATTTTAGGTGGTGTACTAATGGTTATAGGAGCAGTGCTATTTGCAATGTTCCTCTTTCAACGAATAAGTTGCTGGATAATGCTTGTTGGTGCCATTCTTTTTGCTGCAATGCAATACGAACAAAAGTACTTAGGCTCGGATATTGTAGTGCGCCGTCTGCGTCACATTATGATGGTTTCGGCAGTTTGTTTGGTAGCAGCAGGATTGTTTATGGTGGAAGATGCCTACCATTTCTTGAAGCCTGTTGTAACTTCAAATCTCAACAACAATCAGCTTTATCTGAAAGTATTTCACCATAACTGGGTAGTGTTACTATTGATAGGAGCAATCTTAGAAATATATTCCACACAAAGACTAAATAGTGAATTAAAGCAAATTAATCCTTAAAAAAAAGCCTAAAATACAATGGAATAGATTAAATCCGTTCTTTTTTTTCGATGCGTGGGATAAAGATTGTATATTTGTCAAATAAAAAAAATAGACTATGTATAAAATACTCTTTGCTATATTAACTGTCGCTTGTTTTGCATCATGTGCAACTTCATACGATATTAAAGGAACATCAAATATTTCAAGTATTGATGGCAGAAAACTTTATCTAAAGATTGATAAAGCAGATACTTTATTAAGTATAGACTCTTGCGATGTCATTCATGGTCAGTTTGCTTTTACAGGAGCTATGGATACTGTACGAATTGCCCAAATTTATATGGATGACATCAATCTTCAGTTCCCTATCGTACTTGAGCAAGGCGATATTACTATTTGCTTAGACAATATTCAGCAGCGTGTTAGTGGTACTCCCTTAAATGAGCAACTGAACGCATTTTGGACGAAGTTCAATCAAATTCGTAATCAATATGCAGAAATCGACCATGAGGAAAGTGCTGCGATATTAAATGGGCAAGACGAAGATGCAGTAAATGCACGCCTGATTAGAAAGGCTTTAGGAGTATATGCAAAGAGTGATAAGCTATTCACAAAGTATGTTGTAGACAACTTTGATAACATTCTAGGTCCATGGATTTTTCTAACACGCATTAGCTATGACAGTATGCCTAATGCTTATCCTGTATGGATGGATGAAATAATGTATACCAATGCTATCAATCAGCTTCCTGCTTGGGTGGAATATATCATGTCGAAGGCTACAAAGCATTTTAAGAATAATAAGCAAGTAAAAGAGTTTTATAGTCGTTTCCAACAAGCACAAAAGGAAATGAATGGCACTGCCGAACCTCCTGTTGCTGCTGATCCTAATATGGGTACTGCGCCTAATGTTGCAGTGCCAACCCCGATGGAAATGGCTGGCGACTCTACGAATACTAGTAAATAAGCATCTCTATCAGGACATTTAAAAGGCGTTACTCGTGGCTAGAACATTAATACAAGGTGGTACTATCGTGAATGAAGGTTTCTCCTTTGTGGGTAATCTAGTGATAGAAAACGATCAGATAGTAGCAATACAAAAAGAAGAAATTCAGGCAACCCGTGGTAAATATGATGAAGTCATAGATGCCACGGGGTGTTTCGTGTTACCCGGTGTGATTGATGACCACGTCCATTTCCGTGAGCCAGGACTTACCGAAAAAGCAGATATCGAAAGCGAAACACGGGCGGCTGCTTTCGGAGGCGTTACCTCTTTTATGGAAATGCCTAATACCAATCCTCCCACAACCTCTATTGCCGCCCTAGAAGATAAGTGGCAAAGAGCCGCTCTGTCGAGCCATATTAACTATAGCTTCTTCTTTGGTGCAAGCAATGATAACTATCTTGTTTTCGACCAGTTAGACAGACATACTATACCGGGAATTAAGCTTTTTATGGGCGCTTCAACGGGTAATATGCTCGTGGATAAAGAAGAACAGCTTAATAATATTTTCCAAAAAGCTCATCAGCTCGACCTCCCTGTGATGACACATTGTGAGGATTCTAAGGTCATTTCACAGAATATGGCAGCCTATAAAGCTAAGTATGGCGACGATCCTGCTATCGAATTCCATGATAAAATTCGTAGTCGGGAGGCATGTATTGCTTCTTCACAATTGGCTATAGCATTGGCTAAACGTTATCAAACTCATCTACATATAGCTCATGTCTCTACAGCTGAAGAGCTTAATCTTGTTTCTCCAGCGGATAATCTTATCACGTTTGAAGCATGTATTGCGCACTTAATGTTTACCAACGAGGATTACACTACGAAGCACGCACTTATAAAATGTAATCCTTCAGTGAAAGCATCTACAGATAGAAAGGCTTTAAGAGAAGCTTTGCTCAATGGCAAGATCTATATAGTAGGTACTGATCATGCTCCTCATTTGTTATCACAAAAGCAATGTGGTTGCTCAAAAGCAGCATCGGGAATGCCGATGCTCCAATTCTCTTTAATATCAATGCTGACACTAGTAGATGAGGGTTACTTAACGATAGAACACCTAGTAGAGCTAATGGCTCATCATCCTGCCCAGCTTTTCCATATAACGAAACGAGGCTTTTTGCGTGAAGGCTATAAGGCAGATATTGCGATTGTTCATCGTTCAGTTCCTTGGACACTTACAAATGATATTGTTCAGAGCAAATGTGGTTGGTCGCCACTAGAGGGAACTATCTTTTCTTGGAAAGTGGTTCACACCATTTGCAATGGACAGCATATTTATAATAATGGCGTATTTGATGTAGGAAGCCAAGGAGAAAAGCTCTTGTTTAGGCATTAAAAGATAAGTAAGTTGTTAAAGCTGTAAGTGTTATCCCTAGGTATGCAATAGCAAAGGATACTTCCATTTTGCTTTAACTTCTTAAAAGAAAAAGTATATGATCGCTAAAATAGTAATACCTTTATTAATACTCATCGTGCTATCCGACTTCTATATCGATTGGCACTTCTTCCGAAATCGTTACCATATTAAACAGTGGCAACGTATGTTGTGGTGGGTGCCTACAACGCTTATGATTATCTATACCATAGGCATGGCCTCACTACCAAGTTTTACTCCAGAGAACCTTACATGGCAAAACACCTATCTCATTCTTCTAGGTTTGTTTGTTTTTCCAAAGGTCATCTTTGCCATTCTTTCGCTCGTGGGAAATTTTGTATTGCGTTATGTAATACATACTAAGCGCAATTGGGGACATTATCTAGGAGTTTTGCTTGCCATTGTTATGACAGGAACATACTTGTATGGATTTGTCTTTGGCATCAAAAAGGTTGTAACACGCCATATTGACCTTACCTTTCAGCACCTGCCACCAGCTTTCGATGGTTATAAAATAGTGCAAATATCCGATATGCATATCGGTACCTTTGATGGCTGGAGAAAGAAAATACTCCTTAAAGAGCTCGATTCTATAGAAGCTGCTAAACCCGATCTTATTTGTTTTGTAGGCGATTTAGAGAATGTTCGAGCCGAAGAGTTAAAACCTTTTATATCGCTTTTAAACAAGCGTTTACCCCACGTGGTAGCAGTACGAGGCAACCATGATTATGGCGACTACCTGCTTCATGCTTCGAAAGCCGAAAAACAAGTGCAAATAGCAAAATTACAAACCCTTATAGAGGATAGTCTTCACTGGCGGTTACTCAAGAATGAACATATCGTTTTGCGCAAAAAATATATGCGAGAAGGTATCACTACGACCGACTCTATTTATCTTGTTGGTACTGAAAACGATCCTAAGAATGAAAGTATTTTGAATATTTCCGATTATAATAAGGCTACTAAAGGAATACCGCACGGTGCTTTCTCCATTATGCTTCAGCACGACCCTTCTGCTTGGAAGCGTTCTGTTTTACCAAAGACAACAACTGCCTTAACATTGAGCGGACATACACATGGGGGACAAATGCAGTTCTTGGGCATTCGCCCTACTAACCTATTGGGCAGAGAAGATAAGGGGTTGTACGATCAAGAGGGGCGTTATCTTTATGTTACAGCAGGTTTGGGCGGTGTAGTTCCTATGCGTATTAATATGCCAAGTGAGATAACAGTTATTACGCTTCATACCGTAAATTCTAGTAAATAATAAAACGATTTTCACCATGATACCACGTTTGTTATATCGAGTTTATGCGCTTTTTGTTTTTCTCCCTTTGTTTTTGATAGTCTCCCTCATTACTGCTATTGTAACCATTGTGGGGTGTAAGTTAGGCAATGGACACTTTTGGGGGTATTACCCCGGAAAACTTTGGTCGTGCTTTACGCTCCGTATGCTCTTTCTTCCTGTGAAAGTAGAGGGTAGAGAAAACCTTGTTTCAGGTCAGAGTTATGTTTTTGTGAGCAATCACCAAGGTTCGTTCGACATCTTTTTAATCTACGGATTTCTAGGTAGAAACTTTAAGTGGATGATGAAAAAGGGTATTCGTAAGATTGCCTTTGTGGGCGAAGCCTGTGCTAGTGCGCACCATATCTTTGTGGATAAGAGCGGTGCAAGCAAGATAAAAGAAACCTACGATCATGCGCGCGAAGTGCTTCAAGAAGAAATGTCGCTTGTGGTTTTCCCTGAGGGTGCACGCTCTTTTACGGGGCACATGGGCATTTTCCGTCGTGGTGCCTTTATGCTAGCCGACGAATTGCAGCTTCCTGTTTGTCCACTCACCATTAACGGATCTTTTGATGTTATGCCTCGCACAAAGGATTGGCATTTCCCTCGTTGGCACCGTCTCCGTCTCACCATTCATAAGCCTATACTGCCTAAAGGCAAAGGCATTGAGTTTGAAAAGCAAACTATGAATGAAGCTTACGAGGTAATTATGAGTGGACTCACAAAAGAGTATCAAGGCTTTGTGGAAAATCCTGATCAATAACTCACAGTGGGCTTCTTTTACGCTGTCCTGCACCAGTACTTTTATATTTTGTTATTTTACAAGTACTGCTAAATGCACATTTTAGTCATTTTGTAAAATGATCTATACACAAAAAAAATGCACCCTATTCTAAGGTGCATTTTTCTTAATGTTCTATGTCAGCTTATGGCTTGTACTGGAAAGCCGTAAACTTCGTATTGATAGGACGTATGTAGCCAACAGTATTACCTGATCGAGTTGTATAGTTTGAGTAATTAGCATTATGAGACTTCGAGTAACCATCATAAACAACACCACCTCTAAATGAATATTCATAAGCAGTGCTATTTGTAGGAAATTTATCTGCAGGCCCTATAAAATATCCCGCAGTAAATGAAGTTGATGGAGTAGTATTTACAGCCGTTGCAGCGTATTTATAGCTATTAAAATTCGCATTTCTCAAAGTCATAGTGCGAGAAACCATCGTGCTTGCATAATTATAAAACATGCTTTCGTGTGTACCATTATCATTTAGTCCTATCTCTTTTAAAAGTTCTTGGGTAGAATTATACATACCAGCATAAAGCTTCATAAACAAAGGACCTAAATAAATAGTGTTAATCGTCATTGCATCCTCATCTGTCTTAGTCTTACTATACTCGTATTTCATCAAACAGAAATGCTTTGAGCCTATTTTTTGATCCACATCTTGGAAGAAACGTAAAGCATATATATACTTATTGTTAGGATATTGTTCGTTTGACTCTTGGGTACCACCAGGGAAACGTTGGTATACACTATAGTAGGTATAAGGTATTCCATCACCCATTTGTATGCTTTCCTTTGCCTTTGCTTTAACAGCAGCATCGTTAGAGCCACCTTCCGTCCAATCATAAAATTGTGCCCCATTACTATTAAAGTTCTTTGCATGGTCTGGATTCTGATCGTTTGCTAAGAACATACCCGTCCATTGTTCCTTATTAGGAAGTGTCCAAATGCTACCGCTAGCCACGCTTTTCTGTGCAAATTCTTTTGCGTAGGCACCAGTTTGTGCATAATCATAATAGTTCTTTGGTGTACTCCATTTTAATGTTTTATAATCATAGAGATTATATTGTGCCATTTGCTCTGCTGGTAACACTTCACGGTTTTTAATTTTGATAGGGCAGGTAATATATGTCCCCACAGCACTAGCAAGACCTTTACCTCCGTTTACATCAGTCTCCTGCAATACCTTAGACAACACCCAGTTCATATTAGGAGCAGGGGTTAAGCCTTGTTGTACCAAAGCATCAAAGTCCTTATCAGAGGTATAAACATATTTATAGCCAGAACCAGATGTTGCTCCTAGCGGTTTTGCCTCTGTATTCTCCATCTCTAGGTAGAAGCCTGTACGTTCGGGAAGATTATTGTTTACAACATTGCCCCACACCAAGACCGTTTGAAAAGAATTATCAGCTTTGTCCTGCATGGTCTTTCCTGGATCTACTTTAATATAATAATCTATCTGATTGTTAACTAAACGACCGAATATATAGTTGCGTCTCATCCACTTACCTGTTTTATCTTTCGTGCCGTTATATGTCCACTTGAATGAGCTATACTCATTACTATCTAGGTTAGGCAAGCTAGCAGGACTTAAGTCGTAATCTGCCGAGGTAGCTAGTTTTGTAGACTGTAAAGCAGCGAGATGTAGGTTTAGTTTATACTGCGTATCATTCTTTACTAATATTTTCATTAGCATACCTTGAGCCTTAAAATGAACATATTCTTGGCTGCTAAAAGTAGTAGGATCGGTTATTGGTACCAACTTAGTCCATTTAGAAAGGAAAGGAATATCATAGCCCTCCGATGTGTCAAGGTTGCTACTAGTGTCAGCTCCATTCGATGTAAAGTTGGCTCCGAATCCAAAACATTTCATAGTCTTTTTGTCTTTATCAAAAACACCGCCTATCATACCCATCATATACCATTGGTCGCCAGCTTTAACCTGAAGATTTGGATCTACAGGAGTGAGTGTTATCTTACCATCACTAATGATCTTTAAATTATCTGTTATTGCTTGAGCTGTTTGTTTTGGATCTTGCTCAAATATAACTTTACCATACATTTCTGTGCCGTCTTCAAGCTTACCAGTTTCTTTATTATAACGCTTGAAAACACATGTAGCCTGAACCGTTTTTTTGCCAGTACCTTTATCTACGTTTGCCGTAAAGAATGGAATTTTTTGTGTATATTTCAGTTGCAATCCTCGTGTAGAAGGGTCGCCACTAGGCATCTCTTGCCCAGCACTAGCCTCTAAATGCACATTCATTATTATGGTTTTGCCTTGCTGCTGTTCTTGTTTTGGGGTAACAGTAGTAGCCAACTCATCGCTGCTACAGCTACCAAAAGTTAAAGCAGCGAGTACAACTGTAATGCTTATAACTAATGTTTTCTTAATTGCTTTCATCTTTTCTTTTCTTTATGTATTCTATCGTTATCTATCTTATGCTTCTATTAAGTTTTATTCACCCTCAGGGAAGTCATCTTCAGGACCAGCAACTCCACCATTTGTAAAACCTTCTACATCTCCGTTCACACTTCCTGCCAGTAAGTCGATTTCATGATTTACTAGCACCATTGTAACCTTTGGGGCTACATACTCTTTTTTTACCATCATAACTAATATTTATTTGTTCTTACTCAAAATATTTTTTCTCCACAACCGTGTACAATTTTTGTTGTAGTAGTTGTACTTTTAAAGTACGATTATTGTTCTGTCGATTAGTTTTTTTACCTATTTATATAACCTTTCCTCCTCTAAGAAAGAAAATAATATGCAAATATATTTGTTTTTTTTAATAAAAATAGGGGGGGTAACATTGTTTAACTATACGGTAGACGTATTTAGATTTTATTTAGCTTTATTGTGTTGATAAATATTTGATAAGTTACTGAATAAAATTAAAAAATAAAGGCAGAATGCTCTATTATAATTGCTAATGGTGTTATTCACAACTAGGCATATTGTGCCGTTGAAAAAGAACCAACAAGAAGAGGTCAAAGCCACGTAATATGTCAAGTGAGGCAAGTCGTATGTTGGATATTGGAGCAGTTATGGTGATAATGATTTATTTTGTCTTTGCAAAATTAAGACTTTTCTTGTTGAAGAAGAAACTCTGTACTATTTGTTTTCAAGGGAAAGAAAGCTATAGCGTGTGTATTCTATAGCTGTGGAACGAATGTAGTACCCCCCTTATTTGGCGATTGTGCAATCTTTGCAGATTGCCTTAGGGGTGCGAACATTACCGTAGGTTGCACTTCTACTGCGTTCCGTTTAACCTACGGCTAGGCACATTGAACCTTATCATGTTCTACCAATATAAGCTGAGGAGCGTAGAACAGAAGATGAGTAAGAATATAAAAGCGAGGATGTGCCGATTTTGCCACACCCTCGCTTTTTATTATTTAACTTATTATTAATATTACATGCCTAAAGCTTTCTTTGCATATTCGTTGTCAGGGTTTACCTTCAATACCTTATTATAGTATTCCTTAGCAACTTCTTCGTTACCCTTCTTAGAGTTGTAGTAACCTAAGCCGTAGTAAACATTCTCAAGATAGCTCTTTTGGTCTGCGTTAAGACTTGGTTTAGCCTCTTCAAACTCAACAACCTTTTGATAGATCTCTGCAACCTTGTCAGGATCGTTTAGCATATTAGCCACATTAGCTTGATTTAGCCAAATCCAGTCAGAGATAGATGGGAACTTCTCTATCATGCTCTCGTAAACATTCATAGCCTTTGTAAGAATAGCCTTTTTCTCTTCTCCTGTTAGCTTTTCAGCCTTTTGAACGTAAGTACTAGCAAGTGAAGCGAAATCGGCTGAGTTGGCATTCGGATTTTTCTGTAGATATTCCTGCTGCGCTTCTAGTGCTTTATCTTCATTGCCGTGTAGTACATATACATCAGCAAGTGCCTTTATTGCAGAAATGTTATTTGGATCTAATTCCTTAGCCTTGTCGATAGCTTGATAAGCTTGATCAAACTGCTTGTTACCTGCTAAAGCCTTAGCATATACGAGGTAGTCGTTAGCCACTTTCTTACTCTTGCCAGCAAATAGGGTATTTGCATAGTTTAGAGCATCGGTATATAGCTCTTTGCTAGTAGCTGCCATCATACCCACACGACTGATATACTCGCTACCTGGAAACTTCTGAATACCACTCTGAACAATATCAAGTGCTTTTGCATATTCTTGCAGTACATAAGCAGCAAAGCCATAGTTGTAGAAATTGCCTTCTGTTAGGTTGGCACGGTTAGCCTTGTCATACCATGAGAGAGCCTCGCCATACTTACCATCGCCCATTAGAATATCGGCAGCAGTTGCCTCTACAGGATAATTAGGTTCTACCTTGCGAAGTTCTTCAAGCTTTTCAACAGCAACCTTAGAGTTTACATGTCGATATACCTTTGCAAAGCGTTCGTAAGCCGAAATATTGTGAGCGTCGAGGCTGATAGCTGCTTGATACTGTGCGGCAGCATCACCAGCATTACCAATAGAGTCCTTTAGCGCAGCGATATCACCTAGCAACACGTATGCTTGGCTACCATTAAACCTTTTATTCGTTACGATGTCTTGAGCTATCGTTGTGGCAGCATCGTAATTACGCTGTGATAGGTAAAGATTACCTAGTGCAACAAGGGCTTTCTCGTCCTTTTTGAACGTCTTTTGGTATTTTTTTACTAGATCCTTACCTGCCTTAGGATCGTTAGGCGCAGCTTCAAATGCTGCTACAATTGACTTTAAGGCAGAATTGTAATCGACCTCTTGTGCCATTGAAGGAGTTGACATTCCCAACATCAAAGCTCCTACTAATACATATTTAATTTTCTTCATAACTTCAAACTTTTATGTTTATAACGCTCAGTTGTTAATTTGGATGTTGTACTATTCTGTTAGTTTAATAATCATCTCTATTATTTTCCACTATCCACCTTTACTTCACGGATATTAATGTTACCTCGGTAAGGTAATAGCCCTGCCTTCAAAACAATCATTTGCCCTACAGGTCCTGTAATGAAATTGGCAAAAGCCCATGGGAGCGCCTTATGAGGATCGGCTACAATGGCATAGATTGTTCTTACGAATGGATAGCGTCCATTGAGTAAGTATGCCTGATAAGGTTGCCAACTGTTTGAAGGAACTGCTTCAGTAGTTTGCGAAACAGCTACTACACGTATGCCTTTTTTAAAAGTCGTGTTAGTTGTATCTCGCTTATCATAGAGCCAATTTGAACCTAATACGCCAATGGCGTTAGGAGTGTTGTGAACGTATTCAATAACAGCAGAGGTATTTTTTGCTGCAACAATTTTCTTACTCATATTCTTTTGTCCACCAAGGATAGAGTCTGCCACAAAGTGGAGTGTAGCCGATGCCTTAGAGTCGAACACTACCGCTATGTCTTTAGCGCTATTCTCTTTGCTCACCTCATTCCATTTACTTACCTTTCCGCTAAGGATTTGCTTTAGCTGTGTAACTGTTAGCAATGAGTCGCGGTTTTCTTTATTCACAATAAAGGCAATACCATCATAGCCAATAGGGAATACAGAAGGGATAGGACCCTTTGTTTGAATGAGTGCTTCCTCGCTAGGTAGTAGCTTATGTGAAGTGAAGAAAAGATTGACTTTCTGATCTATCAATAGCTTCATTCCTTCATTGTCATCGGTATAAATAGGTAACAAATGGGTTTGAGGGAAGCGATACTGATAAGTTTGAAGTTCTTCTTCTATGATAGGAGCAAAACTTTCATCGGCAGCAAACTTAATCGTACCTGAAATGGGAGTATCTGTTCTGCCATCAGCAGCCTTTTTTTTGCCGCATGCGCTCAATACTAATGCGGCAATAGCAATAGTGCTAAACACTATATAATATGATGCTCTTCTCATTGGCTTTGTTGTAAAATTGGTTATTAATTTGCTGTAAAGTTATCATCTATTCTCAATATCTCGAAATTTATTAGAATTAATTCATACTTTTATAGATATTCTAAACTCTTTCCAATATGTCTTTCTTCTAAAGTATCGATTTACCTTAAATAGTACTTGATCCTTTATTTTAGATATGCAAAGATATAAAAAAAGTCATAGTTACAGCGCAAAGAAGTATGTAAATATGACTTTTGGATAGTGTAATTTACTTAATTACTTAAAATTCTTTTCTTTTGAAATTATTTTGTAGACTTATACCTTTAAAGTGAGACAAAAAAAAGGATATATCAAATGTGCTGATATATCCTTTTAATGTTATGGTAAAAACTTCTAAAGTTTTAGATGTTTTTGTTCAAATTATTGCAATCTGAAAGTAACTGGTAAGGTGAACCATACATTGGCTGCCTGACCATTGTTCATACCTGGGTTCCACTTAGGCATACTGTTAACTGCGCGGAGTGCTTCACGGTCAAGTGCTGGGTCTACACTACGTAAAACTTGTGCCTGACTAACACTACCATCACGTCCTACTACGAACTTAACAATTACCTTACCTTGGATACCATTTTCTGCTGCTACAGGAGGGTAATTAATGTGTGAAGCTAACCAGCTATTTACATCGCCCTTGAAAGTAGGCATCTGCTCTGCAACAGTGAAGACCTTAGTTGCAATGTCTTCTTCTACTACTTGCTTAGCTTCTACCTTAGGTGCCTCAATCTTTGGTGCAATCTGTTCAGGAGTTGCAACAGTACTCCTAGCAGCTACTTCAGTACGGTCGTTAGTACCTTCCTTAGTTTCGCTACCAACAGCCTTAGTCTCCTTGTTCATCTTGACCATAGGTGGCATTTCTTCCTTTACATCCTTATCATCTTTGATGACAGGGGCTGTAAACTTAACAGTAGCACGTGTTTCAGGAACAACCTTCTCAGGCTCAACTTTCTTTGGCTGAGCTTTAGGTTGTTGCTTCTTACGTTCAGCTTGTTCCTTCTTTGCTTGCTCAAGTGCAGCAGCTTCCATTTTTGCTTGGTATGCTGCTTGTGCTGCTAAATCATCATTGTGTTTCTTAATTTGGTAAGCCAAATAACCACCACCGAGAAATGCAGCAATAAGCAAGATAGCTAACGCCTTAATATTACGCTGAGATGTACCCTTACGCAATTGGTAAGCTCCATACTCTTTGTTTTTATTGGCGAATACCATGTCGACCCATTTAGGATCGTATAGATCTATTTTTGCCATTGTTATAATTTTCTTTAATTGTTACAATATATTGATTATAGCTGAATGCCCTTCTTTTCAAGAAGCGACTTGTCTTGATCGTTCAACTTATCAATAACGAATGTTCCAATGTATGAAATCTGCATTTCATCGAGGATATCTACTAGATGACGATATGCTGCCTTATCAGTAAGCTTAATCACTACTGTTAGCGTACCTATCTTCTTACCATTAATAACACCTGTCTTGATGTTCATTATTTCAGCCTGATAGATACTGTCAGGATAAGCTTTTGGATTAGCTTGCTTTTTCTTCTCAAGCTCTTGCATTGCAATATTAAGATCTTGATAAGGAATTGATGCTATTTCACCTGTATCACCACCACCGACTTGTTTGTGCTGTAATACGTAGCGAATACCAGTCTTTGTTCTAGTCCAATCAGCAGGCTTTAGCCATGAAGGATTATCATACTCTGGTTTACCTTCGCCGTAGAACATTTTGTCGCCATCGGCAATGTAAATAGTGATAGAGTGCGAATCCTTAGCTTCGTTCTTCTTAACATCTGGAGTATTCTTGTCATTACTTGGCATTGTTAGCTCCATTGTAGAAGGCTTGCTTAGAGATGTACAGAGCATGAAGAAAGTGATAAGCAACATCAACATATCCACCATCGGGGTGAAGTCGACACGAACAGTCATCTTCTTCTGCTTTCCGCCGCCTCCATTATTGTTAGAAACCATTTCTGCCATGTTACTTTACCTCCTCTCTAGCCTGTACGGCTTTCTTAGCATCCAACTGAGTGATCATATAGTAGTGGCTTTCGTCCATATCTTGGAGCTCGTTCATTACTTTCTTAACAGTGCTATAAGGAGAATCGGCATCAGACTTGATAGCCAATCTTACCTTAGGATTAACCTGACGTGCAGCGTTTACCCATTGCTGGAACTCTGTAAAGTCTTGTCCTTTGATACTGTCAAGAGGAATACCCATCTTTGGAAGTTCTGTAGTACGTTTTGCTGCAGGCAATGTCAAATATTCTGGTAGCTTATCTAAAGGAGTACCGAATGTAGACTCTGCAACAAATGTTTTCTTCTGTGCAGGTGTCAATGTTAACATGTTATCTACGATCTGACCCAATTCGTTTGAGTTGTCATAGCTCATGAACACCTGACCATTTCCTGTAGGTGTGCCGTTAGCTGTCTTTTCAGGACTAACGATAATTGTTAAGACACCGTTTTCTGGCACCTTTGTTTCTGACACAGACCCTGGCGTGTTTACCTTAACAGGCTCACTCTTTACGAATGTAGAGGTAAGCATGAAGAAGGTAAGTAGAAGGGTCATAACGTCAGACATAGGGGTCATGTCTATAAACGTGTCTGACTTCTTAATTTTTACTTTACCCATAGCGATAAATATTTAAAGGGTTAGCAAAAATTAAGCCTCTTCTGTGTGGTTTACTTCGTATGTCTGAGCAATAGAGTAACCAACCTCGTCAAGAGCGTATGTCAACTTGTCTACCTTGTTTGAGAAGTAGTTGTAAGAAACTACAGCGCACCAAGATGTAGCAATACCGAATGCGGTGTTGATCAAAGCCTCAGAAATACCAGCAGAAAGCGCAGCAGAGTCAGCACCACCACCTGAAGCCAAAGCAGAGAACGACTTGATCATACCTGTTACTGTACCAAGAAGACCGGTAAGAGTACCAAGCGTTACAAGTGTTGCAATGATAGGTAGGTTCATTGTCAAAGTAGGCATTTCAAGCTGTGTTGCCTCTTCGTGAGCCTGCTGGATCTTAGCCACCTTTACAGATTTCTTTAGGTTAGCATTAGCACCTGTTTCCATATCCTTGTAAGCATTCAAAGATGCCTTTACAACGTTAGCAACAGAGCCCTTCTGCTGATCGCAAAGCTGTGTAGCCTTTGCAAGATCGTTCTTGTTAAGTGCAGCCTTGATGTTTTCAACAAACTTTGGAAGCGCACCCTTACCGAAAGCGGTCTTTAGCGCTAACCAACGCTCAATAGACATTGCAAGTACGGTAAGCAACAATGTGTGGATCACTGGTACCACAACACCACCCTTGTAGATAGTACCCCAAACGTCAGCAGGAGTTTCTCTAGTTACACCATCTTGGAAGTGCATAGGGTTAGCGAACCATGTGAAGAACAATGCAAATGCTACGATAGCGCAAACGACGATGATCCAGAATGCACCTCTAACTCCTGTGAAGCCCTCAGACTTCTTAGCTGGGGCTGATTTTTGTTGTGTAGTTGCCATAATTAAATGAACTTTTTAATCTTTAGTTATTAATGAATTTATTTGTTATTATCTATTTGATTATTAGATGTGTTATTATCGCATCATGGCTTTTATTGACACTTTTGTGATGTTTAACAGCGCAAAGATAACAATTAATACTAAACTACGGCGGCAATTAGTAACTTTTAACAATGATATTTTGTTAATGTTTCGAGCCGCTTTATGCCATTTTGTGATATTTTTTATTTTAATTTTGAAATAGCTCCTTTGCCTGCTTTCTTGATATGCTTTGGCAATATGAAGCAGGGCGCACCTACATTTAGTATACTAATAACATCAATGGCAGCAGCTTTTATTTCACTACTTTCTTTGCGATATTACCAATGTTGCAGATGGGGCTAGCGATTTAAGCGTTCCGATTATTGTGTCATATCATATATTCTACATTTAAAATAATAGCTATTGCAAAAATAAAGAATATTGCTTAGATATAGAAACTTTCTATTATCTTTTTTTTTGTATAAAAGGTGCAAGTTTTATAGTTGTTTTCTCTGTAGCTTTATTGTTTATGTATGTTTGATGCTGGCAATCTGCCGCTAGGATAGCTTTCTTTGGGAATGGTGATTGGGGCAAATACTTTTGGAAAATATTTAACACCCTACCAATACATCATCTTTTCCACCTCAAAAGGTGATGTTTTGCCGTGTAAAAGGTGATCTTTTACTCGGTAAAAGGTGATGTTTTGCGTGTTAAAAGATCACCTTTTTATTTCGCACTTTTAAGTAACTGTTAATCAATAGCATACGCTGCCTGCTTATTATGGTTTCGCTCTATTGGTGTAAGTAAAAATAGTTTACGGCTTACTCTTTCCCATTAACCCTTTGCTTCTTATAACCATACTTGCTTTTTTTTTAGCTATAGGTGTAAATGTGGCAGCTTTTATGTAAATTTGCAGCTACTATCAGCATACATAATAATATGGCAAGCAAATATGCTGGAATAAAAAAAAATAACTAAAGCGGGAATGGAAATATGAAAATAATAGAGGAATTGTTGAAAGGGGAAAAGGTGGAATGTGCAAAGATTGCACAATCGCAAAACAAGGGGGCGGGGCATACTCAACTCTCATTTCTCATCTCCCAACTCCCTAGTTTGAGAAAGTGGGGGCTTTGTGCAAAAAAAGAGGATGTGCCTATTTTGACACACCCCCTTATTGTTAAAACTGACTGTCTATATTTATTTTACTCTGCTGCTAATCGGAAAGTATAAACGATAGGTTTTTCTGGAATACAATATTGCTTTAACGTACCTACATCATAGCCACAACTACCATTACCAACACCTCGATCCTCTGCATCAAGATGAAGAAAGACAAATGGACGTGGCTCAATCTGCCACAAATGCCCCGCTTTCATTAAGTCGGTATCCGTATAATGTAATGCCGAGAACGCCATAGGATCGCTTGTCTGAATGCTCAACATACGACCATCGGCACGCCTGAACACAACTTCTCGCATACCTCCACGACGCCCCATACTCTGTGGCTTCACATACTCTTCATTGAAGCCATCAATTGTCGTTGTATAGCGACCGAGATAAACTCCAGCTTTACGATCATTATGATTTTCCCAAGGACCTAAGCCATAGTATTCTGCCGTAACAAAGTCGTTAGAAAGTCGTGCCGACACCCCTGCTCGGCGCAAATCGGCAGTGTGTGGTGTGAGCTTCACTTGAACATCCATAGTCCCTTCCTTACCAAAGGTATAAACGATGGTCTGATCGGCAAGCGAACCCTCACGACTAGTGGTTACCGTTAATAATCCCTTACTATCAACATTCCATGTAACGACAGAAGCCTCGTCATTAAGACCGTTGCTAGTATTTTCAAAACGATCGTTCTCTATCCATCGATGATTATCGAATACGAAACCTGCACTATCACCCTTGATCACTTCTACGCCGCTGAGTGATAACATCACCAAAGCCCCATTCGTCTTATCAAATTTTGCTTCAACTCCATTGCCCGAGATATGTAATCGAGCCTCATCCTCCACGCTCTCAAAAGCTGTCTTAGGTGCTGCTAGAGTGGGCAAAGAAGTGCGGTTGGTTAAAACAAATTGCGCTTGAGAAACAAGGTGCCCAGCCTTTGCCCAAGTTGTATTGTCCGCCAAAGTAAACTTCAAATTGACTATAGCTTCTATATTCTTTTTTATATCCTTCAGCAGCTTTATCTTTGGCAAAGCTATGGTAATATCTATACTATCCCCACTCATCACATTAGGTAATAACTGCTTCGCCGTACCAACTACGTTGCCAGCCTCTAAAGTCTCTACAGAGAGATTGAACTTGTTGAGCGGAAGGAAAGTATATCCATTACGGATACGCACGGTGATAGCATTCTTCTTTGTATCAACATTCAACAATTTAGCCTTGATGTAACGGTAAGCCCCTTTTACTTCTGCCAATTTAGAAGATTCATTACGTGAAGGAGGAAGAATACCGTTACTACAGAAGTTGCCCTGATGAGGTCCGGGAAAATCGTATCCTGTGCGAATGCGTCCTTGCCATGTTCCATTCATAATTTCTTTTGGGTCATAAATGGCTTGATCCACCCAGTCCCAAATAGCTCCACCTATGCAAGAGGGGTTCTTCTCCATAGCTTCCATATACTCGGGTAAGTTTCCTATAGCATTACCCATAGCATGGGCAAATTCACAAACATAGAGCGGTTTGTCAAAACCAGCAGCATATTCATACATCCAAGACATACCCGGATACATCTTTGAATAGAAATCGCTAGAAGCGCCTCCTCCATAATCTTTCCCTCCACGTGTTCCTTCATAGTGGATAGGACGACTATCTATAGCATTTACATGATCATAACAAAAGGCAAAATTTTTACCATTACCCGACTCATTGCCAAGACTCCAAATAACAACAGAAGGGTGGTTACGATCGCGCTTTACCAAACGATCTACACGATCCACAAAAGCAGGTATCCATGACTCCATATCACTGATGCTTTGATTAGCATGATCTTCAAGATCGGCTTCATCAACGGTATATAAGCCATAATAGTCGAACATAGCATACATACGTGCAGCATTAGGATAATGTGAAGTTCTAATATTGTTAATATTATTCTGCTTCATCAACAATACATCTCTCAACATATCTTCCGTTGTTACGGCACGGCCACGGAGTGGATTTGTATCATGGCGGTTAGTACCTTTTAAGAAAAGACGCTTACCATTTATGTACATCATGTTACCACGGATTTGCAAATCGCGGAAACCATAATAGGTGCTGAAAGCCATATCCTCCCCTGCAGTTACATCACGCTGAACAATATGCACTTTATAAAGATTTGGAGTTTCTGCTGTCCATAGATTTATATCATTTACATCAATTGCAAAATTAAGTGTTACCAACGTATCAGTTGGATTAATAACCACAGTTTGCTCGGCTCTACCTAATATTCTACCTTCAATAGTGCGCAAATCAACTTTATAAGCCTTAGTAGCAGAAAGTTGATCACGATTATCAATCTCGAGCTGTACATTCATTTTACCATTACGATAGTTAGAAGCAGGATCAAGCGTTGAAGTGATATAATGGTCGCGAATAGCAATGCGTGGTATATTATATAAGGTAACATCGCGGAAGATACCGCTCATACGGAACATATCTTGGCATTCCAAATAGCTTCCATCGCTCCAGCGGAACACCTGCACAGCTATACGGTTCTTGCCAGAAGTATTTAAGTAAGGAGTAATATCAAACTCTGAAACATTATTAGCACCTTGGGTATAACCCACATACTTACCGTTCAAATATACGAAAGCAGCACTGTAGATACCTCCGAAATGGAGTATTGTTCTTCCAGTGTGCCAGTTGTTTGGAAGAGAGAATGTACGAATATACGATCCTACAGGGTTAATACCATAATTCTTTCCACCATCATTAAAACCTGCACGCGCACGGATAAACGGTGGCATATCTGCATGCGGAAACTCAACATTTGCATAGATAGGGTGATCATACCCCTGCATTTCCCAATTAGACGGTACAGGAATGGTATTCCATGAGGAGTAATCAAAATCGTCTTTATAAAAATTGAGTGGGCGTTCTGAAGGTTGGCTTACAAGATTGAAGTTCCAATCACCATTCAAGGTCATAAAGACTGTACTCTTAGTTACCTTCCAAGGCTGACGATAGTATGCCGTATCTGCCAACATTTCTGCTTCTGTGCGGTAAGGCTGATAAGTGGCTATCGCTTTTTCCTTATTTTCAGCAAAACGACTTTCATCTTCCCAATAGTTAGACGAAACCTTAGGCTTCATCACTTCACGGAAAGTAAACCATGAGTTGTCTCCTGCCTTAGACAGAGAAACACGTTCAAGCTTCCCATTCACAAGGGCATACACCTGATTATGCTTAGTGGGCGATGCTGAAGCTATCTGGAAAATACCTTTTTTACCTTTGACGGGTTTAAAAACAAAGCGAGTGTTATCCCACTTACCAGGCTGTGCTGCCCACTGGACAAGATAGTTAATCGACTTATTATTTCCACCATCGTAAAAGTTTAGTGAATTGAAAGCTCCTATTACAGCACGCTGGTTTACATCGATCATCTTGATATTCCAATATTGCCCCAAGTTTTCCTTGTCAGCTTTCTCTGGCACAATGACCGCATTGTTTCCTGCATTGTTTCCACTACCTAATACAAGACCTTTCTGCTTACCTGCCGTTACAATTTGGTAAGTAATATTCTCGTCAAATCCTTTCACTTCGCTTTCTTTAATAGCAAATTGGGCTTCTAGCTTATGGCTCCATGTTTTTTTATCTTTCAACACAATAGACCCATCGCTTTGACAGACAGCCACTAGTTCTGGACGATTACTAGGAATAAATAAGAAAGACTTACCATTAGGTTCGATCTTCCACAGTTGCGACTCGTCGCTACCGTTATTTTCTGCCGAAGCTATCTGATTATCACTGGTAGCGTTCAAGGCACGGTTAGTAAAAGGATTTATAATACGAAAACTGCCCGACAAACTCGTTATCGTCCATAGATTAGAGTCGTCTGAGAAATTCGGTTGTAAACTAATACTCCATGCTTTAGGAGCAAGAGTAATATTCTTAGTGGGCTGTCCCTGTGGCGAAACCATATAGAGACTGCCACGCCTAAATGTAGGCTGAGCTGCTAGTCCCAAAGCTATGAAACTAACTATCAGCAACAAGATTTGGCGAAAATTGCCTTTCAATAGGAGATTATTCATGATTTGTATTTTCTTTTCTACAAAGATAGCGCAAAAGAGTGAAAAGGCAAAATTCTACTATTAACCTTTGCTATATGAAGTATTTAGATCATCTATTTTAGAAAGAATTATGAATAGAAAGGTGTTATTTTGGGCAAAACCACATAAAAAAAGAGCAAGTTCTTTCGAACTCGCTCTAAATGAATTTTAAACAGTAACAGTGTGTACCTTATGGAAGGCTGATTGCTTCATTAGGACAAACACTAGCGCATGTACCGCACTCTGTGCAAGCATCAGCGTCAATTGAATAGATATCGCCCTCAGAGATAGCCTCTACTGGACACTCATCAATACATGTACCACAAGCGATACAATCGTTACCAATAACGTAAGCCATAATAATTTTATTTTAAAGTTGTTTTATTTCCTATCTCAATAGATATTTAATACCTATTTTTGATGATGCAAAGATATAAATAAAAAGTGTAATACCTAAATTTGATGAGTATAAATGGTAAAATTTAGACTTAATAAAAATAATTCCAAACTTAAAGTATTAGATATATCTTGTTTACACAAGAGTATATTGCGCATTTGTATATCCCATTACAAACAACAATAATAACAAACAGCCGCAAGTATTTCTACTTACGGCTGGTGTTCTCTTAATGATAGAAAAATTATTTTTTCTTCAAATTTACTTCTAGTTTACCTAGATAAATACCCGATTTTCCGTTTTGATCGTTACCAATAAGTCGCCCACTGAGATCCTTCACATATTCTATTTGTGTGAAAAAAGAATGTGAATGTCCGCCAAGCACAAGGTCTAAGCCCTTTGTTCCACGCATAACTTTTTGGTCATCATCACCCTCAATATTCCAACCGAGATGGGACAAACAAATGATTAAATCACATTTTTTTGCCTTTAAAGCATATACCATTTGTTGAGCAGTCTGCACTGGATCTAAGTACTTCAAACTTCCATAGTTTTCTTTTGCTACAAGCCCTTCAAGCTTCGGACTTAATCCAAAGACACCTATCTTCACACCATTGCGCTTTATAATAATGTAAGGTTTCACTATTTTTGCCAATTCAGTGCCAGTAAAGTCGTAATTAGCACAAACGACAGGGAAGTTTGCCATTTTAAACAAACGTGTCATATTGTCCAATCCAAAGTCAAACTCATGATTACCAATCGTTACGGCATCATAGTGCATTCTGTTCATCAATCCTATTTCCACATCCCCTTTGAACATAGTATAATAAGGTGAACCTTGTGAAAAATCGCCACTATCAAACAATAATAAATCTGGATTTTTAGCGCGCTCTTCCTTTAACAAGTTAATACGACGAAGAAAGCCTCCACGACCAGCACGTATTGTATCTGCCATATTAGGATTTAATTCATAAATCTGACTATGCGTATCATTAGTATGTAAGATTATCAACTTCTTGTTTTGTCCGAAAGCTATCATCGCTATTAAAAGCGAGCTAAACAGTAAAATACTTTTTTTCATACTGAATTATAATTGAGCCACTTACGAGGTGGCAAATTCATCTAAATACTATTTCTTAGGCTCAATAATATTAAGCCCTATATAGTTATAACTAAAATTTCTACATTATTTATCTATGCGAATTCTCCCTTCTACTTTAGCGTCTACCACCTTATGCTGAGCAGTCTGTTCCTTAAAGTAGTCCATAATGATAAAGCGAGTATTGTTACTGCTAGCAGTAGGTGCATTCACATTTGTTTTTGCCTTAAAGGCTTCTAGCTTATCATTTCCTTGAGCAAGATAGTCGAGCGTAGCAATACGATAAGATGCCTTAGGATTTATCTGCTTACCATTCAGCATAGCACTCTTTAGCGAATGGTCTCCCGTAAAGACTAACTCTACACCATGACTAACACCCTCGCCACCTGTATGTGCCATTTCATGAAATAATTGTAGCACCTTCTCACCCGACAAGGTTAAAAAGCAAATTTTGTTTTCAAATGGAGCAACATCAAGCACATCGCCATAGGTAACCTTACCACGTGTAAGTGCCGCACGAATACCGCCCATATTGTAAACACCAAAATCTACTTTCTCATCATAACGCTTTGCTCCCCATACCATAATATCGGCAAGCAAGTTTGACAGATCACTTTCAGGACGATGTACTGCCATATCATGCGCAACCTCACCCACAACGGGACCCATAACACTATCCACATGATGCTTATAATTTGCCATAAACAACTGAGCATCTACATCAGGACTTGCATCATATCGATGATCTACAACGAGTCTTGTTCTAGTAATAGTAGACAATTCGTAATGCGTATTAATACAACCAGTGCCCATAAAGAGTACCGACAATCCTAACAAATAAATATGTTTAGTCTTCATTATATTATTTATTTTTCTGTTATATGCAAAGATAAGGAATTTAAGTAAAAATTACAATCTAATTACCTAATAAATAATGGTATAAAGCATAAAAAAGAGATAAGACTTGTAAGGTTCAGAAAAAAACTCTAACTTTGCACCGATTTAGCGTAACCGCTGATTATGGAAGTGTCATGGATTATGTTGCGTTATACAACAAACAATTAAACATTCAATAAAAATGGATTTAATTAAAGTTGCTGAAGAAGCATTTGCTACTGGCAAGCAGTTTCCTGAGTTCAGAGCAGGTGATACTATCACTGTAGCTTACAAAATTATCGAGGGTAACAAGCAGCGTATTCAGCTTTACCGTGGTGTTGTTATCAAGATTTCAGGTCACGGTGAAAAGAAGCGTTTCACTGTTCGCAAGATGTCTGGTACTATAGGTGTAGAGCGTATCTTCCCTATCGAGTCTCCTAACATCGATTCTATCGAAGTGAACAAGCGTGGTAAGGTGCGTCGCGCTAAGCTTTATTATCTACGTAATCTTACAGGTAAGGCTGCACGTATCAAGGAGAAGAGAACTATTATTGCAGGTTAATTCTCCAAGACGCCAAAGAAATAAAAAGTCCGAAACTCCTACGAGCTTCGGACTTTTTTAATCTTTGTAGTTAAGATCGCCATCATTATCACCGTGTAAGGCTTTTACGAGGTCAGTCCAACTTTGGAAACCTGCTAATAAAGCAAGCCGGTCAAGTGTTTTCTGCGAGGGGCGCTCCATTGTAAAGCTCTTATCCCAAATTCTGCGAAGAGACTTCATACTAAGATTGATATTCAGTTTATCAAACTTAGACGACAACTCATTCAACTCACGTCTAACATGCAAGTTGTGAGATGCAAACTTACCAATTTGATCTGTTAGCGTATGAATATTAGCTTTCATATAACTTAAACGAAACGTATAATTTTACGCATACAAAGGTAGATAAAAACAAGGAGATTGAACAAGTATTCAACCTCCTTTTTTCTTCATCGCAAAAAGCTTTTCAAATTAACGAGTAGCTATACATTCTACCTCTACCAAAGCATTCTTTGGTAAGGTCTTTACTGCTACTGCTGAACGAGCTGGGAAAGGCTCACTAAAAAACTGAGCATAAACTTCATTCATTGCAGCAAAGTTATCCATATCTGATAAATAAACCGTTGTCTTTGCTACATTAGATAACTCTAATCCTGCCGAACGAAGTACTTCTTGAGCATTGAGAATTGATTGGCGAGTCTGTTCCTTTACGCCACCTTCAGCAAAAACACCAGTAGCGGGATCAATAGGCAACTGACCACTACAAAAAACAAAACCATTCACTTCAATAGCTTGACTGTAAGGTCCTACTGCTGCAGGAGCCTTGTCTGTGTGTAATACTTTCATATTTAAATTTTAATTGTTAATGATAGAGCAAAGTTACAAAACATTTTTTAATACCCACTATCTTCCAATTCTTTTATCAGGAAGCAAGGAAAATTCTTAGAAAAACTGTAACTTTGCACTTTAACAAAACATATTCCACATAAGCAATATGAAAGAACTAGCACTCAAATACGGATGCAACCCAAATCAGAAGCCTTCCCGCATCTATATGGAAGAAGGCGAACTACCTATCGAAGTACTTAACGGTCGCCCTGGCTACATTAATTTGCTCGACGCCCTTAATAGTTGGCAACTCGTTAAAGAGTTGAAGGCAGCTACAGGCTTACCTGCAGCAGCTTCATTTAAACATGTTAGCCCTGCAGGAGCTGCTGTTGGACTACCATTGTCCGACACATTAAAGAAGATTTACTTTGTTGATGATGTCAACTTTGAGCTAACACCATTGGCTAATGCCTATGCACGTGCTCGTGGAGCCGATCGTATGTGTTCATACGGCGACTTCTGTGCATTAAGTGATACCTGCGATGAGGCTACAGCATTATTGATTAAACGTGAGGTTAGTGATGGTGTTATTGCACCCGACTATACCCCAGAAGCGTTGAAAATTCTTCAGGACAAGCGTAAGGGAACTTATAATGTCCTCAAGATAGATCCTAACTTCATACCTGCACCTATTGAGTGCAAACAAGTATTTGGTGTAACCTTTGAACAAGGTAGAAATGAGGTGAAGCTAGACGACCCCACCCTCTTCGAGAACATTCCTACCAAGGCAAAGAATCTCACTCCAGAAGCCATCCGCAACCTTATTATCGCGCTAATCACACTGAAATATACCCAAAGTAATTCTGTGTGCTATGTGAAGGACGGTCAGGCTATCGGCATTGGTGCTGGTCAGCAAAGTCGTATACACTGTACACGTCTCGCAGGAAACAAGGCTGATGAATGGTGGTTACGCCAATGTCCAAAGGTAATAAACTTACCTTTCAAAGAAAGTATCCGCCGTGCCGATCGTGATAACACTATCAATGTTTATATCTCAGATGAGTACGAGGATGTATTGGCTGATGGTGTTTGGCAGAACCTTTTTACAGAGAAACCAGCCCCATTAACACGTGAAGAGCGTAAGGAATGGATTGCAAAAAACACAGGAGTAGCTCTCGGATCGGATGCTTTCTTCCCATTTGGCGACAACATCGAACGCGCACGCAAGAGTGGCGTAGAGTTTATCGCACAAGCTGGTGGCAGTGTTCGTGATGACAATGTTATCGATACTTGCAATAAGTATGGTATCACTATGGCATTTACGGGTGTGAGATTATTCCATCATTAAAAATAATATGAGCGAAATAGACGAAATAATTGAAGGCGGAATGGTATTCCGCAAAGCTTCAAAACCAAAGGATGACGATGGCAAAATAAGAACAAAAGCAAAGAAAAAGAAGTATATCACAGGTGCGCATGGCTCTGATAGTGCTAAGCAAAAGGCTAAGTATCGACAAGCGAGGGCTAATCGACACAGATAAACTTTCTTTATAATCACAAAGATAAAGAAGAGGACTGCACAGCGCGAAAGCCTGCTTGCCCTCTTCTTTATTGTATACCTTAATTCCGCAGTATTTTTTCTTGTGAGAAAATTTTATATGTTGAGGTGTCTTTTGGGGACTCTATATGTTGATGTGAGGTGCTTTGGTGTTTCTTGGGTCTTTTCTAAGCATAAAATCCCCCACCCAAACCAATGGGGAATATTAAAACCACAAAGAAGTGATGTTTATTCAATGAAGACCTCAAAGTAGTAGGTTTTATTTGTATACAGGTTCAGAACGTGCTGCCTTCCCGTTCTCACCCATTTTGCTGGCACGCTGACAAAATGGAGGATAAAGGCTTTCAGCCTGCTTGTCTTTTTCAATGGCTTGACCTTTTCGCTGATATGACGGACGAGATAGAGATAGAAGTTCTTCAGCATGGCGGTAACCATCATGAAAACCATGTTCTCAGCCATAAAGGAAAAGGGCAGATGTGCCCAGCCGAAGTCATTGTTCTGTATGTCGAAGTTCTTTTCACCCGCTCCACGTTCATTATAAAACGTAATGATGTCCTTCTCGGTAGACACCCAGTCGTTGGTGAGGATACAGCGGTATGTGTATATTACTCCGAACATATCCGTCTGCTCACTGCCATCCTTGCCTTTCAAAGGACTACGCTGTACGACGAGCCTGTATGACTTTCCTTCTATCAAGCTGTCTATGCTGACGGATGTGACATCGCATTTCTCATAGCCAACCTCAACGTCTTTCCATTCCTTCAACTGTTGGAAATTCTCGTAGCGACTGCCGCAGTTGGCAGCACGAATGTAGAACGTGTTGCAGCGCTGCTCTACGGTTTGGATGATTTCCTTTGAGAACGACCCGCAGTCAGCACGGAAACGCTCTATTACCACACCAAGTTCTGAGGTTACACGGTCCATAATGCGACGGAGCGTGTCCTCCTGATGGAATTTCACATTGGTGTTTCCGTCACGGTTCTCACCTCCGACTATGATTCCCCCAATGGAAGCCCAACCAGGAAAATAGCCAAGGTCCTGCTTATAAGAATACTTAGCATCGAACTTGTGGGCTGGAACGAACTGGTGGTCAAAGTCCAGGTCAACATGGCTGCCCACCTTTATAAGCCCCATTCTCCGTATCATCCGTAATAGTAAGGTGTTCAGCTTCTCTGCCGTGTTGAAACTATACGACTTGTCGGAGGTTTCGCTCTTATAAATAATGTTCTCTTCAGCAAGCTCCTTTAGTCCGCGCCCCACAGTGTCGGCACCGGGTAACAGCGTATCAGGTCTCTGCTTGAACTGCCCTATAAGTGCATTGATGTCCTCAAGGCATTCTCCACCACAAAGGTAGCTGAAGAAGAGAGAGCCGAAAATACTTCCATGGCTGAATGCCTTGCCGCTACTTCCACGTTTGCCCAATACGGATTCGGTAAGTTTTTCAAAGCCCAACTTTGAGAAAACGTCCATAATGTGATAAATTCCACCGAAAGAAGTGATATTCTCGTTTTTAATTGCTACCTTTGTCATGTCAGATATTTGCTTACTTGTTATGTTTACAGCACTAAGATAGGTGAAATTTCTGACATATCCAAGTGTTTTGAGAACTTTGTTTCTCAGGCACTTGGAGTTCTTACAAGAATTTATGCTGCGGAATTAAGGGTATATACAAAGTATGACTAACAAGACAAGACTCATCTTAAAAGAAAACGAAGGTATCCCACGTTCGCTACTCATTATGATGGCAATAGTGGCAGGTATCACAGTAGGTAATCTTTATTACAACCAACCCTTATTAGAAATTATAAAGAACGACCTACATACAAGCGAAATCCTAACTAATCTTATCACTGTTATTACGCAGATAGGCTACGCGCTAGGATTGTGCTTTATTGTTCCTATGGGAGATATGTTTAGTCGAAGGACGATTATCACCGTTTGTCTTATCACAGCTACTATTATGTGCCTAACTATTAGTTTTGCCACACATATTTATATAATGTGGGGAGCATCTATTGTTTTAGGTATAGTGTCTATAGTACCGCAACTATTTATCCCCCTTGCAGGACAGTATTCACGCCCTGCACATAAGAGTAGAAATATGGGAGTTGTCCTTTCAGGACTTCTAACAGGTATCCTTGCCTCGCGCGTAATAAGCGGATTTGTGGGTCAATGGCTTTCATGGCGTGCTATGTTTCTAATAGCAGCAGGATTGATGGTGGTATGCTTATGGGCAACGCTCCACTTTCTTCCTTTTACGCAGTGCAACTTTGAGAGGAATTACAAAAATCTCATGTTGTCGGTTGTAAGTATCTTTAGGAAAAGCCCACAAATCCGTTACAATTCTGTCCGTGCAGCATTAGCCTTTGGGGCAATGCTTACCCTATGGTCGTGCCTAGCCTTTCACCTAGCTAATGCGCCCTTCTATGCGAGTAGTAATATGGTGGGAATACTCGGACTGTGTGGTGTAACAGGTGCAGTAGCTGCTAGTGGCGTGGGAAAACTTATTCCTCGCGTTGGTGTGCAGAAGTTTTCTGTTCTAGGAGCGATATTACAACTCTGTGCATGGGCAGTAGCTTACTATTTTGGTGATACTTATATAGGACTCATCGTTGCCATTATTATATGCGACCTCGGAACACAATGTATTCAATTGAGTAACCAAGGGGCTTGTATTCAGGATATACCCAATGCAGCTAACCGTGTGAATACTATCTTTATGACCATCTATTTCATTGGCGGATCATTAGGAACATTCTTTGCAGGATTAGGTTGGAAACACGCAGAATGGACTGGGATTTGCCTTATGGGTAGCATCTTCACTATGCTCTCATTACTTATGTCTGGAATAATAGATTGGAGAAAGAAAAGATAATAAAAAAGAAAGGAGCCTTATCGCCCCTTTCATCGAATAATAATCCCCGTGTAAATAGTGCCAAAAGTATCCTTTAGTCGGCGAGCAGAGAAGTAATCTTTGTGCTGATCAAAGGTACAGATGCCTGACTGGTGTATATTTTCTTTCTTCACACCAAGAGCTAATAATTCTAGTTCGTTAGCAAGGGGTAGATTGATATGCCACTTTTCATAGCGTTGAGCTATCTTTTCCATTTCAAATTGAGCTTCCATAAAGCTATCGTACACCTCTTGTCCTACCTCAAAGTTTCTCAAAGATATACAAGGACCAATAACAGCCTTCAAATCTTCAGGTTTTGTTCCATACACATGCGTAAGCTTTTGCACCGTCGCTCTTACGATACGTTTCACGGTTCCTTTCCATCCCGCATGAATAGCAGCAGTGCATTGATGTATCGGATCGTAGAGTAACACAGGAACACAATCGGCAGTAAACACGCCTATGCAAGCATTCTTGAGATTGGTAATCAATGCGTCCGAACCCTCAAGCATCTCTTTTTGCTTATCAATAGGCAAAGAGAAGAACGCTTCTGTTATCTGCCTATTCTCCGTTTCGTGTACTTGATGCTGACGAACAATACGATTGGCAGGGATATTTAGCTCGTTGGCTAGTGCATTAAGATTAGTCTCAACCGCAGCAGGATCATCTCCACGATGTGTATTAATATTGAGTTCGCCTAAACTTCCCTTACTTTCGCCACCATGTCGCGTAGTAGTAAAGGCAGTAATGCCGTCAGCAATATTATAATAATGTAAAATAGGTTTACTCATCGGTATATTCATAATCCTCTAAGTCGTCTACCTCATCAAGCTCGTCATCACCCACCTCTTCTATTTCTTCAAAGTCGGCACCCTCTGCGCGTAGTTCCTGCACAAAGCGAGACATATCCTTATCACGGTGAACAAGCGTATCTTCTGAAGTGATTTCACGAAGCTTATTGCTTTCCGAGTTAAGCTCACGCCATAATACATCTTTCAAATCATCAATACCGAAGCCAGTAACCGACGAAATAAATACGACAGGTAAGTCATCGGGTAAAGTTTCTTTGAGCATTTCTATCAATTCTTCATCCAACAAATCGCATTTTGTAATCGCCAAGACACGATGTTTATCAATCATTTCAGGATTAAACTGCTTTAGCTCATTGAGTAAGATTTCGTACTCCTTCTTAATATCATCAGTATCACCTGGAACCATAAAAAGCAACAAAGAGTTGCGCTCTATGTGGCGAAGAAAACGCAAACCAAGTCCTCTACCCTCACTAGCTCCCTCAATAATACCTGGAATATCTGCCATTACGAAGCTCTGATTATCACGATAGCTTACGATACCGAGTGATGGCTCCATTGTGGTAAACGGATAATTAGCTATCTTTGGCTTGGCAGAAGAGAGCGCAGAAAGCAACGTAGATTTACCAGCATTAGGGAAACCCACTAACCCCACATCAGCCAAGAGCTTCAATTCCATAATAACCGTCATTTCTTGCATTGGCTCACCTGGCTGTGCATAACGTGGAGCCTGATTGGTAGAAGTGCGGAATTGGAAGTTACCTAATCCTCCACGACCACCCTTCAACAATGGTACCACTTGTCCATCGTGCATCACATCACAAACAAACTTACCCGTCTCGGCATCATATACCACTGTTCCACAAGGCACATCAATATATACATCCTTACCATCAGTACCATGACACTTATCACGTCCACCATTACCTCCATGCTCTGCATAGACATGGCGCTGGAACTTTAGGTGAAGCAAAGTCCAATAATTGTGATTACCACGCAGAAAGACACTACCACCTTTACCACCATCGCCACCATCAGGACCACCATTAGGGTTATATTTTACATGGCGTAGGTGCATAGAGCCTCTACCACCCTTACCTGAGCGGCAATATATTTTTACGTAATCTACAAAGTTTGAATCAGCCATTATATATTGGGAGTTAAAGTAGTTATTGCAAGCTAAGCTTGCTAGGGATTTAAAAAAGGGGAATTATATTCCAAATATGGGATACCAAAAATGAAAATACTTAAAACGAATTAGAGGAGTTAAAGAGTTTTTGAGCGTTTCACCAAATATTACATTTGGTTTTACTACCCTAACTCTCCTTTAACTCCTCTAACTACTATACTATTTATAGAGCGTCAATAACTTCTACAATACGACCAAAAATCTCATCAACAGTGCCTAAGCCCTCTACATGATGATGAATACCTTCCTTCTCATACCAATCGATAAGAGGTGATGTTTGTGTATTGTAAACGTTCAAACGCTTTTTAATTGTTTCTTCATTATCGTCAGAACGACCGCTCTGCTGTCCACGAAGGATCAAACGCTTCATCAATTCTTCTTCTGGAACAAACAATTCTATCATAGCAGCAATCTTATGACTGCGCTCTGATAGCATATTCTTCAAAGCCTCAGCTTGTGGAATCGTACGTGGGAAACCGTCAAAGATAACCCCCTTATGCTCCTTACCAAAAGTATCATAAACACTTGCTAGGATATTCACCATTAGCTCATCAGGGATCAACTGTCCGTTATCAATATAACCTTTAGCAGTCTTACCAAGTTCTGTTCCATTTTTAATCTCACTGCGAAGCACGTCGCCTGTAGAAATATGACCGAAACCATACTTTTCAATCATCTTGTCGCTCTGAGTACCTTTACCTGCACCCGGAGCACCAAAAATTACAATATTCTTCATTATTCTTGTACTAATGTATATATATCTCTTAAACTTCTTCCTTGCTGATCATAGTCAAGCCCATAACCCACGATAAAGTCGTTAGGAATTTCCATTGCAACATACTCTACATTCAATGGCACAGCGAGCTTACCCGGCTTCAAAAGCAAGGTGCAAATATGCAAACTGCGGGGATTACGAGTTCCTAAAGTTTCTAGCATACGCTTCATAGTTGAGCCTGTATCTACAATATCTTCTACTATGATAACATCACGACCGCTAATATCTTCGTTTAAGCCTATTACTTCTTTAATCTCACCAGTAGAAGTAGTTCCCTCATAAGAAGCAAGCTTAACAAATGATATTTCGCTAGGAATATTGATGAAACGCATTAAATCGGCAGCAAAGATAAATGAGCCATTTAATACTGCAAGAAAAAGCGGATTCTTACCAGCCATATCTTTATTAATCTGCTCAGCAACACGCTTTACTCTCTCTAGTATTTCAGCTTCTGGAATAGAAGTCTCAAATGTTTTATCTAAAATGGTTACTCGACTCATTTTTCTTAATTCTTTATTTTCCGCAAAATTACGAAAATAATAGCAAACTATCCCATTAGAATACATTATTTTAGCAAATCTAAACCCTTACTAAAGCTTTCTTTTTCCCAAATATAGACAACTTAGCATAAGGAAATAGCGTAATTTTATTTACATAATTGCGCAATATTTTTCGAATATTCAAAAGCCAAAACTCAAACTCGCGTTCAAATACTCCAACGATCGTATTAAAAGGAGAATACCCTCTCCGTCAATTTATGCTTGCAACCTTTGGAAACTCCAAATCTATTATTTATCTTTGTGTTTGACAAATATGTTACGAACAAGAGCTATGACGAATGAAAGAAAAATAGATAGAAAGAGTTTCGTAAAATACTCTATTAACAGGAATTTCATAGCTTAAGAAAGGTTATTACATAGAGATTTAGCAATGAAAATTTTTACAAGTTCCCAGATACACGAGCTGGATAGATACACTATAGAAAAAGAAAATATTAAGTCGATCGACCTTATGGAACGAGCGGCTAAAGCTGTTACGCATGCCATTACAGAACGCTGGAGTAGCCTTACGCCCATTGTGGTTTTTGCTGGTCATGGCAATAATGGCGGCGATGCATTGGCAGTGGCTCGCATGCTAGCAAACGAAGGCTATAAGGTTAAGACCTTTCTTTTTAATATTAGCGATAAGCTGTCTGATGATTGCAATACTAACAAGCAACGTTTGCTAGAAAGTAAGGCTTCTAAAGGTTTTATAGAGGTAACTACTCAGTTTGATCCACCAGAACTTACCGAGGACACTTTGGTAGTGGATGGCTTATTTGGCACTGGACTTAACAAGCCGCTTGCAGGTGGGTTTGCAGCTTTAATAAAGTATATCAATCAGAGCTTAGCAAAGGTTGTGAGTATTGACATTCCTTCGGGATTACTCTCGGAAGATAATTCATATAATGTACGTGCAAACATCATCCGAGCCAACCTAACCCTTAGCTTCCACCAACCTAAACTTGCCTTTCTCTTTGGCGATAATCAGGCATTCTTAGGAGAGGTGAAGATACTTGACATCAGGCTAAGTCAAGAATTTATCAACAAGAAAGAAGCAAACTATTCCATACTAGAGGAAGTTGACATAAGAAAACTTTTACTTTCACGCAACGACTTTGCCCACAAAGGAACAATGGGCAATGCACTTATTATTGCGGGCTGTTATAGTATGGCGGGAGCTGCGATACTCGCTTCGCGTGCCTGCCTAAGAGCGGGTGTGGGCAAAACTACTGTACACACACCTAGAGCTAATAACACCATTATGCAAACAGCAGTACCTGAAGCTATCGTACATCTTGACCATGAGGAAACGGCTTTCTCGGAAGCAATAGACACAGATGGTTTCGACGCACTAGGGATTGGGCCCGGACTAGGCAAACTAGAGAATACAGCTATTGCTCTCATTGCTCAAATAAGAAGAACGCAATGCCCTATCGTGGTAGATGCCGATGCACTAAATATATTGGCTAGCCATCGTGCATGGATGCAACAACTACCGAAAGGCATTATTATGACACCTCACCCAAAGGAATTAGATCGGCTCACAGGTGCCCCTACCAACAACGACTATGAACGATTAGTACGCGCTTCCGACTTGGCAAAATCTATTCAAGGATATGTGCTATTAAAAGGGCATAACAGTGCGCTATGTTTACCAGACGGCAACATTGCTTTTAATAGCACTGGCAATAGTGGTATGGCTACGGCAGGTAGTGGCGATGTGCTAACAGGTATCATTACTGCCCTCTTAGCACGTGGATATTCACAAACAAATGCCTGCCTAGTAGGAATGTACTTGCATGGTTTGGCTGGCGATCTTGCAGCAAGAGAAGTGGGCAAAGAGAGTCTTATAGCAAGCGATATTATCAATTACCTACCTAAAGCCTTCAGACGCTTAGAAGAATAAAAAATATAAACTTTAAATGTATGAAAAAACAATTTCAGTGGATTTGTATGTTGGTAGTGGCATTTTGCTTTACCACAACTTTGTTTGCACAAAATAAAAAAACTATCAGAGTGGGTGTTTTCCAAGGACACGGTGGTGCAGAAACCTGCATTTGGGAAGCCGTGCAAGCCGTCCGATTAGATGGAGATATGACGGTAAGAACTTTTACTACCGCCGATATTGCCAAAGGAGTACTCAACAACCTAGATGCGATCATCGTACCAGGCGGTGGAGGATCGACACAATATCTCAATATGGGTGAGGAAAATGTGAAACGTGTAAAGGAATTCATTGCTTCGGGTAAAGGTGCGGTGGGTATTTGTGCTGGAGCTTACCTCTTTTCTGACACTCCTAACTACGCTTGCTTCCGCATCAACGGTGCTAAAGCCATTGATATAGAACACGATAATCGTGGACATGGCATTGCTAAGTTCTCGCTCACCAATGAGGGAAAGAAGCTATTCCCAGAGCTAGCTACTCGCCCACTTTCATACGTACTATACTATGAGGGTCCCGTTTTTATTCCTAGCGAAAACAGTCAGATAAAATATACTTCCTTTGCTACAATGGAGAGCGATGTGCATGAAGAAGGCAATGCACCTATAAATATGACAAACAACAAACCTTTCTTCATCGCTAACACTTATGGTAAAGGAAGGGTATTCAGTAGCATTGCTCACCCAGAAGCTACACCTGGCATGGAATGGATGATACCACGCATGGTGCGCTGGACACTAGGTTTACCTATCAAGCAATATAAGAAAAATGTTGTTCGCCCTGATGTGTATAACCAAGAATATTTGATGACCAAAGCCGATCTCAAACAAGAACACAGCTATTACGAAACCTTCCTTTATGGCTCATCTGAAGAAAAAATAGCTGCATTAGATTGGTTACAAGTGCGTCGTTCGTGGGATGCCAAACGTTGGGTGCAAGGATTGTTATTCGATAATAGCCCAAAAGTACGCATTCGTGCAGCAAAATTCATTGCCGAAACCGATTATCTACAATATCTTCCCGATATGGAAACTGCTATGAATGCAGAAAAAGATATGCAAACAAAACAAGCTATTACGAGGTATGTAGAGCAACTAAAAGCATTACTACCATAAGCAATAACGCTTTATGAACGAAAAAAACGGTGGTAACCATCAAAAGGTTACCACCGTTATTATTTTATAGATCTTATAATCTAAACAAATTAGTCAAGATTAGACAATTTGTTATCTGAACCAAGAACATCTGTAATCTTTTCCTTATAAAGTTCTTCCATATACTCACGAGCCTTACCACAATACTGGCGTGGGTCGAAGTACTCTGGGTGTTGAGTAAATGTTTCGCGAACACCTGCGGTGAAAGCTAGACGAGAGTCTGAGTCGATGTTAATCTTACATACAGCACTCTTAGCAGCTCTACGAAGTTCCTCTTCAGGAATACCTACAGCGTTTGGCAACTTACCACCGTTTGCATTGATAATATCAACATACTTCTGAGGAACAGAAGAAGAACCGTGAAGTACGATAGGGAAACCTGGAAGCTCCTTTTCGATAGCTTCAAGAACATCGAATGCCAATGGAGGAGGGATCAAACGACCTGTCTTAGGATCGCGTGTACACTGCTCTGGAGTAAACTTGTAAGCACCGTGTGAAGTACCAATAGAGATTGCCAAAGAGTCGCAACCTGTACGTGTAGCGAAATCAACTACTTCTTCTGGCTTTGTATAGTGAGAAACCTCAGCAACAACATCATCTTCAACACCTGCAAGCACACCAAGTTCGCCTTCTACAGTTACATCGAACTGATGAGCGTAGTCTACAACCTTCTTTGTCAAAGCTATGTTCTCTTCGTATGGAAGTGAAGAACCATCGATCATCACTGAAGAGAAACCTGAGTCGATACAGCTCTTACATGTTTCGAAGCTATCTCCATGATCAAGGTGAATTACGATTTCAGGATGCTTGCAACCAAGCTCCTTAGCGTATTCTACTGCACCCTCTGCCATATAGCGAAGCAATGTAGCATTTGCATATTTACGTGCGCCCTTTGATACCTGAATAATAACTGGTGATTTTAGTTCTGAAGAAGCCTTAACAATAGCCTGAAGCTGCTCAAGGTTATTGAAGTTGAATGCTGGAATTGCATAGCCACCATCTACAGCCTTCTTAAACATCTCGCGAGTGTTTACAAGACCTAATTTTTTGTAATCTACTGCCATAACTTTTTATTATGTATTTAAATTAAATGAATATTTTAATCCTTCTTTCTTTTTACCGATACAAAAGTAATATTTTATTTTGTCTTATCCAAAATAGGATACTAACAAAAACATCGACAAGTGTTAAATAATTGATTTTTGCAGTGGCAGTATGCTGCTAAAAATAAAAGTTAAGATATAAAAGTACTGTGATAATAATTCAAAATCTTACCTTTGTACAAGATAAAAAGATACTCAAAAAGGTAAAAAGTATGAGACAAGTATATAAAATGATAGTGCTCGACTTAGATGGCACATTAACAAATAGCAAAAAGGTTATTACTCCTAAAACAAAAGAAGCACTGATACAAGCACAGAAGAAAGGTGTACGCATCGTTTTAGCTTCGGGAAGACCCACTTATGGTATCAAAAACCTTGCGGAAGAGCTCTGCTTGAACCAGCATCATGGTTATATCCTTGCTTTTAATGGTGGCAAGATAATTGATTGCTCGAATAACGAAACCTTATTTGAGCAAACACTCTCCCCAGAGCTTGTTCCAACGCTATATAACAGTGCTATGAAAGGTGGTATGCAGATCCTAACCTACCAAGGTAAAGGCATTGCAGCTACTTCTACAGAAGATAAATATGTTAAGGAAGAGGCGTTCATTAATAAATTGCCCATTACGTTATATTCAAACTTTCTCGAACAGATAGTTTACCCTATCAATAAGTGCTTAATAGTAGGCGATCCTACCCCACTCCATGAAGTAGAAATACAACTCGCTAAAACGTTAGAAGGAAAAATGAGTGTATATCGTTCTGCCGACTATTTCCTAGAGTGTGTTCCACTGAATGTTGATAAGGCACAATCGCTTGCAAAACTCCTTAAACTAACAGGTATCAAACGCGAGGAAATAATAGCGTGTGGCGATGGTTACAACGACCTTAGCATGATATGTTTTGCAGGCTTAGGAGTTGCAATGGCAAATGCTAACGAGGATATTCGTATTCAAGCCAACTATGTAACTCTCGCCTCTAATGAGAAAGACGGTGTGGCAGAGGTAGTGGAGAAGTTTCTACTTTAGACAGTGGCATAAAAAGAGGTAAGAACTCCTTTCACTCCTAAAATATCCGAAAATTACACCTTTTTTCAAAGGTTTTCCTTAATTTTGCAATATAAATAATTAAACAAAAATATGGCAACTGTTGACGACAAGAAGGTTATCTTCTCCATGATGGGAGTAACAAAGATTATTCCTCAAAACCAAAAACAAATTCTCAAGAACATATATCTATCGTTCTTCTACGGAGCTAAAATTGGTATTATAGGTCTTAACGGTGCAGGTAAATCTACGCTGATGAAAATTATCGCTGGCATAGAACAACCTACACAAGGCGAAGTAGTATGGAGTCCGGGGTATACCGTGGGCTATCTTGAACAAGATCCACCACTTAACGAAGAGAAAACTGTTAAGGAAAACATTATGGAAGGCGTTCAACATGTGTATGACGCCTTAAAAGAATATGACGAAATCAACCAAAAGTTTGGGCTAGAGGAATACTATGGCAATCCTGACAAGATGGATAAGCTGATGCAACGCCAAGCAGAAGTGCAAGATATTATCGATGCTACCGATGCTTGGAATATGGATTCTAAACTAGACCGTGCAATGGCAGCATTGCGTTGTCCTGCTGGCGACTCAGCCGTTACACACCTCTCTGGTGGTGAACGTCGTCGTGTGGCACTTTGTCGATTGCTGCTTCAGAAACCAGATGTACTCTTGCTGGATGAGCCTACCAACCACCTTGATGCTGAAAGTATCGACTGGCTGGAACAACATCTTCAGCAATACGAGGGTACTGTCATCGCTGTTACCCATGACCGCTACTTCCTTGATGATGTTAGCGAGTGGATATTGGAACTTGATCGTGGTGAGGGCATTCCATGGAAGGGTAACTACTCTTCATGGCTCGACCAAAAGACAAAGCGTATGGCGCAAGAAGAAAAAACAGCTTCTAAACGTCGCAAAACCCTTGAGCGAGAGCTTGAATGGGTGCGTATGGCACCAAAAGCACGCCAAGCAAAGGGCAAAGCACGTCTGAAATCATACGACCAAATGCTTAACGAGGAACAAAAAGAGCGTGAGGAAAAATTGGAAATCTTTATTCCTAATGGGCCACGTCTCGGCAACAAGGTTATTGAAGCACAGCATGTGCAGAAGGCTTTTGGCGAGAAGGTACTCTTCAAGGATCTCAACTTTATGTTACCTCCTAACGGTATCGTGGGTGTTATTGGTCCGAATGGTGCTGGTAAAACTACTCTTTTCCGCCTTATTATGGGCTTAGATCAGGCTGATGGCGGTACCTTTGAAGTGGGTGAAACCGTAAAACTAGCATACGTTGATCAGCAACATAAGGACATCGACCCTAAGAAGAGTGTTTATGAGGTAGTTTCTCAAGGCAATGAACTCTTCCGCATGGGTGGGCGCGATGTCAACGCACGTGCTTATCTCTCTCGTTTCAATTTTGGGGGTACCGATCAGAGCAAGCTTTGCGGAGTGCTTTCTGGTGGCGAACGAAATCGTTTGCAACTAGCATTGGCATTAAAACAAGAGGGCAACGTACTATTGCTCGATGAGCCTACCAATGATATTGACGTAAACACTTTGCGCGCTTTGGAAGAAGGTTTGGAGAATTTTGCAGGTTGTGCAGTAGTGATCAGCCACGACCGTTGGTTCCTCGATCGTATCTGTACGCATATTCTTGCCTTTGAAGGCGACGGCGAAGTGGTATTCTTCGAAGGCGATTACTCTGAATACGAAATCAATAAGGCACGCCGATTGGGCAATGAGGAAATTAAGAAAGGAAGATACCGTAAGTTAATGGAGGATTAAACAAACTTCCCTAACTTTCGCAAAGATATAAAAAGAAGCCAGCTTTAAGGATTGCAATAATCTTTGAAGCTGGCTTTATTAGAACAGCTAATATAGCTTTTATATTGCCCCTAAAAGGATAGTATGCCTAGCAAGCAAGTATCTAGTGGGATTAAGTAAAGTTAATTATTTTTACTTACAACAACATAGCGAATTAACAAAACACGAAACAACTTATCAAGCTGATTAGCAACGACTTAAAAGCATAAAATAAAAAGGTCATCGTTTAACATACGAAAGGTCATCGTTTACACGGCAAAAGATGACCTTTTGCTCCCCAATACATCACCTTTTGCAATTGAAAAGATGACATATTAGTTTGCTGTTAAATATTTTCTAAGAGATTTCACTCATTCTTAATCTGCAAGAATATCTTTCAGTAAATAGGTTGCATTCTGATTACGAGCCACACCAACACCTAGTTTATACGAATAACCAATGTTACTTCCTAATTCTATCTCGAAACAGAAATTATGGAAACGAGAATTGGCATCCATCTTCGAAAGTTCAAGGTCATGGGTGGCTATAACACCTGTAACATTGCGCTCAGAAACATATTCGAGGAAGAGCCGCGAACCATTGAGTTTATCAAGCGAATTGGTACCCTTTAATATTTCATCTAAAATAATAAGATTGGGCATAGTGGGCTGTAAAGACCCTATCAACCGTTTCAGACGAAGCAGTTCTGCATTGAAATAAGAAATTCCATTGGCTAGATCGTCAGTGGTGCGCATACTTGTAAAGAGATGGAATATAGAAATGGTGAAGCGAGTAGCAAAAACAGGAAGTCCATTCATTGCTAATACATAATTAATACCGAGGGTACGTAGAAAGGTACTCTTCCCTGCCATATTCGCACCTGTTATAATATAATAATGTAGATTCTCCACAGAGAAATTGTTTGTTACTGCCTTATCGCCTAAGAAAGGATGATAAAGCCCTTCGGCTTCAAACACGACCTCATTGCTCTCCACTACTCTAGCCTCTGTAGCTTTATCCTCATTTAGGCGGAAATTTGCCATACTTACCAAAGCATCAAACTTGCTAACAGCATCTAACCACTGGCGTGTACTCGCCTTAAAGTGGTTTTGTAAACTTACAAACGAGCTGATGATAGAAAGGTCGATTAACCGTAAGACATTGAAGAGTATAACACCAAACTCGTTGCTACGTCCATCTATCTTTTGTGAAATCCGTTCTAGGTGTTCAAAGGCTGCAAGTGCATTCGCAAGTCGTCTTTTTATCTGTTGTAGCTCTTCAGAAGAACCTGCATTAATGGTTTCAATCAACTGCATTACGCGCACATAGTTCTGTACCTGATGTCTAACACGGTCAAAGGCAACTGTGATTTTCTTCAAATAGCGATAGGAGGCAAAGAATGAGATATTGAAATTGGCTGCAGCCCATATAGAAGGTATAGAGTAATCACAATAGCCCAACACTGCTAAAACAAGGGAAACGTAAAAGCCCACTAAACTCGTATTAAGCAATATCTTGAACCATTGAGTACCAAAAAAATGAGGTACACGAATAGTTTCTACCTTTGCTAATGCTTGCTGGATAGCCACCGTATCAATGATTTTCTCTACACCAAGTGCCTTAAATTGTGTAACAAGCTTCCTATCTTGCGCCAAAGTTCGAATACTCTCACTTCTTCTTCCTATCTGTGCGAGTTTGGCTTTTTGCGAATGCTCAAGGTTTTCCTCAGAAAGACAAAGTGCTAAATAGTCAGCACCACCAGTAGTAACACATCGATTAATACGCTGATAAAGGGAAAGCTGACCAAAGATATCAAGATCGAAAGTAAAAGAATGCCGAGCATCCACAAATTGCTCACCTGCAGCAAACTGATCAAAGTAACCTTCATGATACCTCACTTCGCGTTTATAAACATTAAGCAAAGCTGTAAGCGCTTCTATTTGTTTAGTATTCTTCGCATCAAAATTACGAATGAGCATATACAATATTAAACTAAGGAGAGAAGAAAGTAGCACCCAAAAAGAACTTTGATTCATTACATAAAATACCATAAAGCCTATAATTCCAGCAAAAGTGATAACCTCCCCAAGAACAAAATAGGTATTTTTGCCTTTTAAGTGTATCATTATGTTATTGACCTCAGCAATGCGATTTTTATAATATGTATATAGCTCGGTATTCATAATTTGAGATAATATTATAAGGAAGAAATGATTTTTGTGAGCTTACAAAGCTAGCAAAAAGCTCATCAATAGCTCCCTAAAATAAATGAAATAAAGAGAGTTGAAAGGTAAAATTGCGTTAAAATAAGCAACAAGTACAAACTTACACTGTTTCTTTAATTTTCGACAAAAATACAAAATAAATACTTGTAGACATACATTTCAGTTGCATTAATAATATTTTTTTTATTAATTTGCAGCATAATTATCTTTTCATAGTACATTAATAAGTGTATATCTGTAAAGAGAAGCGAATATTTTTTTCGACAAAATCTTTGGTGGTTTGCGTAATATTGGATATATTTGTCGCATCATTTAACAAAGTGATATAACTAACATAAACAATAAAAGCATAAACTACTATGGAAGTCAAAAAAATTATGCAAACCTTGGAGCAGAAGCATCCAGGTGAGTCTGAGTACCTACAGGCAGTACAAGAAGTTCTCGAGTCAATCGAGGAAGTTTACAACCAGCATCCTGAGTTTGAAAAAGCTCAGATTATTGAAAGAATGGTTGAACCAGAGCGTATCTTTACATTCCGTGTAACATGGATTGATGACGCTGGTAAGGTACAAACAAACCTTGGCTATCGCGTACAGTTTAATAGCGCTATTGGCCCTTACAAAGGCGGTTTGCGTTTCCACAAGGCTGTAACTCCTTCTATGTTGAAGTTCTTAGGTTTTGAGCAGACATTCAAGAATGCGCTAACAACATTGCCTATGGGCGGTGGTAAGGGTGGTTCAGACTTCGACCCAGTTGGTAAGTCAGACGCTGAAATTATGCGTTTCTGCCAAGCATTCATGCTAGAGCTACGCCATAACATTGGTCCAGATCAGGACATCCCTGCTGGCGACGTTGGTGTTGGTGGTCGTGAAATCGGTTATATGAATGGTATGTACCAAAAACTTACACGTCAGTATCATACAGGTGTTTTGACTGGTAAGGGTATTACATGGGGTGGTTCTTTCTTCCGTCCAGAAGCTACTGGTTACGGTGCTCTTTACTTCACACAACACCTTCTAAAGAAGGCTGGTAAGGACATCAAGGACAAGAAAGTTGCTCTTTCAGGTTTCGGTAACGTTGCTTGGGGTGCTGCTTTAAAGACACTTGAGCTAGGTGGTAAGGTTGTTGCTATCTCTGGTCCTGATGGTGTTTGCGAAATCCCAGAAGGTATCACAAAGGAGATGATCGACTATATGCTTGAGATGCGTGCTTCTAACCGCAATAAGGTAGAAGATATGGCTACTAAGTTCCCTGGTAAGGCTAAGTTTACTGCAGGCAAGAAGTCTTGGAGTGTTCCTGTTGACATCGCTCTTCCTTGTGCATTCCAAAACGAGCTAAGCGAAGAAGATGCTAAGGAATTGAAGGCTAACGGTTGCTGGTGCTGCTGTGAGGTTTCTAATATGGGTTGCCAGCCAGGCGCTATCCACTTCTTCCAAAACAACGGTATATTGTTCGCTCCAGGTAAGGCTGTAAATGCTGGTGGTGTTGCGACTTCTGGTCTTGAAATGACTCAGAATGCTGCTCACTTGAATTGGGCTCCTGCTGAAGTTGACGCTAAACTACATTGGATCATGGAAAGCATCCACGAGCAGTGTGTTAAGTTTGGTACACAACCAGATGGCACTATCGACTACGTTAAGGGTGCAAACATCGCTGGTTTCATGAAGGTAGCTGAGGCTATGCTAGAACAAGGCGTAATTTAATAAAGTTCTCTCCATCTCTCCCACAACAAAGTGGGAGAGATATAAAAAATACTTGGGAGAGGACTGAATATATACATTATGGATAAATTCAGAAATCTCCTGATAGTAATATTATCAGTAATAGGCTTTACCACCTCGTTTGAATGCTATGCGCAAACGAGTGGTAAAGCCTCTTATTATAGTAATGCACTTCATGGAAGACGCATGAGTAATGGACAACCTTATAATAAGAATGATTTTACTTGTGCGCACAGAACACTTCCTTTTGGTACTCAACTAAAAGTTACAAACACGCGAAATGGTAATACGGTTATTGTACGTGTAACCGATCGTGGTCCTTTTGTTCGTGGACGCATTATTGATCTTTCATACGCTGCCGCTCGAGCCTTAGGCACAATTTCTAGCGGTATAGGCTATGTAAGAATAGAGGTGATGCGCAAAAATACAGAAGTCCCCTATCGTAGCCCTAATACCGAGAAACCTATTGAGGTTCCAGAAGTGGAATACGGTATGGCTGGTGTATGTTATGAGTTTATACCTGAATGGGAGAAACCACAAGAGGATAAACCTGAAGAGGTGGAACGAAAGGTAAATACCAAAGTCCTACCTAGAAAAAACGCTCAAAAATCTAGTGGGAACAAAGTCCCTGCTCGTCCTCAGCAACAAGTTACTACTACAGCCAAATCGAAAGAAGGTGCAAGCAAATCGTGGACCGACTTCTTTAAACGTGTAAAGGACAATGTTACTGGTATCTTTGAATAAAAACAAAAATCCCTCATAAGTTTTTACTGACCTATGAGGGATTTTTAGTGTAATCATTGATTCTCAAAAGCGATTACTTCTTTGTCTGGACAACAAATTCTGTTACCTTACTAATACTTTTACGTCCCTGAAGAACGGTAATAGCAAACTTTACTAAGCCATTTTTAAGCTTATTATCTGCCTTAACAATAGCTGTATAACGAACACCGCTACTAGGCATAAGACTTTCTATATGGACAGAAGGGCTGATATAAATATGGGTGTTGCCACTCGTCTCTAACACAGAAGGCTGAACATCAATTAGCTCATGATCTCCATTATTCATTATTTCAAAGATAATCTTACCAAGCTCTCCACGAGAAAGGACTCCATCTTGATTATCATCGACAAATCGAGCATTGACAATACTAATGTTCGGTGTATATTCATATCCATCAGCTAAACGGACTACACCTGACTGTGATGGAACTTTTGTTACGGGCTGTACCGCACTATAATTGCCTGCATAATCACTACCGTTAAAATTATAGAGACGATCATCGCCTGTATTCAAGGAATCAAAACCGCTAGGATCAGTAGAGGGAGAAACACGGGAAAAAGGTTCTGAAGTGATGTTACTGTACATATCATCTGTATCTAAAGAGATACCGTTATATGAGTTATATCCATGTTCCTTATTTTGCATGACACGCTCATAATGATCGTGAACTTCCTGCCGCTCACGCTGCTGAACGCGATTATCAGCGGCTGCACCTATTATAGCCCCTCCAGCCATTCCGATAATAGTCCCTATATCAGAACCTCGACCACCACCAGCAATACCCCCGATAGCACTTCCTAGAATTCCTCCTAGAGAAGCCCCAGTACTAGTATATGTTCCGCAGCTAGTTAACAAAATTAAGCTAGCCATCCCTACAATTATCCCCTTTTTCATTCTTTTTAGCGTATTTTAATATGCAAAGATACGCAAACTATCAAACTTTTAGCAGAGACATTCCCCTTTTTATATAGGGATTTCCCTAAAAATAGTCACTAAAAGGTTTATCGGACAGCAATATAAATTTATAAAGGAAAGTTTAGCTGTGCATTTTTACATATCAAATATTATTTCTATGTTTTGTAACAGACAAAATAACTAAAAACGAATAGCAGTCCGAAAAAAGATCAGCCGTTATTAATTACTTTATAGTCGTCAAATATGATCAAAATAACAATGGACAACAATAGTTATTTATATGCTGTATGAAATAGCATATAAAGCTGTAAGATACTAAAACTCCTCGACATAAAAAAATGCCGAGGAGTTTAATATTTGGTGATAAATAATTATTCAGCCTTTGCTTCTTCTGCTGCATCAGCCACAGGAGCATCTTCAACTTTCTTTGTAGAACGACGACTACGGCGAGTTTTCTTAGCTTCTGCCTTAGGAGTCTTAGCCATATTCTCATCAAAGTCAACAAGCTCGATGAATGCCATCTCTGCAGCATCACCCTGACGAGTTCCAAGCTTAATAACACGTGTATAACCACCAGGGCGATCGCCTACCTTTACAGAAATATTCTTGAACAATTCTGTAACAGCTTCCTTATTCTGTAGATAACGGAAAACAACACGACGTGAGTTTGTTGTATCTTCCTTACAACGTGTAATCAATGGCTCAACGAACTTTTTAAGAGCCTTAGCTTTTGCTAGTGTCGTAGTGATTCTTTTGTGCTCGATCAATGCTATTGCAAGATTTGAAAGCAATGCAGCACGATGTGGAGCAGTACGACCTAAATGGTTGAATTTTTTATTATGTCTCATTATTTTTGTCTTCTTGTGAACAAGCTATAAGCAATTTATAAACTCTTCTTTAACCTTAAGAGAATAAAGAAGAGCTAATAAAAAGTCTTATTCTTTGTCCAATTTATACTTTGTAATGTCGGTTCCAAATGATAGATTCAGACCTTCGAGCAAATCATCAAGCTCAGAAAGCGATTTCTTACCAAAGTTGCGGAACTTCAAGAGGTCTGTCTTATTGTATTGTACTAAGTCTCCAAGTGTTTCCACATCAGCTGCTTTCAAACAATTAAGTGCGCGAACACTCAAATTCAAAGAAGCATCTGTTAGCTTAGTCTTCAATAATTGACGCATATGCAAGATCTCCTCATCGAACTCTTGATTATTTTCTTGATCTGAAGATTCCAATGTAATCTTTTCATCAGAGAATAACATAAAGTGATAAATAAGAGTCTTAGCAGCCTCTTTCAATGCATCCTTTGGATGTATGGAACCATCCGTTGTAACTTCAATAACTAACTTATCATAGTCAGTCTTCTGCTCAACACGATATGGCTCAACAGAATATTTTACGTTACGTATCGGGGTGTAGATTGAATCGATTGGGAGTACATTTACATCTGTGCAGAATTCGCGGTTCTCATCAGCTGGGACATAACCACGACCCTTATTGATTGTAAGTTCAATTTGCATAGATGCTTTTGAATCTAAATGACAAATCACCAAATCAGGGTTTAACACTTCAAATCCAGTCAGATAATTGCTAATATCACCTGCTTTGAATTCTGTAGAATTCTCAACAGTGATACTAACTTTCTCATTCTCGAATTCTTCTACTACTTGCCTAAATCTAACTTGTTTTAGATTCAAGATGATGTTGGTAACATCTTCCTTAACACCTGGTACTGAAGAGAATTCATGTTCAACACCTGCTATACGTATGGTGTTGATTGCAAAACCTTCAAGAGATGAAAGGAGGATGCGACGTAAAGCGTTACCAATAGTAACACCGAAGCCAGGCTCTAAAGGACGAAATTCGAATTTACCGAAAGTATCATTTGCCTCCAGCATCACAACTTTATCAGGTTTTTGAAATGCTAATATCGCCATTAATTGAATGATTTTTAATTATTTAGAGTACAACTCAACGATCAACTGTTCTTTAATATTCTCAGGAATATCAGCGCGGTCTGGTCTGTGTAGGAACTTACCTGCCTTAGCATTCTCATCCCATTCTAACCAAGGATACTTACTATGGTTAAAGCCAGCCAAAGCAGCTTCAATAACCTCTAGCGACTTAGCCTTCTCACGAACACCAACGACATCACCAGCCTTTACATTGTAAGAAGCGATATTTACGACATCACCATTTACAGTTATGTGCTTGTGACCTACAAGCTGACGCGCAGCTGCACGAGTTGGAGCTATACCAAGACGGAATACAACGTTATCAAGACGTGCTTCTAGACTTTGTAGAAGAACTTCACCAGTGATACCACTAGACTTAGCTGCCTTTTCAAACAGATTGCGGAATTGACGCTCTAAAACTCCATAAGTATATTTAGCTTTTTGCTTTTCAGCCAACTGTGCACCGTATTCAGAAACCTTACGACGACGGTTATTTCCATGCTGTCCAGGAGGGAAATTTCTCTTAGCCAACACTTTGTCTGCGCCGAAAATTGGCTCACCAAAACGGCGTGCAATTCTAGTTTTTGGACCTATGTATCTTGCCATATTTTTTTTGCTTTAAACTTTTATAAGATGTGATTATACACGACGACGCTTAGGAGGACGACAACCGTTATGTGGTAATGGAGTTACGTCTACAATTTCTGTAACGACAATACCTGCAGCGTTTACCGCACGAATTGCGCTCTCACGACCATTACCTGGTCCCTTAACAAACGCCTTAACTTTACGTAGACCTAAGTCGAATGCTACCTTAGCACAATCCTCTGCAGCCATTTGTGCTGCGTAAGGAGTATTCTTCTTAGAACCACGGAATCCCATCTTACCTGCAGAAGACCAAGAAATAACCTGACCTTCATTATTAGCCAAAGATACAATAATGTTATTAAAAGAGCTATGCACATGAAGTTGCCCCATAGCATCTACTCTTACATTTCTTTTCTTAGATGTTGCTGTTTTTTTTGCCATAATTAATTTTCCTCCTTAAAATTACTTAGTAGCCTTCTTCTTGTTAGCAACAGTCTTTTTCTTACCCTTACGGGTACGAGCATTATTCTTTGTACTCTGACCGCGAACAGGAAGACCGTTACGATGTCTAACACCACGATAGCAACCAATATCCATTAGGCGCTTAATATTCATTTGGACCTCAGAACGGAGATCACCTTCTACTTTGAATTCAGCACCGATAATTTCACGGATTTTAGCTGCTTGATCATCAGACCACTCGCTAACCTTAAGGTCGCGGCTGATACCAGCTTTATCCAATATCTTTGCTGAACTACTTCGACCTATACCGTAGATATAAGTCAATGCGATTTCGCCACGCTTATTTTGGGGCAAATCTACTCCAACAATTCTTATTGCCATTGTAAAATAATTAATTAAATTAATTGTCTGTTTACGCTAAAAAGTATGCAAAGGTAATCATTATTAAGTACAATATCATACCTTTACTCTTTTTTAACTTAACCCTGACGTAATTTGAACTTAGGGTTTTTCTTGTTGATAACGAACAAGCGACCTTTTCGACGAACGATCTTACAGTCGGCTGTACGCTTCTTTAATGATGCTCTTGTCTTCATATATCTTATGATATTTATTTGTATCTGAAAACGATTCTACCTTTCGTAAGATCATAAGGACTCATCTCGACCTTTACCTTATCTCCTGGTAAAATTTTAATGTAGTGCATTCTCATCTTTCCTGAGATATGAGCGATGATTTCTACACCATTCTCTAACTCTACGCGAAACATTGCGTTGGAAAGTGCTTCTAGGATTGTGCCATCCTGTTCTATTGCAGTTTGCTTTGCCATATATAATTTTTACTTTATTTTTCTAATTGTAGATATAACAAGTGATGCTTGTTCAGCCTATAAGTAACTGAACGAAGCGTCTCTTATATATTGTATTACATCATTTTTAGAAATCATAGTTAAAGACAAAGAATTAATAGGCAGATACACTATTACGTGTATGACCAGAATTCAATAGACCATCATAATGGCGCATCATCAAATGTGATTCTATTTGCTGCAAAGTATCTATAACAACTCCAACAAGAATCAATAGTGAAGTACCACCAAAGAACTGTCCAAATGCATCTTGTACATGAAGAAATCCTGCAAATGCTGGCATAATCGCAATAAAAGCAATAAAGAGAGAACCTGGCAGAGTAATACGAGACATAATTGTATCAATATAATCTGCAGTATCCTTACCTGGACGAACTCCAGGAATAAAGCCATTATTACGCTTCATATCTTCAGCCATTTGAGTAGGATTCAATGTAATAGCAGTATAGAAATATGTAAATGCAATGATAAGGATAACATAAAGAATATTGTATGGAAGGCTCTTTGTATTCATCATTGACTGAAGAATAGAGCTTGCGCTATCAGTTGAATATTGAACTATTGCTAATGGAATAAACATCAAAGCCTGCGCAAAGATGATAGGCATTACATTTGCAGCAAACAATTTCAAAGGAATGTACTGACGAGCTCCACCATATTGTTTATTTCCTACAACCTTCTTTGCGTATTGCACAGGAACCTGTCGAGTTCCTTGAACAAGAAGAATCGCAGCACAGACAACAAGATATAAAACAATGATCTCAACGATAAACATAACAAATCCACCACCAGTAATTGCTTCGAAGCGGCTTGTAAGCTCTTGGAAGAAAGCTTGTGGAAGACGTGCTATGATACCTAACATAATAATTAAAGAGATGCCGTTGCCTACACCTTTGTCTGTAATACGCTCACCTAACCAAAGGATAAACATTGAACCTGCAGCTAGAATAACTGTAGCTGGAATTGCAAATGCTGTCCAAGTTATACCAGAAGCAAGTGCTCCTGCAGCTTGAGCCTTTAGATTAGTTAGGTACATAGGTGCCTGAAACAATAATATAAATACTGTCAAGGCACGTGTGTACCAATTTATTTTCTTTGTTCCACTCTCGCCTTCACGCTGTAACTTTTGGAAATAAGGAACAGCAACAGCAAGAAGTTGCATAACGATAGAAGCTGAGATGTAAGGCATAATTCCTAATGCGAAAATTGACGCATGAGAAAATGCACCACCTGAGAACATGTCCAAAAGCGACATTAAGCCACCCGCGGTCTGTGACTGCAATTTTTCCAACAATGCTGGATTAATACCAGGAAGAACCACAAAAGATCCAAAACGGTAAATAGCTGCGAACAGAATAGTGATAAGAAGACGCTGACGCAAATCTTCTACCTTCCAACAGTTCTTCAGAGTCTCAATAAACTTCTTCATTAATTTAGATTATAGTTGTGTTACCACCTACTGCCTTGATTGCCTCTTCAGCAGTTTTAGAGAATGCGTTTGCTTCAACTTCTAGTTTAGCTTTCAACTCACCATTGCCAAGTACCTTTACAAGATCCTTGCCTCTAACAAGACCAGCAGCTTTTAGTTCTACCAATCCTACCTTAGCTAGGTTGAGTTTATCTGCCAAAGCCTGAAGAGTAGCTAGATTTACAGCTGTATATTCCTTATGGTTGATATTCTTAAATCCACCCTTTGGTACACGACGCTGTAGTGGCATCTGACCACCTTCGAAACCAATCTTTCTCTTATAACCAGAACGTGCCTTAGCACCCTTGTGTCCACGAGTAGAAGTACCGCCTAATCCAGAACCTGTACCACGACCAAGGCGACGACGAGTATGTGTAGAGCCTGCTGCTGGTGTTAAATTATTTAATTTCATATTAACCTAATCGTTTAAAATTTAATTAATCAACTACTGATACCAAGTGATGAACCTTAGCTATCATTCCACGGTTACTAGGGGTATCTTCTACCTCTATAACTTGTGAAATTTTGCGGAGACCTAAAGCTAGCAATGTGGCTTTCTGATCTTTAGGAGCACCGATACGGCTCTTAATTTGCTTTACCTTAATTGTTGCCATAATTTAATATCCCCTTTGATTAACCGTTAAAAACTTTGTCCATACTGATACCGCGCTCACCAGCAATAGTATAAGCATCACGCATCTCTGCTAATGCAGCGATAGTTGCCTTTACCAAGTTGTGAGGGTTAGAAGAACCCTTTGATTTAGCAATCACGTCAGTAATACCAGCGCTCTCCAATACGGCACGCATAGCACCACCAGCCTTCAAGCCAGTACCAGCTGCAGCTGGTTTCAATAGAACCTGTGCTCCGCTGAAGCGAGCTTCTACTTCATGAGGAACAGTTCCTTTCAATACAGGAACCTTAACTAGGTTCTTCTTTGCAGAATCTGTTCCCTTTTGAATAGCAGCTGTAACTTCTCCAGCCTTACCTAGACCCCAGCCAATAACACCGTTACCGTCACCTACAACAACGATAGCAGCAAATGTGAAAGTACGACCACCTTTAGTAACCTTAGTTACACGGTTGATAGCAACCAAGCGATCCTTAAGTTCAACGTCATTATTTACTTTTACTTTATTCAATGCCATAATCGTTTAGAATTTAAGTCCTCCTTCACGTGCAGCTTCAGCTAATGCCTGAACACGTCCGTGATATAGATAACCGTTACGGTCAAAAACTACTTGTTCAACACCTGCAGCCTTAGCATGGGCAGCTACTAGCTCACCAACTTTCTTAGCTTGCTCTATCTTAGCTAATTTTTCCAAGCCAAGAGATGAAGCTGAAGCAAGAGTAGTACCTGTAAGGTCATTAATAACCTGTGCATAAATCTGCTTATTGCTACGGAATACACTTAAGCGTGGACGCTCAGCGCTCCCAGTAACATTCTTACGAATGCGAAACTTTATCTTAAGTCTTCTTTGTTCTTTCTTTGTTGTCATAATCGTAATGAATTATTAAAGTTACTTAGCTGCAGCTGTCTTACCAGACTTCCTGCGAATAACCTCACCCTTAAATAGGATACCCTTACCCTTATATGGTTCAGGCATACGGAAAGAACGGATCTTAGCACAAACAAGACCAAGCAACTGCTTATCAGCTGATTCTAAAGTAATTATAGGGTTCTGATTACGCTCACTTTTTGTTTCAACTTTGATCTCAGCAGGAAGCTGAATAAAAATTGGGTGAGTATAACCTAGAGAAAACTCTACGATATTACCTTGATTAGAAACACGATAACCAACACCAACAAGCTCCAAAGTTTTTGAGTATCCTTCACTAACACCAATAACCATATTATTGATCAAAGAACGATACAAGCCATGAAAAGCTTGTTTCTGCTTATAATTTACTGGACTTTTTTCATCAACCTCAAGAGTGATTTCACTGTCATTGATAACAGTCTTAATAGAAGCATCAACTTTCTGTGAAAGTTCACCCTTAGGACCCTTTACAGCTACTACACCATTATTGAAAGTTACTGTAACACCAGCAGGAATACTAATTGGTAATTTTCCTATTCTTGACATAATGTAAACCTCCAATTAATAAATGTAACAAAGAACCTCACCACCGATTTTTTCAGCAGCAGCCTCTTTATTAGTCATTACACCCTTAGACGTAGAGATGATTGCAACACCTAGTCCGTTAATAACTCTCGGCATATCCTTATAACCAGTATACTTACGTAGACCTGGTGTAGAAACACGCTTCAAACTCTTGATAGCGTTCTTCTTTGTTATAGGATCGTACTTTAAGGCAACCTTAATAGTACCTTGTGGTCCATCTTCGATGAACTTATAGTTCAAGATGTAACCCTTCTCAAAGAGAATCTTGGTAATAGATTTCTTCAAGTTTGACGCAGGAACTTCAACAACACGATGATGTGCCATGATCGCGTTTCTGAGTCTAGTCAGATAATCTGCTATTGGATCTGTCATAATATATAAATGTTTAATTAATCGGGACTACCCCGACAATATTAAAGAATATCCATTAAAATGATTAGCAAAAGTAATGCCAAACATCACCTTTAGCCAATCATTATCTGCATATCTAAATTACCAGCTTGCTTTCTTTACTCCTGGGATAAGACCTTGTGAAGCCATCTCACGGAACTGGATACGAGAAAGACCAAACTGACGAATGTAACCCTTTGGACGACCAGTAATCTTACAACGATTGTGTAGACGAATTGGATTAGCATTCTTTGGAATAGACTGCAACTTACGTGCAGCCTCGTAAGCCTCTTCAGGATCATTAGAAGTAGCGATTACTTTCTTTAGAGCTTCACGCTTTTCAGCATAACGAGCAACTAGCTTAGCACGCTTTACTTCACGAGCCTTCATTGATTCTTTTGCCATATCAATTAATCGTTTTTAGCATTCTTGAATGGAAGACCGAAACCTTTTAGCAGAGCAAAACCTTCTTCGTCAGTCCTAGCTGATGTTACAAAAGTGATGTTCAAACCTTGGATACGATCAACCTGATCGATATTAATTTCTGGGAAAATAATCTGCTCAGTGACACCGAGTGTATAGTTTCCACGACCATCGAATTTACTTTCGATACCCTTGAAGTCACGAATACGTGGCAAAGACACACGTACTAGCTTCTCTAAGAATTCATACATACGTTCACGACGTAGTGTAACCATAACACCGATAGGCATCTTCTTACGAAGCTTGAAGTTTGCAATATCCTTCTTAGAGTAAGTTGCAACAGCCTTCTGACCTGTGATTGTAGAGATCTCATTAATAGCTACTTCGATAATCTTCTTATCTTGTGTAGCATCACCAAGACCTTGGTTAATAACGATCTTCTTCAATACAGGAACTTGCATAGCAGAAGAATAATTAAATTGCTTCTGTAAAGCAGGAACTATCTGTTCCTTATACTGTTTCTTTAATTGAGCTGTATTCATTATTTAATTTCCTCCCCAGATTTTTTAGCGATACGCTTAACGGTTTTGCCTTCACGCTCAATTTTGATACGTGTAGCCTTTCCGCTCTTTGGATCGATAAGACTTAAATTTGAGATATGAATTGGAGCTTCCTGCTTAACGATGCCACCTTGTGGATTAGCAGCAGAAGGCTTTGAGCTCTTAGAGACAATATTAACACCCTCAACAATAGCGCGTTCTTTGTCAGCAATCACTTTGAGTACCTTACCAATTTTGCCATTATCCTTACCTGTTAGGACAATTACCTGATCGCCTTTCTTTATATGAAATTTTGCCATTTTATTGTCAATTTATAAATTAAAGAACCTCAGGTGCTAATGAAACAACTTTCATATTAACTGCACGCAATTCACGAGCAACAGGACCGAAGATACGGCTGCCACGAATTTCGCCTGCGTTATTTAGCAACACACATGCGTTATCATCGAAACGAATGTATGAACCATCAGCACGACGAATTTCCTTCTTAGTGCGTACTATCAAAGCTTTTGATACTGCACCCTTTTTCAATTCACTTGATGGGATGACGTTCTGTACAGCAACTACGATAACGTCACCAACACTTGCATAACGACGGCGAGTACCACCTAGTACACGAATGCACTTTGCTTCACGAGCGCCGCTATTATCACATACTGTAAGTTTTGATTCTACTTGTATCATAATTACTTAGCTTTTTCAACAATTTGAACTAATCTCCATCTCTTTGTCTTAGAAAGAGGACGAGTTTCCATGATCATTACGGTATCACCGATATTTGCCTCATTCTTCTCGTCATGAGCATGGTACTTTTTTGTTTTCTGGACAAACTTACCATATATAGGGTGCTTCTCTTTGAACTTAGCAGCAATAACGATGGTTTTATCCATTTTGTTGCTGATAACGACACCCTGTCTTACTTTTCTTAAATTTCTTGTTTCCATCTGGACCATTGTTATTTATTAAGTTCTCTTTGACGGAGTTCTGTCTTCATACGTGCGATATCACGACGAGCAACCTTAATTTGAGATGGATTCTCAAGTGGAGTAACCTGATGATTAAGCTTCATTTTATCCAAAGCTATCTCAGCATTTTCTAACTTCTCAACCAAATCCTTGGTTTCAAGCTCTTTTACTTCTTTAATCTTCATCTTACTTAAGCGTTTTTATCGAAATCACGTCTAACAATAAACTTTGTCTTTACAGGTAGTTTCTGAGCTGCAAGGCGAAGAGCCTCTTTAGCGATATCGAAACTTACACCTTCTACTTCAAAGAGGACACGACCTGGAGTAACTGGTGCAACCCATCCTGCAGGATCACCCTTACCTTTACCCATACGCACATCAGCAGGCTTACGAGTAATTGGTTTATCAGGGAAAATACGTATCCAGACTTGTCCTTGACGGTTCATGTAACGGTTTACGGCTACACGAGCTGCCTCAATCTGACGGCTATCGATCCATTTAGCTTCAAGTGTCTTGATACCAAACGATCCAAAAGCCAATTGTGTACCTCTGTGGGCGTTTCCTTTATTTCCACGTCCATCTTGAGGTCTTCTATATTTTACTCTTTTTGGCTGTAACATGATAGCTTTTACTTTTAACGGTTATTGTTTCTTCTGCGATTACCTCTACCAGAACGACCATTGCCGTTACCATTATGTGAACGAGCATTTGTCTTTTCCTGAGTAAAGTTAGGTGTTAGATCTACCTTGTTGTAAACTTCACCACGGCAAATCCAAACCTTAATACCCAAAAGACCTACTTTTGTAAGTGCTTCTGTTGCACAGTAATCGATGTCTGCACGGAGTGTATGTAAAGGAGTACGTCCTTCCTTAAACATCTCCTTACGTGCCATTTCAGCACCGTTCAGACGACCAGTAATTTGAACTTTAACACCTTCAGCTCCAGCACGCATTACATTTGCAACAGCCATCTTGATAGCACGACGGTAAGCAACCTTACCTTCTACCTGGCGAGCGATGTTGTTACCAACAATGTTTGCATCGAGATCAGGTTTCTTAACCTCAAAAATATTAATTTGAATTTCCTTTTTGAAAAGGTTCTTCAATTCTTCCTTTAGCTTATCAACATCTTGACCACCTTTACCAATAACAATACCTGGACGTGCAGTACAAATAGTAATGGTAACGAGCTTCAAGGTACGTTCAATGACAATACGAGAAATGCTTGCTTTCTCTAGGCGCTTATTCAGATAAGCACGGATCTTGCGATCTTCAACAAGACTTTCTCCAAAATTTTTGCCACCGAACCAATTTGATTCCCAACCGCGGATAATACCTAGACGATTGCTAATTGGATTAACTTTCTGTCCCATTCTACTATTTATTTATCATTATTAGCGTCAGCCTTCGAATCAACGAAAAGTGTGACGTGGTTAGAACGTTTACGAATTCTATAGCCACGGCCCTGTGGTGCAGGACGCATGCGCTTCATTGTAACACCTTCATCAACGAAGATCTTAGAGATATAAAGTTCACCGTCTTCAGCTTTGCGGTCATTTTTATTCTCCCAGTTAGCTATTGCTGAACGTAGCAACTTTTCTACATTTTGTGCAGCAGCCTTCTTTGAGAATCTTAGCACGCCAAGGGCACGATTTACTTCCATTCCGCGTACCATGTCTACAACATAGCGCATCTTACGTGGAGAAGAAGGACAGTCCTTGAGCTTTGCAAAATACTGGCTTTTTAATGCTTCTTTACGAGCTTCAGCCTTTATATGTTTTCTTGCTCCCATTATTTATATTATTCTATTTTCTAAATGGATAATATGACCTGCTTAACGCTTATTACCAGAGTGACCACCAAAACGGCGTGTAGGGCTAAACTCACCTAGTTTATGACCTACCATATTCTCAGTAATGTAAACAGGGATAAATTTGTTTCCGTTGTGTACTGCAACAGTGTGTCCCACGAAATCTGGGGAAATCATTGATGCTCTAGCCCAAGTCTTAACTACATTTTGCTTGCCACTTTCATTCATAGCGAGAATTTTTTTCTCAAGCGACACGTTAATGTATGGACCTTTTTTTAATGAACGACTCATAATTTACTCTTAATTACTTTGTTTACTTCTTGTTAGCTCTCTCAATTATATACTTGTTTGAAAGCTTCTTAGGCGCACGAGTCTTGAGACCCTTAGCGTACAAGCCCTTACGAGAACGTGGATGACCACCAGACTGGCGACCTTCACCACCACCCATTGGGTGATCAACAGGGTTCATAACAACACCACGGTTGTGAGGACGACGACCTAACCAACGTGAGCGACCAGCCTTACCAGACTGCTCTAACGCGTGATCAGAGTTACCAACACTACCAACAGTTGCTTTACAAGCTGATAAAATCTGACGAGTTTCGCCAGAAGGGAGCTTGATTACACAATAACTGCCTTCACGAGAAGTAAGCTGAGCAAAGTTACCAGCCGAACGAACTAGCAAAGCACCCTGACCTGGACGTAATTCAATATTGTGAATTACAGTACCAACAGGAATATTTGCAAGAGGAAGAGAGTTACCAACCTCAGGAGCAGCTTCTGCCCCTGACATTAGAGTAGCACCAACCTGCAAGCCGTTAGGAGCAATAATGTAACGTTTTTCACCATCAGCATAGTATAACAGCGCAATACGAGCTGATCTGTTTGGATCATACTCAATTGTCTTCACTACAGCTGGAACACCATCTTTCTCTCGCTTGAAGTCGATAAAACGATACTTCTGCTTGTGACCACCGCCAATATAGCGAACAGTCATTTTACCAGTGTTGTTTCGACCACCAGTAGAACGTTTACCGTAAACGAGAGACTTCTCTGGCACGGATGCAGTAATATCCTCGAACGTGCCAATAATCTTGTGTCTTTGACCCGGAGTTACCGGTTTTAATTTACGTACTGCCATTTTTTATTTAAATATTGCTGTAAAAATCAATTGTATCGCCAGCCTTCAAAGTGACGATAGCCTTCTTGAATGCGTTTTTCTGACCTTTCACAAGACCTGCCTTTGTATAGCGAGCTTGACGCTTACCAGCATAACGCACCGTATTTACGTCAACAACTGTAACGTTGTACAGACTTTCAATTTCCTTCTTAATCTCAAGCTTGTTAGCCTCAGGCTTACAAATAAAGCCGTACTTAGGCTGAGCTTCCTTAGTGTAAGTATACACTGTCTTCTCTTTCTTCACGCCTTCTGGATGAGCCTTTGACTTTACAATATAGCTACGAACTTCCTTCTCTGCGTTATTAGCCTTTGCAATTTTTTCGCTGCGAGTACTAAACTTCTTACTTTCAGAAGACTTGTCTGTAATTTTGGTCATCTTTTCAGTGACCACTGGTTTAATAATAAATCCCATAATTGCTACTGTCTCCTACTTATTACTTGGTTAAGATTTCATCGATCACTTTCAAAGAATTCTCTGTAACAACAAGCACATCAGCATTCAAAACTTTATACGAATTAACTTGTGCAGCAGTCATTACCTCAGCCTTCTTTAGATTGCGAGCTGACAAATATACACTTTTTTCTACTTCTGGCAAAACAAGAAGAACTTTCTTTCCATCAACTTTAAGATTTTTAGTAATGTTTACGAAATCTTTTGTCTTTGGTGCCTCTAAGTTGAAGTCTTCTACAACTACAACTGCATTCTCTTGAGCCTTGTATGACAAAGCAGACTTACGAGCAAGAACTTTTACTTTCTTGTTCAATTTAAAACTATAATCACGTGGTTTAGGTCCAAAAACGCGACCACCACCAACAAGAACAGGTGAGTTAATATCACCACGACGAGCACCGCCGCCGCCCTTTTGGCGTCCAAGTTTACGAGTAGAACCTGCATGTTCGCTTCTTTCCTTTGACTTAGCAGTACCCTGACGTTGGTCAGCTAGATATTGCTTAACAGCTAGGTAGAGGACATGATCGTTTGGTTCAATACCGAAGATATTCTCGTTAAGAGTTACCTTACGGCCGGTCTCCTGACCTTTGATATCTAATACGTTAATATCCATTACTTTTCTATTATTACGGTTGAACCATTGCATCCAGCTACACTACCCTTAACAAGGAGAATATTGTGTTCTGGAATAACCTTTAACACTTGTAGATTTTGAGTTGTTACACGGTCACCACCCATTTGGCCACCCATGCGCATACCCTTAAACACCTTAGCTGGGTAAGAACAAGCACCAATAGATCCCGGCTTACGTGCTCGGTCATCCTGACCGTGAGTAGATTGTCCTACACCGCCGAAACCATGACGCTTAACAACGCCTTGAAAACCCTTACCCTTTGAAGTACCTACAACATCAACAAACTTTGTGTCGTTGAATAGTTCTACAGTAATGGTGTCGCCGAGGTTATACTCCTCGTCAAACTTGAACTCGGCCAAGTGCTTCTTTGGTGTTGTGCCGGCTTTCTTAAAGTGTCCCTGCTGTGGCTTAGAAGTTCTCTTCTCTTTAGCCTCGCCGAAACCTAACTGAACAGCCTTGTAACCATCTTTTTCTACAGTTTTAACCTGGGTTACAACACAAGGACCAGCTTCGATAACAGTGCACGGTACATTCTTACCGTCGGCACTGAAAACGGATGTCATTCCGATTTTCTTTCCTAATAATCCTGGCATTTCAATTTAATATTTAAAATGATAAAATAATCTTTTAATTCGTTATTAGTATAACACTAAACTACACCTTGATCTCAACTTCTACACCTGAAGGCAAATCAAGCTTCATCAAAGCGTCAACAGTCTTAGCGGTAGAGCTATAAATGTCGATCAAACGTTTAAAACTTGAAAGTTGGAATTGCTCGCGCGACTTCTTATTAACGAAAGTTGAGCGGTTTACAGTGTAAATACGCTTGTGGGTAGGCAATGGAATAGGACCACTTACAAGAGCACCTGTTGCCTTAACTGCTTTAACAATCTTCTCAGCTGATTTATCTACCAACTGATGATCGTAAGACTTTAGTTTAATACGAATCTTCTGACTCATGTTTTTTAAAATTTAATTTGTTTGTATATGAACATAAGGAAGCCCTCCTATAAGAGTCATACGCTATAGGAGGACAGCCTTATTATTTATTTTACAAGATCTGCGTTACCCTTTAACTCATCCAAGATTTCCTTAGCAAGACTAGCTGAAACTGGAGAGTGGTGATCATACTCCATTGAAGAAGTAGCACGACCAGAAGTGATAGTACGCAAAGCTGTTACATAACCGAACATTTCTGACAATGGAACCATAGCTTTAACGATACGAGCACCACTACGAGCCTCTTCCATACCCTGTACGAGACCACGACGCTTGTTCAAGTCGCCAATAACATCACCCATATTCTCTTCTGGAGTAACTACCTCCACCTTCATAATAGGTTCCATCAAAACTGGTCCTGCCTTAGGTGCCAACACCTTGAATGCTTGGTGAGCTACCAATTCAAATGACAACTGATCAGAGTCTACTGGGTGAAAAGATCCATCTGTCAAAGTAACCTTGAAGCCTGTCAATGGGAAACCACCAAGAACACCATTTGATAAGCAATCCTTGAAGCCTTTTTCTACTGCAGGGATAAATTCTTTAGGAACATTACCACCCTTAACAACGTTAACAAACTGCAAATCGCCCTCTGTGTAATCTTCATCCTTTGGTTCAAGAGTTACATCAATACAAGCAAACTTACCACGACCACCCGACTGCTTCTTATAAGTTTCACGGCTTTGAGCAGCCTTAGTGATAGCTTCCTTATAATTAACCTGTGGCTTACCTTGATTACACTCTACCTTAAATTCACGCTTCAAACGGTCAATAATGATATCCAAGTGAAGCTCACCCATACCAGAGATAATAGTCTGACCACTCTGCTCATCTGTACGAACAGTAAATGTTGGATCCTCTTCTGCAAGCTTAGCAAGACCATTGTCTAGCTTAGCAACGTCAGCTTGACTCTTAGGTTCTACGGCGATAGAGATTACAGTATCAGGGAAAGTCATTGACTCAAGAACGATAGGTGCATTCTCATCACACAAAGTATCACCTGTACGAATATCCTTGAAACCTACACCAGCACCAATATCACCTGCATCAATAGACTCCATAGGAATTTCCTTATTAGAGTTCATTTGGAACAAGCGACTAATACGCTCCTTCTTACCAGAGCGTGGGTTGTAAACATAAGAACCAGCTACAACCTTACCAGAGTAAACGCGGAAGAATACTAGACGACCCATGAATGGATCTGTAGCAATTTTAAATGCAAGAGCAGCTGTTGGTTCGCTTTCACTAGCCTTACGCTCTTCTTCCTCTTCTGTATCAGGGTTAGTACCAGTGATAACCACAGTATCAACAGGAGAAGGTAAGAATGCACAAACGTAATCAAGCAATGGTTGTACGCCCTTATTCTTATAAGAAGAACCTAGAAGCATTGGGCAGCATTCCATTGCGATACAACCCTTACGTATTGCAGCAATAAGCTTATCCTCTGGAATATCCTGACCTTCTAAATACATTTCCATCACTTCGTCATCGAAACTAGCAGCACCTTCCAACAATTTCTCGCGCCATTCAGCAGCTTCATCAGCTAGATCAGCAGGAATATCCTCTACATCATATTCAGCACCCATAGTCTCATCATGCCATAGGATAGCTTTCATTTTAATAAGGTCAACAACACCCTTAAAGTTTTCTTCAGCACCAATAGGAATCTGAATAGCAATAGGGTTTGCACCTAAGATATCTTTCATCTGAGACACTGTCTCATAGAAGTCAGCACCAGAACGGTCCATCTTATTAACGTAACCAATACGTGGTACGTTATACTTATCAGCTTGACGCCATACTGTTTCAGACTGTGGCTGAACACCATCAGCAGCCGAGTATGTAGCAACAGCACCATCAAGAACACGAAGAGAACGCTCTACTTCAGCAGTAAAGTCAACGTGTCCCGGAGTATCAATCAAGTTGATTTTATAAGAATTGCCTAGATAATTCCAATTACAGGTTGTAGCAGCAGAAGTAATAGTAATACCACGCTCCTGCTCCTGAGCCATCCAGTCCATAGTAGCAGCACCATCGTGCACCTCACCAATCTTGTGAGTTTTACCAGTGTAGAAAAGGATACGTTCAGAAGTTGTCGTCTTACCAGCATCAATGTGAGCCATGATACCGATGTTACGAGTCAAATGTAAATCGCGATTTGCCATTTTTTATTTTTTACCTATTTATAATATCAGTACTTGATTAAAATCTGAAGTGAGCGAATGCACGGTTTGCCTCAGCCATACGGTGCATATCTTCCTTACGCTTATAAGCACCACCTTGATTATTAAATGCATCAACGATTTCAGCTGCAAGCTTTTCAGCCATACTCTTACCACCACGCTTACGTGCGAAAAGTATCATATTTTTCATAGAAACACTCTCCTTACGATCAGGACGAATTTCCGTAGGTACCTGAAAAGTAGCGCCACCGATACGGCGACTCTTTACCTCTACCTGTGGAGTAATATTATCAAGAGCCTGTTTCCATACCTCTAGAGCAGACTTCTCTTCATCCTTAACCTTACCCCCAACAATGTCAAGAGCATCGTAGAAAATTTCGTATGAAGTATTTTTCTTACCATCATACATCAAGTGATTCACAAACTTAGACACCTTCTGATCGTTAAACTTTGGATCTGGAAGGATCACACGCTTCTTTGGTTTTGCTTTTCTCATTTTATTTTAAAATTTAATATTCTGCGGAGGCTGTCGTCTTTTCTCGTTCTTCAAAGTTCACTCTTGAACATTTACTCAACCTTGTTATTAACAATTCTCCAGCAAAACTATTTTAATTATATTTTATTTCTTTTTTAAGCCTTGAACTATCGATCATCTCCGATCGTTAGCTCTTGGCTTTTAGCTTATTATAAACCTTTCGGATTACTTCTTAGCTGCTTTAGGACGCTTAGCACCATACTTAGAACGGCGTTGTGTACGATTAGCTACACCTGCTGTGTCTAGGGTACCGCGAACAATGTGATAACGTACACCAGGGAGGTCCTTAACACGACCACCACGAACAAGAACGATAGAGTGTTCCTGCAAGTTATGACCTTCTCCAGGGATATATGAGTTAACTTCCTTCTGGTTTGTCAAACGTACACGAGCAACCTTACGCATTGCTGAATTAGGCTTCTTAGGAGTTGTAGTGTAAACACGAACACAGACACCACGACGCTGTGGACAGTTATCCAAAGCTGGCGACTTGCTCTTATCTACAATGTCCTTTCTGCCTTTTCTTACTAACTGTGAAATAGTAGGCATGATTTTACTTTTTTAATTTATATATTTTATTTTATTTATTATCAGCTTGTTATAGCGATTAGCACACCTCTTTTCTTCACTAAAAGGTACACCACACCATTTCAGGGTGCAAAGGTACAAACTTTATTTCTAATAGAGGTATGGCATGAATGAGTAATATTTTTACTAAACGCATAATTAACAAAATATAACTTTCATTTAAATTATACAGCACTCTATTTTGAATATCTATGAGAATTATATAGTTTTTTTGATTGCTAAATATAATGTTCTCTCTATTAAACATTGATGTGAACTTGGGGAGCTAACGTTAAAGTAAGAAAAATAGTGTAAGCTCGACTAATTCAAGATAAAATCACAGTGTATTAACTTTAAGGGAAAAGTGTATTAACTTTTTTGAGAAAGTTAATACACTTTTTTTTGCTACGATAAGGAATAACCTCTTCTATTATTCTTTTCAGCTTCGTTCTTATATCTAGAACCCTTTAGTACGACCTACTCATATCCTCGGGGACAACAATGTAGCAATCGGCTAAATCTTTATAAGCCTCATCTAAACGTGTTATATCTTCTTGCTTCACAGCCATTATAACAAAGGTGGTTGCTAGGGGTTTATATCCTTTGAGATAAGGAATGATGCCTTCATGATGAGAGGTATGGAAACTACCATTATAATGTATCATTTGCCTTCCACCTATATGCTTTGCTATATTCCAAGCCATAGTGGCGTCCTTTAATGCTTGTGCCATATGCATCCGCTTTGGGTCATCTTTCTTACCATTCAGTGCCGACATCATAGAAAAAGCTTCATTATCTTTCCCTTCCATTGTAAAGGGGATGGGTAGTGGTGGTAGTAAGGTTTTAGCGTCTTCGGTCAAGCTATCTAAATAGTTTAGCCCTTTATTTTTCACTACATTAGCATACCTTCGTGGCACATTGGTGGCAATAAAGGGAAGGTTATGCTCCTTGGCAAACATTACCAATGGTTCATAATCGGTTTCATAATTAGGCCAGAGGCGCATCTCATTAGTAAATTGCTCATAGTTGATCACGCCGTTTAGATATTCATTAAAGATAAGTTGGTTATCTGCTTCAAACATTTCGGCACCCAATAACAAGCTATCCTTGTGTTTTTCATACAGTCCTTCTGTTATTTTTAATTCTAACCAATGGGTAATGGGACAATTATGCATCTCCCCTATAAAGACTACATTACACTTTGCTGCTTTTTCTATCATTGCATCAAAGGTTATTACTTTGCCTTGATTGTTGTAAAGAGCAAAAGCTCGTAAGTCGTTTTTAGCCGTTAGTACTAAAGGCGATAACAATAGCAGGAGAGAGAGAATTTTTGTTTTCATCATTATTATGCTTTATCGTGTTATAATCCTAGAATAATAAATTTATCTGGGTTGAGGTATTTTGTAAATCCCTCTTGTATTTTCTTTGGCGTAATACTATCTAGAATAGCATCATATTGATTAAAATCTGACAGCATTTCACCATTCTTTATCTTATTAACAAGTTCGGTACGCCATACAGCGGTAGCATCGTCTGACAATACTTTTGTCTTTGTTGCCTTAAATGATAATTTCAAACGATTTAGTTCTGCAATGCTTATTGGCTTCATTTGTAAGGAACGCACTATCTCCGCAAGAAGATCTTGGGCTTTCTTTACATTCTTTCGATCGAGTGTAAGCATCATATCAAAATAATATCTATGCCCATCCAAGCCATGATACGCCAAATCTGTAAAAGGCGAATAGGTAATATTCTCACGCTGCCGCAACACTTCTAACAAGCGATTTTGTATCACATCGCGCATCAACTTTAAGATAAGTGTTTCGTGCAAGCTAGGAAAAAAACTACCAGCTAATATAAAGTGTAAGTCGAGCTGTTGCTCATCGGGGCTACTCACCATAGATCTATAAGGCTGTTGGGGCATAGAGTGATAAACCATAGCAGAAGAACTAGGTTTTCTTTGTTGCCATTTACTAAAAACGCCTACCACCGTTTCTTTCATCGGTTGCAATTCATAGTCGCCTGTAAGCACTAAGGTTAGATTGTGCGTATCATCGTATAATGACTTAAAGTAATTAGCCATTTTGTAGATATCCAATTGCTTTATATCCTCAAGCGTCCGCTTTTCTCGTACCATAGAAGGAGCATCTCCCATTATAGAATCGCGCATATTAATAATTACCCTATCCTTATCATGCTTTATACGCTCTTGCAACGGTGTAGTCTTCCCAAAGGAAGCCATCTCTTCTTGTACTGTTTCCTTAAACTCTTCTACGTTAATCTCTGGAGCAGTAACCTTCTCTGTTATGAGATTAAATAAATGATGCGCCTTTTTTGTAGGCGCTACTCCTATGAAGCCGTGCCAATAGGAAGAGATATTAGTATCTAAAGAGATGTTGTTTTGTGCCAGATAATTAAACAACGTGTCTCTATTTACCTTTTGTATTCCGCCCATCTCTATATAAGCGGCAGCATTTTCGTATTGGTAGTAAACAGAGTCGGGCAAATCGGCTGTACCTCCTCTACCAAATCCTTCTATCGAAAAGGCTTTAGAACCATCCTTTGTAGGACGTAACAAAATACGAATACCATTACTAAGCAAGATATCGCGCACACCTATATTAGCATAACTCTGCTCTGATCTAATCTGCTTATGATCATAAAGCGCCTTCTTAGCCAAACAAGGAGGTGTCGAGGCTAAAGTCTCTTCTACAGTCTTTGTAGCCTTATAGGTATAAGACAATGGGGCCTTAGCTAATCCTTTTTGCCACGCTCCTTGAATAGCTTGAACAGTAAGCTTATGGGCTTCTTCTTGCGGAACTGTATATGCTACTAATACGGTCTGCTCTGCAGCCTGTGCCCAACAGCTCAATATCCTCTGTGCTGATTGCGAAGAGCAAGTGGAAAGATACGCCTTTATAGCCTCAATATCTTCTGGGCTGGTAGGAGAAATATCGTGCATTATAATATAATCGATAAAATCATCACACCACTCTGCCGATGTTTTCTCTCTTTCTTCCACTTTTATTGCGGCTATCTTATCGTGCAATGCAGCAACAAATTCATCACTATCAAAGCCTTTTTGAAGTATGGTATTCCACTCATTGGCAAAGCACGTTACACTATGTAACAAAGCAGCAGTATCTGCTTCTTGAAAGGTAACACTAAAAAAGTTTTTATCTGCAAGGTACCAAGTATCAGAACAATCTACTCGTATATTTCTACTCTTCATCCGATTATTAAGTAGATGCACTACAATATTACCAAGATGCTTTTCACTGCTATGCTGAATGCTTTTTTCTGTAATGCCTTGATGCGGAATAATCAGTTCTACTTTATGTTCCTTTTCTAAAGGAGAAAGCAGGGTATGCATATCCCATCCCTTTTTATGTGTAAAGGAATAGGCTGGAAGCACTGTATGATTAGTATTAAGAGCACTTGTAAAAGCATCCTTTAACATACGCTCTACCATAGTAGGATCTATATCACCAACTACTACGACTGTAGCAAAACGAGGTTGATACCATTTAGTATAGAAATCGTGCAACATAGCTTTCGACACTGCCTTTATATCATTAACAGATCCTAAAGGCATTCTACGACTATAATGATTATCTCCTATCTTCAGCGTATAAAAGTCATCATGCGTATCATATTGCTTTAGTTCTTCAAGGATAATGCCACGCTCTTTCTCTATATAGTCTGGGGCAAAAGTAAGTCCGTCGAGCCATTCACGCATCATTCCTAATACCTGACGTGTTTCTTTTGTCGTATTAGACTGCGTTGGAACAGAAAGACTATATATCGTTTTATCAAAGCTGGTATAAGCGTTAATATCACGACCAAACTTCATACCTTTCCCTTCAAGCGCATGAACCATACTAAAGCCATGATAACTTTTAGAGCCTGCAAAAGCCATATGCTCTAAGAAGTGAGCCGTACCTCCTTGAGCATCGGTTTGTTGTAAAGCCCCTATACGCATCACTAACCTAAACTCTGTAGTATTTCGAGGATGTGCATTACGCTTTATAATATAAGAAAGTCCGTTAGCAAGCCTACCTTTTATAGTTCCCTTCGGAATTTTAATGGCAGTATGAACACCTGCCATAGATAATAACAAACTGGCAAAAAATATAATAACTACAAAAAAAAATCTTATCTTATTAACAATTCTCATTCCTTTTTAAGTGTATATATTACCGTTACATTTGTATGACCAGAACAATAATCATGATCATATGGGAAATGAAATATCATCTTATTGCCATCTAAATCAAGTTTAGCAGATGCTTTAAACCAATCGGAAGGAGTGTTTTGATAACTATCTCTATTCAAAGGACTATAATGAAAGTATATATCTGGATTAAAAGTAACTCCCATTCTTATCAAATCAGACATAGTTTCATCTGACCAAGCATAGTCTCCATTAGGAACTCTTACAGTTTTACCTTCCTTTGCCATCTTTTTTTGACGCTCCCATGCTGAATAATAGAACTTAAAAGGAATGTTGAACACTCTCTCATCATATTCATTTATAACATAATCCATAAAACTTACTTCCATCGTCTTAGGATTTATTCTTATACTATCAAGTTCCATCTTAAAGACTTCCTTACTGGCATCATAACCTATAGCTTTTGTTGTATAGTAACCATAAGTAGTAGGATTTGACCATTGATAACCTTTATCTGTTACCAATCGTAACCTTTCATAACACCATCCTCTTAATCCTAAAGGGTTTTGTACCATTTTTAACATAGGAGTTTTAGGAGTAGAATACTTGCTTAATGTAATAATTGTCGTTGTTTCAAATGAGCTTGTTTCTGGTCCAGGAAAAGTTTCTTTATAATCTCCTGGAGGGAATATTAAGTCTACACTACATTTTAATTCTCCAAGAACACGATACAAATTTATATTATAATCTCGCTTATATCCTTCTATTAATTTCTTTTGTTCGTCTGTTAACATTGCATTTACAACATCAGGAATGACTGTTATCATAAGATCAGAAGATAACTGCATACGCTTATCTGAAGAGCTTTCTACTGTAAGGGCTACACTCTGAGGCTCTTTATAAACATCTTTATGGGTAGACTCAATATCTATTATAACAGTCTTTTCTCCCTTCTTCATAGTAAGATATTCTTCTTTTAACCTTACAGCTCCCTTCTCATTTTTCTTCAAAGCAAACTTTATAACAACATCTTCCTTAGCTTTGCAACTAGCTAAAAGCTTCACCTTTAAAGGCTTTTTAGCATTCTCATTAATCTGATTATCACCTATCGCAGATAACATAATATAATTTTTCCCTTTATATTCGTTACTATCTTCTTTGCTGCAAGAGGTTATCATACACCCAATTAACATTGGTAGTAATAATAATATTTTATTTATTGATTTCATATTAACCAACTTTTAATACTTATTTATATTATCTTCCCTTAATCTTTCCCCAACCTTCGTTTTGTACAATATTATCATTATATCTATACTCTGACTTAGGTATAGGAAAATTCCAACGATAGTCATTAGTCTTTATCCTACTAGATACGCCATCTCCCCATTTGTTTAGTCGTGGTAAAGCTGATATATGAGTCCGCTTCAAATCGAAAAAGCTAATGCCTTCTCCTACAAACTCTTTTTGCTTTTCTATTAAAATCTTATCTATAAAATCGTCTTTAAGATATCCATCACTAATAGGCTCAGCTTTTACAGCTTTAAGATAAGAATTAATCACCTCAGTAGCTTTTGGCAAATTATTCAATCTTGCATAAGCTTCTGCTACAATAAAATATGCTCCTGCATATCTAATCATATCAATATACCTACTATCCTTGCCTTCTTTAGTATTAAGATTATATTTCCCCAAGTGCATAGTTTGCTTATCATCTTGCTTCATTTTCTTAATATATGTTGCTGCGCGAAGATCAGTTTTAGAATATTCTATTTGTGGATTAACACTAAACATATCTCCTTCGCTTATTGAATATTGTAAACTTTCCATATATTTACCATCATGATTAAAAGCAAATACTCGTACTTTTGATGTTCCTTCACCCCAAAGTTGCTCAATACCATTAGCCGTAAAATACTCTGGCTTTGCATTAGCTATAATCTTCTCTCCATATTTTATTGCTGCTTCATAATTACATGTATATAATTCTAATTCAGCTAACAAGTAAAATATTGCATCTTGAGATAACCAACCATTTTGTATAGGATGATTATCTGCCTTAACAGCCTCTTGTAATAATTTACGTATAGCCTTTACACATTCTTCCGTTGTAGACCTCTTAAGGAATTGAAGCTTTAGAATATCTTTTAATATTATACCAGGAGCATTCTTATCTATATCATATGCAGGTGCATATAAACGTAACAAGTTAAAATAACACATAGCTTTTAAAGCTTTCACTTCACTTGCTATCGCTTGCAACTCTTGCTTCTCTTCTTTTTCATTTGTCTTTACATAATCAAGCCTCTCTATTAATGCATTACATGAAGATATTGTTGCATAATAATTTGACCAAACATCTTCAGAAAGATTATTCATCTCTTTATTTTGCCACAAATAAAGATTTATCTGACTTACATCTTTAGTTGTCATATTATTAGAACAGAAATCATTTCCCAATATAGATAGTTCATACTCATAATGTGGATATTGTGCATACGCAGATGCTAAAAGCGACCGTGCAGACTCTATATCAGTAATTGCATCAGGGTCACTATACTGATCAGCGGGTGGAATATTAAGGGAACAAGATATACAAAATACTACTGAACAATATGCTAAAATTGTTTTCTTTAGGATATTCATACGCTTTAATCTAGTCATACAAGCTACAATTATTAAAATGTAAGATTTATATTGAGCGAATAAATGGGTTGTAACGTACCTGCTAATGTTCCACTTTCAGGATCTGATTCTTTGTAATATGTCCAGTTAAATAGATTTGAACCTTGCAAAGCTATCGTAGCATACTTCACTACAGGTACATATTTCTTCAGCCATACATGCGGGAAACGATACCGTAATGACAAAACTGATAAGCGAAAATAATCGCTCTTTCCAACTGTATTTGAGTTAGGATAAAGCACTAAATTATCCTCTGCAGTAGAAGAACTATAATAAGGCGTATGATAAACCTTATCTTCATCACCGGGATTAAACCACATCTTACTTGCCTGGCCAGCTACTGCGTTCTTTGTTATTTTATCCTTATCTCTAACATAACTATAATTAAACCTATTTATTCCACCCAAAACGTAATAAAAGCTCATATTAAGCTCTAATGATTTATAGCTTATATTAAGCCCCAAACTACCAGAATAAGGGGGAGTGCTATGCCCAAGGGCTACTACATCTTCTCTATTCAACACTTCACTTGCTTGCTTCTCACCTGCAGGAGTACTAAAAACAGGATAACCTGTTAATGGGTTTATTCCTAACGACTTAGCGCCATATATAACATCATAAGCCTTACCAACCTCATAGTCTGGTACCACAGATTTATCATCTGTATATATCGCATTAGTATAATAAAGGCTTATTACCTTATTTTTATTATATGCAATATTACCAGATATGTCAAAATGACAATTATTTGTTTCTATAATAGTAATGGAACTATTTGCTTCTATTCCATTATTCTCAAGAACACCTATATTACGCTTTAAAATATTAAAACCATTTGAAGTAGGTATAGGAACATCAAGTAAAGCTTGCTCTGTACGACGATTATATAGATTAACACCAAATGTAAACCTCTTAAAAAACTGTGCAGACAAAGACAGATCGAAAGACTTTGTTTTTTCAGCTTTCAACTCCTTATTTACTAATCCCATTAAAAAGAGTTGTCGTTGCTCCTCATAGCTTTCATTAGCATAAGCAAATGTTGCTACTGTTGTAGAGGTAGACACACCATTTAGATTAGCAATAACACCATAAGATGTCTTTAAATTAAGACTTGTAAGAACCTTATTATCTTTTAAAAAAGCATAATTCGTAGGCGTCCACCCTGCTCCAACTGCCCAAGCATCATTCCACCTTTTATCCGAAGGAAGTATAGAAGAAGCGTCTCTCTTATAAGAAGCATAAGCATCATATAAACCATTATAGGTATAGCCCATAACTATTCCCATTCCTAACTGCGCACTAATATCTTTAAATCCTGACACTCGCTCACGACGCGATCCTTTTATATAATGATTAATAGCAGCTGCCGATTTTATATTACCTACTCCATATCCTGTTATTCCAATATCGTCATATATTGTTTTATAATAATCCATATTTGCACCTATAGTGAAATCGTGTACATCGGCAAATGTATGTGCATATGTAACACGAAGATTAGAAGAGATATTGGTAGTTGTATTTTTAGTCTTTCTATAAATACCACGCTGCGTTTTAGGTACTCCTTTTTTAGCTTCTGAGTATGCTGTGCCTGGCGTAAAGTCCTCTGTTTCACTAATTAAATAATCTATTCCTCCTACCCAATCAATATTCAAACCTTTTAAAGGCTCTAATGTTAGGTTAAAACTTGCCCCTCCAGTTTTACAAGTATTATTTCTTTCATATTGATGAAGTAAGTCGTTAAAAGTTCTATCTGGGAAAGAATATAATTTTCCTTTAGTTTTCTGTTCATAAGGATTAAGGTCATACACCAATTGAGTAGGATCATAGTCGGAACCAACAGGTGTATTTGTTTTAGAATAATCGCAATTAACACTAAACATGGTATATCCTATCTTTCCTATTGTCTTATCTAAATTAAGACGCACACCATAGCGACTCTTATCATTACCCTTAATGCGTCCTCCTTGATGAGCATAGTCGAATGATATATAATACGAATTATCTGTATTTCCACCACGCAAACTTAGATTATGCTTAGTATAGGTACTATTATGCACCAATTCATCAAACCAGTCGGTATTAATCATACGAAGCGAGTCTAAAAATTGTTCTCCTTCTTTAATAAGCTGTTCTTTAAGCGGATTATGTTTCTCATATTTATTATAATAATCGGCACTATATCTATAACCAGGAGCAATAGGATTTCGCATTAACCGTTCTAATTCTAATTTCTCCTTAGAGTCCATTAAGCGCATACCACGCCTTCCTCTACTTGTTATACCCATATTAAAGCTATAAGTAAGTGAAAGGCCATCATTACTACCACGCTTAGATGCTATTTCTATTACACCGTTGGCTGCTTTTATTCCATATAAAGCACAAGCTACTGCGTCTTTCAATACCTTTATATCTTTTATATCTATAGGATTAAGATTATAGAAAGTTTCAGCACTTATTATCTTTCCATCAAGTACATATAAAGGCTCATTCGTTGCATTCCCTCTTCGCAAAGAAGCATTACCACGGATACGCAATGTGGGATTTTTACCTAATTCTCCCATATTAGTAACCATTAGTCCTGGTACTGATCCTTGGAGTGCTAACCCTAAATCGATAGATGGCTTTTCGTTAAGCAACTTAATATCAACAACATCAACAATACCCGACCTGGCTCTGATGTCTAGAGCATTGATATTTGTTTTTGCTTTAACTACGACTTCATTTAATACCTTATTATCTTCCTGCAAAGTAATGGTAAGGATGGACTGCTCACCAACAACCACTTTTTTACGCTTCATTCCAAGAAAAGATACTGATAGCATTTCGCCAGAAGCTATATCTAAGGTAAAAGTTCCCTCTGCATCGGTATAAGCACCTGTACGTTTGCCCATAACCTCCACTAGTGCACCTGCTAATGGTGCACCAGTGGAATCGATAACTTTTCCGTGTATTCTGTGTTTCTTAGGCTGTTGAAGCAACTGTTTATAAACGATTATAGGACGTGCGATAACACTATCACTGCTTCCAAACACATAAGTACACAATATTCCTAAAAGGAATTTACTATAAAAAGAATGAGCCATATACTATTTTTACTTCCTTTCTATCTTCTGCCAATTAGTAGCACACTTAATAATCCAGTCGGCAACATCCTCATTGGCGTCTGGTATAAGTCCCTTTTCACTATATACTATCTCTACATTTTTATCTTTTATAGCCTCAGCAATAGCTTGTGGCAAACCAAATCGTTGTGCCATCGTCTTAACACCTGATACTAAATAAATGCCTTGCAGAATAATACGCTTCTTTTTCTTAGATGCTTCTACCACCGTAGGGATGATCTTTTTAGCAAACTCTTGTCCCATCTCTACAAAACCATGATAAGTATAACTAAAGCCTAAAGCTTTCTTTACATCATCATCTGTCTGTTGTATCAATACATTCCAAAAATCCATATATCCTTCATCGCCATGTGCTAAAAGAATAAGAGCTTCATCTTTAGGATTTTTACTTAAAGCCTTTACTTGCCTTATAATAGCATTACTTATAACATCGCTATAAATAAGTGTAGGTCCTAAGACTACCGGAACTTTTGAACTCACAAGAGTAGTACCCTCTTCTATAAGGTCGTGAAGGGTTGCCAGGTTATACTTATGTCCCAAAATATTAGGTAAATCTTCCTCTGTATGCGATGAAGGACTTATAAATATAGGCATAGCAAATATACGATCTACACCCTCTGCCTCCATTTCTTTAATAACGTTTGCTACACTTGGCTGGCTATATTCCATTAATGCTGCCCTTACACATGCAAAACTTGTTATTCCTCGCTGCTTTAACAAATTCCGAGTAACCCCTTCCAAAGCTAATGCAGGCTGATTCCATTGAGGTATTCGCGCCCCATGCGCAACGATAAGAAGCCCATCTTTAGCACTTATCGTTGTCATGGCGCAAATAAAAGAAAGTAATATTAACAATATTCTTTTCATCTTATAATGTCATTTTGTTTTTACTATTCTATAGTAAAAGGTTTAGACTTATAATCATTAACTGAATTATTTAAAATATCATTAAAGCTTTCAGAAGATAGCTTATAAGTACCAGCTTTGCTAAAAGTAAAGATACCATTATTATAAGTATAACCATCTGTAACAACATCTTCACCCAGTGTAACTTCAAAACTTAATTTCTTTCCCTTATTAGTAAAGAAACCATTAACCATACTATAATCTACCGTTTTATTATCTTTTACATTTACAGCAAAAGTTTGATAGCCAAGTTTTAAAGAAAGGCCATCAAAGCTCTCAATAGACTTAGCTATATTTACCATACCAATAGGATTTATAGCATTATATTCTGCCTCTAAAGTGCCTAAAGAAGGGTATACGGTGTTACCATCAAAGACAGAAGCCAAAGAGTTATTATTCACTCTTACCGATTCAAGGTCTGTAAGCCCATTTAAATTGATATTAGCAAAAGAAAGCGGATTGTTATGGTCAGCAACATCTTGTCCACGCTTATAACCATTTACATTAACTATCCATAGTTTTTTATATGGTGTCAAATCTACCTTCTGTAAGTTTTCATTACCTTGCAATGGAAGCTTTTCTGCAGCTGCAGATAAAGTAATATTATCAGTGGTAGTAAATTTATTATTAGTTAAGTCCAAATTCTTAACCTTTTTAAGCTCACCTATATTAAGAGCAGAGAAATTATTACCTTGAATGTCAAAAGTAATAAGTTCAGGTAAATTGCTCAATTTACAAGTGTTTTCAGACAGATTACAGTCGCTTAATATTAATTCTTTTAGCTTAGCACAGTCGGTTACTTCAGCCTTTGAAAGCCAGTTATCATGAAAAAGATTTACATTAGTTAGATTATCTAAACCGCTTATAACTAAATCTTTCGACTTACCTCCACTTAGTTTTTTTAGGTTTAACACTTCCAGTTTAGGATATGTTTCCTTAGTAAATGTAATATCGTTAAGTGATACTTCTTCCAAAGTTAATGATGTAATATCTTTATTACCAGATAACACCAATTCCTTCAAAGGCTTCTCAGGCTCTACCTTAAGTTCCTTTATACCCGTATTAACAACACCTACATACGATAATTTTGGATATTGATAATACAAGCTTATGTAAAACAAATCATCTGTATTGCTTTTAATTAACTTTGGAAAATTCTCTACATGAATAGAGTCAAGCTTTGGCAAATCGTGTATCTCTACCATAGTAAGATCGTTATTCGAAGCGTCTAAGCTCTTTCCATTTATAATAATCGTACGTAACAAAGGAACATTAGCTATACCAAACTTTCCTAATTGAGCACTCTTAATATCAATACGCTCTAAATGTTTGAAAGTCTCCTTATCATCTGTTAAAGTAAAATCTTTTAGACCTTTCTCCTTCCCCTCTGGACCTCTTAACTCCTTTACGATGTAAGTTTTCTGTACAGATTTTGGTATAGTATCCCAAACTATCTGCAAATGATCATACTTCCATTCAGAAGGATTATCAGAAGCAAAATCGGAAGAGATGTCGTTTTTTGCAGCTATTTTCCTAAGTAAAGCCACCTCTTCCTTTACACAATTATTAACAGAAGATGGCATAAGAACCACTTTTGTATTTGTAGTTGAAGGTAACTCGTCTTCACTACCACACGACTGAAATGACAACATTGCGAGTGATGTCATACAACCTAACAAGAATAAATTTTTCTTCATTTTTATTGCACTTTAATAATTATTTCTTTTAAATAAGGCACAAAAGTACAGCATTCTAAGAGCTCTAGCAATACTTAAAAAAGATGATTTGTAATAACAACGATAATCTAAGTAATAATAAAAAGACTTCTTTTTGTTGTTAATCTATAATTTTAAGGTCGTTTTACTTACAACTTGTAAATATACCTATAACGTATTAATACTTTTTAGGTATCTTTCAAGGGATAACCTTAGCATAACCCCAAAGCAAATAATATGGTTTCCATCCTCCTTTATTGCTAACTTTACTTGACACAGCTCTTATTAGGCTACTAATTTTTCTATCTCTTGCTGGCAATAATAAGGGTTATCACACCTTATCAGTCCAAGTATCGTTTGTGAATAAAGCATCAGAGGGAGATCAATAGCGGTTTGTTCTACAAACTGTCTAATATCTTTACCTAAATCAGTAGATTGTTATCGCAAAGCTTCTTGATAAACATAAGTAGCTTCTTCATATGAATACAGAAAGATGTAAAAAACATAAACCTCTTTTTTACAGTAAAACATCATCATATATCAAGTGGTAAAAGGTTATGCTTTGTCGTGAAAAGTCTAGTGTATTTATCCTAAAAACATAGCCAGTTTGCCTTTTTTTTAATTTATTTTTATTCCATTTTTAATTTATTTTTGCATCAAAAATAAATTATTTTTTCGAGCAACAAGTTAGCTTTATACTCACAAAATATTATAAATTAGTATTAAAAAGATAACTACTTGATGATAAAAAGATAAGGCATAAACGAAAAAAATAAAAGCGTAAGCATACATAAAACTGTACGCTTACGCTTTTATTCGATTACGCTCAAACAACTAAGACTGATGATGCTGTTCGAAAGGAGCTATAGTGCGAGGTCCTTCTAACTTAGCTTCGGGCAAATTGATCTTACCAAATTCTTGTTCATAACGTACGACATTCTCCTGCAAAGCCTGAATAAGACGTTTTGCATGCTCTGGAGCCATTAGCACACGACTTGTTACGGTAGCCTTTGGAAGTCCTGGGAGTAATGTTGCGAAATCGAGAACAAACTCTGAACTAGAATGAGAAATAATTTGGAAGTTACTATACACGCCACCAGCAACTACTGGATTAAGGTCGATTTGGAACTGCTGTCCTTCTTGGTTTTGATCTTTATTTTCCATCTTTAGTTATCTTATAATTATTAATATGACAAAGGTAACATTTTTGTGCTAAATAACAAGGAAGATAAACCAAAAAAGCGCGCTATCCAAAATGGACAACGCGCTTTAATTATTATTTAATGTGTAAAACCTTAATCATTAGTTACACCTTCATTTTCTTTTTCAGCAAAGTCAAGAACATTCTTCTTGTTTGCCTCCATACGCTCATGTTCTTCTTTAGAACCTACGATAATCTTCTGCCACTGACGAAGACCAGTACCTGCAGGGATTAAGTGTCCACAGATAACATTCTCCTTCATACCAAGCAATTGATCGCTCTTACCACGGATAGCAGCTTCGTTAAGCACCTTAGTTGTTTCTTGGAAGGAAGCTGCACTCATAAAGCTCTTAGTACCAAGTGATGCACGAGTGATACCTTGTAAGACCTGAGTAGCAGTAGCTTGCACAGCATCGCGTACCTGTATAGGTTTCATATCGCGGCGCTTCAAAGCAGAGTTCTCGTCACGCAACTTACGAGCAGAAAGGATCTGACCCTTGTAACAGTTCTCACTATCTCCTGGATCAGTAACGACTTTCTTTCCCCAAATACGATCGTTCTCCTCTGCAAAGTCGAGCTTATCTACAAGATCTTGCTCTAGGAAGGTAGTATCTCCTGGATCGTCAATGCGAACCTTACGCATCATCTGACGCACGATAATCTCAAAGTGCTTATCATTGATCTTCACACCCTGCAAACGATATACATCTTGTACTTCGTTTACAATGTATTCTTGAACAGCAGTAGGACCCATAATAGATAGGATGTCCGCAGGAGTAATGATACCATCAGAAAGAGGTGTACCTGCACGTACAGCATCGTGTTCCTGAACAAGGATTTGCTTAGACAAACTTACGAGGTACTTACGCTGTTCTCCGGTCTTAGAAGTAACAATGATTTCGCGGTTACCACGTTTTACTTTACCCATTGTAACCTCACCATCAATTTCAGAAACGACAGCAGGATTAGAAGGATTACGTGCTTCGAACAACTCAGTAACACGTGGAAGACCACCTGTAATATCACCTGCACCACCTACAGAACGAGGGATCTTAACAAGCGTTACACCTGTCTTTATTTCCTGACCCTCTTGAACTAGTTGTTCCAAGTGACCACCTACAGGAAGATTGTATGTTCCAAGAATATCCGCCGCAGCATAGTTCCCATCAGCTTCCTTCTTAGCCCCCTTCTTAACAACATCTAGTGTTGGAACACGTGTTTTATCACGTGAGTCGGTAATAATACGCTCTGTAAGACCAGTAGCATCATCAGTCTCTGCCTTATAAGTAAGACCTTCTACTACATCGTGTAAGTGAAGAATACCTGCATATTCAGAAACGATAACCGCATTGAAAGGATCCCACTTACAGATAATATCGCCCTTCTTAACCTTATCACCATTCTTGAAGTATAGAGAGCTACCATAAGGTACGTTATCATTCAACAAGACAATACCAGTATTAGGATCGACGAAGCGGACTTCAGCCAAACGGCTCACTACCATCTCACATTTCTTCTCATCATCATCAACAAAAGGTACGGTACGAAGTTCGTCAAATTCGATCTTAGCATCGTTCTTAGCGGTTATAGTTGCATTAGCTGCTGCGTTAGATGCAATACCTCCAGCGTGGAAAGTACGAAGTGTAAGCTGAGTACCAGGCTCACCAATAGCTTGAGCAGCGATAACACCTACAGCTTCACCCAACTGCACCATACGAGCAGATGCAAGGTTACGTCCATAACACTTCTTACATACCCCCTTCTTACTTTCGCAAGTAAGCACTGAACGAATTTCAACCATCTCGATAGGAGAAGCTTCAATTAACTTCACCTTAGGCTCTGTAATTTCCTCACCTGCAGCAACAATCACCTCACCTGTTGTAGGATTGATAACATCGTGTACAGACACGCGACCAAGGATTCTCTCTCCAAGAGAAGCAATAATTTCATCTCCACTCTTCAAAGCGCGACACTCAAGACCACGTAGTGAACCACAATCGTCCTCTGTGATAATAACATCGTGAGAAACGTCAACCAAACGGCGTGTCAAATAACCAGCATCAGCTGTTTTCATAGCGGTATCAGCAAGACCCTTACGAGCACCGTGAGAAGAAATAAAGTACTCAAGCACTGACATACCCTCTTTAAAGTTAGAGATGATAGGATTTTCAATAATCTGAGCACCTTCAGCACCTGCCTTTTGAGGTTTAGCCATCAAGCCACGCATACCAGCAAGCTGAGCAATCTGATCGGCAGAACCACGAGCACCAGAGTCAAGCATCATATACACAGCATTGAAACCTTGATCGGCTTCAGTCATGTGCTTCATAACGCTTTGCTTCAAATTATTATTTACGTGAGTCCACGCATCAATAACTTGATTATAACGTTCCTTATCGGTAATGAAACCCATTTCATAGTTAGCCTTCACTTGGTCTACTTCCTCCTGACCCTTACCAACGATATTTACCTTCTCTTCTGGAACAATAATATCATCAAGGTTAAATGAAAGACCTGCAACGTATGCCATACGATAACCAAGGTTCTTAATACCATCCAAGAATTCGCAAGCGCGAGCCATACCTACAGCTTTAATAACATCGGCGATCAAACCACGAAGTGATTTCTTTGAAATGATGCCATTGAAGAAGCCAATCTCTGTTGGGATCAACTCATTAACAATAACACGACCTACAGAAGTTTCTACCATACGCTTCTGAATCTGACCATCTACCAAGTCATCAACGATTACCTTCACTTTAGCATGTAGCTCGCAACGCTTTTCATTGTAAGCAATAACAGCCTCTTCAGGTCCGTAGAACGTCAAGCCTTCTCCCTTTACCCCTGCACGCAACTTAGTAATGTAGTACAAACCAAGTACCATATCCTGAGAAGGAACGGTAATAGGAGCACCATTAGCAGGGTTCAAGATATTATGGCTTTGAAGCATCAAGACTTGTGTTTCCAAGATAGCCTCATTGCTCAATGGAAGGTGAACAGCCATCTGGTCGCCATCGAAGTCGGCATTGAACGCAGTACAAGCTAATGGGTGAAGCTGAATAGCTTTACCTTCTATCAACTTAGGTTGGAAAGCCTGGATACCCAAACGGTGCAATGTTGGGGCACGGTTTAACATCACAGGATGACCTTTCATCACATTCTCTAAGATATCCCAGATAACTGGTTCGCGACGATCAACAATCTTCTTAGCACTCTTTACAGTCTTAACAATGCCACGCTCTATTAACTTACGAATGATAAATGGCTTGTAAAGCTCTGCAGCCATCAACTTAGGAAGACCACACTCACCCATCTTCAATTCTGGACCTACAACGATAACAGAACGAGCAGAGTAATCGACACGTTTTCCAAGAAGGTTCTGACGGAAACGTCCTTGCTTTCCTTTCAAAGAGTCAGAAAGTGATTTCAAAGGACGGTTGCTCTCACTCTTAACAGCAGACGACTTACGGCTGTTATCGAATAAAGAGTCGACAGCTTCTTGAAGCATACGCTTTTCATTACGTAAAATAACTTCAGGTGCATGGATCTCTATCAATCGCTTCAAACGATTGTTACGAATAATAACACGACGGTAAAGATCGTTTAAATCGGATGTTGCAAAGCGACCACCATCCAATGGAACCAATGGACGCAACTCTGGAGGAGTTACAGGTACGATCTTCATGATCATCCACTCTGGCTGGTTAATACCAACAGACTGACGGAAGCCTTCTACCACCTGCAGACGCTTCAAAGCTTCAGTCTTACGTTGCTGACTAGAGTCTGTAGTAGCACGGTCGCGTAGTTCTCCTGCAAGACGATCAAGATCTATATTCTTTAATAAATCATAAACTGCCTCTGCACCCATCTTAGCGATAAATTTCTTAGGATCAGCATCATCCAAATGCTCATTTCCCTCAGGCAACTTATTATCAAGAATGTTTAGATATTCTTCTTCAGAAAGAAGATCAAACTTATGTGAACCGTTCAAATCTTCGTCTGTATCGCCAGCTTTCATACCTTCTACAACACCTGGCTGAATAACAACGTAACGCTCATAGTAGATAATTGAATCTAGCTTCTTTGTAGGTAAGCCAAGTAGGTAACCTATCTTGTTAGGAAGGCTACGGAAGTACCAAATATGAGCTACAGGTACTACAAGTTCGATGTGTCCAGCACGCTCACGGCGCACCTTCTTTTCTGTTACTTCAACACCACAACGATCGCAGACAATACCTTTATAACGGATTCTCTTATATTTACCGCAGGCACATTCATAATCCTTAGTAGGACCAAAAATACGCTCGCAGAACAAGCCATCACGTTCAGGCTTGTAAGTGCGGTAGTTGATAGTTTCTGGTTTAGTAACCTCACCGAAAGAATTCTCAAGAATTTCCTCTGGTGAAGCCAAACCTATAGTAATCTTATTAAAATTACTCTTTACTTTATTATCTTTTTTAAAAGCCATGTTTACTTTTATTTGGGGTGTTCAATTTAATCAAGTTTGATACTCAAGCCAAGACCGCGAAGCTCGTGCAACAATACGTTGAGAGATTCTGGAATACCTGGTGTTGGCATTGGTTCGCCCTTAACAATAGCTTCATAAGCCTTAGAACGTCCAACAACATCGTCAGACTTAACTGTCAAGATTTCCTGTAGGACATGTGATGCACCAAATGCTTCAATGGCCCAGACTTCCATTTCTCCGAAACGCTGACCACCAAATTGTGCTTTACCTCCAAGAGGCTGTTGCGTAATCAAAGAGTAAGGACCGATGCTACGTGCATGCATCTTATCTTCTACCATGTGCCCCAACTTCAAGAAGTATGTAATACCTACTGTAGCTGGCTGATCAAAACGTTCACCAGTTTCACCGTCATAAATGTGAGTTGAACATAGGTTTGGAAGTCCTGCTTTATCAGTCCATTCTTTCAAATCTTCTAGCTTAGCACCATCGAAGATAGGAGTAGCAAACTTAACACCTAACTTACGACCTGCGGCACCAAGGATGGCCTCAAAAATCTGCCCAAGGTTCATACGGGAAGGCACACCCATAGGGTTCAATACCAAGTCTACAGGACGACCATCCTCAAGGAATGGCATATCCTCTGTACGAACAACCTTAGAAACAATACCCTTGTTACCATGACGACCTGCAAGCTTATCACCTACTTGGATCTTACGCTTCTTAGCAATATATACCTTAGCCATTTGAATCACACCTGAAGGAAGTTCATCGCCAATCGTAATAGCAAACTTACGACGCTTTAACTCAGCATCCATCTGTTTGTATTTACGAATGAAATTCATAATTAACTTCTGGATCAATGAGTTGGTATGATCATCATCTGTCCAGCCATTAGACTGTACACCCTCATAATCTAGGTTTTTCAAAGCTGCAACAGTAAACTTGCTACCCTTTGTGATAATCTCGGCATCAGAATAATCCTTCACTCCCTGTGATTCCTTACCTTCTGTAAGTTCCATCAACTTATCGACAAGGATATCTTTCAAGTCGTTAATCTTTGCCTCCTGCTCATCATCCAAACGCTGTAGCACAGCCTTGTCTTGACGTTTACTTTCGCGAGTTTTTATAGCACGGCTAAATAACTTCTTATCAATAACAACACCACTCAACGATGGATTTGCTTTCAATGAAGAATCCTTAACATCACCAGCTTTATCACCGAAAATAGCACGAAGCAACTTCTCTTCTGGAGAAGGATCACTCTCCCCCTTAGGTGAAATTTTACCAATCATAATATCGCCAGGTTCTACACGAGCACCTACACGGATAATACCATTATCATCAAGATCCTTTGTAGCTTCTTCGCTAACATTTGGAATATCAGCAGTAAACTCTTCTACACCACGCTTAGTCTCACGAACTTCAAGAGAGTATTCGTCAACGTGGACAGATGTTAGAACATCTTCACGTACCATACGCTCAGAAATAACCACTGCGTCCTCATAATTATAACCCTTCCAAGGCATATAAGCAACAAGGAGATTACGCCCAAGAGCTAGCTCGCCATTTTCTGTAGCATAGCCTTCTGTCAATATATCATTCTTCTTTACTCGCTGCCCCTTCTCGCAGATAGGACGAAGATCTATAACCATGTTTTGGTTAGTACGGCGGAATTTAGGAATACGATATTCCTTCAAAGCTGGTTCAAAGCTTACGAACTCATCATCTTCCGTACGATCGTAAAGAATACGAATAGTTGTAGCATCTACATATTCTATTACGCCTTCACCTTCAGCCATAATCATTGTACGTGAGTCTTCACATACCTGCTTTTCCAAACCTGTACCTACAATAGGAGCATCGTTATGAAGCAATGGCACAGCCTGACGCATCATATTACATCCCATCAATGCACGGTGACCGTCATCGTGTTCCAAGAAAGGAATCAAACCTGCAGACACAGAAGCAATCTGTTGAGGAGAAACATCCATCAACTTAACATTAGAAGGAGGTACTACTGGGTAGTCAGCATCCTGACGACACTTTACGGTAGTACGAATAAAGGTACCATCAGCATTCAAAGGAGCATTACCCTGTCCGATAATCTTCTCTTCTTCTTCCTCTGCTGTTAGGAACACAACATCTTTATTATCCATATCTACCTTAGCGTCACGAACCTGACGATAAGGAGTAATGATGAAACCAAGATCATTGATCTTAGCATACATACATAGAGATGATATCAAACCAATATTAGGACCTTCAGGCGACTCAATAGGACACAAACGACCATAGTGAGTATAGTGAACATCACGCACCTCAAAACCTGCACGCTCACGCGACAAACCACCAGGACCAAGCGCAGACAAACGACGCTTATGAGTAACCTCTGCCAATGGGTTTGTCTGATCCATAAACTGGCTCAAAGGGTTAGTTCCAAAGAATGAATTGATAACACTAGAAATAGTCTTAGCGTTAATCAAATCAGTTGGGCGGAACACTTCACTATCACGGACATTCATACGTTCGCGAATAGTACGACTCATACGTGCCAAACCAATAGAGAACTGATTAGCCAATTGCTCACCTACTGTACGAACACGACGGTTAGACAAGTGGTCAATATCATCAACGGTAGCATTAGAGTTTATCAAGTTAATGAGATACTTAACAATCTCTATAATATCTTCCTTAGTAAGAACACGAACTTCAGAATCTGTATCAAGACCTAACTTCTTGTTGATACGATAACGCCCAACTTCCCCTAAGTCATATCTCTTATCAGAGAAGAACAAATTCTGGAATACTTCACGTGCACTTGCATCATCAGCAGCATCGGCATTACGAAGCTGACGATAAATATAATTTACAGCTTCTATTTCAGAGTGGCTAGGATCCTTTGCTAAAGTATTGAAGATAATAGAATACTTATTAGCAGCATCCTCGTCCTTATGCAATAAGATAGTAGGAACAGAACTTTCCAAAATTACATCAACATTCTCATCTGTAACCAAAGTTTCACGCTCTACTACAACCTCATTACGCTCAATAGATACCACCTCACCAGTATCTTCATCAACAAAGTCCTCTGTCCAAGTCTTCATCACGTTACCAGCAATTCTTCTGCCGATAGCAGCTTTCATATTCTTCTTATTCACCTTTACTTCTTCGCAAAGATCAAAGATTTGAAGAATATCCTTATCACTTTCAAAGCCTATTGCACGCAACATCGTTGTTACAGGCAACTTTTTCTTACGATCAATGTAAGCATACATAACATTATTAATGTCTGTAGCAAACTCTATCCAAGAACCTTTGAAAGGAATAATACGAGCACTGTACAATACAGAACCGTTAGCATGAACACCCTGACCAAAGAAAACTCCCGGAGAACGATGTAACTGCGAAACAACAACACGCTCGGCACCATTAATAACAAAAGTACCATTGCTAGTCATATAAGGAATTGTTCCTAAAAAAACATCATCTGTTACTGTAGCGAAATCCTCGTGATCAGGATCGGTACAATACAACTTCATCTTAGCCTTCAAAGGAACACTATATGTTAATCCACGCTCTAAACACTCATCAATAGAGTAACGAGGTGGGTCAACGAAATAATCCAAGAACTCAAGAACAAAGTTATTACGAGTGTCGGTTATAGGGAAATTCTCTGTGAATACCTTATATAAACCGTCGTTCTTGCGTTCTTCAGGCGGTGTATCAAGCTGTAAGAAATCACTGAAAGATTTCAGCTGTACATCAAGAAAATCCGGATATGGATACGGATTCTTAACGCTTGCGAAATTTACTCTGGGTTTATTTTCTAATGCCATAAATTAAATGATAATAATCGAATGAATACAACCTTATTAAGAAAGGAAAAACACCCAATAAAAAGTCTTAAAGACATAAAAAGGTTAGGACTCACCTACTTGGTAAATCCTAACCTTGTAATTTTACGAGTTAATTGAAGCTTACTTCAACTCTACCTTAGCACCTTCTGCTTCGATAGCCTTCTTCAAGTTTTCAGCTTCATCCTTAGACATACCTTCCTTCAATGTAGAAGGTGCACCGTCAACTAGATCCTTAGCTTCCTTCAAACCAAGACCACAAGCTTCCTTAACAGCCTTAACAACCTTTAGCTTGTTTGCACCAGCGTCAGCAAGAACTACATCGAAAGATGTTTTTTCTTCTGCACCAGCAGCTGCGCCAGCAGCAGCAGGACCAGCAACAGCAACAGCTGCAGCTGCAGGTTCGATACCATACTCGTCCTTTAGGACAGTTGCCAACTCGTTTACTTCCTTAACAGTAAGATTTACTAATTCTTCTGCAATAGCTTTAATATCTGCCATTTTATTCTAACTTTTTAATTTTGTTCTAAAAATAAATATATCTTTGACTTTATTAGATTTTATTCAGCGCGTTCGCCTAAAGTCTTAAGCACACCATGAATAGTGTTCGCACCAGATTGAAGGGAAGAAATCACGTTCTTTGCAGGAGACTGTAGCAAAGCAACAACATCTGCAATAAGCTCATTCTTACTCTTGAGAGCCGCAAGTTCAGCTAGCTTATCTGCACCTATGAAAATAGATTCTTCAGCGTATGCTGCCTTCAAAGCAGGAATACTTTCTTTAGAATACTCTTTCAATAGCTTAGCAGGAACATTTGCTGTGTTTGAAAACATAACAGCAGTGTTACCAACTAGTGAACTATATAATGGTTCAAAATCTACATCTGAAGCCTCGAAAGCCTTATGAAGAAGGGTATTCTTAACAACAACCATCTTTATTTCGCTCTTGAAGCATTTACGACGGAGAGAGCTTGTAGCCTCTGCATTCAACCCAGTTACATCAACTAGATAGAAATGTGGATAGCTCTTAATTGTCTCACCGAGTTCAGTGATAATAGTATCTTTTACTTCTTTTTTCATCTTACCAAACTTTTAGAGTTATTCAGCTGATTTAGGATCAATCTTTATACCCTTACTCATTGTGCTAGAAATAAAGATACTCTTGATATATGTACCTTTAGCAGCAGCAGGCTTCAACTTGATAACTGTAGAAATAAATTCCTTTGCGTTACCTAAGATGTGTTCAGCAGGCATACTTACCTTACCGATTGATGTGTGGATAATACCAGCCTTATCAACCTTGAAATCAATCTTACCTTGCTTAACATCCTTTACTGCCTTAGCAACGTCCATTGTTACGGTACCACTCTTTGGGTTAGGCATAAGACCACGAGGACCGAGAATACGACCCAAAGGACCTAACTTACCCATACAAGATGGCATAGTAATAATAACATCTATATCAGTCCAACCGCCTTTGATCTTCTCAACATATTCGTCAAGACCTACATAATCAGCACCAGCTTCTTTAGCAGCAGCTTCCTGATCAGGTGTACATAGACAGAGAACACGGGTAACCTTACCTGTACCATTTGGAAGTGACACTACGCCACGAACCATTTGGTTAGCTTTACGAGGATCGACACCGAGACGTACATCGATATCAACTGAAGCATCAAACTTAGTAGTAGTAATATCTTTTACTAGCTGAGATGCCTCTGCCAATGTGTATGCTTTCCCTGTTTCAACCTTCTCAGCTACTGATTTCTGATTTTTTGTCAGTTTACTCATTTTTACTTCTGAAGTTTAAAATTATTCACCAGGGAAATCCCCTTTTACTGTAATACCCATACTACGAGCTGTACCAGCGATCAAACGCATTGCACTTTCAACAGTGAAGCAGTTTAAATCAGGCATCTTATCTTCAGCGATAGCCTTAATCTGATCCCAAGTAACAGTAGCTACTTTCTTTCGATTAGGCTCACCAGAACCACTCTTGATCTTTGCAGCGTCCATAAGCTGAACAGCAGCAGGAGGAGTCTTGATGATAAAGCTGAAAGACTTATCGTTGTAATAAGTAATTACTACTGGAAGTACTTTACCAGCCTTGTCCTGGGTACGGGCATTAAATTCCTTACAGAAGCCCATAATGTTAATACCCTTAGAACCAAGAGCAGGACCAACTGGGGGTGAAGGATTTGCAGCACCGCCTTTAATCTGTAGTTTGATTAAACCAGCAACTTCTTTAGCCATTTCCTTTGTTAATATTAAAAATTATACTATAAAAGACAGAATCGTATTCGTAACAACACTTATTCTTCTTTTGAAACTTGCATAAAACTCAATTCGAGTGGATTTTGTCTACCGAAAATCATTACCATAACCTTTAACTTGTGCTTCTCGGTATTTATCTCTTCGATAACACCGTGAAAACCAGCAAAAGGTCCTTCAATAACCTTAACCGACTCACCCACACTATATGGCACATCTTGCATACCGTTAACCTCTGTTTCTTCTACATTACCCAGCAAACGATTAATGTCAGCTTGGCGTATTGGAGAAGGCTCTGAAGTACCACCTAAAAATCCTAAAACATTAGGCATAAATCGGAGCGTTGAAGCAATATCAGGGGTCATATTGGCTTGAACAAGCACATAACCAGGAAGACTCAACTTCTCTTTAATTACGCGCTTACCATTACGCAAAGAGGCATGTTTTTCCATAGGTAGTAACACCTCAAAAACACGCTCAGCCAACTTCGTATTCAATCGTAATTGAGCATCGATATATTCTTTTACCTTTGCCTCCTTACCACTTATAGCACGAAGTACATACCATTTCTTTTCTGTATCAGCCATTTTCCCTAATATATTAACTTGGATATACAAAATTCATCACATGCTGGAATACGAAATCCATAATGAACACTACAACGGCAATGACAAGGGAAGCAGTTAAAACAACCATTGCACGATGTGTTAGTTCGGCACGAGATGGCCAAGTAGTTTTATGCGCAAGTTCTTCATAACAAGCCTTGCAATATTTAACTAACTTATTAAACATAAATTATATCTTTTAGCACGGGCTGCAGGGATCGAACCCACGACCTACGGTTTTGGAGACCGTCGCTCTACCAGCTGAGCTAAGCCCGTAAATAAGTTCCCCACCCCGAAGAGTCGGGAACTTGTATTATTGTAAGTTTAGATATTTCTAAATTACTTTACATCTTCTAGAATAGAAGTAATCTGACCAGAACCTACAGTACGACCACCCTCACGGATAGCGAAACGAAGACCTTCGTTCAAAGCAACCTTGTAAATCAATTCAACCTCGATTTCAACGTTATCACCAGGCATAACCATTTCTACACCCTCTGGCAACTTGATTTCACCAGTACAGTCCATTGTACGTAGATAGAACTGTGGACGATACTTGTTACCGAATGGAGTATGACGACCACCCTCTTCCTTCTTCAACACGTAGATAGAAGCCTTGAAATGATCGTGAGGAGTAATAGCACCTGGGTGTACAACTACCATACCACGCTTAACTTCTGCCTTATCAATACCACGAAGCAAAAGACCAACGTTATCACCAGCTTCACCTTCGCTCAAGTTCTTACGGAACATTTCAACACCAGTGATAACTGACTTCTTGTCTTCACCAAGACCTAGCAACTGTACTTCGTCACCTACTTTACACTTACCTGTCTCGATACGACCAGTAGCAACTGTACCACGACCAGTGATAGAGAATACATCCTCAACAGGCATCAAGAAAGGTTTATCAACCTCACGCTCTGGCTGCTGGATCCATGTATCAACAGTATCCATCAACTCCATTACAGAGTTTACCCACTTTTCAACACCGTTCAAAGCACCAAGTGCAGAACCACGAATGATTGGAGTATCCTCTTCATAACCATATTGCTCAAGGATCTCACGAACCTCCATTTCAACAAGGTCAAGCATTTCTTCATCGTCAACCATGTCGCACTTATTCAAGAAAACAACCAAGCGAGGTACGTTTACCTGACGAGCCAACAACACGTGTTCACGAGTCTGTGGCATAGGACCATCAGTAGCAGCTACAACAAGGATAGAACCGTCCATCTGAGCAGCACCAGTAACCATGTTCTTTACGTAGTCTGCGTGACCAGGACAGTCAACGTGAGCGTAGTGACGGTTTGCTGTTTCGTACTCAATGTGAGCTGAGTTAATAGTAATACCACGCTCTTTCTCCTCAGGTGCGTTGTCGATCTGATCGAAAGACTTGATATCACCAGAACCGAAACCCTTTTCATGAAGAGTCTTAGAGATAGCAGCAGTAAGAGTTGTCTTACCGTGGTCTACGTGACCAATAGTACCAATATTTACGTGCGGTTTGGTACGTACGAATTCTTCTTTAGCCATAGCTTATTTTTTATTTAATATTAAATTAATAATCAAAATTTAAGCCTACACTATTTAGTATAATGTAGAGCTGTAACTGAGAGTTGAACTCAGGACCTCTTCCTTACCAAGGAAGTGCTCTACCACTGAGCTATTACAGCAATAAGAGCGGAAAACGGGGCTCAAACCCGCGACCCCCAGCTTGGAAGGCTAGTGCTCTATCAACTGAGCTATTTCCGCATTGAGAGTGGGTAGTGATGGATTCGAACCACCGAAGCTAGAAGCAGCAGATTTACAGTCTGCCCCATTTGGCCACTCTGGAAACTACCCTTACTCTTTTTGTTTTCCTTTTCAGGAGAGCCTCTTGTCGGATTCGAACCAACGACCCCGAGATTACAAATCACGTGCTCTGGCCAACTGAGCTAAAGAGGCTTGATTGCAGCCGTCATACGGCTTACAGTCCTACTTGTCGTAAAACGGCTGCAAAGATAACGCTTATTTTTTAATCCTCAAAATTTTTAGGATAAAAATTAACGATTACGCTGTTTTTCTTTATATTTTGCGAGTTGTACCTTTACCGCATCTAAGCACGCATCTACACTTTCTTCAAATGTATCGCTCGTTTTTTCAACAAACAGTGCTGTTCCTGGAACATCTACTGTTATACTTGCTGTCTTATTTAATGCTGTAGCTGGTTTCTCGACTTTTAATTGCACCTCTACTTTCTGAATATCTTCGTAAGTTTTTTCTAACTTTTCAACCTTTTTATTTACAAAGGCTTGCAATTTTTCGGTAGCATCGAAATGAATCGACTTAATCAAAATCTCCATAGTGACCTCCATTTTTAAGGGTTAAGCCCTAGGATGGGCATTCTTATAAATTCGTTTTAATTGTTCAAAGGTGGTATGAGTATAAATCTCTGTTGTAGAGAGCGACTCATGTCCTAACAACTTTCGAACACTTTCCAATCCAGCATTATGATTTAACATTGCTGTGGCAAAACTATGACGTAAAACGTGAGGGGTACGTTTCTTCAAGGTCGACACTTTCGAAAGATTTTTCTTAACGAGATCTCTCACCTGATAATCATTTACCCTTTCTCCCTTTTCTGTAGTAAAGAAAGCCTCTTCGCCTGCTATTGCTTTTCTCTTACCAAGATAAGCCTTCAAACTACTCTCTAGCTCCTCACCAAAAGGAATTACACGCTGCTTGTTTCGTTTGCCTGTAACTTTTACGCTACTAGTATGAAAATCCACACTATTGAGATTAAGTCCTACTATCTCCCCCAATCGCATCCCAGTTTCATATAACACAACGATCAACGTACGTGCTAAAAGATCTTGATACGTATCTGCCCACATCTCATCTTGCAAGAGCTGATCCAACTCAGACTCCTTAACAAATTGTGGTAGGGACTTTGGTTTTTTCGGACCCTGAATTCCATATACGGGATCTTTCTCAACAAAACCATGCTTGAGTGAATAACGATATAAACTTCTCAGCGCACTCAATCTTCTGTTTACAGAAGCTGCGGCGGCTTTATTGTCCATCATAAATTCTACCCAATTGCGAACAATATCCGAATCTATACTTTCCCAAGAAAGTGTTTCATCAAAGTTCTTATAAAATCGTTCAAATCCTTTTAAATCATCACGATAATTATCTATCGTTTTTAAGGAATATCCCTTTTCTAGCCGTAAATAATCTAAGAACCTATCTACCATTCGCGTGTCATCATTACCATTTATTGGCAACTAATTTACGGAGATTATATGAAATCACCAAAAAATTAACAGAGTTTTTTTATTCCTCTGCATCGCGAAGACGCTGCACGTAAACGGCACGTTCCATCTTCAAGCGCTTCTTAACAGAAGGTTTGTCAAACTGCTGACGAGAGCGTAACTCCTTTACAACACCTGTTTTTTCAAACTTTCTCTTAAACTTCTTTAGCGCTCTTTCGATGTTCTCGCCATCTTTTACTGGTACAATAATCATGTTCTTTTGTTTTAATTATTTATTTGTTAAACAATACTTTAGGCACACTATATGCCATTAGTGGCTGCAAAATTACAGCTAATTTTCCTAACTAGCAAAGTTTTAGGACTTTTTTATTTAAGAAGTAAATGAGCATCTTCAAAAACTAAATCTTTCCAACTTCAAAGTAATCTTCGCTTTGATATGACTTACAAATTGTTATTGAATATACTTTATAAAAGGCTTAATAAACTTTTCTCTCATATTACTTATCCGCATATTAGCACTTGCTACAAAATGCTTTATGTATAGATAGCACCATTCCTTTTTTGTTCCTATAAAAGTTTGATCTACTTCATTAACATGAAATTGGATCTGCATAGCAGCAGCCCAATTTATATATAACGAGTTTGGATCAACCTTAAATAAGTTTGCATGATAAGCATTTACACATTCAAGATAATCATGCTTACTTTGCTCACACCAATCAATTTGAATATAATCTATATTGACAGTCAAATAATCATCATTATCTATCATATAAGCACACATTTGTGCTAATTTGAACGCAGATATAATATTGGGGGGTTGAGCATTTTTATTAACATTACGCGTCTTAACATCTATAATATTATAAAAACCATCTTTAATGTAAAGAATATCAGCAGTATCATTTTGTTTTTCTTCAAACAGATTATTTTCTGACCATTTTTTTGTTGCAGCATCACTTCTGCTTAACAGAAAGAAAGCTGTAGGAGAATCAAAAAGTTTATGCTTTTGCTCAATGGTGATAGATCGAGTATTTCGAAGAAATAAATCGTTTAAAAATTCATGCTGCTTAAAAATCTCGCATAGATAAGTCTTTTTAAGAATACGATATGTCTCTTTTTCAAAAGGTTCCCCTGCTGCATGCCCAGACAACGTGCCGTTCTCTATCCGATTAGGACGAGGAACTCTTTTCCCTTTAAGCTGCCTTATGAGTGCTGAATAATTTATCATCGCAATAATAGTTTGTTTATATTAAATCTAACATTCTTTAAATGATTAGCATCTAAATCCTGAAGATATGCTTTCACCTCTTCTGTAATTTTATGATGCAAATCCACTTCCTCCTTATTCTCCCACCTAATAGGTCTATATGGAATACTGGCAATAGGTGCTTCCGAAAATTCAATAATGGCACCTTTCACAATACCATTTAGATTAAGCCAATCAAAAATAATATTGGAATTTAAATACGCAAGAAGATAATACAAAGACTCTTTGCAACATTCTTTAGGAACAAGAGCCGTAACATCTTGCAGCGGATATACACCTTCAGGGGCAAAACAGAAACGGAAATGCTTTTTTTTCGATATTCTTTCTTTACATGGAACAAATATCTTATCTTGTTTCCTTTCAAACAACTTTTGATTTCGCAAAAAAACAAATTCCCAAAAAGGAATATCCCGATGATAATTATATCTTGAATATAATTTATCAATATGCCTTTCTAACTGTGTATAAAAATGTGGATATTCTATCCTAAGCAATTCCTTATTTATTTTTTCATCTTGCATAAACAAGTAATAAGATTCCTTTTTTGCGCTATAAGCCTCTATATCCTTAGCTTTATATACTCTTATAAGATGCCTTCTTTCTTTCTCATTAAGATCATCAATATTTGAAACAAGAAATGCTTTATCTGCGCCTGAAACCATACCATTACCTATATCGCAAATATCACCTATCCGATAAAGTTCTTTATCAAAAAAAGACTTTGAAGGCCTTGTACAAACCTCCTCAAACGATTTAAGCCTACTCTGTGTTTCTTCTGTTGCCAGCAACCATCTTTCATATTGACGGAATTGAGGAATAATCTGCTTGTTAAAACACTTTTTTGATAAGAGTTCATCCTCTTTAGGTTTCCCTATTTTGTTATATGTGTAAAAGTCTATTGTTTTTTTCAGACTATTGGATTTTATATATTTAAAAATAACAAATGAAGCTGTTACCTTATCAAAAAGAGGAGCTTCCTTGAAATGATAAATTTCACAAATGTAACCATGCTGACACATATAGTTCCGCAAAGTATCTGAATGAGTAGTACTCATCCAATATTCAGTACAAATAAAAATTAATTCACCATTATCGTTTAGTTGCTCTATGCTTTTAAGAATAAACAGAAACAAATAATCACAAAGATTATTAAAGTATTTATTCCATAAAGGATTAGCTGTCAATTCATTCTTTAACTCTTGCTCCAAATTTTTCCATCTAATATACGGAGGATTTCCTATCACCACATCGAACTTTTCATCTAATGGAGAAGATACGAAACTTTCATATTTAATAAAATCATATTCACTTATAAGACTTTTATCGATTTCATAAGCAGATAAACTGCAAAATCCATATCTTTGAAGATATTTCAAAAACACGCCTTCCCCACAAGACGGTTCTAAAACCTTAGCACCTTTGTCCTTACCTATCAAATTTACCATAAAAGAAGCTATCTCATCTATAGTAAAATATTGACCATACTTATTCTTTTCTGACATACCTAAGCGTTTATTGGGTATATTTTTTTTAACCCTTATATACCTTCAACAATTGTTAATTCTTTCTCTATAAATAAATGCCATGTTTTGTTCACAAAGATACAAAAATTACATTAACATTGCAACACACCCATATTAAAAAGATATTTTCTAGTTGGCAAAGTCGTTCGGCATACTACTGAGACTATAATTAAAATTCGGACTATGCCTAATTAAACAATATAATATTGTGATAAGTTTAAGATAATACTTGCTAAGCCCGTTGGCGGAATTAAAATAATAGATAAATTTATATGAAAGAAAAGTTGTACATACAAGAATTTATTTGTAACATTATCGGTAAAATCAGTGCCTTTACCGCAATGCAATATTTAAATCACATTAATAATAAACCCATTGAAAGAGTCAAGTATACACTGGCTTAATTTCGCCAATGGGTTATTTTAAAAAGATGTAGCTTATTCTATCAAAACAGAAATAAAACGTTTCCTTATGAAATTGCAAACCCCACTTATCAACCTTGTATGTTTTACATAAAATAACACATAGTAAAAGCCTATATCTTTTGTGCTTCTTCTTTTTTTTTATTACTTTTGTGGGAAAGTTATCCAAGATAATAAATACAAACTTATAATATAAACGACGTATGAATTATTTAACTAACGACAAACTTGTTATCGTAGGTGCTGGTGGTATGATCGGCTCAAACATGGTTCAGAGTGTACTCACTCTAGGTCTAACTCCTAATGTATGTCTTTACGACATTTACGAGCCAGGTGTACATGGTGTTTACGATGAAATATGTCAATGTGCCTTTGAAGGTGCTAACCTATGCTACACAACAGATCCTGAAAAGGCTTTCACAGATGCTAAGTATATCATTTCTTCAGGTGGTGCTCCACGTAAAGATGGTATGACACGTGAAGATCTTTTGAAGGGTAACTGCCAAATCGCAGCCGATTTCGGTGATAACATCAAGAAGTATTGCCCTAACGTTGAACACGTTGTTGTTATCTTCAATCCTGCTGATGTTACTGCGCTTACAACATTGATTCACTCAGGTTTGAAGCCAAACCAGTTGACATCACTTGCAGCACTTGACTCTACACGTCTTCAGCAGGCTCTAGCAGACGAGTTTGGTGTTCAGCAAGATAAGGTTGTTGGTGCTCACACATACGGCGGTCACGGTGAGCAGATGGCTGTTTTTGCTTCTAAGGTTAGCATTGATGGCAAGCCATTGTCTGAAATGGGTCTTTCTGAAGAGAAGTGGGCTGCTATTAAGCTCCGCACTACACAGGGTGGCTCTAATATCATTAAGCTTCGTGGTCGTAGCTCGTTCCAGAGCCCAGCTTACTGCGCTGTTAAGATGATCCAAGCTGCTATGGGTGGCGATAAGTTCACATTGCCTGCTGGTTGCTATGTTAACAACGAGAAGTTCAAGAATGTTATGATGGCTATGCCTACAACTATCGACAAGACTGGTGTTCACTTTGCAGAGCCTACAGGTACTCCTGAGGAGCTAGCTGCTCTTGAAGCTTCTTACGAGCATTTGTGCAAGATGCGCGAAGAAATCATAGAGTTAGGTATCGTTCCTGCTGTTGACCAGTGGAAAGAAATGAACCCAAACTTGTAAGATAAGGTTTTTGCTCGCATCTCTATCCGTATAGAGGAAGAAGAGATGCGGCTTTGAGGAAAATAAAAAGGTGTAATTCGCTCTATGTGAATTACACCTTTTCGTTATATGATAACGAATACTGTTTAAATTAGAAATGAGTTATTCCCATCAAAATAGGGAAAGAGAAGGTTACTAAAAGCGAGTAAAAGAGGTAATTACTCGTTTGTGCTACAAGGGAATAACTAGGTAAGCTATTTATTCTGCGATGTGTAAACACTAGCCCATAGTAGGAAGTGGTACCCACAGTTGCGCCTACTAGTACACCCCCAAGAATATCACCAGGATAATGAACTCCAAGATAAATGCGAGAATAGCAGATAAAAATGGTGAAAAGAAGTAGTGGATAAGTAACTTTCTTACGACGATATAATAAGCTCACAAAAGTAAACGCGCTAAAAGAGGTGGCTGCATGACTTGAGACAAAGCCCAATTGACCTCCACGATAGCCATCAACATAATGTAACATTCCGCAAATGGCAACACAATGGGACGGGCGCAAACGCTCACAATAGGGCTTAATAATGCCAGAGGCGATAAAGTCGGACAAACCGATTGCTGCTGCTAAAAAAACTGTAACAATTAGTATCGCTAGCACTGGCACACGATGGCGTATCAAACCAAAGATAAACATTAACGCTATAAGGAGCCATATTTTGGGTAAAGAAAAGATTGCCCAAATAGTATCCATCACTACTCCACCATCAAAGTTGAGACAGAGCATGGACATTTTATCATAATGATCAAGAAAGCAAATAATAGGCTCCATAAGTTAAACGTTTATATTGCGTATTTGAAAGACTTTCAGCATACTTCTTTAATGTCGCTTCAGATAGAGATTTACAAACTGATAATAGGTTTGTGCTTTCTTAACGAGTGCTGGGTTTTGTCGTGGCAAGAGAATTTCCTCTGCCTCAGCTCCTTTATGATACTTCACAGCATACTGCTGTATCTTGCTTACTGGAGATAATACCGTAAGTGTATTATTCTCTAAATAGCCAAGATCTTGATAAGTAGCCATAAAAGCACGTGGCTTATAAGAAGGTGAGAAAATATTCTGACCCGCAAACTGTACCTTTATTGGAAGTTGTAACATTGAAAGAATGGTAGGCATAATATCTATCTGGGAACAGAGCGTTGATACCACTTTAGGTTGTACAAAGCTAGGAGCATAAACCACACAAGGAATGTGATACTTATCTATAGGTAAGGAGGTACTACCAGCACTAGAAGCACAGTGGTCGGCAATAACAACAAAGATGGTATTCTTAAACCATGCCTTCTTTGTTGCATCAGCAATGAATTTACCAATAGCATAGTCGGTATATTTCACTGCGGCCTCACGACAATGTGGGTCGCTATCAAACTTTATCTTGCCCTCTGGGTAAGTATAAGGGCGGTGGTTGCTCGTGGTCATAATCTGAGCAAAGAAAGGTTTGCCCTTAGCTGCATTTTTATCGAATACTTCAAGGCTCTTTGCGAACATATCACCATCGCATACTCCCCAGATGTTTGCAAAAGTAATCTTTGAAGGATCAATACTATTACGGTCGATGACTTCATAACCATTATGCGAGAAGAAATCGCCCATATTATCAAAATAGCTATCACCTCCATAGAGGTACTGCACGGTATAACCTTGCTTCTTCAACTGCGCTCCCACAGAAAGATTGCCCATTCGGTTTTGTTTCTGCTTGATAATACTTTCTCCAGCACTTGGTGGAATACATAAAGAAAGGGCTTCCAATCCACGTACAGTACGGTTCCCATTCGCAAATAAGCTATCGAAAACCATTCCTTCCTTCATCAATTTATCAAGGTTTGGAGTGATGCCTTGCGTGTTTCCATAACGAGCAAAGAACTCTGCACTAAGACTTTCTACCGTAATAAGCACAATATTCTTCTTTTGCGGATTACTACCACTTGCTAAGGTCTTTTCGCCTTGAGCATTCAAGCCTGCTAACTTATAATAGTTATGCTTTACTTCCGTTTCAGAAAGCATAGCATAAAACTTATTATACGCTAGCGTATTATTTATAAAAGCACGTACAAAACAGTTGGCTCCATTACGTTCCACTTGATCAACATACTGATTTTTTGCGGTAATAGGATCGACTAATGACAATATACCCCATCCTATCAAGGCTGAAACGACAAAGATCATAGTGTGAATACCAAAGTATTTAAGATCATAAAGCTTCTCTAACTTGAAACGACGTTTACGCGATTGTATCCAGATAATACCAACGGTAAGTACCACAATAGCTATGATCATAGGGGTAATAGCGTATGACTCCATAATATTACCTATTACCTCGTGGGTATAGACAAGGTAATCTACAGCTATAAAATTGTATCGTACACCAAACTCATCCCAGAAAAGATACTCGCCAATGGATACAAAAAGCAACAAGCCTATATACAGAGCCCATGCAAAATAAAGCGAACAACGACGCCAAGGTATGCGAAGTTTAGGGATCAGGAAACGCATTGTAAAGCTAAAAAACTTCCACCCCAAAAGTATTTGTGCCACCCTTGGAGCTCCTCCACCATATTCATAAAAGATACTCTTTCCCCAAAAGCTATAAGCAAGACTTATGGCAAGCAACACCTCAAGACAAATGCCTATTACCTTATTATATTTCACCTCATTAAGCGTAGGATAAAGCATAAAAAGAGGAATAGAAAGAAGGAAGCCTGTACCAATATCGGAAAGTATACCTAATCCGATACAGCGTAACACTTCCACAAATGAAAAAGAAGCATCGGCTGGGGCTGTTAGCATTAATATTACTCGAAGAAGGAATCCTATGATAATATAAACTTTTAAAAACCTATCCACAATAAGGAAGATAGGATTTCGCTTGATAATACCTTTGTTTTTTATAGATGTCATTACGCTATTATTTTTAGTCTACAAAATTAAGGATAAAGTTTGGAGTAAGGGTGTATTATGTCATTACTTTCTACTAAAACAATAAAAAAAAGAAGTTTTTGTAGAATTTACAATAAATCTTCCTTAGATAATTATACCTTTGCAACACAAAAGACAAAGTATATCGAAAAAGACTTTGGCATTGTATTTGTAATTTTTCAATAGATAATATCTCCTACGAATAAAAGGAAGAAATAAAGAACTAACGATGAAACTGATAAAAGATAAAAAGCTAGGAGGCGAGCGTCCTCTCTTTGGGATTAAGGATACACGCCTTGAGAATATAGAGATTATTGATGGAGAGTCGGGCATCAAGTGTTGCGAGAACTTAGCGTGCGACAACTCTAAGTTTTATGGTAAATATCCTTGGTGGCATGTAGATAAGAGCCTTATCACAAACTGCTATTTTGCAGAAGGATCACGGTCTGCTATTTGGTATTCTAACGACATGATGATGAAAGATTGCGTTATTGATGGTCCAAAGTTCTTCCGCGAAATGAAGAACCTTGAACTAGAGAATGTAAAAATCAACGATGCTGATGAAACATTTTGGAAGGTAGACGGCTTAAAACTAAAGAACGTAGTTTTACATGAGGGTACTTATCCCTTTATGTTTTCAAAAAATATCTATGTAGATGGCTTGGTTTCTGATGCTAAATATGTATTCCAATATTGTGATAATGTAGAAGTTCACAATGCTAAAATCGACACTAAAGATGCGTTTTGGGAGTGTGATAATGTTGTTATCTACGACTCTGAACTCAATGGAGAATACCTTGGCTGGCATAGTAAGAATGTGAAACTAGTACGTTGTCATATCAGTGGAGAACAACCACTCTGCTATATGGACGGCATTATCCTCGACGATTGCACCTTTGATGCTGCATGCGATCGTTGTTTTGAAGATTCTAAAAACATCAATGCCGATATTGTTGGGGCTATTACCGAAATAAAGAACCCTATTTCAGGACGCATTGCTGCTCACAATGTAGGTAAAGTAACCTATGATGAGTTTGCCAAAGGAAAGCAAGCAATGATCACACTTCGATAAATACTTGAAGGCTTTAAGCACTTGGCTATTACCTCTTTAATTACTTTTGCTTTTCAGCATATAACCCTTAATGCACAAGAAAATGTATAACTTCGACCAACAAATTACACGCCGTGGCACAAATTCAGTGAAATGGGACGAGACCGATGGCAATGATATTATTCCAATGTGGGTAGCTGATATGGATTTCCTTGCGGCTCCTGCAATACAAAAAGCACTAGAAGAGCGCGTAAAGCACGGAGTTTTTGGCTATACCATTGTTACCAATAGCTATTACGAAGCTATCATAAGCTGGTTTAGCCGTCGGCATCAATGGCAGATAGAAAACGATTGGATTATCTATACCACTGGTGTTGTGCCTGCTATTAGTGCTGTAATCCATGCATTAGCAATGCCTGGAGAAAAGGTGTTGATACAGAGTCCTGCTTACAATTGTTTCTTCTCTAGCATCAAAAACCAAGGATGTGAAGTTGTAGAAGCTCCGCTAAAGCGAGAAGGTGATAGTTATGTAATGGACTGGGGTGACTTTGAAGCAAAGTGTTCTGATGAGAAAACAACACTCTTCTTACTATGCAACCCTCATAATCCTAGTGGGCGTGTGTGGACAAAAGATGAACTAGCCAAGATCAATGATATTTGTTTGCGCCATAATGTCATAGTCATTAGCGATGAGATACATTGTGAACTCATTATGCCCGACTATACTTTCACACCATTTGCTGCCGTTAATGAAGCTTGCCAAAACAATAGTATTACGCTCAACTCGCCTACAAAGAATTTCAATATTGCTGGACTTCAGATTGCTAACATTATCTGTAAGAACCCAACATGGCGAAGAAGAGTAAACCGTGTTGTGAATATCTTCGAGATTTGCGATGTCAACCCATTTGGACCTATAGCCTTAGAAGCAGCTTATAACGAGAGTGAGGATTGGCTTGATGAACTGAATATCTACCTTAATAACAACTATCTTGCCCTAAAAGACTTCTTCAAAACAGAAATGCCTCAACTAGAAGTATTGAAGCTAGAAGGAACTTATCTTGTATGGGTAGATATTAAGCGTTTAGGTATTAAATCAAAAATACTTGCAAAAAGGCTCTTAGCCGAAGGGCATGTATTTATCAATAGTGGTACCTTATATAGTAAAGACTTTGGTGAAGGCTATCTTCGCATCAACATAGCCACCCCACGTGCCACAATGCTTGAAGGTTTACGACGTATGGCAAAAGTGGTAAAAGCATTATAAAGCATATTCAAAAGCCTATAGTTGCCCCGCCTCTACCTGCAAAACTATGCGTTCAACCAAACGATCTGCCCCTTTAGGATCATAACGTTTCTTCAAACTACTACCAAAGCTCCAAGCAAAAATTTGATAAAAACCAGCACGAACAGGACCAAGAAAAGCTTTCACAAGATCGTAAGAAGTGGAATGACACTCACGATCTATCAACTTAATCAATAGCTTTCCTTGCGTAAAAGTAAGTTTCTTCATACGAGGTTTATAGGTCTCCCAAATCTCTTTTTCCACCCTTTTTATATGAGCTTCACGTTCCTTTTTATTTGGAATAGTCTCTAAATAAGCACCCGTTTCGAGGATCATCTGATTACACTCTTTGGCTATAGGCAAGGTCTTCTTGATATTATACACCAAACGATTGTATGCCATCCTTTGTTTATCATCCTTAAATTCTATAGGCGGAAATACATAAACATTGCTTGTTCTTACGTATTGTATGCTATCCCCTCCCAACTTTACCTTACCTATATGCACCATAGGGACAAAGGTAGGAGAGTCCATATCCACTACCCTATCCTCTGGATTAATATGATTTTGTGCTAGAGCAGATGAAGAAAACATCATCACACACATTAATATACACAATAGTTTCTTACTTGACATACCGCAAAATTACTTATTATTTCTGAACTTAAATCTACCTTTTAGGAATAATTTATTTTTTCAACATATATCTATACTCAAAAAAACTATTTGAATACCGATTGATCCAATACTTGATGCGAACAAAAATAGAGGAAAAACACTAACTTTTGAACGAGGGCTTTCACTTTCAAAACGAAAGCTAGTATTTTCAAACAAAAAGAAAGCATTCTCCTTTATCGTTCCACACATTACTATCATATTGTCAATAAAAATAATAAAAAAGCTACCAAACCACAAATATACATTTCTTTATGAAAGCAAAATAGTCGATTTTTGCATATTTTTTTATTAAAACAAACCCTCCTAAATAGCAAAACAATGTTAATGCTCGATAAAAAGATATGCAAAAAACGTGTGCGGTGATGATTATTTGGGTACATTTGCACTATCAATACTCTAATAAGGTGCATTATTAAATAATACAACATATATGACTTTATTACTTATAGAGCTACTCATCGTGCTTGCTATGATTTTTATTGGCGCACGAATAGGAGGCTTAGGACTTGGAATTTATGGAATGATAGGCGTATTCATTCTAGTTTATGGATTTGGTTTAAAACCTGGTGACCCACCTATTGATGTAATGATGATTATCGTTGCAGTAATTACTGCAGCTTCAGCACTGCAAGCTTCGGGTGGTTTAGATTATTTAGTAGGTGTGGCAGCCAAATTCTTAAAGAAGCACCCAGAGAACATTACCTACTTTGGTCCCATCACATGCTGGCTCTTTTGCGTAGTTGCAGGCACTGCACACACATCATATTCGCTACTTCCCATTATCTCTGAAATAGCTCAAGCCAAAAAGATTCGCCCTGAACGTCCATTAAGTTTGAGCGTTATTGCAGCTTCATTGGGTATCACTTGTAGCCCTGTTAGTGCTGCTACAGGTGCACTAATCAGCCAAAACCTACTAGGTGCTAAAGGTGTAGAGCTAGGCACAGTGATGCTCGTTTGTGTACCTACAGCTTTTATTTCTATCTTAGTTGCCGCTTTCGTTCAGAACCATATCGGTAAAAATCTTGAAGCAGACCCTGAATATAAACGACGCATAGCTGTAGGAATTATCAATCCTGAAGAAGACAAAAAAGCACTAGAAATAGCAGAAACCGATCCTAATCCACGTGCAAAATACTCTGTCTTTGCTTTCCTTCTTGGTGTAGCAATAGTAGTTTTATTTGGTTTCGCACCAAGCTTGCGCCCTGAAGGCGTTACAATGAGTCAGACCATCGAAATGGTTATGATGTCGGATGCTGCTTTGATCCTCTTCGCTGGCAAGGCAGATGTAGCTAAAGCCGTGAATGGAAACATTTTTAAAGCAGGTCTGAATGCTGTTATAGCCATTTTTGGTATTGCTTGGATGGGTAGCACTTTCTACCTAGGAAATCAAGAACTCATCAACAATGGCTTATCAGGTATGGTAGCATCAGCCCCTATTCTTTTTGCTCTAGCACTCTTTGTAATGAGCATAATGCTCTTCTCACAAGGAGCTACCGTTACCACGCTTTACCCCGTTGGTATTGCGCTAGGTATCAATCCCCTACTACTCGTAGCCATTTTCCCTGCAGTAAATGGTTATTTCTTCCTACCAAACTACCCTACCGAAGTTGCAGCCATCGGTTTCGACCGTACTGGCTCTACCCACGTTGGCAAGTATGTTATCAATCATAGCTTCCAAATTCCGGGCTTTATCACGACCATTGTTTCAATAGCTTTGGGACTACTAATGATCCAATTTCTACACATATAGGAACCTTGCGTTTAAACAAATCTATCATAGCAACATAAATAAATTAAAACTTATGAGAACTTTTAAAATTTCTTTCCTCATGGTTATGGCATTGGTAATGTCAACCATCGCTTTCGCACAGAAGCCAAAGATTCGTATTATTGCTACGGGTGGTACTATCGCAGGTGTATCTGCATCAGCTACTAGCTCTGCTTATGGTGCAGGACAAGTAGGCATTCAAACTTTGATTGATGCCGTTCCACAGATTAAGGACATCGCTGAAGTTAGCGGTGAGCAATTGGTTAATATCGGTAGCCAAGACATGAACGATGAAGTATGGCTAAAGCTTGCAAAGCGTATTAATCAACTATTGAACAAAGAAGGCTACGATGGCGTATTGGTTACTCACGGAACCGATACAATGGAAGAAACAGCTTACTTCCTTTCTTTGACCGTTCACTCAGACAAACCTGTAGTTCTTGTAGGTTCAATGCGTCCTTCAACAGCTATCAGTGCTGATGGTCCAGCCAACCTTTACAATGGTGTATGTACCCTTGTAGACCCTTCTTCTAAGGGACATGGCGTAATGGCATGTATGAACAACGAGCTATTCGAAGCTAAAGCTTTGGTAAAGACCCACACCACCGACTGCGCTACTTTCAAGGGCGGTATCTACGGTGAAATGGGTTATGTTTACAATGGCAAGCCATATTTCTTGCACACTCCTGTAGCTAAGCAAGGTCTTACCTCTGAATTTAATGTAGACAATTTGGATAAGCTTCCACAAGTAGGTATTACATACGGATATGCTAATACTTCTGCGCTTCCATTTAAGGCATTCGTCGATGCTAAGTTTGATGGTATTGTAAATGCAGGCGTAGGTGATGGTAACTTCTACAAGGATGTTCAGCCTTTGGCAGAACAAGCTGTTAAAAATGGTATCGTTGTGGTACGTGCTAGCCGTGTTCCTTTTGGTCCTACAAACTTGAATGGTGAGGTTGACGATGCAAAGTATCACTTTGTTGCTTCTCTAAATCTTAACCCACAAAAAGCTCGTATCTTATTGATGCTTGCATTAACTAAGACTCGCGATTGGCAAAAGATCCAACAATATTTCAACGAATATTAATCTCTTTATGCTCACTTGATCGTCTTTTATCAAGTGAGCATAATCTAATTAAAAACCAACCTTTTACCATTTTTTTATGAAACATATTATATTAGGCACTCTCCTTTTAGGTGCTTCTTTAAGTGTAAGTGCGCAAGATAACCATAGCTACGGTGCTAGCGATAATCAATTTAAATCGTTAGCAGAAGAAGTTGCAAAACTTCAGAAGCATAACGATATGTTTAATGTTTACCTCAACTGGTCTGGTGCTTTCAATGCAGAGCAAGATGCCAATAAAGATTGGGGTACACGCTTTGCTAATAAGCAGCTCCGCCTCGAAATAAAAGGTAATCTAACCGATAAACTTTACTATCGTTTACGCCATCGTTTGAATAAGTCGCAAGCAGGACGTGGCAATGACAACTTTGCTAAAGCTACCGACATTATGATGGTGGGATATAAGTTTTCTGACAAGTTTAAACTAGAAGCTGGTAAAATGTGCCAGTACTGGGGTGGTTTTGAATTTGACGAAAACCACGAGTTTTCTGATATGGTGGGCAATATGGACAACTACCACATGGGTGTAGCTGCTAGTATCAAGCCTATCCCTACTCAGGAATTAATATTAATGGTTACCAATACCGATAACGATAAGTTTGCCGACTACTATGCTCCAAACGCTCAGTCTGTAGAAGGCACAGGTAAGAGTGTTCGCGACCTTGAACCAACAAAGAACGGTTTAACTTACATCGCAAACTGGAATGGTAGCTTCCTAGGTGATAAGCTCCGCACCCGCTGGGCATGGGGATTGCTCACACAAGCAAAACACAAGTACAGTCGTATGATGTCATTAGGACAGCAACTCAACTTACCAAAGGTACAATGGTATTTCGACTATATGAACGAATATGCAGGGCTTGACCGTTTGCGTATAGCCTCATCAGAAATTCAAGCAGCCGATCCTGCACTCTTACCAGAAAATCATTTCCTAAGCGATGTACATTACGATTCATTTATCACTAAGGTAAACTGGCAATTTGCTCCACAATGGAACTTCATGGCAAAGGGTATGTACGAAACTGCTAGCGTTTCTAAGGTAGAAAAATATAAGAACTACCGCAAACACTTTAGCTGGATTACTAGTGTAGAATACTACCCTGTAAAGAGCCAAGACTTCCGTTTATACCTAGCTTACATCGGTCATAAGGTGAACTACAGCGAACTTTCTGGTTTGAAGAACTACAACACGAACCGCATCGAACTAGGTTTCATGTACCGCATCAAGGCTTATTAATAAAACATCTAATAATACATTATAGTTAATTTTATCGTCCCAACTAATTCTTGGGAGATGTAAATCAAAAAAATTATGGCAAACATTACAAACAATGGCGAACAAAAGTTTCGCATTGAAAGCGACCTTTTAGGTGAGTTGCAAGTACCTGCTGACGTACTTTATGGTGTACAGACACAGCGTGCAGTAAACAATTATCACATTTCGCGCAAGCGTATGTGTGCTTACCCTGAGTATGTAATTGCTATTGCATACGTTAAGATGGCAGCCGCACAAACCAACATCCAGCTCGGACAGATCGACGAGAAGGTTGGTAATGCTATGATCGAAGCTTGTAAGGAAATCATTGCTGGTAAGCATCACGAAAACTTTGTTACCGATATGGTACAAGGTGGTGCTGGTACTTCTGTTAACATGAATGCCAACGAGGTTATCGCTAACCGTGCTTTGGAAATCATGGGCTATGAAAAGGCTGATTACAAGCACTGTTCTCCTAACGATGATGCTAACTGTGGACAGTCTACCAACGATGTCTACCCTACTGCTATTCGCTACGCATTCATCCGTATGAACAAGAACTTGGTTAAGTCTTTAAGCCTTTTAATTGAGTCTTTCCGCAAAAAGGGTGAAGAGTTTAAGAGCGTTATCAAGATGGGACGCACACAGCTTCAAGATGCTGTGCCTATGACAGCAGGTCAGGAGTTCAACGCCTTCGCTGATAACTTAGAGGAAGAAATCGCTAACTTGCAGCGCAATGTCGATTTATTGCTAGAGATCAATATGGGTGGCACTGCCATTGGTACAGGACTCAACGCTGCTCCTGGCTTCCCAAAGATTTGTGCCGACTACCTTTCAAAAGCTACTGGCGAAAACTTTGTTGCAGGTCATAACCTTATCGAAGCTACTCCTGACACGGGTGCATACGTAAGCTATAGCTCTGCTTTGAAGCGTTTGGCAGTGAAGCTTTCTAAGATTTGTAACGACCTTCGTTTGCTGGCTTCAGGCCCTCGCTGTGGTTTCAATGAGATCAACCTTCCTGCAATGGCACCGGGTTCTTCTATTATGCCGGGTAAGGTTAATCCTGTAATCCCAGAGGTTACTAACCAAACATGCTTTAAGGTTATCGGTAACGACACCACTATAATGATCGCAGCAGAAGCTGGTCAGCTACAGTTGAACGTTATGGAACCTATCATTACCGAATGTTTGATGGAAGACCTTACATGGTTGCCTAACGCTATGGATACGCTCCGCGAACTATGTATTGATGGTATCACTGTTAATCAAGAGCGCACACTAGATATGGTGAAACATTCTATCGGTATCGTTACCGCTTTAAATCCATACATAGGCTACAAGAACTCTACAAAGATTGCTAAGGAAGCACTTGAGATTGGTGGTTCGGTTTACGATTTAGTATTAGAACACAAGCTCCTAACAAAGGAGAAACTTGATGCAATCCTAGACCCTACTCACATGCTAGACTCTACTGATATTGTGAAGTAAACAACTAAATGGATCACAAACCCATATAAAAAAAAGGGTGCAACTTTGAATAGTTGCACCCTTCTTCGTTATATATATTGTCTTTTAATTTTTCTTATCCTTTGCAATAAAGGCATCCATATCCGCATCAGTTACACGATTAAACTTCATAACAGTCTCTCTCTTTTCTTCCTCATCATAAAAACTTACTGTGAGAAGATCCTTCTTTAGCTCTACTATTTTAGCATTAAGGTTCTCCTCTTCATCACGACCTTCTGCCTTATAGCGCATTAACAGCCTGTCTTTTTCTATCTTCCATGTACCTTTACTTACTTCAATAGGATCAGATCCATCTTTATATGCCCCGATTAAAGTACCTTCTTTTATAAAACGGAAATAGACTACTTGAGGATCTACACCCTCATTAGCTATTGTAGCTTTCCAAGTACCAACGATGGAAGTTTCTGCCGTAGGTGGCGCATCAGGACCATCGTTATTACTACAGCTTACAAAGCCTAAAGATAATACAGCCACAAAGGCAATCGCAAATACATAAAGTATTCTTTTCATAATAGCTAAAAAAGTTTTTAAATAAAAAAATAATACTGCAAAGGTAGAGAAAAAGATTATATTACCAAAGAATAGTAAAAAAAACATTTATATGCAATTCCTACAGAAAGAGAAAGGATCTTCATTTAGACTATATACCCTCTATCCGCTAATAGATAACCTTTAAAATAGCAAAACATCATCTTTGAAGTGGCAAAAGGTCATGTTTTGAAAATATTTTTAATTTATTTTTTGAACAGAAATAAATTAAAAACAGCATAAAAATAAATTATTTTTCCACGCCAAATACGCCCTTTTATCACATCATTGGGCATCGTTTACCACTTGAAAAGACATCTACAGCGTTACGAAAACAGCGAAATGATTAACACAGTGATGATTAGCAGCAAAATAAAAGATAAGGGAATACTCGCTATTAACAATGCGAATTTATTTTTTTTGAGAACTCTCCTTATAGAGAAATGCTCCTCCTTGAGAATAGCAAAGAAATGTACAAAGACAGAAACAACAAATAAGATCAAAAAAACTAAAGTTAGTGTCTCGATCAATGGATTATCCTTTAAAAAGAAATAGTGTACTATCATCCCAACAATATAAAGGACACAAAGCACATCTTCAATAATACTAAACGTACGACGCATAATGTTTACTTTAATACAACAACACCATTCCTGCCAAAGCTGCAAAGCCTACGATGCGAAGAACACTAATTTTCAGCAGCAAGTAACCTACCAATGCAAAGCTAAAAATAAAAATACTCACCCAGAAGAACCAAGGATAAAGCGAGAGAGAAGGGAAGTTTGAGGCATTGAAGAGCATTATAGTAATAACTGCAAGCACACCAACAACAGTAGGGCGCACCCACTTGCTATAGGCAAACAAAATTATATTCGACTTATAACAAGCCATTATCGTCCATGAAGCTAAGAGTGCTACCAAGGCAGGACGCAAGCCATGCAGCATAGCGCTAACAACCGTTAAATCTTTAAAGTAATAAAAGAAGGTGGCAGCAAACAAAATCCCCATTCCCGTTTGTATATATTTTCCCTCTATCATAGGCAAAAAAAGACGTGCCAAACAAAGTTATCTCTGCCTAACACGTCTTATTATTAAGTTCTTATAATAGCTTTTCCACCCAACGGCGAGCGTTCACAAAAGCTTCAATCCATGGGGTTACTTCATCGTTTCTACGCTCACGAGGATACCAACCCAACTGCCATGGGAAGATAGCACGTTCCAAGTGAGGCATCATAGCTAAATGACGACCATCTGCCGAGCATATACCTGCCACGTTATAATCCGATCCGTTAGGATTGGCTGGATATGCTGCATAGTTGTATTTAGCTACAACGTTATACTTATCCTCCGTCTCAGGCATATAGAAACGACCCTCACCGTGAGCCACCCAAATACCAAGCTTATTACCACTCAACGAGCCAAACATCACACTATTGTTTTCTGGAATAGCCAAACTAATAAAGCCACTCTCAAACTTCTTACTTGCGTTATGGCACAAATGTGTGCGATGAGGATGTTCTGGGTTGATCAAGTTGAGCTCTACCATAAGCTGACAACCATTGCAAATACCGAGCGAAAGGGTGTCCTTACGTGCATAGAACGCATCTAAAGCCTTCTTCGCTTTTTCGTTATAGAGGAAGGCACCAGCCCAGCCTTTTGCCGATCCAAGCACATCAGAGTTAGAGAAACCACCGCAGAAAACAATGAAGTTGACCTCTTCCAAGGTTTCACGACCACTGATAAGATCGGTCATCATAACGTCTTTCACATCAAAGCCAGCTAAATACAAGCTATAAGCCATTTCGCGTTCGCCATTGGTACCTTTCTCACGAATAATTGCTGCTGTAGGACGTTTAGCATGATGAACAGGTGTTTCTTCCTTCCAACGATCAGCATTCAAGCCATATTGTGCCAAAGTTCCCTTAAAATCATCATTGAATTTCATCTCCAATGGTTGCTTCTTATAGTTGGTGAAGCGCTTCTTTGCCATACCATTAAAGCTCTGCTTACGGTCGAGCAAATAGGAAGTTTTATACCATGACTCGCGCATCTCGTCGATATTAAGGTCAAGCGAGAAGTTGCCATCGGCTAATGTAAGCACTCTCCCCTCTTCCACTGGTCGTCCAATACGTGCGAAACCTATGTTATTATCTTCCAAATAAGTCTTTACGTTGTCATAATCAGCTTCGTTAATTTGGATAACAACACCAGGGTTTTCAGCAAAGAGCTTCTTTATTACATCATTGCCCTGCATATCATGAAGGTTGATCTTTAGTCCACCCCTCGTATTAGCGAATGTCATTTCAAGTAAAGTGGTAATCAAGCCACCAGCAGAAATATCATGCCCAGCGAGGATCCAGCCACGACTAATCATCTCTTGAATAGCCTCAAAACAATCGCAGAAGTATTGCGCATCCTTTACAGTAGGCACATCGCTACCCACCTTACCCAAGCTTTGGGCAAAGGCTGAACCACCGAGTCGCTGTTCGTCATAGCTAAAATCAATATGAAGTAAGCGAGTATTCTTATCATTGACAAGAACAGGAGAAACTACTTTCTTCACATCCGACACCTCACCACCACTAGTTACGATCACTGTTCCTGGAGCAATAATCTTCTCGCCATTAGGATATTGTTGTGTCATAGAGAGCGAGTCCTTACCCGTAGGCACATTGATACCGATAGCACAACAGAAGTCGGATAAGGCTTTTACAGCACTATACAAGCGTGCATCCTCACCCTTTTGTGAGCGACAGGGCCACATCCAGTTAGCAGAAAGGCTCAAAGAGTCCATACCATCGGCAAGTGGCGCCCAAACAATATTAGTCAACGACTCAGCAACAGAGAGTACTGACCCTGCCTCCGGGCTAGCCAAACCAGCTTGAGGGGCATGACCTAGCGCCGTGGCAACACCACTCTTACCACGATAATCGAGGGCTACAACACCACAATCGGACAAAGGTAATTGGATTTCGCCCTGACATTGCTGGCGTGCCACCTTACCCGTTACCGAGCGATCGACCTTATTGGTGAGCCAATCCTTACATGCTACAGCCTCCATCTGTAATACACGCTGGATATATTCCTTAGCTTTTGATGTGTCGTAAGTGGCATTTTCGTAAGTACGCACTACGGTTTCGTCGGTCATCACCGTCTTTGGAGAGTGTCCGAACATCTGCGCTACATCGAGGTCGAATGGTTTAACACCATCGGTTTGTTCAAAGCTAAAATGAGCATCGCCCGTAGTTTCGCCCACAACATACATTGGAGCACGTTCGCGTTCAGCTATTTTCTGCACATGAGCAAGGTGCTTCTCATCAATGAGCAAGCCCATACGCTCCTGACTTTCATTAGCAATGATTTCCTTAGCACTCAACGTTTTATCGCCAATAGGCAAATTGCCCATTTCTATTTTTCCACCACATTCCTCTACAAGCTCGCTCAAACAGTTAAGATGACCTGCTGATCCGTGATCGTGGATACTAACAACAGGATTTTGATCTTCCTCCACAAGCGCACGCACCAAGTTGTAAGCACGCTTCTGCATTTCTGGATTGGCACGCTGAACAGCGTTTAGCTCGATACCATTTGAGTAACGACCTGTATCAACAGACGATACCGATCCGCCACCCAAACCAATGCGATAGTTGTCGCCACCCACAACAACAACCTTATTACCAGCCTGTGGAGTACCCTTCAAACAGTCGCGTTTAGTGCCATAGCCCACACCACCAGCAAGCATAATAACTTTATCGTAAGCGTATTTTTCACCATTCTCTTGATGCTCAAAGGTAAGCAAAGAACCCGTAATCAGTGGTTGACCAAACTTATTTCCAAAGTCGCTTGCACCATTTGAAGCCTTAATCAAGATCTGTTCAGGTGTTTGATAGAGCCACTGACGCACAGGAAGCAAGTATTCCCATGTACGCAAAGCAGGGGTAGCACCATCGTCTTCCTTGAGACGTGGGTAAGAGGTCATATAAACAGCAGTACCTGCAATAGGCCATGATCCTACTCCTCCACCCATACGATCGCGAATTTCTCCACCAGTACCAGTAGCCGCTCCATTGAAAGGTTCTACGGTCGTAGGGAAGTTATGAGTCTCTGCTTTAAGAGAGATTACGCTCTCAATAGGTTTTACACGGAAGTAATCGGCTGTGGATTGATCCTTTGGGGCAAACTGCTCGATGATAGGACCTTCGGCAAAAGCTACATTATCTTTATAAGCAGAAAGAATTTTTCCAGGATTTTCCTTCGTTGTTTTCTTAATCATAGAAAACAAACTGCTCTCCATTACCTTACCATCTATCACAAATTCTCCACCAAAAATCTTATGGCGACAGTGTTCACTATTGATCTGTGCAAAGCCAAAAATCTCCGAGTCGGTTAATGGACGACCGTTTTGCTTCTCAATATTCTCAAGGTAAGCTATTTCTTCTTTTGAAAGTGCCAATCCCTCTTCTTCATTGAATTTTTGAAGATCCTCCACACGACGGATGGGCTGTGGGGTGAGCGATGTTGAAAAAATATCTTGGTTCAGACCGTCGTACATACGCTGCAACATAGCATCGTGTTCGGCTTCTAGGCTACTCACAGGATAGTATTCCTCTATACGCAAAATGCCGCTAAGACCCATATTCTGTGTGATCTCAACGGCATTTGTACTCCATGGAGTAACCATTTCTCGGCGAGGACCTACGAAGTATCCCTTTAGGTTTTCTTCGTTTAGGTATGTAGCATCGCCATATAACCAACAAAGTTCTTTGATTTCTGCGTCAGACAGTTTGTGATTGACTTCTGTAGCAATCACATTCTTCTGCTGGGTTCTGAAGAAATGGATCATTATTTAATGTCTTAATTAGGTGTTGTTAATATCTTGCAAAGATACTATTTTCAAATGAATATATTGATAATATACAATGCTATTTTAGAAGATATTTTCGAGTTTTGAATACTTTTAAAAACTAGTTAATAGATTATCTTAAAATCAAAATGTAAACAAACCAACCTTATAAAGTGGTTAAAAATACCTAAACCCTTTTTACTTTTTATACTTTCTTACTTCATAATAATAACTTTGTATTATAAACAAATAATTAATTATCAATACTATTATGAAGAAAACTAGTTTTATAGTATGCGTTCTAGCAGCAACTTTAGGCTTCTCTAGTTGTGCTAGTAAGAAAGACTTAGAGAGCTGTCGCACTCAAAACAACCAATTGATGAGCGATTATCAGAGTGCAAAGGAGACGATTGCTGCTAACAATGCCCGTATTAAGAGTTTAGAAGATCAGCTAACACAGGCTAGAGAGAGTGCTGCTGCTTTGCAAGGTAGCCTTGATAAGAGTTTGACAAGTGCAAATTCTAACAACATAAATATCTCTAAACTTGTTGATCAAATTAACGAAAGCAATCAGTATATTCGCCATTTGGTAGAGGTAAAGAGCAAGAGCGACTCGCTTAATATGGCACTTCAGAACAATCTAACACGCTCGTTGAGCAAAGAAGAATTGAAAGAAGTGGACGTACAAGTTTTGAAGGGTGTAGTATATATATCTTTGGCTGATAATATGTTGTACAAGAGTGGTTCTTACGAAATAAACGATCGTGCAGAACAGACACTAAGCAAGATTGCAAAGATCATCTCCGATTATAACGACTATGATGTGCTTATAGAAGGTAACACTGACAATGTGCCTATCAATACGGCTAACAAGATGATGACAAACATTCGTAACAACTGGGATCTTTCTGCCCTCCGTGCTACCTCTGTGGCTAAGTACTTACAGGAGCATTTCGGTGTAAATCCTAAGCGTATCACCGCTGGTGGTCGTGGCGAATACAATCCTCTTGTAGCTAATAACACAGAGCTTGGTCGTCAACGTAACCGCCGTACACAGATTATCATCACGCCTAAGCTTGACCAATTCATGGACTTGATCGGTAAAGCTCCAAAGGATACTGAAGCTGTAAAGTAAATAGTTGAATATTATTAAATAATAACAGGCTGAATTTCAATGTGAAGTTCAGCCTGTTATCGTATAAAATACCCCTAAAATATTACTCTACTGTTATGCTAACCATAGATGCAACTATAGTTTAGACCTCATGGCAGTGCTTTCCTTATAACCTTATTGCACTCAATAATTATTTCTATTATGCAATAGGAAAGTGCCTTCATAAAAAAGAAAAAGCGGTATTCTGCCTCCTCAAAGGTGAATACCACTTATTTTTACTTATATCTTTCAATACTTACATGATCCCTATCCAACGCAGAATATCATTTAAGTTTGCCCACACCATAAGAAGAATAAGGAGACCAAAGCCTATATACTCGGCATAGATAAGAAACTTTTCGGAAGGTTTACGGCGAGTAATCATCTCATAAAGAAGGAATACAACGTGTCCACCATCTAAGGCTGGAATGGGTAAAATATTCATGAAAGCAAGGATAATGCTAAAGAATGCTGTAAGGTTCCAGAACAAATACCAATCGAAAACAGAAGGGAAGAGACTACCAATAGAGCCAAACCCACCTAAACTCTTTGCTCCATCAGCCGAAGCGAGGTACTTAAAGTTGCCTACATAACCCTTTAAAATCTTCAAGCCATGCTTCACACCAGCAGGAATACTCTCGAAAAAGCCGTATGTTTCGTGTGTAGGCTTATAGTAAGAAGCTATGTTTGCTTGGTAAACTCCCATTTTAAGATCAGGCGTTAACACTAGCTTTAGCGTATCCAACTGCTTAGCAACACCACCACGAGCCACGACTACTTCAACAGTTCTTAGTACTAAAGAGTCCTTATGTGTATTCTTTACAGCCATAACATCATTAAGGACAGTAGTCTGATAATTCATATCTGTCCATGTCTTTATTGGCTTTCCGTTGAACGAAACTATTAAATCCTTAGCATGAATGCCTGCTTTTGCCGCAGGAGAACCTGCTTGCACACTGTCAATACGACTAGGAATATAGGGTTCTGCAAAGAGCGGACGTCCCTTAATCATTGATAACATATCAAGGTCTCCGGGCAAGTTGATACTTTGCTTCTTGCCATCTCGGATTATATCCACACGCTTAGCCTCTGCTATTTGGCGGAAAAAGTCGCCATTCATATTGGCATATTCGCGGAAAGCTCCTGTGTTGGTACCAATCAAAACATCCTTATCACGAAATCCAAGTGCCTTAGCTTGCTCATTAAAACGCATACCCATTGACATGTCTGACACCTTATAATAAGTATCACCCCATGTAAACATGATCATCGTATAGATGAAAAGTGCTAGGAAGAAATTCACCATTACACCGCCTAACATAATCAACAACCGTTGCCAAGCTGGCTTCGTGCGAAATTCCCAAGGCTGAGGATCCTGTTTAAGTTGCTCGGTGTCCATACTTTCATCGACCATTCCTGAGATCTTACAGTAGCCACCGAAAGGCAACCAACCAATACCATACTCGGTATCGCTATTCTTTGGCTTAAATTTAAATAGTTTACCACTCCACTTTCCGATAGAGACATCGAAGAACATATAAAACTTCTCTACACGAACACCAAAGAGTTTAGAGAAGAACATGTGTCCACCTTCGTGGAGAAGCACAAGGATAGAGAGTGCCAACAATAGTTGAAGCGCTTTTATCAAAAATACTTCCATTAAATATTTACTTGTTTGTTTGTTATTATTCTATGTTTCATTAATTATCGTAACATCAATTCTCGTGCCACTTTTCGTGCTTCAGCATCCGTCTGTACATAAACATCATAATCAGGATACGCATCGAAAGCCACACGTTGCATTGTTTTTTCGATTATCTCGCCCATACCTAAGAATGAGCAATTACCCTTTCGGAAACCCTCATTTACGATTTCATTGGCTGCATTTACGATACAAGGCATATTGCCACCCTTGCTAATTGCTTCGTATGCCATTGCCAAACATTTAAACTTCTCCACATCAGGCTCGAAAAATTCAAGCGGCTTTGCAAATGGATCTAAACGATCCCCATTGAGGTAAAGACGCTCTGGAAAGGAGAAAGCATACTGTATTGGAAGGCGCATATCTGGCACTCCGAGTTGTGCTTTTATACCACCATCGGCAAATTGGACAGCACTATGCACAATGCTTTGTGGATGAACCAACACTTGTATCTTCTCGGCTGGTACACCAAAAAGCCACTTTGCCTCAATCACCTCAAAGCCTTTATTCATAAGAGAAGCCGAATCAATCGTGATTTTAGCCCCCATATCCCATGTAGGATGCTTGAGGGCATCGGCAGCCGTTACAGCCTTTAACTGCTCATAACTGAACAATCGGAAAGGTCCCCCAGAACAAGTGAGGAGAATTTTCTCAATCTCGTTATCGCCTTCGCCCACCAAACTTTGGAAAATAGCACTATGTTCGCTATCCACAGGGAGAATAGGCACGTGGTATTCTTGTGCTAATTTCACAATCAACTCACCAGCAACAACAAGTGTTTCCTTATTGGCTAAACAAATTTTCTTTCTCGCTTTGATTGCATGAATTGTAGGTTCTAACCCCGAATAACCCACCATTGCCGTAAGAACCATGTGGATTTCGCTCGACGCTACTATTTCATTCAACGCCTTTTTCCCAGCATATACCTTTACTTCTGGAACATCTTCTAAAGTTTTAGACAATGCTTCATAATGCTCTTCATTCGCTATTATCACTGCTGCAGGACGATACTTACGAGCTTGCTCTGCAAGCATTTCCCAACGATTGTTAGCCGTTAGTGCGTATACCTCATAGCGATCAGGGTGTTGTTCTATTACCTCTAAGGCTTGTGTACCAATACTTCCTGTAGCGCCTAAGATACATATTTGCTGTTTCATATACTATATTTCTCCTAAAAGACGATTTTTCTTTTAACCAAAAAGGCGAATTATTACAACACCGTTTAGAGTTCTAATAACCCGTCAGGAATTACCAATGTTATTGTTTTTTGCGTTGTATCTACCGCTGTTATGAGCTTGTCATTAGCTGGAATAAGCAGTTCTCCGCCTTCAGTATCTTCCACTTCAAAGAGCGTATTCACCGTACTATCGTCCACTCCACAGATCTTTCCCACAACCTTTCTCGAGTTATTATCCAACAAGGTATAACCCACTATTTGCGCCCAAGAAAGATTTTCCGAACTTTCATCGACTATATGACGAGGGAAAAATACCGAGCAACCTGTAAGTTGGCGTGCTTTCTCCTCCGTATCAATATCCTCAAACTTCATGAGTGCAATCTCATCTGAGCGGAAACGATACTCCTCTATAAAGAAAGGTACGAGTATTCCTTCCACTTCCAACACAAGATAATCGGCATCGGCTGTATCAAAAACATCATCATTAAACTGCAATTGAATCTCTCCATGCACTCCATGTGGTTTACCCAAACGACCTATCTTATATACTTCTTCTTGTTTTATCATTCCAGACGACCCGCTCTTACTTATTTATTCATCACACGTTTAATGTTAGCACCTAAGGCGTTAAGACGATCTTCTATGTTTTCATACCCCCGATCAATCTGTGCAATATTGTCAATACGGCTTGTTCCCGGTGCTGAAAGGGCAGCTATCAAAAGGGCAATACCCGCTCTAATATCAGGACTCGACATACGCCCTGCTCTCAAAGTACGCTGATGATCGTGTCCTATTACTACTGCTCTATGCGGATCACACAAGATAATCTGAGCACCCATATCAATAAGTTTATCGACAAAGAAGAGCCTACTCTCAAACATCTTTTGATGGAAAAGTACGCTTCCTTGAGCTTGCGTAGCCACAACGAGCAATACGGAAATAAGATCAGGACTTAGTCCAGGCCATGGAGCATCGCTAATGGTCATGATAGAACCATCTATGAACGAATCGATAACATAGTGGTCTTGACGAGGAATGAAAAGATCATCACCATCAACCATAACCTGCACACCTAGTCTTCGGAATATATCAAGCATAATACCAAGGTTTTCCACCGAAGCATCCTTTATTCTTACTCCATCACCCACCATAGCAGCCATACTGATAAACGATCCTACCTCGATCATATCTGGCAAAATTTTATGGCTCGTACCATGCAGTTCCTTTACTCCTTCTATGGTGAGCAAGTTGCTTGCAATACCCGAAATCTTAGCCCCCATACCGTTAAGCATCTTACAAAGTTGCTGAATGTAAGGCTCGCAAGCTGCATTATAAATAGTTGTAGTACCTTCTGCAAGAACAGCAGCCATAATAATATTAGCAGTACCTGTTACTGAAGCCTCATCAAGCAGCATATAAGTACCTACTAGCTTATCAGCTTTTAGCTCATAAACGCCACGATCTTCAAGGTATATAAAACGTGCTCCAAGATTTTTAAACCCAATAAAATGCGTATCTAAACGACGACGCCCAATCTTATCGCCACCGGGTTTGGCTATGGTAGCAAGTCCGAAACGCCCTAATAAAGGCCCATACATCAGCACACTTCCACGAAGCGAAGCACACTTTTTTACAAACTCAGCACTCTCCAAATATTCCAAATTGATCTCATCAGCCTGAAAAGAATACTTGTTTGGAGCTAGTTTTTTTACCTTCACCCCTATATCTTTCAGTAATTGAATAAGATTGTTTACATCAAGAATATTAGGCACATTCTCCATTATCACTTCTTCCTTGGTAAGGATAATAGCACTAATTACCTCTAAAGCTTCATTCTTAGCACCTTGAGGCATAATAGTTCCACTGAGTTGATGACCACCTTCTATAAGAAAGGACTCCATAAGCGTTTACCTCTTCTTTTTTCTTGTTTGAATAAAATCTTTCTCATTTATTTTCTCGAAACGGAAGTTATCAAGATCTAACTGGATAACACCATTGGTAAGACGAGCAAGATCTGACGCCACTCGAGCATCATCACAAGCTCCACGTCCCCACTGTACAAGGTCGCGTTTCATTTGGTTTGCTACCGAGCATACCAAGCTATCACGCTCCTCACCAGGCTTCATCGTTTGGAGTTGTTCGCATAACTGATGGATAATACTTCCATAATGCCTAATCGGATTAACAGTTTGTGGATAAGACAATGGCTCTGGTTTCTTAGCAATGGACAAGGCTTGCGCCACATCAAAAGGGTAATCAATGTCTAGTTTGAAATTAGACATCAATGCCAAATGGTCCCAAAGCTTCTGCAAATAACCTTCATTACCACGATTTTGAGGGTTCATTCTGTCCATAATGGCTACGATACTCTCAGCACACGCCTGACGCTCTTCCTTGGTAGGAAGCGTTACAGCATAATCGATCATACTCTGAATTTCTCTGCCATACTGGGGCAAAACTAACTTCTCTCGTTGGGTATTATAGTCTAATCCTTCTATATTCATTCGGGAAAAAATATTTTTAATTTGGGAATATTTTATTTTCTATTCAAGAAAAAATATTCGTTTAACAAGCTATTACAACAAAGGCTTGGCAGCTTTTGCTACAAAGTCCTTCAAATAAGTTGGCACAAAGTAAGCTACATCTTCAAACTTATCGTTTAAGAAGCGCTTTTCGGCAAGTGGGAACATATATTTTGCCAAAGGCTCTATACCTTCAATAAAGTGTGCATTAGGGTGTTTGATCACGTCCTTACACTTCTCCGCACCATTACCAAAAAAATAAACAGCCCCTTTGTCAAGATAATCCTTATAGCTATTCTCATCGATCACCACAGCTTCTAAGGCCTTCTTTTCCGTTAAAGCACGATCGAAAACCTGAGCATAAACCTCCATTCTACGTGCATCAAGCATCGGAACAAGCAATGCGTTATCCTCCATCTCTTCATGGCGAAGCAACACTGGCACCGTTAAGAGTTCGAGTGTAGGAACAGCTATCAACTTAACATCATGACCATAACAAATGCCTTTTGCCATTGACACACCTATACGCAATCCTGTATAAGAACCAGGACCACAACTCACAGCTACCGCATCCAACGGAATAGCATGACTATCAGCAAATGATAAAGCCTCATCAACAAAGGTGCCGAGGCGTTCTGCGTGGTTAGGACCACTATGATCTTGTAGCTCAAAGATGCAAACACCATCTTCACTCACAGCTACTGAGCACACATTTGTACTCGTTTCAATACTTAAAATACAAGACATAAAACCATAATTATGTTCTAAATTAATATGCAAATTTACTCTTTTTCCGCTCGAAATTAGTACTTTTGCAGAAATTTAACGCGAAAAAGCTCATGATATTATCAATGACAGGTTATGGCAAAGCAGTCGTAACTTACAAGGAAAAGAAAATTAACGTTGAGATCAAATCGCTTAATAGCAAATCGCTTGACCTCTCGGCGCGCATCGCCCCTCTATACAGAGAGAAAGAAATGGACATTCGTCGACTCCTCGCTCAACAACTAGAGCGCGGCAAAGTAGACTTCTCTCTATGGGTAGAAAAGGACGAAAGTATAGATGCAAGCTCCATAAATACAGCTTTAGTGGAAAGCTATTATAAGCAGATTAAGGATATTTCAAAAACCGTTGGTATTCCAGAACCTACCGATTGGTTTAACACCTTGCTCCGCTTACCTGATGTAACAGCAAAGGCTGAAACAGAAATTCTTGAAGAAGAGGAATGGGAAGTAGTACTCAACGGCATTCATCAAGCCATAGACCACTTTACAGAGTTCCGCAAGCAAGAGGGTAAAGCGCTTCAAAAGAAGTTTAATGAGAAGCTTGATAACATTGAGGCTTATATGAAGAGTATTGAGCCTTATGAGCAGAGCCGTGTACCAAAGATCCGCGAGCGCATCATTGAAGGTTTGAAGCAAATTCCTGATGTGGAATATGATAAAAACCGTTTGGAGCAGGAACTCATCTACTACATCGAAAAGCTTGATATTAGTGAGGAGAAACAACGCTTAACCAACCACCTACGTTACTTCCGTGAAACTATGGAGGAAAATGGTCATGGACTAGGCAAAAAGCTCGGTTTCATCGCACAAGAAATGGGTAGAGAAATCAACACAACGGGCTCAAAGAGCAACCAAGCAGAGATGCAAAACATCGTTGTGAAGATGAAAGACGAACTAGAACAGATAAAGGAACAAGTGCTCAACGCACTCTAATCATTATGCCCCTATTAGCCCTATCGCAGAGATAAAGCTAATAGGGGCTTTTTATTTTTACGATATGCAAGGTAAACTAATTATTTTTTCAGCCCCATCAGGCTCGGGTAAGAGTACCATTGTACAATGGTTAATGCAAGAACACCCAGAGCTTCAATTGGCTTTTTCTATCAGTTGCACTACTCGCCAACCACGTGGTACGGAGCGTGATGGTGTGGAATATATCTTCCTTTCTCCAGAGGCTTTCAAAGGAAAGATTGCCAATAACGAGTTTTTAGAGTATGAGGAGGTATATAAAGACCGCTTTTATGGCACTCTGAAACAGCAAGTGGAGAGCCAGTCGGAATCAGGACAAAACGTGGTATTCGATGTAGATGTAAAGGGTGGCTGTAACATAAAAGAATATTACAAGGAGCGCGCTTTAAGCGTATTCATTCAGCCTCCTTCTATCGAAGAGCTGCGCAAACGTCTTATCAATAGAAACACCGACACGCCTGAAGCTATCGAAACACGCATTGCTAAGGCAGCACATGAGTTGTCTTTTGCCGATAAATTCGATGTTATTATTGTCAATGACAACCTTGAGACGGCAAAGGCAGAGGCTTTAAAAATAGTTTCTGAGTTTTTAGTACGATAATTCTTTATGAGCAAACTATAACTTTCTACAGAGACAATATTTGTATTTCTTCTACAAAAGGAGGGAAGCAAAAAAAAACAGAAAAACTACGGTTTCATCGATGGAAATAGGCATTTTCGGAGGATCTTTCAATCCTATTCATAACGGACACATAGCGCTTGCAGAGACTTTCTTAAAGGAAGCTCTCTTAGACGAGGTATGGCTAATGGTTGCTCCACAAAATCCTTTTAAGATCAACCAGCAACTTTTAGAGGATGCTAAACGCTTTGAGCTAGCAAAAGAAGCACTTATTAATTATCCTCACCTTGTGGCTTCCAATTATGAATTTTCATTACCCAAGCCCTCTTATACATGGAACACGCTTCAACAGCTTGCCATATCTTATCCTCTGCATAACTTTACCCTACTCATAGGGGGCGACAACTGGCAAGCATTCGATCGTTGGAATCATGCCGAAGACATTCTTGCCAACTATCAAATCTGCGTTTATCCTCGCAAAGATGACACTTTCGATGAGACTTCTCTCCCTAAAAACGTTCGTTGTTTACATGCTCCTCTTCTAAACATTAGTAGCACTATGATACGCGAAAGGGTGCAACTAGAAAAGCCTATTAATGACCTTGTACCTGAAAACATTGTGCGCAAAATAGAGCTATATTACAAGTAATTTGTAAATATTTATCATAACACTTTTAAAAAGATTATCGTTTTAAACGCAAAAGATGACCTTTTACTCGGTAAAAGGTCATCTTTTACCGAGTAAAAGGTCATGTTTTGCAAGGTAAAAGATGATGTTTTACAGAGCTACTGATAACCAACCACTTACAAAGACATTTATTAAAACACCCTTCATCTTTTAATGTTACGTTTTTTCACAACAAACCCTTCGTAAGAATTAAGACCTAAACATCTTCTTGTTTTTCTCTTTCGTGAAATGTTAATTCTCGCATTCTGTCCCCACTTATAACAAAATAAGGGTAACTTTGCACATTAATTAAATGGCAGAGAATATTACATCTATGAAAATTTTCGCAAAGATAGCCCTTATATCCCACAAACTATTAGCTCCTATCAGGGCTAATAACGCTTTCTTTATTTTCATGTATTTGCTGGGCATCTTAGTGGCTTATATAGAAATACCCCATCAGCCAAAAGCCACAGTATATGCAAACCTATGGGCAGAACTATTTCTCGACTTATATATAGTTTGCCTTTTCCTTATGATTTTCCCAAAGCATGTGCGCCGATGGATACGCGCTATATTGTATTTTATGCTATACGGTATTAGCTTGGTAGATGTTTTCTGCTGGGAAAAGTTTCAAACAACTATCAACCCTTCAATGCTTCTATTGGTGGGCGAGACCAATGGCAGAGAGGCTAGCGAGTTTTTTACAAGTTATTTCTCGAAAGATATATTCTTTTCTAATGTTGGCTTAGTACTGCTACTCTTGCTCATTCATATCCTAGTGAGCCGTTTTCCGCTTCTAGCAAGACACGTTAGCTGCATAACAAGGATAAAAGAGAAATTGCCAAACTTTTATAAAAAGCCATTACTTATCAAAAGTATAGGCGGAATATTGGTTCTCATTTTTCTTATAATTTCTGCCATTTCATCGGCTCATAACAAGGAGATGATGCGCCGTATGTTTTCCCTCCGCACCATAGGGGCTGTAGAACGAGAGCTAAGTTTATACCAACGCCAGCCCGGAACCGAAGCACAGTTTTATCTACCTCCTTACCGTTTGGCTTTTGCGATATTCTCAAATGAATTGGCATCACACCAAATCGACCAACTCATCGCTACAAAAGACAAGGTGCAAGTGGATAGCTGTACATATACCACCCCTAATATCGTACTCATTATTGGTGAAAGCTACGGCAAACACCACTCACATCAGTATGGTTATTTTATGCCTACCACACCACGCCAAGAGGCTTTAGAACGACAAGGACTATTAGTGCCTTTCAGGGATGTGGTATCGCCGTACAACCTGACAAGCTTTGTTTTTAAGAATATCTTCTCCCTACAAGTAATAGGCGACACAAAAGATTGGTGCGACTACCCGCTCTTTCCAGAGGTTTTCCGCAAAGCTGGCTATCACGTAACGTTTATTACTAACCAGTTTTTACCACGTGCTAAGCAGGCTGTTTACGACTTTAGTGGGGGATTTTTCCTAAACCACCCCGAACTTTCTAAGGCGATGTTCGATAGCCGAAACAGTACACTTTATAAGTATGACGCTGGTTTGTTGAACGATTACGACAACCATCAAGCACAAAATAACACTGAACACAATCTCATTTTATTCCATCTCATGGGGCAACATGTCAACTATGGTCAGCGTACGCCCGCACGTGCGAAGCATTTTAAGGCAGAGGACTACAAGACTATTCGCCACGACTTGGGAGAAAAACGCCGCCAAACCCTCGCCGACTATGATAATGCTGTGCTTTATAACGACTCTATCGTAGATCAAATAATAGAGCGGTTTAAGGATAAAGAAGCCATAGTTATCTACACGCCCGACCATGGGGAAGAATGTTACGAAGGACGTCGAGGCTTTATTTGCCGTAACCATTCATCGAACATCGACTATAACTTAGCTCGCTATGAGTTTGAGATACCGTTCTGGATTTACACCTCACCAAGCTACAAGGCTAAACATCCAGAGGTATTTCAGCAAATAGTAGCGGCAAAGGATAAGAAGTTTATGATTGATGCGCTGCCTCATTTGTTGCTATACCTTGGTGGTATCCACACTAAAGATTATAGGGACGAACACAACATCTTGAGCAAAAACTATCGAGAAAACCGCCCTCGTATATTGAAAGGAACAACCGATTACGATAAGTTGGATCGGTCGAAGAAGGAACTTCAAGTACCTTTACGAAAGAAAAAGAAATAAGATAAGATGAAAAGAGAATTGCTCTCACGAACAGAATGTAACGCACTGCGCGGAATAGCCATTATCGGTATCTTCTTGCACAACTATTGCCACTGGCTCAGACACGTGGTGCAGGAGAACGAATACCAATACTTTTGGCATAACTTTGCATGGCTAAACCATGAAATGGAAAGGGATTTTAATACGCTATCCCTCTTCCATATCATTTCTTTCTTTGGACATTATGGAGTACCTATATTCCTTTTCCTCTCTGCTTACGGCTTGTATATGAAGTATGAAAAGGGCGATTTCATCGGTACAAAAAAGCCTTCAGTTATGGCTTTCGTCAAATACCATTGGCTAAAACTATTTAGAATGATGATTGTAGGTTTTGTGGCTTTCACGATGATAGATGCCATCACCCCCGGGCAACATCATTATGCGTCATTAGATATTATTGCCCAACTAGGCTTATTCAATAACCTATTACCCCACCCCGATGATGTTATTTGGCCTGGTCCTTATTGGTATTTCGGTTTGATGATACAGATTTATATTGTATATCGCCTCTTATTGTATCGTCGTCATTGGGGATATACAGTAGGACTAATCTTGTTGTGCGCCATTATTCAAGTGGAATGTAGCCCAGAGAGCGATGAGCTAAACCGCTGGAGATACAACTTTATAGGTGGAGTTCTTCCTTTTGGCTTCGGCTTATTGTATGCTAAGTTTATGCCTCAAGTGGCTAAGATAGGGCATATACTTATCTTCTGTGTATCGCTCGTAGCAATTTATGCTTTCAACTTTACTTACCTTACATGGTATCTTATTCCTATTTTTATTTGTACAGCAGCAATAAGTTTTATCAAGTTGGTGCAAGTGTGGGGATCATTATTCCACTTAATGGCATGGGTAGGAGGCATCTCTTCTGCACTATTTGTATGCCATCCTATCACAAGAAAGATATTCATTCCCATTTCAAGAGGTGGTGATCACTGGACAGGATTGCTACTTTACATCATAAGTTCCATTTGCTTGGCATGGCTATTTAAAGAGTTAATGAAGCGAATACCTAGCCCTAAACTCAAATAAACTATGAAGATTAAGGACATAGAACTAGAAAATATTAGCCGTTATCGTGGCGAGTTGATGGGAGCAGCAATGCTCTTCGTCATTCTCTTCCATGTAGGTTTGCCACGCGATGATATGTTCTTCGGATTACGAAGAATGGGTAATATTGGCGTAGACATTTTCCTTTTCTTGAGTGGTATGGGCTTATGGTTTTCATGGTCAAAGCACCCCGACACCAAAGATTTTTATCTTCGTCGTTGGCTCCGTGTTTATCCTACGTGGCTCATTATGGCTTGCTTATACTATATCCCTGATTTTACTTGCCCTAATTGGGTACATCATAGAGGACATAGTACAAATATCATCGATTTAATCGGAGATATTTCTATCAACTGGGACTTTTGGTTGAACGACGAACTTACCTTTTGGTATATTCCTGCAACAATGATGCTATACCTTGTAACACCACTTTATCTAAAAGTAATCATTAAGCACCCCATTTATAGATGGTCGCCTATTGTGATGCTGATGTGGTGTATTTTGGTGCAATACGTTACTCCTATCCATGAAGCTGTTGGACATTTGGAGATATTTTGGAGTCGTGTACCCATCTATTTCATCGGTATTAACATGGGGGCAGCTATCAAACGCAAGGACAGAATGGATGGGGCTGCCATCTGGATGATCTTATTAATGTTTTTTATGGCATTGGCTTCTAGCATCTTCCTAGAGCAAGTGAAACACGGACAATTTCCTATTTTCCTAGAACGTATGCTGTATATTCCGCTTACAGTAACGAGTGTTTTGATGCTTAACCGCGTGTTCAGACGCACCCCAAAATGGTTTAATAAATCGGTTAAATTTATTGGTATGGTAAGTTTAGAGGCTTATTTAATACACGATCATTTCGTACTTCGCTATTTAGAAACCTTCGATTGGACTTATTGGAACACCTTCTTTGCCACAATAGTCATTACCATTCCCCTTGCATGGACGCTCCATTTCGTCGTTGAAAAAATAGTGATAACTCCTTTAGAAAGGCTCATCAAATGAAAAATATATTAGCACTTATTCGCCCACATCAGTGGGTAAAAAACCTTATCGTTATGCTACCCATTTTCTTTTCTGGGCAGTTGTTTAATATAAGCGTACTTATTTCAGGCTTCATTGCTTTCTTTTCGTTTTCATTTGCCGCCTCATCTATATATTGTTTAAATGATATTATAGATGTGGAAGAAGATCGTCGGCATCCCGTAAAATGCAAACGTCCATTGGCTTCGGGGGCTGTAAGCATTGCTCAAGGATATGTATTAATCATCACTATGTTGGCTTTGTCAATGCTAACCCTCCTATTTCTACCTTCAGGACATGCAAAAACCTACGGTGTCATCGGCTTTTATTGGCTACTAAACATTGGATATTGTCTCAAGTTTAAGCAATATGCCATTATTGATGTATGTATCGTTGCCTTCGGATTTGTGCTAAGAGTGCTGGCTGGAGGTTGGGCTACTAATATCGTACTGAGCAAGTGGATCGTACTCATGACTTTTCTTTTAATGCTCTTCCTTGCCTTTGCTAAACGCAGAGATGACGTCGTTCGAATGATGGAAACGGGCAGACCAACACGCCAAAATACCATAAGATACAATTTAGAGTTTATCAATCAGGCAATCACGATTACTTCAAGTATCACGCTAGTATGCTATATTATGTACACTGTGAGCGAAGAAACGATAGCCCACTTCCACACACAATATCTTTATCTTACGAGTATATTTGTACTTGTGGGTATCCTTCGCTATATTCAGCTTGCTGTTGTCGATCAAAAGAGTGGTGATCCTACAAAGGTGATGCTAAAGGATAGGTTTATGCAGATTATTGTTTTGCTCTTTGGTTTATCTTTCCTCTTTATTATTTATTTCTTGTAATGAAAGTATATGCCTTCGACTTTGATGGTACAATTACCACAAAGGATACGTTTATTGAGTTTATTCGTTTTGCAAAAGGAGATATAGGCACCTTTGCAGGCTTTATGCTTTATGCTCCTATTCTTGCAATGATGAAGCTAAAGCTTTATCCCAATTGGAAAGCAAAGCAGCAACTCTTTGCTCACTTCTTTAAGGGAACAAATACAGAAGTCTTTGAAACGCTATGCGAACGGTTTGCGAAAGAACGTGCAACGATCATTCGGCCACAAGCTTTTGAGGAGATACGCCGAGCTTTACAAGCGGAGAATAAAGTACTAGTGATAACGGCTAGTATTGACAAATGGGTACGCCCTTTCTTCGATGAATTCGGAGAAAAAATACAAGTATTGGGTACTAACATTGAAAGTAAAGAGGGAAAGATAACAGGAAAGTTTATTTCGCGCAACTGCTATGGTAAGGAGAAAGTAAACCGCTTGAAAGAGATTTTCCCTAACAGAAATGAATATGAACTTATTGCCTTTGGTGATTCCAAAGGCGATAAAGAATTATTAGAATATGCAGATAAAGGATATTTTAAACCGTTTAGAGGAGAGTAAGCGAGAAAAGTTGTTGGAAGTGATGCGTTTTGGCATTGTAGGATGCTGTGCTGCACTGATACAACTCATCGTTTACCGCCTTCTTATCATAAAAGTTAGTTCTGAATCGGTGTGTGTAGCCGTAAGTTATGGCATTAGTTTGTGTTTTAACTATTATGCTTCCACTAAGTTTACCTTCAAGGTAAAATCATCTTCTAAGAAAGGGGCGGGCTTTCTCTTGTCGCATGGGGTTAACATAACACTTCAGATAATCTTCGTTCATCTTTTCATTTATTTTGGTGTTACAAAGCAAATCGCTTTGATACCCACCATATTAATCTGCTTCCCCATCAACTTCCTGTTGGTGCGTTTCTTCCTCAAAAGGAAATAGTATTTACCAACTTATTTTGTAACTTTGCAGACTATATTACATATTAATAATGTCTGCACTAGGAATTTTTAAGATAAAAAAAGAAGAGCGTTGGTTAGCTTTCGCCCTATTATTGGTATTTGTGAGCTTCAATGCGATGCTCATTTATAGCCATTATGGTGTCTATACAATGGGAGCACATGGTGGTTTTTGGTCATTATTCACTAAAAACTTCCGTATGTCAGGTTATGACAACTGGTCGTGGATTACTATTTCGGGGATGCGTATCCACTTTGAAACGATCCGACATCCACTTTATCTCACCTTCTTAATGCCACTCTTTCTTATCAACTCGTGGCTAATTGATAATTTAGGATACAACTTTGCGGTATATTTTATGGCTGTAATTCTTATTTTCTCTGCCCTTTATGCTGCTATTTTTATGTATAGAGTATTCCGAGAAGTGATGGAATTAAAGCAAAGTCAAGCTACCCTTCTTACCTTATTCCTCTTTTCGTTTGCCCATATTTTATTACCAACAATGGTACCCGACCATTTCATTATCTCAATGATGTTCCTTGCAATGACACTCTATATTGTAGGTATCAAGATGAAGAAGGGGGTACATCTAAAGGCGTGGCAATCGTTCGTACTATTATTCTTCACCACAGGTATGGCAACATCTAATGCTGCTAAGACGATGTTGGCAGGACTGTTCACCAATGGTTGGAAAGGATTTTTTAGCAAAAAGTTCCTTTTCATCGGTATTATCTTACCTTTTTTATCCCTCATCGGTATTCGTCAATACCAATATTATACCCTTGAAGTGCCACAAAAGGAAGTGATAAAAGGTATCGTAGATAAGAAAATGAAGAAAGATGCGGCTAAGACAACGGCTCATTTCAATGCTCGAAATAAATGGATGAAAGAACATACGGGTAAGCCTGCCGGTGATGGTCCTATCACAAAAATGATGGATATATCGACTCCTCGTATAAAAACATTGGTAGAAAATGTTTTTGGCGAGTCGATTATCTTACATAAACACTACTTGCTGAAAGATGTTTCGTGGGATCGTCCCATCTTCGTTGCTTATACCCATTGGTATAAATATGTCATTGAAGCCACCATAGTATTGCTCTTTATAGCAGGTATCTTTGTGGCACGACGTGAGAAATTCTTCCAAATGCTCTTGGCTTGGTTAGCTTGCGATGTTACACTTCATCTTATTCTAGGCTTCGGTATCAATGAAGTGTATATTATGACTGCAGGTTGGGCTTTCATCATTCCTATTGCTATTGGATTTTTATTACGTAAACTTTCCACAAAGTATGCTTACTTTTTAAATTTTCTACTAATACTTTTTACCGTATATCTAGCGATATATAATGGTGGAAACATTGCTCAATATCTACTATTATGAAACTAAAAGAAATATTCACCATTCGTAGAGAAGAAAAGTTTCCTGTATTACTCTTCTTCCTATGGCAACTCACCTTGCAAATAATGGTGATTGCTAAATACTATAATGTATTTTCACAGATAAGAAAAGAGTATAATAAGATAATATTAGATACTTTTGGCATTTCGGGCTTTGATCCGCTAACATGTGTTGTAGTTTCCGATTGGCGTTTGTCTTACGATATTGTGCGCCACCCCTTACTTGCACCATTCTATTATCCGCTCTATCTTGTCAATAAGGGATTGATGCTCCTCACGGGTGTCAACTGTATGCATCCACTCATTGCTATCGTTCTGCTTTTCTGTTCGGTGTTTGGTTTCATCTTCCTTATACGTATAGGGCGAGAAGTGATAAAGCTATCGCAAGGGGAGGCGGTAATACTTGCTACTATGTTCTATGCTTTTGCCTACGTACTTTTAGCCTCTATTTCGCCCGATCATTTCATCATCTCTGCTTTCTTGTTACTACTCACTTTATACATTAGTGGGTTAAAGATAGAAACAAAAACACAATTTAGTAAACGTACTACTATTTTGCTTTTTATCATTACTGCAGGAACTACGCTTAATAACGGATTGAAGATTTTTATGGCAAACTTTATGTGCAATAGAAAGCGTTTCTTCCGACCAGCTAATCTAATCTTAGCTATTCTCCTGCCAGGAGCATTAATGTTATACTTCGGGAAATGGGAAGATAACACCTTTCGCGAGCCACAAAGGAAAGAAAGAAGACAGAAAGAACGAAAATTCCGTGCAAAAGAAAGGGCACAGATGCTTGCCATTTTCCGCGATACTACACAAATAAGGGATACCGCAGAGCAATCAAAAGTATTTCAAAAGATATGGATTGACCATCGTAAAGCACAAATAGCTAAGAAGAATAAAAAACCAGTCTTTGCACATGCAGGCAAGCCTATTACAAAAAAGTTTTTCCTTAGCTGGAGTGATATATCAACGCCACGTATTCCTTCTATCGTAGAAAACCTTTTTGGCGAAGGATTACAACTTCATCAAAAGAACACTTTACAAGATGTATTGCGTAGTCGTCCTATTATTGTTCAATACTCTGCTACCTATAATTATATTGTAGAGGGAGTTCTTTTCTTACTCTTCGTTGCAGGTATTTGGGCTGGCAGACGCAAACGTTTTTTATGGCTTGTACTATCGTTCTTTGCACTGGATATGGTGCTTCATCTCGGATTAGGCTTCGGACTCAATGAAGTTTATATTATGACAGCCCATTGGGCTTATGCTATCCCTATTGCTATAGGTTATTTGCTTTGTACGCTTAGGGGTAAAACACGCAAGAGAGTAACGATCCTTGTAGCAGGTCTGACAGCTTACCTACTCGTGTATAACACCACGCTCTTTGTTTCTCACTTCTTATAACCCTTCTTTCCTATGTCAGCAACCGTATCTATTGTTATCTGCACCTATAACGGAGCTAAGTATTTGCGAGAACAGCTTGATTCTATTTTTGCACAAACTTACCCTTTGTATGAAGTCATTGTGCAAGACGATGGATCGACTGATGAAACATGGGACATACTAAAAGAATATGACAACATATTCCCTCAGATGCGCACTTTTCATAACATGGGTGCACATGGGGTAAACGCTAATTTCCTTTCAGCTATGCAACGTGCCACAGGGGAATACATTGCCATTGCCGATCAAGATGATATTTGGGAGAAAGATAAGATAGCCTCACAAATGGAAGCTATAGGAAACAAGTTGCTATGTAGTGGACATAGCCGACCATTTTCTACCGATGGATCCTTTGCTCATTTCGATAATCGCCCTAGAAACGTAAGCATCTTTCGTATGCTCTTTCTATGTTTGCCGGGACATACCTTGCTTTTTAAGCGTGAGCTTCTTGCAATGCTTCCACCACTTCATCACCCTTTTTATCGTATTTCGTTATACGATGCAGCCCTATCTATCACAGCTAGTGCGCACAATAGTATCGTATTTATTGATAAAATACTGGTCAACTTCCGCCGTCATGCCGAAGCTAGCACCTATACTGATTATAGTAAGAGCTTGCCTTCATGGCGTAATGCGCTTACAGAACTAGTATGGGGCTTAAAGCATTATCATGAAACACGTGAAGTGGCAATCCCTATTTATGAAGGAAAATTAGCCTTACTAAACTACTTTAAAGACATAAAAACACAAGATTTCATCGATGCAAAACGCATGATGCTACTAGAATGTAAAAGTGATATAATAAGTTTAATACACCTTCAATACTTGTTTATGAAGCATGCTAAACAACTATTCCATACTTCTAATGGAGGAATTACTAAACAGATACGTGCTATTCTCTATCCTTTTATGCAACTATACATGTATCACGATGCTCTCTTACGTAAAAAATAAGCCATACATTCGTTAAGTATCTGTGATCCTAAAAGCTTCATTATCACAAAATAAAGTACACCTGCCATAAGAATGCGTGCCACTAATAATATGACAAGGTTGGTAATAAAGCTAGTTACAAAATAAGTAAAGATCATAATTCCTAGCGAAATCAAGAAATAAGGCATAATATCTTTCATAACATCAAGAAGGCGAATGCCTATTTCTTTATGGGCAAAATATTGCCAAACAAAGAGCCATAACACCGTTGCAAAGGTGTATATGCTCACCATTATCACAATACCATAGCGGAAACAAGCCAAGACTGTTGCTAGTTGAACAAGGATTAGCGCAATTGTACACCACATATAGATAGCCGACTTCCCTCTACTCACTATCAAATTCTGATACATTGTATAGAAAGGCAAGAAGGCACCACTCACACAAAGGATACGCAACAAAGGAATACTATCTACCCATTTGGCTGAAATTAAAAGCATAATAAACTCATTAGCTATCATTGCCAATCCAAACATTGCGGGAAAAGCTAAAAAGGCTGTGAAGCGAAGCATCTTGCGAAAGACCTGAAGCTGACGATCTTTATCTTTGTTTACTTCCACCAATATAGGTTGAGCCACCATTGCAATAGTACCAGACACAAAGGTACTTGCCATCGTATCCCACTTAAAAGCTTGTGAAAAGTTGCCCACCGACTTTGCCGAATAGCAACGCCCAAAGATAAATGTTAGGAGATTTTGGCTTAAAGCGTTGACCACCGTTGTAAGCAAAATCTTATAACTAAAGGAAAACATCTGCTTAATAGGATCAAAATCTATCTTCAGGGTTGGGCGCCATGGTATGATAAAAAACCTACCAATACTCATCAAAGCAATGAACAAGAATTGTTGCCATGCCAAACTCCAATAAGCATATCCCTGAAAAGCAAGTATTATTCCCACAATACCTGAAACAAAAAGTGAAAGAATACGCAAAATAGTAGTTTCCCTCACTATCATATTTTTAAATAAATAGGCTGTAGGAGCAGTACCCAATGCAGAGAAAAGCAAAGAAGCAAAGAGGAAGCGAGATAAAAGGATAAGTTCAGGATGATGGAAGAAGTTGGCTATCAAAGGGGCTGCAAAGAAGAGCAAAGCGTATGAACAGCAACTCACTAAAGTGCTAAACCAAAACACTGCATTGTAATCTTTATCCGAGGGATTCTCCATATTAGCCAAAGCAGATGTGAAACCACTTTCTTGCAAAGCACCTGCCACAGCAGTGAAAACAGCAAGCATACCCACCAATCCATAATCGGCAGGTGATAATAATCGAGCTAGGAAAATACCAATAACAGCATTCAGAACCTGCATCGTACCATTATTAAGCGCTCCCCAAAACAAGCCCTTTGCTGTTTTTTCCTTTAGTGTTTCTTTCTCCATTATAACTATAACACAAACTTTTATATTTGCCTTTGCGTAAGTTTACAAAAGTACGATAAAACGAAAGAAAAGCCAAATGAAAACAGACCTAATAAGAACTATTATTAAAATACCCCTTAAAAGATTAATCTCTTTTCCTTTGCTCATCCACCATTTAATATTATTTTTGCAATAACAAAGGAAAAACAGTGATGATAACAACTTTCAATACAGGCGAAACACAAGCATCTTTGCGTGAGGAATACAATCCTGACGGATCAGTTTTACGACGCGCACAGCTACGTTTACTTGATATGGCTATCTACCTCCAGCAAACAGCAAAGGAGATAGGCATACCATGCCGATTAGATGGTGGCAATGTGTTAGGAGCTTTGCGCCACCAAGGATTTATTCCTTGGGATGACGACATAGACTTTGTTGTACACCAAAAGGACTTCAAACGCCTTTGCGACTACCTTAAAGCACACCCGCATCCACAATTTATATTGCAAGATAACAGCACCGATGCAGGCTTTTATAAGGAATGGGCATGCTTACGCGACTTAAAAACTGAAAACCGAAGCCACGACGAAGGCGAGAGCGAGGATCGTAGAATGCACGAAGCACAGAAATTTCGCGGCTTACACATTGACATTTTTCCTTACGAGGGATATATGATACCTTGGCTACAACGCTTTGCTGCAAAGTTGTCGGTGAATGTCAACTTAAAGTTTGCTGGTAAGCACCCACACTTAGCACAATTAGGCTATAAAACACTTCACAACATTATCTTCCCGCTATTTCGTAACTTTGGAAAAATGTTTGGCGATCCAACCAACTACATGCACTCCTATGGTGCTTGGTTTTACGAGCAAAACCCAGAACGTATTATGTTTCCACATAAAGATATAATGTTTGAAGGGCATATCTTTGAAGGTCCTGCCAATCCTGAAGAAATATGTCGTATTGCCTATGGCAACTATATGAACCTACCGCCAAAAGATAAACGCGACAGGCATAAAATAGATGTAGTTTTTCTCGATTAAATCGATATTTTTTTTATTATTCATCTTAGTTTTCAAGTTATGAATATAGCAGTAATCTTCGCTGGTGGATCTGGTCAGCGCATGCACACACAAGGAAAGCCAAAACAATTCCTTGAACTAAATGGTAAACCCATTATCATTTATACCCTCGAACTCTTCGATAATCACCCAATGATAGATGCTATTGTGGTATCGTGCATTGAGGACTGGATACCATTCTTGGAAAAAATGATCCGCAAATTCGAGATTAATAAAGTGGTAAAGATTGTTCATGGAGGAAAAACGGGACAAGATTCTATCTATAATGGTCTTTGTGCTGCAGAAGAATATGCCCATGACGACAAGTCTATAGTGCTAATCCACGATGGTGTTCGCCCTCTCATCACCACTACAACAATTACCGATAATATCAATAAGGTAGCAGAGTGTGGTAGTTGTATCACCTGTGTACCTGCCACAGAAACCTTTATTGTACGACAAGAAGACAAAACTTTGCGCATTCCTTCCCGCGAAAATTCGCTCATTGCACGCGCTCCACAAAGTTTTCTTTTAGGCGATATAATGGAGGTTCATCGCAAGGCTAGAGCTGAAGAAAAGCACGATTTCATCGATTCTTGTACCATTATGAGCCACTATGGAAAGATATTAGGGACTATTATTGGACCGATGGAAAATATTAAGATCACAACGCCTACCGACTTCTTTGTGCTTCGTGCTATGATCGCAGTACGAGAAGATCAGCAAATATTTGGATTTTAAGATGAATACGGTATTAACTCAAGATATTAAACAGTTTGCGGATAACTTTCCGCTCAAAGACAAACTTCGCAACCAAACAATAGCTATTACTGGTGCAACAGGTCTGTTAGGTTCGTGTATGACGCGGTGTTTGCTTATGCTCAATCGTAAACACCAACTCAAACTACGTGTTATTGCCATAGTGCGCAATGCGGAAAAAGCACGTCAGATGTTTGGCGAAGAAACGAAATCGTTTGGTATTCTCACTTACGACTTTGCGCAACATGTTCCCTTTGATGCGCCCGAGCATATAGATTCCCTCATCCATTTTGCTGCTCCTACTGCTTCAAAAGCTTTTGTCGAACAACCTATTGAAACGATGAATACGGTGTTTTTTGGCACTAACTCCTTACTCGATTATGCTCGAAAAACCCATTTGTCATCATTTGTTTTAGCTTCTACGCTGGAGGTTTATGGCACTATTTACGACGATTCCAACGCCCTAACAGAGGAAAAGCAAGGCTATCTTGACCCAATGGCCACACGAAGTAGTTATCCTTTAGCAAAAAGAGCTGCTGAAGCTCTCTGCCACAACTATGCTTCGGAATATGGAGTGAGTGCAAAGGTAGCACGATTAGCACAAACCTTTGGTGCTGGCGTGGCAATAGAAGATAACCGCGTGTTTGCCCAATTTGCCAAAGCGGTGATTAAGCAGCAAGATATAACACTGAACACAACGGGCGAATTAAGCCGAAGTTATTGCTATACAACCGATGCTGTATCAGCAATGTTATACATAATGCTACGTGGAGAAGCAGGAGAAGCATATAACGTAGCCAACGAAAAGAGCTATATATCAATATGCGATATGGCAAAAATGGTACTCCATCGCTTCTATCCACAAGGCAAACTCATCTTTAACCTACAAGAGGGACTAGGCTTTTCGCCAACAACAAAACTTCGCCTATCAACAACGAAGATAGAACACTTGGGCTGGCAAGCTACATTTAGCCTTGAAGAGATGTTTGATCGCTTAATTAAACATTTAAAAGAATCGATGTAATGGGTATTTTTAGAAGAATATACAATAGCTTTTTTCATACATATACCACACGAGACCTAAGCCAATGGGAACATTTTCCAGAGACAAAAATGCCCATTTATGGTGTATATCACGTTATGATGGATATTGGATGGGAACCCGTTGTTGCAGCACAAATTACGACTTTAAAAGAAAGTGGACTACTTGATGCGACAAAGAAGCTTTATCTTAGTTGTGTAACTAACAATGAGGCTAGCATCGAACACTTAAAAGATATGATAGGAAGTGATAAAGTAGAGATTATCGCACAACATCAAGACCCTACATGTTACGAATATCCAGCCCTTGAATTTATCAAGCAATTAAGCGAAAAAGAGAATGCTTTGGTATATTACTTCCACACAAAAGGCATAACCTACCAATCACTTACTAGCAAAGATAAACGCTTCCTTGCTTTCAAGCGCAAGATAGAGGCTTGGAGAGAACTCTTAGAATACTTCATATTTACTAAATGGAAAGTAGCAGTAAACACGCTATCCAACGGCTACGATACCTATGGCTGCTATCGCTGGCCTCCTAAAAACTATAAGATGTATAGTGGAAGTTTCTGGTGGGCGCGTACCGATTTTGTAAGAACACTGCCCAACTTTGATCCAAATATTATCTCAAACGACCGCTTCTACTCGGAAATATGGCTTTTTCAAAAACCTAATCGCCAGTTTTCTGCTTTCGATTCCATTGTCGATTTCTATTTTGTATATGTGCCGCACAGCATCTACACAGAAGGGAAAACACTGTTTATAGATCGCTTCAAGTTTGTGATTACCTATAATTTCCGCAAGATAGAAAAACATATCTTTGGATATAACTATAAGAAAGTAAACCAAAAACGGTTCCAAAAGTTGAAAGAAAAAATCTAAAAACACCCCTATATTATAAGCCTCTAGGAAAAGTCCTAAAGGCTTTTTTTTAGCTAAAATAACAAGTAGAATGTGCCATTTATAGTAATAAATTGTATCTTTGTAACGTAAACGATAAATATATAAATAAAAAAATGATGAACATTGGAGACAAAGCACCTGAGGTTCTAGGAACCGATCAGAATGGAAAAGAAATAAAGGTAAGCGACTATAAAGGTAAGAAGATAGTGCTATACTTTTATCCAAAAGATTCTACCCCTGGCTGTACAAGCCAAGCATGTAACTTGCGCGACAACTATAGTGAATTACAACGTCAAGGCTATGTGGTCATAGGGGCGAGTATTCAAGACGAGAAATCGCACAAACGCTTTATTGAAAAAAATAATCTTCCTTTCCCTATCATTGCCGACAAGGATTTGAAGCTAGTGGAAACATTCGGCGTTTATGGTGAGAAAAAAATGTGTGGACGCACCTATATGGGAACTTTCCGCACCACCTTCATCATCAACGAAGAAGGTATTATTGAGCGCATCCTTAACCCTAAAGAAATAAAAGTAAAGGAACACGCTGCTCAGATTTTAGGTTAATAGCCTTAAATAGCAAGTCCTTCCTACGGGAAGGACTATCCAATAATACCTCTCATGCAAAAAACCACGATAAGACTGTCGGCAAACATACGACAAGAGCTACAACTATTGTCAGAAAAGTACGAAACCATCGAGTTTCTACAAGGCGACCCTGCGTGGTTTATGCATCAGGTTATAGGCGAAAAAAATCAAGAAACAATAGCTTTTATAGCCTCTTGCTTGAGCTATGGCAACCGCAAAGCATTCTTTCCAAAGCTACAGAATATTTTAGCTTTTACAAACGGTGAACCTTATAACTGGGTAAAAAAGGGACTATTTCTCAATAACATTCCCGACGATACAAACAGCTTTTACCGCTTGTATTCTAACAAAATGATGCGCAACTTTCTTGCTTCTTTACAAAAAATGCTCATCAAACACAATAGCATAAAGGAATATATCCAGCAATATTCCAAAACAAAAACTACTATATCTCCCCATAAAATAGACACTATTCTTGCTGTAGAAGCACTATGCCAATACTTCTCAGCACAAGGATTTATGGGAATAGTCCCCAAGGACACATCCTCTTCATGCAAGCGAGTATGTATGTTTCTGCGCTGGATGGTACGCGATCACTCCCCTGTTGATATTGGAATTTGGGGCGATTTCATCGATAAAAAAACGCTCATCATTCCTCTCGACACTCACGTCCTACAACAATCTATGCGCTTAGGCATTAATAAAAGTAAGACTACATCTATGACTACTGCGCGCAACATAACAGCACAACTTCGTAAGGTATTCCCTAACGATCCCCTTAAAGGCGACTTTGCTCTCTTTGGATATGGTATCAATGCCCAATAAAAAAAGATAAAAATAATCCCTCCTAACCAACCTTTTACCAAAGCCTATGAGACTTGATAAACTAAAGAACCAATTGGATCTTATTCTCCTGCTAGTCGATAACAGAGACTTTACCATTGACGAACTTTGCAATAAGATAGATATTTCTAGGCGCAACCTTTATTATTTAATAGATTTTCTTAAACATGCAGGCTTCACACTCTATAAGCGCAAAGGCTGTTATCACATTGATTATCATTCACCGTTTATCGCTAACTTGCTGCACAGCGTGCAGTTTACTGATAATGAGATACGTGCTATCTACGATGTACTCAACCTCTCGGGCATAAACAACGAAACCATCAACCACTTACGCCACCGCCTTGATAATGCTTATAACCTATCAAGTACTAACAACACCACTATTCGCAAGCAGATTGATAATAATCTTAAAATTATCATACAAGCTATGAAAGAAAAGAAGCTGGTTACTATTTTAGGATATTCTAGCCCAAATAGTAGTACGGTGCGCGATCGTATCGTAGAACCCTTCTTCCTGATGAATAACAATCAAGATGTGCGATGTTATGAACTCCGATCAAAGATGAACAAAACCTTTAAAGTGGCTAGAATGAAAGGGGTGGAGCTACTAGATACTCCATGGCTATGCGAAGAAATGCACAAAGAAATATTTACCGACATCTTTATGTTTAGTAGTGAAGAACGCCATCTAGTTACTTTACGCATGGGCAGATTAGCTTTCAATCTTTTTATGGAAGAATATCCCCAAGGTGGACGATTTATCGAAAAAGAAGATGAGAGCCATTGGCGGCTAACCCTCGAAGTATGCGACTATCGTGGCATTGGACGCTTTGTATTAGGATTAAGCAAAGATATAGAAATACTTGGAAACGACGAATTTATTAAGTATATACGTGAAGAAATCATGCAAATGGAGCAAAACTTCTTTAGGGCTATAGATGAAAAGGAATAAATGACACTATGCTGTTATTATACCTAAAGATTGTTAAGTACACCAAACCACGAAAATAAAAATAATACTTTTGCACTACATTTAGAAAAAAAAAGAAATTAGAACAAAAATGCTTTATAGAAAGTTTTTAACGGTATTATTGCTATGTATAACAATTGCTAGCTATGCACAACAAAAAGCAAGATGGATAGGAACATGGGCTTGCGCACAACAACCTGTTGATAAACATTTTATGCCCTACAATAACCAAATGACAAATAGATCGGTGCGCCAAATTGTAAAGGTAAGCATTGGTGGTAGGCTTATACGGCTACTACTGAGCAACGAATTGTCGGCTGAACCTTTAGAAATAACAAGTATCTACGTAGCAAAAGCAAAAGAAGAATACAAAATAGAGCCACTGACAGCTCGTTACTTCTCGTTTCATGGAAAAAAAGGAGTGCATATAGCAGCAGGCAGAGCTATTTTTACAGATGCTTTAAAGTTTGATCTGAAACCATTAGAAAAACTTTCTATTACCATTAATTATCGTAAGGCTCCCAAGAGCCCTACTGTACACATGGGATCACGCACCACATCATATATCCTTAAAGGCACTTCTAACCCGATGACCAACTTTGCTTCAGCCTTAAAGGAGAATCATTGGTTCAATATCTCATCTATAGAAGTATATGATAAAGATGTGGCTGCCATAGCCATTCTTGGCAATAGCATCACCGATGGCAAGGGAAGTACTATCAATGCACAAGATCGTTGGCCCGATAGAATGTCGGAAACACTCAACAATACTAAAGAATACAATCTGCTAAAATCGGGAAGAATGGGGATCCTCAACCTAGGTATAGGCAATAATCGCATACTCTCTGTAGGGCTAGGAATACCCGGAAAAGACCGATTTAATCGAGATATTTTGACACAACATGGGTTATCTTCCGTTATTATCTTCGAAGCTATCAATGATATTGGTACATCTAAAAATCCCGAAGAAACAGCTCAACTACTCATAAGAGAATATGAAAAGATGATCATAAAAGTGCATGAGCGTGGCTTAAAGGTATATGGTGGAACGATAACTCCCTTCAAAGGTTGCAAAGGATATTACACAGAGGAGCGAGAAAAGTGTCGTAAAACGGTAAACGAGTGGATAAGAAGCAGTGGAAAATACGATGGAATCATCGATTTTGACCAACTCCTTTGCGATCCAGCCTCACCAGAACAGCTCCGCAAGGATCTCCACATAGGCGATTGGCTTCACCCCAATGCCGCAGGATATAAGCTAATGGGCGAATATGCTGCTAAGAAAATATTACAGTTTGAGGAGAACAAAAAGACGGAAGTAACACACATAAAAAAAATAAAAGATAAGCCCTTATTAAGCAATAGATAATGTTTTGATAGATAAAAGATAAGCTATTAAAAGGTAAAACATATTCTTTTGGCTAGAAAAATAATTTATTTTTATACTATTTTTAATTTATTTTTGTGTTAAAAATAAATTATTTTTCGCATCAAAAGATAAACTTTTGATATACAATAGGTTATCGTTTACAAATTAAAATATTATATTTTACTCCTAGGAAGCTTATATTATGATAATATTCCCATTTACATTCTCTCCTAAAAATCCACTGAAAGCTAAACAAAAACAACGTATATAAATCGTGGTTAACAGCTATAGAAAGTTATCTAGCAGCTTTATAATTCCTTTGGTTATAAGTAAATCCTTAATGTATATGATACGATATAAGACAAGAAAAAGAAAGCCTTCGATCTTTCAAAATATGAATGTTTCCTTTGCCATATTATGCCTTTTCAGTAACTTTGCATAAGATAGGTTGCACTCGGCAATTTACAAGTAAACTTGTATTGCCCTCATTGGCACTATCTTTGCATAAGATAGGCTGCACTCGGCAATTTACAAGTAAACTTGTATTGCCCTCATTGGCACTATCTTTGCATAAGATAGGCTGCACTCGGCAATTTACAAGTAAACTTATATTGCCCTCGTTGGCACTATCTTTGCATAAGATAGGCTGCACTCGGCAATTTACAAGTAAACTTGTATTGCCCTCGTTGGCACTATCTTTGTACACACAACAACATAGAGGTTTAAAACAAAAAATAGAAAAAGAATTATGGCAAAGAAAGCTTTATTGATGATCCTAGATGGTTGGGGTAACGGCTTGCATGGCAAGGGCGATGTTATTTATAATACTCCAACTCCTTATCTCGATTATTTAAACGCAGTTAGCGCACATTCAGAGCTACAAGCTTCAGGCGAAAACGTTGGTTTACCTAACGGACAGATGGGTAACTCAGAGGTGGGACACTTGAATATTGGCGCTGGTCGTGTAGTTTATCAGGATCTCGTAAAGATCAATAAGGCATGCGAGAGCGGTGAAATCTTGAAAAATCAAGAAATTATTAACGCTTATAGCTATGCACAAAAGACAGGTAAGAAGCTCCATTTGATGGGTCTTACTTCTACAGGTGGTGTTCACTCTTCAATGGATCACTTGTGTAAGTTGATCGAAATTGGCAAGGAATACGGTTTGAAAGATGTTTATGTACACTGCTTCATGGATGGTCGTGATACCGATCCAAAGAGCGGTGCTGGCTTTTTGGGTGATGTTCAGAAAGTTTGCGATGCGAATGGTGCCCACATAGCTTCTGTTATTGGTCGTTTCTACGCAATGGATCGCGATAAACGTTGGGATCGTGTGAAAGAAGCATACGACTTATTGACCGCTGCAAAAGGTAAGTCTGCTACCGATATGGTAAAGGCTGTAGAAGAAAGCTATGCAGAAGGTGTTACCGATGAGTTTATCAAAGCCATCACAAACAGTGGTGTGAATGGTAAGATAGAGGAAGGCGATGTAGTGATTTTCTTCAACTATCGTAACGACCGTGCAAAGGAATTGACACAGGTATTGAGCCAAACAGATATGGAAGCAGAGGGTATGAAAACCATTAAAGACTTGCAATACTACTGTATGACTCCATACGATGCTAGCTTCCAAAACGTTCACATTCTTTATCCAAAGGAGAATGTAACAAACACACTAGGCGAATACCTAAGCACTCTAGGCAAAAAGCAACTACATACCGCAGAGACGGAGAAATATGCTCACGTTACATTCTTCTTTAACGGTGGTCGCGAGCAACCATACGAGGGTGAAGATCGCATCTTGGTGCCTTCACCAAAGGTGGCTACTTACGACTTGAAGCCTGAAATGAGTGCTTACGAAGTAAAGGATAAACTGGTAGGAGCCATTAACACTCAGGAGTACGACTTTATCGTTGTCAACTTCGCTAATGGTGATATGGTAGGTCATACAGGTATCTACAACGCTATAGCAAAAGCTGTTTGTGCTGTGGACAACTGTGTAAAGGAAGTAATCGAAGCTGCTAAGGCTAACGATTACGAGGCTATTATCATTGCCGATCACGGTAATGCGGACAATGCTATCAATGAGGATGGTACGCCAAACACTGCTCACTCACTAAACCCAGTACCATTCATTTACGTTACAGACAACAATTCTGCAAAGGTTAAGAATGGTCGATTGGCTGACGTTGCTCCTTCTATCCTACACATTATGGGACTAGAACAACCAGCAGATATGACTGGTGAGAACCTAATTGAAGATTAATTTATGATTATAAGAACCCGCTTAGAGCTACGGCGCTGAGCGGGTTTATTATTTCTAATCTAACCTTTATGGCTATGGATGTTAAGATAGAACCGTCATGGAAAACTATTTTGAAAGAAGAGTTTTCAAAAGATTACTTCCTTAAATTAACAGTAAGCATTAAGCAAGAGTACGCTTCTCATACTTGTTATCCTCCAGGAAAGCTTATTTTTAATGCGTTTAATCTCTGTCCTTTTAATGAAGTGAAGGTGGTAATCATCGGACAAGATCCCTACCATGAACCTGAACAAGCAATGGGACTCAGCTTCTCTGTACCCGAAAAAACTACCATTCCACCGTCATTGGTAAACATCTATAAGGAAATTGCAGACGATCTTGGCAAGCCTATTCCTACTTCTGGAAACCTCACTAGGTGGGCAGAGCAAGGGGTTCTATTATTAAATGCTACCTTAACAGTACGCGCTCACGAAGCAAATAGTCATCAAAAACTAGGTTGGGGAATATTTACCGATGCGGTGATACAAGCATTAAGCAGAGAAAAAGATCATTTAGTATTTATGCTTTGGGGTGGTTTTGCTCGTTCGAAAAAAGTATTTATCGACACCACAAAACATTATGTACTAGAAAGTGTGCACCCTTCACCACTGTCGGCAAATCGTGGTGGATGGTTTGGACAGCACCAGTTTACACGCTGTAATCAGTATTTGGAGCAACAAGGAATAGTAAAAATAGACTGGTAATGGGTGAGAAGAAGTTTGATCAGATTGTAATGGTAGGCAATGTCTATGTTTCGCCCGACCTTTTTACCGTAAAGTTCTGTTGCGATTTAGATAAATGTCATGGAGTATGTTGCATTGAAGGACAGTCAGGAGCACCTATTACTCTCGATGAAATCATGGAAATCGAGAATGTAGTTGATGATATTTGGGGAAACCTTTCAGCATCAGGACAGGCTGTAATTGACAAACAGGGGGTGGCTTATACTGATATTGATGGCGATATTGTAACAAGTATTGTAAATGGAAAAGACTGTGTTTTCACTTGTTATGATAAGGGTTGTTGCCTCTGCTCACTAGAAAAAGCATTTAGGGCGGGGGTAACAGGGTTTGTTAAACCTATCTCTTGCGCGCTTTACCCCATTCGAGAGAAAGACTTTAAAAATGGTACTTTTGGCATTAACTATCATCATTGGGATATTTGTAAAGATGCTATAACCAAGGGAGAAGCACTAAACCTACCGTTATATAAGTTTCTTAAAGAACCTCTTACTAGGCGTTTCGGAGAGCAATGGTATAAAGAACTTTGCGCTGTTGCTGACCAAGTCTTGAAGTAAAACTTACCAATAAAGCACTAAAAAAGAAAAATGGTGATCATTCTTTTAAACGAATAATCACCATTTTTTATCGATTTCATCGAAGAAATACGCACATTCCTAGCCAAGAAACTTTGCTTTTTGCAAGAGATACTATGGAGTATGCTAAATATTCGATTAGCTTTTTCTAAATTTAGAAGGACTTATACCAACATGTTCACGGAAGTATTTACCCATAAAACTTTGGTTAGCAAAGTTTAGCTGATCAGAAATTTCCTTTACACTAAGATCACTTGAACGAAGAAGTACGCGCAATTCAAGAATTACATAGTAATCTATCCAATCACTCGGAGTACGTTTGCTAATCGATTTAACAACCTCGGAAAGATACTTTGAAGTAATATTAAGACTTTTTGCATACCATGCTACACGCCGTTCTGTTCTAAAATTGTCTTGAACACATTTGATAAATTCATTGAAAAGTATTTCTGCACGAGTCAATTTAGTAGTTGCTAAATGTTGAGCACTATAGATAATATTTCCAAAATCATAAATCATTGCACGCAAAAGACAAGCTATAAGCTCTCTCCGGAAAGGATGAGTATGATCAAATAAACGTTTTCTAGCACGCTTACAGTGCTCCAAAATGTCATCTATTTGCTCTAAAGTAATTCTGAATACAGGATGAGTACGTGAAAACAAAAACAGAGATGACAAGTTTGTCATACCACTAAGAATATAATGAAAGAAATCTAGCGAGACCATAAAGCCGAATCCTCGACAATCATCAGACAAGTGAACATCGCTTAAAACCTGACCTGAAGTTACTATAATTGCATCCCCTGCTTCAATATGTATGCTGTTAGTGTTAAGCTTATAATCAGCACTACCCTTTGTACATACAGCAAATAATACACTCTGAAAACGCACAAAGCCTTTAGGCATAGGAACATTAGACATTTCATCAAACAAGATGAACTCATCTTCTATATATCCTCCTCCCGCATACTTAGTCTTAGCACGCGAAACAGTTATCTCTTCAAAGGAATCAGTCATTATCTTATCAGCTTTAAAAATATAATCTCTAATTACAATTACTCCTATCAATTTATCACACTAAAAAGACTAAAATCCCTAACCATTATGCTGGAAAGGGACTTTAACGATTATATCTTAGTGCAAAATGTTAAGCATCAATATTTGCATAAGTTGCATTTTGCTCTATAAATTCACGGCGAGGCTCTACATCATCACCCATCAACATAGAGAACACCTCATCTGCATCAGCAGCATTTTCAATAGTAACCTGCTTCAAAAGACGTGTCTTTGGATCCATTGTTGTTTCCCAAAGTTGCTCCGGATTCATCTCACCCAAACCTTTATATCGCTGAGTATGGATCGTCTTTCCTTCCTCACCAGCACCATATTTATCAATAAATGCTTGACGTTGTTGCTCTGTATAGCAGTATTCACTTACCTTCTTATAGGTGCACTTATAGAGTGGTGGTGTAGCAATAAACAAGTGTCCTTGCTCTATAACCTTAGGCATATAACGATAGAATAGTGTCATAATAAGTGTGTCAATGTGTGAACCATCGACATCAGCATCAGTCATAATGATAATCTTATCGTATCTTAGCTTATCAATATTTGCTTCAAAATCTGAATCTTCCTCAACACCGAAGCGCACTCCAATAGACTGTATGATGTTCATCACTGACTCTGCCTCAAACACTCTGTGGCGTTGTACCTTTTCAACATTCAAAATTTTACCACGAAGAGGTAAGATAGCCTGTGTATAACGATCACGACCCTGCTTAGCAGAACCACCAGCAGAATCACCCTCCACTAGGAAAATTTCACAGTCTTTAGGATCCTTATTTGAGCAATCAGCCAACTTACCTGGCAGTCCTCCACCTGTCATTACATTCTTACGTTGCACACTTTCACGTGCCTTACGTGCAGCAATACGTGCAGTAGCAGCAAGAACAACCTTATTGCAAATCATCTTTGCTTCCGAAGGATGTTCTTCCAAATAAGCACTTAAAGCCTCTCCCACTGCCTGCTGAACAGCACCTGACACTTCACTATTACCGAGTTTTGTCTTTGTCTGACCCTCAAACTGCGGCTCAGCTACCTTTACAGAGATAACCGCAGTTAAGCCTTCACGGAAGTCTTCACCAGTGATTTCGATCTTAGCTTTCTCTATTTGCTTCGAAATCTGTGCATCATTGTCGGCATAAGTTTTCAAAGTACGTGTCAAAGCTGTACGGAAACCTTGTAAGTGAGTACCCCCTTCAATGGTATTAATGTTGTTTACATACGAGTGGATATTCTCAGTGTAATCAGTGTTATACATGATTGCTACCTCAATAGGCACACCTTGTTTTTCGCTCTTTAGATAGATAACATCATTAAATAAATGCTGACGATGACGATCAACATAGCGCACATATTCTTTTAATCCATCCTTAGCATGAAATATTTCTGTACGAGTTTTTCCTGTTTCTGGGTCAGGGCGAAGATCAATTAAAGTAATTTTAATACCTGCATTAAGATAAGCAAGCTCACGCATACGGCGTGCAACAACATCCCATTGAAAAACAGTTGTCGTAAAAATAGTACCATCAGGCCAGAACTGCTGACGTGTACCTGTCTTTTCTGTTTCGCCAACTACTTTTACAGGATATAGTGGCTTACCCTTTTCATATTCTTGCTGGTAGATCTTTCCTTCGCGGAACACTTGCGACATCATGTGCTTTGACAAGGCGTTAACGCAACTAACACCTACTCCATGCAAGCCACCACTAACCTTATACGACCCTTTATCAAATTTACCACCAGCATGAAGCACTGTCATTACAACTTCAAGTGCACTTTTGTGTAGCTTTTCATGCTCATCAACAGGAATACCACGACCATTGTCTTCTACAGTGATAGAGTTGTCCTCATTAATTGTTACTTCTATATCTGTACAATAGCCCGCCATAGCCTCATCAATAGAGTTATCTACGGTTTCATTGATCAAGTGATGAAGACCTTTCTCACTAATATCGCCAATATACATTGCAGGACGCTTACGAACTGCTTCTAAGCCTTCTAGCACCTGAATATTACTGGCGGAGTAATTGTTCTCGTGTTCTTGAATTTCTGCCATTTTTGTTAGATTGTTCTTTAATTCTAATATGCAAAGATACTATTTTTTTCTTAGGTAAAGAAGTATTTAGACTCTAAAAATACATAAAAGAAAAGGGCTGCAATCCTATTGGATTACAACCCTAATATATTGTCCGCTATGACTAAATACGAATTACCCTAAAGCAGCTACGTGCTTTGCAAGGCTTGACTTCAAGTTAGCAGCCTTATTCTTATGGATAATATTAACCTTAGCTAGCTTATCTAACATCTTCTGAATAGAAGGATAAAGCTTTACAGCTTCTTCCTTATCAGTTAAATTACGAAACTTGCGTACAGCATTACGCATAGTTTTAGCATAATACTTGTTATGTAGCGCCTTAACCTTATCCTGGCGTATTCTTTTCAATGATGATTTGTGATTTGCCATCTTTGTAATTTCTTTTATTATTAGTAGTCTCTAGGGGAATCGAACCCCTCTTGCAAGAATGAAAATCTTGTGTCCTAGCCGATAGACGAAGAGACCGTGCTTTTGTTTTGCGGGTGCAAAGGTATAGCAATTATTTTATTCCTCCAAATTTTTACGCGATATTTTTTAATAAGCCCTTATATTTTTGTACTTTTGCTTCATAAAAGATATGCTACAAAAGACAAAAGCCATTGTGCTACATAGTTTAAAATATGGTGATTCTTCTTTAATAATCGACTTATTAACAGAGGAAGAAGGGCGCTTGACCTTTATTGTTCGTTTACCAAAAACACCAAAAGGTAAAATAAAAAAGCAATATTTCCAACCTATGACCTTGCTGGATATAGCGTTCGATTTCCGACCACATGCTAGCATGCAGCGTATTAAAGATATACGAATAGATATCCCATTTACCACTATTCCTTTCGATCCTATTAAATCATCTATCCTACTTTTTATATCAGAATTCCTTTTATATATTACTCGCAGTGAGCAATATAATAAAGCATTGTATCAGTTTGTGGCTAAAAGTGTGGAATGGCTAGACACTGCCACCGACCACTTAGCCAACTTCCACCTCACCTTTATGCTCCATTTAAGTAAGTTTATAGGCTTCCACCCCAATCTTTCAGAAGCCACCCCATACGCTTTTTTCGATCTTCGCAATGCTGAATTTTGCTATCAGATACCTCTTCACACCGATTATTTAAAACCTAACGAAGCCAACATTGTGCTTAAACTTTTTAGAATGAACTATGAAAGTATGCACCTTTTTCGCTTCTCGCGTGAAGAACGCAACTATATCACAGAAATCATTTTGCGCTATTATACCTTACATATCCCTAGTATGCCTACACTAAATAGTTTTGCGATACTAAAGGAGATATTTGAATAAACCACTACATACTATTACACTACATAAAAAAACCACACTCTCCGCTACGAAGAATGTGGCATATTTTGTTATTCTAAATTTCTAAAATAAAAGATTCTTTGAGAATCTTAAGCAGTTAGCTTGTTATTAACGTTTACTGCTTTTGCTACTGATACCGCAGTAATTGCTACTGCTACTAAAATAATTGTCATCATAATTTTTCTTTTTTTAAGAAGCCCTTTGCTTCTTTATTAATAATATGTTATCCTTAATTTTACACTGCAAAGTTACGACTGTTATCGCACACAACCAAGAAAAAACAGAAAAAACATCCTAAAAGATATGTAATTATTGCCCTATATCAAGGCTTTTGATATATATCAGTGTTTAGAAATAGGTTTTCCGAATTATTTCCTTTAACTTTGCTTGCAACATTATACATATAAAGCAAATAATGAGAGAAAACGAAGAACTAGCCCACGCATGGGACTTTATCGAGAACACCAATACCAGCATATTCCTAACAGGTAAGGCAGGAACGGGTAAAACCACCTTTCTACGCACCCTCAAAGAACATAGCAACAAACGTATCGTGGTGCTTGCACCTACGGGTGTAGCTGCTATCAATGCACAAGGCGTTACTATTCATTCGTTCTTTCAGCTCCCTTTCACACCCTTTGTACCTGAAATGAACATTAGAACAAAGTTCGATTTCAGCAAAGAGAAACGCAAAATTATCAAAACTCTCGACCTATTGATCATTGACGAGATTAGTATGGTGCGTGCCGATGTGCTTGATGCTATCGACTCTGTAATGCGCCGTTTCCGCGACCATGATAAGCCTTTTGGAGGTGTTCAGCTTCTTATGATAGGCGATCTTCAGCAACTCACACCCGTTGTTACTCCACAAGACGAGTCTATCCTTCGGCAACATTACCCTACCCCTTATTTCTTTTCATCAAAGGCTCTTGCGCTTATCAATTATGTTACCATTGAGCTTACCACCGTTTTCCGTCAGCAAGATCCTACCTTTATTCATCTCTTGAACAATATTCGTGAGGGAAAACTAGCAACTGCGGATAGACAATTGCTTAACACACGCTACAACCCCGACTTCAAACCACAAATGGGATCCGACTATATTCTCCTTACGACACATAACAATATAGCCGACAATTATAACACCATGCAGCTCGTGCGCATTGCTGCCCAGAGCTATTCTTTTGTAGCCTCCACCAAAGGTACTTTTCCCGAAACCAGCTACCCAGCCGAAAACACGCTCACACTAAAGAAGGGCGCACAGGTAATGTTTATCCGAAACGATAGCAACGGACTGTATTATAATGGTAAGATAGGACATGTTGTGGGGATAAGTAAGGAAAGCATTTTCGTAAAATGTCCTAACGAAGCGCATGAAATAGAGGTAAAACAAGAGGTGTGGGAAAACACAAAATATACGCTTAACGAAAAGACAAAGCAGATAGAACCTGAGGTGCAAGGCACATTTACACAATATCCTTTACGCCTTGCATGGGCTATCACCATTCATAAGAGTCAGGGACTTACCTTTGAACACGCCATTATTGATGCAGGCAAATCGTTTGCAGCGGGTCAGGTATATGTGGCTTTAAGCCGATGTAAGAGTATAGAAGGATTAGTACTCAAGTCGCTCATCACAGAAGGAAATATCATCAACGACGAGCAGGTGGATCAGTATATGGCATCGCAAGCACAGATTGCCAGCAAACAAGTACACCAGCTAGAAACACTCAAACAAGAATATTACCGCACACTCGTGCTAGAACTCTTTTCCTTTGACGATATTGCCCGCGCAGAAGTGGCTATGCACCGCCTATTAAACGAACATTTCTACAAGCAACAAGCCATTATAGCCCTACACAATAGCTGCATTACCGATTTTGCTTCAAAGCTACAAACCGTTGCCGACAAATGGCGTTTGCTCGTAGAAAAAATGACTTTTGAACAACTCAATATGCCCGACTTTATTGAGCGTATTAAGAAAGGTGCATTGTATTTTCATGCCAATCTTACCGAATTATTCAGCACACTCCTCACGGCTACCAAAGAAGTAGCAGTAAATAATAAGGTGTTAGCCAAACGTTTTGAAACTGCCTACAGCGAACTAGAACAGACCGTGCTTGCCAAACGCTATCTTTTAGAAGATATGACAGCACAAGCTTTCTCCACTGCATATTATCTCCGTGCCAAACAAGAGGCAGTCGTGGCAAGTATGGGCAAGAACGAACAAGCCCAAAAGAAACGCAGAAAAAAGAAGGAAACAGAAAAGAAAGAGCCTAAACAGCCCACTGCTACTATCAGCTTTCAACTATACAAAGAAGGCAAAACAATAGAGCAAATAGCAAAGGAACGCAGCCTCACCACTAACACCATTATGACCCATTTAGGCAAATTTGTAGCTGAAGGCTTGCTACCTATTACTGATATTCTTCCGCAAAACAAGATAAACGTTATTAAGGAAGCTGTGCAACGCATAACACTAGCCAATGGTATGAAACCCATTAAGGAGGCTTGTCCAGACTATATTACTTATGGGGATATCCATTTTTACATTAGTAGTACGCACAACAATAACAAGAAATAAACACTTGAATACCATATAGTTACAAAAGTAAACTATCTTTTAAACCGTAAAATATAACCGTTTAAGTATTAAAACTTCGCCTTTTGTTAGATAAAAGGCGAAGTTTTAAAAGCAAAAATAATTTATTTTTGTTTATTTTTCAATTTATTTTTATTTCGTTTTCAATTTATTTTTACTCCTTTTTTAATTTATTTTTCAAAACAAAAGATCATCAATTGCCGAGTAAAAGATTACTCTTTGCTATTTAAAAGGTAATCTATTTAATAGACAAAAGATGTTTTTCCTATTCGCTTCTGTTTCTCTATAACAGTATGCACATCGCTATTTTCCTTATTTATCCACACGATTCAACCCAAATCGGTCATTAGAGTTCTTCGAGATTTGCGCACTTATTTTGAACTATTTTTGGTTGTTTTGGAAGGCATTTAGCGGGCTAAACAACTGAAAAACAGACAAAAAGAGCCAAAATAAGCAGCAAAGCCGAAGAAAAGCATAAGATTTCAACCATTACAAAACCCTTTGCAGTCTAACGACCGATCGGGGTTCAATATTGTTGTAAGCGTTCTGCAATCGAATATTTTCGGTTTTCTTTGTCAAAAAGATATAACTTTAAAACTTTTTTAAATTAGAAATATTGTTATTCCCAAAAAATAATATATCTTTGCCACGTAAGTAATAAAAAAAGAACTACTCTAGTAGACAAGTAGATTTAGTTTTAATAAAACTCAAAACGAATAGATTAGATTGTGATCATAAACTCCGAGACGGACACCATGGTCATATTACTTAAACACACATTTGAGTTATTTAGTTAAGCAATAAAGTGTACCTTTACGCGAGTAATGGTGCACTTTTTTATTTATTTTCCTTAAAAATCTATCACTATATAACAATTATCATCTGCAAAGATAATTTATTCGTAAATTTGCAACCATTAGTTTTACACAAGGTAAGAAGAAATGGCAAATTTAAGATTTAACGTTGTTGAGCGTGCTTTTAAGAAGCGTCCTCTCAATGTAGACGTGCCTACAACACGCCCATCAGAGTATTATGGTAAGCTTGTATTCAATCGCAAGAGAATGTATAAGTATCTTCCTGTAGATGTTTATGAAAAGTTAGTAGATGTTATCGACAATGGTTCGCGCCTCGATCGCTCTATAGCCGATGCGGTGGCAAAGGGTATGAAGCAGTGGGCACTTGAGCATGGTGTTACACATTACACCCACTGGTTTCAGCCATTAACAGAAGGTACCGCAGAGAAACATGATGCTTTCGTTGAACATGATGGTAAGGGCGGTATGGTGGAAGACTTCTCTGGCAAACTTCTTGTGCAACAAGAGCCTGATGCTAGTTCGTTCCCAAATGGTGGTATCCGTAATACTTTCGAAGCTAGAGGCTACTCGGCATGGGATCCCACAAGCCCAGTCTTTATCATTGACGATACGCTTTGTATTCCTACCATCTTTATTTCTTATACTGGCGAAGCGCTCGACTACAAAGCACCGCTACTAAAATCGCTTCGTGCTATTAACAACGCAGCAACAGAAGTGTGCCAATACTTCAACCCAGATGTAAAACAAGTGCATGTCAACCTCGGTTGGGAACAAGAGTATTTCCTTGTAGATGAAGATCTTTTCTTTGCTCGCCCCGACTTGGTACTTACAGGCAGAACCCTTATGGGACACGACTCGGCAAAAAATCAGCAGATGGACGACCACTATTTCGGCACCATTCCTGAGCGTGTTCAAGCTTATATGCAAGATCTTGAGATAGAGTCGCTTCGCTTAGGTATTCCTGTTAAAACTCGTCATAACGAGGTAGCACCAGGTCAGTTTGAGTTGGCACCTATCTTTGAGGAATGCAACTTAGCTGTCGATCATAATATGCTACTTATGTCGCTCATGAAGAAAATAGCCCATAAGCATAGCTTCCGAGTGCTATTGCATGAGAAGCCATTCGATGGCATCAATGGTAGTGGTAAGCATAACAACTGGAGCTTAACCACAGACACAGGTATCTTGCTTCACCGAAACGGTAAAACCCCAGAGGATAACCTTCGCTTTGTGGTATTCATCGTTGAAACCTTAATGGGCGTTTATAAGCACAACGGCTTGCTAAAAGCCTCTGTAATGAGTGCTACTAACGACCATCGTCTAGGTGCAAACGAGGCTCCTCCTGCTATCATCTCTTCGTTCTTGGGAACTCAACTCACCGACTTGCTCGACCATATAGAACTTGCAGACAAAGAAGCCCTCTTCAATCTTGCAGGCAAACAAGGAATGAAGCTAGATATTCCAGAGATACCTGAACTACTGATTGATAATACCGATCGTAACCGCACCTCACCTTTTGCTTTCACTGGTAATCGCTTTGAGTTCCGTGCTGTTGGTTCAGAGGCTAACTGTGCTTCAGCAATGATCGTACTCAACACGGCTGTTGCAGAGGCTTTAACCAACTTCAAGACACGCGTTGATACGCTTATCGCTAATGGAGAGGATAAAGCTTCGGCTATCCTCGATGTTATTCGCGAAGATATTAAGACTTGCAAGCCTATCCGCTTCGACGGCAATGGATACAGCGACGAGTGGAAAGAAGAGGCTACTAAACGTGGGTTGGATTGTGAGTCGAGCTGCCCACTATGCTTCGATCGCTACCTTGACGAGGACGCAGTGAGAATGTTCGAGACAATGAACGTAATGGCTAAGAACGAGCTAGAGGCTCGAAATGAGGTAAAATGGGAAACCTATACCAAGCGCATCCAAATAGAAGCACGTGTAATAGGCGATCTTGCCATGAACCACATCATACCTGTGGCTACAGAATATCAAACACTTTTAGCAAAGAACGTTAAGAGTATGATAGAGATTTTCGGTCGTGAGGAGGGTAAGGATCTTACCGAGCGTAATATTAGCATTATAAAAGAGATTGCCGATCGTACAAAGATCATCGAAACAGATGTAGAAGAATTGGTTAACGCACGTAAGGTGGCTAACAAGATTGAATGTCAACGTGAGAAAGCAATAGCCTATCATGACACCGTAACGCCTAAAATGGAGGAGATACGTTACCATATTGATAAGCTAGAATTAGTGGTGAGCAACGAACTTTGGACACTTCCTAAGTATCGCGAACTACTATTCATTAGATAGTATAAAAGCAAAAGGCTAACCCTGTATTGATAAGAGGTTAGCCTTTTTTGTTTCTTTATTTTTCCTTTATTTAAAGGTGTATATCACTTGTATCATAGTTTGTCCTACTGCCTTTAATGTGTTTTTATCAATATGTTCCATCGTGTCATTGATAGTATGCCACGTTGGACCAAAAGTACTTTGTTGGCAGTCAGGATAATAAGGAATCACATCTATAGTAGGAATACCTGCTTGCTGATTAACAGGAATGTGGTCGTCGGTAATCATTCCGCCCATATCATCGGGGAAATAAGAGCCATATCCTGCCATTTTTGCAGCATCCCAGACACGATTAACCACCTCTGGTGCATATTGCATAGACATGCCTTCACGATAGAACTGCGCACCTTCGCCACCCACCATATCTAACAAAATGCCAAACTGTGGCTTAACTTTCGATGGAAAATTGGCTGCATAATATTGTGCGCCGAGTGCCCAGCTATCGCCTGTATCAGTAGCGCTATGATCCCAAGTTGGTACACCCCAATCCTCAGCATCAAAGCAAACGAAGTCGATACCAATATCTAAGGGTTTCTTTTCTTTACTTAATACGCGCGCAAGTTCTAACATTACTCCCACCCCACTAGCACCATCATTAGCAGCCATAACGGGCTTTTTATGATTGGCAGAGTCGGGATCGTTGTCTGCCCAAGGTCGAGCATCCCAGTGAGCACAAATCAATATACGTTTTTGTGCTGATGGATTGTATTGTGCAATGATGTTATTCGACTTCAATACCGTACCATCGTAACCCTTTAGGTTGGCTTTTTGCTCTTGAACAGTACAACCATACTCCTTGAATTTCTTTACAATCCATGCACCACACTTATCATGTGCCGCTGAATTCATAATGCGTTCACCAAAGTTACACTGCGCACCCATAAAGTTATAAGCCGAGTCTTCGCTAAAGGTTGGCCCTACAGGCTTCACTGTTGTTGTGGCTGCACCACTATCATTAGTGGCTGCTGTGGAAGAAGTCTTTCCCTTACAACTCATAGTTGAAGTAGCAATAGCTAGCAACATAATGCTTGATAAGAAAAGCTTTGTTCTTTTATTCATATCTCGTTATTTACTAAATGTATCTAATAAAACTGTTATCTCTGTTGCACTTGTGCCATTACACGAAGCCAATTGCCGCCCCATATCTTCTCAATATCTCGCTCACTATACTTTCGTTGGAGTAAATGCAGCGTAAAGTTAATCATCTCACTTGCATCAGCTAGTCCACAAACGGTTCCATCTCCATCAAAGTCGGTACCAATACCTACATGATCTATACCCATAATCTTTATGGCATGTTCTAAGTGATCGATAGCATGAAGGATTGTAGCTTCGCTTGGTGTATGTAAGAAACCGTGATAAAGTGTGATATGGGCTACACCACCTTTAGTAGCAAGGGCGCGCATTTGGTCGTCGGTTAAGTTGCGAGCCACATTACAAAGAGCCTTACTATTAGAGTGGCTGCATACAATTGGCTTTGTACTTATGTCTAAAGCATCATAGAAACTCTTCTCTCCACCATGACTAAGATCCACCATTATGCCATATTTATTCATCTCCCGGATCACCTCTTCACCAAATTTGCTCACACCACCGTGCATATTTGAACCACGCGCTGAGTCGCAAATATCATTGTCTCCGTTATGACATAAGGTGATATACGATACACCTCTTTGCGCAAAATGCTTCACATTTTCTAGTTTCCCCTCAAGTGCCAAGCCATTTTCGATGGCTAAAACGATGCTCTTCCGCCCTTTACGCTTATCTTCATAAAGGTCGGAAGGAGTACGAGCAATGCTCAAATACTTACTATTCTGCCTCACAATCTGCTCTATCTTGTCAAAGATCAAATTGGTATAGCTGAATGGTGTTACATGATTAAGTTGTTCTAAAAGATCAGGATTGTGCTTTTTCAAGCCATCTATATCTATCTTTGAAGAGAAAGTTTCTCCTAGTTTGGGTTGCGGAAGATAAGCCACCATTGACACAGCGTCCTGCCTTCCTTCCGTCATCTTATGCAAGTCGTAGAGAATACGAGGATCCCTCTGCTCGAAATGTACACCTTGTGGGAAGAACATAGGTGTGTCGCAATGGGTGTCTAGGGTAAGAATACGCTTGTGAAGTTGCTTTGCCGCATAGAAATTATCTGCCTGTTTTACGAGCCAAGAGAATAGTTTTCCACCCTCTTCTTTCATCCATTCGGGATGCCACTGTACCCCAAGTAAAGGTTTATATTCAGCACTTTCAATTGCTTCGATAACTCCATCGGGTGCCATTGCTGATACTTTAAAGCGTTTTCCGGGGTTCTTTACCGCTTGATGATGGAAGGAATTAACAAAGATCTTATCTGCTTTATAGATAGAATGAAGCACAGAGCCTTCTAAAATAGCCACACTATGCGTTGCTTCCCCTTTGTCGGCATCTTGTGAATGCTTAATAGTAGCAGCATAAAGCGTTATTGTAGGCTTCGCTTTCTTTGGCTTTTCTTCAGAAGATACTTCCTTTACGAGATAGTCTTCATAGATGTCTTGCTGCACTTCTCCTCCTAGAGCAATAGCCATAGTCTGCACACCTCTACAAATACCCATGATAGGTATTTGACGATTAAATGCTAATTGGGTTATCATTAGCTCTGCCAAATCGCGTTTCGCATTGATATTATGCAATTGGGTAGATGGTTCTTCGCCTATCCAAAGAGGGTTAATGTCGCCTCCTCCAGTGAGTAACAACCCATCAATATGCTCCAAACTATTTAAGATTACATCCTTATCTGCGATGGGAGGAAGCAGAATTGGTGTGCCACCTGCTTTTACAATTTGCTCATAATAAACCTCTCTTAATGTAGCATCTACATCTGAATGGTTAGTGGTTATACCGATAATAGGCATGTGCTTAGCCTCGGGAAACTTCGCATATACCTCATTAAGATGCGCTTGTAAGTCGTAATTCATTCTCTATTTTTTATCTCCTTTCTACTGTTTTCTGTATCTACAGCATAAAATAGGTTGCGTTTAGCAACTAGTAAAACCTTTATATAGCTCTCGCTAGCATTATTTTTGCTTAGTCGTCTTCACCCAAATCCTTTGCAACTGGGATTTCTCTCTTGATGCTTTGCTCAAGCGAAATAAGCGTTTCGGTTGATACTACACCGGGAATACTTTGCATTTGATTATTCAATAAATCCATCAACTGCTCATTGTCTTTTGCATACAACTTCAAGAGCATAGTGTAAGGACCTGTGGTAAAGTGGCATTCTATGATTTCAGGAATGGTGTTCAACCTCGCTACCACTTCTTTATACATCGAACCACGTTCAAGGTTTAAACCTACATAAGTACATGTAGTGTAGCCCAAACTCTTTGGATTGATGTAGTAGCCACTACCTGTTATCACACCATTTTCCACTAAATGTTGTACACGTTGGTGTATAGCAGCACGTGAAACGCCACATTTTGCAGCCACATCTTTGAATGGCATACGAGCATTTTGCGAAAGAATGCCTAGGATTTTCTTGTCCAGTTTGTCAATTTTTTCCATTATTGATTTTGTATTAAGCAATTGGTTTTCCAGCGTTGTTTGATTGATTCTTATAACGTTAGCACAAATACTATTGTGAGTTACTCCTCACTTGAATAGCGGAAGATCACATAGCATAATGTCATATAGAAAGCAAAAGTAAATAATCTATTTTTTACTAACAAGCAAAATGCCAAAAAAATGCGCCTATTAGGCGCATTTTGTTATTTAGAGGGAAAGAGTTGAAGAAGTAAAAGTGGCTATTGCTCTCTTCGTTTCATAATGAATTAAAGCGAAATAAAGAATACTCTTTAGTTAGATAAAGAAGTTATGCGATAATTGTCCACCTAAAATTCATTAACGAACAAAGAAAACTTCATCAACAAACAAAAAGCTATTCATAAACAAATAAAGCCAAACTGATTACTTCTTAACAGCTTTCTTAACGGCAGACTTTACTGGTTCTACCTTTTGTTCTTCTTTCTTCTCAATACCTTTTAATTCCATTGTGAATACAAGGGCTGAGTAAGGAGCTATATCTTCGCCAGCTCCACGAGCACCATAGGCAAGCTCTTGAGGAATGTAGAGTATCCATTTAGAACCTACAGGCATTATGCTTAACGCTTCAGTCCAACCTTTTATAAGGTTAGATACGCCGAAAGTATCATACGCTTTACCATGACGAGCAGTGGCGTCAAAAATCTTTCCGTCGATAGTACGTCCTTCATATTCTACATTTACTTGGTCGTCCTTAGTAGGAATAGCACCTGTTCCTTTTGTCATAACCAAATACTGCAAACCGCTAGGAGTAGTGATTACACCCTCTTTCTTTGCATTCTCAGCAAGAAACTTTTCACCAGCCTCCTTGTTAGCCTTATTCTTTGCTTCCTTTAAAGCCATACGCTTAGCTTCAAAATATGCCTGTGCTTTAGCTTGTGTAAACACAGTACTATCTTTCTCTAATGCTGCAATAAATCCCGCAAAGAGTTTATGCTCGTCTAGCTGAACATCTGTTCCCTGAAACTGCGACTTTACATTGGGTAACATTTGCTTCTGCACTTGTTCTGCAATGGCAAAGCCTGCCCTATAAGCCACAAAGGCTTTATCATCACGACGAGCAAAGGCTTCTCTTACACCTCGAATAAAGTCAGCCTTATTAGCTTCTTCAATGCCATACTTCTGAACCAAGTATTGCTCTAATCCACCCGTAAAAGCAGCACCTGTAGCATAGCTTAATGTGTCAGAAGGAGTAGAAAGCACCACTTTATCGGCTGCTTTCTGCTCCACCATAACAGTCTTATTCTTCTTATTTTTCTTACTTTGCGCACTCACGGTAGTGAATGATGCGTTTGCAATAACGATGATCGCTAAGATTAAAATCTTCTTCATCTTCTATGTTTTACTGATAATACTTGTTGATAACAATAAGGTCGGATCCTAAAACCCGACCTTACCTTATTATATATATCCTAGCTTACTTCTTAGCTGAAGCACCTGGCATAGCTGCACCTTGAGGTGCTTGAGGAGCCTTTTCGATAGCCACCAACTCAATAGTGAAAATTAATGTTGAGAATGGCTTTATCTGAGGACCAGCTTGATTAGCACCATAACCAGCTGCTGCAGGGATAGTTACTTCCCACTTAGCACCTACAGGCATATTTGTCAAAGCCTCGGTAAAGCCTGGAATCACACCACCTACAGGCATTGTAGCACCATCGCGCTGATCGAAAGTCTTACCATCAATGGTCTTACCAACATAGTTGATCTTTACCATATCGGTAGCCTTAGGCTTTGCACCAGTACCCTTCTTAATCTCAAGTACCTGAACACCCTTTCCTAAAGTTTTAACACCAGCCTTCTTAGCATTCTTTACAAGATAAGCTTCGTTCTGTTTCTTGTAAGCACCGTATGTTTTTTCTGCAGCTTTAGCCTTAATAGCTTCACCAACAGTCTGCTCTATCTTACGAGCTTCCTCTACAGTAATCTTCTGTCCCTTACCCTTTGCTGAAGCGGCAAAACCTGCTACAAAGTTATTAATAGAGATGCTCTGTGTAGAGTCTTCACCAAAGATTTGCTTGTTAATTTGCTGCTTAATCATCATACTAACCTGCTGACCAGCACCAACACCAGCATTGTAAGCAGCTTTCTTCTTATCGTCTGCACCCTTAGCAGCATCGTTCAAACCTCTAATAAATTCGTCAATGTAAGCTGTATCAATCTGCATTTGAGTTAAATACTGTTTAACACCTTGACCTTGATCAACGCCGATAGCATAGCTCAATGAGTCAATATCCGACTTTAACTCTGCCTTAGGGCTTGAGTTTCCACATGCTGTAAAAGCTGTAACTGCAACGATAGCAACAGCTACCAATGTAATTTTCTTCATATCTTTATAAGTTTTTTTATATTTCCTAATGATTTTACTTTACTGCAACTAGCTCTACTACGAATACCAAAGCTGCACATGGAGGAATAGAACCACCAGCCCCTTTCTCACCGTAAGCTAATGTATAAGGAATAAAGAAGCGATACTTAGCACCTTCCTTCATAAGCTGTACACCCTCTGTCCAACCTGGAATAACTTGGTTTAAACCAAAAGTAGCAGTCTGACCACGATCGTAAGAACTATCAAACTTAGTTCCATCAATCAAAGTACCTTCGTAATGACACTCTACAGTAGATGTAGCAGAAGGCTGCTTACCAGTTCCTTCGCGCAAAACTTCGTACTGAAGCCCTGAAGCTAACACTGTGATACCCTCCTTCTTACCATTCTCTGCCAAGAACTTCTCGCCCTCTTCTTTGAAAACCTTACCAGCTTCAGCCATTGCAGCAGCCTGCTTAGCCTCTTGAGCTTGGAAGAAATTTTGCACTAGTTGTTGAGCTTCGTTCTGATCCACCTTTAATGATGTGCCAGAGATAACATCTTTGATGGCTTGTGCGAAGTCATCAATATTAAGTTCCTGCGCACCCATTCCTGATAGCTGGGAACCGATACCGATGCCCAAAGCATAGCTTAATTTATCCATTTAAATAGTTTTGTTTTTTAATTATTATTATGTGCAAAGTTACGATTTTTGATACAAGGAATTGCATATTATCTAATTAAAATAATTAAATTTGCGAACATTAACTAGTTATGAGTAGTTATAAAATAAATAAATATTGATATAAAATGAAAAAGAAAAAGATTGTATTGCTTTTTATAGCTTTGTTTTTTGCTATAGTAAGCATGGCGCAGAAGAATGTATATAAGTTTGAAGTAAAAGATGGTGCTGGCAACCCTGTGAAGCTAAAAGAATATAAAGGTAAGGTACTCCTCATTGTAAACACTGCCACAAAATGTGGTTTCACCCCTCAATATGAAGATTTGGAACGCCTATATGCCACCTATCAGGCACAGGGATTTATTGTGCTAGATTTCCCTTGCAATCAGTTTGGCGGTCAGGCTCCAGGTGCTTACAACGAAATACATAGTTTTTGCTCCGATCGTTTTGGCATTACGTTCCCACAATTTAGCAAGATTACTGTAAATGGTATGGGCGAAGCACCACTTTATACCTATCTCAAGAAGCAAGCACCCTTTAAAGGTTTCGACACAACTACTGACATAGGTAAACTCCTAGATGAAAAGTTTCGTAAGGATAATCCTAACTATGCTAAGGATCCAAGTATAAAATGGAACTTTACAAAGTTTTTGATTGATCGAGAAGGGCATGTCATCGACCGCTTCGAACCGTCTGATGACATGCAGAAAGTGGAAACGGGCATTAAAGCAGCTTTACTAATGAAATAGCAAGACAAAACACTTTTTACCATAAAACAAAATAAGACAACAGAAGGATCAACTATCGCTCAATGCAGAATAGTTGATCTTTTTAAAGGTAGAAACTTTTTCTCATCTATATTAAAAACATATCTCCCTATTAGTAAAACATAACTTTCTTTTTAGCAAACAGTTACGTTTCATCTCACAAAAGGTAATGTTTTACTCGCAAAAATAATTTATTTTTCATACAAAAATAAATTAAAAGCAAATCAAAAATAAATTATTTTTCACCCCAAAAGTTTACCTTTTACCACACAAAAGGTAAGCTATTCGCAGAAGAAAGCTTACCTATTACGTTTTCAAACGTTCACACATTATTTTTTAAGGATATTCAAAAATATAAGAATAATTTGCTTATATACTATTAAAAAACTGTATATTTGCAAACTAACAATCTACATACATTATGTTTTATACCCTAAAACGTTCCTGTGTCTGGGTGCGCCGTATGCGCTATTCAAAGGGCTTTGGAGTGCAATCGCCTTGGGCTTACAAGTTTGTACGCGAGGTGGTAAACAATCATACTCGCTATGAGATTTACAATACGCTAAAGCATCATGTCTTTGGCTTAGACAAACGTAAACGCAAACTATGTCGTCTATACTACAGAATGGCAAAGTTTGTAAATCCTAATTATGTCATTGACTTTCATCCAGAGGGAACAGCTTACAAGGCTTACTTCTTGGCTGGTTGTAATAAAAATACCTATCGCCTAGTAAGCAACCACATTGATAGAGAGGCAATGCTAGCATGGCTTAAAGAGATAACCGAAAAAACCGTTTTGGTTCGTGTTACGCTAGAAGGAGGCTACGATGAATTTGTAAACGATGTGCTTGACAATTTATCTGCTACCTCCGTTGTTATCATTGAGCATATTCATAAAGACAAACATACCACACAATACTGGAAACAGCTTGTAGCTGACAGCAGGGTGGGTGTATCATTTGATCTTTATTACTGCGGAGTGCTCTTCTTGAACACTAAAATGTACAAGCAAAACTACATCATCAATTTTTAAGTGTCCTATGAAAATTTACACGAAAACGGGTGATGCTGGTAAAACCTCATTGATAGGCAATACCAAGGTGGATAAAGACGATACTCGAGTAGAGGCATACGGCAATATAGACGAGCTAAATTCTCATATAGGGCTACTCATTTCTACCGCAGGTATTACCGATGAAATCGGCGATTTCTTACACCACGTGCAGGGAAATCTCTTCTTGCTCAGTTCGTTAATGGCATCAGAAAAATATAATGAAAAATACGAAATAGATGCTACCGAGATAGAAAAAGTAGAGGAAGAGATCGACCGTCTCACAGCGATGCTCCCCAAGAAGTTCTCATTTGTTTATCCCGGAGGTAATTTAGCTTCGAGCGAAAGCCACATCTGTCGCACCGTATGCCGCCGTGCTGAGCGCCGTGTTGTAACGATGTCGAGAACGATGAATGCAGGTATGAATACCCTGCCTTACCTCAATCGGTTATCCGACTATTTCTTTACGCTAGCACGCTACATAAACTATCGTGATAACGTGGACGAAAAAAAGTGGGAAATATCTTGCAAATAAGAATAAAGAATATTACTTTTGCAGCCGTATAAGAATTAATTTTTAACAAAAAATATTATGTATTGGACATTAGAATTAGCCTCTAAACTAGAAGATGCGCCATGGCCTGCTACCAAAGATGAGTTGATAGACTATGCGATGCGTTCAGGAGCCCCATTAGAGGTACTAGAGAATTTACAAGAGATAGAGGATGAAGGCGATGTCTATGACAGCATAGAAGACATTTGGCCTGACTACCCATCTAAGGATGATTTCTTGTGGAATGAGGATGAATATTAATTCTGCAAGAAATAGTTTATAACTAGATAAAAGAAAAAGGGTTGCTCGCACAAAAATGGCGAACAACCTTTTTCCGTTTATATTGTCAATAACACATAACAAAAAGTAATATGAAAAGATACGTTTTAGCCACACTAGCACTATTGTTGGTAACTTTTGCGAATGCTCAAAGTTTTAAGTTTGGTATCAAAGGTGGTTTGAACGTTACCGATATGCACTTCAGCAGTAAGGTAATTGACAAGTCGAACCGTGCTGGATTCTTTTTCGGTCCCACTGCTAAACTTAGCTTTCCCCTCATCGGACTTGGTATTGATGCTTCAGCCCTATACGATTATCAATCAGCAAAAGTGGACGATGGCACTGGCGATATGCTCAATGTGAAGCTGCAGCAAATAACTATCCCTGTAAACTTGCGCTATAGTATAGGACTGGGCAGTGTGGCAGACATCTTCTTTTTTGCTGGTCCACAATGGGGAATTAACGTTGGAAACAAAAACTTTAAGTGGAATAGCGGTAGCAGTTACTCTTTAAAAAAGAGCGATTTCAGCGTGAATGTAGGTCTCGGTGCCACCGTTTTAAGTCATCTTCAAGTAAGTGCTAACTACAATATAGTATGTGGAAAGTCGGCTGACATTACCCTCGACACTGCTATTGACAATATAACAAAGAGCAAAAGCCATAATAATTCATGGCAAATTGGTGTGGCTTACTTCTTCTAAAAGGCAAATACCTCAATGAATAAGTGGGTATTATTCTACTAAGAAACTCAGAAAATGGCATACGCTAACATCGTCCTTCCTGTGCCTTTAGATGCACAATTTTCATATATTGTACCCGATGCGCTTGCTGATAAGGTGCAGGTTGGGATGCGTGTGGTAGTGCCTTTTGGCAAAACAAAGACTTATGTAGGTATCGTAAGCCTATACCCTGCTCCCGAACCTGCAAACAGTGTCGATGAAAAGGGCAAAAAAATAACTTTTAAAGAGATATTATCAATCTTTGAGCCAACGCCTATCCTTGTTCCAGAACAGCTCAAACTATGGCAATGGATGAGCAATTATTATATGACGCCTATAGGCGATGTATATAAGGCTGCATTCCCTTCAGGATTAAAGACTGAAGATAAATACAAACCACGAACAGAACTCTACATCACTTTATCTGATATTTATAAGAACAATGAAGCATTAAACTTATTGTTAAACGCCTTTGGAAGAGCTAAGAAGCAACAAGAAGTGTTGATGACTTATTTGCAGTTAGCAGGAGTAGATACTATAAATAGCCTCAACAGCGATAGCCTTTTAAGAGAGGTTACACGCGAAGAATTGCTCAATGAGGCGCATTGTAGCCTATCGGTTATTCATGCTTTAGTAGAGCGAAAGGTATTGCGTACTTACGAAAAGGAGGTGGGGCGATTGCAAATAGGTATTGCTACTCACTATGAAAAGATAAAACCGCTAAACGAAGCACAGACCGATGCTTATAACCATCTTCTTCTACAAATGATGCAACACCCTGTAACGCTCTTACATGGGGTTACCTCTTCGGGAAAAACAGAAATCTATATCCACCTTATTCAGAAAGCGATAGAGGAGCATAAACAGGTACTTTATTTAGTGCCAGAGATAGCTTTAACAGTACAAATGACAAGCCGTTTGCAGGCTGTTTTTGGCGATAAATTGGGCATTTATCATAGTAAATACAGCGATGCAGAGCGTGTAGAGATATGGAAAAAGCAATTGTCCAACCACCCGTATGATGTTATCTTAGGGGCTAGAAGTGCGGTATTCTTGCCTTTTCAGCAATTAGGCTTGGTAATAGTAGATGAAGAACACGAACAAAGCTTTAAGCAGCAAGATCCTGCCCCACGCTATCACGCACGGTCGGCAGCCATCATATTGGCAAATATGTATAAAGCAAAGGTTCTTTTAGGTACTGCTACGCCTTCAATAGAAACCTACTTCAACGCAAAGAATGGTAAGTTTGGCTTTGTGGAACTCTCACGAAGATACAAAGATATTCAGCTTCCTCAAGTAGAGATTGTGGATATAAAGGATTTGCGCCGAAGAAAGATGATGAAAGGACCTTTCTCTCCTCGCTTGCTCTCTGCTGTGAGAGAGGCGTTAGAACACGGACAACAAGCCATCTTGTTTCAAAACCGTCGTGGTTTTGCTCCTATGGTGGAGTGTAAACAATGTGGATGGGTGCCAAAGTGTCCAAACTGTGATGTGTCGCTCACATTGCATAAAAATATGAATAGTCTTAGCTGTCATTACTGCGGATACACCTATAAAGTGCCTACAGCGTGTCCTTGCTGCGAAGGAACAGATATTCGTGGGCGAGGTTATGGCACGGAGAAAATAGAAGATGAGATTAGTAGTTTGCTACCCGAGGCTAAGATAGCACGTATGGACTTGGACACCACACGCACCCATAATGCCTACGATCGTATCATCAACGAGTTTTCGGAGGGCAAGACAAACTTGCTCATCGGCACACAAATGATAACAAAGGGACTAGACTTTGACAAGGTTTCGGTAGTGGGAATATTAGATGCCGATTCTATGTTGAACTATCCTGACTTCCGTGCCTACGAGCAGGCGTTTATGATGATGTGTCAAGTGAGTGGACGAGCAGGCAGAAAAGGCAAACAAGGATTGGTGATTTTACAAACAAAAAATCAGGAGTTGCCCATTATTCAGCAAGTGGTACATAATGATTATCAAAACTTTTATCGTAATGTTTTGGAAGAAAGAAAGGATTTTCACTATCCTCCTTTTTATCGCCTCATCTATGTTTATCTGAAGCATCGTGAGGAAAACGTGGTGGAATCGGCTGGATATGAATTGGGATCTCGTCTTCGTGAAGTATTGGGAAACCGTGTGCTAGGTCCTGATAAGCCTGCCGTTGCGCGCGTAAAAACGCTCAATATTAGAAAAATTGTCCTCAAGCTTGAGAACGGTATAGATATGACAAGAGCGAAACAGGTGCTTCGTCAGGTGCAAGCGGCTATGAGTAAGGATAAGCGTTATGGTGCTTTGGTGGTGTATTATGATGTAGATCCGTTATAATTTTAACGGAATATAAAGTAAGCATCCAATATTAGCCGCCTTTGTGTAGCATTCTTGCTTTACTACCTTTGCCCGAAAAACTTATGTTTGTACTCAACGAAACAAATGTTTTTCGGGTTTGTTGCACTCCTGTGGATATGCGTCAGGGTATTCTTCGCCTGTCCCAATTGGTACGTAGCAATGACTTCAATCCTTCTGATGGTGTTGTCTACGTTTTCTACAATCGATCCCGTAACCGAATCAAATTGCTGCACTGGGAACGCTGTGGTTTTGTCGTCTATCATAAACAGATGGTACAGGGTTGCCTGAGTCCTAAAATCATACGGGCGAGAACTGGATTTTATGAACTTCGCTGGGACGAACTGGTACTCTATATTGAAGGTATAAATCCTAATTGCTACCGAAGAAAAAGATACAACAAATCTTAGTATTTTCTTGCCAGTGTCAGATATTTTTCGCACCTTTACATTGTATAAAGAACTGATAATGTAATGGATATGCCTTATTGCACAATGACATCTGACTACCATTCTCTCACTCGGGAAGCTGTTGTTAAACTTCTTGAGCAAAGGGATGCTGAGCTTAAGGTTAAGGATGCTGAGCTGGAACAAAAGTCCCGTCGTATTCTTGAACTTGAGCGCATGGTATTTGGCAGGCGCAGCGAGAAACGCCTGCCTGAGAGTGCAAGCGACTGGACGGGTACGCTTTTTGACGAGCAGTGGGCCAAAGAGGGTTCTCTGGCTCGGGTAGAAGCCCTTCCCATCATCAAGGAGATAAAACAGCAGTCCGGACAACGCAGGTCATCACGCCGTGTGAGCCGCCCTTCCAGAAAGGGTACGGCCTACGCCTCCTATGTTCCCGAGAACATAGAGCGACAGGTGACGGAGATATACCCAGAGGATTATGATGCTGAGCGCATGGCTATCATCGGACATGACAGAAGTGAGCATCTGTGTCTGCGTCCCTCATCCTTTTATGTCAGGGTAGAAGATCGTGTCATCTGCCGCCTAAAGGAAGCCCGGCCAACGGATGCGAAGGTCGACATCCTGAACGCCCCCTTGAAAAAGCAAGCAGTGGATTGTTTTGCCGACGCTTCCCTGCTCGCCGAAATCATCACCGCCAAGTTCGCCTATCACCAGCCCGAGTATAGGCAATGTGAAAGATGGAAGGAACTGGGCGTGAACATCCCCACCTCAACCGTCAACAGCTGGGTTCACAATGCCGCCGATGCACTTTATCCACTTTACAAACTTCAAGTAAGACAGATCCTGCAAAGTTCTTACCTTCAGGTTGACGAGACCAGCGTGCAGGTTGCCGACCGCAAGGGAAAGACGCGCAAGGGATACCTGTGGGGCGTGCGTGACGCCATGCACTCCCAGGGTGTGTTCTTCCATTGGAAGGACGGGGCGCGGTCGGGCGCTGTGGCAAATGAACTCTTCAAGGGCTACCAGGGTGCCATACAGTCTGATGGGTATGAGGTCTACAGCAGGTTTGAGAACGTTCAGGGCATCGTGCTGTTAGGATGTATGGCACATGTGAGACGTAAGTTCGAACATCTGGCGACTGACGATAAGAACGCCGCCCATATCATCGAAACGATAGCCACGCTTTATGAGTTGGAGGAAAACCTCAAACACAAGAAAGCACCACCCGAGGAAGTGGAGACAGAACGAAAGGCTAAAGCTTACCCCATTCTTAAGTATTTGGAGACCTATATGTTGGATGTACACAAACAGTACACCCCAGGCGAAGCTATGGAGAAGGCGCTGCGTTATGCCTTCGCCGTATGGATACGCATAGGTAGGTATGTGCAGGACGGACGCTTCAACATAGACAACAACCTTATGGAACAGGCCATTAGGCCCATCACGCTTGGAAGAAAGAACTACCTGTTCTGTGGTAACAATGAGGGAGCGGAGAACAACGCCATCTTCTATACCTTCATGGCATGTTGCAGGGAAGCAGACATAGAGCCATACAAATGGATGAAGGAAATCCTTTCAAAGCCCCTGCCCGATATGACGGAGGAGGAACTCACGAAAATGCTACCTTCAAACTTCAAATAACAAATAACCCTTATATGCTGCCAGACGTATAAGGGTTATTTGTTGGTGTGAAAGTCGGCTAATATTGGATGCTTACAATATAAAGAGGTCTTACTCTCACTATTATCCTAAAGTAGATACAAAAAAAGTGCGACTTTATCTGCAATCCCTGCAGTATAAGTCGCACGTCTGTTATAAGAAATGTATAATATTTAGAAGTCTATAGTATTTATTTTTTAGAAATCAATATCTAATCCTACACCAAATACTTTATTAGTACGTGTAAAATCTTCTGAAACATTGACCTCAACAGGTTTACCAGCATTCATTGGTAGCTTAGTATCCTTCTTGAAATGTTCGTAGTCTGTAAGGAAGTAACCCACATTCAAACTAGCATTCTTCATAATCTTAAACTTTGCCCCTATACCGTAGCTAACACTACTTGTAACAAAGCTTATATCAGAAAGGTAAGCACCATCACCAAGTCCGTAACGTGTACATTGTACACCACCACTCACAGTAATAGCAGGAGTTATATCCCATTCTACTCCACCCATATACTCGCGCGTGTTACCAGATAGCAACTTTTGCTTATCTTTATCCATACGAGCATCTTTATCAAAGTAGTAATTGAAGCTGGCAAGTAGTCGAACATTCTTAATACCAGAGTATTGTCCACCAATAGCAAGGATAGCTGGAAGATCGCCCGGGGTGTTTACACCCTCTTTAAACATACCTGTATTATCAACCTTTATCTGGTTTTCAAGGTTCAGACGTGTAGGAAATTCATACTTTGCAGCAACATTCCAAGGACCACTCTTATAGTCAATACCTATAATCGCTGTGATACCCCAACCCTTCTGAGTATTATCAAGATACTTATCGGCTACCTTTTCTTTATATCCTTCTAGCTGCTTTGCAACTGCTGTATACTTAGCAGCTTCAGCTTGAAGCTTTTCTTTCTCTGGAGACTGTGCTGCTTTTGCCTTTGCAGCTATTCCTTCTGCAAGTGCTTTTAAGCCTTTTCCCTTTGCATCAAAGTAAGGATATAGTTTTTCGTTTGTTCCCTTAATATTTGCTGTAATGTCGGTGAGATGTCCTTCATACGTATTGTAGAAATAATTAAAACGTGCACCACCATACACTGCCAAATGCTCATTGATCTTATAAGCAGCACCTAACTGCACACCAAAATCGTATTGCTGACCGCTCATATAAGCATTGTAGCTATAGCTAGGTGAAGTTGTTTTTGTATCAGGATTACTAGCAAGAAGGATAGGAATCATAGCTATATTACGCTCAAAACTTCCCAAGCCATCGCCAAAAGTAGCTTTACCACCGCCACCTACAACACCAAAGCCAAACTGAAAGCTCCACTTATCTTTATTGTATGCTGCCTGAATAGTTGGGAAAATAGGCACAGCAGCTTTAGCTTTAAATGTTTTTGCACCATTCGCATCACCTCCATTTAAGATAAAAGGATGCTCAAATCCTAGCGGCTTTAAAGCAGGAATGGTCATTCCTGTTGTAACAGTACGTGTCTGATAAATGTTTTGAACACCTAAACCAAGGTGAAAACCGTCTGATAAAAAGGCTACACCAGCAGGATTAAAATAAACACCATCAATACCAATTGCACCATTTCGTGCAAGAACACGTAAATAAGAAATACTTTGATTGGTATTGGTTAACAATCCACCTGCGTATGAAGTGAGTGCTGTTGCTAGCAAACCAATAGTTGCAAGTACTTTAGTTTTCATTTGTAAATTGTATTATCCTTATAAAACTTTATGTTTATTATGGGTGCAAAGGTAATCACATTGTTCTAAAAATCCAAATTATTATACTATTTTATACCCTCATTTACCGTAGAAAATATTTTGAGTTCACAGAATGAAAGTATATAAAGTGCTTATATAAAACACATTAAGGCGATTATTTCGTTTCTGAAATAATCGCCTTGATTTATATATTTGGGGTAAGAGTTATGGCTCTTTAGCTTGAGCAGCTTCGTTTTTAAGCTTAGGATATTGTATTCTAGTATGATAAATCGCTTTTAGTCGTTCTATCAAAACACTCTTAGCAGTAGTAATATCAAGGAAAGTTATAGGAGCATCATTAAAGCTCCCTTGTGCTACTTGCCCATCTATTATTTTATTAACAAGTCCACTTATTGACTCTTCCGAGTATTCAGTAAGAGAGTGCGAAGCAGCTTCCACACTATCACTCATCATCAAGATAGCTTGTTCTCGTGTAAAAGGATTAACCCCTGGGTATCTAAAAGGAGCAACATCTACCTTCTCATCAGGGTGTTCATTTTGATAATGAATATAGAAATATTTAGCTATTCCTGCACCATGGTGAGTAGAAATAAAATCTTTTATCATACTAGGAAGCCCATTTTGCTCTGCAAGTTTCAAGCCATCGGTAACATGGCTGATGATGATGCGTGCGCTTTCTAAATCGTTAAGCTTATCATGTGGATTAACACCAGCCTGATTTTCTGTAAAAAAAACAGGGTTAATCATCTTACCTATATCATGGTAGAGCGCACCTGTACGCAAGAGTTGTGCTTTCGCCCCTATCTTATTGGCTATTTCTGCTGCAAGATTTCCCACCGTGATAGAGTGCTGAAAAGTACCCGGAGCAGTCTCACTGAGTTGGCGAAGCAACTGATTATTGGTATTAGAAAGTTCAAACATAGTAACAGTAGAGATGAAACCAAATGTTTTTTCAATAACCAACATCAAAGGATAAGTAAACAACAAGAAGATACCATTTATAGTAAGATGGAGGTAAATAAAATGATCAAGCTGCGAAACATTATCAGCCTGAATGAGTTGTAATGCTAAATACATAGCTGCAGAACCAAGCGTTACCACCAAGGCCGTGATGAATATTTGGCTTCTCTTCGATAGTTCACGCAAGGAATAGATAGCTATTAAACCTGCTGCGAACTGTACTACTATAAATTCATATTGATATTTCACCGCCGCCGCTGCTATCAATATCATCGTGGCATAGGTGATAAAAGCCGTACGTGAGTCGGTAAAAACACGCGTAAAGATGGCTGCCATTGTAAACGGAATGATATAAACACTAAAGATAGTGTGTTCCATCATTAACGATGTTATAATAGGGAAGATAGCTATCGTTACATAAAGTAGCCCTAATGCACGAGGTTTTCCAAAATAATCTTTACGGAAAAGCGTTAAATAAAGCGTGAAAAGCAATAGCAAAATGAACACATAAAGCATTTGCCCTATCGTCGTTAATAACACTTCGTCTTGTGAGGCATTACGCTTTTCCATAGCTTGTTCAAAAGAATCAAGAATGCGATAAGTTTTCCCATCAATAATATCACCACGATCTATGATACGTTGTCCCTCTAAAACCATACCCGAAGCTTGTGGCAAAAGACTCAACATATCACTAGCTTCCGTCTCACTTCTATCTTTATCGTAGATAATATTGGGTTCAATATAACTATTCAAGTTACATTGTTGCAATGCAGCACGATAGGGAGATAGCTGCGGATCCATAAAAATTTGCTCATAAGCTTCAGATGTAGGATACACTGTTTTAAGAGGAGTACTCACAGCTTGCTTCTCTGCAACAACACGTATAAGCATACTTGTGTCCTTTGAGAGACGGTTATACTGCTGTGGATCCATCACACCTACTGAATAAATCTCATGAAAACGTTTGATGACAACATCAGTAAGGTTAGCAGGTACTCCGGGGATTCCTCCCTTATACGCTTCTTTAAAAGCCTTTATATTTTTATCTTCGATGCTCTTTTGCCTATAGTAATAGGGTTGAAAATGCTTTAAAATAGAGTCGCGTTCTTGCTTTATTGTCTCTTCTGTCTTGAAAATAGGAAAATCAAACTTAGCTATCAACTGCCCATAAAGCCATGGTTTTCCCTCCTCATAATGGAATAATTTGCCTTTATTTTTAGGCAAAAAGAAAGAAATGAAGAGGGTAACTCCCACCACAAGCAGCATTCTTATAACAAAGTTACTCCAAGAATTGTTAGTATTATATTTGAATTTTATCATATAAGTCGGTCTTTTCGATTACGATTACAGTATGCGAAAATACTAAAAAAATGGCATATAGTCGAAAAAAAACACTAATTTTGCACAAATTATTAATAATAGAACAATGTCTGAAAGAAGAGTAAGGGTGCGTTTTGCACCTAGTCCAACAGGTGCTTTGCATATCGGCGGTGTGCGTACCGCCTTGTATAACTACTTATTTGCAAAACAAAATGGTGGCGATTTGGTATTTCGTATAGAAGATACCGACTCGCATCGCTTTGTCCCTGGCGCAGAAGAATATATCTTAGAGTCGTTCAAATGGCTTGGAATACAATTCGATGAAGGTGTTAGCTTTGGTGGCGATAAGGGACCTTACCGTCAGAGTGAGCGTCGCGATATTTATAAAAAATATGTCGATGAATTGCTCTCAGCTGGCAAAGCTTACATAGCTTTCGATACTCCAGAGGAGCTAGAAGCCAAACGTAAAGAGATAGAAAACTTTCAATACGATGCTCATACACGTGGTATGATGCGCAACTCGCTCACCCTTTCAGAAAGCGAAGTAAAAACTTTGATAGAAGATGGCAACCAATATGTGGTACGTTTCAAAATCGAACCGGGCGAGGAAGTACATGTAAACGATATGATCCGTGGTGATGTCCGTGTCAAAACAGATATCCTTGACGACAAAGTGCTTTACAAAAGTGCTGACGAATTGCCTACTTATCACCTTGCAAACATTGTAGATGACCACTTGATGGAGATTTCTCACGTCATTCGCGGTGAGGAATGGCTGCCTAGCGCCCCACTTCATGTACTGCTTTATCACGCATTTGGCTGGGAAGATACTATGCCAGCGTTTGCCCATTTACCACTATTATTAAAGCCAGAAGGTAAGGGTAAACTTAGCAAACGTGATGGCGACCGTCTTGGCTTCCCAGTATTCCCATTAGAATGGCACGATCCTAAAACCCACGAAGTTAGCTCAGGCTACCGCGAAAGTGGCTATTTTCCTGAAGCTGTAGTCAATTTTCTTGCTCTTCTTGGCTGGAATCCTGGTACCGAACAAGAAATGTTTTCTCTTGAAGAACTAGTAAAAGCATTCGATATTACTAAGTGTTCAAAGAGCGGAGCTAAGTTCGATTACAAGAAAGGTATGTGGTTCAACCACGAATACATTTTGCAAAAGTCGGATGATGAGATCGCTAAACTCTTTGCACCTATCGTTGCTAATAATGGTATTGATACTACAAAGGAGCGTATTACACAGGTAGTTCACATGATGAAAGATCGTGTTAGCTTTGTGCAAGAACTATGGGATCTTTGTTCGTTCTTCTTCATTGCTCCAACCAGCTATGATGAGAAAACGACTAAAAAGCGTTGGAAAGAATACTCTGCTCAACAGATGACCGAGCTTGCCGATGTGCTTGAAGGTATCGAAGATTTCACTGTTGAGGGGCAAGAGCCTATTGTCATGAAGTGGGTGGAGGAGAAAGCATACAAGCTAGGCGATGTGATGAACGCTTTCCGCCTCACCCTTGTGGGCGAAGGTAAAGGTCCGGGCATGTTTGATATTTCAGCTTTCCTTGGTAAGGAAGAAACCCTTGACCGCATGCGCAAGGCTATAAAGACTTTAGGCTAAGAAAATTATTATCATAGAAGAGACGGCAGCAGATGTATAACATAATTATGTATCTTATCCAGTTTGGTATTGTAGTGGGGAGCTACTTTAACAAAAAACTGCGAAAGATGTTGGACGGTGAGCGTGAAGCTATAAAGCAAATACGTGAGAAAGTCGATCCTGATGCGCAATACATTTGGTTTCATGCAGCCTCGTTAGGAGAGTTTGAGCAGGGACGTCCCCTTATCGAGAAAGTGCATAAGGAGCATCCTGAATATAAAATCCTCCTAACTTTCTTCTCGCCTTCTGGCTACGAAGTGCGTAAAAACTACACTGGAGCCGACATTATAACCTATCTCCCTATCGACACTATTACCAATGCTCGTGCCTTTCTTCGTGCCATTCGCCCTGTAATGGCATTCTTTATTAAGTACGAGTTTTGGTATAATTATCTACACATTCTTCAGTACCGCGGTGTTCCCACCTATAGTGTTTCTAGCATTTTCCGCCCAAATCAGATTTTCTTTAAATGGTATGGACGCAACTATGGTAGAGTTCTCCAATGCTTTACCCACTTTTTCGTGCAGAACGAAGAGAGCCAACAGCTCTTGGCAGGTATAGGTTTTAAGAACAGTACTGTAGTAGGCGACACGCGCTTCGATCGTGTATTGCAAATAAAAGAAGCCAGTAAGCAGTTGCCTATTGTAGATAGTTTTGTACACATTCACGAAGAAAAAAAGCCACTTACCTTTGTAGCTGGTTCTTCATGGCTCCCCGACGAGGCTATTTTCATTGAATATTTTAATACGCATCCATCATGGAAACTGATTATAGCCCCACATGTTATAGGCGAAGATCATCTCAAACAAATCATCTCTTTATTAAAAAATAAGAAAGTGGTACGCTACACACAAACCACCGAAACCGATGCTGCTAATGCTGATGTGTTAATCATCGATTGCTTTGGCTTGCTCTCTTCTATCTATCGCTATGGCGAGGTGGCTTACGTGGGAGGTGGCTTTGGCGTAGGTATTCATAATGTGCTTGAGGCTGCTGTGTGGAGTATACCCGTAATATTTGGTCCTAACAATGCCCATTTTGCTGAAGCTCAAGGATTAAAACATAATGGTGGTGGATTTGAAATCCACAATCTTGAAGATTTCAGTAAATATATCCAACGGTTTGAAGTCGAGACTAACTTCCGTCTTGAACGTGGCATTGCAGGAGGTAAATATGTAGCAGCCCTTGCGGGAGCATCCAATAAAGTATTAAATAATATTCAGCTATGAAATATCAAATAACGTGCGACAACTGCGGTTCTAAGTTTGTAGTAGAGGCTGAAGAAGGCGCTACCATAGAGTGTAAATGTCCCAATTGTGGTGGCATTATGGAAATTACCTTACCACTAGTAAGTCAGGGGCAAGAGTATATTCCTAATCAGGATGCTTATCATGAAGAAGCTTACGTTGCAGCTTCCGAAGAAGAAAGCCCCCACAGTAACAAACACCTTTGGATTTTAGCAGTAATATTGGTGCTTATAGCTGCTAGTGCTGGTGTATATTTCAGCCTAAGTACAGCTGAAGCTGATCAACCCGTGCAACCACAAACTACCGTTATGGACACTATTCCTTACGAGCAACCTCAAGCAGAAGAGCCAGAACCAGTAGTGCCTGACACTGTGGAAACAGCACCACAAACTGCGCCTCAGGAGGAAGTTGCGCCAGAGGAAGATAAGCAAGACTATCCTACCGACTCTATCTTTGGTGAAGACCATCTATCAGAAAATCATACTATTAACTAGTAAATAGTAGTCATTAGCTTATCCAGAGGCAGGTCCCAAAAAGATTGTACTGCCACGTAAGGCTAACTATTTCAGAATAATAAAATAAGAAAACATACAATGGGAAAAATTATTTTAACAGGCGACCGTCCTACAGGTAAACTCCACCTCGGACACTATATCGGTTCGTTGCGTCGTCGTGTCGAACTACAAAACCTTGGCGATTACGACAAAATGTTTGTCTTTATGGCAGACGTTCAGGCTTTAACAGACAATGCTGACAACCCTGAAAAAATTCGTCAGAATATCATTGAAGTAGCACTCGACTATCTATCTGTGGGGTTAGACCCTGAAAAATGTGTGCTTTATATTCAGAGTATGATCCCTGAATTAGCCGAACTAACCACTTATTTCATGAACCTCATCACGGTAAGCCGTGTACAACGTAACCCAACGGTGAAAACAGAAATTAAGATGCGCAACTTTGAGGCTAACATCCCTATGGGCTTCTTTGCTTATCCCGTATCGCAAGCTGCCGACATCGCAGCTTTCAAAGGCACTACCGTACCTGCTGGCGAGGATCAAGAGCCTATGATAGAGGTAACACGCGAGATAGTACGCCGCTTCAATCAGGTGTATTCTCCTGTCTTAGTAGAACCTACTATTATGTTACCACAGAACGCCACAGCACGCCGTTTGCCCGGTACCGATGGTAAAGAGAAGATGAGTAAGAGTCTAGGCAACTGCATTTATCTATCCGATGATGCCGACACTGTTTGGCAGAAAGTACGTGGTATGTACACCGATCCTACACATGTCAATGTTTCCGACCCTGGACATGTAGAAGGCAACGCAGTATTTACTTACCTTGATGCCTTCTCTACCGATGAAGATTTTGCAGAGTTTTGGCCAGAGTTTGCCAACCTAGAAGAGTTGAAGGCGGCATATTCTGCTGGTGGCATTGGTGATATGAAGTGTAAGAAGCTATTGAATAGTGTTCTCAACAAGATGTTAGACCCTATCCGTGTTCGTCGTCATGAGTTTGAGCAAGACATCCCAGAGGTATATAACATATTAAAGAAAGGTAGCGATGTAGCTCGCGCAGAAGCAGCCAAGACTATGGACGAAGTACGTGCTGCAATGCAGATCAATTACTTCCACGATGCAGAACTTATCCGCTCTCAGTCTGAACGTTTTCGTGCAAAATAAGGAGCGTTGAGACTGAATAATGTTGAAATTCTTCAAAATCACATTTTAGCTATAGTCTTTATTTCACGGCATTATAAGTGTCTGGAAATAAAGCAGATAGAAACCGAAAATAAAAGGTCATCTTTTGCCTAGCGAAAGGTGATGTTTTGCTAATTAAAGGGGGAGCTTTGTCCGATACATTCTTCTAAATGCTTTGGCTATTTCTTAAAATATGCTACCTTTGCATAAGGTAGGTTGCACTCGGGAATTTGCAAGCACGCTTGCATTGCGTTCGTTTGCACTACCTTTGCATACGGTAGGCTGCACTCGGGAATTTGAAAGTAAACTTTCCATTCCTCTCGTTTGCACTACCTTTGCAACTATAAACAAAGCAACTTAAAACCAAATAATATGAAGAGAAATATTGCAAACAAAGTCTTTGTGGGCTGTTGCACACTAGGCATAATGATGCTGGCAAGCTGCGCCAAAGAAGGCTTTCATATTGATGGCACTATTGCCAATGCCAAAGATTCGATACTTTACCTAGAGCATAATGGCTTGGAAGGTATCGCTAAGGTCGACTCTGTGAAGCTCGACCAGTTGGGAACATTCTCGTTCTCGGGTGATAAAGCTGATAATCCAGAGTTTTATCGACTTCGTATTGCTGACCAAATTATCAATATTGCGATCGATTCGACAGAGCAAATTGGGGTGAAAGCCACTTATCCCCAAATGGCTACCAACTATACTGTGGAGGGTTCTGCTGATAATGAAAAGCTAAAGGAATTGGCTTTGAAGCAGATTAATCTTCAGAGTCGTTGTCAACAACTTTTGGCACAACGCCCAGAGATAGCCGACTCGCTTATTAGCGCAATGCTTGTCGATTATAAGCGTGATGTTACCACCAATTATATTTTCAAAGCACCTATGAAGTCGTATAGCTACTTTGCTTTGTTCCAATATGTGGTCATCAATAACCAAGCAGTGTTGATTTTCGATCCTTCAAAAGATGCTAAAGACACTAAGGTGTTTGGAGCTGTTGCTACTAGCTGGGATACTTATTTCCCGGGTACGCTGCGCACACAGAACCTTCATAACATTACGATTAAAGGTATGAAGGATGAGCGCATTGTAAAAGCACAGCAGAAACCTATTGAGATAAAGGCAGAGGAGCAAGGGGTAATAGATATTCCTTTGCGTGATAACACAGGTTTGGAGCGTCATCTAACCGACTTTAAGGGACAGGTGGTATTGCTCAATTTCCACGTTTTCGGAGTAAAGGGATCAACGGAATATATCATGCACATGCGCGACTTATATAACAAATATCACAATCGTGGATTAGAAATATATATGGTTTCGCTAGACGAAAACCAACATTTTTGGAAGGAACAAGTGGCTAATCTGCCTTGGGTAAATGTGTATGACGATAAGGGTGTGAGCCAGGCTTACACTGCACCAGCTACCACCTTGCCTATTATTTACCTCATTGATCGTGGTAATAACATTGTGAAAAACCCTTCACAAATTAAGAACTTAGAAGCAGAAATAGAAAAACTTTTGTAGGGGCTTTGATAGCAATTAAAGCCCATAGCTTTGATATAAAAATACGAAAGGGATGCCATTTGACATCCCTTTCGTTATTATAATGATTGAAAAAAATAAGCAGCATTGTTAGCTTCTTGTTGATTTTTCCCTTACTACTTTAGCTTTATTCTTTGCCAACTCTTATTACAACGCCTTTAGCATATCCCTTTAAAAACTCTTCAACCATGCCTTTAGCTCCATCATCATTTCTTCATGATAACGAAAACCTATCTTGCTACCCCAGCCATGACCACCACCGGGATATACGTGGAGTGATGCACGCACATCGTTGCGATAAAGTTCGGTGTAGTAGTTTACACCGTTTGCAGGTGGCACAGTGTTATCATCGTCGCACAAAACAATGAATGCGCGTGGGGTAATACGCGTAACATTAAGGTCGGCACTATATAGCTTTTGGTCGCGTTTATTGGGGCGATGCCCAAGGAAGTTTTCTAAACTGCCTGCGTGTCCATAGCCTTCCATCATAGTGATAACGGGATAGAAGAGAATTTGGAAGTTAGGTTTTGCTTCGCCTAGAGATTTTGTTGCAATGGTAGCAGCAAGGTGTCCACCTGCCGAGAACCCCATGATACCAATGTCGTTGCGATTGATCTTCCAACCTGTAGCATTGAGGCGTACCATTTTAATCGCTTGTTCGGCATCGTCGATAGGTATTTCGGGGTGTCCGTGAGGTAAACGATACTTTAGTACAATGGCAGCAATACCTTGGTTTTGGAAAAATTCTGCCCAGTCGTATCCTTCTTTTTCCATAGAGAGCGAAGCATATCCACCACCGGGGCAGATCACGACGGCACGCCCTGTAGCGTCCTTTTCTTCTGGGAGATAAACACGCACCTTAGCCGAGTCGGTAGGGTCTGGGCTAGTGTGGGCAGGTTGTCCATTATATAAGTTTATATCAAATGAGCGTTGAGCGTGGATAGATAGTGCTGCAATTGTTAGTCCTGTTATTAAAAAGAGTTTACGAAATTTCATCTTATGTCTTATTTATTTTTGGCAGAGCAAATGTTTTCTCTTACGCTGTGGATCATATTTTTATCTCATTTATGCCCAATATAGAGTAAATGGTAAAGAGATAAAAGCAGGGGAGAGAATGCTCTGTGTAGAGGTTATTCGTTTACAAAGATAAGAAAAAGTTTGATTTATAGTGGTTTATCTATGATGTTTTTACTATTTTTGCAGCAGTATATAACATTCAATACGATGCTTAAACGTATTTTAATATATAGCGTTAAGGACTTTAATAGTTTGTAAATGGTACATATATTAGATAAATTTCGCTACTGTCCTGTATGTGGTAGTGAGCATTTTCTGCCACAAAACGAGAAAAGTAAGCGGTGTAAAGATTGCGGCTTTGAGTATTTTCTCAATCCTAGTGCTGCTGTTGCTGCCTTTATATTGAATGATCAAAATGAGCTACTTGTAACGCGAAGAAAGCGTGAGCCTGCAATGGGAACACTCGATTTGCCAGGTGGTTTCTGTGATATTGGAGAAACTATAGAAGAGGCGTTAGTGCGTGAAGTGATGGAAGAGACACGCCTATTAGTGAAGGAATTATCCTTTTTCTGCTCATTGCCGAATAAATACCTATATAGTAATTTTATGGTTCCTACGCTTGATATTTTCTATATTTGTAGGGTATCTAATCCCGAAGAAATGGAAGCTCATGATGATGCTGCCGAAGTTTTGTGGTTGCCTATGGAGCAAATAGACGAGCATGCCTTTGGACTAGCATCTATAAGTAAGGCTGTAGGATTATTCAAGCAAAAACGGATTGAAAACTTAAAAAAGTAGAAATAAACTCTATTTAATAAGGTGTAACGGAAAGTTTAACTAATTTTGCGCCCTTGAAAAAACGTATAAAGTAGATTATGCAAGATAATTTGGTTATAGTAGAGAGCCCTGCTAAGGCAAAAACTATAGAAAAGTTTTTAGGAGATGACTTTAAAGTGATGTCGTCTTATGGTCATATTCGCGACCTAAAGAAGAAAGAATTGAGCATTGACCTTGACACATTGACCCCTAATTATGAAATTCCAGAGGAGAAAAAGAAGGTGGTTAGTGAGTTGAAGAAGAATGCTCAAGCAGCAAAGAAGATTTGGTTGGCATCCGATGAGGATCGCGAAGGTGAGGCTATTAGTTGGCATTTGTGTGAAGTTTTAGGCTTAGATGAGGCTAAAACTAGCCGTATCGTGTTCCACGAAATTACCAAACCTGCTATTTTAGAGGCGATCAACAATCCACGCCACTTAGATATGAACCTTGTTAATGCGCAGCAAGCTCGCCGAATACTCGATCGTATCGTTGGTTTTAAGCTTTCGCCAGTGTTGTGGCGTAAGGTAAAACCATCTTTGAGTGCTGGTCGTGTGCAAAGTGTGGCGGTGCGATTGATCGTTGAAAAGGAAAGAGAAATTCAGGCTTTTAAGTCTGAAAACTATTATAGAGTGAATGCAATCTTTACCGTTGATAATGGTAAAGAAGGCAAATCTGCTGAGGTAAAAGCAGAGTTGAACAAGCGTTTTAGCACACATGAGGAGGCTATCGCTTTCCTTGAAAAGTGTAAAGATGCTCGTTATGAGGTGGCTTCTATCTCAAAGAAACCATTAAAGCGTACACCTGCACCTCCATTTACTACTTCTACACTACAACAAGAGGCTGCTCGTAAACTAGGTTTCACGGTTAGCCAAACCATGATGGTGGCGCAACGTTTGTATGAGGCAGGTCGTATTACCTATATGCGTACCGATAGTGTAAACCTTTCTACACTTGCTATCAACACTTCTAAGGCAGAAGTGGAGAAGCTATATGGAGAAGAATATAGTAAGGTGCGTCAGTATCACACAAGTAGTAAGGGAGCTCAAGAAGCTCACGAAGCTATTCGTCCGACCTATGTGGATAATCAAACCATAGAGGGAACAGCACAAGAGCGTCGCTTATACAACCTTATTTGGAAGCGTACCATTGCTTCACAAATGGCTGATGCACAGATCGAAAAGACCACTGTTAATATCAATGTAATGGCAAATGGATCATCAAGTCCAGAAGAGTTGCTATTTATTGCCAATGGTGAAGTGGTGGCTTTTGATGGCTTCTTAAAGGTGTATCAAGAATCGAACGATGATCAAGCAACAAGTGAAGAAGATGCCCATACATTGCCAACGATGAAGGAAGGCGATGTTCTTAACCGATTAGAAATATCTTCGACAGAGCGTTATTCACAAGGACCTAATCGTTATACTGAAGCTAGTTTAGTACGTAAGCTTGAAGAATTGGGCATTGGACGACCATCAACTTATGCTCCAACCATTTCTACTATACAGCAACGTGAATATGTAGAAAAGGGCGATAAGAAGGGCGAAGAGCGTAGCTATAAGATTGATCAGTTAATAAACGATACAATAAAGTCGACTGAAAAGACTGAAATGGTGGGGGCTGATAAAGGTAAACTCATTCCTACCGACATTGGCATTGTGGTAAACGACTTCTTGATGCAGAGTTTTCCAGAGATTATGGACTATAACTTTACGGCAAAGGTAGAGCAAGAGTTTGATAAGATTGCTGAAGGAAAAGCTGCTTGGGACAAAGAAATGAAGGCATTTTATCAAGACTTTGAACCAAAGGTGGAGGAAGTTATGAATGCACGTTCAGAACATAAAGCTGGCGAAAGAGAGCTAGGCATTGATCCAAAGACAGGCAAACCAGTGTTTGTTAAGATAGGTCGTTACGGGCCAGTAGTACAGATAGGTGCTGCCGATGATAAGGATAAACCACGCTTTTCACAGCTTCCCGCTGGTAAAAGTATGGAAACAATGACACTTGAAGATGCTTTGGAGCTATTTAAACTGCCACGCAATCTTGGTCAGTTTGAGGCACAAGATGTTGTAATTGGTGCTGGTCGTTTTGGTCCTTACGTAATGCATAAGAAGAAATATGTATCTGTTCCTAAGGATCAAGATCCGCTAACCATTACGCTTGATGGAGCTATCCGCCTTATTCAGGAGAAGCGTTTGCAAGAAGCTAAGCGCCATTTGAAAGCCTTTGAGGAGGATACAAAGCTCGAAGTGATGAATGGGCGTTATGGTCCTTACATTGCTTATGATGGTAAAAACTATCGTTTACCAAAGGCATTACATGAAAAGGCAGAGGAACTTACTTACGAACAATGTCTTGATATCGTAAAGAATGCACCTGAGCCAAAGCGTAAAAAGAAGAGTGTTTAAGATAAACAGATACGAAAGCAATAATGGCAGAACCCCTCTGTTTACAGCAAAAAGATAAGGAGAATGCGAAGAAAATACCTCTTCGTATTCTCCTTATTGGCTATATGGGGGCAGGAAAAACAACAATAGGTAAGGCTTTATCGGACGAGCTGCATATTCCTCTCTACGACTTAGATTGGTATATCGCAACGCGTATGCACAGCACTGTAAAGCAGCTTTTCGATGAACGAGGAGAAGAAGGCTTCCGAAAGATAGAGCAAGCCATGTTACATGAAGTGGCAGAGTTTGAACATGTTATCATAGCTTGTGGTGGAGGCACCCCTTGTTTTTTCGATAATATGGACTATATGAACCGTCAAGGAGCTACCGTTTATCTAAAGGCATCGCCCGAAGTGCTGTATGCTCACCTTAAAATGGGTAAGACTGTACGCCCGCTTCTGCTTAATAAGACAGAAGAAGAGATAAAGCGTTTTATCATAGAACAAGTTTCAGAACGTGAAAAGTACTACTTAAAAGCAAAGAATATACTAGATGTTAATATTCTTAGTACCTTTGCACAAACTAAGGTGGCAGTAGCTAATTTGCGGGCATTATTAGGAATATAGATAGATTTCCGATATAGATAATTTACTAAGTGAAGTATATACAATATTAAAATGAAGAAGTGGACGATAGAAGATTCTAAAGAACTTTATAACATTAATGGGTGGGGTACATCCTACTTTGGTATCAATGAAAAGGGCGATGTGTGTGTGTCTCCATGTAAGGATAACACAGAAATCGACCTCCGTGATGTTATGGACGAGTTGGCTTTGCGCGATGTAGCACCTCCAGTGTTACTGCGTTTCCCTGATATTCTTGATAATCGCATTGAGAAAACCGCATCATGTTTTGATAAGGCGAAGAAAGAATACGATTTCAAGGCAGAGAATTTCATTATCTATCCTATTAAAGTAAACCAGATGCAGCCCGTTGTAGAGGAGATTATCACGCACGGACGTAAGTTTAATCTTGGGCTGGAAGCTGGCTCAAAACCTGAACTTCATGCTGTTATCGCTGTGCAATGTCAGAGCGATTCGCTTATTATCTGTAACGGATACAAGGATCAAAGTTATATCGAACTTGCCCTCTTGGCTCAAAAAATGGGTAAGCGCATCTTTATTGTAGTGGAAAAGCTCAACGAAATAGAGGTGATTGCACGTGCTGCAAAGAAGCTAAACGTGAAGCCAAACCTTGGTATTCGTATCAAGTTAGCTTCTAGTGGATCAGGAAAATGGGCAGAGAGCGGTGGCGATGCTTCAAAATTTGGATTGACTTCTTCTGAACTTTTGCAAGCTCTTGAACTATTGGATAGCAAAGGCTTGCACGATAGTTTGAAGCTTATCCACTTTCATATTGGATCCCAAATAACAAAGATACGACGTATTCAGGTGGCTTTGAACGAGGCAGGACAGTATTATGTCAACCTTCGTAAGATGGGGTATAATGTAGAATTTGTCGATTGTGGCGGTGGTCTTGGTGTTGATTATGATGGCACTCGCTCGTCAAGTAGCGAAAGTTCTGTCAACTATAGCATTCAAGAATATGTTAACGACTGTGTTTATACCTTTGTAGATGCTGCTAATAAAAATGATATTCCGCATCCAAACATTATCACCGAAAGTGGTCGAAGCTTAGCTGCCCACCACTCTGTGTTGGTAATAGATGTGCTAGAAACTGCTTCCTTACCAGAAATGCCTGAAGAGTTTGAGGCAAAGGAAACCGATCATCAGCTAGTGCGCGACCTATATCATATATGGGATAATATCGACAAACGTAACATGCTTGAGGATTGGCACGATGCCGAACAGATACGTGATGAGGCGCTAGAATTGTTTTCTCATGGTATGGTCGACTTAAAAACACGTGCAGAGATAGAGGCAATGTACTGGAGTGTATGCCATGAAATCAATAGTCTTGCTAAAACAATGAAGCATGTGCCTGACGAGCTTCGTGATATGGATAAGTTGTTGGCAGATAAGTATTTCTGTAATTTCTCGCTCTTTCAGTCATTACCCGACTCATGGGCTATCGACCAACTTTTCCCAGTTGTCCCAATCCAACGATTGAATGAACGTCCAACGCGTAATGCCACGCTTCAGGATATTACCTGCGACAGTGACGGAAAAATTGCCAACTTTGTGGCTGACGGCAAGAGTAGCCATGTGCTTCCCATTCATGCTTTGAAGCGTAACGAGCCTTACTATCTTGGCGTGTTTTTGGTGGGTGCGTATCAAGAAATTCTCGGCGATATGCACAATTTGTTTGGCGATACCAATGCCGTTCATATTTCAGTGAAGAATGGCGACTACCATATCGATCAAATTTTTGATGGTGAAACCGTAGAGGAAGTGCTAGAATATGTACAGTATAACCCTAAAAAGCTTGTTCGTCAGCTCGAGATATGGGTAACGAAAAGTGTCAAAGAGGGGAAGATCTCTATCGAGGAAGGTAAAGAGTTTTTGAGCAATTATCGTAGTGGACTTTATGGTTATACCTACCTTGAGTAAGCTAAAGATATGATAACGAGGAGAATATAAAGGTGGTGGTGGGAAAGATCCTACTACCATTTTGTTTTTATAGAGATGTGAATAAGAGTTAAATATTCACCTTTCTTCTCCTCATCTGTAACTTTCCCCTGTAACTAATCGTCATTTAAATATACAAGATGAAGAAAATCAGTTTCCGAAACGATGTCTTACCGTTAAAAAATGAACTTTATAGGTTAGCCCTTCGAATAACAATGAGTAGAGAAGAGGCGGAAGATATTGTGCAAGACACACTGATAAAAGTCTGGGATAAGCGATCTGATTGGGGCGATATTGGCTCCATCGAGGCTTACAGCTTGCGCATCTGCCGTAACCTATCACTTGATAGAATCAAGAAAAAGGAGAACAACAATGATTTGTTAGATGAGAGTTCCTTTGCTTTGCTCGCTTCTACTACCTCTCCGCAAGATAAGATGATAGAAAAAGATCGCGTTATGCTTGTTCGCGAAATCGTAGCTTCACTACCCGAAAAACAGCGTAGTTGTATGCAGCTTCGAGAGTTTGAGGGAAAGTCTTACAAAGAGATAGCAGAAGTACTTAATATCTCTGAGGAGCAAGTTAAAGTGAATATCTTTCGTGCCAGACAAGCTGTAAAACAATTATATTTGAAATTAGACAATTATGGATTATAAGTACATAGAACAACTTTTGGAACGCTATTGGCGCTGTGAAACTTCTCTTCAGGAAGAAGAGATCCTTCGCTCATTCTTCGCTCAGGAGCGTGTACCAGAAAGTTTGTTACCATACAAGTCGTTGTTTAGCTTTGTGCAAGAAGAAAAGGACGAAAACGTTCTTAGTGATAAGTTCGATGCTAAGATCTTATCCCTTATTGATGACGAACAGCCTGTTAAGGCAAAGGTCATCACAATGCGTCAACGCTTGGCACCATTGTTTAAGGCTGCTGCTGTAGTGGCTATTGTGCTTACATTAGGTAATGCTATTGGCGGTGCTTTTTCTGCACAAGACGAAGCTGCTGTGCCTGCAAGTGTGGCTAATGCAAACAAAACATCGGAAGGACCATCGGTTGCTAAGGCTGACTCGCTTCATCGTGATTCGCTCCAGCATAATATGTCAACAAGCCCTTCTTCGATTACAAAATAGGAATTTTTTCTTTGATTTTTCTATAGAATAATTATTTTATTAAAACACAGAGACCGAAAGGCTCACCCCTCAAAAAGAAAATCTTAACGTTATGTTAGTGATGGCGATACTTCAAAGTGGAGTATCGCCTTTTTGATGTCTGACCGTGTTCCACAGATTACATCGTTTAAAGAAAAATATCAACAAATGTCTATTGCGTTTCGTGTTGGTAAGCTATTGCATCGTAGAACATAACCTTTTGATGAGTAAAAGGTCATGTTTTACATAGCAAAAGGTTAGCCTTTATATGGAAAAAGGTAAACTTTCGTCTCCATTTTTAATTTATTTTTGCATTGATAATAAATTATTTTATACCCTTTTTTAATTTATTTTTCCACACAAAAGATTACCTTTCATCATTTAAACGACCATTGTTTACAAAACAAGCCACCACCTATTGCCTTTTAATATACTACTTTTGAAGATAATTTTCAAATACGATGAGCCTAAAATTCACATTGAGCAACGCCTTTTATTCTAAAATTCGCATATAACATCCTAATTTCTATTAAGAACATAAGGGCATTTTTTTACTTTTGTAGCCGCTTTGAAAAAAGCAAAAAAGGAAACTTTATCCACTAAAGCCAAAAATAAATAATTGGGCAAATAAAAAAAATAAGTTTACCCCCAATAAAACAACAACAACGATGATCTTAAAAAAGAAAAAGTATGCATCACCAAGTATTGCTGTGCATAAAGTGAAAATAGAAGCCACTATGATGGCAGCATCGGGCGAAACCACTATTAACAACTCTGACCACGCATCAGGCAAGGTAATTCATGTGTATGAGCAAATGGCTTTTTTTAATTTTATTTCCTTTCGTTTTGAATAAAACGTTAAATTTTATGAAAATAGTCTTTCCTTTCAATTTAAATACCTACTTTTGTTTTAACTAATATCAAAAGAGTATTTTTTCAAACCTAAATATAAGTTTAGTAATAGTAATCTTTTTATGCGATTTAGCAAGTATCAGCATCATGTTGCACTGCTCCTAGCACTAGGGGTAAGTTCAACTGTGTGGGCGAACAAGACATCAGCCCAATTTAAGGTAGCCAACCACGTGATGGCTACACAGCAAAAGCATGTAGTAAAAGGTATCGTTACCGACAAAAACGGTGAGCCTCTTATTGGTGCAAGTGTACAAGTTCAAGGCACCTCTAACGGTGCTATGACCGACATTGATGGTCGTTTCGAGCTTCAAGCAAGCAAAGGCGATATCCTCGTAGTATCTTACGTGGGCTATACACCTAAGAACATTACCCTAGGCGATCAAACCGAAGTAAACTTTGTTCTTGAGGAAAACAGCAAGCAGCTCAATGAGGTAGTTGTTACCGCTTTGGGTATTAAGCGCTCGGAACGTGCTTTGAGCTACAACGTACAGAAAGTGGGTGGCGACCAGCTAACAGGTGTGAAAGAGGTAAATTTTGTGAACAGCCTCAATGGTAGCATCGCTGGTGTAAACATCAATGCTTCTACAACGGGTGTAGGTGGCCCTACCCGTGTTGTTATGCGTGGTTCTAAGTCGATCACGGGTAGCAATGGTGTGCTTTACGTTATCGATGGTGTGCCAATGCTCAACCCAAACAGCGGCGATGTAGGCACAGGCGCTTTTGCAGCCCAATCGGGTTCTGAAGGCATTTCCGACTTAAACCCTGAGGACATCGAGTCGGTAACCGTTTTAACAGGTCCTTCTGCTGCGGCACTTTACGGTTCGGCAGCTGCCAATGGTGTTATTATGATCAACACCAAGCAAGGCAAGGAAGGCAAGGTACAGCTTAGCTTCTCTAGCAGCAACGAGTTTATGCGCCCATTCATTTTGCCTAAGTTCCAAAACACTTACGGTAGCCGCGATGGTGCTTTCACGAGCTGGGGCGACAAGCTCGCAACCCCTTCTAATTTTGACCCTACCGACATTTTCAAGACAGGTCATAACTATACCAACTCGCTCACCCTCACAACAGGTACTAAGACCAACCGCACCTTTGTATCGGTAGCAGCTACAAACGCAGCAGGTATCTTACCCAACAACGAATACAATCGTTACAACTTTTCAGTGCGTAACACCTCCGACTTCCTGAACGATCGCCTCCACCTAGATGTTAGTGGTAGCTATATCATTCAGAAAACTCAAAATATGTATCGTGCTGGTCAGTACTATAACCCACTTGTTCCTACTTATCTTTTCTCACCGGGCAACGATTGGGGTGCTATTCAGCAATATAAGCGTTATGATGCCGAGCGCAAATTCCCTACCCAATATTGGAATTACGGCGATCAGGGTATGCAGATGCAGAACCCATACTTTATCATGAACGATATGATGACCCCTTCAAAGCGTAAGCGTTATATGTTTGCCGCTAGCTTGAAGTACGACATATTGTCTTGGCTGAACGTGGCAGGTCGTGTACGTGTGGACAATGCTACCACCGAGAGCGAAAGTCGCTACCATGCTACAGGTACTGGCATTCTATATGCAGGCGATGCTTATAAGAATGGTATGTACGCCCACTCTATGAGCCAGCAGCAACAAACCTATATGGATATTATGCTGAATGCCGACAAGCAGCTCCACCCCGACTGGCACTTAACAGCCAACCTTGGTGCATCGCTCGAAGACATTTACACCGCTAGCGTAGGCTTTGGTGGTAATATCTTGAAGGTGCCTAATATCTTCTCTTCTGATGCCCTCGATCCTTCTAATAATCATGGCTACGATAACAACTTCCGCAAGCGTGGTACTGCCGTCTTTGCAAGTTCAGAATTGAGCTATAAAGATATGCTTTACCTCACTGTTACGGGTCGTAACGACTGGAGTTCGCTCCTTGTCAACGCTAAGGAAGAAAGCTTCTTCTACCCTTCTGTAGGTATATCGGCAGTATTGAGCCGTTTAATGAAGTTGCCTAAGTTTGTTTCTTTTGCTAAGGTTCGTGCCTCTTACACCGAAGTAGGTTCGCCTATTCCTGATCGCTATCGTGGCGTAACACGCGGCACTATCACGTTAGGACTATCTAACGGTGTGCCTGCTGCACGTACCATTATGCCTTTCTACGACTTTAAGGCAGAGCGTACTCGTTCCTACGAATTGGGTTTAAACCTACGTATGTTTGAAAGCAAACTAAACTTTGACCTTACATGGTATCACTCTAATACCTACAACCAGACTTTCCCTGTAACCCTTTCAAGTTCGGCTCCTTATTCAGCCCTCTATGTTCAGTCAGGTAATGTTCAGAACCAAGGTATAGAAATGTCGATCGGTTACAATGACAAGTGGGGCGATTTCGGTTATAGTACCAACCTTGTTTATGGTCGTAACGTGAATAAGATAAAAAGGCTGGTTCATGGTTATGATACTGGTTTTGGTCAGGTTATCGACTTCAATCATATCACAACCGCTGGTGCTTATCTCCGTGAAGGCGACTCAATGAATGATGTGTATGTTACTAAGGTTATAGCACGCGATAAGACGGGCGAAATAGCAGTAGACAAAGAAGGCAACATTTCGTCAATGGATCTTCCAAATGGTGAACACTTGAAGATTGGACACACCAATCCTGACTTCACAATGGGTTGGCGCAACACCCTCACATGGAAAGACCTTAGCTTCTCATTCTTGATCAATGGTCGCTTTGGCGGTATCGTTACCTCAAGCACACAAGCCATTATGGACCAGTTTGGCGTGTCTCAGGCATCAGCCGATGCGCGTGATGCAGGCGGTGTAGTGGTTAAAGGTGGAAAAGTAATCGACCCTAAAAAGTACTACGCTGTTGTGGGTGGTCAGCAACTCACAGCTTACTATAATTACGATGCTACCAACATACGTTTACAAGAAATGAGCCTAAGCTATGCGCTTCCTCGCACATTGCTAGGACAAGGATGGCCAAAGATTACGCTATCACTCATCGGTCGCAACCTGATTATGTTCTATAACAAAGCACCATTCGACCCAGAGGTGGCAGCATCGACAGGTACATACGGTTATGGTAGCGACTACTTTAGTCAGCCTTCACTACGCAGTATGGGCTTCAGCGTAAAGGTAAACTTTTAATATCAGTAAGAAACAACAATGAAAAGAATTAAGAATATAGCCCTTATGGGCATTGCGTTGTCTGCTGCAACGCTTACTGCATGCCAAACTGATTTTGCTGAAATCAATACCGATCATCGCCATCCTACCGAAAAGGATCTTGAGATGGACAATCTTAACTCGGGCGGTTTGGTAACAGCACTAGAAGAGAATATCTTCCCTGTAGGCAACAGTGGAACAGCCTATGTAAACGAATATCAAGTGGCTTACACCTTATCAAGTAGTTGCTGGATGGGGTATATTGCACCTACACAGAACAAATGGGAAGGCACTTTGCCTCCTACATTTGCACTAAAGCAAAGAAGTAAGCAAACTTATGATGATATGGCGGGTAAGGTGTACCAGAGCTGGCTAGAGCTAAAAGATAAGCTAAAAAACGATCCAGCAGCATTTGCCGTAGGTCAGATTATCAAGATAGCTGCAGTGCATAAGGCTGCCGATACTTTTGGTCCTATTCCTTACTCAAAGGCTGCGATAAAAGGAAGTGCGCAAGCAGAATACGATGCTCAAGAGGATGTGTACAAGCAGATGCTAGAAGAACTTGATGCTGCCGTAACAGCCTTGAGCAATAATAAGCACAATGTTTTCACACGCTACGATGTAATCTATGAAGGCGACTACAACAAGTGGATGAAGTTTGCCAACTCGTTGATGCTTCGTTTGGCTATGCGCTGCTATTATGCTAACGAAGAAATGTCAAAGACATACGTTCAGAAAGCATGTACTAACCCAGGCGGTTTGATCGCTGTAGCTAGCGAAGGAGCGCAACTTTGCAAGGGAGCAGGTATTCAGTATAAAAACCCATTGGTAATTATCAACGATCCTGGCTATAACGATGCACGTATGGGGGCAGAGATAGGTACTTATCTACAAGGATACAACGATCCTCGCCTAAGTGTTTACTTTACAAAGGGCAACTATAAGGGCAAACCTGGTTACTATGGTGTGCGTACCAATATGCCAAAGGTAGACTCTTATATAAAGGTAGGCGAGTTTTCACAACTCAACGTGCAGAACGAAACACCATTATATATTATGCGTGCTTCGGAGGTAGAGTTCTTATTGGCTGAAGCAGCGTTGCGCAAGATGCCGGGTGTGCAGGGAGATGCTAAGAGCCATTACGAAAAGGGTATCAAGCTAAGTTTTGAGGAGAATGGTATTGCAGCATCTGAATTTGGTAAATATATAGCTCAAAAAGATGCAAAACAAGCTAAGTTTGAGGATGTAGCAAATAGCCAATATAGTACAGCTGCTGTAAGCGAAATTACTATTCCTTGGGCTAACAATGCTGACTTAGAAACAAACCTAGAGCGTATTATTACCCAAAAATATCTAGCGCTTTACCCTGACGGACAGGAAGCATGGAGCGAATATCGCCGCACGGGTTATCCTAAGATATTCCCAGCGGTAGCTAATCACACCGACTGTGGTGTAGATGGTAACAAACGTCCTACACGTATCCCCTACTCTAATGAAGAGTATACCGACAACAACGCTAATATTCTGAAGGCTGTTCAGCTACTTGGTGGTGCTGGCGACCTAGGAAGCACACGTGTTTGGTGGGATAAAAAGCCTAATAAGTAACGATATAACTAAGAAATAATAAAGAATAACTACTATATGAAAAGTATAAAATACCTCGTTGGTATGCTAGTGGCAGTATGCACTCTTAGTGCTTGCAGCACCACACCAGAGGCTAACAATATAGACGATGCTTTAGTAAATGCTGATGCACAACTAAAGATAGCGCATGAGAAGTATCTTGAAAACTTACGTGCATATAAAAAGACCGATCATAGCTTAACCTTTGGATGGTTTGGTGGTTGGACTGCCGATGGTCCTGAAAACCGCTTTTTGAGTTCTATTCCAGACTCTGTCGATTTGGTTTCTATCTGGGGCGGCTGGTCTAATCTGTCGGAAGCTAAGATCAAAGATCTACGCGAGACACAGCAAAAGAAGGGTACTAAGTTTATGCCTTGTGTGTTACTAATGGACTTAGGTAATGCCATTACTCCTAATGATCCAGAAGGAGGTTCATGGGGACAGTATGCACGCAAGTTTTGGGGATGGGTTGATGGCGATGATGCCAAGATCAAAGCAGCTATTGAGAAATATGCAAATGCGCTTTGCGACACCGTATTCAAATACGACTATGATGGCTTCGACATTGACTGTGAACCTAGTTATGCACAGCCTTTCCGTACAGAAAAGAATATGTGGCTAGGCGATCGCCCAAAATGGTTCTTAGATGCAATGGCAAAACGCATAGGTCCTAAAGCTGAAGACGAGAAGGGTAGATCAAAATTATTGGTGGTAGACGGTGAAGTAACTTATTACGATAAGTTTGGTCATGGCTATGGTGCTGACATTTTCAACTACTTCATTCGTCAATCATACGGAGCACACAGTTCTTATACACTTGACGGCGAAGCAAGAACCCTAGCTGCTTACTTAAGCAAAAAAGGAGTTTCAACTGCCGATGCTTATAAGAAACTGATTGTAACCGAAGAGTTTGAAAAGTATAGCTCAAAAGGTGGTGTAGACTTCTCTCTTCCTGATGGCACGATAACACGCTCTTATCTAGGTATGGCAAAATGGTGTGCAACGGGTATGCGTAAGGGTGGTGTAGGTGCCTACCACATGGAAAAAGACTATGCTGCAAATTACAAATATGTGCGCGATGGTATTCAGATAATGAACCCTGCTAAAAAATAAGAGGAGACTTAATATAATGAAAAAATATAATTACTTAATGGCTGCTCTCGTAGCATGCAACTTATTTGCTACAAGCTGTGCCAATGTAGATAACGATGGGGTGAATAGCGAAACCAATTTGCCTAACGCTGTATATATTGATGGTGCAGACAAGCAGATTATGAATAAAGTGTCGGTAAAGGAGAATGGTGGAGAAGCAGAGTTTACGCCACGCACCTCTAACCTAGCAACCGAAAATGTAACTGTTGCTATAACAAGCGATGAAGAAGCTTTAAACCGCTTTAACAAAGAAAACGGAGCAAGATACACCCTTCTTCCAAAGGAATATTATGAGTTGTCGGCAGAAGAAGTTACTATCGAGAAAGGCAATGTAAGCGGAAATCCTATCAAGGTTACCATTAAAGCTACAGCTGCTACCGAGCTAGATGCTACAAAGAAGTATGCTTTGCCGCTATCAATTGTAAGCAAGAGCAATTTGCAAGCACTGAAAAGTTCTAGTACAAAGATTTTTGCGCTAGACCGCATTTTAAAGACTTCAGCATTAATTCATAGAGGTTTCAACTTAAAGATGAGCTTCCCTGAAGACAAACCATTGTTTATGGAAGAGTGGACTTTGCAGTATGCTATCTGTGCTGATAATCCAACCGCATCAGGTAACCAAGCAGTTATTTCAACTGCCACTGAAGATCTAGGTTTCTATTCTCGTATGGTAAATTCTGGTAATATCCAGTTTAAGACTGCTGGATCAGATGAAGATAACACCTACCTTTATGCTAAAGGAAGCGTGCCAGCAAAGAAGTGGATAATCATTACTTGGGTGTATAAAGACCAGCACATCACTGCTTATGTAAATGGTGTACAAACTAACTATTTCATTGCTAAAGCTGTGAAATTCCCTTGGATAGCTACAGGTTGGGGAGCTTCTTATAGAGGTCTTATGCGCGATGTACGTTTGTATAACAAGGCTATGACAGCTTTCCAAATAAGCGAAGCACTATATGTAGAAGATCCTGCTAATGAGAATTTGGTATTCTATGCGCCATTGGATAAGATTAATCAACTAAAGAATGTTGCTACAAGCAAAGCTTCAAAAGATAGTGGCGCATCAGACTTTAGCATAAGTGTGAACCCTAATGCTACACTTTCTTACGAAGATTCTACTTTCCCTGCTGAATAAAAAACAAGATATGAAAAGTATTTTAAAATATAGTTTAATAGCAATGGGCTGCATCGCATTTGCAGCCTCTTGCTCAAACGATGTCAGCTACGATAGTGAATATGACATCAAAGGCTATTACAATGGTTCTGACCCTCGCCAAAACTTAGCTTCATTTGGCGAAACTAAGATAGATGTGCCTGTAAGCATTTTGGGCGACATTGCTGTAAGCAAAGATGAGGTGGAAAAGAACTTAGTGATCAATTTGACTCGTCCTACAAAAAATGGTAAGATCGAGTTTGTTATCAATGAAGCTGCACCCGAACTTGCTACCACGTATAAAGACTATGAGGTAGGTAAAATGGAGAACATTCAGTTTGAAAGTTCATCGATAGCTATTCCTGAAGGTCAGAGCAGTTTTGAAGTGAAAGCTACGCTCAAAAACTTAGGTAAGATAAGCAAAAACACTGTTCTTCCTTTGAGCATCAAACTTTCAGGGGATAACATTCAGAATGCTACCGATCAGTCGTCAGTATGCTACATCACGCTAAGCCCTAAAAATGTTTTAAAGGTAGAAGCTGAAAATACTAGCTTTAACGTTTCACTAAGCGATGGTGAGGCAACATACACTAGCGAAAACAGTTTGCGTATAGCAGCTCAAGCTGATGGTAATATTACAGAAGGGTACACAATAGAATTAGTTGCAAACAAGGCTTTGTTTGACAAGCGTCCTAAAAACCTTGAAAAGGCTACTTTGGCACCTGAAGGCATCGTCGCATCTGTAGCTGCTCAACCTTTAACAAAGCGTGTGCTTATGACAGCTAACTTCGTGAAGCCTGAAAGCTTTAAAAATACAGGCACTTACGTGTTGCCGTTACAGCTCGTAGTAACAGATAAGGCAGGAGTGAAACATCCTATAACGGCTGACAAGCAAATTCTCTTTGCTACTTTTACCGTTACCAAGTCAATGTTTACAGCATCGGAAAATAGCTTAACAGAAACGGTTCTTGATGCAAGCAGTTGGAAGATAACAAATAGATATGGAACTTCTGAAGGTGATATAAAAAAATTATTTACCACTTCTACAGATGAAACCGATGGCTATTACGTTCATGAAAGTGATCATCATGAAATTACAGTTGATTGTATGGTAGAGACTGGTGTAAAAAGTATAGAAATAGACGCTAGTCAAGATCAACCAAAGGATGTTACGATCTATTTTAGTGCAGACGGACAAGATTGGAAGCAGGTTACAGCAACCGAAAATATGCTAGACAAAGAAGTATTGTCATTCCAATCGGGTAAAGAACGTAAAACACGTTACATAAAATTTAGCTTCAATCTATTCCAGGAATCTATGACCCTAGATAAGATAACAATACTAAAGTAAATAAGGATTTTTGCACATTAGTATAAATTAGCAGGAGGGAGATATGTCGTTGAGATATGCTCCCTCCTATTTTGTTATAAATAATGTATTTTTTCAAAAATACTTGGGAATGTTTTATACACACAAAATTCTAATATTTTCTCTCTACCGCATAACATACAGACAATGACACGATTAATATATGCACTAACAGTTGATATTATTACATAAAAAAGACATCTCCTTTAAAGAAAGCATAGCGTTAATTATAATTAATTTGTTCATATTTTTAAAATAACATTATATAAGTTATTATTTAATTATTTACTTTTGGAGCATAATAAAGCCCAACCTACCTATACTCTAGTAAATTATTACGACAATATCTCTAAGAAAAAACAAAGAAATGAGGTGTGTATTATCAAAACTGGAACTTGTACGGTGAGCTTATAACAAAAGATATAACAAACTAATTGAGAGAAATTTCTATTTTAAATTTATTTTTATAACCTGCATCTTGTAAAATGGGATGCATTAACCTATTAAAAGTTATGAAACATTACAGTTTTATTGTTGGAGGGCTTAGCGTATTATTATTCGCTAATGTACTTACATCATGTAGTAGCGACATCATGGAGGATGTTACCAATGTGCCTAGTACAGACAAGAATATCAGCCCACAACTTCTTAATTCATTACCACTAGGTAAAGATATGTATCGTGTGGGCGATAAAGTTGATCTTTACGATGGTCCAACTCCTAATTCTTCGCCACAAATAGTAAGCAATGAGGGCATTTTTGATGGTATTAACGGTACGATGGTAAACAAAACACAGATGTACAACGCTAGTGCCATCCATGATGAAGTCCTCTTTTTTAACCCTAATGAAAACCAAATTTTTCCTGGCAATGTTTTAGCAGGTAACACTATTTCAAATGGCATATTTAGTCCTATCAAGAATGCAGAAGTAGAAGATATGGTAGTTACAGCCGATTTGACCCCAATGGGAGGACCTGCTTATACTGCAGTTATCCCTAATATTACATGGAGTAGCTACCAAACTACCCTTCAGCAATGGAGATCATCCCCTAATGCTGAACCCTCTGTAACAACAGAGTACAAAGTACAAGAGATCAAAAATGAAAAGGAATTTGCTACCCACTTAGGTATCAATTTTAATGGTTCACCCGTGCAAGCAGGGCTAAGCCTTGATACACATCACAACAGAAAAAAGACGCATGTTCTCGTGTCGTTTATTCAGAAATTATTTACAGTTTCTACATCTCCTAAAAACTGCATTCTGAAATCTGCTGATATTAACTCTTTTAATGGGGTAATGCCTGTATATGTAAGCAGTGTTCACTATGGAAGAATGGCGTTTGCCCTTATTTCTACAAACTATAGTTACGATGAGGTTACAGCAGCACTTAATCTTGTTTTCCCTAAACTTAATAACTTAAGTGCTGATTTACAAATTAAATACAAGAGCATCTTAGACGAATCTGTAATCACACAGACTAGCATTGGAGGTACTATGCAAGACCATCAAGCAATTATATCTGGTGGTTGGGAGGCCTTTAAGAAAGCTATCGGCAACCCTATACCAATGTCAGCAGCAGCTCCTATTGCTTACAACTTAAAGTATGTTAGCGATAACTCTGTAGCTCGTATCCTTATGAGCAATTCTTACCCTGTTACACAATCGATTTTTGTTCCTACATGTAATAGCATCAACTTTAAGTTTACCCCAAAAGCGATCAGGGGTAAAGTTATAAACAAAAACCCTCTTTTCCTATATGGTGAATGCACCGTAGCCCTTCCTAACGGAGATCGTTTTAACATTCTAAATATTAGTAAAGAGAAGGCTATTCAGGTAGATAACAATTCTTATACAGATATAACAGGCTCTAATATGCCTGAAACAGTTTCCATAAAACGTCCACTAAATATGAGTATGTCAAACTTCTTGGAGCAGTATGTTACTATTACAACAAGTATGCACAATACGATTGTTAACAGAGTCCCTGTAGGCGATGATCTTGGAACAACTACTGTTACTATCAAGCTAAAGGATCTTCTTTTCGATGCTAAGGCAGGCGGAAAAGCATTTAGCACAAGAAATCCAAAACAAACACTTGAATTTATGGGTGAAGTTCTTTTTGGACTTGAATATGATACATTAAAATAAGTCTGCTAATAAACTCCTAATTCAACTAGCAAGTAAATAATCTCTTAGGTTGTTTTGTTATTAACAAATTTATTTGTAACTTTGCAGCGTTCAGAGGAATGGGGAACTTGACAAAGTTCCTCATTTTTCATTATTTAGCAGATATGATAGATAAAACTGTTGTTAAAAAACTCGTTGACGAGTGGTTGGAAGATAAGGATTACTTCCTAGTAGATATTCAGATTAGTTCAGACGACAAGATCGTTGTAGAGATTGACCATGCTGATGGAGTATGGATTGAGGACTGTGTAGAGCTTAGCAAGTATATCGAAGAACATCTTTCGCGTGATGAAGCCGACTATGAATTAGAAGTTGGTTCGGCTGGCTTAGGTCAGCCTTTTAAAGTTCCTCAGCAGTATGAAAACTTTGTGGGCAAGGAAGTAGAAGTACTTGACAAAGACGGAAAGAAGATTAAAGGAATTTTAAAAAGTGTTGATGGTGATAATTTTATTGTCGCTGTTAATGAGAAAGTACAAGTGGAAGGTAAGAAACGTCCTATAAAAATGGATGTGGATCACGAGTACAATATGAATGAAGTGAAATATACAAAATACGTAATAAGTTTCAAATAAAGCTATGGCAGCAAGAAAAATAGAAGAAGATCGTCCAAATATGATCGAGACCTTCAAGGAGTTTAAAGACACTAAGAGCATCGATCGTACTACTTTGATGAGCGTTTTGGAAGAGAGCTTTCGCAATGTGCTTGCAAAGATTTTCGGTAGTGACGAAAACTTCGATGTTATTGTAAACCCTGATAAGGGCGACTTTGAAATCTATCGCAATCGTGTAGTAGTGGCTGACGATGATGTAGAGGATGAGAACAAAGAGATAAGTCTTACCGATGCTCGTAAGCTAGAGCCTGATTTCGAAGTGGGTGAAGATGTGAGTGAGAAGATCGACTTTAATAAGTTTGGTCGTCGCGCTATCTTAAACTTGCGCCAAACATTAGCTTCAAAGGTTTTGGAATTGGAACACGACTCATTATATAATAAGTATAAAGATCGTGTAGGTCAGATCATTACTGGTGAGGTATATCAAACTTGGAAGCGCGAAGTTTTGTTAGTAGATGAAGATAACAACGAAATGATCTTACCAAAGGGCGAGCAAATACCACGTGATAACTACCGCAAGGGAGAAACCATTCGTGCCGTTATCCATCGTGTTGACAATGAAAATAACAATCCAAAGATTATCCTTTCTCGTACAGCTCCAGAATTCTTAGAGCGTTTGCTGGAAGCAGAAGTTCCTGAAATCAATGACGGATTAATCGCTATTAAGAAGATTGCTCGTATGCCAGGAGAGCGTGCAAAGATTGCTGTAGAAAGCTTCGATGAGCGTATTGACCCTGTAGGAGCATGTGTTGGTGTACGTGGTAGCCGTGTCCATGGCATTGTTCGCGAACTATGCAATGAAAATATTGATGTAATAACTTGGACTGCTAACACTAAGCTATTTATCCAACGTGCATTGGCACCAGCAAAGGTAAGCAGCTTAACTATTGACGAAGAAAATAAAAAAGCTGAGGTATATTTGCAACCAGAAGAAGTTAGCTTAGCCATTGGGCGTGGTGGTTTGAACATCAAATTAGCTAGTATGTTGACAGGTTACACTATTGATGTATTCCGTGAGCTAGACGAAAACGATGCGGAGGACGACATCTACTTAGATGAATTCTCTGACGAAATCGATCAGTGGGTGATTGATGCTATCAAAAGCATTGGTATGGAAACAGCGCGTCAGGTATTAAATGCGCCACGTGAAATGTTGATAGAGAAAGCCGATTTAGAGGAAGAAACTGTTGACAATGTGTTGAACATTCTAAAATCTGAATTTGATAACTAGGTGATGGCTGGTGGGTGATGGTTGTTAGCAGAAAGCCTAACGGGTGTGACTATTCTGCAACTCCATGTTCGGAACCCCTCTACCAAATGGCAATGAAACAACAATGCTACCAACAACGAACACCCACACCGAAAAAGAAAATTAATGAGTATCAGATTAAGTAAAGCAATTCGAGAATTGAATATTGGACATCCTACAGCTGTTGAGTTTCTACAAAAGAAGCTTGGCTTGAATGATGAGTCTATTGATGTTAACTACAAATTGAATGACGATCAATACAAGGCACTAGTAAAAGCATTCAAGGGCGATAAGGAAGTTAAGGACAAGGCTGCCGATATTCTACAAAAGAAATCAAAAGACAAGAAAGAGAACGCAAAATCGGCTAATCATAGTGCCGACAGTTTGCTTAGCTCTAAAAGACAGAAATATACACCACTAGGTAAGATTGACCTTGATGCTACTAACAAACCAATAGCAAAGGCAGAAACAAAATCAGTAGAGACAGAAAAGCCTATTGTCAAAGCTCCTGTTAAGGAAATAGGGGCGAAAGAACAAAAGGTTGAAAAAGCTGTAGCACCTAAGCAAGAAACTCCTGTTGTAAAAGAAGCTAAGGTTGAGAAACAACCAGCAAAGCCTGTAGAGCAAAAGTCAGAAGTTTCGACAGAAAAGAAGCAAGATAAACAAGCTGAAATAAAGAACGAAACTCCTAAAGTTTTAGTGAACACAGAAAAGAAAGCAGAGGCTGTTGTTTCTCAAGGAGAGACAAAAGCAGCAACAGAAGTAAAGGACGATGGCATCTTTAAGACTAAAAATGAAGAAAAGATGCTCAACACTCCAAAAGTCAACGTACTTGGTAAGATCGACTTGAGTACTCTCAACCAAAGCACTCGTCCAAAGAAGAAGAGTAAGGAAGAGCGTAAAAAGGAACGAGAGGACAAGGCAGGTCAGACAAATGGTCAGGCCAAAAAGAAACGTGTCCGCATCAATAAAGAGCGTGTTGATATTAATGCTGCTGCTAATCAGCAGGGTGGTCAAGGTAACCGCAATAAGAGCAATAATAACAATAACAATCATGGTGGCGGTAAGAAGAACAACCGTAATAACAACAACAATCGTAGTCAGAAGCCATTAGAGGTAGATGACGAGGCTGTAGCACGCCAAGTAAAGGAAACGCTTGCCCGTTTAACTAGCAAGAATCAAAACAAGAAGGGTGCTAAGTATCGTAAGGAAAAGCGTGATGCAGTACAAGAAAAGCTAAACGCAGAGGCACGTGCAGAAAAGAAGGAAAGCAAGGTTTTGAAGCTTACCGAGTTTGTTACTGTTTCAGAATTGGCTACAATGATGAATATTCCTGTAACAAATGTAATCTCTACATTGATGTCTGTAGGTATTATGGTATCTATCAACCAGCGTTTGGACGCAGAAACTATCAACCTTGTTGCTGACGAATTTAACTTTAAGACAGAATACGTATCGGCTGAAGTACAAGAAGCTGTAAGCGAAGAAGTTGATGATGAAAACGATCTTTTATCACGTGCGCCTATCGTAACGGTGATGGGTCATGTTGATCATGGTAAGACATCACTGCTTGACTATATCCGTGATACTAACGTTATTGCTGGTGAAGCGGGTGGTATTACCCAGCACATTGGTGCATATAGCGTTCAGCTTGGAAACGGAAAGCGAGTAACTTTCTTGGATACTCCGGGTCATGAAGCCTTCACAGCTATGCGTGCTCGTGGTACTCAAGTTACTGACATCGCTATTATCATTATCGCAGCCGATGACTCTGTAATGCCTACCACTCGTGAGGCTATTGCCCATGCACAAGCTGCTGGAGTTCCAATGGTATTTGCTATCAACAAGATTGATAAACCGGGAGCTAATCCTGACAAAATCCGCGAAGACCTTTCACAAATGAACCTCCTTGTAGAAGAATGGGGCGGTAAATATCAATGCCAAGAGATCAGTGCCAAAAAGGGCATCGGTGTAGAAGACTTGCTTGACAAAGTTTTGCTTGAAGCCGAAATGCTTGACTTAAAGGCTAATCCTAACCGTAAGGCTACAGGTACTATCATTGAGTCGTCTTTGGATAAGGGTCGTGGCTACGTAAGTACAGTTCTCGTTTCAAATGGTACTTTGAAGGTGGGCGACAACCTCATTGCAGGTACTTCATACGGTCGTATTAAGGCTATGTTCAATGAGCGCAATCAGCGCATTGAAGCGGCTAAACCTGCCGAACCAGCTATTATTCTTGGTTTAAATGGTGCTCCTGCTGCTGGTGATACCTTCCACGTTATGGAAACAGAACAGGAAGCTCGCGAGATTGCTAACAAGCGCGAACAACTACAACGCGAACAAGGCTTACGCACTCAGACGCGTCTCACCTTGTCGGATATTTCTCACCGCATTGCTCGTGGCGAGTTCCATGAGATGAACATTATCGTGAAAGGTGATACCGATGGTTCTATCGAGGCATTGTCAGATTCGTTCATCAAGCTATCTACTGAAAAGGTAAACGTCAACGTTATTAGCAAGGCTGTAGGTCAGATCTCTGAAAACGATGTTATGTTAGCAAGTGCTTCTGATGCTGTTATTGTTGGTTTCCAAGTACGTCCTTCTACAGAGGCACGCCGTTTGGCAGACCGCGAGGGAGTAGAAATCAATACTTACTCTGTCATCTATGACGCTATTGACGATGTAAGATCTACTATGGTGGGTATGCTTGATAAGGTGAAGAAAGAAATTATTACTGGTCAGGTAGAAGTTAAGCAGGTATTCAAGATCTCTAAGGTGGGCACTGTAGCTGGTGCTTTGGTAACCGAAGGTAAGGTACACAACAAGGATAAGGGTCGAGTGGTACGCGATGGTATCGTCGTCCACACAGCTCCGATCGATGCTTTGAAACGATATAAAGACGACGTCAAAGAAGTTGTTACTGGATTGGAATGTGGTATTTCACTGGTAAATTACAACGATCTGCAGGTGGGCGATGTCATTGAAACCTTCACAGAAATTGAAGTTGAACAAAAATTATGATGAAATAACAATAAAATCCCCTACGTACACGATGTACATAGGGGATTTTTTATTATCTTAGTGCCTACAAATACTATTACCATTATATTATGGTACGGCATTTGTTCTCTTAATAAATAAAAGATAATTTAATAATGTCAGATAACAAAAACAACGAATATGTAAAGAAGGTCGCCGAGCAAAAGTATGAATTTGGCTTTACGACCGATGTGCATACCGAAGTTATTCCAAAGGGACTAAACGAAGATGTAGTACGTTTAATCTCTGCAAAGAAAGGGGAACCCGAGTGGCTCCTTGAATTCCGTTTGGAAGCTTTTAGGTATTGGCAAACTCTCCCTATTCCTACATGGGGGCATTTAACACTTCCTGAACTACATCTTCAGGAGATTTCTTATTATGCCGACCCTCTAGCTAAGAAGCCTAAGAATAAGGAGATTGATCCAGAATTAGAGAAGACATTCGATAAACTTGGCATCCCGTTGGAAGAGCGATTAGCATTGAGTGGCACTGCTGTCGATGCTGTAATGGACTCTGTTTCCGTAAAGACTACTTTCAAAAAGCAATTGGCAGAGAAAGGTATTATCTTCTGTTCATTTGGTGAAGCGGTAAAAGAACATCCCGACTTAGTGCGACAATATCTAGGAAGCGTGGTGCCTTATCGTGATAATTGGACTTCTGCCCTTAACTCTGCTGTGTTTAGCGATGGATCGTTTGTGTATATTCCCAAAGGCGTTCGCTGCCCTATGGAACTAAGTTCGTACTTCCGTATCAACGCTGTTAATACAGGACAGTTTGAGCGCACCCTCATTGTTGCCGATGATGATGCCTATGTTAGCTACCTCGAAGGCTGTACTGCTCCTATGCGAGACGAGAACCAACTGCATGCTGCTGTGGTAGAAATCATCGTGATGAACAATGCAGAAGTAAAATACTCTACTGTTCAGAACTGGTATCCAGGCGATGAAAACGGAAAAGGCGGCGTGCTTAACCTTGTTACAAAGCGTGGCGAATGCCGAGGTATCAACTCAAAGTTGTCATGGACTCAGGTCGAAACGGGTTCTGCGATCACATGGAAATACCCGTCATGTATCCTTCGAGGCGACAACTCGCAAGCAGAGTTCTATTCTGTAGCCGTTACCAACAACTATCAAGAAGCCGATACAGGTACTAAGATGATTCACATGGGTAAAAACACCAAGAGTACTATTATATCGAAAGGTATCTCTGCGGGACATAGCCAAAACTCATACCGAGGCTTAGTACGTGCCACTGCCAATGCCGACAATGCCCGCAATTACTCTAGCTGCGACTCATTGCTTTTAGGCTCACAATGTGGTGCTCACACCTTCCCTTATATGGATATTCATAACGATACTGCTATCGTTGAGCATGAGGCTACAACCTCTAAAATCAATGAAGAGCAGCTTTTCTATTGCAACCAACGTGGTATTCCTACGGAAGATGCTGTAGGTTTGATTGTAAATGGTTATGCAAAAGATGTACTCAACAAACTTCCTATGGAGTTTGCTGTTGAAGCACAGAAACTGCTTGCGGTAACTTTGGAGGGTACTGTAGGATAAGGAAAAGAGAGGTGTCGTACTTAAAAGTCTATCTTCATGAAGAAATATATTTTTGTAGTAGCGCTCACAACACTAACACTAATGGCTAAAGGGCAAAATTGGCAGCCACAACCTTGGCATAAATTCTTGTCAGAGCAGAGACTTACAACTAGCACTACCCCTGCACAAGAAAAGTCGCTAATTGTTAGCTCATACAAGGCTAATGGCGAGCCGCTAACAGCCAGCCAGCCTTACTATGGTGCTTTCTATGCTACGCACCCTTTCTCTTTCTCTACTGCTTCACCTACCGACTACCTTCCTTATAAAAAGAAAAAGAAGAAACGATATGAATATCAGCCGACCCAACGCGATTTATACGAACAACGTCAAGAAGAGATAGAACGAATCAGACGTGGTGAAGACAAGAGCATCTTTGGTGATATATTATCGAGTATAGTCGATATAATTTTAAACAAATAAAAACATTATGTTAGAAGTAAGAAACTTGCATGCAACAATTGCAGGTAAAGAAATATTAAAAGGTATCAACCTTACAATTAAAGATGGCGAAATTCATGCCATTATGGGACCTAATGGTTCTGGTAAATCTACGCTAAGTGCTGTGCTTACAGGCAATCCTCTTTATGAGGTAACTGATGGCATGGCGGTATTTAACGACAAAAACCTCTTGGATATGAAGCCTGAAGACCGCGCTCGTGAGGGGCTTTTCCTATCGTTCCAATATCCAGTGGAGATCCCCGGCGTAAGTATGACCAACTTTATGAAAGCTGCCATCAATGCCAAGCGCACCTATCAAGGCTTAGAACCTTTAAAAGCTGCCGAATTTATGGCACTTATGCGTGAGAAAAGACATTTTGTGGAACTCGATTCTAAACTATCACACCGTAGCGTCAACGAGGGCTTCTCGGGTGGTGAAAAGAAGCGTAACGAGATTTTCCAAATGGCAATGCTAGAACCCAAACTTAGTATTTTGGACGAGACCGACTCTGGACTTGATGTTGATGCGATGCGTATTGTGGCAGAAGGTGTAAACAAAATGCACACAAAGGAGACATCGGCTATCGTTATTACACACTACGAACGTTTGCTAGACATGATTAAGCCCGACTTTATTCATGTGCTTTACAATGGTCGTATCGTAAAGACTGCTGGCCCTGAACTCGCTAAAGAGATAGAAGTACGCGGTTATGATTGGATAAAAGAAGAGGTAGATAAAGACTAATTATGTCATGAAAAGTGAACAACAATATATAGATCTGTATACGCAAACTTCGGAACTTATCAAGAGTAAGTCGGCTGAAGTAATGAATGCGCTCCGAGAAGAAGCATTCAACAACTTCAAAAAGCTAGGCTTTCCTACTAAGAAGGTGGAGCGATACAAGTATTCAGATATTCCAACGCTCTTCAAACCTGATTATGGTTTGAACCTAAGTCGATTGGAAATTCCTGTAGATCCTTACAAAACATTCAAGTGTGATGTACCCAACTTGAGCACATCTCTGTATTTCATTGTCAATGATCAGTTCTATACCAAAGAACCACCAAAGGTCAAACTAGATGAAGGCATTATCATTGATAGTCTTTCTCAAGTAGCTACTAGCCGCCCTGAGCTTGTCGCCAAGTATTATGGTAAACTTGCTAAAACAGAGAAAGATGGCATTACTGCGCTCAATACGATGTTGGCACAAGATGGATTGTTTATCTATGTACCAAAGAATGTAAAGCTAGAACGCACGGTTCAGATCGTAAACATACTCCGCTCGGATGTCGACCTGATGGTCAATCGCCGTGTACTCATCGTCCTTGAAGAAGGTGCAGAGGCTAAGTTCCTCTTCTGCGACGATACTGCCGATGATCGAAAATTCCTCACAACACAGGTTATTGAAGCCTTTGTGGGCAACAATGCTGTCCTCGATCTCAATTGTTTAGAGGAAACACATACTAAGAATGTGCGTGTCTCTAATGTGTTCATCGAACAGCAAAGCCACTCGAAGGCTAGCCACAACATCATCACCTTACACAATGGCATTACTCGAAATATGCTCGACCTTACCTTCAAAGGTGAGCATAGTGAATGTTTTCTAAATGGCTGTGTCATTGCAGATAAGGAACAGCGAGTGGACAATAACACGATGATAGACCATGCAGTACCCAATTGCGACAGCCACGAACTTTATAAATATGTTCTCGATGACAAAGCCGTTGGAGCCTTTGCAGGGCTTGTCCTAGTACGTGAAGGTGCGCAAAAAACCACTTCTGTGGAAACCAATCGCAACCTTGTTGCTACCAAGACAGCCCACATGTACACCCAGCCTATGCTAGAAATATATGCCGATGATGTACAGTGTAACCATGGATCAACCGTTGGTCAGCTCAATGATGCTGCACTCTTCTATATGCAACAACGTGGTATCGACCAAAAAGAAGCACGCACTTTGCTCCAGACTGCCTTTATTTATGAGGTTATCGACAAGATAGAGCTTGAGCCTTTACGCGATCGTTTACACCTTTTGGTAGAGAAACGTTTCCGTGGAGAGCTTAATAAGTGTAACGGATGTAGTCTTTGTAAATAAGAAAGGAGTATAACTTATGTACGACATTAATAAGGTTCGTGCCGACTTCCCTATCCTCTCGCGCACCATTTACGGCAAACCTTTGGTTTATCTTGATAATGGAGCCACTACACAGAAACCGCTTTCTGTGCTAAACGCGATGCGCGATGAATATCTTAATGTGAATGCTAATGTACACCGAGGTGTGCATTGGCTATCACAACAAGCTACCGATTTGCACGAGGCTGCACGTGAAACGGTACGCAAATTCCTCAATGCACGCTCCACTTCCGAAATCGTTTTCACACGTGGAACCACCGAAAGTCTTAACCTAATAGCCTCGTCTTTCACCGATGGCTTCCTAAAAGCTGGCGATGAAGTGATTATTTCCACAATGGAACACCACTCTAACATCGTGCCGTGGCAGTTGCAAGCAGCTAAGAAAGGCATAGCTTTAAAGGTGATACCGCTTACAGAGAATGAGGAACTAGACATAGAAGCTTACGCCAACCTCTTCAGTACCCATACCAAACTCGTTAGCGTAACCCACGTTAGCAATGTTTTAGGTACGATCAATCCCATTAAAGAAATGATTCGCATGGCACACGATCATGGCGTACCAGTGATGATAGACGGCGCACAGAGTGTACCTCACTTCAAAGTAGATGTACAAGAGCTCGACTGCGAATTTCTTGCTTTTAGTGGTCATAAGGTGTATGGACCTACTGGTATTGGCGTACTTTATGGCAAAGAGGAATGGCTCGACAAGCTTCCGCCTTATCAAGGTGGTGGCGAAATGATAGAGCATGTTAGCTTTGAGAAAACTACTTTTGAACGTCCACCGCTCAAATTTGAGGCTGGCACACCCGACTATGTAGCAACCCATGGTTTAGCCATAGCACTCGACTATGTGTCTGCGCTAGGCATGGATAACATCTTTGCCCACGAACAAGCACTAACCCATTACGCATTGCAACAGCTTCGCGAGATTGAGGGCATACACATCTATGGGCATGCTGCCAATCGTGGCGATGCCGTTATCAGCTTCAATGTTGACAATATCCACCCTATGGACATCGGTACACTGCTCGACCAGCTAGGCATAGCTGTGCGCACAGGACATCACTGCGCACAACCGCTCATCGAAACACTCGGTACGCTGGGCACTGTTCGCGCTTCCTTTGGTTTGTATAACACCAAAGAAGAAATAGATATTTTAACAAATGGACTGAAACGAGTTGTAAAAATGTTTTAAAAATAACTTTATACGCCACAATATAAAAAAGAGTGTTTATAAATCTATTCAATGTGTAAAAAATGCATTATTTTACTCTATTTAAATAGTAAATAGCTACCTTTGCACCATAAAATTAATTATTTAAAGAGAATAGATATAATAAGTTAACTTCTTTAGAAAGGATAAAAAACAAAAAGAGATGAGCAAAATTAAATCATTTTTACTGTTAATAGCAGTAGCTTTATGTAGCTTTCAGTTAGTATCGTGTAGCAAAAGCAGCGACGAATTGCCACCAACACCAACAATAAAAGCAGAACAACTGAATGGAACATGGCAGCATACAGCAGAGGAGTGGATAGTAAATATCAAGTTTGACAATCAAAATGCTACAATCCACTGGCAAAGAAAACAAGAAAACACTGCTCCTACCCCAGATGAGAACTATTCTGTTAGTTTAAATAGCAACCACTTGACACTGAAAGAGAAAGACACTAATGCGTCTATGACTTATGAAGTTTCATTTACAAATGAAAACAAATCGATTACACTGAAGAGAATAGGCCGTAAAGGTAACCCAGATAATTTAAAGGAACTCGAGGCTCTTCACCGCTTACACGAACTTTCAGGGAAAACCTTTACTAGAAACTAATTTTTTTTACTTCATCAATATTAATTTTGGAAAGCTCAATAATTAATATTGATGATTTTTTTTATTCAATGCTTTCCTCACATTATAATATAGGACTCACCGAAGCAGGCTGCGACGAAGCAGGACGTGGCTGCCTAGCAGGTAGTGTATATGCAGCTGCTGTCATTTTGCCTGAAAACTATCACAACGACCGCCTGAACGACTCTAAACAGCTATCGGCAAAGGCACGCTATGCGCTACGCAAGGAAATAGAACGCGATGCAATGGCATGGGCTGTGGGTATTGTTACCCCTGCGGAAATAGACAAAATCAATATCCTCAATGCGAGTATTCTGGCTATGCACCGTGCGCTCGACCAACTCACACTACGTCCAGAAGCCATTATCGTAGATGGCAATCGCTTTAAAGCTTATCACGATATTCCTCACACTACAATTATCAAAGGCGATGGAAAATACCTTTCTATCGCTGCTGCCTCTATCCTAGCCAAAACTTATCGTGATGACTACATGCTAAAGCTTGCCAAAGAATACCCCATATACGATTGGCAACACAATATGGGATACCCCACCAAAGCGCATCGCGCAGCAATTGCACAGTATGGTATTACGCCCTATCACCGCAAAAGCTACAATTTATTAGGCGATGGACAGCTCTCGTTAAATTTTAAGTAGGCTTTAGCTAGTGCTACTTTGCTAGCTAAAAACATTCATAAACATACTGTGTCGGCTAAAAACCTATATGTCGGTTCATACTGCAACACATCAGCTATTTAACTCACAAACATAACCTTTCTAATGATAAAAGGTGATGTTTTACCCATAAGAATAAATTATTTTTGCCCCATTTTTAATTTATTTCCTATTCAAAAATAAATTAAAAATAAACTCAAAAAGTAAGCTTTTTCCACATCAAAAGTCATCACTTACTATATAAGCAATGACCTTTTTCAAGGTCAAAGAATACTTTTCCTAAACCTACCCTACTTTTTTAATATATGATAGGCAACATTTTTCTTGAAAAAATAAACTTTATTTGGAAAAGAATAACTATTTTTGCGTGCTAACTAAAGACATAGTATAAATTATTACAAACTAACTTTGATGAATAATACTGAAAAGGGAAAGAATGTAAAAAACGGCATTCTACAAAAGAGTTTTAGGTGGATACCTTCGGGCATTGTATGCCTCCTTATTGTAGGCGGGCTCTTTAGCTATATTGGCTCAATAATGGGGGCTGCCAATATGCTGAACACTATTATGAAAACGGCTCACGACTTGCTGCTCAACACCGTATTCTATCTTATGGCTATCTGTGTGGTAACGGGTGCTATTGGTAAGATTTTTATGGAATTTGGTGTAGTCGATCTGCTGGAAAAGCTGCTTCGCCCACTAATGCGCCCACTTTATCACATGCCCGGAGTTGCCTCACTAGGAGCTGTTCTTACTTTCTTATCGGATAATCCTGCAATTATCACCCTATCAAAAGATAAGCGTTTTAGTAGATATTTCAGCAAAGCACAGTTTATTTCGCTCACCAACTTTGGAACAGCTTTTGGCATGGGGCTTATTGTTATCATTTATATGATAGGTAATGGCTATTTTGTAGAGTCGCTTATAGGGCTTGCAGGAGCATTTGTGGGTTGTGCGGTGTCTACTCGATTGATGCAACGTTTTGTCATCAAAGCTTATCCTGCTTATGCCACCGAACACCCTTATGAGGAGGAAAACGAAGAAACCGTAGAGAAGGTGGAGGAAGAAAAGGCACAACCAAGCAGATCTATGTTTGTAAAAATACTCGATGCGCTGTTGGACGGAGGTAAATCGGGTGTTGATGTTGGTATTGCTATTATTCCCGGTGTACTCATCATTTCCACTTTGGTTATGATCCTTACCTTTGGTCCTACAAATGGAACATATACTGGATCGGCATACGAAGGAGTAGAATTGTTACCCGCATTGGCATATAAGGTAGATTGGTTCTTCCGCTATGTTTTTGGCTTTAGCGACCCTCATCAGGTAGCCTTCCCTATCACCGCTCTAGGTGCGGTGGGTGCAGCCTTGAGCCTTATCCCTAAGTTTCAAGCCAACGGTTGGCTAGATGGTAATGCTATAGCAGTGTTTACGGCTATAGGTATGTGCTGGAGTGGTTTCCTTAGTACACACACAGCTATGCTCGACTCGCTAGGCTATCGTGAACTAACGCCTAAAGCCATCCTCTCACACACCTTTGGAGGTGTTGCAGCAGCCCTCACTGCCCACTGGATATATTTACTGTATATGCTGTTATAAAGAGCTATCTTCATACGCATTAGTTATAGATTTGCACTAAAAAGCCCTACTAGGATCGTTCCTAATAGGGCTTTTGTCTATATACTGATATAGAAAAATAAACGGTATTATCTAAAATTGATTACACCATTGATAGGTTCTTTAGGCTCTTCCTCTTCCCTAGCAATTACCTTTGGCGCATTGATCAACTTAATATCTTCTATGTTACGCTTTGTACGCTTGTAAGTAGGAATATTCTCTACTGCAAGGATTACATCGTCATTGTCAAGATCATCGGCAGAGAAGAGGTAAACACGAGGACGTGTTTTCTCCTGCTTGCTATCGCCTGTTTCGTAGTATTCGCCACGACGACGCGCCTTTTCGGCTTCAGCCTCCTTTTCTGCAGCAAGCTGTGCAGCTTCTTTCTCATCGTAACGCTGGATACGATCTTTCATATCTTCAGAGTCGACATCACGGATACCAAAGCCAGTAGCAAGAATTGTTACCTTCACCTTCTTATCTAGTTCAGGATCGGTAGCAATACCCCACTTCAACTCAAAGCGCTCACTAAAGTTTTCCATAAAAGCATTAATCTCATTCATCTCGTCCATTGTAACACCAGCATTACCACCTTCGTCAGCATGGAAATTGATTTGAATAAGAATGCGCTGAGACTTATAAATATCATTATTATTGAGCAATGGAGAGTGTAGCGCATCTTGAATGGCATTGGTAACACGACCTTCGCCCTCACCATAACCCGTACTCATAATGGCAACACCACCATCCTTCAAGATCGTACGCACATCATTGAAGTCAAGATTGATAAGACCGTGCGTGGTAATAATCTCTGCAATGCTCTTTGCTGCTATACTTAACGTGTCGTCGGCTTTCTTAAAGGCAGCCATAAGGCTTAGATCTGGATATATCTTTAATAGGCGTTCATTGTTAATAACCAACAAAGCGTCAACGTATTTTGCCATTTCCTCTACACCATCCAATGCTTGATCGATCTTACGAGTACCCTCAAACTTGAACGGAATAGTAACAATACCCACTGTAAGAATATCTAATTCCTTACTAATACGTGCGATAACAGGACCAGCACCAGTACCCGTACCGCCACCCATACCAGCAGTAATGAAAGCCATCTTTGTACCATCAGAAAGCATTCGTTTAATGCTGTCGGCTGTATCTTCAGCAGCTTGACGCGCTCTTTCTGGGCGATTGCCTGCTCCTAGCCCCTCGGTACCTAATTGAAGATGAACAGGTACAGGAGAATCGTTTAAGGCTTGAGCATCAGTATTACATACGACGAAAGTTACATCATGGATACCTTCCTTGTACATGTGGTTTACAGCGTTACCACCACCACCACCAACGCCAATTACTTTGATGATGCTATCAGTAACATCCTTGTCTTCAAAGTCTAATATTTTATTTATATCTGCCATAACAGTATATTCCTTAATTGATGTTTATAATAATTGTTTATATAAGGGTGAGGGTAGTTATTATTCCTCTTCAGCTTCAAAAATCTTACCACTAATATCCTTTACCTTACTGCTGAATTTGCCCCAAAAGCTATTCTTACGCTCTTCTTCCTTTTCTTTGCGTAAGCGTTCTTCTTCCTCTTCGCGTTGGCGACGCTCTTCTTCCTCACGACGACGACGCTCTTCTTCTTGCTTCTTCTTATCCTCTGGAGTAGGTACTAACCCTTGACCTTGCAATGGTTTTGGAGCCGAAGTGTGAGGATTTGGAGTGATAGGGGTACCTGTTACCACCTCATCGGTATTCGCAAAAAGGTTGTTTGCATTAGGATTAAAAGTGCTACCTGCACAGTTCATATCGCCTTTGGCTAAGATTCCAAGAATGGTATTCATATCTCCACGACGAGAAGTAATGTCTGCGGTACTAGAGTTAATGGTGTAAGTAACGAAGTCGGCTTTACGGATCTTCTCCACACCAGTAGTTTCGCGGAAGGTATGCTCTATCTTTGGTAGGTTCATACCACCACCTGTAAGGATAATGCCACCAAGGAGCGTGTGTGAATAGTCGGTAGGAACTTGCGCCCAAACATTCTCAACAATTTCAGTAACACGTGCCTCTACCACTTTAATAAATTCGCTACTATCAATAGATAATTCGTCGTTTACAGGATATTTTACTGTAGGATCAATAGCAGAAGCCTCAGTGAAAGCACTTGCATACTTTAACTTCATTCTCTCAGCATCTTTCTCATCAATCTGTAAAGAAGCAAGGTCGCGAGTAATATTGCTGCCACCTAGTGGGATAACAGCAAGATGGCGTAGAAGGTTTTTGTAGTAAACAAGAACAGTAGTAGTATCTGCTCCTAGATCGACAAGTACACAACCACCGCGACGTTCGTTCTCACTCAAAATGCTATCAGCAAGTGCTAGCGGTGCAAGATACATCTCTGCGATCTTTATATCTGCCTTTTGGAAACAGTTGTTGAGATTATCATAGAATGACTGTCGCCATAAAATATTCAAGAAGTTGCCCTCTAAACGACTTGCTTTAATGCCTACTGGATCGATAGCCTTTTGACTATCTACATTATATTCTTGGGTTACAGCATCAAGAATTTCCTGATCATTATAGGTCATATTGCGGTTAGCATCCATGAGTTCGTTAATCATATCGCTTGTGATAATGGTATCAGTAGGAAGATCCTTAATAATAACATTACGCACACTGCGGATAGACTGTCCACCCACTCCTACAAAAACTTGGGCAATTTCGTACTTGAGTTGTTTTCTTAGCTTGGTAATAATACTAGTAAGACACTGTGCTGTCTTATCAATATTATACACGATGCCTTTGCGAATACACTCAGATGCATTCTCTTTTACCACTGCGGTAACATCGATACTGCCGTCAAGATTCTTTTTACCAGCAATACCTGTAATCTTGGAAGAGCCTAGTTCAATGGCTACAATAAATTCTGCCATATATCAACGTATTATATTCTTGTTTTATTCTTATTTATTATAATGTTTAGACGGTGGGACCTTCTTCAGCCATTGGAACATCAGCCCTCTTCTCCTTCTTTATCTCTGAAGGTTTCTTTTCAAACACCTCTTCCTTCTGTTGTTGAGAAGTTGTAGCGTTTGGATCTGATGTTTGAACTGTTGTTTTAGCCTCATCTTCAACATTTTTCTTACAAACTATCTGGTTATCAAACTCTAAATCAATGTAATTGTATAAGTTCCACCCCACTTGTGAGAGACCATATTTATAGAATTTATGAAGGCGTTCAAGCTTCTTACTTACAAAAACACGGATACTACGTTCGCGTGCCGACTTGTATTTACCATACGGTAGATAGCCCAAAAAGATGATTTGATTACCTACACGAGGCACTAGCTCAATGCCTTTATCGGGCAAAACGTGTATTTGCTCTATCTGATTAAGCCAAAAAGGAGACGCATTTATCACCTTAGCAAGCGATGTTAAATAGTACTGTGCAAAGTGTTTATTGATATTTCCCGTGGCGATGATGAGGTCGCTTGTATATTTTGAATTAGGGAGAATACCTCCATTGTCATCCAAATAATAATCGTCGCCTATATCGCTCTTGATGCGAATGATAGGCATACGTTGGGTAATATTAATGACAACCTGTCCTGCTGTAGTCTTATAACACTGCGCAGTCTTAATAAAAGGTCCTGTTTTGAGTGTCTCTTCAATACGACGTGGGCTAACAGCCTGCATCGCTTTGTTAAGAGGATAAAGCTTTGCTTTCGTTAATATATCCTTTACCTCTGTGGCACTAAGGAAGCCTGCATTATTGGTATCGGAGATATTGATGTTCACTTCATTACATACAGTTTCTCTCTCGTTAGGCTTATTCCATGAAGTAACAGCCAAAACAAGATAGACAGCTAGCAGAACATCTAGCGACCCGATAATGATTTTCTTCCATTTTATGTACATCCTTCTTATTCTTTATCTTCTATTAATTGAGCAATCTGTGGTACATAGTTGTCTAAATTGCCTGCTCCGAGAATGACTAAAACATCAAAATCGCGCGACTTAACAAAGTTAAGAACCTCGTCTTTCACGATGAGTTGTTTCTCAATTCCTGCCTTTAGATTATCGAAAATGAGTGCTGAGGTAACGCCTTCGATAGGCTCTTCGCGTGCTGGATATATCTCTGTCAGGATCACTTCATCGAAAAAGCTAAGAGCATCGGCAAACTCTTTATAGAAATCGCGTGTGCGTGTATAGAGGTGAGGCTGGAAAATTACCGTTACCTTACGGTCTGCATACAACTCCTTTAAGCTCTTAGCACTCTGAAGAATTTCCTTTGGGTGATGTGCATAGTCGGATAACACGACATGCTTTGAGTTCATAACCTTGAAGTCGAAACGACGATCTACACCGCCATAAGTCCTCATTCCTTCACGAATTTCATTAGCTGACACACCATTTAGTTGAGCCATTGCCATAGCAGAGATACCATTTTCAATGTTGATAGGAATGGGTTGTCCTAGTTCTACATTCTTTATCGTCTCAATAGGGGAGATAAAATCGAAGACGATCGTACCCTCTTTGATGCGGATATTCTCTGCATGGAAGTCGCCTTCTTCACGACTATACTCGTAAATAGTTACTCCTTCTTGTACGTTTGGTTGCACTTCAAGATCCTTATGAATAATGAGCGCACCACCAGGCTGGATAAGTTCTGTATAGTGACGGAAGCTCTCTAAATAAGCCTCCTTTGTGCCATAGATGTCAAGATGATCAGGATCGGTAGAAGTAATGACCGTCATCCAAGGGCGAAGCCAATGGAAAGAACGATCGAACTCATCAGCCTCGATCACTACATAGTCGCTTTTATCAGAGAGGATATAGTTAGTTCCATAGTTCTTAGAGATACCTCCAAGGAAGGCATTACAGTCTACAGAGCTTTGGTGCATAATATGAGCGCACATACTAGAGGTGGTAGTTTTGCCATGAGTACCAGCGAAACACAAGCCTTTATGAGTTTTTGTTAATGTGCCAAGTACCTGTGCTCGCTTCTGAATTTCAAAGCCATTTTTCTGAAAATACACAAACTCAGCATGTGTAGTTGGGATAGCTGGGGTATAGATAATCAAAGTATTTTCCTTATCGCGACAAGCTGTAGGAATGAGGTCGATATTCTCTTCATAATGAATATCCATACCTTCTTTCTGAAGCCGTTGGGTAAGCTCTGAGGAAGTTTTATCATAACCAGCCACAACACACCCGATGTGTAGAAAGTAACGAGCAATAGCACTCATACCAATGCCGCCAGCACCAATAAAATAAATTGCTTTAATATCTTTTAATTCCATATCTTTCTGCTTAATACTAAGGGGAATAACTATTTACAAAGCTTTAAAACCTCATCGGCAATAATGTCAGCTGAGTGCTGTAAGCCCATTTCTTTCACGTTTTTACTAAGTGTAGCCAACTTCTCATCATTGGCAATTGTGTCAAGTGCCAACTGTAAAAGCATAGCAGGAGCATCGGCATCGCTCACAAAGATAGCAGCATCTTTATTAACCAAAGCCATAGCATTTTTCGTTTGATGATCCTCTGCGACATTTGGACTAGGTACGAGGATAACGGGTTTTCCTATGAGTTGGAACTCACTAATAGAGCTAGCCCCTGCACGACTAATCACTAAGTCGGCAGCTTTATAGGCTGCTCCCATATCGCTAATAAAGTCCATTACCTTGAGGTTAGCCAACTCTTTCCCCTTCAACGCCTCATTAATTTTATCGAAATAACGTTTTCCTGTTTGCCAAATAATTTGCACTTCAGTATTCTGAACGAGATCAAGATGCTCTATAATAGAGCTATTTACGGTTTGCGCTCCTAAGCTACCACCCACTATAAGGATAGTTTTCTTGCTAGGATTAAGTTTAAAGCTCTTGCGAGCCTCTTCTTGTGTCATCGGAGTTTCTAGCACATTCTGACGGACAGGGTTGCCCGTCATTATGATCTTATCTGCTGGAAAGAAACGCTCCATACCCTCGTAAGCCACACAAATTTTGCGTACCTTCTTAGCCAAAAGCTTATTTGTAACACCAGCATACGAGTTCTGCTCTTGTATCAAACATGGTATACCCATACCTGCAGCCTTATAAAGCGTAGCCCCACTAGCATAGCCTCCCACTCCGATTGCTACATCAGGACGAAAGTTTTTGATAATCTTCTTTGCCATGCTAAGGCTCTTCAATAGTTTGAAGATCACTTTAATGTTATTCAACTTATGAGCGCGATCGAAGCCTTGGATAGGTAATCCCTTTATTTCATAACCAGCAGCTGGTACACGTTGCATTTCCATACGCCCTTCAGCTCCTACGAATAGGATTTTCGCATTAGGACATTTTGCCTTTAAGGCATTGGCGATTGACACTGCTGGAAAGATATGTCCACCAGTACCACCACCACTAATGATAAATCGTAAATCGTCTTTCATCTATACGTTTATTTACTATTATGCAAAGATAGTGCAAATGAGAGGAATGAAAGCTTGCTTTCAAATTCCCGAGCGCAGCCTATCTTATGCAAAGATAGTGCAAGCAAGAGCAATACAAACTTGTTTGAATATTGCCGAGCGCAGCCTATCTTATGCAAAGATAGTGCAAGCAAAAGCAATACAAACTTGTTTGAATATTGCCGAGCGCAGCCTATCTTATGCAAAGATAAGTATTTTTTTCCTAATCGGTTAGCATAGAGTATATTTTATGCATTCGCAACAGTTACTGTCAAACCTTGATGATTTTCTTCCTTTTTTGAGTTCGTTCGGCGCTTTGCCGAGCGACTAATACTAAGAATAGCACCGATATATACACAGTTAATAATGGACGAAGTTCCGCCTTTACTGATCAAAGGTAGTGGCTGACCTGTTACAGGTGCCAAGCCCACAGCTACTGCCATATTAAACATAGCCTGCGAAACGAGCAAGAAGGCTAAACCCATTGCTAAGAATGTAGGAAACGAATTCTCACACCTTCGAGCTATAATACCCACACGAATGAAGAGAATAACATACAAGGCTAACACTACAAAAGCCCCTAAAATACCCATTTCTTCAATAATAATGGCATAGATAAAGTCGGAGAACGCTTGTGAAAGAAAATCGCGCTCATTAGAGTTGCCGGGGCCTTTACCAACTATATTCGACGAAGCAATGGCAATATTAGCATGTGCCACCTGTGCATCTTTATCAAGATCGAAGTCTTTTGGAGCAACATATTTATGGTTAAAGAACTTATTTATACGTGCTTTCCAAGTATCAGCACGGTGGAAAACTTTAGCGATTATACCCGTTTCCTTTTTTTGTTCTTGCCGTTTTGCCGTTTGTTCTGTAAGATTTTGCTTCCGATTATCCACTTCTGCATTATCACTATTACCAGCAAACATTACGAAAGCTAAACCAAGGGCTACAAAAAGGAAGATTACTCCCATCAACTTTCCTATTTGCTTCATAGACACTCTACCTATTACCATCATAAAAATAACGGTTAGAAAAAGCAGAGCAGCAGTGGAAAGGTTTTCTGAAAAAATGGGTAAGATAACCACACCTGAAACAAAAAGTATATATTTAATAGCCTTTCTATCAGCTCCATAATCAGTTTGCATAGCACTCAAGAGCTGTGCAATTGTCATAATGAGCGCACCCTTACCAAGCTCGGAGGGCTGAAACTGTATACCAAAAATACTAATCCAACGACTCGCACCATTGGTTACACTACCTATACCCATTACGATATATAGCAGGAATACGGAGACTATGAGAAAAATGGGGGTTGCTAGTTTGAAGTATCTACACTCTACATTCAACACAAAAACCATAGCTACCCATCCTATGGCTAGCATAACGGTGTGATAAATGATAGGTCCCCAAAAGTTTCCTCCCTTATACGATAAAGAGCTAGAGGCAGAATAAACCTCGATGATACTGATCATACAAAGAAAGAAGAAGATCATCCAGACTACTTTGTCGCCTTTAAAAACATTTTGTAATGACTTTACGTTCATTGATTTATTGGTAGTTTTATATTCAATTCTTGATGAAAAACGGACTATCTCATAACTTACTGAAAAACAGATGTATAACTATCACGTAGTAAAACATCACCTTTTACCGAGTAAAAGGTCATCTTTTGGTGAGTAAAAGGTAACCTTTTATCGCGTAAAAGATTACCTTTTATAAGGCTACTCATTATCAACGAGTTACAAACTGTTCTTTTTGCGAACTAATATTGCTATTTACTAGTTCTGCTATTATAGCGCACGAGCCAACTCTTTAAACTGTTCGCCACGATCTTCCATGTTTTTAAAGAGGTCGAAGCTAGCACAACAAGGACTTAGTAACACCGTGTCGCCAGGTTTAGCAAGCGCTGCACAAGCAGCTACACAATCCTTCATAGAGTGAGTATCGCGAACAGTAATACCAAGATGATCAAAGTTGTCATGCAACTTCTGGTTATCAGCACCAAGATATACAACGGCTCTACACTTCTGCTTTACAAGGTCTTTGATAGCATCATAGTCGTTGCCCTTATCTTTACCACCAATGATTAGCACGGTAGGGGTAGTCATACTCTCTAGTGCATACCAACAAGCGTCTACGTTGGTAGCCTTTGAGTCGTTGATATACTGCACACCAGCCACCTTGCAAACCTTCTCTAAACGATGTTCTACACCAGGGAAGTCGCTCAAACTCTTACGAATATTTTCTTTCTTAATACCACCGATATTGGCAGCAATACCTGCTGCAAGCGAGTTGTAGATATTATGTTTGCCAGTAAGCGAAAGATCCTCCTGCTCCATATTAAAAGGAGTGGGCTGCTCTATAGTATATTGTCCTTGCTCAATATATCCGATACTTCCTTTCTCTTTTAGTTCTGAGAAAGGATATCGCACAGCCTTTACATCAAACTTTTCTAGCTCTTTCTTGATAACAGGGTCATCATTCCAATAGATGAAGCTATCCTCCTTCGTCTGATTCTGAATAATGCGCATCTTCGCATCGGCATAATTCTCAAACTTATATTCGTAACGATCGAGATGATCGGGCGTAATATTTAGCAGAATAGCAATGTTAGCACGGAAGTTGTACATATCATCTAGCTGAAAACTACTTAGCTCTATGATATAGTAATCATGTGGATCTTCAGCCACCTGAAGTGCCAAACTATTACCAATATTACCCGCAAGTCCTACATCATAACCAGCATCTTTAAAGATGTGGAAGATAAGACTAGTAGTAGTGGTTTTACCATTACTTCCTGTAATACAAATCATTTTAGAATGGGTATATCTACCTGCAAACTCTATTTCGCTGATAATAGGTGTACCTTTCTCAAGGAGTTTCTGTATCATAGGAGCTTCTTTTGGAATACCAGGACTCTTAATCACCTCATCGGCATTTAAGATATTCGCCTCTGTATGCTGCTGCTCTTCCCACGCTATACCGCGATCGTCAAGCATTTTCTTATACTTATCCTTGATAGCCGACATATCTGAAACAAATACGTCGAAGCCCTGTTGCTTTGCTAATACAGCAGCACCAGCACCGCTTTCTCCTGCACCTAGTATTACTATTCTTTTCATTTTTCTCTATACTCCTTTCTTATCTTAACTTCAATGTAATAATGGTAAATGCTGCCAAAAGGATGGTAACAATAATAAACCGAAGAACAATTTTGCTCTCGTGTACAGCATTATGTGGTTTTGTAAATACATATTTACAATCGGGATCAAGCTGTGAATTGAGCGTTCTGAAGGCATCGTGAATAGGGGTACGCTTAAAGATGCGCTGCTTAATACCCTTGCGCTTACCTAGCTTGTAATACCAAACTTGCAGGATAACACTCAGACTCTCTACAAAGAAGATACCACAAAGGATAGGCAAAAGCAACTCTTTATGGATAATAATAGCACCTACGGCAATGATACCACCAATGGTAAGGCTCCCCGTATCGCCCATAAACACTTGAGCTGGATAAGCATTATACCATAAGAAACCTATCAAAGCTCCGATAAACGCCATAAAGAAGATAACCAATTCTTCCGACCCTGGTATGAACATAATGTTTAGATAGGCAGCATATCGGTAATGGCTGCTCACATAAGCTAAAATACCGAGTACTACACCTATCACAGCCGAGTTGCCAGCACACATACCGTCCATACCATCATTAAGGTTGGCACCGTTAGAAACGGCTGTTACCACAAAGATCGTCATAATGACAAAGAGTATCCAACCTGCTGCCGTCTTATATTTTCCCATAAAACCAACAACCTCTGAATAATCAAGATTATGATTTTTTACAAACGGAATGGTTGTCTTTAGCGTTTTCTCCGCCGTCTGATTGTGCTGTATCACCATTGCCGTCTTATCCTTATTGCTTACTTCGTTATTAAGGTTAGCTTTAACATCGGGTGAAGCCCAAAGGGTTAAACCTACGATAAGACCAATACTAAGCTGTCCTACAATCTTATATTTACCCTTTAAGCCCTCTTTATTATGGCGGAAAATCTTGATAAAATCGTCCATTCCACCTAAAAAACCAAGCCAAACGGTAGTAACAATCATAAGAATGAGATAGATATTGCGCAATCTACCTAGCAAGATTACAGGAATGAGCAATGATACAATGATGATAATACCACCCATTGATGGCACTCCAATTTTGTTAACACCGAAAGGATCAATACTTGCATCACGCTGTGTTTCTGTAATTTGTTTGCTCTTTAGATATTTGATGAAGCGTTCACCAAACCATGCAGAGATAATCAATGCAAGGATCATTGCAAGAATAGCTCGGAAACTAATATAGCCCCATAAGTGGCTTCCACTTATGCCATACTCGCCTAACCATCTGAAAATATAATATAACATGTCTAAATATAATTATATAGTCTTTATACCTTTTACTTATTGAGCATCAAAGATTTCGCGAAGTACTTCGTGATCATCAAAGTGATGTTTCACACCTTGAATGTCTTGATAGTCTTCATGACCTTTACCAGCAACAAGGATTACATCGCCCTTCTTTGCCATCATAGCAGCCGTGCGCATAGCTTCACGGCGATCGACGATAGTCAACACCTTCTTACGCTGATTAGCATCAAGCCCAGCTACCATATCGTCGATGATAGCTTGTGGATCTTCAAAACGTGGGTTATCACTAGTAAGGATAACGGTGTCGCTCTGTTTTACAGCTTCTTGTGCCATGAGCGGACGCTTGCCTTTATCACGATTGCCACCTGCTCCGCACACAGTAATCACCTTTCCATTTTTACCTTCTAATACATCATGGATAGCTCCAAGCACGTTTTCAAGGGCATCTGGTGTGTGTGCATAATCGACAATCGCCGTAAAACCTTCAGGAGAATGAACAGGATCGAGGCGTCCGTTAACGCTCTTCAAAGTGCTAAGTGCCAACAAAATATCGTCTTGCGATTTGCCCAACATAATGGCAGTGCCATAAACAGCTAGTAAGTTGCTTACGTTAAACTTACCAATAAACTGTACGCCAACTTCCTTTCCGTCAACCTCTAAGTACATTCCTTCAAAATGACACTCAATGATTTTTGCACGGAAATCTGCCATTCGCTGCATGGAATAAGTCTTTATATTAGCCTTACAGTTCTGCACCATTATCATACCATTCTTATCATCAGCATTAGTAATGGCAAAAGCGTTCTTAGAAAGAGAGTCGAAGAACATCTTTTTAGCATTGCGATAGTTCTCAAAAGTTTTGTGATAATCAAGATGATCACGTGTTAGATTAGTGAAAACCCCACCTTCAAAGTGTAGCCCACCTATACGATGCTGATGAATAGCGTGGCTAGAACATTCCATAAAAGCATATTCACAGCCAGCAGCCACCATCTCGCCAAGGAGCTGATTGAGTTCTATTGGGTCTGGAGTAGTGTGATCGGTTGGGCGTGCTTCGTCATCAATATAGTTACAAACGGTAGATATAAGTCCTACTTTATAACCGAATTTGCGAAACATATTATATAATAAGGTAGCAATGGTGGTCTTACCATTGGTACCAGTTACTCCTACAAGCTTTAGTTTCTTTGTAGGATTTCCGTAAAAGATAGTAGCAATTTTGCCCACTTCTGTTTCGGTTGATGCTACTTGAACATAGGTAACATCTTCTTTTAGGTCGGTAGGCATATCTTCCACAAGTACAGCCTTTGCACCAAGCTCTATTGCTTTATTTATAAATTGGTGACCATCTACTTGTGTTCCCTTAACAGCTACGAAGAGATGCCCTGCCTTAATCTTTCTGCTATCAATATTAATACCTGCAATATCAATGTCGGCATTGCCATTGATATTTAATGTTTTTACACCTTTAAGTAAGTCAGTTAACTTCATATCTTATTACTTTTAAGTTTTATTCTTTTCTTATATTTACAGCTTTTAAGCCTATCCTAAGTTGATAATACAAGCCTCACCTTTCTTTATCTTATTACCAGGTGCTAAGCTTTGTTGAATAACTTTTCCACGCCCTATTATCTTCACCTTCAAGCCACGCTGCTCAAGAAGATAAACAGCATCACGCGCTCCCATGCCATGAACATCAGGAACAATCTTGTTATTCGAATAGTTGCGCTTCTGAATAACAAGAGAGTTGTTCGTATCGGTTACACTTCCCCATATAGGATTTCCAAAGGGATAAGCTCCCGCCCAACCATTTTTAGCATTATAACCTAGTGCATTTAACACGTAGTCGGCAGCAAGGATATTGCCCGTCTTAGCAGAAGGAATGAGAATAGACGACTGATTGCGTGCATCGGTAACACTAAGTTTCAAGTCTTGTGCCATGATACCTTCAGCGATATGATGGAAAACCACACCACTCATACCACCACCTGAAGCAGGTAAGCCTGTCTTTTGAATACATACAATACAACTGTATTTGGGCTTATCAGCAGGGAAGAAACCAGCAAAGCTTAACAAGTAATTTACTCCACCAGCCTTATACCCAAGCGCACCTTTAGACATCTGTGCTGTGCCTGTCTTGCCTGCTACAGCAAACTTATCTGAACCAGCCTTCTTACCAAGCCCTTCCGATACTACTTCGGTTAATATTCGGCGTATCTGCGTGATAGTAGTTTCCTTGGCAATCTGCTTCTTTAATACCTCTGGTGGATAGTCGGCGATTACTTCACCGTTCTTTATAATTTGCTTCACAAAGCGTGGTCGCATCATCTTTCCATTATTTGCAATGGCATTATAAAAGGCGAGTGTAGAGATAGGTGGAACCTGAGTTTCATAGCCAATACTCATCCATGGCAGTGCAGTAGCACTCCAATTATCATATTGCCCACGCTTATTCTTATGCGGCATACGGATCTTTGCTGGAGAATAACCGATAATAGGAAGATTAAGATCGGTAGCTAACCCAAGATCGTAAATACCTTGAACAAACTGCTCTGGATTATTATGATAATGTAAATCTATAATACGGCTCACACCTACGTTGGAGCTATATTTCAATGTCCAAGGAAGCATCAAATCGCCATAACCACCTTTTCGCCAGTTATGATCTTTCATATCTCTACCATACATATTCCAAACACCTGCACCCGTAGCTATCGTATAAGTAGTATCTACTAAGCCATCATCGAGAACTGTCATAATAGAAGCTGTTTTAAACACCGACCCTGGTTCTAGCAAATCGCTTACAGCATGGTTCTTAATCTCACGATATTCACCATCATCACACTTATCCATATTCACGATAGCTTTCACATCGCCAGTAGCAACTTCCATTACAATAGCAACGCCTACGTTACCATTGATCTCACGAAGCTCGTCAATGAGTGCACGTTCAGCCAAATCTTGCATACCAACATCGATGGTTGTAACAATATCGGCACCATCAATTGGTGCTGTATCTGTAATATTAAGAAACTTATTTCTTACCTTTCTACGATGAATAATACCGTTGGTTCCGCGCAAAATAGAGTCGAAAGATAATTCCAAACCACAACGTGCAGAATCTTTTGCTCCAAACATATCACCAATAGTACGCTGTGCTAATGAGCCAAACGGGCGTCTACGCGCATTAAACTCTTCCCAGTGAAAACCACTTTTAAACTTAGAAAGGTGGAAAATAGGTAGGTTTTGCACATCTTTAAATGTATTATAGGCGATACGAGCATCCCATATAGCCCAATGACGACTCTTCTTATGAAAACCTTCTAACAAGTGTTGTTTAAAGGCTTGAGCCGATTTCTCTGGGAAAATTTCGTTTAATCCCTTACTAATAAAGTTGATGCTATCCACGAAAGCAGTATCATTGCCTGCTTCTTTCAAGGCATCAAAGTCCATATATATTTTAAATTCAGGCAACGAACTAGCCATTAATTCGCCATCAGTACTAAGAATATTCCCTCTAATAGGTTTTATCTTAACGCTATCTTTCTTTTGTAATGCGGCTACTTGCATCCAATAATCCCTCTTTACCGTCATAGTATTAGCAGCTTTTATCATAATGAGAAAAGCAAAAAATACTATACCTACAGTGGTTAAGAAGTACCACTTAATGCTTTCTTTGTTATTAAACTTGTTCATCTTAGCCTCTTATTCTGGAACGTTGACGATATATGGTGGTCGATCTGATATTTTTAACACACTATCTTTTTTATTTTTGAGAAGCTCTAGGATATGGCTTTCTCGTGTTTTCTCCGTAAGCTGACTACTACTAGAGAGAGCTCTATACTTAGCATCTTCAAGCTCCGTATTAAGCTTATCTATCTCAATCAGGTATTTTTGGGCATTATATCGATTGGTGATGTAGATAATCACGAAGAATACTATAAGGAGAATTAAGCCTATATTATTACGGAGTACTTGGGCTGAAAGAATGTCCCCACCAATGATCTTACTAAAAGTGAAGTTGGAAGATTGAGGTTTCTCACCTTCTTGAGCCTGATCAAGCAGTGCTTTCTCTATCCTATCTATTTTCTCCTCTACGTTTATTTGCTCTTCTTTCTCTACACTATCAGAGACTTCTTCACCCTTTTGATATTTTACCTCCTTATCTTGAGCTTTTAAATCGTTTCCTAATTCCTTTGCCGTTGCATTGAGAAGCTCACCTCTAACAGGACTAGCTTCCTTCTTCTTGGTAGCTTGTCCTTCTTCCATAGGTAGGGCGGTTCCCTCTATTATTTCTTCTTTATTGTTTTCGCTCTTCATCTTTCTTTTCTGCGATTCTTAGTTTTGCACTACGGCTTCGTGGATTTTTTTCTAATTCCTCTTCTGTAGCAACGATCACTTTATTGTTCACTAGCTTGAAAGGAGTTTCTATTCTACCAAAGAAATCTTGTGTTACTTTTCCTTCTGCATTACCAGCTTTCATAAAGTTCTTTACTATTCTATCTTCTAGCGAATGGTAAGTTATCACCGATAGACGCCCTCCGGGAGATAAAAGTTCTGTTGCCGAAGCTAGCATTTCTTTCAAAGCCTCCATTTCATGGTTTACTTCTATGCGTAATGCTTGAAAGAGTTTTGCCATATCCTTCTTCTCTCTGGCACGTATAAAGAGCGGTTCAACGATCTTTAGAAAGTCTGTTGTAGTCTTAATCGTTTGGTTTGTTCTAGCTTTTACAATAGCAGAAGCGATGCGTCTTGATTGTTTTAATTCGCCATAGAGATAAAACAAGTTGGCTAAGTCGTCTTCTTCGTATTCGTTGAGAATATTAGAAGCCGTTTTATGAGCATTCTTATTCATACGCATATCTAGCGGAGCTTCTTCAAAACGGAAAGAGAAACCACGAGTTTCATCGTCGAAGTGATGACTACTTACGCCAAGATCTGCCAGCAAACCATCAATTTTCTCTACTCCATAGTAACGCATCCAGTTCTTTAAATACCTAAAGTTTGAGCGTACAAAAGTAAATTTATCATTCAGCTCTTTACTTTTTTCAGTGAGGTGGTTTAGGTTTTGTTCTGCATCTAAATCCTGATCAAAGCTATAAAGATGACATCCAACTGGCAAACGCGACAATATTTCACCACTGTGTCCACCACCTCCAAAGGTAACATCTACATAGATGCCGCCCGTATGAATATTCAATCCTTCAATACTTTCGTTTAAAAGCACTGGGATATGGTAGCTTTCAGCTTTCTTTATCATTGTCGTTGTATTATGCTAGTTGTAGCGTTAATTCTTTATATTTTAATCGTTGGAGGTAGTGTCTTTACCTTCCATAATACTTTCTAGGGCTTTTCCAAGTTCCTCAAACGGCATAAACTGCTCGGTAGTGTTAGGTTTCGACCATATTTCGATGCTATCATCCATACCTATAAAGCTAATTTCTTGATCAATATTAGCAAGTTTCAAATAACGTTTGGGTATAAGAAAACGCCCATTACCATCTAACGTAATCATTTCTACATCAGAAACATATTGCCGATAAATCATCTGATCACGCTTATTCCATCTACTCAACTTACTCCTTAACGCATCCAATCGTTCGTTCCAAACCGATTGTGGATAAAGCACAAGACACGACTCAAAAATATCTTTTCGGAGAATAAGTGCCTCTTCGCCAGATGCGCTAAGCACCTTACGGAATATTGATGGAAGAAACGCTCTACCTTTCACATCAATCTTTGCTTCTATATTACCCAGAAATCTCATGCGATTAAAGTAAAACTTAGAATAAACCTAAATAGACCCCAAAGTTACGCAATTTCCACCACACTTCTCCACTTTGCTCCACGATATTTTATATAATAAGGAGATTTTTCTAAATTTAACGGTATTAAGTAGCTATCTACAAACAGATAAAGGTAATTGGTTTTCTATATAGAATATTATCTTTTATCAATATTTCTACCCATAGTATCGTATTATCCAAAAATATTTAGCTATTTTTGCATATGGTTTTGGGAAATCGAGAATATGGCAGCAAATATTCAAAAGACAATTGATATCGAGAACATTCTTAAAAGCAAGATGGGGGCTAAGGCTAAATATATTCCTCGTTTTGCTGTAAATTGGTTAAAGAAAACCATCCACGAAGATCAAGTTAATAAGTTTCTTTGGGAGTCAAGACATCTGTCTGGAACAGAATGGCTTGAAGAATGTGTAAAATATCTCGATATGACGCTCGAAATAGAGGGTTTAGAGAATTTACCTGACAAAAATGATGGCAAGCTTTATACTTTCGTATCCAACCATCCATTAGGTGGTCAAGACGGAGTAGCACTTGGAGCAATCATCGGACATCATTATGATGGTCAGTTTCGCTATTTAGTAAACGATCTTTTGCTAAATCTACCAGGATTAAAACCAGTAAGTATTGGTATCAATAAGACAGGCAAACAAAGTCGCGACTTCCCAAGAATGGTAGAGGCTGGTTTCCAAAGCAACAATCACATGCTCATGTTTCCAGCAGGATTGAATAGCCGAAAGATAAACGGAACGATCCATGATCTTCCTTGGAAGAAAACTTTTATTACTAAAAGTGTGGAATATCAGCGTGATATTGTACCTATTTTCTTTGGTGGAAGAAACTCAGAAAAATTCTACCGCATAGCCCACTTTAGTGATAAATATATAAAGAAAGTGAATTTAGCCATGCTGTTTCTTGTTGATGAAATGTATAAAAACGTAGGAAAAACTTTTAGAGTAGCCATAGGAAAACCTATCCCTTGGCAAACCTTCGACCATAGCAAAACATCGATGGAATGGGCAAAATATGTAGAAGACAGGGTCTACGAGTTATAAAATTATTAGTATTGCCAATACAACAACCGAACAGAAACTTTAGCACACCAATTTATGGAAGAAGAAATAATTCAGCCAATTGACAAGGCTCTTCTAAAAAGCGAACTAACATCAGATAAACTACTTCGCACGACTAACAAAAGCCACAACGAAGTATATGTTGTTACTGCAAAAAACTCACCCAACACAATGCGTGAGATTGGGCGTTTGCGCGAAGAAGCTTTTAGAACAGCTGGTGGAGGAACAGGCAAGTCTGTTGATATTGATGAGTTTGACACAATGGAGAATTGTTGCAAACAACTCATCGTATGGAATCCTGAAGCTGAAGAGATTATTGGTGGATACCGTTATATATTTGGGGAAGACTGGAAGCTAGACGAAAAAGGACAGCCCATACTTGCTACTAGCCACATGTTCCATTTCTCAGAGAAGTTTATCAAGGAATATGCTCCTTACACTGTAGAACTGGGGCGTTCTTTCGTCTCTTTGGCATATCAGAATGTGAGAAATAACCATAAAAGTATCTTTGCACTTGACAATTTGTGGGATGGGCTAGGGGCCCTTACTGTTCTTAACCCTAACTGCAAGTATTTCTTCGGCAAGGTAACTATGTATCCTTCCTATATCCGTCGTGGCAGAGATCTTATCCTTTACTTCCTAAAAAAGTATTTTAATGATAAAGAAGACCTTATTCTTCCTATTAAGCCATTAAAGATTGACACCCCAGAAACCGAACTTGAGGCTTTCTTTACAGGCAAGAACTTTAAGGAAGACTATCGACTTTTGAACACTGAAATTCGCAAATTGGGCTATAATATTCCACCATTGGTAAATGCTTACATGAACCTTTCACCTACAATGAAGCTCTTTGGCACAGCCATTAACTATGGTTTTGGCGATGTAGAAGAAACGGGTATCCTCATCGCTATGGACGAAATTTTCGAGGAAAAACGCATCCGTCACATTGAAAGTTATGCCAATGAACACCCCGAAGCACTAGCCTTTACGAGTGGAGCAAATAACCTTATTTACAAAGTGGACTAAAGAAAAAAGCTAGGATAGCAACGCTTAATAAGCGTTTGTTATACTAACAGGTATATAAAAATAGAGCATGCCATTACTGACATGCTCTATTTTTTTATTGCACTAAATCATTATCATCGTTATTTTTTCCTTCTGCTTTGAGGATTAAGCGAAGGCTTTGTTTATAGTTGATATAGCCCCACAGCCAGTTCAAAAGAATGAAAGTTTTATTCTTTACACCAAGGATAGAACGCAAATGGACTACCAACCAAAGGAACCATGCAAGGAAACCACTAAACTTACTCTTACCAATTTCAGCCACGGCACGATTTCGTCCGATAGTTGCCATTGTACCAAGGTTCTTGTATTTAAACATTTTTGGAGCCTCTCCCTTTGCCTCTGCCACAAGATTATTTGCTACACACTTAGCTTGCTGGATAGCCACTTGAGCCAACTGTGGGTGCCCTCCGGGATACTCTGCATCGCCTTCAATGATATTAATATCTCCAATAGCATAAATATCGTCTACACCTTTCACCTTACAGAAGCGATCGGTCTTGATACGACCAGCACGACCATAACAGTCTTGAGGTAGTCCCGGCATACTGGTAGCACGAACACCACTCACCCAAATTACCGTCTCCGCTGGAATATCTAATCCCTTATCGGTCTTTAACACTCCATTTTCATAACTCAAAGCCATATAGGGCTGGCGTACATGAACAAAGAGTTCTTTCAAGCCTTCTAATGCTTTCTTCGAAGAATACTCATCCATTGTAGAGAGCAAACGATCGGCAGCATTCACCAAATAAATGTGCATACGATTGTTTGCAGCAAGGTGTGGATAGTCGCGTGCTATGACGTTTCTCTTCATCTCTGCCACTGCTCCTGCTATTTCTACACCTGCAGGACCACCACCCACGATAACAACATTCATCAAAGCTTGCTTCTTTTCAGGATCGGTCTCTATCTCGGCTTTCTCTAAATTGTGCAAAATGGTATTACGCAGATACATTGCCTCGGAAACAGTCTTCATAGGAAGACAGTTTTTCTCTATTTCCTTATTACCAAAATAGTTAGTAGTAGCTCCAGCAGCAAGCACTAAATAATCATATTGTATATCCCCAATAGAGGTAACTACATTCTTCTTCTCTGGTTCAATTTGCTCTACTGTTGCCATACGGAAGAAGAAGTTTTTCTTCTCTTGGAACAAACGGCGAAAAGGGAAGGATATGCTACTAGGTTCAAGACCTGCCGATGCCACTTGGTATATTAATGGAGGAAAATAATTATAATTATTTTTATCTATCAAAGTAACTTGGAAGTGGGTTTTTACTAAGCGTGTAGCTAGCTCCAATCCACCAAGTCCACCACCAACAATCACTACTCTCTTCTTTCCATTGTTAGAAACATCTTCTTTCATCTTATTATACCTCTTAAATATAAAAATATACTTTCTTAAAAATACAGAAGGGAGACCACGAATAATCTCCCTCTCCTTATGATCTTTACATTTTATTTCTTTTTGGGACGACGACGTGCCCAGCCTTCTTCAGAGAAGTCAGGTTCCTCCCCCTTTAACTTGGTGGTACCACCACTCATAAGCCCTTTCCAATCGTCTTTTTTGAATTTCCTTTGGCTAAAATCTTCTTCATGACGACGACCACCACGCTGATGTGAGCCACGACCGCGACGCTCTCCGCCTTCCGAACGGCGACCTCTGCCACCTTCTTCGGCATCGTTACAACGCACTTCCCTACCCTTATAGTTGGCACCATTCAATGCGTCCATTACTCTTTGAGCATCTCGCTCAGGTACCTCAATATAGCTTTGCTTCTTCAATAAGTCGATATGTCCTACAGCCTGACGACCATGTACATTCTTATTGATAAACTGCATTACCTCACCAGGATAGAAACCATCGTCTTTACCAAGATTGATAAACAAACGTTTGAAACCAGCTTCCGCCTTACGAGAACCACGACTGCGATCGCTTCTTTCACCACCTCGACCACCACGACTATCGTTTCTACCTCCACGACGGTCGGCTCTACCGTTCTGTGTTGTAGGTTTCTCTATCTCGGGTGCATTCTTATAATAATCCAAGAAACGACCAAAGGTTACGGTAACGATCTTCTTGATTAAGTCTTCCTTATCAATATATTCAAACTGTCGTTTAATATCCTTAACGTAAGGGGCTATCTGCTCTTCATCAACATCGGTCTTTAAGATGTCGTCCATAGACTTAAACAATTGCTTCTTGCATATTTCTTCCGCTGAAGGCAATGTGCCATCGATAAACTCTTTACTAATAACACGCTCTATATTGCGTACCTTATACTTCTCACGGCTGTGGATAATAGAGATAGAAGTACCCTTTTTTCCCGCACGACCTGTACGACCCGAACGGTGGGTATAGTTCTCAATATCGTCGGGCAAACCATAGTTGATAACGTGGGTTAGCTCGGTAACATCAAGTCCACGAGCTGCCACATCGGTAGCTACAAGAATTTGTGTAAGATGTGAACGGAACTTCTGCATCGTCAAATCGCGCTGTTGTTGCGACAAATCGCCATGCAAAGCCTCTGCGTTATAACCGTCTTTGATGAGCTTATCGGCTACTTCTTGTGTCTCCAGCTTGGTGCGACAGAAGATAATAGCATAGATCTTTGGATAAAAATCTACTAGTCGTTTCAAAGCTAGGTACTTGTCTTTCGCATTTACCATATAATAAATATGGTTTACATTTTCAGCACCTTCGTTACGACTTCCCACAACAATCTCTTTGTAATCGTGTAGATAGCCCTTAGCGACACGCTCCACCTCTCTGCTCATAGTAGCAGAGAAAAGCAGGGTGTTTCTATCCTCTGGCACACCGCTCAAGATCTCTGTAATGCTCTCTTGGAAACCCATATTAAGCATTTCGTCAGCCTCATCAAGCACCATATTACGCACGTTTTCTAGCTTTGCCTTACCTCGGTGCATCAAGTCGATGAGTCGACCAGGAGTAGCCACAATGATCTGAACACCACGCTTCAACTCCTTGATCTGAGTTTCAATAGATGTTCCACCATAAACGGCTGCAATGTGTAGATGTGGAATGTACTTACCAAAGTCTTTCAAGTCGTCTGCAATTTGCAAACACAACTCGCGCGTAGGACTCAAAACAATGGCTTGTGTTTCTTTTGTAGTCGTATCAATACGCTGTAAAAGTGGCAAACCAAAGGCAGCAGTCTTACCTGTACCCGTTTGCGCTAGCGCAATAACATCGTTACGATTACCTAATAAATAAGGGATTACCTCTTCCTGTACTGGCATAGGATGTTCAAATCCCTGCTCTTCAATGGCTTTGCGAATCTCTTCGCATACACCTAACTCTTCAAAAGTCTTCAAATTCGTTTGTTTTTATTATTATCCTAAAATGAAAAAGGAAACTAACCACCAAACGAACCCGCATAACAATTGAAACCTAGTTGGCTATTAATCACTAATATAGGAAGCTCTTGAGCTTTATGCGTATATTAGTACCCACACGAAAGTTTTTAAACACTTTTAGTGCCAACTTTGCCTTATTAGGTGGTACGTCCCTTTTCAGCATGCAAAGGTACGCTTATTGATCGAAAAAAACGAATAAAACTAATTATAAATCAAAGAATTATCGCTATTTAAATCGTACCGTAGCATCAACCAACAAGTGCAAAATTATAAAACGTATTTGAATGCAAGTTCCAAAAACGCCTACCTTTCCATTGGCAACCACCATGGTCGCTGTCTGGAGAGGCAGGCGTTATGTTCTTTGTCTGATGCGCAGTGAACTTTCTGTCATCAGACTTCAGCCGTCAGGCCTTTGATTTAGTGAATATCCTTGAATGCATCGAAAACTGGATTCGGTGTATCGCTGCTCGATGGATCCCATACTGGACGAATGGCTTTGGCTTGTCCGCAGGCATTGCCCGAGTAGTTCCACTCGGTAGGACCGAAGAAGAAGTCCATTGACAGCCCTGAGGTTTGTGCGGTAGAACTCATGTACTGCCCGTATGCTCCAGCGGTGTATGTCATGTCCCTATAACCTATTGTAGTACCACCTATGCCAGCAACTCGCAATCCTGTGATAGGCAAGAAAAGTCCCTTGTTGGCACGTACCAATGCTGTCACATTACTGTATTTATACAAAGCATTGACGCGTGTGGGGAAGGTCTTCTTGCGAGTTCCGCCAGTTTTGGTGTAGAAGAAAGCACCATATATGCGCAGACCATGGTTAGAGTAGCAGTAAGCAGGTATCACGTTGGCATCGTTGTAGAGCTTCTGTAACTCATCGCCCTTCGGCATGCGATACTTTTGATTGTCATGCATGGTATAATACCAAACGATATCACCATATTTAACCTTAGGTCCATACGGTATCTCGTCTTTCTTCAAAGGACCAGCTTCTGCATAAAACTTCTTAGCGATGTCGATACTACCTTGCTTGAAATGACCAGCTGTTGCGTTGGTAGGGTCGTGGATGTCACCAAATCTGAACAAGTCGAGGTCTTCGGGTGTGGAAACAGGGCTAGATGTAAACTGTGAGGTTGTCCATTGTCCAGGTTTGGTGCCCTGAATGTAGTGTTGCGATATCCACCATTGTGTGGGTGCAATGCCCCAATAGTCTTTGCCCGAACCAAGCTTACCATAGTGGATAAAGTTACCTGTCGCCCATTTCACGCCCTGCACGTCAACGTATGGATTAGCCACAACCTGCTCCATATTGATCACATCGGTGCGGTACACTTTGTCGGCCTTTAAGTTGACTTTATATTCTCGTGCATAACATTTGTCGCCCACAAAGGCTGTAATCAGCACTCTTGCGAAAGAGCCTGGCAGTATGGCAGCGTAAATGTACTTACCTCCGGCAGAGGTGAACTTGCCATTATTGGCTGGCTTCAGTACAATGTTGTTGTTCTCGTCGTTAGTATTGTCTGCAATGAACTGACCCGTACCAAGGTCGAACACGTCGAGTGACTTCACACCAGTGATATAAACCGAGTCGATGCTGTTCAGAACACCAGCGTCCTTGCTGGCAAATCGAAGACCCCAAATCGCAATCTGTCGTTGCATTTTGGCCCCTCTAACCTTTACGTCAGTACCGTTGACAGCGGAAGGTTTGGCTTTCGCCCATTGATAGTCGAACTTCTCACCGATGGTTTTGGCCGTACCGTCCTGCTCAGTGAGGTTCAGCTCTACTGTTTGCTTAATCGTTGGCTGTCTTTCGTAGTAAACCAAATCCTTAGGAGCTGTCTTTCCATCGCCAATGAACCTCATAGTCGAGTTAATAGTGGCACCCTTGCCTGCCGATGCAGCCCCAGGATAGAAGAAACAAATTTCATCATTGGTGGTGATGGTGTTGACGGCTTTGAACGTACCATCGAATAGGCTTCCTTTTCCTTCCGTAGCGCTCTGCAGCAAGCTGTACTGTTTTTCTTTACTACTGTTATTGTCCTTCAGACAATAGGCTATCATTTTGTCGTTCTGCAGCCAAGCCGAGTGAATAAGGTTGGATGCATCTTCCGTCAAAGCACGTGTGCCTTTTCCGTCAGGTGCGGCATCCACATCTGCCACGATGCGATATGTATGCACGTTGGTTGCAGGGTCTGTTGATTGTTGGTTTATGTCATCATCTTGACATGCTGTACAAACAGACAGTGCTACGATTGCGCAGCCGACTGCCGTAAACCATTTCTTTTTTGTATTCATTGTATTTGTTTTTTCAAAGTTTGTTACTTGGTGTGGTTATTATCACATCTTATTCTTCTACGCGAGGCGATTCAGCCCTGGCACCAGATGGTGTAAACGGATTTGGAGTTTCGACATTACTACCTGTTGGGTCACCCCCTTCTTTGGGGTCAGTGGTCGTTGTGCTAACCTCGAGCAAGCGGTTCTCCACTTTCATGGAGATGACATTAATACTTGGACTTTGATACTCTTTTTTCATGTTTCCTATCTTTTAATGTTTTTATGTATTTATAAAACTCTTTATATATAGAACCTGCGAAGGTATGATTTTAGGATATTGATGTGGGGAAACGGGCATGCGCAAACAGAAGAGGCACTTTGCGGCATACCTTTTCTAAGTGGATGTGACGCAACGCTTCACGCACGCGTACATGAACGAAAATAAGAGGTAATAGACGGTCGGTACGTCTAATGTGTGTGTGTGTGTGTGTGTGTGTGTGTGTGTGTGTGTGTGTGTGTGTGTTAGCAAATTATTTGAATGTACCAAATAATCCACGTTAAAAGTGTCGAAGAAAGATGAATTTCTTCGAGCAGCACAACATCCTTGCGCTTTGTTGCCAAGCCGTTGTGGGTGGGTTATAGTTACTAATTTGCTCATTTTCCGACAGTTATATTTAGGTGCAAAGGTACGTAGATTTTTGATAACTCACAAGAAAAAGGATGAAAACTTCAGAGGAGCATCAAATCAAGTGGCACCTTTAAACACAAAAGGTTATCGCTAATCATTAAAAACAGAATGTACCCTGCCCCAACTATGGAGTAAGTAACAAATAAATAGACATAAAGAAAAAAGAGAACTACCGAAGTAATTCTCTTTCTTGCGCTCCAGGATGGGCTTGAACCAACGACCCCCTGATTAACAGTCAGGTGCTCTAACCAACTGAGCTACTGAAGCAGTGTGCTTGTTTCTTTTAAGCGGTTGCAAAGGTAAGGACTTTTCTCTTTCCCACCAAACATTTTCGTGAAAAAATATGCTTTTGGTGTATTTTTTTCTAAAATAAGGGGCAAAGGGGAAGGTTTCACAATATATATATGTACTTTTGTTGGTATCATTAGGACATATCATACGAAACCAAAATAAGACGATGAAGAAAATATTTATATCACTTTCGCTATGCCTTTTAACAATGATCCCCTCGGCATTAGCGCAAAACACAACCGACAAGGATCACAACTTTAAGGTGGCAAAGAATATGGAAACATTTTCTGCCATTTACAAATACCTCGACATGATGTATGTAGATACGCTTAATGCCGATGATGTTGTAGGTGGGAGTATCAACTATATGTTGCGCTCTTTAGATCCATACACCGTATATTACCCTGCTGAAGATGTAAAGGATCTCGACTTGCTCATTACGGGTAAATATGCTGGTATTGGTGCCTTGATACGCTACGACATGGTTTTAAAGCGTGTTACCATTGACGAACCCTACGAGAAGCAACCTGCTGCTGAGGCTGGACTAAAGAAGGGCGATATTCTGTTGGCTATCGACAACATTGATATTACGAACAAAGATACCAAGTTTGTTAGCCAACATCTTCGTGGCGACGCTGGCACAAGCTTTATCTTAAAGGTACTTCGCCCTACTACGAATAAGATGATGAAGCTAAAAATTACCCGCAGAGCCATCCAAATGCCTGCAGTGCCTTACTATGGTTTGCAGGAAAATGGTATTGGCTATTTAAGCTTAAACCAGTTTACAACCGATTGTTCAAAGGATGTTCGCCGTGCGTTCATCGAAATGAAAACCCAAGGAATGCAAAAGCTTGTACTCGACTTGCGCAATAACGGTGGAGGAAGTTTGCAGGAAGCGGTAAATATTGTCAATATGTTTGTACCCAAGGGCGTAACGCTCGTGAAGACCAAAGGCAGACTAGAGCGTGCTAACAGAGACTACAAAACCACTATGGAACCTATCGACACGGTGATGCCTATAGTGGTATTGGTAAATGGCGAGACGGCAAGTTCGAGCGAAATAACCAGCGGTAGTTTGCAAGATCTTGATCGCGCTGTCGTCTTAGGCACACGCACCTACGGCAAGGGACTTGTTCAGGTGCCTATAGACTTGCCTTATAATGGAAGTTTAAAGCTCACCACAGCCAAGTATTATATTCCAAGTGGCAGATGTATTCAGGCAATAAACTATAAGCATAACAAGGGAGGATACATAGAACATGTACCCGACTCGCTTACAAAGGAGTTTCATACGTTGGGTGGACGCATCGTAAGAGACGGTGGTGGCATTAAGCCTGACATTGAAGTGAAACCCGACTCACTACCTAATATAGCTTTCTACCTAGCATCGGCAGGACAAGATTCTACCGAGGTAATGCATAATTGGGAAATGAAATATATTAAAAATCACCCTACGATTGGTGCAGCCAAGACGTTTAGTATTACCGATGCCGACTATGACGACTTTAAGCAGACGGTAATAAATAGTGGGTTTAAGTACGACCGTGAGAGCAAGAAATACCTAGACCAGCTAGAGAAGTTGGCAAAGTTTGAGGGTTATTACGATGATGCTAAGCCAGAATTTGAAGCTTTAGAAAAGAAATTAAAGCATAACTTAGCGAAGGATCTTGAGTTTAATCGCAAGACCTTAAAGCAGGTATTAAGTGCCGATCTCGTGCGAGTTTACTATTATCAGCGTGGTGGAATAGAAAATTCTCTGCAATGGGACAAGCAGTGGCAAGCAGCTATAAAGCTTCTTTTAAACGAGGACGAATATAATAAGGTGTTAGCACCTACTATAGCGAAGCAGACCACAGAAAGCCACAAGTAAGTATCCTTTTACAAGTTTTGCAATAGCTCAAAGATATTACGAAAAGGGGTAATTACTGAATATAGCTTGAGATAAAATTTCTCGAAAAATTATTTACACATTATCAATATTTTTTACAAAAAAAATGAGTGTACCCACTTGTCGGGTACACCCACATTATTCTATATGCTTATTTTATTTTAGCATTTATGCTATAAACTATGCTTCCTTGTCGTACTCCTGATGGAAGTTGATAATGGTTTCAATGCCCTTCTTCCAAAGATCTATTGGCATATTCTCGTTAGGAGAGTGAATAGCATTAGACTCTAAACCGAAGCCCATCAACAAACTCTTTGCGCCCAACAAGTTTTCAAAAGTAGAGATGATAGGAATACTGCCACCGATACGCACAGGCAAAGGACGCTTGCCAAAGACGGTTTCAAAGGCACGTTCTGCTGCCATGTAAGCAGGGAAGTCGATAGGACAAACATAGCCATAACCACCGTGAAGCAACTTAATATCCACCTTAACGGTCTTTGGAGCCACCCGATTAAAGTAGTCGATCACTAACTGACCTATCTTCTTGTAGTCCTGATGAGGTACTAGGCGAGTAGAGATTTTAGCATAAACCTTAGAAGGGATAACCGTCTTAGCACCTTCACCCATGTAACCTCCCCAAATACCACAAACATCGAACGATGGGCGATAACCTGTGCGCTCAATAGTGCTATAGCCTTCCTCACCAAACACCTCGTCAATGTTCATTGATTTTTTATACTTTTCTATATCAAAAGGAATAGAAGCCACAAGGTCGCGTTCTTCCTTAGAAGCTTCTTCTACATCATCGTAGAAGCCAGGGAAACGTATCTTACCGTCAGGACCAGTAACATCTCCTATCAACTTACAAAGCACGTTAGCAGGGTTAGCCACAGCACCACCAAAAGTACCAGAGTGTAAGTCGTGATCGGCACCAGTAACCTCTATCTGCCAATAAGCTAAACCGCGCAATCCCGTAGTGATAGAAGGTGTATCAGGAGCAATAACGGTAGTATCTGAAACAAGTATCACATCGCACTTGAGCAAGTCCTTATGCGCTTCGATGAAAGCGGGCAAACTGCCCGAACCTATTTCTTCTTCACCTTCAAAGATAAACTTCATATTATGCTTCAACAAGCCGTTTTTATTAAGGTATTCAAAAGCTTTCGCTTGAATAAACGACTGCCCTTTATCATCATCAGCACCACGCGCCCAGATATAACCATCCTTAACAACAGGCTCGAAAGGCTGCGTTCTCCATAGCTCTAGTGGCTCGGCTGGCATTACATCATAATGACCATACACAAGAATGGTTCTAGCCTTGGGGTCTACCATCTTTTCAGCATATACCATAGGATTACCCTTAGAAGGCATTACCTCTGCTTTGTCTACACCCGCAGCAAGCAATAGCTCCTTCCAACGATTGGCACAGCGCACCATATCCTCCTTATGTTCAGGTTGAGCACTTACACTAGGAATACGAATAAGGCTAAATAGCTCCTCGAGCATTCTGCCTTCGTTCTCATCGACATATTTCTTTATCATCTGCTTTAGATTTTAAGTTAGTAAATTTCTTAACAATGAATGAAAATATAATATTTTATTGTCTCCACGCTTATTGCACAAAGATAGTACAAACAAGTGGAATATAAAATAAATGTCGGCATTTATTTTATATTCCGAGCGAAAACATAGCTCATACAGCGCATACTGATAAACAAACGGAAATGATAAAACAAAAAAGAGAGAGACCTGCCATCACTGGTAAGTCTCCCCCCACTTTTACTCTATTTAATTTATTTTTATAACCTACTGCTTTACAAAAGAGTATTGTCCTGTAATATCGTTGAAGAATACTTTGTAAGTACCTGCCTTATATGGAATATTGTTACCACCACCTGATCCATAAGGGAATGTTGCACCACCCCAATTAGAACTCCAACTGTCGTCTACAGCAAACTTAGCACCTTCACCTTTATTTGCATTAGCTTTGAAAGTAACTGTTGCTGACCAATCATGATTTTTAAGCTTAATCTCAGCACCATTATTGTTTACTGACTTATTGAGAGGATCCATCTTGGTAGATTGAGTTGGTGTCCAAGAACTATAAGTACCAGGCATATACATGTGTTCAAATTCCTTAACAGAACTTGCACCCTTATATTTCTCAATAGTAAGCTTATCGTTCTTTGTATCCAAAGTAACTGTATAATAACCGTCTTCTGGAACTTTGATATTACCACCATCCTTTTTAACGAATGTGCCAAATGGTTTTCCCTTAGACTGTCCCCACTGTCCTTCACTCCAGTTTTCTGCATTCTCTCTAAGCTTGAACTCTAAGTCTTTATAGATGTAGCCTGTCCATGAGATAATACCTAGACCTGTCCTCTTATCATAAACCTGATCACCCATAGGCAACAATGGAACGACATCAGTTTGCCATTTGCCTTCGCCAAAGTTAGATCCTACCAAATACCATATCTTAACAGGAGCATCGACAAGCGCTACATAATAAGGCTTAACTGTTAATTCTAACGTGTTTGAGAAAACAGAGTCACCATTAAGTAATGCGTATGCGCGAGTATATACCTTTTGAGTAGCAGGAACACTAGATGCAGTGTAGCGTTGCAATTGCTGTAAAACTTTTGCTACATCAGCTACTGCTAATGTTGTAGAAAGGCTTGCTGTTGCCTTTCCTACATTTGCATAATTAGCAGGAACAGGGTTCGTATCCTCTACTTTGGAAGCTATACGATCCCATTTATCTGTTGTAGACATCTGAATGCCATACTCTATAGCTGCAGGGAAACCATAGTCGGCAGCATCCCAAGAGAATTTCATTCCGTCCTTAACCTCTTTGAGATCAACGGTTGTTTTAGCAAACTCAGGGGTTTGTAAAGCAAATGTGCTAGGCTTTTTATATGTAGGATTATCAACCAAATCCTTATCACACGCAGAGAATATTAATAATCCTGCAAAAAGCAATAAATTTAATATTGATTTCATATTGATATTGTTTATGCGATTAATAACCTTCATTTTGAATTAAGTTTTCCTTGTTTTGGTTCAATTCGCTTGTAGGAATAGCAAACAAATTGAGGTGTTTATCTATGTTACGACCTTCCTTAACGCCACCTTTCCAATCCCAGTTATAATTTACATTATCACCAGCATAGCGATTGAAACGTATCAGTGTGGTACGGCGCAAACCTTCAAAGTAGAACTCACGACTCCATTCATCACAGATTTCATCTAGCGTAAATTCATTTTTAGTTTTTGCATTTGCACGATCACGAAGAGCGTTAATAGCAGCGGCAGCATCACCTGTTGCAGTATTTCCATTCAAACGAGCCTGTGCTTCTGCAAATATCAAGTAAGCCTCAGCCGAACGCATTAAGAAGAAGTCGGTGTCAGGGAATTGTGAACTATGACCTTTGCTACCATCTGTCTTGAAGTTATTAAACTTACAAACAGCATAACCATTTGTAAAAGTACCTACAGCTGCCGTGTTATCGCCATTCTCTAGCTTACGACCTACAGCATCAAAGATTGCACGATCATCCTTTGCTTTCTCAGGCATTTCAGCAGCACTTACTTCAGGAGCGTCATTATTAGGGAAGAACTTTTGAACAAGTTGCTTACGCATACGGTTACCACTCCATTTCTCTGTTACACCGAGAGCAGCTTCGTTCTTGCTCTTCAAATGTGCATTACCATCGCTCGTACTTGCCATAAGGAAGAGAGTTGTTGCCCATGAAGTAGTTGTCAAACCATCTTGCAACAATGGGAATACAGCTTCTACAGAAGCACCATTTTCACCATTATCACCCATAAAGAGTTGTTGGTAAGCGCTCCATTGCCCTTTCTTATTTTCCTTTCCATAAAGCTTATAATCCGATTTCATTACCATATTAGCATACTCAGCAGCTTTAGCCCATTCTGCTTTACCGGTATAAACTTCAGCATTTAAATAAAGTCGAGCTAACAACAACCAAGCAGCAGCTTTATCTACACGACCATAGCCAGCTTCACCTGACTTCTTAGGCTTAGCCTCGCTAAGATTAGGTAAAACTTCTTTAGCTAGTTCGTCAACCAACCACTTATAAAGATCGGCACGCTTAATACGCTTTGGCTTTTGCTTATCAAGCTCTGTAGAGAAAGGAACATTACCCCAACCATCCAAAAGATAATAATACTCTAAAGCGCGGATAAAACGCACTTCGGCTGTCATTGTCTTATCATGAGCTGCATATTCGTGCAAATAATTATTACAAAAACTTATACCTGTTGTAAGGCGATAATACAAACCTCTCAACATTGGGTGGGAAGCATCATAGGTATTGAAGTTGTAGTTATTTACACCTTCATCACCACCCCAAGCACAGATAGCTTCATCAGTAGTAAGCTCTTGTGAATTGAATAACTGGCGTACAAAACCACTAGTACCACCATCTATACCATCAACATCAGAGTCGCCACTAGCACCACCATTGCCTGTCATTGCCAATGTTGCATAAACCTTATTGAAGGCAGAATTTGGCGAAACCTCTTCTGTGATATGCACGTTAGGATCAATAGGCTTAACATCTAAGTCGCCAACGCAGCTTGATAATCCCATAGATAATGCAATTACTGCTGCTGAATATATATATTTATAATTAATTTTCATCTTCGTATATTTTGATAGATTTATCTTTTCCTATATTTCTTGTTAATTAGAAATTTAAGTTTAATCCAAGGATGAATGAGATAGGACGTGGATAAAGGTTATTATCAATACCATTAAATACTTCAGGATCAATACCATCGTACTTAGTAATACAGAACACATTGTTTACTGTAGCATACACACGTCCAGATGCCCCCTTATAGTTGCTACCCTTAAAGAGATTAGCAAAAGAGTAGCCTACGGTTAGGTTGTCCATCTTTAGGAAAGAAGCGTTCTGCACCCAACGATCAGAAAGAAGTCCCTTAGTATCTGTTGTTTGCCAACTATTAGCGAGGTTATAAATAGGACGGTTAACAAGTGCCTTCTTATCTCTAAAGATTTCGTTTGAGCTTACGTTCTGTGCATTTGCGAACACATCAGCATATACATAGTTACCAATATTTGCACGAAGAGCGAAACCAAAGTCCCAATTCTTATATTCTGCACGTGTAGCAAAGCCCATTGTTACAGGAGCTGCTGGAGATTTATAGTAATACTTGTCCTCATCGGTTATCTTACCATCCTTATTACGATCTACAACTACACCTTCTAGGGGCTTACCTGCTTCATCGTATGCTTGTTGGAAAACATGGAAAGAATTAACGGCATTACCCACATGTTGTGCTTGTGCATTACCACCTATACCTGCAGAAATACCACCTGTAGGAACAAAGTAATTAGGATCATCACTACTTGCCAAACTTGTTATTTCGTTATGATTATAAGTAATATTATAATCCATTGTCCAGTTGAAATCCTTTTGACTTACAGCCAACCAGTGGATACTTGCTTCAATACCGCTATTTGTCATAGAACCAATGTTCTTCAAAATCATATTTTTGAAGTTTTGCATAGCTGCCACAGCAGTATTATTTAGCATATCAGAGGTTTTGCGATAATACCAGTCGATAGTACCTGTTAGGTGCTGACGCTTAATACCCCAATCAATACCTACATTATAAGAGGTTGTTTTCTCCCAAACCAAGTCTTCATTAATTGCCACTGGGCGTGCCAATGAGCCATCACCAGCGATAGGATAAAGAGATTCGCTACCTGTATTCATACTATAGCTTGTAAAGTAATTGTAATCGCCAATACCTTCCTGCTGACCAGTCTTACCCCAAGATAGGCGAAGTTTCAAGTCAGACAACCATTCAGCTTTTTGCAAGAAAGCTTCGTCCTTTACTCTCCAAGCGAAAGCAAACGATGGGAACATAGCCCAGTGTTTCTTGAAACGAGAAGAACCATCGTCACGAACAGTAGCTGTAAACATATAACGACCGTCCAAGAGAGAGTAGTTAGCACGTCCGAAGAATGATACTAAATAGTTTTCTGTTGCATAATCATAGAATGTTCGCTTATATTCTGTACCAGCCAATTTTGGATCATTGTTGGTTGAAGGGTAATAACCACAATAGCGATTGTGTGTGTTATGCCAGAAGTGCGACCACTCATAACCACCCATAATATCAAAGTGCTGCTTTAGCTTATCATTGAAATCGTGGAAATACTGAGCATACATAGACAACTGTGAGTTGCGCTTTAGCTGTGTTTCCCAACCATGAGAACCATAGTAAATAGCCATAGGAGAGTGAGGATCAACATCTGTCCACTGCTTACCACTAGCCACATCAATACCAGCTGTTAAGTGTAAGCGCAAGTCTTCAAAACCATGTACCTTATAATCAATGTCTGCACTACCTAAGAAGTCGCGACTTATCGAACGATCGTTCTTTAGATTAAGGATAGACATAGGGTTTTTAGGAGCCAAAGAGTAATAAGTCATTGGCCATGTTTTATCATGTAAAGCATCACCGCCATCTAACCATTGGAAGTATCCTCCAAAGTTTTCATAGCCATCTGCCATAATAGGTTGTGTTGGATCGAATGCACGAGCAGCACTAATAGCCTGACCGTCTGCAAAACGGTTTCTTGTCCACATACCTTTAGCATTCAAGTTCACCTTCAAATGATTATCAAGAAAAGATGGGTTTAAGTTTACAGCACCAGTAAAACGTTCAAAACTAGAAGTCTTGATAATACCCTGCTGATTGGTATATCCAACGCTGACACGATAAGGCAACCATGAGCTTGCCATACCTGAAACAGCGATATTATGATCAGTACTTACAGCGGTACGAGTTATCTCGTCTTGCCAGTTTGTATTAGCATTACCCAACTTAGAAACAGCTTCGCTCTTTTCACCAAACAAATTAGTTACAAAGCTACGGAACTGATCACCGTCCATAACTTCAATATTTTTTACCTTTGTACTAACTGTTAAGCTACCATTATACTGAATATTCAAGCCCTTACGACCTTTCTTTGTTGTAATAATGATAACACCATTAGAACCACGAGAACCGTAGATAGCTGTTGCAGAAGCATCTTTTAAAACATTGAAAGACTCAATATCCTGTGGGTTTACCAATGAGAGCGGATTGCTTACACCCTTAATACCCGTCTGATCCATTGCCACACCATCGATTACAATCAATGGATTGTTAGAAGCATTCAGTGAAGATCCACCACGAACTCGGATGTTAGCACCGCTACCCGGAGCACCACCATCGCTAATAACGCTCACACCTGCTACCTTACCAGCTAACATATCTTGTGGGTTAACCACAAGACCCTTGTTTTTAGTATCTGGCTTTAACGCAGCAACCGAACCAGTTAAGTCGCTCTTTTTTACAGCACCATAACCAATAACGACTACTTCGTTCATTTGTTTAGCTTGATCTTCCTTCATTACAAGCACTAGTCCGTCAGTAGCATTTACATGTTGCTTTGCAAAACCAATGTAAGAAATCGTTAGGGGAGTACCGGGTGCCACGTTCAAAACAAAGTTACCATCAAGGTCAGTGGTAGTACCAGTAGTAGTACCATCTACAAGAATTGATGCCCCAATTACTGGCTCACCCGTAGAATCCTTTACATGTCCTTTGATAGTTGATTGCGCAAAAGCGCTAGCAGAAATAACCAACCCTACGGTCAGGGAGGCTAGTCTACTAGGAAAGTTAAACTTACCCTTTTTCATCTTGTTGACTTTAAGTTAATTGTTATTTATTTTATTTGTAGTAATACTTTTACTCGAAGGTTGTAGTATGCAAACACATCACAAGTGATGTATTCACAATGCAAAGATATACAACGAGTTTATATTAGTATTCATTTTCATTTGTTTATTTTGTGTTTTATCTGCGCAAACGTTTGCATCGTTAATTTTTAATAAAGCAATTGATATGCGTCAATGCCTATAACTAATTTATGTATTTTTGTCATGTCATTAAGACAAAGCACTAAATAACATAAAAACGTATGGACGAAACAGCTAAAATCACAATGAAAGATATAGCGAAAAGCCTCGGGGTTTCCGTGGCTACGGTGTCGCGTGCTTTGCAAGACAATCCGCGTATATCGCCAGAAAAGCGCGAACAAATAAGACGGTATGCCGAAGAGCATAACTTCACACCTAATATTTTAGCAGAGAGCCTGCGTAGAAGTAAGGTGCAACCTTTTAAAGTAATAGGGGTAATTCTGCCTCAGTTTACACATTATTATTTTTCCTCTATCCTTTCTGGCATCGAAGACACTGCCTTTGCACGTGGCTACCAGCTTATGGTGGCACAGAGCAATGAAGACTTTGAGCGCGAGGTAAAGATTTGCCAATCGTTTATAAAGGCACAGGTTTGTGGTGTGATTGTATCACAATCGAAGCACACCACCAACGCCAATCACTTTAAAGCATTACAAACAAAGGGCATTCCACTCGTCTTTTTCGATCGTATTAGCACTAGTATTGATGCTAGCCGTGTGGTAGTAGACGACTATATAGGGGCTTTCAATGCTGTAACCCATTTAATAGAAACAGGCTGTAAACACATAGCTTATTATGGGACAGCTGTCGATTTAGAGATAGGCAAAAACCGTTATAATGGCTACCATGACGCTCTGCGCAAACATGGTTTTACGCTTGAAGAAAGCCTTATCCAACGATGCGACAATCGAGAAGATGCCGAAGCCATCACGCCTGTCCTTATGCAGTACCCCACACCACCAGATGCCTTCTTTGCAGTCAACGATGATACCGCTATCGGCATTCTCTATGCGTGCAAACGAATGGGCTATAAAGTACCCGAAGATATTTCCATTTGTGGTTTCACCAATGGACAGCGAGCAACGGCTTGCGACCCTATGCTTACCACTGTGGAGCAACGTGGGCACAAAGTGGGCGAAGAGGCTACTAATATCTTAATAGATAAGGTGGAAGGGATTACACCGAAAAATAAGATAGAAAAGCGAATTGTGCGTACCCGCTTAATACTTCGAGGGACAACAAAAAAAGCTTGAAGAAACGCCATAAAGAGAGTATACTACAAGCAGAAAAAGCTCCGAACAGAAAAATAAAATCGTCAAGACAAATAACAAACTAACTATCAAGATAAATAAAATAATCATGAAGCAAAAACCCAATCTTAGCTTTTGGCAATTATGGAACCTTAGCTTTGGTTTCTTTGGAGTGCAGATAGCTTACGCGCTTCAGAGTGCTAACATTTCACGCATCTTTGCAACACTAGGTGCCGACCCTCATAACCTCAGTTATTTCTGGATACTTCCCCCACTCATGGGTATCCTTGTTCAACCTATTGTGGGAATACTTTCCGACAAAACATGGACACGCTTTGGGCGCCGCATACCTTATTTATTTGTGGGTGCAGCAGCAGCCGTTCTTGTTATGTGCTTGCTTCCTAACGCTGGCTCTTTCGGAATGGCTGTTAGCACAGCTATGGTGTTCGGACTCATTTCCTTGATGTTTCTCGACACTAGCATTAACATGGCAATGCAGCCTTTCAAGATGTTAGTGGGCGATATGGTAAACGAGGAGCAAAAGGGCTTGGCTTATTCCATTCAGAGCTTCCTTTGCAATGCAGGCTCGATAGTGGGCTTTGTGTTCCCCTTCTTCTTTACTTTCATTGGCATTGCCAACACTGCTCCTTCAGGTATCGTCCCCGACTCTGTAGTTTATTCCTTCTACATTGGTGCTGCTATCCTCATCCTCTGTGTCATCTATACAACGTCAAAGGTTAAGGAAATGCCTCCAAAAGAATATGCCGAATACCACAATCTTAATTCAGAGAAGAAGGAAGAAAGCGTGGGTTGGATTACATTATTAAAGAAAGCACCTGCTACTTTCTGGAAAGTGGGCTTGGTACAGTTCTTCAGTTGGTTTGCCTTTATGTATATGTGGACTTATACCAACGGCACTGTAGCTGCTAATTGCTGGGGCGTAGATATGCTAGCCCACAACGCCACTAGTACTATTGGGTATCAAGAAGCAGGCAATTGGGTGGGCGTACTCTTTGCCGTTCAATCCATTGGGTCGGTAGTTTGGGCTATCGTTTTGCCCCAATTTAAGAGTCGCAAAATGGCATACGCACTTTCGCTATTAATTGGAGCCGCAGGCTTTATTATGACAGCTTTCGTTCATGACCAATATATGATGTTCGTACCTTTTGTACTCATTGGTTGTGCATGGGCGGCTATACTTGCAATGCCTTTCACTTTCGTAACCAATGCTTTAGAGGGATACGGACACATGGGTGCTTACTTAGGACTTTTCAACGGTACTATCTGCATTCCACAAATCGTGGCTGCACTTATGGGAGGTGTCCTGCTATCTATCGTAGGATCGGTTCAGAGTAGTATGATGATCCTTGCCGGAGTGGCTTTAATCGCTGGTGCGCTGTGTGTTAGCATCATCAAGGAGCGCAAAGAAATAGCAACTGTTTAATAAAACGTAATCTTTCATACAGCAAAAGGTAAACTTTTAAACGATAAAAACTTATGTTTTGAGCAGAAAAATAAATTAAAAACGGATTAAAAATAAATTAAAAACGAATTAAAAATAAATTATTTTTCTATCCAAAACATCATCTTTTGATAGTTAAAAGGTATGGTTTTACCAAGTTAAAGGTCATATTCTACAACATCAATCAATAAGTTTTCAGTATAAAACCAATATTTCTAACAAGCATAAAAACTAAAGGCGCAAGCCAAAATGATATATGAACATACAGTTTAACATTGAGTACAGCACATTTTATGGGCAAGATCTCATTCTCAACCTTGTTACCAATATACACAAAGGTGAGGTGGAAACGGCTCGCTACAGAATGCACACCACAGATGGTTATCACTGGGGAGTGGAAATTAATAAAGAAGTAAAGCCTGGCACTAGCCTAGAATACTTCTACAGTATAGAAGAGGGCGAAAGGGAAACACGCCGCGAATGGTCGGTATTGCTACATCGCATCACGTTTAGTGCGGAGAATGCTAATGCTTATCACATTTACGACCATTGGAACAATATTCCTGAAAATGCTTTTTTATACAGCTCAGCCATCACCGATAGTGTCTTTAACAAGGCGCAAGAAAAAGTGCCCAATCAAAGATATAACAAAACAATAACGCTTAAAGTACGCGCACCACAGCTTGGCACGGGGGACAAACTGATGCTTTCGGGATCGCATATTTTGCTCGGAGCATGGAACACTAAGCGGGCTTTGCCTATGGTGCAACACAATACTAACGAGTGGAGCATTGATATTGATGCTACAAGCTTGCTTCCTGGCACAATCGATTTCAAACTCTTTATAAGCAATGACGAGAAAGAGTATACACCGCTTTGGGAAAGCCGTGATAACCGAACAATAGAAATTATAGCAATGGAAGAGGGCAACGCCATTGCTATGGAGCTAGACGAAGCTGCGTTTGCTATGCCTCCTGTGCGTGTGGCAGGCACATTAGTACCAGTATTCTCACTACGATCGGAGGATAGTTTCGGTGTGGGCGACTTTGGTGATTTAAAGAAAATGATCGACTGGGTGAGCCTTACCAAGCAACGTGCGTTGCAAATTTTGCCTATCAATGATACCACCATTACCCATACATGGACGGACTCATACCCCTATTCGTGTATCTCTATCTTTGCACTCCACCCACAGTATGTCGATCTTACTTTGCTCCCAGCTATCAAGGACACAAAGAAAAAGAAGCACTATGAAGTGTTGCGTAAGGAGCTAAATGCGCTTACACAGATTGATTATGAACGTGTAAACGAAGCAAAAACAGCTTACCTACAAGATATATTTGAGCAAGAAGGTAAGAAGGTTTTAGGGAGTGCAGCGTTTAAGAAATTCTTCAAAGAGGAAGAGAGTTGGTTGGTACCTTATGCGCAATACTGCTTGTTAAGAGAAAAATTTGGTACAGCAGATTTCTCTACATGGGGTACTAACCAGCAGTGGAACGAAGCCGATCGTCAGGCTTTAAGCTCACCAAAAGAAAAGGCTTTCGAGGAAGTGGCTTTCTACTATTATGTACAATTTATATTGAGTTCACAACTAAAGGCTGTACATACCTATGCACAAGCACACCATGTTATCTTAAAAGGCGATATTCCTATCGGTGTAAACCGCTATGGTTGTGATGTTTGGGCAGAACCTCGCTATTTCAATCTCAATGGACAAGCTGGTGCTCCACCCGATGATTTCTCTGTAAATGGTCAGAATTGGGGATTCCCTACCTACAATTGGGACGAGATGGTAAAGGACGATTGCCGCTGGTGGGTACGTCGCTTCCAAAATATGTCGAAGTATTTTGATGCTTATCGCATCGACCACGTGTTGGGCTTTTTCCGCATTTGGGAAATACCCGTTAATTCTGTTCACGGTTTGTTAGGACAGTTCTCGCCATCGTTAGGTATGAGTCGTGAGGAGGTAGAGGGCTATGGCTTGCAATGGCAAGAAGAATTTTTCACCGAACCATTTATTACCGACTGGATTTTGGAGCGTATCTTTGGCGAGCATACCAACTATGTGCGCAACACATACGTAGAACGTACATGGGGCGATAGGTATAAGATGCGTGAGGAGTTTGACACACAACGCAAGGTGGAAGCTGCTTTCGAAGGCAAGAATACCCCTACGGACAACTGGATACGTGAGGGACTTTACGCCTTAATCAGCAATGTCCTCTTTGTGCGTGATCATAAGAATTGGCACTTGTTCCACCCACGCATCACAGCTCAATTGTCATTGATTTACGAAAGTTTGTACGATCATGACAAGGCAACCTTCAACCGTCTTTACAACGATTACTATTACCGCCGCAACAATCAGTTTTGGTATCAAGAGGCGATGAAAAAGCTCCCTAAGCTTATCAATGCCACAAGAATGTTGGTATGTGCCGAAGACTTAGGCATGATCCCTGATTGTGTGGCATGGGTTATGAACGAATTGAAAGTGTTAAGCCTAGAAATTCAAAGTATGCCCAAGGATCCAAAAGTGCGCTTCGGCTATTTAGCACAAAACCCATATCGCAGTGTTTGCACCATTTCTACTCATGATATGGCAACACTTAGACAATGGTGGGACGAGGATTGGGATCGTGCTCAGGCTTATTTTAATAGTATGCTACAACAAGGAGGGCCAGCTCCTCACCCATTACCGGGGTGGTTAGCACGCGACATTGTGAGTCGTCATCTTAACTCGCCTTCAATGCTTTGCATCTTAGGTATACAAGACTGGATGAGCATTGACGAACAATTGCGCTTAGAAGATCCCAACGCTGAACGCATAAACATCCCTGCTAACCCTAAGCATTATTGGCGTTACAGAATGCACATCAACATAGAAGACTTAATGAAGAGAAACGATTTCACTAGTAATGTGGTCGATTTGGTTTGTTCTTCGTATAGATAATGATAACCTAGACCTTGATGTTTTTAGAAGCATCAAGGTCTTTAGCAAATAAAAAAATATGAGAATAAGACATTACTTAGTTGCTGCCTTTGCTTCTATTTTACTAGCACAAGGGGTAAAAGCACAGGGTATTTTCAACGAAGTGAGCTACACTAAACAAGCCACTACATTCTGCCTTAATGCGCCTTCGAAGCCTGTTTTACGTCTTTATAAAGATGGACAAAAAGGAAAAGCGTATAAAAAGGTGAAGATGAAGGAGATTGGAAAAGACAAATGGAGCGCTACGGTGAATGGCGACCTGCGTGGCATTTTCTACACGTTTGACATTGGCAAGGGTGAAACTCCTGGTGTTTTCGCTAAGGCAGTAGGCGTGAATGGCAAGCGAGGAGCTGTGGTAGCTATGAAGGAAACTAACCCAACAGGGTGGGAAACCGACCAAAGAGTGCCTACAAAGAGTTTTGCCGATATTGTGATTTATGAGATGCACCACCGCGATTTCTCTATAGATCCATCTTCAGGATTGGTACATAAGGGCAAGTTTCTTGCCTTAACAGAACAGAAAGCTATCAAGCATTTGAAGGAATTGGGCATCAATGCGGTGCATATCTTGCCTTCATTCGATTATGCTTCGGTAGATGAGTCGCAACCAAATGTGCCTCAATATAATTGGGGCTACGACCCATTAAACTATAATGTGCCAGAGGGTAGCTACTCGTATGATGCAAATTCGCCTACAAGACGTATTACGGAGTTTAAGCAAATGGTGCAGGCTTTGCACAAGGCAGGCATTCGCGTAATCCTTGATGTGGTATATAATCACACTATGGACATCGCAAATAGCAACTTTGAACGTACTTATCCACGAGCTTATTATCGCTACACTGCAGATGGAAAGCCTAGCAATGGCAGTGGTTGTGGTAACGAAACGGCTAGCGAAAAGCCTTTGATGCGCCAGTTTATCCTAGAGAGTGTGAAGTATTGGGTGGACGAATATCATATTGATGGATTTCGTTTTGACCTTATGGGGGTGCATGATATTGAAACTATGAATGAGGTTCGCAAAGAACTTTCAGCCATCGACCCACAGATATTTATCTATGGTGAGGGGTGGAGTGCTGGTACTTGTGCCATTCCTACCGAACAGTTGGCTATAAAAGCAAATACCCCTAAACTACATGGTATTGCTGCTTTCTCTGACGATTTGCGTGATGCGCTACGCGGTCCTTTCTCCGATGATCATCAAGCAGGTTTCCTCGGTGGTGTAAAAGGCTTAGAGGAAAGTGTGAAAGCAGGCATCGCTGGTATGGTAGCTCATCCACAAGTGGACTATTCAAAGGTAAACTATTCTAAACAGCCTTGGGCACTTCAACCTACACAAATGATAGCTTATGTGAGTTGCCATGACGATATGTGCCTTGTCGATCGCATCAAAACATCTATTCCTGAAGCAGAGTACGACAAGGAAGCACTGATACGCTTGGATAAATTGGCTCAAACAGCGGTGTTTACTTCACAAGGTATTCCGTTTATGTTGTCAGGTGAAGAGATGTTAAGAGATAAGAAAGGGGTGCATAATTCATTTAAATCGCCTGACTCAATCAATCATCTTGATTGGAACAACCTAACAACTTACCCCGATGTATTCGATTATTACAAAGGATTGATAGCACTTAGAAAGGCACATAAAGCCTTTCGCTTGGGTGATGCAAACCTTGTTCGTCAGCACCTAGAATTTTTACCAACGCAAGACTGTTTAGTAGCTTTCCGACTTAAAAATCATGCAGGAGGCGACCAATGGAAAGACATTTATGTGATCCTTAATGGTAGCAATGACCTCAAATCGGTACAAATCCCAACAGGAAAATATACTATTGTCTGCGCAAATGGACAGGTAAAAGAGAGTGGTCTTGGTGAGATGGAAGGGGGTGAAGTGATGATAGATCGCCAATCAGCACTGATCCTACACAACTAAGAGTATTGAAATCTTATAATAAGCCTATTTTAATATAACTCCTATAACTCATTATCACAATATGAAGAAAGAAGCATTTTTAATGATTTTAGCGAGCTTAATGTTCCTAACAACTAACACAGAAGCACAAAAAAGAACTACTATCGATCGCATAGAACCCACTAATTGGTATGTGGGAATGCAAGATCCTAGCTTACAACTTATGATATATGGAGAAGGTATCAAAACAGCTAATGTGCAAATAGAGGGTGGAGGCGTAAAACTCGACTCTATAGTTCGCCTTGATTCGCCTAATTATCTCCTCTTATATCTTAATCTTTCAGATGCAAAGGCAGGACAGATTAAGCTCAACTTTACTAATAAAGGTAAGAAATTCTCAAAGCCATACGAGCTAAAAACACGACAAATGGCAGGGAAAGACCGTAAGGGATTTGACAATACCGATGTGCTTTATCTATTGATGCCCGATCGTTTTGCTAACGGAAATCCTAAAAACGATGTGATAAAAGGTATGCGCGACCAACTGTGTAACCGACAAGAACCAAGCCTAAGACATGGTGGCGACTTGGAAGGTGTTCGCCAACACCTCGATTATTTCACATCGCTTGGTGTTACAGCACTATGGTTTACCCCTGTACTTGAAAACGATATGCCTGCGGAAAACGGTAAGCATAGCTCGTATCATGGTTATGCTACTACCAATTATTACCGTGTAGATCCACGCTTTGGAACGAATGAAGACTATAAAAATCTTATTGAAGCGTGCCATAGCAAAGGTATGAAAGTAGTGATGGATATGATCTTTAACCATTGCGGAAGTTATCACCCTTGGAACAAAGATATGCCTTCAAAGGACTGGTTTAACTATCCAAATTATGGCTTACAAACTTCTTTTAAACTCAACTCGGTCTTAGATCCTTATGCTAGTAAAGTGGATTTAGACGAAACTACGAATGGATGGTTTGTCGCATCTATGCCCGATCTTAATCAAAAGAACCCTTATGTGATGAAGTATTTGATACAAAACTCAGTATGGTGGATTGAAAATGCAGGTATTGATGGTATCAGAATGGATACCTACCCATATACTGACCGTGATGCTATGGCGCATTGGTTAGAGGTGCTTAACAAAGAATATCCTAACTTTAATACTGTTGGTGAAACATGGGTTACCGAACCTTCTTACACAGCTGCATGGCAAAAAGACAGTAAGCTGAGCGATAAAAACAGCAACCTAAAGTCAGTGATGGACTTTGCTTTCTTCGACCGTATCAACCGAATAAAGCATGAAGAAACTAATCAATGGGATGACGGGTTTGCCAAGATTTATACCTCTTTAGGGCTAGACTATCTCTATCCTAACCCAGCTAGTGTGCTAGCATTTGTCGAAAACCATGATACTGACCGCTTCTTAGGCGATGAAAAGGATGCTACCTTCCTAAAACAAGCCTATGCGCTGTTGCTCACAATGAAGCGTACACCACAATTATATTATGGCTCTGAGATCTTAATGAATGGTACAAAAGCCGTTACTGATGGTAATGTACGTAAGGATTTCCCTGGTGGTTTTGCAGGAGATACTCAAAATAAGTTTACCAAAGAAGGCAGAACTACTGCTGAAAACGCTATGTTCGACTGGGTTTCTCGTTTGCTACAATGGCGAAAAGGCAATGAAGTGATTAGCAAAGGCACACAAACGCAATTTGTTCCGCTCAAAGGAATCTATGTTTTGGCACGTCAATATGGTGGGAAAACGGTAATGACAGTGGAGAATGGAACACGCAAAGAAGCTCAGCTACAAGTAAAACACTATGCTGAGTTGATAGGATCTGCCACTGTTGCCACAGATATTCTCACTGGTCAGAAAGTGGATCTCACACAGAACATTACGCTCCCACAAAGCGGTGTGATGATATTAGAGTTCTAAAAAGATAGCACATAACAAGTGGTGGTAAGTATAATTGTTAAAATACTTATCACCACTTATCATTTCTACTACCAAATATTACAAAAAATAACGCCAAAACTCTCTAGCGAGCTCTGGCGTTTAATGTATGTTTAATAATATAAAAAGTTCGTGTTTAAAAGAAGGGAGCCTCACGGTTGCCTTTGTTATTCCTGAACAATCTTATTAAACATTTACCTAAATAAAATAACTAAAAACCTAAATCTATTATTACTAACCTAAACAATCTATTAACCTTTTGATGATGCAAAGGTATGCAGAAGTTTAGAAAGCCGCAAGGGGAAAACCCTACTTTTTTAGGAAAAACCCTATTTTCTTGATATAAGTCAAACGCAATTGTGTGCGTAAACACTAGCAAGTTACATTTTTATCGTTTATGACCTACTTTACAAAAACAACTCCTTTACCACACAACTATATATATGCAACAAAAATATTATATACTCGTTTTGTTGTAATAAATATACAACCTCACCGCCGTTAGTATTCTAAAAATACCCTATTTTTACTTTAAACCCACGCAATTACTTTGTGAAGTTCAACCTTTTTGTGTAAGTTTGCACATACTTGTAACTGCTTTTCAGAGGCAATAACGAGTTCGAACCAAATAAATATAGCACAATGCGCATTCTAATTGTAAATACAAGCGAACAGACGGGTGGTGCTGCTGTGGCTGCTAATCGTCTCCTTAACGCCTTAAACAAGCAAGGTGTAAAGGCAAAGATGCTAGTACGAGAGAAAGAAACCGACAAACTTACAGTTGTTGGACTTCGTAAATCGTGGCGAACAAAATGGCACTTTTTGTGGGAACGCCTGTGCATTTATGCTAAACTTCACTTCAACAAGCAACACCTTTTCGAAATAGATATTGCCAATTCTGGGGTGGATATAACCAAGCTTCCAGAATTTAAAGAAGCCGATGTCATTCATTTGTCGTGGATAAACCAAGGTATGCTATCGCTCGATGGTATTCAAAAGATTATCAAGTCGGGGAAAGCCATAATATGGACTATGCACGATCTGTGGCCAGCAACAGCTATTTGCCACTATGCGCGTGGCTGCAAATACTACGAAGAAGGATGCCATAACTGCTCACTTCTTCCCTACGGTGGCTCAAATAATGATCTTGCAGCCACTGTATGGAATAAAAAAAGCAAGGTATATGATCGTGGACATATCTATTTTGTAACATGCAGTAGATGGCTTTGCAGGGAAGCAAAACGCAGCAAACTATTAAAAGAACATGCTGTACAGAGCATTCCCAACCCTATTGATACCACTATTTTCTTACCACAAGACAAGTATGAAGCACGCAAAAAACTAGGTATTCCTACAGATAAAAACGTGATACTCTTCGTTTCCCAGCGTGTTACCGACACGAGAAAGGGTATGGAACTCTTCATTGAGGCTATCGAACAAATATCGAAAGAGCACCCAGCAATGAAGGAAAACACCTGCATTACCATTCTTGGTGGACATGCTGAAGAGATTGCCAACAAGCTTGCTTTGCCTACATATCCTCTCGGATATGTAGCCGACCAAGAAAAAATCCGCGATGTATATAACGCTGCTAATGTCTTTGTTTTACCTTCACTTGAGGATAATCTACCCAACACTATTATGGAAGCTATGGCATGTGGCATTCCTTGTGTTAGCTTCAAAGTGGGCGGAATACCAGAGATGATTGACCATTTAGAAAATGGCTATGTTGCAAAAGAGCGCGATGCAGCCGATCTAGCAAAAGGCATTCATTGGGTGCTTTCCGATGCCGACTACCTGCATCTCTCCACATCAGCCGTAGGAAAGGTGCAACATACGTATTCCGAACGCAATGTAGCCGAGCAATATATCAATGTATATTATGAAGCTTTAGCTTACAAAAATTATAAATTATGATTACTTTCTCCGTCGTAACCATTACCTACAACGCCGAAAAAGTTTTGCAGCCTACCCTTGACAGTGTGCTTATGCAAGACTATTCTCATGTAGAGCATATCATTATAGATGGTGCTTCAAAGGATAATACGGTGCAAATGGCACGCGACTACCAAGCCTTTTCTGACAAAGCAGAGAATGGACACACAGTCTTGATACAGAGCGAACCCGATAAAGGGCTTTACGATGCAATGAATAAAGGCTTACAAAAAGCCACAGGAACTTACATTGTTTTCCTCAACGCTGGCGATCGTTTTCCAGACACAGAAACATTGGATAAAGTGGCTACAGTAGCCCTTCCGGGAGATGGGGAGGAAAGTCCTGCTGTGGTATATGGCAATACCGACATTATTGACAAAGACGGTATCTTTCTTTATCACCGCCATTTAGAGCCTCCAGAAGAGCTTACATGGCAATCGTTCGAAGAAGGGATGCTCGTGTGTCATCAAGCCTTTTATGCACGAACAGACATAGCCAAAAAGCTACCTTACAATACACGCTATCGCTATTCGTCAGATGTGGATTGGTGCATTAGGGTGATGAAAGAGGGCGAACGTCATGGCTTGTCTCTACGAAACGTGCATGCCGTAGTGGCAAACTATCTCGAAGAGGGACAAACAACACAACATCATCGTGCATCATTGATAGAGCGTTACAAGGTAATGTGTAAGCATTATGGGGTAATAAAAACTACTTTCCACCACTTAGGTTTCTTGGTTCGCAACGTTATGAAGAAATAAAAAGCGATTTTTTCGCTATCCGATCATAAGAATAACATAGTAATAAGGAAAAAAGATGAAAACAACAAGGATGGCTATTATTATTACTTTAGCAGCCGTAAGCCTATCGGCTAGTGCGCAAAGTCAATACAGCGGTGTGGCAGGAGCTTCACCCAACTTAGTGAAAAAGAATAGTGGTACGGTAAGAACTAAAACTGTTACCACCGTAACTACAACTACTACAACACGTACAACAACTGTTCCTACGCCTCAACACACCAAGACTACCACAACAGAAAGCCCCGACTCTGGTGAGCTACAAGCCAGACATGGTCTGAAAGAATTTGGAAAAGGTGTCAGCACTGTGGCTAAACGCGAGTGGAAAACGCTGGGTGAAGCGACGAGAAAAGTTGGACAAAGTGGTAAGAAATTCTTTAAAAAGCTTGGCAAGGGCATCTCCGATTCTTTCAAAAAGGATAGCGTTGCAACAAAGTAAAACACGCAACTGTTACATTTTTGCTACTTGTATATTCTTTTACAGTAGCACTTTCATTAGCGCATCAGCTATCTATACATAAACAGTTGATAATCAAAACCCACATAAGAGATAATATTTTATGAGGTAAAACATCATCTTTTACAACTCAAAAGATGATGTTTTACTTTACTATTGTATATTTTTACTACTCAACTTTTCTGTTCCGCTTACTTTTATTTTTCCATTTTTGAAACCGAAAAGAGAAAATAAAATGCCTTCCGAAAGTTGTTATATCACTTTCGGAAGGCATTTTGGCATGAGTATAGATATAAACTTTTTTATGTAGTTATGCGTCTTGTAGCCCTTATTGGCTTATAAGCAACCGAAGTTCAGAGTTACTGTTTGGTTAGTCTGAATAGGCTTACCATTTACTGTAGCAGGCTCCCAAAGAGGCATACCCACTTCTTTCCAAGGCTTCTTCCACAAATGTTTTAGCTGGACATCGGGAGCTATTTTTGTTTTGGTAGTCATAAATCGTACAGCCTCTTTCTTATATTCAGCTAACCTTTTAGCGATAAAAGCCTGACGCTTTGCTTGTGTCATCTTATTATATTGAGAACCACTTGCCTCAACATTCTTCACTTTTACCACGTGAGCACCAGTTACCTGACCATCGAACATCACTGTGAAACGTACAACAAGATCCGCTTTTACATTCGCTTTCTTATCGCAAAACACACCTTTAAGATGCTCTATCGTATAATCATCGAATGCTCTTTGCCCGCCTTTAAATTGTGCTTTAGGGCTATTATTGTCTAATACGCTTGCGGTGTTGATACTTTCTAACGTTTCCTTTAGTTTGGTTACTTCAGTAATTCCTAGAATGATCTTGCCGTTAGGATCGATCAAATACATCAGTGGGATCCAGTTTACTTTATAGAGTTGGTCGATAACAGAACCCTTTTTCCACTTTTTTAGCTCGCTCACCTGTGTCCAAGCCATCTGGTAAGTACCCCAATAAGTCTTTGCCCAACGCTCTTTGTCGGTATCAAACGAGATGCCTAGGAAGTTCACTCCTTGTGTAGAATATTTGCTATAAAGCTCCTTCATAGCAGGAATATCTTTACGACAGTCAGGACACCAACTAGCCCAAAAGTCGATAACAAGATATTTTCCGCGGAAATCGCTTAATCTAATTGTGCGATTATCGTAAGTTTTTAGGCTAAAGTTAGGTGCTATTGTGCCTGGTTGGAGTAAGTCTTTGGCATAAGTAGCATCGGTGTTTACAGTTTGTGCTGTTGTGTTATTTTGTGCGTTTGTTGTTCCTAGACAAAGCAACAACATGCTTGCTAGTGCTAATAAACTTCGTTTCATACGGCTGATATATTATCTATTTTTGTGTTATGATGTATGGAAATATATTCAAATGAGTATCACATCGTTTTGCAAATATACTATCTTATTCTTAATTAGGCAAACCCTCTTTATATTTTCTCTATGGTCAGCACTTGGTTGCAATACTCTACCACTGCAGGACGATGAGTTATAAATATCACGGTTTTATCGTGATGAGCGAGGATGTTTTTAAGCAATTGTTTCTCCGTTTCTGGGTCGAGTGCTGATGTTGCTTCATCAAAGATCATAATGCTCTTATCCCTCAACAATGATCGAGCTATGGCAATGCGTTGTGCTTGCCCCTCGCTCAAGCCTCCACCTTGCTCCGAACACACCGTATCAAGTCCATTGGGCAGATTGAGAACAAAGTCGGCACAACTCTTTTTTAAAGCCTTGTTCATCTCCTCTTCAGTAGCATTTTCCTTGCCCATTTTGAGGTTTTCACGAATGGTTCCGCTCATTAGCGTATTTCCTTGAGGTACATATACGAAGTTGGTGCGCATCAATGGGTTTAGTTCCATACGTTCTTCTCTGCCATATATTTCTACGCTACCCGATGTCGGCTTTAGCAATGCTAGAAGTATTCGTATCAAAGTAGTCTTTCCCGACCCTGTTTCGCCTAGCACAGCAGTACATGATCCCGGGTGAAAATCGAAGCTAAGATCCTTGATTACAGGAGTATCGGCATCGAAATATTGGTAGGATATGTTGTTTAACTTTATACCACATGGTGCTTCTAGCTCAATAGCGTCGCCCTGTTTCTCAAGTGGTACTTCCTCTAATTCCATTAAACGCTCTGCTGCTGTGAATACAGACACGAAAGCAGGTACCAACTGTGTGAGTTGTCTAGCTGGCGATTGTATCTTATTTACGAGCTGTAAGAAAGCTGTCATTCCACCAAAGGTAAGTGTTCCCGCTGATAAACGAAAGGCTGCCCAAGCAAAGGCGATGAGGTAGCCCAACACGAAACCAAACTGAAGGACTGTGCTTGAGAATATTGAAAACTTTGTTTTCTTCACTACCTTTTTACGCAATTTGTTTTGTGTTGTTTCTAGGCGATTAACAATAAAGTCGTCGCTTTCTAGCGTTTTTATCAACACACGATGCTGAATACTTTCTTGGAGAACACTTTGTACCTTTGAGTCGGAAGTGCGAACATCTTTTACCAATCGGCGCATCTGTCTTACATACACTCGGCTCAACAATATAAAAAAAGGTACCATAGCGATGATAACAATTGCTAATCGCCAATCCATCAATGCTAAATAGGTAAATGCACCTATGAAAAGGGTTAGGGTAGAGAGCGAATTGGGAATGGTTTCAGTGAGGAAAGTTACGACATTGGTTACGTCAAATTCTAGTCGGTTGAGCACATCTCCACTATGATAACTATCCCTTCCTTTCCATTCCGAACGTAGCATTCTATCTAGTAGCTGCTGTTGCATTCTGTTTTGTGCCTTTATTCCTAGCAAATTTCTTACCCAAATGGAGGCAACGTGCAATCCGAAATCAGCAAAGAAGAGTATACCAAGTACAACAACAGCCATCACGATGCTACCAGATATTACATGCGAAGATACATCAATGGCATGCTGCATGCCCCACACCACAGTTAGCGAAACCATTACTCCTAGCAAACCTATTATGGCATTGATCATAGCTTGAGTGCGGTTACCTTTCCAAGCAAGCCATAACCAAGCATAAATTTCTTTGGTAGAATATTTCGTTTCGGGTATCCTTAGTAGGTTTTTTAGCTTTTTGTTCATATTATTCATTCATGAAAAATATTTTTCTAGTAGTGGATTTTTTATTTCCTCATTAATACTTTTTATTTAGATAGCTTACCACCCAGCTTTCTTGTATCAGCTCCCCACATCAGTTTTTCGCGTAAAGTTCTAAAGAAAGTATTGTTTTTAGGCTTTAGTATCTTCACTTTGTAAGGTGCTTTGCGAATGGTTAAGGTGGTACCTTCTTTCATTTTTACAGATCTTCCGTCGATAGCAACGAGAAAATTGTGGCTTCTACTCTCCACTTCTAACGTTATTTCAGCCTCATCACTAATAACGATAGGGCGAATATTAAGACTATGTGGTGCTACAGGCGTTATGCTTAGCGTGCTAGTTTGAGGCACCATTATAGGACCACCAATCGATAACGAGTAAGCTGTCGATCCTGTTGGCGTACTTATTACTAAGCCATCGGCAAGGTAAGCAGTAAGAAATTCTCCATTGATAGCCATACGGATAGAGATCATAGCAGCCATATCTCGTTTCAGAATAGCAATATCGTTGAGAGCAAAAGGATTAATGATAATTTCTCGATCAGGACATTCCAACTTAATTACCGCACGTTCCTCCACACTAAACTCATTAGCATAAATGTTGTCAATCGTGAGGTTTAGTTCCTCTTGTGGTATATTAGCAAGAAAGCCCAGTCGCCCCATATTTACGCCAATGATAGGGACTTGCAAACTTCCTGTACGCCCTATTGCTCTTAAAAAAGTTCCATCGCCCCCCAAAGAGATAATGAAATCCACCGAAAAGTCAATCACTTCAAAGGCACAAATATCTCGCTTTGCTTCCCGATCTATGCTCGAAGCAAAGGCATTAAGAAAATATTTCTCAACGTATATAGTAGCATTTTTCGATCGAAGTTTCTCGATTAGCTCGCTTATTCGGTTTGATTTTGCTGCTCCCGACTTGCTTCCAAATATTGCAAAGCTGAGCTTCTTTTCTGTCATAAAAAGTAGATGTTTTATAAATCTTTAGTCTTGCTATCCGCACTAAGCCACGAATATTTAGTACATTTGCAAGAGATATTACTTGCAAAAGTATAGTTTTTTATTCAATTTATAATCGTAAAAATAAAATATTATGGCTAAAGTTTATGAGTTTCTAGCTACTGGCTTTGAGGAAATGGAAGCCATTGCACCTATAGATATTCTTCGCCGAGGTGGTGTTGAGGTATGTCTTGTGAGCGTAACGGGCAACAAGATGGTGCGTTCTTCACATGGAGTAAACATCGAAGCAGATGCTTTGTTAGAGGATATTGCAAACTTTGACGATGCCGATATGATGCTTCTACCCGGCGGTATGCCTGGTTCTACTAACCTTAATGAGCATGAAGGCGTACGAAAAGTTTTACTAGAGCAGTTTGAAAGTGGAAGATTGCTAGGTGCTGTGTGTGCAGCTCCGCTTGTTTTTGCTTCTATTGGCATTCTGAACGGTAAGAAAGCCACGATCTATCCAGGTATGGAAGCATATCTTATCAATGGAGCTGAACCTACAGGAGCATTAGTTCAGGTAGATGAAAACGTAACTACAGGTGCTGGACCAGTAGCTGTTTTGCCATACGCTTACCAACTATTAAGCTATTTTGTGCCTGCCTCAGAGGTAGAAAAAGTAAAGGAAAGCATGCTATATAATAAGGTGCTTGCCAGCGCAAAATAACCGATTATGGAGAAATATGCTATTATCGTAGCAGGGGGCAAGGGCTTACGTATGGGCGGAGAAGTGCCAAAACAGTTTTTGCCAGTAGCTGGTTTGCCCGTGTTAATGCGCACTATTAAGCGATTTCATGCCTATGATCCCACGTTGAAAATAATCCTTGTTTTGCCCAAAGAGCAACAAGCGTATTGGCAACGTTTGTGCGAAGAATACCAATTTACCGACGATTACCAGCTAGCCAATGGTGGAGCAACACGCTTTCAGTCGTCGAAGAATGGCTTACAGCTTATCCCCGACAACGCCGATGGCTATGTAGCCATTCACGACGGAGTGCGTCCTTTCGTTTCTATTGATACCATTTTGCGATGCTTTGAGGCTACACTCACCAGCCAAGCAGTGATTCCCGTACTCAATGTTAACGACACTTTGCGTCATATTTCACAAGATGGTAGTGGTGAGAATGTGCAACGAAGCGAGTATCGTTTGGTACAAACGCCACAAGTATTCGATATTTCTCTCGTTAAAAGAGCCTATCAACAAGAAGAAAACGATGGTTTCACCGACGATGCTAGTGTGGTGGAAAGCCTCGGACAAAAGGTGGAAATGGTGGAAGGAAATCGTGAGAATATCAAGCTTACAACACCTTTCGACCTCAAAGTGGCAGAGGTAATTTGCCAAAATGAAAGCAATCATAAATAATAAGAAGATAACATTTTGCTAGACATACTCGATCAAGACATTATGTATTTGCCTGGTGTGGGACCTCGGCGAAAGGATATACTAAGTAAAGAACTTGGTATAAACACTTATCGTGACTTGTTAGAGTATTATCCTTATAAGTATATCGACCGCACAAAGGTGTATCTTATTTCTGAACTTTCACAAGATATGCCTTTCGTACAAATCAAAGGCAAGATCCTTAGCTTTGAGGAATACGACATGGGAAGGCGTAAGAAGCGCATCATAGCACATTTCTCCGATGGGCACGGAGTGTGCGATTTGGTATGGTTTAATGGTACACAATACGTTTACAAAAACTATCAAGTAGGCAAGGAATATGTAGTGTTTGGAAAGCCCGGGTTTTACAATGGGCGTTTCCAATTTACTCACCCCGATATAGATGATGCTTCCCAATTGCAGCTCAACGATATGGGTATGCAGCCTTTCTATGTTACAACAGAGAAGATGAAGAATGCTTCTCTTTCCTCGCGTGCTATGGAAAAGCTCACAAAAGTACTCATTTCTAAGCTTACCACCCCCTTAGAAGAAACGCTTCCTCCCTTTATTACCACCCATCTTCATCTCATTTCGCGCGATGAAGCTTTCCGAAAAATACATTATCCTAAGAGCGTTGAGGACACCCAGCGTGCCAGAATGCGCTTAAAGTTTGAAGAATTGTTTTATGTTCAGCTCAATATTCTGCGCTATGCTAGCGACCATCATCGCAAATATAGAGGCTATGCGTTTAAGCGAATAGGCGAGCAATTCAATTGGTTCTATCATCATAACCTCCCCTTTGCACTTACCAATGCGCAGAAACGTGTTATGAAAGAGATCCGTGCCGATATGGGAAGTGGACGGCAAATGAACCGCCTTTTGCAGGGCGATGTTGGCTCTGGTAAAACGCTTGTAGCACTGATGTCAATGCTTATAGGTGTTGATAATGGTTTTCAGGCTTGCCTAGTGGCTCCTACAGAGATATTGGCAGAGCAACATTTGCAAACCATCCGTGAATTTCTCCATGGTATGAACCTCCGTGTAGAGCTACTTACAGGCATTGTAAAAGGTAAGAAGCGCAAGGCAATATTGGAGGGATTGGTAGATGGTACCATTCATATTTTGGTGGGAACACATGCTATTTTAGAAGAAACTGTCGCCTTTCAAAAGTTAGGTGTAGCAGTTATTGATGAGCAGCATCGCTTTGGTGTGGCACAGCGCGCACGCCTTTGGACAAAAAGCGAGCAACCTCCACACGTGCTAGTAATGACCGCTACCCCCATTCCTCGCACCCTTGCTATGACCATTTATGGCGATTTGGACGTGAGTATCATCGACGAATTGCCTCCAGGACGTAAACCCATTGCAACCATTCATAAATATGACGACCAAACAACGAGTCTTTATCAAGGCATTCGGCAGCAGATACTGCGAGGTCGGCAGGTGTATATTGTATTCCCGCTCATAAAAGAAAGCGAGAAGAGCGACCTTAAAAACCTCGAAGAAGGGTATATTACGCTCAAAGAAGCCTTTCCCGAATTTCACCTTAGCAAGATCCATGGCAAGATGAAAGATAAGGAAAAGGAAGAAGAGATGCAGAAGTTTGTTTTAGGACAAACGCAAATACTTGTGGCTACAACAGTAATAGAGGTAGGTGTAAACGTGCCTAATGCCTCGGTAATGGTAATTCTTGATGCCCAGCGTTTCGGACTATCACAGTTGCATCAGTTGCGTGGTCGTGTAGGCAGAGGTGCCCAACAGAGCTATTGCATCTTAGTAACCAATCATAAACTCACCAAAGAAACCAAGAAACGCATTGATGTAATTTGTGGTACAAACGATGGATTTGAAATAGCAGAAGCCGACTTAAAGCTTCGTGGTCCTGGCGATTTGGAAGGTACACAGCAAAGTGGTATAGCGTTCGACTTAAAGATAGCCGATATAGCACGTGATGGGCAGTTGGTGCAAATGGCACGTGATGAGGCTAGAAATATCATTGAAACCGATCCTACTTGTAATAAATCAGAATATCAAATGCTTTGGAGCAGACTAAAAACGTTAAGAAAAACTAATATAAACTGGGCTGCTATCTCATAACAGCAATATTGCATTTTAACTACAAAATATCTCTCATACCCCCTGTTTATAGTAGTTACAAAGCCTTTTATGACTATCACAAGTGTGTTAATATTGCTATAAAAACTGTTAAGGTGCAAGTGGAAAGGCATATTTTTTTTATCTTTGCAAAGTAGGCTTGATTTTGATGACCTTTTGTAATGTTCATCTTTCCTATTTCAGCCACCATAACTTAACCTTTTTGCTCCTACCTTTTGATAAGTAAGAAGCGTATAAAAAGTAGTATATTTTTATGATAATAAAGAATATAATAAAAACGATATTCCTTAGTTCTGTATTGGCTTTTTCAGCCCAATCTGCTAAAGCACAAGATCGATTAGCTTTGCAAGCACCTGTTGACAGACGCGTTAATACGCTTGACACTATGGTCATCAATAGGCTAAAAGAGGCAGAAGAAAAGGAAGAGCCAGCATCAGACTTATACGATGATTGGAATAATACCTATGCACATCGTCAGACTACTCTTCCTGATGTTTACAAAATTGATCTCCGTGGTTTTGTAATACCAACACCTAGCCGTGTGATTACAAGTAACTTTGGTCGCCGTTGGGGGCGTAATCATCAAGGAATGGATATTAAAGTATATATCGGCGATACCATACGTTCGGCTTTTTCTGGGCGAGTTCGTATCGTAAAATATAATGCTAATGGTTATGGAAAATACATTGTTATTCGACATAACAATGGTTTAGAGACAATCTATGGACATCTCTCACGCCAATTAGTAAGAGAAAATCAGTATGTACAAGCAGGGCAACCTATTGGGCTTGGAGGTAATACTGGGCGTTCTACAGGCTCGCATCTTCATTTTGAAACGCGTCTTTGTGGTGTAGCTTTAAACCCAGCTCTTTTCTTCGACTTTGCTAATCAAGATGTAACAGGCGACTATTATGTGTACCGCCGTAGCAATATCTCTAGCGAGTCGGCTCGTGCTACAGCACTTCGCGGCACTAGCTCAAGCCTTCCTTACTCGCGTCGGAATATACAAGGTGATGGTAGCTATCGAACATGCCCAAAGACTTATACAAATATGAACGCTGAAGAGTATAACACCGACTATTCTAGTCGTACGCCACAAACTACTTATAGCAACACTAGTGAGCGATTATTCTATCACAAAGTGTCAGATAGCGAAACATTGGCTTCTATAGCCGAACAGCATGGAATAACCGTTGAACAGCTTTGTCGCATGAATGGTCTGAGTAAGTTTACTCGCCCACGAGCAGGTCAATTGCTGAAAATTACAAAGTAAGCCCTACTTATACATAATACTAACGCCCTCAGAAAGTTTTAACTTCTGAGGGCGTTTTGTATGATACATAAAGGCTATAAAACCTATGCTATAGTGTAAAAGGCATTATGTTTTTATAGAATTCGCAGAACGATAGCCTATAGGTTATTTAGCATTATCCACTAAACTGCAACAATAAAAATACATCTTCTCGCTTTTACTATACTACACTATAGATACTGAAATCACAAGATGAATAACTTGGTAGAATCAACTCTAAAATGGTCATTGCATATTGACTTCTACAATATACAATGACCATTTTTTGGGGTAAAATATATAAGTTTTCGCGCTAAGTAAACTTATCAAAAATTATCACTTCCTTATTCCTGTAGGTTTATAAGCATCATAATCTATTGTATGTAGCACTATTCTATGCTTTTTAGCATTATAATTATTAGATAAGAAATCACGTGAAGATTTATACCATTTAGTCGAAATACCACCGATACCAAGAATTGTATGCGAAATATCATCTGTTATAATCGGAACATGCTTACTCGCTAAAGCTTTTTCATAAATATCTTTATGAAGCTTTTTATAACTATCAGACATCCAGATAAATAATGGTACACGTATTTGGTATTTTAAATTTGGAGATAATGAAGCGTTACCATGCCCATTGTAATCTCGTACTTCAAAAACTTCTTCGCCATGATCTGAAAAATGAATAAGAATAGTGTTCGTATCCTTAAACTTTTGGATCAGAGAGCTAATGACAAAATCATTATATAAAGTGGCATTATCATATTGTGCTATCAACTCTCGCTGATCTTCATTCCAACGATTAGCGTCATAATCTTTAGCCTTAAATTTGTTCCATGAATTAGGATATTTCGTAGAATAAGTATAATGCTGCCCTAAAAGATGAACTACATAAAGTGAGGCATTATCTACTATTTTTATACTCTTAATAAGCTCTTCATCATACCTAAATTTCGTCTCATTACGATCTGTGAACATTATCTTAGACAATTCAGGAGAAGAAAGAAAATTAATTCCTCCTACAAAATACTGATTGTCATAACAATGCACTTTATACATACTATTCTTATAAACTGCTGGGAACAGAGGAGTGCTACCAAAAGCTGTACCCATAGAATCTAAAGAAAATATCGACTTCATTACTCCATGTGTATGATCATCAACAGACACTACATCGTCAAAAGCGATTAAACTACCTTGATTTTCTAGTTGCTTTAATTTGGGAGTAGTATGATGATCATATCCAAATAACTCCGAATGATATACCGAAGAAGATTCTCCTATTAACACAATTACGTTTGGTTTATCATCAAACGTTGAAGATCCTTTTACTTTTTTACATACTGCACACAGCTTTACAATATCCCCTTCACGATCTTTGGAAATCTTGTAAGAATATAAAATACGAGTTATAGAGGTATATTGTGGAATTGAAAAACCATTATGGAATAATATATAACTAAACGCCATAAAAGTCCATACAGCAACTCCACACAAAGATAAAATAGAAAAGACAATACTTAATTTCCTAAAATAGGATAAAATTGCAGCTAATCGAATTAGTAATAAAACAAGGATAACAATTCCAAATATAATACTTATAATAAGCCCAAATGACAAATAAGTATGTAAAAACTCTAAAGTTTCGACAGGATTAGTCTCTCGTATAATATCTATTTTATCTTGATTTAAAGTTGTTTGAAAGTAAAAAAGACAAAAATAATCGCATAAAATCAAAAAGATGTGCCCCCCACTCATCAAGACCAAATAAGCCTTTGAAAGCCATTTAAAACGCACTAACGCACGAAAAAGCACCACCTCTATCATGGAAGTTGTGACCGATAAACAGATCATTATTAATAAGGGTATCGATGTTCGATCTGTATAAAAATAAGAGCAGTTAGATATTAAGTTCAATAAAAGAAAATAAAAGAAAACTTTATTATTAAAGCAAGACAAATAGCTATCATAAAATTGCTTTCCCTTTATCTTTAATGGTATACAGAAACGCTGTAACATAATTATTATAACCTTAATTCCGCAGTATTTTTTCTTGTGAGAAAATTTTATATGTTGAGGTGTCTTTTGGGGACTCTATATGTTGATGTGAGGTGCTTTGGTGTTTCTTGGGTCTTTTCTAAGCATAAAATCCCCCACCCAAACCAATGGGGAATATTAAAACCACAAAGAAGTGATGTTTATTCAATGAAGACCTCAAAGTAGTAGGTTTTATTTGTATACAGGTTCAGAACGTGCTGCCTTCCCGTTCTCACCCATTTTGCTGGCACGCTGACAAAATGGAGGATAAAGGCTTTCAGCCTGCTTGTCTTTTTCAATGGCTTGACCTTTTCGCTGATATGACGGACGAGATAGAGATAGAAGTTCTTCAGCATGGCGGTAACCATCATGAAAACCATGTTCTCAGCCATAAAGGAAAAGGGCAGATGTGCCCAGCCGAAGTCATTGTTCTGTATGTCGAAGTTCTTTTCACCCGCTCCACGTTCATTATAAAACGTAATGATGTCCTTCTCGGTAGACACCCAGTCGTTGGTGAGGATACAGCGGTATGTGTATATTACTCCGAACATATCCGTCTGCTCACTGCCATCCTTGCCTTTCAAAGGACTACGCTGTACGACGAGCCTGTATGACTTTCCTTCTATCAAGCTGTCTATGCTGACGGATGTGACATCGCATTTCTCATAGCCAACCTCAACGTCTTTCCATTCCTTCAACTGTTGGAAATTCTCGTAGCGACTGCCGCAGTTGGCAGCACGAATGTAGAACGTGTTGCAGCGCTGCTCTACGGTTTGGATGATTTCCTTTGAGAACGACCCGCAGTCAGCACGGAAACGCTCTATTACCACACCAAGTTCTGAGGTTACACGGTCCATAATGCGACGGAGCGTGTCCTCCTGATGGAATTTCACATTGGTGTTTCCGTCACGGTTCTCACCTCCGACTATGATTCCCCCAATGGAAGCCCAACCAGGAAAATAGCCAAGGTCCTGCTTATAAGAATACTTAGCATCGAACTTGTGGGCTGGAACGAACTGGTGGTCAAAGTCCAGGTCAACATGGCTGCCCACCTTTATAAGCCCCATTCTCCGTATCATCCGTAATAGTAAGGTGTTCAGCTTCTCTGCCGTGTTGAAACTATACGACTTGTCGGAGGTTTCGCTCTTATAAATAATGTTCTCTTCAGCAAGCTCCTTTAGTCCGCGCCCCACAGTGTCGGCACCGGGTAACAGCGTATCAGGTCTCTGCTTGAACTGCCCTATAAGTGCATTGATGTCCTCAAGGCATTCTCCACCACAAAGGTAGCTGAAGAAGAGAGAGCCGAAAATACTTCCATGGCTGAATGCCTTGCCGCTACTTCCACGTTTGCCCAATACGGATTCGGTAAGTTTTTCAAAGCCCAACTTTGAGAAAACGTCCATAATGTGATAAATTCCACCGAAAGAAGTGATATTCTCGTTTTTAATTGCTACCTTTGTCATGTCAGATATTTGCTTACTTGTTATGTTTACAGCACTAAGATAGGTGAAATTTCTGACATATCCAAGTGTTTTGAGAACTTTGTTTCTCAGGCACTTGGAGTTCTTACAAGAATTTATGCTGCGGAATTAAGGTATAATAAAAAATAGTTAATACTTTATTGTAATGTTTACTTTTCAATCAAGCACACAGCATAAGCAGCAATGCCCTCCTCTCTACCTACGAAGCCCATTTTTTCGGAAGTAGTGGCTTTGATAGAAATAGCATCTTCGTCGCATCCAATGACCTCCGCCATACACTTTACCATAGCGGTAATATGTGGATTTATTTTAGGACGTTCAGCACAGATAGTAGCATCAATATTGCCTAAATGGTAGCCTTTCGACTGAATAAGCTCCATAGTCTTACGAAGAATGATCTTTGAGTCCATATCTAGCGTTGCATCTGACGTATCGGGGAAATGAAACCCTATATCTCGCATATTTGCAGCACCCAGCAATGCATCACAAATAGCATGTATCAACACATCAGCATCGCTATGTCCTAACAAGCCTAAGCTATGCTCTATTTGTATTCCTCCTAAAAAAAGCTTGCGTCCTTCCACTAAACGATGAACGTCATATCCCATTCCTACTCGTATCATAAGCTGCTGTATTATGTGATTTCTATGCTTTTAATGGCACAGAAAGGTGGTTTATTTACAATTAAAATCTAGCACTTTACGGTCTTCTATATAGCCTTCTAAATGGTCATCAATATGAACTGGGCCACAACCCGTAGGGCAACCCGTGAAGAGAATATCCCCTGTTTTAAGCGTAAAGTATTGGCTAATATAGCTAATGAGCGTGTCTATTTTATAAAACATATCACTCGTGCAGCCCTCTTGTACGGTATTTCCATTGATGTCAAGATGGAAACGAAGCCGTTGAAGATCGATGAACTTCTCTTTTGGGATCCATTCTCCGAGGGCAGCAGCACCATCAAAGCTTTTAGCAAGTTCCCACGGTAAGCCTTTTGCCTTTAACTTAGCTTGTAGCTCACGAGCAGTGAAATCAATACCAACGGTTACCGCATCGTAATAACGCGATGCGAAACGCTCAGAAACAGTTTTACCGAGCTTATTGATACGCACAACCACCTCAGTTTCATACTCTATATGCCCAAGATCGTCAGGGATAAAGAAAGGTTTGTGATCCTTCAGCAAAGACGAGTCAGCCTTTAAAAAGATAACTGGATTTTCGGTCTTTGAGCTATCCCCATGCAACACCTTATTGTGTTGTGGATAGTTCATACCCACTGCAAATATTTTCATTGTTTGAAGTTAAAGTAAACAAAAAAGGAGTTATAGGAGCCTTTCATTATGCCCTATAACTCCATGTATTTCAATCTCAAAAGAGATTTGTTTCGTTATATTTTGCTTAACGAGAATTAGTCAGCAGCAAGAGAGAAACGCTTGTAATCTGTGATCTTCAAGCCCTTAGCCTGTGCTTCCAACCAATCGCCTACACTAATCTTATCGCCTTCTGTGAACTGGAATTCCTGATCAACCAAGCAGTTCTCCTTGAAGAACTTAGCCAAACGACCCTTAGCAATGTTCTCAATCATATTCTGATTAAGGTTTGCAGCCTTTTCAGCACCTACTGTTTTGCGGATCTCGATAGCCTTGTCAGCCTCTTCACGTGTCAACCAACCCTTGTTGATATTTGACTCAATGTGATCGTCGCTATCTACCAAGTTAGCATTGATACCAGCCTTCTTAATAGCAGCAACTACAGCCTTCTCTACCTGCTCTTCCTTAGTTTTCTCTACAGCGATACGATATTCCTCGTCTTTCTGTGCCTGTGAAACAGAAGCTTCATCAAGAGCCACTGGCTTCATAGCAGCTACCTGCATTGCAACCTTATGCCCTGCATCCTCATTGCTATCGCTCAACTGAACCATAGTAGCAAGAGTGTGCTTGTTCATGTGGTCGTAAACAGATACGTTTGCACCTTCCATATAGTTGTAACCATCAAGCTCCATCTTCTCACCTGTTACACCAGAACGCTGCTGAACAGCTGTTGCAGCATCCTCACCATTAGCAAGTTTCAAAGCCTTTACTTCATCAAGTGTCTTAACCTTAGCAGCTACAGCAGCGTCAAGGATTTCCTTAACAAGTGCTATAAAGTCGGCACCATTAGCAACGAAGTCGGTCTCACACTTAATAGCTACCATAGCAGCAAAGTCGCCTTCTTGCTTAACAAGAACGCAACCGTTAGATGTTTCGCGGTCAGAACGCTTTGCAGCAATAGCCAAACCACGCTCACGAAGCAACTCCTTAGCCTTATCAAAGTCGCCTTCAGCCTCAGTTAGTGCCTTCTTAACATCTGCAAGCCCAGCTCCTGTCATTGCGCGGAGCTTCTTAATATCATCAATAGATACAGCCATTTTGTAATATCTCCTTTTAAGTATTTTATAAAAATGGGCGTTGGTGAATGATTAATGCGGCAATTATCTCACCGTCATGCACTCACCAGCGCCCACATGTCTCTTTTAATTATTCAGCAGCTGGTGCCTCTTCCTTTTCTGCTTTGCGAGCAGCACGCTTTGGTTTAGCCTCAGCAGCCACCTCAGCTTGCTCAGCAGCAGCTTTCTCGTCAGCCTTCTCAGCCTTACGCTCTTCCAAACCTTCAGCGATAGCAGCACAACAAGCAGATAGGATAACCTCTACAGAATCCTTAGCATCGTCGTTAGCAGGGATAACATAATCTACATTCTTAGGATCAGAGTTTGTATCTACGATAGCAAACACAGGGATACCAAGACGGTTAGCTTCCTTAACAGCGATGTGTTCCTTCATTACGTCGATAACGAATAGTGCAGAAGGAAGACGTGTCAAATCAGAGATTGAACCAAGGTTCTTCTCTAGCTTAGCACGCTGACGTGAGATCTGAAGAAGCTCACGCTTTGATAGGTTTGAGAATGTACCATCGTTCATTAACTTGTCGATGTTCGTCATTTTCTTTACGGCCTTACGGATCGTAGGGAAGTTAGTTAGCATACCGCCAGCCCAACGCTCGTTTACGTATGGCATATTAACAGCTGCTGCCTTATCGGCTACAACTTCCTTAGATTGTTTTTTAGTAGCAACGAACAAGATCTTCTTGCCGCTCTTAGCGATGCCCTTTAGAGCCTCTGCAGCTTCGTCAATCTTAGCTACAGTCTTATGAAGATCAATGATGTGAATACCGTTACGCTCCATAAAAATATAAGGAGCCATAGCTGGATTCCACTTACGACGAAGGTGTCCGAAATGACAACCAGCCTGCAATAATTGGTCAAAATTTGTTCTTGACATTTTCTTTTGAATTTCTTTGTTTACTTTCTTTTTAATTCTTTCGTGGCAAATAAGCTTTGCCAAGCTTGGTTAGAATCAACTGGCGGGTAGTTCCCCGATAAGAAATCTCGTCAGTTTAGATGCTAAACTCAAGCGTTTTCCTTTAACAAGCTACTCGTAAATTAAGCAGCCCATAAAATATTAACGCTTGCTGAACTGGAAGTGAGCACGAGCCTTTGGCTGACCTGGCTTCTTACGTTCTACCTCACGGCTATCGCGAGTTAGGAAGCCCTGAGCCTTCAATGCTTTCTTATCTTCCGCATTAATCTTTACCAATGCGCGAGCAATCGCTAAGCGAAGTGCTTGGCTCTGACCTGTGAAACCTCCACCATAAAGATTAACTTTAATATCATACTGACCTTCAACACCTAGCAATACCAATGGCTGCTTTACTACATACTGTAGAATAGCTGATGGGAAGAATTCAGTTAAATCTTTCTTATTAATTGTGATCTTACCGGTACCTTCAGAAAGGTAAATACGAGCTACTGCGCTCTTACGGCGACCAATTGCGTTTATTACTTCCATCTTTCTTTATTATTTATACTGGTTAATATCAATTGCCTTTGGCTTTTGAGCCTCTAAACCGTTTAGCTCTGTACCCTTAATTACATAAAGGTTATTAAGCAAATGACGACCTAAAATACCCTTTGGTAGCATACCCTTTACTGCGTGGCGGATCATCTTATCGATACCGTTATCGCGCTTGCGAAGCTGTGCAGGAGTATTAAAACGCTGACCACCAGGATAACCAGTGTAACGTGTGTAAACCTTGTCAGTTTCTTTCTTACCTGTGAAAACGACTTTGTCTGCGTTAATGATAATAACATTGTCTCCACAATCTACATGAGGAGTGAAAGTTGGTTTGTACTTACCGCGAAGCAATTTAGCTACTTTAGAGCAAAGGCGACCAACTACTTGTTCGCTAGCGTCGACTACGACCCACTCTTTCTTAGCTGTTTCCTTGTTTACGGAAATAGTCTTGTAACTTAAAGTGTCCATTTTAAAAATTAAATTTTACTACTAAAAAACGTTTTTATTAATTCACGCACATGCTTTTCCTAACCACATAGCCCGGCCAAAGACTATGTTATTAACACGTAACGTATGGGATTCTAAGAAAATCCCCATAATAATCGGACTGCAAAGGTACTAATTAATGATGTGAAAAGAGAGATAGCATTTTGAGAGATAGTATTTTTATAAATTATTAACTATAATATTCAGCAAAGAGCAAACCACTATTCACTTGAACTTACCTTAAAAACTTGCGTATGCCAAAAAGAATTAAAAATGAGTGGCTTTGTGCTTATGTCCTCAATAAAAACATCTAGTTTCACTAATTTTGCAACAAATTTTCAAAAGCCATAAACTTAATTATTCTAACAATAACATTACCAAAAACAAAAAACAATGAGATTTAAAAACATTTTATGTATGCTACTCGCTTCATCTATGAGCACTTTGGCATGGGCTGGCAATAACATAAGTATGGTGGTAGGCACTTATACAGGCAGTGGTAGCCAAGGTATCTACTCCTTTTCATTCGATCAAGAAACAGGAATTGCTACCAAGCAAGCCAACCTTATGCTGACTAATCCTTCGTACCTCACGATTTCACAGAATGGAAAATTTATCTATGCGGTGAGCGAAGTGGGTAATACTAATGCTACACTTAGTGCTATTAGCTTCAACAAAAAAACAGGTAAGATGATACTATTAAACTCGGAACCTACCCACGGTGAGGATCCTTGCTATGTGGAGCTGGGCAACGGCTTTGCACTTACGGCTAATTATAGCGGTGGCACTATGTCGTACTTTCCGCTTTTATTAAATGGGGAGGTAGGACCTAACTATGCGCTTTTTAAAGGCACTAAAAACGTTACCGACCTTGGGCGTCAGCATCTGCCCCACATTCATTGCACAAAGATTGCCTACGATGGCTATATATTTGCCACTGACTTCAGTGGGGATAAAATTCTTGCTTATTCGTTCGACAAGACAAAGAAAAAGATCGTTCCACAAGGTATTGCTGCAAAAATAGAAGAACACTCGGGACCTCGCCATCTTATTTTCTCGAAGAATGGCGCACATGCCTACCTTATTAATGAGTTATCGGGGAAGGTAACTGCCTTCAATTATGTTAACGGAAAATTGGGCTTCCTACAATCTATTGTTTCAGATGAAGCGCATGCAAAAGGGGCAGCCGATATTCATCTTTCTCCTGATGGGCAATTCCTTTACACTAGCAACCGCCTTAAAAACGATGGTATCACAATATTTCGTGTGGCAGCAAATGGCAGATTGACACGCGTAGGCTATCAGCAAACGGGTATTCACCCACGCAACTTTGCCATCACTCCAAATGGTAAATTCCTCTTGGTGGCTTGCCGCGACTCGAATAAAATACAAGTTTTCCGCCGCGATGCCACAACAGGCTTACTAGAAAATACACAGCAGGATATTGAGCTTAGCAAACCAGCTTGCATCAAGTTTGTTCCTGCTTCAGAGTAATTCCAATAAGAATCTTCTCCCTATCTGAGAAGATTTACAGAGTTATCCCTTTATTTAACAAGATTAACAAGATTGACCAAACCCCATAACTAAGCACTTCAATCTTGTAAATCTTGTTAAAGATAACACACTAAAACTTGTCCCCCCTACCTCAAGCCCCCTCAAGACTTTTTTTGTTAAAGCCTTATTGAGGCTTATGAGCTTTCTCAAGTGCTAACAGCTTCACTTTTCTCTCAACACCACCACCGTAACCGCATAGTTTTCCACTAGCAGCTATCACCCGATGACAAGGCACTATGATTGCGATAGGGTTAGCATGATTAGCCCCTCCTACTGCCCTTACCGCTTTAGGCATACCCATTCGGCGGGCTTCCTCTCCATAAGACACGGTTTCACCGTATGGAATGTTACAGAGAGTAGCCCATGCCTTACGCTGAAAATCGGTGCCTTCAAGCAATAGTGGTAGATCGAATTGTGTACGATTGCCTGCAAAATATTCGTCTAACTGCTTACAAGCCTCTGCTAATAAAGGGCGAGCATTGCGTTGCACAAGTACACAATTGGCAAAATCATCGAAATAATCGGTATTTTGCCAGCCACAACCGCATATTTTATTATTCCGTTCTGCGACAAAAAAAGGAGATCCCAAAGCGGAGATTAAACAGTAATAAATAGGATTCTTGGAGCGTTGTTTCTTTGCCATAGCGCTATTATTGTGTCTATAAGGACAACCTTTCTTAAAGTAAAAGCTCACCTTTATTTTATCAAAACATTACCTATTGATTATCAAACAGTTACCTTTTAAGCTGAAAAATAAATTATTTTTAAAGTAAAAACAATTTATTTTTACTCGCTTTTTAATTTATTTTTCAAACAAAAAGATTATCTTTTACTAAACTATAGATAAGCTTTCACTAAACTATAGATAAGCTTTTACTAGAAGAAAGATAACCTTATGTCATTTTATAGATGATATTTTGTCGTTTTAATCAAAGTCGTTACCTTTGTCAAAGGTACAAAATATTCGATGAAATGGAACATTTTTGCACAAAAAAGCCGAACAGTAGCTATATTTTTCGCTACTGTTCGGCTCTGTTTATAGGATACTATTAAGGCTTATAAAAAAGATCGAGACAGGATACAGCTACTTCCTAGTCTCGATCTTGATGATTAGTAAATTGCTAAATGCCTACTTTACTGCGCATTAATTTCCTTCAACAGGCGGTCAGCATGCCCCCACTTATCCATCAAGTAGAGTACGAAACGAATATCAACACCTATGCAGCGAGCAAGCTTACGGTCGAAGTTGATGTCGCTAGAAAGGCTATCCCAGTTGCCATCAAAAGCTAGACCGATTACCTCGCCCTTACCATTAAAGATAGCAGAACCAGAGTTACCACCCGTAATATCATTGTTGGTTAGGAAGCAAAGCTGCATCTTACCTGTGGTCTTATCGGCATATTTACCATAGTCTTTCTGACTCATAAGATCCATCATAATAGGTTCTACCTTGTATTCCTCTACTTCGTTGGCACGCTTCATCTTCTCAACGATGCTTTCGGCAGTGGTGTAATAGTTGCTATCCCAAGAGCCTAACTGATAGCCTCCCACCTGACCGTAAGAGAGACGCATAGTGAAGTTAGCATCACTATAGTGTGGCATATCCATCTCCATCTCTACCTTTGCTTGGCAAAGCTTCTTCTCTTGAAGTTCGATTTCTTCTTGTGTATCGGCTTTCTGAATATTGATTTGGCGGAACATATCAAACAATTGCTTACCTACTATAAAGCCCGGGTCTTTAAATAGCTGCTTGCTGCGAACATAGAACTTAACGCCCGGAGTGAGCAACTTAGACTTCTTATATAACCACTCGGTATATTTTTTATAATCGCCACCAAACTTTGTCTTGATCGTTTTTAAGAAAGCAGGCTGATATTCGCCTGGCACTTGTTCGGCATAGTCCTTTAACATGGCAGCAGTCATTTCCTTATCAAGAGCTAGGTTCCACGTTTTTGAGTTGTCCTCAAATACACCATATTGTTTTTTATCGCCGTCTTTGCCCTCAAACTTCATACCTCTACCACGAGCGATATTGATAGCACGTGTAAATAACTCTGAAGTATTCCAAAACGATTCTATCCAATAAGTAGTAGCCTTTGTTGGTGCAGCCACCTTTGTATATAGCTGTGCGAGCTTTTCAAAATCGACATTAGTACGATCGTCTTGTGTCGTTTTTTCCTTCAACCACTTTTGGATTTTCTCCTCATACTGTAGCTTTTGGCGAATAAGCCCGATGGAATCGATACATTTGTTCATACCCATTGAGTTCTTCCAATAGTTGGCTGCTCCCACATACTTATCTTCATAATTAATACGTGTAGCCTCATCAGCATCCATATATTTCTTCATGATAGCTAGCTTAATATCGCGAGAGTGAACACGTGCTGTGTTATCAATGCGACGTTGCTGGATACCGTATGAAGAAAGGTAACGATTGGTAGAGCCAGGATAGCCCACTGTCATAGCAAACGACTTTTCTTGATAGCCTTGCATACTAACAGGTGCCCAGTGTGCAGGGTGGTATGGCACATTGTCCTTTGAGTATTCAGCAGGACCATTGGTCTTAGGATCGGCATAAATACGGAATACAGAGAAGTCGCAAGTTTGTCGAGGCCACATCCAGTTATCGGTTTCACCACCAAATTTACCCATACTCTTTGGTACGGTAAACACAAGACGGAGATCGTTGAACACCTGATAGGTAGTGGCGTAATACTTGTTACCCTCATAGAAAGGATCTATTTCGACATGGAAACTCTTATCTATCTTCTTAGCTTCGGCGGTCATGGCATTGGTAAGCGAGTCGAGGATTTCGGCTGTTTTATCAGCATTCTTACCAGCGATAAGCGTGTTTACACGATCGGTAATATCCTCTTGCTTCTTCATAAACTGCACGAACATATTCTCATTAGGCAATTCTTCACTAAAGTCTTTTGCGTAGAAACCATTGAGCATATAGTCGTGTTCTACTGTAGAGTGTGCATTGATAGCACCAAAACCGCAGTGGTGGTTGGTGAAAACTAAGCCATCTGGCGAAACAACAACGCCTGAACAGAAGCCAGAAAAGTTAACAACAGTGTTGCTAATAGCGTTTGGAGCGCCATAAAGCATATCTTGAGGCAATGTAAAGCCTTCGCTTTGCATAGCCTGAAACACAGGTTGTGGCAGATTGTAGAGTGTCCACATACCTTCATCAGCATGCACACTACCCAATGACAACAAACCTGCAACGAGTAAAGTTAGTTTTTTCATATACAACTTAATTAAAGTTATTGGATAAAGTTTTGTTTATATTATCGTTTTAATTTCTGCAATAAGCCCTTTGGCATATCATGATAAGCAATATGCCCCACAAACAACAGAATAATAACCGTATTAGCAACAAGGGCTAAAGGGGTAGAAAGATGAGCATTTGTCCATGTTATTCCTGCAAAGAAAAACAGTGTTATTACAACATAAACAAAAATGCTCTTTAGCGGATAGCGAATGGGGTAATACTTCTGTCCTGCTATATACGACAAGATTACAGCAACAGCGTTTCCCATAAAGCCTGCCCATGCACAAGCCATATATCCATATCGGGGAACAAAGATAACATTTATACCAATAATAACGATGCAACCTATACCTGAAAGATAGGCTCCCCAAATGGTTTTATCAATGAGTTTATACCAAAAACTAAGGTTGAAAAACACACCTGTAAGTATACTTCCAAACATCACTACAGGTACAACCTTAAGTCCTTCTCTATAGTCTTTGGCTATAATATTTTGTAGTATATCCATATATCCCATTACAACCAAGAAGGCAAGGAGGGTGAAGATGATGTAATACTTCATAGCTTGTCCATAAGTTTCTTTGCTATCTTTATCTTTTGCCTTACCAAACACAAAGGGTTCGTAGGCATATCGGAAGGCTTGCATAATCATTGACATGATCATTGCTATCTTTACAGAAGCTCCAAAGATGCCCAATTGCTTATGCGCATCGGCTGCTTGGTAGAGTTTTGGAAAGAGGATTGGACCAGCATTTTGGTTCATCATACCTGCAATACCTAGCACAAGGATAGGCCAAGCATAATGCAACATCTTCTTTACTAGTGTCATATCCATCAACTTTTCCCCAGAGAAGAAACCATCTTTTAGTTCCTTCCAAAAGAAAAGGGTCATGCTTCCAGTACATACTAAGTTGATATAAAAAGCGTATGCCACATCATGCCCATCCATGAAAAGATAGTAAATAAGGTTGAGAGCAACGTTAAGTGCGATAAAAAGTAGCTTTAATCCCGCAAACTTTAAGGGTCGTTTTTGGTAGCGTAAGTAGGCGAAAGGAATACATTGGAAAGCGTCTATAGACACCGTAACAAACATTATCCAAACGTATGAAGGATGATTGGCATAGCCCATGAAGCTTGATAAGGGATTGATAAATATAAATACCAAACTTATAAAGAGCAAAGATGATAGCCCTACCATAGACAGAGTGGTGGAATAAACCTTTCGAGGATCTTCCTCAGCCTTATTGGCATAGCGGAAGAAAGTTGTTTCCATACCGTATGTAAGGATAACCAGCAGCACTGCTGTGTAGGCATATACATTAGTAATAACACCATATCCACCACTCTCCGCACTAATTTTTACGGTATACAGAGGTACTAGAAGATAATTGATAAATCTTCCGACGATACTACTTACACCATAAATAGCTGTATCTTTTGCCAATGATTTTAAGTTTGCCATTATCTTGTTTTTGTGTTGATTCGTTTTGTATTGGTTAGTCTTAGAAGAAGAGGTAGCACACCGCTATTGCTGCAAAGACACCAACGAGGTCGGCTAATAAGCCACAAGCCACAGCGTGTCGGGTGTATTTTATGCTCACACTACCGAAGTAAACGGCAAGAATGTAGAACGTAGTATCGGTAGATCCTTGGAAAATGCATGAGAGTCTGCCCACAAACGAGTCGGCACCATAGTTCTTCATAGCTTCTACCATCAAACCGCGAGCTCCACTTCCTGATAGCGGTTTCATTAAAGCTGTAGGCAAAGCACCCACAAAATCGGTATTTAGTCCACATAGTTCTACCCCATGTTTGATGCCATTGATGAGCATATCCATAGCACCCGATGCACGGAACACGCCCACTGCCACGAGAATTGCTATAAGATAGGGAATAATTCTCACTGCTGTATGGAAGCCTTCTTTAGCTCCTTCTATGAAAGCATCATAGACATTAATCCGCTTTATCAGTCCTGCAAGAATGAAAAGCACGATGATAGACATCAAAATCAGGTTAGAAGAGATCGATGTTACACGTGCCATCGTGTCTTTATCCATCTGTCCAAAGCCCCAAATAACGAGTCCAACAAAGCCTATCAAGCCCAACAAACCTAGCAAAAGTGTGGGTTGTAGAAGATTGATACGTTGCCAAGTTGCTGTCAAAATGATCCCCGCAATGGTAGCAATGGTCGTCGCCAACAATATAGGAATGAACACATCGGTAGGCGAAGCTGCCCCATAGGTAGCGCGAAAAGCAAGAATAGAGGTTGGAATAATGGTTAGACCAGAGGTATTGAGTACCAAGAACATGATCATCGGGTTGGTAGCCGTGTCTTTTTTAGTATTTAGCTCCTGCATTTGGGTCATCGCTTTGAGCCCAGTAGGTGTTGCAGCATTATCCAAACCTAACATATTCGAAGCAATATTCATAAAGATCGAACCCATAACGGGGTGATTTTTAGGAATATCGGGGAATAGTTTGGAGAAAAACGGACTGAGTATACGTGCCAAAACATTCACCACACCAGCCTGTTCGCCTATCTTCATAATGCCAAGCCATAAGGCTAACACACCTGTTAAGCCAAGAGAAAGCTCAAAACCAGTCTTCGATGAGTCGAAAGTAGCATCTACCATCTTCTGAAAAATGGTAGCATCACCCATCAATAGAGCGATGACACCAAAGACAAAAGCTATGAGAAAAAATGCGATCCAAATATAATTGAGAACCATAATACTAGTTTTTGCAACAAAACAAATTGTCGCTAATTATAAAAATCTGCAACAAAAGTACGTATTTTTTATGGTTATTCGTAACAGATTAAGTGAAAGTAAGCTAACAAAAAAGGCTTGCCCCCTAGAGGTAAGCCTTATTATTATTAAAAGCGTTAATAACTATTTGCTTTCTATTTATTTCTTTAGCTTTAGGTCGTAGCTCATACCTTTTACTGCTTCTGGCTCTTTAAATTCGTTGTTTACAAAACGAAGTGTAGAGTCGTTTACTAACTTGAAGTTCACTTTATAATCCTTACCAAGTGCGAATGTGTAGTAAACCTCATCACTATTGTTTCCCTTCTTGTTAACAATCTCATACTTACCAGTGAAGTTTTCAGTTGTCTTAGCCTTTGTATCACTCTCCATGTAGCTTTCTGTTACTGCAAAACCATTGGTAGAATCGGTAGCCATTGCGATGCGATACTTAATACCTGCACAGTCGGCTGCTGGGATCATACCTTCATATACAGTAGTATCTGCCATTGCTGTAGTGCTATCTGTAGCAGCAGAGTCGGCTGAACCTGCATTAGCTGTTGTTTTGCCATTGTTACAAGCCACCATTGCTGCACATGCAGCAATCATTAATAAAACCTTCTTCATAAAACGTTTCTTAAATTATTATACAATACTTACTTTTTATAGAAGAGTTATCTACTCTCTAATAACGGCACAAATGTAAGTAAAAAAACGGAATATGCAATAAAAAGTGTATAACAAAAAAGCTCCTATTGTACATAATTAACAATAGGAGCCTATAACTTATAGAATAATTAATCTGCTTTATTGCAGCATATTAATCATTGGTTTCATTCTGATTTTCTTCACGACGTGGACGACGATCATCACCTCTATGCTCGCCATCACGACGTGGACGACGATCGTTACGATCACCACGATCTGGGCGAGGACGACGTTGTGGCTCTACATAGCCCTCTGGTTTCTCCAAAAGCACTTTGCGAGAAAGCTTATATTTACCAGTTTTCTGATCGATTTCTAACAACTTAACTTGGATCTTATCGCCTTCCTTGATACCTGCTTCTTCAACAGTTTCAAGACGTTTCCAGTCGATTTCAGAGATGTGCAACAAGCCATCTTTACCCGGAAGGATCTCTACAAAGCACCCATAAGGCATAATTGAGCGAACAGTTCCTTCATAAATCTCACCTATTTCAGGAACAGCTACGATAGCTTTGATCTTACCTAAGGCAGCATCTATTGACTCTTTGTTAGGTGCTGAAACTTGGATCTTACCTTGATTTTCAATCTCTTCGATTGTGATAGTTGCCCCAGTATCTTCCTGCATCTGCTGAATAATCTTACCACCAGGACCGATGATAGCACCAATAAATTCCTTAGGAATGAACATTTGCTCAATTCTTGGAACTTGTGGCTTCATTTCTTCGCGTGGTTCAGACATAGTTTCCATCATCTTACCAAGGATATGTTCACGTCCAGCCTTAGCTTGCATCAACGCCTTCTCTAAGATTTCGTATGACAAACCATCACACTTAATATCCATCTGAGTAGCTGTAATACCGTCCTTAGTACCTGTTGTCTTAAAGTCCATATCACCTAAGTGATCTTCATCACCAAGGATATCGCTTAGGATAGCATACTTATCTTCTCCTGGGTTCTTAATCAATCCCATTGCAATACCAGATACTGGCTTCTTCATAGGTACACCAGCATCAAGCAATGCCAATGTTCCTGCACATACAGTAGCCATTGATGAAGAACCGTTAGACTCTAAAATCTGACTTACCAAACGAACTGTGTATGGGAAATCTGTAGGAATTTGGTTCTTCAAAGCACGCCATGCCAAGTGTCCGTGACCAATTTCACGACGACCAACACCACGCTGTGCCTTAGCTTCACCTGTAGAGAATGGTGGGAAATTATAGTGTAACAAGAAGCGTTGGTAGCTCTTTTCAAGCACATTATCAACCATCTTCTCGTCCATCTTAGTACCTAAAGTACATGTAGAAAGCGACATTGTCTCACCACGTTGGAACAATGCGCTACCGTGAGGCATTGGCAAAGTATCTACTTCTGACCAAATATGACGTATCTCATCAGTAGCACGACCATCCATACGCTTACCTGTATCCAAAACGCTACGACGCATAGTGTCGCGTTCTACATCAGCATAATAGCGATCAATCATCTCGTGTTTCTCTGCTAACTCGTCTGCTGTAAGCTCGGTATGAGCAGCATCAAACTTCTCAACGAAGTCTGCCTTAATTTGTGCATATACTTCTTCACGGTGGTGCTTGTCGTTATCACCGCTTTGTGCTTGTGCATAACAAGCATCGTATGTTTCTTTACGAACCTGCTCACGAAGCTCTTCATCGTTTACTTCATCGCAGTATTCACGCTTAACATCAGTACCACATTCCTTAGAAAGTTCTTCCTGAAGCTCACACATAGGCTTAATTGCCTCGTGAGCAGCTTTCAAAGCGCCGATAAGATCTAGCTCTGAAACCTCATCCATTTCACCTTCTACCATCATGATGTTATCCTTTGTTGCGCCTACCATGATGTCCATATCAGCTTCCTTCATCTGTGGGAAGGTTGGATTGATGACATATTCGCCATTAATGCGTGCCACACGAACCTCAGAAATAGGATATTCGATAGGAATATCAGAAGCTGCAAGAGCAGCAGAAGCTGCGAAACCAGCCAAAGCATCAGGCTGATCAATGCCATCAGCAGATAGCAACATTACCTGTACATACACTTCTGTGTGATAATCGGCTGGGAAAAGTGGACGAAGAACACGATCCACCAAGCGTGAAGTTAAGATTTCATCGTCATTTGCCTTGCCTTCTCTCTTGGTAAAACCACCAGGGAAACGGCCTGCTGCAGAATACTGCTCACGATAATCTACTTGCAAAGGCATGAAATCTGTACCTGGAACTGCCTCTTTAGCTGCACAAACAGTAGCCAATAATACGGTGTTACCCATGCGCAACATGGCTGCACCATCAGCTTGCTTTGCAACCTTTCCAGTTTCAATTGAGATGGTCCTACCATCAGCCAATTGAATTGTTTTCGTAATTACGTTCATCTAAAATATAAAAAATCTTATTGTTTTGACCAACATCTGAGAAGGACTATAATGGCAAAGCTCAATGGGTAAATACTACACAATTACCTTCTCATACATCCATCTATAAAAATTAATCGTGCAAATATACCTATTATATATGTAAATTACAAATTAAAGGTAACTTATTTTACATTAACATCTAAGCTAATTCACACATATATTGACTTTTTCCCTAAAGAAACAGTATTCTTCTCATAAGAAAAGAACACTGTTTTATAATATTTTAAAAATGATTATTGCCTTTTATTTTATAATAAATGATACTGCACAAAGGCTTCCATAGCTTCATAACAAGCCAAGCCAAGCTTATCATAAAGTTCGGCTGTACCACGATTTCTGTCTTCTGCACGTTGCCAGAAAAGGCGTTCATCGTTACCTAAGAATGGCGCACTCTCCATCTGGCTTTGGTGTCTTAATATTGAGTTTCTCTTTGCACGAAGTTCTTCAGGACTCATAGGAACACACATTTCAATGTTCTCTATTTCCCATTCAGCCCATGCACCACGATACATCCATACACGACAGTCGTCCAACCACTTAGCGCCTGCTTTTTTCTCTTCATCGAGTGCGGCAAGTACTGCATTGGTACATTTGCGGTGTGTACCATGAGGATCAGCCAAATCGCCTGCTACATAGATTTGATGTGGCTGCACTTCTTGTAGCAATTGCTGAACGATCTTAACATCGGCTTCCGTCATAGGAAGCTTCTCTATTTTGCCCGACTCATAGAAAGGTAAGTCTAAAAAGTGAACGCGCTTGAGCGGAATATCGTTATAACTTGATGCCATACGTGCCTCACAACGACGAATTAAGCCCTTAATGGTGCGCACATCAGCCGAATCAATATCATTTGGGTTCTTCTTAGCCAAGAACTCTTTTATTTCCTTATACTTGCCACGTATTACCTCATCATCGGCATTATTGAAAAGCTGATTAAAGCCATTGATAAAGTGCATAAAACGCGTTACTTCCTCATCGCCTACAGCAATATTACCCGATGTTTCGTAAGCTACGTGTACCTCGTGTCCTTGCTGTACCAATCGGCGAAGTGTTCCTCCCATAGAGATTACATCATCGTCAGGGTGTGGCGAGAATACTATCACACGTTTAGGATAAGGATTAGCACGCTCAGGACGATTACTATCATCTGCATTGGGCTTACCACCTGGCCAACCTGTGATTGTATGCTGAAGATCATTAAAGATCTTGATATTCGCATTATAAGCCGAGCCATAGAGTGCTAATAGCTCGCTCAAACCATTCTCATTATAATCCTTATTGGTAAGCTTCAAAATAGGTTTCTTAGTAATGCCACAAAGCCAAACCAAAGCCGAGCGAGTGAGCTTATCTGTCCATGTACAACTAGTTACTAACCAAGGGTGTACGATGCGTGTTAAACGAGCGGCACCCGCCAAATCGGTTACAACACAAGCGCTTTCGTGAGTCTGAAGGAAAGAAGCAGGAATACTATCGGTAACCTTTCCTTCTACCACCTCTTGTATAATATCTGCTTTTTCTTCACCCCATGCAGCAATATATATCTTACGAGCCGACAAAATAGTCTTAATACCCATTGTGATGCTACAAGGAGGAACAGGCTCTTGTGAGCCAAAGCTCATTGTCATTTCCTGACGAGAAAGGGCATCGATCAATATAAGTCGAGAAGTAGAAGTTATACCCGATCCCGGCTCATTACAAGCAATATTACCGCTACGACCTATACCGAGCAAGGCTGCATCTAGTCCGCCAAAGGTCTGTATGCGCTGTTCGTACAATCGACAAGCCTCCTGTACCTGCTCTTGCGAAATGGTACCATCGGGGGTAAACACATTCTGCGCCTCTACATCAACATGGTCTAGGAAGTTTTTACGCAACTGAGTAATACTCTTATAATTACTATTTTCATTAAGAGGAAAATACTCGTAAGCATTAAACACTACCACATTTTTAAAGCTCAAGCCTTCTTCTTTGTGCATACGAATAAGCTCTTCATACACAGGGGTTAGCGACAAACCTGTGCCTGCTGCTAATACATAAAACTTACCTTCGCTTGCCTTTACCTTAATCTGACTAGCTATGCTTTCTGCCAAGAAGCGAGTTCCTTCGGCACTAGAAGGATATATCTCGGTATATATTTTTTCAAAACGGGTAATCTCCGAACGATCTACCGCTGTCTTAGGGCGATAAAAATCTTCAGGGACATTATTTAATACTATTTTCTCACTTAGATTAAGTCTCATAATCACATCCTTTTTTCTTGTTATCTTAGGTTATATTTAAAAAATAAGGCGCATTCTAATAATCACCTTTATCAGAACTCGCCTTTTATTTTACGCTTATAAGTTGTCTGCTTCTATATCTTTAAAGTAGCGATAAGTACCCACCTTTAGCTCGTCGGTAGCTGCTTCATCGCAAACAATGATAGCGTGCTGATGGAGCTGAAGCGCACTGATAGTCCACATCTGTGTAACACCACCCTCTACTACTGCCTGCAAAGCGCGCGCTTTATTGTGTCCATTAACAAGGATAAGCACTTCCTTAGCATCCATTACCGTACCTACCCCCACTGTCAAAGCGTGCTTTGGTACCTTTGTTGTGTCGTTATCAAAGAAGCGTGCGTTAGCAATAATCGTGTCTTGCGTAAGCGTTTTGATACGCGTGCGCGATACTAATGATGATCCCGGTTCGTTGAAAGCAATATGACCGTCAGGACCTATACCACCAATAAACAAGTCAATGCCACCTGCCTCAGCTATCATTTCCTCGTAATGGCGACACTCTTCCTCTAAGTTTTCAGCATTACCATTAAGGATATGGATATTTTCCTTAGGGCAGTCGATATGGTTAAAAAGATTGGTGCGCATAAACGAGTGATAACTTTCAGGATGCTCTTCAGGCAAACCTACATACTCGTCCATATTAAAGGTGATTACATTGGCAAATGAAACGCGTCCCTCCTTGTAAGCTTTCACCAAGTTTTGGTACATACCTATAGGTGAAGAACCAGTAGGGAGTCCTAGTTTAAAAGGCTTTTCCGCAGTTGGTCTAGCTGCGTTAATACGTTCAATTACATACTCGGCTGCCCATCGTGCGAGGTTTGCTGCGTCTTGCTCTATAATTAGTCTCATATTAATAAATTGGATAATTAGGTTTTGCTGTGCTAAGTTCTTATCTTAGAGCCTACTTCGACAAATATGCAAACTAAGAAGAATTTTGCACTTATTTCTTTGACAAAAGTAAGGAAATTAATTGATTATAACAAACTAAATGTGTCTAAATAGGTCATATTCATAGAGAAAAGAAAGTTAGAGAAATGAGAGGTAATGATTTTTATATTGTAGTTTGCTATCGCTTTTCCTATCAACACGTTATCTTTAATAAGATAAAACATAAGCTTTCTAAACACAATATATAACCTTTAATGTAGCAAAAGATGATGTTTTTAGTGCGTTTTTAATTTATTTTTAATATGAAAATAAATTAAAAATAGAATAAAAATAAATTATTTTTCAGCGCAAAGCGTAAGCTTTTGATACACAATAGGTTATGTTTTACTAGTTAATTGATGACATTTTTGTGTTTAATTGCTGTTAGTATAGATAATTTTTTCTTTATTTTTCAAATATTCTTTGAGGGCATTTTAAAACATTTGCGCTATCTTTGTATAAGATAGGCGGCACTCGGCAATTTGAAAGCAAGCTTTCATTGCGCTCGCTGGCACTATCTTTGTAAAAACAAAAACAACCAACAACAATAGAAACAACCGAAATATGAAAATAGGAATATTCTGCTCTGCCAATGATAACATTGACAAAAGCTACTTCAAACTCACAGAGGAACTAGGAAAATGGATGGCAAACAAAGGACACGCCCTTGTATATGGCGGTGGCAATTCAGGACTAATGGAAAGTATCGGAAAGGCTGTTCATGAGGCTGGAGGACAAACAATAGCGATGGTACCACGTATTATGGAAGAAGATTGTAGAATGAGTAAATATGTGGATGTCCACTTTCCTTGCGAAGATTTAACCGATCGTAAAGCGCTTATTATGGAGCAAAGCGATGTTTTTATAGCCTTACCCGGCGGTATCGGAACGCTCGATGAGGTTTTTACCGTTGCTGCTTCGCACACCATAGGCTATCATCACAAACCAATGTTACTTTATAATATGAATGGTTTTTGGGATGCAGCAATCCACCTACTAGAAGATATGCAGAAACGAGGTATGATACGTGGACATTACACAAAGTATATTAAGGTGGTAAAAAGTATAGAGGAAATAGAAGAAAGCCTCATCGAAATACATTAAGCATATTACCCACTTGGTTAGAAGAAATATAAAACAAGCCCGACAAACATAATGATTGTCGGGCTATTTTATATCTAACTGTTTGTCCTTACTGTGCTATCAGGCTCACCGCAAAACCACCTCCGGGAGCTTGAATAAGATTAAGCCTATCGCCCTTTTTCACTGTTTTCTTCGTAATAACGTACGAAGAAGGATTCTTATCATAACTAGCATCCTTGCCATCGGCATAGATCGTAGCTTGATACTTACGTCCTTTGTCTAAGAAGTCGAGCTTAATGGTACTCTTATGTCCTTTAGCATCACACTTACCACCGATAAACCAGTTGTTAGTTCCCTTAGCTTTGCGAGCCACAGTGATATACTGTGCTGGTTCAGCTTCAAGGTATTTGCTATCGTCCCAATCGGCTGCTACATCTTTAATAAACTGGAAAGCATCAGCATATTTTTCATAATTTTCAGGAAGATCGGCTGCCATTTGTAATGGACTATACATTGTACAATACAAAGCCAACTGACCTACCAATGTGGTACGAACATAACTTGTGTTATCACACCACTTAGAAAGCTGTGTTTCTAAGATACCAGGCGTATAATCCATCGGACCACCTTGCAAACGAGTAAATGGTAAAATAACAGTATGGTATGGCTCACTACCACCGAAAGCTTCAAACTCTGTACCACGAGCACTCTCATTTCCTACCAAGTTTGGATAAGTACGACACAATCCTGTAGGACGAACAGCTTCATGAGCATTCACCATTATATGATGTTTAGCTGCTTGCTGAACGACATAGAGGTAATGGTTTACCATTGATTGGCTATAATGATACTCGCCTTGTGGTAAAATATCGCCCACGTAACCAGTCTTTACAGCATCATAACCATACTTATTCATAAGGTTATAAGCATCCTCCATGTGGCGTTCATAATTAATAGTACTACCAGAAGTTTCATGGTGCATCATCAGTTTTACCCCCTTGGAATGAGCATATTCGTTGAGTTCCTTTATATCAAAGTCGGGATAAGGAGTAACAAAATCGAATACATCGCGCTTCCAATGACCAAACCAGTCTTCCCAACCAATGTTCCAACCCTCTACTAACACTTCTTGAAGTCCATTTTTTGCAGCAAAGTCAATATACTTCTTTACGTTTGCCGTATTAGCAGGATGACGACCATTAGGCTTTGCATTAGCAAAATCGGTCTGTCCAAGCTTTACCGAAGGGAACTCATCGGTATAAGCCCAAGGCTTTCCACCAGCTATCATTTCCCACCATACACCGCAATATTTTGTTGGGTGAATCCAGCTTGTATCCTCTAGTTTACATGGCTCATTCAAGTTGAGAATAATGTTATTTGAAAGCATATCACGCGCATCATCGCTCACCATTACTGTGCGCCAAGGCGTATTAAAAGGAGTTTGTATCATTCCTTTGTTACCCTTAGCATCTGGTGTCAGCCATGAATTGAATACAAAAGTTTTATCATCAAGGTTCAAGTGCATAGCTGGATAATCCACTAATGCCGCCTCATGAATATTGATGTAAAGACCGTCGGCAGTCTTCATCTGCAAAGAAGTCTGCACGCCTGTAGGTGAAAATGGTGTCTGTGAAGCATTCTCAGTAACAGCACTCTTCATCTTTCCACGAATTTCAGACAGCTTAGAGATCTGCGTTTCATACTCTTGGGTATCGTAATCGCCAGGAAGCCAAAATGCAGTATGGTCGCCTGTCATTGCAAACTGAGTGTGTTCGTCCTTTATAATAAAGTAGCTAAGATCCTTTTGGAGTGGAAATTCATAACGCAATCCCATACCACAATCGTATACACGGAAACGAATAATGATGTTACGGTTTTGATCTTTCTGATTAAGATCTACCTCTAGTTCGTTATAGTTGTTACGGATGGTAGATGTTTCTCCCCATACAGGCTTCCAAGTTTCATCAAAAGTAGATATTTTGGAGTTAGTTGCTGTAAAACCATCCATAAGATTGGTCTCATCAAATCCTTTACTAGCATGTTTGTCTTTTACTAGCTCTAACCCTAAGTGAGATGGCTTTACAACTGCTCTTCCCTTGTAAGTCATCTCGTATGTAGGCACACCATTTCCCTGAAGAGAGAAGGTAACAGCGATCTTTCCATTAGGAGACTTCACTGTCTGTCCCATCACCATAGATGGCAAAGCAAGGAGAAGCGTTGATAAAATCAAACTAATCTTTTTCATAAAGTTTTTACTTTGTTTGTTTAGATATAAAATAATAAAATTATTTTGTTATTAATGAATACAACACTAGGCTCAACAAAGATAAGGTAAAAATACGAAAACGAACATTTATCATACGAAAAAGTAGGAGGTAAAACTGTGCAAAGGTTTACAAATAAAAAATCTAACCTTATTTAAATTAGCATGAGCGTGAATAAAAATAGCCGTTATCCATCAATATACTAATATTCTATTCATTCGTTAATAGGAAGGCTTTTTTGTTAAATACCGCAAACGTACAGCTTTATTTCATCATAAAAAACTACTTTTGAAAACTATAATTTAAAATCTTATTTAGAAGATATAATATTTATAACACAGCTATATTTCAGGACAAATAATATTCATTCAAAAACATAGATCATTATGAAAATGAAAAATCTAAAGATAGCTACCTTGCTATTAGCAGGTACTATGGTTACTAGTTCATGTGTAGGCTCTTTCGCACTATTCAACAAATTAGCAGAGTGGAACAAGACTGCCACAAAGAGTAAATTCCTTAATGAAATTATTTTCCTTGTAATTTCTCCAGCTTATGCTATCTGTGGGGCTGCCGATGCTTTGGTATTAAACTCTATTGAGTTCTGGACTGGCGATAATCCTGTAGCTAATCGTGTTGGAAAAGTTCGCAATATCAAGGGTGATGATGGCTTAATGTATGCCGTTAAGTACCTTGAGAATGGTTACCAAATTACCAATCCACAAGGAAAGATTACCTATTTCACCTATGATAAGGCAGAGAATACATGGTACATCAATGCAGAAGGTCAGGAAAAGAAGATCCTACAATTTAATGGTAATGGTACTGTTAAGGCGTTCTTAAACAATGGTTACACTGCCGATGTTACTGTAGATGCTGCTGGTGTATATCAGTTATCACACCTACAAGCAGGCACAAGCTTCTATATGGCACAGAGATAAGCCACGTATGGGTTATTAGCACACTAGCTATCTATAAAAAAGAACAACCTAAAAGTTTGCAATTCTTTTATTTTTATGCACTCTTTTAGGTTGCTTTTTATGTTTTTTGTCGTAGATAATAAGCCTTAAATGGATTGCTACATCTACTACTATCTAGGCTTATAAATACCTATCGTCCTATAAGGAATTAATCTGCCAACAAGCGTTTCGCCATAGCTTCACCAAGTTTTAAGCATTGCTCTCTTACTTCAGGATTAAGACCTAGCTTCATAGTAATGCCCTCTCCCACTACTTCATAATGCTTATTCTTCTGTGCCCAAGCCTCAAGAATGCTCACACTTTTCTGTGCCCAGCCGAAAGATCCAAAGTAACCAAAGTAATGATGCTTAATGTCTCTATTTTCAACCTCACTCATCAACGACTCCATATCATGGAAAATACCAGCGTTATAAGTAGGTGCCCCCATAATAAGACCACGATATTTGAATATATCCTTAATAATATAGCTGTGATGTATCTGTGAAACGTTATGCACCTTTATCGTTTTCAAACCTGCTTTAGCTGCTCCTTCGGCAATAAGTTCAGCCATTTGCTCGGTGTTACCATACATCGAACCGTAACAAATCACTAGTCCTTTTTCTGTTTCATATTTTGATAATCGGTCATAAGTTTTCACTACTCTATCCACCTCTTTATGCCAAATAGGACCATGAGTTGAACAAATATACTCAATAGGCACACCTAAAAGCTTCTTCAAAGCATTCTGCACCTGCATACCATACTTACCTACAATATTTGAGTAATAGCGAGTCATCTCTTCCCACCACATCTCAGTATCCATATCATCATCAACGATAGCACCATTCAATGCACCAAAAGCACCGAAAGCATCGCCCGTAAATAGGAAGCTTTTAGTTCCTACACATGAGGTTACCATCGTCTCTGGCCAGTGTACCATTGGGGTAAGATAGAACTTCAATGTATAGTTGCCTAGCTCAATAGTATCACCATCTTTCACCTCATAAGTATCATCCTCAATACCATAGAAGCCTGCTAACATACCAAAGGTTTTCTTATTTCCTACAAGCTGAACGTTAGGATAATACTTCTTTAGCAATTTCAATGAGCTAGAATGATCAGGCTCCATGTGGTTGATTACTACATAATCAATAGGACGATCGCCAAGCACTTCATGCAAATTCTCTAGGAATTGCATAAAGAAGTCAGCCTCTACCGTGTCAATTAAGCAAACTTTTTCCTTGTCTACAATCAAATATGAGTTGTAACTTACACCGTATGGAAGCGGCCAAACGCCCTCAAACAGGATTTTGTGACGGTCGTTTACACCAACATAGTATACCTTATCAGCTATTTTTTTCATATATATTAAGTTTTGAGTATTTATTATTAGCCTTTTGTTTTCTGAGTTTTCTATCTCATAACACCAACAAAGCGTGCTATATCAATACTTTAAATTACAATGCAAAATTACTGTAATTCAAGTGAAACTCAAAGCATTTTAATTCTTTTTTCCTAATTTTGCACATAATGAATAAGTATAATACAGCAACGCTAGATAACGGATTACGCATTATTCACCTGCCTTCAGATGCCGATGTGGTATATTGTGGCTATGAAATAAATGCTGGCACAGCCGATGAAACCGAACTAGAAGAGGGTATTGCCCACTTCTGCGAACACGTAACGTTTAAAGGTACAAAGCAAAGAAAATCGCTCGACATCATTAATTTTTTAGAAGATGTAGGAGGAGATCTCAACGCTTTTACAACGAAGAGCGAAACAGTGTATTACTCTGCCATTCTTAACGAACACATAGAAATGGCTGTCGACTTGCTCAGCGATATTGTTTTTCATAGCACTTATCCTCAAGCAGAAATCAATAAGGAGGTGGAAGTGATTTGCGATGAAATTGAGTCGTATAATGATTCGCCATCTGAACTCATTTTCGACGACTTTGAAAACATTGTATTCCGTCATCACCCACTAGGACATAACATTCTTGGTAAGGCTGAAACAGTAAGAAGCTTCACCACTGCCGATGCCCTTCGCTTCACCACAAAGCATTATCGCCCTGACAATGCAGTATTTTATGCTTCAGGAAATATCAACTTCGACAAACTCGTTGAGCTTCTGCAGCAATATACACCAGCGATGAAACCGCGCAAAAATGCAAAATCATTGATGCAAACTCCACACTATGAAGTCATTGCTACAACACCCATTGTGGTGAATAAGGATACACATCAGGCTCATGTTGTGGTGGGTACCCATGCTTATGATGTGTACGACAAACGCCGCATGCCACTCTATCTGCTCAATAACATTCTTGGAGGTCCGGGTATGTCGGCGCGTCTCAACCTTAGTTTACGCGAAAAACATGGGCTTGTATATACCGTTGAAAGTACTATGTCGACCTATGAACGTGCTGGCTTATGGAATATCTACTTCGGTTGCGATCCTGACGATGTAGAAACTTGTCTCACTTTAATCCGTAAAGAGCTGGATAAGGTGATGAATACACCATTAACCCAAGAAGAACTCGCTAAGGCGAAGCGACAAATAAAGGGACAAATAGGCATTGCGGCTGATAACCGTGAGAGCTATGCGCTCGACTTTGGAAAGTCTTTCCTCCACTATGGCTGGTTAAAAGATATTCAAAAGCTGTACCAAGACATTGACAAGATTACCGCAGAAGAGATACAAGCTGTAGCACGAGAGCTATTTCCTGCTAGCAATCTCACAACGCTAATCTATAAATAAATTGAGCGTTGAGAGTTGAGAGTTGAGAGTTGAGAGATGGGAATTGAGCGTTGAGCGTAGAGAATTAAAAGAAGTATTCTAAGGCTATAAGGAATAAATGGGAGGACGGAAATTATTAATTTTCAACGTTCAAAGCTCAATTCTCTTGCTTATCTCTCCTTTTTACAGTACATTTGCATAAAACATAAACGGTATGAAAATAGGTATTTTTGCTGGTAGCTTCGATCCTTTTACCATAGGACATGCATCAATAGTGAGGCGTGCCCTGCCTTTGTTCGACAAAATAGTGATAGGTGTGGGAATTAACGAGCGCAAAAATTTGATGCTAAATACCGATGAAAAGGTGAAAAAAATAGCCCTACTCTATGCTAACGAGCCAAAAATTGAGGTTAAAGCATACAGCGATCTCACCGTCAGCTTAGCCCATCGTGAGCATGCCCAATACTTTATAAAAGGCGTGCGCAGTATCAAAGATTTTGAATACGAGCGCGAACAAGCCGACATCAATCAGCAGATAGGAGGCATAGAAACGCTTTTCCTCTTCACCGAACCAGAACTTGCGAGCATAAGTTCGAGCCTAGTAAGAGAGCTAGTCCACTTTGGAGAGGATGTTTCCCGCTTTCTACCAAAGGGCTACACCCTAAAAAAATAGGAAAAAACAACGATTTCAACGACAAAAACCAACTAGAAATAAAAACAAAACAAATATGATAACATATAGTGCAGAAGGCGTTAAAATGCCTAAAATAAAGAAAAGACTAATATCAAAGTGGATAAAAGCAGTGGCTAAAAGTCATGGTTTTAAAACTGGAGATATAGGCTATATGTTTGTAGATGATGAAAAAATTCTTGAGGTAAACAACGAGTATCTTGGACACGACTATTATACCGACATCATCACCTTCGACTATGATGAGGACGATACCATCAGTGGCGACCTCGTAATTTCGCTCGATACTGTTCGCACCAATGCCGAACTCTTCCATAAAACCTATGAGGACGAGCTAGAACGTGTTATCATTCACGGCATTCTCCACCTATGTGGCATCAACGATAAGGGGCCTGGCGAGCGTGAAATCATGGAAGACAACGAGAATAAAGCCCTTGCTTTGCTCCGCCAGCTAGCAGCAGAAGAAAAATAAGAAATAAGCGTTTAAAGTATAATAGATAAGCGCTTAAATAGTCATAGGTAATCTTTCAAACAACGAAAGGTTACCTTTTTTATTGTAATCTACCACCTTTTGATCTGAAAAATAAATTATTTTTCATTTGTTTTTAATTTATTTTTACTATAAAAATAAATTATTTTTCATCGCAAAACATAACATATTGATTTACAACAGATTACCTTTTGCAATTAAAAAGGTTATCGTTTACAATTAAGAAAATGATATTTTAGAAAAAAACATACCTATCCTCAACAACACAAAAGAAAGATAGTGATAGGAAAAGGGTATAGATTACAGATAAAACACGGCTTCGTTGCCCTCGTTAAACAACAAATCGAGGATACTCATATTAGCTTTAAAGCCATGCTTTTGCTGATAAACCTGATAATAGGGCTTAGCAACAAAGTCGGGATCGAGTGTAGGGTGTTTAGGGCGAATAGCTTCACGGAGGTCGAGAATATCTTCTGCTGGCTCTAAAACAAATTCATCGGTAAGGGTGATATTGGGAGAAATATCGATGAGTTCGCACATTTTTTGTGTGATCTCAAGATTAAAATCGAAAAGAAAATCCCATTTCTTTTCAAAGAAAGGGCGAATATCGTCTTCGTAATACTCGAAGAAAGGACTCTCGCCATAAGCCGACTGCAACGCATTCCAATGTAGATGCCGCCAGTTGCCATGATCGCTAATGCGCACATCCGTCATAGGACATTTGGTTGTTTCAAACTTTTCAACAGGAATGGATAAGGCTTGCTCGCCATTCGTAGTAGGAATTATACACCTATTACGATAGGTTTGCTTCTGAAAATTATCCCACCGTTCTATCGCAACCGTTGTGTACCGATTGAGTTTTTGGTACCACTGAATAGGTCCAAAGTAGGTGGTAGAGAGCAAAACCTTATCCATTATGCTAAGATATATAAATAAATTGTATTAAGCCTACTTAATGTTATCTACCCAAGTAAATAAGCGACTCCAGCGGATAGCACCGAACCCCTTACGATCAGGGTCGCTACTCCACCAAATAAAAATAGGCTTCCCTACAATATGATCTTCAGGAACAAAGCCCCAATAGCGGCTATCGGCAGAGTTATGACGGTTGTCTCCCATCATCCAATAGTAATCCAACTTGAATGTATAGCTATTGGTTTGCTTACCATTTATGAAGATTTTATCTCCTTTCACCTGCAGATTGTTCTTTTCATATACCTTGATACAACGCTCATAGACAGGGAGATTAGCCAAAGTAAGTGTGATGCTCTTACCCTTTTGAGGGATCCAAATAGGGCCATAATTATCTCTTGTCCAATTGGTATAGGCATTGAGAGGATAGTTTGGACCGCTATATACGTCCTTGTCGGTTACAGGGCGAATCGCTGCTAACCACCCTTTCGACTTTAGAGCATCAATAGCACGCTTGGTAAGTGGTAAGTATCCGTCAAACTGCTGTAATACACTAGTGTTTAAAACAAGACCATCCTGCACATCATAACCATGCAAACGTGCAAGACTTTCTACATCCTCATTGCTAATACCATTCTCTTTACGGAAGTCGGCATTAGCATCATTGGCTAGGTCGGCACTAGTAATTCCCTTCCACTTCACGAAGTAAGTATACTGAACATTTTCTGGTTCCTTGTTTGCTTTACCATTAAGATATACTATTCTGTTCTTAATTTGAAGAGTCTGACCAGGCAAACCAACACAACGTTTTACATAGTTTTCTCGACGATCGGTAGGGCGAGAGTCGAGTACCCCATATATATTAGCATTGGCAAGAATATAGCTTCTACCCATATTATAAGCTTGTGAGAAGAAAGAACGTTGCTGCTGAAGCGTCATCGTTGCAAGATTGATATTGGGTTTTTGCTGTGCCAATAGGCTTTCGCCTAAGGTATAGGCACTTTGATAATAATCTTGTGCAGCATAATTAGGATTGGTCATAATGGTATCGCCTGCTGGATAATTGAACACGACAATATCGTTCAACTCAACTTTGCCCAAACCTTTCACACGCCGATAGTCCCAATGAGGCCATTCCACATAGCTCTTACAATTGAAAATAGGCAAAGTATGCTGCGTAAGCGGCATTGTTAGCGGTGTCTCTGGGATACGAGGACCATAGCTAGCCTTAGACACGAAGAGGTAATCGCCCGTGAGGAGCGACTTTTCCAATGAGGAAGAAGGGATAACATAGTTCTGAAAGAAGAACAAATTGATAAAATATACTGCTACCAAAGCGAATACTAAGGCATCTACCCAGCCCATAATGAAGCGTACAGGGCCCTCTGCTTCTTTCCACCATTGCCATTTTATCTTCTTAGATATGTAAATATCATAGATAAAAGGTAATAGGATTAAGCCCCACCATGAGCCTACCCAAAAAAGGAACAGCAAGTAAAGGACAGTAACACAAATAAATTTTGCCCATTGTTTTCTTGGGTCAAGTTTGGCTTTTTCTTTATCAATCATGCGTTTATTCTATTTCGTTTTCAGAAAAATTTGTTCGTACTCTTAGAAAAAAATATTCATATTTCTTGAAAAATGTATGCACACTTTTTTCAAAACTTATGCTACAATAGTAAGGGGGTTAAAACTTAAACAAGTCGCTTGTAGTGAGCAAGCCTTCGTGATCTTTGGTGTATTCAGCAGCAAGCACAGCTCCTAGGGCGAAGCCTTGACGGCTATGTGCATCGTGGGTAATAGTAATTTGGTCGGCTTCCGAGTTGTAAGTAATGGTGTGAATACCCGGCACTTCATCGGTGCGAATGGAGGCAATAGGTAGTTCGTTATCACCTATTTCTTGGCTTTCTTCCACTGTTCCATCGGCTAAGTGTTGCGCACCCTTCACCCATTTATCCTTACGATCGAGGTTATCAATGATTTCTTCTGCCAAGGTAATGGCTGTTCCTGATGGTGCATCAAGCTTATGAACGTGATGCACTTCCTCCATTTCGACATCATACTGTGGGAAACCATTCATGATTTTAGCTAAATAGCGATTGACAGCCGAGAAGATAGCCACACCAATAGAGAAGTTGCTAGCCCAAAAAAGGGTCTTGCCTTCTTCTTTGCAAAGGCGCTCCACCTCAGTTTTATGTTCATTCATCCAGCCCGTAGAGCCACTCACTACCTTTACATTATGTGCAAAAGCACGTAGGTAATTGTCGTAAGCAGCAGTAGGATTGGTAAACTCTATAGCCACATCGGCAGATGCAAAAGCAGGCGAATCGAAGTCGGCTATGTTATCAATATCAATAATACTCACTATTTCATGTCCACGATCGCGCGCTATTTGCTCAATCATGTGTCCCATTTTTCCGTAACCTATAAGTGCTATCTTCATATTATTTCGTTTATTTATTGATGTACAAAGGTAAGTAGTTTGCTACATAACACAAAAACAATTCACTAATTTTAATTGGAAGTAAACTATTATGATGGTTGAAAATCAAGTAAATATAGGGTAAAAGAGCAAATATTTTAAGGTAAAAAAACACACAAATAGATTGAATAGTAGCAACCTTTTTACATATATTTATGGTATTTTGGAACAATAAATACAACAAATGGGATATAAACAAAATATAAAAACTATCTTTGTATGCGCTTTTTAAGCACTCAATTATTAATCAATTTAAATAAAACAAAGAAATGAAAAAGTGTTTATTATCTATTTGTCTAGTGCTATGTAGTGTACTTAATGTATTGGCTCAACACACAGAAGCTGATAAGATCATAGGTACTTATCTCACTGAAAATAAGAATGCTAAAGTAGCTATCACAAAAAGTGGGAACAAATATGTTGGCAAACTCGTTTGGACAAAAACTCAAGGCAAGCTTGACACGCATAACCCTAAGGCGGCAGAACGCACCAAACCATTGGTAGGAAAGAGTATTGTGTATGGGTTTACTTATTCGGGAAAGAACGTATGGGAAAACGGTAAGATTTATGATCCTGAAAATGGTAAGACTTATAGCTGTAAAATTACCATGAAAAGTAATGGTGATCTTACGGTAAGAGGCTTTATTGGCTTCTCGCTTCTAGGACGTAATACTGTGTGGACACGCATTAAGTAAAAATAAATTTATCATATTTGGCGGTAATTGTGGATAGTTTTTCGTATTTTTGTCGGTACCTAAAACTTACTATAAACGCATGGAACAGTTACTCCATTATGTGTGGAAACATAAGCTTTTCCCGCTTGTTGGCTTAGAAACGACGAGCGGACAGCGAGTAGAAGTAATAGATACGGGGCTGCATAACACCAATGCAGGACCCGATTTCTTTAATGCTAAAATTCAGATAGGTAACACATTATGGGTGGGAAACGTAGAAATTCATGATCGATCGTCCGACTGGTTTATACATAAACATCAGCTAGACAGCAGGTATAATAACGTTATCCTACATGTAGCTGGCGTGATAGATGGTGAGGTATGTACTGAAGCTGGCGAAACTCCACCTCAACTTCAGCTCTCTGTGCCTGCCGAAGTGCAGAAAAACTATCAAGAACTGATCAAAGGAGATAACTATCCACCTTGTTATAAGATAGTTCCAAAACTATCAAAACTAATGGTTCACTCATGGATGAGCGCTTTACAAACCGAGCGTTTAGAACAAAAGACGGAAGCAATCCTACAACGTGTTAAGCACTTTAATGGTTCGTGGGAAGAGGCTTACTTTGCTACTTTAGCACGAAACTATGGCTTTGGCATTAATGGTGAGGTCTTTGAACTATGGGCAAAGCAGTTCTCTTTACAAAAAACGATAGCCCACCACCGTGATAACTTAGTACAAGTAGAAGCGTTTTTCTTAGGGATGGCAGGTTTGTTAAATCCACTCTCTATTCCAGAACGTTACCGAGAGGAAGCCATTCAGCACCCTTATTATAAAAGGTTGTGCAAAGAATTCCTTTTTTTGTCGCACAAGTTTGGTGTAGAGCCTATACATTTCACACAATGGAAGTTTCTTCGCTTGCGCCCACAGAACTTTCCTCACATCCGAATAGCGCAGCTTTCACAATTATATTTTATGCAAAAAGCTAGCTTATCGAGCATAATAGAGTGTGAAACGATTAAGGATTTGCGGAAAAAATTACAAACAGAAGTGAGCCAATATTGGCAAACCCACTATCTATTCGGTGCCGAAAGTACAGAGAACAAGAAGCATCTCTCTGCTCATTCCATTGATTTGATCATCATAAATACAGTAGTACCTATGCTTTTTGCTTACGGACGCTACAAAAGTGATGAATATTTGGTGGATAAAGCCTTCTCACTCCTTGAACAATTGAAAGCAGAAGACAACCATATTGTTCGTATGTGGCGCGAGGTTGGTTTACAAATAGAGACGGCAGGAGATGCCCAAGCACTCATACAACTGAAGAAAGAATACTGCGATTGTAAAGATTGCTTGCGGTGTAGGATAGGTTATGAATACCTAAAGGTAAGGTAAAATTGGTATATCAAACCTATAAACACCTATTATTTGCTATATCCTTTTATAATAATAACCCTTTAACAAAATTAAGAATGAAAGAGAACAACTATATTTTTGAGACTAGAATGGAAGTGCGCGACTATGAATGCGACATCCAAGGTATCGTAAACAATGCTAACTATCTTCACTATACGGAACACACACGTCATCGCTTTTTGCGCTGGTTAGGTGTTAGCTTCTCCGATCTTCACGACAAAGGTGTTGATCCTGTAGTAGCTAGAATGAGCTTATCGTATAAGGTTCCACTTCGCTGTGATGATGAATTTATCTCTCGTATGGGACTTCAGAAGAAGGGATTACGCTGGGTTTTCAACCACGATCTTTACAGAGCAAGCGATGAAACACTATGTTTTCATGCCGATGTAGATCTTGTAACGCTCATTAATGGCAAATTAGGCTGGAGCGAAGACTACGACAAAGCTTTCTCAAAGGTGCTAAAATAAGCACTTAATAATATCTTACCTTATAGATATATGCTATCAACAGAAACGCTAAATACGATGATTCTTTCTCGCTTGGCACAATTTCGCCCAGCAGAACTCTTAACTATCTATCAAAAAGCAGAAAGTGCTTCGGAGATCATCGACCACCGAAGCGATATTAAAAGCTTGTTTCCTGATGCTTCAAAATACCTTATAGAAGCATTAGGTGATATAGATATGATACGAGAAAGAGTGGAGAAAGAAGCCGAATTCATCGATAAAAAGGGTATAAAAGTACTTACTTTCAACGATGCTGACTATCCACAGCGATTGAAAGAATGTCCTGATGCGCCGTTAGCACTATACTATAAGGGTTCGGCAAGTCTGAACACAAGGCGCAGTATCAATATTATTGGTACTCGCCATTGCACCAACTACGGTAAAGATCTTATCCTGTCGTTCGTAAGAGAGCTAAAGGATCTATGTCCACACGTGGCAATTTACAGTGGACTAGCGTATGGAGTAGATATCAATGCACATCGTTTTGCACTTGCAAATCATCTCGAAACCATTGGTGTTTTAGCCCATGGACTTGATATGATCTATCCCACTGCTCATCGTTCAACCGCTACTGAGATGACGAACCATGGCGGATTGCTCACTGAATATATGTCAGCCACACAGCCAAAGGCACACAACTTTGTACAAAGGAATAGGATTGTGGCAGGATGTAGTGATGCAACTATTCTCATTGAGTCGGCTTCTAAAGGCGGAGGGCTCATTACTTGCAGCATAGCAAGAAGCTATCACCGTGATGTTTTCGCCTTTCCGGGTAGCGTTGGAGCAGAGTTTAGCGAAGGATGTAACAACCTTATCCGAGACAATGGTGCTAGTCTTATCACCAATGCCTACGACTTTGTGAAAGCAATGGGTTGGGACGACACTATAAAACTAGAAGAAGCGCATCAAAAAGGGATTGAGCGTACACTCTTTCCGAACCTAACACAAGAGGAAGAGTGCGTTGTTGCAGCCCTAACCAAGCAGAATGACCTCCAAGTAAATCTACTTTCGATACAGTCGGGAGTATCTATCTCTACCCTCACAGGCATACTTTTTGGCTTAGAAATGAAAGGAGTTGTAAAGATGTTAGCTGGTGGAGTATACCATTTGTATACGCTATAAGCACTGTTTAGCTTCTAAATTTCCACCTTCATCTTTACATAATTCTCCATTTGTCGATAAAAGCTCTTTTGGTCAATATCGGTCGATGGCGTAATATCTTGTAAAGAAGCTGCAAGGTTTTGCATTTCCCACGTAATGGCAAAACCTAGCTTTTTACGAACATCCAAACACTTATCTAGTTCGTATTTCGCCCTACTCTTATAATAACGGAAGAACAAATTAGCCAATGTAAAGCGAATACGTTGCTTAAATTTATCATCCTTTTGAGCCAACAAGGCACGACAAAGTAAGGCAATCTTTATCTTTTCTTCATCAATAAGATTGGCTAATTCTTGATAAAGATAGGCTTGGTGATGATACTTTATAAGGTGTCTATAAATATTAATCGCCTTATCTTTCTTCCCCATTATGCTGTAAATAATCGCTTTATAACGCTGATTATTCATGTTATAAGGCGCATATTTCAAAGCAATAGCTAAGATATTAGCAGCTTGTAATGCCTTTTCCACACTCGGATGAAGTTCTAATTCCTTGAAAACTCTGCTTACAATACGCATTCCTAACGATGGTATAGGATGATTTTCGGCACGTTCCATCTTCCAATCTTCCTCTATCAGCTTCTCAATACCCCACTCTTGAATGAAGTTTAACATTGAAAACGTGGGATGATGATCATAAACAAAGATGGCAGCACGTAGCAATACGGCTTGACCTGACAGTTCTTTATCTTCCATTGTAGGATAAACACGCACTAAACTCTGAAATATTTTATATGCTTCCTCTAGGTTTCGCTGCTTAAAACGAAGTTTCATCATATCCACTCCCACCCAAAACATGGCAAGGGTGGTGTACTTTCCTTTATGGACAGCATACATAGGGAGAATGGCAGCATAAGCTTCTTCTGTCTTACCCTGCTTCCTTAACTCGAAAACATCGCGTACTTCCATAGGCTTTAAGCGGTTAGTGTATATTGCAAATATAGATATTTTTCATATCAATACACAAACTTTTAAGCATATTTATTTCATGATTGTGCATCTAATTAGGGGAGAAATAGTAACTTTGTATAAGTTCGGCTGCACTCGGCAATAAACAAGCAAGCTTGAATTGCACTCGTTTGCACGAACTTTGTATAAGCTCGGCTGCACTCGGCAATGAACAAGCAAGCTTGAATTGCGCTCGTTTGCACGAACTTTGTATAAGTTCGGCTGCACTCGGCAATGAACAAGCAAGCTTGAATTGCACTCGTTTACACGAACTTTGTATATAATAATTCACACCCAAAACATCAATATTTTTATGAAATACCTATTGGTTTCAGATATACATGGTTGCCTTCCCACACTCGAGAAGGTGCTCCGTTTTTATGATAACAATCACTGTGATATGCTCTGTATCTTAGGAGATATTCTCAATTATGGTCCACGTAACACCATTCCCGATGGCATTAATGCACCTAGTATCGTAGAGGCATTGAACAAACGAGCAAGGGACATCATTGCTATTCGTGGTAATTGCGACGCAGAAGTAGACCAAATGCTACTCCATTTCCCTATACTTTCCGACTATACTATGCTTGTTGATAATGGTAAAAAACTATTCCTTACGCACGGACATATTTATAATAAGGAGCATCTTCCACAAGCTGGCATTGATGCAATCGTCTACGGACATACGCATCTTTGGGAGTTATCTAAGCAAAATGGGGTATTAGTTGGCAATACGGGGTCGATTACTTTTCCCAAAGGTGGTAACGAACCCACCTTTATGACCTACGAAGATGGCACGTTTACCGTGTTCAGTCTCGATGGAAAAGCATTAAAACAAGAACGTATCTAAACAAAAAAGCTTGCCAATGTGGCAAGCTTTTTTGTTTAAATCTCTCCTTGTTCTGCTTTCTCTTTTAGAAATCCTCGTATCTCTTCGAGCATTGTTAGCAGTTCATTCATCTTAGTACAACGAAGCATTGCAATACGCATTTGTTTAAAATCGGGTACACCTTTGAAGATAGGCGATGAGGCTAAATGTCGGCGTGTATGTAGAATACCACGATATTCGTCAATACGTTCCACATTGATGCGCAGCATTTCTTCTAGTACATCCACCTTGTCGTCAAGCGTAAGCGCATCTTGCTCCTTACTAAAAAGCCATGGACAACCAAACGTAGCACGACCTATCATTACCGCATCTACCCCATATTTATCAAAATGTTCATAAGCATCTTTCACGCTAGTAATATCGCCATTGCCTATGATAGGTATATGAATACGTGGGTTCTTTTTCACCTCTCCTATCAGTGTCCAGTCGGCATTACCCGTGTACATCTGTGCCCTAGTGCGCCCATGAATGGTTAACGCCTTTGCTCCACAGTCTTGTATCTGCTCGGCTAGTTCGGTAATAACGAGGTTGTTCTCGTCCCACCCTAGTCGTGTCTTTACTGTAACAGGTACGTTTACAGCCTTCACCACCTCGCGAGTAATGTCTAAAAGCAATGGAATATTCTTCAACATACCAGAGCCAGCACCCTTACCAGCCACCTTCTTAACAGGGCATCCAAAGTTAATATCTATCACATCGGGCTTTGCTTCCTCCACTATTTTGGCAGCTTCCACCATTGATTCTACATTATTACCATATATCTGAATACCCGTTGGACGCTCTTCATCGTCGATAACCATCTTCGATAGTGTCGATTTTATACTGCGAATAATGGCATCTGCCGATACAAATTCGGTGTAAACCATAGCAGCTCCATAGCGTTTGCACATTTTACGAAAGCCAATATCGGTTACATCTTCCATCGGTGCAAGAAACAATGGACGTTCGCCTAAGTCTATATTTCCTATCTTCATAAGTGCAAAGATAACAAAAAAAGCATATATTGCTCATACAGCGCAAAAGCATTTTGCAACTAGGTTGTAAAACATAGTAGCTATCTTTGCATTCATAAGACAAAATAACACAGTAAAGAAAAGACAGAGTAACAGAGCAAAAAACAAAATAATAAATAGATAATAACACGTTATGAAGAAAAAATTAGTACGTATCATCTTAACAGTCGTGTTGCTTCTCGGGGCGTGGCTCATAGAGGAAAACACGGTTTTACCTATGTGGCAACTGCTTTTAGTTTACCTAGTTCCCTACCTCTTAATAAGTTACGACATACTTGGCGAGGCTGTAGAGGGCATCATTGAGCGTGATCCTTTCGATGAAGATTTACTCATGGCAATAGCTACGATCGGTGCATTAGGCATTGGTTTCTTACCTCAAGCCGAAGCACAATTTATGGAAGCAGTATTTGTGATGCTATTTTTCCAGATAGGAGAACTCTTTGAAGATTATGCAGAAGATCGTGCTCGCGACTCAATTGCAGCGTTAATGGATATTCGCCCTGATGCAGCCTACTTAGAAAAAGGCGGAAACATCGAAAGGGTTTCACCCGAAACTATCAATATTGGCGATGTGATCGTGGTAAAACCAGGCGAAAAAGTGCCATTAGATGGTGTTGTCTTGGAAGGCAATTCGAGCCTCAACACAGTAGCACTGACAGGTGAGAGTATGCCTCGCAATGTAGCCAAAGATGATGAAGTGATCTCTGGTTGTGTGAATATTTCAGGAGTATTGAGGGTAAAAGTATCGAAAGTTTTTAGCGAATCTACCGCTAGTAAGATTCTTAATTTGGTAGAAAATGCTAGCGATAACAAGTCGAAAAGTGAGTCGTTTATTCATCGTTTCGCCCACATCTATACCCCTATTGTTGTGCTACTTGCCCTCGTTTTGGCATTTATTCCTCCCTTCTTTTATCCCGCTTATAGCGAAGCCTTTGCCGTTTGGCTCTATCGTGCCTTAACTTTCTTAGTCGTTAGCTGCCCTTGTGCCTTGGTGATCTCTATTCCGTTGACCTTCTTTGCGGGCATCGGTGGTGCTTCTCATAAGGGTATATTGATAAAGGGTGGCAACTATATGGATGCGCTTTCAAAGCTCCATACCATCGTTTTTGATAAGACGGGCACCCTTACTCACGGCTCTTTTGAGGTAACAGCCATACACCCTGAGCAGATAGATGAGCATGAGTTGCTCCATCTTGCTGCCCACGTTGAACGTTTTTCTACACACCCTATAGCCCTCGCTTTACGACAAGCATACGCACATGAAGCCGACAATTGTATCATAGAAAACGTGCAAGAACTAGCGGGAAATGGTATCACAGCCACTGTAAATGGTCGACAAGTGAGCGTAGGCAATGAGCGAATGATGCAACAACAGGGTATCACTATTCCTCCTTGTAATCACTGTTCTCACCAAGAAACAGACACTATCATCCATGTAGCTATCAACGGATCGTATGCAGGGCATATAGTGATTGCCGACAAATTAAAGTTGGATATTCCTGCTGTTATTAAGAAATTGAAGCGTTTAGGCATTGCTAAAACGGTGATGCTGACGGGCGATAAAGAGAGCGTTGCAGCCCAAGTGGCACTAGCAACGGGCATAGATAGCTATCATGCCGAGCTACTACCTGCCGACAAAGTGAGCCATGTGGAGCGACTTATTGCTACCAAACCTACCGATGAAACCTTAGCTTTTGTGGGCGATGGTATCAACGATGCACCTGTACTTGCACGTGCCGATGTGGGCATAGCAATGGGTGGTTTGGGTAGTGATGCAGCTATAGAAGCGGCTGATGTAGTACTTATGGACGACCAACTCTCGAAAATTTCCGAAGCCATTCGCATCTCGCGCCACACTATTAACATAGCTAAGCAAAACGCTATCTTTGCCATTAGCATAAAGATAGCCGTCCTTATCCTTGCCACTTTTGGCTTAGCCTCTATGGGATTAGCAGTCTTTGCCGATGTAGGTGTAATGGTATTAGCAGTGATCAATGCCATGAGAGTATTACGCACATAATAGGTTTTACTTTAAAACAAAGAGCTAGCAGGGACAGACAACCCCTTTCCTGCTAGCTCTTTTCTTTTATATTGCATTTCAACTCGTTGGATTTTAGTAACAAATCCCACTGCTTTTACGACCGAAATCCTAAACATTCCTATCTTTTCTTTCTGTTATATCGTGTATTGTATATTTCTTTTATATTTGCAAACAACACGCTATATAACTTTATTTTTTCATCTTGTTTATGCCCAAATACATTATAAAACTAGCAAAGCAATTTCTCTTATTGCTACTATTTGCCTTGCCTTTTATAGCAAAAGCACAAAAGATATTGGTGTGCGATGCCGTTAGTAGATTTCCTGTGCGTGATGTTGAAGTGCGGGTGGACGGCAAACTGATTGGCAAAACCATTTATTTAGGTACAATATCCCTACCCGATTCGTTTAAAATGGCTCACTTTAGTGCGAAAGGCTATTTACCCGAAAAGCTAAAACGAGCAGAAGTTTTGTGCGATACCGTGTTTCTTTTCCCAAGCAAACATAGCCTCAACGAGGTAGTAGTTATAGGCAGATATAGGATCAATGCCGATAGTTTATCAAGGAGTATGCCTAAAAGAGATATGAAAGATTATGGGTACCTACCAAATATTGGTGGTGGGTTTGATTTTGCAACTATGTTCGATAAGCGTCTAAACCGCGACCGAGAGCATACGCGACAAAATAGGGAAATCTTTAAAAAGCTCGATGGTAAGGATGCGATAGAGCGAGCTTACACTGAGGAAATGGAGAAAAAGCGCGTGTTAGAAGCAGCCATAGAGCGAAGAAAAGCCAACAAAAAAGAAACTAGTAATGCTGCGCACTAAGCCCCATTCGATGAATAAAGGACATTTGAAAGATATAGCCTTTCAAATGTCCTTTATTATATTTGTGTGTATAAGAACCTAACTTTTAATGTTTAGAAGTAACATCACTTACATTATATTTACCATCGCCAGCTTTTGTACCAAGCTCGTAATAAGTGTCTTTACTTAGCCCTGTAATATCTACTGTTTGTACCGACGAACCCGGTCCTTGATTAAAGATTACGTTAAAGGTGTATCCTCCTATGCTCACTGGGAAATCATAGCTATACCATGTTTCACCATTAATCGTCATTACATTCATTGGTTTACCCGGCCACTCTACACCTAGCAACTTAGAATCGTTAGCATCCCAAGCCCAAATATATACGTTATTCCAATCGGCAGGCTTCTTAAAATATATTTTAGCTGTATATGCCACAAAGGTATTAATCGTGTACTTATGGCTCACAACGCTAGTAATAGCTCCATTCTGTACAAGAGCCACTGTCAATGTTGCGCTTTTATCAATCGTAATAACACCATTAGCAGGCACAGCAGTAGCGTTTACTGTTGGCTGCTTACCGTCTAAAGTATAAACGAGCTTACCACCATTTGCGGCAGCGGTAGCAGTTACGGTAACATCTACACGATTATAATAACTTCCATCTACTTTGCTAAACAGGATAGTTTTATCGCTGTAAGCACCCTTTGTCTCTAAAAGGTAAGCATAGTGATTACCACTGAGGATATTGGTATATCCATTCTCTGCCGAGGTAGCACCTGCTTTTGATCCCACACAGACAATAAGATTTCCATACATACCCTTTATCTTTGCTCTAAACAAGTTGGCTTCAGAAGTGATCACTTCATAGCTAGAGGTGTTGGTAATACCTGCTATCTTGCGAGCATCTATCATTGCTTTTATTTCGTTCTTATAGGCTTTCCAGTGAGGAAGGAACACGCAAGGGGTACCCGGCATAGCCAATAGATAGGCATTTGCTGCTGCAATATCGTTGGTAATAGGGTCTTTCTTATACCCTTCAGCATTACCACGATCTTGCATATCGTGATTTTCAATAAATGTTACTGCATAACGACGATAGTTGGCATCGTGTATCAGGTTATCTTGACTATTCAACTTGCGCCAATCACCACTTTGAGCTGCCTCACTAACATTGTATCTAAAACGGAAGTCGAAGGCTGCACTCTTCTTGTAGGTGGTGTTAATCCAATTCTTTATAGCATCATTATTATCCCAATATTCACCTACAGAATACTGAATACCAACAGCATCGTTATATTCGGCAATGTGGCTTCCATGAAAACCCTTTACCATATCATAGCGGAAACCAGTATAACCAAGGTCGTCTTTTAGGTATTTCACGTATGCTTTGATAACATTTCGTACATTTTCGCTATTGTGGTCAAGGTCGCGACAACCATCCCAGTCAGTACCTTCATCATCTTTGTCACTGAGCTTATAACCTTGTGCTGCCGTCTTCCCGTTATCATCATTACGAGTAATATCAGTAGCGTGCATTTGATAAGTAACATTATTATATTTTTCAGCAGGGAAATCTACCCAAGAACCATTGTTACCTTCTACGTTTCTATGATTAACCACCACATCGGCTACAATCCCCGTACCCTTATCCTTAAAGGTCTTGATCATAGCACGAAGTTCTGCTTCTGTACCAAAACTAGAATTTTGATCGAAATAATATACAGGCATATAGCCCATATTTTTATGGTCTGTCTTACAATTACCGCTTTGTGGAACCCAAATAAGACTGAAATACTTCGATAATTCGTCTGCCTGACTCGTTAGGTTAGTCCACTTGGTATCTTCGTAAGAATCCCAAGAGAAGCCTTGAAGCATTACCCCACTATAATTGTCAAGCCACCCTTCAGAAGGAGTTGGAACAGTAGGAACAGGGGTAGGCGGGGTGGGTTCTGTAGAAGAACCACCCAAATCGCTTGCTTTAGAACAAGATGACAACAATGCTGCTGCCATTGCAAAATAGATAAAATTACGAATTTTCATATAGTTGTAATTAATAGATTTTCTATACGTAGGTTGTATCATCATAAAGAACATACTGATAGGATTATAAACTGACACCACACAATAGTTCTTGTAATATAACTTTAATTTAGCGGCATAAAATTACTGCTTTGCGGCTTAACATAGAGAGCAAAATGATATAAATCAAGCGCAAATACTATGCAAACGATTGCGTTCTGTAGACGAAATAAGTTATATCATAAGGTAATACATCACCGCTTTTCTAGTAAAAGATAACCTTCCGAGACGTTAATGATAACCTATTGACTAACAATAGATTATCTTTTGATATGAAAAATAACCTATTTTTGCAATAAAAATAAATTAAAAACACAATAAAAATAAATTGTTTTTCAATATAAAAGATAACCTTTTGCATCACAAAAGCTTATCTTTTACTTGATGAAACTTTATCTTTGACAGCTAAAAGGGTAGTATTGGGCTATGCAGAAAAGAGCTGCACACAGCCTCTAATGTGTGTAACTTCAATAGCTTACTCTATACAAAAATAGATAGTTATTTGGCATTCTGCTTATTAATTGCTATTTTTGCATACTTAAAAACGAAATATAAAACATAACATAAACAGATGTCATTAGTACAAATTAAAAAGGTTGAGACGAAGAAAGATTTAAAGACTTTCATCGACTTCCACTACGACCTTTACGAAGGCTGCCCTTATGATGTGCCTAACTTGTTTAGCGATGATATGAACACGCTATCTAAGGATAAGAATGCTGCTTTCGATTTTTGTGAGGCAGAATACTATTTGGCTTATAAAGCGGGAAAACTCGTAGGGCGTGTAGCTGCTATTATCAATAATAAAGCAAACGAGAAGTGGCAAACAAAAAATGTGCGTTTTGGCTGGATCGACTTTGTGGACGATATAGAAGTATCGGAGGCTTTGCTAAAAGCTGTGGGAGATTTCGGCCGCAGCAGGGGCATGGAACAGATTGTTGGACCGCTAGGCTTTACCGATATGGATCCTGAAGGTATGCTCACGTGGGGCTTCGATAAGCTTGGAACAATGGTCACTATTTATAACTATGAGTATTATCCTAAGCACTTAGAGCAGCTAGGAGGCTGGGAAAAGGACAATGACTATATAGAACAGTTTCTTGTTGTTCCACAAGAAATACCCGAGAAATATGCAAAGATTGCAAACATGATACAACGCAGATACAACCTCAAGGTGAAGAAACTCACCAAGAAAGATGTGTTTGAGGGTGGATATGGTCGCAAACTCTTTGAGATTGTAAACGAGACTTACAAAGACCTTTATGGGTTCTCACAGCTTACCGATCGCCAAATTGATCAGTATGTGCAGATGTATTTCCCATTGGCGAACCTCGATTTCATCACCGTTATTTTGGATGGAAACAAGAATGACGCTATTGCTGGTATGGGTATCACAATACCATCGCTGAGCCGCGCCTTGCAAAAATGCCATCGCGGACGGTTATATCCCTTTGGGTGGTGGCATCTGCTAAGAGCCATTAAGTTTAATAAAACAGAGGGGGTCGATTGTCTTTTGGTAGGGTTCTTACCAGAATATCGCTCAAAAGGGGCTAACGCTTTGCTCTTTGCCGACCTTATCCCACGCTTTGCTAAAGCAGGATTTAAATGGGGCGAGAGTCAGGTAGAAATGGAAACCAACGAAGGGGTACAAAGCCAATGGGGACCACTAAATCCTGAAATTCACAAGCGACGTCGCTGCTGGAAGAAGAGCATACAGTAAAATCACCCAAAAACCTCCCCCATAGGGAGGCTTTTTGTAGTTACTAAATAAGGATAAGAAGGAAAAAAATATGGCTGAAGAAGCTAAAAGCAAAGTGCAATACACCGATGATAATATCCGACACTTATCGGATATGGAGCATGTGCGTACACGCCCGGGTATGTACATAGGGCGCTTAGGTGATGGAAAATTGCCAGAAGATGGTATTTATGTTTTGCTCAAGGAGGTTATCGACAACTCTATAGACGAGTTTAAGATGGAGGCTGGCAACAGAATAGAGATAGATATAGAGGAAAACCTTCGGGTATCGGTACGCGATTATGGTAGAGGTATTCCACAAGGAAAGCTAGTAGAAGCAGTGTCGATGCTGAATACTGGTGGTAAATACGACTCGAAAGCTTTTAAGAAAAGCGTAGGACTGAACGGCGTGGGTGTGAAAGCGGTAAACGCTTTGAGCGCAAAGTTTGAAGTAAAGAGTTTTCGTGAGGGAAAGGTGCGCCATCTATGGTTTGAAAAAGGCGAACTAAAGGACGACAAAACATCGAAATCGACCGATGAAAACGGTACTTTTATCTATTTCGAGCCCGACAACACGCTATTTAAAAACTATCAGTTCCACGATGATATAGTGGAGACAATGCTCCGCAATTACACGTATTTGAACACGGGACTGACTATTATGTACAATGGTCGCCGTATCTTAAGCCGTCATGGTTTGAAAGATTTGCTAACCGATAATATGACGGTGGATCCGCTATATCCCATTGTTCACATGAAAGGGGAAGACATAGAGATAGCGTTTACACATACCAATCAGTATGGCGAAGAATATTATTCCTTCGTAAATGGACAGCATACCACGCAGGGAGGAACGCATCAAACGGCGTTTAAAGAGCATATTGCAAAAACCATTAAGGAGTACTTTGGTAAATACGAATACGGTGATATTCGCAACGGGCTAGTAGCTGCAATCGCTGTAAATGTGGAGGAGCCTATTTTCGAATCGCAAACGAAAGTGAAGCTAGGAAGCACACAAATGGCACCAGATGGCGACACGATAAATAAGTATGTGGGCGATTTTATTAAACTAAATGTAGACAACTACCTTCATATTCATAAGGAAGACTGCTCGGATATACTAGAAAATAAGATCAAAGAAACGGAAAGAGAGCGCAAAGCTATGGCTGGAGTAACAAAGCTAGCACGAGAAAGAGCGAAGAAAGCAAATCTCCATAACCGAAAGTTGCGCGACTGCCGTATCCACTATAGTGATGTGAAGAATGACAGAAAGGAGGAAAGTGCTATCTTTATTACAGAGGGCGACTCGGCAAGTGGATCAATTACCAAAAGCCGTGATGTGAATACGCAAGCAGTATTCTCGCTTCGTGGTAAACCGCTAAACTCGTTTGGACTGACAAAAAAGGTGGTATATGAAAATGAGGAATTTAATCTTCTGCAAGCTGCTTTAGACATAGAAGAGGGCTTAGATAGTCTGCGTTACAACAAGGTGATTGTAGCTACCGATGCCGATGTAGATGGTATGCACATTCGATTGCTCATTATTACCTTCTTCTTACAGTTCTTTCCCGAACTGATTAAGAAAGGACACGTATATGTATTGCAAACACCTCTATTCCGCGTGCGCAATCGTAGAACGAAGATAAAGAATAAGAAAGTGATTGCGGAAGCTGATAAGAATAAGGCAAAAGGAGAAAAGAAAAGCGACTTTATCACGCGTTATTGCTACTCGGAAGAGGAAAGATTAGAGGCGATTTCGGCATTAGGACCAGAACCAGAGATTACACGTTTTAAGGGACTAGGCGAGATCTCGCCCGACGAATTTGCCCATTTCATCGGTCCAGACATGCGCCTTGAACAAGTAACCTTACACAAAAATGATCAGGTACAGAAGCTCTTGGAGTACTACATGGGCAAGAATACGATGGAACGCCAAAACTTTATCATTGATAATCTGGTGGTGGAGGAAGACATCGTTGACGAGAATATCGCTTATTAACCGCCTACCATCATAACCATAGAAAGAACCATTATGAGAAAAAAAATATTAGTATTGGCTGCCGTACTAGCGTTGTTGCCATCGCTAGCAAGTGCGCAACTGAAGTTTAACTTTAGTAGCAACTCTCCACTTCGCAAGTTACAAATGGCGGAAATGGCTATTAACTCGTTTTACGTTGACTCTGTAAACGAACAAAAGCTAGCAGAGGATGCCATTCGAGGAATGCTCAAAGAGCTAGATCCTCACTCAACTTATTCGAATGCAAAGGAAACCAAAGCCATGAACGAACCTTTAGAGGGCGACTTTGAGGGTGTTGGTGTTCAGTTTAACATGATGAGTGATACTTTGGTGGTTATTCAGCCTGTAGTGAATGGACCATCGGAGAAAGTGGGCATTATGGCTGGCGATCGCATTGTAGCGGTTAACGATTCAACGATTGCTGGGGTAAAGATGGACAGAATAGACATCATGAAAAAGCTTCGCGGACGCAAGGGATCGAAGGTGAAACTCACTATTGTACGCCGTGGAGTGAAGAACCGTTTGCAGTTTGTTGTTACGCGTGCAAAGATCCCTGTACACACGTTAGATGCGGCATATATGATTCGCCCTGAAGTGGGATATATCCGCTGGGGTAGTTTTGGTGCTAAGACTTACAACGAGTTTATGACTGCTGTTGACTCGCTTCAGCACAAGGGTATGAAGCAACTGATCATCGACTTGCAAGATAATGGCGGTGGATACCTGCAAGCAGCCGTACAGATTGCTAATGAGTTCTTACAATATGGTGATATGATCGTTTATACAGAGGGGCGCAGTATCAAGCGTCAGGAGTTTCGTGCGAACGGTCGTGGCAAACTAAAAGATGTCAAAGTGTATGTGCTTGTGAATGAGTTTACAGCCTCAGCAAGCGAGATTGTGAGCGGTGCTATACAAGATAATGATCGCGGAATGGTGATTGGTCGCCGCACCTTTGGTAAGGGATTAGTGCAACGTCCTATCGATTTGCCCGATGGAAGTATGATCCGTCTCACCGTAGCTCACTATTATTCACCTAGTGGTAGATGTATTCAGAAACCTTACAAAAAAGGAGATCAAGACGATTATGATATGGATCTTGAGAACCGATTGAAGCACGGAGAGTTGACAAACGCTGATAGTATCCATTTTGATAAGTCGCAGAAGTACTATACAAAGGTACAGAAACGCATTGTGTATGGGGGTGGGGGTATCATGCCAGATGTGTTTGTTCCGCTTGATACTATGCAATATACGCGTTTGCATCGACAACTAATAGCTAAGAATATTGTGATGGATGCTTATTTGAAATATGCCGATCAAAACCGTAAACAGCTAAAGTCGCAATACAAATCGTTTGAAGTTTTCGATAAAAACTATATGATACCTCAATCGCTTATCGACCAGATCTTTGCCGAAGGGAAGAAGCAAAAGCTAGAAGCAAAGGACGAGAAAGAGCTTCAGAACACACAAAAATACATGAAACTACAGCTTAAAGCGCTCATAGCTCGTGATCTTTGGGATATGAGTGAGTACTTCCGAGTATGGAATGAGCAGAGTAATATCGTGAAAAAAGCATTGGAAGTAATAGGACGATGAGCTATACATGAGAGTGTAAAACACACTTTTATTGAACGTAAAAGGCACTTTTGCTGAAAGTAAAACACACTTTTATTGAACGTAAAAGTAAAAAAATAGGAGCAGGTTGATGTGTCATACCGCTCCTATTTTTTTATTTATCTGCATCAAAAATCTCTACTGTTGCTCGAAATAAGCATTGATTTCGGCAACGTTATCGCCATCGTTTGGCTTAATATCTTTGATTACTTTACCCTTTTCAAGTAACAAGATGCGAGAACAAATATCAGAAACAAACTGAATATTATGGCTAGAAATGAGGACGGTTGTACCTTGTTCGCTACAAATTTGTTGGATCTTCTTAGCCACAAAGATCTGTGAAGAAGGGTCAAGATAGTTGAAAGGTTCGTCTAAGATTAGCACTTTGGGCGTAACAATCATAGCGCCTATAATACCTATCTTTTGTTTATTACCTTGTGAAAAATCCTTTATCAGCTTATTAGTACCCAATATTTCGCCACCATCAATAGCAGAAAACTCGGCTAAACGTTGTTGAAGATCGGCTTCAGAGATATGATAAGCCTTAGCAATGAAGTTGAAATACTCCTCTGGACTGTAGAATTCGATAAGAAAACTACCATCAATGAACGAGCCAACCCACTCTTTCCACTGTTCTGTCTCACAGACATTGGCTCCACCAATGAGAACATCACCATCTGTTTTCTCTATTAAGTCGAGCATAAGACGCATTAAAGTAGTCTTACCAGCACCGTTATTACCTACTAAGCCTACAAGTTCTCCCTGATTGATTGTTAAGTTTTCTATATCTAGTACAGTAGTATCACCGTATTGTTTTTTGAGGTTTGAAAATTGAATATCCATAGTTTATTCCATGCTTTAATTGTTCATTACCTTATTGTCTTAGCTTTTCTAAGCGTTCATACTTCTTTGCTTTAAACTTATTAGCTATCATTTTTATAACCTTCTTATGAAGAGCAAAGGCTATAATGCCCACTACACAAAGGATTGCCTCTGCTAAATAAACAGACGGAAACAAGATTAAAAGCGTGACATAGATGGCTAGTAGGAATAAAGGTAGCAATCCAAACACGTTAAAACCCATATTAGCTCCTTGGTAATTGAAGAATCCGCTTGAGAAAAGATCTACTCTACTCGACTTTAAACAAGTAAAGAACAATAGCAAATCGAGCGCAAAACTGTAGATAACAGAGGTGATAATAAGGTCTATTCCCCATAATTTAAAGAACACACCCGGCACTAATAACATAGCTGAAATACAATTTAAGCATATAAAAAAGTGGTATTTATCAATCAAATGATCCTCAAGTGCGTATGGTTTGGTAAGGAGTCCATCGATGAAATTTGCCTCAACACCTAGCATAAACTGCCCTAATATAATTGGAGCATAGGAGATAATAAAGAGGAAGAACATATAATAGTTCATCTTATTCGTCCAATATTCATCAGATCCACTTATATTTCCCATGAAATAAGCTTCTCCTGTGAATATTAATAACAATAAGATTATCGGCTTCTTAAAACGTTTTGTACGCCATAAAGCCGCCCATTCCATCGTAAATATACCTACCTTTCCTTCTTTTCCGCCACGTATCGTTGTCTTTTTTTGCTCATCATAGGTATTAAGATTATAGATAAAAACAAAGATACTACCCGCATATAGCAACACAAAGAGTATCACCACAAAGGCTGAAACTATCGGAGAAAAGAATGAAATCCCAACAATAACTACAGGAGTGATAAACATTAAGAAACAAACAAAACCCACCCATGTAGCTGTTGTTAAAAGATAACTATTAGAAAGGCGCACACTTGTAACAAAAAGAGCCACTGTAGTACTTATAATATATGCTAGGACAAAGGCTAACAAAGCATAACCAAAGGGCATTATAAAGCATGCTATGAGTGTTATTAATATGGGTGGGAAAGCTGTCCAATAATCTATTATATTTGAAACAATAATAAACTTCCCCCAAGTAAGTTTCGTAAAAGGTCGCGACTTGATGGCATTGTCCATACCATTTTCCTCTATTTTCATCATAAACATAGACATAAGACAAATGGGAATAACACTCATTGCTAGAGGAACAACGATACTTTGTAATGCTCTTTCGTGTAAAATTTGGGAGAAATTGGTACCAAATCCCCAAAGAAAAGCACCTATCACTGCCATAAAACATAGGAAGAAATAGACCAAAATGCCTAGTTTCTTCCAATCAAAGGTACGTTTTTTCTGTGTCCACCATAATTGTAGTAGTAGTCTTAACATACTTCGACTATTAGTATTTTAGATTTTTCAGTTATCACTTAATGAAGGTTTAAACCTCCATTAAGTTCTCTTCTTTGGCTATAGGCGCAGCTAATCCCTGCATTCTAGCACCTTGTTTTTTGCGTTTTACCTTTAGACGATCAAAGCCATTACCATAAACACCACTTACACGATTCAGTGTTATGAAGGCATTAGGGTCTATTTCATCGATCAAACGATACAACATAGGTGCCTCACGCTTACGCGCTACGGTAAGGATAATCTTTGTTTCATGACCTGTGTAGTAACCTTGTGCATCAAGAAGTGTACAACCTCTTGGATGAGTACCACCGATAATTGCTTCGCAAATTTCTTCATAGCGCTCGGAAATGATGAGGAATTGCACCGACTGACGTCCTACGTTCACTACCTGATCGACAACAAACGAGATCGTAAACAGCGTTACATAACCATAAATTACTTGCTCCCAACTGTGCAGAACAAAGTAGCTAAGCGATACAATAATGATGTCGCAAAGCAAAATAACACGCCCTAGCGATATGTCACGATATTTGTTCACCACAGCAGCAACAATATCCGATCCACCAGAGCTTCCGTTATAAGCTAGTCCAAAACCTACACCAAGACCGCAAAAGATACCACCTATAATGGTTACCATAAACGGCTGAGAGTGTAAGATCATAGGATTTGGGAAAGCTGTACGCATCACACCCACTGCAACAGTAAGCGTTATCACACCATACACCGTACGAACACAGAAACGCCAACCCAAAACTTTGAGTGCGATCGCCAACAAAATTACGTTCATACCAAAGTATGTTACCGTAATAGGTGTGCCTGTACCCCAATAAATAATAGATGCAAGACCTGCCACACCACCGTTTCCTATGTTGTTTGGCAACAAGAAAATAGTCCACCCGATTGCGTATGATACCATACCTACGGCAATCATTACGTAATCAATAATCTCTCGATACAATTGTTTCTTACTAATACTCACGGCTAATGTCTTTTAAAACGTTGTATAATTGTATGCAAAATTAGATAATTATTTCCATATTTGCACGTGATTTTGTATATATCATTTTAATTTCATTTACTATTTAATATAAGAGGAATAAACCTTTTATCTTTATCTCGGTATTTAGCTATAAACAAAAAGACGATTAACGATTTCCTCAATCACAACGTTTATTTTATCTTTGCATAAGATAAATTGCACTCGATAATACTCAAGCAAGCTTGTATTATACTCATTTGTATTATCTTTGCATAAGATAAACAGCATAGAAGAATAAAGATGTCTGAAGATTTTGATATAAGAGAAGAACGATTACAATCGGCAGAAAAGGACTTTGAGAACGCCCTTCGCCCATTAAAATTTGATGATTTCAGCGGTCAAGCAAAGGTCGTTGAAAATCTTAACGTGTTTGTTGAGGCTGCTAAATACAGAGGTGAACCACTCGACCATACCCTCCTTCACGGTCCTCCCGGACTTGGAAAAACCACCCTTAGCAATATTATTGCCAACGAATTGGGCGTGGGTTTCAAAATAACCTCAGGCCCTGTGCTTGACAAGCCGGGCGATTTGGCTGGCATCCTAACAAGTCTTGAGCCTAACGATGTTCTTTTTATTGACGAGATCCACCGATTATCGCCCGTTGTAGAGGAATACCTTTACTCAGCTATGGAAGATTATCGCATTGATATTATGATAGATAAAGGACCATCGGCACGCAGCATTCAGATAGATCTTAACCCATTCACCCTAGTAGGAGCTACCACCCGTAGCGGTCTGCTAACAGCTCCATTGCGTGCGCGTTTCGGTATTAACATGCACCTAGAGTATTATGATACCGCAACTATTCAGCGCATTATCAAACGCTCAGCAGCACTACTGAAAGTGCCTATTATAGACGAAGCGGCTGCAGAAATAGCCCTCCGTTCTCGTGGAACACCACGTATTTGTAACTCATTGCTTCGCCGTGTGCGCGACTTTGCACAAGTGAAAGGTAACGGAACCATCACACCAGAGATAGCAACTATGTCGCTCCAAGCACTCAACATAGACCAATACGGTCTCGATGAAATCGACAATAAAATACTACTGACTATCATTGATAAGTTTAGAGGTGGCCCAGTGGGCGTTTCGACCATTGCTACTGCCATAGGAGAAGACAGTGGTACGGTGGAAGAAGTGTATGAGCCTTTCCTCATTATGGAAGGATTTATTAAGCGAACACCTCGCGGGCGTGTTGCTACCCAATTGGCTTACGACCACCTAGGGCGCAATTATCAAGCAGCCAACCCTATGCAACCCAACCTCTTCGACCTTTAATTTTCCATAGAAATATGGCTAGCTTTATCTCTACGAGTGGGTATCCCGTTATAAAACGATACCCACTCGTAGAGATATTTTTTACCCTTTACCAATATTTTTTTCGTTTTTCTGCCACAAAAATATTTATTTTGCGACTATACTAATAAGAACTAACAAAATATTAATCTATCAAACTAAAATGAATATGAAAAAGTTTCTTCTTACAGTAGCAGTTTTTATAGCTTGCGTTGGTGCTGCACAAGCACAAACAGTAAGCCAAGTAATTGAGCAATTCAAAAACGAAAAGAATGTTAGCGTAGTCAATATTCCTAAGAATTTGATGAAGTTAGGAATTAATACTGACAACATTCAGATCGACAAGGATATAGCTGAAAACATTGATCAGCTACAAGTATTAAGTATTGGAAAGATTACTCCAGCCGTTAAAAATAAGTTTTTGAAAGCTGTAAAAAGATTAAAAACAGATGGATATGAGGACGTTGTAAAGGCTAACGATGGCGATGAAAAGGCACATATCTTAGTAAAAACAGTGGATAATATCGTTAAGAGCGTACTCATCATTGCTGTTGAGAAAGATGAATGTAGCCTTGTTTGCATAGATGGTAGCATCACTCCAGAGGCTTTAAAGAAATTGACAGAATAAGAAAAACCCCTACACATCTATGAAGAAAGCTATCTTATCTATACTTATTGCGCTCGCTTGTCAAGCAAGTTGGGCGCAATCGGCACACAGCCTTTACCGTGCTTTTAAGAATATTAAAGGTGTAGAAAATGTCTTTATACCACGATTAGTGGTTGCAGGAACAAGGCTTATCGGGGATATGGATACCGAGACACGTATGATACTCAATCATATTCACTCTATCAGAATAATGAACTTAGAAGAGTGTAACGATGATGTACGAAAAAACTTCTTAAAGAAAGCCGAAACGCTGAACTCCACAGGTTACCACGAACTCATAAGCGCACGTGGCGAACGCGAACGCACGCTCATTATGCTAAAAATGAAAGACGACCGCGTAAAGGAAGTTGTAGTACTCGATGCAGAACCAAAAGAATGTAGCATGGTAATCATCAAGTGTAACATAACCCCTGAGATGGTAAACAAACTAGTAGACATTGCTGGCAAAGGCAATATCAACACAAAGCCGAAAAAGTAGAAATAGGATGGACGTAACGCAGTTTAAACAGCTCTTCTTGCCCTGCTCTAACCAGTTGTACAACATTGCTTTTCGCTTAACACACGATGTACAACGAGCAGAAGACTTAGTGCAAGAAACCTATCTAAGGCTATGGACAAAGCGCAATAGCCTAGATAAGGTGGAGTATGTACTAACGTATAGCGTGGGAGTTTTACGCCATATTTTTATGGATCAACTGCGGTCTAACAAAAAGGCAATGAGCCAAAAACCTGTGGAAGACTATCCTTTATCCACAGAAACCGACTTACCACGCACGATAGATGCCTCCGATCAATACAAACGCCTACTGCAACTCATCTCAAATCTGCCTGATCCGCAAGGCAAAGTAATGATAATGAGGGATATAGAAGATCGTTCTTACGCTGAAATAAGCGATGAAATGGAACTTTCTGAAGTAAATATTCGCTCTATTCTGAGTAGGGCTAGAAAGCGAGTGAGACAACTTTTAATTGAGAATTGAAAATTGAAAATTGAGAATAGCGGATTGAAAAATTGAGAATTAAAATGAAAACAACAGACGAAATAAGACTACTACTCGATCGCTTCTACGAGGGTAAAACTACAGAAGCAGAAGAGCGCGTGCTGAAGGACTACTTCAGCAGCAAGGACATTGCACCCGAATTAGCATTCGAGCGGGTAATGTTTGAGGGTCTTGTCAGGTCAAAAACAACGACTCCGAACGACTTAGAACACCGTTTGGAACAACAAATAAACCAATGGAACCGACTAGAACTATCTACAAAACGGAGTCAGAAGCTGGTAAACCTACGGTGGATAGTGGGGGTAGCAGCATCTATGACCTTGCTCTTTGTAATAGGAATAGGCATTTATCAGCAACAACAGCAAAAAGAAGAACTGCAATATGGCGAAGTGATCAACAATCCTCAAGACACTTATCGACACCCTAAAGATGCGTATGCAAAGACTCGGTGGGCACTCAAGAAGTTTGCCCAAAGCATTAACAAGGGACTAGAAGCAACACAATTAAACAACGAAAATAAAACCGAATAGCAATGAAAAAAACGATATTATTACTACTATTTACCCTCATAAGTGCGTTATCGTATGGGCAAAAAGCCCTATTCGATCGGTATGATGATGCTGATAAAGTTACCACCGTTTATATCTCACGCTCTATGATGCAGCTAATGGGTGATGTAAAAGTGGGCGATAAGGATATTAGCAAGATAGCTTCACGCCTCGACTACTTACGTATCTTGTCGTGTGAACGCTCTTCTCTCATTCCAAGTATTATCCGAACAGCTCAAACGATCTATAAAACCCAAAAGTATAATGTAGCTATGAAGGTAAAAGATAATGGGGAACAGGTTACTATTTATGAGAAAAAATACGGCAATGGCAAACACGAATACTCGCTGCTAAGCATAGAGAAAGGTGAAGTTGCTATCATTAACCTCATGGGAAATGTTACCTTACGCGATATTCAAAGCCTTGCTCACCACTAACTTTAGCTGTAGTAAGTAAACCAAAAATAAGCTATAAAATAGCAAAAGGTGCTCTTCACTTTGATGAAAGAGTACCTTTCTTTATGCTATTGATGATCTTTTGTGTTAAAAAATAAATTATTTTTGATACAAAATTAAATTAAAAACAGATTAAAAATAAATTATTTTTCAATTCAAAAGATAACATATTGATATACAATAGGTTATCTTTTAATGTATAAACGGTAATATTTTACCTTCTTAAAGGTAAGCTATTGCTATTTATTGCCTATTTTTACACATCGCAATAAGGTATGTTCGCCATTCTGCAAGGTAGTAGCAAAGAGATAACAGGTACCACCGTCACGTAGCTTTAAGCGTTTACGAAGATTGGCAACAGAGAGAGGGAAGTTACGAACGGCAATGTTTGCCTGAGTAATATCAGCTAAAATGCGCTTCAATTCCTTTTTATTCATCGATGAAATGGCAGAAATTTGGAACGAACGTCCAGGGAAATCAGCAATTTCCTTGGTGGAAATAAAGAGATGGGAGTTTGGAGCAAGGGCAGAAACGGGGTATTGCTGCGTAATAACACCGAAACATCCTGCTTTCATCAAAGAGGCATTAGGCTCGTAAAGATACATATCGGGGGCTAAATCATCGATGAAAACGCGTATATTTGCCGTTTGAGACGCACGGAAAGGAAAACTAACTAATTGGTCATCATTCACACAAAAGAGCCTTAGAGGAGAGTTTTCTGTGTTTGAGAAATTAGCTTTTTCTTCGGCTTGTAGCACAAGGAGGAGTTCTTTACACTCGTTTTTTACAGAAAGGATATGCACCTCGCGCACCACATTGCCTAGCTGGTTGAGATCGTCCACCGCTTTATGCCAGTCGAGCATAGGCGAAAGTTTAAGGACAAGGTATTGTGATTTTGAGAGCAATTCAGCCTCAACAGAAAGCACATCAGGGGTGCAATCAGCGATAAAAACAGTTTTACCACCACAATCATCACGGCGAGCAGGATCAAGAAAGATAATAGTGGCAGCTTCAGTTTGATGAAGATAACTAATGCCGTCGCCATTCACGATTTGAATATCGGTATGCTCGTAACCGAACAAAGGGAAGTTATTTTGGGCAACGAGGCATAGTTTTTCTTGCTGTTCAACATATACTGCCTTATCAAAAGCACGTGCCATAAAGGAAAAATCGACACCGAAACCACCTGTTAGATCAATGAGAGAGGTGGCTTGTGGAGGTAAGGAGTTAGAGAAACTGCTCATAAGTCGCTGGGCAAGGCGAGCTTTATAGAGGGCTGTAGACTCACTAGAGCATTGTTCCATAGAAAGATGTGGAGGATAAATAAGCCCTTCAGTAGCTGCCCATGAAGGGAGTTTGGTACGTGCCTTTTGCCACCCAGAAATTTGGTTGAGCGCAAAGGGAAGATCAATATCTTTGTTGCTGCTAGCCTTGAGGGCAAGTGTGCGAATATCATCGGTGAGATGTGCTGTAATAAATTTCCTTGTTTTGTCGCAGTTAGGGTGTATAATGCTCATTATTAAGATGTTATAAATATAGAAAACAAGTGATAAAGAAGGACTGTTTAGAAACAATTTGTGCCTTAACTATTCCCCAAAATAGGGATATAGGTAAGGCACTAAATGTGTATTATGGGGTATTTAGCATTATTTCAGTGCAGCTTTCTTAGCTTTCACATATTCGCCAAAAACATTGTCAAGCGCTAAACGTTGCTCATTATTAAGCGTATCGTTGGCAGCAATCAGTCCCTTATAATAGGCTTTGATGCGTGCGTTGAGCTTGGTTTTAGTAGTAATATCCATAGCTTTTCCTTCGAATTTAGCGAAAATACCGTCTAAGTCCTTGTATAAGGCAGGCTTCATAGTATTTAAAAAAGCCAATTTTCCAACAGCTGGTGCAGCGTCTACCGCAACAGAGTCTTTGGCTATTTCCTCAACTTTAGCTGTGTCGGCTGTAGCTTGCCCTTCATCGCTCGTAAAGAGTGCGGAAGGATTTAGCTTACCAAACTGGTTGGCAATGGTGTCCTTAAAAAGGAAGATAGCCGCAATAATTCCAACAAAGACGATAGCTATTCCAAGAATTTTTATTATCCCTACGCTAATCTTAGGCATAGAAATAGATGATTTTTCATTGTTGAAATCGGCAAGAAATTCATCTATATCCGTGTAACGCTCGCTACGCTTAAAGGCACAACAACGCTTAATATGCTCGCTATATGCAAGTGTTAAGCCCATTGACTTCATAATTGTTCCTAGAGAATAAATATCGGCAGAAGCATCGGCAGACATCGTCTCATCCTTTAGTTCAGGAGCGATAAAGCGCATAGCATCAGAACTAGGCTTGAGTTCTTCAACTGTTAGGACACCAAAATCGGTGATTTTGGCTATATTTCCCTGTGTAGCAATGATGATGTTCGATGTGTTAAGGTTACGATGGATAACGCCTTGGCTATGCACATACTGCAAAGCAGAGGCTATTTGGTTAACAAGCGCTATCTTATCATCGTCAATATGTCCTTCCAATAAGTACGACTTTAGGGTCATTCCCTCAACATATTCTAGTTCAATGCAAATACCATATTCATCGGTTTCTACAAGCCGATTGTATCGAACAACGTTGGGATGGCTAAGGTTCATACAAGTTTTAAACTCCTTTTTTAAAGCATTACGCAATGCAATACGATCGCGGTACTCTGCTTTTAAGGTTTTTAAAACAACGGTTTTATCGTCCTTAACTGCCTTTATAAAAAGAAAAATACCTTTAGAAGGAAAATTATGATAGGAAGAATAAGCAACCTTTTCAATGGTTTCTACCTGTGTTGATATGTTATTCTCTGAAAGTTTATTGTCGGCCATTGCACTATGTGTTTATTTATTTATTCTTCTTGTAACCGTACAAAAGTAGTAAAAAAACACACAATAGTGGCTGAATAGATTGAAAAAATATAGTAATATATATAAAAATATCCCACAGCTTGATACAAACTGTGGGATAAATCTTATTGTTAAAAGAGGCTTAAAGCTTCTCTTTTAATGCAAGACTAGAGAATTAATCAGCTAACTTAGCTTTGATAAACTCGCGGTTTAGACGAGCGATATTAGCGATAGACTCGTTCTTTGGACACTCTGCCTCACAAGCACGAGTATTAGTACAGTTACCAAAACCTACTTCTTCCATCTTTGCAATCATAGCCTTAGCACGCTTAGCAGCCTCTGGTTTGCCCTGAGGAAGAAGTGCAAGTTGGCTTACCTTAGATGAAACGAAGAGCATAGCTGAACCGTTCTTACAAGCAGCAACACACGCACCACAACCGATACATGAAGCGCAATCCATAGCTTCATCAGCATCTTGCTTAGGAATCAAGATAGCATTAGCATCTTGTGCCTGACCTGTGCGTACTGTAGTGTAACCGCCTGCTTGCATAATAGAGTCGAAAGCAGTACGATCTACCATACAGTCCTTGATTACTGGGAAGGCTGCTGAACGCCAAGGCTCAACGGTAATAACATCGCCATCGTTGAAACGGCGCATGTATAGCTGACAAGTTGTTGCACCTGTAGCAGGGCCATGAGGATGACCATTGATGTAAAGCGAGCACATACCGCAGATACCTTCGCGGCAGTCGTGATCGAATACGAAAGGTTCTTGACCCTCGTTGATAAGTTCTTCGTTAAGAATATCGAGCATTTCGAGGAACGAAGTATCGTCAGGAATGTTCTTCATCTCACGGGTATCAAAGTGTCCCTTTGCTTGTGGACCATTCTGACGCCAATATTTCAATGTGAATGATACTGTCTTAGCCATGATTAGTTCTTGTAATTACGTGTTTGTACCTTAATTGCTTCATACTCTAGGTTCTCCTTTAGGAGTACAGGAGCTGTGTCGTCATTACCCTGATATTCCCAACAACCTACATAGAAGAAGTGCTCATCGTCGCGCTTAGCTTCACCTTCTTCGGTCTGATACTCCTCGCGGAAGTGTCCACCGCAGCTTTCATTACGTGAAAGAGCATCGTTGGCAACTAACTCACCCATAAGGATAAAGTCGCGAAGGTGGATAGCTTTATCAAGCTCTACATTCAAACCTTCTGCTGTTCCAGGAACGAATAGGTTTGTATCGAACTCCTTGCGCAAAGCTTTCATCTTCTCAAGACCTTCGCGCAAGCCCTCGGCTGTACGCCCCATACCAACGTGTTCCCACATAATATGACCTAGTTCCTTGTGAATAGAGTCGACAGAACGCTTACCCTTGATATTCAATAAGCGATCCATCTCTGCTGCAACCTTCTTTTCTGCCTCTTCAAATTCAGGAAGATCGGTAGAAAGATGTCCCCAAAGAGCCTGATCAGCCAAGTAGTTTTGAATAGTATAAGGTAGAACGAAATAACCATCAGCAAGACCTTGCATCAACGCTGAAGCTCCCAAACGGTTAGCTCCGTGGTCAGAGAAGTTACATTCACCGATAGCAAACAAGCCCTTTATAGAAGTCATCAATTCATAATCAACCCAAATACCACCCATAGTATAGTGGATAGCAGGATAGATCATCATTGGGTTGTAGTACTTAACACCATTGATTTCGTTAGCTACTTCACCTGGATTAACATCAGTAATCTCCTCATACATATCGAACAAGTTGCCATAACGCTGTAAAACAACATCAAGACCAAGACGCTCAATAGACTCAGAGAAGTCCAAGAATACAGCCAAACCAGTGTTATTAACACCAAATCCCTTATCGCAACGCTCCTTAGCAGCACGTGAAGCAACATCACGAGGCACTAAGTTACCGAAAGCAGGATAACGACGCTCCAAGTAATAATCACGATCCTCTTCAGGAATATCACTTCCTTGCTTTGTACCAGCTTGGATAGCCTTAGCATCTTCTAGCTTCTTAGGCACCCAAATACGACCATCGTTACGCAAAGACTCTGACATAAGGGTCAACTTACTTTGCTTATCACCATGAACAGGGATACAAGTTGGGTGGATCTGAACGTATGATGGGTTAGCCATCCAAGCTCCCTTACGGAAACATTGAATAGCAGCTGTACAGTTACAGCCCATAGCATTTGTAGAAAGGAAGTATGCATTGCCATAACCACCAGTAGCAATAACAACAGCATTTGCTGAGAAACGCTCCAATTTACCTGTTATAAGATTCTTAGCAATGATACCACGTGCAGCACCATTAACGATGACTACATCTTCCATCTCATAACGAGTATATAGCTTAACCTTACCAGTTTGTACTTGAGCACTCAAAGAAGAGTAAGCACCAAGCAATAACTGCTGACCTGTTTGACCCTTAGCATAGAAAGTACGGCTAACCTGTGCACCACCAAAAGAACGGTTTGCCAACATACCACCGTATTCACGAGCAAAAGGAACTCCCTGTGCTACACACTGATCGATAATATCATTTGATACTTCAGCTAAACGATACACGTTAGCCTCACGAGCACGATAGTCGCCACCCTTTACAGTATCGTAGAACAAACGGTAGATAGAGTCGCCGTCGTTCTGGTAATTCTTAGCTGCATTGATACCACCTTGTGCAGCAATAGAGTGTGCACGACGGGGTGAATCTTGAATACAGAAGTTATAAACATTAAAGCCCATCTCACCAAGAGATGCTGCAGCTGAAGCACCAGCAAGACCAGTACCTACTACAATAACATCTAGCTTTAATTTGTTTTTTGGGTTCACCAAGCGCTGGTGAGCCTTATAATTGGTCCATTTTTCGGCCACTGGGCCCTCAGGAATCCTTGAATTTATTTGATTAGTCATAATCTTATTTCAAGTTTTAATTTTCTTTTATATTGATCTTAGGTATAATTTAGTACCATATTAAATTACAAGCTAGGAGCAAAACCTAACCAAAAAGCAAGTACTAAGAAAACAAAGATAGCCATCATTATGGTTACATAAACCAAACCGATACACTGCCAACGCTTCAACCAAACTTTACCACTCCAGCCAAAGGTCTGCATTGATGACCAAAAGCCATGAGAAAGGTGAAACCAAATTGCAACCATCCAAATGAGGTAAAGGATAGAGAACACTGGGTTAGAAAAGGTATCCTTGATCCATGCAAAGCCATCAGCAGGGCTATAAGCAACCTCTATATGAGCCAACTCTGCAAACATCATGTGTGCCCAGAAATTGTAAAGGTGCAAAGCAAGACCGATAAAGACGATCAAACCTAATACTAACATGTTCTGACTAGCCCAACTAACTTCAGGACGACGGCTTGTTACAGCATAACGCTCATTACCACGAGCACGTCTATTCTGTGCTGTTAAGATAAAAGCATACACGATATGCGCAACAGCCAAAGCTCCAAGACCCGCTGTTCCTGCAACTGCGTACCAGTTAGAACCTAAAAATTCACACACCATGTTATAGCCTTCGCCTGAGAAGAAAGCAACAACATTCATACAAAGGTGGAATGTTAAGAATAGAATAAGTGCGAAACCTGTTACAGCCATCATCACTTTTCTTCCAATTGGTGAATTAATTAACCACATAAATGAATTGATTTTGATTTTATTTAATTTATTAGAATTTTCTTCATCCTTCACAGTGGAAACCTACATTGCAGAACGCATTAAATGCGATCGTTCATATATATACACAAGAATGGAATGCCGAAACAGCTATAGCCATACCAACATTTCGGTATATTCATGTGCAAAAACCTGCACAAAAGTACTATATTTTAGTGATTAACCCAAGCGAAAACAAAAGAAATCAGATTAAATTTCCTACTTTTGCAGAGAATTAGAAAAAGTATAAACAATGGTATTCAAGTATGATGTTCTTGTAATAGGTGGCGGACATGCTGGCTGTGAGGCTGCAACTGCTGCTGCAAACATAGGTGCAAAGACCTGTTTGCTAACAATGGACATGAATAAAATAGCCCAAATGAGCTGCAATCCTGCTGTAGGTGGTATTGCAAAAGGGCAGATAGTACGAGAGATTGATGCGCTAGGAGGACACATGGGACTCGTTACAGATGCCTCTGCTATTCAATTTCGCATGCTAAACCGCTCGAAAGGACCAGCCGTTTGGAGTCCGAGAGCACAGTGTGATCGCCAGCTATTTATCAATTTTTGGAGAGAAACGCTCGATAAAACCGATCATCTTGATATATTTCAAGATCAAGCCGAAGAACTTCTTGTAGAGAAAAACGATGCTTCTGCCGAAACCGAACAACGTGTTATTGGTGTAAGAACGATATGGGGCATTGATGTGTATGCACGTACTGTCATCATCACTGCAGGTACTTTCCTCAATGGATTGATGCATATTGGCAAGAAACAAGTAGCAGGTGGTCGCATATCCGAGCCTGCCGTACACAATTTTTCAGAAAGTATCACTCGCTTAGGCATCACCGTTGCGCGTATGAAAACAGGCACTCCTGTGCGTATAGACAAACGTTCGGTACATTTTGAGGATACAGAAGAACAGCCGGGAGAGTGCGATTACCATCAATTTTCATTCTTCGGAGCACAGCGTTCCCTACCCCAACTACCCTGCTGGACATTCAACACCAACGAGGAAGTTCATGAAACGCTACGCAATAGTTTATCAGAATCGCCCCTGTTCAATGGTCAAATCCAAAGCACAGGCCCACGCTATTGCCCTTCTATAGAAACCAAACTTGTTACTTTCCCTGACAAACAATCTCACCCTTTATTCCTTGAACCAGAGGGAGTTAATACGAACGAAATGTATCTTAATGGCTTTTCTTCTAGTATGCCATGGGATGTTCAGCTAGAAGCTATCCATAAGATCCCTGCCCTACGTGATGCAAAGATTTACCGACCAGGATATGCAATAGAGTATGATTACTTCGATCCTACCCAATTAAAACCTTCTCTGGAGTCGAAAATCGTTGAAGGTCTGTTCTTTGCGGGACAAGTTAATGGTACGACTGGTTACGAAGAAGCAGGTGGTCAAGGTATGGTTGCAGGTATCAATGCTGCACGCTTATGCACTGATAATCAACCATTTATAATGAATAGAGACGAAAGTTACATCGGAGTTCTCATTGACGATCTCACCACAAAGGGGGTTGATGAGCCTTATCGCATGTTTACTTCTCGTGCAGAATATCGCATTCTTCTTCGTCAAGACGATGCAGACGCACGATTAACAGAAAAAGCATACGCCTTAGGTGTGGCAAAACGCGATCGCTACGACTGGTGGTTACAGAAAAAAGAAAATATTAATCGCATAGAAACTTTCTTTAATAACACATCGGTAAAACCCGAACAGGTGAACGGATTACTAGAAAAAATAGGTTCATCCACTATTAAAGGAACCACAAAACTTATCGATTTAATCGGTCGTCCAAATGTTTCTATCAACAATTTAAGTGAAGTTCTTCCTCAGCTTAAAGAAACTATCGAGGCAAGTCCTAATCGAAAAGAGGAAATAGCCGAAGCCACCGAGATCAAAATGAAATATAAAGGCTACATCGAGCGTGAACGTATTTTTGCCGAAAAAATGCACCGTTTAGAAAATATGAAGATCAAAGGACATTTCAATTACAGCGAAATTCACGATCTTTCCACCGAGTGTAGACAAAAACTAGAACGCATTCAGCCCGAGACATTGGCACAAGCAAGTCGTATACCAGGTGTTAGTCCTAATGATATTAATGTATTACTAGTACTGATGGGACGATAAAAAAACAAGCTACCAATACATAAAATCACAACACCTCGATAGTTTATATATAATAAAAAAGTAAATAAGATAAAATTTTAAGATATAGTAATGAACAAACAACTATTACTCGACAACCTGAGATGCATCCCAGATTGGCCTATCAAGGGAGTCAACTTCCGCGATGTAACAACGCTTTTCAAATCGCCTGAGGCATTGAGAGAAATCACCGATGAGATGTATGAACTCTACAAAGACAAAGGCATTACCAAGATCGTAGGTATCGAAAGTCGTGGCTTTGTTATGTCTTCTGCCCTCGCCGAGCGTCTTGGGGCTGGTGTCATCCTATGCCGTAAACCAGGTAAATTGCCTTGCGAAACCGTGCAAGAAACTTATGCAAAAGAATATGGCACCGATACTATTGAGATCCATAAGGATGCCATTAGCGAAGATGACATCATTCTTCTTCACGATGATCTTCTTGCTACTGGTGGCACTATGAAGGCTGCTTGCAAGCTAGTCAAGAAGTTCAACCCGAAGAAAGTCTATTGCAACTTCATCATAGAATTAGCAAAAGAGTTTCCTGAATGCAGATCACAGTTTGATGCGGATGTAGAAATTTCATCACTGCTCCAATTCTAACTAATTTAAGAGAAATAGCACTTCAAACCGTGCTAAGAAAAAAAGAAAACGAAAAGGAGCAACTTTCAAAGGTTGTTCCTTTTTTCTTTAGTAATCAACTAGCGATAACCATACAGCCACAAAGTCCCCCCAGCACACCACCGTGTAACACTATTCCTGTTAATGTTCCACGTGAAACAAAGTGATCCAAAACCGTTATAAACAAAGCAGTTACACAAAATGAATAAAGAAGAAAACTTGAAGCGCCTAGAGCATCTAAAGACAATCGTAGCAAGTATGCCCGAGAAGCCCGGCACCTACCAATACTATGACGAGAGCCACACTATTATCTATATAGGGAAAGCTAAAAACCTTAAGCGAAGAGTAGCTTCTTATTTCCACAAAGAGGTAGACCGCTTCAAGACAAAGATACTTGTTTCTAAGATTTTCGATATTTCATATTCAGTAGTTAATACAGAGGAAGATGCGCTATTGATAGAGAATCAACTCATCAAGCAGTACCAACCTCGTTACAATGTATTGCTAAAAGACGGCAAAACATACCCTAGCATTTGTGTAACCAATGAATATTTTCCGCGCATATTTAATACGCGTACCATTAACAAGAAGTACGGCACCTTCTTTGGTCCTTACTCACATATTAGTTCTATGTACGCAATATTGGCTATTATCAAGAAAACCTATAAGCCTCGCACCTGCCGTTTCCCTATAACAAAAGAGGGCATTCTAAAAGGAAAATATAAACCATGCTTGGAATATCATATCGGAAACTGTGGAGCACCTTGCATTAATAAGCAAACCTACGAGGACTATCAAGAAAACATTCGACAAGCAAAAGAGATACTAAAAGGCAATACACGTGATGTACAGCGCATACTTCGCCAACAAATGGAGCAATATGCCGAAGAGCTTCGGTTTGAGGAAGCCGAAATATGTAAGCAAAAGTTTATTGCACTTGAGAACTTTGCAGCTAAGAGCGAGATAGTATCTTACACCATTACTGATGTAGATGTATTTTCAATTGATAACGACGAAACAAACAAAAATGCTTTTATCAACTATATTCACGTTACAAATGGTGCCATAAACCAAAGCTTTACGTATGAATATAAACGTAAGCTTGATGAAAGCGATGCAGAACTACTAAACGAGGCCATTCCTGAAATACGCGAGCGATTTAAGAGTAAGGCTAAGGAAATTATTGTGCCTTTTGAGCTTGATTTCAAGATAAAAGGTGCCGACTTCTTCATTCCTCAACGGGGTGATAAACGCCATTTGCTAGAACTATCGCAGATGAATGCTAAACAATATAAGTTTGATCGGCTAAAACAGACTGAGAAACTCAACCCAGAACAGAAACAAACTCGCCTAATGACCGAGCTTCGCGACAAACTAAAACTACCTAAACTTCCTTATACCATTGAGTGCTTCGATAATTCAAACATATCGGGTACTGATGCCGTTGCGGGCTGCATTGTATATAAAAAGATGAAACCCTCAAAAAAAGATTATCGCAAATATAATATCAAAACCGTAGAAGGTCCCGACGATTACGCCTCTATGCAGGAGGTGGTACGCCGCCGTTACAGCCGTATGCAAGAAGAGGGTACGCCCCTACCCGACCTCATCATTACCGATGGTGGTAAAGGTCAAATGGAAGTAGTACGTGCTGTTATTGAAGACGAGCTCCACCTTCAGATTCCTATTGCAGGTCTCGCAAAGAACAATAAACACCGCACTAACGAACTACTTTATGGCTTTCCGCCACAAACCATTGGCTTAAAAACCGACTCAGAACTATTTAAAGCACTTACACAGATACAAGATGAAGTCCACCGCTATGCCATTTCGTTCCATCGCAACAAACGATCTAAACACCAGCTACATAGCGAGTTAGACGATATTCAAGGCATAGGAACAAAGACAAAAGAAACACTTTTGAAGGAGTTTAAGACCGTTCAGAAGATAAAAACAACTGATATTCAAGAACTTACAAACATAATAGGCAAATCAAAGGCCACACTTATATTCAATTATTTTCATCCATTAACGGCTGAATAACAGAATATTTTGTATATTTGTAACATGAGAATAGTAATCCAACGTGTAACAAAAGCCTCTGTAACCATTAATGGCAATTTAAAATCGGCTATCGGTAAAGGCTACCTTATCCTATTAGGAGTGGCAGATAACGACACCCAAGAAGATGCCAACTGGCTGGCAAAGAAAGTTATTAGCTTACGCATTTTCGACGACGAGGCTGGTGTTATGAACAAAAGCATCCTCGAAGCAGGAGGCGAAATCCTCGTTGTTTCGCAGTTTACGCTACTTGCAAGCTACAAGAAGGGCAATCGCCCTAGCTGGCTTCATGCAGCCAAGCACGAGCTTTCTATCCCGCTCTATGAGCATTTCTGCAACACCTTGTCTACCCTATTAGGATCTCCTGTAGGCAGAGGCGAGTTTGGTGCCGATATGAAGGTAGAACTACTCAATGACGGTCCTGCTACTATTTGCATGGATACGCATAACAAAGAATAATACGAAGAGTGCTAACGCCACTCTAACGAAAAAAGAAATGGTAAAAGAAAGAAGAAATCGAGCCATAAAAGTACTCATCACCTATATGGCTATTATTACTATTATTTTTTTTATTCTGTTAGCACTAATAGTATGTAATGGCGGAATAAAAGGATTTACATAATAGAATTATGACGATAGAAGAAGCTCAAAAAGCAGTCGATCAGTGGATAAAAACCTATGGAGTGCGCTACTTTAGCGAACTCACCAATATGGCTTGCCTCACCGAAGAGGTAGGCGAGCTAGCACGTGCAATGGCTCGAACCTATGGCGATCAAAGTTTTAAACCAGGCGAAAAGCCTAATATAGGCGAGGAAATGGCTGATATTCTGTGGGTTTTGATATGTCTTGCCAACCAAACAGGAGTAGATCTTACTACCGAGCTCCAGAAAAGTTTTGACAAGAAAACAGCACGCGATAAGGACAGACACCGCAATAATCCAAAACTCCAGACCTAAGCAAAGGCATTAAAGCAATCCGCTGCTCACTCATATAAAAGCTAGCTGCCAAGTACAAGCAATCCTTTAAAAAGGCAGAAAAAGAGATATAAAAGCCTGAAAAACTTTATTTCTATAGCCATGGATAAGCAAGAATACAAGCCTAGAAACGGTAAAAAACAAACAAAAAATCTGTCTTTCAGACAGCAACTTATAAAACAATAACTTTATAAACATAACTAAAATAATATGGGAACAATTAAAGAAGAATTCTCAAAAGACATTCGTAAGCAGAAAGCTGCTGGCAGAATAGATAGCAGTAAGTACGAGCAAGCACTCGCACAGTATAACCTTGAAATCTCAGATGATGAAGTAAAGGCGGCTGTTAAGAAAATTATTGAAGAGAAAGTACCAGAAAACAACAACTTAGAGGTTAAGAAATTCCTATTCGGCAGTATCGAATACACCACGCTAAGCGTTACTGATACAGAGGAAAAAGTACTCGGAATGGTAGAAAAAATCAATAAATTCAACGAAGATTATCCAGAGCTTCCTCACGTTGCAGCTATCTGTACCTACCCTAACTTCACTAAGCTAATAGCTGATAGCTTGGAAGTAGAGGGCGTAGAAGTAGCTAATGTAAGTGGTGCTTTCCCTTCTTCACAAACATTCCTAGAAGTAAAAACCATCGAAACTTCGCTTGCTATAAAGGATGGTGCTACCAATATCGACATCGTTCTACCTGTTGGCAGCTTCTTCTCAGGCGACTACGAGACCGTTTGCGATACTATTTCCGAACTAAAAGAAGTATGTGGCGATGCTGATATGAAGGTGATCCTTGAAACTGGTGTACTACGAAATGCAAAGGATATTAAGATTGCTTCTCTCCTAGCTATGTACTCTGGTGCCGACTTTATCAAAACTAGCACGGGCAAAGAAGGTGGCGGTGCTAGCGCAGAAGCAGTTTATGTAATGTGCCAGGCTATCAAGGAATACTACGATAAAACAGGTATTATGGTAGGTTTGAAGCCTTCTGGCGGCATCAATAGTGCTATGGACGCTATCATCTACTACACCATCCTTAAAGAGGTGTTAGGCGAAAAGTGGGCTACCAATTACTACTTCCGCCTTGGAACAAGCCGCTTAACCAACTTATTGCTAAGCGAGATCCTTGGAAGTGAGATAAAATACTTCTAAAATAAAGACATAAAACATTTCCTTTTTTTGTCGCAGTTAGACTAAAAGGACACTTTAAGCTACTTAGCAACATCCTCATAATCAATGGGATTACCTGCTAAGTAGCTTTTACTTTTTATAGCATAAAAAGATAAAATAAAAAGAACCATACCACTACCCCTAACCAATAATAAAAGCAATATCCCTACCAAACACTAGAAAAAATAAGCTAATAATAGGCAAAACATTACCTTCTATCGAGCAATATATAACCTTTCATCCATTAAATGATTATGTTTTGATTTGATTTTTAATTTATTTTTAATATATAAATAAATTATTTTTGATATAAAAATAATTTATTTTTCAATACAAAATATAACCTATTGATAATCAATACATAACATCTCTCTACTTTAAAGCGTACCTTTCACCTATTAAAGGGTATATAATGCGAGGTATATACACTAAAAAAGACGATGCAATACTACACCGTCCTAATACTGTTTTGCCAATTTTGCTTTTACAAAAAGCAAAAACTACTTATTTCTCTGTATAACATAATCGAGATAAGCTGTGAGCGACTGCTTAATAATAGGATCACTAACCTTATTATTTATAAAACTCATTGCTTTTGCATGATAATCGTTCATACACTTTTCTGCATACTCCACTCCACCATTTTCCTTTGTAAAAGCTACCAGTTCGGTTATCTCATCAGCAGTAATAGTAAGAGCCTTTGCTTTACGTGCCAACGCCATCATTTGCTCATTTTTAGTAGTATTAAGGGCATATATTAAAGGAAGCGTTATCTTTCCCTCGGTAAGATCATTGCCTGTGGGCTTGCCTATTTCCTTCTCAGAGTCGAAATAATCGAAAATATCATCGCGAATTTGGAAGATCATACCCAAATCTTTACCAAAAGCACGTGCCAAGGCTACATCGTCTTTAGATGCACCAGCACTCTCAGCACCGATAGCTGCACATATCTCAAACAAAATAGCAGTCTTACGGGCTATAATTTGAAGATAAGCCTCTTCCGTTATTTGCTCACGTTGTATATTTGAAAGTTGTAGTATTTCTCCATCACTAAGTGTCTGACCAAGCTCTGCAAGGTATCTCACTATAAGATTAGCATTAGTGTAACTCACTTGTAACAAGGCTGTTGAGAGCACATAATCGCCTACTAAAACAGCCACTTTGTTATTATATGAAGCGTTTACACTAGCCTGACCGCGCCGCTGGCTGCTCTCATCCACTACATCGTCATGTATCAACGAGGCTGTGTGGAGCAACTCTAAACCCACTGCTGCATGCTGAGTAACTGATGAAATTTGACCAAAATTTTTAGCTATCAACAAAATAAGAATAGGGCGCATACGCTTACCACCACGCTGCTTGATATGATGTAAGACCTGTGAAAGAAGACCATCGTCATGGTGTAACGATGAATTAAAAAGCTCGATAAAATCGCTTAATTCCGATTCTATGGGTTGTTTTATAAGTGATAGCGTATCCATTCTTACATTATTATAATGTACAAAATTAGTTATTTTATCGGAGATTATGGAAAGATATTAGTAATTTTACACCTAAAATACATTTAATTATGGCTAAACTTTTCTTGATAGACGCATACGCTTTAATATTTCGGTCATACTATGCCTTTATCAAAAATCCACGTATAAATTCAAAAGGGCTAAACACATCGGCTATAATGGGCTTTTTCAATACGCTCAACGAGGTAATTACAAAGGAAAATCCCACCCATATTGGTGTAGCATTCGATATTGGTGAAACCTTTCGCAACGAGGCTTTTCCAGAGTATAAAGCACAAAGAGATGCCACGCCAGAGGATATTAAGGCTGCTGTTCCCTACATTCGCGAGATCCTTGAAGCTATGCACATTCCTACATTACAGGCTGAAGGCTTCGAGGCTGACGATGTAATTGGAACACTTGCAACTCGCTTTGGGGCCGATGGAATCGATACTTTTATGCTCACACCTGACAAAGACTACGGTCAGCTCATTGGTGATCACATCTATATGTATCGTCCTCAGCACGGTGGTGGTTATGAAGTAGTGGGCGAACCACAGATACAAGAGAAGTATGGCATACCAAGTGCGGCACAGGTAGTCGATCTCCTTGCCTTAATGGGCGACTCTGCCGACAACTTTCCGGGCTGTCCTGGCGTGGGCGAGAAAACTGCTGCTAAACTAATCAATGAGTTTGGCTCTATTGATGAAATGCTAGCACGCACTGGGGAGATCAAAGGAAAATTGCGCGAAAAGGTGGAAAGTCATATACACGATATTAAGATGTCGAAGTTCTTAGCAACCATTCGTCGTGATGTTCCTATTGAGGTTTCACTTGATGAATTAAAATTGGAAGAACCAAATGAGGAGAAGCTGCGCGAGATCTTCACCGAACTAGAATTTCGTACCTTACTGAATAAGTTTGTTAAGAAGGGTAAAGAAAAGTCTAAAAGTAAGAATAATCAGCTCGATTTATTTGCCGAAAATACGCCCGACACTCCAGATGTTCCTAAATTTTCAAATTTTGAGAGCATTAAAACAGTAGAACACGAATATAAACTCATTGATAATGAGGAAGAAGCTAGCAAACTTTGTGATTTTTTATTGACATCTAAAGTTTTAAGTTTAGACACAGAAACTACTTCTACCGATACAATGCAGGCAGAATTAGTGGGACTAAGCTTTGCCATAGAGGAAAAGAAAGCGTTTTATGTTGCTATCCCATCCGATCGCAGGGAAGCAGAAAAATTCGTAAATATTTTCAGACCATTGTATGAAAACGAAAATATTTTAAAGGTGGGTCAGAACATAAAATACGATTATGAAGTACTTGCTCAATATGGCATTGACATCAAAGGCAAGATGTTCGACACAATGATTGCGCATTATCTTATCCAACCTGAGTTGCATCATAATATGGACTATATGGCTGAAACATTGTTGGGTTATAAAACGGTGCATATTGATGAACTCATCGGAGCAAAAGGAAAGCACCAGAAAAACATGCGCGACCTCTCGCCTACCGACATCTATGAGTATGCTTCAGAAGATGCTGACATTACGCTTCAGCTATATAAAGTGCTTGAACCAAAACTCAAGGAGGTAAATGCTGAAGATTTATTCTGGAAAATTGAGATGCCACTTGTTAGGGTATTAGCTGATATGGAGATGAACGGAGTTTGCTTAGACACCGATGCATTAGCCGAAACTTCAAAAATTTTCACCGATCGTATGAATGAATACGAAGCACTTATCTATGAGCAAGCAAGTGAGAAATTTAATATATCAAGCCCTAAACAGGTAGGCGATATTCTCTTCGGGAAGATGCAAATCATGGAGAAACCGAAGAAAACAAAGACTGGACAATATGTTACTTCCGAAGAAGTACTACAGAGTTTAGAAGCTTCTGCTCCTATCGTAGGTAACATTTTAAAATACAGAGGTATTAAAAAGCTATTAAGCACCTATATTGATGCGCTTCCAAAGCTTATCAATAAGCGTACAGGTCATATCCATACCTCCTTCAATCAAGCACTTACTGCTACAGGACGCTTATCTTCGAGCGACCCCAATTTGCAAAATATTCCTGTACGAACAGACGATGGAAAGGAGATCAGAAAATGCTTTATTCCAGAACCAAAGTGTTTGTTTTTTTCAGCCGATTATAGCCAGATAGAACTTCGTATTATGGCACATCTAAGTCAAGATGAAAACATGATGGAGGCATTTCGTAGTGGGCACGATATTCATCGAGCAACAGCTGCAAAGATATGGCATGTTCCAATGGAAGAAGTTAGCGATGCACAGCGCAAGAAAGCAAAGCAAGCTAACTTCGGTATCATCTATGGCATCACCACTTATGGCTTGGCACAGCGCATGGGAATACCTAATGGAGAGGCAAAAGAGTTGATTGAAGGCTACTTCAAAACCTTCCCTAGCGTGAAAGCCTTTATGGAAAAAGCCAAGCAAACAGCACGTGAAAAGGGTTATGCCGAGACACTCTTCAATCGCCGCCGTTACCTTTCCGACATCAATAGTAAGAATGGAACAGTGCGCGGATTTGCCGAACGCAATGCCATTAACGCCCCTATTCAAGGTACAGAAGCTGACATTATAAAGGTGGCAATGATACGCATTTGGGAGCGTTTCCGCCGTGAAAATATTCGCTCTAAGATGATCCTTCAAGTGCACGACGAACTCAACTTCTCTGTATTCCCTGAAGAAAAAGAGAAAGTGGAACGCATCGTTATCGAAGAAATGCAAGCCGCCTACCCTCTCAACGTTCCTCTCGTTGCCGATGCTGGATGGGGAAACAACTGGTTAGAAGCGCATTAAGACTATCTGAAGAAAACTCAATTGTGCTTAAGGATGGCACATAAATACTGAAAAATTCTAAGTAAAATAATTGCTATTTACTTAGAGTTTTTTACGTTTAGCTTCTCAATTCACCTCTTAACTCCACCCTATTCTCATTATATTTATGTACTTTTGCACCAAAAGAAATAAACGTTTAAACGATATATGGCATTAAAATGTGGTATTGTAGGTTTGCCAAACGTGGGCAAATCTACTCTTTTCAACTGTCTTAGCAGTGCTAAAGCGCAGGCTGCTAATTTCCCTTTCTGTACAATAGAGCCAAACTTAGGTGTGATAACAGTACCTGATGAGCGTCTCAACAAGCTTGCAGAGATCATTCATCCAGGACGTATAGTACCAGCAACTTGTGAGATTGTAGACATCGCAGGTCTTGTAAAAGGTGCTTCAAAAGGTGAAGGCTTGGGCAATAAGTTCCTCGGCAACATCCGCGAATGTGATGCTATCATTCACGTTATCCGCTGTTTCGACGATGATAACGTGGTACGTGAAGGCGGTATGTCTGTCAATCCGATAGAAGATAAAGAAATTATCGACACAGAGTTGCAGCTCAAAGACCTCGAAACCGTAGAGGGACAGCTAGCTAAAACTACTAAAATGGCAGCAGCAGGAAATAAGGACGCAAAGGTTTTGATGAATGTTCTTACTGCTTATAAAGAAGTATTAGAACAAGGAAAGAACGCTCGTAGCGTATCTTTCGATAGTAAAGAAGAGCAAGATGCAGCACATAACCTCTTCCTATTGACCACCAAACCAGTACTTTACGTTTGTAATGTAGATGAAAATAGTGCAAAAGAGGGCAACGAATATAGTAAGAAAGTAGAAGCTATTGCTGCCGAAGAAGGTGCTGAAGCCATGATTATTGCAGCTAAAACAGAGGAAGATATTGCCTCATTGGAGAGCTATGAGGATAAGAAAATGTTTCTTGATGAGCTTGGATTAACTGAAAGTGGTGTGAACAGACTTATCAATAAAGCATACCATCTGCTCAATCTTCAGACCTTCATTACCGCTGGTGAGATGGAAGTAAAGGCTTGGACCTACCACAAAGGTTGGAAAGCTCCACAGTGTGCAGGCGTTATCCACACCGACTTTGAGAAAGGTTTCATTCGTGCCGAGGTAATAAAATACGACGATTATATCACCTATGGCTCTGAAGCAAAGATTCGCGAAGCTGGAAAACTAAGCATTGAAGGCAAGGAATATGAGGTGCAAGACGGAGACATTATGCACTTCCGCTTTAACGTTTAAGCACAGAATAACCTGCTCTTAGCAAACAATTACTGTGAGGAAGGTAACCCTCTACCCCACTCTTTCCCAAGTATTTAACAACAAAAAAGCAATAGCTATGTTACCATTATACATCACATGGAATCCTAGTGAATACCTCTTCAACTTTGGAGGGTTTGGTATTCGCTGGTATGGAATGTGCTGGCTCATCGGACTTGCATTGGGTTACTTCATGATGAAGTGGCTTTACAAGCAGCATAAGTACAGCCAAGAAAAGTTCGAACCACTTTTCCTTTATGTCTTTATCAGCATTTTGCTTGGTGCACGTCTAGGACATTGTCTCTTTTATGAGCCTGAATATTTCCTTACTTCAGCAAAAAATATTGTTGAAATGATTGTTCCTATCCGCTTTTTAGAGCATGGAGGATGGAAGTTTGTGGGGTATCAAGGACTTGCATCGCATGGAGGTGTAGTAGGACTATTACTCGGATTATACCTCTATATTAAACGATATAAGATGAAGCCATGGGTAGTTCTCGACTTCTTTGGCATTTGTTCTGGCATTACCGCCTGTTTTATTCGCATAGGAAATCTTATGAATTCAGAGATTATCGGTAAGATAACCGATGTGCCTTGGGCATTTATCTTCTACAAAGTAGATAGCTCCCCACGTCATCCAGGACAACTTTACGAAGCCCTTGCTTACCTATTGCTTTTTGGTTTGATATTCTTTATCTACAAACGCAACCCTAAGAAGGTGGGAACAGGCTTGTTTTTCGGCTTGTGTATCTTCCTTATCTTTGTGTTCCGCTTTGCCATTGAATATACCAAAGAGATACAAGTAGCATTCGAATCAGGTTTACCTATTGACATGGGACAAATACTTAGCATCCCTCTGATCATACTTGGCGCATGGGCTATTTGGCGATCAAAAGGAAAAGAAGTAGAGATTGGGGCATAAATACCCTTATAATATTAACACGATGCTCGCATCATTTCATTCGGAATAGACCGCTAAAAATGCGATCTTCGGTATGAAATGATGCGAGCATCGTTTTACATTATGCTTATATTTTAGACCAAACAGCTAACCAAAAATAACCAAAAACTTGCTCTTTCTCCCCTATTTTTGTATTTTTGTATCTTACATTTTATAATTCTTAACCGATAAGAAAGGACAAATATTAATGGCAAAAGACGAAAAAGGCATGACGCCCATGATGAAACAATTCTTCTCCATGAAGGCTAAACATCCTGATGCTCTCCTACTTTTCCGCTGTGGCGACTTCTATGAGACTTATCATGATGATGCTATTGATGCCGCAAAAGTCCTCGGAATAACCCTCACTAAGCGTAACAATGGTGGTAATTCGGGCGAAATAGCTATGGCTGGTTTCCCCCATCATGCCCTTGATACCTATCTTCCTAAGCTCATTCGTGCAGGCAAGCGAGTAGCTATCTGCGACCAATTAGAAGATCCCAAGAAAAAGCGCGAGGAGCTAAAGGGTAAGAAAGGCTTATCACCAATGGACAAAATGGTGAAGCGTGGCATCACCGAACTTGTTACTCCCGGTGTGGCTATGGGTGATAACGTGCTGAACTATAAGGAGAACAACTTTCTCGCTGCTGTTCATTTTGGTAAACAAGCATGTGGTGTGAGCTTCCTAGACATCAGTACTGGCGAGTTTCTTACTGGTGAAGGCACTTACGACTATGTAGAGAAACTCATTGGAAGTTTCTCGCCTAAAGAAATACTATACGATAGAGCCTACAAGAAAGAATTTGAAACCCATTTCGGAACAAAGCTCTGTACCTTTGAAATGGACGATTGGGTATTTACCGAACAAACTGCTAATCAGAAACTTTTGAAGCACTTTGGCACTGCAAACCTAAAGGGTTTTGGTGTCGATCATCTCCACAATGGCATCATTGCGGCAGGTGCTATTATGCAATATCTTGAACTTACACAACATACCCAGATACGACACATCACGGCATTAACACGCATTGAAGAAGAGAAGTATGTGCGTATGGATCGCTTCACAATCCGATCGCTAGAGCTTGTCTCAACAATGAACGACGAAGGAACATCGCTTCTCAATGTCATTGACAACACTATCACTCCTATGGGAGGCAGAATGTTGCGCCGATGGATGGTGTTTCCGCTCAAAACCGTGAAGCCTATTGAGGAGCGATTAGATGTAGTAGAATACTTCTTCAAACACCAAGACTTCCGCGATACCATTAACGAACAGTTCCATCGCATTGGCGATTTGGAGCGTATCATCTCTAAAGTAGCTGTGGGAAGAGTATCACCACGAGAGGTAGTACAACTTAAAAACGCACTGAAAGCTATCCAACCTGTAAAGACTTCCTGCTTATATGCTGAAAATAAAGTACTTAATAGGATAGGGGAGCAGCTCAATCTCTGCGAAAGTTTGCGAAATAGAATTGAACAAGAGATACAAAACGATCCGCCACAACTTGCCAATAAAGGCGATATTATAGCCTTTGGTTATAACCAAGAACTCGACGAGCTGCGCACCATTCGCGATCATGGCAAAGAATATTTGCTCCAAATTCAAGAGCGGGAAGCCGAGCGCACGGGGATAAACTCTCTGAAAGTGGGCTTCAATAATGTGTTTGGCTACTATTTAGAGGTGCGCAATACATTTAAAGACAACGTACCAGAAGAGTGGGTTCGTAAGCAAACACTAGCGCAAGCAGAACGTTATATCACACAAGAACTAAAAGAATACGAAGATAAAATCCTTGGTGCTGATGAGCGAATACTAGCCCTTGAAGGTAAACTCTTTATGGAGCTTATCCGCGATATGCAGGAGTTTATCCCACAAATACAGATCAATGCCACCCTTGTGGCGCATCTCGACTGCTTACTATCCTTTACTCGTGCATCCGAAGAGCATCATTATGTGCGCCCAGTGGTGGACGATAGCGAGGTGTTAGACATCAAACAAGGTCGCCATCCAGTAATAGAAACACAGCTACCACTCGGCGAACAATATGTGCCTAACGATGTATTACTCGACAATGATCGCCAACAAATCATGATGATAACTGGTCCTAACATGGCAGGTAAATCGGCTTTGTTACGCCAAACAGCCTTGATCGTATTGCTAGCACAGATTGGTTGCTTCGTTCCAGCAGAGCGGGCAAGAGTGGGACTAGTAGATAAAATCTTCACACGAGTAGGGGCTAGCGATAATATTTCGGTGGGAGAGAGTACGTTTATGGTAGAGATGACTGAGGCATCGAATATCCTTAACAACGTAACTCCACGCTCCCTAGTACTCTTCGACGAGCTAGGACGTGGCACAAGTACTTATGATGGTATCAGCATAGCATGGGCTATTGTGGAATATCTACACGAACAACCACGCGCAAAAGCCCGCACGCTCTTTGCCACTCACTATCATGAGCTAAACGAAATGGAAAAGAACTTTCACGGCATCAAAAACTATAATGTGTCGGTAAAGGAGGTTAACGGTAAGATTATCTTCTTGCGTAAGCTCGAAAAGGGTGGGAGTGAGCACTCTTTTGGTATTCATGTAGCTGATATAGCAGGTATGCCACGCAGTATTGTAAAGCGTGCTAACGTGATATTAAGCGAACTTGAAGCCGACAATGCACAAGTGGGCAGTGCGGGAAAAACAGCTATTGGCAAGCTAGAGCAGAGTAGGGAGGGTATGCAACTTTCGTTCTTCCAGCTCGATGATCCTGTCCTTGAGCAGATCCGCGATGAAATCTTAGGCTTGGATATCAATAACCTTACGCCCGTAGAAGCACTAAATAAGCTGAACGATATTAAGAAAATCGTTAATCCGCAGAGTAAGTAAAATAATAAAAGCCTATCATCTGATAGACTAAAATAATATAAGACTCCCTAATTTATTATCTAGTTCATATAATAAATTAGGGAGTCTTAATTTTTAAGAGTTTATTCTCCTTTCTTCAGTTCGTCTATCTGAGCAATGATTTCCTTATTGATGCGTTGCATCTTGAAGTAGATAGATAATCCCACTATCAAACCAACAATACCACCAATATTACTACCAACAGCCATGATTTGAAAGAAGAATAAGTTATGATCAGGACCTGTTACAACGATACCTTGATACATTTCATAAAAGAACCATGGCATCCAAACCATCAAGAATACCATACCTGATAGTATAACAAGGCGTCTTAACTTATGCTGCTTAACCATGTGTTCCCTTGTTTCCAAAAGATTATCATTTAGAAATTCATCACTGGTGTATCGATTTATGTAGTAATCACACAAGATATCCACTGTCATAAAGAAACAAGTGAAACCATATAACCACCATGAAAGATCTAATACCGCTCTCAAGAAATAAAATGAAAGGTAAATAAAAGCCAATGCAAAATACGACATCCATATATATTTCTTCATAAAAGACATCTTGTTAAGCATCGCTTTACGAATCATCGTATTGGTTACTATCTGCTGATCACTGAGCTTTCCCTTTAATATATCGAACTGCTGGCGCATCTCTTCTAATTGATTATTTTGCTGTTCCATAATAAAAATCTTTTTAATTGTTCTGTAATTGGTTTAGTCTTGCATCTGCTTTAGTTGTTCTTTGATACGGAATAGTCGGACGGAAACGTTCTTAGTAGATATTCCTACCACTGTTCCTATTTCCTCATAGCTCATATTTTCAAGCCATAGCAAAACAATAGCACGGTCGAATGGTTGTAGCTTGCTAATGCGATGATTGAGTGCTTGCACCTGTTTCGAGTCGGCATCGGTGTCGGTAAAAGGATTAACATCCATAGCAAGTGGCACCGTCTTTTGACGTTTCTTCTTGCGATCTTGCGAAATACAAGTATTCAATGCCACACGATAGATCCATGTTTTCACATCGCTATCACCTTTAAAGGTTCCTAATCCTTTCCAAAGATTAACCAAAACCTCTTGAAACAAATCGTTTACCTCGTCCTCATCCTTCGAGAACATATAGCAGACTGTGTATATCGTCGTCTTATGTTCTCGGACTAGCTGGGCAAAGTCCTTTTCGTTTTGCTGAATTTCCATTTTCATTTTGTTTTTGTTCTATCCTTTAGACGCAACGATCTGCAAGAAAACTACAGAATAACAGAAAAAATATACGCACAAAGATAATTATTCACACGGACTTTTTTATGGATAATCCCTTTTTTATTTATCCTACATTCAATGCTATCTGATTATCAATGACTTATATAAAACATCATCATTCGTTTTGCTAAACATCATCTTTTCTGTAGTAATAGTTTATTTTTTGTGTGATAAAAGGTAATCTTTTGCTTGCATTTTTAATTTATTTTTGGATTAAAAATAAATTAAAAACAAATCAAAAATAAATTATTTTTTATTATTAAACATCATCGTTTATGTGATACCTTAATTCCGCAGTATTTTTTCTTGTGAGAAAATTTTATATGTTGAGGTGTCTTTTTGGGACTCTATATGTTGATATGAGATGCTTCGGTGTTTCTTGGGTTTTTTCTAAGCATAAAATCCCCCACCCAAACCAATGGGGAATATTAAAACCACAAAGAAATACTGTTTATTCAAGGAAGACTTCTGAGTAGTAGGTTTTATTTGTATACAGGTTCAGAACGTTCTGCCTTCCCGTTCTCACCCATTTTGCTGGCACGCTGACAAAATGGAGGATAAAGGCTTTCAGCCTGCTTGTCTTTTTCAATGGCTTGACCTTATCGCTGATATGACGGACGAGATAGAGATAGAAGTTCTTCAGCATGGCGGTAACCATCATGAAAACCATGTTCTCAGCCATAAAGGAAAATGGAAGATGTGACCAGCCGAAGTCATTGTTCTGTATGTCGAAGTTCTTTTCACCCGCTCCACGTTCATTATAAAACGTAATGATGTCCTTCTCGGTAGACACCCAGTCGTTGGTGAGGATACAGCGGTATGTGTATATTACTCCGAACATATCCGTCTGCTCACTGCCATCCTTGCCTTTCAAAGGACTACGCTGTACGACGAGCCTGTATGACTTTCCTTCTATCAAGCTGTCTATGCTGATGGATGTGACATCGCATTTCTCATAGCCAACCTCAACGTCTTTCCATTCCTTCAACTGTTGGAAATTCTCGTAGCGACTGCCGCAGTTGGCAGCACGAATGTAGAACGTGTTGCAGCGCTGCTCTACGGTTTGGATGATTTCCTTTGAGAACGACCCGCAGTCAGCACGGAAACGCTCTATTACCACACCAAGTTCTGAGGTTACACGGTCCATAATGCGACGGAGCGTGTCCTCCTGATGGAATTTCACATTGGTGTTTCCGTCACGGTTCTCACCTCCGACTATGATTCCCCCAATGGAAGCCCAACCAGGAAAATAGCCAAGGTCCTGCTTATAAGAATACTTAGCATCGAACTTGTGGGCTGGAACGAACTGGTGGTCAAAGTCCAGGTCAACATGGCTGCCCACCTTTATAAGCCCCATTCTCCGTATCATCCGTAATAGTAAGGTGTTCAGCTTCTCTGCCGTGTTGAAACTGTAAGACTTGCCGGAGATTTCGCTCTTGTAAATAATGTTCTCTTCAGCAAGCTCCTTCAGTCCGCGCCCAACTGTGTCGGCACCGGGTAACAGCGTATCAGGTCTCTGCTTGAACTGCCCTATAAGTGCATTGATGTCCTCAAGGCATTCTCCACCACAAAGGTAGCTGAAGAAGAGAGAGCCGAAAATACTTCCATGGCTGAATGCCTTGCCGCTACTTCCACGTTTGCCCAATACGGATTCGGTAAGTTTTTCAAAGCCCAACTTTGAGAAAACGTCCATAATGTGATAAATTCCAACGAAAGAAGTGATATTCTCGTTTTTAATTGCTACCTTTGTCATGTCAGATATTTGCTTACTTGTTATGTTTACAGCACCAAGATAGGTGAAATTTCTGACATATCCAAGTGTTTTGAGAACTTTGTTTCTCAGGCACTTGGAGTTCTTACAAGAATTTATGCTGCGGAATTAAGGTGATAAAAGATAATAGATTCATATACGAAAGCTAAGCTTTTACTGAATAAAGAATAATGTTTTTATTGACTCAGCTTATTTGATCAATAGCAAAACAAATCCGATTAAAAGTATTCTTTATTAAGGCTTTTAATCGGATTTATCATTATAAAAACGCAAAGAAGGCACATTTTAAGCCTCTGTATGGGCTGCAACTTCTTGCGTGTTAGTTTGTTCGTCTGTAACAGTAATAAGGGCTTCAGCGCTTACCATAGAGCTTTCTACGGAGTCATTTAAGTTCTCTGTAGTTTCGTCTAAAAGCTCTGTAGTAAGAGAACCATTCGCCATAGCATCTTCTTTCTGCTCAATAGGTTCGGATGTAGCTGTAAGAAGCGGTTCTGTTACTGTTTCTTCTGTCTTTATTTCAGCTTCGGATTGAGTAAGGATAAGTTCTACAAAACTGGGTTCTTTTCTTATTCGTCGGTAAGTTTGCTTTGCAGCATTCTGCTGACTTTCCTTCTTCGTGAAGCCTTTTCCTTCTTCACAACGCACGTTACCAATGATAACTTGAGCTAGAAAGACAGGATTTCCGTTCTCATCGGTAGAGGTATTTACTTCGTCGAAAATAACCGTTACTTTGTTTTTCTGTGTCCATTCAATGAGCTTCGACTTATAGTTCATTTCTCTATAAGCCATCTTCTCTACATTCACTAAGTGTCCAAAAACACGATTGCGCATAAAGTTCATACAAGCATCGTATCCATGATCAAGATAGAGTGCCCCTACCAGGGCTTCAAAAGCATTACCAGCAACGTTACAGTTGTGGGTTACGGTGTGTCCGTTTTGCTTTAGCATCTTGTCAATCCCCATCTCTGTCGATACCTTATTGAGTGTTTCTCGCTTTACAAGCTTTGAGCGGGTATTCGTCAAAAAACCCTCGCGCTTGTTAGGAAAGCGTTCGTAAACAATATCGGCAACAACACAGTCGAGCACTGCATCGCCTAAAAATTCTAGTCGTTCATTGTTTACGAGTTTTCCTTTCTCGTTGCGTCGAGACACACTTTTGTGTAAAAGTGCCGTTTTATAGTAAGAGATGTCGTGAGGAATAAGCCCCGTAATCTGGTATAAAGACAAATAAAGCTCCTTTTCCTTACGGAAAGGGAGCTTTATTTTATCGAATATTTTATTCAGCATACTTCTTGAAAACCACACAAGCATTATGACCACCAAAGCCGAAAGTGTTGCTAAGAGCAGCACGAACCTCGCGCTTTTGAGCCTTGTTGAAGGTAAAGTTCAAGTTATAATCCAATTCAGGATCTTGATCATCGTCCTTGTGGTTGATGGTAGGAGGAATGATATCGTTCTTTACAGCTAACACACAAGCCATTGCTTCTACAGCACCTGCAGCACCAAGAAGGTGTCCAGTCATACTCTTTGTAGACGAAATGTTAAGCTTGTAAGCTGCTTCACCAAACAAATCCTTAATGGCTTTAGCCTCAGAAATGTCGCCAACAGGAGTTGAAGTGCCGTGAACATTGATATAGTCGATATCCTCTACTGTCATACCTGCATCGTTAAGGGCTGCTGTCATTACTAGTTTTGCACCAAGACCTTCTGGATGCGAAGCTGTGATGTGGTGTGCATCGGCCGACTCGCCTTCGCCAACCATTTCTGCATAGATCTTTGCACCACGTGCTTTAGCATGCTCAAGTTCCTCAAGAATAATACAGCCAGCACCCTCGCCCATTACAAAGCCATCGCGTGATGCTGAGAAAGGACGTGAAGCCCCTTGAGGATCATCGTTGCGAGTAGATAGCGCATGCATAGCATTGAAGCCACCAACGCCACCAGGAGTGATTGCTGCTTCTGCACCACCAGCTACGATAACATCTGCCTTACCTAGACGAATTTGGTTGAACGCAGCAGCTAGTGCTGTGCTAGATGAGGCACATGCTGATGTTGTGGTATAGTTAGGACCACGGAAACCGAACATAATGCTGATATGACCCGATGCAATATCGGCAATCATCTTTGGTATAAAGAATGGGTTAAACTTAGGACCGTTTTCTTGGTTCTTTGCATAATAGCCCACTTCCTCTTCAAACGTTTTGATACCGCCAATACCAACGCCATAAATAACGCCTACACGGTTCTTGTCGATAGTTTCTAAGTCCATAGCCGAATCTTTAACACCCTGAATAGCACTGATAATAGCTAGTTGGGCATAACGATCGAGCTTGCGAGCCTCTTTACGATCAATGTAGTCGTTAATATTAAGGTCTTTTACTTCACAAGCAAATTTTGTCTTGAACAAAGAAGTATCAAAATAAGTAATAGGAGCTGCACCACTCTTACCAGAAAGCATAGCTTCCCATGTCTCTTCAGGACTGTTTCCTAAAGGAGTTACGGCGCCTAATCCTGTTACTACTACTCTTTTTAATTCCATTAAGTTGAATTTATAAGTTAAGCTAAAAACAAAAAAGCCAAGCAAAATCTTAGTTTTGCTTGGTATTTCTTTTTGCTAAGGCTGTTACTTTGCGTTAGCCTCAATGTAAGATATAGCATCGCCAACTGTAGCAATCTTCTCAGCTTGCTCGTCTGGAATAGAGATACCGAATTCCTTTTCGAATTCCATAATTAGCTCTACAGTATCCAAAGAGTCTGCACCAAGATCATTTGTGAAGCTAGCTTCTGCCTTTACTTGTGCTTCGTCTACACCTAGTTTGTCTACAATAATAGCCTTTACTTTTGATTCAATTTCTGACATAGTCTTAATTTTAAAATGTTTAATTATTAATTGTCAAACTTAAAATTCGGCTGCAAAGGAACAATCTTTTTTCCATGTGTGCAAGTTTTTTTCTTAAAAAAGCACTTCTCTTTGCACAAATGGTATATCATTGTGCAATATTTTTTCTTATTTTATTATCTATCGGGATATCAATGGCTTATATAATTTTATTCAAATAATACTTATACTTTTGTTTATTAATACGCATTTAACAAACTTCTTTAGTGGGGTGCTTATCACTTGTTAGCATAGCTGTGTAGCTTTTATTCTTAGTAATATATAGTTGTGGTGTGCAAAAAGAAAAAGGATGGTTTTTATTTTGAATATTGCAGAATTTCTTATATATTTGCATTTAAATTAATATAAGCAATTTTCAATAATGTCATTTACAGAACATAGCAATAAAATTTTTAATCAAGCGATTAGGGATTATCACATTACAGATGATGTAAACACGCCTATTAACAATCCTTACGATCGTGATTCTATAGAGAATCGCCTCTACTTAAAGTGTTGGATTGACACTGTTCAGTGGCATTACGAGGATCTTATTCGCGATCCTCACATCAATGCTGAAGAAGGAATGAGCTTAAAACGCCGTATTGACCATTCTAATCAGGACAGAACTGACTTGGTAGAGCAGATTGATTCTTACTTCCGCCAGCTATATTCTGATGTCCGCCCAGCCGAAGATGCTACTATAAACACAGAGAGTCCAGCATGGGCTGTTGATCGTTTATCTATCCTTGCTTTGAAAATCTATCACATGCAGGAACAGACAGAGCGCACTGATGCATCGGCTGAACATATCAAAAAGTGTAAGGCTAAGCTAGCAGTTTTGTTAGAGCAGCAGCAAGATTTGAATACGGCTATTGATCAATTGCTTGACGATATTAAGTCGGGACACAAGTATATGAAGGTATATCGCCAGATGAAAATGTATAATGATCCTACTACTAACCCTATCCTTTATAAGAAATAAGGTAGAAATCACATCACAATAAGCATACAATAAGGGTTGCAATAATGTTCATTGCAACCCTTATTCGTTGTTATTATTTCTTTTTATATATGCTGCTAGCTTCTCATCTTGTAGCATTATAGCTTCTTTAAGTATGCTGCTAGCTTTTGAACAGCCTTTGCCCTGTGCGATATTTGGTTTTTAATACCCTCGCCTAGTTCAGCAAAGCTCTTGTCATAACCCTTTGGAATGAAGATAGGATCGTAGCCAAAACCATTAGAACCACTCTTCTCAAAAGCAATATTGCCCTCTACAATGCCTTCAAACTGGTGCTCTTTACCATTGATCATCAATGAGATCACGGTGCGAAAGCATGCCTTTCGATTGGTGTTATCACCTAGTTTACGGAGCAACTTGCACATATTTGCCTCACTATCATGATCGGTTGTTTCATCATAGCGTGCCGAATATACGCCCGGTTCACCACCTAATGCCTCCACTTCTAAGCCCGTATCATCAGCGAAACAGTCGAGATGATAATTAGTTACCACATAGTTCGACTTAATTCTTGCGTTCTCTTCTAGTGTTGTTCCTGTTTCAGGAATATCTTCATGACAATTAATATCTGCCAAGGAAACCACCTCAAACCCCTCACCTAGTATCTCTTTAATCTCTGAAAGTTTATGTGTATTATTGGTAGCGAATACTATTTTCATATTCTATTGATTTTGTTCTTGTAATTTTTTCTCTTCTTGCCGCTTACGAATCATCTTCTCATGTTCTTTCTTTACTGACACTTTAATATGATCGAAGCCCTCACCATATACACCGATTACGGCACTTTGGCTGACAAAAGCAGTGGGATCGTGCATTTTTATCAAGCGAAAGATGCGTTCACTCTCATTCTTTCGAGCCAGCAAACATATCACTTTAATGTCGAATCCAGTGTACCATCCATGTCCATCAAGTATTGTCATACCACGGTTTATATCATTTGAGATAGCCTCGGCAATAACTTCATGCTTACGTGAGTATATCATAAACTGAACGGATGAGCGTTGACGATTATAAACAAAGTCAAGCATATTCATCTCAATAACAATCGTACAAAGACCATATATTACCTTATAGGCACGGTCAGATATATCTCCAAACTCAGGAAAGAGGAAGCAACTACCCACAATAAATATGTCCATCAATGTCAATATCTGACCTAAGGAAATTTCTTTGTACTTGTTTACGCATACGGCAATGATGTCAGAACCTCCAGTACTGCCATTATTTAAGAATACAATAGCTAGAGATGTACCTGTTAAACAGCATCCCACGACCATAGACATAAAGCCTTGATTCTCGCCAAGTACCTTTATAAAGTGTCCATGAGCATCGACAGGCATCATAGCAGGAATATATTTAGACATAACACCTAACGCAACGATAGCATAAACGGTCTTCATCATAAATTTAAATCCCATTATCTTTAGTGCTACCACTAATAAAGAAAGGTTGATAACCCAATAGGTCCAGTCTATAGGAATATCAATAGCATAATAGAACAATGCCGCAATTCCCATTACGCCACCAGTTACTATCTGATAAGGCATTAGGAAAACGGTGAATGCTGACATATAAAGTAGCAAGCCAAGGGTTATCATAAGATAATCCTTGGCTTCGCTATAGATCAATTGTTGTTTCGCAGTTATCATATCATTAGAAGTTTTTAGCATCTCTCATTATGAGAGAAAAGTTAGGTTTTATATTTTAAAGCAGCTAGCTTTTTATATTCTTAGGTGTAATAGTAGGTATCTCCGTATGCTCATTGTAGCGTTGCCGAAGCATTTCTTCATGCTTCTTTTTTACATTAACTTTGATGCTATCAAATCCTTCTCCATATACTCCGATGACGGCACTCTGGCTAACAAAGGCTTTAGGATCGGTCATTTTGATAAGACGGAAGATCGTTTCGCTCTCATTTTTGCGTGCAAGCAGGCAGATAACCTTAATATCTTTACCTGTAAACCATCCATGCCCGTCAAGAATAGTCATACCACGTTCTGTTTCATCAGAAAGAACTGTTGCTATTTCTTCATGTTTTCGTGAATATATCATAAACTGAACTGATGAGCGTCGGCGATTATAAATAAGGTCAAGCATACCACATTCAATAACAATGGTACACAAGCCATACACCACTTTGTGTGCCCTATCGGCTATATCACCAAACTGTGGAATGAAGAAACAGCTTGAAACAATAAAGATATCAAGGAGCATTAACGCCTGCCCCAATGATACTTCCTTATACTTATTCACAACTGCCGCTACAATATCAGAGCCACCTGTACTACCATTGTTTAAGAAAACAATAGCTAGCGAAGTACCTGTAAGACAGCATCCTACCACCATTGACATAAATGCTTGCCCTTCTCCTAGAATCTTAATGTAATGTCCACCAGCGTCCATCGGCATCAGCACTTGCGCATATTCTAGCATATAGTATAGGGCAACAATAGCATAGATGGTCTTCACCATAAACTTAAACCCTAGTACTTTTAATGCAACCAACAGTAAGGACACGTTGATAATCATGTAAGTGTAGTGAATCTTAAATCCTGTGGCGTAAAAGACAATTGCGGCAACACCTGTAACACCTCCTGTTACCGTTTCATACGGTAATAAGAAGATTGTAAATGAAGCAGCATAAAGCAACAGTCCTAATGTGATAAAGATATAATCTTTAATTTCGTTTCTTAGCGTTACATTACTCATTTCAGTACAATATTAATAATTTTCTTAGGAACTATGATTACTTTCACAATATTTTTGCCTGCGATATATTGCTGACTTTTTTCATTAGCGAGAACAGTTTTCTCGATTTCTTCATTGGTTGCATCGGCAGCAAATAGCATTTGGAAGCGAGCTTTACCATTGAAAGAAACGGTAAGTTGCACCTCGTTCTCCTTTAAATATTCTTCATTGTAAGCAGGCCATTCAGCATCGCATACCGAACCACTGCCTCCCATCTGCTCCCAAAGTTCTTCAGCAATGTGTGGAGCGAATGGTGCAATGACAATGATAAGCTGCTTTAATAGCTCCTTGTTGTTGCATTTCTGCTGACCTAACTCATTAATACAGATCATAAAGGCTGCTACTGCCGTATTGTAAGAGAAAGCTTCAATATCAGATGTTACCTTTTTGATAAGCTTATGAACACTCTTTAGCGAGTCTTTTGATGGTTCCCCATCGGTTAACTCTTGCTGGAACAACTTCCAAAACTTACGCAAGAAACGATGACAACCATCGATACCATTAGTATCCCAAGGTTTAGAAGCTTCCACAGGACCGAGGAACATCTCGTACAAACGCAAGGTATCGGCACCATATTGATCGACGATTACATCAGGATTGACCACGTTGAACATCGACTTCGACATCTTTTCAACTGCCCATCCACACTTATATTGTGCGCCTTCTACCTGCTCTTGAGAACCATCTTCAAAGATAAACTCAGCATTTTGATATTCAGGACGCCATGCCTTAAATGCCTTTATGTCCAAAATATCACCATGAACGATGTTTACATCTACATGGATAGGTGTTACCTCATACTGATCTTTCTTACCCAATGATACAAAAACAGGTGCTTTGCTGTGATCTTCTGTGTTGATGCGATATACAAAGTTAGATCGACCTTGTATCATACCCTGATTTATCAACTTTTGGAATGGTTCTTCCTTGAAGCTAAATCCATAGTCGAACAAGAACTTATTCCAAAAACGGCTATAAATTAAGTGTCCTGTAGCATGTTCTGTTCCACCTACATACAGATCTACATTCTGCCAATATTCACCTGCCTTCTTTCCTACAAGGGTCTCATTGTTGTTGGGATCCATATAACGAAGATAATAAGCCGAAGAACCTGCAAAACCAGGCATTGTGTTTAATTCAAGGGCAAAAACAGTTTTTTCGTCTATCAAATCTTTGCTCACTACTTTCTTTTCTGCCTCGTTCCAAGCCCAATTAGTAGCTCTACCTAATGGTGGTTCGCCCGTTTCTGTTGGTTCATACTTATCTACTTCTGGCAATTCCAATGGCAAACACTCTTCAGGCACCATATAAGGCATACCATTTTTATAATATACTGGGAATGGTTCACCCCAATAACGCTGACGAGAGAAGATAGCATCACGGAGACGATAGTTGGTCTTTACGCGACCCAACTGCTTCTCTGTAACAAATACCTTGGTTTTAGCAATCGCTTCTTTGATAGTCAAACCATTCAAAGTAAATCCGTCTGTACTCGGCTTTCCTTCCGATGGCGAATTGGTTACAATTCCCTCTTTTGCATCAAAACTCTCTTCGCTTACATCAGCTCCCTCAATGAGAGGAATGATAGGAAGGTTGAAATGTTTAGCGAAAGCATAGTCGCGACTATCGTGTGCAGGTACAGCCATGATAGCACCCGTACCATATCCAGCCAAAACATATTCTGAAATCCAAATAGGAATTTCCTCGCCAGTGAATAGATTAATAGCGTATGAACCAGAGAACACACCCGTTACCTTGCGGTCAGACATACGTTCTAGCTCGGTACGTTTCTTTACGTATGCCAAATATTCAGCTACTTCTGCCTGCTGACTTTCAGCAGTTAAGGTTTCAACAAGTTCACTTTCAGGTGCTAAAACCATAAACGACACACCAAACATGGTGTCGGCACGAGTTGTAAAGATCGTAAACTCGCCCTTACGTGGTGCGCCTTCAACTTGAGGAGTAAGGCTTTGGAATACTACTTCAGTACCTTCTGAGCGACCAATCCAGTTGCGCTGAGTTTCTTTTATAGAGTCGGTCCAGTCTACATTGTCTAGTCCGTCAAGCAAACGCTGTGCGTAAGCCGATACGCGCAAGCACCATTGCTTCATTTTCTTCTGAACAACAGGATAACCACCACGCTCACTTACACCATTTACCACCTCGTCATTGGCTAGCACGGTGCCTAGTTCTGGACACCAGTTTACCATTGTTTCACCCAAGTAAGCAATGCGATAGTTCATCAACAATTGCTGTTGCTCCTGCTCGTTCATAGCATTCCATTCAGCAGCAGTAAAACTTCGTTCCTCACTTTGAGCAATGTTGAGTCCTTCGGTGCCTTTTTGCTCGAAGTGTTTAATGAGCTTTTCTATGGGTTGTGCTTTCTGCAAATTATTGTCGAAATACGACTTAAACATATATTGGAAAGCCCATTGTGTCCAACGATAATACTTAGGATCACAAGTACGCACCTCACGATCCCAATCGAAGCAGAAACCTATCTTATCTAGTTGCTCACGATAGCGAGCAATATTCTTTTCTGTTGTTATAGCAGGATGCTGTCCTGTCTGGATGGCATATTGCTCGGCTGGCAACCCGTAAGCATCGTATCCCATAGGGTTTAGCACATTGAAGCCCTGCAAACGCTTATAACGAGCGTAGATGTCGCTCGCTATATAACCTAGAGGATGCCCAACATGAAGCCCTGCTCCAGAAGGGTAAGGAAACATATTCAGCACATAAAATTTCTTTTTATCTGCGTCTTCCACTACCTTGTAGGTTTTGTTATCCACCCACTTCTTTTGCCATTTCTTCTCGATGTCGTTAAAGTTGTAATCCATTTTTGAATATATCGTTATTATTTCTTCTATGTTTTTTTGCTCATAAACACCCGCTTATCTGCTATTTATTAGCCAGCTAGCTGTGTCTTATATTGTAATTTGCAAAATTACTAAATCTTTCTTTAACCTAAATATTTAGTGAATAAAATTTAGTGAGAAGATTTTAAAATAGGAGTTAAAGAATTTAGTATTAACTTCTTGATTTAATAGTTATAGGCTGGTTCTATAAATTACCACCGTATATAGTCATTAAATTTTTATGAAATACGTTTTGTTATCTTTTGGCTTCTTTTTGGTTCAAAATATAAGTTCGTTCAGTCGTGTAGCTCGCTACACTCCTTCACTCTCTTGCATTTTGACCTCAAAAATAAGCTCAAAATCTAACAAAGCTAATTTATAGAACCAGCCTATAATGAGATAAAGCTAAATATTTTAGAGTATAATCACTCTTTAAATTATAATCTATGATCTTTTAAAAAGTAAAACATAACCTTTAATGTGATAAAAGGTTATGTTTTAGTTTTATTTTTAATTTATTTTTAATATAAAAATAAATTAAAAATATATCAAAAATAAATTATTTTTCATTACGAAAAATAACCTTTTGATATACAATAGGTTATGTATTGTTATTAAAAGGGTTATATTTCACCTTTTAAAAGGTATTTATTGTTTTTAAAAATACCTTCATCACCATTTATATTAGCAACTCGCATTATTTGTGCATGACCAACTTTTCCATTACTTTGCACTACAAATTTTACAACGATCAATCCTTACAAAGGATTTATACTAACAAAACTACAAAAAAAACATAGACTTAACAAAAGAAAAGTCTATGTAAATAAAAAAATAATTTACATCTTTTCAAGATACTTCTTACTATTCACTTTATCGCCTAACTTGTCGTAACATGAAGATATTTGATAAAAAATAATGTGATCCATAAGCTCGTAGTTAAGGTTTATAGCGTCTTTATAAGCCGTAATAGCTTCTAGATACATGCCTTTTTGGCGGCAAGCATCACCAATATCTTGATTGATAATAGTCATTACTGCTTTGCTTGGTGTAAACTTTTCCTTAGCCATTTGCAAGTATTTAATGGCCTCGTCATAGTATTTTCCTTCAAAACAAGCCTGACCTAAATGATAAATCATACCTGCACTTTCATATTTATTCATCTCAACAGCTTTTATTAAGCAGTCTTTGGCTTCTTCATATTCGTGTAACCGCCAATGGCTCATACCCAAATAATAATTGGTATTAACGGAAGAATCACCCAGTTCTACTATTTTATTATATCGCATTACTGCTGTACTATAATTCTTTCCTAAATAATGGGCATAGGCATTACGAGAAAGCACAGCAATGTTATCAGGATCACCAGTAAGATACATTTCTGTAAGGTCTACAGCTTTTGCAGGCAGAAGTATCTCATCATTGTTGTAAACTCCAGCTAGCGCTGCCACTATATCGCCATCGTATGGATAGCGTTCTAAAAGTATACTACCCCATAAAATCTGTGCTTCATAAGCAGAATTATAAGCTTTACAATAAAACATCTCACGTAGTGCCTCATGGGTAAGACTGTCTTTATTAAAAAATGCTGCCTTTTCTAGTATTAACTCACAAGCAGGATAATTTCCACGTTTATAATGACATTCGGCAAGCCTTATCTTTGGTGTAGCATAATTGGATTTTAATGCAATAGCTTTCTCGTAAAATTCCATTGCTGACTTATAATTATAATCGGCTAAACAGCTATCACCTTTTTGAAGAAATTGCATATAGGGATCAACATTCGCTAAAGTGGAAAGCGATGAAAACAAAGAAAGAAGAAAGATAAATGTAAGATGTTTCATATTCATAGCACAAAAATTAATTAAGAAATAGAGAGTAACAATGCCTCGTCTAGCTATTCAGCGTAATAATTTTATTGATTATCAAAAAAGATGTAAATGCTAGACGAGGCTTTATCTTATATTAATTAAGAATGAGAGAACGGTTTATTGCAGTTTAAAAGTAATAGGTAAGCAGTAACTAACAGCTACATTTTTACCTTTTTCTTTTCCGGGAATCCACTTTGGCATAATGCTAACAACACGCAAAGCCTCCTTATTTAAGGCTGGAGAACCACCACGAATAACTTTAGCACCATAAACTGTACCATCTGCAGAAACAACAAACTGAACAATAACCCTACCTTGCTGCTTAGCCTTTGCTGCTGCTTCTGGGTATTTAATCTGCTGACATAACCATGTGCTAACATCGCCTTTAAAACGTGGCATTACCGCTGCTACTTTATAAACCTTTTTGTCGCGTGGCATATTAAGTGCTGGAGTAGCCTTGATAGTAGGCGAAAAAACTTTAAAAGTGCGTGCCACTGTTTCTACATTACTTATTAATAGCATCAAAGCTATTAGTGGAGCAAAGAGCAAATACTTAGCTTTACTCATTGCGTTTGAACGTTTTTTGTTCATCATTTTGATTCTTTTTTTGAGGGGTAAAACATTAAAATTATTTGATAACGTAGCTACATTCTTTTTATAAGTGAGTCCGAGCAAGTGGTATTGATATGTCTTTTTATCGGCATCACTAGCTAAGACGGTGTGATCGGCTAGGTATTCTAGATTAATCCTTACTTCCTGCTTGAGTAACCAAGTGAAAGGATTAACCCAAAACACGATGTTAAATATTTCGCTTAATAAGATATCGAACGAGTGAACTTGATGAGCATGCGCTTTTTCATGTACTAATATTTCATGAATTTCTGATGCTGCATGGAGCTGTGGATTAATAAAAATCCAATTAAAGAAGGAGAACGGACCGCTATCAGTGGTCATTTCATATACTGTGGTATGCTCTATTACTAGCTCGTTGCAAGCCTGTTTCAAATGATAAATACTGATAAGTTGCCATAACAAGCGAATAAAAAGGCAAGCAACTATGGTAATATAAATGCATAGAAAGAAAAGTACCCAATTGAAAGAGGCAGTAGTATCGGGTGTAACAGTAATGTTAGGTAATACAAAACTAGCATAAGTAGTTGCCACTTCTTTCATCTTATCACTATTATTTGCCCACAAACTCATATTCGTTATAGGAATGGTAAGTGCTATAAAATAGATAACTTGCAATGCTATTCTACGCCAACGAAAGAAGGTATCGCCACTACACATAAGTTTGTAGAAGCCATAAAGCACGATAATTGCTAGATTTACTTTAATTAAATAGATTGCCATAATTGGTAGTGTTAGGTAGTGTTTAGATGAGCTAATAGGTTAGTTTTCACCTTTTTCTATATCATCAATGATCTCTTTCAAATCGTCTGGAGATAGCTTTTGCTCCTTAGCAAAGAAAGAAACCATCTCTTGAAACGAGTCTTTAAAGTAGTTCTCCACGAAGCGAGTCATAAAATTTTTCTTATATTCAGCTTGTTTTATGAGCGGAGTAAAGGTATAAGTAAGTCCGTTTTGTTCTGCTTTAAGATAGCCTTTTGCCTTCAATTTATTAAAAGTAGAAGCCAAAGTAGTGTAAGGTGGAGGAGGGGGTGGCATCTTAGCCAGCACCTCTTTAATGGTACAATGATCAAATTTCCATACCTGAAGCATTACCTCTTCTTCTTGTTTTGTGAGCTGTTCCATATTGCTTTTATTACAAATTAGTATTGTATCTGCCGCAAAGCTACGAAACTTTCGTAATAAAAACAAGTATTATAGTGTTAATTTATGCAAACAAATAGCCATTTATTTACTGTAATACAATATATTACGATATTATCGTAAGTTGTATATAAGAATTGAAACAATAATAAAATAAATATTCAATGCGTATAAAGTAGCTATAAAGATAATGGGGAATGCCTTCCGACACTCCCCATTATGCTTCCTATTTAATGACTAACGCATAGCCTAATTTATCTCTTTCAGTTAATGAAAATCTTATTTACGAGCTACTTCAGATGTTACCTTACTACGTATACCACGCATAGAAGTAAGGAAAGCTTTGGCAGTTCCAAACTTTAAATTCATATCTAAACGCACTGGAATATGATTTTGATCATCAGTAACAAAGAAACTTGCTATCTTATGCCACTTATTATCTTCGTATTCATAGTAGGCAAGTTGTAAGCAATTATACTTAATATTATTGTCAGCCTTAATGATTTTCTTTCCTAAAAACACAATTTTAGCAGGATCATGGCTATCTCCGTCTACAAGAGGGAAGTAGACTACTTGCCCTTTTTTCCAACTCTCTGGATTAAAACTACGTGCTCTGAGGAAAATACTCATCATATCATACATACACTCATTAGATGTATACTTCTTCCAATAGCTCTTTGCATCGGTGCCAATACGATGCTGGCGCACCTTGCATTTACCATTAGGATAAGTATAAAATACTTCCTCTACAGTATATCGTTTACCTTCTCTTGCTCCTTTTCGATAATAGAGTGGTGCCATTTCTTTGGAGTTATAGCACAACAAAGTATCGCGCAATACGAAGTAATTATCTACTTTGTTATTGCCACGAGTAGTTAACGAAGCACGATAAGCTGGAATACCATTATAGTTTGAAGATACGGTGTACCATGCAGCAGTACCTGCTTTCACCCAAATAAACTTCCAATTATAGTAAAGATTATAAGATAAATATTCTCCACTATTAAACGCTGTGTTTCTAAAAGTACATTGTGCGCTAACTCCAATGGTAAAGAACAATAACCCTGCTAAGATATAACTCCTTAATTTTTCCATACGTTTTAAACTCTCCTATATATTATATATTCTTATATTTCTTCTTTTTTAAAAATAAAGAATATGTAGTATGATGTACTGTGGAAACTTGCATAACTTTCTTATCCATTTCTTGCTTATTTGCTTATCAACATTAGAATAAAAGTTATCAACAGTTTATTCTTTCTATTTTATATTGATAATCAGTGTATATACTAAGTTATCCACAATTTTATTGATCGTTGCAAAGATAATAAGTTTATATCTTTTTCTGTTGAATAACTGTGTAAAACTTCCCTAAAAACCTTTTAATAACTATGTGGATATCCACGTATAAGGACTTATGAAGTAATGCCTGTGGATATCTTAGGAGTTATAATAAAGTTATTCTATGGCTTTTCAACAAAGTTATCCACAATTTTTGTGGATAAGTAAGGTTAGCTTTAAAAGGATTATTTATTCTTCTTCTAGTTTCTTTATAATCTCGTTTGGGGTGATTGTGTTCATACATGCGAAGTCGCCCCGATAGCAAGGCTTATTACCAAAGACAGAGCAAGGACGACAAGTAAGATTGTTATTCTGGACAATATCTGCTTGTTTTTGGGCCCATCCCATAAATCCGCAATAGGGATGGGTGGCTCCCCAAACACTCACAACGCGTGTTCCAACCAATGAAGCAAGGTGCATATTAGCACTATCCATAGATAACATTACATCGAGTTTTGACATAAGTGATAACTCTTCTTGTAAGCTTTTAAGTTTGGAAGCTACACAAACGCATTGCGTAAACCTTTTTTCCCATTCGTAAAACACATCTAATTCTTGTTTACCACCACCAAAAAGGAAGATTTTCCATGTAGTATGAAGTGTGGATAAGTTATGGATAACCTCTTCCATCTTTTCCTTTGGATACATCTTTCCACTGTGAGCAGCAAAGGGTGCAATACCTATCCAGCGATCATTTTCCTGCTTTTCTTCTATCTTATTATATATATAATGCGGTTTGATATTGCCGTATGGAGCAAAGATACTCTTGTGTTGAGGTTCAATATCATACCCAAGCGTCTTGAGAACATCAAGATAGTTTTGAAAAGAAGTAGGTTGTTGTATAAACACTTTATGCTCTTTCTTACAAAGATCACGTTTACCAGCCTTATGTTTGTTGATATGTGCTGTTTGAACACCTTTCAAACTAAACCGTAAACGAAGATATTTTGTACGTAATACATTATGAAAATCGGCTACTTGCGTGATGCTCTTAGCCTTTAATTTGCGATAAAGTTTATTCAAACCACTGATCCCTACATACTCTTTCTTTAGATCGACACCCACAAACTCGATATTCTTATCCAAGCCTTCATAGAACGCTTTAGCGAAAGGACGTGATACAACGGTGATCTTTAGGCTAGGATATTGTCTAGCCAAAGATGCTACTATGGGTACAGTCATAGCAACATCGCCCATTGCCGAAAAACGAATGATGAGTAAATGGTTTGTTTCCATTATGGTGTTTTGTTTACAGTTTTCTTTTTACGCTTAAAGAGCGAGAATTTTTTCTTTGTCTTTTTTGTCTCCTCTAATCCATTTTTGGGATTATATTCTATGCCTAAGTTTCTAGCACGTTCAGCATTTCTACCACGTGCTATTCTTACTGTTTCAGCCTTTTGTTTGGTGATAGCACTAGGCTTTTGCTTATAAAGCGGAGTCTGACGAGGATCCCATATTTGGGTAACATCCCATTTTGCTTTACACTCTATCTGACCCGGATAATAGTAAACAGCCTCTGGTTGTTGTTGCATAGCATAATTACCTGTATCCCATTTACCATTATCATTGCGATCTTCAATAAGTCTGATGTAGTATTTTGAAGGCTTAACATAATAGAATATCGCTTTTCCATTTTGCAGTTGCACCTCTTTTATAGGTTTATCAGCATCGTTTATCAACTGCACTAAGCAATGTTTACCTTCCATTCCCTCAATGGTTAATGTTAGTGTGCTATATTCATCGAGTGCTTTTATACGCACACCTTGCTTTATTTTCTTAGAGCTAATCCCATAAATATCCGTGAATGCAGCCGAATCTAATTCTATACTGTATTCATGTCCGGGATTCCATTGAGCTACCATCATCAACTTTCGCGGATAACCAGGTACTGTTCCTAATTGATATTTCGCTCGATACCACAACGAATCAATATTCTCATAAAGGTGTATCTTTGCTGTATCAGTCTTTACTAAAGGCGTTTCAAACTCAAAAGAAGGATTCTTATCAGGATCCATTGCGGCATCTACTTCTACACGCATTTGTAAAGATTCCACTGGCATCTTTGTTTGATATTCCTTGCCACGTTCCTTATTCTTTTCCTGTTGCTTCTTCCATTTATTGTAAGTTTCTTGTTGAAGCTTTAGCCTTCTAGCATAAGGATCGCGTGAAAGCACCTCAAGCGTATCCGTTTGAGGCACTAAATTGCCCAAACTATCACTCATATTATACTCCAACTTCATACGAAGCGTATCTTGATTAATCAAGGCAGAGTCTTTTATCCAATAAGTAATCGTATCTTGATTAAGACTAGGTTCTTCCACAAACGCCTTATTTGCATTGAAGTTTAAACCTGTAATCTTAGGCAAATCGGCATCACCATAACTATAATATAAGGTAAAGTGGTTAGCATTCTTTCTCTCAGCTTTCAAGAAAAAGCGATCGGTTTGCAATTCAGTAAAGGCAGAAAGCACTACATCATCTGGCAAAAAATGAGTGTAAGGCACACGTTCTATCGACTTAATATGCAACGTATCCGACCACAGTGTATCTTGTCTGAAGTCGGGTTTTGATGAAGGCATGATCACTTCAGGAGTAAAAGCTATTTGTTCGTTCTTTTGGTTAAAGCGATAGTTGCCATCTGCATCCTTCAAAGCATAGATGCGGTAATCGCCTTTAGCAACTCCTTTGATAGAGAAATGTCCTCGGCTATCGGTGCGTGATACGCGAAGCATAGGCAATTTCTGAAAAGCAGTATCGTTTTGATTACTATACAAGCCCACCAAAATACCCTTTATAGGTTCTAAGTTTTCTGCTTCTAGCACATAACCTGCCACCTCCATTGTGTCAATATGGTTGCCAGTAGAGAAAGAATAAGTATAGTTTCCGAGCGGATTGCCCTCATTATTATCCGAAATAGCATCTGAAAAGTCGATGGTATATGTAGTATTAGGCTTCAATTCGTCAAGGAGTTTCACACTGATACTCTTGCCTTGTCCTTTGATTTCTGGTACTTCTAGTTGTGGAGGAGAAACAACAACCTTTTCAGAGGCATTCTCTAGTTTGATAAACTCATCAAAACTGATCACCACCTTCTTGCTATTCACATCTATAGCCTTATCGGCTGGCGATGCTCCGATAACTTTTGGTGGAGCTTCGTCGTACCATCCACCGTCTGGTTCACCCATTCTAGCGCATGAGCTGATAATAAAAAGCAAACTAGAGAAGCCGAGAAGTGTGAGTAAAGCCAACTGTAATTGCCTACGGCTGCTTATCGTTTTTTGCTTATATATGTTGTTATTGTTTTCTCTCATATTGTTATTTTTAGTATTGCTAACGCCTACTTAGTTATTCAAAGCTAGCATTTCCTCAAGATTAGTGCGGCTATTCGATAGGCGTGGAATTTTGTGCTGACCACCTAATTTTCCTTTCATCTTGAGCCAATCGCTGAACAATCCTTGCCGAGCCACAATCACTTCCAATGGTTGGAGCGTAATATCATGGAAGCGTTTTGCCTCATAATCAGAGTTGATCTCTTGCAATTTAGCATCGAGCACAGCAGAAAATTCAGCTAAACTAGATGGATCTTTCGCAAACTCAATGAGCCATTGATGACGACATTTAGCATTTGCATCCATATATATAGGTGCTGCGGTATAATCGGATATCTGAGCCCCAGTGGCTTTACATGCTGCTTCTAATCCTTTCTCGGCATTGTCCATAATAAGCTCTTCACCAAAGGCGTTGATGAAATACTTTGTGCGCCCAGTGATAACAAACTTATAGGGATCTTTTGAAGTAAACTTTACCGTGTCGCCAATCATATAACGCCACAAACCACATGAGGTACTGATAAGCATAGCATAATTGCGTCCCAGCTCAATGCCTGATAATGGAACGATATTAGGACGCTCGCTCTCAAACTCGTCCATAGGTAAAAATTCATAGAACACACCGTAATCTAACATAAGCATCATGCTGCTATCCGTTAGATCGTTCTGCACACCAAAAAAACCTTCCGAGGCATTATATGTTTCCATATAACGCATATCGCTCTTGGTGATGAGTTGCTCGTATTGTTCGCGGTAAGGAGTAAAGGCTATACCACCATGAAAGAATACTTCTAAATTGGGCCATACTTCTTCCAAATGTTGCTTACCCGATAATTCCATTACGCGCACCAATACCGATAGCATCCACGATGGAACACCAGATATATTGGTTATATTTTTATTTAATGTCTCATGTGCAATCCGATCACGTTTCACCTCAAAATCGCTTAAAAGTGCTGTTTCTTTTTTAGGAACGCGTACCAAATTGGCTAATGGATTGATGTTTTCAATGAGGATAGCACTCAAGTCGCCCACCAGCGAGTTAGGCAGATTATAGTTAGGTGAATGGCTTCCACCGAGAATTAAGCCTTTCCCATTGAACAAGCGACTTTTTGGATTGTTGCCAAGATAATATGCCACTACGTCTGTGCCACCTTTATAATGAATGTTTTGCAAACCTTCCGATGTGATAGGAATAAACTTACTCTTATCGTTGGTAGTACCCGACGACTTTGCATACCATTTCACCTGACCCGGCCACAATATGTTTTCCTCGCCATGCCGCATACGGTCTATGTCTTTCTTTAGTTCTTCATAGGTGTTTACAGGAACGTTTTGTGTAAAATCGTTGTAGGTTTTTATTGCGGCAAAGAGGTGGCTTCTACCATATTCTGTGTTCTTTGCTCTGCCTAAAAGATATTGCATTACCTCGTGCTGAAGTTCTTCAGCATGGTGAGTATATTGATCCAATTCCTTTCGGCGCGATTGAAAATACAGCTTATTTACTATACTAGTAAGACTCATTTTAATTAATTCTTTAAACTACAAAATTACGCTAAAAAAGCCAATAACAGCCTTTTTTCTTCATATTTTAACAGTTTAGAAAGGACGAACAATTACTTTGTAACTTACAGAATATAAACTATTTACCTTTTTCAGCACAATTGTTCTATGGTATATGCTATTCTCTTTCCTTTTTAAAAACGATTTTTTAAATAGTAAAAAGTCATCTTCTTAATAGTAAAACATCACCTTTTTAGTGCAAATAGCTTATCTTTTGAAATTAAAAATAATTTATTTTTGATTTGTTTTTAATTTATTTTTAATCCAAAAATAAATTAAAAATACAAGCAAAACATCACCTTTTATCACATAAACGATGATCGATTAGCATAAAAAAGATAATCTTTAGCTAAACGAAACATACTTTTTTTACATTAGTACCGCATATATATATATGATTATCAATGAGTAATATTTTTTTCTTATATTCGCAAATAAATGGAAATATTACATATTTATTACAGCATATAGTCTAAAATAGAAAAAAATATTTTTTTACTTTGAATAATATTATTACTTTTGTATATGAAGGTAGACAATCTTTGCAAGTTTGTTTTTCTTCTAACAATATTATAAATAAATAAGATATGAAAAGATTAAAGTTTTTAATGATTGCTCTTGTTGCAATGATGGGAGTTCAAAGTGCAACTGCACAGAGTGCAAGACCTAAAAGTTATGTCAAAATATCTAAGGAACAGCTCGAAGCATTATATAACGAAGTAGAAGCTAATTATGACGCTATAAATGATAAGTTGGGCAAAGCTAAAAGTAAAGAGAAAGATGCCAAGAGGGCTTATGACGAAGCTAAAGACAATACAAAAGCACTAAAACAGCAATTGAAGGAAGCAAAAGCTAAGAAAAAAGAAGTGAAAAAAGCATGGAAACTGAGAAAAAAGCTACATAAACTAGCCAACTAAAACGCTTTTCTTAGTTAGTATTATAAAGCATAGCAACCAAATGGCAAGCTAACAACAAATACATTGTAAGCTTGCCATTTGGTTTGTTTTTATGCTTTAACCCGACAAAGGCTATTGCTCCATATAATCGGAATATGAATACCCCGATGCTTTACCTTCCTTTTACAATAATATCCCTTGATATCCAAAGGAAGAAAAAATAAAAAATCACTGCCGATACGAAGCCTGCAAGCGCATCAATGAGGTAGTGGGCTTGGATATATACCGTTGCACAACATAGCAAAACATAGAAAGGAGTCATAAGTAGTAATAGCTTCTTACTGCGCACATGCCATAGTAGGAGCATGCAGATGGTGGATACTCCCACATGAGAGCTAGGAAAAGCAGCAGTAGGACGCTCGCCAGCAGCTTTGGCATCTTCCACCAAATGGTAAAAGAAGCCATCTATATAGCCCGGACTTGTTAGGCAGTCTTGATGATGATTAAAGTAGTCGTGTACATTAGGAAACACACCATTTATAACGGTTTTCATACCTATAGCTTTATAATAAAATGTAGGTCCCACCACAGGTACGAAGATAAAAATAACGTAATAGGTGAAAAACGATGCGAGAATGATAAATGCACAACGCTCAAACTCCTTATAATGCCACCCAAAATAAAAGAAAACCGTGAGTGCTATCATAGGATAATAGCTAGCATATCCCATATCAAAAAGTTCACTAAAAACAGGACTTGACAGTGTTTTAGAAAATAAAAGAGCAGGCTGACAACCAAACATCGACTGCTCGGCAGCGGCAAAAACATGATCGAGATTAGGAAAATGGCGGTTTAGCTCATAGGTATCAGGATACCACCATGCTAGCAACGATATCTGCACCAATGGACGAACAAGCCTTGTTAGCTTACACGGATATATGCGATATACCAGCCATAAAGCCGCCGTTATGGCAACAATGCGCAAACGTCCGAAGATCATTTGCTCTGGATGTCGTATGCTAGTATACATAAAAAAGGTAATGATGAGTGTCAATATAAGGTAAGCCATGACAACCCACTCTAGTGCCATCAGTCCTTTTAGTGGCTTCTTCTCTACTTTAAAAAGGGAAGTTATAAACTTTTGCATTGTTTGTTTTTCTTCTTTATATGGGTTATAACCACTTATTTTCTTTATACCAAGCTATAGTTTCCTCCACTCCACGTGTAAGATCATAGTTGGGCTTGTAGCCCAACTCATTGATAGCTGGGGTAATATCACATCTCCAATTGCGTTGTTTCAATATTTGATATTTGTCATTATTAAGGGCAGTCATTTTACCTGTTACCTTACCGAGAATATCTCCAAAGAAGGTAACGATGCGCAATACAGCAATAGGAGCAGTAATACGGATCCACCAAGGATTTCCTAGTGCTTTACGAATAAGGTTGCTAAACGTGGAACTTTGATATACCTTACCATCGCTTAGGAAATATGCCTTACCGTTTTCGCCCTTTGTTAATGACAGAAATACAGCCTGCACAACATCTTTTACATATACAAAGGTAATGTCTTGTTGCTGATAACCCACCGCAAAATCGGTATGCCCTTTAATGCTTTTAGCCATTAGGAAGTAATCCTTTTCGCGTGGACCATACACGCCTGTAGGTCGTAAGATAACGTATGGCATCGTCCCTGCAAGATCTTTTAGCCGCTTTTCAGCTATTAGCTTGCTCTTACCATAATAGGTATTGGGCTTTGGGGTGTCTTGATCGGTTATTTCTTGGTAAGGTTGTTCTTCCTTTATCGCACCAAAGATGCTCAAGCTAGAGAGGTAAACAAACTTCTCCACAGGCATTTGAAGCGCATGGATAGCTTTTACAAAGTTGACCGTTCCGTTGGTATTTGTTCGGAAGAAGTCGTAGCTATGTAGGCATTTCGTAGCCCCAGCAGCATGTACTATATAGTCGAACTGATGTCCGCCGAGTTGCGCTCGAAGCTTATCCTCTGAAGAAAAGTCTAGCTCTATGAAGTGGATACGCTCATCTTGCAAATATTTTCGCGAAGAAGAGCCACGCACAGCAGCCCAAGTTTCGAAGCCTTTAGCTAACGCTTCTTCTACAATAAACGATCCGATAAAGCCTGAAGCACCTGTAATGAGTATCTTTTTCATCATTTTTTAATATGAAACATTTGCAAAGATACGAACTTTTTCGTTACTTTGTGATTAATAATCAAAGACATATTCCTATGGGAAAAGAAAAGAAAAGCGGAAAAAGACTTACTAAAAAACAGCTATTTGAGGTGTTAGCAAGTTTTTTCCAAGCCAATCCAGACGATACATTTAGTTTCAAAGAAATATTTAAAGCGCTCAAACTCACCACGCATCCAGCAAAAATGCTTGCTATAGATGTGATGGAAGAAATGGCATGGGACGATTTTTTGGCTAAATCTGGAGAAAATGCTTACCGCTTAAATACCAAGGGGCAAGTGCAAGAAGGTACTTTTGTCCGCAAGGCGAATGGTAAGAATACCTTCCAACCAGACGATGGTGGTACCCCTGTCTTTGTCTCGGAGCGCAACTCTATGGCTGCTTTGATGGGCGACAGAGTAAAAGTTCAGTTTATGGCTCGTCGCCAACATCATATCAAAGAGGCTATGGTGATTGAGATATTGCAACGGAAGAAAGATACTTTTGTGGGAAAGTTGCGTGTCGAAAAAGACATAGCCTTCCTTGTAACGCAGGACAATCTCTTTGTACATGACATTCTTATCCCTAAAAAACGCTTAAAAGGCGGACAAACAGGGGATATTGCAGTGGTGAAGGTGATTGCTTGGCCTGACCCTGAACATAAGAATATTTTGGGCGAAGTAGTAGATATTTTGGGCGAAGCAGGCAATAATGATGTGGAAATGAACTCCATTTTGGCTGAATATGGTTTACCTTACAAGTATCCAAAGCGCGTAGAAGATGCTGCCAACAAGATTAGTGCAGAGATTACGAAGCAAGACTATGCCGAGCGAGAGGACTTCCGTGAGGTGTGGACATGTACTATCGACCCTCGTGATGCGAAAGACTTTGATGACGCATTGTCTATCCGTCAGCTTGATAAAAATACTTGGGAGGTGGGTGTTCACATAGCCGATGTGTCGCATTATGTGAAGGAAAACGACATTATCGACCGTGAAGCGCAACAGCGTGCTACCTCTATTTACCTTGTCGATCGCACCATTCCTATGCTTCCAGAGCGTTTGTGCAACCTCATTTGTTCGTTAAGACCTGATGAAGAGAAGCTCGCTTATAGTGTTATCTTTAATCTTGATGCTGAAGCTAACGTAAAGAAATATCGCATTGTGCATACCGTCATCAAGTCGAACCGCCGTTTTGTGTATGAAGAAGCACAGCAATTACTAGAAGATAACGGTGTGATTGATGGCAAAGGTATGCCTGCCCCTGCTCCAGGAAAGGAAGGGTACAAGGGCGAATATGCAGAACAAATAATCTTACTAGACCGCTTTGCAAAGCTATTGCGTGAGAAACGTTTCAAGAATGGCAGTGTAAACTTCGACCGAGAGGAGATGCGTTTTGAGATAGACGAGCATGGAAAGCCATTGCAATGTTATTTTAAACGTTCGAAAGATGCCAACAAGTTGGTAGAGGAGTTTATGCTATTGGCAAATAAAACAGTGGCAGAGAGTGTAGGAAAGGTAGCTAAGGGTAAAAATCCTAAGACACTTCCTTATCGTGTGCATGATAATCCTGACCCAATAAAGTTTGAGAGTTTGCGAGAGTTTTCTGCTAAATTTGGCTATAAACTCAAGTCGACAAGTACCAAAGGGGCTACTGCTCGCGCCCTAAACAAGCTCATGGCAGAGGTAGAAGGCACTAAGGAGGAGAAAGTAATACAAACGATCGCACTCCGATCTATGATGAAAGCGAAATATACCATTCACAATATTGGTCATTTCGGACTAGCTTTCGACTACTATACACACTTCACTTCACCTATCCGTCGTTATCCAGACACGATGGTTCATCGCTTGTTGACACGTTATCAGCAGGGTGGTCGCTCGGGAAATAAGGATCATTACGAGGAACTTTGCGAACATAGTTCGGATATGGAGCTAGTGGCTCAGCAGGCAGAACGCGACTCTATTAAGTACAAGATGGTAGAATTTATGAGCGATCATATCGGTGAATGCTATGATGCTCATATCACCGGTATTCAGAGTTATGGACTTTATGCCGAGATAGACGAGAACCATTGCGAAGGAATGATCCCTATGCGCGACCTAGGAGATGATTATTACGACTTCGATGAGAAGAACTATTGTCTTGTGGGACGTCGTCGCCATCACATCTATCAGTTAGGCGATCCTATCCGTATCCAAGTGGCTAAGGCTAATCTTGAGAAGAAACAGCTCGACTTTACCTTAGAGGGTAACGAGGCAAATACCTATAGCGGTAACATTGCTCAAGGTAAACCAGCAAAGCAAAGTCATAAAAAGGATTCGAAAAAACGCCGTAGAAGATCGTAAATAAAGGCATTTTTTAATGACAAGAAAGTATTTTCTTTTAATATCATTTCTACTCCTGAGCATACTTCATAGCTATGCTCAGGAGCAGCAATATACGCGTATTAAGGGCTATTATCGTGTATATCAAGCCACCGACTCCATGCTAACCTACTTTGTTGACGGTATGATGGAGTTTTATATTCCACTTAATCCAAAGGAGAAGAAACATATTTTCATCGACAGAAAGTTCTTAGGTGAGCGCAGAAGAAAGGCTCCGTTGGCTAATGGCGATGATACATTCGTGCGTATGTGCTTACCAAGCTTAGAACAGCGTCTGCTTATTGAGAGTATCAATAGCGAGGAATACTCTACAAGAAACAGTGGAGATGTGTATCGGTGGGCTGATAAATGTGGAAAAATAAGTACCGATAAGGTGAAAATAGGTAAGCAAATAAGGAGTACTAAGACGATAGAGATGGACGAATTAATGGGACAACCCAACCATGAGCTTGATCTTAGTCAGATGAAAATGTATGGTATCGTAGCAAGAATGACACGCTATGATGATAGCGAAACCTACCTATCCGAGTATCTTCCACAAAGAAACGACACGCTATATACTATGTGTCCTATACTGTCAGCACAGAAGCATCAAACCTTTATGGCACATTATCGTGGCGATGATGTCGACGATCGTATTGATGTGTGGTGCGATTTCTATGTTACTGACAGAATGATCATAGATGAAGCGGAGAAAAAACGTGTGAATAAAGAGAAGAATAAGATATATACTTTCGCTATCCCTGATACTGTTCCTCCAGTAGAAAAGGAAATAGAAGAGGCTTGGCGGAAGATGATAGAATACTAAAATAGCACTGCATGAAGAGGTTATTAAGTTTGTGCTTATTAGCTATTTTGCTAATAGGATGTAAAAGTAGAAAGCAAAATAATTACGAAAATAGGAATATTAAGGTAGATTTTATGTTACCAACTACTCCTATTAAAGACCAAGGAGCAAGTTCTTCATGTTGGATTTATGGTATGCTAGCCACTATAGAAACAGAGCATTTAGTGCAAGGCGACTCAGTAAACTTGAGTGCTGATTACGTTATTAGAATGTATCTTCGTGAGCAAGCTATGCAGCGTTTGTATGGTAAGCACAAGTTTGGGAATAAGGATATTGGCACAAGGGGTATGATGCCAATGACGATCGACTTAATCAATACCTATGGATTACAGCACGAAGACGCTTTTCATCGTGATGAACATACCAATTATAATGTTATAGCAAGGAAGCTATCACAACTTACTAACGGTATATCTGATTTTACTTTGAAAGACATTGACGACTATCTCGATAAAAGTATAGCTTGCTCTCCTAAACAAGTGTTTATGTATGGTGCTATTTATACACCTCAAGAGTTTGCACATAGTGTATGTAGCGACAACGAATATACACCTATTACAAGTTTCATGCATCATCCTTTCAATGAGCGTTTCCCTTTAGAAGTGCCTGATAACAAGTATCATAGCACTTATCTGAACGTACCTTTAGATAAGATGATGAGGCTTATAGAGGAGTCGCTACACCACCATCACCCCGTTTGTTGGGAGGGTGATGTGAGCGAAAAAGGCTTCAATTGGCAAGAAGGTATAGCCGATATTGATGCTAACGATCTTCCTATTACTCCTGAAAAGCGACAGAAAGCATTCGAACATCATACTACTACCGATGATCATGTTATGGCAATCATTGGTATGGGGCATGATGCTAAAGGCAAAAAATACTTCCTTTGTAAAAACAGTTGGGGCAAATCTAATCGTTATGGTGGATTTATCTTCCTGAGCTACGACTACGTGAAGTATAAGACGATAGCCTTAATGGTGAAGATATAATAAGGAGTAAGAGAGCTAAAGATTATTTTTTATCTAGTAAACGGTGGATATTGACCTTATGAGAAATATTTGATATATAGATTAATGTGTTTCCGAAGATTATTTATTATTTTTGCCTTAATCTATATTATTTTTGCTTTTTCTTGTAGTTTTTTCTTTCTCTTTGCGTCTAATGAATAAAGTAAAAACCAAAAACAAGAAATGGTATGGCACTTAATATAATGAAAATTTATCCAATTATGGGCATAAAGAAAACCCTTTTTTGTGTGGCATTAGCAGCCGTAGGAACATCGGTTAATGCACAAACAACGATCGTTTCAGGAGAAATGGTCGATTCGCTAACTCATCAAGGCGAACCAAACGCTAGTATCCGTGTGTTTAAAGCAAACAATATGGATAAGCCTGTAGCAATGAGTATCACTGATGTGAGTGGTAAGTTTAAGCAAACTATCACGGGTACAGGTGCTTACATCATAGAGTTCAGCTCAACAGGCAGGCGTAAAATTAGACGTAATGTGAACCTTACAAAGGACGGAGGAGAACTGAATATTGGTACACTTCTTGTGCAAGATGATGCTCAACAGCTAAAAGGTGTTGATGTGGTGGCACAGAAACCACTTGTGAAGATGGAGACCGATAAGATGACTTACGATGTTCAATCGGACAATGATGTGAAGAGCAATACGGTGCTTGAAATGCTGCGTAAGGTACCAATGGTAGTAGTAGATGGGCAAGATAACATTACCGTAAATGGCTCTGGAGCGTTCAAAGTATATGTAGATGGTAAGCCAAACATTATGTTTTCGAGCAATCCTTCACAAATATTCAAGTCGATGCCTGCTTCAGCAGTGAAGAAGATAGAGGTGATTACCAACCCAGGTGCTAAGTATGATGCTGAGGGTGCAGTAGGTATTCTCAACCTTGTCATGTCAGATGTAGATGGTAAGAAGAAGTCTGTGAATGGTTATAATGGTAATGTTAGTGCTATGATTAGTAATCGTCAACACAACGAGTTGTTATACCTTAGTGGGCAACAAGGCAAACTTACTTATAGTACCAATGTTAGTTACTTTGGATCTTCTGATGATAACGCTTCAATAGTAATCGATAGAACATCTACAAAAGATGGCTCGATGAATAAAACTCAAATAGATCAAGACACTAAGTTTGGTTTTAGTAATGCCAGTGTTAGTCTAGGTTACGAGGTCGACTCATTAAGCACTATAAGTACAACACTAGGCTATTCAGGCTTTAACAATAAAGAGGCTAATCACGTTTTAGAGGAAATATACAGTAAGAGCAGCACGCCTGAAGATAAGTTAGTGTATGATACACAGAATAAAAATTCTAATCCATCGTTCGATTTTAGCATTGACTATCAGCGTTTCTTTAATAAGGAACGTACAAAGAACTTGATTATTAGTTATCTTTTTGATACCTCGCTGAACAAGTCCAATCGTTATAACTATTATGATACTAAATTATCTAGCCAGTCATTGATGGCTAACGACTTCCATACAATTTCTAAACCACATAGTTTTGATCATACTATTCAGGTGGATTATACTACACCTTTGACTAAGGGTCAAACATTGAACATCGGAAGTAAGTATATTTCGCGTGTTAATAAAGCAAATACGCAATACTATAGCTTATTAAATGGTGTAGAAACTTATAACGAAAAGGCAAGTACTGAATATAGAAATGCACAGAGCATCTTAGCGGGTTATGCAGAATATGTGGGCAATTTTGGTAAATTTGGTACTAAAGCAGGTTTGCGTTATGAGCATACTTGGGAGAATGTGAAGTTTCTTTTAGGTAAGGGCGAGGACTTTAAGAAAACATACGGCACGTTGGTGCCATCGGTTAGCTTTACCTATAACATCAGTTCGGGTATGAATTTAGGATTGAATTACAATATGCGTATCAACCGTCCGGATATTTATGCTCTCAATCCTTTTGTGGAAGAAACTCCTACTTCACGTTCATACGGCAATCCAAACCTAGATGTTACGAAGCGACATAAGGTGAGTTTAGTGTTCAATTCGTTTACTCCTAAACTCATGGTCAATGCTACTTTGTCTGGAGCTATTACCAATGGAAGTGTTGAGCAATACACATTCCTAGAAGGAAAGGTATTACATAGCACGTATGGTAATATTGTAAAAGAACGCACAGCAGGTATGGATTTATTTGTAAATTATGCTTTCACACCAAAGAGTAGGTTAATGCTGAATGGTAGTATAGCCTATAATCATCTTCAGGCTAATCAGTTAGGACTAAAAAATTGTGGATGGAACATAAATGCTTTCCTCAACTATCAGCAAACATTACCATGGAATTTGCAATTTAGTGTGTTCACTGGAGTTCAAGGAAGAAGATACGAATTGCAAGCAGTTTCTAACACTTTAGGAGCGGCAGGAGTAGCTTTGAATAAGGATTTCTTTAAGGATAAACTAAATGTTAGCATACAATACTTCAATGTTTTGAATGGAAAACTAAAGTATAAGCAGCATACTTTTGGTTCTACCTATATTCAAGATATGACTTATTCACGCGATATTCAGCGATTAAGCCTTACCCTAACTTGGAAGTTTGGTAATACTAAGCGCCAGTTCCAAACAAAGTCGAGCAACATTGCCAACGACTTTGGATCAAGTGGTAAGAACAATAGTCAAGGTGGTGCTGGTGGTCTGGGCACTGGAGTGGGAATGTAAAGCAGAATAAGATTATATATTTTATAAAGCAGAACTTCTATGTAAGTTGATACAAACATAGAAGTTCTGCTTTTTTTATGAGAACCCATTATGCACTTTATTGAAGGAAATTAAGCACAATTTTATCACATAAACTACAAAATCATAGTCGTGCTGATGTCATGAAAAGTCGTTGTTAGAAAAATAATACTTGTGTTTGATGCAAAGAAAAAAGCCCATATTCTTCGTTATAATGAAGTGTATGGGCTTTATATTTTCAATTAGGTTGAGGTTTTATTTTCCCATGTAGCTGTCTAGTTTCTTGGTGTAATATGCCTTGATGTCGCTCCAACGATAGAAAGAAGAGCGATAGGCGGGGATGGGAAGCGTAGCATCTTCCTCGTTTAGGAGTACTCGGACGAGGGTGCAATCGTCGCTGACGGGCGATTTCTGCTTATTTGTAGGTTTGTAGAAAACGAACTGAATGTTGCAACCCATTGGGAAAATCTTACTGTTTATCCACCCTTCTTTCTCCAAGTTTTCAAGGTTGTCTATGGCTTTGTCGGCTCCGTTTAGCCCCAATAAGCAGGTAAGGGGTAGCACCATCGTCTCATGACCAAAGCGAAGGGTGGCACCAGGATTGGGCAAAGCTAAACAAGAATCGGCTTCGTGGAGGATGTTGCGCAGGAGATTGCGCTGAGTGAAGGGCAGCTTACCCTGTGTAAGTGGTGAGGATCCGTCGCGTAGATACCAATAAACATTGGCTTCCTGCCATAGACGATAAAGCTCTTCGGTGGTGTAAAGGTCGTAGAGCGACACCGTATGGCGTATCTCCGAATTCTGAACGATGCCTGCCAAACTGAAAAGATCGAAAGCAAGATCGTGCGGTTTGATAAATTGCTTGAAAGCAGTGGTATCGGTGAAGAGCTTCACAAAGGTGGAACTATAATCCACATGCTTATCACTCCACTGCTTATAAGCATCCTTTACGGCAGGAAGTTTGCGCAGTTTTGGTAGCTCTTTGTTGGGTTGGTTCATGTAATACATATCGTGTTCGCTCGCATCGTGGCGAATACGCAATAGCGGATTGTGGCGTAGTAGCTCCTGAAGCTCGTTCTCCATCGAAAGAATACAACGAATAACAACAGTAGATTTTGCATCTACCCACACCGAATCGTGGAACACTTCAGGGAAGCGTGTGTACATACGACGAGCTATCTGTCGATGCTGAAGCGCCCCTAACTCGGTAAGTTCCCCCCACCGATTGTACGATTCCGTGTACATCTTCTTGATTTTCTCTAGCACTTCCCTGCCCTTTGTGGTCAGAATACCCACCGAATCAGCCTTTTCAAGCGCATGAATTGGATCAGTATAACTCTTCGGATTGATCATATAGCGTGAGCCATGACGTCCATAATGCGAGATGTAAACAGGCGTATAGCCTTTAGGTGCCTTTGCTAGTGGCTTGATAGGAGTGGGGTAAGCCAGATAATTACTTGCCGATACACACGGATTTTTTGCTATCTCGTCCCGAAACGACTGTGCAGAGGTTGTAAAGACGGTGAAAAAAGATAACAATAAGATGAGTTGTTTCTTCATTGCCTATATGTTATAGTTATTACTTTATATCTACAAAGATAAACAAAAAATAGAAGAAAAGTTGTGTCCGAGTTAAGGATAATTATTTGGCAATTCCTACAAAAAGGAGTAACTTTGCGTAATATTCAGTATATTAAGGTTTATCATGGCTCAGGAACAAATCCAAATTCAGGCGCAGAAACAAATACAAGTGCAACGACTTTCCCAGCAGCAGATGTTGCAGGTGAAGTTGTTAGAGATGCCATTAACCGAACTGGAACAAAATGTTATTGCCGAATTGGACGATAATCCTGCCCTAGAATCAGGTGAACCAGAGACCGATCTAGCGACGACCGATGATGTTTTAGACAACGCTAGCGATGATTTCGATACTCAAAACGAACGCGAAGAACGACAAGATGCGCTAGATATAGCCCTCGAACGTATGCGTTCCGATGACGACTTGCCTACATACGTTGGGCGACAACAACGCGATAATGCCGACTATGAAGAAATCGTTTATGGTGATACTACCTCGTTTATTGACAAGTTGAACGAACAAGTGGGTGAGCGAGAACTAAGCGAAGAGCAACGAGAAATTGTGGAATACCTCATAGGTAGTCTCGATGACGATGGCTTATTGCGCAAAGATCTTGATACGATTAGCGACGAATTAGCCATTTATCAAGGCATTGATGTTACTGTATCCCAATTGGAGGAGAGCTTAAAAGTGTTGCAAGACTTCGATCCCGCTGGTATTGGCGCACGCTCTTTGCAAGAGTGTTTGTTATTACAGATCGACCGAAAGGTGGAAAATGGTGAGTGGGAAGCCGATAGCAAGCTTTATGAATACATACGAAAAGTGATAGCAAACTACTTTGATGCTTTCACAAAAAAGCATTGGGACAAGATACAAACCTCCATGCAGCTTAACGATCTACAGGTGGAAGCACTGCAAAAAGAGATCCGAAAGCTCAATCCAAAGCCCGGTGCCTCGATGGGGGAGACTATGGGACGCAATGTACAACAGATTACCCCCGACTTCATTGTCGACACAGAAGACGATGGAACGATTACCTTCTCGCTCAATCATGGGCATCTTCCAGAACTTTATGTGTCGCATACCTTTAATGAAATGGTGGCAGCTTACAAGGAGAACAAGGCTAGTATGAACCGCCAACAGAAAGAGGCTTTGCTCTATGCAAAGGAGAAAGTGGAGAAGGCACAAGGGTATATTGAAGCCATTAAGCAACGTCGCCATACGCTAACAATCACGATGAACGCCATTATTGACATACAGCGCAAGTTCTTTCAAGATGGCGATGAGGCTGAATTGAAGCCTATGATCCTCAAAGATGTGGCAGACAGAACAGGGCTAGACATCAGTACCATTTCACGTGTTAGCAACATAAAGTATGCTCAAACCCGATGGGGTACTTTCCCATTGCGGTTCTTTTTCACCGATAGTTATACCACTGATGAGGGCGAAGAAATGTCTACACGTAAGATAAAACTAGCCCTTAAAGAGGTCATTGAGAAAGAAAATAAAACAAAGCCCCTTAGCGATGACACACTTGCTAAGGTGTTGAAAGATAAAGGTTTCCCAATAGCACGCCGCACAGTGGCAAAGTATCGCGAACAATTGGGTATCCCCGTAGCCCGTTTACGAAAAGAATAATGAATGTAAAAACTATTATTTTAGCAGCAAGAATCATTAGTATGCTCTTAACGCCGTTTTATCTTTCGGTGGTAGGCGTTCTTGCAATCTTTAGCTTTAGCTATCTAAGTATGTTCCCATGGCAAGCCAAATTGTCGCTCGTTTTGCTAACATACGCTTTTACCGTCCTTATTCCTTCTATCCTTATTCATCTTTATCGGCAATACCATGGTTGGACTTTATTCCAGCTAGGTCATCGTGAGAAGCGTATGATACCATACGTTATCTCTATTCTTTGCTACTCCCTTTGTTTGTATATTATGGACTGGCTACACCTTCCTCATCTCCTTACCGCTATCCTTACGGCAGCTTTAGTGATACAGATACTCTGTGCCATTATCAATGTTTGGTGGAAAATATCCACCCATACAGCAGCTATTGGTGGAGTAACAGGGTCTTTAATAGGTTTTTCTTTCCTTTTCAGCTTCAATCCTATGTGGTGGTTGTGCCTTGTAATTTTGCTCTCGGGCTTGGTAGGATCGAGCCGAATTATCCTCCGACAACACTCTCTTTCGCAAGTGTCTATGGGGTATTTCCTCGGTATAGCTAGTTCTTATCTCACGATTATCTATTTTTAAACGAATACAACAATATTAATTTACCATTTAATAGAAACGTAATATGAAACCTATCATTAGTATTATCATGGGCTCAACAAGTGATTTACCAGTAATGGAAAAAGCTTGTAAGTGGTTAGAACAGCAAGAAATTCCTTTTGAAGTGAATGCACTATCGGCTCATCGCACACCAGCCGCTGTCGAAGCATTTGCTAAAGGTGCAAAGGATCGTGGTATTAAGGTTATCATTGCTGCAGCAGGAATGGCAGCAGCCCTACCCGGGGTGATAGCAGCCTCTACTCCATTGCCTGTTATTGGTGTGCCTATTAAGGGTATGCTAGATGGTTTGGATGCTATGCTTTCTATTATTCAGATGCCTCCCGGTATCCCTGTAGCTACCGTTGGTGTAAACGGAGCGCAAAACGCAGCTATCCTTGCTGCTGAAATGATTGCTTTAGGCAATGACGAAATAGCTCAAAAAGTGGAAGCATGGAAGGCTTCGCTTGGCGAGAAAATTGAGAAAGCCAACAAAGAGTTGGCTGATATTCAGGATTATAAATTTAAGTGTTAATGATTGATTTATTTAATTACGAACGACGAAAAACTTCTGTTACCCATGTGGGTAATCTTGATATAGGTGGCGATAACCCTGTGAGGGTGCAATCAATGACTACCACTTCTACCGATGATACCGAGGCTAGCGTGGCGCAAGTTAAACGTATTATTGCGGCAGGTGGCGAACTTGTGCGCCTCACCACACAGGGACGACGTGAGGCGGAAAACCTCAAGAACATCAATGCAACACTCCGTGGCGAGGGAATAAATACTCCACTTTGTGCCGATGTCCATTTTAATGCAAATGTAGCCGATGTTGCTGCCACTACAACGGCTAAGGTACGCATTAATCCGGGCAACTATGTTGACCCAGGACGCACTTTCAAAGTGTTAGAGTACACCGATGAAGAGTATGCGCAAGAATTACAGAAGATAGAGGATCGCCTTGTGCCTTTCATCAATCTTTGTAAGGAAAACCATACCGCTGTGCGTATTGGTGTAAACCATGGAAGCCTTTCCGACCGTATCCGCAACCGTTATGGCGACACGCCAGCGGGTATTGTGGAGAGCTGTATGGAGTTTCTTCGCATCTTCCGCAAATACGATTTCCACGATGTTGTGATCTCTATCAAGTCGTCGAACACCGTTGTCATGGTACAGTCGGTGCGCCTTTTGGTAGCTGAAATGGAGAAAGAGGGTATGGAATATCCCCTCCATTTAGGAGTTACAGAGGCTGGCGAAGGTGAAGATGGGCGTATCAAGAGTGCCGTAGGTATTGGTGCTTTGCTAGCCGATGGTATTGGCGACACTATCCGTGTATCATTGAGTGAAGAACCTGAAGCGGAAATCCCAGTGGCAAAGCATCTTACATGGTATATGCGTAAGCACGAGAAACACGTGATGATACCTGCTGAAGCTAATAAGGACTTTAATTATCTTGCGCCAGTGCGTCGTAAGACAGTGGCAGCAGCCAATGTGGGTGGCGACAATGCGCCTGTGGTGATAGCTACACGCAGTGCCGAAAATCTTGTGCCACAAGTGAAGGCTAGCGGTGTGCCAACACCCGATTACATCTATGTGCAAGGCGCATTGCCAGCGCAGTTGGATGCTAAGCAGAAGTATATCATTGACTATAATGTGTATATAGAGCTAGCCAATACGAGTAAACTTCCTAAGGGAAATATCTATCCTATCTTCCCTGTTTTGGGTCAAACCTTTATCGGTCTGATCCATTCACCTATCAAGTTTTTAGTATTAAAGTATGGTACGCCTACCGACGAGTTCTTTGCTTGCTTGCGCCATCATCCAGAAGTGGTAGTGGTTTGTATGACAACGCATCAAAACCGATTGGGCGATCAGCGTGCTTTTGCTCACCAACTAATGAATGAGGGATTAACCAATCCTATCGTCTTTGCGCAGATGTACGAACATACCACTACAGAGCGGGATACTGAAAAGGTTTCGGCGAAGGAGAAGTTTCAGCTAGAAGCAGCAGCCGATATGGGGGCATTGATGATGGACGGACTAGTGGATGGTGTTTGGCTTATGAACAATGGCGACCTTTCTCAAGACGATGTGGAGCAGACTGCCTTTGGTATTTTGCAGGCTGGCAGGCTCCGTATGGTCAAGACCGAGTATATTTCTTGTCCCGGTTGTGGCAGAACGCTTTACGATCTTCGCACCACTATTGCTAAGATCAAGGAAGCCACCAAAGGTATGAAGGGCTTGAAGATAGGTGTTATGGGCTGTATTGTGAATGGTCCCGGAGAAATGGCAGACGCCGATTATGGTTATGTTGGTGCTGGGCCCAAGAAGGTTAGCCTCTATCGTAAGCAGGAATGTGTCGAGAAAAACATTTCAGAAGATGAAGCTGTGGAGCATTTGCTCGCTTTAATTAAGCGTGATCAAGAGAAATAAAACAGCGTATTCTTTAGACAAAGTAGCTTTAAGGACAGCATAACAAAGTAACTTTTCCGACAAGATACTTTCAAGCTAATGTAGCAAGAAATAATAAATTGATAGCGAAAAGATAACCCTTCTTTTATAAATAGATAATAGTTTGATTAGCAATAGCTTACCTTTTATCTTTAAAAAGATAAACTTTTAGCATAGAAAATAATTTATTTTTGCTTCATTTTTAATTTAATTTTATCATAAAAATAAATTAAAAATATATTTAAAAGATTAGCTTTTAAAAAAAGAAAGGTGATGTTTCGGTCGTAGAAACATCACCTTTTACTATTTAATAGATTAGTTTTACTTTATTTTTCAGCAATTCCACTACATTCTGACGCTGATCATACGGCAGTGTACCGATGTGAAGTGTAATGCGCTTTGCTTTTGTATTGATCCTTAACAGGATAGTTGGAGAGAAGAAAAACTTATCTTTTTCTATCACAATATTCCGTATCTCGTTGTAAGCAATACACTCCTTCTTAAATACTTTCTTCACCACTATGTCGTCATCCTCTATCTTTATGCGCTGGATATACTTGCACAAGATCATGAGATTAGCCACAGCTATCCCAAGGAAAGGATAAATATTAACTGGTCGTGCAGCTATTATTCCTAGCAGAATGGGGATGAGCAGCAAAGAAGCTGCGTATAAGATGAAATGTAAGTAGTTGTATTTAAGCATGCTACTTATCCAGCTTCCACGTAACACCGTCTTTGGTATCCTTTACATTGAAGCCTGCTTCAGCGAGAGCATCGCGGATCTGATCGCTGACAGCCCAATTCTTTTCAGCCTTTGCCTTAGCACGAAGATCGAGCACCATATCGACAACCTTACCAAAAGCCTCTTCACGTGCATCATTGTTAGCACTGCGTTCGTTGCGGAGACCAAGAATATCGAAGGCGAAGATATTCATAACTTCAGATAGTTCTTTAAGGTCATCGGCAGAGATTTGAGCCTTGTGATCGACTAAAAGATTTACCACATGGCAAGCCTCGAAGAGTGAAGAGATAACGGCAGGTGTCATCAAGTCATCGTTCATTGCATCGTAACACTTCTGACGGAAGGTGCTAACAAACTGCTTTGTATTGGTATCCGACTCGCCTGAAGTTTGCACACGGCTTAAGTCTTCAATGCCATTCATCAGCTTTTCGTAACCCTTCTGTGATGCTTGAAGAGCCTCATTAGAGAAGTCGACCGTACCACGATAATGTGCTGAAAGGATAAAGAAGCGAATAGTCATTGGCGAGTAAGCCTGCTCCAGCTTCTCATGACTGCCTGTGAAGAACTCGCTGAGGGTAATGAAGTTGCCCAACGACTTACCCATCTTCTGTCCGTTAATGGTAATCATATTGTTGTGCATCCAGTATTTCACCATCTCATCGCCCTGTGAAGCTACAGCTTGTGCAATCTCGCACTCATGATGAGGGAACACAAGGTCGATACCTCCACCATGAATATCGAAGTGGTTGCCTAGATATTTGCGGCCCATAGCAGTACATTCGCAGTGCCAACCAGGGAAGCCCTCGCTCCACTTGGATGGCCAGCGCATAATGTGTTCAGGCATAGCACGCTTCCAAAGCGCAAAATCTACCTGATTTCGTTTCTCACTCACTCCTGCAAGCTCACGCGAATTATTTATCATGTCGTTCAAATTACGACCTGATAGCACGCCATACTTATAGTCTTCGTTAAACTTAGCTACATCAAAGTAGATGCTACCATTACTTTCGTATGCGTAACCATTCTTCATAATCTCATCAACAAGCTGTTCTTGTTCAATGATATGACCTGTAGCATGTGGTTCAATGCTAGGTGGAAGCACGTTTAGCGCACGCATAGCATCGTGATAACGATTGGTGTAATATTGCGCAATCTCCATAGGTTCGAGCTGTTCTAGTCGTGCTTTCTTCTCAATCTTGTCGTCGCCCTCATCGGAATCGTGTTCCAAATGTCCCACATCGGTAATGTTGCGAACATAACGCACCTTGTAACCAATGTGCTGAAGGTAACGAAACAGTATATCAAAAGTAATTGAAGGGCGTGCATGTCCTAGATGTGGATCGCCATAAACCGTTGGTCCACATACGTACATTCCCACGTTAGGTGCTGCTATCGGCTGGAATAACTCCTTCTTTCGATGCAGTGTATTGTAAATCACTAAATCTTGCATAGTTGTTATATCTATTATTATAGTGCAAAGTTACAAAAACTTAGTGGGTTACAGAGGTATTGAGGGATAATAAATTATTGTTGAGGCTGAATAGGGAATTATCTAGGCTCAATATTAAATGGAGAGAATAATTAGTTTATGAGATAGCTGCAATATTTGGAAAGCAGCCTTCGTAAGGGCATTTCTCCTTTTAGATATAACGCAGCATCAAGTGTCTGTTTTACGTTCTCTATACCTAGATGTCTGGCTATGGAAGAGCATACATCGTCTACATTCAGCAGAATACCTTCTATTTCTGATGAATGTACTACATCGTGCGTCATATTGTCTGCCACAGCTTGCAACTATTTTCTAATGCTATGTGGACAGCTTCTTACTTTATATGTTCTAAGTAAGCCTTAGCAAACTCCCAAATAACAATGCCTGCGGTGGTACTCACGTTGAGCGAATGTTTGGTACCAAACTGTGGTATTTCAAGGCAGTTGTCGCTAAGATCGACAACCGATTGCTTCACACCTTTTACCTCATTGCCCATAATAATGGCGTAATGTTGAGTGGTATCGAGTGTAGATTGTAAGTTTTGAAGTTTTGTAGAACCCTCCACTTGCTCCACACAATATACGTAATAGCCTTGACTGTGGAGTGCTTTGATAGCATCTTCAGTGTGTTCGAAGTATTTCCAATCGACGGAGTCCTCACCGCCGAGTGCCGTTTTATGGATTTCGGTATTAGGTGGAGTAGCGGTAATGCCACAAAGGTATACAGCAGTAATGCGGAAAGCATCGCCCGATCGGAACACGCTTCCCACGTTATAGAGTGAGCGAACATCGTCGAGAACGACAACAAGTGGCAACTTGTTAGCCTCCTTAAACTCCTCTATCGAGAGGCGATTCATCTCTATTGTGCGTAATTTGCGCATACGTTTAACTCGAAATTACTTAGTACTAAAGGCGATAGAATATGCCTTTATCTGCTTTACCATTGATAGCAAACCATTGCTACGGGTAGGACTTAGGTGCTGACGAAGACCTATTTTTTCGATAAAATATAAGTCGGCATCCATGATTTCCTTTGGTGTATGTCCGCTAATGACACGAATTAAAAGTGCGATAATACCCTTTGTGATGAGCGCATCAGAGTCGGCAGTGAACACAAGATGGCCTTCTACATAGTCGCATTGTAGCCAAACACGGCTCTGACAACCATCAATAAGGTTCTGTTCGTTCTTATATTTCTCTTCCAATGGAGCAAGATCATTACCAAGATCGATCAGCATTTGATAGCGATCCATCCAATCGTCAAACTCTTCAAACTCTTCAATTACAGCGTCTTGTGCTTCATTAATAGTCATATCTTGTTATCTTTTTAGTCCTTAATATCTACTTTGTCTATTCTAAATAACTTGTCGTTAGGGCGCACTTTGTCAGGAACAGGGATAGAAACGCGTGTGCCTTGCTCGGCTGTTTCAACTGGTTCAAGGTCGAAACGGATCTCTTCCGCATTAGCATACATTGCTCCTGTGGTAGGTCCGGTTATTAAAAGCTTATCGCCTTTCTTGAAAGTACCCGACTGTACAGCTACTTCTGCGATACCAATCTTGGAGAAATACTTCACAACTTTACCTACTTGGATCTTCTTTTCGGTGGCTTTATTGCCATAATTCTTCGTCCATTCGCCCAACTTCTGTCCTTGATAGTATCCATCCCAGAAGCCACGATTGAACACACGAGATAGGCGTTCGTCAAGTTCTGTTTTCTTTTCTTCGGTGTAAGTGCCGTTAAGGGTTGCCTCGATAGCCTCCTTATAGCAAGTTACCACAGTGTGAACATATTCAGGTCCGCGTGCGCGTCCTTCAATCTTAAATACCCTTACACCCGCATCCATCATACGATCGATAAAACGAACGGTTTTCAAATCCTTTGGACTCATGATGTATTTATTGTCGATCTCTAGTTGGTTACCTGTTTCCTTATCGGTAACAATATACGAACGACGGCATATTTGGGTGCATTCTCCACGATTGGCTGAGCGATTATTGTCGTGTAAGCTCATGTAACACTTGCCCGAAACAGCCATACAAAAAGCACCATGACAGAACATTTCGATGCGGATAGGTTCGCCCTTTGGTCCTACGATGTTCTGTTCCAATATCTGTTTGTGGATCTCTTTCACCTGATCCATGTTCAGTTCGCGTGCTAATACAGCCACATCCGCAAATTGAGCATAGAACTTTAGCGCATCAATATTAGAGATATTAAGCTGTGTAGAGAGGTGAACCTCTACGCCAACTTGTCGGCAATACATCATTACTGCCACATCACTAGCAATTACTGCCGAGATATTTGCTTCCTTAGCCGCATCAATAATCTCGTGCATAGTGCTAATATCTTCCCCATAAATCACTGTGTTAACAGTGAGATAGGTCTTAATATTCTTCTCATTGCAAGTGGTAGCGATTTCCTTTAAATCGGTAATATCAAAGTGATTAGCCGAATGAGAACGCATATTTAGCTTCCCAATGCCAAAGTAAATAGAGTTGGCTCCAGCCTGAATAGCTGCCGCTAAAGACTCTCTTGACCCCACAGGAGCCATTATTTCGTATTCGCTATTATAATCTATCATTATTCTAAGTTTTATGCAAAGGTATAGAAAATATCTCATATTTGCCTATTTGCAAAGTATTTACTACCTTTGCACATTAAGTGTTAAGTTAGATTTTTGATGAAGAAACTATATATAGAAACATACGGCTGCCAAATGAATGTGGCAGATTCAGAAGTAGTTGCATCGGTTATGAAGATGGCTGGCTACGATGTTTGTGAGAAAGAAGAAGAAGCGGATGCTATTTTCCTCAACACTTGTTCGATACGTGAGAACGCAGAAAACAAGATTTATAACCGCCTTGAGACACTACATGCAGAGAAAAGAAAGGGTAGAGACCTTATTTTAGGTGTGCTAGGCTGTATGGCTGAACGTGTAAGAGACGACTTAATAGAAAACCATTACGCAAATCTTGTGTGTGGCCCAGACTCTTATCTCAATCTTCCAGACATGATAGCACAGTGTGAAAATGGTAATAATGCTTGTGATATAGAACTTTCTACTACAGAAACTTATCGTAATATCATTCCTCAACGCATTGGGGGCAATCGTGTTTCAGGCTTTGTTAGCATTATGCGTGGTTGCAATAATTTCTGCCATTACTGTATTGTGCCTTTTACAAGAGGTCGCGAACGTTCACGCGATGTGGAGAGCATTTTGCAAGAAGTGCAAGACTTAAAGGGGCGTGGCTTTAGGGAAGTAACCTTATTGGGACAGAATGTAAACTCGTATGGCTTGCTTCCTAACGGTAAACGCCCAGAGAATGGAACTTCGTTTGCCGAGCTTTTGCGTAAGGTTGCGCAAAGTGTTCCTAATATGCGTGTACGCTTTACCACCTCTAATCCAGAGGATATGACAGAGGATATCCTACAAGCTATCGCCGACGAACCTAATCTTTGCCACCATATTCACTTCCCTGCGCAGAGCGGAAGTAATAGCGTTTTGAAGGATATGAACCGCAAATATACACGTGAAGAGTATCTTGATAAGGTAGCTGCTATTCGTCGTATCATTCCAGATTGTGGCTTGACAACCGATATTTTTGTGGGTTATCACAACGAATCGTTGGAGGATCATCAGCAAACACTTGACTTAATGCGTGAGGTAGGCTTCGACTCTGCTTTTATGTTTAAGTATTCAGAGCGTCCGGGAACATACGCTGCTAAGCACCTTCCTGACAATGTTTCAGAAGAAGAGAAGGTCAGACGTTTGAACGAACTTATTCATCTACAGACCCAGATTTCTGCTGAAATGAATAAGAAAGACGAAGGAAAAGAGTTTGATATATTGATTGAACGCTTTGGGAAACGTAGCCATGATCAGTTGATGGGACGTACGCCACAGAACAAAGCAGTGGTTATTCCAAAGGGAAATCACCATATTGGCGACACTGTTCATGTGCGTATCGTAAGCTCTTCTAGTGCAACATTAATAGGGGAAGAGATTTGATATAGAATAAAAAAGAAGTTAGAGTAGAGCGGAAAGACATTTGTTTCTTTGCTGTTCTACTCTAAATAGTTTATATTTGCAGAGGTTATGAATGAATTTATAAAAGTATTACGGCGTTTTGTTCCACCTTACAAGCGGTATCTTGTACTGTCGGTGATATTCAATATACTATCAGCTCTGCTGAATATATTCTCTTTTGCTACCTTAATACCTATTCTTCAGATATTGTTTAAGGTAGATTCGGGTACTAGTGTTACGCACGCTATGGCTTGGAGTAACATCGACTCGTTAGACACTTTAAAAGATGTAGTATCCAATAACTTTGACTACTACACCCAAATCTATATCACTAGTTGGGGACCTACTACAACATTGCTAATCATAGGTTTGGCACTTGCTACTATGACCTTTCTCAAAACGGCATCTTATTTCTTGTCGTCGGCCTATATTATCCCTATCCGAACAGGTGTTGTTCGTGATATTCGTAACCAACTTTATCAGAAAATAACCTCTCTTTCGTTAGGTTTCTTTAGCGATGAGCGTAAGGGCGACATCATTGCCCGTATGAGTGGTGATGTGCAAGAGATAGAAGGTTCTATCATGTCGTCGCTTGATATGTTGTTTAAGAACCCTATCTTGATCATTATTTATTTTACAACCCTTCTTACTATTTCATGGCAACTCACGTTGTTTACTATCGTTTTTGTGCCAATCTTTGGTTGGTTAATGGGTTTTATTGGTCGTAAACTAAAGCAAAACAGTATTGCAGCACAAGCACTTTGGAGCGATACAATGAGTACGGTAGAGGAAACGTTAGGCGGATTACGCGTTATTAAAGCTTTCTGTGCAGAGGAGAGAATGAACGAACGCTTCGATCAAATCAACTCACAATATCGCGATGACATCATGAAAGTGAATATTCGCCAGCAGATGGCGCACCCAATGAGCGAGTTCTTAGGTACGGTAATGATCATGGTTGTGTTGTGGTTTGGAGGTATTTTAGTACTTGGACAATATCCTGTTATCAGCGGTCCTACTTTTATTTATTACCTTGTTATCCTTTATAGCATTATCAATCCGTTAAAAGAGTTCTCTAAAGCGGGGTATAATATTCCTAAAGGTCTTGCCTCTATGGAGCGTGTAGATAAGATTTTAAAAGCAGAAATAGAGATTAAAGATCCTGAAAAACCATCTCATTTGGATACTTTTGAACACCAAATAGAGTTCCGTAATGTGAGTTTTGCTTATAACGATGAGCGCGATGCAGAAGGTAATCCTGTTTTACATTGGGTATTAAAGAATATCAATCTTGTTATTCCAAAGGGTAAAACTATAGCCCTTGTAGGGCAGAGTGGTAGCGGAAAGTCAACATTGCTCGACCTTATTCCTCGTTATTACGATGTTGTAGAAGGGGAAATATTAATAGATGGCATTAATATTAAGGATCTTGGTGTGCATAATTTGCGTCAGTTTATTGGTAATGTTAACCAAGAAGCCATTCTCTTTAATGATTCTTTCCGTAATAATATAGCTTTTGGTATGGAAGGAGCAAGCGATGAAAAGATAGCCAATGCTGCTAAAATAGCCAATGCCCACGAGTTTATTTTGGCTAGTGAAAAGGGATATGATACCAATATTGGTGATCGTGGTGGTCGCCTTTCTGGTGGTCAGCGTCAGCGTGTGAGCATTGCTCGCGCTATTTTGAAGAACCCACCTATTCTTATTCTCGATGAGGCTACCTCTGCGCTAGATACCGAAAGCGAACGTTTAGTACAAGATGCGCTCTTCCGTTTGATGAAGACACGTACTACTATTGCCGTGGCTCACCGCCTTTCTACAATCAAGAATGCCGATGAAATTTGTGTGATGCACGAAGGGCAGATAGTAGAACGTGGCACGCACGATGAACTAATGGCGATAGAAGGCTATTATAAGAAGCTACATGATATGCAGGAAATTTAGAAATTTATTATGTTTAAACTACAGGATGCAAAATTGTTAAAGTCTAGTTTTGGGTCTTTAACAGCCTTACTACTTAATCTTATTCTCGTCTTTTTGCTCTATATCGTTGCACGATTAGCATTCTTATTCGAGAATTATAGTTATTTTTCCGAAGGACTTTCAGTCTCTCGTTTATCCACAATGTTTTGGGGAGGTTATATCTTCGACCGCTCTGCTATTGCCTATACCAATATTCTTTATATCGTTTTGATGCTCCTTCCGCTTTGGTTAAAGGAGAACAAAGCCTACCATTTGGTGTGTAAATGGGTGTTTGTGGTGGTCAATACCTTTAGTTTTGTCCTCAATCTTTGCGATGCTGTATATTTCCCTTACACCCTTCGCCGTACCACTACGAGTGTGTTTCGCGAGTTTAGTAACGAGCATAATCTTGTCGATGTCTTTGCAGGTGAGATCCTTGTGCATTGGTATTTGGTAATGCTTACCATTCTCGTTGTTTTCCTTTTATGGAAACTTTACGTTACTCCTAGCACTTCAGCAACTAGCTATCCTACAGTGAAAGGTAAGGTAAAATATGGCTTAATCCAGCTCTTTTGCTTGGCAGCTCTTGCTCCGTTAATCGTGGGAGCTTGTCGTGGAGGACTAGAATCGGGTATTCGCCCTATCACTGTCAATAATGCCAACGAATATGTTGACCGTCCTACCGATTGTGCCCTTGTCCTTAATACTCCTTTCTCTTTGATTAGAACGATTGGCAAAGATGTATTTGAAGTGCCTAATTATTATGCGAGTATTAAAGAGGCAGAGAAGTTTTTCACACCTATTCATACACCTAAACCTACCCATCCTTTCCGCAAAAAGAATGTCGTTGTGCTTATTGTGGAAAGCTTCGGTCGTGAATATATTGGTGCTTTCAATAAGGATTTAGATGGTGGTAATTATGGTTATACTCCTAATGTAGATAAGCTTATCGACAAAAGCATGGTCTTTAAATACTCTTTCTGTAATGGACGAAAGAGCATTGACGGTATGCCTTCTGTACTTTGTGGGATCCCAATGTTTAAAGAACCATTTGTGCTTACACCTGCTTCTATGAACGATTACACGAGTATGGCTGGTTTGCTAAGTCAAAAAGGCTATACCACTTCTTTCTTTCATGGTGCTAATCGTGGCTCAATGGGTTTTCTAGCCTTTGCCAAAAAGACAGGTTTTCAGCAATATTATGGTAGGCAAGACTATGCTACTGACCCTCGTTTTGGTGGCGATGCCGACTTCGATGGACATTGGGGCATTTGGGACGAACCCTTTCTTCAGTATTGGGTAACGAAGATAGGCGAGATGAAACAACCTTTCATGACAGCTTGCTTTACAGTGTCAAGCCACACACCTTATATTATCCCCGACAAATATAAGAATGTATATAAGGAGGAAGGCATTGTTATTCATAAGTGTATTCGATACACGGATATGGCTATTGGTAAGTTCTTTGCTGCTGCAGAGAAGCAACCTTGGTTTAAGAATACTATCTTTGTGATGACTTCCGATCACACTAATCTTAGCGACCACAAGCAATATCAAACCGATATTGGTGGCTTTGCCTCACCTATTATTGTCTATGATCCTAGCGGAGAGATTAAGCCGGGTATGCGCAATGGTATTGCTCAGCAAATAGACATTCTGCCAACGGTGATGAGTGCTTTAGGTTATGATGAGCCTTATTTTTCGTTTGGGTGCGATTTGCTTACCACACCAATGCGCGAAACCTATGCCGTTAATTATCTCAATGGCATTTATCAGTATTGCAAATACGACTATGTATTACAGTTTGATGGCAAACAAACACGTGGGATTTATCGCTTAGACGATAAACTTATGGAGCATAACCTTAAGGGAAAGGTGAAAGAGCAAGCACAAATGGAACGCGAAGTAAAAGCTATCATACAACAATACATGTACCGAATGGTGAACGATAAGTTGAAACCAAGGAGGTAAACAACAAGAAAGCAGTCCTTTTGTTGGGCTGCTTTTTTGTTGGAAGGATGGTTGTATATGGTTATTTTATGAGTGCTTGATACTCGTTTATTAATTGCTTAGTAACTTTTAGCGTATCAAACTTCTTCACATAGTTGAGTCCTTTTTCTATCATTTCCGCCCTATTTACTTCAGAAAGTACAGACAAGAGAGCCGCTTTCATACCCTCTACATCATCAGGATCAACGTAAATACTATCCGTACCACCAGCTTCTTCTAAGCAACTGCCCGTGCATGCTACAACAGGTAAGTGGCTATAAAGGGCTTCTATGATAGGAATACCGAAGCCTTCATAGCGTGATGGATATACAAAGGAGTGGGCAAGTTGGTAAATGGAAGGCAGATCGGCAAAGGGAACACCATGCAATATCATTACCTTGTCTTGTAGTTTGTGGGCTGTTATATAGTCTATCACCTTGTCGGTATAAGGTGTATGCTTTCCCACAATTACCATTTTAGCATCAGTCTCTAGTTTGCCAAAGGCTTTTACGGCAAGCAATACGTTTTTTCTTTCTTCAATACTACCCACATTTAGAAGGTATTTATCAGGCAAATTATAACGCGCCTTCACCTCTGCAAGCTTCTCTTCGCTTATCTTTTCCTTGAAAGCTTGCTCACAATCTTGGTAAACAACCGTGATTTTACTAGGATCTACACCTCCAAACTCAATAATATCGCGCTTAGTACATTCACTAATAGCAATAATTCTGTCGGCTTCCCTACACGTTAGTTGAAACTTATATTTGTAAAGCTGCACATCTAGCCAGTTGTAATACTTTGGAAAACGAAGGAAGATGAGGTCGTGAATGGTTACTAAAGTCTTGATGCCAGTGCCATGAATACCCTTTGGTAGCTCGCCCGATAGTCCATGATAGAGCTGCACACCATCATTTATTAAATCCTTATTGATACCCGAAAAGCGCCACCAAGCCTTGGCGATGTTCCCTTTCTTACCGTGAGGATACACATAATATACTTGCTTAGTCTCCTTTATCTGTTGGCGAAAAGCCTCCTTACCTTGATCAGGAGCATATAAACGGAGCGTAAAACGCAAGTCTTTTGTATGGATGATATTCTTGATAAGCGTCCTACTGTAATTGCCTAGTCCCGTGCCATTGCGCACTATTCGTTTGGCATCGTAGCCTATGATAATGGGAGTATCTTTCATCTAATGAAGTTTTTAAAAGCACTTCAAAGATAAAGAAAAAAGGCGAATGTGCCACGATAACCCTTTAAAAACTTGGTTGGTAGCAATGATTTTGTTAATTTTGTGCAAAACAATGCTCAATGAAGATACTCTATACTCTCGTATATTCCTGCTGGTATTTACTATCGTTATTACCTCTTCGGGTGCTTTATGTGTTATCCGATGTATTTTATTTTGTGCTTGCAAAGATAGTAAAGTATCGCTATCAGGTAATATGGGAGAATGTATCTTCAGCTTTTCCCAACTATGATGAGACGAAAAAGAAACACATTATCAATAACTTTTATGCGTGGTTGTGCGATTATTTTGTCGAAACTGTTAAGCTAATGACTATGAGTGAGGCAGAGGTGAAACGCCGTATGGTGTTCATTGGCTGTGAAAACTTAGATAAAAATTGGACTGATAAGCGTTCGGTAGCAGTTTATTTAGGGCATTACGGACAGTGGGAGTGGATTACTTCCTTGCCACTTTGGCTCCATTCTGACGGCAAATGCACCCAAATTTATCACCCATTAGAAAATAAAATATTCGATAAAATATTCTTGAAAGCACGCCAGCACTATGGTGGGGTGTGTATCCCGATGAATGAATCGTTGCGTAAACTTGTGAAATATCGTGCCAAAGGCATCCCCGTTGTGTTGGGATATATAGCCGATCAAGCTCCTTTTTGGAATAATATCCACCATTGGATCGACTTCCTTCACCACGATACACCAGTGTTTACAGGTGCTGAACGCATGATAAAAAGTACCGATCAGGTAGTATATTATGGTGATGTGCGTCGTGTGAAGCGTGGTTATTATACCTGTGAGTTCAAACTCATAACCGATCAACCGAAGCTGTTTCCTGATTATGAACTTACCGATACTTACTTCGATCTCCTAGAAAAGAGTATTATCTACGATCCTAGTATTTATCTATGGAGTCACAAACGATGGAAGCGCACGCATGAAGAGTATAATATCCGCTTGAATAAAGAGACAGGTATCATCGATTTACGCGATTTAGAAACTATTAAAAAAGAAAAAGGTATCCAGTAAAAGCTATGTTATTTGTACGCGATAAAGGCAGAATGTGCAACAATATCTTGCAGTATGCACATGTATATGCTTGGGCAAGGGAGCATGGACGTAAGTCGATGTCTATGCGCTTTGCCTATAAATACCCTTATTTTCACATCAGCGATACTAAGTATCACAATTTCTTTTTCTATCTTTTAGGAAAGTATGGAGCAAAAATAGGGTTGTTTAAGACCGTTTCTTTTGATTGTGAAAGTGCCGATTATTCAGCTAACGAGACACAGATGCTAACCCATCAACACTTATTGGTGGAGGGATGGTATGTGCGTTATTATGACTTGTTCTTGAAATATAAAGCCGAAATACTCCGTCTTTTCCGTTTTCATGATGATATAGAAGAGAAGATAACCCAAACGCTTGCGCCCTTTAAGGACACTATTAAGCTTGGTGTACACATTCGTCGAGGCGACTATGCGCGTTGGCAAGGCGGTAAATACTTTTATAATGATGACCAGTTTATGCACGTTATCGCACAGTTTGTGAGTCTATACCCTGATAAAACTGTTGAAATTTTTATCTGTGGCAACGATCCTAAGCTCAATCGCGATGCTTATAAGCATGCTTTTGGCAATGGATTTGTACATTTCCCAAATGGCAATCCAGGAGAAGATCTCTGCTTTTTGTCGCATTGTGATTACCTTATTGGCGCACCAAGCACATTTACGCTCACTGCATCTATGTATCACAACGTGCCTCTCTATTGGATTTTAGACCCTCTAAAACCACTTACACGTGAGTCGTTTGAGTATTTTGATCACCTTTTTAAACATATCATCTAATCTAGATTTCGTGCAAAGATTGCATATTCACAAATAACGGATAGGTACATTGAGCCTTATCATTTCCGTGAAGGATAAGGACTATGTCTTTCTCGGGGTATACGGTTATAACGCTTCTATACACATTATTCTGTTCAACTTTGCTTCAATAGCTGTGAATGTAAAGTCGAAAGCACGTTCCGTTGCTCCCTTTAGTAATTGCTTTTGCAAGTCGGTATCGGTGAGTGCCTGATGAATGGCTGTGGCAAGTGCTTGCGCATCACCCACGGGAACAAGCAAACCAGCCTTTCCGCCTGCTAAAAGTTCGCCCGGACCAGTAGGGCAATCCGTAGCCACGATAAGTTTGTTAAGCATTAGCCCTTCTATTAGAACGGTAGGTAATCCTTCAAACTTAGCACTATGCACCAATAGCTTACTTCTTTTTATCCAAGGATAAGGATTAGGCATAAACCCTAAGAAGATAACTTTATCTTCTACTCCCAACTCTTTGGCTAGTTCTCTTAATTCATTTTCCGATTTCCCTTTACCAATGATGTAAAGGCTCTCAGTGTGTTGGTAGGTCTTAACAAGGATTGAATATGCCTTTAATAGCGTAGTTATGTCTTTCTGCGACTCTTCTAATCGTTCTATAGCCAATAAGAAAGGTTGATCAAATCTGTTATCGTTAGGGCGAACCTTTGCTTTGTCTTGCACATCTTTTTGAAATTTTGGGTTATAGATTACCTCAAGTTTTTCTTTCAAATGTGGAAAGAGTTGTTCTCCTTCTGCCCTCATTGCTTCGCAAATAGTAACAATTTTATCGTATCTTTCTAGCTCCTTGCCTAGTCGTTCCATTCGTCGTCTGTCCTGCATTACGCGCTGTTTAAAGCTGAAATGGAAATAGGCTATCTTCTTAGCCGTACAGCTTTTAAGGTGGGAATAGGCACAACTATCAAAGTCGATAACAACGTCAGCATCTGTTATTACTTGCTGAATACCCCGTCTAGTTTGGTATCTTCTGATGGGATTAAGTATTATTTCATCAAAAAGCTTCCCTAGCTTTGATATTTTTCGTAATGCTCTTTGCTGTGCAAAGTGGGTTAATAGCTTCGTATTCGAGCAGTATACAATATTTACGGTCGGTGGTATTTCTTTCTTATATACTTCTAGTTCGCCCATTGCTTTGGCTATACAAAGCGTTATTTTAAACTTTTTGTCTTTGGAAAAATGTTTTAGATACTCTATTAAAACAGTTTCTATACCGCCATCAAGAAGTCCTGAGACGAGAAAAACAAGATGAAAAGGTGATGACATATTTGAATTTTATAACATTCTAAACGTAAATAATAACTATTAATGTACGAACTTTTGCCGCCTATCTTATACAAAGATAGTTATAAACCATAAAACATCATCTCTTTATGAAGAGTTTTTTATATCATAGAAGCATTCTTCTAATTGGGCTTGGGAGGCTCGGATATTTTTTCTACTTTTGCTGTTAATTATATTTTTGTAAACTTATTGAAACATTATTCTAAAAACGTATGAAATTTCTCAATAACGCTAAAGTAATTATAATAAACTTTGCTGTACGAAATTTTGCATTTATCTCTATTCTTTTATTTCTGAGTCTTACTATTTTTATGCTTCCAATTTCTTTTGGAAGAATTATTCACTTATACTTTTATACAACTTTTCTAGCATTATGCTTAGCATGGGTAACAGATGTTATTCGTCCTAACAAATTACGCAACTGCATACGGCGATTATTGATAGGGATAGCAGTTGTTGTTTTCATAATTGATGTATTCTTTCTAATTTATTACCATGCAATACCTAATCAAGCTATTATAGAGGCATTATATGCAACTAATAAAGCTGAAGCCTTGGAATATGCAAGGGCTAATTTAACTAGTGGTTGGTTGTATGCTGCTCTTATTTGTATTCTTTTAGTTTTATATTTTGTTTCAAGGCAACTTATAAAATTGAAGTATAATTCTAGGGTTATTCCTATTTTTGCTTTTTGGATGGTGTTTTCGTCTATTTTCACAATTGTGAACATCGTTAAGGATACATGTAAGGAAAGTGAAAGTACGATGAATAATCTGAAGTATAGATGTTTTCCTTTGGTGCGTACTTGTTTTTATTTATCAGAAAGCTATTCTAATATGGAGAAATTGGCAGTAATGCTTAAAAATCCCCCTGTTTCTCGACTTTTGAAGAATAATAGTTCTATTCCATATGTTGTTTATATTCTTGGAGAATCCACATCACGTCATCACATGGGTATTTATGGCTATAATCTTAATAACACTCCTTATATGAGTAAGCGAGAAGCTGAAGGAGATCTGTTGAAATTTACAGATGTCATCAGTCCTAATGGGCAAACTCTGCATGTGATGGAAAAACTTTTCACTTTTTATAGACAGCATGAACGAGGTAAATGGTATGAATATACAGACTTATTTAGTATTTTGAAAACAGCAGGTTATTATACTATGTGGCTGTCAAATCAAGAGTCTTCTGGAGAATGGGGAAATCATGGTAGAGTATATGCTGAACGTTGTAATATGTATGCTTTTACAAAACTTCGTAATTCTTCAGAGGCGACCATAGTAGAACCTTATGATGCTGCATTGTTGCCACTGTTAGATAAGGTGATGGCACATCCAAAAGTCAAAAATTTTATAGTCTTACATCTATTAGGAACTCATCAACGTTATAGATGTCGCTATCCCGACACCTTTAAAGCGTATTCAGTAAGTGAAGAACAGGGAGAATCTGAAAGAGCAAAAGAGGAAAGAGCTAACTATGACACAGCTATCCGTTATAATGATAGTATTATGAATGAGATTATAAAGCGATTTGAAAATAGGGATGCTATTGTTATTTATACATCAGATCATGGAGAAGATGTTATGGAAATAAATAAAAATGTGGCAGGTCATGGAGAAATTTGCATTAATAATCGTATAATAGAAATCCCTATGTTGGTTTATATGTCAAAAAGTTTCCGTTCTAAACGCCCGAAACTGGCACAACGTATCAAGCAATGTGTAGATCGTCCATTTGTAACAGATGATATGATACATTCCATTTTGGATATAATGGAGATAAAAGCAGAAGGGTATAATCCTCAATTAAGTGTTTTTAATAAGCAATTTAATATCAATAGGAAACGATATTGTGGAAAAAAACTTTATAAAAAGTCAATCGTATCTTAAATATTTTTAGGAAAATATTTAAGATACGATTGAAGCATATTACCTCTTTTTGAGGAGTTTTCATATTATGAAAGCATTCTTCTAATTAGGCTTTGGGGGCTCAGATATTTTTTCTACTTTTGCGGTTAATTATATTTTTGTAAACTTATTGAAACATTCTTATGACAAGAAAACGTATAGCATTTATTATCAGCTTCTTCTTGGATGGTGGAAGAGAGACAGTGCTTCTCCAATATCTCAATTACCTAGTACAGCTTGATACCTACGATATAACTTTAGTTATAGGTGAATATACAGGTCAGCAAGAAGTGTTTAAAAAATACTTACCCAATGAGGTGAAGATTGTCTACTTTGCGAAATCTCCTATTCTTGTATGGGCTAAACAGTCAAGGAGGAACCGCCTTCCTAAGCCGATAAAGTTGTTTGACGAGATATTTATTAATCCCATTCGTAGGGGATTAAAGACCTATCGTATGGCTAAGTTGGATCGAAACAACGATGTAATCATTGATTTTAGCCATGATCAAGCCTCATTTTTGAAGTCGGTCAAGGCTAAGAAGATAGTCTTTTTCCACTCGTCTATAAGCCAAGAGCAACAGAGAGAACCAAGAGTAGTTGCTAAAATGAAAAAGAGAATTCAGGTGTACGATCATATTGTTACCATAGCTAAAGATATGTACAAGGAGGCTTGTACATATTATCCTAATGTTAAGGATCGCATAACCATGATATACAACACTATGGATTTGGAGCAAATACAAAGAAAGGCGCAAATGCCTGTGGAGGATAAGCGCATAGAGAAACCTTTCTTATTAAGTGTATCAAGATTGGAAGAAGGATCAAAGGATATAACATCGTTGATCAAGGCATACGCTATTCTACGCTCAAAGTATGGTCATGATGAAGAACTATACATCATAGGAAAAGGAGATGCTCTACAACAACTTCAAGATGAAGCCGTGAAGCAAGGTGTCAAGAATTACGTACATTTTCTTGGTTTTATGTCAAATCCTTACCCTTGGATAAGCCAATGCCAGCTTTTTGTGCAAAGTTCAAAATATGAAGGTCTACCCACTACGATGATAGAGTCGTTGTTGTTGGATAAGATGATTGTTGCTACCGATTGCCCCACTGGTCCTCATGAAATCATCAATGACGGCAAAGCGGGCCTCCTTACCCCTGTTGGCGATGTTGAGGCTTTGGCGAAGGCTATGCACGAGGCATTGACTGATAAAGCGTTGCAGCAACGCATTGCTCAGGGGAGAGCTGAACATAAGAAACAATTTACATGGGAAGTAAATGGAGAAAAGTTCAGACGTCTGTTAGATGGCGATATGCCACGATAACCATCATTAATTATATACACGCTCATGGTAACACTAAAACAATACTTTAGGCATCCTTTTTTTCGTGATAAGCGCACGCTTTTAGGTCTTTGGACACTTATTGGCATTCTCTCGTGGGCTTTTAAGTTTACCCGTCAGCATAACAACTTTGAGATATTTCGTGGTGTTTATTGGCATACTGTTAATGGTACTTCGCTTTATGCGGCTTATCCTGACGAGTATTTCGATGTCAATCATTATGGACCTTTCTTCTCATTGATCATTGCTCCCTTTGCCATTATGCCCGATTGGCTAGGTATGTTCTTTTGGTGTGTGGGACTATCGCTGATACTCTTTGTATCCGTGAGCCGTTCCAATCTAAAGCAAAAGGAGCAAATCTTTCTTTATTGGTTTTGTGCTCACACCTTGTCGACAGCTCTTTTTATGCAGCAGTTTAATATTGCCATTGCTGCAATCATTATCTCTTCGTTTTATCTTATTGAGAATAAACGCGACTTTTGGGCTGCCTGCCTCATTATGTTAGGCTCTTTTGTGAAGCTTTATGGCATTGTAGGGCTTGCCTTTTTCTTTTTCTCTAAGCAGAAAGGAAAGTTTATCCTCTCACTATTATTTTGGGCTGTAGTGATGTTTGTTGCCCCAATGCTTATCAGTTCGCCAGTATACGTGGTGGAACAATATCAAGCATGGTTTACTTGTTTAGTGGAAAAAAATGGTGAAAACCTAGGATCTATTGCTCAAAACATATCAGCTTTGGGTTTGGTTCGTCGTATATCGGGTAACAATACGTATTCCGACTTATGGATAATAGCTCCTGCTTTGGTGCTTTTTGCCTTACCTTATTTGCGTTTTAAGCAATATAAGTATGTGAAATTTCGTGAGGCTCTGCTTGCTTCGGTATTGCTGTTCGTAGTATTGTTTAGTACAGGAAGCGAGTCGAGCTCTTATATTATTGCGCTATGTGGTGTGAGTATTTGGTGGTATAGCAGTCCTGAGAAGCGTGGAACGTGGGCTATAGCCTTGCTCGTATTTGTGTTTATGATCTCTGGTTTTGGCTCGTCCGACCTTTATCCTCGTTGCATTAAGCGCGGACTTATTCAGCAATATGCTCTTAAGGCCTTGCCCTGCCTTATTGTTTGGTTGAGGCTTTGTTATGAAATGCTCACAGTAAAGTATGAGAGAAGTGAGAAAAGTGTTTAGCCTATACTGTTCTCAACTTTCCATTCTCAATCTTTAATTTTCTTCCCCCACAATATCTTCTATTTCATAGAGGGGGCGTTGCTTTACCTCTGTGTAAATCTTACCGATATAAATGCCAATAATACCTATAGAAAGAAGCATCAAGCCACCAATGAGCCATATACTCATCATAATTGATGCCCAACCGGGATAGGCTGTACCAATAATTAAAGCATGAAGTACATAAATGCCAATGATGAAGCTCATAGCGATAAAAGCTAAGCCAGTAGTAAGAATATAATAGATGGGTTTTATAGAAAACGAGGTAATACCATCTAGTGCCAGATTGAGCATTTTGCGTAGCGTGTACTTTGACTGCCCTGCTTCACGTTCTCTAATTACATCTTCTACAGTTGCCGAAGGTAAGTGTAACATCGGAATTAAAGCCCGAAGATAAAGGTTTCGTTCATGGAAATGGGCTAAAATATTGAGTGCTTTCTTACTCATCAGCCGGAAATCAGCATGATTGAACACGCTATTCACTCCCATCTTATGCTGTAATTTATAAAAAGCTTGTGCTGATATACGTTTTAGTACAGGGTCTGCCTTACGTGAAGTCTTTACACCATACACTACTTCACACTTGTTTTCTGTAAACTCATATATCATCTTGGGAATAGCTTGAATATCGTCTTGCAAATCTGCATCGATGGTGATCACTGCATCTGCCCAATCCTTTGCTTTCATCATACCTGCCATAATAGCATTTTGATGTCCTACATTGTAACTTAGGTTGATACCACGCACAAACTTATTACGTTGTTGCTCTTCGTTGATGATTTCCCAAGTGCGGTCGCTACTCCCATCGTTTACAAGCACTATACAACTATCTTTTGAAATAATCTCCTTTTGGATAAGCTCCTGAAAAAGGTTTGTTAGCTTATGAATAGAGGATATAAGAACTTCTTCCTCGTTGTAACAAGGTGATACCGTGGCTAGTTTTATCATGATTTTACTTGCTTTTTTTGTTCTGTAAAATGGGTGTAAGTAACAAACGTTTCACCTCTAAGTTTTAGCATTTTAATAAGTTTATCCAAACGATTAACCATCGCTCTGCCACTATTCTTCTTAATGATATAAGGCATTTTAAAGTCTGGATGCTCTTTCAGATCGTAAAATTCCCATGGGTGGAAATAAGTTACGAAATAGCCATCATGACGTAAAACGCGGCGCACCATAGCGTGATAAAGTGCTTGTGGCAAGTTGTGTAAGGATAACCAAAAAAGTGGAAAGCGAATGATAGGAGTAACAGAAGCTGGAATCTGTAATACTTTTCCTTCCATAAAGTAGGTGCGTGGATCGGTAAGGTGCATGTAACGCCCCGGGATAAAGGCAGGATTGAGCGATGAGTTATAAAGATAGCCTGCCTTTTCTAAGTTCGCATTGGATACGGGAAACATACGTGGCTGGCGATAGCCATATACCTTAACGCCTGCTATGCGTTCTACAATCTCTTTTGATAGGAACACATCTTCTGGTTTAGGCTGCCAATGATCCACCCCATGGCACGCCACTTCGTGTCCTTCTGCCACAATGCGGTGCATAATTTTTGGAGCTTGTTCCGCAAAATTGCCCGTACAAAAGAAGGTGGCTTTTACGTTGTTTGCTTTCAAACAATCGAGTATTCTGGTAGTTCCCTCCACAGAGACCGCCATTCCTTCTGCAAGCGTAAAGGGTACTCCATGCTCCTTAGGTACGTCAAACTCCTCTGTATCAAAACTTAATAAAATCATATCTATGTATTTTTGTGTGGATAGCTGCTTGCCAAATGTAAAGAATGTTTGGCTGTTCTATCATAGGCAAAGTTAGCGATTATCGGTGGAGTGTGCAAATAAAGTTATTCTTGTAATGAAATAATTGTGATGATTGCAAAGATATTCATTATTTTAGTGGTTGATGAAAGATAGCCTTTATGGTATCAAAGCTTAACCTTTTGACTTGTAAAAGCTAACCTTTCTTGTAGAAAAAGGTGATTTTTAGCTCTAAAAAATAATTTACTTTTGCTTTGTTTTTAATTTATTTTTATTCTGTTTTTAATTTATTTTTATTCCGTTTTTAATTTATTTTTGCTCTTAATAGTTGATGTTTTGCAACAAAAAAGGTTAGCTTTTGCCTGTAAAAAGCTAACCTTTAGCTACTTAGCTGTATATGTTTTTATTCATCATACCCAATAGGGCGGAACTGTTTTTGTGCTTCGCTATATACGTATCCTTCTGTTTTGAGGCGAGCTTTGATGTCGCTAGGATCTTCGTTGAAGGAGTAGCAAAGTGGTTCTAATTCGTCGAACTCTTCATCGCGTAATAGCATATTGATGGTGCTAACGAGTATTGCGGGGTCTTTAGGTAGATATTCCATAGTGGGTTATTTCATTGAGTTGGCTACAAACTGTAAGGGTAATATGTCTTTAATACTGTTGATGACATAGATGCCATCCGTGCCATAGAGGAGAATGCGGATAGGTTGTTTGTAGCGGTCTTCCATTTCAAGGATTACCTGACGGCACGATCCACAAGGCACAATAGGGTCTTGCGTGAAGCCATAACCATTCTTTGCAGCAATGGCTATAGTGGTGATGGCTTTGTCGGGGTGGACCGATTGTGCTGCAAAGATAGCCGAACGTTCGGCACACAGTCCAGAGGGAAAGGCGGCATTCTCTTGGTTTGCGCCACGTACCTCTGTACCATCAGCGAGCAATAGGGCTGCACCCACGGCGAAATGGCTGTAAGGTGAATAGCTATTGGCTGTGGCAGCGATAGCACTATTGATGAGTTTTTGATCTTGCTCTGAGAGCTCATCAAGTTGGCAAAAACCTATCTTGATACTTAAATCTATTGTCTTCATTTCGTTTTGTATTTTCGTTTTTCTATTGTTTTAGCTACAATTAGGAATTGGTAAAACCCCGAAAGATAGCTAGAGATGAGACCGGGAAGCCCCTTTTTATATTGTTGATCCATGACGTATGCTTTAAAGAAACGCCAAGTGGGACGCCATATTAGTGCGCCCAAACCGTATTGTTTGTTAGCGCGTTTGTCAAGTTCTTCGTCGGAATAACGGTTGAGTTTTTCCATTCTATCGTGTAAGTAATTCTCATCGAGATGATTGAAAACAGCTTTATCGTTATCGACGAGTTTGGTTGTTTTTCCTTCTATTTCAGGGATAGAATGGATAAGTGGCGGCCAATATACTTTATCGCGACGGAAGAAACGTAGCTGAAAATCGCGCAATCGTCCCATATCCAACACGTTCATATCACGGTTTCGACGTGGAATGAAGAGTCCTTCAGGACAGTTGGGGGTAGCGATATATTGGTAGAGATATTGTCGAAGTTCAGGGGTAACAAGTTCATCGGCATCAGTAACAAGTACCCATGAGTGAGTAGCACTTTGTACAGCAAAGTTGCGGGCAGGCTCTACAATGGTATAGTTTTTCTTCTCAAAGGTTACAATCTTGCACCCATACTCTCTTGCTATGGCAAGTGTGTTATCTTTACTTTCCATATCACAGATTACGATTTCATCGAAATCTTTTACGCTATCGAGCACCTCTCGGAGGTGTTTCTCAGCGTTATAGGTGTTGATCACTACCGATATTTTATTGTCTTGTGCCATGTTCTGACTATGGATTTGCTATTCTAAAGTAATACGTTCTACATTGATTTCTTCGGGCATAAAGATACGTGCATTCTCTTTAAACTTGGTAGGACTTTCTGTTGTGTAATATTTTGTACTACTATGCTTGGTGCATCGCTCATCCATCTCTGGATGGCGTTGGAGGTAATCTTTTAAAGATGCTGCTACATACTCGCCCTGTGGTACAATCTTCACGCCTCGATCGACATATTTTAGGATCTTAGGCATGAGGATAGGGTAGTGGGTACAGCCAAGAATAAGGGTGTCGATTTGTGGGTCTAGGCGCATGATGTGATCGATACGCTTCTTTACAAAGTAGTCGGCTCCTGGCGAATCGGCTTCATTGTTCTCAATGATAGGTACCCAAAGTGGGCAGGAAAGACCTGTTACTTGTATGTCGGGCGATTGTTTTTGGATTTCAATATTATAGCTTTGACTGCGTATAGTACCCTCTGTAGCTAGGATGCCTACGTGTCTTGAGCTAGTGAGCGAGCCGATAACCTCGGCTGTGGGGCGGATAACGCCTAGCACACGACGGTCGGGAGCTAGCTTGGGCAGGTCGTTTTGCTGTATGGTTCGAAGTGCTTTTGCAGATGCTGTGTTGCAGCCAAGGATAACCAAATGGCAGCCCATCTCAAAGAGTTTTAGCACTGCTTGGCGTGTAAACTCATACACTACTTCAAACGATCGCGAGCCGTATGGGGCACGTGCATTGTCGCCTAAGTAGATATAATCGTACTCAGGTAACACTTGTTGGATGCCATGAAGAATGGTTAAGCCACCATAACCGCTGTCGAATACACCAATAGAACCTGGCTGTTGGGGATAGAAGGGCATATTTTTTGAGGATGATTTTGTGAAGGAATGAGTGTTGATAAGCATTGATAAGCATTGATAAGTTGATATGAATTCTCAATTCTCAATTCTCAACTATTGTAGCACTGTAATCAGTGCGTTTGTGATGTCCTCGCCTACAGCATTGTTAACGTAAGGCATGGTGTTGTTATCCGTATTAAGGATAAATGCGTAACCACTCTCGTGTCCCATTTCTTGCAATGTAGCGTTAAGCTTGTCGCGAACAGGAGCAAAAGTGGCTTGTTCGGCTTGCTTTAAGAGGCGTTCTGTTTCTATTTTGAAGGCGCGGTTACGCTGTAATAATTCCTCTATTTCAGCTTGACGCTTGCGCAGAATGGAGGGATTGAGATTATGTTGCACCTCAAGGAAGTCTTCATAGCGACGATTGAAGTCGTCTTCCGAACGTTTAACTTCGGCATCGTACTTAGCTTTAATCGAAGCGTATGTGTTTGATGCTGTGGCATAGCTTGCCATAGCATGGAACACTTTGTCGTAGCTAAAGTAGCCAAACTTTAAGTTTTGAGCATTCACCAAGAGTGGTAATGTTATGAGTAACAGTGTAAAACAGAACTTTTTCATTCTTTTCTGGATAGATATTAACTGCCGTGTGATAAAAAAAAGAGGTCAACGCAAGAATTAAAATTCATGCGGTGACCTCACCCTTAAACCCTGTTTGCTAGACGCTAGGGTTAGAAATTATATGGGGGTAAAGACACCCCAATGTTATATTTACTTCATTTTAGCTAGCTGAGCCTTAACCTCTGCTGTTACATCCTTGCTAATAGCTTCGTTGATGTAGATGGGTTGACCAGCTGCCTTTTCCATAATGTAGGTGTAACCACCAGTCTTTGCAACTGCTGCGATGGCGTTACGAACCTTCTCAAGCACAGGACCTAGTTGCTTCTGCTGCTCTTCATTGAAAGCTTTCTGGTTATCTTGTGCAGTTTGCTGGATCTTATTATATAGATCCTGTAGGGTCTTTTCGGTTTCAGCTTGCTTTGTTGCGTTCATAGTGCTTTTTGCTTTATCGTAAGCTTCAGCCTGACGCTGTAGTTCAGCCTGCATATCTTCTATTTGCTTCTGATATTCTTTACCCTTTGCTTGAAGTTTGTTTTGGATAGCAGTAGCCTCAGGAAGCGACTGTAAAAGCGCTTGTGAATCGAGGTGACCAAACTTCTGAGCAAACATTGTCATTGGTGCGCATAGCATCAACATCAATAATAACTTTTTCATTTTCGTTTTTTGTTTAAAGTGTTTATAAAATTTCTTGATTATTATTTGGCACCACCACTGAGTACTAGTAGTACTTCGTTGCTGATGTCAATAGTAGGCGATCCATAGATGATACCTGCTGTTTGGCTTGATCGGTCGATGACCATGCTGTATCCACGCTTTTCAGAAATGAGCTTGATAGCAGCATAAACAGCTTCTTGTATAGGAGTGATCATTTTTTCACGCTTCTTTGCGAGTTCGCCTTGGGGTCCAAAGTATTTCATCTTTAGATTAGCAGCCTTCTTTTCCTTTTCCATGATTGCATCTTGACGCTTCTTCTTTTGGTCGAGAGTTAAGGTCGCTATATCTCTCTGATAGTCTTTGTAAAGGTTGGCAGCTTCTTTATTTACCACATCTATTTGCTCTTGTACCTTCTTACTAACCTGACTTAACTGTTCGTTAGCCTGTGTATAGTTGGAGATGTTGTTTAGGACATACTCCATATCGACAAGTGCAAAATTCTGTGCGCTAGCTACCATCGAGAAGATGGCTAGCATAGACATTAATATCAATTTCTTCATTTGTTCTCTCTATTTGATTACTCTCTAGTTATTTACTCTCTGGTTAATGCTAGAACTCTTGTCCAAGGATGAAGTGGAATTGGCTTCCGCCCTTCTGACCATATACCTTGTCAAAGCCGTATGCCCAGTCAATACCCATCAAACCCACCATAGGTAAGAAGATACGAACACCGAGCCCAGCAGAACGCTTCATATCGAAAGGATTGAACTTACTTGTATCAGTCCATGCGTTACCTGCTTCGATAAAGCCAAGACCATAGATTGTAGTATTGCCTAAGAGGAATGGATAACGTAGCTCAAGGGTGAAGCGATTGTAAGCATAGCCTTCTGCACCGTATGGAGTTAGCGAGCCATTCTCGTATCCGCGTAGTCCGATAGTTTCTTCGGCATAACCTGTAGAGTATCCACTCATACCATCACCACCCATATAGTAGGTTTCGAATGGACTCTTCTTATACTTATTGTAACTACCCAACAAACCAAGTTCTACACGTGTCATCAGCACTAAGTTCTTCTGACCACCTGTTAAAGAGGTAAAGGTGCGAGCCTTGAACTTCCACTTGTGATATTCTATCCACTTGTATTTCTCTTGTTGTTCTGCACTGTATGTAGCTGCCTTTGGATCGTTAGCCAAGTTGCGATAGTCCTTGCCATCCCACTTGCTCCATGGTGGAGTAATGGTGAGCGAGGCTGTAAACTCTGAGCCACGACGTGGGAAGAGTTGGTTATCTGTTGATGAACGGTTTAATGAAACATTTACGTTTAAGTTGTTGGCAGCACCATTTGACATGATGAAATAACGCCAGTTCTTTAACATATAACGCTGATATGCCAACTGAAGCGACAATGTGAAGTAGTCGTCGGGCCATGTTAAGCGTTTACCCCAACCCACGTTAACACCAAACAATCTGATAGACTTGTTTGGGTCGTAGTAGTTTTCATAGCTATTATAGTTGTAATTACCATAACCATATTGATAGTTATAGAAATTATTCATATAGGCACTGTTGTAGTAATTGCTACTTACATCGGTCTGCTTGCTATAGTATGCACCCACAGAGCACTGAATAGGACGTTTGCCACCAAACCAGTTTGTAGAGTAGTTAACGCTATAAGACTGGTAGTAAGTACCGTTGGTCTGTGCGCTCAAAGCCAACACTTCGCCATCGCCTACAGGCAAAATTCCACGGCGTTCGCTCTTCTTGCGGAAGAGATTAGCCATAGAGAAGTTGTTTAACTTTAAACCAACCTTACCGATAACACCCGTCTGTCCCCAACCAAGTGATAGCTCAATTTGGTCGTTCGACTTCTGTTTCAAGTTCCAATTGATGTCTACTGTACCCGTCTCATAGTTGGGTTTCACATCTGGATTAACATGTTCAGGGTCGAAGTGTCCCATAGATGCCAATTCACGAGCAGTACGTGTCAGTGCCTCTTTAGAAAAGAGGTCGCCTGGTTTGGTACGCATTTCACGGCGAACTACATTCTCATACAAACGGTCGTTACCATTGATGCGAACACGGTTGATGTGTGCTTGTTGTCCTTCAAAGATGCGCATCTCTAGGTCAATGCTATCGCCATCAATGTTTACCTCGGTAGGTTGAAGGTTATAAAACAAATAACCATTATTCCAATAAGCATTGCCCACAGCATCTTCGTCCTCAGACAGACGCTTGTTCATATACTTTTGGTTATATACATCGCCCTTGTGCATATTGAGCAAGCGCGACAATTGATCTGTGGTATATACTGTGTTGCCCACCCAAGTAATGTTACGAATGTAGTACTTCTTACCTTCGTCCACCTTTACATAGATGTCTACATGGCTATCATCAACGTTCCACACGCTATCTTTAACGATGGTAGCATCGCGATAACCATACTCATTATATTTTGCTATAAGGTTTTTCTTATCCTCTTCCCAACGTTCTGGTGTATATTTCTTCGACTTTAGGAAGCTAGCAAGAGTGCCAGATTCATGGATTTTTGAGAAGGCTCCTTTCTTGAACAAACCGCCTTTTAGCTTTTTATCTGAAAGTTCTTTATTGCCGTCAATGTAGATCTTATGAACCTTCATTTTCTTCTTTTTGTCGATATTAACATCAAGTGTTACTTGATTCTTGTTGTTATTATCATCGCGCTGAACAATATTTATTTCGGCATTTTTATAACCTTTGTCATCAAAGTATTTCTTAGCAAGCACCTTTGCACGGTCGATCATGTTAGGAGTAATCTGTCCTCCCTTCAATAGTCCTAGCTTATTTTCCATGTCTTCCTTCTCTTTTTTAGAGATGCCATTATAGTTAATGGTAGAAACACGTGGTCGAGTTTTTAGATGAATGTTAAGGTAGATGTCTTCACCAACGATAGAATCGGCACTGATAGATACATCTGAGAAGAGTCCATGCTTCCAATATCGCTTTACAGCATCTGATATGGCAGTACCCGGAACTTCAATTTTTTGCCCAACAGCCAAACCAGAAATACCTGTCAATACATAATCCTCATAACCTGTTACACCCGTAACGCGTAAGCCTGCAAGGCGATAGGTAACAGGATTACCTGCATAAGTAATATTGGGATTAACGATTTTTTCTTGCGCATTAGCAGTGTATGTACCACCACTTGCTATGGCGAGAAGCATCAATATTTTATTTATATTCCTCATTTATATCGCGTTTGCTTATTTGTTTTCGTTTTCTATTTGATTGCCTGTCTTACCAAATCGACGCTGACGGCGCTGATAGTCGGCAATTGCTTGGTGTAGATCTTTCTCCGAGAAGTCAGGCCAAAAGGTATCACAGAAGTATAATTCTGAGTAAGCTATTTGCCAAAGCAGATAGTTAGAGATACGCAGCTCTCCACCAGTTCTTATTAATAGGTCGGGTTCTGGCATAAAAGCAGTAGTAAGATGCTTTGAGATTGTATCTTCTGTAATGTATTCTTTTATGTTATCAGCAGTGAGCTGAATGTTTTGTTGTTGTAATTCGAGTGCAATATCTTGTGTTGCCTTTGTAATTTCCCATCGTGAAGAATAGCTTAGTGCCACTACTAGCGTGAGGCTCTTGTTATTCTTAGTGTTGTTGATGGTTTGCTGAAGTGCTGTCTGTACTTCCTTAGGAAGGCGCTCAATATCGCCAATAACCTGAAGTCGAGCATCGTTCTTCATGAAGATTTCGTCCTCAAGCGATGAGAGTACTAGCCCCATTAAGGTAGATACTTCTTCAGAAGGGCGGTTCCAGTTTTCGGTAGAAAAGGTATAAAGTGTTAGATATTTCACTCCCAGTTCGCCGCAAGCCTTTGTAATACGGCGCACAGTTTCCACCCCAGCCTTATGCCCTTCGGTACGTGGTAGGTTGCGCTTTTGTGCCCATCTGCCATTGCCGTCCATGATAATGGCTATGTGTTCAGGGATGCGAGTCATATCTAAAGTTTTTTCCATACTGAAAAAAGAATATGCTTTAATGCTTTTTCTAAAATGTATTCTACTATAATTATGGTGTTTATATGGGTAAGACAAAGCCTTATCTGAACAAACCTTTCCATACCTTGTTACCACTTATCACCCACAAATAACCGTCTTTGTCCACAGTAGCTGCTAGCGTGTTTGCAGTGTCTTTTGTAGGAGGAACGGTATATGTGCTATTGCTCTTCCATGTAATGCCTTGATCACCACTTAATAATAAGGTGGCAATTTTGTTCTCACTGGTTAAGCCTAAAGCTAGTGGAAGGTTGTTATAGTTGACTACGGTGAGGCACTTATATGCTGGAAGCCTGTAAGATGAAACTGCGTCGATGGTTGCCCAATTATAGCTAATACTAGCGTTTGTTGTGTTTACCAAGCGTGTCCATTCCACTACTTTATTGCTTGCACTAGTGCCAACAAGTAGCACTCGGCTTAGGTCTTTGCCCGAATTAGTACTGAATAAAGCACTGCTAATGTTGTCTGTAGGGAGGTTTGCCACACTGCCAGATAATGTTTCTTCTGTCCAAGTCTTACCTTTATCTCTCGATGCTTTTATCTTGCCATCGGTTGTTACAGCATAAAGACTTGATGAGGTGGCAAAGAGACTTGATAAAGTATTATCTTGGCCCATTACGCTCCATGTGTTACCATCTATAGAACTCAATACTTGGTTGTTGTCAAGAATGAAGAGGGTAGCCCCTTGTGCTACAAGATTTTTATAAGCCGAAGCCGAGAAAGTTTTGGTAGCAGTAGTCCATGTCTTGCCGTCAGAGGTGGTTGTAACAAACAACTTAGTAGCATTGTCACTCACACCAGCTACAAAAATCTTGTCGCCAATGCTCGCTGCTTTAGTAGCTGAGAGTGTGCCAAGGGTAGTATTATCGGCTACGCTAGTCCATATAGCAGTGTTCGTTTTCTGCTTCTTTACGTTGAGTGTAACGGTATAGATGCGGTATGCCTTTCCGCTGTTTGCATAAACGTATAGCTGGCGATCCTTAGAAAAGTCGATAGAGTCGGTGTTGGAATATGGCTTAAAGGCTTCGTTTGTAAGCGATTTAATAGCAATTACACCACCATTCTTAGTCTTAATGTTAGCCAATACCGCACTTGTCTTTGTGCCGTAAGGCAGCGAGTCGGTGTTATAAATTTTTGCATTGGCTTGATCAATATAAAATTTGTACTTACTACCCATAAGTTTTTTGGTATAAGTACTATCTTTTCCACTCTTCCCAATGGTGTCTACAACTTGTTTAATTGCGCCTAAGGAAAAACTTGTGATCGCTGTATCATCGTAAGTAGCAATGTCTGTTTGGCTATCATCTTTTAAGCATGATGTTGTTGTAAACAGAGTTGCAGCTAACGCGATAAGCGTAAATATCTTGTATTTCATCTTTATTCGAATAAATGATTTAGCTGCAAATTTAGTTAGAAATCTTTATATACTACTGCCTTTTAGCGGTTTATTATGAAAATAAGCGAAATAAATCTGTTTTTTAAGGTTGTTTAGTAGTGCAGTATTTCTATCGTAATGCTTTTTATTATAGTTATTCTTCTTCTATAATTTATGGCTGTGCTATGATGTCCGAAGTCTTTCATAAAAATAATGCTCCACACGCACAAGCGCATAAAGCATTATTATTTTGTATTAGTCATTTTCTAAAACCCACCTATAGAGTTGGCTACAATTACGAATAGTACAATGGCTGTGATGCCTACATAGAGCCAATCTCGCTGAATACCAAAGTCGAAAAGGGAAAGGACAATTCGCGAAATAGGGGTGAGCATCAGCACGATAACACCGAATTGGATCCAGTTTTCTGCCTGCATACGAAGCATTCCCGTGAAGATCCCCGATAGCGTGGTGAGGCTTGTTGTTTCGCCATGAAACGATTGATAGTCAGGCATCGGATCCATACCATGACTGATTAAATAATAGATACCACTCACTAGAGCGATGGTGCATGCGGTGATGACACCAATACGAAGTGTAGAGCTGATGAGCAACTGCATCTTCTTGTTTTCATTGTTTGCTTCCATGTGCTTAGAATTTACCCATTATTCCGTTATAAATCATATTCAATGCCACCAAAGCAATAGCTACCGAGAAGATCTTTCTCAATACGCTTACATTCATACGTTTAAGCAATCGAGCCCCCGACATCGAACCTGCTAACACGCCAATGATAATAGGAAAGGCTATACCTGGGTCGATATATCCCCGTTGAAGATAAACCACTGCCGAAGCAACGGCTGTAACGCCAATCATAAAGTTGCTAGTGGTGGTGCTAACCTTAAATGGTACTTTCATAGCAGCATCCATTGCTAATACTTTCAAAACGCCACTACCAATACCTAATAGTCCCGATAGCACACCTGCACTAAGCATAATCGAGAAGCCACCAGCTACATTGGTGAGCTGGTAACTCTTCATGCCCTCTTTGGTGGGATAGCTACCGTAGAGTTGTAACTTTTTAGCCATTGTGCTTCCTACAACATTTTCGTGATCCACTTTGCGACGTTGCTGAAGGACGGCTGTCATAATCATTACAACACCAAAAATAACGGCAATGATATTTGTAGGCATCCAAATAGCGATGAACGCTCCACATACAGCCCCAATGGTGGTTGCAATTTCGAGGAACATGCCTAGTCGGATATTCGTAATACCTTCGCGCACATAGGCACTAGCCGAGCCTGAAGAGGTTGCAATAGAGGCTATAAGGGCTGCGCCAATAGCATAGTGGAAGTCGATACCGAAGCATAAGGTGAGTACGGGTATCACTACCACTCCGCCACCTAGTCCAGTGAGCGATCCTAATAATCCTGCAAGAAATGCAGCAAGGATCAAGATCAGCGTAAATGTTAAAACTGTCATTATTTTAAAATTTTAAAACAAAGCTAGTGCAAGCGAGCGCAATGAAAATTTATTTTCAAATTGCCGAGTGCCGCCTAGCTTATGCAAAGCTAGTGCCAGCGAGTGCAATGAAAGTTTACTTTCAAATTGCCGAGTGCCGCCTAGCTTATGCAAAGCTAGTGCCAGCGAGTGCAATGAAAGCTTACTTTCAAATTGCTGAGTGCCGCCTAGCTTATGCAAAGGTAAGTAAAAGATATTCAATGAAGTAGTAAAAGTTTGTCTTTTTGCTGGTAAAAGATAACCTTTCGATAAGTAAAACATAAACTTTTGTGTGCAAAAATAATTTATTTTTGTTTTATTTTTAATTTGATTTTAGTGTAAAAATAAATTAAAAATACTTTTCAAAGATAAGCTTTTATCAGATTAAAGGTTACCTTTTATCGCAAGAAAGGTGATTGGTTATAGTGAGGAAGATAGTTTTTTATTAGATTTTACCTAGGCTATAACCTTACATAAGACCATTTTATACTGGCTTAGCACGTAATTTGGGAGAATTAGTTGTATAATAAAAAAAGGGAAAAAGACCGTGAAGCCTTCTTCCCTCTGTATGCTTAACTTCTAAAATATTCAGAAGTTGTTTGCGATTAAAGTTGTGGACCAGCAGCAACAAGAGCCTTACCAGCCTCGTTACCTGTGTACTTAACGAAGTTCTTCTGGAAACGACCAGCAAGATCTTTAGCCTTCTCTTCCCACTGTGTTGCGTCAGCGTATGTGTCGCGTGGGTCAAGAATGTTAGTATCAACACCTTCAAGCTGTGTAGGAACTACGAAGTTGAAGAATGGGATAGTCTTTGTAGGAGCTTCGTTGATAGCACCACTCAAGATACCGTCGATGATACCACGTGTGTCCTTAATAGAGATACGCTTGCCAGTACCGTTCCAACCAGTGTTCACCAAGTAAGCCTTAGCACCGTTCTTCTCCATCTTCTTAACCAATTCCTCAGCATACTTAGTTGGGTGAAGCTCTAGGAAAGCCTGACCGAAACATGCAGAGAAAGTAGGAGTTGGCTCAGTAATACCACGCTCTGTACCAGCTAGCTTAGCTGTGAAACCAGATAGGAAGTAGTACTTAGTCTGCTCAGCGTTAAGGATAGATACTGGAGGAAGTACACCAAATGCGTCAGCAGAAAGGAAGATAACTTGCTTCGCAGCAGGACCTGCAGAAACTGAATGCTTCTTTAATACGATATTCTCAATGTGGTTGATTGGATAAGAAACACGAGTGTTCTCAGTTGTGCTACCATCAGCAAAGTTGATCTTACCGTCAGCAGCAACAGTAACGTTCTCAAGAAGAGCGTTGCGCTTGATAGCTGCGTAGATGTCTGGCTCAGACTCTTTGTCAAGGTTGATAACCTTAGCGTAGCAACCACCTTCGAAGTTGAATACACCATTGTCGTCCCATCCGTGTTCGTCATCACCGATTAAAAGACGCTTAGGGTCTGTTGACAATGTAGTCTTACCTGTACCAGAAAGACCGAAGAAGATAGCTGTATTTTCACCGTTTAGGTCGGTATTAGCAGAGCAGTGCATAGAAGCGATGCCCTTCAATGGCAAGTAGTAGTTCATCATAGAGAACATACCCTTCTTCATTTCACCACCGTACCATGTGTTAAGGATAACCTGCTCTTTAGTTGTTACGTTGAAAGCAACGCAAGTTTCAGAGTTCAAACCTAGTTCAGCAAAGTTTGTAACCTTAGCCTTTGAAGCGTTATATACGATGAAGTCTGGCTCCTGAGCTAGTTCTTCGTCGTTAACTGGCTTGATGAACATGTTTGTAACGAAGTGAGCTTGCCAAGCAACTTCAACGATGAAGCGAATCTTCATACGTGTGTCCTTGTTTGCACCACAGAAACCGTCAACGATGAATAGGCGCTTGTTAGAAAGTTCTTTCTTAGCTAGGTCGTTAACAACAGCCCAAGCCTCTTCAGTCATCTTCTTGTTGTCATTCTTATATTCATCTGATGTCCACCATACAGTGTTGCGAGAGTTGGCATCATCAACAATGAACTTGTCCTTAGGAGAACGCCCAGTGTAAACACCTGTCATAACGTTAACTGCACCAAGTTCTGTTTCCTGACCCTTTTCAAAGCCTTCTAGGCTTGCCTTAGTTTCTTCTTCGAACAATGTTTCGTACGAAGGATTGTAAACAACTTCTGTTGTACCTGTAATACCGTACTTTTCTAGTACGCTCTTATCAAACTGTGCCATTTTATAAAATGTATTTAGTTGGAAAAATAAATTCTGTTGTTTCCGAAGTGTGTTATTTTTTACACACCGCAAAGGTAGCATTTTTAATAAACTTGCCCAAAGATTACGCTTATAAATTCTATCAAAGAGAGATAGAAGTAGGTTAAATAATTAAAAATTATTACACGGGTGTTTATAATTGCTAGTTGTGTATTGCAAAATAGAAAGGAAATTAGTACTTTTGCCAAAATTTTGTAATTTGCTTAACGAAAGTGGGCACTTCAACACCTAAATGAAAGAATGGAAATTATTAATTTCTCGGAGAACAACTCCATTATTAATCAGTATCTCGCAGAGATTCGTGATAAGGATTATCAGAAAAATCGTTTATTATTCCGTAACAACGTTGTACGTATAGGAGAGTTTGAAGCTTTTGAAATTTCGAAAACTTTGCATTACGAAGCAAAAGATATCACAACTCCTTTAGGTGTAGCTAAGGTTAATGTTCCTTCAGATAAGATTGTTTTAGCGACTATCTTCCGTGCAGGTCTTCCTTTTCATAATGGTTTTCTTAATATTTTTGATCACGCTGGCAACGCTTTTGTCAGCGCTTATCGTGAATATACGGATAAGGATCATCACGAAGTGGGCATTCATGTGGAGTATTTGGCTACCCCAGATATTAATGGAAAAACATTAATTATTGCCGATCCTATGTTGGCTACAGGTGGCTCTATGGAACTAGGGTATAAGGCTATTCTTAGCAAAGGTACTCCAAAACATGTACATGTGGCTTGCGTTTTGGCTACTCCAGAGGGTATTGCTCATATTAAAAAGACTTTCCCAGATAGCACTACTACTATATGGTGTGCAGCTATTGATGAGGGACTAAATGAGTATAAATACATCGTACCGGGCTTCGGAGACGCTGGTGATCTTTGCTACGGCGAGAAAATTTAATAAGATAGTTAGCCCTTGGCTAGCTATGAAGAATAGAGATAATGCGTGCATTGTCTCACACAAAGTTTCGTTTTAATACCATTTGTGTGAGGCTATGTGCGCTTTTTCTTTTTAATCGTAAGTTTATATGGTGAAGGAAATACTAACGATTGGTGGTAGAGATTGCATTGTTCAAGGAAGCAGTAATGCTACGATAGTACTTATTCAGCCTGTGGATGGGCATGATATAGAGGAACTTGACAAGCTTATAGCTTATCTTCTTGCCCATACAGCGCAGTCGTTTCTGCATGTAGCTGTGCCTATCAAGCGATGGAATGAGGAGCTAACGCCTTGGCAAGCACCGCCGGTCTTTGGTAAAATTCCTTTTGGTAATGGTGCTTCAGCTACTTTGTTTTATATAGAACGCGAGCTTATTCCTTTTCTAAATGAAGCTTATTCTTTTCAAAATACAACACAATTTGTTCTTGGTGGATATTCTTTAGCAGGCTTATTTGCACTTTGGGTGGCATATCAACCTTCTGTTTTTATTGCCACAGTGTCGGCATCCCCTTCTGCATGGTATAAAGATTGGCTAGCTTATGCGGAGCAGCATCAGCCAAAGGTATCGCATATTTACCTTAGTTTGGGTGATACAGAAGATCATACTAAGACAAAGATCATGCAAACAATCAAGTTAGATGTTTATCGTCTTGCTGAAATATTCAAACAAAAAGGTGTTGATACAATCTTAGAATGGAACGCTGGAAACCATTTTCAAGACAATGGTACACGTACAGCAAAGGGGTTTGTGTGGGCGATGAAAAGTATAGATTGTTGAATAATAATAGTGAAGTAGTGCTTAAATAACTAGTTGTATAATATTTATATTCGTTAGATATAAGAGGAATATTTTTCTTTTTATGGGTACTAACTACTTAATTTACAGCTCTTAATTTTTGCTTTTTAATAATAATCTTTACCTTTGTAAATCTTAAAAGAACTTGTTATATTATGAATAAAAGAGTATTGTTGTGTTTAGCACATATGTCTGGCAATGAACAGAAATATATTCAGGAAGCCTTTGAGCAAAATTGGGTAGTACCATTGGGACCTAATGTTAACGGTTTTGAAGACGATTTGAAGCGTTTTTTTACATCTAAACCAACTGCTAAAACGTATGCAGATGAGGGTTATCCTAAAAGTATTGAAGCGCATACAACTACTTCGGAAGGACTTTGGCAGGAGCAGTTTGATGAATTGCAAGGAAAAGAGGTTGTAGCGCTTTCGTCAGGAACATCTGCTGTTCATCTTGCATTGGTAGCACTTGGTGTAAAGACTGGTGATGAAGTGATTTGTCAAAGTTTCACATTCTGTGCCTCATCTCACCCTGTTACTTATCAAGGAGCAACTCCTGTGTTTGTCGATTCTGAGATAGATACTTGGAATATGGATCCTATCTTATTAGAAAAAGCGATTAATGATCGTATTGAGAAAACAGGTAAGAAGCCTAAAGCCATTATAGTTGTATATCTATATGGTATGCCTGCAAAGCTCAATGAGATTGTGGCTATTGCTAAGAAATATGATATACCATTGATAGAAGATGCAGCCGAGGGGCTAGGTTCACGTTATAACGAGCAAGCGTGTGGCACTTTTGGCGAGTATGGTGTAATGAGTTTTAATGGTAATAAGATGATAACTACTTCTGGTGGTGGTGCTTTGATATGTCCAAATAAAGATGCTAAGACAGAAATAATGTATTATGCTACACAAGCTCGTGAGTCTTATCCTTATTATCAGCATGTACACATTGGCTTTAATTATCGTATGAGTAATATTTGTGCAGGTATTGGTCGTGGACAGATGACGGTACTTGACGAGCATATTGCGCACCATCGCCATATTGCTCATCTATACGAGGCAGCTTTCAAAGATATCGAAGGAATTACTTTTCATGGCAATCCAAGCGCTGAATACGACTCAAACTTTTGGTTGAATACTATTCTTTTAGATGAGAACCTCAAGGTAAAGGGTGAGGAAAATGCTTATAAAACCATTATTACAGGTGCTGTTGGAGGTGCTGCCGGTGTGGTACATACTGCGGAAACAGCTCATACCGACTGTGAACCTCATAACAATGTAGAAGCTATGCGTGTGGCTTTGGATAAAGCTAATATAGAGGCACGTCCACTTTGGAAGCCTATGCACAAGCAGCCTGTTTATGCTTCATGCCCTGCTTACGACAATGGAGTGAGCGTTGATCTCTTTCATCGTGGGTTATGCTTGCCAAGTGGTCCATTAGTAACCGATGACGATGTAGCCTATATAGTGCAATCAATTAAGGAGGCAATAGCTTAATAAGATCCTTTTATCGACTAGTTATATACCCAAAGCAGCGACTCTTATCACAAAGGGTCGCTGCTTTTGGTATTATTGGGTGAGTATTTATTTCTTTAAATACTACCTATCTACCATCTAAATTCTTCATATCTACCAACTTTTTAGCTTCATCTGTCAAGTAACAATAAATATCCTTATAGCTAATCGTAAACTCTGGCATACCAATGACGTAAGGACCAATTTCATACAGACCATATACAAAGGTAATTCCCTTAGCGGTAAAGTAAGGTGAAGCAGATGGTAAGGGTATTATGTTGTTATCTTCTAGCGATAATATCTCTACCACATCGCTTTCTAGAGTATCACCTTCTTGCGTGAGATAACGGGTTAATCCTTGCTTTAAAAGCTCTTGCATACCCTCTACTTGGGTGGTATCTATGATGTAACCCAACTGCTTTCCCGTCGCTTTGTCAAGCATAAAAGCATGTGAAGAAGCTGCACCATGTGCGCCACCAAAGAAACCATAGGAGTCGACAAGATAGGTTATAACCTGCTTATTTTCATACTTCTTTAATATTCCAACGTTGTGTTCGAGTTGTAGTGTGCGCGAATCGTTATAATCACAGAGAGACTTTAGATTGTCGTAATAAGCCTCGCTATAAAATTTTGCAAGCTTGTTAGCATCGGTAAGCGAGCCTTTAAAGCAAACTATATGTGTACTATCTTCTGTGTAATAGAATGAGTCGTAAAGCGCTCTATTAATATTTGCTCGCAAAGAGTCCATCAGACATTGTGGTCCCGCCACGGGATAATCTATTTCTACATCACCCATACAGACAGAGTCGGATGTTGTTTGATGCACCCGCTCTGTCCTTATAGTGTCAGCTTCATAAGCCATTATCGCCTTATTACCTTTGTATCCAAAGGCTATAATAACAGTTAATATGGCTAATGCCAATATAAAATTTCTTTTGCTCATCATTATTTTCTCCTAATATTATAATGTAAAGCGATATACTAATGAGGATGTGAGCTACAGAACAATTTTTATACTAGTGCTTTACGCTCCTTGTTTAACGTGCATCCGTGCTTCTACTACATTGATAGCATAGTCGCCAAGTTTTTCACATTCTTGGATAATATCCATATACATAGTACCGATGGCGTAAGTATATTTGCGACTATTAATGTCTGTTATATTCTGATCGCGCAACTGATTGCGGAAGTTATTAATCTCGTTTTCTATCATGAAAGCACGATTAAGATCATTATCCTTACGCTTTATAATCAGTTTATCCATTTGTGAAAGCGCACTGTCTGTGAGTTCAAACATCTGCTCAATATGGCTCAGTTGCTCATCGGTAAAGTTTTCATTTTTATAGCTACGTTTACGATTTATGGTACGAGCTAGGTTATAGCATGAGTCGCCAATGCTTTCTATTTCACTAATCTCACGCAACATATCGCGCACCTTCTCCTTTGTTTCATCACTAAGGTGGGCATCGCTTACATGGTCCAGATATTTTGCAATTTCTACTTCCATATTGTCAGATATGCGCTCATACTTTTCTATTCGCTTATACAGCTTATCAAATTTGCTCTCGTCATTAGTATATAGCAACTCACGTACCATAGTAAACATTCTGTGAATACGCTCTGCAAAGGACTGTATTTCTTTGGATGCCTCTAGTACAGATAATTCAGGAGTTTTCATAATGCCTACTTGGATGAAGCGTAAACGGAAATCGTCCTCTTCTTTTTTATTCTTATTCTTGATGAATAGGCATACTATCTTCTCAAGTTGTGGTATAAACCAAATGAGGATAAATGTATTTGTTACGTTAAAGCAGGTATGAAATGCTGCAAGTGCTATAGGAAGAATGCTTGTACGCTGGGCAATGGTCAATGTGTCATTAGTAGGATCATATCCCACAAAACCACATACTAAATCAACGAATGGATAGAATAAGCACATCACCCAAGTTACACCTATTACATTGAACAATAGATGGGCTAGTGCTGCTCTACGTGCTTGTGTGTTTGCTCCCAAGGCTGCAATGTTAGCGGTTGCTGTGGTTCCTATATTCTCTCCCATAACGAGGGCAATACCGAAGTAAATGGGCAGTACACCTGTAGAGCAAAGAAGAATAGTTATAGCCATAACGGCTGCAGAACTCTGAACAACACAAGTAATAACCGTACCTATGAGTAAAAACAATAATATATTGCTGTGGCTGCTTGTATCGAAAGAAGAGAAAAACTGTATGGCTGCAGAATTATGAGATAAGTCGAGCTTGTTTCCTGCATCGCTCAAGAGTACGAGGGAGAAGAAAAGAAAGGCAATACCAAATAGGAAGTCGCCAACATATCTTCTTCGCTGACTGAAAATAAGAAGGATGCCTAAGAAAAAGGCTGGATAAATGGCAATGGTAAGATCAACACGAAAGCCTAACGACATAATCCAAGCTGTCAGCGTAGTACCTATGTTGGCACCCATAATAACGGAGATGGCTTGTGCAAGGGTGAGAAGTCCTGCATTTACAAAGCTCACTGTCATCACTGTGGTGGCTGATGATGATTGGACAGCACATGTAACGAAAGTTCCTGTGAGCATTCCTGTGAAGCGGTTGGTAGTCATAGCCCCAAGAATGTGGCGCAACTGTGAGCCAGCCATCTTTTGTAAGGCTTCGCTCATTGCTTTCATACCATACATAAGTAGTGCTAGCGACCCTAGTACTTGCATGAATATGAGCATGTAGTGATTTGTATTCATAAAAGTGTTGTCTCGAAAAACTTAATTTTTCCTATATTCTGATGCAAATTTACAAAAACATATCACGTGTTACAAAGATATTAAGTGTTATTTTTCTGTCGAAAAAAAGATTTCTCTCAATTAAATTGATTAACTTTACATAAGTTAGGCTGCACTCGGAAATACTTGAAAGTAAACTTTCGTATTTCGCTCGTTTGCACTAACTTTACATAAGTTAGGCTACACTCGGAAATACTTGAAAGTAAACTTTCGTATTTCGCTCGTTTGCACTAACTTTACATAAGTTAGGCTGCACTCGGAAATACTTGAAAGTAAACTTTCGTATTTCGCTCGTTTGCACTAACTTTTAAAAATAAAAACAGACTATGGGACAGACAATTAGAATTCGTTGTAAAAATAATGGGAAGGTGCTAAATGCTCCTATCGGAAGTACGCTTGCTGAGATTTATAAACAGCTTGATTTAGGTCTCCAGTACGGACCTGTCAGCGCAAGGGTAAATAATAAGGTGGAAGGATTACATTATCGTGTATATCATGATAAGGATATAGAATATTTGGATCTTTACACATCTTCAGGCATCCGTACTTACACGCGGTCGCTCTTTATGGTGCTATGTAAGGCTGTTCACGATCTCTATTCGGGTAGTGAGGTGGTTATTGATATTCCTGTTTCAAATGGTTATTACTGCAATCTTCGTTTGGGACATGAAGTTACCAAAGCTGATGTCGATAAGATAAGAGAGCGTATGCAGCAGATTATTGATGCCCATTTACCGCTTCAGCGTTTTGAGGCTACTACGGAGGAGGCTATTGAGATGTTTGCCAAATTGGGCGATGAGGCTAAGGTAAAACTGTTGAAAAACTCTAGTTCGCTTTACACTGTGTATTATGTGCTTGACGATTACACCGATTATTACTATGGCTCTATGCTCACCAACACGGCTCAGCTCACCCTTTTTGGACTAAAACAATATTATGATGGGGTGTTGTTGCGTATTCCTTCGGTGAAAGATCCCTCGCAATTGGGCGAACTCATCAAGCAAGATAAGATGTTTGAAGTATTTAAGGAACACCACCAGTGGCAAAACCTCTTAGGTATTAGCACAGTGGGCGACTTTAATGAAGCAGTGTCAAAGGGATTGGCTACCGACTTGGTAAATGTGAGCGAAGCATTGCAAGAGAAGAAAATATCACAGATAGCCGACACCATAGCAGCCAATGATAAGGTGAGAGTAGTCCTTATTGCAGGACCATCATCGAGTGGAAAGACCACTTTCTGCAAACGTCTTTCGGTGCAGTTGCTAGCTTGTGGGATAAAACCTATTCAGATTTCGTTAGACGATTATTTCGTTAATCGTGCCGATACACCGAAGGATGAAAAAGGAGAACTCGACTATGAGAGTCTTTATTCGCTTAATATTCCGCTCATCAATGAGCAGTTTAATGCGCTTTTCTGTGGTGAAGAGGTAGAGCTACCTAAGTATAACTTCCAAACGGGCGTGAGCGAGAAGAGTGGTAAACGGCTAAAGATGTCAGAGCATAATATCCTCATCGTGGAGGGTATTCATGCGCTCAACCCTCATCTTACCCAGCAAATACCTGATGAAAAGAAGTTTAAGATATATGCTTCTGCCCTCACTACTATTCTCCTCGACGATCACAACTATATTCCTACTACCGATAACCGCTTGCTTCGTCGCATTGTGCGCGATTATAAGTATCGTGGTTGTTCGGCTAAGGACACTATTCACCGCTGGCCATCGGTGCGGGCGGGCGAAAATAAATGGATTTTCCCTTATCAGGAAGAAGCCGATGTGATGTTTAACACTGCTATGCTTTTTGAACTAGCTGTAATCAAGCAGCAAGCTATTGAAATATTGGAGCAGGTGCCTGAAAACTGCGAAGAGTATGCCGAGGCTTATCGCCTGCGTAAGTTCTTACGCTATTTCTCACCACTTTCTAATAAAAATCTTCCTCCAACATCTTTGCTTCGCGAGTTTTTAGGTGGGTCATCGTTTAAGTATTAAGTAGGGATTGTTGAACCCGAATTTTTAGTAAACTTTATGATGTGATGTAAAAAATATTTGCAGTCCAATTCTTAGACGTGATCTTTCCCATCGCAATACATGACCTTTTGCCCCGCAAAAGGTCATCGTTTGCTAAGCAAAAGGTAACCTTTTTAAACGTAAAAGGTTACCTTTTTGTAATGCTCTGTTAATGAGCGGTATACAGCCTTGTGTTTTGTTTCGTTATGTCGGGTGGGTTGTAAATAATATTCTTAATAGTGCTTGTAAAATGAGTATTACTAAATAGTAAAAACAAGCAATTTATTTAATGTTTTTTTGAACGCTTGCTACCTGCTACCGATACCATTAAATTAAAGGTATTAAGTATGAGGAAAAATATCCAAACTTTATAAGAAGCATGCAGCCAAAAACTAATTATAAGTGCAAGAATGGAAATTATAACATCAATGTATATAAATGGACTTTTACTTGTTAAATTTTTGAAGAAATCTTCTTTATTCTTTGTCAAATACAAAATAACACTAATAACAGCAATTTCAAAACATATCATTGATAGTGAAAAATTGATGTAATAGTACATATCATTTTCTTCAAAGAAGGGCGAGATAGCAAACAATAAAAAGAAAGCACTAAAGAAAAATCGTGGGGTATTATAACTTATTTGTGATTTGCTCATAAGTATATTTTTTTCAAATATAATTATATTCTTTGCAACTAACATCATATCGCTATTTTTTTTGATAAAAATAAGCGTTATCAAGAGAGCATTAGAGTTTGGGTATAGTACAGAATTATATTTACCTACTAATAAAAAAAGAATTAGTAGGCGATTATAATATTAAGGCGCGCGAACTATATGATAAAGGATTAATATCACAAGCTAAATACTATCAGTTGCTTGATGATATGGGCATTAACCGGATGCAGAATGACGAAAAAGTTTGTACTGATTGATGCCGATGTTCGATATTTTATTGAGAATATAAAAAGCGACCACCCTTCGTTCGCTTACGAAAGGTGGTCGCAACTTATTAATTTGGTAACAATGGAATATTATTCTACTTCCCAAATATCATTTGTTTCGAGTAGCTCCATGAAGTTATGATACTTCTTTTGCGCCTTTACTTCCTCGATTTGTGCATTCACAGCAGCATCGTAAGTAGGAGCTTCTACATCGCGGATTACACCCAATGCCACAGGGAAACCGTCTTCGTTGCTCATCATAGCGAGCTTTAGCTGTAAGGTGTCTTCCATACAATGGGCATCGTGGATAAGGATGTCCTCAAGTTTTACACCATTTTCACCAATCTTTACGACCTTTAGTCCGAAACCTTGTTGCATTAATCCGTACTCGTTGTTTTCTCCAAATACCAATGGTTCGCCATGGCGAACATAGATGGCATTGGTCTTACGACCCTCTGAAGAGTAAACAGCATCGTGGCAACCATTGTTGAAGATAACGCAGTTTTGCAAAATCTCACAAACGGCAGCACCTTTATGCTTGTAAGCTGCTTGAAGAATTTTCATTGTTTCAGCGTTGTCGCTAGCCACGCTACGTGCGAAAAACTTGCCACGTGCACCAAAACAAAGCTCGGCAGGGCGGAAAGGATCTTCACAAGTACCGAAAGGACTCGACTTAGATACGAAGCCGCGAGGGCTGGTAGGCGAATACTGTCCTTTGGTCAAGCCATAGATACGGTTGTTCAGAAGGATCATATTCAGGTCGATGTTACGGCGCATAGCGTGGATAAAGTGGTTACCACCAATAGCCAACGCATCGCCATCACCTGAAATTTGCCATACGGTAAGGTTAGGATTGGTAACTTTTGCGCCTGTAGCAACTGCTGCTGCACGACCGTGAATGGTCTGCATGGCGTATGTGTTTACATAATAAGGCAAGCGGCTAGAGCATCCAATACCTGAAATAACGGCTGTTTCGTATGGAGCTACCCCTATTTCTGCCATTGCCTTTTGTAGGCTTGCTAAGAAGAAGTGGTCGCCACATCCTGGACACCATCTAGCAAGTCCCTTTTTATAATCTTGTGCTGTATATGTAGTCATTGTTGTTTCCTCCTTCTTATTGTAAGATCTTATTATAGAATGTACCACCTATTTCTTTAGGTAGTGGTGCGGTAATTAATTCATCAAACTGCTTAACAAGCTCTCTTACAACGAAAGGTTGTCCTTTTACTTGGTTATACTGATAAGGTACAAAGTTGTTTAAGCGGATACGCAACAAGGCTGCAAGCTGACCGAGGTTTTGCTCGGCTATTACGACCTTAGGGTAGCGATGTAATATCTCTGCTGTGTTTTTGGGCAGTGGGTTGATATATTTAAACTGAGCCAAAGCTACCTTACGCCCCCTTGCACGCAACTCTTTCATCGTAGCGTAAAGATGCCCAAAGGTACTACCAAAGCCCACTATTAGTAGGCTAGCATCGTCCTTGTCGCCTAAAACTTCTAGGTCGGGTACTGGGATCCGAGCCACTTTATCCCAGCGCAAGTGGTCCATCATATCGTGATTTTCAGGGTCGGTAGAGATTGTACCAGTCTCACCGTCCTTTTCCAAACCTCCAAGAATGTGAGCATAGCCTTCTGTGCCAGGGATAGCCCAGTAACGTGCTAAGGTTTGGTTGTCGCGTTTGTAGGGAGAGTACTTATACTTCTGTGCGTCAGTAGCGTAGTGCGGTTTAATGTCAGGAAGATCATCGATGTTAGGAAGTTTCCATGCTGCTGATCCGTTTGCAATAAAAGCATCGGTAAGAAGTACAACAGGGGTCATGTGCTCAAGAGCTATTTTACATGCGTTGTAAGCAGCATCAAAACAATCGGTAGGACTTGTAGCAGCGATAACAGGCATAGGGCTTTCACCATTTCGTCCGTAAAGTACTTGAAGAAGATCAGTTTGCTCACTCTTTGTAGGCAAACCTGTAGAGGGACCACCACGTTGAACATCCACAATAACGAGTGGAAGCTCATCAATAACAGCCAAGTTCATGGCTTCGCTTTTCAAACAAATACCTGGTCCAGAGGTAGAAGTAACAGCCAAAGCACCAGCAAAAGCTGCACCGATAGCACTCGCACAACCAGCAATTTCGTCCTCACACTGCACGGTTGTTACGCCTAAGGACTTGTGCTTAGTCAGCTCGTGAAGAATGTCTGTTGCAGGGGTAATAGGGTAGGAGCCTAGGAAGAGGCGCAAACCAGCTTTCTCGGCGGCTGCTATTAGACCATACGCTGTAGCTTTGTTGCCAGTAATATCCATATAACGACCTGGCACCTTTTCAGTGGTTTCCACACGATAGGTGTTAGGAACTGATGCGTGAACATTGTTACCATAGTTGTAACCAGCTTGTACCACCTTGATGTTAGCGTCTACAAGGTTCGGCTTTTTCGCAAATTTCTTTCTTAAAAAGTCAAAAACTAATGCTAGCTCTCTGTTGAATAACCAGCATACCAAGCCGAGTGCAAACATATTGCGGCACTTTAGTATTGATTTGTTGTCCATACCAGAGTCGGCTAAACAGTCTTTGACCATAGTGGTAATAGGGCATGCCACAACGCGATCGGGGTCGATACCCATTTCGCCTAGATAGTCATCACTTGAGAAATCGGCTTTCCTAAGGTCGCGAGATCCAAACGAATCGGTATCTATAATAATGGTACTTTGTGGCTTGCAGTGGTGATACTGCATCTTTAGTGCAGCAGCATTCATGGCTACAAGGACATCACATTTATCGCCAGGGGTATAAACCTTACCTGCTCCAATGTGGACTTGGAAACCGCTAACACCTGTTAGGGAGCCTTGCGGGGCGCGAATGTCTGCAGGATAGTCTGGAAAAGTAGAAATATCATTACCTACAGTGGCTGAAACTGTAGAAAAAATGTTACCAGCTAGTTGCATACCATCCCCCGAGTCTCCCGAGAAATGTACAACAACATGATCTAAGTTTTTAACTTCGATAGGTGCGTCCATAATAAACGTGTATATATTGTTTAAGTTATAATTATGAGCAAAATTGCGAATTATTTCTTATACCTCCAAATCTTTATAATAAAAAATAAAATTCTACTCGTTTAAAAGAAAAAGTATTATTTTTAGTATTCCGCAAGATATAATCTGTTTTTGTAAGTATATTATGATCAATCTATTTTCTATGTTAAGTTTATGGCGAGTTTTGTGGCAAATGTGTAGTTGTATACATTTTATGCGTTTATGATTAATTAACAAAGACGTCCACGTTTAGTAACTATTCTGCAATTGGCTATATTGAATATCAGTAATTTGCAAATTTGATGTAAGCAGGCAAGGGTATAAATTTTAAAATTTGCTTAAACCAGCATCGGGCATTGTACATTGACTTGTACAATATACAATGCCTGATGCTGGTAATGTAATGCTTATTAAGCATAGTCTAGAACTAGAAATCCTCAAAATCTTTTGCCTTTATCGAAGCTACCTCATCTGCTACTTCATCTAAATCGAAGTAGTTTGGGTCTATATCTGTTGGGTCGAAATCATCATCATGGTCGTTATAGGGATCAACGTCCATAGCTTTCAAAGCCTGCCATGCGTAAGGTCCTCCACAATCTTCATAAGGACAAGCTCCTTTGCCTTTTGTGCAGATGGCATGGCTGCGCTTTTCTGCTATAACCTTTTCTATTTTTATATCATGTATCCAGTCATCGCCAAAATCGTAAACATAGCAGAGCTTTTGGATCGTTTCGCCAGTTCCGAAAAGTTCGCCTAACGTTAGCTTGCGTTCATCTTTCCAAGGTTCATTCCAGTCGTCGGGAGTTTTATGGAAAATTTCATCGGGTGATCCGTATGGTAATAAAGCAAACTTATGAAGATGATAATTATACCAGCCAAAAGCGGCTTGGATAATAAGATGGAAAGCTCCAAAAGTAAACTGCGATGGAACTTCTACTTTGCGCCAAACAGGGGGCTTGGTAATACCTCTTAGCTGGATTTTAAAGCAATAAGTAACCATTTCTCCTTTCTTTAAAGGGGTCTGTGTGTAAAGGACGCGCAACATTTGATCTTTTTTCAGATTACCAAACATCCACGTTAAGTCCTCCTGTTCAAGGGAGTTCTGGTTAAACATAGGGGTATCAGGGATAAACTCCATCATGTCATCTATTTTTTTTGCCATATAACTCTTCGTTGCGATATTAGTTTAATATTTTGTTATGTCTATAACTTTACTTAGGTTAGTGTTGCAAAAGCAATTAAGTAAATGTTACTCAAGACACAGCAAAAGTAGTAATAAAATCTGAATACTTACCCTCCTCTTTGGAAAAATATATTCCATTATGGAGAATTTTGATGGTTCTTCTTCTGGAGCATTTCTTATTTTAAAAATCGGATTATATGGCATTACCACTATTATTAAGATGAGGGTTTTTGCCTAAATCTATTTTCTTTTTTTATTTTTGAGAAATGTTTAGGTCAGGATTAGCTTATTTAGGTCTTTCGCTATTTTGTAAAGCTATCCCTCCCTCTTTATTATGCCTATATATAATAATATAATGTGTATTTCCTCTTTTCTTCTATTTTGAGGTAGAAAACCAACTTTTTTCTCATTTTTTTCTTGTTAAAGTTTGGTGTTTTGTTCTAAACTCTATACCTTTGCACTCGCTTTTACGAAATGAGTCATTCACAATTCGTTTAGGCACAACAAGAAAGAGTTCTTTGAAAAGATTTACATAACAGACAAAGTAGTACAAGAAGCAATAGTGCATATTTTTATGCACATTGGTAAAAAACAAACCGTTGATTTATTTAACAAGGGTGCTTTTAAACTTGATACTTTAGAATTTAGGATACATTCGAGCTATAGATACAAACGTTATCACTATTTTTTTAGTGATATACATTATAATGATATTTTACAATGGAGAGTTTGATCCTGGCTCAGGATGAACGCTAGCTATAGGCTTAACACATGCAAGTCGAGGGGCAGCGAATAGATAGCTTGCTATTTATGTCGGCGACCGGCGCACGGGTGAGTAACGCGTATCCAACCTACCCATAACTAAGGGATAACCCAGCGAAAGTTGGACTAATACCTTATGTATTCGTTTGATCTCATGAGATTACGAATAAAGATTTATCGGTTATGGATGGGGATGCGTCTGATTAGCTTGTTGGCGGGGTAACGGCCCACCAAGGCAACGATCAGTAGGGGTTCTGAGAGGAAGGTCCCCCACATTGGAACTGAGACACGGTCCAAACTCCTACGGGAGGCAGCAGTGAGGAATATTGGTCAATGGACGCAAGTCTGAACCAGCCAAGTAGCGTGCAGGATGACGGCCCTATGGGTTGTAAACTGCTTTTATATGGGGATAAAGTGGGGAACGTGTTCCCTTTTGCAGGTACCATATGAATAAGGACCGGCTAATTCCGTGCCAGCAGCCGCGGTAATACGGAAGGTTCGGGCGTTATCCGGATTTATTGGGTTTAAAGGGAGCGTAGGCCGTTTGGTAAGCGTGTTGTGAAATGTAGGAGCTCAACTTCTAGATTGCAGCGCGAACTGTCAGACTTGAGTGCGCACAACGTAGGCGGAATTCATGGTGTAGCGGTGAAATGCTTAGATATCATGAAGAACTCCGATTGCGAAGGCAGCTTACGGGAGCGCAACTGACGCTGAAGCTCGAAGGTGCGGGTATCGAACAGGATTAGATACCCTGGTAGTCCGCACAGTAAACGATGGATGCCCGCTGTTAGCACCTAGTGTTAGCGGCTAAGCGAAAGCATTAAGCATCCCACCTGGGGAGTACGCCGGCAACGGTGAAACTCAAAGGAATTGACGGGGGCCCGCACAAGCGGAGGAACATGTGGTTTAATTCGATGATACGCGAGGAACCTTACCCGGGCTTGAATTGCAGATGAACGATTTAGAGATAATGAGGTCCTTCGGGACATCTGTGAAGGTGCTGCATGGTTGTCGTCAGCTCGTGCCGTGAGGTGTCGGCTTAAGTGCCATAACGAGCGCAACCCCTTTCTTTAGTTGCCATCAGGTTCTGCTGGGCACTCTGGAGATACTGCCACCGTAAGGTGTGAGGAAGGTGGGGATGACGTCAAATCAGCACGGCCCTTACGTCCGGGGCTACACACGTGTTACAATGGGTGGTACAGATAGTTGGTCGTGTGCAAATACGATCTAATCCTTAAAACCATTCTCAGTTCGGACTGGGGTCTGCAACCCGACCCCACGAAGCTGGATTCGCTAGTAATCGCGCATCAGCCATGGCGCGGTGAATACGTTCCCGGGCCTTGTACACACCGCCCGTCAAGCCATGAAAGCCGGGGGTGCCTGAAGTTCGTGACCGTAAGGATCGACCTAGGGCAAAACTGGTAATTGGGGCTAAGTCGTAACAAGGTAGCCGTACCGGAAGGTGCGGCTGGAACACCTCCTTTCTGGAGCAGGATGTAAAACCTTGCTAAAGTAGCCAAACATTTGACAACAAGATTAAAGTAACCGATATATTTTTATCAATATATTATTGTTATCAATATAAATTGGTTTGTTTTCTTCTTGTACTGCGAGTAATCTGTATTATATAAATAAGGGAGTAAGAGTAATTTTGGTAAACCAAATAAGGCTCACAGAAAGTTATATACTAGGTTCAAGACCTACTACTCCACATTAGACTATAAAATCTCTATTTTTTATAGAGTAGTCTTTACGATCTTTGACATATTGCAACAATGAATAAACTGTAAGTATGAACTGTTTTTTATAATATTATTATAATAAATAGTTTCTAAGAAAAGAATTCCATTTCTTTTAATAGAAATCACACAACAGCTGAAAGTATGAGCTACATACTCTTTTTGCGGTATTAGTTTACTAGCAATTAGAGTCGAGCGAAGAAAGTAAGAAAGGGCGCATGGCGGATGCCTTGGCTCATGGAGGCGATGAAGGACGTGATAAGCTGCGATAAGCTTCGGGTAGATGCAAATAATCTTTGATCCGAAGATTTCCGAATGGGACAACCTAGCGTGTTGAAGACACGTTACTCTTGCAATGTAAGAGAGCTAACGCAGGGAACTGAAACATCTTAGTACCTGTAGGAAGAGAAAATAATTTAATGATTTCCCTAGTAGTGGCGAGCGAACGGGAAGTAGCCCAAACCTATGACGTAGCAATGCGCCATAGGGGTTGTAGGACCACGACATTGTATTAAGTCAATCGAGAAGAATATTCTGGAAAGAATAACCATAGAGGGTGATAGTCCTGTACTCGAAGTGCGACTTAGCATAGTGGTATCCTGAGTACCGCGGAACACGTGTAATTCTGCGCGAATCAGCCGGGCCCATCCGGTAAGGCTAAATACTCCCATGAGACCGATAGTGAACGAGTACTGTGAAGGAAAGGTGAAAAGCACTCCGCGAGGAGAGTGAAATAGTTCCTGAAACCATGCGCCTACAAGCGGTCGGAGCAAAGTAATTTGTGACGGCGTGCCTTTTGCATAATGAACCTACGAGTTACCATGTCTGGCAAGGATAAGTGATTCAGTCACGCATCCATAGTGAAAGCGAGCCTGAACAGGGCGTTATAGTCAGATGGGGTAGACGCGAAACCAAGTGATCTACACTTACCCAGGTTGAAGTTCGGGTAACACCGAATGGAGGACCGCACCAATAAGCGTTGAAAAGCTTCTGGATGAGGTGAGTGTAGGAGTGAAAGGCCAATCAAACTTGGAGATAGCTCGTACTCCCCGAAAGGCATTTAGGTGCCGCGTGCTACGATCAGCATAAGAGGTAGAGCGACCGATAGGTCAAGAGGGCTTCACCGCCTATTGCGACCTGACGAACTCCGAATGCTTATGTTTTGCAGTAGTGCAGTAAGGGGGCGGGTGCTAAGGTCCGTCCCCGAGAGGAGAAGAATCCAGACCGTCATCTAAGGTCCCGAAATTCTGTCTAAGTTAGTCTAACGAAGTGTGGTCCCCGTGACAGCTAGGATGTTGGCTTGGAAGCAGCCATTCATTCAAAGAGTGCGTAACAGCTCACTAGTCGAGGGTCCGTGCATGGATAATAATCGGGTATTAAGTCAGATACCGAAGGTGCGGGATAGTATTGTATATAAAAAGTATCGGTAGGGGAGCATTCCATCGGCGCAGAATATAGACCGTAAGGTTTGTTGGAGCTTATGGAAAAGCAAATGTAGGTATAAGTAACGATAAAAAGGGTTAGATTCCCTTTCGCCGAAAGACCGAGGTTTCCCGGGCGATGCCAATCAGCCCGGGGTTAGTCGAGTCCTAAGTCTCATCCGAACGGAGCAGGCGATGGCAGATGAGGTTAATATTCCTCAACTTGCTTATATAGTGAAGTGGAGACGGAGCAGTGACACTGTCGCGTCCTGACGGACATGGACGTTTAATATTTTAGGCATTGATAGGTGCAGGCAAATCCACACCTTGAGCTGAGAATAGAAAGTACAACCTTCTCTTCGGAGAGGGTTGATAGTACAGGTAATCATACTCCCGAGAAAATCCGCTAGCGTTAATATTTAAGCAACTCGTACCGCAAACGGACACACGTGGTCGGGTAGAATATACTAAGGCGTTGAGAGATTCATGGTTAAGGAACTAGGCAAATTGACCCTGTAACTTCGGGATAAAGGGTCCTCGTATTTAGCTATACGAGGCGCAGAGAATAGGTCCAGGCAACTGTTTAACAAAAACACAGGGCTGTGCTAACTCGAAAGATGATGTATACAGCCTGACACCTGCCCGGTGCTGGAAGGTTAAGAGGAGAGCTTAGATGTAAATCGACGGTTTGAATTGAAGCCCCAGTAAACGGCGGCCGTAACTATAACGGTCCTAAGGTAGCGAAATTCCTTGTCGGGTAAGTTCCGACCTGCACGAATGGTGTAATGATCTGGACGCTGTCTCAACCATGATCTCAGTGAAATTGTAGTATCGGTGAAGATGCCGATTACCCGCGATGGGACGAAAAGACCCCGTGAACCTTTACTACAGCTTAGCATTGACCTTGGTCATCCGATGTGTAGGATAGGCCGGAGGCTTTGAATCGGGCGCGCCAGCGTTTGTGGAGCCATCCTTGAAATACGGCCCTTTGGCTGTCTGAGGTCTAACGCGCTTTATGTGCGGACATTGTTTGGTGGGTAGTTTGACTGGGGTGGTCGCCTCCAAAAGCGTAACGGAGGCTTCCAAAGGTACCCTCAGGTCGATTGGTAACCGACCTCATGGAGTGTAATGGCATAAGGGTGCTTGACTGGGAGGCAGACATGCCGAGCAGGTAGGAAACTAGGGCATAGTGATCCGGCGGATGTGTATGGAAACTCCGTCGCTCAAAGGATAAAAGGTACTCCGGGGATAACAGGCTGATCCCCCCCAAGAGCTCATATCGACGGGGTGGTTTGGCACCTCGATGTCGGCTCGTCACATCCTGGGGCTGGAGAAGGTCCCAAGGGTTGGGCTGTTCGCCCATTAAAGTGGCACGCGAGCTGGGTTCAGAACGTCGTGAGACAGTTCGGTCTCTATCTATCGTGGGCGTTGGAGTTTTGAGTGGTGCTGACACTAGTACGAGAGGACCGTGTTGGACAGACCTCCGGTTTACCAGTTGTGCCGCCAGGTGCACTGCTGGGTATCTGAGTCTGGTATGGATAAGCGCTGAAAGCATCTAAGTGCGAAGCCTTCCGCGAGATGAGAACTCCTCATAAGGGTCGTCATAGACGATGACGTTGATAGGGTGTAGGTGTACAGACGGTGACGTCAAAGCCGAGCACTACTAATTGCCCGAAACTTTCTTCGGTGCTTTCTAGGGTAATATTCCCTATTGGCACAGTGGTTCATTCTTTGAGCTGTTGATTTCTAGGACAGTAGATAGTATTCTACTCTTATAGTTTATTAGTTACAATATGTCACCGTTATTTAGGTGGTTATTGCGACGGGGTTCCACCTCTTCCCATTCCGAACAGAGAAGTTAAGCCCGTTTGCGCCGATGGTACTGCAATGCAATGTGGGAGAGTAGGAGGCTGCCTTTTTTTATAGCAAGTAGAAGTCCTGATTACTGAAAAGTAGTTAGGACTTTTTTTTGTGTTGTAATTCAATTAGCGGGTTATCTAATTGAAGCGTGTTGTGTATCAAAACTATATTTAGGGTCAGCGGATTTTTCCAGTTGGTAAAGCTAAGTATTAAGTATAAATTTTAGATTTATAGTTATACACAACAAAAAGCGTGGACTTCCACTTTTGCCTGTTCGCTTCTGAGGTCCAGAGAAACTCTTATAGGTAAACAAGCAAAGTGTATGCCCACGTCAATATGTTATTTGCAACTCCGAAAGTGTGCAGAGGGTAATTGATTACTCTCAATACACACAACGAGCTACATTGATTAACATACTCGTAGCATTCACTTTCAACTTTGTTCTTGACCTATAATAATGAAATTTCTCAGGTTTCAGAAAGTCCAATAACAAAGCATCAATGACACTTTTATGGCTCAGTAGAAATTTAGTGGGGATATCCATATAGTTTACTTAATCTAAAAATAAAGAATTTTTTATCCGTAACTCCTCTTAGATTGGCTCTGAATAATTTTATTTTTGAGTTAAATGATTCTGCTGCCGCATTTGAAGCTCTGTTGTTATAGAAATTGAGTATATCATTATAATGTTCATAGAATGTTGCAGCAATCACATTAAAGGAATGAAATCCAGCTTCTTCTACCTTATTATACCACTTAGCCATGCTTAGTCTTGCAGCATCTTTAATAGTGTTTTTAGCAAAAATCATCCTTAACGAATGACATAGTCCATACGCTATCTTGAGTTTGGGGTATTCTCTAAATAATATTTTAGCTCTCTGCTTTTGTGTTGTAGTCCATTTATCAGTAGACTTAAATAGTAAATACCTACTCCTTGCCAATAACTCTTTACGCGTATCTCCATTTTCATAAATAAATGGTTCGTATTTTTTACCCTCTAATTTAGCATTTTCCATATCATCAGTGGCTTCCTGTATTGCATCCCATCTATAATCTATTCTTATCTGTTGTACTGCATCACAGGCTAACTTTTGGATATGAAATCTATCAATAACTCTTTGAGCTTTAGGAAAACAATGATGTACAATTTTACGCATTGTATCAGATAAATCTAAAGTAACTTCTTCTACTTGTTCTCTTTGTTGTTCATCTATTTTATCTAATATCTTACAGACTTCCTCTGATTTTGTACCTGCCACAATAGCTACCAAACAGCCTTCTTTACCGTGTTTATCACGATTAGTAACGAGGGTATATAATTCACCATTCGAGAGAGCCACCTCGTCAATAGCAAGAAACTTACCTATATTCTCGGAAAACAATACCCATTTATCAGCATGGGACAACTGCTCCCAATCCCTATAACCACTTAAAGTTTCCTTGTATTGCTTCTCAAAAGTATGTCCATTTATATGATAAAATTCCTCAAGCGTACGGCAGGTCACGGGGGATGTCTCCATACGTTTCTTTTAAAAAAGCTCCGAACTCTTTACTATAACGAGTTCCAGAGGAAGTAAGATCTATGGGTAAGGGCAAGGAGAAGCTTTTACCTGTACGGGTATCAACCCAGCGACGACGGCGAAAGGAAAGAATTACTTTATGATCACGAATAGGAAAGTCCGTTATATCAACTACTGCCATAAAACCCTTTGATTCAAAATGGAGGTCATTGAGAAGTTCCGTTTCCATCTTCTCATCTAAATAAATACGAAACAAGGTAGAATCCTTTTCTAGCCTAACTATTGAAAAATACCGAAGTACTTCGCTGGGAAGAACTAACTCGGCTAACTGATAAAGATATTTCTCTTCCATAATACAAAGGAAAGAAAAATAAAACAATTATGAAAATATCCCCACTAAATTTCTACTGAGCCACTTTTATATTATGTAGTAATACTGTTCGCCTTTTCTTATATTATTTCGATTTTATGCGAAACTAGGATGACCACACAGTTAAGTATAAGCTGTTATATAGCAAAATAAAATATAAAAATATTATTACTAAGTAATGATAGTATAATTTCTATCTGTTTTTCACCTTAATAATATATAATAGTTTATTGTCTTTTGAACACTATCTCCTTTGGTATTTTTAGCCATTTGTTATTGACCACTATCTTTATCGTGCTACCGTCTAGCTGCTTTAGCGTGTAAGTGCCATTACTGTTAAGGCGAAGCTCTGCCGTTAAGTCTTCCGACCCATAATCGTTTATGATGAGTAGTTTGGCAGTTTTTCCTTTTACTGTAGCTTCAGAGATAATCCATTTGCGTGTATCACGCTTTGCTCCAAAATATCCTGGTAGCTCACCGAATATTTCTTGTCCTGGGATAATGATATTCTTATTAATGAAGTCGATATCTAACCATACTTGAAACTCGTCGTTAACCATGTGAGCTTTAAAAGGATCAGCTTGTTTTTCGAGTGCTGTTGTCTTAACCTTTTTACCTTTTAAAGTGTCAGCCGACTGTGCATTTGTAGTTAATGCTAAAGCTGTTAGTGCAGTTATTAGTATTATTTTAACTTCTTTCATATCTCTCTTTTTTGCTTGTTTTTTGCAAAGATACTATTTTAAATCAAGTAATGATAGGAAGATTTTTAAAATCAAAGGTTTAAAATTGCGCTTTATTTTAATTTATACTATCTTTGTACATTGAGATATTAGTAATAGTAGAGGTTAAAAATGTTATTTCCAGATTTCATCTTCGAAACTAGTTGGGAAGTATGTAACAAGGTTGGTGGTATTTATACCGTTCTTTCAACGCGTTCTAAAACACTACACGAAAAGCTAAAAGACAACCTTATCTTTTTAGGTCCTGACTGTTGGGGCGAGAATGGTTCGCCATATTTTATAGAAGATAAAACCCTTTATACGCTTTGGCAGCAGAAAGCCAAGGACGAAGGTTTACGAATAAAGGTTGGTCGTTGGGATATTCCCAGCCATCCTATAGCTATTCTTGTTGCTTATGACCATTTAGCCAATGTAAAAAACGAGTTGTTTGCTCAGCTATGGAATGAATATCAGGTGGATAGTCTTCATGCTTACGGCGATTATGACGACTCTGCACTTTTCTCTTTGGCTGTTTCAAAAGTTGTGGAAAGTTTCTACCACTTTCATTTATCCACAGATCATAAAATCGTTTTTCACGCTAATGAATGGCAAACAGGGTTTGCAGCACTCCTGCTTCAGCAAACCTTACCACAGATAGCCTCTGTGTTTACTACCCATGCCACTTGCATAGGCCGTAGCATTGCGGGTAATAATAAGCCTTTATACGATTTTCTTTGGGCTTACAATGGCGATCAAATGGCGCACGAACTGAATATGGAAAGTAAGCATTCTATTGAGAAGCAAACAGCTCACTATGTAGATTGTTTTACCACCGTGAGCGATATTACGGCAAAAGAATGTGCCGAACTACTTGACAAGCCTGCTGATGTTGTTCTTCCAAATGGTTTCGAAGATAGTTTTGTTCCTAAGGGTGGCAGCTTTACAAAACACCGTTCTGCGGCTAGAAAGTGTTTGCTCACTGTTGCTAATGCTTTACTAGGATCCCAATTATCCGATGATACCCTTATTGTATCTACCTCTGGTCGATATGAATTTCGTAATAAAGGTATTGATGTTTTCATTGATGCCATGCACCGACTCAACGATGATCCTATCCTTCAGAAGAATGTAGTAGCCTTCATTGAAGTGCCTGCATGGGTGGGCAGTCCTCGTCAAGATCTTATCGACCGACTACAAAGTGGTCAGCATTTCGATACACCATTAGAACAGCCTTATTTAACCCATTGGTTGAATAATATGAATGAGGACAATATTCTTAATAAGTTCCGCTCACTCCATCTTACGAACAACTATAATAATAAGGTGAACATTATTTTTGTGCCTTGTTATCTAACAGGTACTGATGGTATCTTTAATATGGCTTATTACGACCTTGTAATAGGCAATGATCTTTGTGTATATCCTTCTTATTATGAACCATGGGGCTACACACCGTTAGAGGCAGTAGCTTTCAAAGTGCCTTGCATTACTACTGATCTTGCTGGCTTTGGTTTATGGGCAAATAAGGAAAAGGGTAGCTATAGTACGATAGAAGATGGTGTTCAGGTAGTTCATCGCACCGATTACAACTATAATGAAGTGGCTGATGCTATAAAATATACAATTACACAGTATGCAGCGATCGACAGTAAGCAAGTAAATAAATGTCGTACATCTGCTCATAAATTATCGAAAAAAGCACTTTGGAGCAAGTTTATAAAGCATTACAATATAGCTTACGATCATGCTTTACAAAAGGCTAATAAGCGTTTTACAAACATAGGAAAAATATAATAACACAATAAGTAAATAAAAACAACGATGAAGATTAAGTCAGATTACACTAACACACCTCAGTTTACTGAGTTAAACGTTAAGTCTACTCTTCCTAAAGAGTTAGTATGTCTTGATGAAATTGCACACAATATGTGGTGGGCATGGACTTACCAAGCGCGCAATCTCTTTAAAAGCCTTGACCAAGACTTGTATGAGCAGGTGGGGCATAACCCTGTTCTTTTGCTTGAACGTTTAAGTTGTGAGCGTCAACAAGCCATCATCAAAGATAAGTCTTTAATGAAGCACGTTGCAGAAGTTTATAAAATGTTCCGTGAATATATGGATGTTAAACCTAACGCTAAGCGTGCCTCTGTGGCTTATCTTTCTATGGAATACGGCTTGGATCAGGTATTGAAAATATATTCTGGTGGTCTTGGTATGTTGGCTGGCGACTATTTGAAGGAAGCATCCGACTCTAATGTAGACCTTTGCGCAGTAGGTTTCCTATATCGTTTCGGCTATTTCCGTCAGAGTTTGTCTATGGACGGACAGCAGATTGCTAAGTATGATGCACAGCGATTCAACTCACTTCCTATTGAGCGCGAACTTGATGCGGAAGGCAATCAAGTTGTTGTAGAGGTACCTTACCGCGATTACACAGTTAAAGCTCTTGTTTGGCGTGTTAATGTAGGTCGTATTAAGCTTTATCTTCTCGATACTGACAACGACTTCAATTCTGAATACGATCGCTCTATTACCCATGCGCTTTATGGTGGCGATTGGGAAAACCGCTTGAAGCAAGAGATCCTTCTTGGTATTGGTGGTATTCTCACATTAAAGAAGCTAGGCATTAAGAAGGACATATACCATTGCAACGAAGGTCATGCTGCACTTTGCAACCTTCAGCGTTTATGCGATTATCGTGAGGAAGGTTTGAGCTTCAATGAGGCTATGGAACTTGTTCGTGCATCATCTTTATACACTGTTCACACACCAGTTCCTGCTGGCCATGATTATTTCGATGAGGAACTTTTCGGAAAGTATATGGGAGGCTACCCTGAGAAGCTTGGTATTTCTTGGGACGAGTTTATTGGTATGGGACGTACCAATCCAGACGACCATGCTGAACGTTTCTGTATGAGTACCTTTGCTTGTAACACTTGTCAAGAAATCAATGGAGTGTCAAAGCTTCATGGCTGGGTAAGTCAGAAGATGTTTGCTCCTCTTTGGAAGGGTTACTTTGCTGAAGAAAACAGCGTAGGTTATGTTACCAATGGTGTCCATTTCCCTACATGGACAGCTTCAGAGTGGCGTAAGCTATACGATAAATACTTCGATAAAACCTTTATGAGCGACCAAAGCAACGAAGATATTTGGCATGCTATCTATAAAGTGCCAGATGCTGAGATTTGGGAAACCCGTATGGCATTAAAGGTAAAGCTCATTAAGTATATCAAAGATAAATTTACCCAACAGTGGTTGCGCAATCAAGGCGATCCTGCTAAGGTTGTTCAGGTACTTGAAAAGATCAATCCTAACGCCCTAATGATTGGCTTCTGTCGTCGTTTTGCTACTTATAAGCGTGCCCATTTGTTGTTCACTGACTTAGAGCGTCTTGATAAAATCGTAAACAATCCTGAACGCCCTGTATTGTTCTTCTTCTCAGGTAAGGCTCACCCTGCCGATGGTGCTGGTCAAGGACTTATCAAGCGCATCTTTGAAATATCACGTATGCCACAGTTCTTAGGCAAAATTATTTTCTTAGAGGATTATGATATGCAGTTGGCTCGTCGCTTAGTTTCTGGTGTAGATATATGGATGAACACCCCAACTCGTCCTCTTGAGGCAAGTGGTACCTCTGGTGAAAAGGCAGAGATGAATGGTGTTGTTAATTTATCTGTGCTTGACGGTTGGTATGTTGAGGGTTATCGCGAAGGTGCTGGTTGGGCTTTACCTGAAAAGCGTACCTATAGCGACCAAAACTATCAAGATCAGCTTGATGCTGCTACTATCTATAGCTTGTTAGAGCATGAGATTACTCCTCTTTACTTTAGTAAGGATGCTAAGACTGGTTATTCAAAGGGTTGGATCCAAGTAGTAAAAAATTCTATTGCGACTATTGCTCCTCACTACACTATGAAGCGTCAGTTAGACGATTATTATAGCAAGTTCTACAATCGTCAGGCTAAGCGTTTCGCAACACTTCAAGCTAAGGATAACAAGCTTGCTAAAGAAATTGCTGTATGGAAAGAACAAGTAGCTCAGAAGTGGGATACCATCAACGTAGTAGATAAGAATTTGGAGGCTTTGCACGATGTCGTAACAGGTAAGAAAGCAAAGATAAGCTTTACACTCGACGAGCAAGGTTTGCATGATGCCGTTGGACTAGAGTTTGTAATGCTTCACAATACTCCTGTCGATGATGTTAATGTCTTTAAGGTTGTACCTTTCAAGCTGGTAAAGACCGAAGGCAACCTTTATACTTTCGAAGTAGAACTCAATCCTAGTGTGGCAGGTGCGTATAAGTATGGCATTCGTATGTATCCAAAGAACGAAAACTTACCACACCGTCAGGACTTTGCTTATGTAAAATGGATAGGTTAAGATAATATTCTGAAAGTGGTAGGCGCTTTACCTATCACTTTTCGATAGATCAAAAGCGAGAAATCCTCCCTTGTGCCAAGTGGCATGAGGGAGGATTTTGGCTTTCTATGCGGTAATCTAGCAGTGATCCTGAATAGATTAAGTGTTTTTATAAATTGTATTATATAGATTACAAGAAGGAAAAGTGTTATTGTTAGTTCCCTACCTTTTATATGTTTTCTATATTATTTCTTTGTCAACTTTTTGCTCATGTGGTTTACTGGGTACCATACTGCCAACCATCCAACGATAATAACCGTGCAGAAGATAGCAATAATATCCCATGGATGCACACTAATAGGGTAAGCATTTACGACGAAACTGCCCGCCTCATTGCCTAGCTTAACGAGTCCGTACGCTTGTTGTAACCAGCATAATAGCAAGCCTAGTGCTATACCAATGATAGCACCAGCCACCGAGATCATACGTCCTTCAAAGAGGAATATACGCACTATTTGCTTTTCTGAGGCACCCAAATTGCGCAGCGTTTGTACATCGTTCTTTTTGTCAATCATTAACATGGATAGCGAACCAATGATGTTAAAGCATGCCACCATTAAGATAAAGCTCAAAAAGATGTAAGCAAACAACTTCTCAATGCGCATAATTTTAAACGTATCTGCTTGCTGTTCGTAGCGGTTTTTCACCGTATATTTTTCACCTAGCAGCGTCTTGATCTGGTCTTGTACCTTGTCAATATCCACCCCACTTTTCATTCTTAGCTCCAACGATGTTATTTCTCCTTGGCGGTTAAAGAGCCGTCTGGCAAAGTTGAGCGAGGTGATAATGTATCCACCATCATATTTACTTTGCTTTACTTGGAAAACCATTCCCGGTGAAAGCAGCGAGTCTTTCACAAAGCTCTGTGAGGGATCAAGCGGATCGTATTGTCCTTCACGCAGCGGTGCATAGATGTGTAAATAGTCGCGCCATAACAAGCCCGTACCCAAGTCTTGTGCCACACGAATACCTAAGAGTGCATATTGTAAGTTGGCTACCTCCAAATCCAAGTCGCCTTCACCATAGCAGATATTGCTGATATGGGTTAGCGAGTCGAAATTTTCTTGCATACCCTTCACGGTAATCATTTTTTGCTTACCGTGATAAATAGCTAAAGCCTGATCTTCTACACATTCGGTCGATACCGAAACCTCTGGCATTTGCTTCACTTTTACGAGCAACGGATCGTCGGCAGGCATAGCTTTACCCGTAACCGCCTCAATCTTTAATTGTGGATCGAACTCTGTAAAGAACGATGCCACTAAGTCGGAGAAGCCGTTGAAACCACTCATTACCACTACTAATGCCATTGTTGCCACAGCCACACCTATCACCGAGATGCTGCTAATCACATTAATGGCATGGGTACTCTTTTTAGAAAAGAGGTAACGACGTGCTATATAAAAGGGAAAATTCATCTTTTTTACTTCTTCAAAAGATGATCAATGCGATCAAGATAATCGAGAGAATCGTCGATGAAGAAACGCAATTCTGGAATGATGCGCAGCTGGTTGTGCGTGCGCTGTCCTAGTTCGTAGCGTATGGTCTTATCGTTAGCATTGATGTTGTTGAGCAGTTCTTCCGCCTTGTCAGAAGGGAAAATGCTCAAATAGGCAGTACAGATACTGAGGTCTGGACTCACCTTTACACGTGTAACACTTACCAATACGCCATGCAACATACGTGTTTGCGATTGGAAAATACTAGCTAGCTCCTTTTGGAGTAGTCGTGATATGCGGTTTTGTCTTGTCTCTTGCATGTAATTAATTGAGAATTATTTTTGGCGTAAGCCATTTGTGTCTGTGCTTATCTTATCTCTTTTAAGCGTGTACAAAGTTACTAATTTTTAATGAGAAACAGCACCTTTATTTTTTCCTTATCAGTGTTAGCCCATCTCTAAGCGGTAAGATAACTTTCTCCACTCGTTCGTCTTTGGCTATCATATCGTTAAATCTTCGGATACCCACCGTTTGCTGGTCGTGATCGTAAGCAGCATCGGCAACGTGTCCATCCCATAGGGTATTATCGGCAATAATGTATCCTCCTTGATTTATAATGGGGAGTAAAGCCTCGTAAGTTTCTACATAAGTGCGCTTGTCGCCATCTACGAAAGCCATGTCGAACATCACGCCTAGTTTGGGTGCTTCTATGATAGCATCGCCTATTCTGAAGTCGATCTTATCGGCATAGGCAGAGTTTTCTATCCATGGACGTGTAAAATCTTCCATTTCGTCGTTAATCTCGAAGGTGTATAGTTGGCTTCCTTCTTCCAAACCTTCTGCCATACAAAGGGCTGAGTAACCACTAAAAGTACCTACCTCAAGAATGTTTTTAGGGCGCACCATGTGTACAAGCATCTTCAAAAGTCGTCCTTGCAAATGTCCACTTGCCATACGTCCGTGTACGGTATGTATGTTAGTGGCACGATAGAGCCGATACAGATAGTCGCCCTCTGCATCAATATGCGCATTGATATATGTGTCTAGTAGCTCGGTCATTTTTATCCTATGAATGCTTCTATTGCCAAACGGTAACTGTCTAACCCAAATCCTTGTATCGTACCCTTACACCCTGCTGCTATCATAGAGTGTCGGCGATACTCCTCACGCGTGTTTACATTGCTAATATGCACCTCGATAACAGGGGTAGAAATAGCCCGAATGCAGTCGAGTAGTGCAATACTTGTATGCGTATAAGCTCCTGCATTGAGTATGATACCATCAAAGGCGAAGCCCACTTCTTGTAGCTTGTCGATGAGTTCGCCCTCTATATTGCTCTGATAGTAATGTAGCTCTATTTGTGGATACCGCTTCTGTAGCTGTGGAAGCAATGCTTCCATCGGCGCGTTTCCGTAAATACTTGGTTCGCGTTTGCCTAGCAAATTAAGGTTAGGACCATTGATAATAAGTATGCGCATAGTGTTGTTTATTTAAATCTTACTTGTAGGTTTAATTTCATAAAATACAGCTTTCCTTCCTGATATATATTTCCAAAGAGGTGTCTTGATGTGCTTGGAGATTCAAATTTAGTATTGTGGAACAGATAGTTTTCTAAATCGTTTCTGTCAAAAAAGTGATAACATACTATATCCCCATCTTCTTTTACTATAATATATCCCCCATTAGCATTGAAGTTTCCATACCACGGAGTGGTGCAAGTCATACCTAGTGCAAAAGCCAATAGCCATTGCTTCATTTTGTATTCATACATTGGTTGATCCGTATTTTTTGCAATTTCAAGCGGATCAGTTTGTGAAATGATTTGGGTAATCTCATCTACTTCTTTTCCTTTTTTTGTATAATATGCCAGCAGTGTTTCTGCAATAATGCGCTCCATACCCAAGTCTAGCAGCATTAAGTTATTATGTAGCGTATGATTTGCTACTTTATGGAATACAATTTTAGCTGAAGTAGTATCGAGAAACTCAAATTTCTTTTTAAAGTTATCAAGGTTATTAAAGGTTGCTACATCAGCTTCTGAAATATTTTGTATTTCATATATAAAGTTTGTACCATTCTTGTTTGCATTAATTAGGGTAGACGGTGCACCTAATTTTGATTTTATGCTATACCCTAGTTCTGGTTTAGAACCAGTATTCAGGTTATGAATAACAATTCTTATATCTGCTTTATCTTTTGATTTAGCTTTAATGTGTTGAATGTCTATTTCTTGTAAAAACTCGTATAGATACGGGAAATTAGCTGTAGCTTCCATACCTTTTATATGAGCTAATAATGTTTGCGCCTCTTCTTTAAATCTTTGCTGTGATAGCGTTGTGTTAATATGCTCTCCTTGAATAGATATTTCTTTTGAAGAAGTTTTTATGATGTATGAGTTTCTATCTTCATCATCATTTCTAAATATTTTAAGAATGGGATAACACTTGTCATCATATCTGTTTAAAGCACCATCACCACAATATAGTTTTCCTTCTCCGAGTAGCTTTAAAAACGCATATAGTTCGCTCCATTCTCCTTTATTTCCTTTTAGTTCCATAGGCGTAAGGTTTGTTTAGGTTAAGACATTCTATTATTTTTTCAGCAGTTGCTTGAATGGCAGGAACTGCTACCGAATTGCCAAATTGTTTATATGCGTTTGTGTCAGCAACACCTATAATAAAGTTGTCGGGAAATCCTTGCAATCTAGCCCACTCCCTAGGTGTCATTCTGCGAATGCCCTCCCTATTAATTTCACCTTTGATGTGAGTAGTGGGAGTGAAATCTTTTAACCTATGATCTATTACTAAGTTTCTCTCTCTACCCATACCGCCTACAACGATAGCATTTGCTATTCCTGTGTCAGAAATTATCTCATATCCAAAGCCGTGTCCTTTTGCGGCATGCCGTGCTTTATGCGCAATAAGCGTATCGAGATAGGTTGTAGATAAATAATATTTGGAAGAAACGGTAGTTGCTTCTTTAATATCAGCAAATGTCTTCGAGTTATCTGTCGGCATAGGGTAATTAAAAGCCTTAATATTCAAGTCTTTTCTAAAGCCTACAATATATACTCTTTCTCTATGCTGTGGTACTCCAAAATTGGCAGCATTGAGAACTTCAGGGTCAGGAACGTAATAATTTAAATCTTCTCGTAATACGTTCAATATAGTATTGATGGTCTTTCCTTTATCATGTATTAGTAACCCTTTCACATTTTCAAGGAAGAAGGCTTTAGGTTGTTTTCTTTTGATGATTTCAGCAACATCAAAAAACAGTGTTCCTCGAGTTTCTTCGAACCCTAATCTCTTACCTGCTAAGGAGAAAGCTTGGCATGGAAATCCTGCACATAAAATATCAAAATGGTCGGGAATATATGCTTTCGTTCGTTCTTGGGTTATATCGCCAAAAGGCACTTCACCATAATTTAAGAAGTATGTTTTTTGTGCTTGAATATCCCATTCTGAAGAAAATACGCATCGCCCTCCAAGATTTTGCATCGCCATTCTAAACCCACCTATACCTGCAAATAGATCAATAAAGGTAAAAGTAGTTTTTGGTTTTGGTAAAAATGGCACAGAAAAATAGTCGTTAAAAAGACTTGCTTCAAGCAAAGGCTCTGCTACATTTGATACCGATAAATCACAACCCTCTTCTATATTATAAATGGATCTTATATGCTTCTCTCCTTCTTCTCTATATGGTAGCACTGACTTATAAGATTTATTATGTAGGTAATGAGATATTATAGCAAGCTGTTCAGCGCATGGAAATGCTTTATTTTCCATATCAGATTTACATTTTGCTCCTTCTTTCCCCACAGCATATTTACTTTTTAAGGGAGCAGAAATATTGAAGATATTTTTATTTAGAGTTGTTTCTGACATTTAAATAGTATCTTTGTATGTACTAATAATTAGCATCTTTTGCAAAAATAGCAATTTAAATGGAGACCAACAAGAAATCATCCGACAACGTTGTACGCAAGTTTCGCCGTTATCTGAAGCTCGAAAAGGGACATTCCGAGAATACTGTCGATGCCTATATGCACGATATTGAGAAACTTTCGTCCTATCTTAAAGCCGAAAAGGTGGATGTGTTGGATGTGAAGCTTGATGATTTGGAACACTTTGCCGCCTCTATTTCTGAAATTGGTATTGGCGCCAGGTCATTGGCGCGCATTCTAAGCGGGGTGCGCCACTTCTATCGCTTTCTAGTTTTAGATGGCTATTTAGAAGCCGATCCTACCGAATTGCTCGAGTCGCCCAAGCAGCCGCAACATCTTCCCGAGGTGCTTTCCACAGCCGAAGTAGATATTATCTTACAAAGCATTGACCTCTCAAAGTGGGAGGGGCAGCGCAATAAGGCTATTATAGAAATGCTTTTCTCGTGCGGGCTGCGTGTGTCCGAACTTACCAATCTGAAACTTTCCAACCTGTATCTTGACGATCTGTATATCCGTGTGATGGGAAAAGGCTCAAAAGAACGCCTTGTCCCTATCTCGCCACGTGCTGTCGAGGAGCTGAACTATTGGTTTTTAGATCGTAACCAGATGGTGATAAAGGAGGGAGAAGAAGATTATGTATTCCTAAATCGGCGTGGCGCTCATCTTACCCGCACTATGATCCTTATTATGTTAAAGCGTTATGCTAAAGGGGCTGGTATTAAAAAGACCATTTCTCCCCACACGCTTCGCCACTCTTTTGCCACTGCTCTGCTTGAAGGGGGTGCCGATCTTCGTTCCATTCAAGCTATGTTGGGGCATGAAAGTGTGGTAACTACAGAAATTTATACCCATATTGACACTACAACCCTGCGACAAGAGATCCTCAATCATCATCCCCGTAATATCCGTTATCGGGAGGAACATGGGCTATAGTTGAAGTGAAAGATCGTTGCTCATATAGCATAATATTACCTTTTGAGTAGTAATAGCTTACCTATTATATATAAATAGGTAAACTTTTGATTTGAAAAATAATTTATTTTTGCATTAAAAACAAATTAAAAACGAACTAAAAATAAATTATTTTTCAAGTCGAAAGGTCATGTATAAACACTTAAAAGCTTATGTATTAACCATTAAAAGCTTATCTTTTGCTATTTAAAACATAGTATTTTCGTTTGGTAGTGATTTCCTAATTTTATATATTTGCATCTAGTTTATGGGCAGAACCGTTAATAATGCCCATTTCGTGGAATAATCATCTAGTGGGTTTCTATATGGAAGCGTATTACAGCATTACCTCATTTTATAATGGGTATGGCGGTATAGAAGGTATAGAGAAAGCAAAAATAGAGGATTAAAGGGAAAATTATCGTTTTTCAATAAAAAAATATCGTTTTTCTTGCACGTATAAAAAATCATGTATATCTTTGCCTTATCGAAAAACGATAAGAATATATTTTTATTCAGTATGCTATTGTGCATGACAATGAAAAAGGTAAAACGTTATGAAAAAATTTAATTTTCTTTGCACGCTCCTGCTAGGAATAATGTTTGTGTCGGTAGTGTACGAATTGTATAGTGCGGGTTATTCCTTTGGGCGAGGATGGTATCTTGCTGATGAATTGATAAAAAAAGATACTCCAACAATGGAGATGGCGATCAATAGGTGTGAGCTAGAGGGTAAGAAAACTTTTTTCCCTGATACCCTTGCCAATGTCAAAACGGGCGGAAAGGTATATACAGGACGGTCGACCGTTATGTATGAAACGCTTTACAAACCTACTTTTACACACAGTGTGTGGGATATTTTGAAGATTATCGTCGAACTAGTTTATATCTATGTATTAATACGGTTGTGCTATATTTTCATAAAACTGATTAGGCAGGTTAATCGTGGAGAAATCTTTGATATATCTACAGAGCGAAAGTTTCAGCGTCTTGGCTGGTTAATGATTGTGGGTTATGCTTTAGAATGGTTGTTGCTTTTTATTGACTACTCGCTTGCAAATATTGAGCTAATGCTCAAGGATTATGATATTGTTTTAGGCGAACACCCATCGGTCTTGCTACTCGTATCGGGTGTTGGATTGTTAATTATTGAGCAAATATTTGTGATGGCTCGTAAGATGCGTGAGGAGCAGGAACTCACAATATAATACGGAGGGGTGTAAAATGGGCGTAATCGTAAATCTCGATGTTATGCTGGCTAAGCGCAAGATGCAGAGTGGTGAGCTGGCGGAAAAGATAGGTATAACACCTGCTAATTTGTCAATTTTGAAGACAGGGAAAGCCAAAGCTATTCGCTTCTCTACATTGGAAGCTATTTGTGAAGCACTCGATTGTCAGCCCGGTGATATTTTAGCATATAATAAATAAAAATTAAAAATAATTCAATACTTGTAGTGTATTAGATTTTTTTCTATCTTTGCGCTTAATAGTTTGAAAGTCTTATTATTAAAAACATAAATAAAATGAAATTAAAACAATTGCTATTATTATCTTTCTGTTTCGTTGCAGGAATGGTTTCGGCTCAGCAGATGGGACCTATTCCTACGAATAAGAATGTAAGACAAGGTAAATTAAGCAATGGTCTTACTTATTACATTTTGCATAATGAGTGGCCAGAGCATGTTGCTAACTTCTACATTGCTCAGCGTGTAGGTGCTATTCAAGAGAATGACGACCAACGTGGTTTGGCTCACTTCTTGGAACACATGGCATTTAATGGTTCTGAGAATTTTCCAGACTCTACCTTGTTAGAGTTTACACGTAGCCTCGGCGTGGAGTTTGGCACTGATTTGAATGCTTATACTAGTATTGATCAAACGGTGTATCGTGTATGCAATGTGCCTACAAAACGCCAGTCAGCACTCGACTCTTGTTTGTTGATTATGAAAGACTGGTCAAATGGTTTGACACTTGCTGATAAAGAAATCGACAAAGAACGTGGTGTGATACATCAGGAATGGCAGTTGGGATCAAGCCCTAGTATGCGTATCTATGAGCGCGTTTTACCTAAGATGTATCCAGGGTCTAAGTATGGCTATCGCCTACCGATAGGCTTGATGAGTGTGGTAGACAACTTCCCTTACAAGGCTTTGCGCGACTATTATAAGAAATGGTACAGACCAGACAATCAATGTATCATCGTTGTGGGCGATGTAGATGTAGACCATACAGAGGCACAAATCAAAAAGCTTTGGGCGAATGTGGTTACACCAGCTAATGCTGCTAAGGTAGTAGATGAGCTTGTTCCAGATAATAAGGAGGCTATTTATATTGTAGATAAGGATAAGGAGTTGCAAAACACCTCTGTTTCTTTGGCAATGAAGCATGATGTATATCCTGATAGCGAGAAAAATGATCAAACTTATTATATCGATGGTTATGCTAAGAGTCTTATTGGTATGATGCTTAACCAGCGTTTAACAGAGCTTTTACAGAAGGCCGATTGTCCTTTCACTTCTGCTTATGGATATGATGGCAACTATATTTTGTCTAAGACTAAGGGGGCTTTCATACTTGATGCAACAGCTAAAGAAGGTAAGGGCCTAGAAGCATTGGCAAGTATTTATCGTGAGGCTTTGCGTATTCGCCAATTCGGTTTTACAGCAACAGAATTTGAAAGAGCTAAGGCTAACTACTTGTCAGAGAAAGAATCTCAATATACAAACCGTAACAAAAAGACTAATAATAGTTATGGTGATGAGCTTCGCGATCACTATTTGGCTAACGAACCAATTCCTAGCCCTGAGGACGAATACCAACTCTTGAAGCGTATTGCAGAAATGCCTGCTCTCAATGTGAACGCTATTAATATGTATGTAAAGGAATTGATTTCTGACAAGGATAGCAATCTTGTTGTATCATTGTTTGAGCAAGAGAAGGCTGGTAAGCAATATATTACAGAAGCACAGTTGGCTAATGTTATCAAAAATGTGCGTGCAGAAAAGCTAGAAGCATGGGTGGATAACGTAAAGCAGGAACCACTTTTGGACGAAACTAAGCTTCCAAAGGCTGGTAAGATTGTAAAGGAAACAGAGAATAAGGTGCTAGGATACAAGGTGCTTACATTGAGCAATGGCGCACGTGTATTGTTGAAGAAAACTGATTATAAGGATAATGAAATTCAGTTTACAGGTTATTCTAAGGGTGGTAAGAGCCTTTATGGTGCTGCCGACTTTGATAATCTAAAGCTCTTCGATATATATTTAAGCACTTGTGGTTTGGGTAATTTTACTAATCAGGAGCTTTCAAAGGCTTTGGCTGGTAAGGAAGTTAATATGAATGTTAGCTTAACTGAAATATCACAGCGTATCGGTGGTAGCTGCGTTCCTAAGGATGTGGAAACAATGATGCAGCTAGCTTATCTTCATTTTACGGATATTCGTAAGGACGAAGCTGAACTAGGTGTTATTAAGGCGCAGTTGGAAACAGCTTTGAAGAATAAGGATTTGTCTCCAGAGGCTGTATATTCAGACTCTCTTACTTATACCATTACAGGTCATAATCCTCGTTTTTCTCCGCTACAGTTAAGCACTGTTCAGAAGGCAAACATAGATCGTATTCTTCAGATTTGGAAGGAACGCTTTGCTAGTCCTGGTCAGTTCACTTATATGTTTGTAGGTAATTTTGATGAGGCTACGCTTCGTCCATTGATAGAAAAGTATCTTGCTTGCTTGCCAACTGGTAAGGCTGAAAACTTTGTTCAGTACAGTCGTCTTGTAGATGGTAAGGTTTCTAACAAGTTTACGCGTAAGTCTGAAACACCAAAAGCTATTGCTTTCGAGTTTTGGAGACAGCCAGCTTCTTATACTTTAGAAAACAGTGTGTTGGCTGATGCTGCTGGTCAGGTGTTGAGTATGGTATATTTAAAGGATATTCGTGAGGATGCTAGTGCTGCTTATTCAGTAGGTGCTGGAGGTAGTTTGTCAAAAGAAGGCAACAAGTCTTATATCCAAATTCAGGCTTATTGCCCTATGGATCCAACAAAGTCTGATCTTGCTGTTAAATTACTTCATGATGGTTTCAAGAATAATACAATGAAGATTGACACTGACAAGCTACAGAAGGTAAAGGATAATATGCTCAAGAATGCTGATATTGATGCTAAGAGCAACAATCATTGGGCTTCTGTAATTGAGGAACTTGACCGCTTTGGTGTTGACTTCCATACTGATTACAAGAAAGTTGTAAATGCTATGACTCCTGAAAAGTTGGCTAACTTCTTGAAGGGTGTATATCAATCTGGTAATCAAATAGAGGTTGTGATGACCCCTGCAAAGTAGTTTTTACTTTACTATAATATAAATGCCCACGTAAGATAAATAGTCTTACGTGGGTATTGTTGTTTTTAATTATAGCTAAATAATTTGCGATAATTTTATTATCCAGCTAATTTTCAGTAACTTTGCACCCCTATTAAGATTTAAGATAACAAATTATGGCATATTTATTTTCATCAGAATCAGTTTCAGAAGGACACCCAGATAAGGTGGCTGACCAAATAAGCGATGCATTATTAGACCAGTTTTTGGCTTACGATGAGCATTCTCACTGCGCTATTGAAACCTTTAATACCACAGGACAAGTAGTTATTATGGGCGAAGTTCGCTCGGAAGAGTACGTCGATTTACAAACAGTAGCACGCAAAACAATCAACAAGATTGGTTATACTAAGGCTGAATACCAGTTTGATGGTAATAGTTGCGGTGTGTTGTCGGCTATCCATGAGCAGAGCGATGATATTAATCGTGGTGTAGAAAATGGCGATGACGAGAACCAAGGAGCAGGCGATCAAGGTATGATGTTCGGTTACGCATGTAACGAAACCGATAATTTTATTCCTGTAACGCTAGACTTAGCGCATCTATTGATGACTACTTTAGCAGATATTCGTAAGGAGGGTAAGCAAATGACCTATCTTCGTCCCGACTCAAAGAGCCAAGTTACCGTAGAGTATAGCGATGATAATATTCCACAACGTATAGATACGATTGTTGTATCTACTCAGCACGATGACTTCATAGCGCCTACAAACGACTCTCGTGAAGCACAGTTGAAGGCTGATGAGCAGATGCTTGCACAGATACGTAAAGATGTTATTGAGATCCTTATGCCACGTGTGAAGGCACAAATCACATCGGATAAGGTGCTAGCTTTATTCAATGAGCAGATAAAATATTTAGTAAACCCAACAGGAAAGTTTGTGATTGGTGGCCCTCATGGCGATACAGGGCTTACTGGTCGTAAGATAATCGTTGATACATACGGCGGTAGAGGCGCACACGGTGGTGGTGCTTTCTCTGGAAAAGACTCATCAAAAGTGGATCGTTCAGCGGCATACGCCACTCGATACATAGCAAAGAATATGGTAGCTGCAGGTGTGAGCGATGAAATTTTGGTACAGTTGGCTTACGCAATCGGTGTTGCAGAGCCTGTTAGTGTATATGTAAACACTTATGGACGCTCAAAGGTAGAACTATCAGATGGTGAGATTGCCAACAAAATAAAAGCACTATTCGATCTCCGTCCTAAAGCTATTGAACGCACTTTGAAGCTTCGTCAGCCTATGTATCTTGAAACAGCAGCATACGGACACATGGGAAGAAAGAATGAAGTGGTAAAGAAGCACTTCGAGAGTCGTTATCATGAGTCAAAGGATATAGATGTAGAACTCTTCACGTGGGAGAAGCTTAATCGTGTAGAAGAAATCAAAAAAGCATTCGGATTGTAATCGCCTGAATGGTAAAAACAGACTCCATAGCTCGTCCATCTATGTTATTGCGATCGACAGTAGCTAAGATGTGTAAGGCTGAAACAAATGTAAAGCCGAAAGAGAAGGCATCAACCGACTCCCTCGGACTAGTAAGCTTGAAGGCAATAAAGTCCTTCAAGCTTTCTGATTTGCATTTTGAGGAAGAAGGATATTTTAAAGGAAGCAAGTATTTTAAGACTGGAAAGAATAGTGTTCGATATGGAACAGAATTGGGAGATCCTGTTCCTTATACCCTTAATACGGACAATACGCTAGCAGGAGTGTTACTAGCTTGTTTTATAATTGCAATGCTTAGTTTTTCGGCTTCTCGTAGTTTTATTGTTAATCAGTTGCAAACTTTCTTTAAAGAGTCGCGTCGCAAGCGTGCAATAGCAGAGAATGAGCCTAAAGGAAAGGTGATGCCACTACTTATGTTGCAAACTTCTTTACTACTTAGCGTTATCTTTTTTATAGCGTGGAGTCGTATCTCTGGAGATACGTATGAGGCTGGAACACAACTTATTAAAATAGGAATATACTTCGGAGAATTTATAGTTTACTTCGTCTTAAAGCGTCTTTTTTACTCGATAATTGATTGGACTTTCTTTGAAAGAGAGCAAAATCATACATGGGCAAAGGTGTGGCTCTTTCTTAGTACCATAGAAGGGGTTTTGTTATTCCCACTTGTTTTGCTTTTAGTATATTTTCATCTGTCGTTTCATATAGCACTTATTTATAGCGTAATCGTGGTATTTTCAGTCAAAATCCTGCAACTTTACAAGAGCTATGCTATCTTTTTTAGCAGAAAATCAGCCAGTTTGCAAATAATTTTGTACTTTTGCACCCTTGAAATAATACCATTAATTCTGCTATGGGGAGTATTAGAATTAACTGGGAACTATTTGAATATAAACATTTAAAAAACGATGATAAAGAAAATCTTGGTTTCACAACCTAAACCAACAAGCGATAAGTCGCCTTATTATGATATAGCTTCTGACTTAGGTGTGGAAATGGTTTTTAGACCCTTCTTTAAAGTCGAAGGACTTTCTTCTAAAGAGTTTCGTCAGCAAAAGATTAATTTGTTAGACTATACTGCTGTGGTATTTACCTCTCGTCATGCCGTTGATAACTATTTTAAGTTGGCAAAAGAGATGCGTGTTACTATTCCTGAAGATATGAAGTATTTCTGTGTTATCGAGACAATAGCACTCTATATTCAGAAATATGTACAGTATAGAAAGCGTAAAGTGTTCTTTGGTGATACGGGTAAGATTGATAGTTTGATCCCACTCATGCAAAAACATAAGAACGAAAGGTTTCTTGTTCCACAAAGCTCTGTTCACAATAACGCAATATCTTCTTTGTTAGATGCACAAAAATTGAAGCATACCGAGTGTGTAATGTATCGCACGGTAACCAATAATATGTCAGAAGAAGAGGTTAAGAGTTTTGATTATGATATGGTGGTTCTTTTCTCAACCACAGGCGTAAAAGCCTTGAAAGAGAATGTGCCAGGTTTGGAGCAAGGCGAGGTTAAGGTAGCTGCTTTTGGTCCAGCCACTTCTAAAGCCGTTGTAGATGAAGGTTATCGTCTCGATCTTGAAGCACCAACAGCCGAACATCCATCTATGACAGGTGCTTTAAAAGCTTACTTAGAAAAGAATAAATAACAACAGATAATGTCTGATTTACACACAGATGTATGTTCAAACGCTAGTCTGTCGGAACATAATCTATCAAAGTTTAAGTTCCGTAAGGCTGAACGTCTGTGTAGTAAAAAACAAATAGAACTGCTCTTTGAAGGCGGTGCCAGCAAATCGATGACGGCATTTCCTTTAAGAGCAGTTTTTCGTTTTATAGCTCGTGAGAACGTTGAGACTAGTAAGGATACCACGTTGGAAACCGAAGAACCGCTTGCTTTTAATACCCAAACACAATTGCTTATTAGCGTTCCCAAGAAGTGTTTTAAGCGTGCTGTAAGGCGAAACCGAGTGAAGCGTCAAGTGCGTGAAGCTTTTAGGAAGAACCGTACCTTGCTCAATGTTGTGCTTGCGGAGCATAAAGGCGAACAGTTGCTGCTTGCAATGATATGGCTCGACGATAGCCTTCATAGTTCAGAAACTGTAGAACAGCGTGTATGCCACTTGTTAAAACGTATTGGAGAGGTAAAGAAATGAAACTAGCAAATGATAAAAATACCAATTGGGTAAAGCGTATAGTGCATTTTGTATCGCATACTCTTTCATGGCTTTTGTGCGTACCTATTGTGTTTTATCAGCAGTTTATTTCACCTTTCACACCGCCTTCATGCCGTTTTACGCCTTCGTGTTCGGCTTATGCGAAGGAAGCTATTATGAAGCACGGGCCCATTAAAGGCTTAGCGCTAGCTATTTGGCGCATATTAAGATGTAACCCTTGGGGTGGAAGTGGATACGATCCAGTGCCATAAACCTAGCAAAAGCTACCCCTATAAGATATTAATAAATTGAGTTTCTATCGAAACTTTAAACGGATATAAGAATGAAGAACTTTGTAGAAGAACTACGTTGGCGTGGTATGTTGGCACAAATGATGCCTGGAACAGAAGAGTTTTTGATGAAAGAAATGGTTTCAGCCTACTTAGGTACTGATCCAACTGCCGACTCTTTACACATTGGACACCTTTGCGGTATTATGATGTTGCGCCATTTGCAGCGTTGCGGACATAAGCCTTATTTGCTTGTTGGTGGTGCAACAGGTATGATTGGCGACCCTTCTGGCAAGAGCCAAGAGCGCAATCTCCTCGATACAGAGACACTATATCATAACCAAGAGGCTATTAAGAAGCAGGTAAGCAAGTTCCTCGATTTTGATAGTACTGAGCCTAACAAAGCTGAAATGGTGAACAACTACGACTGGATGAAGGACTTTACCTTCCTTGATTTTGCACGTACTGTTGGTAAGCATATCACCGTAAACTATATGATGGCAAAGGATAGTGTAAAGCGTCGTTTGAATGGTGAGGCTTCAGATGGTCTTTCTTTCACCGAGTTTACCTATCAGCTCCTTCAGGGTTACGACTTCCTTTATCAGTATCAACACTATAATATTAAGCTACAGCTTGGTGGTAACGACCAATGGGGCAATATGACTACGGGGTCAGAGCTTATCCGTCGCACCCTAGGTAGTGAGGCTGAAGCTTATTGTTTGACTTGTCCTTTGATTACAAAGGCAGACGGTAAGAAGTTTGGTAAGACCGAAAGTGGTAATATTTGGCTCGATCGTAACCGCACATCTCCATACGCTTTCTATCAGTTCTGGCTCAATGTGTCGGACGATGATGCAGCTAAATATATCAAGATCTTTACCTCTTTGGATCGACCTACTATCGAAGGATTAATCGCAGAACACAGCGAAGATCCTGGTCGTCGCACACTTCAGCGCCGTTTGGCAGAGGAAGTAACCCGTATGGTTCACTCTCAGGAAGATCTTGATATGGCTATTGCTGCTTCAAATATTCTCTTTGGTAAGAGTACAAAGGAGAATTTGCTACAGCTAGACGAGCAAACATTCAATGATGTGTTTAAAGATGTACCCCATTTCGAAGTGTCAAAGGAGCTGCTAGGTCAGCCTGCTGTCGAGATAATGAACCAAGAAGGTATGACTATCTTCCCATCTAAGAGTGAAATGCGCAAGCTTGTAAAGGGTGGTGGCGTATCGCTCAATAAAGAAAAACTTGCAGCTTTCGATCAGGTAATCACTGCCGATGATCTCATTGACGGTAAGTACCTCCTTGTTCAGAAGGGAAAGAAAAACTATTTTTTGATTATTGTGAAGTAAAAGGAAGAATACAATAGTATAAGCAAAGGGGGGATAAGTTCGTATGAGCCTATCCCCTTTTGCTATTGTATCTTACTTTATAAAAACATTGTCATGTATATAGGGACAAATAATAATTGTTGTTCTTTTTGTAGGTCTTTCGTATATATAAGATATCTATTTTGGATACGATCAGAATACTTATTACAAAAGGCATCTAGGGAGGCATGAGTTTTATATCCAGACGATTTCACTTCTATGGGTGAAATCTTGAATTGATCGGCTAAAACAAAGTCGACCTCATAAAACTTTTTGCCTTCATGATAAGGAATGGTATGATAGTACAATTCTTTTCCGTTAGCTTTAAGCATTTGTGCTATGACATTTTCGTATACATATCCTAGATTAGTACTCAACTTGTCGCTAAGCAATTTGGTGTAAATACTATTTTCAGTGAAGTCTTTATCCATAAAAGCTAACGTTACGAATAACCCCGTGTCGCATACATACATCTTGTATCTTTCAATGTCCAATGTTAGTGCTAAGCCTACATTAGGATCATTTGAGTGATATGCTATATTGGTAGTCATTGAGTCAGCCATCTGTCTAATGATGTCAACAATGCGATTAGGTTTCTCTCCTTTAATCACATTACCCACTTGATAACGAGAAGTGTTATTGCTAAGTTGGGCAGGAATATACCGAAAAAGTCTAGATGCTCGCCCTGTATTGTCTATTTTGTTCAGATCTTCTAAGTACAAAGAGAGAATATCTCTTTTAACAATATCAACGGCAGCTAGATTATTTGTTTTAATATATTCAAGGATGGCTTGTGGCATACCTCCCACCAACATATACAATCGAAAATCTCTCATCATTCGTCTGTGGGTAGCATCTCCTAGTGCTATTCTTTTCTCAAACGCTTGTTGTAGCAATGGTATTGTTGCTGTATTACCCATCGCCCATTGAAATTCTTCATAGTCAAGCGGATACATCTCTATTTTAGTTTCTTCACTCGGAATAAGAATTTTCTCGCTCGATGATCGTACTGAAATAAGCGACCCTGTTTCTATATAGTCGTATCTATGATCCTTTACTAAAATTTTTATGGCTTGTCTAGCTAGTGGTTGTTTTTGTACTTCGTCAAAGATGATGACCGATTCACGTTCGTATAGTTGCGTTCCATAAATGAGTTGTAACTGTAGAAAGATGTAATTAAGGTTGGATAAATCTTTAAAGAGATCGTGTACCTCTTGTGGTGCAAAAGCAAAATCGATTAATATATAGGAACGATACTCCTTCTTAGCAAACTCTTCTGCGAGCGTCGATTTTCCTATACGGCGTGCCCCTTGAATAAGCAAAGCCGAGTCTCCTTGCCTTTGTTGTTTCCATTTTAGCATTTTGCTATATGCTTTTCTACGAAAAATGAATGAGTTTTTATCTTCCATACTTCTTACTTTTATGCCACTAAGATACGCAAAACAGCTATTCCCACCAAATTTTTTTAGCCTATTTGCCATTTTCCACCAAATTTATTTTCGCATTTTGCCGTTTTCCACCAAATGTTTGGCAAAATATAGCTTTTGTCAGTAGATACTTGCTAAGATGCAAAGGCATACTTTAAGTGGTCAGAGCTTATGTTTTAAATAGTAGTTAGTAGCCTTTTATCTGTAAAAAGGCTATCTTTTACGAGGAAAAATAATTTATTTTTGATTCGTTTTTAATTTATTTTAGCCTTAAAAATAAATTATTTTTCAAGTAAAAACATAACCTTTAAATGCGTTAAAGGTTATGTTTTACTCTTTAAAAGATTGTATATTAGCTCTTTAAAGGTTATCTATTATTATGCCATTCACAAGAGTTGAGCCGTTACATAATGCCTGTATCTGTGTCTTTATGCGTTTGTCTTTGGCGAGTTTCCTTACCTTTTCGTCCAAAATCCATATTCCACGAAAAGCTAAAGTTGATGAGATTACCAAACTCCTTGCCACTAATGCTATGATCTTTCTTCACATATTGGTTGAGCAAATGGTATTGTGAAAGCGTAGGGTTGTGCATAAATGGATTTTGGATATAGAGTGAAAACATACAATTTCCTACTTGATAGCTAGCTCCTATATATGCAGCCAAGAGATTGTCAGCCTTTCTTTCGCCCTCTATAAACGACCAACCATTGTCTACATAGGCAGAAATTGTCCATTTCCCGAGGTAAGCATCTATACCAATTTGTCCGTTAAAAGCCGTGAGATTGTGGGTATAGTCATCGCCTTTGTTTATAAAACGATATACACCTACACCAATACTCGCTTCCAACACATCAGGAATGAAGCGTAAGGTAGTATTGTTGTTTGCATAAAACATATGGATATAATGCTGGTTATCTTGTATATATAAGAATTGATTATCGGCTGTGCGTACATATTTACCCATGTTAGGACGATGATTGAGGCGGGCATTTAGTACGAGGTTGTTCATCATGCGAGGGCTGTTATACGACAAAGTAAGAAACTGTTCTATACGGTGTGATGGGCGAATATTAGGATTTCCTACGTTCCATTCCATTTTGCTTGTTCTCACTTTGGTATCGCTGATCATCGCTATTTGGGAAACGTGATCGGACATTTCAAAACTATAGCGCACCGACCATTGCTTATTGAAGTGATAATTTAGCGAAAGCTTAGGGCGGGGCAGCCAATAATTATAAGTCGACGCACCCTGCGTGTAATACACATTGGCTAACCCCATACCCAAAGAATATCCCCACTTATCCCATTGTTTTTTTATTTCAGTAAAGAAATAGGTGCGTGTATGGTGCATTTTGTTTATGGAAAGTACATCGTGCGTATATTCGTTGTTGAAATACTTGAGACTATTATTCAGCCCAACAGATAGTGTAAAGGGCTTTAGTTGGTTTTCGTATATGAGTTCAGAGAAAAGCGAATAGGTGTTACCTTTCACATTATATAGGTAGGGTTCACCCTCGTTTAGTTCGTTCCTACTATTAGTTTGTATCTTTGTTCCCACCACATTAGCAGTGATACTCTGCTGCTTGCTGAGTTTATGGAAGAAATATAGATCTAAGCTCGGCGATAAACTCTTGGTTGTAATGTTGCTAAAACCATTGATAAAACTCCCATCTTCCACGATGTCATACCGCTGATAATTGTTTGGACGATGCTGGAAATCGGCAGAAAGTGTGGCTTGAAAAACGTACGAAGCCGAGTCGGCAAGGTTGTATTTTAGCTCGATACTATTGTTAGCAAACTTCGTCCTGTCCTCCGTTGTATGGTGTTCGATAGTGTGGATAGTATTATCATTGAAAAGGAAAGAAGCTATTTCGTTCTCTTTGATATGCTTAAAGTGGCGGTAGTCGAAAGTATAGTTAAGGCTAAATTCAGAGTTTTTATAGTTTGTCTTAGCATACACAGCGTTCTTACCATTAATTGCTGTGAGCGAATTGGACAGATGAATACCCACACTTCCACCCATAGCAGTCTTTATGGTCTTAATGTCTATCACATAGCCTACATCTTCTCCATAGCGTACACCGGGATTGTCTATAAAATGGACACTCTTTACAAGTTTAGGATTCATACTTAGTAGTTCTGCTTCCGATGAGATAATACCATTGATACGTATCTGAATATAGCCCTTATGGTTGAGTGCGGTGATGGTATGTAAGGCTTCGTCGATGCGTATCTGTGGTAGATGAAGTTTGGCAAGCAAGCCATATCCATTTTTGGAAGCCTCCGTTTGTGCTATAGAAGGAATGTAAAGTGTGCCGTCTGGTTTATCAATGGTTTTAGTTGCGGCTACAGTTACTTCGTTAAGAACGACGGTTTTTGTGCTATCAGCCACCTGCTTTTTTGTTTCTTGGGCAGTGGCATGAATAGTCATTACGAGATAAGTGATTAGGAATAAAATATTTTTCATCTTTGCAATGTTTATGGTTTTGTGTAGCAAAGATAGATTGTCAGAAATGAAAGGGCAAAAAAAGAGGCTGACAATGGTCTGACATTCCATTATCAGCCTATGTATGTTAGAGCTGTTTTAGTTCGTAATACCCTTTATTATCCGATGAAATGGTACATTTTGCATGCTCTTGAAGGGTAAGACGGAGTCGGCGAACAAGTGTGTAAAGCGTGTCGCTAGCATCGGGCTTTTTATGCCACAAATGGTCGCATATAGTTTGTTTAGATAGCTTGAGGTCGGGTGTAGAAAGGAAAAGTTGCATCAATTCGGTTTGCATTGGTGTGAAACGGATTGTTTCATGGTGTATTCCTATGAAGCATTGTTTGTCTTTAGCATAGACAAGTGTGCCGATAATGGGTTGGGTGTTTTTTTGCTTTCTGTGCCAAAAGGCATAGGCTGTTGTCCACAGCATAAGGAGCAAACAGAAAAAAGCCGATGATCGTTGATCAGAAAGTTTCCAAATGGTGGCGAAAGAGCAGGTGGCATACGATTGGAAAGCTATCGGTTTGGCGGTTTGTTCTTTCCATATCATCGGTTTACTGCATAGTGTTTGTGGTGTAGCTGTTTGCGCATAAGTAATAAACGACTCGTTTTTCAGAGCCTCTATCTTTAAGTTTTGCTTATAGTTTTGGATGGTATCGGGCGTAATCCATGCCACTGTTTTGTGGGCGAGGGTCTGCTCTAACGCTTGGTTCATATCCGTAATGATGATGTTTTTAGCCACTTTGTAACTATGAACACTTGTTATGGATGCTGATAACGCTAGTAGTAGAAAGACAATGAGTGCGTGATAAGATTTCATAAGCTATTGCTTTAAATAGTTATCTGTTGGGCAAAGATACTCATTTATTGTGATTTTGTTGCGTGGTTAGCGTAGAAAAAAGCCCACATCCCTCTGATAATTGGGATATGGGTTTTAAGATTTTCTCGTTGGTTTATAGTGTAAAGAGGCTTTTGTATAACTGTTTTTCGATTGTTATTCCTTTCGTTTCTTTAGCTCATTTATCAATGGGGCTATGCTTTGCTAGTTCCATAATCTAAGGTGTGCTTCTCCTTATAGTTATTCTCGAAGGTATCGGTTTCTATGTAAATATAGAGTTTATATTTCGGGAAGCTATGTCGGATATTGTTCTCAATGTCATTGATGATGGTAGAGGCGTGGTCTTGTGCGGCAGAAGTAAACTCTATTTTCGCTGTAACGAGAATGTCGGTGGGTGAGAGGTGGATTGTTTTAACATTGATAAGCTTGTTGATCTCGCTACGTTCAAAGGCGCAATGCAAGACAGTAAGATCCTTTTGGGTCATACTTTCGCCTATCAATAAGCTATAAAATTCGCGTGCAAGGAAGAGTGCAGCCATACAAAGCATGAGTCCGATGAGCAAACCTGATGCAGCATCAAACATGGCATTGCCTGTTATATGGGTAAGGATGGTACCTGCCATTGCAATGATTAAGCCCACCACAGCACAGGTATCTTCGGCAAATATAATGAGGATTTCGCTATGTCGGCTCTCTTTTAAGAACTTGAATAGTGGTAATTTTTCGGTGTTCAGCTCTTTAATTTCTTTGAAAGCAATGCGCAGGCTAAAACTTTCTACTACCATTCCGAAGAGTAAAATACTCATCACGAGCCATATATTTTCGACACTGTGTTCGGGATGAAATAGCTTTTGGGTAGCTTCCATAACGCCGAGCGCACCACCAGCAAAAAATAACATCATAGCAACAACAATGCTATAAAAATATTTGGCGCGTGCTTGTCCAAAGGGATGGTTTTTACTGACTCCCTTTTTAGCTTGTTTGTCGCCCACTAATAACAATATCTGGTTACCGCAGTCTACAATACTGTGAATGGTTTCATTCATCATAGCTGTTGAGCCTGAGACAAGATAGCCCACAAATTTGGATATGGTTACAAGAATATTAGCTCCTAGTGCTGCAATGACACTTATCATACCATGCGATTTCTTATTCTCCATTTTTCTTGTTTTTGTTTGTCTTTACTTAATAAAAAAAGCGCGATGTGTTTAACATCGCGCTTTTTTAAGTTGTCCCAGGCGGATTCGAACCACCACTGACAGAACCAAAAACTGTAGTGCTACCATTACACCATAGGACAATTGCGGGTGCAAAGATACTATATTTTTAGTATTTCACAAAATATTTTGTTAATAAATTGGTGTGAATATACGAAAAAAGCCCTGTCAAGCGTACTTAAATGGGAAAGAAACGAGAAATGGCAGGACTTTTATAATGGTGTAAGGTCTCACCTTGGGCTAGATGAGACCTTATAAAATGTTATCCTTACAACAAGTTTTTTACCTTGCTTTCTACATCAGCGATGTCGTGAGTTGGCTCAAAACGCTCAACTACGTTACCCTCGCGATCTACTAAAAACTTAGTGAAGTTCCACTTAATGTCGCTCTTCTTGCGCCATTCTGGATCCTGCTTGTCATAGATTTCAACCAAAATAGGAGCAATCTTATGATCCATATCGAAATCAACAAAACCTTTCTGAGCTTTCAAGAAAGTGTAAAGAGGTAATTCGTTTTCACCATTAACCTCAGACTTCTTGAATTGTGGGAAGTCTGTACCGAACTTCAAAGAGCAGAACTCTTTAATCTCTTCGTCAGTACCTGGGGCTTGACCACCGAACTGATTACAAGGAATATCTAGGATTTCAAGACCCTGACCCTTTAGGCGTTTGTACATTGCTTCTAGTTCTTCGTATTGTGGAGTGAAGCCACATTCTGTTGCTGTATTGATGATGAGAAGAACCTTGCCTTTATATTCAGAAAGACTTACTTCGTTGTTCTTTTTGTCGCGAAGATTGAAATCGTAAACTGTTGCCATATTTCTTTTATTTATAATGTTATAAAATGATCGTTTTTGCTTTATGCAAAGATACGTAATAGTTCTATTATCGCAAACGATTTATGTATGAGTTTAACTATCTTTGTACACTCTTCTTTGAATTAAGAGTTATTTTAAAGAGTATTAACTTAATGTCGGCAGCGATGCTATTCTTTATAAACTATTCTAAGGGTGGTTATTATTGAAATAGGAAAATGTAAGATAGCTTAGGAAGATTTATCGTTAAATTATACTGGAAACAAAAAAGGCAACCCAATGAGGTTGCCTTGATTTTTATCCGAATTCTTAACAAATTACTTGTTAATAGCCTCTGTTAGTTCAGCACCAGCCTTAAACTTAGCAACCTTCTTAGCAGCGATTTGGATCTTTTCCTTTGTAGAAGGATTAATGCCTTCGCGTGCAGGGCGCTCGTTTACTGCAAATGTACCAAAGCCAACTAGTTGAATTTTATCACCCTTTGCTAGAGCTTCTTTAATAGCCTTGATAGTTGCATCTAGTGCTTTCTTTGAATCTGCCTTGCTCAAATCGCTACTTGCTGCGATTTGGTCGATTAATTCTGATTTGTTCATAATTCTTTCAGTTATAATTTATGATTAATGTATGATATAAGAATTGCTTGTTGCTGCAAATATAAGGTAATCATTTTAAAAAGCAAATAAATTCTAAAGAAAAGTGTAGAAAATTCTGAAAATTAGGGCATATTCCCTATATATAGTACTTTAAGACGTGTTTTTTTTGTATTTTTGTGGCGTATAAAAATGATATACTCTGATTTAGAAAAACTTATAGATAGAATTTTAAAAAGATACTGATGCGTAATATTCCTACAGTAACCAAGAATTTGCTTTTTATTAATATCATAGCTTTTATTGCCACTTATGTCTTTGAAAGAGCGGGTATTGATCTGACAAAAACCTTTGGTTTACATTTTATTCTTGCGTCTGACTTCCATATATGGCAGTTTGTTACTTATATGTTTATGCATGCGGGCTTTATGCATATTCTTATGAATATGTTTATGCTTTGGATGTTTGGTATGGTAGTAGAACGTGTGTGGGGAGCAAAGAAATTCCTTTTTTATTACATTGTGTGTGGAATAGGAGCAGGTTTTTGCCAAGAGTTAGCACAGTTTGTTAGCTATAGTATAGAGGGATTAGCCGCATATAATACGGGTTCAATGTATGGACAGGCAGTACCGATGGATGCTTATCTTAACTTATGGACTACAGTAGGTGCTTCGGGAGCTATTTATGCAGTACTCTTAGCTTTCGGAATGTTATTTCCAGAGGAACGCATGTTTATTATTCCTATTCCTGTTCCTATTAAAGCCAAATGGATTATAGTAGGATCGGTGGCTATGGAGTTGTTCTCTGCCTTTGGAACAAGTAACGATGGTGTGGCGCATTTGGCGCATTTAGGTGGTATGCTCTTTGGCTTTATCCTTATAAAATATTGGAAGAAACACCCTTATGGAGGATATAATAACTTTGGAATGAATAGCGGTAGCGACTTCTTTGATAAAATGAAGCACAATTGGGAGCAACGAAAAGGGAGAACATCTCAGCACAATAATACAGGATTTACCAATAATTGGAACTTTAATCAGCCACAAGATGCTCAACCTAAGGAAACCGATTGGGATTACAACGCTCGTAAAAAGCAAGAACAAGAAGAGATAGATCGTATTCTTGATAAGGTGCGAAAGAATGGCTATGATAGTTTAACACCAGCCGAAAAGCAACGACTTTTTGATAGTAGTAAGCACTAATCGCAAAAATAAACGAAGAAAGAGGGGCATCGTTGTGCTAAAAACATTAAGGAAACTAACATTTAGAACGTTGGTTGTTTTAAATGTTGTAGCAGTCATAGCGTTACTAATTGTGGGGTATAGTGGGCGGATCAACCCTGTTGATCATCCCATTATCGCAACCTTAGGCTTAGGTTTTCCCTTTGTTTTAATCGCTAATATCGCCTTTATAGTGTTGTGGGTATTCATACGAAAACGTATGCTTTGGTTGCCCATCTTAGGTCTTATCATTAGCTACGGACCTATCAGAAACTATTGTCCTTTCAACCTTTCAAAGGAGAAACCACATGGTGCGATTAAGATTTTGTCGTATAATGTGTATCTATTTGATACGTGGGACGATGTTGAAGGTAAGCTAAATCCAATTGCCGATTATATTATCCGAAGTAAAGCCGATATTGTGTGCTTGCAGGAAGCTAAGATAGAAACGGCGAAAAAGCCAAATATAATGCATACTTTACGCAAACATTACAAGTATATTGATCGTATGGTGAAGCGTAATTCTGGTGATGATAACATGGTTTTGCTTAGTAAATTCCCTATTTTGTCGCGTGATTCCATCCCATATTCGTCCCATTCAAACATGAGTGTAGCCTATATGCTAGATGTAAATGGCACAAAAACCTTACTTGTTAACAACCATTTTGAAAGTTACGGACTAACTGAAGAGGAGAAAACTAGTTTTACGGAGATGGTTGATGGTAAGGTTGCAGTGAAAAAAGCAAAAGGGAAATCGGTATCATTGATTGATAAATTAGGTAAAACTATGATGCGGCGTGCCCCACAGGTAGATGCTGTTGCTGCATACGTGAAGAAGTATTTAGACAAAGGAACTCCAGTGATCTTGTGTGGCGACTTCAATGATACCCCCATTAGTTATAGTCATGATGTTATAAATGGTTTGCTAACTGATAGTTATGCTTCGAGTGGGAATGGACTTGGGTTTAGTTATAACAAAAGTAAAATGTATTTTCGTATCGACCATATTTTTGCTTCTAGCGAGTTTGAACCATACGGAGCAAAGGTGGATAAATCAATAAATAATTCCGATCATTATCCCATTTCTTGTTGGCTGAAATATCGTCCAAAACCTTAATAGAAACGATTTGTGCATAATTAATTTCTCATAATGTGAAAAATTCATTATCTTTGCATACCTTATAATATATAGCAAATAATAATTAAATCAAATAAATAAAATGCAAAACAAAGGATTAGTCATTTGCGTAGCTGTCTTATTGACACTAGCAAGTATCTTTTACCTGTCTTTTTCGGTAGCTACAAGCTATTATGATGGGCAGGCTGCAAAGATTAAAGACCCTATTGCACAGCAGGATTACAAAGATTCTGTGAAGTATTTGGGTATTTATTCTTACCAAAAATGCCTTGAAACTCAGATAGGCTTAGGTCTTGACTTGAAGGGTGGTATGAACGTAGTACTAGAAATTTCAGTACCTGATGTTGTTGACATGCTAGCCGATCACAAGACAGATCCTGCTTATGTTAAGTCGCTTAATGAAGCTAAAGAACAAGAATTAGCTGGTCAGGGCAACTTTATTTCGCTATTTATTAAGGCTTATCAGAAGAATGCTCCTGGACACAAACTTGCTGAAATCTTTGCTACTCAACAGCTAAAGGGAAAGGTAAGTACACAGAGTACAGATAGCGAAGTTGAGAAAGCTTTGCGTGCAGAGGTAACTGCTGCTATTGACAACTCATATAATGTGGTTCGTAATCGTATTGACCAGTATGGTGTTGTTCAGCCAAACATCCAAAAATTAGAGGGGCAAGAAGGCAGATTGATGGTAGAAATGCCCGGTATCCGTGAGCCTGAGCGTATGCGTAAGCTATTGCAAGGTTCGGCTAACCTAGAGTTTTGGGAAACTTATAATAACCAAGAGGTTGCTCCATACTTGCAGCAGCTCGACCAACGCCTAGCTAATGGCGACACAAAGCCTGATACTACTGCTACAGATTCTGTAAAAGCTACTACTGCATCTACTAACAAAATAGCACTTACCGCAGCTAAGAAAGCCTTTGGTAAGGCTGCTGGTGCTAGCAAAGAAGCTGCTGGTGCAGAGGCTTTGAAGAAGCAACACCCATTGCTATCACGCCTACAACTCATTCCTGGCGATGCGCTTAGTGTCGTAGGTTATGCAAATGTTCGTGATACAGCAGCTATTAACAAGCTCATCCATAGCCAGCTTGCTAAGCAAGTATTACCAACCGACTTACGTCTATTATGGAGTGCTAAGCCTGCTGATAACATCCAAGTAAAGAATACCTTCGAGTTACATGCACTGAAAGTTACAACTTCCGATGGTCGTGCTCCTTTGGAAGGCGATGTTATTACAGATGCTAAAGACCAGTTCGACCAGTTTGGTAAGCCTGAAGTTAGCATGAGTATGAACTCAGAAGGTGCACGCGAATGGGCTGCGTTGACAAAGGCTAATGTTGGTAAAGCTATTGCTGTAGTATTGGACGGTGTAGTTTATACAGCTCCACGTATCAATACCGAGATCGATGGTGGTCAGTCGTCTATTTCAGGTTCATTTACTGTTGCTGATACAAAAGACTTGGCTAACACCTTAAAGTCTGGTCGTATGCCTGCTCCTGCTAAGATTGTTCAGGAAGAAGTAGTAGGTCCTACACTTGGTGCACAGTCTATCCAGCAGGGGCTTATATCATTTGCTATTGCCTTTGTATTGCTCATGTTCTACATGATAGCTATGTATGGCTTTATCCCAGGTATGATGGCTAACTCGGCATTGATCGCTAACTTATTCTTCACACTTGGTATTATGGCATCCTTCCAGTCGGCACTCACCATGCCAGGTATTGCTGGTATCGTGCTTACTTTAGGTACGGCGGTAGATGCTAACGTGCTTATTTATGAGCGTATTAAGGAAGAACTTCGTCTTGGAAAGGGAATGAAGCAAGCCCTTCATGAAGGTTATAAGAATGCGTTCTCTGCGATCTTCGACTCTAACCTGACCTCATTGATCACGGGTGTGATCCTTCTTGTTACAGGTACAGGTCCTATTCGCGGCTTTGCCACCACTTTGATCATTGGCTTGATTATCTCTTTCTTCACAGCAGTATTCTTGACTCGTTTAGTATTTGAGAGCCGTGTTAATAATGATAAGTGGCTTCACCTTTCATTTACAACAGGTATTAGCAAGAATTTGTTGCAGAATACCAGTATGCGTTTTATGCAAATGCACAAGAAGTCGTTTACTATTTGGGGTATCGCAATAGTGATTTGTATTGTAAGTTTCGCTGTTCGTGGTCTAAGTCGTAGCATTGAGTTCACTGGTGGCCGTAACTATGTTATTACATTGTCTAAGCCTGCTCCTGTAGAAGATATTCGTAAGATCTTTGATGGTGCTTTCGTTAATACCGAAGGTGCTAATAAGGGCAAGGCTGCAACAACTACCGTTATCGCTATTGGTACTGATGGCAAGACCATTCGTGTATCTACCAACTGGAATGTCGACTCTTCTAAGGACGATGATGATCAGGCAGAGAATATCCTTTATGCAACATTGAAGAAGCATAACTACGTTTCTCAAGAAAGCGTTGCTAAGTTTAAAAACCCTGATATTCGCGAAGGTGGCTCTATTATTCAGAGTGCTAAGGTAGGTCCTTCTATCGCTAAGAACATTACAACAAATGCTTTTATTAGTGTAGGTTTAGCGATTGTATTCATCTTCTTGTACATCTTACTACGTTTCCGCAACATTGGTTTCTCTGTAGGTTCTATCGTTGGTTTGATTCTTGATACTACAATCGTAGTGGGAATATTCTCGTTGTGTCATGGCTGGATAGGCTTCTCGCTTGAAATCGACCAAACTTTCATCGGTGCTATCTTAACAGTAATTGGTTATGATATCAATGATACAGTGGTAGTGTTCGACCGTATCCGTGAGAATATGGGTAAGCATAAGTCTACATTAGCTAAGTATGGATTGCAAAGACTTTTCAATGAGTCAATTAATGAAACTTTGTCGCGTACCATCAATACTTCGTTTAGTACCTTGATCGTATTGTTTGCTATCTTTATTCTTGGTGGTGATAGTACACGTAGCTTCTCATTTGCAATGATCATCGGTATTATTATCGGTACACTTTCTTCTATTTTCATCGCATCTCCTATTGCCTACATTGTAATGGGACATAAGATTGAGGCGGAGGAAGCAAAGGCAGAATTGGCTGCAAAAGTATAAAGCACTTGTTATCCTCATTAAGAGAATAACATTATTAGGTAAAATAATAAAGTGGGCTTGTTACATTAGTAGCAAGTCCACTTTTTGTATTTTTTACATAGTAGCATAGTATTTTTTACATAGTAACACAGTATGTTGGGCATAGTAACTTGTGGCTTAAACTGCTGAAAAACAGAGGTGTAGTGTGTTTTTAATAACTTTTTTCTATCTGTTGATGATCTTTTTTGTGGTAAAAAAATACCTTTTTAGTGATAAAAGGTTATCTTTTGCGGGTATTTTTAATTTATTTTTCAGTTGAAAATAAATTAAAAACAACTCAAAAATAAATTATTTTTTATAGTGAAAGCTTGCCTATTGACGGGCGAGAGGTAAACGATTACTCTACGAAAGCTTATTTTTTGAACATTTAGCGCATATCTTTTCTGAAATGATAGCAGAGGGAGGACTCATGAATGATATAAAAGCCGTACCTTTGCACCTTATTATATATAAGGTAAAAGGAGTATGATGACTGGAAAAGGAAAAACTTTAGCGGAAACACCCCATAGCATGTTTCAACGCCCATTGTGGGTAACTATCTTTGCGCTTACGGCAGCATTGGTGTGGGGGTGGGCTTATCCGCTTATCAAGTTGGGCTTTGCAGCATTTCAGATAACTCCCGATATGACGGGTTCGAAGATGCTTTTTGCAGGTATCCGCTTCTTTCTCTCGGGTGTTATTATCCTTGTTATGGCAAAGCTGCTGCACCGATCGTTTTCTGTTCGTGCTAAAACCAACTATGGATTTATCCTAGGTTATGCCCTCCTCAACACTACCCTCCATTATGCCTTCTTCTATTTTGGCTTATCGCATAGTGCTGGTTCGCGTGCCGCATTGCTCAATTCGCTCAGTACTTTTTCTGTTGTGATCCTTGCATGCCTCTTTTTTAAAAGCGACAAAATGACGAGAAACAAGTTAGTTGGGTGTATCGTAGGTTTTGCAGGTATAGCCGTGCTGAATGTTGGTAACGTGCAATCGGATACTGGTTTCTCATGGCTTGGCGATGGTATGATAGCGTTAAACGCCCTTTGTTCTGCTTTTGCATCGCTTTTAACACGAGGATTAGGCAAGCGCATAGATATTTTTGTAGGTACAGGTTACAGTTTGGCTCTAGGAGGAGCAATGCTTGTCGTCCCCGGACTGATGATGGGTGGGACATTGCCAGCAGTTACAGGGTGGGGCATTTTAATATTATTGCTCCTGATAGGCATATCTACTACGGGTTTTACCTTATATAATAAGCTCATCAGTTGCAATCCTGTTGGCAAGGTTGCCATTTACAATTCGCTCATCCCCGTTATTGGTGCTGTTAGCTCATGCTTGTGTCTTAATGAAGTGTTTTATTGGAAGTATGTTGTAGCAGGAGTGCTGGCAACGTTTGGTATTTATATTATCAATAAAGATAAATAGAAATAATGTTGGTTAAATCTTTGGTGATTTTAAATAATTTGTATAATTTTGCAGCAATATTAATTATTTAACAAAAAGATTTTTATAAACTAAATGTTATTATGAAGAAGTTATTATTGGCAGCAGCTTTGATGATTACATCGGCTTCTGCATTTGCACAACATGCAGTAGGAGCTTTTACTGTTCAGCCAAAGGTAGGTTTGAGTATTGCAAATATTACCAAATCGAAGGCTGACTGTCGTATTGGTGGCGTTTTGGGTGCGGAATTAGAGTATCAAGTTACCGATATGTTCTCTGTTAGTGCTGGTGCTTTGTATTCTATGCAAGGAGCTAAGTCTGAAGAAGACAAGGAAAAAACCACATTCAAGCTCGATTATATTAATGTTCCTATCCTTGCGAACGTTTATGTAGCTCCTGGTTTGGCAGTAAAGCTAGGTATTCAGCCAGGTTTTAATGTAACCCACAAGACTAAAGTAGAAGCTGAAGGTGTGTCAGTTACAGGAACCCAAGATGGTGTGAATACTGTAGATTTTTCAATCCCTGTAGGTGTTTCTTACGAATATAAGAACTTTGTGCTTGATGCTCGCTATAATTGGGGATTAACAAATATTGCTAAGGGAGGCGAGGTAAGTAATAAGAACAGTGTTTTCCATATAACACTTGGCTACAAGTTCGATCTTTAAATCTACGAAATAGATAAAACCAAAAGTATAAGCTGCTCATCTTTTCAATCATTTTTGAGAGATGAGCAGTTTCTTTTTATTTGATAATTAAATAAGTTTTAGACTTGTTTTTATTAATTATTTTATGTACCTTTACCACCTAATTTAAACTATTTATATATAAGGATATAAAAAAGATTTTTTTATTATTTGTGATGTTGATTTGCGGTATCTCTATTAATGCCCAAGTAACAGTTTCAGAACCAGAGTTTGCAGACGAAACACTTTTGCTAACCTCAAATGGTCAGGGAGTGCTTTTAAAACGAGAAAATGGCACAGTAAAAACCAAAGCAGGTGCTAGCTTATATCTTGTAGGTATTGGTAAAGTTAAGTCGCGCTTAACTTTGGCTGGTGTACATTCTGCTAGCACCATAAAAGGAGCTGCAACAACCCGTCTTATTATAAGAGCAAAGGATAATACAACAGATCCAAACTCTTTTATTAGTATTTTTAAGTTTGATGTTACCAAGAAGGAACGTAGGTATCAACTTGCAGAATCTGGTACGCTGTCTAAGACTGAGACAAACAATCTTTCTAGTGTAGAATTTAAGGCAAAGAAGTATGGCAAAAGTTCATATTTATTACTTTTAGAGGATTTGCAGCCAGGTGAATATGGTATTGTTATAGGTGACCCAAATAATACGAATGAAAAGAATAGTATGAAAGTAACTACATTTACTGTAGAATAAACTTTCTTACAAGCTATCTTCTTAATGATAGGAAGATAGTTAAAACAGTAAAATTCTGCATAGAAAAGGATTTTTTTTTCTTCCTTTTCTGTGCAGAATTTTACTGTATTTGTTTCCGAAAGATTGAAGGATTATGAACGAATTAGATAGGAAGATGGTAAAAATGGGTAATAGAACAAAAACTGTTGTTACGCCCCTCTAGTTTTATGATAAGATGCTTTACTTTGCCTGATTTGTTTGCTGGTAAGCTACATGCGCTTACTTTTCGCAATTAGAAAAATAGAGCGAAAGGTCGTGATTGGTATGATTTTGAGTGGTATGTACGACAAGGAATAGGTCTTGATTATACCCATTTGCAAGAGCGTATATATGAGCTTAATGGTATAGAGATGGGTTATGGGAAGTTTATTGAGACATTAAAAGCTAAGATCTTATCTACCAACATAGAGCAAGTGAAAGCCGATGTGTTGCCGTTTGTTCTTGATCAAAGCGAAATCGCTATTTGGTCGACAGCATATTTTTTACAATTGGTAGATATGATAAAGCTTGCATAAAAAAAATATTTCACCAATGCAAGTAGCAAGGTGGTTCAAAAGTTGCTAAATATTTTGTCTTTTATATGGTTTGCTGTACCTTTGTACCCAATAAAAGTGTAAGTAAATGAGTAAGAAACAGATCCTTCTTATTAATGGTATGGCAGGATATGAAAAAGTAGCAACAGCAGCGATGTTGCCTAATATCTTATATTACGGTAAGTTTACCGTTCTAAAAGCTACCGATAGCGTTAAAGAAGATTTCTCTGTTTTGAAAAGAAAGGCTTCAGCCTTGCTGCTCTCTCTTGAGCAGTATTTAAATTTAGTATAGAGCGTATGGATTGGATTAATGGGCTGTTTTCTTTCCACACTGCCCTCCAGTGTGTTATTATTATTTCGCTTATCTGTTCTGTTGGTCTTGCACTTGGTAAGATCCGAGTAGCAGGTATTTCTCTAGGCGTAGCCTTTGTGTTTTTCGTTGGTATTGCTGTTGGTAATTTCGGATTTAGTGTTGATGCCCAAATGCTCTCATTCTGCGAAACTTTTGGCTTGGTACTCTTTGTTTATACCCTTGGTCTCCATGTTGGTCCTAACTTTTTTGGGTCTTTACGCCATGAGGGAATGGGGCTGAATATGTGGTCGCTAGCAGTTATATTGGTGGGAACACTGTTGTCGATAGCCCTCACCTATACTTTTCATATTCCGATGTCGGATATGGTGGGTATCCTTAGTGGAGCTACGACTAATACCCCAGCTCTTGGTGCTGCTCAGCAAGCCCTTCAGCATGTAGGGGTTAGCGGAGCACGTGCAGCACTAGCCACGGCAGTAACTTATCCATTGGGTGTGGTAGGTGTGATTTTTGCTATGATAGTTATTAAGAAAGTATTTGCAAAGGCAGAAGATATGAAGTCGAAGTCGGGCGAAAATGATAATCACACCTTTGTAGGGCAATTTGTGGTAGCTAATCCTGCTATAGTGGGAAAAACAATAGGGGCTATAGCACAAGGAAGTCATCAAAAGTTTATCATTTCACGTATTTGGCGTGGCGAAGAGGTGGTTAATCCCATGCCTAACACCGTACTTCAAAAGGACGATAATATCCTTGTTGTTACAGGTAACCACGAGGAAGAAGCTATGGAAATAATGTTTGGTAAGATGGTTCAGCGCGATCTTAACAAAGGAGCTGTCGATTGGAACCACCTTGACACAAAGATGGAAAGTCGTATTATAGTGCTTTCTCGCAGTGTGTTGAATGGTAAGCACTTAGGCAGTTTGCATCTTCGCGATATTTACGGCGTTACTGTAAGTCGTGTTCTTCGTGGCGATATTAAGCTTTTAGCTACTGGCGATCTTGTGCTTCGTTATGGCGATCGTCTAACGATAGTTGGTAAGCCAGAGGCAATTGATCAAGCAGAAAAGTTTCTCGGCAACTCTGTAAAGACGCTCAACGAGCCTAATGTGGCAAGTATTCTTTTCGGTATGTTGTTAGGTCTTGCGCTAGGTACTATTCCTTTGTCTTTTTCTGGTATGGATGCACCTATCCGCTTAGGCATTGCAGGAGGCCCTATTATTATGGGCATTTTGATAGGAGCCTTTGGTCCTCGTTTCCGAATGGTTACTTACACCACGCGAAGTGCTTCTCTTATGCTTCGCAAGTTGGGGCTTTCGCTTTATTTGGCTTGTTTAGGTTTAGAAGCTGGAAAGGATTTCTTGAGCACGGTGGTGCGTCCTGAAGGTTTGCTTTGGATAGGTCTTGGCTTTGTGATAACAATGTTACCGCTTATTATAGTGGGTGCAATTGCATTGCGAACAAAGAAATTTGACTTTGGTACTATTTGTGGTATCCTTTGTGGTTCAATGGCAAACCCAATGGCATTAGTCTATGCTAACGATACGGTGAAGGACGAATCGAGCAATATAAGCTATGCTACCGTTTATCCTCTAGGTATGTTTATCCGTGTTATCATAGCTCAAATTCTTGTAATGTTCTTTGTCTGACAAAAGGAAAATAGCTACCTTTGTAGCTCACAAATACTGTTGCTCTGATAGTTCAATGGATAGAACGTAGGTTTCCTAAACCTTTGATCTGGGTTCGATTCCCAGTCAGAGTACTGTTATAACATCCTAATAAACATTTAGTTTGTTAGGATGTTTTATTTTAGCGTGTTTAAGTTCTTATTTGAAAGCCGAAAGTTTAATTAATAGTTAAACTATTTGTAACTTCCTTGTAACACCTTTTCCATAATTTTGCGGCAGAATAAAGAATAATAATTTCACAATATATTATATATATGCAAAATTCCATTTTAAGTAGGTTCACACCAAAAGAGCCAAAGTTTGTTGATCTTTTAAAACAAGTTAGTGCTATTAGTATAGAAGCAGCATCTCTTTTAGGAGAAGCTTTAAAAACTAAGACACAAGAAGAACGGCTAGACTATTTTCATAAGATAAAGGATAAAGAGCATGAGGCAGATGTAATTGCTAACCAGATTTTTGAAGCTTTAGAGTCGTGCTTTATTACGCCTTTTGATCGTGAAGACATCTCAGAGCTATCTAACCGTTTAGATGATGTTGTCGACTATATCAATGGCTCGTCAAAACGTATGGCTATTTACAATCCATATAAGGTACATCCGGCGATTATAAAGTTGAGCGATCTTGTAATTGCAGGCGTGAGAGCAATAGATAAGGGTATTAATATGCTTGCTACTTTGCGCAGTGATAAGAAAGCGTTGAAGGAAATAGTAAATAGTCTTCATGCACTTGAAAATGATGCAGATGAGGTATATGAAATGGCTATTAGAGAAGTCTTTGCACAAGAGAAGAATGCTATTGAACTTATGAAAACCAAAGAGCTATTAAGTGAGCTTGAGAAAACTACTGATGCTATAGAGCATGTTGGCAAGATATTGAAGACTATTATCGTAAAATACGCATAAAACTATGGTACTCCTAATCTCAATTATAGTATTGGGCTTGGTGTTCGATTACATCAATGGTTTCCATGATGCAGCCAACTCCATATCCACTATTGTTACCACACGTGTGCTCACCCCTTTTCAAGCAGTGCTATGGGCTGCATTATTCAACTTTGTAGCTTTCTTCATTTCAAAGTATATCATAGGCGAATTTGGTATTGCTAACACTGTTTCTAAAACCGTTTACGAGCATTATATTACCCTACCTATTATCTTAGCAGGTGTGATAGGAGCTATTGCATGGAACCTTTTAACATGGTGGAAAGGAATACCTTCTTCCTCTTCTCATACACTTATCGGAGGTTTTGCTGGTGCAGCAATTGCTGCAAACGGCTTTGTAGCCATTCAGGCATCTGTTATTTTAAAGATAGCTGCTTTCATCTTCCTAGCTCCTTTGGTAGGTATGTTCATCGCCTTCGTTTTCTCACTCATCGTTTCTTATGGCTTTAAGCATGTGCCTCACACTAAAGCTAGTATGTGGTTTAAGCGTTTGCAGTTGCTTTCTTCAGCACTATTTAGTATTGGTCATGGTATGAACGACTCGCAAAAAGTAATGGGTATCATCGCTGCTGCTATGGTAGCAGCCCATCCATTAGGTATTGGTATGGGGATTAAGTCGGTAAGCGATATTCCTGATTGGGTAGCTTTTTCTTGCTTTGCAGCCATTTCTATCGGAACAATGTCGGGTGGTTGGCGCATTGTAAAGACTATGGGAACGAAGATTACGAAGGTTACTCCTTACGAAGGTTTTATATCGGAAACAGCGGGTGCTATCACACTTTACATCACAGAAATCTTTAAGATCCCTGTAAGTACGACACATACCATTGCTGGTTCGGTAATGGGTGTAGGTGCTACTAAGCGTCTTTCAGCAGTAAGATGGGGTGTTATGAAAAACTTAATGGCTGCGTGGGTACTTACAATCCCTGTGAGCGCATTGCTCGGAGCAATCATTTATGGCATTACGAAATTCTTCATTTAAGCAAACAAAATAGACAGCTAAAATGGCAGATAACCACATCTTGAGTTATCTGCCATTCTTGTTTTTAAAAACTATTGGGCTAAAAATACTAATCTTTTCTACAGAAAACGTTGTCTCTTTTATATGATACCTGCATTAGCAATGTTGTAGAAGAGGAGACTACACTAACTTTTAAGTGATGTAGTTATTTATTGAATAGGATTTTTTTATGTAATAACCAGAATAAATAGTGTATAAATCACTTATTTTATATTGTTTAACACGAATAACTTTATCATATAACTACAAATTTTTAATTTTACAACAACTAACAGAAGCCTAAATTTAATAACGACATAAAATGATCCAAGAAAAGAAAATCGTTGAGTGCGTACCTAACATTAGTGAAGGACGTAACAAAGAGATTATTAAGCAGGTTACAGACGAAATTGAAGCTATTAAGGGTGTAAAACTCCTTGATGTTGATCCCGGTGAAGCTACTAACCGCACAGTTATTACCTTTGTAGGAAGTCCAGAGGTTGTTGTTGAAGCCGCTTTTCGTTGTGTAAAGAAGGCAGCGCAGCTTATTGATATGCGCCAACATCATGGTGCACATCCACGTATGGGTGCCACTGACGTATGTCCTTTGATCCCTGTTGCTGGCATTACGCTTGCGGAATGTGCAGCATTGGCGCGTACCTTGGCAGAACGTATTGCTACCGAATTGTCAGTGCCTTGCTATTGCTATGAAGCTGCTGCACGCACTCCAGAGCGTAAAAATCTTGCTATTTGCCGTAAGGGCGAATATGAGGGGCTGCAAGAAAGAATGACAGTGGAGAAAGAAGCTCCCGACTTTGGCGCACGTCCATGGGATGAAGGAGTGGCACGCACTGGTTGTACGGCTGTTGGAGCACGCGACTTCTTGGTTGCAACCAACTTCAACTTAAATACTACTTCTACTCGTCGTGCTAACGCTATTGCATTTGATGTACGCGAGAAGGGTCGTCCACAGCGTGAAGGTGGTTCGCCAGTTGGTAAAATCATGAAAGACGAGAATGGTAAAAACATTATGATACCTGGCACCTTGAAGGGAACAAAGGCTATTGGATGGTATATTGATGAATATGGCATTGCGCAAGTTTCAATGAATATTACCGATATTAATGTTACTCCACTTCATATAGCTTTCGACGAAGTATGTCGTTGCGCACAAAATCGTGGTATCCGTGTAACTGGTACAGAGATTGTGGGTTTAGTACCTAAGCGCACTTTGATAGATGCTGGTAAGTACTTTTTAAAGAAGCAAAACCGCTCAACGGGTATACCAGAAGCCGACATCTTACAGATTGCTATCAAGTCAATGGGCTTAGACGATTTGAAAGCTTTTAACCCACGTGAGAAAGTAATAGAGTATCTTTTGGAAGACGACGATAAGCGTGCAAAGCTCATTGATCTTACAGTAAAGGACTTCTCTGAAGAAACTTCACGCGAGTCGCCAGCTCCCGGTGGTGGTACTATTGCTGCTTATATGGGTGCATTAGGTGCTGCTCTTGGTACAATGGTTGCTAACTTGTCTAGCCATAAGGCTGGTTGGGATGCTCGTTGGGAAGAGTTTAGCAATTGGGCTGATAAGGGTCAGCAGATACAAGCCGAACTATTAGTGCTTGTTGATGAAGATACTGAAGCCTTCAATCGTATTATGGATGCGTTTGGTTTGCCAAAGGGGACAGACGAAGAAAAGGCGCTTCGTTCGGCAGCTATCCAAGAAGCAACATTATTTGCTACCCAAGTGCCTTTGCATACAATGCAGGCATCTTTCAAAGTGTTTGAACTTTGTAAAGCAATGGCAGAAGAAGGCAATCCTAACAGCGTCTCTGATGCTGGCGTAGGTATTCTAGCAGCACGTGCAGCAGTATTGGGTGCAGGCTTGAACGTGAAGATCAATGCTTCAGGGCTTAAAGATCGTGAAACGGCTGATAAACTTGTAGCAGAAGCTAACGAACTTATCCAAAAAGCAAATGATGCTGAAGCTGAAATTATGAAGATTGTAGAAGCAAAAATATAAGAATAAAGTAACAAGAAGTTAGAGAAGGCTTGTTTTCAGCCATCTCTAACTTCTTTTTTCATATACAATAAAAACCTAAACAGCAAAGATGACAAAAGAAGAATTTATTGCAGATATTCGTGCAGGCATACCTGAAGTGTTACCACAGCCACAGGCATACGATAAAAGTATTAATCATGCACCTAAGCGTAAAGACATTCTCTCTGTAGAAGAAAAGAAGTTGGCTCTTCGCAATGCGTTACGTTATTTCCCTAAGAAATTCCATGCTACGCTTGCGCCAGAGTTTGCTGATGAGTTGGAAACCTACGGACGTATCTATATGTACCGTTTCCGTCCAACTTACGAAATGTATGCTCGTCCTATCGACGAATATCCCCATCGCTCTCAGCAGGCTGCTGCTATCATGATGATGATACAAAACAACCTTGATAAGGCGGTTGCACAGCATCCTCACGAATTAATAACATACGGTGGTAATGGTGCTGTATTCCAGAACTGGGCACAATATCGTTTGGTGATGAAGTACTTAAGCGAGATGACCGATGAACAAACGCTTGTTATGTATTCAGGTCATCCTCTTGGGCTTTTCCCTTCTCATAAGAATGCGCCTCGTGTTGTAGTAACCAATGGTATGGTAATTCCTAACTATTCAAAGCCTGACGATTGGGAGCGTTTCAATGCATTAGGCGTGAGCCAATACGGACAAATGACAGCCGGATCGTATATGTATATCGGTCCACAAGGCATTGTTCATGGTACAACTATTACCGTATTGAATGCTGCTCGCAAGGTAGGTGGCAACAATATGAAGCTATTTGTAACAGCAGGTCTTGGAGGTATGTCGGGGGCTCAACCAAAAGCTGGTAACATTGCAGGAGTTGTTAGTGTTACTGCCGAGATCAATCCTTTAGCAGCGCGCAAACGTTACGATCAAGGTTGGGTAGACGAATTGCATGAAAGTCTTGACGAATTGATCCCTGCTATTCGCAAAGCTGTTGATGAAAAGCGTGTCGTATCAATGGCATACGTAGGCAACGTAGTAGATCTTTGGGAGCGTTTAGCAGAAGATAATATCCACGTTGATCTTGGTTCTGACCAAACATCGCTTCATAACCCATGGGCTGGTGGTTATTATCCTGTTGGCATTTCGTTGGAAGAAAGCAAGCGTATGATGGCTGAAGAGCCAGAAAAATTTAAGGAAAAAGTACAAGCATCTTTGCGCCGTCAGGTAGCAGCTATTAATAAGTTGACCGCCAATGGTATGTACTTCTTCGACTATGGTAACGCCTTCCTTTTAGAGTCGAGCCGTGCAGGTGCTGATATTATGAATGCTGATGGCAAGTTCCGCTATCCTTCCTACGTACAAGATATTATGGGACCAATGTTCTTCGATTATGGCTTCGGTCCTTTCCGTTGGGTATGTAGTTCAGGCAATCCTAAAGATTTGGAGACTACCGACCGTATAGCTACTGAAGTATTAGAAGAATTGCGCAAGACCTCTACCCCTGATATTATCGGTCAGTTAGACGATAACATTCATTGGATCAAAGAAGCAGGAAAGAACAAACTTGTAGTAGGTTCGCAAGCACGTATCCTCTATGCCGATTCAGAAGGTCGTACAAAGATCGCTTTAGCTTTCAATGAAGCTATTAAGCGCGGTGAAATAAGCCGCCCTGTAGTGTTGGGTCGCGACCACCATGATGTATCGGGAACTGACTCTCCTTACCGTGAAACCAGTAATATCTACGATGGATCACAGTTCTGTGCCGATATGGCTATTCAGAATGTTATTGGTGATTCTTTCCGTGGTGCCACATGGGTATCTATCCACAACGGTGGTGGAGTAGGTTGGGGCGAAGTGATCAATGGAGGCTTCGGTATGGTGATAGATGGCGGTGAAGACGCTGAACGCCACATCCGCCAGATGCTCTTATGGGACGTTAATAATGGTATCTCTCGTCGTAGTTGGGCTCGTAACGAAGGTTCTGTAGATGCTATCAAACGCGAAATGGAGCGCACTCCCGATCTTCATGTAACATTACCAAACTTTGTTGATGACGATATTATCAACGAAGCTTATAAATAAAACAACATTTCTTCCACAGACTGAGTTTCGTTTAGGAAACTCAGTCTGTGATCTTTACTAGTCAGTGTTGACTTAAAAATATAATTATGAAACATAAAATTAGTGCTGATCATCTTTCTATAGAACGTATTGGCGAAATTATCAAGAATAATATAAAGCTAGAATTGTCTGACGATGCTCGTAATCGCATTGTTCGTTGTCGTGAGTATTTGGATAAGAAAATCGAAACTTCCGATAAACCTATTTATGGTGTTACTACAGGTTTCGGGTCGTTGTGTAAGATTTCTATCGACAAACAGCAGTTATCTGATTTGCAAAAGAACTTGATGATGTCTCATGCTTGTGGTGTGGGTGATAGAGTTCCTAACGAAATTGTTAAGATCATGTTGTTGCTAAAGATCCAATCTTTAAGCTATGGTTTCTCTGGTTGTCAGTTGGTAACCGTAGAACGCTTGATCGACTTCTTCAATAACGACATCTATCCAGTGGTATATATGCAAGGATCATTGGGTGCTTCTGGCGACCTAGTACCATTGGCACATCTTTGTTTGCCACTATTAGGCATTGGAGCTGTTGAGATGGACGGTGAAGTAATCTCAGGAGAAGAGATGTTGCAAAAGATGAATTGGCAACCTATACAGCTTGTTTCTAAGGAAGGTTTGGCTTTGCTTAATGGCACCCAAAATATGAATGCTTTTGCTGTTTGGTGTATGCTTCAGGCTGAACGTTTGAGCGATTGGGCTGATAAGATCGGTACGATGTCTTTGGAAGCTTACGATGGTCGTATCGAACCATTCACACACGCTGTTCATGCTGTACGTCCTCATCAAGGACAAATAGAGACCGCTGCGCATATTCGTGAGTTGTTAGAGGGTAGCGAACTTATCAAACAACCAAAAGTAAACGTACAAGATCCATACTCTTTCCGCTGTATGCCACAGGTACATGGTGCTTCAAAAGATACTATTCGATATGTGAAGTCGGTGATTGATATAGAGGTAAATGCTGCAACAGATAACCCAACTGTATGTCCAGATGAAGATTTGGTTATCTCGGCAGGTAACTTTCATGGTGAACCTATTGCTCAACCAATGGATTTTCTAGCTATTGCGCTTTGCGAATTGAGTAACATTTCTGAACGTCGTATATACAAACTAGTTTCGGGAACGCGTAATCTTCCAAGCTTCTTAGTGGCTAATCCTGGTGTGAACAGTGGTTTTATGATCCCACAATATACAGCAGCTTCTATCGTAAGTCAGAGTAAGATGTATTGCACACCTGCTTCTGCCGATAGTATTCCTTCTTCTCAAGGTCAGGAAGACCACGTAAGTATGGGTGCTAATGCAGCTACTAAGTTATATCAAGTGGTATTGAACACAGAGCGTGTGCTTGCTATTGAGCTTTTCAATGCTGCACAAGCACTTCAGTTCCGTCGCCCATTAAAATCGTCTCCAGCTATCGAAGCTATCTTTGAGGCTTATCGTAAGGAAGTTCCTTTCGTAGAGGACGACCAGTTTATGGCACCACATATTGCAAAATCAGTAGATTTCCTTCGTAAATAATGAAGTTATTAATCACAAATATAGGTATCCTTGCAGGCATTGGGCATGATAAACGATGCTTGCGAGGTGCTGAAATGTCGCAACTCTATACGCTAGAAAATGCTTATCTCTATGTAGAAAATGGTAGAGTAGCCGCTTACGGAAGAAGTGAGGCTTTGCCAAAGGTAGAGGAAGATGTGCTAGTGGTTGATGCACAAGGCGGTGCAGTCTTGCCCTCTTTCTGCGACTCGCATACGCATATTGTCTATGCTGGTAGTAGAGAAGGTGAGTTCGTAGATAAAATACGTGGATTGAGCTATGCAGAAATAGCTAAGCGAGGCGGTGGTATCCTTAATTCTGCCGATCGTTTACACGAGCTTTCTGAAGACGAACTCTATGCGCAAGCTATGAAGCGCGTAGATGAAGTCATTCGTAAGGGTACGGGAGCGATAGAGATTAAGAGTGGATACGGGCTAAACTTAGAGGACGAGTTGAAGATGTTGCGTGTTATACGCCGCATTAAAGAAACTACTCCTTTGAAGGTGGTATCCAATTTCCTTGGAGCTCATGCCGTAGGACGTGCGTATGCAGGGCGACAAAGCGAGTATGTAGATCATATCATCAATGATATGTTGCCAGCGATAGCAAAAGAAAATCTAGCCGATTTTATAGATGTATTTTGTGATGAAGGTTTCTTCACTGCTGACGAAACGCGCCGCTTGCTACAAGCAGGTGCTAAGTATGGCTTACGTGGTAAGATACATGGTGAGGAACTTGCAGTATCGGGTGGAGTAGAGGTTGCTGTGGAATGTAATGCTTTGTCGGTGGATCATCTTGAAGCGATGGACGACCATGATATTGATCTTTTGAAGCATTCCGACACTATGCCTACTGCCTTACCCGGCACTTCTTTCTTCTTAAATATGCCTTTTGCACCAGGACGAAAGATGATTGATGCGGGGTTGGCTATGGCGATAGCTTCCGATTACAATCCCGGCTCAACACCATCTGGCGATATGAAGTTTGCGGTTTCGCTAGCTTGCATTAAGATGCGACTGATGCCTGCTGAGGCTATCAATGCTGCAACCATTAACTCGGCTTGTGCTATGGGACTGAGTGAGGATTATGGATCACTAGCAGTAGGCAAAGTAGCCAATTTTTACATCACTGATCCTATTCCTTCAATCGACTTTATTCCTTATGCTTACACTACACCTATTATTCGTCGTGTATTCCTTCGTGGCGAAGAATACGTTGGGGAGTAGATTACGAGAAAAGGCAATACAATATAATAAGGTGGTTACTAAACGAGCTATAATTTCGTTTAGTAACCACTTTTTTAGTATGTTTTTATTCCTAATTCTTCTTATAGGCTTCTAGTAATCTGTTGCATTTATATTGCGAAAATATTTAACAAGAAAGTAATACGTGATCTATTACAGCGTAAAAGGTCATGTTTTACATGGTAAAAGGTAACCTTTAGTGGAGTAAAAGATGACCTTTCACAGAGTAAAAGGTTACCTTTTAAAAATCAAGTCATAACACCTTATTATATAAGAAGTTACATAGAGCTTATTTTACGTGTATATTAATTTTAATGTAAGAAAATAAATTTACAGATAACTCGTTGGTTGAATTAATTAATATTTATATGACAAAAAAGTTGCACATATTGTTGAATATGACAGCTTGAATGATATAAAGATAACATTTACAATTAGTTACACAATATTTATCCTGCAAAATGACCTATAGGTTAAATGTTTTCTGTTACCCTACAATAGGCTATTGTATAAATATTGTTATATTACACTATCTAACAAGGTTTATGTATTTTAGAAATACTCTTTATGTGTATATTTACCTATCATTTATAACAGAAAATATGATGAAACTCATTGTTATCTTAATCTTATATATAATAGGAGTTATTTTGACTTTATTAGCAAATGATTTTAAACCCAATTTGCCTATAACAATGCTAATTATTTTTGCTATTTGGGCTGTTTATCATTTTGTTTCTAAGTACTCAAAAAAATAACTTATTGATGAAATTTAATAAATATAGCAAACTTATTCTATGTAAAGTGAAAGCATTTACAAAAAGAATGCTTCCGCTTTTATATTTGGTTGATTTTCTGTAACTTTGCAGTTTAAAAGATAATAAATATACAAAGATGAAGATAGAAGATCAGATAACAGCCGCTGCTTTAGCAGCTATCAAGGAATTGTACGGAACTGAAGTGCCAGAAAGCATGGTGCAATTGCAGAAAACTCGTGCGAACTTTGAAGGTAACCTCACCCTTGTAACCTTCCCACTGCTAAAGACATCGAAGAAAAATCCAGAGCAAACAGGCGAAGAAATTGGTAAGTATCTTGTAGAAAACTGCAGGGCTATTGCTGCTTACAACGTAGTGAAGGGCTTCTTAAATCTTGTGATAGCACCTGCTGCATGGGTAGGTTTGCTCAATGATATCAATACTGATGAGCATTTTGGCGAAAAGGCTGTAACTGATAATAGTCCGCTAGCAATGGTGGAATACTCTTCACCTAACACCAATAAACCTCTCCACTTAGGACACGTTCGTAACAACTTGCTTGGTTGGTCGCTTTCTCAAATCATGGAAGCAAACGGATACAAAGTAGTGAAAACCAATATTGTAAACGATCGTGGTATCCACATTTGCAAATCTATGTTAGCTTGGCAAAAGTGGGGCGAAGGTATTACTCCAGAGAAGGCTGGCAAGAAGGGAGACCACTTGATAGGCGACTTCTATGTGGCTTTCGATAAACATTATCGTGCAGAGCTAAAGGAGATGACTGATAAGTTTATGGCAGAGGGCTTGTCTGAAGACGAGGCTAAGGCTAAGGCTGAAAAGGAATCGCCACTGATGCAAGAAGCTCACGATATGCTTGTAAAATGGGAAGCTAACGATCCTGATGTGCGTGCGCTTTGGGAAAAGATGAACAGTTGGGTATATGCTGGTTTCGATGAAACTTACAAGGCACTCGGTGTGAGCTTCGACAAGATCTACTATGAGAGCAATACTTATCTTGTTGGTAAGAAGAAGGTAGAGGAGGGCTTAGAGAAAGGTCTCTTTATTCGTAAGGACGACAATTCTGTATGGGCTGATCTCACTGATGAAGGCTTAGACCAAAAGCTATTGCTTCGTGCTGATGGAACTTCTGTTTATATGACACAAGATATTGGTACTGCACAAATGCGTTTTGCCGACTATCCTATCGACAAGATGATTTACGTAGTAGGCAACGAGCAGAACTACCACTTCCAAGTATTGTCTATTTTGCTCGATCGCTTGGGATTCAGATGGGGTAAAGACCTCGTCCACTTCTCTTACGGTATGGTGGAATTGCCTAATGGTAAAATGAAGAGCCGCGAGGGAACTGTTGTTGATGCCGACGACTTAGTGGCTTCTATGATTGAGAATGCGAAGACATTGAGCGAGGATAAGGTTAACAAGCTAGAAGGTATTACTGAGGAAGAGAAGAACGAAATAGCTCGTATTGTGGGAATGGGTGCTTTGAAATATTTCATCTTAAAGGTGGACGCTCGTAAAAATATGTTGTTCAACCCAGAGGAGTCGATCGACTTTAATGGTAACACAGGTCCTTTTATTCAATATACATACGCACGTATCCGCAGTATCTTGCGTAAAGCAGAGGCACAGAACATTGTTTTACCAACACTGTTGGCTGACGATGCACCACTCAACGAGAAGGAAATTGAATTAGTTCAGAAGTTGAACGATTTTGGTGCTGCTGTTGCACAAGCAGGTATCGACTATAGTCCTAGTGGTATTGCCAACTACTGCTACGAACTAACTAAGCAGTTCAACCAGTTCTATCACGACTATAGTATCCTCGGAGCTGACACTGAAGCCGAGAAGATTACTCGCTTAGTGATAGCCAAGAACGTTGCTAAGGTAATCAAGAACGGTATGGCATTGCTCGGTATTGAGGTACCAGAGCGTATGTAGTGCGATCAAGAAAAGAATAATCCTTCAAACTTTCCTCCTATATTTAGTAATAGGAAAGTTGAAGGATTATATTTTTTAAGCCAAGTTGCTATACTAACAACTGCAAAAGCATTAATCTTATGAATTCTATTCAGAACCCACCATACTATCGCCACGATACTGTTCTTTCGCTTCCAATGGAGGTGAAAGCTAATGCGTGGGCTGTAGATGCAGCCTGTTCTGGCAATCCTGGCAAGATGGAATATCGTGGTGTTGACCTTACTACAGGGCAACAACTCTTCCACTTTGGACCAATAAAAGGTACGAATAACATCGGTGAGTTTCTTGCTATTGTGCATGCGCTAGCCTTAATGGAGAAACAAGGCATAAAGGATAAGGCAATCTATAGCGATTCTTATAACGCTATTCTTTGGGTAAATAAGAAGAAGTGTAAAACAAGTTTAGAGCGTGAACCAGCAACAGAGCAAGCCTTTAGCATGATAGAGCGTGCTGAGTTTTGGCTCAGAACACATATTTTTAACATACCGATTATAAAGTGGGAAACAAGCCAATGGGGTGAAATTCCTGCCGACTTTGGTCGAAAGAAATAAGTATTAAGGCTTTAAGAGAAAGTTATAACAAAAAAAAGGGGATACAAAACTGCTACTTTTAGAGTTTTGTATCCCCTTCAATATATTGCTCTAAGAACAAATGCTCACCATCGAACACTGCGTAAGAAAACAGCCGTATCCAATCGCCAAGGATAAGCATACGCGCATTATGATTGAGCTTAAGGTCGAGCATAATATGGCGATGACCATAAAGGAAGTAATCAATATCGGTATGCTGCTCAATATATTCCTTAGAATAACGCACTAAATACTCTTTATCTTCACCTAAGAAAGGCGTTTCTTTGCCATCTACACGCTTCATACGGCTATGGCGTGCCCACTTCAAACCTAGCTGAACACCATACCAAGGATGGAAGAAATTGAGTAAACGCTGGCAAGAGCGGTTATGAAAAACGCAACGAAGAAACTGAAATTTAGGATCGGGATCGCCCAAACCATCACCATGTGCAAGGTAGAATACCTTACCATGTAGTTCTACCGTTATAGGATTTCTGTGAAGAATTACGCCACACTCCTCTTCTAAATAGCCGTAAGTCCAAATATCATGATTACCAATAAAGAAGTGAACCTCTACTCCGCTATCGGTTATCTCGGATAGTTTTCCCAAGAAACGCGTAAAACCTTTGGGTACAACATAGCGATATTCGTCCCAAAAGTCGAACATATCACCTAAAAGATAAATAGCTTCCGCCTTATTTTTTATGTCATCAAGGAAGCGCACTAACCGCCGCTCTTGTGTCCGTTTATGCGGTATAGCTAGCGAACCGAGGTGTGCATCAGAAAGAAAATAGATATTCTTCATGCAATTTTAATCAAACCCTAGCTCCACTTTTGCTTCTTCGCTCATCATACTTTGATCCCAAATAGGATCAAAAACAAGGTTGATATTCGCAGATTTGATACCCTCTACACTCTCTACCTTTGTGCGGACATCCTCAAAGATGAAATCAGCAGCAGGACACGAAGGTGAGGTAAAGGTCATATCCATATCCAAATTGCCTTTATCATCCACATCTATCTTATAGATCATACCAAGATCGTAAATGTTTACAGGTATCTCTGGATCATAAACAGTTTTGAGAACATCAATTATTCTCTCCTGAATAGCGAGTTTTTCTTCTTGAGTCATTATTCCTTTGTTATGTAAAAGCCCTCTATAACTCCCCCCGTAAGGGAGAACTCTTTTATACCACAGCAAGAGTATTAGTTAGTTCTCCTCTACAGAGGGAGTTAGAGAGGGCTTCTAATTATTTCTTCAAGTTCTTTACAATCTCTTGTGTATCGCGTGCAATAACAATTTCCTCATCTGTAGGAATAAGTACAACTTTCACCTTAGAATCTTCTGCAGAAATGATAGTTTCCTTACCGCGAACATTGTTACGTTCAGCATCCATCTTAACACCTAGGAACTCTAAACCTGAACATGCTTCCATACGAGTAGATGTTTGATTCTCACCCACACCAGCAGTCCATACGATAATATCTACACCACCCATAGCGGCAGCGTATGCACCAATATATTTCTTGATGCGATAGTTATACATCTGCAAAGCTAGTGTAGCACGCTCATCGCCCTTTTCGTATGCACTCTCTATCTCGCGCATATCAGAACTAATACCAGTGATACCAAGTACCCCCGACTCTTTATTCAAGAAGTCAGCCATCTCCTGTGGCTTCTTGCCTGTCTTATCCATTAAATAAGTAACAACAGAAGCATCAATATCACCAGAACGAGAACCCATCATCAAACCTTCTAGCGGTGTCAAACCCATAGAAGTATCTATCACCTTACCGCCCTTGATAGCTGCAACAGATGCGCCATTACCGATATGGCAAGTAATGATCTTCTGATCTTTAATATCTACACCCAGCATATCGCAAACACGCTGTGATACATAGCGGTGGCTGGTGCCGTGGAAACCATAACGGCGCACGTGATACTTCTCGTAGAACTCGTAAGGAACAGCATACATATAAGCATACTGTGGCATTGTGCTATGGAAAGCATTATCGAATACGGTTACCTGTGGAGTATTTGGCATCAATGCGTCAACGGCACGAATACCACGCAAATGACCAAGATTGTGAACAGGAGCTAGATCGATCAATCTCTCAATACCATCTTCAACATCCTTTGTTACCAAACAACTCTTTTCAAATAAGTCGCCACCTTGTACTACACGATGACCTACTGCATCTATTTCGTCCAAGCTCTTGATAGCACCGATTTCCTTATCAAGCAATAGTTCAAAAACAAACTTTACACCCTCCTTGTGATCAGGCATATCATGCATAATTTTCTTCTTGCTGCCATCACTCAAAGTAACCTTAACAAAAGCTTCATCAAGACCAATACGCTCAGCACCACCTTGTGCTAGAACACTTTCGTCTTCCATATTATATAGCTTGTACTTGATAGAACTACTACCACAGTTTAATACTAATATATTCATGTTTATATTATCTAAATATTATTTTTATCTATATTTTCTCTTAATTACTAAGATATTAGAGCTGCTCATTAGCCTTAGCATTCTGAGCCTGACAAGCAGTGATAGCTACCATATAGTAAATATCATCTACTGAACAACCACGTGAAAGGTCGTTAACAGGACGAGCAATACCCTGAAGGATTGGACCAATAGCAGTAGCACCACCTAAACGTTGAACAAGCTTATAACCGATATTACCAACTTCCAATGTAGGCACTACCAATACATTTGCCTTACCAGCAACATCAGATCCCTGCGCCTTGATAGAAGCAACCTTTGGATCAAGTGCTGCATCTGCTTGCAACTCGCCATCAACCTTCAAGTTAGGATACTTTTCCTTAGCAATCTTTGTAGCTTCAACTACTTTGTCAATTACGTAAACACTCTTACCTGTAGCCTTATCAATAGCATCCTTTGCAGAACCCTTTGTTGAATAGCTCAACATAGCCACATGAGGATCTTGGAAACCAGCCACGCTCTTTGCTGTTTCAGCCGATGCGTAAGCAATTTGTGCTAGCTGATCGGCTGTTGGGTTAGGAGTAACGGCAACATCGCCCATTACTACAATACCATTCTCACCATAATGCTGTTCGTGAGTCAAAACAAGCATAGCACCACTTACACAAGAGATGCCTGGAGCACACTTGATGATCTGTAATGCTGGGCGAAGTGTTTCGCCTGTAGTAGAAAGTGCGCCAGAAATCTGCCCATCAGCACCTTCTGTCTTGATAATCATACAGCCTAAATATAGGTTGTTCTTTGTAACAAGCTCGCGAGCTTGCTCAATAGTCATACCTTTTGATTTACGCAGTTCCGCCAATTTCGCAGCAAATTCTTCGCTTTTGGGGTTGTTAGATGGGTCAACAATGGTAGCCTTGTCAATATTCTTTAGTCCCCACTCTGTGGCAGATTTTTGGATATTGGCTGGGTTGCCAATGAGGATTAAGTTAGCGATATCATCAGCTAACACTTTGTCTGCTGCTCTAAGTGTACGCTCCTCTTCAGCCTCGGGAAGCACGATGCGCTGCTTATTTGCTTTAGCACGCGCAACGATTTGCTCTAATAAATTCATAGTTTATATTTAATTTTCTTGTTTGATGTCTATATTTGCTATGCAAAGATAGCAATTATAAGTGAACAGAGCAAGCTCGCACGACCTTTTTATTAGGCTGATTTGGAAATAAGTTATTCTGTTTCAGTAATATTTTTATGTCAGCATCTCTTTTGTTAAGATACTTTCCAATTGCTCTGCAGATAACCGTAGTTGGAATTCTCCATGCATAGCTACACTGATACGTCCAGTCTCTTCCGAAACAATAATCGCTAGCGCATCGGAATCTTGCGAAATACCCATAGCAGCACGATGTCGAAGTCCGAGTTCACGAGGGATATCTTGTTTATGACTTACGGGAAGAATACACCCCGCAGCCTTCACACGTTTGTTTGAAATTACCATTGCGCCATCATGTAATGGAGAGTTTTTAAAGAAGATATTCTCTATTAAACGCTGGTTGATCCGCCCATCAATATAATCGCCCGTTTCCACAATATCATCAAGTATCACACCACGTTCTATCACAATGAGAGCCCCTACCTTTCCACGACTCATACTCATACAAGCCATAACGATAGGCATAATGGCTTCCTTATCTGCTTCGCTTTTCTTATCACGCCCGAAAAGTTTCACGATACTCTGTAGCTTACCATGCGCTCCTAAGCTATAGAGGAAGTGGCGAATTTCTTCTTGAAAGAGTACGATTAAGCCAATCATACCCACAGAAACTAACTTATCGAGGATACCTCCAAGCAAATGCATTTCTAGCACCTGACTTACAATGAGCCACACGATAACAAACACCATAATACCGATAAACACATTCAGCGAACGTGTTTCCTTCATCAGTCGGTAAATATAGTAGAGCATCAGTGCTACTAATACGATGTCGATAACGTCTTTTATGCCAAATTCAAAAAACATATCTTTTTTATTTCCCCCTTAGTGCTTTTATTATTTTTACTGTTTCAACGGCTTGTTTCACATCATGTACTCGCAAAATATTAGCTCCTTTCAAGAGTGCAATCGTATTTAGCACAGTGGTACCATTCAAACATTCGTTAGCCGTGATACCTAGTAATTGGTGGATCATACGCTTTCTACTGATACCAACAAGAATAGGAAGCTCCAGAACTTGTATGCGTTCCATGATGTTAAGCAGCTCATAATTACCTTCTACAGGTGTCTTTCCAAAACCGAAACCTGGATCAAGAATAATATCTTTCTGTCCAAGGGCACGTAATTCCTGCACCTCACGTGAAAAATTGATGAGTAAATCACGCAAATTAGCTGCCACCGACATTAATATATATGGTACACCTAGTTCGGCAACTGTTTTGAACATATCAGGATCTTTTCCTTCTTCTACATCATTAATAATATCAGCACCAAACTCTTCTATGCATCTTCTTGCCACTGATGCACGGAAAGTATCAATAGAGATTACTGCCTCTGGTTGTGCTTTTGTTATAATGGGCAAGGCAAAAGCAAGTCGAGCCATTTCCTCCTCTTCGTTTACTACGGCTCCCCAAGGACGTGTAGAACAAGCCCCAACATCAATAATCGTTGCTCCTTCCTCCATAATTTGGTTTGCCCTATTATAGATTTCTGCCTCTGTTTGTTTACGACTATCGGCAAAAAACGAATCGGGTGTAACATTCAGAATACCCATTACCTGAGGTTCGCCTAGGTTCATGAGCTTTCCACGTACGTTAATATTATAGTTTATCGGTTCAGTTATCATGCTTTTATTATTATTTTCACTTATGCAAAGATAGTGCAAGCGAGCGCAATACAAGCTTGTTTGGATATTGCCGAGCGCAGCCTATCTTATGCAAAGATAGTGCAAGCGAGCGCAATACAAGCTTGTTTGAATATTGCCGAGTGCAGCCTATCTTATGCAAAGATAGTATAAATCTCTTGCAATGCACTTTTTTACAGACGAAACTTGCGTCTAAAAAACATTAAAATATAAGGTGATTTCTTTAGAGATACTTCTTCAGCCGATACTGTCCCTTACCCTTCGTAAAATTATAGCTAATAGCATTTATGGGACACGCATGATAGCAGGCAAGACAAGCAGCACAGTTATGATGCCACACAGGTAAGCCACCATTATCATAGTTGATATTTTGCATGGGGCAAGCCTTAGCACAAAGTCCACAATGAGTGCAAGTATCATTCACCTTATAATATTTATCACTAGTAAGCAACTTATTAAAGATAGGACGAATAATAGTACTCTTGATAACAGGAAAAGCCCCTGGTCGGACAATATGAAAACAAATATGCTTACGGATACGGCTTACCAAAGGCGCAATCTCGGCTATTACCTTTTCTAGTTTTTTGCGCCCTACATCTTGTTTATCAAGATAAAAACCCGGAAAGGCGACATAAGTTTCAGGCATCACCACCGATTGGACAGCATTCATGGTTATATCATACTCGCTTAGCAATTGCGCTACTTCTTTATCAGTAGTACCTATATCATCTCCACATGTGCAAATAACATAGGTATATAACTTATTCTTCGGCAACTGAGTATGCTCAAAAAGATAGCGAAGTCGCTTTTTAAACACTGGGGGCATCCCCCACGCATAAATAGGGAATATAATACCGAGAGAAGTCTCTGCAGAAAGGTCTGTAGGTAGCTTATCTCGTGTCATATCAACAGCGACATCGCCCAATTGTGCATTGAATAGATCGACAAAATACTTGGTATTGCCCGATCCCGAAAAATAAAGAATCATAAAACTAAAAGGGCTAATATTTTTAACACTTTACACTCCTCGTTCTGCCCAATCGCTTCTATCAAGACTGCGATAACCAATGGCTTCAGCAATATGTGGCATCTTTACTTGAGGACTCTTGTCAAGATCGGCTATGGTTCTTGCCACCTTTAATATTCTATTATAGGCACGAGCCGAGAGCTTTAGACGCTCCATAGCAACCCGTAACAAGTCTAACGACTCTTGATCAGGTTCTGCAAATTCGTGTATCATACGCTCCGACATCTGCGCATTGCAGTGTATATGTGGATAATCCTTAAAACGTTCTGTCTGTCTTTCCCTTGCTGCCATCACACGTTCGCGTATAGCCTTGCTCGGTTCACCAGATGTAGCCTGCGATATATCTTTAAAAGGTATAGGAGCTATCTCACATTGAATGTCAATACGATCGAGTAAAGGACCCGATATTTTTGAAAGATATTTTTGGATTTGTCCTGGCGAGCATACACAATGATGGGTAGGGTCACCATAGTAACCACATGGGCAAGGGTTCATACTTGCCACAAACATAAAGCTACAAGGATAAGTAACGGTATATTTGGCTCTTGATATAGTGATGTTTCTATCTTCTAATGGTTGGCGCAATACTTCGAGGGTGTGCTTCGAAAATTCTGGCAATTCATCACAAAACAACACACCATGATGCGATAAAGTGATCTCACCGGGCATAGGATTTGTACCACCACCCACTAAAGCTGCTTCGGAAATAGTATGATGAGGACTACGGAAAGGTCGCTGAGTGATGAGACCGCTATTCCTTTTTAACTTTCCTGCAATAGAATGAATTTGTGTTGTTTCAAGGCTTTCCGATAAAGATAGTGGAGGAAGAATAGAGGGTAAACGCTTCGCCATCATACTCTTTCCGCTTCCGGGAGGACCTATCATAATCAGATTATGCCCACCAGCAGCAGCCACTTCTAAGGCTCTTTTTACATTCTCTTGCCCTCTTACATCAGCAAAATCTAGCTCAAATTGATATTGTTGCTCATAAAACTCTTTACGCGTGTCAACCGTATAAGGTTTTGGAGCCGACTCACCATTTAGAAAGTTGATTACTTCTAAAATGTTATTCATGCCATACACCTCCAACGTATCTACCACAGCCGCCTCATGTTCATTGGCTTTAGGAACGATAATTCCCTTAAACTTCTGCTTTCGAGCTTTAATAGCAATGGGTAGAACACCCTTTACAGGCTGTAAAGAACCATCTAAGCTAAGTTCGCCTACAAGTATATAATCGGCTAACTTATCACTCTTCATTTTATCACTAGCAGCCAGTAAGGCAATGGCAAGGGGCAAATCGAAGCTAGCCCCCTCTTTCTTAATATCGGCAGGCGCAAGATTGGCAGTAATATCAGCTACAGGAAACTTATACCCATTGTTCATCAAAGCCGCAGCAATACGGTCATGACTCTCCTTCACGGCTGTGTCTGCCAGCCCTGTAAGATGAAATAATATGCCGCGTGTAATACTCACTTCAACGGTTACAGTGGTTACTTCCATACCGTTTACAGCAGCACAGAATGTTTTTACAAGCATTTAAAGTTTATTATCGGATAAGCGTTGACGGACGGTATTAGCAGTTACATTACGCTCCACAATACGTCCATTACGAATAACAATATTATCAGGTATTGTACTTAGGTTGAATGTCTTGAGCAATTTTGTCTCAAGCATATTGCCATCGCATACATTTGCGAATTGTATATCGTTAGATTTAAGCAGTTGTTTACAAACCTTAGCATCAGGATCTACACAGATACCGAGAGCAACTGCTTTGCCTTCTTTCACAGCATCATTGATAGCACGCTGAAGCTCCATACTTTCAAAACTCCATGAAGCCCATGTATTTATAAACACTGTTTTGCCTTTTAAGTCAGCGTTTGTAATCACCTTACCATTAACATCTTTTGTTTTAAAACGTGGAAGCGTTGTTCCTATACGTGCGTTTCCGTGTGTTAATAGCAGTTGCTTCATACCTACCAAAGTAACATTCTTGGGTTGTTCCTTCAACATAAGATTGATAAGCTTTAACGCTTGCTTATAATCAGGTGTTTCTGTCTCAATGAGATATTTTCTAACAAGGTAAGTACTCACTATTGATTCGGGGTGGTCGTTTACAAATTGCACAGCATATTTTAGTATATCTGGAGGTGATGCCGTTGCTATTTGCTTACGAAACTTTGTCATCAACTCATTGTTATCCGTGCCAGATACTTCCATTTCCTTCAAGTGGGAAGCGTCCGCCTTCACCTCTACAGCCTCGCCTTCTTCGGCAAAAATGGGTTGAGTAGAGAAGTTAGGGAAGATCATTACTAAGGTAGAAGGAGTGGCACATGGTATCTCGTATGCAAAACGACCAGCCTCAATCTTGATAGTATCCATACCATCAATACCACCATCGGGGCTATAAAGATAAAGTTCACCAGAATTCATGTGCAGGAAACGACCTTCCATCTTGAAGTAACCACTTCTGGTACCGCAAGAAACCAACAGCAATAGGGTCAAAAATAAAAATGCTATTCGTTTCATCTGCATAAGAGATAAATAAGTTAGTGCCGCGAGCGGGACTCGAACCCGCACAGCCATTTCTGGCCAAGGGATTTTAAGTCCCTCGTGTCTACCAATTCCACCATTGCGGCTAAACCGAGTGCAAAGATAAGTTATTTCTACAAATTGGCAAAATAATTCTAAACTATTTTATACTACTTTGAAGCGAAAATGTCATTTCTTTATGGGTTATGGGGTGTACAAACCGAAGCCGATCGGCATAAAGATGAAGCCGATTGGCCTTGTTTCCATAAAGATTATCGCCTATAATGGGTGTGCCTAGTCCTTCGGAATGAGCGCAATGCACACGTAGCTGGTGGGTTCTTCCCGTATGTGGGTAAAGTAAAACACGTACAGCCAGCTGCTTTAGCCTCTCTCCATAGTGCGTTTTACCTACTATTTCATACGTTGTAATGGCTATCTTGCCCACTTCTTTATCTACCTTTTGGCGTGGACGGTCGAACAAATCGGCAGTCAGCGGAAGTATTATTTTACCTTTTGGGGGCAAGTTTTTATCAAGAAGCGACAAGGGTAAAAAGGCTGTATAGCGTTTATTGACAGTCCGATTAATAAACTGTTGCTGTAAATCATGATATACATGCGCTTGCTTAGCTACCACCATGAGTCCGCTTGTATCCATATCTAATCTATGTACCATATAGGGTTTACACCGTCCTTGCCATTTTTGCTTTAAAAGAGCATATACCGAAGTGGCAAGTTTCTTCCCTGGCACACTAAGCAAACCTGCAGGTTTGTCTATCACGGCAAGATAGTTGTCCTCAAATAGGATAGGTATTTCTATGCTTACATCTTGCCGATGGCGGTGAATTTCCTCGTTTGGAAGCTCTTTAATCTTATACTTTTCTTCTAACAAGTTGCCCAACATCCACGACAAAATGGGTTTACACTTACCATTGCAAGCAGGATAAAACTGCCCATGTTGCCTTATTTCTTGGTTTGGCGAGGCTCCCCACCAAAACATTGCCATAGCAATGGGCTTATAGCCCTGTGTGAAAGCATATTGCAAAAGCTTTGGTTCGCAACACTCTCCTGCACCAGAAGGTGGTTGTTGACGGTAGGAACGATCCTTTTTATCAGTGTTTTCACCTTCGTTTATATAATAATCGCGAAAGATAGCGCATAGATCCTTTTTTTCACCTTTATAGTTAGTAAACTTAAATTGTGAGAAAAGCCACGCTTGTAGTCGGTCGGACTTCAATTTTCTTTCACACTGCAACAAGCGTATTTCTTCTTGATAACTATTGACTACTTGCTGTATAGCTGCTATCTTATCCCTATAATATAGCTTTTTACGATGAAGTTCAGCTTTTAAGAATTGACTTTCCTTTATCAATGCTCGTTCATCGTCTATGGTTACATAGCCTGCTTTTCTCACCTGATCGCGCAAAGCTTTTGATATTTTCATCGCTTGTTTCTGCTCCTCTATAGCCTTATCAGCTTCCTGTTGAGCCTTTATAAGCGTGTCTTTTGCCTTGATAAAATTGCGTTGGGTTTCTATAGCTTTGATCTTAGCATTAATCTGACTTATCTCTTGCTCGTGTTGCTTAAAATAACCATCGGGCTGAAGATAATCAAACACTGCGGGAACAAAAGCGCCATTATTATCAGCGATCTGACCAGAATAGGCAGCTAAATAGCCTAACTCTCCCTCTTTCTCCACCACTAAGACTCCATACATTTTGCCTTCTACATTGGCAGAAGGCAGGGAAGCTTGTAGAGCTTTACAAGCTAACAAACTCACTTCGTCAGGATCGTAATCAAAAGGATTATTCAAGCCTGACGGAAGCGAACCTTTATATTGTAAGGGGTGAAAGCAGTTGTGCATGTTGTAATCGTCAAAGAAGTTATTTGAAAACAAAGTTACAACTTATTTTAGTGTAAAAGTCATTAAAACCTTTTGAAATAGAACTTGCTTTCTTTTTAAATCCGTATTTTTGTCAAATGATGAAGAAGTTAGTTTTATTTATAATCACCCTTATAACGCTCTTGCCAGCAATGGCTAGTCGCCCAAAGGTAGGACTTGTTTTTGGTGGTGGCGGAGCAAAAGGTGCTGCCGAAGTGGGGGTGCTAAAGGCGATAGAACGTTCTGGTATTCATATTGATTATATTGCAGGAACCAGTGTAGGTGCTATTATTGGTGGACTCTATGCTAATGGTTACAGTGCTACCGACTTAGATACTTTGTTTCGCAATCAGGATTGGCTCAACTTATTAACCGATCGTGATAGCACATTAGCAGGGAGAATATATAAGGAGGAAGATGGTGTTACCTACCTCTTTGGCTTCCCTGTGAAGAAACGAAAAGAGGACGGACAAAAGCGTAGTCATGGCTTTTTAAGAGGTGATAAAATTTACGATTATCTCGACTCATTAATAACTCACTCGCCTGCAAAGGTGAAAGGATCTAAGGAGATACCTTTTAAATGTGTGGCTTTCGACTTTAAACATCGCCAAGAGGTGGTGCTCGACACGGGGTGTTTAGCACGTAACATACGTGCAAGCATGGCTATCCCCGGGGTGTTCAAGCCTGCACAGCTAGACTCTATGATGTTGGTGGATGGTGGAATGATCAACAATCTTCCTATCGACATTGTGCGCCAGATGGGTGCCGACATCGTGATTGCCATTGATCTTCAGCAGAAAAAGCACGACGATTATAAGTCGCCTTTTAGTTTCTTGCGCAGTTTAGGTGGTATCTTCGAATGGCTTGCCGATCGTCCAGACATCAAAAAATACAACTTTAATCGCCAAAATATAGACATATACATCAACCCCGACCTTAAAGGATACAGCGTTTCTAGCTTTACCCCTAAAGCAATTGCAGAAATGATAAAGATAGGTGAGGAAGCTGGTAAGGTAAAAGAGGACGATCTGAAAACATTGGCTAAAAAGCTAAAATAGCCGTCGTTGGCTCATTGAAGGATATATAAAAGCATAGCCGTTGGCTACTGTAATCTTTTTTTAAAAGCACCAGCAGTGTGCTAGGTGGCAGAATATTATCTGTAAATTTATTTTCTTACGTTAAAATTACTATACACAAAAAATAAGCCTTATGTAACTTGTTGTATAATAGTGTGTTAGGGCTTAGTTTTTAAAAGGTAACCTTTTACTCCGTGAAAGGTCATCTTTTACAATGCTAAAGGTTACCTTTTGCCATGTAAAACATGACCTTTTACGCTGTAATAGATCATGTATTACTTCTTTGTTAAATATTTTACAGCACAAATGCGATAGGTTTTTATCAACCTATAGGTCAGTTTTTGTATGAAAAGTAGTTAGCATAAAAAACAAAAAGCGGAAGCGCTTTGTATAGAAATGCTTCCGCTTTACCATTAAACAGATATACGAATATCGTGTTTTTTTATATCATCTTTATGAAATACTCGTGGATGCGCGTGTCGGTATCAAGCTCTGGATGAAATGAGGTAACGAGCATATTACCCTCACGAGCAGCAACAATGTTACCATTTACTTCGGAAAGAACTTCCACGTTATCGCTCACCTTACTAATGAATGGCGCACGAATAAAGGTCATAGGAACATCATTGCCAATGCCTTTGAAAGCTGCTACGGTATAAAAACTCCCCAGTTGGCGACCATAGGCATTGCGATTAGCTGTTATGTCCATCATGGCAAGTTGTGAGTGGGCACGTGTGTTCTCACTATCGCCCTCCACATTCTTAGCTAAAAGGATAAGTCCTGCACAAGTACCAAAGACGGGCAAGCCTTCACGGATAGCCTTTTGAATAGGCTCTTGAAGTCCGAGATCAAAGAGTAGTTTGCCCATCGTTGTACTTTCCCCACCGGGAATGATAAGCCCATCCTTTGGCTGTTGCCAGTCGGCTAGTTGGCGCACTTCAAAGAAGTCGATCCCTAGCCGCTGTAGCATTTGTTCATGTTCAAGGAATGCTCCTTGAAGTGCTAATATTGCAATTCTCATTGACCGCGTTCTGCCATAATGATTTCAATCTCCTGCTCGTTGATGCCGACCATAGCCTGACCTAAGTCTTCAGAAATCTCTGCTAAAACCTTAGGATCATTATAGTTGGTAACAGCCTTCACGATAGCAGCAGCACGCTTTTCAGGATCACCACTCTTGAAGATACCAGAGCCAACGAATACGCCTTCAGCACCTAGTTGCATCATCAATGCTGCATCAGCAGGAGTAGCAACACCACCAGCGGCAAAGTTTACTACAGGCAACTTACCGTTGTCGTGTACATACTTCACGAGTTCGTAAGGAGCTTGCAACTGCTTAGCAGCCTCAAACAACTCGTCTTCGCGCATACCTACCAAACGGCGGATCTCTGCTTGCATCAAACGCATGTGAGAAACAGCCTGAACGACATCTCCCGTACCTGGTTCGCCCTTTGTACGAATCATCGTAGCACCTTCTTGTACACGACGCAAAGCCTCGCTCAAGTTGCGTGCACCACAAACGAATGGTACTTCAAACTGGGTCTTGTCAATATGATAGATATTGTCAGCAGGTGAAAGCACCTCGCTCTCGTCGATATAGTCGATCTCGATAGCCTGAAGGATTTGTGCTTCAGCAATATGACCGATACGGCACTTTGCCATTACAGGAATAGTAACAGCTTCCTGAATGCCCTTTATCATCTTAGGGTCGCTCATACGACTTACGCCACCAGCAGCACGAATATCGGCAGGGATGCGCTCTAAAGCCATTACAGCACAAGCACCAGCAGCTTCAGCAATACGAGCTTGCTCAGGGGTAGTTACGTCCATAATCACACCGCCTTTTAGCATCTGTGCTAGGTTGCGGTTTAATGTTTGTCTTTCGTTGTTCATATTATTAAAAGTTTTAATTATTTCTCTTTATGCGGAGTTAATGTTCTTCTAAACTCGCTTGGTGTTAGCCCTGTTTGTTTTTTGAAATACTTTGTAAACTGAGCTTGCGACCCAAATTTGAAACCGTATGCCACTTCTTGAATGGTGAGCACGGTAGAGGATAATCGGTTAGAGATCGTTTCGGTCAAGGCTTGATCAATGATGTTCTTTGGATTTTTCCCTGATACCTTATGGGTTACTTGCGAGAGATAAGTGGGCGAAACATTCAAGCAGTCGGCATAAAACGCTACATCTCTGTTTGTTGCGTGGTGTTGTTGTACAGCCGTTAAGAACTCATTATAGAGTTGTGCGCTACGCCCCGTTAAGTCGCCTTCTTGTTTTGCAAACGTGTTTGCATATTCCTTTGCCCGTGCAATGGCATTATCTATGGTTTTGTCCTTATTTAGATACACAGCCAAAGCCGATGAGAAGATGTTAGAGTAGCCATGCTCTTGCGGATTATCCAGCACTATTATGCGTGTTCCATCTGCCATTTCTCTTGCAGCAAACTTTGTTTCGTCGCGCTTTCGTAATACCACCACCGAGCAGAGAGGTAGCAGTCTGCGCCGTATCAGTGCAACGACATCGTCAGATAGTAGTTTATCACCATTACTTGCGGTTACAACAGGGTCGTAAACTACAAATTTAGGACGATACTTTTGTAGTGTTTCCACCACAACGGCTAAGGTTTCAGCATTGCGCACTAAGCCTATATGTACCGTATCGAGTTGCACATCATTGATAATAGCTTCTATTTGTCCACGCACAGTTTCGGCAGGCAAGTCGTATACCGCCTGAATACCCAAAGTGTTCTGCATAGTTACCGATGTAATAGCCGATACGGGATGTCCTCCTAGTACAGATATTGTTTTAATATCCGCCTGAATACCAGAACCTCCAGTACCATCAGAACCTGTTATGGATAAGATAATAGCCATCAGTTTACGCACGTTTCTTTCTATGCTTACAAAGTAAAAATTTTTTTTTTACCTGTGCAAGTTTCGTTTGTAAACTGACAAAAAAAACTAAGATTTTACTAAATCTTTACTTCCCAATGTCCTTTTGAATACAAAAAGGAGCGTAACACTTTTCTGCTACGCTCCTTTTCTGCTATTATAATAAAAATGTTTGATTGTCGTTATTATCCTACTTGGCTACCTGGCTTCACCTCACCCAGCGTTGTTGTTACGCTAAGAGTGCCATCAAAGTTGACGGCAGAAAGGATCATACCTTGGCTTTCGATCCCCATCATTTTGCGAGGAGGGAAGTTGGCAATAAACAATACGTCCTTGCCGATGAGCTGTTCTGGCTCGTAATAAGCAGCGATACCACTGAGAATGGTGCGAGGAGTGCCGCTACCATCGTCGATGGTAAACTGAAGTAGCTTCTTGCTCTTCTTCACTTTCTCACAGTTTATGATATGACCTACACGAATATCCATCTTCTCGAAGTCTTCGAAAGACACATTTTCCTTGATAGGTTCTGCCTTATAGTTAGCGGCTTGGTTTGCTTTCTTGGTGTCTTCTAGCTTTTGAAGTTGAGCCTCAATAGCATCATCTTCAATCTTTTCGAAGAGCAAATGAGGTTCGGCAAGTTGCTGACCAGCTTTCAAAAGATCAGTAGATCCTAGTTCGCTCCATTCACATTCTGTCAGGTTGATGAGCTTGCGAAGTTCGGCAGAGCTGAAAGGCAAGAACGGTTCGAAAGCAATACTTAGGTTAGCCACCAACTGCAATGAGATATTCAATATCGTTTCCACACGCTTAGGATCGGTTTTCCAAACCTTCCAAGGCTCACACTCGGTGATGTAACGGTTACCAATGCGTGCAAGGTTCATAGCTTCTTTCTGTGCTTCACGGAACTTGAACACGTTTAAGAAAGCTTCCACTTTCTCCTTAACATCTTGAAATTCTGCAATAGCTTGTTTGTCTACATCAAGCAATTCGCCACATGCTGGTACCACACCATTCCAATACTTCTTTGTCAACTGTAACGCACGGTTAACAAAGTTGCCATAGATAGCCACCAACTCAGAGTTGTTGCGCTCTTGGAAATCCTTCCATGTGAAGTTGTTATCTTTGGTTTCTGGCGCATTAGCAGTAAGCACATAGCGTAACACATCCTGCTTTCCAGGGAAGTCTACTAAGTATTCATGCAACCAAACAGCCCAGTTTTTACTAGTAGAAATCTTGTCGTTCTCAAGGTTTAAAAACTCGTTTGATGGCACATTATCAGGGAGAATATAGCCACCGTGTGCCTTTAGCATGGTAGGGAAGATGATACAGTGGAACACAATATTATCCTTACCGATGAAATGAACCAAGCGGGTTTCAGGATCTTTCCACCACTTTTCCCAATTACCAAACTTCTCTGGCTCGTTATCACAAAGCTCTTTGGTGTTAGAGATATAACCAATAGGTGCATCAAACCAAACGTATAGCACCTTACCTTCTGCTCCCTCTATAGGAACAGGAATACCCCAATCGAGGTCGCGGGTCATAGCACGAGGCTGAAGATCCATGTCTAGCCAACTCTTACACTGACCATATACATTAGGACGCCATTCCTGATGCTCCTTTAAAATCCACTCTTTCAACCACTCTTGATAATCGTTTAAAGGCAAATACCAGTTCTTGGTATTTTTAAGTACAGGCTGTGAGCCAGAGATTGTAGATCGAGGGTTCTTTAATTCTAAAGGACTAAGATCCGAACCGCACTTCTCGCACTGATCGCCATACGCATTAGGATTACCGCAATGAGGACATTCTCCCATTACATATCTATCTGCTAAGAACTGCTTTGCCTCTTCATCGTAAAGCTGTTCGCTTTCCTTTTCCACGAGTTTTCCCTCTTCATAAAGTTTCTTGAAGAAGTCGCTTGCTAGCTTATTGTGTACATCGCTTGTGGTACGGCTATAAACATCGAACGAAATTCCAAAGTCTTTGAACGAGTCTTTAATCATGGAATGATAACGGTCGCACACATCTTGAGGAGTGATGCCTTCTTTCTTAGCACGGATAGTGATAGGCACACCGTGTTCGTCAGATCCGCCAATGAAAACTACTTCTTGCTTTTTCAAGCGAAGATAACGAACGTATATATCTGATGGTACATAAACACCTGCAAGGTGCCCGATATGAACACCACCATTCGCATAAGGCAACGCTGCCGTTACGGTGGTGCGTTTAAATTTCTTTTCTTCCATATATGGGTTGCTATTTATTTCTACTGCAAAGTTACTTTAAATAAAACAAATAGCAAAAATTATTGTATTCTAATGCTTTTGCCTGCCTGATAGCATGCAATGGTGCGTTCACCACGCTTATAAATATCCTCACTGCCTGGCATATCTAGCACAAAACCATTTGCCTTTACTTGTGCCACAAGGTTGTCGTAAGCCTTTTGATTGAATACAGCCACGATAATAGCCCCTTCTTTAAAGGCGATATAGCTTGATACCCCCTTAGCTAATGGTTTTGGATAATCGCCGTATGCCGTTTTTGTTATTAGCTTAGCGAGGGTGCAATTCTTGTAATACATCTTTGAAAATTTATCTAGTCGATATACTTCATAACCCTTCTTGAGTTTGTAGCCATACTTCTTTACTATAGCATCTGTGTTCTCTGGGTGCTCAAAGATTGTTATAGCCTCAGCCACTGAAATCATATCGCTTTGTGCTGTAACGTTTTCCACGGGAATAATAGGGGCATTTGTTTCGGTTGTTGTTGCTTTTTGCTGTGTTCCACAACTAGCAAAAAGTAGGGCAATACCCATTCCTAGGGTAGCCATCCATAAGCTTCTTTTCATTTTCTAAATTCTTTTATTTTGTTTGTTATTTTCTTCTTGATTGTAAAAGGTTATCTTTTGCTCATTTAAAAGATTACCCTTTACTTTTCAATCTTTTTTCTTTCCTGATAAAGTTTATAACGTGTTGATATTAAATATTTAACAGTAATTCTATATTTTGCTCAACCTCTACCCTTGAAACCTTCTTTACTCCCTGTTTCGATACCTCTAAAATTGTGTCGGAGAAACGAATGGCAAGTTCCAAATCGTGTGTGGAGAGGAGGATAATTTTATCCAATTTCTGTGCTGTTTCGTGTAAGAGGCGATAGGTATCAGCCTTTGAAGGGAAGTCGAGAAAGGCTGTTGGCTCATCTAAGAGGATGATAGGCGTTTCTTGTGCTAATGCCTTTGCTATCATCACTTTTTGTCGTTCGCCGTCCGATAGTGTGTGTATTGCTCTACCTTTCAGACTTGTTATGCCTACAGTTTCGATTACCTCATTCACTACCTTTTCGTCTTCCTTGCGCAAAGTGCCGAAGAAACCCGTGTAAGGGGAGCGTCCCAAACCTATCATTTCTTCTGTTGTGATATTCTGAACATCGGGCTTTGTGGTGAGAACTACGCTAATTTTGCGTGCCAAATCTTTGTTGGATAGGTGTGAAAGGTCTAGCTTGTTCAGTAAAATCTCGCCTCCTAATTTCGGTAAAAAGCCCGATAGCGTTTTTAGTAAGGTAGATTTTCCAACACCATTGGGACCTATCAAACACGTCAGTCCACCACTTATCACTTCAACGTTAATATCTGATATTACGTTGTGCTGTGGTTGGTAACCAATGTCAAGATGTGAAAGTGTAAACTTCATGTGTGTTACCTTAGTAAATAAAGAAAGGTATAACCAAAATACCATACTGCTGATTATACCTTTATTTTCTTAGGAATTAAAAATAAAATTACTTTTTAAGTGGAACAAATCTATTCAGATAATCCTTTACACGTTCTGCTTGTGCTTTTGTAATATTCTTAAAAGAGAGTTTCCCTTTTAAAGCCTCTTCGCCAAAATCTTCAATAATTCTGCCTAATGACATATTTAGGAAAATAGATGGTAGAGGTTCTACTCCTGTCATCTGGCAAATTCTTTTTGGTCGCTAATACGTTATTTATATTTATTGTACACATAATTTTATTCTTTTATGACCAAATTTACACTATCATTATCTTCTAACTTTAATATATCTACCTCAAGATAGATAAGTGTGCCTGGGAATTTAATGTTAGTGCCTAGCACTTTCTTCTTTTCTCCAACCTTTATAAGTACAGCTTCACCGCTGAATATTCTAACAATATCTGAATTATTAAGAATATTTTCAAGCCCCCAGCCACGATTATGTTCCGTAGAGGCAATCGTAAAATTAACTTCAATACTTTTCTCTAAAGCCTTCTTGTCATTGCCTATATTAGGGATATGATTGCGAACAGAATTGACAATGCCTATACCAAAATCACAAATACCGACAGCTATTTTTTGCCTATTCTTATCATATTTGATAAATGAAAACGCATTATTTCCAGCTTGTGCATAGTCAAATATATTGTAAATAACATATTTATATAATGCAAAAGTAAGATTAATATTTAATATACCAAAATCTTATAGTTATGTTTAGATTTATTTTATCTATGGTAAAGTTTATTTTTATCTCCACCAAAGAATTATTATCTTTGCATTTATGCAACAACAATTACCCATACAAGTGCTACAAGGACAGAAGTTGCTCCTAGAAATGGAGTATTATTCGGAAAAGGAAACGTTCCGAAAACAAACGGAAGCGTTGGGCATGCAGCGCAAAATAAAGCGGGGTGATGCGTGGTATCCCTTACGTGTGGGAAAGCGTTTTTACAATGGTTTGAACCAACTTTGTGTGGAAGTGTTCCGTACACAAGATCTTGACATTGAGCATAACTTCGAGTTTGGGCGACCTTTGCTCTTCTTTAAGTATAAGAAGGGTGGGACAGCAGGGCGGAAACTACAGATAAGCTACTATTCGTTTACGGGTATGGTGTCGTTTGTAGATGGTGACAGAATGGTGGTTTCGGTACCAGATCATGCGCCTATCCTCGACTTGCAAACTTCTATGGAGGCTATAGGATGCCAAATAGGTTTTGACGAAACGAGCTATCGTATGATGTTCGAAGCCCTTGATAGGGTGATAAAAGCCAAAGGAAACCGACTCGCTTATCTGCGGGATTTGTTTTATTCGCACCAAAAGGCAGAGCGTTTTTCGTTCAATGCGTTGAAACTTCCGTGGCTAAATCCTACGCAAGAAAAGGCGGTTAATGAAGTATTGTGGGCAAAAGATGTAGCAGTAGTACACGGACCTCCGGGTACTGGTAAGACAACAACGCTGGTAGAAGCCATCAATGAAACATTGATGCGCGAAAATCAAGTGCTGGTTTGTGCGCAGAGTAATATGGCTATTGATTGGATTAGTGAAAAGCTTGTGGATCGAGGTATCAATGTTCTTCGCATAGGCAATCCTACACGGGTCAATGATAAGATGTTAGGCTTCACTTATGAACGTCGTTTTGAAGCCCATTCCGATTACCCACAGTTGTGGAGTTTGCGCAAGGCTATCCGACAGTTACGAAGCAATAGAAAGCGAGGATTGGAGCGTTTTCATGAAAAGCTAGATCGCTTGAAGAGTCGTGCTACAGAGTTAGAGATACGCATCAATAGCGAGTTGTTTAGTGAGGCGCGCGTGGTGGCATGTACATTGGTGAGTGCCAATAGCCGAATAATGGAAGGGCAGAAGTTTGATACACTCTTTATTGATGAGGCTGCACAGGCTTTAGAGGCTGCTTGCTGGATCCCAATACGTAGGGCTAGTAGGGTTGTTTTTGCAGGCGACCATTGTCAACTGCCACCAACGATCAAGAATATTGCAGCCATGCGAGCAGGACTTGGCAAAACGTTAATGGAGCGTATTGTGGAGAATAAGCCAGAAGTGGTAACGTTATTGAAGGTGCAATACCGTATGAACGAGGAAATTATGCGCTTTTCTTCCGATTGGTTTTATCATGGAGAAGTAGAGAGTGCACCACAAATTAGGTATAGAAGCATTCTAGATTACGACCATCCTATGCTTTGGCTTGATACTTCTAAGGTGGATATTGGCGATGACGAAGTTAGTTTTAAAGAGGAATTTGTGGGCGAAAGCTTCGGACGTATCAATAAAGGCGAGGCGGAACTCACGTTGAATAGCTTACAAGAATACTTTACGAAGATAGGCAAACAGCGCATCTTAGACGAAAGTATTGATGTGGGGGTGATCTCACCATACCGTGCACAGGTGCAATATCTTCGGAAATTGATCCGCAAACGCAAGTTCTTTAAGCCCTATCGCCATCTTATTACGGTAAATACTGTAGATGGTTTTCAAGGACAAGAGCGCGATGTGATCCTCATTTCTATGGTGCGTGCCAATGATGAAGGACAGATAGGTTTCTTAAAAGATTTAAGAAGAATGAACGTAGCGATCACGCGTGCTCGTATGAAACTCATCATATTGGGTAATGCAGAAACAATGACAAAGCACCCATTTTATGCCAAATTATATGAGTATATCGAAGCTTTGACAGCGTAATATTCCCAACAAGATTAATATGATTTACAAGGTAAGATCCTAGTTTTTGGACTTTTATTATCTCATGAAATCTTGTTTATTATGTCTGAAAAATAACAAAAATATGATACAACGCGATTATTTTCTCCGCTTGATAGAGGAGTTTCAAGCAGCAGTTGCTCGCTTTTTAGAGAAGGATAAAGCGGGTAAAGATGAAGAATTAAAGGATCTTTATCGGCAATATGTGGGCGATTATGAACTGCTTCGTAATTGTTCTGTAGACGAACTCTTTTGCTATGCCAATGATAATTGGGGTGAAGAGAAGTTAGAAAAAATCAATATGGTAGCAGAACTGCTCTATGCAGAAACGTCCTATTGTGCTAATCCCTTACGTGCTATGCTTATGGAAAAGGCATATACCTATTACGACTATGTAGAAGCCAATGGTGATATGTTTTCTATCGAACGTAGAAAGAAGATGCAAGCATTGAAGAAAGAGCTTAGAAAAGTATAATAAAACAGGGCTTACATACCTATGTTTTTCCCTCTAATGGTAACTAAAAAAGTAGCTAAAGGGTTAAAATTAGGATAGAGTTGTCGTTTTCTATTTTTTTATTTATCTTTGCAATGTTATCTTTATCAATAAAGCAATGCTAGATAAAAACATTAGAAACCAAATCGTTGAACTTATTCAACAACAAGTAGTGCCTGCAATTGGATGTACAGAGCCAATGGCAGTAGCCCTTTGTACCGCACGTAGTACCGAGCTTTTGGGGTGTCGTCCTGAAGCTATAGAGGTATTCTTGTCGCCTAATATGTTGAAAAATGCTATGGGTGTGGGTATTCCGGGTACAGGTATGATAGGATTGCCAATCGCCGTTGCGCTTGGTGCTCTTATCGGAAAATCGGAGTATAAGCTAGAAGTGATCAAGGATTTAACCCCTGAAAGTCTGGAAGCAGGTAAACAATTTATAGCGAATAGCACAATAGATATAAAGTTAAAGGAGAATAATACCGAGAAACTTTATATCGAAGTGGTGTGTAAAGCGGGTGAGAAGCAAGCTACATCTGTAATCACTGGTTCGCATACCAACTTTGTTTATGAGGCTGTCGACGGCAAACCGTTGTATGATAACAGAACATCTAGTAGCGAAACGGCAGAAGAAGAGGAATTTACGCTTAACCTTCGTATGGTGTATGACTTTGCTACTACTTCTCCAATCGAGGAACTTGAGTTTATCCGTGAGTCTAAACACTATAATATGCGTGCAGCAGCCGAGGCATTGAAGGAAAACTATGGACATTGCTTGGGTAAGCTAATGGAGCGTCCTCTAGGTCGTGGTATCTTCGGAAACTCTATTTTCTCACATATTATTTCTAAGACAGCATCGGCTTGCGATGCTCGTATGGGTGGTGCATTGGTACCCGTTATGAGTAATAGTGGGTCTGGAAATCAAGGTATTTGTGCAACAAATCCTGTGGTAGTGTTTGCTAAAGAGAATGAAAATACAAAGGATGAGCTTACGCGTGCCTTAGCTTTGAGCCATTTAACGGTGATTTATATTAAGCAAAGTTTGGGTCGTTTGTCAGCACTTTGTGGCTGTGTTGTGGCTAGTATCGGTTCTAGTTGTGGTATTACTTATCTTATGGGCGGCAACTTTGATAATATTTGTAACGCTGTTAAGAACATGATAGCCAACCTAACGGGCATTATTTGTGATGGTGCAAAGCCTAGTTGTGCGCTCAAAATATCATCAGGGGTATCTACAGCAGTGCTTTCTGCTATGCTTTCTATTGAGGGAAAGTGTGTTTCTTCAGCAGAAGGTATCATCGAAGACGATGTCGATAAAACCATTCATAACCTCACTTCAATAGGTAAAGACGCAATGAGTCGCACCGATGATATGATCTTAAAGATTATGACAAGTAAGGGAAATTGCTAAATTTCTTTCTTAATAGTTTAAGCCATTACCGCTGTTTATGGGGTAATGGCTTTATTGTTGTAAAGTTATCCACATTTGTCATAAACTTCTTAATACCTCTTAAAACCTTTAATTTCTTGCCTTAGAACTTCCACCTCACTTGTATATCAATATCCGTCATAGCAGAAGCATTAATCTTTTGATAGCTAGAGGAGATACTGTTGCGATCGAAGTATTGAGTGGTAGATAGGCGGACGATGCCAATAAGGTTCTTTCTGATGGCAGCACGAGCGAAGAAAGCATAGCGCATACCCTCTCCATAAAAGGACGGAAAGTTAAAACTATAGAGCGGACCACGTTCGTATGTGTAGATGCGAGAGGCGTAACTATCGGTGTGAAAGTACCCAATGGTAGCAGTCATAGATAGCCATTGGCATGGGATATACGAGAAATTCTCGCTTACCATATAGCCCAAACTGTGTGTTTTATAATCATTAATGACAAGATCGGCTTGTGTTTTACTGCTCCATTTGTTAGCTATATAAGCAAAAGCGAGCCTGTCTCTTTGCGTAATATCACGGATTAATCCCTTTTTCTTCGCCCCATCTTTCTCTGTTACTTTGTAACGATAACATGCCGATAACGTAATTTTACCGTATGTATAAATAGCAGAAAGAAAGCTATCCCACGCTTTACTACCAATGTGCGCACCATATTTAGGGTGCGAAAACTGCACAATATCGGTGTAAGCCATTAAGGATAGTCCACGCAGCGGGTTCCAAGTAGCCCCAAATAATACGCCGTTTTCATTCTGAATATGCCCACTATTGCTAAAGCCTCGGCTAAACAATGAGTAGTATTTATGTCCATAATATCGTTGCACACTGAGGAGAGTTAGGCTGTTAGTAACACGCCATGAGAGTGCGTTCATAGTAGCAATACCACCTGCATTGTTTGTTGCCGTTTCCCCTTGTAAGTTCCAACGGTGCGATAGATAGCCATAATCCACACTTACGTTCCAAAAGTTATTGTCCTGTGGTGCATAGCGTTTATACGCTTGTTTGGTTTCGGGCTGTAGTGGTTTGTTAAAGCTTGTAAAGAGGGTTGAAACACCAATGTGAAAGCCACCATTCGTCCATTTCGCATTAACTCCTGATGCAAATTGTGAAGCATTGTTCTTTTTTGCCATCTCGGTCTTGGTGCGATGATAGCCCGATGCTAACACCGTTTGGATATACCCTTTTTTGTTTAGTGTAGCGTCAATGTGGCGATAAGATACAAATCCTGTTAGGTCAATATGTTTGTTCAGTGCCACCGTAGCAGCCACACCTTGCAAATAGTTGTAGGAAGAACGAGAGGAATGTCCTCGGATAATGTTCGATTGCCTACCTAAAGTTTGTAACATAGCAAGTTTTCCAAAGCCAAACGAGTTGTTGATAACTAGCCCTTGCCCTAGCGAAACTTTGTATCTTCCTATGGCAAGTGTCTTTAAAAAGCCTAACTTCTTTATCAAAACGTAGAAGCTATAATGATCATATCCTATGCTATTTTTATCTGAAAAAAAGGGTTCACCAGCATCTTGCGATCCGATCAAACTCGCTTTTACATAGTCGGAATACTGAAAAGTATAGCGCAACGAGTGTGGATATTTGTAGCCTAAATAGCCATTGCGGTCGCCTTTGCGGTTGTAAAGTGGCAGTTTCGCTGTAAACATAACCTCATGTTTACCATATTTCAAAATGTTTTTAAGCGATGGAAAGCCTTTTGTTTCTACTTTTTCCACGTAAACGAAAACGGCTAAAAGCTGCCTTCGGATAACGTCTAGCGACTCTATCATTGCCAGCTCGCCCAATGTTTCCATACCATGATATTGATAAACGTACGCCAGCAACTCCTCTATTTGGATAGCATTCAAGAAAGGAATACGCTCCAAGTCCTCGCGGGTAGCTGTGTTAAGATTAATGGGATGCTCGGCAAGATCGGTCAACAGTTCTAAAGTTGCTTCATTGGTGTAGTTGCCTTCACCATCTATTTGTGCCAGATCGTAAAGATATTGCTCCCACGTGGGTTGTGTTTGAGCGTTGATAGGTAGCGACAAGAATATATATATAAGGTATATTGCAAAGCGTTTCATCGTATAGCTGTTTAGGCTTCTGTTTCGCAAAAGTCGGAAATTCTATTAAAATATCCAAATATTTAGGTATAGGAGTGAGAGGAAAAGAATAAAGAGTACTTGAATTTATTCTTTATTTATACTCATACTATAGTTTTTTAGTATTCCACTTCATAGGTAAACAAACCGAGCGGCTTGAAAGATGAAATATGGCTTTTTTATAAACCGTTGTTCTATATATCGACTTTTTTAAGTACTTTTGCACCATTAACTAGATTATAAAATTATGAGTTATAACTTATTAAAAGGTAAAAAGGGTGTTATCTTTGGAGCTCTCAATGAGCATTCAATAGCATGGAAAGTGGCTGAGAGAGCCGTTGAAGAAGGTGCAACAATTACCCTTTCTAACACGCCTATGGCTGTGCGTATGGGTACAGTAAACAATCTTGCAGAGAAGCTTCATTGTGAAATTATTCCTGCTGATGCTACTAGTGTAGAAGATCTTGAAAACGTATTCAAGCGTTCTATGGAAGTGTTGGGCGGTCAAATCGACTTTGTGTTACACTCTATCGGTATGTCGCCTAATGTTCGTAAGCGTCGCACTTATGACGACTTAGACTACAAAATGCTCGATACCACACTCGACATCTCGGCTGTATCCTTCCACAAGATGATACAAAGTGCAAAGAAATTGAATGCTATTGCTGATGGTGGTTCTATTCTAGCATTGACTTATGTTGCAGCTCAACGTACATTCTTCGGCTATAACGATATGGCAGATGCTAAGGCATTGCTCGAAAGTATAGCACGTAGCTTTGGTTATATCTACGGTCGTGAGCACAATGTGCGTATCAATACGATTTCTCAAAGTCCTACTATGACAACAGCAGGATCGGGTGTGAAGGGTATGGATCGTTTGTTCGACTTTGCTAATCGTATGTCGCCTCTTGGTAATGCCGATGCTGCCGATTGTGCCGACTATTGTATTGTGATGTTCTCCGACCTTACCCGTAAGGTTACTATGCAGAACCTTTACCACGATGGTGGCTTCTCTAATGTGGGTATGAGCCTCCGTGCCATGACTACTTATGAGAAAGGTCTTGAAGAGTTTATGGACGAAGACGGAAATATTATCTACGGATAACCTCTCTGCGGATAACTTATTGTAACAAAATATGGGGCTGCTTCTTCTATCGTGAGGAGGCAGCCTCCTTTGGTTAATTGAGAGTTGAGAATTGAGAGTTGAGAGTTGAGATTTGAGAAATACTTGTCCACTAAAATAACTAGTATAGGTTATCTTTCATTTAGCAAATACTTACCTTTTGGATGATAAAAAAGTAATAATTATGTTGAAAAATAATCTATTTTTAATAGAAAAATAAATTAAAAACGATTTGGAAATAAATTAAAAATAAATCAAAAACAAATTATTTTTCATTATAAAACATCATCTTTTTTCATAAGAACAATAACCTATTACTATTTAAAAGCATAGCTTTGACATCATAAAACGTATTTTTTTTATCACCATTTTATGGTATTCGAGGTTATTGCACAATTGAACAAAAATGGAATTATTGTGCAATTTATTTCTTGTTTTGGCGGATATTGCTTATTTTTGCAAATGCTAGATACTGATTTAATGGTTGTTTTACTATCATTAAGCACAGAAGTTTAGTTAAAAATAAGTGTCAACATAAACGCTATAATACAATGCAAACAAGATGTCACCTAGCTGTTCTTATTCACGAACAGGCAAAGAAATTTGGCGATAAGCCAGTATTGACCTACAAAGACTTTGGTGGATCAGATTGGAAGACAGTAGTTTGGAGTGAATTTTCTACTCGTGTAAAAGAAGTGTCGAATGCACTTCTTAACCTAAAAGTAAAGCCACAAGAAACCATAGGTGTGTTTGCACAAAACTGTGTGGAATATCTTTATACCGACTTTGGTGCATACGGTATTCGTGCTATTAGCATTCCGTTTTATGCTACGAGTTCGGAGCAGCAAATTCAATATATGATACAAGATGCGTCTATTAAGCTTCTTTTTGTAGGTGAGCAGGAGCAGTATGATAAGGCGCACCGTATCTTCCCACTTTGCCCAATGCTAGAGCGCATCATTGTGTTCAATAAAAACGTGCGTATTAGTACACATGATCCTAATGCTATTTATTTTGAAGATTTCTTGAAGCTAGGTGCTAACTTGCCAAGACAATCGGAAGTGGAACATCTATGGGGACAGGTTGCTATGGACGATATTTGTAACATATTATACACGAGCGGTACTACTGGAGACAGCAAAGGCGTTATCTTGACGAACAAAATGTACGATGCAGCGATAGATGCTAATGGCAAGTGTGTGCCTATAACCGATAAAGATAGGGTTATAAATTTCTTACCTTTTACCCATATCTTTGAGCGAGCATGGTCTTATTTGGCTTTAACTTTTGGTGCAGAACTCATTGTAAATACTGATCCTAAAGAGATACAGCGCTCTATGCGTGAAACAAATCCTACAAGTATGGCAGCAGTGCCACGCTTTTGGGAGAAAGTTTACATTGCAGTAAAAGACCGCATGGATAATACTAGCTTCTTACAGCGCAAAGTGTTCTACAACGCATTAATGGTAGGTCGTCGCCGTAATGTTTTTTACAAATCAAGGGGTAAACGTGTGCCATTGGGACTAGAACTGAAATATAGATTTTATAACAGTACTATCTTGAACCTCGTGCGCAAACAACTAGGACTTATCCATCCGAATATTTTCCCAACAGCAGGTGCTTATGTTTCGCCAGAGGTAGAGGAGTTTGTCCACAGTATTGGGCTTGATATGCTCGTGGGCTATGGCTTAACAGAAAGCCTTGCCACTGTAAGTTGCGATCATAAAGGTAAGGCTTATACCATAGGTTCTGTGGGACGTCCTATCAGTGGTATTGAAATAAAAATAGGTAAGGATAACGAAGTGTTGCTGAAAGGTCCTACCATCACACCTGGTTATTATCACCGTGATGCTATTAATGCTTCTGCATACGATAAAGAAGGTTTCTTCCATACAGGCGATGCAGGATATATGAAGGACGGAGAGTTATACTTAACTGAACGTATTAAGGACTTGTTTAAGACCTCAAATGGTAAGTACATTGCTCCACAAATGGTGGAATCGATGCTCTTGGTAGACAAGTTTGTGGAACAGGTAGCTATTATTGCTGATCAGCGTAAGTTTGTGTCTGCCTTAATAGTGCCAGAGTTTGGCTTATTGGAAAAGTGGGCAAAGGATCATAATATTAGTTTTGCCGACAGAGAGGAACTGTGTGCTAATGAGCGTGTAAACGAAATGATGAAAGATCGTATCGAAACCCTTCAGCAACACTTGGCACAATATGAGCAAATTAAGCGTTTTACCTTGTTGGCTCACCATTTCTCAATGGAAAGTGGCGAACTTACAAACACTTTGAAGCTAAAACGCTCTGTGGTGGTAAAGAATTATGCTGACACCATTAACGCAATGTACGAAGAGCCAGACCTTACAACTCAACTGCCTTCTATAGAATAACCCCCCCCCATCGGACTCCTCGATAATATAAAAGTATGATAACAGCCGACCAACTTAAAGATATTCTCTCACGTACTGATGCACTCTACCATTATTTAGGTATTGAACAGAAACGTATCGAATTTGAAGAAGAGCAACTTAGAACCCAAGCTCCCGACTTTTGGGAAGACCCCGATCGTGCTCGCGAGCAGATGAAAAAGGTGAAGGAGATAGAAAGATGGGTGAAGGGCTATGATAAGGCACGTGCTCAGGCGGAAGAATTGCAGTTGGCTTTCGACTTCTATAAAGATGAACTCGTTACAGAGGAAGAGGTAGATGCTATATATAATAAAGTGGTGGCAACTATCGAGGATTTAGAATTAAAGAATATGCTCCGTCAGCAAGAAGATCCGATGGAGTGTGTGATGAAAATTAATTCTGGTGCAGGTGGTACAGAAAGTCAAGATTGGGCTGATATGCTTATGCGTATGTATATGCGTTGGGGCGAAGCTCATGGCTATAAGGTAACAATCTCTGATATTCAAGTGGGTGATGAGGCTGGAATAAAGAGCGTTACAATGAAGTTTGAGGGGGGAGAGTATGCGTTTGGATACTTGAAGAGTGAAAATGGCGTGCACCGTTTGGTGCGTGTGAGTCCGTTTAATGCCCAAGGTAAGCGAATGACTAGCTTTGCTTCTGTCTTTGTTACTCCACTTGTAGACGACACGATAGAGGTATATGTTGATCCTGCTCGTGTGAGTTGGGATACGTTCCGATCGAGTGGTGCTGGTGGGCAGAACGTGAATAAAGTAGAGTCGGGTGTACGCTTGCGTTATCAATATGAGGATCCTGATACAGGTGAGCAAGAGGAAATCTTGATCGAGAATACCGAAACGCGCGATCAGCCTAAGAACCGTGCAAAGGCTATGCAGTTGCTGAAATCGCAGCTCTATGACCGTGCGATGAAGAAGCGTATGGAGGCACAAGCTAAGGTAGAAGCGGCTAAAAAGAAGATAGAATGGGGTAGTCAGATACGTAGTTATGTGTTCGACGATCGCCGTGTAAAGGATCATCGTACCAATTATCAAACATCGGATGTAGATAGTGTGATGAATGGCAAATTAGATGGATTTATTAAAGCCTATCTGATGGAATTTCCAACAGAAGAGCAGAACATATAAAGCAACAATCTTTTAAACCATGTAGCTATGAACAATTCTAAATCATTAAAGCGCAAAGCACGCGCTGAACAACAAGAGAAGCAAGGTAAGAAAGTGATTACAGGTATTGCTATTGCACTACTTGTCTTAGGTATTATTACCTTAGTGGTGGCTTTTGGATAAATGGTTTTATTACAGACGAATGAGCGGATTAGAGATAGAACGCAAATTCTTGGTTCACAAAAAGAGTAATTGGAAAATACTTGCTCATAGCTGTAGCCATATACAGCAGGGCTACTTTGCTGCGGTAAACACCGTGCGGGTACGGGTTCGTGATGAAAAAGCTTACCTTACTATTAAGGGACCTTCGCGCAATGGAGGCTTGTCGCGTTATGAATTTGAGAAAGAAGTTACGCTTGAAGAGGCAAAGAACCTATTACTTCTGTGCGAGGCAGGCATAATAGATAAGCATCGTTACTTAATAGATTATGCTGGACATACCTTTGAAGTGGACGAATTTCATGGAGAAAATGAAGGATTGGTGATGGCTGAAGTGGAGCTATCTAGCGAAGCTGAACAATTTGACCGCCCTGCATTTCTAGGCATAGAGGTTACTGGTGATGGGCGCTTTTATAACGCACACATGCGCCGTTATCCCTTTAAACTGTGGCGAGACACATTGGAAGAGGAGTATCGGTAAGAGGGAATAGCTATGAATTTAAAATCCTTTTTCTATCTTCATCGTTCCGATCGTAGAGCTGTTATTTTCTTAGTAGCCTTGTTCTTACTGATAGGGGCTATCGTTTATTTTGTGGGGAATGGCTTCTCGAATACTTCTGATGTATTGATGGGTGATTCTATAGACAATCTTTCTTCTTCGAGTATTGGAGTATCTCCTAAGGAAAATGACAGAGAGAGGTTAGAAGAAATGTCTACCAAGCATTTTTCTTTTGATCCAAATACAGCCGATAGTGCTACGCTGCGCCAATTAGGATTAGCGCCTTATCAAATTAGAAATATTTATAAATACCGTGCAAAGGGTGGGGTGTATCATGCTCCAGAGGAGTTTGCTCGTCTCTATGGTATGACACGTAAACAGTACCAAGAGCTTGCACCTTATATAAAGATTAGCGACGACTTCTTACCAGCTTCTACACTTGCTTCGGTGAGAGCATATCAAGAACGTAGGGCAGAGCGGCAACAACAAGCTAGAGAAGCCTTTGAGACTTTTAAGGCAAATGATAAGTATCGTGCTTATAAGGAGTATGATCGTGATACGGTGCGTTATCCCATTAAGTTGCAAGTGGGGCAGAAAATCAATCTTGCCACAGCCGATACTACTGTGTTAAAGAAGGTGCCTGGCATCGGATCGGGATGGGCTAAAGCTATTGTCGCATACGGCAAGCGTCTGGGGGGCTATGTTGCTGTAGGACAATTAAAGGAAATAGAAGGTTTCCCAGAAGAGGCTTTACCCTACTTTGATATAAAAGGATGGCATACAACGAAACTTAATCTTAATATGCTCACACTTTCTCAACTACGTAAACATCCTTATATTAATTTTTATCAAGCTCGGGCTATTTGCGATTATCGTCGTTTGAAAGGTAAGCTCACTTCTCTTTCTCAGCTTCGTTTGCTCAAAGATTTCCCAGAAGAAGCATTATTGCGCCTTGAGCCGTATGTGTGTTTTTAATTGAGCATTGAAAGTAGAGTGTTGAGAATTACCCGTCCTTATATATGTTTGTTATGGACGAGTAATTCTCAATTATCAATTGGGTAAGATTCTCAATTTTCAATAGGATAAAATTTTCAGTTCTCAATTCTTATTCCTACCTTTGCTAGCCAATTCGGGATGTAGCGCAGTTGGTAGCGCACTACGTTCGGGACGTAGGGGTCGCCAGTTCGACTCTGGTCATCCCGACTATATAGGAGAAGTGTGTTTAGAAAAGACATACTTCTCTTATTTGTATCTAGTTATTAGTAAGTTACGGTTTGATAGTTTGTGTAGGAACACAATTTAACTTTGCTTAGTAAAATCAATAATTCATTATTCTTGTGTTGTCATATTGTTACCTGTTATGGTCTTTTTATTATCTTTTTGATAATTTCTTATAGGCTAAAATAGTAATAAGAATGTAGTATAATGTTTATTACTTTGTTTTTTTTATATATAAAATGTTGATATATTGTGTTTTATAGTGTATTTTGATTGCTTTGTAGCGTGATTTATTAAACATCCTAAATGTTAAATTCTAATTTTTTATTTATATTTCTTTGAAATTATATTTTAAATTCATATTTTTGTAGTGTAGAATATTAATAAATGTCTTTCAAAGGCAAATAGAAGTATTGATGCTGCTGATATGTGTAATTACATTTGTTATTCATTTTTACTTATAGTGGTTACATTTTATTAGACGATTAGGAAATCTTATACATTATGGACACGTAAGTCCTTGTTTAATGTATGATCATTATGGCTACTGATAGAAATCGTCATACAAGTACAACGATTTTGTTAGCTTTAGTATTTTAGAGCATAACATTCATTATTAATTCTAAATGAGAGATTTTATGAAAAGAAGACTAACAATGCTTTTAGCTGGACTGTTCCTCTTTGTGGGAGCCGCACTGGCACAAAAGAACATTTCTGGTACTGTTGTCTCTGCAGATGATGGGGAACCAATTATTGGTGCTTCCGTTAAGGCTGTAGGAGCAACGGTTGGTGTACAGACCGACATTGACGGAAAGTTCTCATTCACACTTCCTGCAGGTGAAACTAAAATCGTAGTTTCCTATGTAGGGATGCAAACACAAACAGTGGCTGCTGCTAGTAATATGAAAATCACATTAAAACGTGATAACAAGCAGCTTGACGAAGTCGTAGTAACCGCTATGGGTATTACTCGTAAGCAAAAGTCTCTAGGTTATTCTACTCAGGAGATTAAAGCCGACAAGCTGCAGACCACTCGTGTTACTGATGTAGGTAACGCTTTGGCTGGTAAGGTGTCTGGTGCACGTTTCTATGGTGCTTCTGGTGCAACTTTTGATGCTGGTGCTATTGTTCTTCGTGGTACTACAACGCTGACTCCTGCTGGTAGTGAACCTATCTATGTTGTAGATGGTGTTATTACTAATAAAAATATGATCAATATGGATGATGTTGCTTCTCTTAATGTTTTAAAGGGACCTGCTGCTACTGCTCTTTATGGATCACAAGGTGATAATGGTGCTGTTATTATTACTACTAAGGGTATTTCTAGCGGTAATCAGCAAATTGATATCAGTCATACTATCATCTTTAATAAGCCTTACAATCACTATAAGATGCAACAAGAATATGGTGGTGGTTATGGTATGAGTACCTATACTTTTAATCCTGCTACCGATCCTGCAGAATGGAAAGTTTTAGACGGTAAGCGCTTCTATGACTATGCTTATGATGAGAGTTGGGGAGCTAAGTATGATGGCGAGGAATATATTCCTTACTATGCTTGGGACTCTACAAGTCCTTATTATCTCCAAACTGCTCGTTGGGAATCTCCAGGTGAGGATAATATGAACCATTTGCTCCGCACTGGTATGGTCAACACAACTAACGTTGCTTTTGCAAAGGCTGGAAAGGATTATATGTCTCGTATTTCTTTTACTAATACTTCTAACAAAGGTATTATTCCTAATAGCGATGCTGCAAAGCGTTTCCTCTCTGTTCGTACAAGTTTCAAGCCTTTGGATCACTTAAATGTTGATCTTGACTTCAAGTACACTTATAGTAAGACACATAATGCTGCTGTAGAAGCTTACAATGAAGGAGACGGTGCAATGTTTCCTAGTATGACACAGTGGTTTAACACCAATGTGGATATTAATATGATGAAAGATTATCTTCGCCCTGATGGTTCTTTCCGTTCTTGGAATATCAATAATCGTTATAACTTTACTCCAGCTTTCCACAACAATCCATTCGCAGTGTTTGATAATCGTAACGCATATGATATATACCAGTGGAATGTGTTCCGTGCAGCAGCTACTTACGACATTTTAAAAAATTTAAAGGTGGGATTGGCTGTAAATGGTAATATCCGTAGTTATAGAGGTGAGCTTAAAACCGCTATGGGTTTTGTTGCAATGACATCTGGTTTTAAAGAAACACAAAACACACTTAATGATATTTCTACTATAGGTAGCATTGCTTATAATACTGATTTCTTGAACAAGCGTTTGACTTGGAACATAGCAGGTTTTGTAGAATCTCGTTACTATCATTTTGAAAAGCTTTATGGGTATACAACAGATGGACTTCTTGTGGATAATTTCTATAATATGAGTGCTTCAGTTGGTAAACCTATGGCAGAGAATACAAAGAGTAGTTATCGTACACAGAGCTTGTATGCTAATACAACTTTAGGTTTGGATGATACTTACTTCCTAGAACTATCTGCTCGTAATGATTGGGATTCTCGTCTTCCTAAGGATAAGAATAATTACTTCTATGGGGGTGCATCTGCTACGGTATTGATGAGTAACATTCTTCCTAAGAATAACGTCTTAACTTTCTGGAAACTTCGTGCATCTTTAGCACAGGTAGGTAGTACTTTGAATCCTTACTCTTTGTATGATATGTATGATATTAAGAAATTTGGTGCTACAGGCTATATGATCAATCAGAAAGTATTGCGTAATCCTAATATCAAACCTACTATTTCTACATCTTACGAAGTTGGTACAGAATTCCGTATGTTTAAAAATCGTTTATGGGGTGATATCAACTACTATAGCCGTAATACCAAAAATCAGATTATTAATTTGAATATTACTCCTGCTAGTGGTTTTAACTCAAATACAATGAATGCTGGTCAAATCCGCAATCAAGGTATTGAAGTAATGATTGGTGGGCGTCCTATCGAAACAAAGAATTGGTCATGGGAACTTACTGGCAATATTGCTCACAACAGTAATAAATTAATTGAACTTTCTGACGGTGTTGATCGTTATCGTTTGTTCTGGTATGGTTATAGTACAACATTGTATCAATTTGCAGAGGTTGGAAAACCTGTTGGTACGCTTTATGGCTCAGATTGGAAGCGCGATCCTGATGGTAATATCATTATGCGCAAGTTGTCTGGTGCTTCAGCAGAAAAGAATGGTGAATACCTTCCTGTACAAGATAAGAATGCTATGAACTATCTAGGTAATGTTCAGCCTGATCTTACTGGTGGTTTTGGAACTTCTCTACGTTGGAAGAACCTAACCCTAAGTATGTCTTTAGACTTCCAGGTAGGTGGTAAAATAGCTTCTACAACGAATATGTTTGGTGAATTTTCTGGTATGCTTGAGTCTACTGCTGGTAAAAACGACCGTGGTGGCGACATTCGTGGTGCTTTAAAGGACAATGGTGGTATTCTTGTTAAGGGCGTTTATAATACAGGTACTGCTGAAAAACCAGTATATACACCTGTTGAGAGCTATGTAAATGCTAATGTTTATTTCGAGCAGTTGAAAGGTGCGCTATGGTCTCCATACGTATACGATGCTTCATATGTAAAGATGCGTGAAATATCTCTTTCTTATGAATTTCCTAAGACATTGTTGGCTAAAACCAAGATTATTAAGCAAGCTTCAATTTCTTTGGTGGCACAGAACCCATGGCTAATCTATTCAGCTATGCCTAATGTAGATGCATCTGAAGTTGGTAATGCTTACGCTGGCTGTTTGGAACGAGGACAGGCTATGAGTTCTCGATCTTTTGGTTGCACAGTTAAGCTAACCCTCTAATAATTTCGTTTCGTTCAATAATTAAAACGATAAAGATCATGAGAAAATCATTTAAATTAACAATATTGGCAGCTTGTGTTCTAGGATTAGCAGGCTGTGGTGACTTTGGCGATATCAATAGCTCTCCAAACAATATATCTGTTCCTGATACACGATATTTGCTTCTTGGTGCTGAGCAGTATGGTGGTTACTTTAATTGGAGTGGTAACTATAACCCATACGCAGCTTTGTATGCTCAGTATATTTCAGAGCGTAAGAATGTACAGCAAACAAAGTTTGGTATATTGAATGGTACATCTAGTACTATTTATCGTATTGCTATGCAAAACTGTGTTAGCATTATCAACATGAATAAGGATCCTGCACAGAAAAATTTAAGTTCTGTGAAGAATTTGAGTTCAAGTAATAAAAATCAGATAGCAGTCGCAACAACATTAAAGGCTTTCTATATGATGCATCTTGCTGATACTTATGGTTCTATGCCATACTCAGATGCCTTTAAAGCTAAGTCTGAAGGTAATACTAAGCCTAAATACGATACTGTAAAAGATATTTATACAACACTTGATACAGAGCTAAACGAGGTTTATGCGATGTTTGAAGATGGTAATCTAAGCAGTAGATATGATGTTATCTATCGTGGCGATATCAATAAGTGGAAGAAGCTAAATGCTTCTATTCGTATGATGATGGCTATCAAGTTATCAGATGTTGATGAGGCAACAGGTAAGACTCGCTTTTTGAAAGCATACAATGATGGTGGTATTGTAGCGAATGAAGATGCTATGATCCGTCCATATTTACAAGAAGATGCAGCAGCTAATCCTCTTTATATCAATATCTATGTAGATGGTCGTGTGGATTATGCTCCTTCTAGTACGCTTATCAATAATTTGTTAGCATTGAAAGATCCTCGTGTTATAGCTTATGCTACTCCTAATAAAGCTGGAGATTTTAATGGCTGGGTATGGGGGCATACAAATGCACAGATACCTCAAGATACTGAAGTGTTCTCTGAGTTTGCAAAACGCTTCAAAACGCAAAATGCAAGTTTCTGTGTAATTTCTCCTACTTATATTCTTTCACTTGAGGCAGAAGCTGCATATCGTGGATGGATAGCTGCTGACTATAAAACTTTGTATGAGGAATCTATTAAGAAATCATTTGAATATTATGATATTAAAAACCTTCCTACAACAGGGCTTTCTGCAGCAACAGCTGGTTTATTGCAAGCAAATCGGACAGTATCAACTTACTTAGAACAAGATGGTGTTAAGTTAGCAGGTGATAAATCTGTGGATGATTTGCATAAGATTGTAATGCAGCGTTGGTTAGGTAACTTTATGATGGATGCTACACAGTCATGGTGTGATTGGCGTCGTTTCAACTATCCAGAGTTGAAGGTTGGCGATGCAGGCTCTGTTACGTTGTCTGTTATTCCAGAACGTTTGTCTCAGAAGACTGATGATTATGAAGCTAATATGGATAACTATAAAGCAGCCATTCAGCTACAAGGTGAAGATAAGGTAACAACTAGAGTTTGGTGGGATACCACTGCAAATCACTAATCATAATTCGCTATAGTATAGAGGGATGTGCAAACGCACATCCCTTTTTTGTGATCACAAATAACCTTCTTGGTATTATATGTTGCTATATATTTTAATATAAAACTAGTCATTTTGCTTAATAATATACATATAAAAGTTGCTTTTGGTATTTAAAACGCTAAGAAGTAAAAGATAAACATTTTTAAGGTAATGGTTAAATTTCTTAAATTATTATGTAGAAAACTTTGTAGTTTGCTAATTAATAATTATTTTCGTATCCAAAATATTACTAAACTTGAAAACTATAATCAATACACGTTTTTCAGTTAAAAAAATAAGTATTTTCTTTTCTTTCTATATATGAATGAAATTTCAATAGAAAGTCTGAGATTAACTCATATATTGAGAGAAGGAGAACCTTTTTAGATTACTCCTTTACAAAGGCAAAACAACTAAACAAAATAATTTAATTTTAAACCTAGAGATTTTATGAAAAGAAAAATCACATTACTATTGGTCTCGCTTTTCCTTATGGTAGGAACAGCGTTAGCACAAAAGAATGTCTCTGGTACTGTAATCTCAAGCGATGATGGTCAGCCCATTATTGGTGCTGCTGTTAAAGCCTTAGGAGCTTCTGTTGGTACTCAGACAGACATTGATGGAAAGTTCTCTTTTGAATTACCTGCAGGTGAAACAAAGATTGTTGTTTCATACGTTGGTATGGTTAGCCAAACTTTGGTTGGTGGTACTGGTATGAAGATTACCCTTAAAGCAGACAACAAAAACCTTGACGAAGTAGTTGTTGTGGCTTATGGTACTGCAAAGAAGCAGTCACTCGTTGGAGCGCAAGCAAGTATTTCTTCTAAACAATTAGAAAATCGCCCTGTAACCAACGTAACCAATGCTCTTGCTGGTGCTGCTCCTGGTGTACAGGTAACTACTTCTTTGGGACAGCCTGGTTCTTCGGCTAGTATTATGATTCGTGGCTTTGGTTCTATCAATGCCTCTAGCGCACCTTTGTTTGTTGTTGATGGATCTGTTTACAATGGTAGCCTTGCAGATATCAACCCTGCTGATATCGAAAGTATGTCTATTTTGAAAGATGCAGCTTCTACAGCACTTTATGGTTCTTCTGCTGGTAATGGTGTTGTTTTGATTACCACAAAGTCAGGTAAGCGCAATAGTGCTGAACCTACATTTACCTTTACAACAAGTCAGGGTATTTCTAATCGTGGGCAGCAACCTTATGAAACAGTTGGTGTCAATGAATATTTCCCATTGATGTGGCAACAGTGGTACAATCAGTATATTTATGAGTATGGTGAATCAAAAGAACAGGCTGCTTTGTGGGCTAACTACGAGATGTATGACGATTTGCGCCTTGATAGATATCAGCCTTTTGCTGGTATCAAAACAGGTCTAACCTTTGATGCTGCAACTAAAAGTTTAGGAACATCAACAGATCAAACCCAATGGGTAGATGGAGTACCTATGATTGTAGGTCGTGATGGCAAACTTAATCCTGAGATTACTGGATTAAGATGGGGTGATGACTTGGATTGGGAAAAGGCATTGTTCCGTACTGGCTATCGTGGTGAGTATAACCTAAGTGGATCTTACAGCAATGATAAGATTAATACATTTATGTCTTTAGGGCATATCACAGAGCAAGGTTATCGAAAAAATACAGAATATGAGCGTACGTCAGCTCGTTTGAACCTTGATTACAAGGTAAATAAGTTCCTCGATTTAGGAGGTAATATCTCATTTGCTCATGCTGTAAATACAGCTCCTAAGATGGCTAGTGGTAACTACTCTGCTAACTCTTTTGCTTTCTTACAAGGAATTGCTCCTTTCTATCCTATTCATGCTCATAATGCAGGAACAGGTGAATATGTTTTGGATCCTATTACAGGGCAACCTATATTCGATTATAGCAATGGTCGTCCATACAATGATCGCTTTAATCCTGTTTACGAGGGTGAGTTAGACCATTCTACAACAACTCGCGATATGTTGAATTCTCGTGGTAATGCAACTATTCATATTCTTCCAGAGTTGAAATTAATGTTGAACGTAGCTTACGACTTGACTAATTCTAAAAACAAGCGAAGATATAATAATATTATGGGCGACCAGCCTGCTGGTATGCTTTCCATTGAAGATTTTGCAACAAGTGCTTTAACTTTCAATCAATTGTTGGAATACTCTAAGAAGTTTGGCAACCACGAGATTACAGCTTTGTTGGGTCATGAGTCATACAAGTTACATGATGAAAGTCTTAGTGGTGAGAAGAAGAATATGTTAGTATTAGGTATTGATGAATTTCCTAATTTGACAAATATTACTGGTCTTAGTTCTTATACAGATAAGTATCGTAAGGAAGGTTACTTTGCACGTTTAAACTGGGATTGGATGGATAAATATAATTTCTCAGCTTCTATTCGTCGTGATGGTACCTCTCGTTTCCATCCAGACAATCGTTGGGGTACATTCTGGGCAGTAGGTGCTGGTTGGCACATCGCTCGTGAAAAGTTTATGGCTGGTGCGTCAAAGTGGTTGGATGATTTGAAGATCAGAGTTTCTATCGGTCAGACAGGTAATGATGGTGTAAGCAGTTATTATGCATATCAAACTTTATATGGTTTTGGTAGCAACAACCTTTATGGTGGTGGTTTAAGACTTTATACCTATGCAGATCCTTCTATCCGTTGGGAGGCACAAACTAGTATGGACTTGGCTCTCGAATTTAGCATACTTCGTCGTATCACAGGTACATTTGAATTCTTTAATAAGGAGTCTAAGGATCTTATCTTCCCTTATCCTCTTCCTATGTCTACTGGTATAGGTTCACAAGATCGTAATATTGGTAAGGTGCGCAACCTTGGTTTTGAGTTTAATGTAAATGCACTCATTATTAATCGCCCAGATTTCTCTTGGAAAGTAAATGTTAATGGAACTCATTATAGAAATAAAATTGTTAGATTACCAGAAGATAACCGTGAAAAAGGTATAGAGCTTGCCTATCACAAATACCTAGAAGGTAAGAGTATCTATGACTACTATCTCAATGAGTTTGTTGGTGTAGATCCTGATGATGGTATTGCAATGTATCGTTTAGACACTGAACTATATCCAGATGCTAAGCCATTAGGTACAGAAGGCGAAAAGGCTACATTGACGAAAGATGGACAAAAAGCTAAGAAACATTTCTGTGGAACATCTATTCCTGACTTATATGGTGGTTTTGGTACTACACTTACATGGAAAGGATTTGAATTAGGCATCAACTTTGCTTATCAGCTAGGTGGTAAGACATACGATTCTGGCTATGCAGGTTTGATGGGTCGTAGGCTTAAGGCTGGTCGTGCTATGCACGTAGATATGCTCAATGCTTGGAAGCAAAAAGGCGAGAACACTAATATTCCACGTCTTGATGCTGGTCAAGGAGGTATGTATGATGGTATTATGAGCGATCGTTTCCTAATTTCAAGTTCTGCTTTGATGCTTAAGAACATTAGCCTTGGTTATGTTTTGCCAGCTTCTTGGATGAGAAGTATCTATCTTAAGAGTGGTCGTATCAGCGTTGCAGCAGAAAACTTGTTCTTAGTTTCAGCTCGTAAGGGTATGAACCCAATGGGGCAATACTCAGGTGTTCCTGGTGCTGCTGGTTATGCATATAATCGTACCGTTACAGCTACTTTATCTCTAACATTCTAAAGAAAAGACAATATGAAAAAAATATTTTTATCAATGATGGGAGCTGCGGTTCTCACGCTAGGATTTTCTTCATGTTCTAGCGATTTCCTTGATACTGTTTCAACTAGTGCTCTGAGCGAGGATCAAATAAGCAAGGATCCTAGTGGAATGCAAGGTATCCTTAATGGTCTTCACAATATGATGTATCAGTATGATTGGGGGGATACTGGTGCACACTTTTTTGGAGCGGGACACAGAAGTGTTGGGGTTCAGCTTGATATAATGGGTGGTGATATGATCAATACCATGCCAGCCTACTTTATGTCTGTCTATCGCTATCAAGATCACAATAATCCTTATGGTGATCTCAATTGGCGTGTATGGGATATGTATTATACCATTATTGCTCATGCTAACCTTTTGATTGATAAGGCAGAGGCTAATACTAGTCTCCCAAAAGATCAGAAAGATAATCTTTTAGGTCAAGGCTATGCTTTTAGAGCTATGAGTTATCACATGTTGATCCAATGCTTTGGTAAGCGTTATGTAAAGGGTGATGCTAATGCTAATCTTGGTGTACCATTGCGTCTTGATAAAGATAATATTAAGCCACAAGCACGTGCTACTGTAGCAGAAGTTTATAAGCAGATAGATTCAGATATGGCAAAGGCTCTTGAACACCTAAAGAACGCTCCTGTAATCGACTCTAAGAATCAAATTTCTTATGTAGCTGCTTTAGGTCTTGCTGCTCGCATAGATCTTTGTAAGTCTGATTGGGCTAGTGCTGCTAAGCATGCTGAAGAAGCTATAAATAATGCTACCGCGACTAATATTACCTTAGCAAAGGGTAAAGATCTTCTTGACGGTTGCAATAATTGGGCTAATAGTGAGTGGATTTGGGCTTACAAGCAGGCTTCTGATCAAGATAATAGTTATTTTAGCTTCTATGCAGACTATTCATACAACTTTGAAGGTTACAACTCTGGTTTCCGTTTTGCTGTTAATCGCGATATTTATGACAAGATGGATAAAACCGATGTTCGACGTAATTGGTGGGTTTGTGTAGAGAAGAAGGAGACAACTATTGACGGAAAAAAAGTAGTTCGGCTAGATACTGTTCCTAATATTCCTAAGGATGCTTATTCAGAATATTTTCCTAAAAATGGTAAGTGGGAAAAGACTGGGCAATCTATTAAGTTCAAATCGCAAGCTAACAACAATAGTATGGGAGACTTGTTGATTATGCGTCTTGCAGAGTTGTACTATATTAAGGCTGAAGCTGAGGCTCGTATGGGGGAAGAGGTTAAGGCTCGTGAAACGCTTACAAAGATAATGGTTACTCGTCAAGAAAACTTCAAAACAGAAGCATCTGGTCAGGAACTTATCGACCAGATTATGGACAACAAACGTATCGATTTGTGGATGGAAGGACAGCGTTTCTTTGATATCAAGCGTTTAGGCATTATCATTAATCGTGCAAAAGCATCTAATATTACAAAGCATCTTACTGGAGATGCTCAGCAGACGGCTATTAAGCGCAATACAGGTGATAATGTTGCCAATGTTCCTACAACAGTGGAAGATAAGAATTGGCAGTTTGCTATTCCTTATGATGAAATAAAAGTTAACCCAGGCTTGATAAAGCAAAATCCTCTTTAATGTAGGATTGACCATAATGAGCTAAAAGGAATATCTTTAAAGCTGATTTATAATAATGGGAGTGTGTTTATTATGGCACACTCTCATTTTTTGTTATATTATCTTGTATTTTCCAACAAGTAGGTAGCGTTATACTAACAACCACATATCAATGAATATATTGTGCTTTTATTTGTAATATTGTCATTTTTAGACTATAGTTATACTCATAAATTACATTTTTTGCTACATAAAGTGTTAAAGTGAAAAAGTTTTTATAATATTTTTTCTTGCAAACCGAAGTTATTTCTAATTTTGCAACTATTAAAAGTGAAAATTGTATTTTGGGTAACAATAAAAGGTATTTAGGAATAGCATTGGTAAGCATACTTAATAATCTAAAATAAAAACAAAGAGAAGGATGTTATTCCTTTCTAGTGAAGTATTGTTTTTTCCTGCTTTTTAGTTCTAATATCTAAGTTTCATGGGTGGATTTCCACTTATGAAAATGTTGTTTATCCACCATTCAAAACATAACATTATTTATTATTTTAACAAACGAGATTTTATGAAAAAAAGACTCACACTGCTTTTTGCTACTCTCTTCCTGCTGATAGGAACGGCGTTAGCACAGAAAAATGTCTCTGGAACTGTTATCTCTAGCGAAGACGGTCTGCCTGTTATTGGTGCCGCTGTTAAAGCTGCAGGATCATCAGTAGGTACAACAACAGACCTTGATGGTAAGTTTTCTTTCGACTTGCCTGCAGGAGAAACAAAGGTTGTTATTTCATACGTAGGTATGATAACTCAAACTCTTGCAGCCTCTAGTGGTATGAATATAACCCTTAAACCTGATAGTAAAAATCTTGAAGAAGTCGTTGTCGTTGGTTATGGCTCTGCTAAGAAGATAGGTAGTTTAACAGGTTCTGTCGCAACTGTCAATTCAGATAAAATCAAGAATGCTCCTTCTGCTTCAGTACTCGATGCTTTACAAGGTCAGGTGGCTGGTCTTTCTGTCTTGAGTTCTTCAGGTGTAGCGGGCGATAATGCAACCTCTTTATCTCTTCATGGTATAGGTTCTTTAGGTAGTAGTTCTACACCTTTATATGTTGTAGATGGTATTCCAACAACTAGTAGAAGTGTGATGGCTATGAATCCTAATGATTTTAAGAGTGTAACTATTCTTAAAGATGCTTCTTCAACATCTATTTATGGTTCTCGTGCAGCCAATGGTGTTATCTATATTACCACTAAGAATGGTGGCTTTAATTCTAAAGCAACAGTAACTGTTCGTTCTCAATTTGGTTGGAATACACTTGCTAATAAGGCTTTCTATGAAGACTTTATGAGTGGTGATGAACTTTATGACTTTTGGAAAACTTCAGGTTTGATGTCAGAAGCAATTCTTAATAAGCGTTATGATAGCAATGGTTATCGTTATAATACGAAATGGTATGAAGTGTTCCAGCAATTTAATAATCCTCAAACACAGAATGATATTACCTTCGAAGGTGGTGGTGATAAGGTTTCTTATTTATCAAGCGTATCCCAGTTCCATCAGAAGGGTACCACTATTGGCAACTACTATGATCGTTATACTGTTCGTACTAATATCAATGCTCGTCCAAAAGATTGGTTACGTGCAGGGTTTAATATAAACCTTGCCTATGATAAGCGTCAGAAGAATAGCAGTTGGGGCGACTCTTCAGCTAGTTCAAATAATCCTGGAGGTGGTCTTTCTTATATGCTTAATCCATTGTTTCCTAGTACTGATGCTGATGGCAATGCTTTAGAGCGTTATGGTTTTGGATTTTATAATCCTGAGTACATAATGTCAAAGCGTCCAGATGTTTATGAGCGTTATAGCGTTGTTGGTAATACTTATGTTGAGATAGAGCCTATCAAGAATTTGAAGATTATGTCTCGTATAGGTACCGATTTGAGTTATACCCGTGATAACAGGCTGACCTATCCTTCTTATATCCCTGCTAATGGTAATGGCGCACGTGGTAAGAGTACTGCTTTACAATACTCACACACCATTACAAATACGATAGAGTATAGTTTTGCTATCAATTCTATTCACCATTTCACTATACTTGGTGGACAGGAAGGTATCAAAAATAACTACGATTATTATTATGCATTATCAACAGGTCAAATAGTAGATGGATTGATGAATCTTCAAAATGGTAAGCAAGCCAATTACTCAATGAAAGAAGAAGCTACTGCTAGTAAGTTTCTTTCTTTCTTTGGTCGTTTAAATTACAACTTGAAGGATCGTTACTTTGTCGACTTATCTATTCGTAACGATGCTTCTTCTCGTTTCAGTGCTAACCATCGTAATGCAACGTTTTGGTCGGTTGGTTTTATGTGGAAGCTTGCTAAGGAAAAGTTTATGCAACCATATAAATGGGTTAATGATTTAAATTTCAAGATTGATTATGGTACACAGGGTAATGCTGCTATTGGCGACTATGAGTCTTTAGGCTTGATGACTCCAGGTGTTAACTATAATGAAAATGGATCGCTATTATATACACAGCCACAGAATGCTGAGCTAACATGGGAAACGCAAAAGTTATTTACTGTTGGCTTTACGGGTCGTCTTTGGAATCGTTTCGACTTTGATATTTCATACTATTTGCGTAATACTACAGATATGTTGATGCTTGTACCATACGCATATACAACAGGTTTCAGCAATTTAACCTCTAATGTAGGTTCACTTCGTAATAGTGGTATTGATATAAAGTTGGGTGTTGACATTGTACGTGGCAAGAATTATTATGTAAATGCTGGTGCTGTATTCAACTATAACAAGCAAACAGTAACAAAGTTGTTTGGTGGCAAAACCCGTTGGGAAGTTGCTAATACTGGTGTTGCCTATGTGGTTGGTAGCCCTGTTATGTTGTATAGTCCTATTTATGCTGGTCTTAACAGAGAAACAGGAGCTCCTATGTGGTATAAAGCAGGTGCAAATGTAGATAAGACTACTAAGGAAGAAACTACAGAAAAGTTTGATGCGGCTTCATTAACTCAGAATACAGGTAAGAAACGCTATGCCCCTATCAATGGTGGTTTCAATATTGCAGCAGGCTATAAAGGTTTCTCTTTAGCTGCCGACTTTGCATACGTTTTAGGTAAGTACCTCACTAATAATGATGCTTATTTTTATGATAATGCTGCTCAATTCTTAGGTTACAACCAGCGAAAAGATGTTACCGATTATTGGACTGTTGATAACAAAGATGCTAAATATCCTAATTGGGCTAAAGGCTATCAGATGCAATTTGATACTCATTTGCTAGAGAATGCTTCATTCCTTCGTTTGAAGAACTTCCAACTTGGTTATCTCTTTGATCAAAAGTTGTTAGGCTTCCAAAACGTAGTACAGACGGTTAAGTTGACCTTCACTGCACGTAACCTCTTTACTATTACTGGATATAAAGGGCTAGATCCTGAGATAAATAGCAATGTGGTTTTGGGTCGTGTTGGTAATACAAAACAGTTCTTGTTTGGAGTGGAATTAACATTCTAATCTACCCTATTAATTTAAAGGAAAGAATATATGAAATTATATACAAAATCAATATTTGCCCTATTTATAGGTGCAACGATATTGTCATCTTGCAGTCTTGATGACAGTCCTACAACCAGTGTAAAGGCTGATGTGAATAATCCTATTACGGATATGCTTACGTTAGAAGCTATGGAGCGTGGTGTTATGCAGTCTTATCGTGCTACCATGTATGGTGCTTCTTCTGAAGTAGAAGAAGTAATGATGGACGGTTTTAATGCTTCTTCTATTTATGCTAACAATTTTGGTGCTGCTCATCGCACCGATGCTTCTTTCACTGCTTCCGATAGTGATATTAAAGGTATTTGGGCAACAGCATATGCAGCTATTAAAAACTTTAATATCTTCCTCAAGGGTGATAGCACTTTTATGGCAAATGCAACCTTGGGCGATGCTAACAAGCTAGAAGCAAAGATTGCTGCTGGTGAGGCACGTTTTGCACGCGCATCTACCTATATGTACTTAGCACGCCACTTTGGTAAGGCTTACAATAAGGCTACTGCTAGCACCGACCTATGTGTGCCATTGATATTGGCATATAATCAGGATGAACTTCCTAAGCGTGCAACCGTGCAGCAGGTGTATGATCAAATAAAAACTGATTTAGATGCTGCCGCAGCAAATTTAGCAAATGTGGCAGGTGCTACTTTGGTAACAAAGCGCACTAATCCTTCTATTGATGCTGTAAACGCTTTATATGCACGTTATTATCTTGATATTAAAGATTATGCTAATGCTGCTTCTAAGGCTGAAGCTGTGATCAATACAGGAAAATATACTTTAGCTAATAGCGACGACTTGATGGTGGCTGAATATACCAATGACAATGGTAAAGAACCTATTATGCAGCTTCCTGCTACAAAGACAGAAAATGGCTCTGGAACCAATAATATTTATACCCTTACATCATTCAATTCTAAATTTAAGAAGATTAACAAAACAGGTTTTTATGTTTCACCTTATTACTTACCTTCTCAGAAGCTAGTTGGTGCTTACGAGGCAGAAGATTTACGATTGAAACATTGGTTTGATAACAGCAAGTATATCGTAGATTTGGATGGTAGCCGATTTTTAGGCAACTTTTATATTTTCAATAAATATAATGGTAATCCAGAATTGTACACAACAACTCCAAATGCTCGACAACATGTGAAGCCTTTGCTAATAGGTGAAATGTATCTGATTGCCGCAGAAGCCAATTTCTATAATGGTAAGGTAGATGTTGCAAAGTTGCGTCTAAACGAGTTGCAAACAGCTCGTAAAGCAACAGCAACCGAGGCAACCGAGGCAACGATCCAAAACGAATGGTTTCGTGAAACTGCTGGTGAAGGGTTGCGTATGAGCTGTTTGAAGCGTTGGGGAATAGGATATACTGGGCGTTCTGCACAAGCTGGGGCTATTGCTGGTGCAGTTTTGCAACAAACTCCTTCTGTATCTTATGTAGACAAGTCGATGCCAGCAACTGATTATCATTATCAATGGCCAATACCGGGTTATGAAATGAAGATCAATCCTAATTTGGTTCAAAACCCTGGCTATGATGACTAATCTGGCTTGAGGTTATTATAAAAAGAATGTGTTAGAAAGTTTCTAGCACATTCTTTTTTTTATGCCCATACTTTTAATGGGAAACTCCTTTTAGAAATATCCTCTGTTATTTGGTGGGCAGTTAAAACTAGAAAATATTTAACAACAAACTAATATGTCATCTTTTCAATCGTAAAAGGTGATGTATTGATGAGCTAAAGGTCATCTTTTGCTCTGTAAAAGGTTACCTTTTGCATCTTAAAAGATGACCTTTTTGTTTTGCATTTTTAAGTAGTTGGTAATCAGGTGTATACATTGCTGTTTGCTTTACTAATTCGCTATGTTAGTATAAGTAAAAATAGTTGACTTTACCTAATCTCGCTTGAAGCAAATATATCTTCACCAAGCCAGTTTGGTGGGCAGGTGGTGCGTAGTAACAAAGGTAAAGTAAAAGTAATATATTCAGAAAAGAAGAGTCGGCCAGTGATAGCAGGCTCTTTTTGTTTGCAATTCTTAATTTTCAACGCTCAACGCTCAATTCTCAACGCTCAATTTTCGATTTTCAATTATTCCTCCTACCTTTGTATCAACAAAAATCAAGAAATATGGATGCAAAACAACTATATGCGCTTTATCAGCAACACCCCAAGGTAACTACTGATAGCCGAAACTGCCCTGAAGGGAGTATATTTATCGCTTTAAAGGGTGCTTCGTTTAATGGTAATAAGTTTGCAAAAGCTGCCTTAGATAAGGGTTGTAGCTATGCTATTGTTGATGAGGCTGAATATGCTGAAGCTGGTAACAATCGTTTTATTTTGGTGGACAATGCGCTTGTGGCATATAAAGAGCTAGCGCGTGAGCATCGACGCAATATAGATATTCCTGTTATTGGTATCACAGGTACGAATGGTAAGACTACTTCTAAAGAATTGATCTCTGCGGTGTTGGCAGAGAAATATAAGGTGCATCATACACTAGGCAATTTTAATAATGATATTGGTGTACCTCGCACTTTGCTTGAAATGACTTCTGATGATGAAATTGCTGTCATCGAAATGGGAGCTTCGCATCCTAAAGATATTGAGAAGTTGGTAACTTATGTAGAGCCTACTTGCGGACTTATCACTAACGTGGGACGTGCCCATTTGCAAGGTTTTGGTAGTTTTGAGGGGGTAAAGAATACGAAAGGGGAACTTTATGATTACCTAAAGGCACACAACGCTTTGTTATTCTTAAACGAGAGCAATCCTGATTTGGTGGAGATGGCAGAACAACGCGAATTCGAACGCGTGATAACTTATGGTCAGGATAATACTGCCGATGTGAAAGGTGAGGTAGTTTCGTGTGCTCCATTATTGAAGTTCTCATGGCAAGCCACACAGTCGTTAGGAACAGAGCAGGTTGTTTCTGCTGTTTATGAAGTGCAGTCGAACCTCATTGGTGCTTACAACCTTGATAATATGTTGGCAGCTATCACTATTGGTTTACACTTTGGGGTAGAGCCGCAGAAGATTTGCCATGCGCTCGAAAGTTATGTGCCTAGCAATAATCGCTCGCAATTGACAGAAACGAAAGATAACAAACTCATCGTAGATGCATACAACGCTAACCCTTCTAGTATGAAAGCTGCAATAGAAAACTTTCGGTTAATGGACATAAAAAATAAAATGGCTATTCTTGGAGATATGCGAGAGCTTGGCGATGTAACGGCAGAAGAGCATCAGCGTGTTGTCGATGAGCTTATTGCTTCAGGGCTTGAAAACGTTTGGTTAGTAGGGGAGGAGTTTGGAAAGACGAACTGCTCTTTCCGTAAGTTTGCTGATATAGAAGAGGTTAAGGCTGCTATTGCAGCTCAAAAACCTATAGATCATTACATCTTAATAAAAGGTAGTAATGGTATTAAGCTCTTTGAATTGCCAGAGCTGTTGTAGAGAGTAGAGAGTTTAGAGTTGAGATTTAAGAGTTGAGAGTTGAGAGTTGAGAAGTGAGAATTAGCCTTTAAAGCGCTCTAATAATAGGGAACAAGCATTCTCAACTCTCAACACTCTACTCTCTACTAAACATTGTATGGTATCATAGCCAGTGCATCGGCTATTTTTTCTACTCCTTCTTGTAGCGGACCAGCTACCATTCCTTTAGCAAAGAAAGGAATATCGGCATCTATTGTTAGCTTTATCTTTGATGAGGTGTCGTCGACAGGGAGTAGCTGTATCCAAAAATTAAAAGCCAAAGGCGAATTTTCACTCGCAAACTTAATCGTTTTTGGCTCATCACGCTCGATAATACGCATTGAGATTTGACCAATAGGACTCACCGAAATAGAGATCGTATCTTTATCGAATGTGAGATCTTTTAGCTTGTCGTCAGGGATCTGAGCCTTTACACGTTCTATATTGGTTAAATCGCTCAGCATATTATACACGTTCTGCTGAGGATAAGCGATCTGCTTTACATTACTTTCAAATTTGCTCATTTTATTTTTTCCAATTAGATGGATCTTTGCGCCAATCATTCAAGAGCGCAATATCATCTTGTTTAATATAACCTATTTCTAATGCTTTCTCTACCACATGCTCATAATCGGTAAGGGTAACGAGCTTTAGTTGCGCTTCTTTAAAAGCCTCTTCTGCTACAGGGAAGCCGTAAGTGTAAGATGCTACCATACCTACCACTTCAAAGCCTGCTTCACGAAGTGCTGCTACTGCTTTGAGAGAAGAGCCACCTGTAGAGATTAAGTCTTCTACAACTACAACTTTTGCCCCTTTAGGTATTTCACCTTCAATTTGGTTTTTCATACCATGGTCTTTTGGTTTGGGACGTACGTATGCGTATGGTAAAGCCAATTCTTGTGCCACTAACATACCTTGTGCAATAGCTCCAGTAGCTACGCCTGCTACGGCTGTTGCTTCTGGGAAGTTTTCCAAGATAGCATGTACCAACTCTAACTTAACGAAGGAACGTACATCGTGGTAAGACAATGTTTTACGATTGTCGCAATAAAAAGGCGATTTCCATCCGCTAGCCCATGTAAAAGGGTCGTTGGGTTGTAACTTAATGGCTTTAATGCCTAAGAGCTTTCCTGCAAAAACTTTCTTTAGATCTTCCATATTGTGATGTATAAGTGATAGTTTGTTGCTGCAAACTTACATATTTTTTTCGAGAAAAGCGCAGTTAAAACTCAAAGCTAATAATATTTTCTTTCTGGCTGGGGATATTGTAGAAAGCATTTTTCTATAACGGTTAGTCTTTAGCGTAACCTAAGCTGCAGATGCTTATTTTTATGCCTTCTGCTTTTAGAAGTTCTTCACCTACAGCGGTAATCGTTGCGCCTGTGGTAATAATATCATCAATGATAAGGATATGCTTTCCACTTATCTTTTCTGCATTTATTAAGGAGAAAACATCTTTTACATTCTCATTTCTTTGCCAACGATCCAGCTTGGTCTGACTTTGATGAAAGGCGTTGCGCCTTAGCACATTAGTAAGGATGGGCAGATGAGTTGTTTCGCTGATGCCCCTTGCAAGCTCTTCGCTCTGATTATATCCTCTTTGCTTGAGGCGATCCTTAGAAAGAGGTACGGGTAGCAGGGCATCAATATCCTCAAAAAAGTTATTACGCGCATAGGCTTCGGCTATGGTTTTACCGATGACTACTCCTATATCGGGGCGATTGCCATATTTGAGGGCATATACCATTTTGCTACTTTGGGTGTGGTGCTGATAAAAGAGGTAAGCAGCACAACGCTCAATGGGAATTTTACCCCAAAAACAACGTGCTAATTCGTTGTCGTAGGGCGAAAGATGATAATTGGTGCGATTAAGATGGAGGTTGCAAGTGGCACAGATCACAGCTTCGGATAAGCTCAGTCGCTTGCCACAAATGGTGCAAGCGCGGGGAGCAATTATATCAAAGATGCTCGACCAAATATTAAATATCATCTTCATCTACTGCTGCATCAATACATTGTTTTATCAAATCGAAAGTGAAGCCTTTCCCCAGTGCATACTTAATGAGTTTCACCGAACGTTCATAGTCGGTTTCGGCTTTGATAGTAGGGTATTTGCTCTTTAGTAATGGGCGTAACACGGAAAGATACTCCTCATCGGGTACAGCATCAAGTACTAAGTTTGCAATCTTATTATCTATTCGCTTTGCCCATAAAGCTTGCTCAATCTTACGTCTCCCCCACTTATTATATCTTATTTTATCATACACATAAGCGTTGGTGAAACGCTCGTCGTCCACATAGCTATACTTTGTGAGCTTCTCCATAATGCGTGTTTTAGCATCTTCTGGTAAGCCCATTTTGTACATCTTCTCCATTATTTCGCCAGAGCAGTGTTCGGTTTTTGCACAAAGATCGCCAAGTTTCTTCAAGGCTTGTGCTTCTGTTATGGGTTTCTTCTGTATCATAATAATGTGGCTTTTACAAATCGTTGCTTGTCATACTGATCTTTTCGGAGTTGGATCATAGTATACCCTAAGTCTTTGAGCATTGTTTTCACCTCTTTTATATAGAGAGGATTGGTTTCAAAATAAAGTGTTCCACCTTTGGTCAGTGTTTTCTTTCCTAGTTTTGCAATGGCGGTATAGAAGCGCAAGGGATCATCGTTAGGAACAAAAAGGGCAGTGTGTGGCTCGTGTTGTAATACGTTTTCTGCCATTGCTTCGCACTCCTTCTCACAGATGTAAGGAGGATTGCTCACAATGATGTCCCAACAACGATCGGTAGCTTCAATGGACAAGGCATCTTGCAATTGAAAGTTGACTTTTGCCCCTAAGCGTAAAGCGTTATCGCGGGCAATGAGTAAGGCATCGCCACTGATGTCCCATGCTGCGACACTACTATTTAGAATATCGAGCGCAAGGGTAATGGCTATGCAACCGCTACCAGTGCCAATGTCAAGAATTTGTAAAGGAGCAGGTGGGAGCAAACCGCAAACGGGTGTGTTATAATCCTCTTCAATCCACTGTACAAGCATTTCTGTTTCAGGGCGCGGAATGAGTACGCCTGACTCGACATGAAAGGTTCTACCAGCAAAGTTCTCTCGCCCTAACACGTATTGCACAGGCTCTGATGCTGCTAGTCGGCAAACGATTTCGGCTAGTTTTGTCGTTTCGTCTTGAGATAATTCATTAACTTTGCCTATAAGAATATCGGCAAACGAAAGGTGAAACTCCTCTTCTAGTACCATTCTGATGATGGCTTGCGCTTCATTTATGTCGTACAAAGGAGTAAGCCTTTGCCAAAGATGTTGATATGTCATGAGGACAAAGTTATAAAAAATAAAGAATATGGAACGACAAGACATAGATGAAATGTACATGCGACGCTGTTTACAGTTGGCCACGAATGGGAAGCTTTTAGCAAAACCTAACCCTATGGTAGGAGCTGTTATCGTGTCGAATGAGGGTAGAATTATCGGTGAAGGTTATCATGTTCGTTGTGGCGAGGAGCATGCAGAAGTGAATGCTTTTGCTTCGGTGAGGAAAGAAGACGAATCTTTGTTGTCGGATAGTACTATTTACGTAAGTCTTGAGCCGTGTTCTCATTTTGGAAAAACACCACCTTGTGCCAATCTTATTATTAAAAAAGGTGTAAAGAGAGTGGTGTGTGGCTGTGTCGATCCCTTTTCGAAAGTGCAAGGGCGTGGTATTCAACGCATCAGAGAGGCAGGAATAGAGGTTACTGTTGGTGTGTTGGAAGCAGAATGTCTGGTCTTGAATAATCGCTTTATCACCTTTAATACGCAAGAGCGACCTTATATCATATTGAAGTGGGCACAAACAGAGAATGGATTTATGGGGGTAAAAGGAGGCGTGTTAAAGATTTCAACACCTTTTACTAAGATGCTTGTTCACAAATTGCGCTCTGAATGCGATGCTATTTTAGTGGGTAGGAATACTGAAGAACAGGAGTCTCCACAACTTAATGTGCGCGACTGGTCGGGAAGAAATCCGCAAAAAGTAGTGCTTTCATCCACTTTACCTACTGCTATTCATGATATTCCTTCTCTTTTGCAGCAACTCTACCATGATAAATGCCAAACTTTGATAGTCGAAGGTGGTGCGACAACGCTGGAAACTTTTATTCGATCAGGAATGTATGATGAGATAAGAGTAGAGGTTTCGCCCACAACGGTTAGAGAAGGTATCAAAGCTCCTCAACTTCCAAAGGATGTAAGTGTGATTAGAAAAGAATATTTTGGTAATGTTATAACCACCTATCAGCGTTTATAAAATGTAACCCCTTTGATAAACCTCTCTCTCTTTTAGCTATCTGTCATGGTTATGATGTATCTTTATAAGCGGAAAATGTGAAGTTATTATCTATTCTTTCAAAACAAAAGCTTCTATCTTGTTAGAGGGTAAATATTTACAATCCGTTTATTTAAAATTAGACATAATAGTAGTTTTAGGGAAGTTTAGAGGGAGAATTTCTACGCAATATTCTCTTTTTTATGGTTATATTTAGGTGTGAGCTTTCTATATGAAAGTTTTTTCTATAAAAGTTTTTTGGTTGGAATTATAATAAAACTGTGGGTATATAGAAAAGTTGTCAACTTATCGAATGCTTATTGTGTTATAAGATTGATAGTGCTAGCGCTCTAAGGGTAGGTTTGAAAGTATAAAAGTAGTGTTTGTTTTGTTCAAATCGAAAAAATAAAATTACGAAGCGAATATTTTCTAAAAAAGTCTTGCGATAATAATATTTTTTGTTTAGTTTTGCATCAGAGTAATTAAAGATATAAAACCTAACATAAAATAAATAACAATCTATTATGGCAGCAAAGTACATTTTGGCGCTAGATCAAGGTACTACCTCTTCTAGGGCAATCGTTTTTGATCATGCAGGGCAAATCTGTTCAGTGGCACAGCGTGAGTTTACCCAATATTTTCCAAAACCAGGATGGGTAGAACACAATCCTAACGAGATTTGGGCTTCTCAGGCTTCTGTTATTTCTGAAGCTATCTCTAACATTAATATCAATGGTTTGGATATCGCTGGCATTGGTATTACTAATCAGCGTGAGACTACGATAGTATGGGATGTTGATACAGAGGAGCCTATTTATAATGCTATTGTTTGGCAAGACCGCCGCACAGCAGAATACTGCGATGTATTAAAGGGGCAAGGACTTGTTGATCAAATCCGCAATAAGACAGGTTTGATAATTGATGCATACTTTAGCGGCACAAAGATTAAGTGGATTTTGGATAATGTTCCTGGTGCACGTGAACGTGCAGCACAAGGCAAGTTGCGTTTCGGTAATGTTGACTCTTGGTTAGTATGGAGATTGACACGTGGAGAAGTACACGTAACTGATGTTACTAATGCTTCACGTACTATGTTGTTTAATATTCACGATTTGAAGTGGGATGAAGATCTATTGAAGTTGCTTGATATACCAGTATCAATGATGCCTGAAGTAAAATCTAGTTCTGAAGTTTACGGACATACAAAGACTACCATATTTGCACACGAGGTACCTATCTCTGGTATCGCTGGTGACCAGCAGGCAGCTCTCTTCGGGCAGATGTGTATTGAGCCGGGTGCTATCAAGAATACATACGGTACAGGTTGTTTCGTTATGCTGAATACTGGTAACAAGCCTGTTGTATCAAAGAATAATTTGTTGACAACTATCGCATGGAAAATCGGCAAGGAAACGACTTACGCTCTCGAAGGCTCTATCTATGTAGGTGGTTCTGTTGTTCAATGGTTACGCGATGGTCTTGGCATCATCAAGAGTTCTTCTGAAATAGAGGATTTGGCTTCTACTGTTCAAGACAGTGCTGGTGTTTACTTTGTTCCTGCTTTAACAGGTTTGGCTGCTCCTTATTGGGATCAGTATGCACGTGGTACTATCGTAGGTATTACTCGTGGTACAACTGCTGCCCATATTGCTCGCGCAGCTTTGGATGGTATCGCTTTCCAAACACACGACATCGCTCTAGCTATGGCAAAGGATATGGAAGCTCCATTAAAGGAGTTGAAGGTGGACGGTGGTGCATCTCGCAACAACTTATTGATGCAATATCAAGCTAACTTACTAGGAATTAATGTTGTTCGTCCAAAGATTACAGAGACAACTGCTCTTGGTGCAGCTTATTTGGCTGGTCTTGCTGTAGGCTTTTGGAAAGATATTGACGAGGTTAAGACTCAATGGCAGGTAGAGCGTGTTTTCGAACCTACCCACGATAGCGAAGAAATTCAGCAGGCTAAGAAGGGCTGGGAAGATGCTATTAAGCGTACTATTCTCCCAAAATAATATTAGAAGTTGAGGGAGAGAAAAGATCTTTGTCTCCCTCTGCTTTCTCCTTTACAATCTAAATATTATTACGACTAACTTATTTTAATTTTATTCTTATGGAATATTCAATGACAACTCAGTTTATGATGGAACTGATTGGTACCCTTGTTCTCGTATTATTCGGAGATGGTGTTTGTGCATGTGTTACTTTGAATAAGAGCAAAGGTCAGAATGCAGGTTGGATAGTTATCACCATCGCATGGGGTCTTGCTGTTTGTATGGGTGTATTAGTTGCTGGACCTTATACCGGTGCTCATCTTAACCCTGCTGTTTCTATTGGTCTTGCTGTTGCAGGATTATTCCCTTGGGCTTCTGTTCCTGCTTATTGTGCAGCTCAGATGATCGGAGGTTTCCTTGGTGGATTGCTCGTTTACTTATTCTACAAGAATCATTACGATGCCCACGAAGACGAAGCTGCCAAGCTAGGTACTTTCTGTACAGCTCCTGCTATTCGTAATACTCCTATGAACCTTTTATCAGAGATTATCGCAACGATTATGTTGGTAATCATCATCATTAGCTTTGGCGTAAAGGGTAATACCTATAATCCTGACACACATGCCTTTGGTCTTGCTGCTTTAGGTCCTATCCCTGTAACACTTTTGATCATTGCCCTTGGTATGTCATTGGGTGGTACTACTGGTTACGCTATGAATCCTGCCCGCGATCTTTCACCACGTATTGCACATGCTGTATGTATGAAGGGCAGTAACGATTGGGGGTATTCTTGGGTGCCTGTTGTAGGTCCTATCATTGGTGGTGTTATCGCTGGTTTCTTAGGTATTTACCTCCGTGCATTATAATCGTTTTTAAAGAAAATAACTAAACAATTATTACAGCTATGAATAAAATATTTAGAAGTTTAGCATGCCTAAGTGCAATGCTTACACTATCACTTTCTGCAAATGCACAAGCTAAGTTGCATGTAGTATCTGGATTAGAAACTACTCATATTTGGCGTGGTTTGGAAGTTTCTAAAGGTTTGACCTTTGATAACGAAATAGCTATCTCGGATAAGAATAATCACTTCCGCTTCGGACTATGGGGTGGTATGCAGATCAACGGGAACTACAAAGAGTTCGATTATTATGTACAGTATTCTAACAATGGTTTCACTGCTTCTGTTTGGGATATCTATAATTTCTCTGATGGTATCTATAATAATGATAATCGTTATAAGATTTTCAACTATGACTGCCACGATACAGGTCACTTTATTGATGCAGGTATTAGCTATGATTTCTCGGCTATCGCTCCTAAGTTCCCATTGACATTGTCATGGAATACTGTGATTGCTGGTCGCGACCGTGGTGTAACAAACGATCATAACTTGTATTCTACCTACGTTCAGGCTGCATATAAGGTATATGAAGATGACAATTTCATCATCACACCATCTGTTGGTTGTAACTTTGCATTGAATCCCGAAAAGGATATTAAGGGTACTTTCTACGGAGATAAAAATTTTGGCGTGAATGATGTCCGTATTAACGCTACTTATAAGTTGAAGATAGCTAACCATCCTTTCCCTGTAACTACTACAGCTATGTGGAATCCAGAAGCTAACAAGGGTTACTTCTGTGTGTCAGTGAATCTACTGAATTTATAATCATATACTTTTTTAGATTTTTAGTTTATAAGCAAAGCCCTAGCGTTGAGAAACGGTAGGGTTATTTTTGTTTATAGGTAAAAATGGGCCTATAGGTCGCATATAATGCAATTCGGAATAGTAATTATGGCTCAGTAGAAATTTAGTGGGGGATATTTTCATAATTGTTTTATTTTTCTTTCCTTTGTATTATGGAAGAGAAATATCTTTATCAGTTAGCCGAGTTAGTTCTTCCCAGCGAAGTCCTTCGGTATTTTTCAATAGTTAGGATAGAAAAGGATTCTACCTTGTTTCGTATTTATTTAGATGAGAAGATGGAAACGGAACTTCTCGATGACCTCCACTTTGAATCAAAAGGTTTTATGGCAGTAGTTGATATAACGGACTTTCCTATTCGTGATCATAAAGTAATTCTTTCCTTTCGCCGTCGTCGCTGGGTTGATACTCGTACAGGTAAAAGCTTCTCCTTGCCCTTACCCATAGATCTTACTTCCTCTGGAACTCGTTATAGTAAAGAGTTCGGAGATTTTTTAAAAGAAACGTATGGAGACATCCCCCGTGACCTGCCGTACGCTTGAGGATTTTTATCATATAAATGGACATACTTTTGAGAAACAATACAAGGAAACTTTAAGTGGTTATAGGGGCTGGGAACAGTTATCCCATGCTGATAAATGGGTGTTGTTTCCTGAGAATATAGGTAAGTTTCTTGCCATTGACGAGGTAGCTCTCTCAAATGGTGAATTATATACCCTCGTTACTAATCGTGATAAACACGGTAAAGAAGGCTGTTTGGTAGCTATTGTAGCAGGTACAAAATCAGATGAAGTCTGTAAGATATTAGATAAAATAGATGAACAACAAAGAGAACAAGTAGAAGAAGTTACTTTAGATTTATCTGATACAATGCGTAAAATTGTACATCATTGTTTTCCTAAAGCTCAAAGAGTTATTGATAGATTTCATATCCAAAAGTTAGCCTGTGATGCAGTACAACAGATAAGAATAGATTATAGATGGGATGCAATACAGGAAGCCACTGATGATATGGAAAATGCTAAATTAGAGGGAAAAAATACGAACCATTTATTTATGAAAATGGAGATACGCGTAAAGAGTTATTGGCAAGGAGTAGGTATTTACTATTTAAGTCTGCTGATAAATGGACTACAACACAAAAACAGAGAGCTAGAATATTATTTAGAGAATACCCCAAACTCAAGATAGCGTATGGACTATGTCATTCGTTAAGGATGATTTTTGCTAAAAATACTATTAAAGATGCTGCAAGACTAAGCATGGCTAAGTGGTATAATAAGGTAGAAGAAGCTGGATTTCATTCCTTTAATGTGATTGCTGCAACATTCTATGAACATTATAATGATATACTCAATTTCTATAATAACAGAGCTTCAAATGCGGCAGCAGAATCGTTTAACTCAAAAATAAAATTATTCAGAGCCAATCTAAGAGGAGTTACGGATAAAAAATTCTTTATTTTTAGATTAAGTAAACTATATGGATATCCCCACTAAATTTCTACTGACCCGTAATTATGTTTGTTTCGTTGCTTAATTGACATAATAAACCCCGAAAGTTGTTATGTCCAACTTTCGGGGGTACATCAAATTAAAAGTTAGGGCTCTCAAAAATTTAGTTATGACACACCCTCTTTTTATTTTAATTCTTATCTATTCTGAAGTTTACTTCACTTCCTCAAAAGTATTCTATATTGATTACCAACAACTTATAATTGCATGGTACAAATAAGTCTCCTCAATTTGAGTACTATTGATTAGAAACAATCGTGGATGTTGTCATCTTGTACATCTTTTATCATTACTGAGCAACAGGAGTCACCGAATAAAGTTGTTCCACATCTTTAAGTGTTAATTTGTGAGTTTCTAACGCTTTTTCTATAAAATCCTCACTAACGCTTTTTAAATCATATTTGGAGAATTCGCCAATGAATCCCTTTATATTTTTTTTAAGTTTATCAAGCTCTTTAGAGGTGATAATGGATACTTCTTTTGTATAATTTGCTTTATTAGAAACTATATTAGTTTGATGAATATGAATATATTTGATATTTTTATCGGCACCATATTCTTGTTCAAACCACCCAATATGGTTATTCATTTGTCCTACCTCATCTTTTGATATATATTTTCTTGTATTTAAGACTTCATTTTTACACTCAAATCCTATGAAATCTAATCCATTTGGAAATATCCACAAATTATCAGGACCAACATTATATTGTTGATCAGGTCTTTGACTTATATAACCTAATAATCTACCTATTTCTTGGAGTGCAGCTTCAAATTTATTCGCTTTGCAACCAAAGCATAAATCAGCAAGGATTGAATCTATCTTTAGCTGTAAGTCTTCATATGTTTTAAATTTAGAAAGATAATTAGAGGTGAGTGTAATTGCTTTTTGATCGATGGGAGTAATTACTTGATAGTTATACTCTTGAGGTTTCAAGACATATGGATTTAAATCATGGGCTGCTTTCTGTAGCTTTTCAGAATCTATTTTACTTCTACGATAAACACATTTTGCCATTAATTGAAGATACCATCCTTTTTCTTGCTGATTATCTTTGAAATCTATGTCAATAAGATCTTGATATATTTTTTCTGCTGCAGTATAATTCGATTTTATACAAGATTGTTCTGCTCTAAATTCCTTTGTTATTATATTTATAAGAGGATGCGTCTCTTCTTTCAATACAATATTATTCATTGTCTCTTTGTAAAATTGTTTCCAATTTTCGTCACGATTAAGACACTGTTTTGTTACTTCAAAAAAGGCTTTTTTAGCTGTATTAATGTCTGTAACTTCATCTTTTACACTATTTGACACATCTTCTCCGATTCTAATCTGCATCAATGTTTGTGGAGAGAAAAAGTTTTGATTTACTGATGTTTTTATAAAACTAACCAAGTCTTCGCCAACTATAAGAATAACGCTATAGTCCTTTTCACTTCTTACACTTCTTCCAAGTCCTTGTTCTATTTTTTGTGCTATTTTTGTTGTAATAAGATTACTAAGCTCTCTACATTGTTGCTCATACTTGTCTGATAAATTCCCAAATGAGGGTAGGGAATCTAGTACAAGTATTCGACATTGATTATCAGCAAGGTCTATTCCATCATATCTATTTACGAATACAACAGTATGATTATATGGACCACCTCCCCGCAGATAGCTAATTTCTTCAGGAAGTTTACTTCCTATTGCAATTTTAGCTCCTCTCTTTGCATAATCATCCCCCCACCACAGAGAAGGAACTAAGGCTACTTTGCTAATACTCCCTTTCTCAGAAGGATTGCTAATTATCTCACGAATGAATTCTGAATTTAAGCTCTTATCAATTCTCGTTGGAAATAAGATCATTTTTTCTCCTGACCATTTCGTTAAAGAATTCGTTAATGGATGTATAACGGATTCTTCGTCCATCATCAAACCTTTTATAAAAAAGGAATCATCTTGAGTCGTTGCAGACATTAAGATACGTTGACCTGCTTTTGTGAAAGAAGTAAATCTATGAATTAAATTATAATCAGGTGTTATCTCTATGCCATAACCTGTAAAATAGGCAGTACAATCGCTCCATATATCTTTTAAAAGAGGATATACAAATTTAACCTCATCACAGTCTTGTTGTTGATTCATGTATTCAGCAACTTCATTTTGTTTGTCTATCCAGTCCCAATAAGGTACAGGCATAAGCTCATAAGAGCTTTCTGTATTCTTTATATCTAAATATGTACCTTCACCCTGCTTTCGCATAGATGCCTCAAATAAAGATAAAAAATGTTTATAAATATCAGATTGTCGATTGGCTTTAATAGAATAAGCACTACGAATAGAATCTATGCACGCATGAGAGTCATCAAGAACTATAGTTCCAATTTTTATACCATTATTATCTATTCCAAACTGTGTGCGTCCATTAAAGAGTCGCTGAACATATGTTATCAAGATTTCTTTGCTCTCCAAGAACTCGTCAGGAAGTTTTTCTCCCGGCTTATGAAGTTGATGTTTGATACCAAACTTTGTAGCATCATATGATGCTTGCAAGGCTAATTGTTTACTGGGGCAAACATACAGGCAAGGTCCCTTATCTGTATTCAATCTAGACTGTAAAAGTAAGAGTCCTATAAGAGTTTTTCCTTCTCCTGTATGAAGCTTTATAATTATATCACGTTTATCTTTATAATTAGTATACCAGTCGTTTAGTACAGATTCTTGAATAGTTCTTAAAGGACCAGCTGATGCTTGTCGATCTAAATTGGAATATATTTGTATAGGATTTGTTTCCTTTACAAATATTTTACTTTTGATTTTCTTTTTAAAATCTACCATAATATAAAAATAGTAATATCGTTTCTATACTGTTCGTATATTGTTCTTGTCTATAATTGTAAGCAATTCCTTTTGACATTCTACATAATTCCTAAGAAAATTTTGAGAAGCCATCCAGTAATCGTTGTAAGTTTTAGACATCATTCTGTGAATTTCTTTTTGAGTAGTTTTACAAGGAATTGGAACAAAGACAGAGTTCAAAAAAGCATCTTCTTGAACTCTCGCTCGCGAAGAAGATGAGCCTGTAGCAAGTCGTACGAGCTGTGATTTGACAAGATCAGACTGTAAGATAGTCGACAACACGTAATTGCTTATGATATCACTTTCCTGTAATAATTCTATTACATATGCCTCCTTTGATATAAGGACAGTGTCTATTTCTTTTGGAATAATAAACACACGATTCTTTCTCGGATTGATGCGACAATAAGCCAAATCACCCCCATGGGCGACATAGAATGAGCTGCCAATTTCGCCCCCTTTCAATTTTCTTATATTTGATATGGTTCCTGTATCTGGGGATACATCAGGAATTTCCAAATAGAAATAATCTTCATCTTTTTTAGGAGTTATAGACTTATTCCTAAACCTACATACTTTATCAAGTCTCTTTAAACTCGTAAATTTCTTATGCAGATTCTGAATATCGATGGTGTTAATGAGATAGCTAGAATCTATCCTATAATTTGTTATGTTATCTTGTTTAATCCAAGTACACTCACCACCATTATTCGTCATTCTAACATCGGAAAAAACATCCTCTGAAGCCCTTGAAAAGAAAACAAAATCATTCTTATTTATTTTTTTATATACAGATTTCCCAACCTCGTAACCAACCTCCTTAGCAGTTCCTAAGAATACGAAATCCGGTTTGTTGCTACCTTGTTGATTCTTTTTTCGTAAACCTAATATTGCTGTTTTTGAAACAGATTTACCAAAAGGAATAAAGGCTCCTTCAGGAAGACTTATTGATAATGTTATATAGCATTTTCCCAATAACCATTTTCTAAAATTCTGGTAGTAGGGTAAATTTAATAACCCTTCTGGAAGTACTATGTACATTTCACCACCAGCTTTAGCGTCTAAGGCACGAATACATTTTTCAACAAATAGAATATCAAGCTCTTGACTTTCCCTATTCTGTCCCATCTCATATTTATTAAGTATATCCTTAAATGTATATGGGATGGTAAAAGGTGGGTTTGTAAGTATGAGATTAAAAGTATCATTGGGCAATTTCTTATTGCTCAATGAATCTCCCTGATAGATATTGTTATATCCATCACCATGCATTATCAAATTGATTTTTGCTAGTACATGTAAATCCTCATCAGCCTCTCCACCCCACAAGCATTTATCAATTAGTTCATTGAATTTTAGCTTGCGGTCTAATTCAGAACACGGAGTGTCAATAATTTTTTGATTCACATAGAGAAATGACTGAATAAGAAAGCCACCAGAGCCACAAGCTGGGTCTAATATTTTATCTCCTATTTTAGGGTCTGCATATTTAACTATAAAATCAACTATTTCTCTCGGTGTAAAGTATTGGTCAAAATCTCCTCTAAGAGTTGACTTTAAGAAAATCTCATACACAGCTCCCTTTATATCATCACCTGTGCCTATAAAAGACCATGGCTCAAGTTCTTCTATAACTTTTAGTAAGCACCCATGATCAATAATCTTTAATGTCTCTGTTGAATTACTATAGATAGGGTATGCAACTAATGCTTCCTGGAATAGATTGATAAATTCGTCATATATGGTTACTTCTTCAGCCTTTGCCAACTTATCAAGAACCTCTTTTTGAAATCTATTTGTCTGCCCATTCTTGGCTCTCTTCTCTTCGTTCATTTTAACAAGAAGAATCTTGGTCATTTCTTTAAAAGATTGATCGGAGCGAATGAGCCCTCTTTTTTCAAGAAGGTCTTTACATTTTTTTATTATTTTATATAACTCATCTGAGTTGTTTAGAGTAAGCATCAGACTTTTAACCTCACGAATCTCTATCTGAGACAACATTTTTTTACGCGTACGAGAAATATCACGAATTATTTCACTACGTGTTGGAATTTCTGCTGATTTCTTACCTGTGTAGATATTTGTTGATATAATATCAATCCCATTAGTAACAATGGCATACAAAGCTGGAGGTGTTGAAACCAACTTTGCATAACTTATGCTTTGCAGTATTTCTTTATCATTCAAAGAAACATTAGGGGCTTTTACATCTATAACAATTTCGATATTGCCCCCTTCCTCTATTTCTATATCAGATTGGACGGTAATTTTCTTTGTCCCAGCTTGAACTGGCATTGCATTTTCAAATCTCATCTTTGAAGAATCAAAGCCAAGCAATGATAGATAGGGTAAAACGATATGTATTTTTACATCTTCTTCAGTCTTGATTTTAGCAGAGAAGTCTGTAATATTCTCAGAAATCCATTCCTTTAAATTCATATTGTGTAATGTATTATTTTATTCTTAAATTTTCACTTTTTTAAATGCCTCAAATTAATATTATAAACCCAAATCGGTCATTAGGATTGTCATTTTCGTGGTTATCATCGTAACTATTTGATAAGGAGTCATTTGTGAGTTGAATTTTCTAATGACCGCCATTAGAAATATAATTTTACAAACGACTCATCTTCACTGTATTACAGGTCTGATCACGGATTATAGCACTTCTAATGACCGATTTGGGATAAACAGAAAAGGTAATGTTAATCATTTTGTTCATAATAATATGAATAATCAATACCTTTCATGAACATTTCTCGGTCATGAATCTTGGTGGTGAGTGCAGGCTGTACCAAAGCCTTGATGTGTGTACTATCAGAAACACTCTCACGCATTGCCGATAGATATTCATTCTTGTCTATCTGACTCCAATCCACACACCGCTTGAGAGAACGCTTCAGCATGAGGTCGAGCCAAATGCGAGTGCTGCGACCATTACCCTCCATAAAAGGATGGGCTACGTTCATCTCTACATACTTATCCATAATCTCATAAAAGGTTGTTTCTGGCATTCGCTCTATTGTTTGCAGGGTTTCGGGGAAGTGCATACAGTTAGCAAAGGTGAAACCTCCTTTTGAAATATTCTTCGTGCGGATTTGCCCTGCAAAATCGTACAGTCCTCCAAAGAGATAAGCGTGTATCTGTTGCAGACACTTGATACTGCCAGGTTCCGCCGTTTGCAAGATGCCACTTTCAAAGAGTTGATATGCTTTCTTCTTGCTCTGTCCATCAATGGTATTATCGCTGTAAGTAAACCAATCAAGAAATCCCATTGCCTTGACATTGGGTATTGCTTTTGCCAACAAAACAACACCTTCGCCATCTAACATATCGGTTAATCGTTGTTTCCCATCAGGAGCTTGCAGCTTCAACTGGTTAGTGGCACTAACCAGTTCGTTCTTTTCTTTCTTCAACTTTGTTTTGAGATACTTCCAATAGTTTCTCGTCTTTTGGTAATCATCCTGCTCGTTAATCGCAGCAATGATGTCCAGTACTGAGAACCACCACTTATTGTGTGTGTCGTCCCATACGGCACGTACTTCACGGTCGTTGAAGAAGCGAATTGATTTCTTATGCTCTACCATAATAAAGTTACTCATCTGGGGTGTTAATCAATTCCTTTGGATTAACCTGTAAAATCTCTGCTATCTGAAATAGCAATTCTAGGCTTGGCTGTCGACGATTGCAAACGTAGGAGTTTACGATAGTGAAACTCTTACCGAGTTTCTCTGCAAGCCATGTTTGCTTAATCCCTTTCTCGATAAGCGCCTCTTTAATTCTATTAGTTGGACTTTCCATAAATATTATATGATTGTTTGCAAATATAGTAAATTTTCTTGCGTAAGAAATAAAAAAGAGGAGATATTTTCTCCTCCTTCAAAAGTCTTATATCTACAATTCTATTTGCTTTTCTTATTTTGTAGATCATTCTGCATTAGACTATCTGCTTTTGCTTTCAGTCCCACATTATAATCATCTGTATGCTTTTTGATTTTTTTAATTATTGCAACATTGCGATGAATGTCAAACACATCATTGAGCCATAGGATTTCCTTTGAGCTACATCCTCTCCATACTCTGATGATACGGAATTTCAAGGCATCATCCTTGTATTGCTGTTTACTTTGCCACAAGAAGTAATTGCCGACCAAAGAAACAAAACAAAGGACAGATACTGCTACCATATAAGTAAAAACTTTCGAGGACTTGAGGTCAAAACTGTGCCTGTGGATATGTTCCTGCGGTTGTGGATGCTCTTTCTGCTCTTGCCATTCGTGCAACATGGTCATGACGCTTACCACCAATTTGTCCATGGATTTAGCCTCCTCGTCCTTGATGCGTACTTGTACTCCAATATACTTGTTAATCACGTCTTTTGTACGCTGTTCATACTGATTGAGCAATTCCTGTTCTTTCTGCTCATCACTTTGTGCTAGTGTAGATTGAACAGGGAGGGAAACAGAACCGCTCTCCTTTTCTTTCAACTCCTTTAGTTCCCTGTAATTTGTCTCCAGTTTGTTTTTGATTTCCTCAAAGAGGACAAATGTATTGTTTGCCATAATTATAAGATTTTACGTTTTTCTTTTTCTTTTTTCTTCCTTTTTAGGTTTGCTAAACGATAGGTGTATCCCCACTAAATTTCTACTAATCCCAAAAGTATTGCAAGAAGAAGGTAAGTTAATACTTGAAGCGGTAAAGCAAGAAATAGAACGAAAGATAATAGGATAAAGTATCTATACAGAAATAAAAACGGCAGCAATGCACTTCGCACTGCTGCCGTTTTCTATATAATCTAATCTATAATTCTTTTTACTTCACTTCCTCAAAGTCAGCATCTTGGATGTTGTCATCCTGCTTTGGTTGCTCTTGCTGACCTCCAGCTTGCTGCCCTGCACCTTGCTGTGCGCCAGCACCTTGATACATCTGCTGACTAGCTGTCTGCATAACGTTGTTGAGGTTAGCGGTAGCGGTGTCGATAGCTGCAATGTCTTGTGCCTTGTGTGCATCCTTTAGGGCTTGGAGAGCTTGCTCGATAGCTGGCTTCTGGTCGGCTGGGAGTTTGTCACCGTTGTCCTTTAGGAAGTTTTCAGTGGTGAAGATCATTGAGTCTGCTTGGTTTAGCTTGTCAATCTTTTCGCGTTCAGCCTTATCAGCAGCCGCGTTCTGCTCTGCCTCAGCCTTCATACGATTGATCTCCTCTTCGCTCAAACCACTTGATGCCTCGATGCGGATAGATTGTTCCTTGCCAGTTGCCTTATCCTTTGCCGATACGCTCAAGATACCGTTAGCATCAATATCAAAAGTTACTTCAATCTGTGGCACACCACGACGTGCTGGCGCAATACCTGTTAAATTGAACTGACCGATACTCTTATTCTGTGCAGCCATAGGACGCTCACCCTGCAATACGTGGATAGTTACCTCTGTCTGATTGTCGGCTGCGGTAGAGAATACCTCGCTCTTCTTAACAGGGATGGTAGCGTTGGCCTCTATCAACTTGGTCATCACACCACCCATAGTCTCAATACCCAATGTCAAAGGAGTAACATCAAGCAATACAATATCGCCTACACCGCTTTCCTTGTTTAAGATCGCACCTTGAATAGCAGCACCTATAGCTACTACCTCATCAGGGTTAACACCCTTAGAAGGCTCTTTACCAAAGTAGTTCTTTACCAATGTTTGCACTGCTGGGATACGGCTAGAACCACCTACGAGGATAACCTCATCAATATCGCTAGTTGATAGCTTAGCATCGCGGATAGCATTCTGACAAGGTACCAAACAAGCTTGGATCAACTCGTGGGCTAACTGCTCAAACTGTGAACGAGTTAAAGTCTTTACCAAGTGTTTTGGCACACCGCCTTCAGCTGTAATATAAGGTAGGTTGATCTCGGTTGAAGACGAAGAACTTAGTTCAATCTTTGCCTTTTCAGCAGCTTCTTTCAAGCGTTGCATAGCCATAGGATCCTTACGAAGATCAATACCTTCTTCCGATTGGAAACCATTAGCTAGCCAGTCGATGATTACTTGGTCGAAGTCGTCGCCACCAAGGTGTGTATCACCATTAGTAGATAGTACCTCGAACACACCACCACCAAACTCAAGAATAGAGATATCGAATGTACCACCACCAAGGTCGAACACTGCAATCTTCATATCCTTATTAGCTTTATCAACACCGTATGCAAGTGCAGCGGCTGTTGGTTCGTTTACAATACGCTGAACGTTCAAGCCTGCAATCTGACCTGCTTCCTTTGTAGCCTGACGCTGTGAGTCAGAGAAGTAAGCTGGAACAGTGATTACTGCATCGGTAACCTCCTGACCAAGATAATCTTCAGCAGTTTTCTTCATCTTCTGAAGCACCATTGCAGAGATTTCCTGAGGAGTATATTTACGATCGTCGATCTGAACACGTGGATACCCACCTTCGTTTACTACCTTAAATGGTACGCGGTTTACTTCCTTTGCACTCTGATCGAATGTTTCACCCATAAAACGTTTAATAGAGTAAACGGTCTTTTCTGGGTTTGTGATAGCCTGACGCTTAGCAGGATCGCCCACCTTACGTTCGCCACCTTCTACGAAACCAATAACAGAAGGAGTAGTACGCTTGCCTTCGCTATTAGCGATTACTACTGGCTCGTTACCTTCAAATACTGAAACACAAGAGTTTGTTGTGCCTAAGTCAATTCCTATAATCTTTCCCATAATTGTATATCTTTTTTTTATTTATTATTCTGTTTTATTTGCAGATTAATTCACAAATGGTATGCCAACGAAAGAAAAGATATAAAAACTGACACTTTGGCAGTCGTGGCGAGATGAGAGTTGAGAGTTCACTTCAGCTCTCTGTTATTTTTATCAGCCCAAACTACCTGCACACCGAAGCCGAAATCTTCTACCTTGCGGTTAGTGTCAGGATCGCGACGACCAGAAGGCACAAACTTACACTTTACGCCCTTTACATTTTTACGCAAAGAAAAATCTTCTGGAGTCGTTGAGGGGATGCTCTCTACAGTAAGGTGGAAACGCCCCAAACCATCTAGTGCTACCGTTTTGCCATTCGCTAACTGGAAGCCAATCTCATCAATGAGTGCCATTACGATACCGCGCACATCACCACGTGTAAACGATGTACTCTCTTGAATAGCATCCGCCAAGTCGTCAATGGTAGATACTCCATTACTCACAGTGCGTGCATGCCACTTTCCGCCGCGATTCTCTTCCTTAAACTTACTTTGCTGTAGTCTGATCTTTACTGCCATAATACTTTTCTTTAAAATCCTTACTCTGTTTGCCTTCTTCAAAACAAAAGATAAGTGCTTCTGTGGTAAAACATCCTCTTTTTTCTAGTAATGGCTTATCTTTCTTCAAATAGAAGGTATGCAAATGTACCCAAAAATAATTTATTTTCAAAGTTTTTTTAATTTATTTTTCAATTAAAAATAAATTATTTTTCTTTGCAAAAGATGATGTTTTGTGAATAGAAAGCTAAGCGTTTGCTCAACGAAAGATAGCCTATTGCTATTTATTTACTTAATGTTACCCACCTTAATCAAGTATTCTGCTATCTGAACAGCATTTAGTGCGGCACCCTTACGGATCTGATCGCCCGTTAACCATAATACACAGCTATTGTCATCGGCAAGATCCTTACGAACACGCCCTACATAGATATCGTCGTGACCAGCACTTTCTAATGGCATGGGATAAACATAGTGTTGTGGATCGTCTACCAATGTAACACCGGGAGCGGCTTTCAAGGCTTCACGAATAGCAGCAACCTCTAGGGGCTTTTCTGTTTCAAACCATACACTTTCAGAATGACTACGCAAAGAAGACACACGAACGCAGGTAGCACTAGTGCGAACATCCGAGTGCATTATCTTACGTGTTTCGTTAAACATCTTCATCTCTTCCTTTGTATAGTCGGTTTCGGTCATCTTATCTATTTGTGGAATAACATTGTAAGCCAACTGGTGTGGGAACTTATCTACGGTCTTTACCTCGCCTGTTGATAGCAATTCCCTATATTGCTGCTCAAGTTCCGCCATTGCAGCAGCCCCAGCACCCGAAGCACTCTGATAGCTACTGATATGTATTTTCTTAATGTGGCTAAGCTTCTCGATAGGGGCTAGTGCCACTACCATCATAATTGTAGTACAGTTAGGGTTGGCAATGATACCACGAGGACGGTTTAAAGCATCTTCTGCATTGATCTCTGGCACTACTAATGGCACATCATCGTCTTGACGAAACTGGCTAGAGTTGTCGATCATCACAGCGCCATACTTTGTAATGGTTTCTGCAAATTCTGCTGAAGTGCTACCACCAGCACTAGCAAAGGCTATATCTATATCCTTAAAATCGTCGTTATGCTGAAGCAATTTTACCTCATATTCCTTACTTTTAAAAGTGTATTTAGTACCTGCTGAACGTGAAGAACCAAACAAAACCAAATTATCTATGGGAAAGTTTCTCTGATCTAAGATGCGAAGAAATTCTTGCCCTACAGCACCACTGGCGCCAACAATTGCTACTTTCATATACTCTATCTAAAATATTATTATTCTGATTATGCTGCAAAAGTACAAAAAACCATTAATTATCAACTTTACTATGTCATAAATTTACTATCTTTGCATAAGATAGGCTGCATTCGGCAAATTGTAAGCAAGCTTCCTTTGCGCTCATTTGCACTATCTTTGCATAAGATAGGCTGCATTCGGCAAATTGTAAGCAAGCTTCCTTTGCGCTCATTTGCACTATCTTTGCATTATAGACGGTAGTGCTTTCTCACCTGAAAGGTGATATGTGCTTAGCCGTGGGTTAAGCGTAACGTAGTGGAGTGCAACCTACGGATAGTGTTAGGTATAAAGGTTCTTTCTGCAAAGAAAGCACATCCGCAACACGCCCCACCTCATTTAATAATAAATACATCCAATATCAACAATGATCGAGCTATCCCATTTTTTCCCCATTACAGATCCAACACTTATCTTTTTCGTTGTATTGCTGATGATTTTATTTTCTCCTATCATCATGGGAAAATTGCGCATTCCACACATTATCGGAATGGTTTTAGCAGGAGTGCTTGTGGGTAAGGATGGTTTTAATATCCTAGAGCGTGATGCTTCGTTTGAGATATTTGGGCAAGTGGGTTTATACTACATTATGTTCTTGGCAGGGCTAGAGCTAGATATGGAAGGATTAAAAAAGAATAGCAGGCAGGTTATCATTTTTTGCTTACTCACTTTTCTCTGTCCTTTTGTTCTTATCTATGGTGCTTTCACCTCGTTACTCCATTATGGAGGTATGGCAGCCTTGCTCATCAGTACCATTATGGCAGACAACACGCTAATAGCCTATCCCATTGTGGGGCGTTATGGACTAACGAAACACGTAACCACTACCATTAGTGTGGGGGGGACAATGCTCGCATTATTGGTTTCGCTCATCATTCTTTCCTCCATAACCAACTCGGTAAATGGCAATGGTGGTACTATGTTTTGGATCCTATTTGCTGCAAAATTTATTGCCTATAGTACGTTGCTCTTTTATGCTATTCCTCGTTTAGCACGTTGGTTCTTACATCGCTATTCTGATAGCGTGATGCAATTTACCTTTATTCTTGGTATTATGTTTGGCTCGGCAGTCTTGTCTTCTGCCATTGGTGTAGAAGGCATCTTTGGCGCATTTCTCTCAGGACTGATCTTAAACAGATTTGTTCCCAAAGTTTCGCCGCTCATGAACCGTCTGGAATTTACGGGTAACGCTTTATTCATTCCATACTTCTTGATAGGTGTGGGTATGCTCATCAATGTTAAACTACTCTTTCAAGGTACCCATATATTATGGATAATGGTATGCCTAACCGTGTTTGGAACGTTAGGAAAAGCCCTCGCATCGTATATCGCTGCATGGATTTTTAAGTTATCAAAACAGTCGGGACACATGATTTTTGGTCTTACTTCGGCTCATGCTGCTGGTGCTATAGCATTGGCGATGGTGGGCTGTAAGTTACCTATTGGTAACGGCGAGTACCTCTTCGACAATGCTATTCTCAACGGAATAGTACTTATGATCCTTTTTACTTGCATCATTTCGACTATGGTAACAGAGCGTGCAGCGCAACAATTACGCTTATCGGAGAAAGAAGATTTCAAAGAGAAGAAGGTGGATAATGATGAGAAAATTCTTATTCCAGTGAAGTATGCAGGCACGTCAACCAATCTTTTCAGTCTTGCGTGTATGATGCGCAACCCCAAACTGAAACGTGAGGTAGTGGCACTCAACGTGGTGTATGATGATGTTAATATGCACAAAAAACAAGCAGAAGGTCAGCACATCCTTGACAAGATAAGCAAACTTGCTAGTTCGGCAGATGTTCCTATATCCACCCAAGTGCGTGTGGCAGCCAATATAGCAAACGGAATAATGTACGCTTTTAAGGAAAATAGGGCTTCAGAGGTTATCATGGGACTTCATTTCAACCACCACAAAAATGGCGGTTTTTGGGGTGAATTTGCGCGCAGTGTGTATCAACGTCTTAACCGTCAGATCATCATAGCCCGCATAAAGCAGCCACTAAACACTATTCGCCGCATTCAAGTAGCAGTACCTTCAAGAGCAGAATACGATCCTGGGTTCTATCGCTGGCTAGAGCGTTTGGCACGAATGGCAGGCAATATGGAGTGCCGCATCGTGTTTAATGGTCGTCAGGAAACGCTCGACTTGATAAAAGAATATCTCGTTAATAACTTTCCTAGTGTGCGTGCCGAATACGAGCTAATGGAGCATTGGAACGAACTGCCTAATAAAGCCATGCATGTAAAGGACGACCACATGTTCGTGATAGTTACCGCACGTAAGGGAACTATTTCTTATAAGCCAGCTATGGACGACCTTCCTAACGAGATAAACCAATACTTTAGTGGCAAAACCATTATGATCATCTTTCCCGATCAGTATGGAAGCGGTATGGATAGTATGACTTTTGCAGAGTCGCAGCACACAGAAGAACGTAGTGTTTACGAGGTAGCAAGTGAATGGATACATAAGAAAAACTTACAAAAGCTATGATAGATATAAAAGGTATTACTAAGAGTTTCGGTTCGCTTCAGGTGCTGAAGGGTATCGATTTACATATAGAGAAAGGTGAGGTTGTTAGTATTGTGGGTCCTTCGGGTGCAGGCAAAACTACATTGTTACAGATTGTGGGCACACTTGATCGCCCTAATAGTGGTTCGATAGTTATCGATGGTATTGATGTTAGCAGTCTTTCTACTAGCAAATTGAGCGATTTTCGTAACCAGCACCTCGGTTTTGTTTTTCAGTTCCATCAACTACTACCAGAGTTTACCGCCCTCGAAAACATCATGATACCTGCTTATATTGCTGGTAAAAGTACAAAGGAAGCAAAGGCAAGAGCCGAAGAATTGCTAGGCTTTTTGGGCTTAACTGGTCGGGCTAGCCATAAGCCTAACGAGCTTTCAGGTGGTGAGAAACAGCGTGTTGCTGTAGCTAGAGCGTTGGTAAACAACCCTGCGGTGATACTTGCTGATGAACCTTCTGGAAGTTTGGACACAAAAAATAAAGAGGAACTTCACCAACTTTTCTTTGAATTAAGAGATAAGTTTGGACAAACTTTCGTCATCGTTACCCACGATGAGAATTTGGCTAGCATTACAGATAGAACCATACACTTGAAAGATGGTATCATTGTTTCGGACGAAAGCCGACAACATGTTCCCTCTGATGCGCAGTTTGTTGCAGAATAAGCGATAACTCATTCATATTAAGCAAATTAAAAAGGACGACAAGACATGAAAAAGATAGAATTAGGTACGTATAATAAGCTCACTGTAGTAAAAAAAGCATTGCGCGAAGGTTTTGGTGAGGAGTTTGGTGTTTACCTAGATGGTGGTAAGGCTGGCGACATCTTGATGCCACAGAAATATGTACCTGAGGGATTGGAAATAGGCGATGAGGTAGAAGTTCTCGTTTATCTTGATCAAGACGAACGCCCCATAGCCACTACCGAACACCCCCTCGCCACAGTGAATAGCTTTGCTTATTTGGAATGTTCATGGGTCAACGAGTTTGGTGCATTCCTATCATGGGGCGTAACAAAAGATCTCTTCTGCCCTTTCCGCGAACAAAAGAAGCGCATGGAAATAGGCAATTCTTACATTGTGTATATACACCTTGATGAGGAAACTTACCGCCTTGTTGCATCGGCAAAGGTAGATCGTTATTTCTCGAAAGAACCATCAAGCTATAAGCATGGGGAGAAGGTCGATCTGCTTATCTGGCAAAAGACCGATCTTGGCTTTAAGGTGATTATTGATAATAAGTATCCTGGTTTGATTTATGAGGATCAAGTATTCCAACGTATCCATACTGGCGATAAGCTGAAAGGTTACATCGCTAATGTTCGTCCTGATGGTAAAATAGATTGTACCCTTCAGCCTACAGGGCAACGCCATACCGTCGACTTCGCTGAAACGCTACTAGAATATCTCGAAACTCACGATGGATTTTGTGATCTTGGTGATAAGAGCGATGCTGAAGCTATAAAATATCGCTTCCAAGTATCCAAGAAAGTCTATAAAAAAGCCATTGGCGACTTATATAAAAAGCACTTAATAACAGTAGAGCCAACAAGTATTCGACTAGTTAAAAATTAAGATTTCCATCTTATCTTATTAAATATAATTCATGCAAAATCAGTTTTCACGAACACAATTATTATTAGGTAAACCAGCCTTAAACACACTACAAGGAAGCAGAGTGTGCGTCTTTGGAGTAGGTGGCGTGGGCGGATATGCTGTTGAGGTACTTGCACGCAGTGGTGTGGGAGCTATCGACATTGTAGATGACGACCGTGTATGCCTTACTAACGTTAATAGACAACTCTTAGCTACCACAAAAACAGTAGGAAAGTTTAAAGTGGATATAGCCGAAGAACGTATTCTCTCCATCAATCCCCGCTGCATCGTACGCAAGTATCAAACGTTTTATTTGCCAGACAATGCCGCACAGTTCGATTTCGCTAACTATGACTATGTTATTGATTGCATTGATACTGTAACAGCAAAACTTGATTTAATCTATCGCTGTCATGAATTGAATATCCCGCTGCTGTCGTGTATGGGAGCTGCTTATAAACTAGATGCTACCAAGTTTGAGGTAACTGATATTTTTAAAACAATCAATGATCCACTAGCTAAAGTTATTCGTAAGAAACTTCGCAAGACAAAAATCAAACATCTAAAGGTGGTATATAGTCCTGAAGAGCCATTGGAAAGTATCGAACAACCAGAAATAAGTTGTGCTTTTCACTGTATTTGTCCTGACAAAAATATGCGTAAATGTACCGAACGCCATACCATTCCTAGCTCCAATGCTTGGGTGCCAGCCACAGCAGGACTTATTGCTGGTGGTGAAGTAGTGAAAGATCTTGTCAATATAATGGGTACGATGCGTATAAAGCCAGAGGACGAAGCTACCAATGAGGCTGCCATTCTTGCAGAACAACGCGCAAAGGCTATGCTAGAAGAGCGTAAACGCTTAAAGGAAGCAGAAAAAGAAAACTAAATATTTATTCTACTTTTTATTTTGTATGTAGGGATAGATTTCTTAAATTTGTAGCTATCTATTACTTATAAACAAGATTACTTTTATGTTTAACTATAAATTATCTACTTTATGATTATTACAACAACTCCTCAAATAGAGGGACACAAGATCCTTGAATACAAGGGATTGGTAACTGGAGAAACAATTATCGGTGCAAACTTCTTTAAAGACTTTGCTGCTGGTATCCGAGATATTATCGGTGGACGCAGTAAGTCGTATGAAAAAGTTCTTATCGAAGGTAAGGAAACGTCTATTAACGAAATGATGCAACGTGCACAAGCAATGGGAGCAAATGCTATAGTTGGTGTCGATATTGATTATGAAACAGTAGGTCAAGGGGGAACAATGCTTATGGTAGCTACAAGTGGTACCGCCGTGGTGATCGACTAATTACTAACACAGCCTTTCAACTAAGATAGTCAAGTAGGTGGCAAATTGTGTGAGGCTGTTTGGTAAGATATATAAAAAGCAAGTTTTTAATACAGAAGTAATGATATTTAATAGCTTACCGATTGCATTTTTAATTATATCTTTTACTTTTGTAAAAACAAGCTAAAGCTTTACAAGCTAAAAATGGCTTTATATTACCTAAGACTATAACTAGAATAAAACCAAACAATATGAAAAGGACATTATTTGTATTTACTACTGCGTTTTTTATGCTCTTTACTTTTAGTTCATGTGAGAAAGCGGTATTAGAGGGAAGCGGAGACGATACTGAAGCAACTACACAGAAAACGCAATTAGTATCATTAAATTTAGCTTCTGAGACTACGCCAATGGTAGGGGCTTCTCGTGTACCTCTAAGTTCTCAAATCGTTTATGGTATAAATGTTTATGCTAAGAAAGAGGGGTTTGCATCATACGCTAAGTATGCCTATGGTCTTTTCATCGATGTATCAAAGGTGAGTCTTGAGTTACCAGAGGGTAGTACTTATAAATTCGAGTGTGTTGCTATACAAGATGATGAAAGCCAACTCTTTCATGAGGGCTTAGTTTACAAAGCTCCATACCTTCATGGGGATGCAGGATTGCCTACCGAGGCTAGCAATGCTTTTGTACGTTCCACATCGGAAAACCTCTCCAGTATGAAGAATTTTTCAGTAAACCTTATGGGACAAGATGATGTAGCGAAAGTTTCTCACATTTATAAGTATTATGGGGTTGTTGATGGATATAATCCTGCGGCAGGTGCCGATCCTCAGTTAGCACTCAAAAAGATGGTGTATGGTTTACACTTCAGTATCAAGCCTCCAAAAGAGGGAACGTTGAAGATAAGCTATAACGGCACAGAAAGTGTGGAGGTAAGTGCGCAAAACGATGCTTATGATCATTCTTTTATTTATCCTTTTAGTAGACTAGACGAAGCAAGTGCTGACAATTATAGTGTTACACTTACGCTCTTTTTAACTTGGACTAAAGCTGATGGAACTGTTTTTACAGGTCAAAAAGATATTACTATTAAGCGAAATGTTATGTATAATATAGCTATTGATGCTTCAGGCCCCAATCCTAAACAATTTACATTAACTTTAGATAACTCAGAAATGCTGCAAGAGAATATTGAGTGGCACTTCCAAACGCAATAGTTAGAAGCTTCATAGTTACTAGTGTTCCTCTAAATTTGTAGTTAAGTACATAAGTTATTAGATCATAAAAAAGAAAAGCCATAATCAAGAGAAGTTTTCCTCTTGGTTATGGCTTTTTATTATAGTTCTTTGTCGTTCCTATTTTCCTTTATTCTTTTTACAAATCATCTATTAGCGCAGTACTCTTTGCATAAGCAGTACTCTTGGCTTCAAAGAAATCGGTCTTTACCATATTCGCGTTCGAATATTGTGCCACCCATTCCATATCGGTAGGCTCTGTTTGGTTGTCTTCGAAAAGATAATCAAAGCCAAGACTCTTCCAACGTAGGTTGCCAAGATAGCGAATGTAATCGGACACCATTTGCTGGGTTAGTCCTTGTACCTCATTGCCTATAACATATTGTCCCCATGCTATTTCTTGTGCCACACCTTCACGCATCATAGCCTCATATATAGCCACTTTCTCTGGTGTAAATAGCTCTGGCTCTTCTTGTTTTAGCTCTATTATCATATTGCGGAAAAGCCACAAGTGTGTATTCTCATCACGATTGATATAGCGAATTTCTTGTGCCGATCCCGACATTTTTCCGTTTCTACTTAGATTATAGAAGAACATAAAACCGCTATAGAAGTAGATTCCTTCGAGGATAAAATTAGCGATGCAAGCTTTCATTAGACAGAACTTATTACGATGGGCTTGAAACTCATTGTAGCAATCGCCAATAAAAGTATTACGGCGTAGCAGGTGTTCATCGGTCTTCCATTGGTAAAGAATATCGTTACGTTCTTCTGGCGAACAAATACTATCTAGCATATAGCTATAGCTCTGACTATGCACACACTCTTGGAAAGTTTGAATGTGCAAGCAAAGGTTCACCTCGTTGGCTGTGATATATTCGCTGATGGTGGGTAGGTTATTGCTCTGCAAAGAGTCGAGGAATACTAAGAAACTAAGGATCTTATCGTAAGCCTTACGCTCGGCAGGAGGTAGGTTAGGGTAGTCCTTAATGTCTTGCGCTAGATTAATTTCTTCTGGAATCCAAAAATTGTTCATAGCCTGACGATACCAATCGCTTACCCACGAGTAGCGCATGTTATTAAAGTCGTTAAGGTTGGTAGTGTTACCACCAATCATACGGCGTAATCTTAAATCTGTGTCGCCTTGCGGATTGAACAAGGCGTTGCGTTGTAGTTGTTCCATTTTTTATGAATTCTTCTATTTAGCTTGCGCAGCTTTCACACTCTTCTACTTCTAGCGATTTACTTCTAACATAGTAAATCGTTTTTACACCGCTTTTCCATGCTAGCAGATAGAGATTGAGTACTTGTCGCATTGTATAATCGTTTGTAATATAGAGGTTCATGCTTTGTGCCTGATCAATATGGCGTTGTCGAATGCCCGATGCTCGAATGCTCCATTGCTGGTTGATGTAATAGGCACCTTTGTACATCCAATAAGTTTTATCGGATAACTCTGGAGCAACACGTGGCAACATAGCTCCTTTCTTTTCTTCTAAGAAAAAACGCTGCATGATAGGGTCGAGACCAGCCGTTGTTCCTGCCAAAATACTCGTGCTACTTGTTGGTGCTACAGCCAACAGGTAAGCGTTGCGCATACCCTGTTGTGCCACGTGTGCTTGCAATTGCTGCCATGCCTCGCTATTATAGTCGCGTTTCTTAAAGTAAGCTCCCGTTTGCCAGTCGCTTCCCTCGAAGTATTCATAACTACCCTTTTCTTTTGCAATAGCCGAGCTAGCTTTGATAGCCGCATAATTAATGGTTTCAAATACCTCGTTCATAAACTCAAGATGTCGGTCGCTTTCCCATTTAATACCACGTTTAGCCAAAGCATGATGATAACCACTCACACCAAGACCGATGCTACGATAGCGGTGGTTGGTAATTTCGGCGTATGGAACTGGGTAAAAGTTGAGGTCGATCACATTGTCCAGTGCGCGAACCACCGTTGCCACCTTGTCGCACATGGCTTCTTTGTCTTCCAAAGGCAGTCTGCCTAATGATAAACTAGCCAAATTGCACACCACAAAATCGCCAGGTTTTACGGTTGTTATTACCACCTTGTCGCCATTTTCGGTCTTTACTTCTTGACTTACTTCCTCAATAGCTGCCATATTTTGTGCAATCTCTGTGCAGAGGTTAGAGCAGTAAATAATACCCTTATGGTTATTAGGGTTAGCCCTATTTACGATGTCTCTGTTGAATGTAAATGGTGTTCCCGTCTCTACTGCCGAACGAAGAATAAGGCGAACAAGGTCTTTTATGCTAATCACTCGTCGCGAAAGGCGAGCATCGTTGATACACTCTTGATAACGGCGTTCCCATTCTTCACCATAGAAATCTTCCAAAGCATATCCCTTTACACGTAAAATCTCGTTCGGACAGAAAAGAGTCCAGTTCTGGTCAAGGCTCTGTTCTGCCATGCGCCAAAACAAATCGGGATAGCAAACAGCAGGAAATATATCGTGTGCCTTCATACGATCGTCGCCGTTGTTGGTGCGTAATTGTAAAAATTCAGGAATATCCTTATGCCAAACATCTAGGTAAACAGCTACAGCACCTTGTCGCATACCGAGCTGATCTACAGCTACTGCCGTGTCGTTTACCAACTTCATCCACCGTATCACACCGCCAGCTACGCCTTTAAACCCACGAATATCACCACCTGTGGCACGCACCTTACCAAAATACATACCCATACCACCGCCATGTTTGCTCACTTGAGCAAAGTTGTCGATACTGCGATAAATGCCGATGAGACTATCTGGCACCGTGTCGATGAAGCAACTAGATAGCTGATGATGAGGTTTTCGCGCATTAGAGAGGGTAGGCGTAGCCATCGTTACTTCTAGCTGGCTGAGCAAATCATAAATCTTGCCCACCCATTCCATACGGTTTTCTTTTTCAGGAATTGCCAAATGGAGGGCAATACCCATATACATTTCCTGTACACGCTCAATGACTTTATGGTCAAAGGTGTGGATAAGGTAGCGCTTTGATAAGAGGTCTAGTCCGCTATAATTAAAGAGGTGGTTGCGACTAGTGTCCATTTTCTTTTCGGCAGCCATGATGTCTTCTTGGCTATAGTGTTCCAGAATATACGTTCCGTAAAGCCCTTCGTCTGTAAGATAGCGCAATTTCTCGTAAAAAGAGCTGAGTCCTAATTTGCGTTCCACCTCATCAATGCTGCGGTTGAGCTGAAAACTTAGCAATCTACCCGCTATCATTTCCCATTGTGGACACTCGGCAGTGGTCAATTCCACGGCAGCTTTTACCAAGGCGTTAAGCTTTTCCTTCTGTGTCATCAGCGGTTTAGAGAAACTCATAAACTTATCCGACAACAAAGTAACGCTATATTCTGCGCCGCGGAAATCCTGACGGATACCATTCAATACTTTTTCTATCTCGTTATCACCAATGTTAAAAGCTATATTCTTGATATATTTACGTTGCTCATTGCGTTGCCAGCGAAAAAGGATATAGCTTTTTGCCTCGTCGAAGAAACCATGTGCCATTAAGGTTTTTTCCACTTTGTCTTGAATGTTTTCCACATCACGTTTGCTGGTGTTTTCTTTTAGGAAATTTTCCACCTCCAAAGCCATCTCCTCTATTTCTTTTTGATGACCTAAGTTTTCTGTGCTAGCAAAGCTTTTTCCTATCGCTGCTATTATTTTTGATTGAGTATAGTTTTCTATACTGCCATCTCTTTTGGTAACTTGCATCTTGTATTATTTATGGTAAGTTGTCTGTTTTTAATTTAAATATATCTGATTACCAATTGTTTAAAGATTTAGTTGTCTCTAAAAGTTATCCATTTTGTGTAACCATGTACAAAGATAAAAAAAATAAATGATCTAAAATTGTAAACTATGCAATATTTTAAGATATTATATTTTATTGTTTTAGTAAGCTGTTTTTAAGAGCTTCTTATATGTTTTTTTCTAAAGCTACTTTACCATGTTATATATTTATGGGGTATATTTTGTTTATCTGTGGCAACGGAAATTGCATCTTTCAGATTTTTTGTAGTGGAGTCTTATATAGCACTCTTTTCTCTATAGATTACAGTTTCCCGCTACATATCTAATGCGCCAAATGGTGGTATAAATGTAATATTATTTCTTTCTATCTAAACGGTTTAATGATAGAATAGAGAGTGTTTTTAACTCATTGATATTCTGTATGTTATGAGTGAGTTTTTAAAAGGTTACCTTTTACCGTGCAAAAGGTAACCTTTTGTAGCGTAAAAGGTCATCTTTTACTCGGTAAAACATGACCTTTTGCAACGTAATAGCTTATGTATAGTTTTTGTGTAAAATATTTTTCTGTGCGGAGTATATAAAAAGAAAAGAGCCATAAGTTAAAAAACTTACAGCTCTTTTGCTTGATGTGCGCCTGATAGGACTCGAACCTACACGTCGCGAAACACTAGATCCTAAGTCTAGCGCGTCTACCAATTTCGCCACAGGCGCGTATCTTTTTAAGACTGTGCAAAGGTATAGGTTTTTGGTGGAACTGCCAAATGTTTTGAAATATTTCTAGCTGTGATTTACAAGAATAATATGAGTTTTGGCGATTTTTTTAGCATAATTGCCATGATTATCGCCATTTAAGGGAGAGGCTTTGAGGCAAAAAGTAGCAAGATAAGTCGGCTAAGGATAGGCGTACTATAATATAATAAGGTAGAAGCACTGAAAAATAAAGTGCGCATATTAGGGAAACTTTTTCTAATTATTTTGTATTTTTGGTGTAATAATATGAAACCATTGCCGTCTATAAGACAGAAATATCTAAGAAATGGACGAAAAAGAACTCGTAGAACAGATATTGCAAGGCGACACGAAGCTATATGCGGAGATCGTTAAGCGTTATTCGGGACAGGTTTTCTCGAAGATGCTCTGTATGACGAAAAATACAGAGGAGGCACAAGAACTCACGCAGCAAACATTTGTACGTGCTTACACCCGACTAGAATGTTGGCGGGGTGGTGCGCTAGGTGGTTGGATCAGTGCCATTGCTATGCATCTATCGCTCGATGCTATTGCCAAGGCAAAACGACTTCGCTCCACACCCATTGATAATATTGGTAGCAAAGAGCAAGACGATCCTTATAATGAGGAACGCGAGCGTAAGTTGCTACAAATGGAAGCGGCAATGGCTACTCTCTCGGAAAACGACCAAGCGATCATCAAACTTCACTACTATGAAGGAAAGAAAGCTAATGATATTGCGGGGAAGTTAGGTATGACACAAAGTAATGTTTTGGTGAAACTTCACCGCATTCGTGAACAACTTAAAAAGAAAATGGAAGATGAAAGAGGTTAATGATAAAGAACTAGATGCGTTGATAGCAGAAACGCTGCAACGGCAAATGATACAAGATGCCATTCAGGTGGAGGTGATGAAAGAGTTGCGACACGCTAAACAGAGAAGTAAGTGGAATAGTATGCTTCGCCTAGTTGCTTTCAGTTTTGGTTTGCCATTGCTGTTGTTAGTATCAGCTTACGGAGCTTATTGCGCAATGAAGGTTGATAATTTCTCGACACCATTGGTTATTGTAATGAGTGCGTTTGTAGGTTTGGTAATCTATGCTTGTGATGGATTAGTGAAAAATTTTTCTTATCGATAGTGTAATAATATTGCATAAGGAAAGTCTTAACAATAAAGAGTAATAATAATAAAAATATAAAGTTATGGGAATTTTAATGTATGTTATGAATGGCGGACAATTAGTCGGATTAATTTGCGGAGTATCTGGAATTTTATGTGGTATCATTGGGGTTATCTCAAATGCCATTGTTGAGGGAAAGAAAAACCAAAGTGAAGAACGTGTAAAGCAAGCGATAATAGAGAAAGGAGTGTCATTAGACACTATGAAAGAACTTTTTCCAGAACCTAAGAAGAGTAAAAAATATGCTTCTTTGCATTGGGGGTTTATACTTCTGGGACTAGGTTTGGGCTACCTCCTTTATCTTTTTGCAGGAATGAATGGTGATACTGGCTTTATTTTCACGTTAAGTCTTGGTATGGGATTAGGATTAATAGTATCGTTTTTTATTCGCCGTAAGTTTGAAATTAAAGACGAAGAGCGTGAGCGTAACATCAACCAATAAGATGTTAGTTATTAACGAAAAAAGCATAGCGATGGGCTGAAATAGGTCTATCGCTATGTTTTATTATATAATAAAGGGCTACTTACTCAGCAAGGTGCGGGCATATTCTATGATTGTATCTTTGCCTTTTTGGAAGTCTTCGCTAGTCATATTTACTTTATAATCGGGGTCTATGCCAAACTCTGTAGTCTTTTTCTCACGGTCATACATAGGTGCGGCAGAGAAACGAACGCCCCATCCGTTAGGCAATTCTGATGAGAAAGGCATACCTGCACCACCTCCTGTGCGGTCGCCCACTATTGTTACGCCATCGAAGCATTTCATATACTTCACAAATTCGTTAGCTGCCGAGTACACACTGCGGTTGGTGAGTACCACAATAGGTTTCTGCCAGCGAATACCTTTGCCCGGTTTTAGGTGTTGCTCTTCTAATGGCGAGAAGTCGGAATGTCCTATACCTGTCTTATGTTGCATATAGCCCACTAAGGTTTCTTTGTTTGTAAAGCGGGCTGCAAGTGCTTCGGCAGCAGTAAGATTGCCACCGCTATTGTTACGAAGATCGAGGATAAGACCACGTGTGGGCTGTAGGTAAAACAAAATCTCATCAAGGTTGCCTGCTCCAAAGGTTGTCTGAAAGGTGGAACATCGTAAGTAACCTATGTTATCATCAAGGATTGTATAGGTCATTCCGTTAGCAATGAGATAGTCTTTACCTATGTATTTACGCTCTAATGAGTCGGAAAAATTCTGCGCATAGTCCTCATGCCACGACCAATAACGCCCTATATTAAACGAGGTGTAAAGGTTAACGTGTCCGTCTTTCAGTTCTGCTAGCATGTTAGTCATTACCTCAAAGAGCTGACTTTCCGTCATTCCTTCGTTCACTTGTTTGGCATATTTTGCGTGAATAGCATTCCAGTCCACCTGCTTCTCATTGAAGAAGCAATAGCGTTCGTCCATAATCTTCCACAAAGCTTCAAAGTTGCCACGTGTGTTGTTAGTCTGTACATCGTTGGTAACACAAGCTGAAAGCGTGAAAAGGCTTAATGTGGCAGTAATTAAACCCAATAAGACCGTATTGCGGCTAGATAATTTCTTTATTGGTTTCATTAAGGAAGAATTTTAGTAAGGTTAAACTTTCTCACCAATCCTATTACGAAAAGATTGCTCCATGTGTGGTATTTTAAGCCGTTGAGCTTTGCTTGTTGGAGGTCGGCTTCATAGCCAATGCGCAGTGTGGTGTGGTGAATGGTGTAGTCGGCAGAGATGAATTGTCTCACCGATGGCGTTGAACCAATGGTGGTAAACACGATGTTATGGTCGTAATTGTTTTTTGAAAATAGCTCGTAATAGCTCTGTCCGTAGTTGGGGGAGAAAGTCAATCCCACGAGCGGAGCTTGCGCTTCGTAACGCAGAAGGATAGGATGGCCTTTCACACGAAAGCTGTATGCCGCAATGATACTTGGTGCAAGGTTCACCTGAAGGTAAGCTTGTGCAGGGTTATTGCTGTTGCGCGTATTGTAAAGGAAGCCCAAATTGGCATCCATGCCACCACCTGCTTTTACTGTTAATTTGCTCTTTCCGAGCGTTGCGTCTAGCAGTTTATAGTGTACATTGTACTGGAAATTGTACCAACCCCCTATCTCTTTATTATTTTCAGCTCTGTTACGTGCAGACAATAAATGTGCTTGGTGTACCAATTCGCGTGAAATTCGTGTACCATTCTCACGTTCAGTGAGCGAGATATAGCGCAGTTCTCCACCTCGATACTCTTCTGGTGAGAGGTAAGTATCTAGTACATTCACGCTTCCAATACCTATCATTTGTGCGTTGGTTATTATCTTATTCGTGCGCAATGTGTCTTGTGCAGATACACGAATGGCTAGCAACAATAGAATTGTTGCTAGCCATAGTCGTTGTGATGTAAGCTTATTTTGTTTCATTGTCAGTCGTATTATTGAATAAACGAAGCTGTCCAGTAATTTCATCTATTACCTGTTGCTGACTTTTTCCTGCATCAGGATCAAGGTTTTCGTGGTTGGAAGCTGTTCCCTTTAATGCCCCGTTGTCGTTGGTTTCGTCATCATTCTCATCGTTATTTCTAGCACTTTCTTCTTCAGGGAAGCGCAAAGGTTCTAGTTCTTCTATCTTTTTTACTTCCCATGTAGTGAGGCGTTTGCCCTTTGCTTTAATACCTTTCACACCCACAAATTGCTCAGCATCAATCTCTTCGTTACTTCTTACGGCATCAGCACCTCCATAAGTAACCTGCAATCGAGGATAAACGGTATCGGTAAGCAGCACGAGTTCATTGTCTGTATTATCGCCAATGTAGCTCTGTCTGCGCTTAATAGCTTCAAATTGGAAGCGCTTTAGGTAAGCATAACCTTGGTTGTCGGCATCGTAAACCACAGCAGTCCATACCTTTTCAGCATCAAACTTTTCTATTCTCAATATATTATCTTCATAGTGATTGGTAGCTTCGAAGGTAGAAAGATAGAAAGTTCCGTCTTTGAGAATTACTAAAATCTGGTCTTGATCGTTAAACTCGCCAAGGTATTTTCCATGCTCTTCGTAGTTTACACGATTGATATCGGCATCAAACCACACCTTTCTTCCGCCCAAAGTGGAGCGTCCATGACTTTTCAACGATATGCGATGCACACTTTCTTTCGTCAATATATTACCCTTAGCATCCCTTCCTTTGATTGCGATTTGTGAGAAGTCGCGCTCTAAGAAGATATTTTGCTTTTTCTTTTCAAGGTTTGGATTGAGTGTAACCTTTATTACTTCAGCCTCTCCATTCGGGTTGGCTGTGAAATAAACAACACGCGACCCTTTTGTACCTGTGGTGAGATCGTATTCCTTGTCGCGTGTCATAGAGGTAACATTGAAGCGCTTTATGTAGTGAATATTCGTCTCTCCGTCTTTATATACAACGTTGTAGATGGTGCGCTTATCGTTCTTTTTAAACACTTGTAAGTGCAAAACATTCTTGCCAACAAACACTTTATCGGCAATGCGGATAATCTTATACTTACCGTCTCGATAGAAAATGATGATGTCATCGAGGTCGGAGCAGTTTTGAACAAACTCAGCTTTCTTCAGTCCTGTACCGATAAAGCCACCTTGACGATCAATGTATAGCTTCTCATTAGCATCTACTACCTTCGCAGCAATGATAGTATCAAAACTTTTTATCTCTGTAAGGCGAGGGTGATCCTTGCCGTATTTCTCCTTTAAATGCTTGAACCACTCGATGGTTACACGCACCATTTCGCTCAAATCCTTATCTATTTCAGCGATCTCAGCTTTGATTTTTGCAATGAGTTCGTCGGCTTTGTCTTTATTAAACTTCAAGATGCGTTGCATCTTAATTTCTAAAAGGCGGATAATATCATCGCGTGTTACTTCACGTATGAAGGTATTTTTGAAGGGTTCTAGCTTCGAATCAACGAACAAAACAACCTCATCAATATCTTTAGCTGTCTCGAATTTGCGTTCCTTATAGATGCGTTCTTCTATGAAAATGCGCTCCAATGAGTTGTAGAAAAGCTGCTCTTCTAGCTCATGTTTGCGTATTTCTAATTCAAGTTGGAGTAAATCTTTTGTATGATTAACCGAGTATTTCAACACATCTGATACTGTAAGAAATCCTGGTTTGTTATCTTCGATGACACAACAGTTGGGCGATATATTGATTTCACAGTCGGTAAAGGCATAGAGGGCATCAATGGTTTTGTCGCTAGAAGTGCCTGGTGTGAGATGAAGTTGTATCTCAACCTCTGACGCAGTCATATCTTCCACCTTGCGCACCTTGATCTTTCCCTTTTCAATAGCCTTGGTAATCGACTCCTGAAGCGAGCTTGCTGTCTTAGTAAAAGGCACCTCTCGGATCACCAAAGTTTTGTTGTCGAGCTTTTCTATCTTAGCTCTCACCTTCAGAGCACCGCCACGTTGTCCATCGTTATACTTAGAAACATCTATGCTTCCACCCGTGGGGAAGTCGGGATAAATGCTGAAATCTTTCCCTTTCAAGTACGAAATGGCAGCCGAACAAATATCATTCAGGTTATGAGGGAGAATCTTCGACGACAAGCCGACAGCAATTCCTTCAGCACCTTGTGCCAAAAGCAAAGGAAATTTCACAGGCAGCGTAATAGGTTCCTTGTTTCTTCCGTCGTAGGATGCTTGCCACTCAGTGGTCTTAGGATTAAAAACGGTTTCAAGCGCAAACTTAGATAGGCGTGCTTCTATGTATCGAGGCGCAGCAGCACGGTCGCCTGTAAGGATGTTTCCCCAGTTACCTTGCGTGTCAATGAGTAAGTATTTCTGCCCCATTTGGACAAGAGCATCGCCGATAGAAGCATCGCCATGAGGGTGAAACTGCATGGTATGACCCACGATATTCGCCACCTTATTATATCTACCATCGTCCATTCTTTTCATAGAATGTAAGATGCGGCGTTGCACAGGCTTTAGTCCATCTTCGATATGAGGCACAGCGCGTTCCAAGATTACATAGCTAGCGTAATCTAAAAACCAATTTTTGTACATACCAGAGAGGTGGTGCACAGCCGAAGCATCAAACTTATCGCTAGGTTTGTAACTAGAATGTGCATTGTTTTCGGTGGTTTCTTCCTCCGTGCTTAGAAGTTCATTGTCCTTTATTTCGTCGTCCATATTTGTCTTGAAAGTTGTGTATCAGTCCCTCAAAAAAGGGGCTTATGTGTGCAAATTTAGCAAAAAAAGAGCAGAGTAACAAACGAAACTCTTTATGATATATCGCGCACACGTATACATATTTATAAAGTTTCACACCCTATCATGGGCTAATGTAGGCAAAAAGTAGTAACTTTGTGCCATAAATATAGAAATTAAAAACGAATTTATGGCACAAGAGGATGTATTCAAGAAGATTGTAAGCCACTGTAAAGAATATGGCTTTGTCTTCCCAAGTAGTGATATTTATGATGGTCTTGGCGCTGTTTACGATTATGGTCAGAACGGTGTTGAGCTAAAAAATAATATTAAGCAGTATTGGTGGCAGTCAATGGTGTTGTTGCATAACAACATCGTGGGTATTGATGCTGCTATCTTTATGCACCCTACTGTGTGGAAAGCCAGCGGTCATGTCGATGCTTTCAACGATCCATTGATAGATAATCGCGATTCTAAAAAACGCTATCGTGCCGATGTGTTGATCGAAGATCAGATGGCTAAGTATGAGGAAAAGATAGCTAAAGAAGTAGCTAAGGCTGCTAAAAAGTTTGGCGATAGCTTCGATGAAGCTCAGTTTCGTGCTACCAATCCACGTGTTTTGGCGCACCAAAAGAAGCGCGACGACCTTCACGCTCGTTATGCTGAGGCTATGCAAGGACCAGATCTTGAGCAGCTAAAGCAAATCATTATTGACGAAGAGATCGTCGATCCTATCAGTGGTACTAAGAATTGGACAGACGTTCGTCAGTTCAACCTTATGTTCTCTACCGAGATGGGCTCTACGGCTGATGGTAGTCAGAAGATCTATCTGCGCCCAGAGACCGCACAAGGTATTTTCGTTAACTTTTTGAATGTTCAGAAAACAGGTCGTATGAAGTTGCCTTTCGGTATTGCACAGATAGGTAAAGCGTTCCGAAACGAAATCGTTGCACGCCAGTTTGTTTTCCGTATGCGTGAGTTTGAGCAGATGGAAATGCAGTTCTTCTGCCAGCCCGGTACTGAAATGAAGTGGTTTGAATACTGGAAGGCTCACCGTCTTGCATGGCACGAGGGCTTAGGTATGGGCGATGATAACTACCGTTTCCACGATCATGACAAGCTTGCTCACTACGCAAATGCCGCTACTGACATTGAGTTCCACTTGCCTTTCGGCTTCAAAGAAATAGAAGGTATACACTCACGTACCGACTTTGACCTTGGGCAACATGAGAAATTCTCTGGTCGTCAGATAAAATATTTCGATCCAGATCGCAACGAAAACTACACTCCATACGTGGTAGAAACCTCAATTGGTGTGGACCGTATGTTCCTAACAGTGATGTGTCATGCTTACCAAGAGGAACAATTAGAGAACGGCTCATCACGTGTTGTCCTCAAGTTGCCAGAGCCATTAGCACCTATCAAGTGTGCTGTGCTTCCACTTGTCAATAAAGATGGACTTCCTGAAAAGGCGCAAGAAATTGTAAACGACTTGAAGTTCCACTTCACAACACATATCGAAGCTAAGGATTCTATTGGCAAACGTTATCGTCGTCAGGACGCTATTGGTACACCTTTCTGCGTTACTGTAGATGGCGATACGCTCACCGACGGCACCGTTACCTTACGTTATCGCGACACTATGGAGCAAGAACGCGTGCCTATTGATAAACTTCGTGAGATTATTGAGGATCGTGTTTCGATCACAACATTATTGAAGAAGATAGATATTGACAATCAATAAAATAGCAAAAGGGTTATCAAGGCTAAGGCTTTGATAACCCTTTTTGGCTTTTATCATTATGAAAATAAATATGAAAAATTTTAAACTCAATCTCGGAATGTTACTCGCTGTAGTGGTAGGAGCAATGTGTTTTGCAGCATGCTCTGAAACCAACAGCACGGTGGAGGAATTTCCTGAGTGGCAGAGTAAGAACGATACTTACTGGACCAACCTATACAATGCTACCAAAGCAAAGGTAGATGCTGGGGATACTTCTTGGAAGTTGATCCTTAATTACAGTAAGGAAAAGCAAGCTAATACAGCTACTTCTGCTGTAACCTATAAGCCAGAAGACTATATTATCGTGCATGTTAAAGAGACAGGCACAGGAGCGGCTATGCCTTTATACACCGACTCTGTGCGTGTACATTATCAAGGACGTTTACTTCCTTCTACTACTTATACTAGCGGGCTCATCTTTGATACCTCATGGGGTGGTGAAAAATTTAACGAACATACCGCACGTGCTGCCCACATGCTTGTAAGTAGTACTGTTGATGGCTTCTCTACAGCTCTTCAAAAGATGAAGGTTGGCGACCATTGGACGGTCTATATGCCTTATCAATTGGCATACAGAGGGTCGGAAGCGGGCTTAGTTCCTGCTTATTCTAATCTGATTTTCGACCTGCGTTTGGTTGAAATAGCACACCCGGGAACAGCCTTGGGTAATAACTAGCCTTAGTATATATGCTCTTATAGAGACGATGCTTGGCATCGTCTCACCCTCTAAAAAACTGACAAAGGATATAAAAGAAGAGGAGATAATACCTACTTCGTCTCCAAAGCAGGATAACATTTATAAAACGACTACCTTTTATTTTATGCGATTTAGCAAAGCTGTTTCCGATCAACTATTGGCGAAAATACGTGATGGAGAGCAGATGACCACTGGTGAAAAGCTCAATCTGATCATTCAGTTGAGTATTCCTTCCATATTGGCACAGGTTACCGCAGTCATGATGTTCTACATAGATGCGTCAATGGTAGGATCGTTGGGTGCTGGTGCTTCGGCTTCTATCGGGCTTGTAGAGCCTGCTACATGGCTTTTTGGATCGTTGGTAGGAGCGTTTACAATGGGTTTTTCAGTGCAAGCAGCCCATTTTATAGGAGCTAACGATTTTGCTAAAGCACGCTCTGTAATGCGTCATGGCTATATCTTTGGTGCGTTTTGGAGTACGTTGTTGGCGGTTATTATGGCGTTGATAGCAGGATCGCTTCCCCTATGGTTGGGTGGAGGCAAGGATATTCAAGTCGATGCGTCTATCTATATTTTAGTTTTTTCGTTGGCAATACCTGTACACATGGTAGAGAGCTTGTCGGCTGCGATGTTGAAATCATCGGGCGATATGCGCCGAACAAGTATCATCTCTGTGCTGATGTGTTGTTTTGATGTAGTTTTCAATTTCTTTTTGATATTCCCAACACGTGTTATTACCGTACTAGGGCATAGCTTTACGATGTTTGGTTTTGGGCTTGGTGTAAAGGGTGCAGCCTTGGGTACCTTGCTCGCTTTCGTGTCTGCCGCTATTCCTTTGTTTTATTATGCCGTGTTCCGAAGCCAAATCCTTGCATGGAAACTTGATACCGAACGCTTCGTTTGGGTGTGGTCGTATATTCGTAATGCTGTAAAGATAGGCGCACCGATGGCACTTCAATATATTCTAATGAACGGTGCGCAAGTTATTTCGATGGCTATTGTTGCTCCATTGGGTAACATTTCTATTGCTGCCCATTCGTTTGCGATTACAGCCGAGAGCCTTTGCTATATGCCGGGCTATGGTATTGGCGAAGCTGCTACCACACTGGTGGGGCAGAGTGTGGGTGCGCAGCGTAGGGAACTTTGCTGGAGTTTTGCCCGAATGACCGTCTTTCTCGGTATGGCAGTAATGGCATTGATGGGTATTGTGATGTATATCTTTGCTCCCGAAATGATAGGTATACTCTCGCCAGTTGAGGCTATTCGCGATCTTGGTACATCGGTGCTTCGTATTGAAGCCTTTGCCGAACCCCTCTTTGGTGCTTCCATTGTGGCTTATAGCGTATGTATTGGTGCGGGCGATACGCTCTTGCCGTCTATCATCAATCTTGGTAGTATGTGGCTGGTGCGTCTCACGGTGGCTTATGGGTTATCTTCCCAATACGGACTTCGTGGCGTTTGGTTTGCTATGGCGCTAGAACTCTCCCTGCGTGGTATTCTCTTCCTCGTCCGATTGTTTAGAGGTAAGTGGATGAAAAAAATCGTTATCACAGAAAAGGTTTAGCGCCGTGCGATGCGTTAAACCTTTTTGGTAAGAAGTTATTTTATATGTTATATAATATATACTGATGTTAATTATACGCTTTGTTTATATAGCTATATTAAAAAAGACGTAGGTTTGCTTTTGATTATTTATTCATCACAAAAGTATTAAGTTGTTTTCTATTTTAATTATAAAGTTTTTATTTTAAATTATTTTACCCGTAATAGTTCTTAGCTGATAATTAATACTTCTTGGGTAAACGAAATTTTTCGTAACGAATATTTTTACAAACGTAGCGATAAAAATATTGACTTATGAGTAATGAAAGAGCAATCTTTTGAGAAAAAACTACTTTTAATAGCATAAAGGATAATATATGAAGTAATAATAGATAAGCTTTTAATGCGCCAAAGGTAAACTTTGGTTTTCATTTTTAATTTATTTTTGTCTTAAAAACAAATTGATAAAGGATTAAAAATAAATTATTTTTCTTTGTAAAAGATGATGTTTTTACACGTGAAAGATAATCTATTGCTATTTAAAGGCTTATGTTTTACAAGAAAAACGTTGCTGTTTTGCTTTGCCGCTTAGATGAGATCTTGTGTAAAAGGCTTTTTGTTAAGGAGATAAAGGCGGATGGGGCAAAGCGCATTTTATACCTGCTTATATAATAAGGTGTAAACAGCCTAAATAGATTTTATTTTCAATTTTCTGAAAAATTTTCGCCCAAAAGCTTGGAGGGTATTATTATTTATTATACTTTTGTAGTGTACTATTTTACTAGTACACTATTATTAAAACTCAAAAATGATATAACGCTATGATTGAAGTCGAAAATTTATTCTTTAGTTATCCTGGTAGCAAACACAAAGTGTTTGAGGATTTTAACTTGAAGTTGGCAGACAGTAGGATCTATGGTTTGCTTGGCAAGAACGGTATGGGTAAGAGTACGTTGCTCTATCTCCTGTCTGGTTTGTTGCGCCCAAAGAAGGGCAGTGTGGTTGTGAATGGTCATATTTCGAAGAAGCGCGAACCTGAACTATTGCAAGACCTTTACATTGTTCCAGAGGAATACAACTTGCCTGATATGACATTGGAAGCATACGTGAAGATACACGAAAACTTCTATCCAAAGTTTAGCCGTGAGGTATTGAACAATTGTTTGACCGCTTTCGAGATGCCACTGAATGTCAACTTCAAGGAACTATCTATGGGGCAGAAGAAAAAGGTGTATATGAGCTTTGCTTTGGCATCTTGCTGCGGATTGTTGCTTATGGACGAGCCTACAAATGGTCTTGATATTCCTTCTAAAGCCTTGTTTCGTAAGGTAGTAGCAGGCAATTTGCCTGAAGGATCATCGCTCATTATTTCTACTCACCAAGTACACGATGTGGAGCAATTGCTCGATCACGTAGTAATTATGAACAACTCTAGTGTACTTTTTAATGCTTCAATCGAAGATATAACAAAGCAATATTCCTTTACTTATCGTCTTCCTAACGAAATGGATGATACTGTTCTCTATGGAGAACCTTCTTTACAGGGTAATGCTGTTATAGCTGTTCGTACGCAAGAGGCTCCCGAAACACCTGTTAATTTGGAGTTACTCTTCAATGCCGTAACATTAGGTAAACTAAAATAAAGGGAGGAATTTGCAATGAGAAGAAATTGTTGTATATGGAACATTATTGCCATTATATGTCTTTTTGCAATGGCTTGTGCTTCAACTTCTTGTATCCGTTTGAAGGATAAAGATGCAGGTCCGATGGTGGCAAAAAATGTTTTAACCAAAAGCTTTGATAAGTTGTTTTTGAGCGGTATAGGCGATTTTTATGTTACACAAAGCGATACTACTTCCGTAAAGATCGTTGCGCCTGCTAAGTATCAAGATAAGTTGAAGGCTGTATGGAAGGCTAGTGAGCTGAAAATATTCTACGATGGCAATGGCGATGGCAAGCCTGATGAGCATTTAGATAATATGAAAGATGTAGATGTTTCTATCTTTATTACCACACCAAAGCTCACTTCTGTAAAACAAGAAGGGATTGGTTCGCTCAAAATAGACAAGAAGTTTGAAACCGATTATTTTTATATCAGTGTGAAAGGTGTGGCAAAAGCCAATCTTAACAATTTTCGAGCAAAAAGATTTAATGCTGATGTTGAGGGTGTCGCTAAACTTAATGTTGACACATTAACGGCTGATACTACTCATTTAGCTATTGACGGAATTTGTAAAGTAGATGTGAACTTTGAAAAATCGGGCATTACAACGGTGAGTGCTGATGGCATTTGCTATGTAAATCTTACAGGTACGCTAAAGCAAAAGCCTATAAAGTCGAAGGATGGTATTACCAGAATTAGCGATGATACAGAATTGTGGAAATAAAGAGAGAGGAGGAACATTAAAATGAAAAAACTTAGATTATACCGTATAGTAGTAGTGTTGTGCCTAATAGGTGCATTGATTACTTCAACATCATGTATTAGAAAGAAGAAAGACTGGGGAAAAGTAGTCTCAAAAAATATAACTGTAGCACCTTTTGATAGTATAGAGGCTAGAGGGAATTCTAATATATTTTTTAAGCAAGGCAATGCTTTTAAAGTCAGAATAGAAGCACCAGAGAAGATGTTACCTTATGTGAAGGTAAGGGTAGAGAATGGTAGGTTATCGGTTTCTTTGGATAGAATTCCCAATCTCTATAATAACTTAGGAGCTATTCATTTTAATTCAAGTTTGCATCCAGAACACGAAGGAGAAATAAAAATTTATTCAGAATTGGATATAAAAGTGTATGTGGAAGCCCCAAAACTTTCTTATATATGCACAATGAATAATGCTGATTTTGAAATTACTTCTCCTTTAGCTGTAGATAGTTTAGAAGCTGTAGCTTTGAATAATAGTGAAATAGAGATTGACGAAATAGTGGGAAAATCTCTTAACATAAGTCTTTCAAATAATGCCTCTATGGAAATATCTAAGGTAACTGTTGATAAAGCTGCTTATGAAGTGTTTAACAATGCTGATGCTACGATAGAGCATGATAGGTCAGGGAAAGTGGAAGCATCTACCTTAAACAATGCTAGTATTACCTTAAAAGGTACAGTTCGTCAAGCAGTAATAGAGCATTCTGCTAATAATAGTGATATAACCAATAACACAACCATTATAAAATAAGTGAGGATACAGTTATGAATACATTTAATATAAACAGATTTTGGAATACGCTTGTACGTCTTTTCATAACACGTAAGAAAGAATTGAGAAATATATTTTTTACTTATAGTATCTTGTTTTTTGTACTATCGGTATGTGCTACAGGAATATTTAATACAGATCCACTGACAGATATAGAGGCACTTGATTCGCTTCTCGGCGTAACTCCAATGTATATGATAATATATTTCGGTGGGGCAGTCCTTATGGGTGCTTTTGTTATTAAGGATCTTGAATATCGTGGAGCACGTATTCATGAGCTAGCATTGCCAGCCACTAACCTAGAAAAATATGCAGCACGTGTAATTTATAGCTCGCTAGGAATATTGATAACTGCTTCTTGTGGTGTTTTGCTTGCGGATGGTTTGCAGCAATTGATGTCTATGTTAATGCATCATGGAGGTAGAGCTAGTATCATAGGACTTGCTTTTATGTCCCCTGCTTTTTCGGAAGTACCAACATCTAAATTGATTGCTGCTATTCTTGGGTTAGTGTTAAACAATGCAAGTTTTATCCTTGGTGGTATGTTTTTCCGCAAAGTAGCTTGGTTAAAAACAAGTATTGCACTATGGGTGTTGGCTATGATCGGATCTATGGGGGTAGCACTTTTTGCAGGTATTCTATTTTATTATACAGCCTATGAATTATACATAGATCAAGATATGCAGATAACCTCCTATATTATAGGATATAGTTTGGTAGGTATAGCTCTCTTTTACTTTCTTGGTTACAGATTATATTGTCGCTTGCAAGTGATCAACAACCGTTGGATTAATATTTAAAAAATAGGTTTTATTTCAGGATTAAAGGAGAGAACAATATGAAGTTTGACGAAACAAAAGCTATTTACGAGCAGATGGCCGATAGGCTATGCGACGAGATAATAGCAGGCAACTATAAGGAAGACGACCGCATTCCGTCAGTAAGGGAGTACGCCGTTACGCTGCAAGTGAATACAAACACAGCAGTGAAGGCTTACGAATTACTATCGCGCGAAGAGGTTATCTACAACAAGCGAGGGCTAGGATATTTTGTTTCAATAGGTGCTCGCCAGCAGATTATGAAGGGTAGGAAGCGTGAATTTATGTCGAAGATGCTACCAAATCTTTTCCGTGAGATGCAACTACTAGGTATAACGGAAGCTGAAGTAAAAGAGCAGTGGCAACTTTTCTCGCAGAAACACAGTGTGGAATGAAAGTGTAGTATATAAATATAAATGAATTTCCTTTTTAAAAAGTAGTGTTGTAAGCCATAGCTTCAGCACTACTTTTTTGCTTGAAAGAGAGGTTATCTTTTTTATTTTTTAACTTTTGAAAGTGCAACCTTCTTGTTATCTTCTCATTTATAAAGTGAGTACTCAAGAGATAAAAAATAGAAATTGTAAATTTAAAAGAAATAGAAATGAAAACCAATAAAATCATTTTAAGTTTGATGTTTATTATAGGAAGTGTTGGGCTGTTTTCTTCATGTAGTGAAGATAATCCTACAACTGTTCCTATCCCTAAGACTGTATTAAAAGAGTTGCCGGGTAAATATATGGGTGCTACTTTGATCAATAGTAATAAAGGGGCTAATGTAGAGGCTACTGTAACAGATAACCAAATGGCTTTCTTACTTCCTGATACTGCTATTTTAAATAGGATTATCACCGATAAGGCTTTGCTGGAGGAAGCTAAGAAGAATATTAAGTCATCGGCTTTAACCACTTCATGGCGTTTAGTAAATTATGCTGAAGGTAAGACTGAGGGTAGCGGGCTATTGTCAATGATACTTATCCCAATGAAAGCTTATAGTTTTGCATACACAGTAAAGGGCAAAACAGTAACTGTAACTGCTAACTTTTCAGGAGCTATGGCAATGTATAATGCAAGTACAAAGAAGCTAAATATCAGTGTTGGTGTGAAAGAAGTTGTCATAGATAAGAAAAAAGTTGATAATTTTAAAGCGTTTACGTTTAAGGTTGTGGATGCTGAAAAAAGCAAAAAAGTATGATGTAGATGAAGTGTCATCATTATCTTTTTGATGGCACTTCCTTTTAAGAGTAATAGGTAAAGTTTTAATCTAAAGGGGTGAACGTTATGAAAGTAAACAAGTTTTTTTTATTTGCGTTGATAGCCATAGCTACTAGTCTTATGTTTATATCGTGTGATGATACTGCCGATGGATATCGTGATAATTATGTCGTTAATGCAGTGGTAACTATTAAGCCTATTAATAATGGTGAAGGCTTTAATATTTGGGTAAGTGATAAGGTACAAGGACAGGCTACTAACTTGGTAAAATCGCCTTATGGAAACAAAGAGGTGCGTGCACTTGCTAATATTAGAGATGAGGGTAAAGCTGCTAATGGTATGCAGAAAATTTATGTTAATTGGTTGGATAGTATAAGAACAAAGCAAACTGTTAGCTCTGTTGGAGAGAAAGAAGATATAAAAAAATATGGTGATGACCCTTTAGAGATAGTAAAAGACTTTACTACGGTGGTAGAAGATGGCTATCTAACATTAAGGTTTCAGACTGTATGGGGAAATCTAAATACCAAACATGAGTTAAATTTAATAACAGGAGTGAGTAAAGATGATCCCTATAAACTGGTACTAAGACATAATGCAAAAGGTGATGTTACAGGGCGAAGAGGTGATGGAATTATAGCTTTTAGGCTTAGAGAAATAGATAAAATAGCAAAGGAAAAGGGGAAAAAAGAAGTACCTTTACAGCTCTATTGGAAATCGTTTAACGGAGAGAAGCATATTACTTTTACTTATCATACGCGTGATGATAAGTCGTAAATAGTTGATAAATAGCATACTTTAATGAAGAATATATCTGGGGAAGAGGAGAAAATGCTTGCCGAGGGACTGATGAAAAGGTCTCGTTCGGCAATGCAATCTTTTTATAGTCTTTATGCAGGTGTACTCTTTTCGGTATGTTCTCGTTATATGGCTAATGATGATGATGCGAAAGATGTTTTACAAGATGCACTTATTAAAATATTTACCAAAGCCGAAAACTTTGAATATAGAGGAAAAGGTGCATTGCTGGCATGGAGTAAAAAGGTAGTAGTTATGGAGGCTTTAGACTTTCTGAGGCGGAAGAAGACAATACCATTAATCTATGAAGATAATATACCCGAGCTTGAAGACGATGATAACCTAGAAGTGGAGGATATACCACAAGATGTACTTTTTAGGATGTTACAAAACTTACCTGAAGGTTATAGAATCGTTTTTAACTTGTATGTTCTAGAAGATAAAACACACAAAGAGATAGGAGAGATGCTGGGGATAAAAGAAAAATCGTCAGCATCTCAATTATCTCGAGCAAAAAAAATACTAAGACAACAGATTGACTTATATAAGAAAGGAGGACTATTGTGATGAAAGAATGGAAAAAAGAGTTTCATAAGAAGCTAGACCATTATGAGATTACTCCCCCACAAGATCTTTTGAATGATGTGTTGTTACAATTGCCTTTAGAAGAGACAGAAGCCACAGCAGCACCAATAAAAGAAGATGTTGCTACTGCGGTATATCAAAAACGAGACCATAAGGTTACTATTTGGCTAGTAGGGCTGCTATCGGCAGCAGCTATGAGTGCTTTTGTTTTGATTAATTATACAGCTACAGATATTGAAAAGGGTGTTTTAGAAGCACGAACTTTAGCCAAAAATAGCAAAGTAAAGCGTAAAGGAGTAGAGCAGAATAGGGTATTTAGTGGGGTAAAGCAAGCTTTTCAGGCGCCTATAAAGGAGCTTTTAGTGCCTTTTATCCCCAAAGAAGATATTAGGTTAGCGGTAAATGATAGGATAATAATAGAAGAATTACCAAACGATTCTGTTAAAACTCGCGTAGAAGTTCCAGCCGATTCTGCTAGAAACGACCTGAAAAAGGAAGAGAAAGAAGTGTTAAGAGCCAAGAAAAAGGATAATAATAGCAAGATGTATGACTTTGCAGAAATAGGCAAAGTACATCATGAAAGGAAACCTATTCGCCTTGGAGTTTTAGTGGCAGGACTTCCTAGTAGCACATCTTCTTTGACAAGTAGTAGTCCAATGCTTCTGACAGTTTCCGCTTCTGAAGGCGATAATCAACGAGTTAGCTATAATTTGGTGGAGAGGCAGAATAATATTGTAAAGAAAGCTCACCATCTTCAGCCTATTACTTTTGGTATATCTCTGGCTTTTCCTTTTGGTAGGAAGATGAGTTTAGAGACTGGTTTGGTTTATAGTTACCATAAATCTTCCTTGTCTTATGAAGTGGGTAGTATGCGTCATAGCATTGATCAAAAGCTTCAATTTATAGGTATTCCTATTAATTTAAACTATCAATTATGGCACAATGACAACTTTGGGGTATATGCTTCAAGTGGTTTCACTGTAGAGAAAATGGTTTCAGGGCGACAATATGATACCTACGATGGTAGTATAGAACCTATTAAGCGTGATGTGAAGATGAAAGAATTGCAGTGGTCGATAGGTGCGAGAGTGGGTGCTGAATATAAAATATATGATGGTGTTGGCTTATATTTTGAGCCGGGAGTGGGGTATCATTTCAAGAATAAATCGGACGTGCAAACTATTTATAGCGATCATCCTATTTCTTTTGATATTAAATTTGGTGTCCGTTTAAATGTGCAATAAATAAAATAGAGAGGGCTAGAAAGGATTTTTATTTAGATTTATCTTTCTTTCTAGCTCTCTCTATTTGTATTATTTGCTCTTATTTGGTAGTCTTTTCTACGATTGCTTCCTTGATAAGTCCTTCTAACTCTTCTGTTAATTCAGGATTATCCTTTAACATTGCCTTTACACCATCACGTCCTTGTGCTAGCTTGGTATCGCCATAGCTAAACCAACTGCCACTCTTCTTGATAATATCGTATTCTACACCAAGATCAATAATTTCGCCTAGTTTAGAGATACCTTGACCAAAGATGATGTCGAACTCACATTTACGGAATGGGGGAGCTACCTTATTCTTAACCACTTTCACCTTAGTGAGGTTACCTAGGATCTTTTCTCCTTCCTTTATCTGTGTACTCTTACGCACATCCACACGAACAGAAGCATAGAACTTTAAGGCGTTACCACCCGTTGTTGTTTCAGGACTACCGAACATAACACCAATCTTTTCGCGCAACTGGTTGATAAAGATGCAGCAAGTATTAGTCTTAGCGATAGTAGAAGTGAGCTTGCGGAGAGCCTGACTCATCAAACGTGCGTGTAGTCCTACTACCGAATCGCCCATTTCACCTTCTATTTCTTTCTTAGGAGTGAGGGCTGCCACAGAGTCGACTACCAATAAGTCGACAGCAGAAGAGCTGATAAGCTGGTCTGCAATCTGTAAAGCTTGCTCTCCATTGTCTGGTTGAGAAATCCACAAATTGTTAATATCTACACCCAAAGCGGCTGCGTATGTAGGGTCGAAAGCATGTTCAGCGTCAATAAAGGCTGCAACACCATTTTGCTTCTGTGTTTCTGCAATAGCATGAAGTGCAAGTGTTGTTTTACCAGAACTCTCGGGACCAAATATCTCTACAATACGACCGCGTGGGTAACCACCTACACCTAAGGCTACATCTAAGCCCAAACTTCCAGTAGGGATTACATCAATCTTAACAGCGACCTTATCGCCCATTTTCATGATTGCTCCCTTTCCGAAGTCTTTTTCTATCTTAGCCATTGCTGCTTGAAGTGCCTTTAGTTTGCCTTCTGCTGCTGATATTTCTTTTTCTTCTTTTGCCATTTGTTGTTTATTAGGAGTTAGAGGAGTTGTGAGGAGTTATCGCTTTGCTTTAACATCCTTAACTCTTTAAATATTTATAATTCAATATCCTTGTCAAATTCTTCGTGCCATGGCAAACCTTGCTTGTTGAGTTGCTCCATAAATGGATCTGGATCGAAGTCTTCAAGGTTCCAAACGCCTGGTTTGCGCCATAAGCCTTTAACAAACATCATTGCACCAATCATAGCAGGAACGCCAGTAGTGTAGCTTACACCCTGCATACCTGTCTCGTTGTAAGCATCTTGATGTTTGCAGTTGTTATATACATAATAGGTAGTTTCCTTACCATCTTTGATACCACGAATACGGCAACCAATAGAGGTTTCACCATCGTAATTCTCACCCAAATCTTGTGGATTAGGGAGTACAGCCTTCAAGAACTGCAATGGAACGATCTTTACTTTCTCCGTCTTACCTGACCCATCGGCTAATGGTGCCTCGTATTCTATCTCGTCAATACGGCTCATACCAAGGTTCTGAATAACATCTAGGTAGGTGAGATACTGCTGACCGAAAGTCATCCAGAAGCGAGCACGCTTGATAGTAGGGAAATTTTTAACGAGCGATTCTAGCTCCTCATGGTGCATAAGGTAAGAGTCGCGAGGTCCGATGTTAGGATATGTAATATCCTGATGTACAGCCAATGGCTCTGTTTCTACCCATTCGCCATTCTCATAGTACAAGCCTTTCTGTGTGATCTCACGAATATTGATCTCTGGATTGAAGTTGGTTGCGAATGCTTTGTGATGATTACCTGCATTACAATCTACAATATCTAAGTAGTGGATCTCATCAAAGTAATGCTTAGCAGCGTATGCTGTGAATGCTTGAGATACTCCGGGATCGAAGCCACAACCAAGAATTGCAGTCAATCCAGCTTGCTCAAACTTCTCTTTATACGCCCATTGCCAGCTATATTCAAAGTGAGCCTCATCCTTTGGTTCATAGTTGGCAGTGTCAAGATAGTTGCAGCCGCATGCCAAACAAGCATCCATGATGGTAAGATCTTGGTAAGGAAGTGCAAGATTGATGACAAGGTCAGGCTTAAACTCAGAGAAGAGAGCCTTCAATTGTTCTACATCGTCAGCATCGACCTGTGCAGTTTTAATATCAGCTTTATATCCCTTAGCATGGATAGCATTCACAAGTTCATCACACTTTGCCTTACGACGGCTAGCAATCATAAACTCACCGAACACATCAAGATTCTGAACGATCTTATAAGCTGCTACTGTAGCAACACCACCAGCACCTATCATGAGGATGCGTGGGTTAGCAATTTGAGTTGGATTGTTCATTCTTATCTATATTTTTCTATTGTTTTATTTAAATTCTTCCGCCTTAATGCCCATTGCATTCATAAGCGAATATCCTAATATCTCTTGTCTAAAGTTGCCTCCAACCATAGGTTGCATGGTAAAAACGGTAATGCGCTTCTCGTCATCGTCCACCTTTTCGAGCATCTTCTTTACTTCATTGTAAGTAACGGTATCCTCTGCATTGGGTATGATCATGATGCGATGCACCTCTTCATGCGTGGTGAGCATTTGTAAAAGATCGGAGAGTACCGCCTCTTTTGAAGTATTTTCCTCACCTGTTACGATAGAGTTGACTAGAAATTCGCCCAAAAACTCATCCTTGAAAGCCTTGTTGTTAAGGTCTGCTTCGTATGATGAGGGTGTAAAGTTTTCAAGCATAGCTTTCTCTTTATCGTGCAAAAGTACCACTTGTGTCTCGTTATTGCCTGGTTTTAGTTTGCCGTCTAAAGCAATGTTTACAGCCCATTGGCTAAAATTGGCTGTGGGAATTTTGCGGTTTAGCATGCGCTCGAAGTTGACAATGAGATCGAACGCTACATAATCTATATAATCACCATCGGCAATGATGATGTTTTCACTCCATTTTATTTTATCTGCCTGTTGTGCATTCATAGGTACAAAGATACTCGAAAAAGGTAAAAAACCAAAGAAAATTATTCGTTTTTAAGGCTTTAGAAAGTGGACAATGCTTTAATATTTGTCTCATTAAGTGGAATATTTTGGGCATTGCTTTGCCGATTTACTTATGTTTTTTGTGAATATTCATACTCGGCTAAGGTGAAGATAGGGGGAATTTTGCTATACGCCCGATGCACGAATATTCTTTTAATAGTCAGTAAGCAATCCTTGCTAGACAACTTGTTGTCAATATGTTCTGTAGCAATCTTTTGTGTAAAGATATTTCCTCTCTGCTAAAATCGTAATCGTTAAAATGTTGGGTTTGCAATTGTTTGTTAATCAGCCGTTTACAACCTCTATTTTAAAAGGTCATCTTTTGCGTTGCAAAAGGTCATGTTTTACTCACCAAAAGGTCATCTTTTGCACCGTAAAACATGACCTTTTGCAACGTAATAGGTTATGAATTATTTTCGTGTTGAATATTTTCATTTAGTTATTTCTTCTTATCTTTGCATAACGTAGGCTGCACTCGGCAATATTCAAGCAAGCTTGTATTGCTCTCGTTTGCACTACCTTTGCATAAGGTAGGCTGCACTCTGCAATATTCAAGCAAGCTTGTATTGCGTTCGTTTGCACTACCTTTGCATAAAAACTGTCCTTGGACGACTCTTACAAGATTCGTTCAAATGTTTTTTAAAACTAAGCATTATTAATTTTGACATGATAGATATTCGCCTCAAAGTGTTTCGCAGTGTAGCAATCAATCGAAGTTTTACAAAGGCTTCGCAAGAGTTGTTTATCAGTCAGCCTGCCATTAGTAAGCATATTCAAGAGTTAGAAAAAGAGTATAACGTGCGTCTTTTCGATAGAATGGGTACGCATATCCAGCTCACTACGGCTGGAGAAAAGTTGCTAACTCATGCCAATAAGATACTGAAAGATTATCAAAGACTTGATGTTGAAATGAATGCCTTGCGCCAACAGACTACTGGCGAACTTCGTATCGGTGCTAGCACCACTATAGCTCAATATGTTCTTCCTGAACAGATAGCAGCTTTCCGCAAGCGTTTTCCTGATGTTCGAATATCGCTGTTGAGTGGAAATTCACGTGAAGTGGAGGCTGCTCTTATTAGTGGACGCATTGATCTAGGGATGGTGGAAGGATATTTTCATCAACCACAATTGAAATATACCCCATTTATGGACGATGAACTTGTTGCTATTGTTAGTAAAACGGGTAGATATAGCGAGCTAGAAACAATCTCTTTAGAAGAACTAAAGCAGGTGCCTATCGTGTTACGCGAGTTTGGATCCGGATCGCTTGATATTATGCAACAAGCTTTAGAAAAAGGTAATATACGTTTGTCAGACCTAAACATAGAAATCAATCTTGGTTCCACTGAAGGCATAAAACACTATGTAGAACATTCTGATTGTATGGGTATTGTGAGTATCCGTTCGGTAAACAAGGAAATATTTGGTGATGTTTTTAGAGTTGTTGATATTGAAGATCTAAAGCTAGAACGCACTTTTGCCTTTGTAGAGAAACGTGGAGAAGCTATGGAGCCATACGAGATGTTTAAAAGGTTTATAACTTCAGGTTATAAGTCATAGTTATTATGTATATACAAGATTAGAGTTTTCTTCTTATCTTTGCCAAAGATAAGCTGCGCTTCGCAATATTTAAGCAAGATTACTTTACACAATATTTTATGCACTCATAAAAAATAAATATAAAGAAGAAAAAATGAAACTTTCAGAACAACGTGGCAGTATGCTACATGGTGTACTGCTAATGGCGCTCTTTTCTTGCGCTGCTTTTTACATTGGAGATATGAATTGGGTGAAAGCCCTTTCTTTTAGTCCACTTGTAGTAGGTATTATTTTAGGTATGATTTATGCTAATAGCTTGCGTAATCATCTTCCAAGTGCGTGGATACCTGGTATAGCTTTCTGCTCTAAACGCATTCTTAGGCTAGGTATTATACTTTATGGTTTTAAACTTTCTTTTCAGCAGGTGTTAGAAGTGGGACTACCTGCTATTGTTGTTGATGCCATCATCGTAGTAGGAACAATTTGTCTTGGTATTCTTATTGGTAAGATTTTGAAGATGGATCGTAGTATAGCCTTGCTTACTGCTTGTGGTAGTGCTATTTGTGGTGCAGCAGCAGTGATGGGTGTTGACGGTGCTATTCGTCCAAAGCCTTATAAGACAGCAGTAGCAGTGGCAACAGTAGTGATTTTTGGTACGTTGTCAATGTTTCTTTATCCTATTCTTTATCGTGCAGGTATCTTCACGTTGCCAGCCGATCAGATGGGCATTTTTACAGGTGCTACCGTACATGAAGTAGCCCATGTGGTGGGTGCTGGTAATGCTATGGGAGCAGCTATTAGCGATCCTGCTATTATTGTAAAGATGATCCGTGTGATGATGTTGGTACCTGTTTTGTTGGTCATTGCTTTCTTTGTTGCGCGTAGTGCGTCAAAGAATAGTGAGAATGGCGAGAAGCATAAGATCACCATTCCTTGGTTTGCTATCATATTCTTAGTGGTAATTGGTTTCAACTCGCTCAACCTTTTGCCAGCAGCAGTAGTCGATTTTATCAATACCCTTGATACCTTTTTGCTTACAATGGCTATGACGGCACTGGGTGCAGAGACAAGCATTGATAAGTTTAAGAAGGCTGGCTTCAAACCTTTCCTTCTTGCTGCCATTATTTATGTGTGGTTGATAGTGGGCGGCTATGGGCTTGCTAAGTATCTAGTACCTATGATGATGTAGCTTTTTTTATTCATCTATTATATACCCATTCTGTTGCTTTATGTCCTCAATGAGTGAAGCAAAGAGTGGGTTTTGTTTTAATATAGCTTCGTTTCCTGTTAAAATCATTTGCTTGCGAGCACGCGTAATGGCTACATTCAATTTTCTATCAATAATGTGTTGATCGTTTTCTACAAACGAATTGGCTGTGAGAAACTCTAGTTGATAGGCGTTTTGAATGGTGAAAGAGTAGATAATTACATCGCGCTGACTACCTTGGTATCGTTCTACAGTGTCGATACTAATAGCTTCTAATGCGGGAATATTCAGCTTTTCTAGCTCCTTGCGTATCATTGCAATCTGGTTTCGGTAGGGAACAATTACTCCAACTGTCTTTTCGGCATCAAAGTTGGCTTTTGTTTGGTGGTAAATTCGCTCTAAAACATCTGCCACAATGCGTGCTTCCTCTATATTCGTTTTATCTGAATAATTGGGCTGTTTACAATATTTTGAAGGTATGAAAATCATGCGATGAGCCTTGATAAAGGTGTCTTTAGCATCACGGCTAGGCTCATAATATGGTAATTTTTCTTCTTTTTGATGTGCCAATGGTACACATTCTAGTTGCTCTTGGGCATAGAACATACGGTTAGGGAAACTTGCTATCTCTGGATGCATACGCCCTTGCTTGCGCAATGTGCCAATAAACTGTTGCCGTCCAGCCTTTCGTTCTGTCAATATGAGGCGTTCAAAGAGGGAATTTGCACAAGAGTAAAGCCCTATTTCTTGTAGTAGGGGGTTGTTTACCCTTGCATCTTGCTCGGGTTGTTGCACCACAGCAGGAAGCTGTTTATGGTCGCCAATGAGGATAAATTTCTTAATTGCAGAAGTTGAAAATTGAGAGTTGAGCGTTGAGCGTTGAGAATTATTGATGTGCCTTTGCTCCGATAAAATCCCAATAATGTTAGGTTCAAGGATCTGACTTGCCTCGTCAACAATGGCTAGATCGAAGCTTTTAAGGTTGAAAATATTGGTGTGAGAAGCAAGGGTCGAAGTGGTACAAACCATGATACGACTATTGATAATCGTATTTTTTATAGTTTCGAGTTGTGGATTTTGTGCAATCTTAGCCGCTAATAAATGGTTTTTAAATTGTGGATTACAGCTAAATTCGTTACCAATGCGGATATAATCAATATCGTTTTCTGAAAGCATACCGCAGATTTCGTCCACCGCACGATTGGTATAAGATAGCAAAAGGATATTGCTATCCTCCTTTTCCGCCAAAGTTTCTCGCACCAAAAACTGCAAAGCCATAGATGTTTTGCCTGTTCCCGGAGGTCCAATGAGGAGAAAATAGTCGTTGGCTTGTTTGGCTTTTAGTACGATCTCATCGTAAGTGGGGTGGTAGGAGCGAGTGAGTTGCTTTGTAAGGTCAGCCAATGGCTCGCATTGTCCTAGCAAAAGTGCTTTCCTTCTCTCGCTAGATGTTATGAAAGAGTACAACGAATGAAGGGCTGTAGTACCCATAATATCGCTTGAAGCATGCTCAATAGCAAAGAAATCGCCACTGATTATATCCTTGTTCTGTTGTCCATCGTTGAGGTGAATGGTAATTTCATCGGTGTGAATATCGGTCAACACGCCCTTAAAAAGGATGCTTTGCCGCACATCTGGTTCGTTTCCACGGCGGTAAGCATAAAGAAAAACCATGTCGCCACGGCGAAAGTTAGGGAGGAAATCTTCTGCTTGGGTGGGAATTTCCAATGTAATGGTGTCGTAACCATTAAAGATACCGCTCCTTTCTTTGCGTTTTATCTTCAGCTCTGTATAGATATTACCCGTATCTTTCTTGCTAGCAAGAGGCATATTCCATAAGTCGGCCGTGCTATTTCCTATCCCTTCTTGTAAACCTACTTTACTTATTACTTGCTCGCGAATAACAAAGGTAGCCATATTTGTAAAGTAGGCACGCTCTAAAGGTGTAAGTTTGTGGAGTGGGGCAAGCGTGTTAGTAAGCTCTGGTAGTTTGTATTCATAATAGAAACGATTAGCCATCTTCTCCACATTCAGTGTCTCGGGAGTAAACAGTGGTAGAAGTTTTGCAAATCCATTCTTTGCTATCCAAAACTCTGTGGCTACCACTTGATTGCGATATTTGATAGCTTCAAAGATGAGTTTTTGCAAAGGTTCAATCTCTATTAATCCGTCGGGTAGAGGATATTTTGAATAGAGCAAATGGATATTGGTCTTACGTGGGTTCAACTTAAAGTTGTATTGCAGAATGCCAAAGTAAAGTAATACCTGCACATAGTGTTTTTCTATGTGGATAGATCCATACTTATTACGCATTCCTTTGCGTTCTATGTAAGTATTTTTACCCGATTTTTGCTCCACTAACAGCTGCATATCTGTGGTCATTAGGTCAACACGTCCTTGCACACCGAGCTGCTCACAGACAAAAGAAGGTTCGAGAATAGCTTTCTCTCTATCGAAATGGGCGAAGAGATCCTCCACTATTTGTTGTATGTTCTTTACCTGTTGCTCTGCGTTTTGCTTAAATTCAGCACCATTAAAATCGGCTGCTGTCGCAAAGTCTAGGGCTTTATCGCGAAAGTTTGCACGAAAAGTGTCTGCAATATCAAAGTCAGATTTGTTGATAATATCGTCCAAAGCTGCGCCCGCAAAGTTACCTAAAATGGTGTATTTGTTACAGGGTTTTGCCTTCAAACGGTTCATCGTGTAGAGCAGTGGGTGATGTCCAAAGTATTCAAAGCAGTTGGCTATGGTGGAAATATCTAGGAGATAGTCAGGCTCTACCACGATGATACGGGGTAAAATCTTCTTTCCCTTTACCTCACAGTCTAGCAAATTGAGCTGCATACCTTCCCGAAGCAGCGTGGTAAGGTAGGCGAAATCTATATAATCGGGCGTATTCCTATAATCAATGGCTAAGAGTTCTTCCTCCGATTCCTGATTATGTACTAGAACATATATAAGTTTATCGTCCCACGAACGCACACTACAGCGAATATATTTATAGTTGGCAAGGGGCAAAGCAGTAGTAGCTTGCTGTGTGTTTGGTATCTTTCCTACAAGAAACGAAGGTATATCTTGGTGGAAAACGTAGGAAATAAAGAGTGCAAGCGCACGACAATCATATACTAAGTCATCGGGAAGAATAGGTGCCAACGTGTTGCTATGTCTCCGCATTCGTTGTATAGCAAGGGTGTCTTTAGCCGCGATATGATGATTGCGACATAATGCTTCCACTTGTGAAGATAGGTTTCCAAAGCTGTGATGCGTATCTTTCAGTCCTTCATGGCACACCAAGACGAGTGTTTCGTGTAGCAGTTTGTTTTGCAGTTGAGGCTCCACCTGCATTACTTCCAACACCTTTTTATATAGCTCTATTGCTTCCAACGGCTATTGTCCTCCTAGTCTTTCAAAGAAAGTTATTACCTCTTCCCATGTCTTAAACTCATCACTACCAAAAGGAATCGTTGTACCGAGGAAGTCTGTTTTATGGCTTGTGATGAGATAATCACCATAAAGCAAGTGCATTTGGTTGGTGTAAATCACACGGTTCCATGCTGGTGCGCTAAAAATATCTTCTATCCACGCTTGCGCTTTGCCTATAAATTCAAGGCTATTGGTAGGAGCTGGGACGGTAAAGAATACATTATAGTTTTCTAAAAGTATCTCATACGCTTTGTGAAGGCTCGACTTTGGTTTGCCATAATCGTCTGCTAAGGCACTTTGGTCTATGAAAATTGTTTTACGCTCTCTATCTTCTTGCTTGTCGTCAATCCATCTTATTACAGGTATAAGATAGTGATAGATCACCTTTTCAAGTAGCTGATGCCCACCATGAAAGTGGATTGCTTGTGAATAATGTTCTTGAAAGAGGTCGAAAGTGTGAACAACAGGATCGTTATCACCAAACAATCCATATACATGTGCCTGCTCTTCAGGGGTAATTTGTGCAAAACATAGTTCTGTAGTGTCGCGATATTCTTTTACAAGGCTCTTCGTTACAATAAATTCTTGTATTCCATCTTCACGTGGATTTTGAAAGGTTTGCTTGCCCATCATACTCTGTTCACCCATTGTAGAACCCATTTGGAAGGCTGGATTTACTAAGATACGGTCGTAACCATATAGCATTTCGGCATACATTCCTCCCATTGATGTACCTATAATGAGGTCGGGTTGCTCTGCTTTTACAAGGTTTCGGAGTAGCTCCATTGCATCGGCAGGGTGAATAGGGAGGTCGGGTGCTATTACGGTAGCATTTGGCATATACGTTCTTAGTATCACTGCCGTGTGTGTTGAGCCTGCCGATAGGAAGCCATGCACGTATAATATCTTCTTACCTGACATAAGGTCAGGGTATGTTTTCTTTTCCAATGTTTTTAAAGTTTGTAAGGTTTAAAAAGTATAAAGTAATATCTCAGAACCTCCAAGTTGTAACTCTCTACTCTCAACGTTTAACTTTCAATTCTCAACGCTCAATTCTCAACTCGTTAAATGATGGGCAAACTAATTCCATTTATCTTCTGATAGATGTCTAAAGCATAAATATCCGTCATTCCACTGATGTAATCGATTACTGCCATAATACGTGTTTCGAGGTCATTGCTTTGTATATCGTATTGTGAAGAGAAGCGTCTGATGAGCTGTTGGCTATGAAAATGATGAGGTTCAACGGCAGCTTCTATGAGCGACTCCATTAGCGTTTCCATTACCTTATATCCTGAAAGTTCAACATCTAGCACTGCTTTACTGCGGTAAATCTTCTTCACTGATACCTTGCTACACGCTTCGTAAGCCTTACGAGACAATTCTGGAATGTGCTTAATAAGCGATCCTTCGAATGTTCCTGCTAAAATATCTTCCTCGTTATCTACAAAAGCTTTCACACATTCCGACTCCAATTTACCCACAGCACATGCTCTGAAATATACCACTTGCTCATTTTCATCGGTAAGATCTTCGTCCTTTATGCGCTGAAGAATATCCATTTTTGTTTGTAAATCGAAAAAACCGAGTAGCAAGTCTTTGGTTTCTTCAAACGAAAGGAGTTTCAGTTTATGTGCATCTTCAATATCCATGATTTCGTAACAAATATCGTCTGCTGCCTCCATGAGGTAGACTAGGGGATGGCGAGCGTATGCCACACCGTCCTGATCGTCTTGTTTTTTGATGATACCCAGTTCGTTAGCAATGCGACGATAAATAGTTTCCTCTGTACTAAAGAAGCCAAACTTACCGTGCTTACCTGCCTTTGTCGCACTAAAAGGGTATTTCACGATGCTAGCAAGGGTGGCATAAGTCATCACAAAGCCACCTTCACGCCTGCCTAAAAATTTATGCGTAAGGAGTCGAAAAGCATTTGCATTTCCTTCAAAATGGGTAATATCTTCCCAAAAGCGCTTGCTAACTTTTTCTTGAATGGTCTTTCCACGCCCTTCAGTGAAGAATGTTTGTATGGCTTTCTCTCCGCTATGTCCAAACGGAGGGTTACCCATATCGTGGGCATAACATGCTGTTTGGACAATGGTACCTATCTCTTCAAACAGCGTGCCTATAAGTTCGGGATGCTTTTGTTTCAATATATGTGCCACATCATCGCCCAACGACTTTCCTAAACTTGCTACTTCTAGTGAGTGGGTCAATCGATTATGCACGAACACACTACCCGGAAGCGGAAAAACCTGTGTCTTATTCTGTAATCTTCTGAAAGGAGCCGAGAAGATAAGACGGTCAGAATCGCGCTTAAATTCTGAACGGTCATCTTTGCGCATGGTGTGTTTCACCTCTTGTCCAAGACGCTTATTCGATATAAGTTGTTGCCATTGCATACTATATTGCATATATTTCCTTCCTATTTTGTTTGTTTTTAAAGGGCAGAAAGCTCAATACAAAAGTAATTAAAATTGGCTAAAAATAGGGCTTTTTACTGCTTTAAATTCATTGTTTTGGGCTTTATTGCTTACTTTTGTATCTTACTAATAATGAAAAAGAGTATTCACAAAGAATATGATGAAAGTTAGAATTATCAATAAGGGGCATCATGCTTTGCCTGAATATGCCACCTCTCAGAGTGCAGGTTTAGATCTTCGTGCTAATATTGAATCACCTATTACGCTTCAGCCTATGGAGCGAAAACTTATCCCAACAGGATTGTTTATGGCTTTACCAGCAGGGTATGAAGCACAAGTTCGTCCTCGTAGTGGTTTGGCTTTGAAACATGGCATTACAGTTTTAAATACTCCCGGTACGATAGATGCCGACTATCGTGGCGAAATTATGGTCTTGCTTATCAATTTCTCAGCTGAGGATTTTATTATCAATGATGGTGAGCGTATAGCACAAATGGTGATTGCAAAACACGAACAAGTGGGCTTCGATGAAGTGGAAGTACTCGATGAGACTGAGCGAGGAGCAGGAGGCTATGGGCATACTGGAGTAAAGTAATAAGAAATTTAGGATTGAAAGCTGAAATGATAAAAAGGTTTTTTATAAATAAGATAATGTTAGTAGTGCTTCTTTTATGTGGTGTTACACCGATAAAAGCACAAACAGAAGACAGTTTGCTGCATGCTAGCTATTCCTTTTTAGAAGGTGTTCGCCAACAAGAAATGGGACATCTTAGTGCAGCTTTTGATCTTTATAATCGCGCTTTGGAACTAAATCCAAAGGGAGCAGAAACCTATTATAAACTGGCTGGATATTATTTCCATCTCAAAGATACTACATCCACACGAGAATATTTTGCTAAAGCAGCCGAGTTAAATCCCGATAACCCTGCTTATCAAGAAAAAATAGGGCAGATAAGTGCAGCTTCTAAAGATTACCCAAAGGCTATTGTAGCCTTTGAACGCCTTTATAATACCAGCAAAACACGCCAAGATATATTGCAAATGCTATTACAACTCTATGCGTTGACCAACAATTATACGATGATGATAGATGTTTTAAATCGTATGGAGGTACTCAACGGGTCGAGTGAGCAGATTTCTTTAAGTAAAATGCAAATCTATGAGCAAGCAGGCGATAAGAAAAAGGAGTATGAAGAATTGAAGACTTTGGTCGATAATCACCCTTTGGAGCTTAACTATAAGTTGATGATGGGCAATTGGCTTCTAAAAAAAGGTAAGAAAAAGGAGGCTTTAAAGCTCTACAATGAGGTGTTAAAGGAGGACGAAGAGAATGCTGCTGCAAAGCTATCTCTGCTTGATTATTATAAAGCCACTAACGATCAGAAGGCTATAGACCATCTGACGAGCGAACTATTGCGCTCTTCAAAGACAGAATTTGATACTAAATTAACAATTATTCGTCAAAATATAGCCACTTATCAATCGGCTAATATAAAAGACAGTAATAAGATATTCCGCCTCTTTAACGAAGCTCTCTCTGCTCCACAAGAGAATGCCGATATGTTGATGCTTAAAGCTGCATTTATGAATATGCTTAAAATGCCTGCCGATTCGCTTAACAAAGTATATATAGCAGCACTTAAAGTAGAGCCAGAAAACATCTCTGCACGTATCAACTTGATACAAAATGTGTGGATAGGACAAGACTTCGATCGTGTCATTGAGTTATGTAAACCAGCTCTGTTGTATAATCCAGAAGAGATTGCTTTCTATTATTTCCAAGGCTTTGCACAATTTCAAAAGCATCAAAACGATGCGGCTCTCGAAACCTTTAAGAAGGGAGTATCGAAAATTACATCGGAGAGCAACCCCGATATAGTGTCCGATTTCTATGCTATTATGGGCGACATCTTCCACGAAAAAGGATTAGATACTGAGGCTTTTGCAGCTTATGATAGCTGCTTACAGTGGAAACCAGAGAATTACCCTGCACTCAATAACTATGCTTACTACCTCAGTTTGCATAACAAAGACCTGCCACGTGCCGAGCAAATGAGCTATAAAACAGTGAAAGCAGAGCCTAAAAATAGCACTTACCTTGATACTTACGCATGGATTTTGTTTCAAGAAAAGCGTTATGAGGAGGCTAAAATATATATGGAGCAAGTGTTGTTATATGACAAATCGCCCGATAAAACCATACTAGAACATGCTGGTGACGTACATGCAATGGTAGGCGATATGGAAAAAGCCATCGGCTATTGGCGAAAGTCTCTTGAGAAAGGCAATACGAGTGAAGTGTTAAAGAAGAAATTACAAATAAGAAAATATATTGCAGAATGATAATTCGTAAATTATTTATAGTTAGTGTTGTTACACTAGCCTTTGCCGCTTGTGGTACACAAAAGAATGTTGTGAAGCCGACTTCTAGCGTGCCTTCAACTACCCCTTCTATATCAAAATCTACTTCAGATGCTAAGACCGCAAATACTGCAAAGCAACAATCGTTAGCTTTCCTACAGAAAGTTTACGATAAAGCACTTTATCAGAAGAACCTTGTTGCTGATCTTACCTTTACGCTTAACCGCAATGGTAGGAATATTTCGGTACCAGGCATACTTCACATGCGTAAAGATGAGGTTATTCGCTTGCAACTATTAATACCTTTATTGCGTAGCGAAGTAGGGCGCATCGAGTTTACAAAGGACTATGTTCTCTTTATCGACCGCATTCATAAGCAGTATGTTAAGGCTGCTTACAATGATGTAAGTTTCTTGCGGAATAATGGTATCGATTTCTATTCGCTTCAGGCTTTGTTCTGGAATGAATTCTTTGTGCCGGGGCAACAGGGCATAAATGAAGCGGCTTTGCAAAACTTTGATGTGAAGTTGGCTACACTTCAGGCGGGTCAGGTCAATGTGCCTGTAGTGTTAAAGGACAAGAGAATGACTTATACATGGCTTGTTTCAAATCCTGATAGCCAAATAAATAAGGCACAAGCAAGTTATGTTAGCACTAGTCATGGCACCTCTACGCTTATATGGGATTATGCTAATTTTAATAGCTTTGGCTCAAAACAATTCCCAGCCTTGCATGAAATCACAATAGAAACACAGGCTACAGCAGAGAAGAAGCGTATCAGAGCTAAGTTTGAGTTAAACGGATTTAGCGATCGATCAGACTGGGAAACTATTACTACACCCTCTAGCTCATACACAAAAGTGAGGGTAGAAGATATTCTTGGAAAACTAATGAATTTGTAAATGAGACGATATTTACTCTTAACGATTTGTTGTATAACAAGTGTTCTTACGTTGTTTGCTCAGCATACTAGCTCTGCAACAAAGCGTAAGACTACAACTACTAACGTACAAACAAAGACCACAAAGCGGATTGCTCCAGCAGCAAAGCCTACGGTAGAGCGTGTGCAAAACACTAATCAGCACACTCAAAAGGCAACTCCTAAGGCTGGCAAGAAGCCTCAACGTGTGGATCGTAAAGCACAACCAGCACAGCGTTCATCTAAAAAAGGTAAGAAAACAACTACTCCTATAAAGAGAAAAGCGGCTACTCCTAAGTATGTTACCACTTCTGCTATTAAGGATTTACAGAAGAAAAATCAGGAAATTCAAAAGGAAATATCCCAAAATGAAACGGAAGTCAAGGAAAAACAGAAAGATGTTGAGCAGCGTTTGCGAAAGATAATGCGGCTTGATACAGAAATAGGACAGCAACAGCAAACTATTAACCATATTGCCACTGATGTTAAAGGGCTAGACAATAATATAAGTATCTTGAAGGGACAACTGAAATCTCTCCAAGCACAATTAACCGAACGTCGTCGTCGCTTCATCTTGTCAATGCGCTATATGGCACGCCATCGCAGCATACAAGATAAGATGATGTTTATTTTCTCGGCAAAAAGTCTTTCACAGATGTACCGCCGTTTGCGCTTTGTGCGTGAATATGCTGCTTATCAACGTGCGCAGGGAGAACAATTAAAGGCAAAGCAGGCTCAAATAGATCATAAGCAAGTGCAGTTGCAGCAAGTACGTGTACAAAAGAGTACATTATTATATAAAGGGCGGCAAGCACATGCGCAGATGCAAAGCAAGCGTGTGGAACAACAGCAAGTGGTAAGTAGCCTTCAGAAGGATCAGCAGGCTTTGCAAGCGGTTATAGCACAGCGTCGCCAACAGCAACAAGCCATTAATGCACAAATCGACCGTCTAGTAACTATCGAAATACAAAAAGCACGTGCGCGTGCTCTTGCCGAAGCACGTGCGCAAGCAGCTGCTCGTGCTGCTGCAGCAAAGAAGCGTGCTGAGGAAATGGCACGTAAGCGTGCTGCTGCTATCAAGGCAGCACAAGAGAATGCTCGCCGTATTGCGGAAGCAAAAGCACGCGAGGCAAAGGCAAAAGCTGAGGCACAGGCTGCCGCTGCTGCTGCCGAGAAGGCTAAAAAAGAAGCGGCTGCTCGTGCAGAGGCTGCTCGTATAGCTGCTGAAAAGGCGCGTCAGGCTGCTGCTGCCGAGACTTCTTCTCGGAAAGAAGCAGCTCGTCGTAAGGCGGAAGCGGCAGAACGTAAGGCACGCGAAGCACAGCGAAAGGCAGAGGCAAAGGCTGCCGCCGATCGTGCGCGTGCCGATCAGTTGGCAAATGAGGCAGAAGCCAATCGTGTGGCAGCAGAGCGTAAAGCTGCTGCCGATCGAGAGCGTGCGGCTCGTGAGGCAGAGGCAGCGCGTAAGGCTGACGAGGTAGACAACAGTATGACCGCTGCCGACCGTGCTATGACGGGAAATTTTGCCAATAACAAGGGGCGTTTACCTATGCCTATGAGTGGCAGGATTGTAACTCATTTTGGTCAGTATAATGTAGCAGGAATGCACAATATTCGTCTCAATAGCGATGGTATAAATATTAAGGGTGCACCGGGAAGTCCTGTGCGTAGTGTTTTTATGGGTGAGGTAAGTGGTGTTTTCCATGCAGGTGGCTCTACGATCGTAATGGTGCGTCATGGTTTTTACATATCTGTTTATTGTAACCTTGCTGCGGTAAACGTGCATACTGGTCAGAAAGTGGGTACAGGTCAAACTCTCGGAACGGTTAATTCTACGGGTGTTCTCCAGTTCCAATTGCGCAACGAGCGAGCAAAACTTAATCCAGAGCAATGGCTTAGATAAGTGCTTAACCATTAGGCGTAGCACTCTTTAGAGGGCTTTAAGAATGGAGGTGATCTTTTGCAAGGAGCGGAGGATCACCTCTTTTTTATGGATAAGGCTGTCTTTGGAAGCATGTAAGCTCTTGCATAAACAGATACTCTTTTCGAGCTGCCACAGCCTTCACGATAATGTAAAATGGAAAAAGGGCATATTTAAAATAGATAAAGGTACGAAGAAAGTTCTCTTTCAAAAGAGTTATCGCAAAGTCTCAGCAGAAGTAAGTACATTCGACTTCCATATCCAAAGCTCGCCAACCTGAAATCGCACTTGTATTTTTGTACCAGCATCAATGAGAACATCGCCTCGCTCACCTTTCTGAAGCATAAACACTTCACCTGCATTGAGCTGTTTTATCAAGGTGGAGTCCTTTTTATTAATGGTTTGGGCAGTGGGTAACATATCTAAAGTTTCAGGATTTCTACTACCCAAACAGAATTCTTCTACCTTTACGTGCCTTAGTTTTCCTATAGAAAAGCCTGCATTATTTTCGTTTACTGCGCGAATACGCTCATCGCCATATTCATTTTGCTCTGCCCATATTACTTTTGTATTTGTAGTTTGGGCAGTATCCGATGTAGCTGAAGTTCCCATTTGTGATGACCGTTTTCCGCAACTATAAAGTGCTGTTATAAGTAAAGATATAAATAATATATTTCTCATCATAAACATTTTACCTGCCACAAATGTACAACTTTCTAATAAGATAATATGCCTTCGTTCATCTTTTTCGATATAGAGTTATGTGTATTTTAGATGATATGCGAGGAGTAATGCAATAGAATAGGTGCAAGGACAATAGTTACTATATAATAAAAAACGACCAAAACTATTTGACTTATATCAAAAAAATATTAAAACATAGAACTTTTCTTACCAAACTCTTGGATATGTGTGCGAACACACGTACCTTTGCATCATCAAAATAAAAGACATAGATTGTTCAGGTTAGTAGTAATATAGATTTAGGTTTTAGTTATTTAGGTAAAAGTAATTGATTGTTTTTAACATAATAGGAATTTAGTTATTAAGGATTTAGATTGTTACACAGGAATAACACACACAGAAGATTGTCTTCGGACAACCGAAAAAGGTGCACAACAAGGGATTTTTCCCTAAGTTGCGCACCTTTTTTTTATGACTAATATTTTGCTTTAAGCACGTATGTATATGGTTGCTTGAAAAAGCATTCTAAGATTTTTCAAAAAGGATATATATACTTTTAATCGTAAAAGCCATAACCAATCAACATAAAATAACAGCCATATTCACAATTATTTGGATTTTCAATTATCAACTATGTTGGTATTTCTGCCAAACTTCTTTTGTCTCATATTCTGAATAGTTTTTATTAATTACATCTGTGTGCAAAGGTAGAAAAAAGCTAGAAATGGGGGCAACTGAATAAAAAGTTACATGGATGAACAGAATTATTTGGTGTCATTTTATTGTTAGATTTATGTAGAAATAATTTGCAATATTCTCCTAAATTTACTTACTTTGCATCTGATCAAACTATTTTGATCAACAAAAAAATACCAATAGAGAATATTTAACATTAAATTATCACGGTGATAACTAAAAACATAAAGTATGGAAAAAGCAAGCAATGAAGCGTTAGTATGTGGTTTGAAAAGGGAAAATTTTCAGGCAAACATAGGTGGAAAAATGACCGACCTATATATCCTTCGTAATGCACACGGGTGCGAAGTGGCAGTAACCAACTATGGCGGAGCTATCGTAGCTATTATGATGCCAGACCGTGAAGGAAAGTTAGCAAATATCATTCAAGGACACGATAATATACATGATGTGGTGGCATCACCAGAACCTTATTTATCTACACTCGTAGGCAGGTATGGTAACCGCATTGCACGTGGGCGTTTTCAGCTAAATGGAAAAGAATATCATCTAGCCATCAATAACGGTCCAAACTCGCTGCACGGTGGTAAGAAGGGCTTTAACGCTAAGGTGTGGGATGCTAATCAAGTAAACGATCATGCTGTAGTACTAAAGTATATATCACCTTATGGTGAGGAAGGGTATAGAGGTGAGTTAGCAGTTTGGGTGGCTTATTCTCTCACCGATGACAATGAGCTAGTAATAAAATACTTGGCAAAGACCAATAAGAAAACCATCATCAACCTAACTAGTCATGGCTTCTTCTCATTAGCAGGAATAGCTAACCCTACTCCAACTATTGATGATTTAGAGTGTGAGATCAATGCTAACTTCTTTTTACCTATTGATGATACATCTATTCCTACGGGTGAGATATTAAAGGTAGAAGGCACACCATTCGACTTCCGCACCTCTAAACCAGTGGGTAGAGACATTGATGCTGATGATGAACAAATAAAGAATGGTGCAGGATATGATCATTGCTTTGTACTCAACAAGCAAGAAGAAGGCGAACTATCATTTGCAGCACGTATCAAAGAACCTAAGAGCGGACGTACAATGGAAGTATGGACTACCGAACCGGGCGTACAGGTATATACAGACAACTGGGCTGACGGTTATGTTGGTCAGCACGGAGCAACTTTCCCACGCCGCAGTGCTATTTGCTTCGAAGCACAACACTTCCCCGACTCTCCAAACCATCCTTATTTCCCATCTGTAGTACTCAATCCAAATGAAGAATATAAGCAAAAAACTATTTATAAATTTGGTGTAGAAAGATAAAATTAGTAATATTGCTTACGGAAATAGCGGCTTTGCCGGGATTAATGGCTAAAAGCATAGCTATAAACTATAAAAAGTAAGATTATAAATAACTCATTATTCGACAATAATAAATAAAATAAATAAAAACAAAAGATGAGTAACACAAAACAAAATGGTAGTATCATTGCAATCATCACGATGATGTTTCTGTATGCAATGATCTCGTTCGTAACAAACTTGGCTGCACCTATTGGTGTCATTTGGAAGAGTACGTTCACAGGTGATAGCGCAAACACTGTGGGTATGCTTGGTAATATGGCTAACTTCTTGGCTTACCTCTTTATGGGTATTCCTGCTGGTAAATTGCTAACAAAGATTGGTTACAAGAAAACTGCTCTTTTTGGTATTGGTATCGGTTTTATAGGCGTATTAATCCAATATCTTTCAGGTTTCTTTGGAAAAGGAGAGCCTGTAATAGGTTTTGCAGTTTACCTTCTTGGTGCTTTCATCGCAGGCTTCTGTGTATGTACCTTGAATACTGTAGTTAATCCAATGTTGAATTTGCTTGGTGGTGGTGGTAATCGTGGTAACCAGTTGAATATGATCGGTGGTACATTAAACTCTCTTTCTGGTACTTTAACACCTTTATTCGTAGGAGCTTTGATCGGTCAAGTAACAAAAGATACTGCTATTGCCAATGTTAATCCTGTGCTTTACATTGCTATGGGAGTATTCTTAGCAGCTTTCGTGATACTAACATTTATCCCAATCAAAGACCCTGAGATAGGAAAGACTACCGATAATACTGTTTTCGAGGCTAGTCCATGGGCTTTCCGCCATTTCGTTTTAGGTGCTATTGCTATCTTCATCTATGTGGGTGTAGAAGTAGGATTACCTGGAACGTTGATTTTCTATCTATCAGATGTAACCGAGAAGGGGGCTAACCTTGATCCAACCACTGCTACAAAGATAGCTGGAGCAGTAGCTGCAACCTATTGGTTTTGTATGTTGATTGGACGTTTTGTTGCTGGTTTCATTGCGGATAAGGTTTCCTCTAAAACCTTAATGACAGGTGTTACCGTTGTAGCAATGGCATTGCTTGTTGCTGCAATGATGCTTGGCAAGTCGTCAACCGTTACCATGCCAGTATTTACAGGTTCTGCATTCAATATGGTTAGCGTACCAGTAGCTGCACTATTGATTGTACTTTGCGGTCTTTGCACCTCTGTTATGTGGCCTTCTATCTTCAACCTTGCAACAGAAGGATTGGGTAAATACACTGCTGCTGCATCAGGTATCTTTATGATGATGGTAGTGGGCGGAGGTATCCTTCCATTGCTTCAGAACTTCATTGCTGACAACACAGCTTACTTAGTATCTTACATCGTACCGCTAGCAGGTATCGCTTACATGTGCTTCTATGCTCTTGTGGGTAGCAAGAATGTAAATAAGGATATTAAGGTAGATTAATAATAAACAAGCTATGCCCTCTTTTCACGAATATGGAAGGAGGGCTTTTTATATCTATATCTAATAACTAAACTACAAAAATCGTATGGACATAGAATTTGTACGCTCTCGTTTTATCAAGCATTTTGATGGTAAAACTGGTAATATCTATTTTTCACCTGGTCGTATAAACCTTATTGGCGAACACACCGATTATAACGGTGGCTTCGTATTTCCGGGTGCAGTAGATAAAGGTATTATGGCAGAAGTCAGACCAAATGGTACTGACACAGTAATGGCTTACTCTATCGACTTAAAAGATCGTGTAGAGTTTAAGGTAACCGACCCTGAAGGCCCTCGTGCTACATGGGCACGTTTCATCTATGGAATGGTGCGCGAGTTCCAAGCTTTAGGTGTTGATGTAAAAGGTTTCAATATTGCCTTTGCAGGTGATGTGCCATTGGGCGCAGGTATGTCGTCATCGGCTGCTATGGAGAGTTGCTTTGGTTGTGCGCTCAACGATCTCTTTGCTGACAACAAAATATCAAAGTGGGACATCGTTCTTGCTGGTCAGGCAACAGAGCATAAATACATTGGCGTGAACTGTGGTATTATGGATCAGTTTGCTAGCGTCTTTGGAGAAGAAGGCAAACTCATGCGCTTAGATTGCCGTAGCCGTGAATTTGAGTATTTCCCTTTCCACCCACAAGGCTACAAACTTGTATTGCTTAATTCTAAGGTAAAGCATGAACTAGTAGGCAGTCCTTACAACGATCGTCGCAAATCGTGCGAAAACGTTGTAGAAACTCTAGGCAAACACTTTCCTGAAAAGAAGTTTGAAACCCTTCGCGATGCCGAGATGAATGAGCTAGAAGCAGTAAAGGCAGAGGTAAGCGCAGAAGATTATCAGCGTGCCCACTTCGTTCTTGGCGAAAAAGAGCGTGTACTTACAGTTTGCAACGCTTTGGAAAAAGACGATTACGAAACAGTAGGTAAAATGATGTTCGCCACCCATTATGGGTTAAGCAAGGAGTATGAGGTAAGCTGCGAGGAACTAGACTACCTTGTAGAAATAGCTCAAGAATGTGGTGTAACTGGTTCACGCATCATGGGCGGAGGCTTTGGCGGATGCACTATCAACCTTGTAAAGGACGATCGTTATGATCAGTTTATCCACACTGCTACCGAGAAATTTACCACAAAATACGGTCATGTGCCTGAAGTTTATCCTGTAATTATCAGCCAAGGATCGCATAAGGTAATGTAAAGATTGAAAGTTGAGGGTCGAAAAAAAATCTTAGCTACTATCCTAGGCGTATACGGACAACTGTCAATGTTTAGTGTAAAAGTATCAATACACACTTTCATAAAGGTAAAGGATTTAGCGATTTCAAATGAGATTTTATATTTTCAACTCTCAACTTTCAACTAAAAAAACGCTCATTACCTATTGACACTTATGAATATTTTGTGTATTTTTGTAATCATTTTAATTTGCTATATTGTAAACAAGCGTCTTTATTTATAAGTCAAAGGTATGAAAATACTCTCTTTAATGATCTATATGCTCTGCATGATTGATATTTGCTGGAGCTTTGGTGCTGTTTTGCGCTGCCTTATGGAAGGAGATTTTAAGCATCTCTTCTTTCATTTTCTACTTACTATGATAGGAATCATCATACTGATAGGCTTTCAATATTTATATTAGCAGGAAAGTTTTATAGATAAAATATTGTATTATTTCCTAAAAGAAATTAATTTATTGAATAAAACTGATACGACATTATTTTTTTTCCGTAATATTGCATCAGACAATTAAAAGGCATTCCAAATAGTTATTGGTTTGGTAAATGATTGTTTTAGGTATTTATTAAAAATAAAAGAATTATGAAGAAATTATTTTTAGCCATTATGGCAATGGGAGTGATGTCAGTGGCATCAGCAAATATAGTTTGTCAAAGTAACAAGCCTGTTACAGAAAAACAATGTTGCAAACAAAGTGGTAAGAGTTGTGCCTGTGGTAAGAAAGCATGCTGTAAAGACCAAAAACAATGTGCTGACGGCAAGAACGCATGTTGCAAAGATCAGAAGCAATGTGCCTGTGGTAAGCAAGCATGCTGCAAGGAGCTAAAGAAATGCACTAAGGGCAAGAAGGCATGCTGCAAACAGCAGAAGAAGAATGCTAAGGGAATGAAAGCATAACTATTTGTAAGAGTAATAACAAAAAACGGCAACAATCATTTTTTTTGATTGTTGCCGTTTTTTTTTATTCGTTTTTATTGTTTATCATTGCTATTCCCAATAGTGATTTCTCCAGCTTTTCTATGTCATAACCCTAGCCTTAGATGGGGTTATCTTTACTGTAATAGCGCGTTTAGTGTGCTTGTGTTAATGGATAAAAGTCCTCATTAACATATTTTCCCTTTCTTTATTCCTTTAAAAATTTGCTAGATAATAAAAAATTCATTACCTTTGAAGGCAAATTAAATACTAGAGGGATTGAAATCAGCTTTTTTACATCGCAACTTACAGTATTACTCCAAAAACTCTTTGGGGCAAGTTGTGCTGCAAAGAAAAACCAATCTTCTTTATTTTTTTAACACAAATTATTTGGTAGTACCAAATAATTTTGTTCTCTCTCTCTCTCTCTCTCTCATATAGTAGGTATATCTTCTCTTATACCCCTTACTGCGTACGCTACTTTAGTGCGCAGCGATGCGTCGTGCCTGCTCGTGTAAGGCACTTTTTATCTTGCCTTTATGAATTTTGTATATTCAAAAAATAAAAGTAATAATAAAGAATTATTATAACGTTATGAGTAAAATAGAAACAGATGCCGCAGGTATAAAGGCGGCTTACATTTGTCCTAGCATAGCTTGCTTTGCAGTAGATTTTTCACTTTGTGCTGGAAGTCCTCCTTTCGGGGGCGGACATAAAGAGGCTGAAAGTGGTGGTATTTGGGATGAGCAAGGTGATACTAGCGGTGGCGCTAGCGTTGCAGACTCTGGTGGCACGAGGACAGAAAAACCATAAGTTCTTTTTTAGCTAGCTATAGTCTTTATGCATAGCATCTTGTCTCAAGCGCTCTCTTAGCTATTCTTGGTAAGAACCAAACCAAAAACGAAATAAGAAAACAAAATAATTTATCAAACAATTGAAAATGAAGATAATATCATTCATTACATTCGCAGCTTGCGTGACTGCCTCTGCGCTGATGAGTAGCTGTTCTAACGAAGAGAACGCTGCTACTAATGGTCAGCTTACTGCCTTTACAGGTGGTATCGTTACTGAAGCTCCTATGAGTTGCGTACAGCTTGGTGCTTCTGAAAGCTCAACCGTAGCTCCAGGCTTCCTCACTCGTACCTCAATGGAGCGTCCAGCGATCGGTGGTAAAGGTACTTTCTTTTGGGAGAAAGGTGATGTCATCTATGTACAGGATGACAACAATAAGTTTTTCCAGAGCCAAAGCAATATTGCTGATAAAACAGCTCGTAATACATTCTTAGTAAACGGTGCCTATGGTGCTAATACTTCTTACGATGTATATTATAATGGTACCCAGTCTGGTTCTGATCCTAAGAAGGTAGTTATTGCAGCTACACAGGAGCAGGCAGCGTTTAATGATACGAAGCATTTTGGTGCTTCTGGCGATTGCGGTGTGGCTAAAGCAGAGAAGAATACAGAGGCTGGTAAGAGTGGTTATAAATTCGACTTGGAGCACAAGGCATCTTACCTTTGCTTCCTTCCTTATATAACTTCTAAGGAACAGCGTGAAAACTATAAGATTCAAAGTATCGAGCTGACTTCTAACAATAACATCGCTGGTACTTATGACCTTTCTTCTACTGGTCTTTCTGGTGAAGGTAGTTCTAAGACCATTACGCTTCGTGCAGGCGAAAACGGTCTTTTGCTTGCCGATAAAACTGTTAATACACAAAATATCACTAATTCTCTTTATATGGTCGTAGCTCCTGGTGAGTATACCATTAAGGTGAAGTACACGCTCTTTGATACTAAGACAAATAAAACTCTTACTCTTACTAAGAGTTATGGTTCTCGCACGTTAGCGGCTAATACTATTTATGATATTCCTGTCAATCTTAATATGGCAACTTCTTCTGATGGTGGTCATAACTATTATATGTGGGATGCAGCAGAGAATTATTGGTCTGGTCACGAATGGGACTCTACGGACCCTTGGCAGCCAATAAAGGAAGATGCACCAACAAACGATAAAGACCCTAAGTCTAAAGAGGCAGATGCTTCTCGTTGGTATCACGAAGGTGGCGGTTCTTTCGAGGCTTCTGTTAATCCTCTTTTTAAGAAACTTCCTAACGCTAACGAAATGGCTTGGTACGTAATGAAGGGTGATCCTCATTGGGATAATACTACTCAGTGGGAGGCATTCGGTGAGAAGCATACTGGTGGTATTTGGCTTAAGAAGCTTAGCGTCATCGCTAACGAAAATAATAAGCAGCTTGCTGACTTAAAACTTAAGAACCACGAGAATATTGATATGCGTGCTACTTACAAGACTTACAACTCTCTTCTTATATCTGGCAAGCCAAAAGATAGCGAGATTAACAATTACTTCTTCCTCCCTGCGTTGGGCCATTACGTTATCGGTCAGCTTGGCGATCTCGGTTCTCTCGGTTTCTACTGGTCGTCGAGTGCTCACCCTAGCGATAGTAGTTACGCTTACTACCTGAACTTCGGCAGTAGTAGCGTGTACGTGTACAACGGCTACCGCAACTACGGGCTCGTGGCGCAGCCCTTCGAGTAGTCTCCCCGATTGTTTTATTGATAAAAATAAAGCAAGAAAATAATGATATAAAAGACTACTCCTTATCGCAGTGAAAAAAGTATATTAACTTTCCCCGAAAAGTTAATGTACTTTTTGAAGAAAGTTAATACTCTTTTAGGGGAAAGTAAAAACACTTTTTCGCTATGGTAATATCCCTTTAATAGATATAGGGAAGCGATCATAAAAAAGGGACGTGGGTTTTGATGAAAACCCACGTCCCTTTTTGGGAAAATCCACGTCCCTTTTGATATAACACTAAGATGTTCCTATTTCCTCATTCCAAGCACGACTACAAACTGCTGGTATAGGCTCAAAAGTATTAACAACCGTGAGTAGAAAAGTGGTAATAATTATTTTTGGTTTTATATATAAGAAATCATTTGTTTTATAATCGTCCGTCTTCACAGTAAGAATAATAGGCACCATCGGTAATGATAACATGGTCGACAAGATGAATACGAAGCAATTCTGCCCCTTTTTTTAGTTGTTCGGTGAGCCTATCATCCTGACTACTAGGTTTTATATTATTGCTAGGATGGTTATGGCAAAAGGCTATAACTGTAGCATTCTTTAATAAAGCTTCTTTCAGAATAAGGCGTACATCAACAGCTGTTTCAGTTATCCCACCACACGAAATTCGTTTCGCTTCTATGAGTTTATAATTCTGATTCATCAAGAGAATCCATGCTTCTTCCACGGGTGCGTCTTGCAACTTAGGGTGCATATAGTTATAAATAGCAACAGCCGATCCTAAATCGGGGCGCACTTCTTGCTCGGTAGCTTGTCTTCGCTTACCCAATTCGCAAGCAGCAAGGAGGGTAATAGCCTTAGCTGGTCCAATACCTTTATATTGCTCTAGCTCGTGCTGAGATAGCTTTCCTAATGTGTTAAGATTATTATTACAGTCGCTCAATACATGTTGCATCAGTTCTACAGAACTCTCTTCTAGGGAACCCGAGCCTATCAAAATGGCAAGTAGCTCGGCATTACTGAGAGCTTCTGCACCCAATCGCATCATTTTTTCGCGAGGGCGATCATCAAGAGAGAGGTTATTAATTTTCATCAATGAAAGAAAGATCTAAAGATTTCATAAAGAGTTTTGGGTATTTATGAATATCCTCAACGCAATAACTCCTAAAAATTATTTATAAAAGTTCTTTTCGTATGCTTGAAATTCATTCTGTCCACGAATGCAGCGTCTCCACCATGCCTGCAAAAAGCCACAGCCATAGCCCATAAGCTGAACAAAAGAGGCTACAATAGAGCGTAGTCCCACACTAAAACGCTTATTCTTAATTGTAGCATCGATAAAAATAATGATGGAATAGAGCAACAAAGGACTCAGTCCTAGCACCATTAAGCATAAGCCTATAGTATAAAGGAAAAATCCCCATCCACTTTCTGCTGAGGGGAAGGATATAAGCGCTTGGAGAGCATAAAAAACTATTCCTGTTAGCATTGCAAAACAGCAAAAAACCACACCCAAAGTGAACACCATTGGTAGAAGATGTACTAGCTTCAAACTCTCAGGATATTTCTTATAAAGGTTGATCCGTGCAATACCTGAATTAAAGACCTGTCGCCAAAATTTACGGAAGTCGGTGCGCCGCTTGTGATATACCCATGCATCAGGGAAAAGACGACATTTCTTGCCTGCCTTAAAAATACGAATAGAGAAGTCGATGTCCTCACCAAATCGCATCTTTGAGAAGCCCCCTAGTTCTGCATAGACATCACGACGAATGCCCATATTAAAAGAACGAGGATAAAACTTATCTAGTTTTTTCTTTCCACCACGAATACCACCTGTTGTAAAAAACGAGGTCATGGAGTAAGAAATAGCTTTTTGAGTATTCGTAAACGAGCTATCGGCACGATCAGGGCCACCAAAGGCATCGGCATACTCCGCCGAAAGTTCCTTAGTAACCGCTAGAAGATACCCCTTAGGCACCACGACATCTGAGTCGAGGATTAATAAATATTCGCCTTGAGCGCGTTCAGCACCATAGTTACGGCTCTGTCCTGGCCCTGAATTTTCTTTAAAGTAATAATGTAGGTCGAGCTGGCTACGATAATGTTCGCATATCTCACGACATAGTTTCTGCGAACCATCTTCAACGATAATCACTTCAAAATCGGTCGTCTCTTGATGTAAAAGGCTCTCTAATAGCTCTTCCACTTCGTCAGGACGATTGTAAACTGGGACTATGATGCTATATTTCATGACTAAAAAGCTTAGTAATTACAGGTTTTTAGCTAAAGAAAAAGGCAAGAAAGAAAGCTTAGACCCTATACTAGTGTCTACATCTTCTTTCTTGCCTTCGTATTATTTACCGAAGTGGGTTAAGCATTTACACGACCTAAATAGCTACCATCGCGTGTATCAATCTGAATTGTTTCGCCCTCGTTAATAAACAAAGGAACGCGAACAACTGCACCCGTTTCTACTGTAGCTGGCTTGGTAGCGTTAGTTGCTGTATTTCCCTTTACACCAGGCTCACTATGTGTGATCTTCAAAGTGGTTTTTGCAGGCATTTCAGCAGAAAGGATTGTGCCATCAGAAGTGTCGGTTACAACCTCTACCACATCGCCTTCCTTCATATATGCAAAACCATCAATTTGGTGTTCAGAGATAGGAATCTGCTCGAAAGTTTCCTGGTTCATAAAGATGTAACCAGTAGGGTCTTGATAAAGATACTGGAAAGGACGACGCTCAACACGTACATCTTCCAACTTAAAACCAACTTGGAACGTACGCTCTAGCACGCGACCATCGGCAACATTTTTAAGCTTGGTAATCATAACGGTGTTACCCTTACCTGGCTTACGGTGCTGAAAGTCAATACATGTCCAAATTTTACCATCAAGACGGATACATGTTCCGATTTTGATTTCCTGAGAATTAATCATAATTTCTTGTTATCTAATTTATTATTTTATATTCTTTTCTTTTTCTATTTAAACGCTGCAAAGTTACTGAAAATATACAAAAAACATAAATTATTGGTGCAAAAATCACTTAATTCTTGGTTATTCCAAAAAGATTAATTAATTTTGCAGTCCGAAAAAGTGGTGTTCTTCGATGCCGCTGGAATATAAATTGCACAATAACAAATAAATAAATAAGAAAATGAAAAGAACATTTCAGCCTCATAACCGTCGCCGTGTAAACAAGCATGGTTTCCGCGAGAGAATGGCTACAAAGAATGGACGCCGCGTTTTGGCATCTCGTCGTGCAAAGGGTCGTAAGAAGTTAACTGTTTCTGACGAGCATCACGGCAAGTAGCGCGCCTATTTCCTTGAGTAAAGGATTTAATGCTAAACGGAAAGAAGTAGAGTGTAAACTTTGCTTCTTTCCGTTTTTTTGTATACCTTTGCCACATTATTATATATAATAATCGACAAACATGAGTTCGGGAAACGTCTTTAAAAAACTAAGCTGTACATACCTTTGGGGGAATGTACTAGCAATTGTTATCATCATACTTATCTTTGCCATCGGCGTTAAATATGGCATTGACCTTTATACCCATCATGGGGAATCGATTGTTGTTCCTAATATTATTCATAAACAATATGATGAGGCTGCAAGCATTATGGAGAAAGCTGGGCTCACTATTGAGGTAACCGATACGGGTTATGTCAAGGAACTTCCCCCCGACTGTATTTTAGAGCAAACTCCTCTAGGTGGTAAGCGTGTAAAATCGACACACGTTATTTACGTTACAATCAATGCTGCTAGTGTGCCAACGCTTGTTATTCCTGATATTATTGATAATAATTCCCTGAGAGAAGCTACAGCACAATTGCTCTCGCAAGGCTTTAAAGTGGGCGAACCTGAGTATATCCCTGGTGAAAAAGACTGGATTTATGGCATCATTGTAAATGGTAAGCATGTACAAAAAGGAGAGCGTGTGCCTATTGATGCAAAGATCATTCTTCAAGTGGGTGATGGAACGCGTGAAGTAGGACCAAACGAAACCCTCAATGAACCACAATACGAAGACATAGAAGTAGAAAAGAAAGCTCCTGAATATGATGAAGTTTACGAGTATGTTGAAGTGCCTGTAGATGAGAATGGAAATGAAATTAAGCCAGAACAGAATCACACGGTACCTTCTATTCCACCACCATCGAAAGAAGCTGTACCTAGCGAGAAACCAGCAGAAGAGTAATCTATAATTTCTATTATAGAAGTTTTTACTGATAAAAAGATATAAGCACACTTCCTTTTAAAAACGAAAAAGATGAAGAAAGTGGCTGTGCAAAGGATATATGAAAGAATTTGAAGACGACGATTTGTTGCTAGATGAGGAAGAAATCTTAGCTGACGGCAACCCATCTGATGATCCCGAACTATTTGAACACTTCAAGATAGAGGTTGACAAAGGGCAAGAGAAGGAACGTATTGACAAGTTCCTCTTTGAACGTATGCAACACTCTAGCCGTAACCGTATACAAAAAGCTGCCGACTCTGGCTTCATTCATGTAAATGGTCAGCCTGTAAAGAGCAACTATAAAGTGCGTCCATTGGATGTTATTACTCTTATGCTCGACCGTCCTAAGCATGATAACACTATTGAACCAGAGGATATTCCACTTGATGTAATATATGAAGATGATGACTTAATGGTGATAATGAAACCAGCAGGACTCGTTGTTCACCCAGGTGCAGGTAATTTTCATGGTACGCTCATCAATGCTATTGCATGGCATTTGAAAGATCTTGCATCGTTCGATGCTAATGACCCCGAAGTAGGGTTAGTACATCGTATCGACAAAGATACTAGTGGATTGCTGCTTATAGCTAAAACACCAGAGGCAAAAACAAAGCTAGGCAAGCAGTTTTTCAATAAGACTACCCACCGCAGCTACATCGCTTTGGTGTGGGGAAATTTTGTAGAAGATGAAGGGCGCATCGAAGGGAACATTGCTCGTGATCCTAAAGATAGGCTTCGTATGACAGTATTTCCACCCGACTCTGAAATAGGTAAGCATGCTGTAACTCATTATAAGGTGATCGAACGTTTTGGCTATACAACGCTCATTGAGTGTATTCTCGAAACAGGTCGCACTCATCAGATTCGTGCTCACATGAAATATATTGGGCATCCACTATTTGGTGATGAAAGATATGGTGGTAAAGAAGTGTTACGTGGTACGCGATCAAGCACCTATAATGCTTTTGTAAAAAATGGATTTAAGCTCTGTCCGCGACAAGCCTTGCATGCAAAGACACTCGGCTTTGTTCACCCTACAACGGGCAAACAGATGGACTTCACGAGCAAGTTGCCAGCCGACTTGGAGGCTTTAATAGAAAAATGGCGAGGCTTTATAAATGGCTTTCAAGGCTCAATAGAAAACGATTAAACTTTGGCACAACAACGGAAATAAAGAATCTTATAAATAATAGATAAAGAAATGAAAGACTTAAAGAGAACTATCGCCATTGTTTGTGGCGGCGACTCATCAGAACATGATGTATCATTGCGCTCGGCTCAAGGTATCTATTCCTTCTTCGATAAAGAGCGTTATAACATATATATTGTTGATGTTAAGGGAACAGATTGGTATGTTAATTTACCCAACGGTGATACAGCTCCTATTGATAAGAACGATTTTTCTTTTGTATTCGAGGGTAAAGCGGTTGTTTTCGATTATGCTTATATCACAATTCACGGTCAGCCAGGTGAAAATGGTGTGATGCAAGGTTATTTTGAACTTATCCATTTACCTTACTCTACTAGTGGAGTGTTGGTTGAAGCGATGACTTTTGATAAGTTTGTACTTAACAATTATTTACGTGGCTTTGGCTTTAATGTAGCCGATAGCATACTTGTTCGTCGTGGTGAAACCATCAACGAAAAGGAAATTGAGGAGCGTTTGGGTATGCCTTGCTTCGTAAAACCAGCTGCCGATGGTAGTAGTTTCGGGGTATCAAAGGTGAAGAATGCCGACCAATTAGCACCTGCCCTTCGTGTTGCTTTCATGGAAAGTAGTGATGTTATGATAGAGAAATTCCTTGATGGAATGGAGATTTCACAAGGGGCTTACAAGACAAAGGATAAGGGTGTCGTAGTTTTTCCTGCAACAGAGGTCGTTACAAAGAATGAATTCTTCGACTATAACGCTAAGTACAATGGTGAGGTAGAGGAGATAACACCTGCCCGCATGAACCCAGAGACAGCTAAGAAAGTAGCTAAACTTACGGCTCAAATCTATGAAATTCTTCATGCTAATGGTATCATTCGTATTGATTATATTATCTCAAAGGATGCTGAAGGTAAAGATGTTATCAATATGCTTGAAATTAATACCACCCCTGGTATGACCCCAACGAGCTTCATACCCCAGCAAGTGCGTGCAGCAGGACTTGATATTAAGGAGGTCTTGACAGAGATAGTAGAAAACCAATTCTAAGCTATTCCGTTAATAAGAAGAAAATGAAGAAGCAAATAATCATAGGATTTTTAGCATTAACCGCAATAGCTTGTCGGCACGATTATTATGAAACTGGCGACTCTGCTTTGTCGTATCTACACACAGAGTTTGTTGATGCGACAACCAACTATGCTCAAGCCTTTGCTTCTGCCATAACAGACGACAACACATCGCTAACACTTTCGCCAGCAATCGCTGCAAAATGGGCTACTACGCCCGATTCCACTTACCGTGCAATGCTCTATTATAATAAGGTAGAAAATGGCATAACGGAACCTATTGCTATAAAAAGAGTACTCACACTAAAGCCTACTCTGATAAGCGAAGCAAAGCAACAGAACACTGACCCACTCACACTTGAGAGTGCATGGATAGGCAAGAACAAGAAGTATCTTAACCTAAGTCTTATCATTAAGACTGGGATAGCCGACGATGAGAAGGCTATTCAATCGGTAGGATTACTCCAAACAGTAAGTCGCCTGCAAAAAAATGGTACAAGTAAAGCCTATTCTTTTACACTTGCTCATAATCAAGGAGGTGTGCCAGCGTATTATAGTTCAAAGGTATACGCTAGTATTCCGCTAAGCACATACCAACAAGGCGACTCCCTTTACGTTACAATCAACACCTATAAAGGTGTCGTAACAAAAACATTTAAACTTTAGATTAAGACGAATAAAAAAAAAGATGTACTTCGTGTGGAGTACATCTTTTTTTATCTTTTAGTTTCGATTATTTCAAAACACCAAGTTCTTTGCCCACCTTAATAAATGCTGCAATACACTTGTCAAGATGTTCGCGCTCATGACCAGCAGATAGCTGAACACGAATACGAGCTTGCTCCTTTGGTACTACTGGATAGTAGAAACCTGTAACATAGATGCCTTCTTCCTGCATCTTGCTAGCAAATATCTGTGAAAGCTTAGCATCATACAACATAACAGCACAGATAGCACTCTGTGTAGGCTTAATATCAAAGCCTGCTGCAAGCATCTTATCACGGAAGTAATTCACGTTTTCTACAAGCTTATCATGCAATTCGTTACTCTCTTTCAACATCTTGAATACTTCTAGCGAAGCACCAATGATAGAAGGAGCCAAAGAGTTAGAGAATAAATAAGGGCGACTACGCTGACGCAATAAGTCTATGATTTCCTTGCGACCAGTAGTAAAACCACCTAGCGCACCGCCAAAAGCTTTACCTAAAGTACCTGTGTAAATATCTACACGACCGTACGTCTTGCACAATTCGCTAACACCATGACCAGTAGCACCGACCACACCAGCAGAGTGAGACTCATCAACCATTACTAACGCATCGTACTTCTCTGCCAAATCACAAATCTTGTCAATAGGAGCCACATTGCCATCCATAGAGAATACACCATCTGTAACAATGATGCGGAAACGCTGCGCTTGAGCCTCTTTTAGGCAACGTTCAAGATCCTCCATATCAGCATTCTGATAGCGATAACGCTTTGCCTTGCAAAGACGTACACCATCAATAATAGAAGCATGATTCAAAGAGTCGCTAATAATAGCATCTTGATCTGTAAACAAAGGCTCGAACACACCACCATTTGCATCGAAACATGCAGCATAAAGAATGGTATCTTCTGTTTGGAAATAATCGCTGATAGCTGCCTCAAGCTCTTTGTGAATATCTTGCGTACCACAAATAAAGCGCACTGATGACATACCGAAACCACGACGATCCATCATCTTTTTAGCACCTTCTATCAAGCGTGGGTGGTTAGATAAACCTAGGTAGTTGTTAGCGCAGAAGTTAAGCACCTCTCCACCTTTTACACTAATAGCAGCCTTTTGAGGACTCTCTATCAATCGCTCCTCTTTATATAGGCCAGCTTCGCGAATCTCAGACAAAGTCGTGCTGAGAAAGTCTTTCATTTTTCCGTACATAAGGTTGGGTTTTAAGTTAATTATTACTGCAAAGTTACTACAAAAAAGTGAAATGCGGAAAGATATAGTGATAGAATTGAGTTACAAGGGTTTTGGTTGAAGTGGCGATAATCCGTGAAGCCATTACAATCCCTGCCGAAGCCAAATCCTGACGCCGCTACGTTACTTGTTCGTAACCATGCCCGAAAATGCGACAAACGGGTACGAATAGCGAAACAAGGCTCTAAGGAATAGTGAGTTATCCATAACTCATGCGAAAAATCAGGTTACGGAAAAAGATTGCGCCGTTCCTCCCCGTTTTGCGTACCAACACCGGACTCTTCACCAACTAATTTTGAAACCCAAAAATTAAGGACAATGAAGAGTACATTTTCAGTAATCTACTACCTCAAGCGTCAGGTAGTGAAAAAGGACGGGACAGTTCCCGTCATGGGACGCATCACGGTGGACGGCAGCCAGACACAGTTCAGCTGCAAACTGACTGTCGATCCGAAACTGTGGGACACCAAAGGTGGACGTGTCACGGGCAGAAGCACGGCGGCACTCGAAACGAACCGTATGCTTGACAAGATGCGGGTACGCATCAACAGGCATTATCAGGAAATCATGGAGCGTGACAACTTCGTCACGGCGGAGAAGGTGAAGAACGCCTTTCTCGGACTGGAACACCGCTACCACACGCTGATGCAGGTGTTCCGCCAGCACAACGAGGACTACGAGAAGCAGGTGGAGGCAGGCATGAAAGCCAAAGGCACGCTGCTGAAGTACCGCACCGTTTACAAGCACATGCAAGAGTTCCTCGACATCCGCTACCATGTGAAGGACATCGCCCTAAAAGAGCTTACCCCGGCTTTCATCTCCGACTTCGAGATGTTCCTGCGCACGGACAAGCACTGCTGCACCAATACCGTGTGGCTGTACGTCTGCCCGTTACGGACGATGGTATTCATCGCCATCAACAACGAGTGGCTGACGCGCGACCCGTTCCGCGAGTATGAAATCAAGAAGGAGGAAACAACACGCAGTTTCCTGACCAAAGATGAGATCCGCCTGCTGATGGAGGGGAAACTGAAAAACGCCAAACAGGAATTGTACCGCGACCTCTACCTGTTCTGCGCCTTCACGGGGCTGTCGTTCGCGGATATGCGCAACCTTACGGAAGAGAATATCCGCACCTACTTCGACGAACACGAGTGGATAAACATCAACCGCCAGAAAACGGGCGTGGTGTCCAACATCCGCCTGCTCGACATCGCCAACCGCATAATCGGCAAATACCGGGGACTGTGCGGGGACGGCAGGATATTTCCCGTTCCGCATTATAACACGTGCCTTGCCGGTATCCGTGCCGTCGCCAAGCGTTGCGGCATCACCAAGCATATCACGTGGCATCAGAGCCGCCACACGGCAGCCACGACGATATTCCTCTCCAACGGTGTTCCCATCGAAACGGTCAGCTCCATGCTCGGACACAAGAGCATAAAGACGACGCAGATTTACGCAAGTGCGCCCAGAATGGTCGCTTAATAAATACTTCTTTAGCAAGAAGTTAGGATTGGGTTCGATATAGTCCTATCGTCAATCAGTTTATCCAAAAGGGAAACCCGATGGAGAGTGTAGCATACTGATTAAAGCTCCAAGTCCACTAATAGTCAGGTGGCGACTGAGGGGCAAGACGAAAAGACATACATAAGGATGAAGCCTTGATTGGTTGAATGATAGTTCAGTGGTACCAAATCTTGCAACAACGGAAGACTATTATACATACGTTGTTTCATAGTACTCTGCCTATTTTGTGCGTTAGTGCAGAGCATAAAGAACCGACTATGACACAGCCGCAATAAGCGGACAAGAACGAAAGTCACATCCGACAGTATGTCGTGCTAATAGTTATTAAGAGAACTAACTGGGGATTACCTAAGTCGGAACGCTGGAACAAACAGCTATAAAGAAAGCTTTTGAATATCCGATATGGTAACGGAACTTCCGTAGTAGTCTGAGCAAGGGAAAGCCTTGTACATGGCGAAGGGAAGTAGTCTGTAACTTTAATACAAACAACGGAAAACGTGAGAGACGTATGAGAAATCCAGAGCAAGTATTAAACATTTTAGCTGGACACAGCAATGAGCCCGAGTATAAATACGAAAGGCTTTACCGTATTCTATTCAATGAACAGATGTTCTTTGTCGCCTACCAACGTATGTATGCAAAGCCGGGCAACATGACACCCGGCACAGATGGCAAAACTGAGGATGAAATGAGCATTGATAGGATAAACAAACTCATAGAGAGTATAAAGGATGAGACTTATAGTCCCAATCCTGCAAAGAGAACTTACATTCCGAAAAAGAATGGGAAGATGCGTCCGCTAGGAATACCGTCTTTTGAAGACAAATTGGTTCAAGAGGTAGTAAGAATGGTGCTTGAAGCCATATATGAGGGACACTTTGAGTGGACATCGCACGGTTTCAGACCAAACCGAAGCTGCCACACAGCACTGAAAAGTCTACAAAACAATTTCAACGGTGCAAAATGGTTCATTGAGGGAGATATAAAAGGCTTCTTTGACAACATAGACCATAATGTGCTGATAGAAATAATGAAAGGCAGAATAGCAGACGACAGATTTCTTCGTCTGATACGGAAATTCCTCAATGCAGGGTACATGGAAGAGTGGCAATTCAACAAGACTTATTCAGGGACACCGCAAGGTGGTATCATAAGCCCTATTTTGGCAAACATATACCTAGACAAGTTCGATAAGTACATGGATGAATATGCCAACAAATTCAATAAAGGGACAGCAAGAAGCCGCAACAAGGATATTTGCAAACTCAACAGCAGAGTACACTACCTAAAACGTAGGATAAATGAAGTAGAGGATGTAAACGTAAGAACAAGGACGGTAGAAGAACTGCACGAAAAGCAGAAGCTGATACTTACAATGCCAAGTGGCAATGATATGGATGTAAACTTTCGCAGGTTGAAATACGTGCGCTATGCCGATGATTTTCTTATCGGAGTTATCGGAACGAAAAACGAATGTGAGACAATCAAAGCTGACATCACTAAGTTTATGCAGGAAAAGTTAAGGCTGGAGATGTCACAGGAAAAGACTTTGATTACAAATGCACAAGACAGCGCAAAATTTTTGGGTTACGAAATATATGTCCGTAAAGACTATGCCACAAAGAGAAACAGTAACGGAACAGTGCGCAGATACTTCAACGGGAATGTGATACTACACGTTTCAAGAGAAGTAATCAAGAACAAGCTGCTCAGCCTCGAAGCCATGAAAGTTGTCACCAAACACGGCAAGGAGACATGGGTGTCAAAAGGCAGGACTTATATGATTGACAATGAAGCGCACGAGATTGTATCTCAGTTTAATACCGAAATACGAGGGTTCTACAACTATTACTCAATAGCAAACAATGCATCGGCTTTGGGACGCTCTTTCGGCTGTATTATGAAGTTCTCCATGTACAAAACTCTTGCTCAAAAGCTGAATATGTCAGTGAGAAAAGTCATTGAAAGATACCGCAAGGACAATCTCTTTGCAGTGCCTTTTGTAAACAAGGGAGGAGAAACCAAGTACAGGGTATTCTATAATGAGGGATATGCCCGCAAAACGGATTGTGAAACAGCCCCAAGTGACAATCTGCCGTACATGTTCAAAACGCCATCGTTGAGTCTGATAGAAAGGCTTACAACAAAAACGTGCGAACTATGTGGCAAGCACGGAGAAGTGGTAATGCACCATGTCCGCACACTCAAAGAGTTAAAAGGTAAAAATGACTGGGAACGCAAAATGCTCTACATGCACAGAAAGACTTTGGTTGTATGTGCGGAGTGTAACGCAAAAATCCAGAGATGTGTCAAGTAAGATGATGTTACAGATGGAGAGCCGTATACATGGAGACGTGTAAGTACGGTTCGGGGGCAGGTAAGCGAAAACCTACCGCTGTAAAGCGGAAAGGCGTTGTTTGCCGAGCCTACAGATAACCAAAGAGAAGCTCAATCAGGACATGGAGAACCTTGCCGCAAGATTGAACGGCGTCGAGGAATTTGCAGGTTGCACCATCTAAAAAGAAAAGCCATGAAACGTGACACAATCATCATCGAGGACAAGGCAGTCAGCGTAACCGGTAACGACGTGTGGATGACCGCCACCGAAATAGCCGGATTGTTCCATACGACCGTCCCGGCAGTGAACGCCGCCATCAGAGCCGTCCGCAAGTCGGACGTGCTGAACGACTACGAGGTGTGCCGCTACATGCAGCTTGAAAACGGGCTGCACGCGGACGTGTACGCCCTTGAAATCATCATCCCGGTCGCTTTCAGGGTGAATACCTACAACACCCACCTGTTCCGCACATGGCTGGTGGGAAAGGCACTCTCACAAGAGAAACGGCAGACATACGTGATGTTCATACAGAACGGAAAAGCCGGGTATTGCTGATTGCACATACCCCATAAGACAAGTAAACGGGTAGCACCACAAAAGGTGTCACCCGTTTACTTTTTCATGAAACCGCCTCACTCCAGCGGCTTGCGGTAGTTCGCTTCCAGTACCCCGCGCAGCCCCGTTTCCGGGTAAAGCACCTTCCCTCCCAAAAGTATGAAGGGCAACACGCGGTTGTTGCGGTATTCCTGCAAGGTGCGCCGGCTCACACGGAGCAGTTCCGACACCTCGCCGTCCGTCAGGTAACGTTCCCCGTCCAGCGGAGGACGGTAGCTTTCCAGAAATGCGGACAGCCATTTCGAGCCTTTGCGCATATCCTGCACCACAGAGGCTATCGGCTCGTCTTCCATCGTAAAAACATCGTTGTTCTCGTTCATCATAACTTCGGATTCAGTGGGTGAATAAATCAAATCATCTGCCGTGCGGATAGAGCGTGCCGACAAGCGGTATCAGCCGCTTCACCTCCTCTGGCTTGTAATAGAACCTGCGGTTTATCTGCGAGTAGCCGATAAGCCGCCTGTCACGCAGCGTCTGCAACGTGCGCGGGCTTATTCTCAACTGCCCGCAGACCTCCTCGCCCGTGAGCCATCTTTCCATGCGCCCCGTGTCGCTTTTGCGCCTCAGGGCGGCGACCTTCTCCGAGAGTGCGCCGAATGCCGCCACCATCATCTCGAAAGTCTTTTTCTCGATAGATACTATTTCCATATTCATGTCATTTAGAGTTTGCCGCAAAGGTAACGAAACGGCATACAAGACGTATCGTTTTCCGCTGAAAGGCTGCCTGTTGCGCCGTTTGACCGGGTTACGGAGCCATCTTCCGCAAAAATCTTACGTGAGTCACGTAGTGAGTTGTTAAAGCCCCTTTTGTTTATTGCCGAATTTTGTCGCAGAAACAAAAAGAAAGGACTGAACATGAAAGTGATAACAATGGAAAGTTCCGCCTACAAGGAGATGATGGCGCAGATTGCGAACATCGCAGGGTACATCCGCGAGGCAAGGGACGAGAAGAAACGGAAGCGGGAAACCGAAGACAAGCTGCTTGACACGGCACAGGCGGCGAAGATGCTCAACGTGAGCAAGCGCACCATGCAGCGTATGCGCACCGACCACCGTATCGAGTATGTGGTGGTACGCGGAAGCTGCCGCTACCGCCTTTCCGAGATACTGCGGCTATTGGAGGACAACACAGTAAGGAACGAGGAAGGGACAATAGACACCCTGTTCCACAACCACACGCTGCGCACGGGCGGCAAACCAAAAGGAAGGAGGACATAGGTCATGGAACTGCTCACACGAAACAACTTCGAGGGCTGGATGCAGAAGCTGATGGAACGGCTCGACCGTCAGGACGAACTGCTGCTGGCGATGAAGGCTGAGGGGAAACAGCCCACTATCACGGAAAGCATCCGCCTTTTCGACAATCAGGATTTGTGCATGTTGCTCCAGATAAGCAAACGCACCCTCCAACGCTACCGCAGCGTAGGCGCATTGCCCTACAAGACGCTGGGCAAGAAGACCTATTACAGCGAGGAGGACGTGCTGACATTCCTTTCCAACCATATCAAGGACTTCAAAAAGGAAGATATAGCCTTCTACAAGGCTCGTATCCATAATTTCTTTCATAAATAACCCATTAAAACATTTTTCAGATGGCAAAGAAAAAAGACGAAAAGGACGTGCTGGTAGTCCGTGACGAGAAGACAGGCGAGATCAGCGTGGTAGCCGGGCTGAACGCGGACGGCACACCCAAGCGCACCCCCGCAAAAGCGGAGAACGCGCAGAGTTTCCTGCAATTCGACCGACATGGCGACGTGCTGGACAACTTCTTCAAGAACTTCTTCCGGCAGTGCAAGGAACCCAGCCGCTTCGGTTTCTACCGCATTGCGGCAGACCAAGCTGAAAATCTCTTAGAGGTGATGAAGCAACTGCTGAAAGACCCCGAAGCGAACAAGGAGCTGCTCGCCCCTCACAAGGTGGACACCTCCGACTATGAGAAGAAGGTGCAGGAAGAGATGGCAGCACAACAGACAGAGAAACAAGAACCTCAAAAACAGGAGAACATGGAACAACGGAAAGAACAGCAACAGGACAAATCCGAACAGATGCAGGGCAAACGTGGCTACCAGCCCATCGACGAGAGTAAAATCAACTGGCAGGAGCTGGAGGACAGATGGGGCGTAAAGCGGGACAACCTTGAAAAGTCCGGCGACCTTACGAAGATGCTCAACTATGGCAAGTCCGACTTGGTAAAGGTCAAACCGACCTTCGGCGGCGAATCATTCGAGCTGGACGCCCGCCTCTCCTTCAAGAAGGACGGTGAGGGAAACATCAGCCTCGTGCCGCACTTCATCCGCAAGGAGCAGAAGCTGGATGAGTACAAGGAACACAAATTCTCCGACAATGACCGGAAGAACCTCCGCGAAACGGGCAATCTCGGTAGGGTCGTGGACATTGTGGACAGGGAAACGGGCGAGATCATCCCCTCCTACATCAGCATCGACCGCAAGACGAATGAAATCACGGACATTCCGGCAAGCAGGGTGCGCATCCCGGAGCGCATCGGCAAGACGGAAATCACCACGCAGGAGCGGGACATGCTCCGCGCCGGACTGCCCGTACGCGACAAGCTCATCGAGCGCAACGACGGCAGAAAGTTCGTCACCACCCTGCAAGTGAACGTGGAGCAGCGCGGCGTGGAGTTCGTGCCGGGAACCGGCAAGTCGCCCCGTACCGCACAGACACAGGAAACCAAAGGCGACACATCGAAAAGTCAGGCGCAGGGCGGGGAAAATGCCGCACAGACCAAGAAGGAGCAACGCCGCAACACGTGGACGAACGAGGACGGCAGCATCCGCCCCATCAGCAAATGGAGCGGCGTGAGCTTCACCGACCAGCAGAAAGCCGACTATGTGGCGGGTAAAGCCGTGAAGCTGGAGAACGTGACCGACAAGCAGGGCTTCCATGCCACGATGTATATCAAGTTCAACCCGGAGAAGGGACGCCCGTACCGCTACGACACGAACCCTGACAATGCACAGCAGGTTGCTCCGTCCAACGAGAGCCGCACGCAGGTGGCGGTGAACAACGATGGCAAGACCAACGAGGCTACAAAGAATCTGAGAGAGCCGTTGCAGAAAGGTCAGACCAACCCGAAGGACGCCCGCCAGCAACAGCAGCAGGAGAAGCCGCAGAAGAAAACGGGCAAGGGCATGAAAATGTAATCCCGTGTCCGCCACTGAATCCAAAATAAAATCCAAAGTATCAACAAAAAAGAAGAAGACATGAAGACAATCATTGCAGAAAAGCCCTCCGTGGCACGTGAAATCGCCCGCATCGTGGGCGCGACAAAGAGAGAGGAAGGATATTTCGAGGGAGGCGGTTATGCCGTGACATGGGCATTCGGACACCTCGTTCAGCTTGCCATGCCCGACGGCTACGGCGTGCGCGGATTTGTCCGTGACAACCTCCCGATTATTCCCGACACATTCACGCTCGTCCCCCGTCAGGTCAGGACGGAGAAAGGTTACAAGCCCGACAGCGGCGTGGTGTCGCAGATAAAAGTCATCAAAAGACTGTTCGACACAAGCGAACATATCATCGTGGCGACCGATGCCGGACGCGAGGGAGAGCTTATCTTCCGCTACCTCTACCACTATACGGGTTGCACCACTCCTTTCGTGCGCCTGTGGATCAGCTCTCTCACCGACAAAGCTATCCGCGAGGGACTGCGGAAACTCGAAGACGGCAGCAAATACGACAACCTCTACCTCGCCGCCAAAGCGCGGAGCGAATCCGACTGGCTCGTGGGCATCAACGGCACACAGGCGTTATCCATCGCCGCCGGACACGGCACGTATTCCGTGGGGCGGGTGCAGACACCAACGTTGGCTATGGTATGTGAACGCTACTGGGAGAACCGCCGCTTTACGTCCGAAGCATTCTGGCAGCTCCATATCGCAACGGACGGTTGCGACGGCGAAGTCGTGAAATTCTCATCCTCCGAGAAATGGAAAGAGAAAGAACCGGCGATGGAACTATATAATAAGGTAAAGGCGGCAGGTTGCGCCACTGTCACGAAAGCCGAGCGCAAGGAGAAGACGGAGGAAACTCCCTTGCTCTACGACCTGACCACGCTCCAGAAAGAAGCCAACGCCAAGCACGGCTTCACGGCGGAACAGACGCTTGAAATCGCGCAGAAACTCTACGAAAAGAAGTTGATAACCTATCCGAGAACGGGAAGCCGCTACATCCCCGAAGACGTGTTTGCCGAAATTCCCAAACTGCTCGCTTTCATCGGCACACAGCCCGAATGGAAAGACAAGGTGCGGGCAAAAGCCGCCCCGACACGCCGCAGCGTGGACGACGGCAAGGTGACAGACCACCATGCCCTGCTCGTCACGGGCGAGAAACCGCTCTTCCTCTCCAAAGAGGACAATACCATCTATCAGATGATTGCCGGGCGCATGGTCGAGGCATTCTCTGAGAAATGCGTCAAGGATGTGACCACTGTCACGGCGGAATGTGCCGGAGTGGAGTTTACCGTAAAAGGCAGCGTCGTGAAGCAAACCGGATGGCGTGCCGTCTATGGCGAGGAAAAAGAGGAAATTACCATCCCCGGCTGGCAGGAAGGCGACACGCTGACACCGAAAGGCTCGTCCATTACCGAAGGAAAGACCAAACCCAAGCCGCTGCATACCGAAGCCACCCTGCTCTCGGCAATGGAAACGGCGGGCAAGGAAATTGAGGACGACGCACTGCGGCAGGCGATGAAGGACTGTGGCATCGGTACTCCCGCCACACGCGCCTCCATCATCGAAACGCTTTTCAAGCGCGGTTACATGGAACGCTGCAAGAAGTCGCTTGTTCCCACCGAAAAAGGACTTGCCCTCAATTCCGTCGTCAAGACGATGCGCATCGCCGATGTTGCCATGACGGGCGAATGGGAAAAGGAGCTGGCGCGTATCGAGCGCGGGGAACTGTCCGACGACACCTTCCGCAAGGAGATAGAGGCGTACACACGTGAGATAACCTCCGAACTGATCTCGTGCGACAAGCTCTTCGGCAGCCGTGACTCCGGCTGCGCGTGTCCCAAGTGTGGCACGGGCAGGATGCGGTTCTACGGCAAGGTGGTACGCTGCGACAACACGGAGTGCGGACTGCCCGTGTTCCGGCTGAAAGCGGGACGCACCCTGTCCGACGATGAAATCAAAGACCTGCTCACCGAAGGGCATACCAAGCTGCTCAAAGGGTTCAAGAGCAAACAGGGCAAGAGTTTCGATGCTGTTGTCGCCTTTGACGGGGAATATAACACGACTTTTGTGTTCCCGGAGGCTAAAAAGGACAAGAAATTTTCAGGACGGAAGAAATAGTATTAACTTTGCCACTTGTTCAGAGTAATGAATTGTTCTTCGATACCGGATTACACTCATACTTTGGATTTAGTGGTGGCACTCGGAGGGATACCGAGTGCCTTTTTCTTCCTTTTTCCAACCGATTATCCCGTTAATTATCAATCCGCTAAATCCAAAGTAATGAACAACAAGAAGAAAAACGAGGGTCAGACCGACTTTTCCTATTACGGTCTGTACCTGCTGGACTATCTCCGCACGAACAAGTTTGAACAGGCTGACGACACCGCTTTCATACGGGAACGGGCCGACCGTGCCGCCGAAACGTATGAGAGGGCACGGCTTGAAGGCTATCCCGCCGATGGTGCGCAGGAACTGGCGATGGACACGCTGCTGCGCGGGCTGCATTATTCCCGTTACGCCATCCTCCGCGAAGTCGTGGAAAACGAGTTTGCCGATGAAGTGCCGGAAGAGAAGCGTGAAGCCTTTGTCCTGAAACTGCTGCCGCTTGTCGGCAACGTGTTCTCCGTCTATGACCTCTCGGATGACAATTTCGCCCTGTCTTCCGATTACGACCTGCTCTACACGGAGCTGACGGGAGCAACCGTCCTTTACTTAGACGAATATGGCGTTTAACCGCAAACAGAAACTGCGGGACAACATCGAGGCGATACGGACGGCATTCATCCTTGACAGGGAAAATAGGACAGCGACAACCGAAGAGCGTGCCATACTTCAAAGGTACTGCGGTTTCGGCGGTCTGAAATGTATCCTCAACCCTGCAAAGGAACTGACGGATGCCGTCCGGTGGGCGAAATCCGACCTCGAACTGTTCGCCCCGACGGTGGAGCTGCACAGGCTTATCCGTGAGAACAGCAAGGACGAAACAGAGTACAAGCGGTTTGTGGATTCGCTGAAAGCGTCCGTGCTGACCGCTTTCTACACCCCCAAAGAGATAACCGACACCATCGCGGACGTGCTGGCAGATTACAGCGTCCGCCCCGCCCGTATGCTCGAACCGTCGGCAGGTGTCGGCGTGTTCGTGGATTCCATGCTGCGGCACAGCCCCAATGCGGATGTGATGGCTTTCGAGAAGGATCTGCTCACGGGTACAATCTTGAGGCATCTCTATCCCGACCAGAAAATGCGCACCTGCGGTTTTGAGAAAATCGAAAGACCGTTCAACAATTATTTCGACTTGGCGGTGTCCAACATTCCGTTCGGTGACATTGCCGTGTTCGACGCGGAGTTTCAGCGGAGCGACTCTTTCGGCAGACGCTCCGCCCAGAAAACCATCCACAACTATTTCTTTCTCAAAGGACTGGATGCCGTGCGTGACGGCGGTATCGTGGCGTTCATCACCTCGCAAGGGGTATTGAATAGCACCAAGACCTCCGTGCGTAACGAGCTGTTCAGTCAGGCCAATCTGGTATCCGCGATACGCCTGCCCAACAACCTGTTCACGGACAACGCGGGCACGGAGGTGGGCAGTGACCTGATTGTCCTGCAAAAGAACCTCAGCAAGAAGGAAATGTCGCAGGACGAGCGGCTGATGACCGTGATACAGACGGACACGAAAACCGCCCTGACCGACAACGCCTATTTCATCCACCACCCGGAACGCATCGTGCATACGATGGCGAAACTTGACACAGACCCCTACGGGAAGCCCGCTATGGTTTATCTGCACGAGGGCAAGGCAGCAGGCATCGCCGGGGATTTGCGCCGTATGCTCGACGAGGATTTCCATTACAGGCTTGCCATGCGCTTGTATTCGGGTTCAATCCGGCAGGCAGGAACGGAAGAAAAAGTTGCCGTTCAAAATAAAGTAGAGCGTCCTGCCATAAAATTGGAAACAGTATCCTCGGCGCAGACGGTGGAAACTCCGACAGAAAAGCCGCAACCCGCAGATGAAAAGCCGGAGATAGAACCGCGCCCGCAATATTCCGCAGGCGTGCAGCTCACCCTGCTTGACCTCTGGGGGATGACGGAAGAGGTCAGCCAACCGAAAACCTCCAAAAAGAAAAAGACGGTGAAAAAGGCAGTTACGGCAAAGTCCACTCCGCCCAAACCGAAAGTCACGGTTACACCGACAGCTCCAACTGCAAAACCCGCAATGGAGAATAAGGAGGTGAAAGCGGAGAACACCGCCAAGCCTGCCGACCCGGACGACATCTATGCCACACTGGACTGGGATACCAATCCTCCCATCAACGGTTTCTATGAAATGATGATGGGTTTGACGCCGGAGCGTAGGAAAGAACTTCGGGAACTGGCAAGGCAGCATAACGAGAAACAAGTGGCGGAAAAGACGGAAGTGAAAGCCGTGCCGGAAACTTCCCGTGAGCAGCCACGACAGGAGGAAACACAGCCGGAGGCAGTCGCCGCACCTGCCGTTACAGATACCCCATCGGAAGCGGTGGGGACTTTCCTTTTCCCCGACATCGAAGCGGAAAAGCCGAAGGAGGAAGTCGTGGACCTTTCTCCGCGTGCCTACCACCGCACGCCGGAGATGCACCTGCGCGAAGGGTCGCTGGTGGCTGACCGGGGGCGTCATAACATCGGCTACCTGAAAGACATCACGCCATACGGGGCGACATTCCAGCCGCTCGACCTGAAAGGATACCAGAAGGAAAAGGCGTTGTTGTATGTGTCGCTGCGTGACGCCTACGAGCGTCTGTACCGTTATGAATCGCTCCGGCGCGAGGCAAATGTTCCGTGGCGAGAGCATCTGAATACCTGTTACGATGAGTTTGTCATGCGCTACGGCAACCTCAACGCCAAGCAGAACGTGAAGTTAGTGATGATGGATGCGGGCGGGCGCGACATCCTTTCGCTGGAACGGATGGAAAACGGAAAGTTCGTCAAGGCGGACATCTTCGAGCATCCTGTTTCCTTCGCGGTGGAGAGCCATGCCAACGTAGGCTCTCCCGAAGAAGCCCTGTCTGCGTCGCTCAACAAATATGGTACGGTCAATCTCGACTATATGCGGGAGATAACCGACAGCACGGCGGAGGATTTGCTCACTGCCCTGCAAGGGCGCATCTACTACAATCCGCTCGTGACCGGTTACGAAATCAAAGACCGTTTCATCGCCGGAAATGTCATAGAGAAAGCGGAACGCATAGAGGCATGGATGGGTGACAATCCCGAAAATGAGCGTATGCCGGAGGTGAAGCAGGCGTTGGAGGCTCTGAAAGATGCCGAGCCGCAGCGCATCGCCTTCGAGGATCTGGACTTCAATTTCGGGGAACGCTGGATTCCGACGGGTGTCTATGCCGCCTACATGAGCCGGCTGTTCGACACGGAGGTGAAAATCGCCTATTCCGCAAGCATGGACGAGTTTTCGGTGGTGTGCGGCTACCGCACCATGAAAATCACGGACGAGTTTCTGGTGAAGGGGTATTACCGGAACTATGACGGTATGCACCTCCTAAAACACGCCCTGCACAACACCTGCCCTGACATGATGAAGTCCATCGGCAAGGACGAGCATGGCAACGACATCAAGATGCGCGACAGCGAGGGAATACAACTCGCCAACGCCAAGATTGACGAGATACGAAACGGCTTCTCCGAATGGCTCGAAGAGCAGTCGCCGCAGTTCAAGGAGCGGCTTGTGACGATGTATAACCGCAAGTTCAACTGTTTCGTGCGCCCGCGCTACGACGGCTCCCATCAGACCTTTCCCGACCTCAACCTGAAAGGGCTGGCAAGCCGGGGTATCAAGAGCGTCTATCCCTCACAGATGGATTGCGTCTGGATGTTGAAACAGAACGGCGGCGGAATTTGCGACCACGAGGTGGGAACCGGTAAGACGCTGATAATGTGCATCGCCGCGCATGAGATGAAGCGTCTGAATTTGGCACACAAGCCGATGATTATCGGGCTGAAAGCCAACGTTGCGGAGATTGCAGCCACCTATCAGGCGGCATATCCCAACGCACGTATTCTGTACGCTTCGGAGAAGGACTTTTCGACCGCCAACCGTGTGCGCTTCTTCAATAATATAAAGAACAACGACTACGATTGCGTCATCATGTCGCACGACCAGTTCGGCAAGATACCGCAGTCGCCGGAATTGCAGCAGCGCATCCTGCAAGCAGAGCTTGACACGGTGGAGGAAAACCTCGAAGTGCTACGGCAGCAGGGAAAGAACGTGTCGCGGGCGATGCTGAAAGGATTGGAGAAGCGCAAGCACAACCTTGAAGCGAAGCTGGAGAAGGTGGAACACGCCATAAAGTCACGCACGGACGACGTGGTGGATTTCAAGCAGATGGGCATCGACCACATCTTCATAGATGAGAGCCACCAGTTCAAGAATCTGACTTTCAACACGCGCCACGACCGTGTGGCGGGATTGGGAAACAGCGAGGGAAGCCAGAAGGCACTTAACATGCTCTTTGCCATACGCACCATACAGGAGCGCACAGGAAAAGACTTGGGTGCGACCTTCCTCTCCGGCACGACTATCAGCAACTCACTGACTGAATTGTACCTGCTGTTCAAGTACCTGCGCCCGAAGGAGCTGGAACGGCAGGACATAAGGTGTTTCGACGCTTGGGCGGCGATATTTGCCAAGAAGACGACGGATTTTGAATTTAACGTGACGAACAATGTGGTCCAGAAGGAGCGTTTCCGCTACTTCATCAAAGTGCCGGAGCTTGCCGCCTTCTATAATGAAATCACGGACTACCGCACGGCGGAGGATGTGGGCGTTGACCGTCCTGCCAAGAACGAGATACTGCACCATATACCGCCCACGCCGGAACAGGAGGACTTCATACAGAAACTGATGCAGTTCGCCAAGACGGGCGATGCCACCTTGTTGGGCAGGCTGCCGCTTTCGGAAACGGAAGAAAAGGCGAAGATGCTCATCGCCACGGACTATGCCCGGAAAATGGCACTCGACATGCGCATGATAGACCCGAATTACGAAGATCATCCCGACAACAAAGCGAGTCACTGTGCCAAGATGATCGCGGAGTATTATCAAAAATACGACGCCCAGAAAGGCACGCAGTTCGTTTTCTCTGATTTGGGGACATACCAGCCGGGCGACGGGTGGAACGTCTATTCGGAAATCAAGCGCAAACTGACGGAGGACTACGGTATACCGCCAAGCGAGGTGCGCTTCATTCAGGAGTGCAAGACCGACAAGGCGCGGAAGGCGGTGATAGACGCCATGAACGCCGGGACGGTGCGTGTGCTGTTCGGCTCTACCTCTATGCTCGGAACGGGTGTGAACGCCCAGAAACGGTGTGTGGCTATCCATCATCTCGATACGCCTTGGGTGCGACATGAAGTCGCATAGATAATTGTTAGAATGATACTTACGAGTATCAGCTTTAACCCGCTGTTCCGTCAGCGGTAGCCTACCGACCAATGCACCTTAATGTTGTATTAAGCGGTTGTGACAAAGTACACTTTCCGAAAGGACAAGACAGAACCGTGAGGGAAAGTCAAGTGCGGTTAGTATCATACCGTAGAGTGGCGAGGCTGGATAGTATGGTTAGCGTAAGCGAACTGTTAGTAAACTTCGTAATGTCGTAAATGAGTGTAAGATACTGGTACACTCTTCCCAAAAGGGAAGCGGTCAGTTAATCCTCTCCATGGTAGGATTACACGGATATAAGCACCGCCGGAGGATGAGACAGAACCTAACCTATCCGTTAGTTATCTATGTGGAACATGGTAAGCCTGTATATCTCCTGTCATGTCAAAGTGGCAGGTAAGCTGACAGCAATGGAAGCTGAACGGTGTGCAGGTATAAGATAACAGAAAAAGCGAATGCCGTTCTGTAATGGAACGGATACGGATTGAGCCGACATCACGAGTTGATTTGGGCGACATCACCCGACACGAAAGTGGGCAGACTTCTGTGACAATATTCGGGAGGCAAGATACCCGACTGTTGTCTAATGGTAATTCTTTACAATTAACTTTTAGAACTTTCAAAAGAAGGAATGCAAATGAACGAAAACAAAACATCGTGTGCACCTGCTGACAATCAGCTGACACTTTGGGACAGCATAGACTGGACCAAGGCAGAGTTGGCTGTCAGAAAGCTACAAGCACGTATTGTAAAGGCTCAAAAGGACGGCAGACACAATAAGGTGAAAGCCTTACAGTGGACGTTGACCCACTCTTTTTACGCAAAAGCCTTAGCCGTAAAGAGAGTAACTTCTAACGGAGGTGGCAACACCCCTGGGGTTGACATGGAGACATGGGATAAACCCGAAACAAAAATGCAAGCAATAAACGACCTCAGACGCAGAGGCTATCAGCCGAAGCCCCTGAGAAGAGTTCACATCAAAAAGAGCAATGGCAAACTGCGCCCATTGGGAATACCGACAATGAAAGACAGAGCCATGCAAGCACTCTACCTCATGGCATTGGAACCAGTGTCCGAAACTACAGCCGATACTCGTTCATACGGGTTCCGCAAGGAACGCCGCTGTATGGACGCTGTAATGCAATGCCATAATATTCTCCGAAAAGGCTATTCTCCCGAATGGATTTTGGAGGGTGACATCAAAGGATGCTTCGACCATATCAGCCACGAATGGCTACTCGCCAACATCCCTATGGACAAGGCGATGCTCCGCAAATGGTTGAAATGCGGCTATATCTTCAACAAACAGATGTTCCCGACGGAGGAGGGTACACCACAAGGAGGTATAATCTCCCCGACGCTTGCCAATATGGCATTGGATGGATTGCAGAAAGTTCTCGCAGAGAGGTATAAAAGAAGAACCATAAAAGGGAAACATTATTCCCCCATGGTGAATTTGGTACGCTATGCCGATGATTTTATCATCACCTGCGAGAACAGGGAAACGCTTGAGAACGAAATCAAACCATTGGTTGCCGAATTCATGGCTGAAAGAGGTTTAACCTTATCAGAAGAAAAGACTGTGATAACCAATGTCCGTGACGGGTTCGATTTTCTCGGTTTCAACATCCGCAAATACGGCAATGAAATATTGACCAAGCCGACCAAGAAAGCCGAAAAACGCTTTATGGAGAATATTCGTAAGGTGATAAAAGGCAACAAGGGTTGCAGGCAGGAGTCCTTAATCAGAATGTTGAATGCTAAAATCCGAGGATGGGGAGCATACTATCAGCATGGTGCAACGCGTGATTCCTTTCACAGAATTGACCATCAGATATTCCTCTCCCTATGGCAATGGGCTAAACGTCGCCACTCCAAGAAAGGAAAGCGATGGATTAAAGACCGCTATTGGCATAATATCCGAGGTAACAGTTGGACTTTTGCAGCCAAGTTCAAGAAATCAAATGGAAAGGAAGACCAACTAACACTGTTGACTTTGACTTCCTCGTTCCCCTTTCTGCAATATACGCAGATAAAAGGAGATATGAATCCGTTTGACGTGGACTGTCGTTTATACTTCAACCAAAGAATGAAGTCGAAAATGCTTGTTTCACTGAAAGGGCGTAAGTCTTTGCTTCACCTATGGGAAAAGCAGGGTAGAAAATGTCCAATATGTGGTGAGCCGATAAACACGCACAAGGCATGGAATGTGATGCCTACCGTCCAAAACGGACGAAAATGCAACCTATTGGTTCATGACGAATGTTTCAAATTATCCCGCAAATCCAATGACAACAACAAGAAGTAATATGAGCCGGTCTCTATATAAGAATAGGGATTTAGAAAAGCTTGAGCCGTATGAGAGGAAACTCTCAAGTACGGTTCTTAGGGGGGAAGAGGGCAGTAATGCCCTTGACCTACCCGATCGACCGTCCGACTTGCAACAGCGTGACGGACGCGGAGTTAGGGCAGGTAATGAGATTGCCAAACATTTCGCCGGGAACAACGTGGATGTAATCATCTACGCGGTGGAGAAGTCACTGGACAGCTACAAGTTCAACCTCCTGCACTGCAAGCAGACTTTCATAAGCCAGCTCAAAAGCGGTGCGATGGGTGCGCGTACCATCGACGAGGGGGCAATGGACGAAAAATCGGGCATGAATTTCTCGGAATACATGGCGTTGCTCTCCGGCAATACCGACCTGTTGGACAAGGCGAAACTGGAAAAGCGGATCGCATCGCTCGAAGGGGAACGCAAGTCGTTCAACAAGGGCAAGCGTGATTCGGAGTTCAAGCTGGAGTCAAAGACCGGCGAGTTGCGCAACAACACGGCTTTCATAGATGCCATGACGGAGGACTGGAACCGCTTCCTGTCGGTGGTGCAGACCGACAAGGAGGGCAACCGCCTTAATATAATAAAGGTGGACGGAGTGGATTCCGCCGATGAGAAGGTCATCGGAAAGCGTTTGCAGGAGATAGCCAAGAATGCCACGACCGGAGGGTTGTACACGCAGGTCGGTGAACTTTACGGTTTTCCGATAAAGGTGGTGAGCGAAAGGATACTCAAAGAGGGATTGGAGTTCACCGACAACCGCTTCGTGGTCGAGGGGAACTACAAGTACACCTACAACAACGGGCATCTGGCGATGGCTGACCCGTTGGCCGCCGCCCGCAACTTCCTCAACGCGATGGAGAGGATACCCTCCATCATCGACCAGTACAAGGCGAAGAACGAGGTGCTGGAGATGGAGATACCGCAGTTACAGGAGATAGCGGGTAAGGTGTGGAAGAAGGAGGACGAGCTGAAGCAGTTGAAGTCCGAACTTGCCGCCCTTGACCGAAAAATTCAGCTGGAGCTTGCGCCACCCACGCCCGAAGTCGCAGAAAAGGAGAATGAAGGGCAACAGCTCAAGCCGGAAGCGGAAGATGTGAGGAACAGGCAGGCGCAATATCCCGAAAATGCACCGCCGCAGATACGCAGTCCGGCGGATAGTATCGTTGCCAACCATGTCATAATCGGGCGTCCGGGACTGTATGCCAAGGAGGAAACCCGGTCCAAAGGATTGAAAATATAACCTAAGGAATTTTATCTGAAGTATTAATAAGGGCTATCCCAAAAGGTCTAAAAGTAAATTTTATCCTTTCTGCAAGTATCTATAGGATGGCAACTGCATTTTTTTCTTTTTGGGCAGCCCTTATTAAAATTTATTCTTATTTTAGGTTATATACATTCATGTCCATTTATGTAAAAAATTCCTGCTGACCTTGTTTATGTCTTGTCAGTCACCATTTGCAAAACCATATTTGACCCTCAAAGAGGCTGAATTTGATAAGTAACTTGCTACATACTCATAATAAGGAGCTAAATAGAACACGAATGGGAAATACACAAATGCTAAACTAAAGAAGATATTGGCCAAAATAAACGCTATACCGAGAGAGAAACTTGATTTTTCAACTTCCTAAAACGGTGTTGTTCAAACATTTCTACTTATTTGTACTTGCCAGTTGAACCTACGCTTCCCTAATAAAATGTCTATGGTAAAAAGTTAAAAAATCCTCCCACTTTTGTTAGATATATTTTTTTGTGTAATTTTGTAATCGTTATGCGGCAGTAATAATATACATATTAATACGAGTTAGTAATCCTGTAGTTCTCATATGCTACGAGGAGGTATTAAAAGGTGCGTTTCGACAATGCATCTACTGTAGTATATTATTGCTTAATCCAAATGAATATTATAAATTTAGGAATTCTTGCTCACATTGATGCAGGAAAAACTTCCGTAACCGAGAATCTGCTGTTTGCCAGTGGAGCAACGGAAAAGTGCGGCCGTGTGGATAATGGTGACACCATAACGGACTCTATGGATATAGAGAAACGTAGAGGAATTACTGTCCGGGCTTCTACGACATCTATTATCTGGAATGGAGTGAAATGCAATATCATTGACACTCCGGGACACATGGATTTTATTGCGGAAGTGGAGCGGACATTCAAAATGCTTGATGGAGCAGTCCTCATCTTATCCGCAAAGGAAGGCATACAAGCGCAGACAAAGTTGCTGTTCAGTACTTTACAAAAGCTGCAAATCCCGACAATTATATTTATCAATAAGATTGACCGTGCCGGTGTGAATTTGGAGCGTTTGTATATGGATATAAAAACAAATCTGTCGCAAGATGTCCTGTTTATGCAAACTGTTGTCGATGGATCGGTTTATCCGGTTTGCTCCCAAACATATATAAAGGAAGAATACAAAGAATTTGTATGCAACCATGACGACGATATATTAGAACGATATTTGGCGGATAGCGAAATTTCACCGGCTGATTATTGGAATACGATAATCGCTCTTGTGGCAAAAGCCAAAGTCTATCCGGTGCTACATGGATCAGCAATGTTCAATATCGGTATCAATGAGTTGTTGGACGCCATTTCTTCTTTTATACTTCCTCCGGCATCAGTCTCAAACAGACTTTCAGCTTATCTCTATAAGATAGAGCATGACCCCAAAGGGCATAAAAGAAGTTTTCTTAAAATAATTGACGGAAGTCTGAGACTTCGAGACGTTGTAAGAATCAACGATTCGGAAAAATTCATCAAGATTAAAAATCTAAAGACTATTTATCAGGGCAGAGAGATAAATGTTGATGAAGTGGGTGCCAATGATATCGCGATTGTAGAAGATATAGAAGATTTTCGAATCGGAGATTATTTAGGTGCTAAACCTTGTTTGATTCAAGGATTATCTCATCAGCATCCCGCTCTCAAATCCTCCGTCCGGCCAAATAAGCCCGAAGAGAGAAGCAAGGTGATATCCGCTCTGAATACATTGTGGATTGAAGACCCGTCTTTGTCCTTTTCCATAAACTCATATAGTGATGAATTGGAAATCTCGTTATATGGTTTGACCCAAAAGGAAATCATACAGACATTGCTGGAAGAACGATTTTCCGTAAAGGTCCATTTTGATGAGATCAAGACTATCTACAAAGAACGACCTATAAAAAAGGTCAATAAGATTATTCAGATCGAAGTACCACCCAACCCTTACTGGGCCACAATAGGGCTGACTCTTGAACCCTTACCGTTAGGGGCAGGGTTGCAAATCGAAAGTGACATCTCCTATGGTTATCTGAACCATTCTTTTCAAAATGCCGTTTTTGAAGGGATTCGTATGTCTTGCCAATCTGGTTTACATGGATGGGAAGTGACAGATCTGAAAGTAACTTTTACTCAAGCCGAGTATTATAGCCCGGTAAGTACACCTGCTGATTTCAGACAGCTGACCCCTTATGTCTTCAGGCTGGCTTTGCAACAGTCAGGTGTGGACATTCTCGAACCGATGCTCTGTTTTGAGTTGCAGATACCCCAAGTAGCGAGTTCCAAAGCTATTACAGATTTGCAAAAACTGATGTCTGAGATTGAAGACATCAGTTGTAATAATGAGTGGTGTCATATTAAAGGGAAAGTTCCATTAAATACAAGTAAAGACTATGCCTCAGAAGTAAGTTCGTACACTAAGGGCTTAGGCATTTTTATGGTTAAGCCATGTGGGTATCAAATAACAAAAGACGGTTATTCTGATAATATCCGCATGAACGAAAAAGATAAACTTTTATTCATGTTCCAAAAATCAATGTCATTAAAATAATGGAGCGGTCAGGAAATTTCTATAAGGCAATACGGTTGGGATATATACTTATCTCCATTCTTATCGGATGTATGGCATATAATAGCCTCTATGAATGGCAGGAGATAGAAGCATTAGAACTTGGCAATAAAAAAATAGACGAGCTCCGAAAAGAAATAAACAATATCAATATTCAAATGATAAAATTTTCTCTATTGGGTGAAACAATACTGGAATGGAACGATAAAGATATCGAGCATTACCATGCACGGCGTATGGCAATGGACAGTATGCTCTGCCGTTTCAAGGCCACCTATCCAGCAGAGCGCATCGATAGTGTGCGCAGTCTTTTAGAGGATAAGGAACGACAGATGTTCCAGATAGTCCGGTTAATGGATGAACAACAATCTATTAACAAGAAGATAGCCAATCAAATTCCGGTTATTGTACAGAAAAGTGTGCAGGAACAGTCCAAAAAGCCAAAACGAAAAGGTTTCTTAGGCATATTCGGCAAAAAAAAGGAAGTAACTCCAGCAGTATCAACCACTATCCTTCATTCGGTCAATAGAAACGTAATCAGCGAACAGAAAGTGCAGGATCGCCAATTGTCGGAACAAGCCGACAGCCTTGCAGCTCGTAATGCAGAACTTAACAGACAACTGCAAGAATTGATTTGCCAAATAGAAGAAAAGGTACAAACCGAACTGCAAAGCCGGGAAAACGAAATAGTTGCCATGCGTGAAAAGTCATTTATGCAAGTAGGCGGTTTAATGGGATTCGTTCTTCTATTGTTGTTAATTTCCTACATCATCATACATCGTGATGCAAAAAGCATTAAACAATACAAGCACAAGACAACTGATTTGATAAGGCAACTGGAACAATCCGTACAACGGAACGAGGCACTGATAACGTCAAGGAAGAAGGCGGTACATACTATCACCCATGAACTGCGCACACCGCTGACAGCAATAACAGGCTATGCCGGACTGATACGGAAAGAACAGTGTGAGGATAAGTCCGGGCAGTATATCCAAAACATACTGCAATCCTCCGACCGTATGCGGGATATGCTTAACACTTTGCTTGACTTCTTCCGCCTGGACAACGGCAAGGAACAGCCCCGTCTGTCACCCTGCCGGATTTCAGCAATCACGCACACACTTGAAACGGAGTTCATGCCTGTTGCCGTGAACAAAGGGCTGTCCTTGTCCGTGAAGACTGGACACGATGCCATTGTATTGACCGACAAAGAGCGAATAATACAAATCGGGAATAACCTGCTGTCAAACGCTGTCAAGTTCACAGAAGAAGGCGGTGTTTCTTTGATTACTGAATATGATAATGGAGTTCTGACACTGGTCGTTGAAGATACAGGTACAGGCATGACAGAAGAGGAACAGAAACAAGCGTTCGGTGCGTTTGAACGTCTATCAAATGCCGCCGCAAAGGAGGGTTTCGGGCTTGGGCTTGCCATAATGCGTAATATTGTGTCGATGCTTGGCGGAACAATCCGTTTAGACAGCAAGAAAGGGAAAGGCAGTCGTTTCACAGTTGAAATTTCTATGCAGGAAGCTGAAGAACAGCTTGGATATACAAGCAATACACCTGTTTATCATAACAATAAATTCCATGATGTTGTCGCCATTGACAATGATGAGGTATTACTTCTGATGCTGAAAGAGATGTATTCCCAAGAAGGAATACACTGCGACACTTGCACCGATGCTGCGGCACTGATGGAAATGATACGCCAGAAAGAATACAGCCTGTTGCTGACAGACTTGAATATGCCCGATATAAACGGTTTCGAATTGCTGGAACTGTTGCGTTCGTCCAACGTGGGCAATTCACCAACAATCCCGGTGGTTGTGGCAACCGCTTCGGGCAGTTGTAACAAAGGGGAACTATTGGCAAAAGGCTTTGCCGGATGCCTGTTCAAACCGTTCTCCATATCGGAACTGATGGAGGTTTCCGACAGGTGTGCCATAAAAGCGACACCGGACGGGAAACCGGACTTTTCCGCCTTATTGTCCTATGGCAATGAAGCCGTCATGCTGGAAAAGTTGATAACTGAAACAGAAAAGGAAATGCAGGCGGTACGGGATGCAGCAAAAGAAAAAGACCTGCAAAAGCTGGATTCCCTGATCCACCACCTGCGCAGTTCGTGGGAGGTGCTCCGTGCCGACCAACCGCTGAATGTACTTTACGGATTGCTTCGTGGCGATGCTCTCCCGGATGGTGAAGCGTTAAGCCATGCCGTGACTGCCGTGCTGGATAAGGGAGTGGAAATAATACGGTTGGCAGAAGAGGAAAGGAGAAAATACGAAGATGAATAAGACAAAAATAATTGTGGTGGAAGACAACATCGTGTATTGCGAATATGTCTGCAATATGCTGTCACGGGAGGGCTACCGCAATATGAAGGCTTACCACCTCTCAACCGCGAAGAAACATCTGCAACAGGCAACAGATAATGATATCGTGGTTGCCGACCTGCGTCTGCCTGACGGCAGTGGCATAGACCTTTTGTGCTGGATGCGAAAGGAGGGAAAGATGCAGCCCTTCATCATTATGACCGACTACGCCGAAGTTAATACCGCCGTGGAAAGCATGAAACTCGGCTCGATAGACTATATTCCCAAACAGCTTGTGGAGGATAAACTTGTCCCCCTGATCCGTTCCATACTGAAAGAACGTCAGGCAGGACAACGCCGTATGCCTATATTCGCCCGTGAAGGTTCCGCCTTTCAGAAAATCATGCACCGCATAAGGCTGGTAGCCGCCACCGATATGAGCGTGATGATATTTGGTGAGAACGGCACGGGCAAGGAGCATATTGCCCACCTGTTGCATGACAAGAGCAAACGTGCAGGCAAGCCATTTGTGGCGGTGGACTGCGGTTCACTCTCCAAAGAGCTTGCACCGTCGGCTTTCTTCGGACACGTCAAAGGTGCATTTACAGGTGCGGACAATGCCAAGAAAGGATATTTCCATGAGGCGGAAGGCGGCACGTTGTTTCTGGACGAGGTAGGAAACCTCGCGTTGGAAACCCAACAGATGTTGCTCCGTGCCATACAGGAGAGGCGGTATCGCCCGGTCGGAGACAAGGCAGACCGGAATTTCAATGTCCGCATCATCGCTGCTACCAATGAAGATTTGGAGGTATCGGTGAATGAAAAGCGTTTTCGGCAGGATCTTCTGTACCGCCTGCACGACTTCGGGATAACCGTTCCTCCGTTGCGTGACTGTCAAGAAGACATTATGCCGCTGGCAGAGTTCTTCCGTGATATGGCAAACAGAGAGCTGGAGTGTAGCGTGAGCGGGTTCAGTTCCGAAGCACGTAAAGCGTTGCTGACACACGCATGGCCAGGCAACGTGCGGGAACTTCGGCAGAAAGTTATGGGTGCTGTATTGCAGGCGCAGGAAGGTGTTGTCATGAAAGAGCATCTGGAACTTGCCGTGACGAAACCGACCTCTACTGTCAGCTTCGCCTTGCGCAATGACGCGGAGGATAAGGAGCGGATATTGCGTGCGTTGAAACAGGCAAACGGCAACCGGAGTGTCGCCGCAGAACTGCTCGGCATAGGCAGGACAACACTATACAGCAAACTTGAAGAGTATGGACTTAAATATAAATTCAAGCAATCATAGCCCGTAATTCACTGAATTTGGCTATCTTTGCATAACATTTGAGAAAAACGGCGATTGGCAGGAGCTTTTCGCCGCCAACATATAGGATAAGACCGCAAGGCGTTTCAAGCGAAAATCTGGTAAATTGGAACTACGGAGACGATTGCGTGATGCTTATGCTATGCTTACGCATAGCGTGCATTCACGTACTCTCCGTAAAGGCTTTACCAGAGCCATCGCTTGAAGGTAGTGTGAATTGCACGCTACTTTTTTACCCTTGCCTAACGAAAGGAAACGATTATGGGTAAAGTTCAGATTCTCGCCGTACTGACGATGGACGGATGTCTTTCTTCAGAGTTATATGATAAAGCACATCAGGATTTGTGCCTTGACCGTTGCGGTCTTGATGAAATCAGGAAGAAAGCCTTTTACCGTGTGACACCGGACTATTCCATTTCAATGCTGCACGAATGGAGAAAAGACTGCACAAACATCCGTTACCTCGCGGAAGCCACACCGGACACGGCAGACTATATAAACGGACTGCTGCGGATGCACGCTGTGGATGAAATCATACTATACACCGTTCCTTTCATATCCGGAAGCGGACGACATTTTTTTAAGTCGGCTCTGCCAGAGCAACACTGGACGCTTTCCTCTTTGAAAAGCTATCCCAACGGTGTATGTCGCATTATCTATATCCTTGATAAAAAAGCAAGATAGCCAAAATGTGCGGCAAGCATACATTTCTATTTTCAGGAATAGAATAAATGTTCCGATTACAAACAATTTAAGTCGGAGATAATTTGTCCTTGTGAAAAAATACTGAATTTTATACCTCTGAAATCCAGCACTTTGTAAAATTGAGTGTTGGATTTTTTATTTTCTGCCGCGTTTTTTGCCAATTATATTCATGTGCGCACGCAGAAAACAAAGTGTAATTTTCAAAATTGACAGAACCATGAATTATTTCTTGCTGGCGGAAACCGACTTTTTCCGCCTGATAAACGAAGCCGGCGACTGCAATATGGAAACGGCATACACGGCTTTCGCCACCCAAGTGATCGAACTGTGCAACGGCGGCATGGACATGAACCTTACCGTCATCGCGCTTGCCTACATCGAAATCGAGTTGCAGCACCATCCCGTACGTAATCTGTCAGAAGAAAAAAGAGAGATTGCCGCCTACGTCAGCAAGGCTCTGTCTTTCGTAAGAAAGATGCAGAAATTCCTTGCCACGCCCCAAGTGCCACCACTAATATCCGCCAACAACGCAACAGAAACCACCGCCAGCCTTCTTCAATGGACGGGCAATGCCATCGACCTCGTGGAACTTATCTACGGCATAGACGTGATGGGCTGCATCAACAACGGCAATATGCCGCTCAAACAGCTCGCCCCACTTCTCTATAAGATATTCGGGGTTGATTCTAAAGACTGCTACCGCTTCTACACTGATATCAAACGCCGGAAGAACGAAAGCCGCACCTATTTCATTGACAGGATGCAGGAAAAACTGAACGAGAGAATGTTGCGTGATGAGGAGTTGGAGCGGATGAGAAAATAAAAAAATATCCATTACATATGAGAAGACAGGAATACTCGTATCCTGTCTTTTTATTTTCATTTAATTATATATTAATTAGCACAATATATGTGAGTTTTTCATTCCTATAAGGACAAATTTCAGAAACGTATGTCTGGTAAATTATTGAGTCATCATAGTATGAACATATATCATTACTAAAAACAATGAAACAACTTCCATAAGATTGTGGTTGTAAAAATCGCCATTTAATAGCCCGTTTTTTTTGTAAAATTCGCCAATTAAAAAAATATGATTATCTTTGCATTATATTTTATAAGGTATGGAAACAGTAAATAGAATACTTCAAGAGAAGATTACAGCACGAATCGCGCCCAATAAAGCAGTACTGATTTTTGGTGCTCGCCGTGTTGGTAAAACGGTAATGATGCGTAAAATTGTGGACAACTATTCAGGTAGGACGATGATGCTCAACGGCGAAGACTACGACACATTAGCACTATTGGAGAATCGCTCAATAGCCAATTATCGGCATTTATTGGATGGTATTGATTTGCTGGCTATTGATGAGGCACAGAACATACCACAAATCGGTAGTATTCTGAAGTTGATAGTTGATGAAATACCGGGAATAAGTGTCTTGGCAAGTGGTTCTTCGTCATTCGATTTGCTGAATAAGACTGGTGAACCGTTGGTCGGCCGCAGTACGCAATTTCTCCTTACACCATTCTCGCAACGGGAAATCGCACAGACGGAAACGGCACTTGAAACCCGCCAGAACCTCGAAGCGCGCTTGATTTACGGTTCCTATCCCGAAGTAGTAATGATGGAGAACTATGAACGTAAAACAGACTACCTACGTGATATTGTCGGTGCATACCTGCTTAAAGATATCTTAGCAATTGACGGCTTAAAAAATTCGAGCAAGATGCGCGATCTACTGCGATTGATAGCTTTTCAGTTGGGCAGCGAAGTTTCTTACGAAGAGTTAGGTAAACAACTCGGCATGAGCAAGACGACCGTTGAAAAATACCTCGACCTATTGGAAAAGGTCTTCGTTATCTATCGTCTGGGGGCTTATTCGCGTAACCTACGCAAGGAGGTTACAAAAGCTGGCAAGTGGTACTTCTACGACAACGGCATTCGCAATGCCATTATCGGGGCTTTCTCACCGCTGGCCATTCGGCAGGATGTCGGTGCGCTGTGGGAGAACTACATCATCGGAGAGCGGCGCAAAGCGAACTTCAATGAGGGACTGCACAGGGAGTTCTATTTCTGGCGCACCTACGACAAACAGGAAATCGACCTGATTGAGGAGAGTGCCGACAGTCTTACCGCCTTGGAGTTCAAGTGGGGAAATAAAATGCCGGCCGCACCGAAAGCCTTCCAAGAAGCCTATCCCTATGCCGAGTTTCATGTGGTAAATCGGGAGAATTATTTGGAGTTCGTATAATCAATAAATTACGTATATGGAAACAAAACTACAATCCAAACAGCAATATCCGCGGTTTATCCAAAATAAACCGTGTGGTATTGACAAATTCGATGGAGGTTCGCAAGAAAGGTTGGCAAAAACTATTGCTCGCCATTTTTGTCAGAATGATTCATTGGATGAGGAATGTACTTTACCTCGAATTATCGGCATCGAAGGTATTTGGGGATCTGGAAAATCCAACGTGGTTAAAATGTTGGAACGTGAATTATCAGACGACTATTACTTTTTTGAGTATGACGCATGGGGACATCAAGAGGACTTGCAACGCCGCTCTATATTGGAATTGCTTACAAGCAAACTTATTGATGATGGTATCCTATCTGGAAATGCAACAATAAAAGTCAAAGGTGGAGGTACGAAAACCGTATCATGGTCTGAAAAGCTGAAATATTTATTAGCCCGTAAAACGGAGACCGTAACCGAAAAATATCCCCTTATCAGTAATGGTATGGTTGCGGCATTTTTGGTTGCAGTTTTAACTCCGATATTTACATTTATTGCGTATGCAGTAAAACCTACACCCACAACATGGTGGTTTTCTTTATTGTCTATTATCATAGCTGCACTGCCAGTTCTTATTGCATTGTGCGTTTGGAAATGGGCATATAGCAAAGATCATAAATATGGATGGAGTTATATGTTAGCTATTTATCAAGATAAAGTCGAAAAGGACGTTTGCTATGAGACTTTGAGCGAAGACGAACCAACGGTTTACGAGTTCAAAACATGGATGCAAGACATTTCTGATTTTATCAAGGAAAAAGGACAACGTAAATTAGTCCTTGTTTTTGACAACATGGATCGTCTCCCCGCTGAAAAAGTAAAAGAATTATGGTCTTCTATCCATACGTTCTTCGCCGATAGCGGTTTTGAAAATGTTTGGGCTGTTATTCCTTTCGATGAAACACATTTAGCTTGTGCATTCGGAGATGAGACCGACGAACAAACGAAACAACTGACCAAGTATTTTATCAATAAAACTTTCCCTATTGTTTATCGTGTTGCTCCTCCTGTTATTACCGACTATCGAAGTATATTCAACAAACTGTTTGTTGAAGCATTTGGAGAAACAGAAAATGAAGCGAAAGAAACTATAAATCGGATATTCAGATTGGTAAATCCTAATGCCAATGTTAGGGAAATTATATCATATATCAATGAGATGGTCGCTCTTAAACAAGAGTGGTGTAACGAAATTTTGATGATAAACATAGCATTGTTCTGTTTGAAGAAGACGGATATTCTGGCAAATCCAGTAGAACAAATATTGTCCGGCGACTATCTGAATGGCATTCAAACAATAATTAACAATGATCTGCAAACACAACGCGAAATTGCAGCTTTGGTATATGGTGTCGATGTTGAAGATGCTCGACAAATTCCATTGAAAAAATATATTGAAGGCTGCATCAACGGAGAAGAAGACCACGACATAAATCAATATGCAGAGACTAATAAACAATTTGACACTGTATTAGAAGAAGTTATACAATGTATGGACAATGCGCTTATCGATAAGATTATACATTGTTTGCATAAATTAACTCGAAAGAGCGATGTTATTCTGCGTGTATGGCAAAGAATAGCACAATTGAAATTAAAAGAATCCATAGAGAAGCAGGTGTTCCCTGTCGAATACCAAGAACTGCTGTTGCATTTAGACACGGAAAGCCAAAACCATGTGATTGCTCAATTATATAAGAAGATAGTTCGGTTCAATGACTTCAATGGCGGCGACTATTTCAAAACGTTAGATGCAATAGACAGGTTTATTGCGCAAAATAAGTTGGCGTGCGATTTTACGTCATTGATTGAAGCAAAAACAGTCAAGCCAAATACATTTATCGATTATATTCAAGCTGCAAATGCAACAGATGCTGCCTATCGGGATAACGCGACAACTAAAGCATATAAATATTATCAAGTAGCAACAAATTCGGAGGCGCTCGATAATTATTTGGCAAACTTACTACCCGATAATTTCGACCATGCAGATATTGTAAAAACGTTAAAAGATAATTCTACCTATACGTTTCCAACGCTTTTGCAAGCGATCACGAATTGCATTGATGAACAGAATGTAAATAAAGATAATATAGGGGCTATATTTACAACCTATCGTTTATTGGCATCTGACGAAGAAAGACCTTTACCTGTAACGTTAGATTCAACCTACATAAATCAGTTGCATTCTGAATTAGAAACTGATGGCCGAAACATTAAAGAGTCTGGATATTACGATTTAGTCGCCATGCAATTGGCACATGGTCATTCCGTTTCCTTAATAGAGGGTGGAGATATAAAATATGTTGCAGAACTCATGGACTATTATGTGGATCATGGAGACTTATTAGTAAATAGTGTGGGATGGAATATACCGCTATTAAATGAAACACTACAATACATGGTAAATCATAAACTTGGCTATAAATTATTGCTCTCAGACATATTGCCCCAATTTGAAGATATTAAGAACAGAATAGGTGTAACGGATGAGGTATTTATCGAGCATTTAGCAGAGTGGAATACCGATTTGGATAAGTATATCACTAAGAACAATATTAAAGATGTAATTCCTGACGCATCTTTTTACGATTTGACCACTAAAATAAGCAATGTCCTGACCGATCATATCAATAAAATAGCGTTCGAAGCGTTGTCTGAAATAAGTGTTGATACATTATACGCCCAAAGAACAGCACATACATCATATTATTGGTTTGTCGCAATAAAACATTTACTGGCTAAAATCAAATCCTTGCCAGATAACTTGACTGAATTTGGCAAAAAGATTCTGATGGATATTGCTTCTGGAACTCAAAGTTTGAATCCTTTCCCTAATTGTTTCAAGAATATAGTTGAAAGATTGGATAAACGAAAAATTAAATCGACAGTTACCGATATAAGAAATGATTTCTGCATCGGTAAAAAGACTATCAATGCAATAAAGTTTCAATTTTTCGAAACATGGCTTAGATCGCATGGTAATTTGAAAAGTCAAGCTGGAGACGTTATTGATAAAATAGTGAAACCTGTAATTTCCGATGGGGCATGCCGTTCATTGATTCTGCAAAACAAAGATTTTTATATGGATTTAATAAATACAGCAGGGGATGATGCTTATGAATTGAAAAAGAGTCTCCGAAACCTCATACAAAAAGATTCAGATCCGCAATTGGTTAAATTTGTCAATTCGATAGATTCAGTACCTGAGGTTGAAACCGCGTAAGTATTTGTCTAACAAGTCCGAATTTTACGATTTTACCCGTCAGAACTGAAGTGCCCCCCAAAAAAATTGTATCCAACTTTTGGGGGTCACTTCAAACTTCGATAGGGATAATTTTCAATTTTGGGGACTTGTTAGACAGTCTCATTATCTGGTAGCAGTTTACACAGCACCGGATCGTTTTTGATACGCTCCAGTTCCTCCTGCACAATCTGCTTCACCTCTTCCTTGATGCGCCGGTAGTTCGCCTGCACCGTTTCCTTCATGCGGTCGTTGCCGTCCTCGTCCGTGAAGTTTGTAATGACGGGAATTTTCTTGTAGGCACTTTCTTCCCGTTTCACCTTTTCGGCATCCACCACAATCTCGCAATGAAAAATCTTCTGCTCGATACGCTCGTTGAAGTTGTCGGATACAGAACCGACAAACATTCCCTGCGTAAGCCCGGAAATCTTACTCGGTGGAATGAGCGCGTCCATCTGCGTGTTGATGGAGGTGGAAACATCCTGCCGGTTGATGGAGATGGACTGCCGTTTCTGCAACACCTTACCGAACCGCTCGGAGAGCGTCTTGGCTGTTTCCCCCACCACCTGACCGGAGAAAATATTGCCGACAGTGTTCATCACCACTTTCGCCTCTTTGTCCCCGTAGTCACGCACTAACTGGCTGAAATCCTGAAAGCCCAGACACACGGCAACCTTGTTGCTTCGGGCGGTAGCTATAAGATTGTCCAACCCTTTGAAGTATATTGTGGGCAACTCGTCGATGATGACCGATGACTTCAGCATCCCCTTCTTGTTGATGAGCTTCACGATACGGGAATTATACAGACCGAGTGCCGCACCGTAGATATTCTGACGGTCGGGATTGTTGGAAAAGCCACACTAATTTGACCCACGCTGGCAAGTATTTTAGACCCAGTAAGGTTAAAATAACCAGCCCCACCTTGCCAAAATAAGAATGACCCTTTGAAACGCTAGTTTTTTAGGGTCATTTTGTAGTTTTGTGTTACTGTCCTGGTCGGCATTAAAAACATAAAACTATTATTTATATGACAAAATTAAAGAATTTATTGCGCTGTTACGCATCTGGTATGGGAATAAGAAGTATTTCTAGTACTTTCCATATATCTCGTAACACCCTCCGCAAGTATGTCCGTAAATTCCAAGAAAGTGGCTTGTCTATGGAGCAAATTCTGTCGCTTTCAGATGATAAGCTAGCGGACTTGTTTTCAGATGGGCATTCTCGTAACCGTCCGCCTTCTGCTCGTAAGTTGGAGTTAGAGGCACTTGTTCCTGATTATGTGAAACGGCTTAGCAAGAAGGGTGTTTCTATCTTATCTCTTCACACGGAGTATCTCAAAACTCATCCTAATGGTTACCAGTATTCTACTTTCAAACACGCAATCCATGCCTACAGATGTCAAACACGAGCCGTAGGACATGTAGAGCACCTTGCTGGCGATCAGATGTATATTGATTATGCGGGTGATAAACTAGAGATAGTCGAAGAACAGACGGGTGAGGTGCGGAAGGTAGAGGTTTTTGTGGCTACCCTTCCATGCAGTCATTACACCTATTGCGAGGCAGTGTGGTCGCAGAAGAAGGAAGACCTTATCGTTGCTTGCGAGAATGCTCTTCATTTCTTTGGTGGTGTACCCAAGGCTGTTGTGCCTGACAACTTAAAATCAGCCGTTATCCGCAGTGATCGTAATGAGCCTGTTATCAATGACGACTTCGCTGCTATGGCTGAATTTTATGACATGGCTGTTTATCCAGCTAGGGTGCGCCGTCCCAAGGACAAGGCACTGGTTGAGAATGCTGTAAAGCTAATGTATCGGTCGGTATATGTAGATATTGAAGGGCAAATTTTCCATAATCTAGAATCACTTAATATTGCTATACGCACATCTTTAGAAGCATTTAATAGCCGTAGATTGAGTGGACGTAAGGAATCCCGCCAAGAACTATTTGAGGAAATGGAAAAAGATTTTCTTCGTCCTCTTCCTACCGCTCGCTATCAGATGAAGTCTAGAAAGTCTGCTACTGTCATGGCTAATAGCTTCGTTATGCTAAGAAAGCATAGTTATAGTGTTCCAACAGAGTATATCGGCAAACGTATGGAGCTTATTTACGATAATGACAATGTTCAAATCTACTATGGGTTAAAGTTAGTTACCATCCATCAGCGAGATGATACTCCCTATACCTACTCACAGAAAGATGCACATAATCTTCCTGGTCATCATGGTAGCTTTGAAAAGGATTTGGAGGAAATATATCAACGGGCAGGGCAAATAGACAACATCCTTCTGCTTTATCTCAAGGAAGTCGCTACGCAGATGAAATATCCACCAAAAGCCTTCCGCTCTTGCCGTGGTATCATGTCGCTGGAGAAGAAGTATGGCATGGCTCGTCTAGTAGCAGCTTGTAACTGTGCTTCGGAAGGACGACGCTATGGCTATAATGAGATAAAGGATATACTACAGAAGGGTGATGATGCTTCCTATATATCTATGGATGAAGATAATATGGAGCTATCTCCTGAATATAAATCAAAAACGCATAAGAACATACGAGGCAAGGATTATTTCTCAAAGCAATTATCCAATAATAACAATAATAGCAAACAATTAAAGTAAACAACTATGGAACTAAATAATAATAAGACAGCACCTATTGTGCAAGAAATGGATAAGAATCAGTTATCTCTTGATTTAATGCATAGAATGAGGCTTACGGGTATGGCAACTGCCTTTGAAGAAAGTCTAACAACTACAATTGCAGATACGATGACACCAGATGCCTTTTTATCATGGCTCTTATCTCGAGAATGGGACTATCGTTCCGCAGCTGCTATTGAAAGACTCATAAAATCAGCAGGGTTTAGATATAAAGCCTATCCTGAGCAAATAGATTATAATATCAATCGCAACCTTAGCCAAAACAAAATGGAGAGAATACTCTCACTTGATTTTATCAAGCAAGGACGCAATATATTTATTACTGGTTCATCAGGAACTGGTAAAAGTTTTATCGCTACAGCTATAGGCTATCATGCTTGTAAAAATGGTATTAGAACGATGTATGCTAATATGTCAAAATTACTAGGGATACTTAAAGTCGCCAAGAATAAAGGAACGTTAGAAACAGAGCTAAAGAAGATAGAGCGATGTCGCTTGTTAATCCTCGACGATGCCTTCCTTGTACCTGTAGATGCAAAAGAGCGTCCTATATTACTTGATATTATAGAAGATAGGCATGAAAGGAAGTCGATTATCATATCTTCTCAACTTCCTGTGGACAACTGGTACGATGCAATAGGCGACCCTACCGTGGCAGATGCTGTACTAGATAGAATCGTGCATAGCTCATATCAAATAGAACTAACTGGAGAGAGTCTTAGAAAGATAAAAGCAAAGAATATTGGTAGGTAATAGCGAAATAAAATGACCCACCCGACCAGGGCATTTAGTGGGTCAATAATAAATCGTTTTACTGGGTCTAAAATACTTTGCCAGCGTGGGTCAAATTAGTGTGGCTTTTCCAACACCAAACCGTCCGCTTACTTCGGGCGAACTCTTTCAAGGGATGAGCCGTGCCATACCAACGGGGCGTGTCGTACTGCCTTATGGTCTTGACGTTACCTTTGACAAGACCGTGCATCTTATCTTCCCTTCTACTATTCGTTATGTAGACTTAGGTTCGCAGAATATCATTGCAGGGAAAGCGGAGGATGCTGAGAACGTGTTGCGCGTGAAGGCTGCCGTGAAGGACTTTGAGACGGAAACCAACATGAGCGTGATTTGTGAGGACGGCTCGTTTTATGCTTTCAATGTCAAATATGCCGATGAGCCTGAGAAGTTAAGTATCGAGATGAAAGACTTCTTGTCACCAACGGACGGACGCCTGCCAAGTAATCGCTCTGACATTTACTTTAAGGAACTCGGCAACGAGTCGCCCGTATTAGTAAAGCTGATGATGCAGACTATCTATCAGAACGACAAGCGTACCATCAAACATATCGGTGCACAACAGTTCGGCATGAAGTTCCTGCTTCGTGGCTTGTATGCCCATAACGGCTTGCTGTATTTCCACACTCGTATGGAAAACGGCACGAATATGCCGTACTCAGTGGATTTTATCACGTTCAGGGTGGTGGATAAGAAGATGGCAAAGCGCACTGCCATACAAGAACAGGTGTTGCAGCCGCTTCGTGCCTATCATCAGGTGATGCAGGTAAAGGGCAAGGATAGCGAGCATTCCGTGTTCGTATTGGAGCAGTTTGCCCTCTCGGAGGATAAGCAACTTGAAGTGACACTCTATGAGAGAAATGGCGGTCGTACACTGACTTTTTATGTAACGGCAGAAGACCTGCAGTTGGCAAAGAAGATTGATAATCTCAAACTGAAATGGTAATGAAAAAAAAGAATATCATTTTGACAGTATGCGTTGCGGTGGCTATGACTTTCAGTCTGCCATCGCAGGCACAGCGACTTATCCCCAAGCAAAGGGGAATAGAGGTCGTAGGGAGTGTTCCGCTTATCAAGGGAGAGAAGCTTTTTACAGATGATAATTTCGGTGTAGGCATATCGCTTCCCCGTTATCTCAAAAAGGAGAACTACACCTTTGTTATGGCAGAGTATGAACAGCAGAATATGCCGTACAGGAGTTATAACGTAAACCTCAAGGATGCGCTTTTGCAGGTAGGCTATATGCACCAGATACTCTCCGACAATGGCAAGAACGTGTTCCTCTATGGTGGCATATCCGCATTAGGTGGTTATGAAGAAATCAACGAGGATCAAAAGCTGCTGCCCGATGGGGCTACGCTGCTCGACCGTTCCCGCTTTGTCTATGGTGGTGCCGTGCATGGCTCGGTGGAAGTATTCCTTACGGACAGGCTTCTGTTTCTTGTCAAGGCACAAGGGCGGTTGCTCTTCGGCTCTGACGTGCATCGTTTCCGTCCTGCGCTTTCGGCAGGATTTAGGTTTAATCTTTAACTGGTAAAAGCAATGAAAAAGAAAATATTGAGTACTATTTGGGTAATGGGTGTGCTGACTCTTGCCGTGTTTTGCCTATCTGCTTGTGATAGGGAATTGGATGTTCAGCAGTCTTATCCGTTTACGGTGGAGACAATGCCGGTTCAGAAGGACATCATAAGAGGACAGACGGCTGAGATACGCTGCACACTGAAGAGAGGCGGTGAGTTTGCCGACACTCGCTATACTATCCGCTATTTCCAGCCCGATGGAAAGGGAACATTGAGGATGGACGATGGCACAGTGTTTAAGCCCAACGATTGCTATCCGCTCACCAAAGATGTGTTCCGCTTATACTACACCTCGCTGTCATCTGACCGTCAGACGATTGACGTGTACGTGGAGGATAATATGGGCGGTATGCAGCGACTGACCTTCAGCTTCAATAATGAGAAGGAGGATAAGGAAAAATCCACCGCACAGTAGCTACCAAAGCCTTGAACGATGCGAACGGTTAAACGCTTTGCTTTATTCTGTATGGTGTGCTTGTTCTGCCATCCGATTCTTGCCCAACGCAGAGTACGGCTGGCAGACTTGCCACCTTTTGAGCGTGCGGTAGTTGTTGTTAAATACTTTGAGGGACTTCATAATAAGCCGAAGGATTTTCCGTATGTTGGATATGGTCATCAGCTGCAACCAGGAGAACGTTTCACTGCGGATATGACGGAACGGCAGGCTGACTCACTGCTCCGTGCCGACCTTTGGAAATGCTTTGAACACTTCAAAGGCTATGGTAAGGATGCCCTGCTGCTGACCTTGCTTGCCTATAATGTGGGTGTAGGACGATTGCTTGGTTATGGCAAGCACCCCAAGAGTAGGCTGCTACGAAAGATAGAAGCAGGAGATAGAAATATCTATCGGGAGTATGTTTCGTTCTGCCAATATAAGGGAAAAGCCTTGAATGGGTTAGTTAAACGCAGACAGGTGGAGTTTGCGCTGTTTTATATTCCATGATTTTACACAGAATGACTCTTGTGCAGATTCAAAATCGAAGTGCAATAAAAGAGTACCCCTCGCCGAGAGATGCAGACGTTCTCGAAGCGTAGCGAGAGGTTGTCTGCATCTCTCGGCGAGGTAAAGAAACAATCAGCAATACAAATAAAAAAAGGGAGACCGAAATCTCCCTAAGATTAATTAATTTTGTATTGCTATGTCAAATCAACTAATCGAAGCACAAAGATACGAAATCTATCTTGGACTTCAAAGGAAATGGAGCAAATCCCGTATAGCAAGGGAAATCGAAGTGTCCTGCTCAACGGTCATCCGTGAAATCAGGCGAAACTCCAAGCCAGACGGCACGCATGTGTGGAAGTATGCACAATCCAAGTGCGAAGCCCGCAAGCACGGCTTTAAAGGCAATCACCGCAAGCCTGAGGACTTATGGTGGCGTGTTGACCGCATGATAGAGGATGAGGACTGGTCTCCCAGCCAAATTGCAGGCGTGCTCAGACGTGAGGGTATTCACATCGTGAAGCAGACCATCTACAACCACGTCCATGCAGACACCACCGGAAAACTTGCTTCACATATGCCACATAGGCTCAAATACACAAAGAGGAGCAAGGCGTTGCGTCCTACGAAGGCTACCAATATCCCTAACCGTATAAGCATACACCAGAGACCAATGCAGGCTGACGGCACGCGCTTCGGAGACTGGGAACTGGACACTATCGTCGACTCGTACGGTCATGCCATTGTCACCTTAACGGAACGCTCGACTAACTACATTCTCATGGAAAGACTGCCGCAGGGACGGAAGGCGTTACCAACGGCAAAGACCGTGGCAAAATTGCTCTTTCCATATAGGGAATCACTGCTTACCATTACCACTGACAATGGATGTGAGTTTGCCGCACACGAGGAAATAACAAGGCGGCTCAGCATGAATGGAAGAAATCCGGTGGTGGTTTACTTCACCGATTCTTACTCCTCCTGGCAGAAAGGTGCTGTAGAGAACGCAAATAAACTCATTAGAAGGTACATACCAAAAAAGGCAAACTTCAACGATTTCTCTGACCGAAAAATAATGGAAATACAAAAGAAAATAAACAGAAGACCAAGAGAAAAATTAAATTTTGATACCCCTAAATACAAATTCTTCGAAAACTTTCCATAAATTTGCATTTGCTGTTGGACTCTACAAAATTGGTTTTACCTAGTTTAAAAAAGAAATTATAATGAAAATATGGAGGCTAAGAATATGAAGATTAATAATGAATGTTGTTGTGGATGCAAAACAGAAAAGCCGGATCAAATTAAAGACAATTGTCCTGTATGTAATAATGAAGGGATTTCCGTTAGTAAAGTAACTGTTGAACATCTAGTGGTAGATGATTATCGTAATGCTGTTAACGGAGATCAATATAAGATTTGCATGAACGAGGACTGCGACGTTGTTTACTATAACTTAGATAATGAAATAAAATTCTTGAAAGACCAAGTTAGAGTTCCTATCTGGTTTAAGAAAGATGCAGATCCTAAGTATGCTTGTTATTGTAGCGAAGTCACAGAAAATCAGGTAATTGAAGCAGTTGTAAAGCATGGCGCGAAATCCGTAAAAGAAGTAAATGCCATCACTGGGGCAATGAAAAATTCTAATTGTAAAGAAAACAATCCGTTGGGAGTTTGTTGTCATAAGATTATTCAGGAAGCTATCGATAAAGGCTTGAAAATGAAATGATTACAGTCGATATGTTCCTACAAACGAGAGCCAATCTTTGATATGTTTCCATCTACGAGCGTGGATATGTTCCCCATAACCATAGGGGTTGAGACTGTAGTATTGATGTCAAGAAAATAGAATAACAAGCTATAAAACTTATAAAATCAATGGCTTATAGGATTTTAAAAGAAATCAGTTTTATAATAAATTAAAAATCGTGTTGGTAGAAAAATCGTCTACTTCTACCAACACGATTTTACAAAGAGCCAGTACTTACATCTCTTTTTCTCCTGTAAAACTATTGTATCTTGATACTTTAAGGAGTTTCAATCATTCGATCTGTTAACCGTTATTTTTTGGATCTAAACTTAATAAAATAGCATTAATGGCGACGATGACTGTTGACACAGACATTAGAATTGCTCCTAATGCAGGGCTTAATGTGATACCAATAGGAGCCAAAATTCCTGCAGCTAGAGGGATAGCTATAATGTTATAACCAGCTCCCCAAAAGAGATTTTGTTTCATTTTACGAGTTGTCTTGTGTGCTAATTCAATAAATGATTCAATATCTCCTGGATCAGATTGAGTCAAGATGACATCAGCTGAATCCAACGCCACTTGGGTTCCAGCGCCTACAGCTATACCAACATCTGCCAAGGCAAGAGAAGGAGCATCATTGACACCGTCACCTACCATGATAACTTTCTTTCCTTCTTCTTTAAGTGTTTTTACTAACTCATATTTGTCTTGTGGAGATTGATTTGATCTATATTCAATCTCTAAATCTTCTGCCGCTCCTTGAGCTGCTTTTTCATTATCACCTGTTGCCATAATTGGTTGAATATTGTTCTTTTTAAGAACTTTAATTAACTCTTTGCTCGTTGGTTTTAATTCATCCCCTAAAGCTACAGCACCAATAGCATCATCGTTTTCTACTAAGACACTGAGAGTTGCTCCTTTTGGAATATCCATATCCAGATTACGTCCGTAGGCTTTTTGGCTGATTAATTGGTAACTATGGCCCTTGGCTTTGCCTTCTACGCCAGCACCGGAAATCACATCAATTGAATCAAAAGATACTGGACTTATACCTTGCTGCTTAGCGAAGCTTATAATTGATTGAGCAATCGGGTGGCTAGATCCTCCTTCAATACCTGCCAGTAAGGCAATGATTTCCTCTTTATTATATTTGTTATTAAAAAGTTCAACGTCTAATACTTTAAACTCACCAGTTGTTAAAGTACCCGTTTTATCTAAAATCATCACATCTGCATCTTGAGCTATTTCTAAGGCTTGGCGGTCTTTTACTAGTAAGCCACGACTTGCCCCTAAGCTTGTGCTACGAGCGGTGACCAATGGAATAGCTAGACCCAAAGCGTGAGGACAAGCAATAACTAATGTAGTAGTTGTAAATATAACTGCCGTTGGCACATCTTCTATAACCATCCATGTTACAAAAGCAATTAGCGCGACAATAACAGCAATATAGAAGAGCCATCCTGCAACCTTTTGAGCAATATTTTCTACTCTGGAAGGCTGACTTTGAGCTTGGCTGATTAAATTCTGAACTTGAGATATAAAGGATTGATCACCTGTCTCATTCACTTTAATATAAAGAACCCCTTCTCCATTTGTTGAGCCTCCGATTACTTCATCGCCAGGACCTTTTTTAACTGCTTTTGATTCTCCAGTTAGAAGAGCTTCATTTAAACGTGATTCGCCACGCTCGATAGTTCCATCTGCTGGCACATTTTCTCCAGCTTGAACTCGAATTAAATCACCTACCTTTAAGTCAGCAACTGGTCGTGTTTCTATTGAATCGTCATCTAATACTACATGAGCATCTTTTGGTACTAGCTTAGCCAGTTCTTCTTGTGCATCTCCTGCTTCTCCAATAGCTTTCATCTCAATCCAGTGACCTAATAACATGATTAATAGTAATGAAGCAAATTCAAAGAAAAAATCCATAATTTGTACACCTGTTACGTAGCTTGCTATTACAGTATAAATACTATATAAATATGAAACACTTAAACCTAAAGAAACGAGAGCCATCATTCCAGGTTCTTTTTGTTTAAATTCGTCAACTGCCCCTTGATAGAATGGACGTCCACCATAAATAATTAATATAGTAGATAAAATAGCTACTACAATATCAGAATATGGAAAAGCAAACTGGAATGGTAGTTCAAACCCAGCCATAGGGGATAAGAGCATAATAATGATTCCTATTGGCAATGACTTTAAGAAAAGTTCCTTAAAGTTACCGTGATGATGATGCTCATGCCCACCGTGCCCGCTGTGGTCATGCCCACTGTGCCCGCTGTGATCATGCCCAGCATGATGTTCTTGATGTTGATCCTTATAGTCTCCATGTTCTTCCGTGCTTACGTGCTCATGTTTTGAATGATCCATGTCGCCATGATTATGGTGACTGTGGGATAAATGTTTGTTGTAATTGTTCATTTTAAATTCCTCCTTATACTTAATAATGATGTAAATGACATTTGCATTGTCTATGCGATTCCTGAAAAAAGTACACAGTTGATTGAATATTACTGGGACTGTATACCGGTCATTGGATTAAGACCTGAGAGTGTACACACCCGAAACGGGTTAGGTGCCAACTCATATACAAAGGTACATATATTCTCTCGTTTGGCAAAATCCGACTTTGCACAGAAACGATCTGTGGCGTCCCTTTCGGCTTAAATGATGCCGCAATAAATTATATTTGGAATTTGGCAATTTATGATTTGTACCGTAAAATTATTTCCTATGGTATTGAATATTTCTCCAGTGCGATTAATTGGGAGGGTAAAAAATTAAAAACAATTGAAGACTTAAGAGAAGTAAAAGATTATCAAATTATCTCTGGTACTTTTTCTCTCGGCATCATTCCACATGAGGCCCATTTCTATCTTGAACAGTGTCGAGAAATACGGAATAATTTCTCAACAGCTCATTTTCCTATGGGTGCATTAGATAAGATAGAGACATTTAATTTTATCAAGAATTGCATAAAGTATGTTCTTACATACGATCTACCAGCTCCAGGATTGCAAATTAAAGACCTCATAGAAAATTTGTCATCAGAAAAACTTGAGAAAGGTGAGGAGATATGTGCTATTATAGAAAATCAGTCGTCAAAAATTCATGGTCCTATTTTACATAATTTGTTTTCAAATTATATCAAACCTGATTGTAATGCAAATCTAAAATACAATGTAAAATTGATTGCTCCATCATTATGGAATATTGTTTCTGAAGATGTAAAAAGTAGTATAGCTGTTAAGTTTGCATCTCTGCGAGAAGTTAAAGGGAAAGATGGAGCTAATGAAGCACTAAGCTTTTTAAAACTAGTTAATGGTGTTTCTTATATACCAGAATCTTATAAAGAAGTTATTTTTAAGAAACACGCTCAGTTTCTCATAGATGCTCATTATGAATGGAACAATTTTTATAATGAACCAAATTTTGCCAAAGAACTTGATGCCTTAGGATATGAAATTCCAATTGCATCCTTAAACACCTATTTAAAAGCAGTTTTATTATCTTATTTAGGAAATTGTTATGGAGTTTCTAAAGATGCCCAAGAATATAATGAAAAGATGCTTTTAAATTTAACCCAAACAGGAATAAGAGGATTGTTTAGATTAATTGACAAAAATGTAGATATCGTAAGAATTTTATCAAGTATAGGTCCTGTTAATAGGCTCAAATCCCTTATGGATTTAATAAAAGAAAAAACAATGCTCTGGAAAAGCCACACTAATTTGACCCACGCTGGCAAAGTATTTTAGACCCAGTAAAACGATTTATTATTGACCCACTAAATGCCCTGGTCGGGTGGGTCATTTTATTTCGCTATTACCTACCAATATTCTTTGCTTTTATCTTTCTAAGACTCTCTCCAGTTAGTTCTATTTGATATGAGCTATGCACGATTCTATCTAGTACAGCATCTGCCACGGTAGGGTCGCCTATTGCATCGTACCAGTTGTCCACAGGAAGTTGAGAAGATATGATAATCGACTTCCTTTCATGCCTATCTTCTATAATATCAAGTAATATAGGACGCTCTTTTGCATCTACAGGTACAAGGAAGGCATCGTCGAGGATTAACAAGCGACATCGCTCTATCTTCTTTAGCTCTGTTTCTAACGTTCCTTTATTCTTGGCGACTTTAAGTATCCCTAGTAATTTTGACATATTAGCATACATCGTTCTAATACCATTTTTACAAGCATGATAGCCTATAGCTGTAGCGATAAAACTTTTACCAGTTCCTGATGAACCAGTAATAAATATATTGCGTCCTTGCTTGATAAAATCAAGTGAGAGTATTCTCTCCATTTTGTTTTGGCTAAGGTTGCGATTGATATTATAATCTATTTGCTCAGGATAGGCTTTATATCTAAACCCTGCTGATTTTATGAGTCTTTCAATAGCAGCTGCGGAACGATAGTCCCATTCTCGAGATAAGAGCCATGATAAAAAGGCATCTGGTGTCATCGTATCTGCAATTGTAGTTGTTAGACTTTCTTCAAAGGCAGTTGCCATACCCGTAAGCCTCATTCTATGCATTAAATCAAGAGATAACTGATTCTTATCCATTTCTTGCACAATAGGTGCTGTCTTATTATTATTTAGTTCCATAGTTGTTTACTTTAATTGTTTGCTATTATTGTTATTATTGGATAATTGCTTTGAGAAATAATCCTTGCCTCGTATGTTCTTATGCGTTTTTGATTTATATTCAGGAGATAGCTCCATATTATCTTCATCCATAGATATATAGGAAGCATCATCACCCTTCTGTAGTATATCCTTTATCTCATTATAGCCATAGCGTCGTCCTTCCGAAGCACAGTTACAAGCTGCTACTAGACGAGCCATGCCATACTTCTTCTCCAGCGACATGATACCACGGCAAGAGCGGAAGGCTTTTGGTGGATATTTCATCTGCGTAGCGACTTCCTTGAGATAAAGCAGAAGGATGTTGTCTATTTGCCCTGCCCGTTGATATATTTCCTCCAAATCCTTTTCAAAGCTACCATGATGACCAGGAAGATTATGTGCATCTTTCTGTGAGTAGGTATAGGGAGTATCATCTCGCTGATGGATGGTAACTAACTTTAACCCATAGTAGATTTGAACATTGTCATTATCGTAAATAAGCTCCATACGTTTGCCGATATACTCTGTTGGAACACTATAACTATGCTTTCTTAGCATAACGAAGCTATTAGCCATGACAGTAGCAGACTTTCTAGACTTCATCTGATAGCGAGCGGTAGGAAGAGGACGAAGAAAATCTTTTTCCATTTCCTCAAATAGTTCTTGGCGGGATTCCTTACGTCCACTCAATCTACGGCTATTAAATGCTTCTAAAGATGTGCGTATAGCAATATTAAGTGATTCTAGATTATGGAAAATTTGCCCTTCAATATCTACATATACCGACCGATACATTAGCTTTACAGCATTCTCAACCAGTGCCTTGTCCTTGGGACGGCGCACCCTAGCTGGATAAACAGCCATGTCATAAAATTCAGCCATAGCAGCGAAGTCGTCATTGATAACAGGCTCATTACGATCACTGCGGATAACGGCTGATTTTAAGTTGTCAGGCACAACAGCCTTGGGTACACCACCAAAGAAATGAAGAGCATTCTCGCAAGCAACGATAAGGTCTTCCTTCTTCTGCGACCACACTGCCTCGCAATAGGTGTAATGACTGCATGGAAGGGTAGCCACAAAAACCTCTACCTTCCGCACCTCACCCGTCTGTTCTTCGACTATCTCTAGTTTATCACCCGCATAATCAATATACATCTGATCGCCAGCAAGGTGCTCTACATGTCCTACGGCTCGTGTTTGACATCTGTAGGCATGGATTGCGTGTTTGAAAGTAGAATACTGGTAACCATTAGGATGAGTTTTGAGATACTCCGTGTGAAGAGATAAGATAGAAACACCCTTCTTGCTAAGCCGTTTCACATAATCAGGAACAAGTGCCTCTAACTCCAACTTACGAGCAGAAGGCGGACGGTTACGAGAATGCCCATCTGAAAACAAGTCCGCTAGCTTATCATCTGAAAGCGACAGAATTTGCTCCATAGACAAGCCACTTTCTTGGAATTTACGGACATACTTGCGGAGGGTGTTACGAGATATATGGAAAGTACTAGAAATACTTCTTATTCCCATACCAGATGCGTAACAGCGCAATAAATTCTTTAATTTTGTCATATAAATAATAGTTTTATGTTTTTAATGCCGACCAGGACAGTAACACAAAACTACAAAATGACCCTAAAAAACTAGCGTTTCAAAGGGTCATTCTTATTTTGGCAAGGTGGGGCTGGTTATTTTAACCTTACTGGGTCTAAAATACTTGCCAGCGTGGGTCAAATTAGTGTGGCTTTTCCATTCGGGCATGGCAAGGGTAATAAGATGTCCCATCGCCCAAGTAACCACATAGCCACTACCTTCTATATATCCGTCTTGTCTATTATTTGCCCCAACGATACGGGCAATGTCTCTGGCTACCGAGGGTTTCTCGGCGATAATACAAGTTGTCATAGTCGGTAAAGGATTAAGGGTTACATCTTACGTCCACGGGACTTCTTCTGCTTGTTTTCGTCCTGCTTCTGCTTTTGGGCGGCAGTAGGTTGTGTCTGCCCGGTCTTCAACGGCTCCTTCACGTTCTTGGTGGCTTCGTTGGTCTTACCGTGATTATTCACGGCAACCTGTGTCTTGTGTTCCTCCGCCACGGCTTCGACCTTGACGTTTTTTTGGCTCTTATCGGGATTCCATTTATAGAAACGAGGACGGTTCTGCTCCTTGTCCATACGGACATAGGCATTAAATGAGTTGCCCTCCTTATCGACCATGTTCTTCAGATAGAGCGTGCGCCCATTGTCCAAGGCTTCACGCTGCTTCGCTGAGAGTTCCAAGCCGCAGAGTTTGCGGGGTGCGCCCTGCTGTTGTGTCTGCTGCTGGCGTTCCTTGAAACCACGGTTGTTGTCGAAGATAAACTCAATCCCCTTCCGTTCGGCATTGACCTGCAGGGTGGCATTGAAGGTCTTGCCGCTCTTGGCTGTCATGCCCTCCATCTTCACGGCTTTGCCCTCCACGAGGTCTTTGTATTGTGCATCGGAAAGCGTAACACCCTTGATTTCCTTGGGAATGTTCACGCGGTCGGCACGCAGGGCGACAAGTTCATTGGTCTGTGGGTCGATGGAAACGTAGGCGGCAAAAGGCTCTCCGTTCTTGGGTGTTACCTCAATGGTCTTGCCGAGGTTGCCTGTAGTGAGTAGTTGCTCCTTATCTTCGGGCGAGAACTTATACCCCATATAGGGAAAATCGAGTTGTGGCTCTTTCCTCAAAGGATGGATAGCCAGCCCGATGTTGCCCTCGCCGTCCGTGCGGAAGGCAAGACGTGCATCGGTGTAGATGGTGGTATCGCCCATCGGGATGGCAATCGTAACGAGATTGCTTTTCTGCCAGTTGAGCATATTTGTGAGTTCTCCGCTCTGCTCCAACTGCTCACGGGAAAGTCCGAGGCGGTCGAGTTGCTTCCAGTCCACTTTCTCCGGGTCGATGGCGGTGGTGTTCTTCTGCTGTGGCAGATAGTCCTCAAAGGGTACGCCAATCTCTGCCAGCTGCTGCTTGCTTTCGGGCTTCTCACGGCTTTGGAGCAGGGTGCGCAGGTTGCCCACGCCCTGCTCCACATTGCTTGCCACCACCTTGTACAGTCCGAAACGGGTCGGCTCGTTGAACTGACGAAGGAAATTCTTCATGAAGTTCTCCAAGAGTCCCTCCTTGCTGTTGAACTTCAGAAATGCTGCTTGGTTGACGGCGGTGGCTTCGGTGGTCTTGAGGTTGCCCTTGTCGTCGATACCAGATACTACGGAGAGTTTCCCCGTTTCTTTCTCGTTCTTTACCTCTGTGCGGTCTTCCAAGACCAGCACATAGTTGTCATTGCTGTTTGATTCCATTTTTTATAAATTGTAATGATGAATACTAAAATCATCTGCTAAATTATAGTTATAATAAGAGAATGAAGAAGATGAAAGAAAAGCGGGAATTATTGGGAAATAACAAGAAAGTCTTTCTGTTTTAAATGAGTTTTTATCAGATGGAATCTGAATGATTGTCACCGTAAAAGTGTTGCGAAAAGTTAAAAAATAGCATTATGAGCATTTTTTTTATTTTTTATTGCGAACGATGCAAAAAATTGCTATCTTTATGCCGTCAAAGACAATAGATGATTCCGGAATTTTATCGCGTCAAAAGACCTTACTATGGGATTCATAGTTCGTATATGTTTAACTTAAAGCACTTCATCGCTATGAAATTACTAAAAGTTGAAGCCATTGAAGACCTTTTCGCTGTAAAAGGTGGCATAGGAGAGAATGAGCCTGTTGAGCAGGACACTACAATCGTGGTTCATTGTAATGTTGCAAACTCAGGGATTATCGTAAAACATCAAACAGCTGGATAATCCCCACTATTAGGTAGGATTGGAGAATTTATGGTCTCCAATCCTACTTTTAAATATTCACGGTCGCAATGTATATTGTTTTTAATCCCAAATATGCTCTTCGTAGTGATGAAAAGAGAGTCGTTATCTTTGACTCTACTGATGGAGATGGTTGGATGTCATATATACATCCTATCCACGCTATTGTATTGGCTACAATAAGTTACACAAATAATGTAGCAGAAACAGAATCTTGGTTTTATGAAAACATGGGAATTTCTAAACAGATAATTACTTCTTTTGTACATTCTCTATTAGATAATCAAGAGATTACCTATGTTAAATTTGGGGATATGAACATTTCGTTCCCTCCTAATACATTAATATCATCTACAGAAGTAAATAAAAGGAAATTTGATGATATTATCCATATATCTCTGAATATGAACGATGTGGACTTGAAAACGAAAAGATTATATACAAGTCCCGACAAGATCGTTATTATGCTAAATAATAAATGTGCTGTCAAGTGTAATTATTGTTATGCTGATACATACACGACAAGCAGCGATTTAAATTTTGACGATTTTTGTAATCTCATTACAGAATGTAAGACCATTGGAGTAAGGAAAATAGAACTAATTGGAGGAGATGTTTTCGTCAAACCAAATTGGGAAGAATATATTTCATTCTTATTAAATTCTGGTTATCCTGTTGATTTTTTATCAACAAAAAAACCGTTGAAAGAGTCTGATGTCAATAAGTTAATAAATCTTCAATACAGAGGGGATTTGCAAATTTCATTAGACACAGTTGATGAAACAATACATAAATCATTATTATATGCTCCCAATGATTATTTAAAACAATTGCAACAGACATTTGATATATTATCTTCATTTCGTGAGTTACCATTTAAAGTAAGAATAAGTACAGTTCTTTGCTCTAATAACGCATCTTTTGATTCCATATTCCAACTGTTCTCTTTTTTAAATCAGTATAGTATAATTTCTCGATGGGATATTTGTTATGCATTATTGCCATTCAAAAAGGGCAATATTGAGTTATGTACATCTAGGCAAGAAAGTTTAGTACGCCAATACATTCGAAAGATTCAATTATCTTATAATCCATTTTTTGAGATTGTACTAAATGCCAAGGGTGTTGATTCCAAAAGCACAGAATTGCTTTGTAAAAATCAAGATGCTAATTATCGTTGTTCAGCCAATGTTAGTTCATGCTTTATTCTTCCAGATGGAAAAGTTACTTTGTGCGAACGATTATATTGGAACAAAAATTTTATCATAGGAGATTTGAAGCAAGATTCATTGGCAAAAATTTGGAGATCCCCACGAGCGATCTATCTGTCAGAATTAGAAAAACATATTGATGAGAAGAGTCCTTGTTTTTCTTGTATTGGCAAAACTGATTGTTATGGAAAAAACAAAAGATGTCTTGTTAATGTATTCTTACGATATGGTAATAATATTACCTTTCCAGACCCTTCATGTATAAATAGTATTTGAAAATGAAAAGATTCTTTATTTTTTTTATAGTTTTATTCTCGAATATCGTTATGTTCGCTCAGAATCAGAACTATAATATCAGATCACGAGTTTTAACCTTAGAAGATTCCATCCCAGTAAGTTTCGCAACAGTGAGACTCATGCAGACCGACTCCGTTATGGTTGGCTCAACCCTTACGGATTTGAACGGTCTGTTCGGTTTCGACACCCCATTAAAAGAAGGGATGTTTCTTTCCATATCCTCCGTAGGATGCAAAACCACAGATGTAATCCTTCCGTGTGATACCACGATTTATATTGAAAGCACCAATAAACTTGCAGAAGTCGTGGTTCGGGGAAGTAAGAGATATGTCAAGGGAACGCCGAGGGGCTTGCAAATCTCAATGGCAGGAAATCCTGTTGCAAAACTTGGCAATGCTATGGAGGCGATCAAGTACCTTCCGATGATTGACGCATCTGGCGGTGGGATATCTGTCCTTGGACATGGAACACCCGTTATCTATATCAACAACAGGCTTGTGCGTTCAATAAGTGAGTTGTCTTCACTTTCCGCCAACGATATATCCAATGTAGAAATTATCACCAACCCTTCATCAAAATATGGCGCCAATGTGTCATCTGTCATTCTCATACGCACAAAAAAACTTAATGAGGGATTCCATGCTGTCGCAGCAGGTAATGTTTCGGCAAGTGAAGAATGGTCAGAATCTGTCGATGTGTCACTGAATTACCATACAGAAAGCGGACTTACCGTCTTGGGAGATTTATCATACGGCTTTTCTGGCTTCAAACAGGATAGACATTATATTGAAGGTTTTTATTCAGAGAGTAACCCTGAATCAAAATATCGTACTGATACTTATTCCAAAGCCAAAAGCAGAAGCCAGTCCCTCATGGCAGACGCTGGCCTAAACTACGATTTCGGGAACAACTCCATTGGTGCAAAATACACGTTTCAGCGCACTCCCAAGAGTCACTATAGCGGCAATGCCAAATCCGTTATGGAAAATCAAGGGACCGAAGATGTAATAGCATCAATAAGTGACCTGCATAGTCAAAGCTCTATGCATCATGTCAACACCTTCGGCAGTTTTTCCTTGCCTGCCAATATCGGGTTACGCATAGACGCCGATTATGTAAAATCCTATCGTACTTCCAACTCGGGTGTAGATGAGAACAATTCTACCAATATGATCTACAATTCGAATGTAAGCAAAGCCTCTTTATGGTCAGGAAAAATTGTACTGTCAAGAAAAATCAGCAAGGTAGAGATAGAGGCTGGCTCGGAAATCTCATATACACGCAACAATCAGGATTATTTGGGGTCCTCCACCGGGAATCAGGATTTTATTGCTCCAGAAACAGACAATGTAAAACAAAATCTCTATGCAGGATTTGTCGGTTTTAACTGGACACCCAACAACACATGGAATATGTATGGTGGACTTAGACTTGAATCAACCAATACAGATTTCAGACAAAACAACGTTCTTCGTGAAGATTTATCAAAATCATATACAGACTTGTTGCCTAATTTGGGCATATCCTTTAACTCATCTATTCGTATGAGCTTGTTTTACAGAGCATCCGTGTCTCGTCCGGGATACCAATCTCTTGACAACACATACGTTTATGTTACTCCTACCCTTTGGGAAACGGGCAATCCTGAACTTCGTTCAACTCTCCGCCACAAAATAGGATTGAATCTTTATTATAAGAAATTTATCCTTCAAAGCTCATTCACAATGAACAAACGGAATGTGACCTCAATATATCGCTATGACAACACCGATCGTATTAATGTTGTACAACCAGTCAATCTGCCAGATTATAACTCATTCCAACTTGTGGCTGTCCAACAACTTGATTTCGGCTTTTGGCATCCCACCATACAGGGCGTGTTCTACGTTCAGGATTTGAAGTATGGCTCACCCGTAAGAAAATACAACAAACCACTCTATACTCTGTCGCTTAACAACCGGTTCGATATTCCCAGCAGCTTCTATGCTTATTTTAATCTGTTCGGTCTCGGGACCGGCAATCAAGATGTGATTTATAGCCGTGGTTCGTGGCAGGCATCGGTGACCTTGAACAAAACTTGGAGAAACTGGGTTTTCACACTCTCGGCTAATGATGTATTCAATACATGGAGACAGAAAATTGACACGTTCACCAATACTGTCGATTATTCTTCTGACATCCAAGGGGCATCCCGTTCAATCACATTAAGCATACGATATACTCTTAATGCAGCAAAGGGTAAATATAAAGGAAAAACATCTCGACAGGACGAGATAGATAGATTATAACTCCATACAATGAAGAAGATGAAAATTATCATGCAACGTGATGCTATGCAATGCGGTATAGCATCATTAGCTATGATTTCTAATTATTTTGGTCGATTTATTTCAATCGAAGAACTCTCCAAAATATGTTTTGCATCTTCGGAAGGTGTTTCTTTGCAAGGACTATGTGAAGCCGCAACCACTCTAGGCTTTCATTCTATTCCTGGCAAAGTAACTATTGAGTCTTTGTGTAATGAAAATCTTCCATGCATACTTCATTGGAATCAGAATCATTTTGTTGTATTATACAAGGTTAAAAGGAATAAGTTTTATATTGCTGACCCAAGTAAAGGTATCCAGAAATGCACTATTGATCAAGTGAAAACACATTGGATAGCCACAACTTCTAATAACGAAGAGAAAGGAATTGCTTTATTCCTTGAACCGAATGATAATTTCAAAACCTCAAAGCAACAGAAGAGATTCCATCCTCGATCTTTTAGATTTCTATATGGATATTTTAAACAATACCGTAATTTTTTTACTCAAATAATCATTGGCTTAGTTTTAGGATGTGTTTTGCAACTAATCCTACCATTTCTAACACAGTCAATCGTAGATATTGGAATTAAAAATAATAATATTGGTTTCATTTGGCTTATATTATTAGGAGAGTTTTTGATTGTTATAGGGCGCACGGCTACGGATTTTATTCGCAGATGGTTATTATTGCACATATCAATGCGGATTAACATTTCGTTGGTGAGCGACTTCTTTATCAAACTCTTAAAACTGCCCATGTCGTTCTTCGACACCAAACTGATGGGCGACCTTATGCAGCGTATGAGCGACCACAGCCGTGTAAACTCGTTTCTGACACAGCAAACGCTCAGCATCGTGTTCTCGCTTTTTACATTTGTGGTATTCAGCGTTGTACTGCTGTCTTATAACTGGCTCATCTTTACCATTTTCATGCTCGGCAGTCTGCTCTATGGCGGTTGGCTTGCGCTATTTCTCAGACGTAGAAAGATGTTGGACTATGAACTCTTCGAGCAACAAACCATCAATAACAACAAGACCTACGAGTTCATCACCTCCATGCAGGAGATAAAGCTCCAAGATTGTGAACAACGCCGTCGCTGGGAATGGGAGGATGTTCAGGCAGACCTTTTCGGGGTGCAGATGAAGTCGCTGAAGCTCCAACAGACACAGGAGGCAGGCAGCATCTTCATTAACGAACTCAAGAACATTGTCATCACGGTGGTGGCTGCAACAGCCGTCATTCACGGACAGCTTACTTTAGGTATGATGCTTGCCGTGCAGTATATCATCGGACAACTCAACTCCCCCGTTGAGCAGTTGATGAGTTTCTTCTATTCAGTGCAGGACGTGAAGATAAGCCTTGAGCGTATCAATGAGATACACCGCATAGATGATGAGAACGGAAAGCAAGGATTGGAAATGGCAGTAAAAGAAGAACATAAGGGAATTGACCTTGAAAGCGTAAACTTCAAGTACGACCCTCACGCCCTGAAAACTATCATTGATGATGTAAGCCTCACAATCCCCAAAGGCAAGGTAACAGCTATCGTAGGCGCATCGGGCAGCGGTAAGACAACACTCATCAAGCTTATGCTGGGCTATTACCCTGTATTGGGCGGAAAAATCACCATTGGAGGAACTGATGTAAATGAGCTCAATAAGAAGTGGTGGCGCAGACAATGTGGCGTAGTGATGCAGGACGGTGTGATATTCTCCGAGAGCATAGCAAGGAACATTGCCGTAGATGATGGCGAGATAGACAAGGAGCGGTTGCAGAAAGCTGCAGAAATAGCCTGTATTCACGATTATGTGATGGGGCTGCCCTTAAAATACAACACAAAGATTGGTCGCGATGGCGTGGGGTTGAGTCAGGGACAGAAACAGCGTATTCTGATAGCAAGAGCCGTGTATAAGAATCCCGATTACATCTTCCTTGACGAAGCCACCAACTCGCTCGATGCCAACAATGAGCGCATGATTGTGGAACATTTGGACGGGTTCTACAAAGGCAAGACAGTCGTTATCGTGGCGCATAGACTAAGCACAGTAAAAAATGCCGACCAGATAGTGGTGTTAGATAAAGGTAAGGTAGTAGAGACAGGCAACCACGAAGCACTTACAGCGAAGCGTGGTGCTTATTACAACCTTGTAAAGAATCAATTGGAATTGGGTAACTGACAGCAGAAAGGAAGATTATGGCAGACAACAAGATAGAACTCCGCAGCGAGAAGGTAAAACACATCATTGGCGAGATTCCTTCAGGTATTGTACGCTATGGCATCACTATTATCACCATTGTAATATTGGGACTGCTGGTGGGCGCATACTTTATACCTTATCCCGAAACCGTCAGTGCAAAGGTACAGATGACAAATGCCCGTCAAGGCACAATAGACATTCCCTATAAATACGTGAATACGATAACGAGAGGAATGACGGTAAACATCGAAGTTGAGGGTTACGATGCAGAAACATACGGAGCTGCCAATGGTATCATAACATCCACATCGCATACACCCCGACAAACGGCAGCAGGCAGCGTGTTCACGGCACAGATAAGGATAACGGATTGCAGGTATAAAATTATCAGTGGAATGACTGGTACAGCATCTATATTAATAAGCAATGAAAGCATACTTCAAAAGATTGTAAGGCGAATTATAAATGTCCAGTAACTTCCATTGTAATAAAGCGATGAAAGAGGGCAATGTCTATGTTAATATGTCCACATTGCTGTTCAATGGAAATGATCAAAAGTGAGAAGAAACGCAATGGCAAACGGTGCTACTAATGCAAACATTGCCAAAAACGTTTTATTACCGGTTACGCCGACAAAGCCTATCTTCCTGACACTGATTCTGAAATCATTCAACTGACCAAAGAAAAGTGGAGTATTCGTAGTACGGCACGAGTATTGGAAAGTTCAATTACCACTTTGCTTAAAAGGATTTTACAGATAACAAGTAAAATCAAATAACCGTCTATCGCTGTACGATAGAGAAATAAATCATGTAGTTGCCTTCAATGTAGGCAGAGTACCAATCGTACTTTGTCGGTAATACTTAAAAGCCCTTTCCTCTTCAAAGCTGAATTTATTTATACCGATAAATTGAAAAACTATGGCTATCTTATCAGTTAGGAAATACTCCATACCCGTTTTTCATTCCACCAACCATATCGAGCTGTACAATCTTACACTTCTCACTCACCTAAAACGGCTAAACCGGAAAACGATTTGTTACAGCCGTAGTTTATCAATGCTAACAGCTATCATAAGGATTTATCTGTGGGTATAGCCATGTTCCGTAATCATCACACTGCAACTACAATACCCAATCCGTGTTTGTATTATTTGTCTGGAATGAGATGGGACAAGGCAGGGGTGTTCTTTATCCTTTGAATCTCTGAATCAACCAGCGAGAGTATTTCTTGCTTTATCTTACGATAATTGGCTTCGATGGTTTCTTTGAGATTGTCTGAGCCATCTTCATTTTTGAATTCCACTATCATAGGGATGGGCTGGTATGCTTTCATTTCAGCCGACACCTTGGCACTATCCACAACAATCTCCGCGTGAAAAATCTTTTGGTCGATACGTTCATCAAAGTTGTCGGACACTGCACCCACAAACATACCCTGTGTAAGGTTACTGATTTTCGATGCAGGGATAAGGCTGTCCATCTGTGTGGAGATAGAGGTGGATTTGTCGTTTCGGTTGATGGTCATAGATTGTCGCTGCTGAAGTACCTTGCCGAAACGCTCGGAAAGAGTTTTGGCTGTTTCTCCAACCACCTGCCCTGAGAACACATTACCCACCGTATTCTGGATTACCTTGCTCTCCTTGTCGCCATAGTCACGGGTAAGCTGCGAAAAGTCCTGAAAACCCAAGCACACTGCCACTTTATTGCTTCGTGCTGTGGCTATGAGATTATCCAATCCACGGAAGTAAATCGTTGGCAACTCGTCGATAATTACCGAGCTTTTAAGTTGCTTCTTCTTGTTGATGAGCTTTACGATACGGCTATTGTAAAGTCCGAGTGCTGCCGAATAGATATTCTGCCGGTCGGGATTATTGCCCACAACAAGTACTTTCGGCTCGTTGGGATTGTTGATGTCAAGCGAGAAATCATCACCTGTCATCACCCAATAGAGAGCCGGAGAAATCATTCTTGAAAGCGGTATCTTGGCACTGGCAATCTGTCCCTGCAACTGGTCTTGCGCCCCTCCTTCCCACGCATCCATGAAGGGAGAAAGGTAGTTGGCAAGTTCATCGTAGGAGGTGAGTATGGGGAAAATCTGTGCGTAGGGGCGGTTCAGAAACTCAATAGCGTGTGGAAATGTGCAATACTTCCCGTTTTCATAGATTTTCAGAAACCAAATGATGGCAGCCAGCAAGATAATCGGTGACTCGACGAAGAAATCTCCCTGCTTCTGTATCCACGAGCGGTTGAGGTTAAGCATGATGGTGTAGGCACTCTCGTAGGCATCCGATATATCCGTCATAAAGGCAGGATTGATGGGGTTGCACCGGTGCGACTTGCGTGGGTCGTCGAAGTTGATTACATAGAACTGTGGCTTTACTTTGTAAGCGTTCAAATGACGGAGCAGGTGATTATAGGCTATTTCCGAAAGGTCGGGAAACTTATAGTCATAAATATACATGGCAAAGCCTTTTTCTATCTGCTGCTTGATATAGTTGTTCACAATAGCGTATGACTTGCCCGAACCGGGTGTACCGAGCACCATCGAGGCACGGAAAGGATTGACCACATTGATCCAGCCCTTGTTCCACTTCTTCTTATAGTAAAAACGTGTAGGGAGATTGACCGAGTATTCATTCTCCATCAGCCTTGTTTCCTGCATAAAACTCTCATTCTCCGTGTTGAATACATCGTCCATCAGGTTGTTTTTGAGCAGTCGACTCATCCATACGCCGCCCATCAGCAAGCAGATATAGCCAATGGACAGCGTAAATATATAGAGCGAAGCCGCCCCTATCTTGCCAATGGGCAATGCCAACAGCCACCAGTTGAGAAAGAAAAAGACGAAGCCGGAGAAAAGCACCGTCCAAATCTTTGGCCACGTGATTTTCTCTTCCTTCACGCCTTTTGTGCCTAAACACGATAAAGCGAGGAATACCACACAAAAGAGTTTCGTCCATAGGATAGATGAAAATAATCCCGTAGTACGTTGAAAATTCATGAGTATCTTGTCAATGATACCAAGCGTGAAGTGCCACGACTGAAACGCCTCGTAGCAGAACCAATAACAGTTAATCAGGAGGAAAATTACTGAAATCCCCCGCATAAAGTCCATGACCTTACCCAATGCCCTTAAATCGTCTTCTTGTGCCATAATGCTATTTTATTGTTGTTAGAAAATCCTTTGAATGTTATTTGAACGTGTACTTAACGTTTCCTGCGTTTAAGTTTTACCTTACTTTGCTTACGGAGTTTGCGTTGCCATGCCGCTTCTTTCCAATCATCATTGCCCGATGAAGAGAAGGATTCTCCCACCATATCGTCGATAAGTTCATCGACAAGGTTGTCGCCTTCCTGCTCATCAGACTGTATTGTCTGCATCTGTTGCTGTAAGGTGGTATCAATCTTTCCATAAAGCGATTCATCCAAGAATGGATTGTGTGCTGGATTAGATAGATATGCGTTGAATACATTGGCAGCATATCCTTTACCCAATCGGGAACCATTGAGCGCAATGCCTTCTTTGTCATCAATGAACGTAATACCATAGATGCGTCCATTATCATTCTTTCGGATTACCACTCGCAAGCCTTGTTCCTCCAATCTTTGTCGGAGTATTCCCTCCGTGTGGGGAGAAGTACGCATTACTTCTAATACCTTTCTTCTGATGGTTGGTATCAATGGCTTAACTATCTGCTTCGATTTCAGCATCTTGTTCTGAACGGCAGCATAGCCCACACCTCTACCAATGTCCGAGGCGTGAATGGGCGTGCTCACCTTATTGCCCTTGTCATCGGTAGGCACATAGACCAGCCCATCATATCGCTTGCCCCTATACTCGGTCTTTACCTCCTCTACTGCAAGGTTGTATTTACGCAGAACGGCATTTAGTTCACCTAAGGAGCAGAAGGTATAATGCTTCATCGCAGAACGAACAGTATTTGCCACTTGTTCCTTGATATTCCCTTGCGTAGTATCGACCTTTGGTGTTTCTTTTGTTGTTCTATCACTGACCTTTGAACTTGGAATGAGGTTATATTTCTTTTCCAAAGCATTAGTAATCTTCTTGCTTCGCCTGCCCTCATACTTGTCATTGATTTTTCTGCCTTGGCTATCCACTCGAAGCGAAACGATGTGGATATGCTCACGGGCAATGTCATTATGCTTAAAGACGATGTAGGGTTGCTTGCCATAGCCGAGTTCCTCCATATACTCCTTCGCAATCTGTGTGAGCCTTTCATCAGACAGCTTCTCGTCTGGGTGCGGATTGAGGGAGCAGTGAAAGACCGTTTTCTTTGTTCTGCATTGCTCAGGTATTGCCTTTTGCATATCGGCAAGTACCTTATCCATTTGAAAAGTGCCATCGAAGCCTTTCCGAAGTTCGTTCACGCAGAGAACTGCCGCTTCGTCGTGCTGCACCTTTTTGAAGTTATATCCCAATGCTCCTCCAAGGTTCTCGGTAGAAGAAATCTTTGCAATCATATTCCTTTATCGACTATCAAATTGTTCCGTCAGTTGGATGGCTTTCTGTTGTAGCGTGATGATTTGACAAGAGATTTTTTCCAATTTTTCAAGTAAAATCTGTGCAGTTTTCACGCTGTGATAAGAGTTTATTGCGCGTACTGTTTGGTTGTAGAGTACGCCTATCCGATGATTTTCGGCAATCAATTCCGAGAGTTTACGATAATAGTCCACAGCGGATTTATCCACTGTTATCACCTTGAACTTCCCTCCAAGAATACATCCACGCACAAAATCAGACTTCGATTTTGCACCGGATTTATGGAAAAGTTCAATGACTTTTTGCTGGTCTTTGGGGTTGGGCAACCGCACGTGCCAATTGTCCCAGCGTGGCTTTTCCGCTTTTTTCTCTCTGAACGAGATTTCTCTTCCTTATCCATAGCTTTACTTTTCTTTAATCACGACTTTGGAGTGATTTAATCCCCTTTGGGGCAAGGGTCTTTGTGGTACAACTGTAAGTTTGTGTTACAAAGACACACCTTGCCAATATTAAGAGTTGATACGATTGAAGTATCCACCCTTTTGGGGTGTCTGCTTCGGTACGTTACCTCCATGTATTATTCTCGCCTGCAAAGTTACGGCAGATTTTCAAATATCTCATTATCAGCGATATTCACTCTTTTTCCTCGTATTTCCCTGCACTTCATCGCTGTAATAAAATCAGCAGAAATATCATTTATTTTGCAGTCAGAGCGAGCGAACAATGGTATGATGTCACAAGCAAAAGACATATCATATTACCGCCTGCTTGCACCAAAGATGATAAGAAGGAACAATACATATTCATAACAATTTATTGTCATGACAAACTATTGTCAGTACAACAGATTGTAAGAACTCGAAATCGTTCTTTAGGACTATCGTATGAACCAAATGTAGTCAAAACAAACTGTCTGCTGATAACTCTTAAGAATAAAAGAACATCCAAACATCAAATAGACAAATAATATAAACTAAGAAATTATCATTATGGAGAACAAACAACAACACCCCCTCTTTCTGGGGTTCTCCTCGCAAAAGGGAGGAGTCGGGAAAAGTACGCTTGCCGAAATCATAAGTAGCATCCTTTTCTATGAGAAGGATGTCAATCTCTTCGTGGTGGACTGCGACTTGTCACAGGATTCCTTTTACAAACTCAGGGAGCGAGAGAAGAGTGTCATTCAGAAAAGCGAGGAACTGTCAAGGTCGATGGAAGCGTATTTTCAAACATTCGGTAAACAAGCATACCGAATTTACAAGTCCGCCCCCCGTGATGCGGTCAAAACAGCCAGTAACCATATCGAGAGACTCCATGACGAGGAGTTTCAGGTGGTAGTGTTCGACTTCCCCGGTCATGCAGGAACCTCTGAGCTGATGGAGCTGTCCCTTCAGATGGACTATATTCTTTCTCCGCTTGAAGCCGACATCCAGTCCCTGGTGTCATGTCTGGCATACGCCAAGACTATCACGGACATTGGAGTTTCTATGTCCGATTCCCAGATAAAGGACATCATACTGTTTTGGAACAAGGTGGACAGAAGGGTAAGGAACGTCATCATTGATGAATATACTAAGTTCATCAACGAGCAGCAAATCACGCTCCTTCCCGGCTATGTATATGCCATGCACCGCTTCTCCCACGAACTTTCCACATACGGGCTACGAGGAGTGTTTCGCTCCACCTATCAGCCTCCCGCAAAGGGGTTGAGAAGAGGCACAGGAGTGGATGAGCTCATATCAGATTTGATACAACGTCTCAAACTAAAAACGAAATCAGAAAATGGCAACGATTGAGGAAAGAAAGCAACAGCTGGAAACCAAGCTGAAGAAAATGGCAGAGGACAACGTCGTTGTGGAACCAGCAACGACTCCCAACTCCTTCGACCCGACCGATGAAGCTGCGCCTTTGCCTGAAACATCACGAGAGGAGGAAAGAGTTCCGAAAGAGGCAAAGACGTTAAAAGAGAAATTTGCAGAAGAAACTGAGGAGGAAACTGGGAAGACAAGGGATAAGGAAACAAGAAGAGAAAGTAATCCGAGAATGGAAAAGCCCATCAGGCTATCCCTTTCCATCGAGGAGTACCGTTCCCTGTACTTTCGTCCCGTCCGTTCCCAAATGCGGACAGCCTTCTCCATTAATCTGGAAACGCTGCAGAACCTGCGCAACGTGTTGCAGGACTTGGGGGAGCGTGTTTCCATAGCCGCATATATAGACAACATTCTTCGGGAACACCTGCGTGAACATTTGGAATTGCTCAACAGTGCGGCAGCAAAACAAAGACGCAAGACAACAATAACACTATGATGGAAACAATACTTTTCAGTTTTATACTGATACTCATCATCATTTGGATAATGCTGGGTATCCTGTACTTCTATATGCGGTATGTATCTCCGTATGGCATCCTTATCAAGAAAAATAAAAAGGGCAATGAGCAGACTAAGGAGAATGAAGCGACGAAGGAAAAAGACGGACAAAAAGGAGAAGGAACAGAAGATCAAGCCGAGTTTGTACTGATTGGCAAAAGCCGTTCCATTTCCCCTATTATCCCACAAGTTCCCTCTGCTTCTTCATCTGAAAATTCAAAGCAGAATAGTAATAATTTTGTACCGCAAAACTCCGAAAATAAAGATGACATGAAGGAAGAGGATAACGAGATGGAGGTTAGCTATGAGATGGAAAGAGAGGACGAAAACGAGGTTGCTCGCGAGGATCTGAGTCTGCCTATTGAGTCCGCATCTGAAGATGGCGAGGTATCCAGTCAATCTATCCTCGCACGTGACTTAGGTCGCATGAGAAAGTGGCGTAAGAACAGTGATGAGGTAGATGATGTCGAAGTCAAGGAAATTGTCGGTCAACTTAAAGGCACTGACTTTATGGAGAAATACAAGGAGTATGTCGCCAAAATGCAAGGTGAGCAGTCCATCCTGCTGGATAAAATCCGAAGCGCAGAGGAAGGAGAAGAGCAGACAGATGAATTGTCCACTTTCGATGCCTCCAGAAAGAACTCTTCTGACAATCTGATGACGGAAACTGACGATATGGGCGAGCGTCCACTGTCATACTATCTGTAAGACTAATGTTTTTATTCATATTGTAAAGTGATGCGGGGGTGGCTCAAAAGTAAAACAATCTGCCAATATCTGTCATACGATAAAACCGAGCTACCCCTTGTCACTTTCACCAAAATGAAAATAATTTGTTTAACAACTTAAAATAAAAACAGCAATGAACAACAAAAAGAAAATCACAATGCTGCTCCTGATGGCTGCCACCACCGTAGGAGCTTATGCGCAGGGCAATGGAATGGCGGGCATCAACGAAGCCACAAAGATGGTAACCAGTTATTTTGACCCCGGTACCAAATTGATTTATGCCATCGGCGCCGTGGTGGGCTTGATCGGAGGAATAAAAGTCTATAACAAGTTCTCTAGTGGCGACCCCGATACGAGCAAGACCGCAGCCTCTTGGTTCGGTGCGTGTATCTTCCTCATCGTGGCTGCCACCATCCTACGTTCTTTCTTCTTGTAACAATGGCTGAGTGGGAAATCAACAAAGGTGTAGGTCGGACGGTGGAGTTCAAGGGCTTGAAGGCGCAGTACCTATTCCTCTTTGCAGGAGGATTGCTGGCTGTCTTCATCCTCGTGGTCATTCTCTATCTCTGCGGAGTGAGCCAAATAGCCTGTCTGGTCATAGGCGTAGTGGGTGCCACCCTCGTGGTGTGGCAAACGTTTGCCATGAACCGAAAGTATGGGCAATACGGACTCATGAAAAAGGGAGCCGTGAGAATGCACCCACGCTACCTTTTGAACCGCCGGACGGTCTATAACCTTATCCGTAACCTTCAACCCAAAAGAAAGAAGCAATGAGAAACAACAGTAAGATAACTACCTTGGAGTCGAAGTTCCCGCTGCTCTCCGTCGAGCAGGGCTGCATGGTGAGCAAGGACGCAGATATTACGGTTGCATTCCGTGTGGAACTGCCCGAACTCTTTACCGTCACTTCTACAGAATACGAAGCAATGCACTCGGCTTGGCATAAGGCTATCAAAGTGCTGCCCGACTACTGCATCGTGCATAAACAGGACTGGTTCGTCAAAGAGGACTATCAGGGCAAGCTCTCCGACGGTGGATTAAGTTTCCTTGCCCGTGCATCAGAACGGCACTTCAACGAGCGTCCGTATCTCCACCATTCAGTCTATCTCTTCCTTACCAAGACGAACAAGCAGCGTATGGCACAGCAGAGCAACTTCTCTTCACTCTGTCGTGGACACCTATTGCCCAAGGAGATCACCAACAAGGATGAGGTGATGAAGTTTATGGAAGCCGTAGACCAGTTCGAGCGTATCATCAATGATACCGAGCAAATAAGAATTGTCCGCATGACTGAAGATGAGTTAGTTGGCAAAAATGAAAAGGGTGGTCTCCTTGACAGGTATTTCTCTCTTTCAGAAGAGGGACATGCCTCATTGGAGGACATCCGTCTGGGTGCAGACCTTGTGCGTGTGGGCGACAATATGCTCTGCTTACATACATTAAGCGATACAGATGATTTGCCCACAAGTGTGAGTACGGATAGCCGATATGAACGGTTATCCACCGACAGGAGCGACTGCCGTCTTTCCTTTGCCGCTCCCGTGGGTCTGATGTTGCCGTGTAACCACATCTATAACCAGTATATCTTCATTGAGGACAGCGATGCCAATCTGGAACGCTTCGAGAAGCAGGCAAGGAATATGCACTCGCTGGCACGCTACAGCCGTAGCAACCAAATCAACGAGGAATGGATACAGGAGTATCTCAATATTGCTCACTCACAGGGGCTGACATCTATCCGTGCCCATTTTAACGTACTGGCATGGAGCAGCGATAAGGAAGAACTTCGCCAGATTAAGAATGACGTGGGTTCTGCACTTGCTCTTATGGAATGCCACCCTCGCCACAATACCATTGATGCGGCAACGCTCTACTGGGCGGGTATTCCCGGCAATGCGGCAGACTTTCCCGCAGAAGAGTCATTTTATACTTTCATCGAGCCTGCCCTCTGTTTCTTTACGGCAGAGACGAACTACAAAGATTCGCTCTCTCCTTTTGGTATCAAAATGGCAGACCGCCTTTCGGGAAAGCCCATCCACCTCGACATCTCCGACCTGCCAATGAAGCGCGGCGTGATTACCAACCGTAACAAATTTATCTTGGGTCCTTCGGGTAGTGGTAAGTCTTTTTTCACCAACCACATGGTACGTCAGTATTACGAGCAAGGGGCACACGTCCTCTTGGTTGATACGGGTAACTCGTATCAAGGCTTGTGTGAACTTATCCACCGCAAGACCAAAGGTGAGGACGGTGTGTATTTTACCTATACCAATGAAAATCCGATATCCTTCAACCCTTTTTATACGGATGATTACTTCTTCGATGTAGAGAAAAGGGAGAGTATCTGCACATTATTACTTACACTTTGGAAAAGTGCTGATGAACATATCTCCAAGACCGAAGCAGGCGAACTCGGTTCTGCCGTCAATGCCTATATCGAACTTATCAGGACGGATCATACCATCGTTCCCTGCTTCAATACCTTCTATGAGTATCTGCGGGACGTGTACCGCAAGGATATGGAAAAGCGAGATATTAAGGTAACGCTCTCAGACTTCAATATTAACAACCTCTTAACGACATTGAAGCAATACTATCGTGGCGGTCGTTACGACTTTCTCTTGAACTCGGACAAGAACATCGATCTGCTCTCTAAACGCTTCATCGTCTTTGAGATTGACCAAGTAAAGGACAATAAAGACCTCTTTCCAGTGGTAACCATCATCATCATGGAAGCCTTCATCAACAAGATGCGCCGATTAAAGGGTATCCGCAAGATGATACTCATTGAGGAAGCGTGGAAAGCCATTGCTTCGGCAAACATGGCAGACTACATCAAGTATCTCTATAAGACGGTGAGAAAGTATTTCGGGGAAGCCATTGTCGTGACTCAGGAGGTGGACGATATCATTCAATCACCCATTGTCAAGGAAAGTATCATCAACAACTCCGACTGCAAGATATTGCTCGACCAAAGAAAATACATGACCAAGTTCGATGGTATACAGGCGATGCTCGGCTTATCTGAAAAGGAAAAGAGCCAGATACTCTCCATCAACCAGAACAATGACCCGAACCGACTCTACAAAGAGGTATGGATAGGCTTGGGCGGTATGCAGAGTGCTGTCTATGCTACGGAGGTGAGCATGGAGGAATACCTGACCTACACCACGGAGGAAACAGAAAAGGTAGAGGTCATGCAGCGTGCGGAACAACTCGGTGGCGATATAGAGACCGCTATCCGACAGCTTGCTAATGAGAAAAGAAATAATAAGAAGAAATAAGTACGAACAATCAAAATAGCAGTAACAATGAAAAAGTTTTTATTTATGGCTCTCTTAGGATTGAGCCTTTCAGTTTCCAAAGCCCACGCACAGTGGACGGTCTATGATCCCGGTAACTTTGCCGGCAACATTGCCAATACGGTCAAGGAGATTGCCACCGCCTCGAAGACAGTAAAGAATACCTTGGACGGATTCAAGGAGGTGGAGAAGCTCTACAACGACACCAAAAAGTATTACGATGCCTTGAAGAAGGTGAATAACCTTATTGGCGATGCCTATAAGGTCAAGGAGTGTATTCTCATGGTGGGCGACATCTCTGAGGTCTATGTCACTTCCTACAAAAAGATGCTCTCAGACAAGAACTTTCGCCCGACAGAACTCGCTGCGATGGCTTCGGGCTACACCAAGCTGCTCGAGCAGAGCGGTGAGTGTCTGAAGGAACTCAAGTCCATTGTCAAGAGTAATGTCTTCTCCATGAACGACCACGAGCGCATGCAGCAGATAGACCGTATCTATACAACACTACGTGAATACCGCTCTTTGGTATCGTACTATACAAGGAAGAATATCTCCGTGAGTTATGTGCGTGCAAGGGAGAAGAACAACCTTGCCTCCGTTAAGGCGCTCTATGGTAATACTGCAAGCAGGTATTGGTAAATCCACAGACAAAAAAAGAACTTGAAAAAAACTTTCATAAAACACTTTTGCTTATGGATTTTGCCAGTTTACATGAGCTGCTACGCTCCACCTATGACGAGATGATGCCCCTCTGTGCCCAGATGACGGGCATTGCCAAAGGCATTGCGGGCTTGGGTGCGCTCTTTTATATTGCCCTTCGGGTGTGGGCTTCCATTGCCCGTGCCGAGGCAATAGATGTTTTTCCGCTTCTCCGACCTTTCGTGCTGGGCTTCTGCATCATGTTCTTCCCGACAGTCGTACTGGGTACGATGAATGCCGTTCTCTCGCCTGTAGTGCAGGGAACGGAGATGATGGTACACCAGCAGGAGGGGAACCTTGCAGAACTTACTGCCAAGCGGGACAAGTTGCAGGAGGAAGCCTACCTCAGGAATCCCGAGACGGCTTATTTGGTTTCCAACGAGAAATTTGACCAGAAGATAGAGGAAATGGGCATTATCGGTCCAGAGGATGCCGTGACGATAGCGGGTATGTATGCCGAGCGTGCCGCCTATCAGACCAAGCAATGGGTCATGAAATTGGTACACGATTTTTTGGAATTGCTGTTCCATGCTTCGGGACTCATCATCGACACGCTTCGCACCTTTATTCTGATTGTCCTTTCGATACTCGGACCTATCGTGTTCGGCATAGCCGTATGGGATGGTCTTGCAGGATCACTTACGGCTTGGTTCTCACGCTATATATCGGTCTATCTGTGGCTGCCTGTCAGCTCTATTCTTACGGCACTGCTTACCAAGATACAGGTGCTGATGATGCAGAAAGACATCGATGCACTCAGCGATCCGAACTATCTGCCTGATTCGGGAACGTGGTATTACATCGTCTTCTTCCTTATCGGTATTGTAGGCTACTTCTGTGTACCTACTGTGGCAGGTTGGATTATTGAAGCTGGAGGCGGTATCGGCTCATACGGACGCAATGTTAATCAGACTGCACAGCGTGGCGCACAAGGTGCATACACTGGTGGCAAGGCTGCTATGGCAGGCGCAGGTGCTGCTGTGGGAAATATCGGTGGACGCATCAAGGGAGCGCTGCTCAGAGGAAAATAGAAATGGAGCAACTATGCTTAATTAATCAACGGGTATAAAAGAAAAAAATGGAATTCAAATCACTTAATAATATCGAGACCTCATTCAGACAGATACGGCTCTATGCCTTTGTCTTTGCCATCGTATGTGTGGTAGTAAGCGGTTATGCTGTCTATGCCTCGTACAGCTTCGCCAAGGAGCAGAGGGAGAAAATCTATGTGCTTGACCAAGGAAAGTCGCTCATGCTGGCTCTCAGTCAGGATGCAAGTCGTAATCGTCCCGTAGAGGCAAGAGAACACGTGCGTCGTTTTCATGAGCTGTTCTTTACCATTGCGCCCGACAAGGACGCCATTGAGAGGAACATGGAGCGTGCCTTCCTGCTATGCGACAAGTCGGCTTTCAATTATTATAAGGACTTGGCGGAGAAAGGCTATTATAACCGTGCCATATCGGGTAATATCAATCAGCGCATAGAGGTGGACTCTATCCACTGCAACTTTAATACTTACCCTTATGTGGTAACGACCTATGCACGGGAGTTTATCGTCCGTCAGAGTAATATTACAGAGCGCAGTCTTGTTACGACCTGCACGCTGCAGAACTCTGTCCGTTCGGACAACAACCCGCAAGGCTTCCTGATGGAGAACTTCCTTGTGAAGGAGAACAGGGACATACAGACTTATAAACGATAAGGCTATGGCAAGGAAAAGAAACTTTTTACTCTCACGTCAATATCTGCGCTCTCACCTGTGGCTCCGCCATCGTTGTGAAAGGCTCACGATAAGGCAGAGAAAGGAAATCGTCTATGGGCTGAGTTTCATCTATCTGCTCTGCTCGCTTTGGATGATAGCACAGTTCTTCCTTCCTCCAAAGAAGGAAAAACTACCCATCCCCACGGGAAAGCTGACGGACAGTCCCATACGGACGGACAGTACTTTACAAGAGTTACACGGTAATTTTTATCTACAACATCATCAAACAGTCAAAGAAAATGGATAATAAACAGAAAGAACAAATGAAGAAAGGCTTGGTCTTCGGAGGACTGGGACTGCTGTTTGCCCTCTCGATGTGGTTTATCTTCGCCCCTTCGGGCAAGGATAAGACCGCTGCGGAGCAGGGACTCAATGACAGCATCCCGCAGGCAACGACAGAAAAGCTCACCGAAAACAAGCTCAAAGCCTACGAATTAGGCGATAAGGCACACGAGGAAGAGCAGAGCCGCGAGGAGATGGGCAAGCTGTCGGACTATCTCGCACAGAACACAGCCCCCTCAGAAGCGCAGCGTGAGGAGGCGGCTGCATCAACAGCGAAGATAGAAAGCTCCATGCATCGCTATGAGGAGAATAATCGCCTTTTGAACTCCTTTTACGCTCCCGATCCGCATGAAGAGGAGCGTGAGGCAATGAGACAGGAGATTGACAACCTCAAAAAGGAATTGGCTTCCAAAGACAGCAGGGAGGACAATGAGGAGAAACGACAGCTTGCTCTGATGGAAAAGAGCTATCAGATGGCAGCGAAGTATCTTCCTAAGACATCATCTGTCCCTCCGTCATTGGAGAATGCTTTTGCGAATGATAAAGGAAACACACCCACAATCACCGATATTGGAACAGAAAAGGGGCAGATGCAAGCAAACGCTCCAGTTATGGAGGTCTTGGCGGAGCGCAAACAGGTGGTGACTTCACTCGGTCAGCCGATGAGCGATGCAGATTTTATCAAGGAATATGGAACAAGAGTACGCAACATGGGCTTCCATTCGCTAACAAGTACGGCTGCATCCACGATGCGCAACACGCTCAAAGTGGTGGTGGACAGAACGACCACGCTCAAGGAGGGCGACAATGTGGTGCTTCGTCTGCTGGAGACTGCCAAGGTGCAGGGACTGCGTATTCCAAGGCAGAGCCGGCTGATTGCATCTGCCAAGATTGAGGGCAACCGTATGCACCTGCTCATTAAGAGTATTGAGGTTGGTGGGCATATCATAGCCGTCAAGCTCTCGGCATACGACACGGACGGACAAGAGGGCGTGTATATACCAGGTTCGGAGGACATCAATGCGCTTAAGGAAGTCGGGGCGAACATCGGTGGTTCAATGGGCACATCCTTTACCTTCGCTTCCTCTGCCAAGGACCAGATTATCTCCGAGGCGGCTCGTGGTGTGATGCAGGGTGCAAGTCAGCTGCTTCAGAAGAAGCTGCGCACTATCAAGGTGACGCTCAAGGGTGGCTACCGCCTTTTCTTGGTTCAGTCCAAATAAAACAATCAAAAATGACAAGTAAAAAAAACATCAAATCAAAAGGAACAATGAAGAAACTTATTTTATCAATGGCTATGCTTGCCATGGTGGGAGCAACAGCCACAGCACAGGAAAACAATGATGGTCTGACACCGAGCCGTCCTCTCACTTCGGGAGAACTCTTTCAAGGAATGAGCCGTGCCATACCAACGGGGCGTGTCGTACTGCCTTATGGTCTTGCCGTTACCTTCGACAAGACCGTGCATCTTATATTCCCTTCTACTATTCGTTATGTAGACTTGGGCTCACAGAATATTATCGCAGGGAAGGCAGAGGATGCAGAGAACGTACTACGTGTAAAGGCTTCGGTGAAGGACTTTGAGACGGAAACCAACATGAGCGTGATTTGTGAGGACGGCTCTTTCTATGCTTTCAACGTGAAGTATGCCGATGAGCCGGAGAAGTTAAGCATCGAGATGAAGGACTTCCTGTCACCAACTGAGGGGCGATTGCCCAGCAATCGTGTCGACATTTATTTTAAGGAACTCGGCAATGAGTCGCCTATATTAGTCAAACTGATGATGCAGACTATCTATCAGAATGACAAGCGTACCATCAAACATATCGGTGCACAGCAGTTCGGCATGAAGTTCCTGCTTCGTGGCTTGTATGCCCATAACGGCTTGCTGTATTTCCACACTCGTATGGAAAACGGCACGAATATGCCGTACTCGGTGGATTTTATCACATTCAAGATGGTGGATAAGAAGATGGCAAAGCGCACTGCCATACAAGAACAGGTGTTGCAGCCGCTTCGTGCCTATCATCAGGTGATGCAGGTAAAGGGCAAGGATAGCGAGCATTCCGTGTTCGTATTGGAGCAGTTTGCCCTCTCGGAGGATAAGCAACTTGAAGTGACACTCTATGAGAGAAATGGCGGTCGTACACTGACTTTTTATGTAACGGCAGAAGACCTGCAGTTGGCAAAGAAGATTGATAATCTCAAACTGAAATGGTAGACATTATGAAGAAGATAATCATTTTATCGGTTTGCATAGCGGTGGCAATGGCTTTTAGCTTGCCATCGCAAGCACAGCGACTGATACCCAAGCAAAGGGGAATAGAGGTTGTAGGAAGCGTTCCGCTCATCAAGGGTGAAAAGTTCCTTGCAGCTGACAATTTCGGCATGGGAGCATCACTCACCCGCTATCTGGGTCGTGAGAGTTATACTTTTGTTATGGCAGAGTATGAACAGCAGAATATGCCGTACAGAAGTTATAACGTAAAACTCAAGGATGCACTCTTACAAGTGGGCTATATGCACCCTGGTCTCTCCGACAGGGGTAAGAACATGTTTCTCTATGCTGGCATATCCGCATTGGGCGGTTACGAGGAGTTGAATGAGGACAAGAAGCTGCTGCCCGATGGGGCTACGCTGCTCGACCGCTCACGCTTCGTCTATGGCGGTGCCGTGCATGGCTCGTTGGAAGTATTCCTTACGGACAGGCTTCTGTTTCTTGTCAAGGCACAAGGGCGGTTGCTCTTCGGCTCTGACGTGCATCGTTTTCGTCCGGCTGTTTCAGCAGGACTAAGGTTTAACTTTTAAGTAGAAGAAAAGATGAAGAAGATATTGAATACGATTTGGGTAATGGGCGTGCTGACCCTTGCCGTGTTTTGCCTATCTGCTTGTGATAGGGATTTGGATGTTCGGCAGTCTTATCCGTTTACGGTGGAGACAATGCCGGTTCAGAAGGACATTGTCAAGGGACAGACGGCAGAGATACGCTGCACACTGAAGCGGGGCGGTGAGTTTGCTGACACTCACTATACGATACGTTATTTCCAGTCTGACGGTAAGGGAACACTGAAAATGGACGATAGAACGGTATTCAAGCCCAACGACCGCTATCCGCTCACAAAGGACGTGTTCCGCTTATACTACACCTCGCTCTCCACCAACCGCCAGACGATTGACGTGTACGTGGAGGACAGTTTCGGTAAGATGCAGCAACTGACTTTCAGTTTCAACAACGAAAAGGCGGAGGAAAAGGGAAAGACCACCGCAGTAGTAACCAGAGTCTTGAACGATGCGAACAGCTAAACGCTTTGCTTTATTCTGTATAATGTGCTTGCTCTGCCAGCCGATCCTTGCCCAGCGCAGGGTACGGTTGGCAGACTTACCTCCTTTTGAACGCGCCGTGGTGGTCGTGAAATACTTCGAGGGGCTACACGGAAAAGGTTGCTATCCGTATGTCGGATATGGTCATCAGTTGCAACCGGGCGAGCATTTCTCTTCCAATATGACGGAACGACAGGCAGCCTCGCTGCTCCGTGCCGACCTTTGGAAATGCTTTGAACACTTCAAAGGCTATGGTAAAGATGCGCTGCTGCTGACCTTACTTGCCTATAATGTGGGTGTGGGAAGGTTGCTCGGATATGGTAAGCACCCCAAGAGCCGACTGCTGCGAAAAATAGAGGCAGGAGATAGGAACTTCTATCGGGAGTATGTTTCGTTCTGCCGATATAAGGGAAAAGTTTTGAATGGGTTAGTCAAACGCAGACAAGTGGAGTTTGCGCTGTTTTATTTAACTTGATTATCAAAGACGCCTCTTGCGACATTTTATGCTTCGCAAAAGGCGTTTTCTTGCTGTTTTATTTGCCTTTCTCGTTATGAATGAGTAGATTTGCAAAAAACACTAATATGAAAGAAAATATTTCTTTTGACAAAGATTTGTATGGGCTTACGACTTTAATAGAATGTGGTACTACCAAATTTAAATCACAGGGGTCTGGCTTTTATTATAATGAAATTTCTCCCAAAGATCCAAATGTAGATGGTGGTCAATGGAGAAAAATAAGGGGAACATATTTGATAACAAATAGACATGTTGCTCTACCAAAAATAAACGAATGTGAAGTTTTACCAGACCATTTTGTTTTTAATCTAAGAGAGGTTATCAATGATAAAGTAAAATGGGTTCCTATTATATTGAATCAAGAGCAATTGAAACAGAGATTATTATTACATAATAATAATGATGTTGATGTTGTAGCAATAAAAGTTGATGATGTGATTATAGAGGTAGTTAGCCACAATACCGATAGGAAGTTTATTATTGGAGGAAGTTTAAGCAATGACAATTTACCAATAAACTCTCCTATAGAGATTGATGTTACTAGCGACATTATAGTAGCAAGTTATCCTCGTGGCTATTATGATATAGCGAATAAATTCCCAATCGTGAAATCAGGTATAATATCCAGTGGCTGGGGGCTTCATTTTAATAATATGCCAACCTTCCTAATTGATGCACAACTCTTCCCGGGTTCATCTGGTGGTCTCGTAATTAGTAAACCTACGAAAATAGCCATGATAGATGGTCAATTGATGCACTCAGAAAAAAAACAATTTGTCTTTTTAGGAGTGTATTCTGGAGAACCTGTGCAACAATGTGCACCATTTGATCTTGGTGATATGACGATTATAAGGAAAAATTCTTACGGACTTGGTACTGTATGGTATTCTAGTTTAATTTCTGAGATTATCTCCAATGGAGTTCATTTGTAATTGAGAGAGGTGTTATTTTCGCTAAAGATTTTGTGGCATTTGAGAGAAACAAGGAAATGTGTTGTGTGGATTAGTTAAATGGAGACAAACAGAATACACCTTATTCTTTCTGCCATAATTAATGTTCCAAGCAACAATTTTTTTAATAATATTTTTTCTTTATCATTATTATTTTTCTTTTTCTACTATTTACTAAAAATAGAATAATTTCGTTTTTAAAAGAGAGAACATATGATAAACTTAAATTTTGAAACAATGCTATCTGAACTATGTAAATATTATGAAGAGATAGTTACCTATCATCTTAATGAGCATAAAGATACTATTCTAACAGATTCTGTGGTAGGGAAATGTAGATTCTGCGGAGGATCTGTTCCAAATGTTACTTTCGACAAGGTTGCTCACGCTATCCCTCATTTTATAGGTAATCAGACCTTAAAATCCAAATACGAATGTGATACTTGTAATCAACTATTTAGCAAATATGAGAGTCAGTTTGCCGAATTTATGAAATTACATCATGTCTTTGCAAAAGTGAACAAAGGTGGAGGAAAGATACCTAAGTATAAAAATAATTCATCAGAACAATCATCTATATCTATCGATACAAATGGCTTTAATATAAAATGTGTAGAAGGAGAACAACTAAAAGTAGACTTGGATATTAACAACAAATCATTTTCTGTTAAAGGCAAAAGAAGCTATATTCCACAGTATGTTTATAAAGCTTTAACCAAGATGGCACTAACAATAATGCCTGAAAGTGAATTAAAATATTTTGAACACACATTATCATGGTTGCAGGGACAACGAGAGTGTGGTCCTGGATTAAAGATGATAGAAAGATTATATCAAGCAAGATTTCCTTTTAATTCTTGTATGATTTTTAAAAGAAAAAATGATAACGATGATGTTCCTGCTTACATTTTCGGATTGGCATACTTTAATTTTTTTATCCAGATACCGATACCTTTGTGTGATAAAGATTTTTCGAAACAAAGAAAAAGTCTAACAATGCCCTATATACCGACACCATTAGATGAAGAAAAAATACCATGTTTTTGTGGAGTGAAAGATTTATCATCTACAGAAAAAGCAAAAGATGAAGATATTAGTATGGTATTTTCATTTGGTGCATTTGAAGAAATGTCTAGAAAATAGTATTCATCTAAAAATACTTGCGACTTTCTTTTGCTTCTTTGCTTTGGTCGCCTACTCGTTCAAAGAGAAAGAAAAGAAGCCACGCAAATTTTAGCTTGCGTGGCTTTTGCTATTATTTAGGAGGATATTTTTGCACTTTCATTATTCTGTCTATTCGTTTGTAGGGGTGTCTGTCAAATGCCCAATTTATCTCATCATCGGGCAAAGTGCTGTGAATGCTTCCACCCATAACCAACCCACAATGTTGCAGGACTTTCTGCCGTGCGTCTTCTTTGCTCTCCGCAACCACATCGAACACTCCTTCAAAGACATATTGCGTCCGAACTCTGTAAACTTTCTTCTTCATAATCTTAAAATTCAACCTTTAATAATCTGTATTCCTTTGGTTCTCCATTGGATAATTTGCGGTGTTTGAGCCAAAAGTGATGTGCGCCATAGCCATAGGCAAAGAACTTATCAAGTTCTGTTTCTTCGGCTATTTTGTTGATAGCCGCCCTTAACTCCTCTTTGCTGTCGGATAGGGTTATTGCATTGATAACCCTAATAAGAATATGCGGTATCTCATCCGCATAGTTGTAGATAATGTTTTCAATCTCTGTCTTCATATCTCTGATAATTTAATGGTTCATACTTTATGCTGTTGCTTTCATTCTTCGGCTTATAAGACCTCGATTGGCATTCACAAGGTTTACTATCTGTTCGTGATATTCCGTATTCTTGTTGCACACTCCACGACTTTGTACCACTTCCAAAGTTCGTAATGATACTTCAATGGTTTCTATTCGCTTGCCTTCAATGGTAGCCGATAGGATATGGAAAAGCCACACTAATTTGACCCACGCTGGCAAGTATTTTAGACCCAGTAAGGTTAAAATAACCAGCCCCACCTTGCCAAAATAAGAATGACCCTTTGAAACGCTAGTTTTTTAGGGTCATTTTGTAGTTTTGTGTTACTGTCCTGGTCGGCATTAAAAACATAAAACTATTATTTATATGACAAAATTAAAGAATTTATTGCGCTGTTACGCATCTGGTATGGGAATAAGAAGTATTTCTAGTACTTTCCATATATCTCGTAACACCCTCCGCAAGTATGTCCGTAAATTCCAAGAAAGTGGCTTGTCTATGGAGCAAATTCTGTCGCTTTCAGATGATAAGCTAGCGGACTTGTTTTCAGATGGGCATTCTCGTAACCGTCCGCCTTCTGCTCGTAAGTTGGAGTTAGAGGCACTTGTTCCTGATTATGTGAAACGGCTTAGCAAGAAGGGTGTTTCTATCTTATCTCTTCACACGGAGTATCTCAAAACTCATCCTAATGGTTACCAGTATTCTACTTTCAAACACGCAATCCATGCCTACAGATGTCAAACACGAGCCGTAGGACATGTAGAGCACCTTGCTGGCGATCAGATGTATATTGATTATGCGGGTGATAAACTAGAGATAGTCGAAGAACAGACGGGTGAGGTGCGGAAGGTAGAGGTTTTTGTGGCTACCCTTCCATGCAGTCATTACACCTATTGCGAGGCAGTGTGGTCGCAGAAGAAGGAAGACCTTATCGTTGCTTGCGAGAATGCTCTTCATTTCTTTGGTGGTGTACCCAAGGCTGTTGTGCCTGACAACTTAAAATCAGCCGTTATCCGCAGTGATCGTAATGAGCCTGTTATCAATGACGACTTCGCTGCTATGGCTGAATTTTATGACATGGCTGTTTATCCAGCTAGGGTGCGCCGTCCCAAGGACAAGGCACTGGTTGAGAATGCTGTAAAGCTAATGTATCGGTCGGTATATGTAGATATTGAAGGGCAAATTTTCCATAATCTAGAATCACTTAATATTGCTATACGCACATCTTTAGAAGCATTTAATAGCCGTAGATTGAGTGGACGTAAGGAATCCCGCCAAGAACTATTTGAGGAAATGGAAAAAGATTTTCTTCGTCCTCTTCCTACCGCTCGCTATCAGATGAAGTCTAGAAAGTCTGCTACTGTCATGGCTAATAGCTTCGTTATGCTAAGAAAGCATAGTTATAGTGTTCCAACAGAGTATATCGGCAAACGTATGGAGCTTATTTACGATAATGACAATGTTCAAATCTACTATGGGTTAAAGTTAGTTACCATCCATCAGCGAGATGATACTCCCTATACCTACTCACAGAAAGATGCACATAATCTTCCTGGTCATCATGGTAGCTTTGAAAAGGATTTGGAGGAAATATATCAACGGGCAGGGCAAATAGACAACATCCTTCTGCTTTATCTCAAGGAAGTCGCTACGCAGATGAAATATCCACCAAAAGCCTTCCGCTCTTGCCGTGGTATCATGTCGCTGGAGAAGAAGTATGGCATGGCTCGTCTAGTAGCAGCTTGTAACTGTGCTTCGGAAGGACGACGCTATGGCTATAATGAGATAAAGGATATACTACAGAAGGGTGATGATGCTTCCTATATATCTATGGATGAAGATAATATGGAGCTATCTCCTGAATATAAATCAAAAACGCATAAGAACATACGAGGCAAGGATTATTTCTCAAAGCAATTATCCAATAATAACAATAATAGCAAACAATTAAAGTAAACAACTATGGAACTAAATAATAATAAGACAGCACCTATTGTGCAAGAAATGGATAAGAATCAGTTATCTCTTGATTTAATGCATAGAATGAGGCTTACGGGTATGGCAACTGCCTTTGAAGAAAGTCTAACAACTACAATTGCAGATACGATGACACCAGATGCCTTTTTATCATGGCTCTTATCTCGAGAATGGGACTATCGTTCCGCAGCTGCTATTGAAAGACTCATAAAATCAGCAGGGTTTAGATATAAAGCCTATCCTGAGCAAATAGATTATAATATCAATCGCAACCTTAGCCAAAACAAAATGGAGAGAATACTCTCACTTGATTTTATCAAGCAAGGACGCAATATATTTATTACTGGTTCATCAGGAACTGGTAAAAGTTTTATCGCTACAGCTATAGGCTATCATGCTTGTAAAAATGGTATTAGAACGATGTATGCTAATATGTCAAAATTACTAGGGATACTTAAAGTCGCCAAGAATAAAGGAACGTTAGAAACAGAGCTAAAGAAGATAGAGCGATGTCGCTTGTTAATCCTCGACGATGCCTTCCTTGTACCTGTAGATGCAAAAGAGCGTCCTATATTACTTGATATTATAGAAGATAGGCATGAAAGGAAGTCGATTATCATATCTTCTCAACTTCCTGTGGACAACTGGTACGATGCAATAGGCGACCCTACCGTGGCAGATGCTGTACTAGATAGAATCGTGCATAGCTCATATCAAATAGAACTAACTGGAGAGAGTCTTAGAAAGATAAAAGCAAAGAATATTGGTAGGTAATAGCGAAATAAAATGACCCACCCGACCAGGGCATTTAGTGGGTCAATAATAAATCGTTTTACTGGGTCTAAAATACTTTGCCAGCGTGGGTCAAATTAGTGTGGCTTTTCCACTACCCGCAGGGCTGGAGATTTTTACCGAAAACAGGAGGCTTGACCTTGCTTTCCCGTCCAATCCCGGAATTACCTTTGCGCCCAGAACGAAAATGACTGACTGATGCGGCTTACTGAAAGGCGCAAAATGGAGGTAAACGAAAACAGAGGCAGATTGTGTAGAAAAAAACTTCAGGGGAAAATCCGTAAAAAAAAGAATCACCAAAAGGAAAAAGACATCACCGGAAGCGTGAAAAGGGCAAACCACAACAAAGGAAGTATGATTGTTTCCGATCCGACGGAACTTGTTCAGCCGGGTGGCAACAATCATTCTTCCCGGTTTGTCCGGCTGTGTGTGGGCGCCTGTTTCATTCATGGGGCAGGCTGACACACTCTGCATTCACTTTCCGCTTCCGGCAAAAGAGACAGCGAAAAAAGAAAAATCATTTGAAAACCCGTAAAAGCACCTCTTGGCATAGGCGCAAAAGAAAGGGGCATTGCTTCATCTGTCTAAACATCGTTTAGGCGTGAGGCAATGCCCTTTTCTCCAGCTATGCGGTAGTCGGCACACGTTTGTTCCAAACTCGTTTTGGGCAATGGTGTGCCGACGGACAATACCGCTTTTACGGAAAATTCTTATGAATGAGGGGATAAAAAACGGGAGTTTATATCAAAATCTCGAATTAAATAGCTACTTTTGCATACGAAGAGTTCTTTGAAGGTTACGCAACGCGCAGAAGGATAATGCAGTAGATAACTAACTAAATCGTAACCTATTACTATCAAGAGCAATTAACCTACGCTCATTTCCAATAAATTACACTCTTTTCGTAACTTCTCGCTGCAAAGGAAGTCATTATTTTTGAGAAGTAAAGGCTACAAACAAACTTTTTTCGGCTAGTCCTTAAAAAATTAAAAATAATTAGCATTTCTTTGTTTGCCACCTCATAAAAAAAGATTTACTTTGTGCCTACTAAATCTAAGTATAGAAATGAAAAGAATTCTAGTTATTGGCTCAACAGGCCAAATTGGCTCAGAGCTTACTCGCAAACTAAGAGCAAACTACGGAAGCAGCAACGTTGTTGCGGGCTATATCCCTGGTGCAGAACCTACTGGTGAACTACGCGATGGTGGTCCATGCGCAATCGCTGATGTTACTAACCCTCAGCAAATTGCTGAAACTGTGAAGAAATACGAGATCGACTCTATCTATAATCTTGCGGCTCTTCTCTCAGTAGTAGCCGAGAGCAAGCCACAATTGGCTTGGAAGATAGGTATCGACGGTTTATGGAACATCCTCGAAGTAGCACGCGAAAACAAGTGTGCTGTCTTCACACCTAGCTCTATTGGTTCTTTTGGTCCCGGTACTCCAAGTGAGAACACACCTCAAGACACCGTTCAGCGTCCAAAGACTATCTATGGTGTGTCAAAGGTTACCACCGAGCTTTTGAGCGATTATTACTTTAATAAGTATGGTGTTGATACGCGTTCAGTACGCTTCCCTGGTCTTATCTCTTATGTTACCCCTCCTGGTGGTGGTACTACCGACTACGCTGTAGATATCTATTACAGTGCTGTACGTGGCGAAAAGTTCGTCTGCCCTATCCAAAAGGGTACACGTATGGATATGATGTACATGCCCGATGCCCTCAATGGTGCTATCAACTTGATGGAAGCCGACCCAACACGCTTAATCCACCGCAATGGCTTCAACATTGCATCTATGAGCTTTGATCCTGAAAAAATATATCAAGAAATCCGTAAGCAGATGCCAAACTTTGAAATGGTTTACGATGTAGACCCATTGAAGCAAGCCATTGCGTCTAGTTGGCCCGACTCGCTCGATGACAGTTGCGCTCGTGCTGAATGGGACTGGAAGCCACAATACGATCTTGAAAGCATGACAAAAGATATGCTAGAAAAGCTAAGTGCTAAGCTTTTAGTAAAGTAAACACACTCTATTGGTAGATAAAAAAGAAGTAAATATTTTAGATTTTTTTCATAAATAAATTGTTGAAAGGGGATATCTTCGTGAGAAGGTATCCCTTTTTTCTTTAGCTTTTCTTAAACATCTCGCTCCAAAATACTATGAAGAGACAAGTTATAGGCTTTTAGAAGTAACTGTAAATATATTTCTTTCTCTCAAAATCGGCAAAAATAGAAAACACCTCTTTGTAACTATCGTTATATCAGGTAGTTGTAAGGGTAAAATAAAAGGTAATCTTTTATAATTGATTAAATATCAGTTTGTTACAAGGCTAATTTTTGCTAGTAAGCTCAAATGAATAATTTAAAGAAAACAAGAAGGATAATGGTACTTCCAAAATACTGGTCGGTATAACTATAATCATCAAGATCTATCCAGCGTATGAGCAATGTTTTCTTTTCCCCAACGTGGTTAGCATGCCACTGCTGGCTGTATTTTTTGAGCTTGGCACATAGCCATTTCATAAAATAAACGAACATAGTTATGATCCCGATAACTCGTATAATATCTAGTGTTGGTAGGAAATACTCGCCCCAATAGTCATAGCCTGGGAGCGTGGCGAGGTCGCAGTTACGCTTAAGGGTGTGTAATACAGAAAAAGAAATAACGTAGATATTGAATAATCTCATAACCCTGATCTTTTTATTTAGCAAAGAGTAAATCAATAGAAAAATGGCGAAGTGTACTATTTTTATCGTTAGTTCCATAGGCGTTGATAGAAGTTAGTAATATTTTGTTGATCGCAAAGATAAGAAAATATTTTTGAGTGTCATAATATCAAAAGTTGAAAGACTACTTAGTTTTTGTAAAATAAGATGTTGTTATTAGGAAAAACTTTCGGTATTTGCTTCATTTCCTTAACTATTAAACTTTTAACGCTCTTGTTACGCTCAATTTTATCAACTTTCAACTTTCAATTTTCAACTAAATTATTTATCTTTGCAAACTAGTATCACCATAATTAAATGTGTAGCTTATGAAAACATTTTTCCAAAACGTTTGTTCAACCGTTGTCGGCATCTTTGTTGCTGGCTTTATCTTCGTAGCTTTCTTGTTTGGTAGTATTATGCTGCTGGCATTGGCTGTAGATGGAGATGAAACGGAAATAAAGGACAATTCGGTATTAGCGATTAACCTTACAGGTATTATGAATGATAGAGAGAGGGGCTCTAATCCGCTGGAAAAATTAGTAGGGGAAGTGGCTACCCCTGTCTCTTTAAATACTTTTTTGCAGGGAATAGAAGAAGCTAAGACCAATGATAAGGTGAAAGGTATTTACCTAGAGGCAGGAGCCTTTCAAGCCGATTCGTATGCTACTTTACAAGAAGCTCGTAAGGCTTTGGTTGATTTTGAGAAAAGTGGTAAGTGGGTAATTGCATACGCTGATACCTATACACAGCAGGCATATTATCTTGCTTCGGCTGCAACAAAGGTGTATTTAAACCCATCGGGTATGATCGATTGGCATGGTGTCGCTTCTCAACCTATGTTTCTCAAAGATGCTTTGGCTAAATTTGGTGTGAAAATGCAGGTAGCAAAGGTGGGCAAATATAAAAGTGCTACCGAGATGTTTACTGAGGATAAGATGAGCGAACCAAACCGCGAGCAGACCAAGGCTTTTATTTCTGGTATATGGAACAATGTAGTAAAAGAAGTGGGCGCAAGCAGAAAACTTACTACAGCGCAACTTAATCAGTATGCTGATAGTGCTATAACATTTGCTGCTCCAACCGATTATCAACGTATGAAACTTGTAGATGGACTCCTATACACCGACCAAATAAAGAAAGTGGTAATGGCTAAAATGGGAGTTGATGATGCTGACGATTTACACCAAGTGTCGCTAGACGACATGGTTGGAACGATAAAACCTGCCTTTGATAGTGATGAGGTGGCTGTGTATTACATGGCTGGAGATATTGTTGATGGCGTGGCAAATAACCCAATGGCACAAGGTGAAGTTATTGATGCGCAGAAAGTTTGCAAGGATTTAGCAAAGCTTGCAGAGGAAGAGAGCGTGAAAGCGGTGGTACTTCGTATTAACTCTGGTGGTGGATCGGCTTATGCTTCGGAACAGATTTGGCATCAGATAATGGAATTAAAGAAGCAGAAACCCGTAGTAGTGAGTATGGGTGGTTTAGCTGCTAGTGGTGCTTACTATTCTTCAGCACCAGCCAATTGGATAGTAGCTAATCCTACTACTTTGACAGGTTCTATTGGTATCTTCGGTATGTTCCCAGATACTAGTGGATTGTTGACAGAAAAACTTGGTGTGAAGTTTGATGAAGTTGCTACCAATAAATATGCAGCTTTTGGATCACCAGCACGTCCATTCAATGCAGATGAGCTTCGCATTCTAGGACAATATATTGATCGTGGATATGCACTTTTCCGTCATCGCGTGGCAGAAGGTCGTAAGATGACTGAACAACAGGTGGAACAATTAGCACAAGGTCATGTTTATACGGGTGAATATGCTAAGACTATCGGGCTTGTTGATGAGCTTGGAGGTATAGATGTTGCTATTGCAAAGGCTGCCAAACTAGCTCGTTTAACAGATTATGCAATAGCCGACTATCCTGCTCCTATGGGCTGGTTGGAGCAACTTATGCAACAAAATGTTGTAGATAACTATCTCGATGAGAAATTGAAAGCGCAGTTAGGCGACTTCTATCAGCCTTATACATTGCTCAAAACGATGAATAAGCAGAGTGCTATTCAGGCGCGTATTCCATACGAGTTAAATATTCATTAAAATATTGGAAGGCGATTACATTAAAATAAACCGTTGGCTTTTGCCCTTTAGTTGGCTTTATGGCTTAGGAGTAGGGATCAGAAACTATCTCTTCGATGCGGAAATACTAAAGAGCAAGAGCTATTCGATACCTGTTATTTCAGTGGGGAATATCACAGTGGGAGGTGCGGGGAAAACACCTCATGTGGAATATCTCATTGATTTATTACGTGATGAAATGCAGGTAGCAGTGCTTTCACGTGGCTATAAGCGAAAGAGTAGAGGGTATGTGGTAGCAGATGAAGATACCACAATGCGCGATATTGGCGATGAACCTTTTCTGATAAAGCAAAAGTTTGAAGGTGTGTATGTGGCAGTTGATAAGGATCGTTGTCATGGTATTGATCACCTTATTTCAGATGAAGATACAAAGGATGTAGAGGTTATTTTGCTCGATGATGCTTTTCAACACCGCTATGTCAAGCCGGGGGTTAATATTCTGTTGGTGGATTATCATAAATTTATTAATTATGATAAGCTCCTTCCTGCAGGAAGATTACGTGAACCGCAAAGTGCGAAGGTGCGTGCAGACATTGTGATCGTAACAAAGTGTCCGAAAAATTTAAATCCTATAGATTATCGAGTTCTCTCAAAAGCTATGGATCTAAAGGCTTTTCAACAGCTATATTTCACAACGCTTTCCTATTGTGATTTAAAACCAATATTCAACGGAGGTGATACGGTTCCATTAAACGAAATTATGGGCGAAAACATCCTTTTGTTAACAGGAATAGCATCGCCAGAGCATTTGCAAGTCGATATAATGGAGTATACCCGAGGTGTAAAGCTTGAAACTATGGCATTTCCCGACCATCATAACTTTACCGAACGTGATGTGGAACGTATCAACGAACGGTTTGCTGCTATGCCCTCGCCTAAACGTATCATCACTACAGAGAAAGATCAGGTTAGACTCTTTTATTTGGAAGGCTTGTCAGAAGAAGTAAAACAAAATATTTATGCTCTGCCTATCAAGGTGGAATTCATGCTTGAAGGTGGTAAAACATTCAACGAAAAAATAGAATCTTATGTACGAAAAAATTCAAGAAACAGCATCTTGGCTAAGAGAAAGAATGTCAACAAACCCAGAAACAGCAATCGTTCTGGGAACAGGCCTAGGACAATTAGCTTCAGAGATAACAGATAGTTACGAATTTTCATATAGCGATATTCCAAACTTTCCAGTATCAACAGTTGAAGGACATTCTGGGAAATTGATCTTCGGTAAGCTCGGAGGTAAAGATATTATGGCTATGCAGGGAAGATTCCACTACTATGAAGGTTATGATATGAAGCAGGTAACTTTCCCTGTACGTGTAATGCACGAGTTGGGTATTAAAACTTTGTTTGTTTCTAATGCATCGGGTGGTATGAACCCTGAATTTAAAATAGGTGAGTTAATGATTATAACTGATCATATTAACTTCTTCCCAGAGCATCCTTTGCGTGGTAAGAATTTCCCAACAGGACCTCGTTTTCCTGATATGCACGAGCCTTACGACCATGCTTTGATAGCACTTGCTGATAAGATTGCAGCCGAAAAAAATATCCGCGTAAAGCATGGGGTTTATGTTGGAGTGCAAGGTCCTACTTTTGAGACACCTGCTGAATATAAGATGTATCGTATCCTAGGCGGAGACGCTGTAGGTATGAGTACTGTTCCAGAGGTTATTGTAGCTCGCCACAGTGGTATTCGTGTGTTTGGTATCAGTGTTATTACCGATCTTGGGGGCTTTGATGTGCCTGTAGAGGTGAGCCATGAGGAGGTGCAAGAAGCGGCTAATTCTGCCCAACCTCGTATGACAGAGATATTCCGCGAGATCATAAAGAGATCATAAGGTACTATTATTAGCGTGGATAAAGATACTAAGGTGTTTAGAGTACGAAACGTATAATACTTCTAAAAACCACTTATCTTTATCTACTCCTTTAGCTCTTCATTCTCTCTATTAGCCTTAACAAATAATAATGGAAATAAAAGAACTTGGCGAATTCGGCTTGATCGATCGCTTTACAAAAGATATAAAGATACAAAACACATCAACTGTGGTAGCACTTCGCGATGATGCAGCAGTGGTGAGCTATGGTGATAAGCAGACACTTGTTACTACACAAATGTTTATGGAAGGTATCCAGTTTGATCTTACTTACATTGATATGGAACACCTAGCTTATAAGTGTGCTATGGCAACGATAAGCAATATATTTGCAATGAATGGTAGTCCACGTCAAATATTATGTACTATCGCACTTGGTAAGCGTTTTGGAGTGAGCGATCTTGACAGCTTTTATCTAGGATTGCGTCGTGCTTGCAAGAAATGGAATGTGGATATAGTAGGTGGTGATACCACTTCTTCTTATACAGGATTAGCTATTACTTTAACTTGTTTAGGTGAAGCTGCTCCAGAAGACATAGTACTTCGCAGTGGGGCGCATGAAACCGATTTGATTTGTGTAACAGGCGATCTCGGTGCAGCTTATATGGGGCTTCAGATCTTAGAGCGTGAAAAAACCGTTTACTATCAGCAAATACAAGAGTATCAGCAGAAGGTGAAAGCTGCTCAAGATGCAGATGACAAGTTACGATTGCAAGCTTTGGCGAAAGAGAAGGAACTTCTTGATGCTTTTCAACCCGACTTTGCTGGTAAGGAGTATCTCATAGATAGACAGTTAAAACCAGAAGCACGTGGTGATATGTTAGAGGTGCTTCACACCGCTGGTATTCATCCAACTTCAATGATAGACATTTCTGATGGATTAGCTTCCGAACTCAAACACATCTGTAAAGAGAGCGATTGCGGTTGTCGAGTGTACGAAGATAAACTTCCTATTGATTTCCAAACGGCTTCTACTTGCGAAGAGTTTAATATGAACCTTACTACTGCCGCACTGAATGGTGGTGAGGACTATGAGTTGCTTTTTACTTGTCCTATTGGCGATCATGAAAAGCTTGAGCATATCGAAGGTGTTCATCAAATAGGCTATATTACCAAATCAAACCTTGGTGCTTTTCTCATTGCTCGTGATGGCAATGAGTTTGAACTTCAAGCACAAGGATGGTCTAATCAATAATTAATGTGTGATGAACTTTATTGGTGAGTTTATTAGTTTAGCTGTTGCTGCACTATGGACAGCAGCAGCGCTTACATGTGAGGTGTCGAGCAAGCGCTTTGGCGTATCTGTTACCAATGTTTGGCGTATGCTTTTAGGTTTGGCTTGCTCTATGATACTTTGTTGGGTGCTTATGGGAAGTGCCTTACCACAGTATGCTGATGTAGAAACGTGGGTGTGGCTTTTATTATCAGGAGCGGTAGGCTTCTTCATAGGTGATATTTGTTTGCTTAATAGTTATTTGTCTATTGGGTCAAGATATGGTCAACTTTTTATGACTACAGCCCCTATTTTCTCTGCTATTTCGGCTTGGGTGTTGATGGGTCAGCGCATGACACTTATGAATATTGTGGCAATGCTTGTAACACTCCTAGGTATTGCAATTTCAGTGTTAGGACGTGGGCAAGGTAAGAAGCTTGTTAGCCTTGATCTTCCTCTTCGGGGGGTTCTCTTCGGTTTAGGTGCAGGAATAGGGCAGGGCGTGGGCTATGTGTTAAGCGTTATTGGTCTGCATCACTATACCCATATAGTTCCGAAAGACTATTTAGCTAAGTTTTCGCTTGAAATACCGTTCTCTGCAAATATCATACGCTTAGTAGCTGGATTACTTTGTTTCTCTGCTTTACTAATTGTAAAGGGAAAGCTTTCCGACTTTAAACGCAGTAGTACCGATCTAAAGGGAATGTTTTTTATCATATTAGCAGTATTAACAGGACCTGTTATCGGTGTCGGGCTCTCATTGATGGCTTCGCAATATACGGTGGCTGGTGTCGCTAGTACCATTATGGCTACTACCCCAATTATGATTTTGCTACCTACTTATTTTCTTTTTCATCAGAAGATAACAGTAAAAAGCGTATTAGGAGCAGTAATATCTGTAGTGGGAGTGGCAATGTTCTTTGTGTAGAGAAGGTGTTGAATATAAAACAAACGTTAAAAAGACAAACTTTTTTAATCTCTCGCTTGCTAGTATAGAAAAAGTTTGTACCTTTGCACTCGCAAAACAGAAATGAGTGTAACGCTCATAAATGTTTAAATAAATCAGAAGGGGTGCTTTAGCTCAGGTGGTAGAGCATCGGACTGAAAATCCGTGTGTCCTTGGTTCGACTCCAAGAAGCACCACTCCTCCTTTCATCAGGGCGACATCTAGTAATAGATTCGTCCTTTTTTTATTTCATATAGTTAGGTTGTTTATTGCCATCAAATGATAGATAAATTAATATCGCAATTATTCCTAATTGTTTAGAATTCAACTTTAAAATCTCTATTTCTTATGTCTATGTTTCCTTTTCAACAAGATCTCACTCAGTATTTACTTTCACGTGGTTTAATAGATGAAATCCTACCTACTACTCCTGATATTGCCGATAAATGGCAGCAAATAGCCGAAGCATATTTGCCTGATGGTATCCGCGAGTTTGCACTATATCCTACTGCTGCTTTAGGGTGGATGATGTATATTGGAATGGCTATTGCTAAGTATTGGGACGAAGATTGGGAATTATATAATAAGGTAGATAATCTTTACCTCTATCTTCGTGATCGTATCAATTATGATCACATGGACGAATATATCCTCCAAAAGGTACTCTTGTTAAGTGAGGACGATCAGAAATTCTGGTTAGAGGTAGTAGGAGAATGTGCATCTCGTACTAATAACAAACTTATGCACCTCGGTATTCAGCCCGGTAGTAAAGAGGCTTTTCTTGCTTTTGTTGATGCACTCCAGCAATTGTATGTAATGGGGGCTGCTGTTGAATTAAACGCGTTGGGGTATAGAATGATAAAAGGCTAATTTGACTTAATAATTGTATTTTCATCTTTGTCGATTTATTAAATATTTGTATCTTCGCAGTTAAATAGATAAAGCGTAGAAATATAAAATAATATATGGAAAAAATTCAGACATTAATCATCGGCAGTGGTCCTGCTGGATATACAGCAGCCATTTATGCTGGACGTGCTAACCACCAACCAGTGCTTTATGCTGGATTACAACCAGGTGGACAGCTTACTACTACTACAATAATTGAGAATTTCCCAGGGTTTCATGAGGGTATTGATGCTAACCAACTTATGTTAGAGATGAAGCAACAAGCCGAGAATTATGGTGCTGATATTCGCGATGGCTCTATTGTTGAAGTGGATCTAAGTAAGCGACCCTTCATTGCTAAGGACGAACGCGGTAACGAGATAGAAACACAAACCATTATTATTGCTACAGGCGCATCGGCTAAATATCTAGGTTTGGCAGACGAGGAGAAGTATCGTGGACAAGGTGTCAGTGCTTGTGCTACTTGTGATGGTTTCTTTTATCGTAAGCGCGTGGTAGCTGTTGTGGGTGGTGGCGACACTGCTTGTGAAGAGGCAATGTATCTCTCTGGATTGGCTAAGAAGGTATATATGATAGTTCGTAAAGATCATCTTCGTGCGGCTGATATTATGCGTAAGCGTGTGGAAAAGCAAGAAAATATTGAAATCCTTTACAATACCAACACCGTAGGACTCTATGGACAAGACGGTGTTGAGGGTGCTCACCTCGTTCGCTTTAAGGGTGAACCTAACGAAGAAAAGTTCGATTTGCCAATTGATGGCTTCTTCCTCGCTATTGGACATTCTCCTAACACTGAACTCTTCAAGGGGCAGCTAGAAATGGACGATCATGGTTTCCTTGTTACGAAGGGCTTCTCTACTGCTACTTCTGTAGAAGGTGTTTATGCAGCTGGCGATGTTGCCGACCCTGTTTATCGTCAAGGGGTTATCGCTGCAGGCACAGGTTCTATGGCAGCTATTGAGGCTGATCGTTATTTGCAATCTTTAAAATAATTGAAAATTGAGAGTTGAAAGTTCTTGTCCTCGAACGACGAAAAGAAGGTAAACAATAATAAAGGTATAAACGGTTCTAAAACACTTTTCCCTCTTTCAACTCTCAATTTTTAATAGAACCAACGCTCAATAAAACACAATTCTCAATTTTATTAATACTTAAAACTTAATTAACATGAAAACTTTTATACTCGCTTTCCTCTTCTCTTTTATCGGAATTACGCTCACTAGTGCTTGCCAGAATGCTGCACGAGGAAACCAAACGAATGATACCATTATGACAGACAACCCCATTACCACACAACGTACCTCTTTCAAGAAACCCTCCGAAGCCGAACTTCGTAAGCGTTTGACGGCTGAACAATATGCTGTTACACAGCATGCTGCCACCGAGCGTCCGTTTACAAATGAGTACGACAAGGAGTTCCGCCCCGGTATTTATGTAGATATTACTACGGGCGAACCGCTTTTCCTTTCTACGGATAAGTACGATTCGGGCTGTGGATGGCCTGCTTTTAGTAAGCCTATCGACAAAAAACTGCTTGTGGAACATACTGATAAGTCGCATGGTATGGTACGTACAGAGGTGAAAAGTCGTACAGGAAAAGCCCATTTAGGACATGTATTCGACGATGGACCATCAGATAAAGGTGGTACACGTTATTGTATTAACAGTGCATCGCTGCGCTTTATTCCCCTACAAGATATGAAGCGTGAGGGATACGGTGCCTATATTAAATTATTAAAGCCAATGAAAGAAATATATTTAGCTGGTGGATGCTTCTGGGGAACAGAGCATTATATAAAGCAAGTGGATGGTGTTGTTGCCACAGAAGTGGGTTATGCCAATGGTAATATTGCTAATCCTACTTATGAAGATGTATGTACCGACCGTACAGGCTATGCCGAAACAGTGCATATAACCTACGATCCACAGAAAGTATCGCTTGAGTTCTTGCTACAACTTTATTTCAAGGCGATCGATCCTACAAGTATTGATCAGCAGGGACACGACAAGGGAACACAATATCGCACGGGTGTTTATTATGTCGATCCTGCTGATAAAGCCGTGATAGAGAAGGTTTTTGCTGCAGAGCAACGTCAGCTCAATGAGCATATAGCTGTAGAAAATCTCCCTCTAAGCAACTTCTATAGGGCAGAAGAATATCATCAAGACTATCTCGTGAAAAATCCTACGGGCTATTGCCACTTGCCTACGTCGCTATTTGAGTATGCGCGGAAAGCTAGCAGAGCGCATAGACAATCGCAAAGTACAAAGTAATAGTTGTTGATAAACTCACTAGGAATAATAGAGAAACCAAAAGAACCATCCTAAGCCTTTGACGTAGGATGGTTCTTTTTTTTAATTCATTCAATATGAAACAGTTAATTTACCTTACTGCTTCTTCTGTCGATCATTGCATGACGAGCTTGTTGCATCAGCTCAATACGAGTGCTTACATTGCTCTCGTTTTCCTTGTTTGCTGCTATTAACTTATGCATACTTTTTCCCTTTTAAAGTTATCTCTAGTTTATTATCCATAGTCTTTCGAAACAAAACCTTTCGGTTTTCTATTCGTAAGCAGCGCAAAGTTACGTTGAAAGGAGCTTTTTACCTACATCTTTTCGCCGTAATTTTCTTATTTCCCACCTTTTCTTGACTTATCATAACGGTATTGATTTGTATCAACAAATATTCGATATTATAAATTTTTCTTTCGTTTTTAAACACATTACCCTTTTTTCGTCGTACCTTTGCATACGTAAAACAGAATGAAAATTTAATAATCCGTAAGATCAAAGGGATCTTACACAAAAGAAGAAAGGAAAATTATGGTAACTCTAGTAGGTATTCTTATCACAGTTGCAGCAGTCGTTGCAGAGATTTTAATTGTTTCAAGAAAGATCAACCTTGATTAACAAGCCACATCAGAACATTATTTTTAAGACCGTTTGCCTTGTTTTTAGGCTTGGCAAACAATAAAAAGATAGAGCGATAACCCATATAGGTTGTCGTTTTTTGTTATGATAAACATTTTACATTGCGTAAGCCCTATAAAAACGTTGTTTATTATTTTTGTGTTTCATAAGTATTTGAAAGTCAATACTATATATATCCGAAAGTAAAACATAACCTTTTGCTTCGTAAAAGGTGATCTTTTACACGGCAAAAGATCACCTTTTAGTGAGTAAAATATCATCGTTTCAAACGTAAAAAATGATGTCTTGTGAATATATTTTACATATACCTCAAATCCGCAACTAAGCCCTTGAACGTCCTTATTGCGTTTACACGTCCTCTCATTACTGAATCTCTTACGGAAGAATCATAGTCGTTAGTCAGGATACAACGGTATGTGTATTCTCCTTCCCAAAAATCCTGCACACCATCCATCCGTTTCTGTCTTTGAATCACAAGTTGATATGCCTTACCTTTCCACTTCTCAACAAGGATAGCGTTCTATTCAAACTCAATGCCATTGATTTGCTCGGAACATAATCCACAATCAGCTCTGAAGCGATTGATAGTGAACCCATTCTGTTCAAATCTCTCAAAGAACCTCTTCAGCGTGTCCTTCTGATGGAAACGAAGATTTTCGTTAAGCCAGATGAGCAGAGCTAAGTTTACTTAAGCTCTGCCGTGGCGAGAAAACGTGCTATGAAATGGAACGATCTACACCTTAGATCGAGGGTTGAGTCGATTACAGATGATAATGTGTGTGGAGTCAAATTGCTCCATGACCCAAAAATAATTCCTCAAAAGGAGTGAGTCTCTCAGATTTAATTTGTATCTTCGCTATGTCTATCGTCGGATTCTCTTGTTTTTTTGTAACACTAAGATAAGTGAAAATTCTGACATGGCAAAATCCTAAGCAACTTTTTGTTGTTCAGGTACTTAAAAAGTTTAATTTATAATAGTGTTGCGGAATTAGGGGTTGATAAATTTTACTCACAATATTCGCATGGTAATTTATATTATCTGCCTTAAAATCTGACAAAGCTAATTTATAGAACTCCTTCTATGTTTTTTTTGGTATTGTTGTTTAGTCTTCGGTTTCTAAGTCCAGAGTGTCTTGAATGTTCAGCATGTATTTCCAGCCGCCCACGTCAAATTTAACGTAATCGAGGATAAGGTTTTCTTGTTCAGTGGGTGTCAGATTGTCGTGCATTACAATTTCTTTGATTACTTCTTTCCATAAATTGCAAAGTACACGGAGAAAATGAGGTGATATTTGGTCGTTAATGCACGGATATTGCTGCTTCATTCGTTTGATGTAGTTCATTCCGTCAATACTTTGTTGTTCTATCATCTTGTCAATGGCATGATGAAGTGAGGTGTTGGCAGCCTCGTTCAGCAAAAGTTTTAATTCATTACGATAGGGAACAACTAACGATGTGACCAATTCTTTCATTCCATCCAAATACGAGTCGTATCTGAAAATATCTAATGTAGCGTACGATGACTGGTTGGCATTTTGTCGATAGGCTTCAAAGGCTTTGAGCAAGGGATGTATGACACACCTAAACAAATGGTCTTTGCTTTTGAAATAATGATATATGTTGCCAACCGCAATGCCCGAAAGTGATGCAATGCGCTGCATAGATGTGTTTTTCACTCCATTCGCAATAAACTCTTGTCGGGCAACAGCGATGATTCGTTCTTTGATTTCGTCTTTTTGTGTCTGCATGTTGAGCGTATTTTATACTGCGAAAAAGTATGAGTCTGTTCTTTTTGGGGGCTGAAGCAGAAGTGTCGAACAGACTCAATCTTCTATTTTTTTTATTTAGCAAAACTATAAAAGAAACTCGGATTACCCATTACTTCCAATACAGGTCCTTTTACTTCCTTTGTTTCTGGATTGTAGGTGTAAAAGCCATTTGCCTTTTTGTTGGCACTCCCAAATACAATTAGATTTTTGTGTTTGCCAATGGCTGTTCCTTGAGGATTGCCTACCTCCATGCCCTCTATCTTGGTAATACTTTTTTGGTATAAATCTATCTCCACGGGTACGTTGGTCATTGATAGATACGGATTGCTCATGGCGTTAGGATCTAAACCATAAGCGTTTAGATAAGCGTATAGTTTGCCTTTACCACCGTATAATATGGTTGCGGCAAACTCACCCTTCTTGGTAGATAAGCCCTTTACTTCTGTTTGGTCGAACCGAATGCAGTATGTGGGGTCTATCTCTTCGCTTCCGTTCTTGATGCGGGCAATACCTCCAGGAAGTTGAGGCATAAAACCAAAAGCCCCAATGCAGTTGATGTATATGTCTTTGTTCTCATCCATGAAGATAGAATTTGCGTCTATGGGGCGTGTTGCAAAACTCATGCCTAAAGATGTGTTGGTAATGTGCTTTTTTATTTGGTCTGTCTTGGTGTCAATTATGGCAAGCTCTATGGTGTTGGAGGTTGGCATCCACTGTGCATTAAACTGATTAAGCCCAACAAACAGCATGCCGTCTCGGATAATCATGGCAGCTGGGGCTACCTTGGTGTCTTTGTGTGCTAAAGAGTTAAGGTCTATCTCTGTCAGTTTCTTCATAGTTTGCGGATTAAATACCATTATTTTTCCCAAACCTTGAAAACTAACGTAAGCCTTTTCTTCATTCAGTTCTACCACATTGCTGGCAGCAGCTCCTGCAGGGATGGACAGTGTGCCTTTTTGTACAAAGTTGCCTTGCGCATCAATGTTGTATCGGGTAATCTCTGCCTTGGAGTTCCCCATATAATCGGGGAAGGAATATAGATTACCACTTGGTGTGATGATAGGTGTTGAACCAAATCCTGTGGGTGTGGCGTTTTTGTTGTTGTACTTCCCAGGTGTCATGTCGGCAAGTGCTTGTATGTACACGCTGCCGTTGTTGCCTTCGGGGTTGGTAACTCCTGTTGCAAAAACAATGCCTTGAAAGGCATTGGCACCAGTATTTTTCTTTGATTGGGGCGTAGCGTTGTCGTCGCTACCACACGATGCAGCCAGTACGGAAAGAGCAATGGCTGACAATAACAACTTGATTTTCATACGTTTTTTTGTTTTAATGATATAATTGATGAATTGATACTATAAGTCTTACTTTAATAAATATCTTACTTTGAAAGCAACAGACCGCCCAGGCAAAGGACAATTCAAATCGGATACGACACGGCGGTTGGCTATATTCTTAACCTTTAGCGTAAAGCTCCATGTACTGTTCTGTAGCGTGTGTTCTATTGCAGCATCTACTATTATGGAGGTGGGTATTTTGCGCTCTTGATATTTGCTCATCTCAAAATCGTAGTAATATTGGTGTATATATGAAGCGTCAACCATGATGCGGGTATTCTGTCCTTGACCGCCAAAGATATTCTCCTGATGATATTCCAGTCCTCCATTAGCCATGAAGTAAGGTACATTTGGAATACGCATGTTGTAGGTGGGATTTTCCACCACTGTGCCAGGAACCATCTTTCGCTTGTCACGCAAGTCTTGGTATGTGGTGTTGGCATATAGATAGAGCATGGGCAATACGTCTCCCTTGGCTTCTAACTCTATTCCCATGGTTTGCACTTCGCCAAAGTTCCTATATCGAGCCATGGTAGGTATCATGTCGGGCGTGAAGCGTATCATGTCTTCTAAAGTGTTGTAAAAGCTGTTCAACTCCATTTCTATCATTCCACCGTCTTTTAATGCTTTGTGATAGAGCAAGCCAATATTATATCCTGTCGTGCGCTCGGGTTTTAGAGCTGGCGAAGGTAATATGGAATAGCCGTTACCAATAAGCTCCTCGGTAGATGGTATGCGCACTTCTGAGTTGAACGACGCCTTGGCCAACAGTTCGTCGGAGAACTTCCAGCGCATGGCGTTGCTAAAACCCGCAAAGTTTTTTGAGCTGCTGATGGGCTTTGGCTCACTAATAGAGTAAGTGGAAATACTCCGTGAGTCGGAACTATATATAAAGTCTTTTATCGTGAATGCGTTTTGAAACCTGCCATTAAAAAGTGTCAAGTCGTACGATAGTCCTATGGTTGTGGATGTCATTCTGCTATGAAAGTTGGCATTGAATCCTAAAGCCTTATCCATAAGCGAGTCGGTGGGAAACATATTCGTATTGTTGGCACATACATTGAGGTTGAGGCTGTGGTGTGCATTGATGAGATAATTTAGGTTGAGCTTGCCGCTCCAATCATACGACTTGTTATCGCCATCGCTTGGATGGTTGCCTTGCTCACCACCAAAAGGCGATACGGCAGGCAAGGGGTTGCCATCCCAGTCGTAGCGGCACAAGGCTTTGTCTGTCATGCCATATCGTCCGTACGAGAGCAGTGTCTCAAAAGTTAGGTCTAAGCCCGGTGCAAAAAAGTTCTCTTTTTGTAGTTTCAGCGCGGTTATGAGGTTTTGGGACTTATTGAATGCCTCACGAATATATTGGTCAATACCTTGTATCTCTTGTCGGGTGTGGGTAAATATCAGTTCCCACTTTAGTTCGTCAAACCACCACTTGGTAGCTTTGACAGATGCACCACCTATTATTTTGGAAAATTTGTCATGGGTGCGCTTCACGGTTCTTCCATCCAAATGGTCTAAAACCATGTCATAATCGTTGTCCGAATGGGTGTACACTCCACCAATGCCAAACTGCAGTCCTGTGCGTCGGTTGGTACGTTTCAGAACAGTAGATAATTGGTGAGTGTTGAACGAGCTTATCTCGTACGATGCGTCAAAATAAAGGGGAGGATACTCTTTGGTTACTACGTTTACGGCTCCACCTAATGCAGAACCACCAAACTTGTAGGGCACAATACCTTTATACACCTCAATGCGTTCTATCATTGAGGTAGGAATGTCATTGAGTGCCACAAAATTATTTAATCCTCCTAAGGGGCTTTCGTCAACAAACATGCCCATGCGCTTGCCTTCCAGCCCTCGTATTGATATGCGTGACGCACTTCCCATGCCACCTGTGTTGCGTACTGTTACCCCTACGGTGCGAGCCAGTACGTCATTAACATTCGTGGCAGTTCCCTCTAATTGTCGTTTGCCTATGACCGATACGGGCAAAGCCGACAGTTTTAGTTGTCTTATCTTATTTTTTCCCAAGATGGTTACACCTTGTAGTGTGTTACTGTTTGCATGTAGACCTATGTTGATGCAAATGCTGTCTTGTTTGTTGACAAATAAATCTACATTGGTCTTTTTTGTTTTATAGCCGATGTAAGACACCCGTAGAGTAAACTTTCCTTCTTCGCTGATGGGCAGAACATATCTACCTTGTTCGTTACTGATGGCACGTTTCTCCGTCCCTATGATTTCAATACTGGCACCGCTCAAGGGAATATGTCGCTGCTCATCGGTAACATATCCATGCAGTATGGTTGTGCCATGTGTTTGTGCGTTGGCGTTGTAACTTGTGGTGTGGAGCAAGCATAGTATGTAAAAGATACGTAGCAGGCATAAAGAATGTGTTGATAGGCGTTCCATGTTTTGCTTTTTGGGTTTTTGAGGAGTCTTGAATAATGAATGAAATTCAAAATTATTCACAAAAAAAAGATGCACCAACTTAAAGTTGATGCATCTACATATAAATTCTCTACAAAGCGATTTGTCTCTCTTTCGTTTTCTTGCCATTGAAATATTTTTTTTGTTGGCGGCAAAGGTACTGCATATAAAATAAATTTGCAATACCCATTTGTAGGTATCTTGAACCATGATCCTCAAATCCGCAACTAAGCCCTTGAACGTCCTTGTTGCGTTTACGCGTCCTCTCATTACTGAATTTATAATAGTGTTGCGGAATTAAGGATATATAATATTATTGCTGTCCGATAAAAAAATATGATTTCAGCCTAAATGCTTTTACAAAACGATAGCTTAGTGCTAGCGTAATGAGCATTGATTTTGACTAGAAATAATCTGATTATTCACTGTTCACTACGCTTATATTTTCTATAATCTTTGCACCACTTTCATAATCTGATCGCCCATACCAATGGTGTAACCATCTACCTTGAAAAGGATTTCACTACGAGTATTGCCAAGTATGATCGTTGGAAGAGAAGCACCTGTTGGGATCTTCTGTGTGTCGGGGAGAATACCCCAAATGATATTTTTTGGTAGATTAGGGAAGTCGGACACCTTAAATTTAGCCCATGCGTCCTCGCTTTGGAAAAGCATAATCATAGGTCTGCCCCATTGTTCTAGCTTTTCTTTCACGCGCTCTATATCTTTCAAAGCATGGTTAGTAGGTTCTTTGTTAGGTTCAAGAATACCCACCACATAGTAATCGTTACCCACACTACTGCGCAATGTTTCTTGTTGCTTACTACCTACGCGATGATAACAAGCCGTCAGATCAATGTTTCCCAATACCTTTAATGGGTCGGTTAGTTCAGGTACTTCAAGGACAACTTGATTAGTTTCGCCTTCTTTCACATTAAAGAAACGTACAGTAGCATCAACGCTGCCATCAGCAGCACGATTACCAGCCACACATACATAATAGCCTTCTTCTACCTTACGAGGATTTTTAAACAAAGCACTCCATGTACTAGTATTATCTTCTGGATAATTCAGCAAGCTAAAGCCCTTGCCATTAAAGCGTGAAAGGCTAAAGTTGGTATAATAAACTGGATCTTGCACGGTAGCAATTGGTTTGTAAGTCATTTGCAAATCGCCACGCTTTATTTCGCGTGTTGTACTGTCGAAATCGACAAATACCTGCTTTCCAGCTTGTTCATAGTAGATATGCTCATCCACTTCGTCCATCCATGCTGGCACTCCGAGTGTACGAAGCACTGTAACAAAGAACACCTTACGTGCCATCGTAGTAGCTGTACCACTCTTCCATACTCCCACTGGCGATGCTATAATGTTCACACTATTCAAGTCATTGCGCATAGCAATGTTCTGTTTCACCCACTCTACAAAGGTATTTGGATTTTGCTTCCATACCTTTTGAAATTTCTTTGGCAAATTCTTTAGGAAGTAATAGCGATAAGCCGACAACATTTCCATACCTACGCGAGGGCAAAGCACTTTAGCATCAGTTATATCCTTGGGTGAATAGTAAAGATGGTCCATAAGTATCTCCACTGGGGTATCGTGCAAATCCTTCTCACGAAGCGATTGCAAGAGTGCTATAGCCTTCTTTTCCTTGTGCTGACTAGCTGCCAATGATAAAAACTTAGCTATCTCATCATAGTTGCCACGCGCTTTAACAAGGAGGGGAGCAATGGTAGTAGAGTCGTATCCCTTTTGTAGAGCAAGTTCGTTTGCCCGCTGACGCGTCAGGAAGGTATTCGTATAAACCATACGAATAGAGTCTTCTTGCTTGAAACGACATTCGTTTAAAGCCTTTTGTTCAAGGGTTATAGGAGGAAGATAGTCGGATCCTACAGGAGGAACTATATGGAACTTAGCTGAAACTTCATCACCTACTTTATGATTTAATTGTAAGGTTATCACCTGCTTTTCATTGCCAAAAAATACTAAATTGAAACCATAATAACCATTCTTTGAAGCATAGAACAGAGCATTTCCTTGCCCAGCCTCAAAGTCGGTAATGCCTTGCGCATTAGTATGTCGGCGAGCAGCAGTATAGAACTCGGCATAATTGTAGATCTTAAACTCTACATCTACATCAGGCACAGGATTACCTTCCTTATCTACCACGCGTATTTCTGCTTTGCCCGTCTTAGCATAATTGCTCGTAACATTAATCTCTGTGAAGTTTTTTGTGCGTTTCATCACTAGTTCTGGACCATTATAATCGCCAAAAACATTGGTGTGCATCAATAGTCCGCGTGATGCAGGAAGATTAAACCAGCCAAGATCTAAGATCGCTTCTGGTTCACAAGCCCCGAGGAAATGCCATTTGCCATCAGCCCAAGCCTCTACCCATGCATGATTATCGTCGGAGTGTGCCCAACGAGGAGTATATACCTGACGAGCAGGAATACCCACAGCGCGCAACGCTGCTACCGTGAAAGTACTCTCTTCGCCACATCTACCAAGTGCATTTTTCATAGTTGCAAGTGGTGCGCTTGTACGGCTATCCGATGGTGCATAAGTAACATGCTCGTGGCACCAGTGGTTTACTTCAAGGATAGCATCGGTGGCATTCATACCCTTTATACGAGGTAAAAGATTTTTCACAAATATCTCACGGCTATCGTCTAACGCCTCATTGTTCACACGGTTAGGAAGTACAAAGTGGCGGAAGAGCTGGTCAGGGATTTGTTTTCCCCACGCAGTTTCTTGCTTCACTTGAAAGGCAAGGCGTACTTGCTTGAGAAAGTAATCGCCTGAATGGTCGACTATATCTGTCGTATTCATATAGGCATAGAGGAAAGCAAGCGCATCACGTTCTTCTGTTGTTAGGTCTTTTCTGTTAAGAATGGCAAAAAGATCGCCCTTTGGCAAGTCCTTTTGCTTCTGTGCCAAAGCTGTATATACTTGTTGTTTATAGCTAGCATCATTGCCCAAAACACGCTGTCCTGAAGCTGATAGCGTGAGAGAAATAAGTGCTAGAGAGATAAAGAGTTTTCTCATTGTAATAATCTTTTTATCGTTCAATTTATAGAGGGTTGAATACTCATATTTCATTCTTTTTTTATTTCACATACTTCTTAATTGCATCACTGAGTGCCTGCCAATGTTCCTCTGTCATACTAGTGGAAGTAAATAACGAAATGCCCATAGCACCAGCCTTTACACAACCCTTAATGGCTTCGTCTATTTCAGATGGAAGCAAGCCAGAAGCCTCTGGATCGACCACCTTATGCTTGTTTCTCCAATCGTTACAGATGAAGAGTCCACTATAGATTGGAGCTTTTCCCTTTACTGCTTTCACTTCTTCTTTGGTGATAGTCTTGAGCCAATGCGCATCTTTTAGATAGAAGTCGTTGTAATTCATTGGGAGGAAAGCATCTACATTCCACTTATTCCACTCTTGACGAACCATCCAGACAGCATGCGATTTAGGACCTGGAAACACATCGGCACTCACTTTCTTACCCATAGCATGAACTTCGGCGCAGAGCTTATTCACAAAGTTTGTGATAACATCGCAACGGAATTGTGCCCATGCCTTCACCTTAGAAGGATCTTGAACAGAACGGATATCAATACCAGTCTTTGCCTTAAACTCAGCCACACAATCGTCGCAATAGCAATAATCAGCCGTGGGATATTCTTCGTTCATCACGAGGTTATATTTCGACCACAGACCTTTAGCAAGGATAACATCGGGATAACGAATGTAATCGAGCTGCACATAATCGACACTAGGCAAAGCAGCTACTCGCTTATACTTATCAATTAAATAAGCTTGAACATCCTTATTATTAGGGTCTAAGCATGTATAATAAGGTACATAAGCCTGCACCGAGTCGGCTCTTTCGCCCTTACGGTTAACGGCATACCATGACGATGGTAAACCTTTATGCAACATACAAGGCATCCACGCATGAAACTCTAGTCCATTACGATGAGCCACCTCCGATGCGATACGTGCATGCTCCACATTAAAGCCAACGTTCATACACACACCTGTTACACCGTGAGCCTTCCATGTAGCAAACTGTTCTTGCAAAGAAGCCTCGGTGGTTTTATCCTCTTCCCATCCTTGCCATACAAGTATAGGAAACGATTTAGCTGAAACTGTTATAACTGCTAGCAAGCAAAGTGCTGATGCTGCTAGGCGTTTAAATATCTTCATTTTGTATTTATTTTAGTTATTGTCGCTTGAAAAACTTTCCATCTTGATTGATAACATAGCTTACACCATCACGCTGAGCTGACAATTCATAAGTATAAGTGGTAGTTTCTAACGTAAACTTATATCCTGCCGCCAACTCACGATCGGTAATAGTAAGTCCTAGCGCTGCATAATTTTTCGCATAATGATGATTTTTAGCGAAATATTCTTCTTGTGCATAGAATATCATCCACATAAAACGATACATATTCTCATCATAAGGAAGCTTTACAGTGTCTGTACCTTCTCCTACTACCACTGACGAAAGGTAAACATACCCCCAACGTTCTGGCATGTGCATAGCCACCATTCCTGTAGCTCCCCACGTCCAGTTATCCTCTGGCAATGTCTTACCTTTTGTGTCTTTACGTTTTAAATAAAGTCCTGTTTTTACATCATAATCACGATGCCACTCCACACGAGAGAAGCCTATGCGGAGTACCCTACCAGCCTTTAGATAGTTATCAAATTCGGCAGCTATTGCCTTACGTGGGATCGCCATCTCTACAGTCCAACCTTTGTCTCGGTCGTTTGGATTGTTCAATGTGCCATCAAGATGAATAGCGCATTGCAATCCTGGGCAATTCCACTGAAATTGGATAAAGCCACGAGAAGGCGCACGATAAGGTTTTTCTAGCGAAAGATCAAAAATTGTTCCCAACAGGTTGACTTCTATCTCGAAATAATTATGCCCATCACCAGTAGGATCGATAAAAATTTCAAAGTCGTTGTCATGATACACTATGGTATCGCGCTGTTGCAGTTGAGCCGCAAGGTCGGGATCGGTAATATTGCCTAATACATAGAGATAATCATTATCCCACAACATCTTTGCATTTGTGGGATAATAAGGCTTTGGATGTCCCTCACCAGAGATGTCTTCAAAGTTTTCCGTAGACTTAGCCAACTGCCAACTTTGCTCATCGCCTTTACCATCAATGGTTATCTTTTCCGATGTTCGATAACACACATAACGTTTGGGCGGTGTTAGAAAGGCTTTATATTTTTGTCGTAAACCCTGCTTTTGCGCTAGTAAAGCTAGCGGGAAAGCTAAGAAGGCTATGTATAAAAGAGATTTTTTCATTTAAAAAAGTAAGAGAGAATAAAGACGATAAGGGATAGTTAGTTAGCTGTTACTACCTGCCCTTCGCCTTGATATACTTTTAGTTCGCCTTCAAGATCGAGAGCCAATACTGTGATATTCTCATCTAGCAAACGTTCTGGCACATCAATATAAAGAACACCCGGCACCTCACTCCACGACAACTTATTATATAAGGTATAAGTAGGCTTTTCCGTCTGACCTACTACACGTATATCCTTAATATTGTTCACAATACCCTTTACCATTACCTTTTCTACTGGTTTGTAAGGTAAATAGAGATAAAGTGTTGTTTTTTGTGGGTTTACTGTAGTGTAACCAATGAAATAATCGCCCGGCACACCAGCACGAGTATTATAAATAGCCTCAGCGTGTTTCTTCGTCCAACGACCGAAAGCCTTCAAAACATCTATATTTTCTTGTGGTATGGTGCCATCAGCCTTTGGTGTAATATCGAGCAAAAGATTTCCGCCCTTACTCAAACAATCAACAAAAGTAGTGAGCAAGAACTGTTTCGACTTAAAGTTGGTATCACCTTGTTGATAACCCCATGAGTCGTTGATAGTATAACATAACTCCCAATAACGAGCCTTTGGGCGTACCACTGGCGCACCGATCTCTGGTGTGGCATAGTCGCCATAGCCCTGAATACGAGAGTTGATAATCACATTAGGATTTGTCTTACGCAACATCTTAATCACGCTTGGAGCATTCCATGTCTCTGCTGTCTGCTCCCAATCACCATCAAACCAAATGAGATCAGGCTTCCAATTGGTGTTAACCTCATTCAATTCTGCCATATTAAACTTGCAGAACTTCTGCCAACGAGCAGGATCCTTCTTTATGTCATAGCGCACACTCGTTCTAGTATGGTTAGGATAATCAGGATGACTCCAGTCAAGAAGTGAGTAATAAGTACCCAAATGAATACCACGTTTACGCACTTCCTCTGCAAAAGGGGTAATAAGATCGCGCTTGGCTGGTGTTTGTTTCACCACATTAAGTTTACTTTGTTTTGTGTTCCAAAGTGCCATACCGTCATGATGCTTAGTTGTAATTACTGTGTATTGCGCACCACTCTCCTTGATTAAGTCTGCCCATTCGGCAGGATTGTAATTGCTCGCAGTAAAGCCCTTTGATTGCGCCATATACTTGTCGTAAGGGACATTATTATTAAAGAACGACCAACTCTCCGAAACTCCATCGACAGCATAGATACCCCAATGAATGAAAATACCAAGTTTGGCATTATCAAACCATTGCATACGAGCATAGTAAGCCGAGTCGTGAGGAGCGGGTGGTTCAAGTGTTGAGGATGTTTGGGCTGATAATACTTGCCCAAGGAACAAGCTTCCTAATAATAGGGCTGAACGTTTTAAAAAACTAAAATGCGAAAATAAAAAAGTTTTCATTATTTATAGGTTTTAGAAAATTATATTATTACAAAATATTATATACCCTCCTCCTAGGATATGTCTTGGCGTAAAGATAGTTCTCTACTGCTATGGCAAAATTAATTGTTTTGTTCTTAACCTACAAGTTAGTTCTTATATATTTTCAGTTTATACTAGAAAACTATCAACTTGAGACTTCTGCAAAACCTTCATTTATAGAAAAAAAATTGACCTATAGCTCATTTTGCAGGATGGAATCCTCCTTAACTACCGATATCCACTGGTGTTCTCAGCAATTCAAACGTTTCAGAGATATTTCGACCTTTGAAATCGTTCAATAGCTCATTTTGCAGGATGCAATATAGCTTAATGTTCGATAAACACTAACTTCGCTGGTATTTGAAAAGCCAAAAAGCGAAGTTATAATGAACAAGAAAAAATGCCCAATATGTAAGAGTAAACACACCGTGAAAAACGGAGTGCGTCATGGAAAACAACTGTATTTGTGTAAAGATTGTCATACTCAGTTTCGGTCTGGTAGTAATGTATCTGAGGACGAATTATGGCGAGTATATCAACAAGAAAAACAAACTATATCCGAGTTATCGTTACGATTTGGTATTAGCATCGCAACTGTCAAGCGTAGACTACATAACATCAAGCGAGAATGGGTGCAACCCCCACTTTCAGGAGGAGGTTTTGTTCATTTGGACGTTACCTATTGGGGACGTGGTTTTGGTGTTATGCTAGGTCCTGATTCTGCTACAGGTTGCCCTTTGTATATGTCCTTTGTGAAGAACGAAACCGTAAAAGACTATGAAGATGCAGTGAGCAGCATCGTGAGCCGTGGCTATACCATTGAGGGAATTATTATAGATGGGAAGCAGAGTTTGTTTAAAACCTTCTCAAGCTATCACATACAAATGTGCCAATTTCATATGAAGCAGATTGTCAAACGCTATCTTACCCTGAATCCTAAGATGTTATCTAGTAGAGAACTGAAATATTTAGTGGGTAAACTTCATAGAAGTAATGAGTCTGATTTTGTGCAAAGTTACCAGGACTGGAAAGTGAAATGGAAGAATACTATAAGCCACAAGAGCCTGCATAAGGACGGAAAGATGCACTACACACATCAGCGTTTAAGGTCGGCGATGAACAGTCTAGAGTTTTACCTTCCTTACCTCTTTACATATCAGCGAGAAGAGTGCAAGGGTATGCCGAATACAAACAACAAGATTGAAGGCACATTCACTGACTTAAAGAAGAACTTAAACAACCACAGTGGACTAACAATGGAGAACCGCAAGCGGTTCATTTCTGGGTTTTTCTTGGCATTAGCAGAATCTCTAAGTATGAAAAAGCAGGAGCTGCGTTGATAGCAACTCCTGCCCATACTTGTCAATCTGCGCAGTTCTATTCCTCTTATGAAGTTGCTCCCCAGCAGAGCTTCACTACGCTTCAAATTGCAAACCAAAGGTACAATATGTAATCTGCTTCAACGAAAAAACATCGAAAAAAACATCCTGCAATTTGAGCTATAAGTCTAAATATATACAAAAAAGCATGGCGCAAATCACTGCGCCATGCCCAATAAAAGAAAACCTTATAGTCAAAATAGAAATTAGCTATTCTAATTCTTATTCCGGTACTAATCTTTTTCTAGTACTTGGTGTTCTGAGGGTCGAAGTTGGTCCAACCGCTCATCCAGTTGTTGCTGCCATCGAAGGCTCCGATGTAGGTTACTGTGTCGAAACCTGTCCAGCCAGCGAAACTTGCGGCTCCAAGCAACGGACTGCCGGCGATAGGAGTATAACCATCTGTGCCAACCAATGAAGCCCAACTGTCAAAATACTTGTTACTTGGCTCTGAGAAGAAGAAGGTGTTGCTGTATGACTTCTGATTCTTGTCGATGTCTTTCTTCTGGGCTGCATCATAGAGATAGTCGTCATAAATCTTGTTGGCATCAGTACCAATGGCATCCATGCCTGCAAAATATACATTCTGTAACTTGAACTTCTTGTCCTTGGCATCCTTCACAGTATTTCCCTTCTCACCATCGATGATCAATCCGATAGGCCAGCCTAAGACCACCGAGTTGATGCAGTTGAGGTTAGATGAACGGCGAATCTGCATCGCAGCTTGGAACTTGCCGAGGGCTGAACCGTTGTTTGGATTGTATGCTCCGGCATTGATATAATCTGTGGTGTTCTGGAACTTAGAATCCAATACCTTAGGACCTACGAAGGTGATGTTAGAGAAGGTAGCCTTGGTACGAGGGGCCACGGTAGCACCATCAGCGCAGTTATCGCTCTCGAAGCCGTTACTCTGAGAGGTATCGGCTATCTTGCTGTCACGCAGTGAAAGACCATACTGTACCTTGCCAGAGAAACCGTTATCGGTATCGAAATCATCATCCCAACCCTTGTAGGCTACGAGATACTTGCAATTCACAGTACCACCAAACCACTCGAAGGAATCATCATTGGAATAAGATACCTGTACGTGGTCTATCTGTGTGCCAGAACCTACTGAACCGAAGGTCAAACCGTTGATTTCCTTATCCTTCTGGAATGGATAACCGGCAAACTCGATGCGTACATAGCTCAAGGCTCCTGAGTTATCAGCATCATCTGCGCCACCATGTTTGGTACGAGGACCACCCTCTATCTGCTGCTCAGTCTGGTTGTTCTTAGCCTTACCGCAGAGGATGATGCCACCCCAGTCGCCAGGCTTTCTGCTGCCGACAGCCTCTTCAGATGTAAAGACGATAGGCTCTGTGGCTGTACCCTTGGCGATGAGCTTGCCGCCACGCTCTGCGATGAGTGCCGCCTTGGTCTGCTTGTCGCCCTTGATGATAGTTCCAGGTTCGATGGTAAGCTCAGCACCATTTGCAATATATACCCATCCCTTGAGGAGATAAGTGCCTTTCTTTAAGGTCTGCTTGCCTGTGAAAACGAACTCCTGGTCGCCGTTGCCAATCTGTGTACCGCTGGCGTTTTCCTTATCATCTGTTCCGAAGAGAATGTGGTCGCAAGCCTTCAAACCGCCATCGGTTGTCCACTTGTAAACTACTTCTAATCCAGGGTTTGGAGAAGGAGTTGGATCGTCATTGTCACTGCTGCAACTGCTCAACATGGCAGATGCTGCGAGGATGCCTATGCATCCTAAAAAATACATCTTGTTCATCATTGTTTCCTGTTTTATTAAATAAACATCTAATATTATCTTTCTTAAAATTCTACGGATAGTCTCTAAAATTTATAGATTGCCTGCAAACCGATGTTTCTGCCCGGCTTGTAGCATCTTGAAATCTCTTCCACCTGCTTCTTGCTTCCGTCGCTATACGTTACATCAGCAAACTGCTTGTAATATATCTTTTCTGCAAGAAGATCTCTTACATTGAGCTTCAACTCCAGATGGTCTCCGAATTTCTTTGCCAGCGAGAAGTCGATGGTGTTGCGAGGCATCTCGTAGCTGTGGGGCACTCGAGAATTGGAGTCATCGCCTGTGTTTCCTTCGCTTCTGCCCACACCGATGATTCGCTTGCCTATGCGGTTGTAGAGCAGGGCGATATCCATCTTCAATGGCTCGTTCTTATAGAAGATGCCAGTGTTGATAAGGTATGGCGACTGCCCCTGCATCGGTCTGTTTTCTTCTTTCGAACCCTTTTCAAACTGCACCTTGCTCTTGATGAAGGCACCATTAAACGACCAGCTGAAGTCCTTCAATCCTATGAAACCGAGATTCTTTCTGATATCCAGCTCCACACCGTAATTGTTGGCACTCTTCGCATTCTTGTAAGAATAAATCAGGTCTGTGCCACCTGCCACCGTGTAGGTCCACTCGATAGGAGAATCGAAGTGCTTGTAGAAGACTGCCAGCGAAATGAGCTCTCCACGGGATGGATACCACTCATATCGCAGGTCGAGGTTATCGACATAACAGTTCTTTAACTCAGTGTTTCCCTGCACATTACTGGCAAGGTCGAAATCGTAATACACCGACGACGATACTTCACGGAATTCTGGGCGGTTAATACTGCGGCCATACGACAGTCGCACCTGATGCTGGTCGCTGATTTTATATGTTGTGTTGAGAGATGGAAATACATCATCGGTCTTGTAATGACGGCTCGATTCACTCTTCTCGTAGTCTCGGGTATTGGAGATGAGCTCCATATCATTATGCTCGAAGCGGACACCGGCATGGATGCCGAGTTTGCCAAAGGGGAGAGACATCGCCAGGTATCCTGCGCCTAAGGTGTTGTGTCCGCGGTAGTTATTGCGCATCTGCTTTTCCTCCAGAAGATACAGCTTGTCGTAACCCATGTTCGCCTCGCTGGAGAGCAGAGTAGGGATATGGCTGTGGCGGAAGTCGGATGGTATGTTATTAGCTGAAACATTCCAGTTGTAGATGAAGTTGCGGGTCTGGTATTCTCGGCTGCGATATTCTCCATAGGCACCCACCTTCAGGTCTGGCTCAAAGTTGCCAAACTTGAAGTGGTGCTTGTTATTTACACCAAGAGAGAGAATGTGTTCGTCGAGTTGAGTCCACTCGCGGGATATGTCGTTGCCGGTGCTCAAGGCATAAACGCCCGATTCCAGAGCATCGTCGATGAGATATCTACGACGGTCAGGCAAATGGCGGTTGGCATACGCATACCCGATGCTCCAGTCAAGGGCATCGCTAGTGAAGGTGTGCTTGCCGGTAAGCTGACCGTTATATGTAGTTCTACTGCGGTAGTAATACTCTGCGCTTCGCTCCAGGTTCGACTGGGCGCTCACGCCATCACGCCAGGTATATCGGCTGGTAGCCAACTGGTTGAAGATGTTCTTGAGCTGATACTTGTGGTTGCCGTCCTTGGAAAGGAATGTGAAGTTGAGCATTGCTCCGAGTCTCACGTTATTATTATACTGGTCGTCAACAGAGTGACGAAGATAATTCGGCTTGTCGTTTGCTGCATCATAGATGCCATAGAGGTTGTTCTCCATGTTCTTGTAGGTGCGGTATTCGTTGGTATAGTTCAAGGCAGCGAGCATGCCGAGTGTTCTTCCGCCGAGCATCCAGCGCTGGTTCAGGCTGGCCGCCAGTTTCAAGTCGCCCAAAGGCTTCTTGTTCTTAATGAGCCAATCATTATTGAATCCGTTGCCCAGGAGCGATGTAGCATAATCGCCCACCGGTTTTCCGTTGGCATCGAGCTGCGGATTCAAGTCAGCATGGATGCCCCCATTCAGTTTTCTCAGGCCATTGTCGAACCCTAGGAAATCGGTTCCGGAACCTTTTGAGTAAGAAAAGTCCTTGAAGGCAGAAGATGTATTCCAGTTTCCGCCCACGGCGATGTTGAAACTGTTTTCTGCCGGAATCTCCTTGGTGTTGACGATGATGAAACCGCCTGAGTAATCAGCGGGATATTCAGCCGTTGGCGACTTCACGATGGTAAGGTTGTCAATCTGCGAACTTGGGATAATGTCGAAGGAGAAAGCCCTGGAATCAGCCTCTGAACTAGGCACTGCTCCTCCGTTCACCCACACATTGTTATAACGCTGCGACAAACCACGAACCATCACGAATTTATCGTCGATGAGGCTCACGCCTGGCACTCGGCGTATCACCTCACCCGCATTCGTATCCTGAGTTCTAGATATTTCCTGTGCCGAAACATTGCTCACGATGACGGGACTGTTTTTGGCCACCTGTATCATTGCCGCATCCGTATTACGCCTTTCCACTGCGGTAACGGTCACCTCCATCAGCTGCTGTTCATCCGGTTGCAAAGCGATGATTAGCAATGCTTTCTCCGAAGCATCATTCTTCGAGGAAGTATCCTTCGAAGAAACGAGAGCCTTTCCATCTATCCACTTTCCGCCCTTCAATTGAACCCCGTCAATTTTTTGAGTTTTGTATCCTACATATTTTATATAAAAGGTATAAGTACCATCTTTGAGATTTTGGAGCGAGAAGTTTCCGTCGATGTCAGTCACCGCCTTGATGCCATCCTTCTCTTGAGTAGCATTCTTGCTTCCATTTCCAGGCACGGCAGTGATGACCGCTCCGATGAGTGTCTCTTTCGACTTTTGGTCGATGACAACACCCTTGATGTCTTGTGCCCACATCGGTGCGATACCAGCAGCGAGCAATCCTAATCCAATAATTCCTCTTTTTGTGTTCATAACTGAATACCTTTTTATTTTCTCAATCAAAATACCTTTCTGATTTCGTTTGCAAAAGTACAATGGCTATATTACAGGTCGATTTCTTTCCGGTTAAAAGATGTTTGCGATGCTGAGACAATGGTGTTACGAGCCATGTTTCCTTCTTGATAAGGAAACTTTTTACGATTCTTTCCTTCTAAACCTCAAATCCGCAACTAAGCCTTTCAACGTCCGAGACCTCTGTAAAACTCTTAGTTTAGAAATTTGTTTATATCATTATTTTTTCGTACTTTTATAGTATGAAACAGCAACTCTCCTCTCTCAACTTTGCCGACCTATTAGTCGGTTAGCGTAGGGTCAAGCAGACCTTCTTTTCTCAGATAGATAAAATTATCGATTGGAATCCAATCCGTGGTATTATTGAAATCGCCTACACCAAAGGTAACAAGGCAACAGGTCGTCCGAGCTATGATAGTCTTGTGCTGTTCAAGATAGAACTTCTCCGTACTTAGTATGGTCTTAGTGATGGTGAGGTTGAGGAGCAGGTTAGCGATTGTTTGTCTTTCAGCCGCTTTGTAGGACTGGGTTTGGAAGATGTTGCTCCTGATAGCACGACGGTATGTCGTTTCCGTAACATACTTGTAGAGGCAGACCTTTATGATATGGTACTGAATGAGATTAACCGTCAGCTGGAGCAACATAGTGTTATTGTCAAACGTGGGGCTATCGTCGATGCCAGCATTACCGATAGTCCTCGTCGTCCACGTGGTCGCAAGGAGTATGAGATAGTTGAGGACAGGGATGAAGAAACGGGTAAGTTAAAATCCGAGAAAGCTATGCTCAAGGAGAAACTCAAGCCCAATGTGGACGGAGAGGCACGCTGGATCAAGAAAATGAGAAGGCTCCACTTTGGATACAAACGGCATTCAGTTACAGATGAAAATGGATTGGTTCTTGCAGAGGAGACTACTGCAGCTAATGAGAGCGACATCAAGCATTTGGAAACGCCCCTGAAAAAAGCAAATCTTCCGAAAAAGACTCTTGTATATGCTGATAAGGGTTATGACTCGGCAGAAAACAAGGAGGTACTTGCTCGAATGAAACTAAAAAGTCGCATTATGCACAAAGGAACAAGGGCGCATAAGATTACAGAAAGAGAGAAACGCATCAATATGGCTATCAGTAAAATTAGGTACAGGGTGGAACGCACTTTTGGTTCCATACACAGATGGTTTAGAGGAGGAACGGCAAGATATGTAGGACTTGCCAAAACACATGCACAGCATATTATGGAGGCTGTTGCTTACAACTTATATCGAACGCCAGGGATAATTGTGTCCAATACTCTCAAATAAAAGAAAATTGGACACAAATATAGATGATAATAATCGTTTTACTGCATCAATTATACCAATATAGACGTTGCAATATGCTTCTAAACACAACTAAATGGAAATTTTTGTCATATAAGCCAAATTTTTTCTATAAATGAAGGTTTTGCAGAGGTCTCAACTTTTTTGAATACGCTAAAGTGAAATTAGCCTATACCCAATTTTTTATAAATCTATTAATAAAGAAAAGAGGCGAAGCAATACTTATAGGAAATATGTTTCACCTCTTTTTTCTCTTATATGTTACCTATTTTCTTTTCGTTATTTATTTTGCCCAAAACAACTTAGTCTCACTCTTGTCGCCTTGTGTTGCCACAACAGCGTCATAGTTTTGTTTGTTGCTTGCTTTTGTTGAATTAGGGTATTTAATACGATTAGGCAAATCCTTGATATCCTTTGCATCGGTATCTGTAGGATAAGTAAGCATTGGGTAACCTGTACGACGGATGCTTGTCCATGCTTGAGTAGCTTGGAAAATACCAAAATGAACCCACTTCATTGTCAAAATAGCATCGAGTTTATCCGTATAGCTAGCCCATAGACGGGTGGCATAAGCCTTCACTGCATCATCGCCAGGATATGTATAATGCTTGCCCTTGGCAGATGCATACATATTGTTCTCACGATAATAGAACTTAGATGAATTAACCATACCGTTGACAAATGCTTGCTCCGCATTACCTTGAGCCCAGCCCCTCTGGATTGCTTCTGCTTGTAAGAAATCTACTTCTGCAGCAGTTACGATAGGACTTACCATAAGTTGGTTATCGGTGTAAGTAGCAGAATCAAGAGCTGCATAATATCTATCTTTCCACTCTTTTTCACCAAATCCATTAAACTTGCTACCATTAGCTTCTTGGAATGCATTTTTTTCAGAACGATTGGTTCCAATATACTTGCCATCCTTATTAGCAGAATACATAACCTTTAAGCGAGGATCTTGATCGGCTTCACCAAGCTTTGTCATAGCATCTATCATAGGCTGAGAAGCTACATTATTAATATCTTTGAAGCCATTGCGGAAATCCTCCCAGAAGTTGAAGCCATCCTTATCTGATATTACCTCTATTCCCTTAGCATCATCGGTAACTAAAGTACGACCCATACACTCCTTAACAGCAGCTTGACCAAAGGCAGTCAAACTACCCTTTAACGATACTTGCACTGCCATACGCAATCGCAAAGAGTTAGCATAAGCTAACCACTTATCGATATTACCCTTATTGATAAAATCTTGCGCTATCAAAGTAGCTTTCACCATAGCAGTCCCACTAGCCTTGTAATGTTCAAGATCCTTGTAAATAGTACCAAGGTTCTCGATCATCATTTTATATAGATCTTCATCGTTATCGAAAGGTGCACGCGAACCTGCAAGGTCGCCAGTTATACCAATCATACCAGCCTTTGTAAAAGGAACATCACCAAACAAGTCGCACATCTGAGCCAAATGATCGTAAACAAAGATCTCTGTCAAGTCCTTGTAAATACGATTATTTTCCTTATTGGCATCAGAAAGCGCATTATACTTATTCTCCAATTGCCGATACTGAGCCAAAATTTTATAAAAGTTAGCCCATCTATCATTAACATAACCATCGTTATAGTAATAATCCGACCCCGTATTATTTTTATAACCAATGGTTTGTGCGTACTTACCAAAGATATTATCCCATGTATACATACGCCAATACTTATTAAAAGTATAGTCGTTACCATTCCAGAACGCACCCGTCATAAGGTGGTCGCAAGTGGCTTGTGTTGTCTTTGCAGGGTTTTCGTAAAAACCTTCAAACTTATCATCAGAGCATGAGCTTACAGTTGCAGTAGCTAAGACCCCAAGTAATAAAGTATTTAATATTTTCATATTCTTCTTGATAATATATTAAACTTAGAAACTTGCACGTAAAGAGAGACCGAATGAACGTGTGGTAGCAGTAGAACCACCGATCCAACTCTGCTCAATCCAGCTTGTAGCATCAGTTGCTTCAGCATCAAAGATAGGCAAGTTCTTGTAGATATAGAATGGGTTACGTGCATAAGCAGAAACCTGAAGCTTAGTACAATGGAACTTCTCTATAATAGATTTAGGGAAGTTGTAACCAACAACAATCTCACGTACCTTAACGTAGCTATTCTTAAAGATAGAATGTTCGTAGTAAGTAGGAGCACCTGTACCCCAGTTATAAGTCCAATAGTACATACGCTGCGCAGAAATCATCTTAGTATTAGGCTTACCATCTTCTGTAACACCTTCAAGGATCACACCGTCATGATAAAGCACTTTACCTGTAGGAGCTTCTGTTGCAGGAATAACTGTTGTACCATCATTGCCACCAAGGTAGTAACTCTGACCACCGTTCTCAGCATCACGATAAGGCATAGTTTCCTTTAGGCCACCAGCACCCATCATATATTGGTAAGGTTGGTTTAAAACAGAACCACCGCTACGGAAGTCAAGCGTACAGTCAAGGAAGAGGTTTTTCCATGTAACAGTCATACCCAAACCACCAGTGTACTTAGGCATAGCATTGCCCACCTTAACAGGCTCTTTGGTCAAAGCATAGAAGCCATCACTATCAATTATATGATTACCATTCTCATCAAAACGAGGAGCGTATGCATAGAAATCACCTAGCTTACCACCTACTTCAGAATACAAGTAAGCAGCACCATTATCCCAACGCTTATGCTCTAAACGATTAACACCTTCTGCTAGCTTCTTCACATTATTACTATTGAAAGCGATGTTACCACGAAGATCTATCTGCCAATCCTTAGTTTTCAAAGGAGTGCCATATACAGCTAGTTCCACACCCTTGCTGTTGAACTCCCCAATGTTCATTGCCATAGTGTTAGCACCTGAAGCCCAATCAACAGTTGTACTTAGGATCTGATCCTTAATATCTTTTGTATAGAAAGAGAAGTCAAACCCCAAACGATTTTTCAGGAACTTACCTTCTAAACCGAATTCCCATTCGTATGTTGTCTCTGGTTTCAAGTTGTTGTTACCAACATTCATAGGTTGTTCATTGTAAACATAACCTGAAGCAGAGTTCTGATTGAATGCTGTTGTTGCATAATAAACATCTGGGGCCAAACCTACAATACCGTAAGATACACGTGCCTTAGCATAATCGAGCCATGATGGACGCTTATCCTTCAATAATTCAGAGATAATTACACTAGCATTGACTGAAGGATACCAGAAAGAGTTATTACCTGTGAATAAAGAAGAGCTCTTTTCATTACGAAGAGTTGCCTCTAAGTAAGCCCAATTGTCCCAGCTTAGGGTAATATCACCAAACCAAGCTGTTTTCAATAAGTGCGACTCACCTGTAGAGGTTTTAGGAGTACTTTTTGAAGCTGCAAGATTAAACCAGTTCTCTACTGTCAAACCATCTACGGTCCATGAGTTTTGTCCGAAATAAGTTTCACGACGACCTGACCAACCTACGTATGCACTCAAGTTGAACTTGTCTGTGATCATCTTATCATACAATGCCATTACATCTCCATAAAGGATGGTATAGCGACTAGTATTCAAACTATAACTACCGGAGAGTTTACCAAAACCGTTAGAAGTTTCAGTGCTGTTCTTATTCTGAACACGATTATCGCTAATATCTGTAGAGAGGTTAGCCTTCAAGGTCAAACCTGGTATAATTTCCCATGTAGGTGAAACCTTAGCAATAAGTCGGTTATTACGCTCAATCTGTGTCTTTCCAAAGATATTCCAAAAATATTCATCAACCAATGCCCCTGAAGGGATACCATACTCGAAACCCTCTGCTGGGTTCTCATGGTCATTAGCACTCCATACACGGTTTCTATAACCTGCTGATGTTACCGAGTGCTCGCGTATCCAATTAATATCATCGAAAGCACCAAACATACCACCGAAGTTACACAATAAGCGAAACATTCTATAAGGACGGTTCTTTATATGCTCTGTCATATAGTTTACAGCATAATCTAAACGTACATTAGACAAAACATTGTAACTACCTGTAAGGTTGAAAGTGTGCTTATCAAGATTTGAGTTGTACTGATTAGGCTTACTATTATAATAGGTGTAAGAGAAACGCATATTGCCCTTATCGTTTGCATTGGTTAAAGCAATATTATATTGTTGATCAAAACCCGTGCGGAAAACATCGTTCCAAGGCTTAGCGTTTACAGGACTATATTTACGCATACCATTATACGACAAAACATCACTGCCGTCATACTCTGGTCCCCAATACTGAATTGTTCCATATAGAGAGCGCTGAGGCTTACCAGTACGGTCGTTTCTTGTATACCAACCATAAGGATCTAATTTCTTACTTGCACGGCTTTGTGTAGTCAAACCAGGCCCATACTTTGTCTGATATTCTGGCATATAAGCTACGAAATTGCCTGTCCAACTAGCATTGAAATCAACGCCTAATCCCTTAGCACCTTTACCAGTTTTAGTGGTAATCATCACAACACCATTTGCACCTTCTGAACCATATTGTGCAGTAGCAGCAGCACCCTTCAAAATAGACATTGACTCAATATCTTCTGGATTGATTTGTGCCAAACCATTAGAATTTACACGCTGGCTGCTCCAATAGTCTTGGTTATTTGCTTCACCATTACGGATTGGCACACCGTCTAACACAATCAAAGGCTGGTTAGACCCCGTAATTGATGACAAACCACGCACATTAATAGAGATAGCACCCGAACCACCAGGGGCAGTCTTTACATTCACACCTGCAGCCTTACCATAGAGGGCTGTACCAAGTGTAGGCGAAGCAGTCTTTGTAAGGTCACTTGCATTTACTGTACTAACGGCATAACCCACCTTACGCATATCTTTCTTGATACCCAAAGCAGTAACGACTACTTCGGTAAGGTTAGTTACATTTTCAGACATTTTTATGTTAAGCGTAGTCTTACCATTCACTGGAACAATTTGCTTATCGTATCCAATGTAATTGAAAACAAGCTTATCATTATTACTTGCCTTAATGGTATACATACCATCAATGTTTGTTATAGTAGCCTCTTTCTGTCCTTCGATCATAACAGTAGCACCAATAATAGGTTCACCGCTCTTAGCGTCAACCACGGTACCCTTTACTACAAGGTCTTGAGCTAATACAACTGTAGCAAAAAACGTCATGGCAAATACCATTACCATTCTCAATGGTAGAAATGGATTTGTGCGTCTAGCATACTTTTTTGTACTTATCATTTCACTAGGTTTTAAATTTATAAAAGATGTTATTTTATAGATAATTCTTCGCTTCTGTCAAATCACGGAAGTTATAATCTCTAACTTCACAAAATAAAAAGGATAATATGCATCACGCATACCATTTACTAACTATACTAAATTATAATATTAATTAATTTATGGCAAAGGTAAATATATTTTCCATTTCACACAAAAAAGAGACTTATTTTCTATGTTTAGATTTATGTGGAATACGTAAAAAGGGCAACCCATTTCTTGCGGAAAAAGGCTGCCCTAAAATATTATTTGCTATTAAAAAAAATTAGCCGAAATTATATAGAGTTGAGGTAGTTCTTAGCAGGATTAGCATACATTTCAAGCATGCACTTTGTTAAGAAAGCCTCATCGCGATTAGGAAGCTCTATCTTGTTGAGCTGTTGCGCAAGATATTGTTCAAACTTTGCTTCCTCTTCAGGTGTATATTTGTCCTTGTGATCGTTCTTGCCTGTAAGCAAGTCGAGTGCTATATAATTATTTGGATATAGCTGATAATTACGATATATTTCCTTGTCAATGTGAAGTGCTACGGTGTCGAGCAATTCAGCATTGTTCATTTGTACTTTCTCAAGCGAGTCAAGGTAGTCATTGATGCAGCAAGCAGCATGGTAATAGATTTTTCCCTTATAGCCCATAATACCCGTTCGCATACTAATGACATCGTCCATAGCACCTTTCTTCCAATTTACATCATCGCGTTTGGCTTGGAACTCGGCTGCTTTGAGGTAGTCGCATGGATCGTATTCGTAAGAAATAGCCAAAGGAGCAATGCGCAAAGCCTTGAGCCTATCAATCACGCTACCCTCTCCGCCAAGTGTCAACATCTTGAGGACGGAACGTTGAGTCTGATCGTTCGAGTCCTTTGAGCGTCCTTCACGCTGTGCTATCCAAAGATTTTCGTGTTTCTCTTTGATAGCAAAGTGCATATATTCTGAAAGTGTATGGCTAAATTCCAAGCGTTCGCGTGCCATCAATCCACGCTTCACAATAAAACTCTTGTTTACGCGAACAATATCTTGCACCCATGGAATGCTGAGAAGGTTATCGCCAATGGCTATTTCGCAGGTTGTTGTAAACTTCTTCTCTATTAATAACATGTCAAGCAATGCCGAGTCGAGGACAATGTCGCGGTGGTTACTCATAAAGGTATAACATTCCTGATTTGATATTTCTGAAATATCCATATCGCATCCAGTACTCTGTTTTGCAAGAATATCTTTTAAGAATTTGTAGCAAAAGGCTAGCTGAAAGTCGATGTTTGTCTTACAAGCATACATCTGTTGGGCTATTGTTTCCAATGGCACCGCTGGATACAAGAATTTAAGTACAGCTTGAAATTGTGGATTAGCGAGCAGTCTGTCGTACACTGCAGGTAATTCCTCTGGCTCAAAAGGCCTAATATCATTAAATTGATTGGGTATCTTCATGCTGTTTTAATATATTTTGGTTATTGAAAAATCGTATAAGAAGAAAGAAACTTTTATTTGTTATTGAGTTGGGTGTTGATGTTAGCAATGATAAGTTTGATGCCCAACTCCTCAACGCGTAGCGCATCAGCCTCCTTAATATGTTCATCGGTAATGATGATGTCAATGTCCTCTAGGTTGGCTATCTTAGCAAAACCACGTTTACCAAATTTAGAAGAGTCGGCTAAAACTATTGTTTTCTGTGCTGACTCCATCATAGCTTTGTTAAGCCTAGCCTCACGCATATCGGTAGTCGTAATGCCAAATTCGAAGTCGATACCATCCACTCCAAGGAATAATTTGCTAACAGAAAACTCGCTGAGCATCATCTTACTATAGTCGCCTACTACCGATTGCGAGCTATGACGTAAGGTTCCACCTAATTGTATAATGTCCATTTCTTCGTTTTGTGATAGAATTTGGGCTACAGCCGTTGAGGCTGTCATCACTGTAAGACGATGTTTAGGTCGGATACAACGTGCAAAGTTGTGAAGCGTTGTTCCCGATGCTATTAGGATAGAGTCGTCAACGGTTATCAATTGCGCTGCTTCATAGCCAATACTCATTTTTTCTTCTTGGCACAATCGTTCTTTCTCGTTTACTGAACGATTGCTTGTAAATGGGTCAATAAGGATAGCTCTGCCATGACTTCTGTACAGTTTGCCCTGCATTTCAAGTTCTGTTAAGTCTTTACGAATAGTTACAGAGGTAACGTTGAGTATAGAAGCCAAATCGGTTACGAGAATAGAATCTTTCTTCATTAACTGATCTAGGATGATAGTATGTCTTTCTTCTCTTGTCATTTTTGAAAGTTATTTTTATAATCCTTACTGATCGAATTTATGCCTATCAGCGTGTCAAAGTTACGAAAAAAGCTATGATTTGATAAAAAGTTGCTTACTTTTTTAGATAACATGGCTTTTCAGTAGCTTTTTTATAGGATATTAACGGCTATAGAAAAGCTTTCATTTCGTAAAAGAGGAGGTGGGGTGTTAGGGCTGAACAGATCGTTAAGTTGCTAGTTATGTGTACTTTCTTTCTGTGAAGAAATAAATTATTGATTTGTTATTGTTTGCGGAAACACAAGATTTTGCTATAGAATAAAAGTTTATTTATATTAAAAAAGAGTTAAAAAAAAGCGTATAATTTGGATATAAAATTAGCTAATTGTATTTTTGTTTCGCAAAGAAAGAATAGCAATTTCATATCGAAATAAAAAATAATATTTAGTAGCCATTCAGCGTGAACAATAATCTATTAAAACAACCGACATAATAATAATGAAGGATTTTAGGACAAAACATTATGATGTAATCATCATTGGTGGTGGTATCACAGGTGCAGGAACAGCTCGCGACTGTGCTATGCGTGGTATGAAAGTACTACTAGTGGAGAAAGACGACCTTACTAATGGTGCAACGGGTCGTAATCATGGTTTGCTCCATAGTGGTGCGCGTTATGCTGTAACCGATCAAAATTCGGCTACAGAGTGTATTAAAGAGAATATGATCCTTCGAAAGATAGCACGCCATTGTGTGGAAGAGACCGATGGACTCTTTATTACCTTACCAGAGGACGACCTTGCTTATCAAGCTACTTTTGTGGCGGCTTGCCAGAAGGCTGGTATTCGTGCTGATATTATAGATCCCTCGGAGGCTCGCGATTTGGAACCTTCTGTCAACCCAACGTTGATAGGGGCTGTGCGTATCCCTGATGCTTCGGTAGATCCTTTCCGCTTGACTGTAGCCAACGTGTTGGATGCTCGCCGTTATGGAGCTGATATTTTAACCTATCATGAAGTAACCGATTTGCTTGTAGAGCAAACAAAGGTGGTGGGTGTGGCACTCCGCAATCATCTAACAGGTGAAACCTACGATGTGCATGCCTCACTAGTGATCAATGCGGCAGGTATTTGGGGACACTTAGTGGCTAAGCGTGCGGGTATAACGGTGAATATGTTCCCTGCTAAAGGAACCTTATTGATTTTTGGACATCGTGTTAATAATATGGTGATCAATCGTTGTCGTAAGCCTGCCAATGCTGATATTTTGGTACCAGACGATGCTGTTTGTGTCATCGGAACCACGAGCGATCGTGTGCCTTTTGATACGATTGACGACTTGAAAATTACAAAAGAGGAAGTCGACTTGTTGATTAGAGAGGGTGAAAAGCTAGCTCCTAGCTTGGCAACTACTCGTGTTTTGCGTGCATACGCTGGTGTTCGCCCCTTGGTAGCAGCCGATAATGATCCTTCAGGGCGTAATATTAGTCGTGGTATCGTTTGTTTAGATCATGCTACACGCGATGGTATGGATGGTTTGATTACAATTACTGGTGGTAAGATGATGACTTATCGCTTGATGGCAGAAGAAGCTACCGACCTTGCGTGTAAGAAACTTGGTATTAATAAACCTTGCGAAACAGCAATAAAGCCATTACCTGGATCGGAAGAAACCATAGAAGACTCACATGGAAAGCTATACAGCACTTCGGTAAATGCTGCTGAAGGGCGGCATGGTAAGTTTGCTAAAGACTTGAAACATGAAACCATAGAAGACTCGGCTCTTATCTGTGAGTGTGAGGAAGTGAGTGTGGCAGAGGTTAAATTTGCTATTGAAAAATTACATATACATAACTTATTAAACCTCCGTCGTCGTACACGTGTGGGCATGGGAACTTGTCAAGGAGAGCTATGTACTTGTCGTGCTGCTAACTATATATGTGGTGAGAACGTGAAGAAGTCGGAAAAGGACTTAGTAGAGTTTGTTGACGAGCGTTGGAAAGGTATGCGTCCTGTCGCTTGGGGGCAATCGCTTAGTGAAGCGCAGTTGTCGGCTCATATCTATCAAGACTTATGTGGATTGGATAAAATTAAAGCTTCTTTGGAGGAATAGATAATGAAATTTGATACAATTGTTATAGGAGGTGGATTGAGTGGCTTAACAGCAGCCAACGTGTTGGCTGCAAAGGGGCAACGAGTGGCTATAGTTACCAATGGGCAAAGCACCTTACACTTTGGTTCAGGATCATTCGACTTGCTGGGTTATGATACTGATGGCAAAGTGGTAGAAAATCCTTTAGAGGGTATTAAGTCGATTAACGCAGAGCATCCATACGCTAAACTAGGCACAGAAAATGTGGAAACACTAGCTAAAGAAGCACAAACGTTACTAGAAACATGTGGCATTCATACCATAGGAAATGCGCAGCGAAACCATTATCGCATCACACCAATGGGTACATTGAAGCCTGCTTGGCTCAGCATCGATGGTATGGCAACACTCAATATCAGAGAGAAGGTGGTATGGAAGAAGGTAGCTTTAGTTAATATCGCTGGCTTTTTAGATCTCCCCACCAACTTTATGTTAGCAGGACTAGCAGAAGCAGGACTACAGTGTGAGCTTAAAACCATTCGTATGGAGGTTTTCGATCATGCACGTCGCAACCCAACAGAAATGCGAGCTACCAATGTTGCAAAGGTTATCCACGATCAAAAACTTGTGGAAAGTGTAGCAGCCGAACTCAATAAGTTTACGGGGTACGATGCAATTCTTTTCCCTGCTGTAGCAGGTTTGCGCAATGCTGCTGAAGACGAGTTGCTTCGTAAGTTGGTAAACACCCCATTATATTATGTTACCCCTATGCCCCCATCAGTGATGGGAGTACGTGTGGCAATGTTATTGATGGACAATTTTAAGTCGAATGGTGGCATTGAGCTAGTAAGTAATAAAATTAATGGTGGCGTTATCGAAAATAATGCAGTGCAATACCTTACTTCCGATCATCTTCCAGATGAGAAATTGAAGGCAAACAACTATATTCTTGCTACAGGATCGTTTATGAGTCAAGGCTTGAAGAGCGATTATGAACATGTTTTTGAACCCATTCTCAACCTTGATGTACATGCTTCTACCAATCGTGATGAATGGATAGAAGAGGCTGTTTTTGAAGCACAGCCATATATGCACTATGGTGTTGCTACCGATAAGGCGTTCCACCCTTTGAAGAATGGCAAAGTCGTTACGAATATGTATGCTGTAGGTTCGGTGCTTGAAGGTCATAACCACATCAAGCAAGCCGATGGTACTGGTGTTTCTTTATTAACTGCTTTGCAGGTAGCAAAGGAAATCTTGAAGTAATAAGCTTAGAACAATGGAAGGTATTCAATTAAAAAATATAAGTGAAAACAACTTAGAGCAGTGTTTGAAATGCTCTATTTGTACAGCATATTGCCCCGTTTCGGCAGTCGAACCAAAGTATCCTGGACCAAAGCATTCAGGTCCTGATGTAGAGCGTTATCGCTTAAAACATGAGAAATACTTTGAAGAAACACTCAAGTTGTGTTTAAATTGTAAGCGCTGTGAGGTGGCTTGTCCACATGGTGTTCGTATTGCAGACATCATTCAAAGTGCACGTATTAAGTATAGCACCAAAGCTCCAAAGCTACGCGATGTGATGTTGGCAAACACCGATTTCGTGGGTACTATGTCGAATATGGTTGCCCCTATTGTCAACTTTTCTTTAGGTTTGAAGCCCACAAAGGCTATTCTTCACACCGTATTAGGGGTTGATAAGCATCGCCAATTCCCTGCTTACACCACGCAAAAGTTTGAAACTTGGTATAAAAAGCATGCTGCTGCCGAGCAAGATCGTTATAAGAAGCATGTGAGCTATTTCCATGGTTGCTACGTTAATTATAACTTCCCACAGCTAGGAAAGGATCTTGTCAAGATTATGAATGCTTGTGGATATGGTGTTCATTTGCTAGAAAAAGAGAAGTGCTGTGGTGTGGCTTTGATCGCCAACGGACAGTCGAAGCAAGCACGTAAGCAAGGAGAATTGAATATGAAGAGCATCCGCAAGTCATATAAAGACAATAACCGCATAGTGCTAACGACAAGTTCTACATGTACTTTCACTATGCGCGATGAGTATAAACATTTGCTTAACATTGATAACGATGATGTTCGTGAGGGCATTACTCTAGCTACTCGCTTCCTTTACAAGATGATAGAGGACGGAAAAATTAAGTTGGCTTTCCGTGATGACTTCAAGATGCAGGCAGCATATCACTCTGCTTGCCACATGGAACGTATGGGATGGGTAGTGTATAGTACTGAGCTTTTGCGTATGATACCGGGCTTAGACCTTATAATGCTTAACTCACAATGTTGTGGTATCGCAGGAACATACGGTTTTAAGAAGGAGAACTACGACAATTCGCAGGCTATAGGACACGACCTTTTCGAGCAGATTAAAGACCTAAACCCTGACTATGTAACTACCGATTGTGAAACTTGCAAATGGCAAATAGAAATGTCTACAGGCTATAAGGTGCTTAACCCTATCTCTATTCTTGCCGATGCACTTGATGTAGAAAGAACTATCGAATTAAATAAATAGGTATTTACTTTGTTTGCCGTGCACTATCATTATTCTTTATAAAGTGCACGGCACTTGTGTGATATTTAATAAGTTGAAAATATTAATCTAAAATGTTAATAACTTTGTTTACCTTTGCACAAATTAATAACTAAGACATAAGATTTATTTTATAGCAGTCGGGTGTGCGTTATGAAGCATTTTAAAATATTTTGCAACGCTTTTAGCCACGTATTGCTGTACTCAGAAAGATTAAAAACAATAAATAATAACAATTCTATTAAGTATGTGGAAATTTTTAACTCCTCCTGCCTATAAGGAGGAACAAACAGGCACAGAGGCCGATGCACGTTATCGTTCGTTGCGGTGGCAAGTATTTATCGGTATATTCATAGGTTATGCTGGTTTTTACATTGTTCGTAAAAACTTCTCAATGGCTATCCCTATGTTGGCACCATTTGGGTTTGGAAAAGACGAGCTTGGTGTGGTTCTTTCTATGAATGCTATTGCTTATGGCTTCTCAAAGTTTATCATGGCTAGTATTTCCGATCGTAGTAATGCGCGCACTTTCTTACCATTAGGTTTGCTTTTAGCTGCTGTATCAATGTTGTTTATGATCGTACCTGTGCAGTGGCTAGGTGCTGAGCACAAGTCGTTAGCTATTGCGTTAATGGCTGGCTTAAACTTCCTTGTGGGTTGGTTTAATGGTATGGGCTGGCCTCCATGCGGTCGAGTGATGACCCACTGGTTCTCTATTAAGGAGCGTGGCACATGGATGTCGTTTTGGAACTGTGCTCACAATGTAGGTGGAGCATTGGTGGGTCCTATGGCTGTTTATGGTGCTATGTGGTTTGGATCTACCTTTTATGGCGCCGACACCACACGTTATTTCCTTATTGGCACTTACGCTTTCCCAGCAGCAGTAGCAGGTCTTATTGCTATTTTAGCTTATTGCTTAATCCGCGATACCCCACAATCTTGTGCGCTTCCATCTATCGAAAAGTGGACAGGTGAGGCTTCAAAGAGCTACAGTGCAAAGGCTGAAGAGGTGCTATCTACTAAGGAAATTTTCCGCACTGTGCTTACGAATAAATTCCTATGGTACATCGCTTTTGCCAATGCTTTCGTTTATATGGTACGCTATGGCTGCTTAGACTGGGCACCTACCATTCTTACCGAGAAAGGTATCGACCTTAAAAGTGCTGGTTGGGCATACTTTGCCTACGAAATGGCAGCTATCCCTGGTACCATCATCTGTGGATGGTTATCAGACAAGGTATTTAAAGGTCGCCGTGCGCTCCCTACCATTATCTTTATGGCTTTAGTAGCAGTAGCTATCGTAGTATATTGGCAATTCCTCGACAATCTGAATGTTGTTATCGGATGTTTGATAGCCATAGGCTTCTTTATCTATGGTCCTGTGATGCTAATTGGTGTGCAAGCACTTGATTTAGCACCAAAGAATGCAGCAGGAACAGCCGCTGGATTGACAGGTTTCATGGGATATGTTCTCGGAACAGCCTTACTAGCTAACATTATTATAGGCTATGTTGCCGACGAATGGGGTTGGGATATGACCTTCATTCTTCTAATTATTGCATGTATCTTATCTGTCGTATTCATGGCTTTAACTTACCGTGAAGAACAATATCTAGCAAAACAAGCAGACAAATAAAAATAACAATCCTTTATTTTCATACAATTTTATATTTATGACTAAGACAATGCTAAAGAAAGGTATGCTCTTAGGGCTTACAGCACTAACAGTACTTACCTCATGTTCTGATGAACAACAATTTACAAATCAAAAAGCAGATGCTAAGCGCATTGATGTTCAAGTGTTAAACAGCGAGTTGGCAAAAGTGCGTGATTACGTGCCTTTATATGCCGTTGTAGCACACCGTGGTTCTACATTCTGGACACCAGAAGAAACCGAGAGTGCATGGCGTTGGGCACGCGAAATGGGAGCTGACTACCTAGAGTCTGACCTTCAATGTACGAAAGATGGTGTTATTCTAGCCAATCACGATGAAAACTTGAAGCGTACTACCAACATTGAAGACGTGTATAGTGAGACTGTTCCTACCTCACGTATTGCCTTCTATGAGGAGTTGGGTTTTACCCATGAAGATGCTCTTGAGCAGTATAACCGCGATGTAGCATCATTCCGTCCATACTATGCTATGTCTTATTACTATCATGAACTATTAAAACTCGATGCTGGTTCATGGTTTAATGAAACAAGTCTTGAAGAGGCACGTTCTTCTTTCGCAAAGCAACATCAGTATATTTCTGCGCTTGAAGACCAGATAGCATACGCCAAAGGTATGCGCCTAAAGCGCGATAACAAGGGTGAGCGCATCCTGAAGCCTACGGTAAAGGCAGAGTATAAGGGTATGACTCTCAAGCAGATTTACGAAAAAATCAAGGCTAAAGGCGAGTACAATGCTAAGTATATGGACTTTGTAGAATACGATTTTGCGAATGCTTACGAGCAAGATCCACAAGATACCAAGAACCGTCCAGGTATTTACATCGAGTTTAAGGAAAGCTGGGAAAACCCTGCTAATATGGAAAAACGTGTTTACGACGTACTCGATCAGCAAGGTTGGAACATCATTACCAAGCCTGCTACCGAGACAGCTTTCTATAAAAATGGTAAGGTAAATGTAGGTAACACCAATGGTAAGGTAATTCTTCAAACCTTCTCTTTCGATGCTTTGAAGCGTGCTAACGATGTATTTAAGGGTAAGGTGCCTATGTGTTACTTACTTTGGACTAGTACGCCTGCTTATGCTACCGACCTTGCTTACACCACACCTACTGGTTATGCAGCTTTCATCAAGTGGGCACAAGACAACGGTGCACACATTATAGGTCCTTCTATCTCTGGCAAACCAAACGACTATCCTGAAATGAATGCGCCTTGGCAAGCATATATGATCCGTAAGAGTGGTATGATAAATCACCCATACTCTTTCGACTCTTATGCTCAGATGGCTAAATATTTAGGCACTTATAACTATGGCCTTGAAACCGAGTTCGACGACTTGTTGCGTGTAACTATCCCTGCTACAGCACATACTACATTCTCAAAAGAGTCTAACCAACCTATTTATATGGATGGCTTCTTTACAAACCGTTCTGAATTGTCATTGAAGTTTATGATTGAGAGTGGCTTGCGTTGCAACGCAAAATTGCCTAACCCATTCCATCCTGGTCAGACTTACGACAACTCTCAAGCACCTTCTACTGTACCTGATGCTGCCGCTACACTCGATCGTTTAGGCTATACTAAGTAATCCTTGTTATTAAAAACTTTAAGATAGAATTATCATTATGAAAAAAATATTTTTGACATCTATTGCAGCATTGTTAGCAATTACCGCTACAGCTCAAGATTTTGATACAAAGCCAAACCTCACTATTGATAAAGATGAACAAGACTTACATTTCACTGTAGGTGCTCGCTTTATGGCAGATGGTGCTGTTTACCACTCTGATTTCACACCATTACAGTCGGGCGGTACTATCTCTGATGCTCGCATCCGTACTTCTTTAAAATATCAAGATTGGTATTTCTATGCCGACTTTGGCTTCGGTGGTGGTAAGTTCAGCCAAAAAAACATCTTCTTGGAGTATAACAAAGAGGCTCAAAAGGGCGATACTCACTCTGTAAAGGTAGGTTATTACAACGATCCTGCTGGATCAATGGCTCGCAACACCTCTCTAGGAAGTTATCACTTCATCTCTCGTCCTGGTTCTGCCAATGCGCTTGGCGAAGGTCGTGAACTAGGTGTTAGCTACCGTTACAACAGCAAGAAGTTTATGGCTTATCAAGGTGTATTCACCGAAAATCAGTACAATAAGATCGATGCAGGTTTCAATGGCTTCACCGTTGCAGGTCGTTACCTCTATCGTCCTATCGCTGACGATAACCAAACATTGCACGTTGGTGTGAATGCTCGTTTTGCTCACATCGGTGGTGGCGAAGTTACCAAGGATGTTTTGAAGAAAACTTTGAAGCTAGGTCAGACCCTCGAAACCTACGTTGACGAAGACCAGCAGTTTGTATCAGCAGAGTTGCCATGGGCAAATAATGTTATCGACTTTGGTGCTGAAGCTCTTTACCACAACGAAAACTTGTTCGTTCGTGGCGAATACTTGTACAAACACGTTACAAAGAAACGCGATAGCCAATCTCTATTCATTGATGCACAAAACACTATTGATGGTTGGGGCGATTTAGCTCTATGGGAGAAAGCTAACAAACTTCGTTCTAACAACTTCCACGGAGGTTATGTAGAAGCAGGTTATAAAATCTTTGGTAGCCCTTATAAATATGATAGCAAGGAAGGACTTTTGAAAGGTCTTGACGGTAAATCGCTCGAAATCGTAGCTCGCTTCAACTATACTGGCTTAAACGACCTTACTGCTGGCGAATACTTCAACGCTGGTCGTGGTCAGTATTATGCTGCTGGTTATATGCAAGACTGGCCAGGTACGGGTGCAACAAGTGTTGGTGGTGGCAATATCTATTCTTACACCATTGGGGCCAACTATAGCTTTAACAAGTTTGCACAGGTAATGTTAGACTATACCTATCATCACCTCAACAAGGATATGTATCCATACGATAAGAACTTCCACTCTGTTCAAGCACGTGTTCAGTTTGCTTTCTAAGCACATAAAATAGGCTGTTTCTACTAGAAGATAGACTTATTTTCTTAGTAAAAATAGTTAACACAAAAACAAAACATCATCTTTTACGCTCGCAAAACATTATGTATTGCAGTGTAAAAGATGATGTTTTGCTATGTAAACGATAATGTTTTATGGAGTAAAACATCATCGTTTCAAACGTAAAAGGTGATGTCTTGTGAATATATTTTACATATATAAACCTGAGTTCGGTATAAGAAATCCGCTGCACTCTAAATCGTTGTATTTTGGGGACAAATTTAGTTTTTATGGTTCTTCACTCCACATTTCGGAAGAACCAAAATTATTTTTTATATGATTATTGTTTGATTAATAGCATTTTATAAAAATAATGATTATCTTTGCCTATGGTAAGTAGCATTCGCCCAAGCTGTAGTGCTGCTTAGGCCATTCGACAGCTTTGCGTATTATAATTACCATTCATAAAAGCTACTGGTATGATCGAACTAAACAATTTAACTTTCTGTTACCCCAGTCACCATGATGCGGTTTTTGAGGATTTCTCGCTACACTTTGACGAGGGACATATCTATGGGCTCTTGGGTTCGAATGGTGCGGGAAAGAGTACCTTATTATATATAATGGCAGGTTTGCTAACACCCGATAAGGGTGGCGCATGGCTCGATAATAAGGTGGTACGCGATCGTAAACCATCTGTGATGCGAGAGATATTCCTTGTGCCTGACGAATTTGAACTCCCTTCGGTAACTCTCCTACAATATATAGACGACAATGCCGTATTTTATCCTCGCTTCTCGCGTGAAGATATGGATGCTTACTTAGCCTCCTTTGGTATGACGGTAGATGTAAGTTTAGGCGGACTTTCTCTAGGCCAACGCAAAAAGATTTTTATGAGTTTTGCTATGGCTACACATACCAAAATTTTGCTAATGGACGAACCTACCAACGGATTAGACATCGTAGGTAAGCGGCAATTTCGTGAGTTTCTGGGAAAAGGAATAGCACCCGATCGCACTTTCATCGTATCTACTCATCAAGTGAAAGATATTGAAGCCGTGCTAGATCATATCTTATTGATAGATAGAAACGAACTACTTTGCAACTGTTCTGCTTCACAAATCTATGAACAACAAGCCCTTAGTGGCGAACTCACCGACGATCATATTAACTTAGAAGTATTCTTTGAGAAGGCTGTGAAAGGAAAGGAGGCACATCATGATTAATATACAAAACGACCTCTTTAGCTTCCTACGCTTCAAGGCATATCTCCGTAAATTGTGGCATGAGCGTTGGCGCAGACTAGCCCTTGCGGTAGGTGTTCTCTTTGGCATTTTGCTTGTTATAGAGTTTTGGGTGGCATTTATCAACTATGATGATGTTTCGTTAGCTTATGTGTCAACTGACTATGCAAAAAACGATATTATCCTATTTTCCGCCTTGATATGCTTAGTGGGTGGTAGCATCAGTGCTACTCAGATGTTTACCGATGGACAGCAGAAAGGTGGTAGAATTCATGTGCTTACCACCCCTGTTAGCACGCTAGAGATGTGGTTAAGCCGCTGGCTCATCTATGTATTAGGCTTTGTCGTAGTGTTTGCCGTGTGCTTTTATGTGGCAGATACCTTGCGCGTGCTTGCATTTTCAGCCTATCCTTATGTGCGCTATGTGAATGTGTTCAGCGAGACGGGCATCCCCCAAATGGCATGGTACTTCTATCCTTTCTTCGTGTCATGGTTTGTTTTGGGTTGTTATTTCTTCCCCAAACACCCCATTTTGGCTACAGGTGTTACAGTCTTTGTGGGGGCTATTGTCTTTATTATGCTTATGGTAACAGTATCATCACCATGGTATGACGGCACTGATAGTCAGGAAAAGGTAGCCATTGTGGTAACAAAGGTGTGGCTCATTGGGCAAACCTTGCTCAACTATTGGTTGTCTTGTCGCCGCTTAAAGGAACTAGAAGTAATCGATCACTATTGATCAAGAGGAGGAAAAAAGATGAAAAAGACAACAAAATGGGTAATTGCTAGTGTAATCCTTTCTTATGCCTTTTGGGTGATATTCCCAATGATTAATAATGCAAAGCCAATTGGTACAGTGCTGAATGTGGACGTAGAAAAACTCGTTCATTTGCCTGCCAGCAGTAGTTTGCGCATGGACATTAATCCAACGACTAGTGAATACGACATAAAATACGGAGGCTATACTTGCGAAGCTACTATCGTTATTGACGAGGCTGTAAAAGGAATAGACATTATTTTCCCAGCAGAAGTATTGAAGCTAACAACCAAGAACTGTGTAAGTAGTTTCGATTACACCGATACTTTTAAGAAAGCAGCCGATAATTATAATCTAGTTCTCTCCACAAAGAAAACTCCAAAACTCGATAATGATGATCAGAATCTTATAAAAACAAAGCTTGGAGACTATGAAACACATTCTTATCCTCTTACCTTTAAGATGAGTGCGGCAACGTTATTAAAGCACATTAAACAGAGAGATATGCGTTGGTCGGAGTGTACTAACCTTACTATCAAAGGACTGAAGGTAGCCTCTCTCGTTTACACCGATAGCTTTGGCGTTACTTTTAGCCATTGTACGTTTGACACGTTGCGTGTGAACGTGGATGACGAGAGCTGCTTTTTAAACCACTCTACAGTAGGAACGCTTTATCTCTTGGTAGTAGATTACTCTCAGCCCGATGCAGGGTATATGTCCACTTCGTTTGCAACCGAAGAGTCTCACATAGGTGTACTTTACCTAACAGGAGGTGGACAAGTCTCCGTAAGTGCCAATGACTACGAACAAATCTATTACGCTCCAACCAAAGGCGATACGCTAAATGTGGAATTAATGGGACTTAGTAAGGCTATACGGTTAAAGTAAGACCCTGCCAATACTACCTCAATCCTCAACTTATATTATGTTTGAAAAAATAACAGAGCAATCATCCCTCTACAACGATTTAGAGCAGAAGTCGGTAACCGATATTCTGACAGAGATGAACGCAGAAGATAAGAAAGTGGTTGTAGCTGTGCAAAAATGTATTCCACAAATCGCTAAGTTGGTGGACGAAATCGTGCTACGTATGCGCAAAGGAGGTCGTGTTTTCTACATAGGAGCAGGTACTAGTGGGCGCTTAGGTGTGCTTGATGCGTCAGAAATACCACCTACTTTTGGTGTTCCTAAAACGCTTTTCTATGGCTTGATAGCAGGAGGCGACACCGCATTGCGTAATGCTGTGGAGAGCGCAGAAGATAAAGAAGGTAAGGGATGGGACGAGCTGACCGATCATAATGTCACAGGAAAGGATGTTGTCATTGGCATTGCAGCCTCGGGAACTACACCTTATGTTATTAGTGCTTTACGTGAGGCACAAGCACATGGTATTCTTACTGCTTGTATTACTAGCAATCCAGACTCGCCAATGAGTAAGGTTAGCGACATAGCTATTGAGATGATTGTAGGACCAGAGTATGTTACAGGTAGCTCGCGCCTAAAATCGGGTACAGGACAGAAGATGATCCTCAATATGATTTCTACAGCAACAATGATCCGATTGGGGCGTGTAAAGGGTAATAAAATGGTGAATATGCAGCTTACCAATATGAAACTTGTTGATCGTGGTACCCATATGCTTCAAGAACTGCTCGGAATAGAATATGGTACTGCAAAGAAATTATTATTGCTCTATGGCTCAGTAGAAGAGGCTTACGAAAACTATCAAAAGTAAATTCTTCCTTGAGAGTATGTTTCTTTATATATAACAAGTTGTTATTTCTCTTTTTGTTTTTACAAAAGAATATAGCTTTCACTTGCAAAACATGATTATATTAACAATATGTTATCAATATGAGCTTGTGAAAATACTATGAATTGAATATAGGTAATTTATGCGAAGTTATATGTTGTAGAATTAGCTATATATCTTACATTTTGTAAAGTTATAATGAGTTATTACTCATTTAGTCTAACTTAATGTTACTATAAAAAGATTGTTTTCGCACACGGTGTAATATTAGAGACGAAAAGGTGCCTTTTTAGTTAAACGATATTAACGCAGTGATAAAAATATTCTAAAATGTTTTTTAAAAATACAGATTTCTAGTATATTTGCGTCCAGAAATCTAAACAATTACTGTTAACTAACAAACAATACAAGAATGGAATATATACCTTCTGTTTTTTGGCTAATACCAATTGCCTCCATTTGTGCATTGGTAATGGCATGGTTCTTCTTCCGCAATATGATGACAGAAGAAGAGGGTACCCCACGTATGGCCGAAATCGCTCTATATGTTCGCAAGGGTGCGATGGCTTATCTGAAGCAACAATACAAAGTGGTGGGTATCGTTTTCGTTATCTTAGCAATCGTTTTTGCTATTATGGCTTATGGTTTTAATGCTCAAAACCCTTGGGTTCCATTTGCATTTCTTACTGGTGGTTTATTTTCGGGCTTAGCTGGTTTCTTTGGTATGAAGACAGCCACTTATGCTAGTGCTCGTACTGCAAATGCTGCTCGTCAGAGTTTGGATCGTGGTTTGAAAGTAGCTTTCCGCTCTGGCGCAGTTATGGGATTAGTAGTGGTAGGTCTCGGCTTGCTAGATATTGCTCTTTGGTTTATTGTTCTTACTTATTTTTATCATGGTGATAATACTGCTTTGATTACTATTACCACCACTATGTTAACTTTCGGTATGGGTGCGTCTACACAAGCTTTGTTTGCACGTGTGGGTGGTGGTATCTATACAAAGGCAGCCGATGTGGGTGCCGATCTAGTAGGTAAGGTTGAGGCTAATATTCCAGAGGACGACCCACGTAATCCTGCTACTATTGCAGATAACGTAGGCGATAATGTAGGCGATGTGGCTGGTATGGGTGCCGATCTATACGAAAGTTATTGTGGATCTATCCTTTCAACAGCAGCTCTTGGGGCTACAGCTTTCTTGAGTTCTGGTGAAATGCAGATGAAGGCAGTTATAGCTCCTATGTTGATTGCTGCTATTGGTGTATTTTTGAGTTTGCTAGGTATATTCCTTGTACGTACAAAGGAAGGAGCTTCTATGAAGGACTTACTTCGTTCGTTGGGTTTAGGTACTAATACTGCTGCAGTGTTGATAGCGTTTGCATCATTCGGAGTACTTTATTGGTTGCAAATAGACAATTGGTTGGGTATCAGTTTCTCTGTACTAAGTGGTTTGGCTGCTGGTGTCATTATCGGACAGGCTACAGAGTACTATACATCACAAAGTTATAAGCCAACTCAAGATATTTCAGAAGCCTCAAGCACTGGTGCTGCTACTGTTATTATAAAAGGTATTGGTACGGGTATGATCTCAACATGTATTCCTGTTATCACTATTTCTGTAGCTATAATGATGAGCTTCCTCTGTGCTAACGGTTTTGATATGTCAATGAGCGCACAAAGTATTCAGATAGGTCTTTATGGTATTGGTATTGCTGCAGTAGGTATGCTTTCTACATTGGGGATCACCCTAGCTACTGATGCTTATGGTCCTATTGCCGATAATGCAGGTGGTAATGCCGAAATGAGCGAACTAGGTGAAGGGGTACGTCAACGTACAGATGCGCTTGATGCTCTAGGCAACACTACTGCTGCAACAGGTAAAGGCTTCGCTATTGGTTCTGCTGCACTAACAGCTTTAGCACTATTGGCTTCTTATATAGAAGAAATCAAAATTGCTATGCATCGTGTAGGTGATACTATGACAGACTTAACTGGTAAAACAATTGATGCTACTCAGGCTACAATTCCTGACTTTATGAACTACTTCCAGGTAAACTTGATGAACCCTAAGGTGCTAGTAGGTGCGTTCGTAGGTGCTATGGCTGCATTCTTGTTCTGTGGTTTGACAATGGGAGCTGTAGGTCGTGCTGCTGGTAAGATGGTTGCTGAGGTTCGTCGTCAGTTCCGCGAAATCAAGGGTATCCTTGAGGGTACAGGCACACCTGATTATGGTCGCTGTGTAGAAATATCTACTTTGTCGGCTCAGCAAGAAATGATTTTCCCTTCATTGTTGGCTATTATCATTCCAATCCTAGTAGGTTGCGTGCTTGGTGTAGCAGGTGTTATGGGCTTGTTAGTAGGAGGCTTATCGGCAGGTTTCACGCTTGCAGTCTTTATGGCTAATGCTGGTGGTGCTTGGGATAATGCTAAGAAATATGTTGAAGAGGGTAACTTTGGTGGTAAAGGCTCTGAATGCCATAAGGCTACAGTTGTGGGTGATACCGTTGGTGATCCTTTTAAAGATACATCTGGTCCTTCATTGAACATCTTAATTAAGTTGATGTCTATGGTTTCGATTGTGATGGCAGGACTAACAATAGCTTTCGCATAATAGAGAAGAGTTTTTGTTTATTTTAGGTTATTATTCATAGATTAAACGTAGGGGGCTAATTCCAGGGATGGACTTAGTCCCTGATTTTTTTGGTTTCATAAGAACAATAGTAAAAGTAGGGATATTTGATAGTCTTGATATGCTTACATTTTGTTGCTTACTGCCTAATCAAATTTCTTCCAGCATCAATTCTAAGGAAGATAAAGAGGAGTAAGGTGAAGCCCCATAGAGAGGAACCACCATAGCTAAAGAAGGGAAGTGGGATACCTATGACAGGGGTTAGTCCGAGTACCATTCCCACATTAATAAAGAGGTGGAAGAAGAAAATTCCAGCTACACAATAGCCATATACGCGTCCAAACTTGAACGGTTGTCGTTCGGAGATATACATCAAGCGAAGGATAAGGCAGCAGAAGAGTACCAACACAGAGGCAGATCCTAAGAATCCTTCTTCTTCGCCTACAGTACAGAATATGAAATCGGTGTCTTGTTCTGGTACAAATTTTAGCTTTGTTTGTGTGCCATTTAAGAAACCTTTACCTCGTAATCCTCCTGATCCTATGGCTATTTCACTTTGATGCACATTGTAGCCTGCACCAGCCAAATCTTCATCTAAGCCTAGAAGTACATTGATACGCACACGTTGGTGAGGTTGCATCACATCATTGAGTACATAGTCGGCAGAATAGAAGAAGGCTATTGATCCTAGCGCAAAGAGAGAAATATAAAAGAAATGAGGAAAGCGCGAGTTGAGCCCATTATAGATAAAATATCCTATAACACCAGCCGAAAGGATGAGTTGCACCCAAACAATATCAAACGGTATTACAAATTCAGAGAATAAAACAGCTATTAAAGTAATGCCAAAGACATAAGCTAGTAGACGTTTTGTTTTTTTCGTATCGCCTAAATATACCCATATCATGGAAGTAGAGAATAGCTGAACAAGGAATAAAACAATGAATTTTCCCACAGAGGTTGGGGTATCCCATAACATCACATTCTCATATTTTATACCCACAACAAAGTAAATAATCATGGCTACTCCAGTAAAAAGGAACGAACCAGGCATACCTTCACGATAGAACATAAAGAAGAAAGAGAGGTAAACTAGGGCTGATCCTGTTTCACGTTGTCCCACGATGCAGAGCATAGGTAAGAAGATGATACCACAAGCAATCATAAAATGCTTGCGATTTTTCATTGTGAAGCCATAGACTGACATAAATTTGGCAATGGCTAGGGCTGTGGCAAACTTAGCAAACTCGGCTGGTTGCAGGCGTAAGGGTCCTAAAACAAGCCAAGACCTTGATCCCTTAATGCTATGCGGGTTGAAGATAGTGGCAAAGAGTAGTAATACCAATAGCCCATAAACAATGTAGGCGAAGGTGTCAAAGAAACGGTCGTCCATCATTAAGATAACAAATCCAAGGCAGACGGACGTGCCAATCCAAATAATCTGCATACCTGAACGTGATGATAGCGAGAATATTTCGGTATCTCCATAGGTATAGCTAGCACCACACACACTCACCCATCCAAAGATGAGTAGGGCAATATAGATGCATATTGTCCACCAATCAAGGGAGCGAAGTACTCCAGGTTGTCTGTCGGCTGAATAATTATTTGGCACGGTTTGTTATTTTTTTATTTTTTTTCTTCATCAGTAGGCTTTTTGTCCTTCTTGTGGTCATCGCCTTTTTCCTTTATCACACTTTCGTCTGTTTCTGGACGGATAATAGGATCATTGGGCATTTGTGGCTTCTTCTTTTCTTGCTTTTCGGCATCAAGTTTTGCTTTCTCTTCCTTGGCTTTTTTAATTTCTTCTATCATCTGCTTTTCTTTTACCTGCTTTAGTGAGTCTTTTATTTGGGTAACGCGTTTGATAGAGTCAAGGCGTAGCGAGTCAGACTTTGTGAGTGGACGCTTGAACGAGTAGGCTATATGTCGTTTTTGTATTTGGTCGGCTTTAGCCATATCGCCAGGTGTTAGCTTACCATTGATGTATTGTTCTATCATCAATGCACCGATAGGCACACCATAAACAGCACCGAAACCACCATTCTCTACATATACGGCAATAGCTATCTTAGGATTTTCCACTGGTGCAAAGCCCATAAACACAGAGTGGTCTTTACCACGGTTTTGGGCGGTACCAGTCTTTCCCGCTAATGTATAGCCAGGATGTGGAGCGCCAGCACAAGTTCCATTATTAACAGAAGCCTGCATTCCAAGGACAACACGTTCATAGGATTTTACACTACCCATAGTGCGGTGGCGCTCTGTATATTTCTTGTCAAGACGACGTCCTTGTATCTTTCGTACAACATGCGGTGTTATGTAATAACCACGGTTAGCGATAGTAGCCCCAAGATTAGCAATCTGAAGTGGTGTTAAATTCACTTCACCCTGCCCAATGGAAATAGATATCACCGTTAGAGGGTTCCATACTTTAAACGCATGATCGTAAAATTGAGCATTTGGGATCATGCCGCGCTTCTCACCAGGAAGGTCTATGCCAAGCTTATAACCAAACCCCATTGATACCATATAGTTGCGCCAAACAGTCATAGCATCATCGAGATTTTTGTAACGTTTACGGTTGGAAAGCATGTGGTATAGCCCCCAACAGAAGTAAGCGTTGCAAGAGGTTCCGAGTGCTGGAACTAGAGATAGGGGAGATGCGTGTGCATGGCAACCAAGGTGTAGTCCTTTGAAATAGAAGCCATGGTGGCAAGCATAACGGGTAGAGTCAGAGATAATTCCTTCTGTGTAATAGGTTACTGCTTGACTCGTTTTGAATGTTGATCCAGGGGGGTACTGTCCCATAATGGCACGATTAAGTAGTGGCTTAGCAGGATCAAGCATAAGCGTATGTTGTGTCTTACCACGTAGTTTGCCAATCATCTCTCTCGGATCAAATGTTGGAGATGATACCATAGCAAGGATCTGACCTGTTTTAGGTTCGATAGCAACAATAGCACCTAATTTTCCTTCCATTAAGCGTTCACCCAATAGTTGAAGGTCGGCATCAAGCCCTAGCTGAATATCACTTCCGGGTATAGGCTTTTGATCAAATTTCCCATCTTGATAGCGCCCTTGTATTTGTCCATGGGCATCACGAAGAAGAATTTGTACTCCTTTGCGTCCGCGCAATTCTTTTTCGTATTCACGTTCCACCCCCATTTTACCGATGTAATCGCCAGGTTGATAATACTCATCTTTCTCAACATCGGCTTGATTTACTTCTGCAACATCACCTAATATATGCGCACCTATGGGGCGTTGGTAGGCACGAATACTACGACGCTGGATATAAAAACCTGGAAATCGATAGAGCCGTTCGTGAAAGGCACTAAACTCTTTGTCTTTTACTTGTCCGAGGAAAAGTTGTTGCGAAAAACGCGAATAGCCAGGGTTTTTATTGCGGTCTTTAATGTCCTTCATACGCTGAATAAAAAACTCCTTGGTAATATTCAGGGCTTTACAAAAATCTAGTGTGTCAAGATGCCCTTTTTCTTCGTTCATGACCACCATAATATCATAGGCAGGCTGGTTATAAACGAGCAACTTTCCTTTACGATCGGTGATAAGACCGCGTGAGGGAAACTCTATTTTTTTAAGAAAGGCATTAGAATCAGCACTTTTTCGATAGTCGTCGCTAGCTATTTGAAGTGCGAATAGGCGTATAATGTAAATAAGTACAATGCCAATAGCTACCGCACTTAATACTAATCGACGTTTTTCAAAATCGTAATTTTTCATTTATCGTCTTCTTACGTTCTCTATTACAAGAATTAATACTATAGTAAGCAGCGTACTAGCCAAGATACAAGCTCCCCATTCCAATAAATTGAAAAATGAGAACATATCAAGTGAGAAGAATACGACACAATAAATGAAAGTAAGAATAAGGACAAACCATAAATATTTGCCAAACCCAAGGCTGTCTATACATGGTTTTAACTCTTCTGCACTTTCGTGAGAAGTGAAAGACGATAAAACGAAAGGTTGGATGGCACTTAAAAATGTAAGCGAAAACGATGATACACCTGGCGTATTTGAGAACATATCAATGAATAAGCCCATAACAAACGCCCAAAGCATCATACCCCATTGTGGATAATTGCGACGAAACTGAACGATAAAGTATATATATAATAATGGTGTAGCAATGCCAAATAGGTGGACGTGGTTGAGTACGAACACCTGTAAGAGGATGAGTACAATAGACCATCCTAACTTTTTAAAGAAGTTGACATCCATTGTTATTAATTTGCCTTTTGTGTAGAACCTTGTCCTTCAAGTGGTTTGATAGAGTCGAGTGCTGCTTGCATTATTTCTTGCTTCTTCTTAATGGAGGCATCATTGATCACACAAACATCGCGCAGATTACCAAAGTCGGTAGAAAGTTTGATAGCTAAACGGTAGGATAAGCCGTCTTCTGAATTATAAACATGCTTGATCTTACCTACAAGAACACCAGCAGGGAACACTGATGAATATCCACTTGTAACCACTCTGTCGCCTAGCTTGAACTTCGCATGGCGTGGGACATCATCGAGGTAAGCAACATCGCTTGATCCGCCATTCCAATGTAAGTAGCCAAAGTAATTATGTCCCTGAATGGAACAACTAATATTCGACTTAGAATTGAGTACGGGTATTAACACAGAGTAATGACTGCCAGCAAGATACACAATACCAACAACACCGTTACCACATGCTACACCCATGTCCTTATGCACTCCATCGGATGTTCCTTTGTTTATCGTTATAAAATTATCCGTTTTGTTTACAGAATTGTCCACAACTTTAGCTAATACCATTCGATACTTCGTAAGGAAACGATACTGCCCACGTTTGAGGTAGGCAGTATCCTTTGTTTGATCGTATAATTTCGCATACAGTTCTTTGTTTTCTCGCTCCAATAAAAGGTTGCGCTGTGTAAGCTCCTCATTTACCCTGCCTAGGGTAAAGAAAGTGCTTATCTTAGAACTTGTTTCATACATTGACCCGCCAATATAATTAGCTGTAGTAAACCACACGCTACCTTGATAATCATTAAAGCGAAACAATAATATCAAACTTAATATTTCTAAGACTATGAATAAGAACCAATGCTTATACTTTGCAAGAAATTCTGTTAGATTGTGCATCTATGCGCTAATATATCTTATCTCATCAAGAAAGAGAAACGATCTACATTTTTCAATGCTATACCAGCACCTTTTGCTACGCTATGCAATGGATCTTCTGCAATATGGAAAGGAATATTTATCTTATCTGTCAATCGCTTATCGATGCCACGTAGCAATGCGCCACCACCACTTAAATAGATACCATTCTTAACGATATCAGCATAAAGTTCAGGAGGAGTTCCTTCAAGTGCAGAAAGTACTGCATTCTCAATCTTTGCCACCGTTTTATCTAAGCAGTGAGCAATTTCTTGATAACATACAGGTACTTCCATAGGAAGTGCTGTAATACGGTTAGGACCGTGAACAACGTAATCTTCAGGTGCTTCTTCACCTAAGTCGGTTAAGGCAGATCCTACATGTAGTTTGATACGTTCAGCCATACGCTCAGAAACCTTTACGTTATGTTGGCGACTCATATATTCTTGAATATCGGCTGTTAGCTCATCGCCAGCCACACGGATTGAGTTGTTACAAACAATACCACCTAAAGAAATTACGGCAATCTCTGTGCTACCACCACCAATATCAACAATCATATTGCCTTCAGGTGCTTCTACATCAAGTCCCATACCTAGTGCGGCTGCCATTGGCTCGAATATCAAATATACATCACGACCATCAGCCCGTTCGGCAGAATCACGAACAGCGCGAAGTTCCACCTCTGTAGAACCAGAGGGTACACCAATCACCATACGGAGTGTTGGAGAAAAGAAGCGATTACCGCTGTGTACCATCTTGATAAGTCCACGCATCATCTTCTCACAAGCAGAGAAATCGGCAATAACACCATCACGAAGTGGACGGATAGTACGGATACTAGGGTGCTCCTTTTCGTACATCATCTTTGCATCGCCACCCACAGCAATCATCTTGTCAGTACGACGGTCGAGTGCTACAACTGAGGGCTCATCAACAATAATCTTATCATCACTGATAATAATTGTGTTAGCTGTTCCAAGATCCATTGCTATCTCTTGGATAAATGAAAATAGTCCCATTTATTATAGTTTGATTTTTATTTTTCGTTTTAAACGCTTTCTTAATTACTTTGCAAACCAATTATGAATAGCTGTATCATACCCACTACTTACTGCAAAAGCGCGCTCGGCAAAGGTTTTTCTGTCTTCCAAGTCGGTTACGGCACCGTTTTTATTAAGTAATTGAAGTAGAACAGGATACTCTGCCTTACTAGGTACGATGACAACATCCTTGAAGTTCTTGGCTCCAGCACGTATTAGAGAGATTCCACCAATGTCAATCTTCTCGATAATTTCATCGTCAAGAGCACCACTAAGCACGGTCTGCTCAAATGGATATAGGTCTACAATAACGAGATCGATAGAAGGGATTTCGTATTCTCTCATTTGTGCCTGATCATCTTTGTTATCACGGCGTGCCAAAATACCACCAAAGATACGAGGGTGAAGTGTTTTTACTCTGCCGCCGAGAATTGACGGATAGGAAGTAATATCTTCAACCTTTGTACATTCGTAACCAAGTGATTCGATAAAAGTTTGTGTACCACCAGTGCTAAGAAACTTAACACCCTCTTCGTTTAACTTTGCTAACAAGTCGTCAAGACCATCTTTGTGAAAAACCGAGATCAAAGCGGTTTTAATTTCCTTTGTTCCAGACATTTTATATGCTCTTTTGGGATTTTATATGCAAAGTTACTAATTCCGAGTGAGGAAATGGAATTTTTATATCAAAAAAGGGTAGGAGGTTGAAACAAATAATGTTAAGAGTTAAATTAAGATTGGTACGAAGCAATGAAGGTAGCGTTTTTTCATTAACAAGTAAAGCTGATTTGAACTGTAATTCCGATTATATTCATTTGTATAGTATGCTTAATGAGTGAGAAATATCATTTCTTGTAGTCCTAGTATATTATCAAAAAAAGTAGAGGAGATAAGTATAGCCAGTCTGCCCAAAACTTATTCTCTTTATTATAGTATAAGCAAATCTAATATAAGCAAATATGAAAGTCGTTACTTGCCGAAACCTAACTCGTCCATAATGCCTTGAATTTCACTGGCTATCCCTAGGATATGATTGGTAACTCCATCTTTCATGCCTTTTGCCATATCCTTTACAACTTTACCTTCTAGTTTTCCTATACGTGTACGTTCAGCAACCGTGTACTCATGCTTAGAAATATTCTTACGAATTTTTCCAAACTTCTTAACGGCTTTCTTCCAATCGTGGGCATCATAATATTGTCCTCTAGTTTCTATTTGGGTGGAAAAGTTTTGCAAGTCGTTAAATGCCGATTTGCTTGTTGAACAAGAAGTCATAGATGTTGAAGCACTGGCAATAATCAAAGTGCTTATTAATGTTTTAATTTTCATTGTTTAGCTAATTATAATCTCTAAATCGTTTTATTCTTTAATGGGTACAAAAATAGTAAACTAAAGCTATTTAGCTAATATTTTATTGACATTATTCTTAATGTTTTCTACTTTTTAACTACCTTTTTATAAGTTAGGTTGCATTCGGAAATATTTGAACGCAAACTTTCATATTTCACTCATTTGCACTAACTTTGTTCCTATGAGTTTTGCATCGATACTTTTACAATGGTTCTCTGAGCATGGAAGAGAATTACCTTGGCGTGCTACCAAAGATCCTTACGCTGTTTGGTTGAGTGAAATAATTCTTCAGCAAACACGTGTTAATCAAGGGTGGAGCTATTGGGAAAAATTTATGCACCAATGGTCTACAGTAGAGCAACTTGCAGATGCGTCGGAAGATGATGTCTTGAAGGCTTGGCAAGGACTAGGGTATTACTCTCGTGCTCGCAATCTTCATAAAGCGGCGCAACAAGTGAAGGCTTTGGGAAAATTTCCCAATAATTATCAAGCACTTAAGCAGTTGAAAGGAGTGGGCGATTATACAGCCGCAGCCATTGCTTCTATCTCCTTTAATGAGCCAGTTGCAGTGGTTGATGGTAATGTTTATCGTGTTCTTTCACGTTATTTTGGTATTGATACACCTATTGATACTACTGCAGGCAAAAAAGAGTTTGCTGCACTTGCTCAAGAACTAATAGCACTCGATAAACCTGGCATCTACAACCAAGCCATTATGGATTTTGGTGCTATCCAATGCACACCAGCATCGCCCAATTGTAGTCGATGTCTCTTGTTAGAAACTTGTGTGGCTTTCAGGCTAGGACACGTTGGAAGTTTACCTGTTAAAAGTAAGAAAATTAAACAGCGTGAGCGTCGTTTTGATTATGTCTATATTAAATATAATGATGAGATAGCAATCCATCAACGAGGTGCAGGTGATATTTGGCAGGGGTTATGGGAGTTGCCACAAGTTTCGATAATTCCCAAGGAAGTTCAGTCAAAGTTTTCTGAGATTTCAACAAAAATATGTAGTAATGTCAAACATATCCTTACCCATCAGATTATCTATGCCGATTTACACCTCTGGGTAGCTAATGTTAAGCCAGCATTACCTTCCGATTATCTATGGGTAAAGACTGGAGAAATAAGCAATTACGCCTTGCCAAGACTCATAGAGTTGTTACTTGTAAAACTCCCCAATGAGGATATTTAGTAAGGTAAAGACTTATCTAATAAGTAAGACACCTAAAAAACTATCAAAGATTTTTTTAGGTGTCTTTATTTTTAGCCATTGTAAGTGGTTCCCTTATTATTTTTTAGGAGATGTGTCATCTTCCATTTATTTCAAATACTCTTCTACTAGTGAAACCCAATAGGTAGCACCGCGAGATAGTAATTGCTGGTTGAAAACATATTTAGGGTGGTGTACCATCATAGTGTCTCCATTGCCTATCATACAATAATTACCGACCTTTTCCTTTAGCATAAAAGCAAAATCTTCACTACCCATATAAGGATGTAAATGCTCGTCCACCTGATCCTCACCAAAAGTTTGACGTGCTACACTTGCTGCCCACTTTGTATTCTCTGGTGTGTTGATCAATACGGTGCCAGCTACTCCTTCTCTTATTTCGTATTCGCAAGCAAACGATTCGGCTTGGGCTTTGGTAATAGAACGAATTTTGTCTAGGACAAAGGTTCTAACCTCAGAGTCCATATTACGTATGCTAAGTCTTAGTATGGCTTTCTGTGGCACAGCATTACCTGCAACACCAGCTTGGAAAGCACCCACATTAACCACTGTGTTCTTCCATGGAGACACGTTTCTACTTACAATTGTTTGTAAAGCCATTACTAAAGATGCGCCACATACTAGAGGGTCGATGCTTAATTCTGGCATTGATCCATGTGAGCCTTTTCCTGTTAGCTCAATTTCCCAGTTGTCAACTGCTGCCATTGTTTCGTTTTCACAGAAAAAGAACTTACCCAATGCTAGTCCTGGCATATTATGCATACCGTAGACAGCATCTACAGGGAAGCGTTCGAAGAGCCCATCCTTGATCATAGCAGGACCTCCTTGCATAGTTTCTTCTCCTGGCTGGAAAATCAAGCGTACAGTACCATTGAAGTTTTTATGTTCTGATAGATATTTGGCAGCTCCTAGCAACATTGTGCTATGAGCATCATGACCACAAAGGTGGGATAGTCCTTCTTGTTTGCTTTTGTAGCAGAGGTTGTTGTCTTCTGCTATTGGTAGAGCATCAAAGTCAGCTCTCAAACCAATCGATTTTTCTCCATTTCCCACAGTCATTGATGCAACAATACCTGTTCCTCCTATGCCTTCAGCTACATCGTAACCCCATTCTTTCACCTTGGCGACAATGTATTTTGAAGTGAAATGTTCCTTCATAGAAAGTTCTGGATGTTCATGTAGCTCACCCATCCATTGTTCCATATTATGTTGTAAACTTGCAACAGATGCAATTAATTCTTTTTTCATGTTATCCTATATTTTATATTTGTATTTTACTCTAAATCTGAAAATTTTATCTTTATGACCTTTGCGATGAGAAAAGGAAATAAGCATGCTATCATTACTAAAACGAAGAACCAGTCGTATCCTAGGGTATCTGCAAGGACGCCAGAGATTTGGCTTGGTAGCATCATAGAAAGAGCCATAAAGCCTGTGCATAAGGAGTAATGACTTGTTTTGTGTTCTCCTTCGCTAAAATGGAGCATGAAAAGCATATAAGCACTGAAGCCAAATCCGTAACCAAAGTTCTCTATAAAAATAGCGGTACTTATAAGGATAAAATTTTCTGGTCTGATAAATCCTAAATATACGTAAGCGATATTAGGCAATGTTATTGCTATCGTCATAGGCCATAGCCAGCGTTTTAGTCCATCTCTACTGATAGCCCAACCTCCTAAAATACCTCCTAATAACAAACCTGCAACTCCCACAATACCATTGATAGCACCAAACGTTTCAAGTGATAGAGCTAATCCACCCTTAGCTGCTTCTGCGCGTAAAAAGAGGGGCGCAATGGGGTTCAGTAATGCTTCGGGTAGTCGAAATAAAAGTAGAAACGCTATAGCAATCCATATTTCTTTTTTACGAAAGAAACTTGTGAAAGTTCCTACAAACTCTGTCATCAGTTCGCTAGCCGACAAGGCGCAGTGGTTGGTGTCGCTATTGGGGGTTGGCATTATAGCCTTATGATAAAGACCTAAACCGATAAATAGTCCTGAAAGGGCATAGAAAACTAAAGCCCAAGCAGGTTTTATATTCATTACTTCTTGTAAAATACCAGCTAAAGCCACAAGCCCACCTTTACCCACAATCATAGAGATGCGATAGAAAGTGGATCTGATTCCGACAAAAAAAGCTTGACCTTTTGAGTCTAACCCTAACATATAGAAACCATCTACGGCAATATCATGGGTTGCGCTTGAAAAGGCTAATAACCAAAAAAAGCAGATAGAGGCTTGTAGCCAAAAAGAGGTGTTTATGGTGAAAGCTACCCCAGCAAAAGCAGCACCTAGTAGCATCTCCATAGAAAGAACCCACCACCGTTTGGTTTTAATAAGATCAAGAAATGGACTCCATAAGGGCTTTATTACCCAAGGGAGATAAAACCATGAAGTGTAAAACGTTATTTTAGCATCAGATAGTCCCATTTGCTGATAAAATACTAGCGAAACAAGTGTTACAACAGCGTATGGCAATCCTTCTGCAAAATATAGTGAGGGTACCCATGCCCAGGGCTTATCTTTCTTATTTGCTTCCAATGAATATTCTGTTTAGAAATTTAAGACCAATGAAAAACTAGCAACAAGTAGAATATTCTTTTTTGATTTTACTTGTAAGGCTAGTTTTCTTTAGGGCAAAGATAATAAAAAAGACTGTGAAAAAGGGTAATTTGAGTGCTATTTCTTCATATCATAATTATTCTCGTCATCGCTTTCGATAGTCGTATTGGAAAAATCAGCTTTGTATTCCTTTGAATAAGAATTAGGAGTTGTAAGATTATTCGGATGTGGATAATCTTCTTCGTCGTTCATTTGTTCTTATTCTTCTAAGTAATTCTCAAGATTCTGCTCTTTTGCTTTTTTCAGTAGTTTTACGTGCATTCTGCTGAGTAAAATTCCAAATAATTTATAAAAGGATTAGGTAAAAGATTTAAAATGTGTTATTTCTTTGATTTGTTTTTTTTGATAAAAGAAGAAGAACTAATACCTTTGAAAAAGTAATTTTAAAAACTTTATTTTGATGATTATCCAATAGAGGATGTAACATCTAATGGTTTTGTTATTCCAATTAGAAAAGGAAAAGGTATTATCGAAACAAGTTTTTTGCCCATTTCTAATAAATTTTACACAATAGGTATAAGACAATGAAATACCTTAATTCCGCAGTATTTTTTCTTGTGAGAAAATTTTATATGTTGAGGTGTCTTTTTGGGACTCTATATGTTGATATGAGATGCTTCGGTGTTTCTTGGGTTTTTTCTAAGCATAAAATCCCCCACCCAAACCAATGGGGAATATTAAAACCACAAAGAAATACTGTTTATTCAAGGAAGACTTCTGAGTAGTAGGTTTTATTTGTATACAGGTTCAGAACGTTCTGCCTTCCCGTTCTCACCCATTTTGCTGGCACGCTGACAAAATGGAGGATAAAGGCTTTCAGCCTGCTTGTCTTTTTCAATGGCTTGACCTTATCGCTGATATGACGGACGAGATAGAGATAGAAGTTCTTCAGCATGGCGGTAACCATCATGAAAACCATGTTCTCAGCCATAAAGGAAAATGGAAGATGTGACCAGCCGAAGTCATTGTTCTGTATGTCGAAGTTCTTTTCACCCGCTCCACGTTCATTATAAAACGTAATGATGTCCTTCTCGGTAGACACC
>NZ_JH660660.1:325508-396874 GCF_000262545.1 Prevotella bivia DSM 20514 | reverse complement strand
GTAAACTATATGGATATCCCCACTAAATTTCTACTGACCCAAAGATTTCTCGAAGACTCGAAATATATTCTTATAAGGTAGATAAGGATGTTTTAACGATAGGACATACGAGCTGTACTCTAACTGATGAAACGTTCTATATTGATGGAAAGCTGTTTGTTAAGAAATCAAAATAAGGATATATGTACTTGTTAAAATATAATTTAAATCATGTAGGAGGTTGCAGTTTACTTCCTACATAATTTTCTTATTTAGTCGTTCCTTAAAAACTATATTTTAGCGTGGATTTTGTAAAAGCGAACTTCACGCTAACTTTTTCTGATACATCGCACGGCTCTTTGGGAGTAAATTCTAATTGCCCACAAAAGTATTGGTAGTAAGCATTCTCACTCCACTGTAGAACAACACTTTCATCTGATACATTATGCAAATGTTTTAAGATCAAAAGACCACACATTAAGCGAATAGGATGGTTAGGACGACCGTTTGTACTACAATACAAAGGCGAAAAGGCATCATCAAAAGTCTGCCAATTAATCTTATGACTAAGTTGGAAAAGAGGATGTTTATGATTAAGCATATCCTCCAAAGAAGAGAATAAAGAGAGCTGTTTAGATGTACGTTTAAATATAAATATCTGCAAGATTTATACAGTAAAGATAAGAAATATTGCAGATATAAGTAAATAATTTACTATATAATTTGCTGTAAATCAAATATATAAGTAGTTTTTAAGCCATAACTAATTATTCTCGTCATCTACTCCATAATCATATTGAAAGAAATCGGTTGTGCCTCTGTCATAATAGTTTTGGGGGCGCAGAAAGATCATCTTCTTCGTTATTTATCTGTTCTTGCTTTTCTATTTCGTCATTAAAACTCTGCTCTTTTCCTTTTTGTTCAGCAGCTTTTTGGATATTTTTAAGGGAATTCCATTGAGAAATAAAAGTAAGTAGTATTTTAGTGGGTAATGGCATTGTTAAAACTTAAAAAACTTTCACCTCCTACTTCTTTTAAAAGTGAGGTAGGAGGGAAAATGTTGTTATTCAATTACGACCCTTGTCCAGCTGTGCTTATCCTCTACAGTACCGTATTGGATGCCACGAAGGGTTTCGTATAGTTTGGTTGACCATGGTCCCGGTTTTTCTCCAAAATTATAAACCTTACCCGTCTCAAGATCGTCAAGATGAGAGATAGGAGAGATAACAGCTGCTGTACCGCATGCACCTGCCTCTTCAAAAGTCTCTAGTTCTTCTTCTGGGATAGGACGACGCTCTACTTTCATACCAAGATCCTCTGCAATTTGCATCAAGCTCTTGTTAGTGATAGAAGGAAGAATTGATGATGACTTAGGAGTTACATAAGTATTTTCTTTGATGCCAAAGAAGTTGGCTGCGCCACACTCGTCAACATATTTCTTTTCCTTAGAGTCTAGGTAGAACTCGGAAGCATAACCTTTCTCGTGAGCTAATTGGTTAGCCTTCAAAGAAGCCGCATAGTTGCCACCTACTTTGTAAATACCTGTACCAAGAGGAGCTGCACGGTCGAAGTCGCGCATAATAACATAAGGATTAGAAGAGAAACCTCCCTTGAAATAAGGACCAACAGGTGTTGCAAAAATCATAAATAAATACTCTGATGAAGGCTTAACACCAACGTTAGCACCTGTGCCAATGAGCAATGGACGAAGATAAAGAGTAGCACCACTCTCATAGGTTGGGATATATTCTTGGTTGAGTCTAACAACTTTTTCCGCCATTTCAACAAAAAGCTCTGTAGGAACTTCTGGCATAACAATACCACGGCAAGTGCTTTGCAAGCGAGCAGCATTTTCTTCTACACGGAATAAGCGAACTTTTCCATCAGGGCAGCGATAAGCTTTTAGCCCTTCAAAAGCCTCCTGACCATAATGCAAGCATGTAGCTGCCATATGTAGCTTTAAATACTCGTCTGAACTTACTTCAATTTCACCCCATTTGCCATCGCGATAGTAGCATCGAACATTGTAATCGGTTGGTAGATAACCAAATGACAAACTAGCCCAATCTAAATTTTTCATAAGATATAGTTTTTAATACGTTTTAAATGTTTAGGGACAAAAGTAGAAAAAAGATTCGATATTTGCTAATGTTTTATGAATATTATTTTTTGTCTTTTGCTTTTTTTACCTCATGAGTACTTCTTTAAAAGGAATGTAATTCTGCATTTATAAGAATCATTAAATGATATATAGAACTAATACTTGAAATTATTTTACTGCTAATAGCTAGGTACTGTTTTTGTTTCCAAAACATCATCTTTTACTCGTCAAAAGGTGATCTTTTATGGTGCAAAAGGCTATCTTTTACAGCGTAAAAGGTTATCTTTTCTTTTTACCTTTTTAAGTATTTGATTATCAGTGTATTTTTACTTCTATTTTTTGGGGTATCTGTAGGAGTTTGTTTAAGAATTTATTTATACAATTTGCAATATGGCTTCCTGCTCTTTTTAGTATATTATCATTACTTAGTGCTAGCTTTTGTGGTAATCATATTCTATATATATTATAATGTGTATTTCCTCTTTTCTTCTATTTTGAGGTAGAAAATCAACTTTTTTCTCACTTTTTTCTTATTAAAGTTTGGTGTTTTGTTCTAAACTCTATACCTTTGCACTCGCTTTTACGAAATGAGTCATTCACAATTCGTTTAGGCACAACAAGAAAGAGTTCTTTGAAAAGATTTACATAACAGACAAAGTAGTACAAGAAGCAATAGTGCATATTTTTTATGTACATTGGTAAAAAACAAACCGTTGATTTATTTAACAAGGGTGCTTTTAAACTTGATACTTTAGAATTTAGGATACATTCGAGCTATAGATACAAACGTTATCACTATTTTTTTTAGTGATATACATTATAATGATATTTTACAATGGAGAGTTTGATCCTGGCTCAGGATGAACGCTAGCTATAGGCTTAACACATGCAAGTCGAGGGGCAGCGAATAGATAGCTTGCTATTTATGTCGGCGACCGGCGCACGGGTGAGTAACGCGTATCCAACCTACCCATAACTAAGGGATAACCCAGCGAAAGTTGGACTAATACCTTATGTATTCGTTTGATCTCATGAGATTACGAATAAAGATTTATCGGTTATGGATGGGGATGCGTCTGATTAGCTTGTTGGCGGGGTAACGGCCCACCAAGGCAACGATCAGTAGGGGTTCTGAGAGGAAGGTCCCCCACATTGGAACTGAGACACGGTCCAAACTCCTACGGGAGGCAGCAGTGAGGAATATTGGTCAATGGACGCAAGTCTGAACCAGCCAAGTAGCGTGCAGGATGACGGCCCTATGGGTTGTAAACTGCTTTTATATGGGGATAAAGTGGGGAACGTGTTCCCTTTTGCAGGTACCATATGAATAAGGACTGGCTAATTCCGTGCCAGCAGCCGCGGTAATACGGAAGGTTCGGGCGTTATCCGGATTTATTGGGTTTAAAGGGAGCGTAGGCCGTTTGGTAAGCGTGTTGTGAAATGTAGGAGCTCAACTTCTAGATTGCAGCGCGAACTGTCAGACTTGAGTGCGCACAACGTAGGCGGAATTCATGGTGTAGCGGTGAAATGCTTAGATATCATGAAGAACTCCGATTGCGAAGGCAGCTTACGGGAGCGCAACTGACGCTGAAGCTCGAAGGTGCGGGTATCGAACAGGATTAGATACCCTGGTAGTCCGCACAGTAAACGATGGATGCCCGCTGTTAGCACCTAGTGTTAGCGGCTAAGCGAAAGCATTAAGCATCCCACCTGGGGGAGTACGCCGGCAACGGTGAAACTCAAAGGAATTGACGGGGGGCCCGCACAAGCGGAGGAACATGTGGTTTAATTCGATGATACGCGAGGAACCTTACCCGGGCTTGAATTGCAGATGAACGATTTAGAGATAATGAGGTCTTTCGGGACATCTGTGAAGGTGCTGCATGGTTGTCGTCAGCTCGTGCCGTGAGGTGTCGGCTTAAGTGCCATAACGAGCGCAACCCCTTTCTTTAGTTGCCATCAGGTTCTGCTGGGCACTCTGGAGATACTGCCACCGTAAGGTGTGAGGAAGGTGGGGATGACGTCAAATCAGCACGGCCCTTACGTCCGGGGCTACACACGTGTTACAATGGGTGGTACAGATAGTTGGTCGTGTGCAAATACGATCTAATCCTTAAAACCATTCTCAGTTCGGACTGGGGTCTGCAACCCGACCCCACGAAGCTGGATTCGCTAGTAATCGCGCATCAGCCATGGCGCGGTGAATACGTTCCCGGGCCTTGTACACACCGCCCGTCAAGCCATGAAAGCCGGGGGTGCCTGAAGTTCGTGACCGTAAGGATCGACCTAGGGCAAAACTGGTAATTGGGGCTAAGTCGTAACAAGGTAGCCGTACCGGAAGGTGCGGCTGGAACACCTCCTTTCTGGAGCAGGATGTAAAACCTTGCTAAAGTAGCCAAACATTTGGCAACAAGATTAAAGTAACCGATATATTTTTATCAATATATTATTGTTATCAATATAAATTGGTTTGTTTTCTTCTTGTACTGCGAGTAATCTGTATTATATACTTTATTTCAGCGTATAAGGAAGCTAGGCAAGAGCCGCATGGCTTTTTCCAACTCAGTCCTATAGCTCAGTTGGTTAGAGCGCCACACTGATAATGTGGAGGTCGGCAGTTCAAGTCTGCCTGGGACTACTTCTTAACTCGTAGAAGTGTGTGTGTTGTTCTCATTCTAGTATTGAGGATTTAATATCACCTTAAACGAACAAATAACGATACTCTGTATAAAGTAAATATAAACCCCTTGGGGGATTAGCTCAGCTGGCTAGAGCACCTGCCTTGCACGCAGGGGGTCAACGGTTCGAATCCGTTATTCTCCACATTAGACTATAAAATCTCTATTTTTTATAGAGTAGTCTTTACGATCTTTGACATATTGGAACAATGAATAAACTGTAAGTATGAACTGTTTTTTTATAATATTATTATAATAAATAGTTTCTAAGAAAAGAATTCCATTTCTTTTAATAGAAATCACACAACAGCTGAAAGTATGAGCTACATACTCTTTTTGCGGTATTAATTTACTGTCAATTAGAGTCGAGCGAAGAAAGTAAGAAAGGGCGCATGGCGGATGCCTTGGCTCATGGAGGCGATGAAGGACGTGATAAGCTGCGATAAGCTTCGGGTAGATGCAAATAATCTTTGATCCGAAGATTTCCGAATGGGACAACCTAGCGTGTTGAAGACACGTTACTCTTGCAATGTAAGAGAGCTAACGCAGGGAACTGAAACATCTTAGTACCTGTAGGAAGAGAAAATAATTTAATGATTTCCCTAGTAGTGGCGAGCGAACGGGAAGTAGCCCAAACCTATGACGTAGCAATGCGCCATAGGGGTTGTAGGACCACGACATTGTATTAAGTCAATCGAGAAGAATATTCTGGAAAGAATAACCATAGAAGGTGATAGTCCTGTACTCGAAGTGCGACTTAGCATAGTGGTATCCTGAGTACCGCGGAACACGTGTAATTCTGCGCGAATCAGCCGGGCCCATCCGGTAAGGCTAAATACTCCCATGAGACCGATAGTGAACGAGTACTGTGAAGGAAAGGTGAAAAGCACTCCGCGAGGAGAGTGAAATAGTTCCTGAAACCATGCGCCTACAAGCGGTCGGAGCAAAGTAATTTGTGACGGCGTGCCTTTTGCATAATGAACCTACGAGTTACCATGTCTGGCAAGGATAAGTGATTCAGTCACGCATCCATAGTGAAAGCGAGCCTGAACAGGGCGTTATAGTCAGATGGGGTAGACGCGAAACCAAGTGATCTACACTTACCCAGGTTGAAGTTCGGGTAACACCGAATGGAGGACCGCACCAATAAGCGTTGAAAAGCTTCTGGATGAGGTGAGTGTAGGAGTGAAAGGCCAATCAAACTTGGAGATAGCTCGTACTCCCCGAAAGGCATTTAGGTGCCGCGTGCTACGATCAGCATAAGAGGTAGAGCGACCGATAGGTCAAGAGGGCTTCACCGCCTATTGCGACCTGACGAACTCCGAATGCTTATGTTTTGCAGTAGTGCAGTAAGGGGGCGGGTGCTAAGGTCCGTCCCCGAGAGGAGAAGAATCCAGACCGTCATCTAAGGTCCCGAAATTCTGTCTAAGTTAGTCTAACGAAGTGTGGTCCCCGTGACAGCTAGGATGTTGGCTTGGAAGCAGCCATTCATTCAAAGAGTGCGTAACAGCTCACTAGTCGAGGGTCCGTGCATGGATAATAATCGGGTATTAAGTCAGATACCGAAGGTGCGGGATAGTATTGTATATAAAAAGTATCGGTAGGGGAGCATTCCATCGGCGCAGAATATAGACCGTAAGGTTTGTTGGAGCTTATGGAAAAGCAAATGTAGGTATAAGTAACGATAAAAAGGGTTAGATTCCCTTTCGCCGAAAGACCGAGGTTTCCCGGGCGATGCCAATCAGCCCGGGGTTAGTCGAGTCCTAAGTCTCATCCGAACGGAGCAGGCGATGGCAGATGAGGTTAATATTCCTCAACTTGCTTATATAGTGAAGTGGAGACGGAGCAGTGACACTGTCGCGTCCTGACGGACATGGACGTTTAATATTTTAGGCATTGATAGGTGCAGGCAAATCCACACCTTGAGCTGAGAATAGAAAGTACAACATTCTCCTCGGAGAAAGTTGATAGTACAGGTAATCATACTCCCGAGAAAATCCGCTAGCGTTAATATTTAAGCAACTCGTACCGCAAACGGACACACGTGGTCGGGTAGAATATACTAAGGCGTTGAGAGATTCATGGTTAAGGAACTAGGCAAATTGACCCTGTAACTTCGGGATAAAGGGTCCTCGTATTTAGCTATACGAGGCGCAGAGAATAGGTCCAGGCAACTGTTTAACAAAAACACAGGGCTGTGCTAACTCGAAAGATGATGTATACAGCCTGACACCTGCCCGGTGCTGGAAGGTTAAGAGGAGAGCTTAGATGTAAATCGACGGTTTGAATTGAAGCCCCAGTAAACGGCGGCCGTAACTATAACGGTCCTAAGGTAGCGAAATTCCTTGTCGGGTAAGTTCCGACCTGCACGAATGGTGTAATGATCTGGACGCTGTCTCAACCATGATCTCAGTGAAATTGTAGTATCGGTGAAGATGCCGATTACCCGCGATGGGACGAAAAGACCCCGTGAACCTTTACTACAGCTTAGCATTGACCTTGGTCATCCGATGTGTAGGATAGGCCGGAGGCTTTGAAGCGGGCGCGCCAGCGTTTGTGGAGCCATCCTTGAAATACGGCCCTTTGGCTGTCTGAGGTCTAACGCGCTTTATGTGCGGACATTGTTTGGTGGGTAGTTTGACTGGGGTGGTCGCCTCCAAAAGCGTAACGGAGGCTTCCAAAGGTACCCTCAGGTCGATTGGTAACCGACCTCATGGAGTGTAATGGCATAAGGGTGCTTGACTGGGAGGCAGACATGCCGAGCAGGTAGGAAACTAGGGCATAGTGATCCGGCGGATGTGTATGGAAACTCCGTCGCTCAAAGGATAAAAGGTACTCCGGGGATAACAGGCTGATCCCCCCCAAGAGCTCATATCGACGGGGTGGTTTGGCACCTCGATGTCGGCTCGTCACATCCTGGGGCTGGAGAAGGTCCCAAGGGTTGGGCTGTTCGCCCATTAAAGTGGCACGCGAGCTGGGTTCAGAACGTCGTGAGACAGTTCGGTCTCTATCTATCGTGGGCGTTGGAGTTTTGAGTGGTGCTGACACTAGTACGAGAGGACCGTGTTGGACAGACCTCCGGTTTACCAGTTGTGCCGCCAGGTGCACTGCTGGGTATCTGAGTCTGGTATGGATAAGCGCTGAAAGCATCTAAGTGCGAAGCCTTCCGCGAGATGAGAACTCCTCATAAGGGTCGTCATAGACGATGACGTTGATAGGGTGTAGGTGTACAGACGGTGACGTCAAAGCCGAGCACTACTAATTGCCCGAAACTTTCTTCGGTGCTTTCTAGGGTAATATTCCCTAGTGGCACAGTGGTTCATTCTTTGAGCTGTTGATTTCTAGGACAGTAGATAGTATTCTACTCTTATAGTTTATTAGTTACAATATGTCACCGTTATTTAGGTGGTTATTGCGACGGGGTTCCACCTCTTCCCATTCCGAACAGAGAAGTTAAGCCCGTTTGCGCCGATGGTACTGCAATGCAATGTGGGAGAGTAGGAGGCTGCCTTTTTTTATAGCAAGTAGAAGTCCTGATTACTGAAAAGTAATCAGGACTTTTTTTTGTGTGTTGTCTGCTTATACTTTTATGATTTAATTTTATTTATTGCTGTCCGATAAAACTTTATATTTCTCATAACTCATACTTCAGCCCCTTATTTTATGGTGTTGAAGCATGTTTTTTTAATTCCAAGCCCCATTCCCTGAATAACGGCATCGGTGGTGGATTCGAAGTAGCCTCTTCAACACATAACAGAGCAGTAAGTTGGCTATCAAGGTAATCCAAATTTGTATCTTGATGGCATTCTCGCTCTCTCCATAGAAGTAGCGAAGCGGGAAATTCTGCTTTAATTGCTTGAAAAGTAACTCTATTTCCCACCTTTTACGATAAATCAAGATAATGTCGTTAGGATCTAACTCCATATCATTCGTAAGAAGCGATATTTGCTTAGGCGCTTTCTTAGTTGTATTAACGAAAGTAATGATTCTTGCCTGATGTACAATGTCAGTGTCTCCTTTCTGCTTTTTTGTAAGCGTCACGACCAGTATCCTCACTTCCATCAGTCCGTCAGGCGTTTGATACATAGTGTCACTGATGATTTTGTATTTTAAGTTACTCTTCATCTTAGTGACATACTAAAAAGGGCTGATTCCTAATGAAGGAGTCAGCCCTAAATTTATAGGGTATCAAAAAGTTTTATCAGACAGCAATAGTTATGTATAAGTATGTAGTTGGCAATAAGCTAGTGTATAAAACCGTTTTATTATCCTATAACTCTGTTAATATAAGGTGTTTATTAGTTTTTTTATACTTATCTTCTTCATAATCACAAAAATATTCGTAACTTTGCAACCCGATTATGGACTTACAAGACCTTAAAATCGATTTAAAGGGTTTGAAAGATGGACTAAATAGGGTATCTTTCGATCTTGATGACACTTACTTTACTGCGATTGAGGCGGATGAGGTGAGTGGTGGTTGTGTTCACGTGAAGCTTGATATAACACGTGTACAAGACGAATTCTTTTCGTTAGAAGTTCATGAGACAGGTACTATCGTAGTTCCTTGCGATGTTTGTCTTGATCCGATGGATCAGTCGATCGAGGTGCATGAATACCTTGAAGTTAAACTTGGAAAAGAAAGCTCAGAAGAGGACGACCTTGTTACGGTGGCCGAGGACGAAGGAATACTCGATGTAGCATGGTACCTCTACGAATTTATAGTTCTCAATATTCCTATCAGGCATGTGCATGCACCTGGAAAATGCAACCCTGCAATGATACGAACTCTTGAAGAGTACTCTGCCGTCCGAAGCGGTGAGGAAGATGAGAAGCCTATGGATCCGCGCTGGGAAGCTCTATTAAAATTAAAGAAATAAGAATATATTAAAATTTAAAAAATTATGGCACATCCTAAAAGAAGACAGTCAAAGACTCGTACCCTTAAAAGAAGAACTCATGATAAGGCAGTAGCACCTACATTGGCAGTATGCCCTAACTGTAGTGGTTATTATGTATATCACACAGTATGTCCTACATGTGGTTACTATCGTGGTAAGGTTGCTGTCGTAAAGGAAACAGCTGAATAAGCATGGAGAAAATCAATGCGATCATAACAGGAGTTGCTGGTTACGTTCCTGACTATGTTCTCAATAATGAAGAATTGTCAAGAATGGTTGATACTAGCGACGAGTGGATAACTACTCGTACAGGTATCTCAGAACGCCGCATTCTTACCGAAGAGGGGCTTGGTACTTCTTATATGGCTCGCAAGGCAGCAAAACTCTTGATCAAGAAGACAGGAGTGGATCCTGATACTATTGATGGAATTATTGTTGCAACAACAACTCCTGATTATATTCACCCATCTACAGCCTCAATTGTACTAGGTAAGCTAGGTTTGAAGAATGCATACGCATTCGACTTCTCTGCTGCTTGTTGCGGATTTATGTATGCTTTAGATGTTGCGTGTAGTATGATTCAGAGTAGTCGTTATAAACGTATTATCGTAATTGGTGCCGATAAAATGTCATCAATAACCGACTATGCAGATCGTCAAACTTGCGCTTTGTTCGGTGATGGTGCAGGTGCTGTTATGGTAGAAGGCACAACTGAAGAAGGTGTTGGTTTTGTCGATTCGTATAATCGCACCGATGGTAAGGGGCTTCCATTTCTGCATATTAAAGCTGGTGGTTCAGTAAGCCCAGCTTCTCAGTTCACAGTTGATCATCGTTTACATTACACTTATCAGGAAGGTCGTACGGTATTCCGTTATGCTGTAACTGCAATGGGTGATGATTGCGCAACCTTGCTTGAGCGCAACAAAATGACTACTGATGATGTTGATTTCGTTGTATGCCATCAAGCCAACCTTCGCATCATCGAGGCTGTAGCTAAGCGCATAGGTATTCCGATGGAAAAGGTACTTGTAAACATCCAACGTTATGGTAACACAAGTGCAGCTTGTATGCCATTAGTGCTTTGGGACTTTGAGTCGCAGTTGAAGAAAGGCGACAACATTGTCTTTACTGCGTTTGGTGCAGGTTTCGTAAATGGGGCATCACTATTTAAGTGGGCATACGATGGTGCAACCGAAGCTGTTAAGAAGTAGAACTATTTATAGTTTAATAATATTGACTTATAAACGCATCTTTCTTAAATTCTAAGACAGATGCGTTTTAAGTATATAGCAGAAGTATTTTCTTTTATTAAGTAACACTATTAGTATGCATAAAGCAGGTTTTGTAAATATCGTTGGTAATCCTAATGTAGGTAAGAGTACGCTCATGAACCAGTTGGTGGGCGAGAAGCTTAGCATTGCTACCTTTAAAGCTCAAACTACTCGTCATCGTATTATGGGTATAGTGAATACCGATGATGCGCAGATTGTTTTCTCCGATACCCCCGGTGTGTTGAAACCGAATTATAAGATGCAGGAGATGATGTTGCAATTCTCAGAGTCGGCACTAGCAGATGCTGATGTTCTGCTCTATGTTACTGATGTAGTGGAAAAACCTGAGAAGAATATGGATTTCTTAGAGAAAGTGGCTAAGATGCAAATCCCTGTCATTTTACTCATCAACAAGATAGACGAAAGTGAGCAGCAGAAGCTTGGTGAACTCGTTGAGAAGTGGCATTCTTTATTGCCCAATGCAGAAATTCTGCCCATCTCGGCACAAAACAAGTTTGGCATTGATATTCTTTTAAAGCGCATTTATGAGCTATTACCAGAGAGTCCTGCCTTTTTCGATAAGGATCAGTTGACGGATAAGCCTGCTAAATTCTTCGTATCAGAGATTATTCGTGAGAAGATCCTTCGCTATTATGACAAAGAAATACCTTACGCTGTAGAGGTCGTGGTAGAGCGTTTCAAAGAAGATGATAAGCAAATACATATCAATGCTGTTATCTATGTAGAGCGTAGTAGCCAGAAAGGCATTATTATTGGACATCAGGGGCAAGCTCTCAAGAAGGTTTCTACCGAAGCTCGCAAAAGTCTTGAACGTTTCTTCGATAAGAAGATCTTCCTAGAAACCTTTGTAAAGGTGGATAAAGACTGGCGCAATTCGCAAAAAGAATTGAATAATTTTGGGTATAACCCAGAGTAATTAAGAATTGAGAGTTTTAGTCCTTTGCAGAAAGATAAAAGGTGAAGGGGAAAAAGAGATCTATAAGGAATATAAAGGAATTTAAGACGAACAACTCAACTTCTCCATCGCAATTATCAATATGCAAACTTCTCAATACTCAACTCTCAATTAACAACGGCTCTAACTAGCACGTAGGGCTAACTCTCGCAGAGTGCGAGGGCTGAGGAATGGTCTCCTCGGCAATATTATTTAAGGTGCGTGACCTCACCTTAGCCGCTTTCCGTAATGGAGAGAGGAATAAGACCCATTTAGTAAATGGCAAATTTAGTAGCAATTGTTGGTCGCCCTAACGTAGGCAAATCAACACTTTTCAACAGATTAACAAAGACTCGTCATGCTATTGTTAGTGACGTAGCAGGTACAACACGCGACCGCCAATATGGCAAATGTACATGGAATGGTCGTGAATTTTCTGTCGTCGATACAGGTGGCTGGGTAGTAAAATCGGACGATATTTTTGAAGATGCTATCCGTCAGCAGGTGCTTGTAGCTACCGAAGAGGCAGACCTTGTGCTCTTTGTTGTGGATACAGAGACAGGTGTTACCGACTGGGATGAGGATGTAGCGCTTATTCTTCGTCGTACCAAGTTACCCGTTTTGTTGGTAGCTAATAAGGTGGATAATAGTGGTGAATACTATACTTCCGCAGAATTTTATAAGCTCGGTTTGGGCGATCCTATTTGTATCAGTGCTCAAACAGGTGGAGGAACAGGCGATTTGCTCGATATTCTACTAGAGAAAATGCCTGATACACCCGAGGAAGGACTAGAAGAAGATATTCCACGCTTTGCCGTAGTAGGTCGTCCTAACGCAGGTAAATCAAGCCTTATCAATGCTTTTATTGGTGAAGATCGCAATATCGTAACAGAGATTGCTGGTACTACACGCGACAGTATTTACACCCGATACAACAAGTTTGGTTTCGATTTCTATCTCGTTGATACCGCAGGTATTCGTCGTAAAAACAAGGTAAGTGAGGACTTAGAGTTCTATTCTGTGATGCGTTCTATCCGCAGCATTGAAAATTCGGATGTATGTATCCTTATGATTGATGCCACTCGTGGTATCGAAGCACAGGATATGAATATTTTTCAACTCATACAACGTAACAATAAGAGTTTGGTAGTAGTAGTAAACAAGTGGGATCTTGTGCCAGATAAGGATCAAAAGGTGATAGATACCTTTACCAATGCCATTCGCAATCGTATGGCGCCATTTGTCGATTTCCCTATCATTTTTGCATCAGCACTTACCAAGCAGCGTATCTTTAAGGTGCTGGAAACGGCTAAAGAGGTATATCAAAACCGAAAGGCGCATATTGGTACTAACAAGCTTAACGAGGTGATGCTTCCTATTATAGAAGCTACTCCACCACAGTCGGTAAAGGGTAAATATATCAAGATTAAATACTGTTCTCAACTTCCTAACACACAAATCCCCTCCTTTGTGTTTTATGCCAACTTGCCACAGTATATCAAGGAGCAGTATCGCCGCTTCTTGGAAAACCAAATTCGTGCCCATTGGAATCTACATGGTAGTCCAATCAACATCTTTATCCGACAGAAATAAGGAGGACAGAGCGTATGTTGCAGCAACATAAATGGCAATATTTAGCAGCAATTGCCCTCACGGCATTGTTTATGGCGTGTGGATCGAAGAAAGGCGAAGAAGCGAAAGATGGGTTCTTTGCCGCCAAAGCTGCTAAAGCGTATTACGAACAGTTGGTGAAAGGAAAGTTTGATGCGTTTATCAACGGTGAAGTTCGCTCGCAGCGTTTGCCACAGACTTATAAAGATCAGTTGGCTATCAATTTGCAGAAGTTCACAGAGGCACGCACAAAAGATCATGCCAAGGTCGACTCTATAACCATTGTCAACGCCACGTTCTCGGTCAAAGATAGTACCGCACGTGCTTATCTTATGTTGCATTATGCCGATACTACTCAAGAACAAATCGTTGTTCCGATGGAGAAATATCATGGTAAATGGTTGATGCGGTAAATACAGATACATTACTATATAAAATCCCATAATAGCAAGATTTTTTGTTGTTATGGGATTTTTTAGTGTCTTTACGTTTCTTATGATGTTAAATTTTAGTATTTTAGCACCAATTATCTGTTATTCCGCTTATGAAGAAACTATATCTACTTCTATTATTTACATTTTGCTTTAGCCTTATTAGGGCATACATTTATCGTGTCCCCGATAAGATATTTTTGCAAGGAAAGATGTATGAACTCAATGATCGTCCGCTTTATCATGATAGAGTAAATGTATCAGTCTTACGGAACTACCTTAACAAAAATATAAAACACGGTAATAGTTACGACGATGTTTGTTATTGGTCGGTAAAGGACAGTATGCTGGTGCTGGATAGTATTGTGGTGAGTGAAACAAACAATCGTCAAAAATCCTTATGGAAAGTTCCTAACCTTGAAGAACTTCTATTGGTCTATACGCACAATAATCGTATTGAAGCAACATGGCTAAACACTACGCTTTCTATCTTTGAGGGTGAGCCTGTTGAAATTTTAGGAGATGCCGTAAGGCACACGACAGACGAAATCTATATTTCTGTTATGGAAGGCAAGATCCTAGGTGTCAAAAAGCTGCATAACAAGCTTTATCATGGAATGTCGTTGAATGATATTCTCAAGCGAGATACTATTGAACGCGTCTTTCCTTTAGGTCTGTTTAAACAACTTGATGGGCATAAGTTTGGTTTTTCTGCTAGATTAGGCAGAATGCAAAGTGGTATGCTACAGGATATGCAAATCAGGTTTAGACAACTCGACAAGAAAGAAATAGATACGACTGTAATCAGAGAGGTCGAGGAGATGCTTCACAAAACTATGTTAGCTCAGTACCCTATGATGTCGGCATGGATTAATTCTACCCTACGGTATGTTGGCGGTTGTTGGAATGTAGCCGTAGATTATACGAAAAATCCATTTCAACCCATCTATACCGTATGTGAAACGATGCCTGAATTTCCTGGAGGCAATGGAGCGATGTTTAAGTTTATAGCCGAGCATTTACAATTCCCGCCTGAAGCTGCCGAGAGTAATATTCAAGGGCGTGTGATACTCAGTTTTGTCGTAGAGACAGACGGACGCATTTCCTGCATCGGTATTGAGCGATCGGTAGACCCTTGCTTGGATAGAGAGGCGATAAAAGTGTTGAAGCAGTTTCCTAAGTTTAGCCCTGCTATGAAAGTTGGGCAGTCCGTGCGTTGTCTCTATCGCCTTCCTATATCTTTTAGATTACTGTAAAAACAAAATTATAGAAAATTATGAAAGTAACACAGAAAAAGTCATTGTTGATACTAGCCATCTTTTCTAGTATGCTCCTCACTAGTTGTAAAGAGAACTACTCTAATGGAGAAAAAGTAGGCAACTTAATCGAATTTACACAGAAGGGAGTGTGGTGGGACTCATGGGAAGGGCGTTTGAATATGACACAAACAGGTATGAATACTAGTGGTGAGCCTTTTTCTTTCTCGTTCGATAACGATCGTGATAATCAGGATTCGCTTATCACATTAATGAAGGAAGCACAGGTAAAGGGTTGGAAAATAAAGTTGCGTTACCACGAAACATGGGGATTTAAAAACTTGTTCCAAAATCGTGGCGAAACCGATTACTTTATTGACGAAGTAACCGTGCTTGATAAAAACTTTGCTAATCCGCTCCGTAACAGCTTCGGAGGTGGAGGGCGACAAGGCAGAGTGGTCGATACCGTCTTTGTGGTGATAGACAAATCGCAGTTGAAGAAGAAGTAAAAGGCGGCACTAAAAGCGTATCTGCTGGCACTAATTTTCTGCCATAGCGCATGTGAGAATAAATGATTTTTTGCTGAGAAGTGATCCTTTTAATAGCAAAAGCTAGTTGCTTATATAGCAAAAGGTTGTTTATTATCTTGCAAAACGTGAGATTTTTAGTGCAAAAATAAATTATTTTTGCTCTATTTTTAATTTATTCTCCTACCAAAAATAAATTAAAAATACTTTTAAAAGCTCACCTTTTGTTGCCCGATAGGTTATCTCTTGCGCTCTGAAAGTTGCTCTTTCGTCAAGATAATAAGCGTTTTAATAAAAAAATAATGGTATTGTGTATGCTGTAACCTTGGGTTTAGCCGTTGTTTTCAGCTTCTTCCAGCTCGGCTTCTTTTACTTTTTTGAATAAATCGGAAGCAAAGACAAGACCGTTTAACTTCTTATTTTTGGCAGTCATAACACTTTCTTTGTCGCCTTGCCATTCGGCTCTACCATCTGCAATAAAGACAATGTTTTCTCCAATTCCCATTACAGAGTTCATGTCGTGGGTGTTGATAATGGTAGTTGTGTTTAGCTCGTGCGTAATATCAGTGAGCAGTTCGTCGATCACTAGCGAGGTCTTTGGGTCAAGACCAGAGTTTGGCTCGTCGCAGAAAAGGTATTTAGGCTTCATCACTATGGCACGCGCAATAGCCACACGCTTCTGCATACCCCCTGATATTTCGCCAGGGAATTTATCCTCTGCTCCCGTTAGGTTGACACGATCAAGACATTCCATTGCACGCTTCTGACGTTCACGCAAAGTCATGTTAGAGAACATATCTAGCGGAAAGCGCACATTCTCGAGTACTGTTTGCGAGTCGAAGAGGGCTGCACTTTGGAAGATCATACCCATTTCTCGGCGCATCTGTACTTGTAGCTTCTTCTTGAGGTTTACAAAGTTGCGTCCATCGTATAGCACTTCTCCACTTGTAGGGATCATCAGTCCCGTTACGCAGCGCATCAATACCGTTTTACCCGCACCACTCTGTCCGATGATAAGGTTGGTTTTGCCATCTTCAAACACCGTGCTGATATTCTTCAAAACTTCCTTATCGCCAAATGATTTATATAGATTTTTTACTTCAATCATAGTTGTATCTGTTAAAAAAGTGATGCGCCTAGCTAAGTATTTGTGTAAGGAAAACATCGCTAAAGAGCACTAGAACACTCGAGGTTACCACCGCATCAGTCGATGCTTTACCCACCTCTTGCGAACCACCTTTGACGGTATAGCCCATATAAGCAGCCACACTCGCTATGATAAAGGCAAAGAAGAGGCTCTTAATAATACTCATCCACATAAACCATTGGTTAAACTGATGTTGTACACCATCGGTTAAGTCGGAAGGCGAAATAATATGCCCAATATAAGCTGTAGCGTAAGCACCCAGCATACCTGTGGCAGCCGAGAAGATTACTAAGAAAGGCATAATAGTAACTAACCCAAGAATTTTAGGGAGAATAAGGTAGCTAGCCGAGTTGATACCCATAATTTCGAGAGCATCAATCTGTTGAGTTACACGCATGGTACCAAGTTCTGATGCTATGTTCGACCCCACCTTACCCGATAAAATCAAGCACATGATACTAGAAGAAAACTCCAATAACATAATCTCGCGGGTTACATAGCCCGATACCCAATGGGGCATCCAAGGACTTTGCACATTCAAGCGAATTTGAATACAAATAACAGCACCTATAAAAAAAGAGATCAATAGCACGATACCGATGGAGTCGACACCGAGTTGCGACATCTCTCTGATGTATGATTTCAGAAACATCCGAATACGTTCAGGACGACTAAAAGTGCGCCCCATAAGCATAAGATACTTACCAAAGCTAGTGAGCCAATTTACTATAAACATCTATTACAGTTTAATTATATTAGGTGCAAAAGTAGCTAAAATATACTATATACAAGCATAACAGATAGTTGAAGTTGCTGAAAATTTCCTTAAAAGCTCAATGATAACCAATTAAATTTCTTACATTTGCAAAATAAAGTAGAACTCAGAAATGAACGAAACAGAAGAAATTGTAGTTCGCCCAGAAGGAGAAGGAAGTGTTCTCCATACCGAAAATCTTGTGAAGAGATATGGTAAGCGTACAGTAGCTAATGGTGTTAGTATTAATGTGCGGCAAGGCGAGATTGTGGGATTGCTAGGTCCTAATGGAGCAGGCAAAACCACTTCTTTCTATATGACAACAGGGTTGGTAGTTCCTAACGAAGGTCATGTATATATTGACGATAAAGAAATAACCAAATATCCTGTGTACAAACGTGCTAAGGCAGGTATAGGCTATTTGCCTCAAGAGGCGAGTGTGTTCCGCAAAATGAGTGTGGAAGACAATATTATGAGTGTGCTTGAGATGACCAAGCTCAATCGTGAAGCGCGTATTGAGAAGATGGAAAGCCTTATCCGTGAGTTTCGTTTGGAAAAAGTACGCAAAAACCTTGGCGATCGTCTTTCTGGTGGTGAGCGTCGTCGTTGTGAGATAGCACGATGCTTGGCAATCGACCCTAAGTTTATTATGCTTGACGAACCTTTTGCTGGTGTCGACCCTATTGCGGTGGAAGATATTCAGCATATCGTATGGCGACTCAAATTTCGCAATATTGGTATCCTTATTACCGACCACAATGTGCATGAAACACTGAATATTACCGACCGTGCTTACCTCCTCTTTGAAGGTCGTATTCTCTTTAAAGGCACCCCTGAAGAATTAGCTTCTAACAAGGTGGTGAAAGAGAAATATTTGGGAACCGATTTTGTGCTTCAGAAAAAAGACTTCCAGTTGCTCGATGAGCGTAAACGTGCTCAAGAGGCAGAGATGACAGGCTTATAATTCGTTTTTTATACCTTATTAATTGGCTGTCGCTTAAAAAATTACTATCTTTGCACCTCATAATAATCTATGGCACGTTATGTGCTGATAGTTTGTCAATGGTTTTGATAAAAATAATAATAAATAATATAATAAATAGCTAGAAATGAACATTTCATTTGAGAATCCAGACAAGATCAATGGCTTGATGACCATTGTTGTTGAAGAAGCAGACTATAAAGAAGAAGTAGAAAAAGCTCTCAAAGACTATCGCAAGCGTGCAAACATCCCTGGTTTTCGTCCGGGTCAGGTGCCAATGGGCTTGATTAAACGCCAATTTGGTACACAGCTCAAGATGGATGCTGTCAACAAACTCCTTGGCGAGAACCTACAAAAGTATATTGCTGATAACAAGATTCAGATGTTGGGTCAGCCAATGGCTTCTGAAAAGCAAGATGCTGTAGACCTAGAGAAAGAAGCACCATACACCTTTATGTTCGATATCGCTGTAGCACCAGAGTTTAAGGCTGCATTGAGTGGTAAGGATAAGGTGGCATACTACGAGATTGAAGTTGACGACAAGATGATCGATCAGCAAGTAGAAATGTTCCAAAGCCGTGCAGGACACTATGATAAAGTAGAGGAGTTTGATGCTGATAAGCGTGATATGTTGAAGGGTGATCTTCGTGAGCTAGATGCTAATGGCAACACGCTAGAGGGTGGTTTGACTATAGAGGGTGCTTCTTTGATGCCACAATATATTAAGGTGGAAGATCAAAAGAACTTGTTCAACGGTGCTAAGCTAGGCGATATTATCACATGGAATCCATGTGCTGCATATCCAGAGAATGATGCGGAAGTATCTTCTTTGTTGAAGATAAAGAAGGAAGAAGTGGCAGAACACACAGGCAACTTCTCTTATCAGATCACTGAAATATCTCGCTTTGTTAATGCAGAGAACAACAAGGAACTATGGGTTAGCGTTTATGGCGAAGATGCAAAGATTGAAGATGAGGCAGCTTTCCGCAAGCATATTGCTGATGGTTTGGCAACACAGCTAGAAGGCGACTCTAACTACAAGTTTATCCAAGATGTTCGTACACACATGGAGAAAAAGGTTGGTAAGCTAGCTTTCCCTGACGAACTACTAAAGCGCATCATGCTTGCTAACAACCAAGAGAAGGGTGCTGAATTTGTAGAAAAGAACTACGAAAATAGCATTAAAGAGCTAACATGGCACTTGATTAAGGAACAGCTTGCAGTGGCTCAAGGTATTAAGGTTGAGGATAAGGATATTCGCGATAGCGCAATTCAGATGGCTCGTGCGCAGTTCGCACAGTATGGCATGACTAATGTTCCTGAAGAATACTTAACCAACTATGCTGATGAGATGCTAAAACAGCGTGAGAACATTGACTCTTTCGTTGAGGCTGCACTTGATCGCAAGTTGTCTGAGAAGCTAAAGGAAGTAGTTAAATTGGATAAGAAGACTATAAGCCTTGAGGAGTTCAACAAACTTGTAAGCGCAAAATAAGACTTATTTTTTAGGGAAAATAATCCCTTATAATATAGAGGTTACCGATTTTTTTCCTTATCTTTGTGTTAGATATAATGAGTTATGCCCCCTAGAGGTGGCACAATCTTTGTAAATATCACAGGCGATAGGAGAGGTCAGTAACCTCTATTTTTGTCTAATTTAATAAAGGAAACAATAAGAATGAATGATTTTCGAAAGTATGCTACACAGCATCTAGGGATGAGTGGTATGGTGATTGATGATGTGATAAAAACACAAGACCAGTATCTTAATCCTTATATTTTGGAGGAGCGCCAGTTGAACGTTACCCAAATGGATGTTTTTTCACGTCTGATGATGGATCGTATTATCTTCCTCGGTACACAGATTGACGATTATACTGCTAACACCTTGCAGGCACAGCTACTCTATTTGGACTCAGTAGATTCTGGTAAAGATATTTCTATCTATATCAATTCTCCCGGTGGTAGCGTAACTGCTGGTTTGGGTATTTACGATACTATGCAATTTATTTCTAGCGATGTTGCCACCATTTGTACAGGCATGGCAGCTTCGATGGGTGCCGTTTTGCTTGTAGCAGGTGCAGAAGGTAAGCGTTCGGCTTTGCCTCATAGTCGTGTGATGATCCACCAACCATTAGGTGGTGTACAAGGTCAGGCATCTGATATAGAGATAGAAGCAAAGGAAATTCAAAAGTTTAAGAAAGAACTGTATACCATCATTAGCAACCATTCGCACCAATCTTTTGAGAAAGTTTGGAACGACAGTGATCGTAATTATTGGATGACAGCCGACGAAGCAAAGGCTTATGGTATGATAGATGAAGTTCTAATACGTAAGAAGTAAAAAGGGGTTAGATGGCTCAGAATAAATGTAGTTTTTGTGGAAGAAATGAAAAGGAGGTAAAACTCCTTATCAATGGTTTACACGGACATATCTGCGACGACTGCGCACAGCAAGCTTATCGCATCTTGACGCAGGCAGGTGTGGTAGCAGAAGAGCAGCAAGCAGATGGTGAAAAGTTCCAATTAAAGGAAGTGCCAAAGCCACAAGAAATAAAGCAATATCTCGATGAATACATCATTGGACAAGATGAAGCAAAACGCTATTTGTCGGTTTCGGTGTATAATCATTATAAACGTTTGCAGCAAGAGAAAGGCGATGATGGTGTAGAGATAGAGAAGAGTAATATTATTATGGTGGGATCGACAGGTACGGGAAAAACCCTCCTTGCACGCACCATAGCTAAATTGCTCGATGTTCCTTTCACCATTGTTGACGCTACCGTGTTTACAGAGGCTGGTTATGTGGGCGAAGATGTAGAGAGTATTCTCTCTCGTTTGCTCCAAGTAGCTGATTATAATGTGGCTGCTGCCGAGCGTGGCATCGTTTTCATTGACGAAATTGATAAGATAGCCCGTAAGAGCGATAACCCAAGTATTACGCGTGATGTAAGTGGTGAGGGGGTTCAGCAGGGTATGTTAAAATTGCTCGAAGGTACGATGGTCAACGTTCCACCAAAGGGCGGTCGTAAACATCCTGATCAAGACTATATCCACGTGGATACAAAAAATATCCTTTTCATTTGTGGAGGTGCTTTCGATGGTATCGAACGCAAGATTGCTCAGCGATTGAACACACACGTTGTAGGATATAACTCTGTACAAAATGTGGCTAAGATTGATAAAAAAGACTTGATGAAGTATGTGTTACCACAAGACTTAAAGTCGTTTGGTTTGATCCCTGAAATCATCGGTCGTTTGCCAGTTCTTACTTATCTTAATCCGTTAGATAAAGAGGCTTTGCGCCGAATATTGGTGCAGCCTAAGAACTCTATTGTGAAGCAATACATCAAACTCTTTGCGATGGATGGTATCAAACTAAGTTTCACAGAAGAAGCACTCGATTATATTGTAGATAAAGCTGTAGAGTATAAACTCGGAGCACGTGGTTTACGCTCTATCGTGGAATCGGTAATGATGGACGCTATGTTTGAAATTCCTTCACAAAAGCTTACTAGCTTTGAGGTAACCAAGGACTATGCCGTTGCACAACTCGATAAGTCGCATCTTCAAAAGATGACGGCAGAATAATTTTGAGATAAAGAACATCTAGTGAATGGGTATTATTCCCATTCCTAGATATTTATTATTTACATCGCAATACCAAATAATACGATAGCACTAACACTGATTCTATTCACATGACTAAAGAGGTAAATCTTATTGATAATCTGAAACATTACTTTGGTTTCGACAACTTCAAAGGCGAGCAAGAAGCAATTATACGTCATCTTTTAGCGGGATATGATGCTTTTGTTCTTATGCCTACAGGTGGAGGTAAGAGTCTATGTTATCAGCTTCCATCGCTCATCATGGAAGGCACTGCAGTGGTGGTGTCGCCACTTATAGCACTGATGAAGAACCAAGTGGATGTTATCAATGGTATAAGTGAAGGAGATGGTGTAGCTCATTACTTGAATTCTTCGCTTAAAAAAGCTGAGGTTGACAAAGTAAGAACCGATATTCGTGAGGGTAAAACAAAATTGTTGTATGTTGCTCCCGAGTCGTTAAATAAAGAAGATAACATAGAATTTTTAAAAACTGTCAAGGTAAGTTTTTATGCTATTGATGAGGCTCATTGTATCTCTGAATGGGGACACGACTTCCGACCAGAGTATCGTAAAATCCGCAATGCTATCGAAGTGATAGGAAGAGCACCTATCATAGCCCTAACCGCAACAGCCACTGCTAAGGTGCGTACGGATATTGTACGCAGTTTGGGCATAGAAGGTTGCGCCGAATTTAGAAGTTCTTTCAATCGTCCAAACCTTTATTATGAAGTACGTCCTAAAAAGAGTGAGGACGATACCAATAAACAAATCATCCGTTTTATTAAACAGCATACAGGCAAGAGTGGTATTATCTATTGCCTATCGCGCAAGAAAGTGGAAGAACTTGCTGCCGTATTGCTGGCTAACGATATAAAGGCAGCCCCATATCATGCAGGACTTGACTCGGAAGTACGTTCCAAAACACAGGATCAATTTCTAATGGAAGATATTGATGTTATTGTGGCTACCATAGCCTTTGGGATGGGTATCGATAAGCCTGATGTGCGTTTTGTGATCCATTACGATATTCCTAAAAGCCTAGAGGGCTACTATCAAGAAACGGGACGAGCAGGGCGCGATGGCGAAGAGGGCATTTGTCTTGTATTCTATTCTCGCAACGACCTCAAGAAGCTAGAGAAGTTTATGGAAGGCAAGCCCATTGCCGAACAAGATATTGGTCGTCAGTTATTGCAAGAGACGGAGGCATACGCAGAGTCGTCGGTGTGTCGTCGTAAATTATTGCTTCATTATTTTGGTGAGGAATATCCTAAGGAAAACTGTGGTATGTGTGATAATTGTCGCCACCCCAAAACACTCATTGAGGCGAAAGAACCTTTAAAAATTGTGCTAGAAGCCATTAAAGAATTAAAGGAAAATTTCCGTCAAGAGTATGTCATCGACTTTGTAAAGGGCAGAGCTACTGACGATCTTCGCGACCATAAACATGACGAACTAGCGTTTTTTGGTGCAGGTGAGAAGGTAGATGTTAAGATGTGGAATCCTGTAGTACGCCAAGCATTGCTGTTGGGTTATATAAAAAAGAGCGTAGAAAACTATGGTATTTTGAAGCTCACAGCCAAAGGTGAACGCTTTATCAAGTCGCCAGAGTCGTTTATGATCGTCCTTGATGCCGAATTTAAGGACGAACCGAATGATGCCGAGGCTTACGGTGGTGGGGCGGTACTCGATCCTGAGCTTTTCTCTTTGCTAAAGGCTTTGCGTAAAACGGTGGCACATAAGCACGATGTTCCTCCTTATGTGGTGTTCCAAGACGTATCGTTAGAGCAAATGGCAATGATGTATCCCATTAACGAGCAAGAGCTTCAGAATATCCAAGGGGTGGGTGCTGGTAAGGCAAAACGTTATGGAAAGGAATTTTATACCTTAATTAGTAAGTATTGTGAGGAAAATGAGATAGAGCGTCCTGAAGAGCTTCGTGTGCGTACGGTAGCTAAGAAGTCGATGCAAAAGGTGAAGATTATCCAAAGTATAGACCGAAAAATTCCGCTCCATGATATTGCTTCTAGTGAAAGCTTATCATACGAAGCACTTTTAGCAAAGATCGAAGAGATAGTATATAGTGGCACAAAACTCAATATAGACTATGAAATAGATGAGGTGTTTGATGACGATCAGATAGATGATATTTATGATTACTTTATGGATAGCAAGTCTGATAGTATTGATGACGCTATGGACGAGCTAGACGGTAGCTTCTCTGAAGATGAAATACGCTTGGCACGTATCAAATTCTTGTCGGAGATGGCAAATTAAAAGCAAACTTATTTTATCAAAGTGGAAGGCTAAAAATATAAGGGGGGTAACTTTTAAAGTCGTAAGATTTAGGAGTTTCCCCCTTTTTGTTTGCCTTATATTTTGTAGTCCTTCCTATTCATACATTTATGTAGTATGAGTAAATCTTAATCTAACGAATAGACAAAATGAACGATATAAATTTTATAGCCATCGACTTTGAAACAGCTACAGGTAAGCGTGCTTCCATTTGCGAGGCAGGTATCTACCATACGACACGCATCACCGTGCAGGCGATGATGCCGAAATCTGCGCCCAACTGTTCTTAAGAGAAATAAAGAGTGCTGGGTGGGTAGCGTTGGAAGAGATGGTATATTGTAAAGGAAAGCTATAGTTTCTGTCATTTTCTTTGCAGCTCTCTATCTTTTCTTTGTGTGCAAAATATATAGTGCTTAACCATTTATCACGGTTTGGGCTATTTTCATTCGTACTTTTCTCTGTATCTTTGCTCTCGAAAGAAGTTTTTTTACTATTAAAAATTATACTTATGGACTTTAAACTATTATCGGCAGAACGTTATTCGTGCCGTATTTTCAATGATAAACCAGTGGACGAAGCACTCATAACGGATGTGTTGAAGCTTACCACACTAGCACCTACAGCCGTAAATTATCAACCGCTGAAATTCTTTGTTGTGAGAGATGAGGCTAAGAGGCAAAAGCTAATCGAAGCAGGTAACATCCGTTTTGTGGCTCCCGTGTATATTATCTTAGCGGAAGACGAAAGGGCAGCATGGGTGCGCCGTTACGATGGACATAATTATGCCGATATAGATGCTGGTATTGTAGGGGGACAACTTCTGCTGGCTGTTCACGAAGTAGGCTTGAGAACAGTATGGGTGGGATCGTTTGATGCCCCTAAGGTAAAGGAGGTTTTCCCCGAGCTGACCAGCTATACGCTTACCGCTGTATTCCCTATTGGTTATACCGATATTGACGAACCAGCCCCTCGTCATTTCCTTAGAAAAACCATTGAAGAGCTTAGTGCGGAGCTATAGAAAAGCGATTGATTTGTAAAAGGTTATCTTTCTTTTCTATGTTAAGTTTTTTCGCAACAAAATAAGCCCTGTATAGCGCAAAAATCGCTATACAGGACTTATATTATCATTATTCTATCCCAGCTATTTTAATAAATATATAGACTGTAATCTTCTACTTCACCATAGTTGAAGCGTTCACAAGGATCGGCATATCCTCCCTTTTTCATCGATACACGAACGCGATAATATTTACGTCGGGTTAAGTTGCTTGGAAGCTTAAAGTAGCCATAAATAGACATCTTATCGACTTTTTCAAAAACAAGTTCTGAGTTGTCAAATTCTTTATCATTATTGGCATCAATCCATATTCTCCAATACAAATCCTCACATGAATTATCAACGCCACTCAGTGTATAACGAAAGCTATAACCAGCATAACCAGAAGCCACCTTACGGTTATAATAATTGGTGTAAGAAGAAGCACCTGTTAAGTTTACCATACTACCTAATTGAACACTACGAATATATGCCTCTTGTGGATAGATAGATCCACTCTTGCAATAATCTGTAGGTGTTGGGGTTGGGGTAGGGTTAGGAGTAGGCTTTGGATTAGGGTTAGGAGTAGGTTGTGGGGTTGGTGTAGGAGTTGGATTTTGCTTCTCAACTACATAAATATCGTAATCCTCTACTTCACCATACCCAAACTTTCCTGTTGCAGCCGCATAGCCTTCCCAACTCATACAAACGCGAAGACGCGACTTATTGGTACAAGCGGTAGTAGGAATAGTAATATATTGCTGGTAAGGGCTAGTGCTGGTTGTTCTACCATAAGCTACTAACTCGCCATCATCAAACTTTCGGTTACAGTTATAATCAATGTAAGCAGTCCAATATTCTGCATATATGCCATTGGTAAATCCAGGTGTTAAGGATAGCAAATACTTTTCGCCAGCATATACTTTGAAAGGATTAGTTCCGTTATAAGTATAGCCTTGGCTGCTACTGCCTGATGTGCGGCTCTGACTTCCAAGCGATATATTCTTGATATAAGTGGTATGCCCACTTTCGCCCCATGCTTTTTCATACCCTCCGGGTGCGGGAGTAGGCGCGGGGTCAGGGGTAGGCTCTGGAGTAACGCCTCCTGGAGGAGCAAAGTTGATGACGATAGATTGGTTCCAATTAAATCCACCACCTGTTCCTCCGCCTGTTCCAAGCGAACCAGGATTAAGAGCATTAAGCCTAAAATAGTTGTCGGACATACCTCCCCAACCCCAATTAAAATGGAAATAACTGCTGCCCCAATAGCCATCACAAACAAAAGAGTGTGCTCCTCCTGTGCCACCACCGCAATACTGAACTGGACGTCCTGCACGTAGCTCACGTAAAACTAAAGCTTCCCACTGTGCTGCCGTATAGTTGTCTCGATTGGCATTAGTAACATTTGAAGGATATTTGTAATACTTCTTCAATACATTAGGAACATAATACTGCCACGTACCGCTACCATTAGGCGAGAAGCCCATATCTAGTGCCACAGCAACTCCATAGCAGAATTTTGCAACATCATCATTATAATAAGTCAATCTACCCTCTGGCATATTATCCCAATTAATTTGATAATTATAGTCAAACGATAGGTATCCATAATACGAGTTGTATCCATGCTTTCCTTGACCACTCTTTGGATACTTATAATGGCGCATAATCTGTGCTGTAGCAGTAGCAACACAACCTACAGGACAGTTTCTTGGGCAATACGTATTGTAGTAAGGTTGCTGATTCCAATGAATGTCACCCAAGATAGGTTCTATCTGCGCACCACCACTAGCACGTGTTACAGCTATCGGCTGCAAATCCTTTTCGCGCATTTGCTCTGTTGCCGATGTTGGCTTTAAAGTTTTGTTATAATACTTCACTTGATTAGCCAAATCGCCCAACATAAAGCCAACCCCATCAGGAATGGCTTGTGGCGTAAAAGCGGTATTAAAGGAGAAACCCAAAACAGGGGTTGTAACTTTCGACCCTGATACGACTACAAAGCTAGTAGAATCTAGGTTTACAACATAATAGGATGGGTGCTGAGTAGCAGAGGCACGTGTCTGTCCAGGAAGATCGGTATACACTACTTTAAATTGTCCTCCTGCAGCTGCACGTGTTACTGTGCTTTGTTCTCCATTGTTTTCTACAAACTTCTTCGCTATTTCTATTGCTTCATCAGAAGTAATATACAGGTCCGATTTAGGTTCTGATGTGCTTTGATGCACATCATCAGCACAAGAAGCAAAGAAAAATAAGCCTAGCAATACCGCAAGACAGCTTCTTAAAAAAGATCTTAAATTATACATAATCTTATATTTTTAATTACACATAGGACAATTATTTAAAATATATATTACTAATAGTAAACTGTGTATCTACCTTTACTCCTCTTCCATAGCTAGAAACAACGAAGTGTGGCTCACCACCTTTATACTTAGCAAGAAGATCAGAGATAGAATACTCTTGATAAGTTTCGCTATAGTCTTTATCATTCTTAGCTATAATACGAGCATCATAATCGCGCATATGTGTATAAATGCGGACACGGCTATTCATAAAATCGGCAAAGTTTTCACTAGCAGGCTTCTTAATAATAACCTCTGCTCTCTGACCATCTATGGCTGTAAAGTTAGTTCCTTTTGCAACATTATAATAGTTATGACGACCTATATTAAAGATGTCGTTAAGCTTATTTCCATTGTATGATGCCCATGCTGTACCATACATTTCAAATTCCTTACCAACTTCGCGAAGACGATTGCCCTCTGTACCTTTTAGTCCAGACAATGCTATTTCGATACGCATCTCTTTAAATTCTGGAACAAAAGTCTTAGAGACTACATCATATTCATTATTGTTCATAACCTTACAGATAGCGTTATCAGCAGCATAACGAAGTGAGAAGCTAATAGGGGTAAGATCTTGTACTTGAGGATCTACCTTCATAAACTCCTTAAAGCCTACTAAACCATCTATCAAAGGCATTGCCTGAGATGTATGATTGCCACCGATAATAGTAACATGTACTTTACTATCATCAAGCACTTTACGATATTGCTGCTCTAACTCAATATTCAAGTCAATGGCTTTCACGGCAAAGTTGAGTGCTGCTCTTACTTCATCAACACTGTGCTTAGTATCAATAGTCATCAACACCATACGACCATACGTAATATTACTTACATAAACAGGTTGATAATTTTCAAGGATATATGGATTAACCGCAGTAAAAATCGTAGGAGTGCGTGGGAAATCAGTAGTAACCGTGTATTGTTTTTGGATAAATTTTGCCAAAATATGGTTTTCGTTTCTATTAAAATCAAAACCTAAATTAGCACCTACATCCACTTGTTCGCTCTTGAAAGTAGCACCAAGCTTGGCCATAGCTTCTTTCTCCGAGGTAACAGTCTCAAGACTTTGCATAGATGTAACCGCACCTTTCTTAAAATTGAGACGCGCCCACTCATTAAAGACTGTACGATAATCGCTCATACGAGGGTTAAAAAGTGTATGACGAATAGCCGTAGGATCTTCGCCTTTCTCTAGCACCTGACTAATAGAGAAAGTAATCTCACCCACTTCGGCATCTGTAATTGGAGCATAGGTTCCATCTTCAATAGACTTACCTCTAAGCACACATCCTGGGTATAAGATTTCAGCCTTAGGGTCTAATACGATTGTTTCGTCCCATGCGTGGGAAGCCTTGTAATGTTTTTTGTTTATAACCCAATAACCTGGTACTCCGTTTTCTACACCCGGTATCTGCTCTGTGCTTAATCCTTCTGTAGGACTTCCTATAGCTGCACGAGTGGCAGGGCCGCCTTCTCCGGGCTTTACTAAACGAGAAAGGTAATCCTTAATAGCTTGAGGATCTGTAATTCGCCCTTCTTGTTGCTGGATCATTGCAGGTTCGTCAACATTTGAACAGCTACTTATTCCTAATAGCATCGCTGCTGACATTAGAGGAATGATTGTTTTTTTCATAATTCATAATAATTTAGATAATTATATTGTATTTAAAAATATCTAGAGAGTTCGGAATACTACTTCAGTAGTTCATCATTACTGCCATATATTTATTACTGAAAAGGATATAATTACTTCGATTAAACAAACAACCGAGTTATAGCGAGTATACGACTAGAGGTAAGCAACTCTTTATCCTTTCATTTAAGGCATACTATCGTAAGACCAACATCACCTTATAACTTTATAGAGAAAGCCCCTTTTTTATGTTCACTTGTTAGGGTAAAAATCTCTAGTTACTAGTTTAGGGTGCAAATATATAATACATATCAAAATTACTCAAATTATTAATACCTAAAACTTTTTCATGTTTGTTTTTTTTAATATTTTTGCAGCCAAAAAAAACAAAGTATCACATATATACATTTTAGTTCTGCTATTTTAACATTAAAACAGCCATTCTTCACTAAAATGTAACAATAGCTAAAATAAAAGAAAGACAAAATAGCAAAAAAACAGATAGAGATAATAAAAAACAGCATATAAAAAGAGATAATCTCAATTTATATGCTGTAGGAATATCATTGATAGTGTATCTTAAACACTAACAACAGAAGTGCTTAATGATTGCAGATCTTAGTAGTATCTACTGTGAAAGCATGATCATTAGCAAACAAGAACTTACCCTTCTTTGCAAGAAAATCTACAATTTCAGCAGCAGTCATACCTTCTGCAGAGCAAGTATGAAAACGCTCGTCCGTGCCAAACTTTTCTTCAACAGCCTTAACCAACTGTTCCTTACTTTCATATTGATTGCCCTCCATCATATGGAGAACGTCGTGTCCATGTGCCATTTAACATTTACTTTTAATGAATAAAACAAAAAAAGCCTAGCAACAATGTTGCAAGACTCGTCTTATGTGGGCGTTGACGGATTCGAACCGCCGACCCTCTGCTTGTAAGGCAGATGCTCTAAACCAACTGAGCTAAACGCCCGAAAGGGAACTTTTCAGATATTACAGCTTTTGACTTTCTTTTGAAGTGGGCGTTGACGGATTCGAACCGCCGACCCTCTGCTTGTAAGGCAGATGCTCTAAACCAACTGAGCTAAACGCCCGAAACATCTGAAAAGCGAGTGCAAAGATAGGGAGAAAAGATGATATTACCAAATTTTTAATTAAAAAAGTTGGCTTCTTCGAAGTAATAATGCAACTCGTAGAGTCAACTAGCAAGTGCAAAATTATAAAACGTATTTGAAGAATTCACACTTTGGTGTAGAAAAGTTTAATTTTTCTCTCGGTCTTTCGTTCAATTTCTTTTGTATCGACATTATTCTCTTGTCTGTGTAATGTTCAAACGAATCCTTTTTCGGTATATATTGTCTGATTAGTTTATTTGTATTCTCAATAGCTCCCTTTTGCCATGAGCAATATGGATCAGCGAAGTACACGGGTACGCCTAAGAACTTGGTAATGTCCTTATGTGCTGCAAATTCAGGTCCGTTGTCTGTTGTAATGGTCTTCAGACTGTCTTTGTATGGTAGCAGTAGTTTCCTAACTACCTTTGCCAGAGGCTTTGACTGCTTTCCAAATGGCAGTTTCTGCATAAGTAGCATATTGGTGGATTTCTCCACCAGTGTGAGTATGGCATGCTGGTCAGGGTCTACGATTAAGTCCATCTCAAAATCTCCGAATCTCTTCCCGTCAACTTCCTTACTTCTTTCATGGATACTCAACCTATCTTTAATTGGAAGATGTCTGCCCTTGGGACGATGCCTGTATTTCATCTTATGTCTTGTGTGTTTGGCAAGTTCCCCTGTTGTATCATTATGGATGATATTATAAATGGATTGGTGGGATACCTTTATCCCCTCACTCTTGCGCAGATAACCTGATATTTGTCGTGGAGACCACTGATCATTAGTGATATATTCCTTAATCCTCCAGACTAATTCATCGGAGAGCCTGGCGTTCTTTACCGTTCTCTTTCTGCGCTGCATAGCCATATCGTGTGCCTTTGTCCAAATATACTTTCCCGATGACGTACTGTTGCGTTTGATTTCACGCGAAAGTGTTGACTGGCTGATGCCGACGATTGCGGCAATCTCTTTTCTCCCTGTTTTCTTTTGGAGTAAGGCGAAAATTTGCGACCTTTGCTCCGAGATTAATTGATGATACATAAACAATACAAAGTTAGTTAATCTTTGGGAGACAGAGGTCTCCTTTTTTTTATTTGTATTGCTGGTTGTTTCTTTTTCCTCACCGAGAGATGCAGACAACCTCTCGCTACGCTTCGAGAACGTCTGCATCTCTCGGTGAGGGCTACTCTTTTATTGCACTTCGTTTTGGAACTTGCAACTTTCCTTTATTCTTTTCTAAAACCTACTTTCTATATCCTGCTGCTTTAATACGGCTATAATTACTTTACCAGAGGGCGTATAGTTTACATTTTCACAAGCAAAGAGATCGTTAACAAGGGCTTCCATCTCCTGATTGCTAAGCACTTGACCTGCAGGAATAGCTGCATTGTGTGCCAAGCTTGTGGCCAACGATTTATTAATATCTTCTTTTACACTTACCCCTTTTTCGTGTGCAGTACTGATCATTTCTTGCACAAGATTAATAATATTCAAGCCTTCTAGTCCTGCAGGCACACCATTAATAGCAAAGCTTCCACCACCAAGATCATCGAGTTGAAAACCTATTTCTTGCATTTCGATTGATATTTTCTCTAGCACTGTGAGTTCAGTTGCCGTGAGATGTACCACCTCAGGAAACAACATCTTTTGCGTATGTCCTTTGTGTTCGGCAAACTGCTTGAGATATTGCTCATACAATATGCGCACGTGGGCACGATGTTGGTCGATTATCATCAAACCCGATTTTACAGCAGTCATAATATATCGTCCCTTATATTGATAGTGCGAAGGCGATTTTTCTTCAATAATAGCTGCCGCTTCGTCCGACATTTTAGAAGCAATAAGCACCCCTTCATCTTCATGCTTAAAACCTAAACTAGGCAAAAGACACGCTTCCCCTTCTTCGTTTTTATCATTCGCTAACAATGAACCTGCATAAAGTTCCTCCCAATTATCAGAACTTACTTTAGAAAAATCAGCCCTAGAAGTATAACTTTTACTAGAGGTTTTTCCTTGAGTTGCTGCAAAAGTCGTATTAGAAGATTGGCTTCCTCCCTCCAAGAAGCTACTTTCTTTAAAGGGATTGAAGTTAGGATTAAAGTCCATTTTTGGCGCAGAAGCCTCATTTTCAGGATCGAAAACTGGAATATCGGGACGCCCTTCTGTATCAAAGTCTATCGCAGACACATCGTGGAACTTACCTATAGCATCGCGAACAGCCGCCATTAGGATCTGCCAAATAGCTTGTTCGTTCTCAAATTTTATCTCTGTCTTTGTGGGATGGATATTTACATCAATATCCTCGGCTGGCACATTAAAATAGATAAAATACGAAACTTGTTCGCCTTGTGGTATCAATCGTTCATACGCCGACATAATAGCTTTATGAAAATAAGGATGTTTCATATAGCGATCGTTCACAAAAAGATATTGGTGCGCCCCCTTTTTTTTGGACGACTCTGGCTTTCCGACGAAACCATGAATATTGCAGAGCGTTGTTTCCACCTCTACTGGCAATAGTTCATGGCTTAAACGCTTACCGAAGATCTCCACAATGCGCTGTTTAAAGCTACATGCGTGGAGGTTGAACATCTCTGTATCATTGCTGTGCAAGGTAAAAGTAATCGAAGGATATACTAGAGCTATGCGTTGAAAGGCAGTGATGATATTATTGAGTTCGGTAGTATTCGACTTCAAAAACTTTCTTCTGGCAGGTACGTTAAAGAACAAATTTTCTATTAAGAAATTGCTCCCTACTGCACACTGACAAGGCTCTTGTCCCACAAAACTACCACCAGAAATAGACAAGTGGCAACCTAACTCATCGCCCTCTATGCGTGTTTTCAACTCTACTTGAGCCACAGCTGCAATAGAAGCGAGTGCCTCTCCACGAAACCCCATTGTATGAAGCGAGAAAAGATCATCAGCTTTACGAATCTTAGAGGTGGCATGGCGTTCAAAGGAGAGACGAGCATCAATTTCTGACATACCCTTACCATTATCTACAACTTGTATAGATGTTCGTCCAGCATCAACTACTAGTACTTTGATAATTGTAGCTCCAGCGTCAACAGAGTTCTCTATCAACTCTTTAATAACAGAAGCGGGACGCTGAATAACTTCACCTGCTGCTATCTGATTAGCAACACTATCGGGTAATAATTGTATTATATCGCTCATGCAAAAAACTCTATGAAAAACAAAAATAAATAGACAGTAACAATACGATGAGTAACAAAGCCATCATACCCATAGGCATTATACGAAGAAAATAGGTGGACTTTAGGTGATGATTACCCGTGCGAAAATTCTCTCTTACACGTTCAGCCATCTCCTCTTGATAACTATTTGACGACTCAAAGCTAGGCAAGTCCTTATCAGGACTTGCGGTATTCGTATCAAGTCTAGTTTTTTTCTTATTATGTTTAACCTTCAACTTTTCAAGAAATTCTTTACGTTCATCTACGTAAATGTATTCATGATGAAAGCTGCGAGGTTTTTGATTGAAAAACAAAGCCATCCATTTTTCTCCTTACCTATTTTCCTCCTTCTATGCGCTGCATAGGAGGTGGAGCCACTTGGGCATTGCGCACAGTGGTAGCCGACTTACGCTCGGCTCTACGAAAAATATCCTTTTTATCCTTAGGACGTACCTCCTCAAACCATTCAAAATGAGGAAGTTTCAGTCGTTCAGGGGGGATTTGTGTCATCGGGCTCAAGGTGCCTGTCGACTTTGACAACCATATTTTCTCCAATTGTCGTCGTTTATCCATAAACATACGCAACGTATCAGTCTCAGTATAGTTGTGTCCCATAAGTGTAGTGTCATTCTTTTCCGTGTAATAGTAAATTGCAAGCACATTATCTATTGCATCTACACGACGCACTTTGCCATCGGTAAAGAAGGCATGCATCGTTTTTGAGGACAATTGGTTATAATGAACTTTATCGTGCAACTGCTCTATGGAAAAGGCATTTCCAAAGACATAAGCTTCTCTCACTGTAGAGTCGTTCATATAAGCACGAATAGAGTCGCCCACCAACTGTCGTGAACCGTTCCACACAATAGGATAATCATAGAGCGTTATCGTAGAGTCTTTCGTATTTGAAACTAAGAAACCACACACAGCCTGAATATCTGTGCGATAAGCACGAACATTATTCACGCCATATATCTTTCGATACATCTGTGGAGTATTCATATTAAAACCTTTCATGCTGATGGTGTCGGCATGTACATGAAGCGTATCCTTGCTCTGTGAAAAATCCATTGCCTCTGCACCAGGAGTACCTCCAAAAGCAATGGCAGCAGAGTCGGTATAGTGTACATAATCGCCTTTAAAAGCATGTTTTGCCTTATGATCAATGAAATAAACATTGCCTCGTCCCTCACCTTCATGTGTCTTATCGTTATAAATAAGGTCGCGCCCCGTGATGACACGTTGTTTTTTATCATCAACAATCTTCACATTTCCATGTCCTTCGCTATGTCCTGTCTTGGAATTGTATATCACAGCATCGCCTGTTATAGTACGTTGCTCTCGATTATCTATAACTTTCACATTACCCTGACCTTCGCTATAGCCAGTTTTTGCATTATAGATAACATCCTCACCTGTTATGATGCGCTTGTTCACCTTATCTACAATCTTCACCTTTCCATGTCCCGTAGCATCGCCCGTACTACTATTATAAGTAATATAGTCGCCTTCCACATCGCGTTGAGGAGAAGTAATTGTAGAGCGACCGTTAAGTGTCATATCGTCCGACTTACTATTATAAGTACCGTCATTGGTATGCACCACCTCACCTTTTGCTGTACGAATAACGGATGGTCCCATAACATGCAACTCACCTGTTTCCATATTACCCTGAGCTGTAGGGGTGTTGATTTTATATTTTGGGGTGCGCATCACTACATTACCAGAAAAGTTGGCATCTTTCGTCTCTGTATTATAATCGCCCTGATCGGCTATTATCGTGGTATTACCATATACTAAAGTGCCACGCCCACCAAAATAGTTGGCAACCTTTGAGGTCATATTATAGTCCAAACTATCACAACGAAGAGATCGTCCGGGCGCACGTAACACCACAGCACCACGTGCCCGCATCATCTGACTATACCCTTCGTAATAAGCACGCTGACTATCCATTATCACGCCATCTGGACGCGTTATATGAACGTTTCCAAATGCAGAGAAGCTATTTTGCACATTATTTAAATAAGCACTATCACATCGAAGCGTAGAACCTTTATAACGCATCATAACGTTACCTTTTGCCACCTGTACATCGGGTAAATCGTTCTGATGATGACGTAAAATATCAGCACGATCCAAATAAACCTTAGCTCCCTTCGACTTATCTTTTGTTTGTGCATGTAACCGCCCAGCCACACAAGTCCCAAAAAGGCATAGAACCATCATTATAATAATTCTATGCCCAATTATTGCTTTATATAAACGATTTAAAATCATCTAACCCAACCTTCATATTGATACTTGCCATTTCTATATTTAGGCAACATTCTCACATAAGTATCTTTTATTTTTTTCACCACCCAATCGTGAATAACTTCCTTACGTCGCTCTGCTAACACAATATCTTTCATCTCTTGGAAATCTTCTGTAATAGATGCGCGATGCTCTGGTGTACGCGATTTTAGCTTTACAATAGCACAAACCACCTTGCCCCGAGCATTAGCCATAGTGAACGGTGCAGAGATTTCATCTACTTTCATCGTGTCGACCACACGTGCTACCTCTGTAGGAAGGTCTTGCATGCGGAAGCGTGAGGTACGCGAACTTGCTGTAGAGTTAACCATCAAGCCCTGACTATTCTTCGTGTCTTTATCATCTGAAACGTAAGCCGCTGCCGCTTCAAAGGTAAACTTCTTTGCACGAATATCATTTCCAATAGAGTCGAGACGTGCTTTTGCAGCATCAATAGAAGCTTGCGAAACCTTTGGTTTTAACAAGATATGGCGCACATTAATCTTATCACCCCGCTTATCAATGAGCTGAATGATGTGATAACCAAACTCGCTCTCTACGATCTTAGATAGTTTCTTTGGATCTGTAAGGTTGAAAGCGGCACCAGCAAAAGCAGGATCAAGTGCTGCACGACCAATGAATCCTAGCTCACCACCTTGTCGAGCCGACCCAGGATCTTCAGAATAAAGGCGTGCCAATGTTTCAAAAGAAGTTTCTCCCTTGTTCACACGATCGGTATAATCGCGTAATTGGTTTTTTATTCTGCTTACTTCTTCTTTCTCTATTTTAGGAGTTTGGGTTAATATTTCCACCTCTACACGGGTTGGAATAGTAGGAATACTATCGGCAGGCAATTTCTTAAAATACGCTCTCACTTCAGCAGGCGATACTTTTAAGTCGGAAACCAACTGCTCTTGCATCTTCTGAACAAGCTGTCTGTTCTTGTAATCGTCGTGCAAATCCTGACGAATTTGTGCAACACTCTTACGCTGATATTCCTCTAACTTCTCTTTAGATCCTATCTGTGGCAATGAGATCCAATAGTTTATCTGTTGTTCTACACCTTGAGCAATCTCGCTTTCGGAAACACTGATACTATCCAAAGCTGCCTGATGAAGGAAAAGTTTCTGAACAGCTATTTGCTCTGGCACAAGATATTCAGGATCGCCATCCCATTTCATTCCCTCTGCTTCACCCTGCAACTTGGTGATCTCTACTTCCGATAGCAGGATAGGTTCATCGCCTACCACCCAAATAACTTCATCAATAGTGTTTTTACCACTAACATAAGTGTCTGCTACTTGCTTAGCAGTATCCACTTTGGTGGTATCGCTCAACGATAAAGGACTCTTCTTTGCGCTGAAAGCGCCAGCCTGAATGCCCATTACGGATAGTGCTGCCCCAAAAAGCAACATACCTGTCTTTGCTTTATTTATCTTCATCTATTTTAAATAACTTACTTATGATTGATAGCCGACAACACTTTCTTATTGACAACTACTTTATATTTTCTTTTTAATTCTTTTTCCCAACCTTTTTCGAGCGACTGCTGATAATCGTTTTCCACGAGCGGAAGTACCTCATCAACCGATTTTGGCACATCGCTTTTGCCTTTCAAAACCCCTCGATATTCTTTCCTATGTTTACGAAAATAGCGTTCGAGTTCTGACCTGTTATTAGCTAAAATTCCCAATTTTTGATGGGTAATAGCAGTTACTAATAATCCATCGCATACCTCTCGTTTTAGGTTTTCATCAACAGCCGTTGCTCCTTTTGTATCTAAACTAGGTGCTAAAACGACAGTATTCACAGACTGACCTTGCTGCTGACGGATAATCTGCTGGCGCAAGTTTGCCATTTCTAGCTGTTTGATCAATCGTGGACGCACCACCTCATAAGCTGGATATTGCTCACGAGCATACACCTTTAATATATGAAAGCCAAAAGGAGAAGTCACTGGAGCACGCAGCTCGCCTGCCTGCATAGAGAAGAGAGCTTTCTCCACTTCCTCTAAAACTTCATTTCTTCCCACTACTGCAAACACGCGTCCTCCTTTGGTTTGTGAATACTTCTTGGCAAGCGTTGCAAAGTCGGCACCACCTTGTAGCGCACGATAAACCGAGTCGGCTAACACACGTGCCTTGTCTTCTTCATACGCTGTAGCATGCTGGTTTATGCGGATCAATATCTCGCCATAACTCACTAAGCCACCGTTGCCTTCCACCTCTCTCCGCTCCTCGTTATACAAACGGCGAGCATCTTGCTCAAGACTAGCCGAGGGGGTGCTAACAGTAGGTATGGAAACAGGCGCAACAGTTGGAGAAAGCAAAGATTCTACTTGCTCATTAAATGAAGCAGTCTTGTCTAGCCGTGCCTCTTCGGCGGCTGCTACTTTCTGCTTATAAAGTGCATATTGTTTAGCAAAGTTGGCTATTTTAATATGCCGACCATTCTTATTATTTTTTTGATAAGCATACTCAAACTCCGAACGCGTAACAGCTTTGCCGTTAATCGTCATAACAATAGAATCTGTTTGAGCTATAGCTTGCAATCCTATCATTGAGAGAAGGAGTAACATCTTTATTTTCATACGTACTTAATATCAGAGTACAAAGATAAGGATAAAATACCATAACTCACAAAAAACAACGATCCCTCTCTCCTAATTTTCACATAGAAGAGAGGGATATAACTTATTTTTTAATTTTATTAATCTTATTATTCGTGGCGAGAGTAGTTTGGAGCCTCACTGGTAATGGAAATATCATGAGGGTGGCTCTCTAGCACACCAGCATTGGTAATGCGTGTAAACTTAGCTTCGTGAAGTTTCTCTATAGATGCCGAACCGCAGTAACCCATACCCGAACGAAGTCCACCAACGAGCTGATAAACCACTTCTTGCACTGTGCCTTTGTAAGGCACTCTACCCGCAATACCCTCTGGTACAAGTTTCTTCACATCATTAACATCGCCTTGAAAATAACGATCGCGTGAACCATTCTTCTGCTCCATTGCTTCCAAAGATCCCATACCACGATAGCTCTTAAACTTACGACCATTGAAGATTATGGTATCGCCGGGACTTTCTTCCGTACCTGCTACCAATGATCCAATCATAACCGAACTACCACCTGCCGCCAATGCCTTGACAACATCACCAGAATAGCGCAAACCTCCATCAGCGATCAATGGCACATCGGTGTTTTTCAAAGCTGAATATACATCATAGATGGCACTCAACTGTGGCACACCCACACCAGCAACCACGCGTGTAGTACATATAGAACCTGGTCCTATACCCACCTTAACAGCATCGGCACCATTCTCTATTAAGAACTTAGCAGCATCGCCAGTGGCTATATTTCCTACTACTACATCAAGATTAGGGAAGGCGGTCTTTACATCGCGAAGCTTACCAATAACGCCTTGAGAATGTCCATGAGCAGTATCTATAACAATGGCATCGACACCAGCATCGACCAACGCTTGCGCACGTTCCATTGTGTCAACCGTAACGCCTACACCAGCAGCCACACGCAACCTACCTTTCTCGTCCTTGCAAGCCATAGGTTTATCCTTAGCTTTGGTAATATCTTTATAGGTGATCAAGCCCACAAGATGATTATTATTATCTACTACGGGGAGCTTCTCTATCTTATTTTCCTGCAAAATATCGGCAGCTTCAGCCAAGTTGGTCTTTTGATGAGTTGTAACAAGGTTCTCACTAGTCATCACCTCATCAATACTCTTATCCAAACGACGTTCAAAACGTAAGTCGCGATTGGTAACAATACCCACCAAATGGTTGTCATCATCTACCACAGGAATACCTCCAATGTGATATTCTGCCATCATTGCCAAAGCATCTCTTACTGTACTACCACGACGAATAGTAACAGGATCATAAATCATACCATTCTCCGCTCGTTTTACGATTGCCACTTGGCGTGCTTGTTCCTCTATCGACATATTCTTGTGAATAACACCGATGCCTCCTTCGCGTGCAATAGCAATAGCCATAGCACTTTCTGTAACAGTGTCCATAGCTGCTGTTACGAAGGGAACATTCAGTTCGATATTACGAGAAAACTTGGTTTTTAACTGTACTTCCTTAGGAAGCACTTCTGAATAAGCGGGGATTAATAGGACATCATCATAGGTCAATCCGTCCATAATAATCTTTTCTGCAACAAATGAAGACATAGTAAGTAAAAATTTTGTTGCATGCAAATATACTAATTACCCAATAATTAACAAAAAAACAGGGAATATTTAACGCTGTCTTTAAAAGAATTTAACTGAAGATCTTTCTAAACGCGTAACAAACATTGTTACTACACAAAAATGCGTATTTACACACTTTTATGCAATGGCCCACAAACTACTAAGAAAACATTATATAACGATATAAATAATACTTTTTCTTTACGTTGCCCAAAGTTTTATAAATAGAAAGTGCCTAGTACTTTAGCTGAAGTTGCAAAAAAGTGCTTAGTGGCCCCAAGAAAGTATAGTACATTTTTTGCCTTTGTAATGATTTGTATATCAGGCACTTACAAAATGTTATCTTTTGCCTTGCAAAACATAACCTTTTACCGAGTAAAAGGTTATGTTTTACGACGTAAAAAGTAACCTTTTGTTTTGGACTTGTAAAATGTTTGATTTTTAATTGCTTGCTACCTGTAGAGATGTGGTAACGCATATTTTGGTGGTTTGAAAAATATATGCAATATCGGCTCACTATCGTTCTGTCTTTATGTTGTTCCAGTTATGGTATTTGCTCTCTCAATATCGTCAGGTAAAAGCAATACTAGTCTAAAATAGTAGATATAAGTTTTTTAGTGTATTATTTTTAGGAGGGTTAGAAAAGGTCTACCTAGAACTGTACTCGCGTTGCTTATAGAAAGCGTAGTACGCCACTAGGTAGACCTTTTAAAGTTTTAGCTAAAAATGCTATTAGTTTGCTGTGTTTAGTTTTTACAAGTCTCTACGATCAATCTGAATTTGTGGACGTAGCTGTGCCTTTGTGTTTGGTGTGCCGTTTGTAGCACGTGTCTTTACTGTAGAGTATTTTGGACCCGGAACGTATGGGCAGTTGAGTAAGACATAACGGATACGTGCTACTTGCTCTGGAGTAAACTCATTCTGGCGTGTGAAGTAATAGTCCATTACATTGGTAGACTCGAAAGTTTGTTTTGGCTTAGTGTTTGGGACAACTCTTTTGAGGAGGAAAGGAAGATCGGCATCTGTAAGATTTGGATGTTTTCTAATATAGTTTGATACATTGATTACATAGTTTTTGCGATGATAGGTAGGAGTATCGGTACAGTAGTCGGTATCCTTAGTAGCATCATCCGATGTTTTTCCCTCTCCAAAGACATGGCGAAGTCCAAAATAATGACCTAATTCGTGTGCAATGCTTTCTGCAAAGTTGCTACTTCTTGTGAGTGTTTGTGGAAAGTCTTTCAAGTAAGCAGTGTTTAGTGCAACACAGTAAGGAAGTATTAGTTCATTAGGCTTTACCCAGTGGTTTAATTTTGTAAGACCTATTAGCGTATCAGGGGCTATAGTGTAGGGGAAACACGAAATTCCTGCTACGTCTTCATCGGCAAAGTCGAAAAGACAAATATTGATATATCTGTCTTGGTCCCAAAGAATATTCTTATATTCTGCTGGAGCATCCTTAGTATAGCCCATAAAAGCATCGGTGTTTATGCTTTTGATAGACAATTTTGTGCGATTGATACCCGCAATATCCATCTTCTTTCCATTTGGAGTTTCGGTAGCCAGTACAAACTCAACGTTAGCTCCCGACTTTTCATAGATTTCGTTTACCCTGCCTAATACTGTAGTGAGATAGCTTTGGCTCATATCTTCTAGGTTTTTTGTAGAGTCAGAGTAGATTATCTGAAACACTACTGGCAGTTTGTAATGATAATCTTCGGTAAGTTTGGTCGTTGTGGCTTGCTCCACCTTGATAATCTTAACAGCTGTACCATCTACCGATGCTATTTGGATAGAGTCGGTTCTGTTGCCGCGATACAGATTTTCAGGAATTGTTACGGTTACTACATCAGATCCTTCACCCTGTGTTACCGAGGTGGTAAGCCAACTGTGATTGGTGCGCAGTGTCCATTTCACATTTGCTTCGATGGCTAGTTTTACAACAGTACCCTCTAGTGGAGCTTTTATTTCACTATTATCAACGTTTAGTTGTGATGTTTGCTCTATCTCATTATCATTGCAGCTGCCAAGCAGGAAAAGAGCAGCGATGGGCATTGCCCAAATAATATTTTTAAAGTTCATATTTTCTTATTTTTAAGGAGTGAGACTATTTTGTAAAAAGTTGAAAAGCAGGTAGTTCGCCAAAGATAGGCTTGATTTGGTCTCCCTGGAAATAGAAAACCTTTGCCGAAGTGCTGCTACTGGATGATGTCGAATCAATGATAGTGTTATCAGGGCAAGTATAGTCGAGTGTAATCTTATATCCTTTCTTTGTTGTGGCATTAACAACAATGTGTAAGTTGGTAGGGTTATCTGAATCAGCAGAAATAGTTATCGTGCCACTATTTAATAGACCTATAATATCTATGTTTTCTCCTGTTTCATCATAATGTGCATAATACGATCCATTAGGTAACCATATACCATAGTTGCTAGAATATATTCCGCCAACAGATCTTCCTGGCTTATAGTCGGTTACACTGCTTTCTCCACTTATTATGGTAAACTCTCTCTTTAGGTTATTAAGATCCATTGTGGTGTTAGGATTAGCAATAAGGAGGAGATTTAACAAATCGCCAGCACCATTAGTGAATCCGTTTGCATCTACTGGAACATTGAATAGTGTAAGATAATAAATACTAAAATCAGAATTGTAAGGCATAAATCTTCCTGTCATCTTTGTAGGTTTCACTTCAAAATCTTGGCGTAGTGCGTTGTAGTGAGAAGGATCTTGGTCTGTGTAGGTAAGTTTGCCTTTGTATGTAGCATGGATATATTGAGCAGGGTCGTATTCACTTTGTGCGCTTACTTCAATGGTGTAAATGCCCTCATTGTCTTTTTCTACTTTCACGATTGTAGAAATAAAGCGCACACCATACCCCTCTAGCTTTCCGTCGGCAGTTGTTCCCGTACTATGTTGGAACAAGCTACTTGGGCTATAAACAGTATATATACCCTTGCCTTCTGTTAAGGTATAGGTGCCACTTGCTAGGCTAATAGCATCTCCGTCTATACTTGGTTTTGAGGCTAGATAGAGGTGCATCACGTCTTGGTTAACCTTTGTAGGCAAACCTTTATCGGTTACAATATCGGTTCCTAGATAAAGCATATAATAGCCGTTACCATCGGTCATAGCATCGCCATAATAGGTAACATTAGCATAGGTCATATTCGACTCTATGTTGTATTGTGTCTTTGTAGTAAATTCTACGTTTTGCATATCGGCATACACACTGTTACGAACCACAACATATATGCGATAGGTTTTGTTTACCTTTAGATTGGACAGCGAAATTTTTGGCATTTGGGTAGGATTAAAGGCTTTTCCTTTTTGCCACACATCATAATTGGTAGGTGGTGCATCTTCTGCGGGTAGGCAGAGGTAGGCTGCTTCGCTAGTGTTGGTGGTCGTTACATTTACGGTAGCTGTGGTTGGGAATACTTCGCCAACAGCAAGTGCAAGCGTGGGTTGCACTGGTGTGTTGTCTTCACTGCAACTTGTCATTAATATGCAACTAATGAAAAGTAGGTAACTCAAAATTTTTCTCATATTAATATTTATTAGTTATAAAAACGGTAATAGGCTGCTAAATTAGTAAATTGTGTTTGATAATAGTATTATTTTCGATGTTATTAACATCATTTTTTTTCTAATTGTTATGAAGTTGTTCGTAAAACGTATAATAATACATACAAAAAGGAGATGTACTGTGCGTACACCTCCTTTTTGTATGTATTATTATAGAATGTGTTAGTATCTTTCTTCTTTTCTTATATAGAGGGTGTAAGTCCTTCGATATATTTACAGAGAATGGCTATTCCCTTAACGTTTTCACCACCCTGTGGGATAATGAGGTTAGCATAACGCTTGGTAGGTTCGATAAACTGTTCGTGCATAGGTTTGAGAACCTTAAGATAGCGATCGACAACCATTGACACCGTGCGACCACGATCAATAGTATCGCGCTCAATATTACGGATAAGACGCTCGTCAGGGTCGCAATCTACAAATACCTTCAGATCCATCATATCACGGAGCTTCTTATTACTTAGGGTCATAATACCTTCTACGATGATAACGGGTTTAGGCTCTACGTGTATGGTTTCGGGCAAACGATTGCTAAGCAAGTAGCTGTATGTGGGCTGTTCGCAGGCATGCCCATTGCGCAATTCGTTGATATGCTTGATGAGAAGTTTCCAATCGAAGGCATCAGGATGATCGAAGTTGATCGCTTTACGTTCCTCATCGGTGAGGTCTGTAGTGTCATTGTAATATGAGTCGAGTGGCACTACAGCGACATAATCGGGTGGTAATGCTTCTACTATCTTACGTACTACAGTACTCTTTCCAGAGCCTGTTCCGCCTGCTATTCCTATAATGGTTGTTTTTTCCATAAACGAATTGGTTGAAATTTGAAAAAGAGTGTTACGATTTTTCTATCTTATAAATATGTGGGACACTTTGAAAAGTGGAGTGCGTACGAAAGGGAGAGAGAGAAAAAAGCTATTTATTCAACGCTTAATTCCTCAAACATTTGTGCATAATACTCCGCCTTTTTCTCTACTTTCATAGGGTAGGCACGACTGCTACTCGGTTCTCTGTATAGTCTTATCTTGCGCCCTTCAAACTCGAAAGTAGTATATTCTCCCATCTTTAAGTGCTTAGCATCGATGCCATAGTGGCGTGTGAAGATGTCGGTGGCAAGCCTACCTGCAGTTATAACGGCTTTACATTTTGGTAAAGCATGCAACATTCCGTCAAGATCGGCAGGTTCTATGATTTTCAAATCTTTATCGGAAGCTGTGCCTGTGGTGCGGTGTATGCGCTGTGCGGTATCAAAGATTGCTACACCTTCTTCTATCAGCATCTCTTTAATGGCTTCAAGGCGATAGGTCTTATTGACTTCATCTACAAACGCTAGTTTGTCGTTGCGAAAGAGAATACCAAAGATGCGCCACATATCGTTGGTATAGTTAGGGTAATACCAAGGCATACACCAGCGTTTGGGCGCAGGCGGAAATGTGCCTAGCATAAGTAGTTTGGCATGTTTAGGAAGCCAAGGCTCAAAAGGATGGTTTTCTATCTCTACTTCAGACATAATGTACAGTATTTTTTAGACAAGACTTACAAAATCCTTTGTTTCTCTTTTTCGACATAATTTATAAGATTTACAAGAATCTTTATCGCTAGTCTTTTTAGAAAAGTCTTGTTAATCTTGTAAATTATGTCAAGTCCTAGTCCTATCCTTCTAGTCTTACTTCTGCTCCTTTGCGAGATATGTTACAACAGGAAGGTGATCGGAATAGCCGTCAAGCCATACACCACCAGCTGTGGTACGCTTTGTGTTTCCTTTGTATTTGCCTTCTTGCTGGAAGAGGTAATCGCGACGGAATATTTGGCTTTTCCAATATTTTAGCGTAGTATAATCCTTAGTTCCCTCCTTATTTAATAGGTTAGGAGAGAGGATAATCTGATCGAATAGGTTCCACTTACCTTGATATTGTAAGGTGCCATGACCTTGCTTAGCAAGGATATTATACCATGGATTGTACATGTCGTTAGGACCTACCTCGGCTATTTCAGCTTTAGCCGATAGACTTTTGTGCATAGAAGCATCCATTGGGTCATCGTTCATATCGCCCATTACAAAGATTTTGCAGTTAGGATCTTCTTGAAGCAGCGAGTCTTTCAAAACTTTTACCTGCTTAGCACCTAGCTCACGATAGTAAGAGCCTGCACCACGACTTGGCAAGTGGCATACGATTACGGTAACATGCTCGTTTGCCATTGTTCCGCTAACAGTAAGGAAACCTCTGGTAGCGCGGGTGCTGTCCTTTGGTAAATCGTAAACGTAGGGTACAAGCTTGGTATTGCGTACAGTAAAGAACTTTGGCTGGTAAATAAAAGCACAATCGATACCACGTTTGTCTGGACCTTCTATGTGTACATATTGATAGTTGCGTTGTGCCAAAGCAGGTTGGGCTACAAGGTCTTTCACTACGTGCTCATTTTCACATTCTGCTAGTCCTATAAAGGCACACCCTACGTTTGGTAGCACATCAGTACCCATTTCTGCAAGAACTTGCGACATGTTGGCTAGCTTATGTGTGTATTTCATTTCGTTCCAATGATAACTACCGTTAGGGGTGAAATCGTAATCATTTTTGCCCTCATCGTGTGTATAATCAAATAGGTTTTCTTGGTTATAAAAACCTACTGCGTATACAGAAAACTTCTTTTGTGCATAGGTTGTTATAGCACAAAGGCATAAACAAATAATTATTAAGCAACGCTTCCTCATTTTTTTATATTTTAGTTAATATTCACAACTATTTTAACGATTATATTATGTCGTTAATGCTAATTTGTGACCTTATGTCGGCTACAAATTTCGGTAATTATTTTGATATTCTCGCATTTATATCTAAGTTTTAACGAAAATATATGCTATGTTTAAAATATATTTTGTTACTTTGCAAAACATAATATAACATACATTAATATTAATAATATGCAGAAAAAGCTAACGTTAGCGGTTCTTGCGTTATGTAGTTCTACAGCAGTATTTGCTCAGAATACTACTACTAAATCTACTACACAGCAGGAGCAAACGGCAAATATTATGGATGAGTCTTCGTTTACCTTTTCCGAGTCGCAGCTCGGCGAGGACAATTCTATGAGTGAGAATGCCATTATTCTAAACTCTAGTAGTAATGTATATGCTTCCCAGATAGGCTATCTTTACTCGCCGATGCGCTTCAGGTACCGTGCCTTAAATCAGAAGTACAATGAAATTTATATCAATGGTACTCCTGTGAACGATATGGAGAGTGGACAGTTCCGTTACTCTATGGTGGGTGGTATTAATCAGCAAACTCGTAATGTAGACTTTGCGTTGCCTTTCGAGAACAACAATTTCTCGATGACAGGTATTGCAGCAAGTAACAATTACGATTTCCGTGCAGGATCAATGGCTGCTGGTAATCGTATTACGCTTTCGGCTGCTAATCGTAACTACACCGCACGTGCTATGTACAATTATGCTAGTGGCTTTAATGCTAAAGGGTGGGCTGTTGCTGCGAGCATAGGTTATCGTTGGGCAAACAGAGGTTATGTAGAAGGCACTTTCTATAACTCTTTGTCTTATTACTTCGGTGTTCAGAAGAAGTGGAACAATGGTCATTCTTTGAGCTTCTCTACATGGGGTAACCCTACTGAGCGTGCTGGACAAGGTGCTAGTACCGATGAGGCTTATTGGTTGGCTAATGATTACCAATACAATCCTTATTGGGGGTATCAGAACGGACATAAGCGTAATAGTCGTGTGATTAACGACTTTGCTCCTTCTGCACTCTTAACATGGGATTGGAATATCAATAAAAAGACAAAGCTTACTACGAGTTTGTTTGCAAAGTATGGTATTTACAAGAGTACTAAGCTAAATTATAACAATGCAGAAAATCCAGCACCAGACTATTGGAAGAATATGCCAAGCAATTTCTTTGATGTATGGCATAATACGAATAGTCGTTATCGTACAGCACAAGCTTTTGACGATTGGAAGAGTGCTGTGGCTTATTGGGGTGTGAAGGAAAATCGCCAAATACAATGGGATCGCCTTTATGCTGCTAATGCACAGGCTGCTGCTAATGGGCAAGATGCGCTCTATTACTTGCAGGCACGTCAAGATCGTAATATGACTACAAGTTTGGCTTCCACTTTAACTAGCCATTTAGGCAAGAATAAAGTGTTGAATGTTGGCTTTGTGTTGGCTCAAAACTTAGGGCATCATTATCAAACAATGGAAGACTTGCTTGGTGCTAACCAATACCATAATATTAACAATTATGCAGTGGGTACATACGCAGCAAGCGATCCTCGTGTGCAGTATGACTTGAACACGATGGGTACTATGGGCTTAGGTAAGCTGGTATATGAGGGCGATCGTTTCGGTTACGACTATAATATTAATGTGCGCAAGGCTAAACTTTGGGCTAACTATGCTGAAACCTTTGGTAACGTACATTATATGGTAGCAGCTAAGCTGGGTTACGATAATATGTATCGTAAGGGCTTTACTCGCAATGGCTTGTTCCAAGATAATTCATACGGTAAGAGCCGTCATGCCGACTTTATTTCAGGAGGTTTTAAGACAAGTGCAACCTTTACTCTCGGTGGTGGTAGTGCATTGTTAGCAGGTGTAGGATACGAGCTTCGCGCACCAGAGGCAAGAAACGCATTCGTTTCGCCTGAAATGAATAACGACTTTGTTCAGAATTTGCGCAATGAGCATGTGTTCTCATCTGAGTTGGGTTATCAATATTCAGGTAGCTGGTTGCGTGCTAACTTGAGTGCATACTATAATCGTTTGACGCATGTTACTGAATGGCAGAACTTCTTCTTTGATGATGTCAACTCGTTTACTTATGTTAGTATGACTAATATTAAGAAGAGTTTATATGGGGTAGAACTTGGATTGGATTTCAAGTTGACAAACTTCTTAAATTTCAAGACTTTGGCAACATGGCAAGAGGCTAAGAATGTGAATAATGCAGATGTTGTTTACATGAACTCTACAAAGAGTACCTTCTATAAAGATGTTGTTTATAATTATGGTATGCGTGAGGCAAATACTCCATTGTCTGCATATAGTGCTATATTGAGCTTCCATAAGGGCGGATGGTATATTGATTTAGCAGGTAACTACTATGACAGAATATATTTGTCTTACTCTCCTAACCAACGTTATGGCTCTACGCTAAAGACTATGGGACAAGCATTTGGAGGTATTGATGCAGAGGGTTATTACAATCCTGCTCCTCAAGCAAAAGGTCATGGAGGTTTTATGCTTGATGCTTCTATAGGTAAGAGTATTTATATCGGGCGCAAGAGTTTGTCTATCAATTTGATGGTAACTAACATTTTGAACAATCAGAAGATAGTAAGTGGTGGTTATGAGTATGGTAGAAGTAGCTATACGGTTAATAAAAAAACAGGTGCAACAATGGGTCGTGCTTACGATTTCGGTAAAAATCCTAAGCTTTACTATGTTTATGGTATTAACGGAATGTTGAACATCGCTTATAAATTCTAAATTATACTAGATAATTATCTTATGAGAAATTTTAAATTCTTAGCATTAGCTGCAATAGCAATAACGCTCTTTGCTTCATGTATGGGCGAAAACTATGCTGCACCACAGGGTTCTGAAAGTCCTTACGGTAACAATGCGCTCACAGAAAGCAACGTGTTGACGGTTGCTCAGTTGAAAGAGAAATTTGCTTCTGCTTTTGCAACAAATAAAGCTTTTAAGGAGATAACAGAGGATATCCAAGTAAAAGGTGTTGTAACAAGTTCTGATAAAGAAGGTAATATTTATCAAGAGGTTGTGTTGCAAGATGCTACAGGTGCTATAAGTGTATTGGTAGCACAGAGCAATACATACGGTTACTTACCTTTAGGAGCTGAAGTGTTGGTTAGCTTAAAGGGACTTTGTGTTGGCAACTATAAATTTCAGCCACAGATACGAGCATTAGGAAGTGGATCTTTAGGTAAGATTAATAAGTTCGTTTGGAATGAACATTTTAAGATATTAAGTAATAATAATAAGGTAGAACCAAAGGTTTTTGATGGTTCTTGGAACCTTGATGCAGACGCAGGTAAACTTGGTATTATCAAGAATGTAAGTCTCAAATCGGGTTATGATTTCAATGCTAAAGTCAATGTTACTACATACGCCAATGCAAATGGTGGTGCAGGTAGTGTTAGTTGGAGCTTGAACGAGCAAGATAGCAAAACCCTTGTAATGTACAATAGCAACTTTGCAAAGTTTGCAAGCCTTCCTGTTCCTGTAGGTAAGAAGGTTAATATAACAGGAATTTTTAAGCGTTATAATAATCTTTGGGAAATCATAATTCGTTCTATTGATGATGTTGAAGAGGTAAAAGCTCCTCTTGATCCTTTGGCAGGCTTAAAGGGTACTGGTAAAGGTACTGCTGCCGATCCTATGGATGTTACACGTGCGTTGGCTTTGATCAATTCGGGTAATGCTGGCACAACAGAATGGTATGTAAAGGGTAAGATCTCTACTTTAGCAGCACGTGGTTTTAATGCACAATACCATAATTATACTTATAGCATATCACAAGATGGAACCACTAATAATGAGTTGGAGGTGTTCCGTGGTAAGTATCTTAAAGGTGCCGATTTTACTTCTGCCGACCAACTAGCGTTGGGTAAGACAGTTGTTGTTGCGGGCAAACTCAAAAACTATAACGGAACATTAGAGTTTAATGCAGGAAGTAAACTTATCTCAATAAACTAAATCAATCTTTAAATAAAATAGAAAATTAAAACAACATGAAAAAGATATTAATTCCATTGATGGCACTAGCGTTTACGGCTACTGCTTTTACAAGTTGTTCAGATGTTCCTGCTCCTTATAGCATCAACTTTGAAAACAATAATAATAATACAGGCGGTGCTACTACTAGCGAAGCAAAAGGCACTGGTACTCAAGCCGATCCATTTAATGTGGCTGCAGCTTTGGCATACATTACAGCAGGTCAGAACTTAGATAAAGAAGTGTATGTAGCTGGAACTGTAACCGATTATAAGGGTTTTGATGCTAAATATGGCTCGGCAGGATATTCCTTGACAGATGACGGCACAGGCAACAAACTTGTTGTTTTCGGCGGCAAGTACCTTGGTAATGTTAAATTTACTTCAAACGACCAACTCAAGAATGGTGATAAAGTTACTGTCTGTGGTAAATTGGTTAACTTTAATGGAACTAAAGAGTTCGCTGCTAAAAATTATATTTATGAATTGAATGGTAAAAAGGCAGGTGGTACTGCACCTGCACCTGCAGCCGATTTGAATACAGAGGAAACCGCATGGACACCCGAGCAGGCTGTAGAAAAGATAAAGGCAGAGGCTGATGGCGTTCTTGATGGCGAGGCTTATGTAAAAGGTAAAATTGCTAGTGTAGAGAAGTATAATGCTAAGTTTAAGAGCATGGATTATTATGTTTCTACTAATGGAACAGATAAGACTCTCTATATATATTCTGGTAAGGGCTTAAATGGTGCTGATTTTGGAGCGAAAGGAGATTTAAAGGTCGGTCAAGAAGTTATCATTAAAGGTCTTTTGACGAAGTATCACAATAAGAAAAAGGGTGATATTTATCAGTTTAATATGAAGAGCAAGATAGTTAAGATTATAGGTGAAGGTACTGCTACTCATACTGACCCAGACCCTTCTACTCCAGGTACATAGCCAGGTACAGGTGGTAGCACAGAAACTCCTGCTGCTGGTACAACTGTAACTTACTCAATGAAAAGAGCTGATGTTACTTCTGACCAAAGAAGTCCAACTTTCAAAGTTAATGGAGTGACGTTTACTGCAACAAAAAATGGTGGTCAGAATCCTCCTTTATATCATGCTAAGTATCCTGCAGTACGTTTGTATGCAAAGAACCAACTTGAGATAGTAGCTGAAAAGGAAATTGTAAAGATTGAAATTGTTGTTGATAATGGAGATCCTAAAGGTAATAGACCATTCAATGGCAACGATGAAGCTTATGCAGAGAGTGGCACAAAGAAAGTTAAGATTAACAAAGATAGCGATGATAAGATTTCTTTCAGTGGTTTAAATAGCAAAGTTGTTACTATTGTAAATGATTATACAGAGAAGAGTGGCGGTCGTCAGATTCGTGTAAAAGAAGTAGTTGTTACCTACGCTAAGTAATAGATAAAGGTATAAAGTACTTAAAATATTTGGCAGGGTGCAGAATTATTCGTAATTTTGCACCCTGTTGAGTATCTACTAGTTAATGTGCTTAGTGGTTCTTATACAGAAAACGATTATTATAATTAAACAGAATAAATAAAATGAAACAAGGTATTCATCCAGAAAACTATCGTCCCGTCGTATTTAAGGATATGTCTAACGGCGATATGTTCCTTTCACAATCTACATGTAAGACAAACGAAACAGTAGAGTTTGAAGGCGAAACTTACCCATTGGTAAAAGTCGAAATCTCAAGTACCTCTCACCCATTCTATACAGGTAAGAGCAAGCTTGTTGATACAGCAGGTCGTGTTGACCGCTTCATGAGCCGTTACGGTAAGTTGAAGAAGTAAGCTAGATACCTCTTACATTTAAGAAATAAAGTGCGAATAAACGTAGTTGCATATACGTTTGTTCGCACTTTTTTTGTATCTTTGTGTCATAATAATAATCATAATAAACATCTATATTAACTAATTAGATAATCAGACAAGATGAAAAAAACAACAATCTTTGCTTTGTTACTATCCTTTGTCTTTGCGCTGGGTTTCACTTCATGTACTGTTGATGATGAAGTTAGAGTTTACGCTGGAGTAAAACCAGAACAAGGAAATAACGATGATGGCAAAAATCCAGGTGGACTTCCAGGGGGAGGCGGTGTTACTAACCCTAGTGATTTCTCACGTAATCTTGAAGTTCCAAAATTAAAGGGAGGAAATAGTTTGTTTATAACCCATACGCTCGATAACGGTGATGTTAATTATAGTGTTGAGTGGGATAAGGAAAAGATGTCTAATCGTTGGTCATGTTGGACTTTAACAAAGAAGAATACAGAAGATAACGTAAAACGTGCAAGGGGTGATCAATTTGCTTTCGATCCTATGTTGCCAGCAGGTTCTTATTTGAAGGTTCTTAACTTCGGTAGTGGTTTTGATCGTGGACACTTATGTCCTTCTGGAGATAGAAAGTCGTCTCGTCAAGCAAATGATCAGACTTTCTATATGAGTAATATACAGCCTCAATACAGTTATTTTAATCAACATGTATGGCAAGCTATGGAAAACTGGACTCGTGAGAACTTTAAGCAAGAATTACATTCATGTTCAGATGCAGTATTGTATATATGTCGTGGAGGTACTATAGATAATCCAAGTTACCTGTTGAAAAACTTCAAAGGCTTGCTAGTACCGAAATATTTCTTTGCAGCACAGTTGCTTCAATACAAAGAAAGAGGTCAGGGTCAATGGAAGTATAAAGCTATTGGTTTTTGGTATGAGAATGTACCTAACAAAGATGCAGATACGACTTTAAAAATACATGTTGTAAGCATTAAGGATTTACAAGATAGAACTAATATTGATTTCTTCTGTAATCTACCTGATGACATAGAAAATAAGGTTGAAAATGTAAGTAGAGATCAAGTATTATCTTCTTGGCAACTACCTAATTAATGATATTGAGCTACAAGGTTAAACAGAGAATATCTTTATAGTATTAATAAGCTATTAAATGATCGCTTCTATACAACAAAACTTGCTGTGTAGAAGCGATTTCTTTTAATATATAGTTTTGTTTTTTATAAAACTAATAAAACGCTAATATCCCATAGTAAATGTTAATGAATTTGCAGAATTGTTCGTTTTGTATTAATTTTGCATCAAAATGAGAATTATGTAATAGCGTGATGCTATTTTTGATAACTAAAATAAAGAATTATAGACGATGAAAACAAGATTATTTAGAGTGAAAGCGTTTTCGGTTTTAGCAGTAGTAGCAATAGCTGTTATGTTTGCCTTTACCTCATGTAGTAACAATGATGATCCCACGCTTGGTTCAGGCGGAGCAAGCCTAACGGAAGTAGATGGCAATTTTGTAGTTAAAGTAACAGGTCTGTTTGACACTAGTCGCTATGCTATTTTTACGATCCCTGCCACATCAAATAATAAGAAGATAGATCTTAATGCGAGCGATGTAGCTTGGAAAGTGATTGGGACAGGCTTAGAAGGTAATAGCGTTAACAATCGTTTTGAGATGGGTAGCTATGTTTTGATTAATAAGAAAGATAGCAAAAATATTTATGTAAAAGCCCTTTTGAAGCGCGTTAATAGCAAGGAAGAATACTTCTACGAGGGTAAAATCACCAATTAAATAATTAATTTAACGTGAGTTCGACGAATTTAGAACAGAGCAAGCTGTGTGTCAATAGTCCTTTGTACATTGATACACGGCTTCTTTGGGAACAGACAATAGGCAGCAATAGCACCCAATAAATTGACAATGAAATTGTCAAAGCATCTATGTCTGGAGTGTTCCGCCTGCGCAATATTCTTAAGCTCATCATTCACAGTTTCTATAATGGCTCTTTTTCTGAGTAAGAGTCTGTCAGCAACACTCATCAAAGCTCCTTTCATGTTGCTTTTCAGCTTGGTAATAAGTTGTATTCCATCCACAAACAACCTTTGGAAGAGATTTTTGCTGATGTACCCCTTGTCGCCGACCAGCTTGCCATATATGAAATCTACAAAAGCTTTGTATTCCAAAGGCTTACGGTCATCAATATCTCCCGGTGTTATCATAAAATTGAGAAGCTCTCCTTTCTCATTGCAAATCAAATGCAATTTGAAACCGAAGAACCAACCCATAGAGCATTTTCCTTTTTGGGCTATACCTTTGAAAACCTTGTGAATATGTATTCTTTGGTTCTTGCAGACACGCAGTGGTGTGCTGTCAACAAAACTTATGCCCGTGCATTTGCCCAGCAGAACCTTCTTGATAAACAAGGTTAAGGGGACGGCTACCTCCCTTTCCAATTCTACTATACGGTTATAAGAAACAACTTTTGGAAATAGATGGCGAAGATGCTTACATACTTTTTCAAGATAGAAATGTTTAAAGCAGCGATAACCAGAGTCGTGAAAAAGAATCATTATTAGTATGACTTCTGCCTTTGACATCGTGGAATCTCGATGATACTTTCTTTTTCCAGTAGGCTTTAGCGTATATTTTGCCACCATTGCATCAAAAAACTTGCAGAAATCATCTGCCATACAAAATATTTCAGTAACTTTGTCCTCGGTGATCATAGCGATTTTTGTTTGTAATTGTTTGTAAATCAATACCTTAAAGTTACAACAAATTTCGCTAATCACCAAATTTATAGACACTTATAATTCATCGAACTCACGTTAATTTACCTCGATAGGATACGAAAAAGCACCAAAGGTTTTTATACCGATTGGTGCTTTTATTGTTTATACAAGGGCTGTTATATTACGCTCTCTTGTGTTTTTCTTATTCTTTTTTTAGAAAGGAAGATCGTCTGTCGAGTCAGCACTTTCTGTTGCTGGAGGGAAAGGAGTAGGTGCTTGTGGAGCAGCCTGTGGCTGTGCAGCAGGGATAGGGCTAGCAGCTTGAGCAGCGGCAGCATCTATGCGCTGAATGTTCCATGCACGAATGTTGTTAAACCAACGACCATTGTACTCGTGAGCGTCTATATCGAAGCTAACGGTCAACTCTTCGCCAGCCTTGATAGCAAACTGGTCAATCTTTTCTGCACCGAAGATATTGAAAACCATCTTACGTGGAAACTGATCATGTGTTTCAATAACATATTCCTGCGACTTCCATGGTCCGCGAGCCGAAGTTCCTTCACGTGGAGGCAATACTGCGATAACCTTACCTGTTAAATCCATATATTTTTATCGTATTTATTTAATTATTCTGTCTGCGAAATTACTAAAATAGTTCTAAAAACAAAAACTTTTACGTTCTATTTTTTGTTAATAATGTGCGTTTTTTGTATTTTTGTAAACTAATCGTAGTGTGTTGGCGAAAGCCATTTTATGTATCTTTCCAGCACACCGAATGTAGAGTATTAACTAAACAAGATATATTGATGAGATTTAATCTTTCAAGCTCTGTGTTGAGCAGCAAGTTACAAACCTTGTCTAAGGTCATTGCTAGCAAAAATTCGCTAGCCATCTTAGATAGCTTTTTGTTTGAAATCAAGAATAACCAGTTGACGATTACTGCGTCGGATAGCGAGAACACTATGCACAGCACCATCAATCTTGATAGTGCGGAGGGCGAGACTAGCTTTGCTGTTAATAATCGTACAATTATTGATGCTGTAAAAGAATTGCCAGAGCAGCCCCTTTCTCTTGATGTTAATATGGATGAGCAAAAGATTTATATCACTTATCAAAACGGCTCATACAATTTCCCTATACAGCCTGCCGATGAGTTCCCAAAAGTTCAACCTATAGCTGCAGGTGCAACAACAATCACCATTGACGCTGACATATTGGCTGAAAATATCAATCGTTCGCTCTTCGCCACTGCTCAAGACGAGCTTCGACCAGTGATGAATGGTTTGTATTTCGATCTTTCTGCCGACAGCTTGGCTATCGTGGCAAGCGACGGGCATAAGCTTGTACGCAACAAGATTTTCACCATTAAGAGCGATACTCCTTCTGCTTTTATCCTTCCTAAGAAGCCTGCCAATTTGCTAAAAAATGTGCTAACAAAGGATGGTGGCGATGTTGTTATCCGTTACGATCAGCGTTCTGCCGAAATATCTTATGCTGAAGGCTATCTTTCTTGTCGCTTAATCGAAGGCAGATACCCTAACTATAACAGCGTTATTCCAGAAACCAATCCTAACCAAATTACCATTGATCGTCGCTCCCTCATAGGTGCTATTCGCCGTGTTTCACCTTTTGCAAGCGAGTCTTCACAGCTCATTCGTTTCCATATTGAGAACGGACAGCTAACGCTTAATGCGGAAGATATCGACTTCTCTACAAGCGCAAAGGAGAGCGTTATTTGCGATTATGCTGGTAATGCTATGAGTATTGGGTTCAAGGGTGCAAGCATGCTTGAAATATTAAACAACCTAGAAGGTGATGATATAACCATACAGTTGGCCGATCCTTCACGCGCTGGTGTTATTGTTCCGGGTAAGCAGCCAGAGAATGAGGACGTATTGATGCTTATCATGCCTATGCTCTTGAATGACTAATAGATAAATAAGATAGTAAAAGAGAAAGCACAGAGAATATTTATTTCTTTGAGCTTTCTCTTTTTTTGATTTAAATACACAACGAAAGCATGAAGTTAAACTTAACTCGACCATTAATTATCTTCGATCTTGAGACAACAGGACTCGACCTTGTTAATGATCGCATTATCCAAATATCCTATATCAAAGCGTATCCTGACGGTAGGGAAGAACGCGAAAACATCTTTATCAATCCTGAAAAGCAAATCCCTGAAGAGGTGATAGCCTTAACAGGAATTACTAATGCTGATGTGGCAGAAGCCCCAACTTTCAAAGAGAAAGGCAAAGAGTTGGCTCAGAAATTTGCTGGTTGCGATTTTGCTGGTTTCAATTCTAATCGTTTTGATGTACCGATGTTGGCAGAAGAATTTCTTAGAGCAGGTGTAGAGTTTGATTTTTCTAAATGCAAACTGATAGATGCACAGAACATCTTCCATAAGATGGAACGCCGTAACCTTGCTGCTGCTTACGAATTTTATTGTGGTAGAAAAATGGAAGATGACTTTGAAGCTCATCGTGCCGACCAAGATACCGAAGCCACTTGGGCAGTGTTACAAGGCGAAATAGAGATGTACTCGGCTGAGAGACAGAAGGACGAGGAACGCATTCTTGAAAACAATGTTGATAGTTTGGCTGAATTTTCAAAGATGAACAACTTTGTCGACTTTGCTGGTCGCATTGTTTGGAAAGACGAAACCGATAAGGACGGTAATATCCTTGTGGACGAAAAGGGCAATCCTCGTCGCCATGAGGTGTTCAATTTTGGTAAATATAAAGGCTGGGATGTGGCTGAAGTATTACATCGTGATCCAGGATATTTTAGTTGGATGCTTGGCAACGACTTCACTTACAATACCAAACAAGTACTCACTATCATCCGTCTCCGTGAGTTTAATAATCGTATGAAGGGTTAAAACCTGTCTTAAAATGATGTTAATATGCTAGAAGGAAAGAAAATAGTACTGGGTATCACGGGTTCGATAGCAGCTTATAAGAGTTGCTTAATAGCACGCGAACTAATAAAGAAAGGGGCTGAAGTACAGGTGGTTATAACTCCTAGTGGGAAGGAATTTATCACTCCCATAACCCTTTCCGCACTTACCAGCAAACCTATTATTAGCGATTTTTTTGCCCAACGTGATGGCACATGGCATTCGCATGTCGATCTTGGGCTATGGGCAGATGCTATGATTATTGCGCCTTGCACAGCTAGCTCGCTTGCAAAAATGGCTCACGGTGTGGCAGATAATATGCTCATTACCACCTATCTATCCATGAAAGCTCCTATATTCATTGCTCCAGCGATGGACTTGGATATGTTTCAGCACCCTTCCACCCAACATAATATAGAGGTGTTGCGTAGCTATGGCAATTATATTATCGAACCAGCCAGCGGATTTTTAGCTAGCGGACTAGAAGGAAAAGGACGTATGGAAGAGCCTGTGAAAATAGTAGAACAGCTTGATTACTTTTTTTCTAGCCCTGAAAATGGAGTTACTGAGCTTTCCGAAAACGTAAGCAGCGGCTCTCAAAACGAAGCCGACTTGACTGGAAAGACCGTTCTTATTACGGCTGGCCCTACTTATGAGAAGATCGACCCTGTGCGTTTCATCGGTAATTATTCTTCTGGCAAAATGGGCTTTAGTCTTGCCGAAGAATGTTATAAACGTGGGGCAAAGGTGGTGCTAGTGGCAGGTCCTGTCAGCTTGCATTGCAGTGCAGGCATTGAGCGCATTGATGTAGAGTCGACTCAAGAAATGTACGACACCGTTATGGAGTGTTTCCCTCGTGCCGATGCTGCTATCCTTTGTGCTGCTGTAGCCGACTTTAAACCTATGGCAATTGCCCATACGAAGATAAAACGCGAGAAAGATGTGCTAACTCTCCAGCTCGAAGCCACGCAAGATATTGCTGCTGCTGTGGGGAGAATAAAAACAGCAAAGCAACGCATCATAGCTTTTGCGCTTGAGGTAACCGATGAAGAGGCTAATGCACAACGCAAGTTGGAGCGGAAAAATGCCGACTTCATCGTGCTAAATTCTACCCGTATTCCAGGAACTACTTTCCGTTCTGACGATAATCAAATCACGATCATTTCGCACGATAAAAAACTATGCTTTGAGAAGAAATCAAAGCCCGAAGTTGCGAAAGATATTGTCAACGAACTAAAGGCTATCCTTTAAGAAAGTAAAAGATGACCTTTTACGCCTTAAAAGGTAACCTTTTAGTGAGTAAAAGGTAACCTTTTACAAGGCAAAAGGTGATGTTTTATAACTAATTGATATTAAGACGATTATGCTGAAGAAAATCTATATAAAAAACTTTACACTCATCGATCAGCTCGATATAACTTTCCACGCTGGTTTTTCTGTCATTACGGGTGAAACAGGAGCAGGTAAGAGCATTATTCTTGGAGCTATCGGGCTACTGCTAGGTAATCGTGCCGATAGCAAGATGATTAAGATGGGGGAGAAAAAGTGTACTATTGAAGCACATTTCGACCTTTCAAAGTATAATTATGAGGCTTACTTTGAGGAGCTAGATATTGACTTTGAGCCAGAGGATACCATTATCCGCCGTGAACTTACCTCGAATGGCAAGTCGCGTGCTTTTATCAATGATACCCCTGTTTCGTTGCAAGATATGCGCACATTGGGCGAACAACTCATTGATATTCACTCTCAACACCAAAACCTTTTGTTGCAGAAAGAGGATTTCCAACTGAATGTTATTGATACCATTGCTAGCGATCAGAAAGAAGTGGCAGCCTATAAAGCGGCTTTCCAGCAATACAAAAACGCCGAGAAACAATTGGCTGAACTTACCTCAAGGTTAGCTAAGGCTAAGGAGAATGAGGACTTTTTGCGTTTCCAATACAATGAGTTGGCAAGTGCAAACCTTGTGTCTGGCGAGCAAGAAGAGCTAGAACAAGAGAGCAAAATGTTGTCGCATGCGGAAGAGATTAAGAGTGCGCTCTATCAAGCGAATGGTTTGTTGAGTGATGATAATGCTATCATTGACCAGTTGCGTACCGTGTCGGAAATCTTAAACAAAGTAACAAGCGTTTATCCTAAGATAGAGGCTGCTGCTGCTCGTGTGGACGAAGCTTATATCGAACTGAAAGATATTGCGAGCGAAGTGAGTGCAGAGAGCGAGAATATCGACTATGATTCTACTCATTTGGAGGAGGTAAATCAGAAGCTCGACACGCTATTTACGCTTGAGCAGAAGTATCATGTAAGTAGTGATACCCAACTCATTGCGCTGAAAAACGAGCTAGACGAGCAGTTGCAAAAGATAGATAATAGCGATGAGGAAACGGCTGAACTGGAAAGGGTAGTGGGGCGCTGGAAAGCTGAGGCAGAAAAGCTGGGCAAGACTTTGACCACTGTTCGTAAGAAGGCTGCTAAGACGATAGAAAACGAAATGGGTAAACGGCTTGTGCCATTGGGTATCCCTAAGGTGCAATTTAAGGTAGAAATTGCTGAAAAAACTTTATCGTTGGATGGTAGAGATAAGGTGCAATTCCTTTTCTCGGCTAATACTAGTACCGCACTAGAACCTATTGCACAAGTGGCATCGGGTGGTGAAATAGCTCGTGTGATGCTGTCGTTGAAAGCGATGTTGAGTGGAGCAGTGAAATTACCTACTATCATTTTCGATGAAATAGATACTGGTGTGAGCGGCAAGATAGCTGAGAAAATGGCACTGATTATGAAGGAGATGGGTAATGCTGATCGTCAAGTACTATCTATTACCCATTTGCCACAGATAGCTGCCCTTGGACATTCGCACTATAAAGTAGAGAAAGAAGAGGCAGAGGACGGCACCCATAGTCGTATGCGCGAGTTGTCTGATGAGGAGCGAGTGCAAGAGATAGCTCAAATGTTATCGGGTGCTGATATTACCGAAGCTGCACTTCAAAATGCACGTGAATTAATTAAACAATCTAAATAGAATATTGCCTTATGAAAATAGTAAAGTCGATTATTATCTTACTAGCCTTGATCTTTCAAGTGCAGTATGCTATAGCCCAATCTTCTGGAGTAAAGAAGACTGCTGGATGTTGTTTTACGCTCACCACTTTTAAGGCTGATGGATCGTTGCTAAGTACGGCTAATGGGGTGTTTATAGGTGCTGATGGTATTGGGGTGAGTGCATGGACACCCTTTGTGGGAGCAGCTAAAGCCACAGTAATCGATGCCAAAGGAGTGCGCCACGATGTGGAGTGCTTACTTGGTGCTGATGAAATTTACAACCTTGCTAAGTTTCGTGTACAAGGAAAAGTTACAGCTGCACCTTTGGCAACGAGTGTGAATAACAATCAAACGGTTTGGATAACCCCTTCGTCCTCTAAAGGATCGCCTATGAAGGCTACTGTAACGAGTGTTGAGAAGTTTATGACACAATATAATTATAGTGTGCTGAACGCTTCGGCTACTGATCAAATGAATGGTACAGCAGTGATCAATGAAAAAGGGCAGGTAATAGGTTTGTTTAATGCTTCATCGTCTCAAAAGAGTGCTACCGATGTAGCTAGCATTCGCGATTATAAGCTAGTGGGATTGACACAGAACAATGCAACCTTGCGATTGAGTACCATTCGTATTGGTTTGCCTGAAACTGAAAGCGAAGCTTTAATTGCTATGATGTTAGCAAGCGAGAAGTCGCCAGAGGTATATATTGCTACAGTTCAAGAGTTTATACAAAAATTCCCAAAAGCTACTGATGGTTATAATAATTACGCTAATCGTCAGTTGGCACAAGGCGATTTGGCAGGTGCGGATAAAACGATGCTGCAATCTATAGCCAATGCAACAGCTAAGGATGAGGCCCACTTCAATTATGCACGCAATATTTACCTTGCAAGTGTTAATGATGCGTTAGCCGACAAAGTGAAGGCACAAGGCTGGAGTCTTGACAAAGCGATGAAGGAAGCTGAAATAGCTTATAGTTTGAAAGCTGCTAATATCTATAAACATTTGCAAGCGCAAATTACTTATGCTAAGGGCGATTATAATGGAGCATATATAGCCTTTGAAGCATTGACAAAGACAGATATTAAGAACCCTGAACTCTATCTTGAAATGGCACAGAGCAAGCAACGTTTGAATGCTTCAGACGATGAGATATTGCAGTTGCTTAACCAAAGTATTCAGCTCTGTGATACACCATACGTAGCCACTTCGGCACCTTATTTCTTTGCACGTGGGCAGCAATATCAGAAGATGGAGCAGTATCGTTTGGCTGTAAAGGATTATTACACGTATGAGTATTTCAATCTAGGGCGCTTGTCATCCGTTTTTTATTATAATCGTGAGCAGTGTGAGGTGAAAGCTAAGATGTGGCAGCAAGCCATTCAAGACATAGCCATCGCTGCACGTTTAGATCCTAAAGAGCCACTTTATCCCATAGAGGCTGCTAGTATTCTGTTGCGTTTAGGTAAGTATGATACGGCAAAGAGTGCGGCAGAAGAAGCCATTAAGCTCGATCCTAATGCTGCTGAAGCCTATCTTGTTCTTGGCGTTTCACAATGCGAATTGAAGGATAAGGTAGAGGGATTGAAGAATATTAATAAGGCAAAAGAACTTGGTAATGCGCAAGCCGACAACTTCCTTGCAAAGTATAAGTAAGTCGTTCAGTGTGGGGAGAGCAGCTTATAAAAAGCTGGTTTAGCACTTTCCGTGCGAAAGATAAGCAACCTACAGAGCGGGTAAAGAAAACAGTCTTATAGTCCTCTCGTAGCAATTACTATGTCATAAATTTGGTTAATTGCAATAAAAGTATTACTTTTGCACACCAAAAAGGATGGTTCCGTAGCTCAGTTGGATTAGAGCAACAGCCTTCTAAGCTGTGGGTCTTGGGTTCGAACCCCAACGGAATCACGAAAAAGGGGTGCAATTGCACTCCTTTTCTTGTTTACGTAGAGTCAACCAGCAAGTGCAAAATTATAAAACGTGTTTGAAGAACTCGCGTTTTGGTGTAGAAAAGTTTAATTTTTCTCTCGGTCTTTCGTTCAATTTCTTTTGTATCGACATTATTCTCTTGTCTGTGTAATGTTCAAACGAATCCTTTTTCGGTATATATTGTCTGATTAGTTTATTTGTATTCTCAATAGCTCCCTTTTGCCATGAGCAATATGGATCAGCGAAGTACACGGGTACGCCTAAGAACTTGGTAATGTCCTTATGTGCTGCTTTCTATGTTAATATCCAAATGTTTTGACCATTATTTTCAATTTATGCTGAAATTTTATATTCAGGGGTGAATGTTTTGCGGTTTCTAACCATTGCAGTGACCAAATGCACAAGTTTGTTCTTGACATTGTTCAGTGCAACTTGCTTCTTCTTTCCGCGTTCCACGAGGCGCATGTAGTACCTCGCCATAACGGGATTGAATTTGACGGCAGCCAGTGCAGCTTGTGTCAGCATGGCCTTTATCTGGCGGTTCGCCATATAATGTACATGCGGATCAGAATGTACACTGGTGCCAGAGTCTTTGCCGAATGGGGCTATGCCGTAATAGCAGGCAATCTTGCGCGAGTCGTAGTTGAAACGACTGAAGTTGTCTGTATACACCATCAGGCAGACAGCGTTCTGCGTTCCTATGCCAGGCACCGAGGTCACGATTGTGAACACCTCGGTGAGCTCTTCGTCCGACTTAATGAACTCGGCGATTCGCTTGTCTATCTTCTCAACTTCCTTGTTGAGTTCTGACACGATATGCCTTCCGCTCTGCGAGATCATCGTCTTGATAGTCGATTTCTCCATGGTGAGCTTCTTCTCGCCTCTACGCACCTGAAAGCTGCATCTATGGCGCACCACCATTTGACGATACAGAAACAGCTCTCGTAGTTGTGCAAGTGACTCGCTAAGTGGCTCGTACATAATGGCTCTGTCGTGATTTCTCATAGCGTATTCTGCAATCATCGAGGCGTCGGCGCGGTCAGACTTCAATCGTCTGAGACTTGATGCGTCCTTGATGCTCTTGGCGTTCTCAAGCCACATGTCGTAGCCTTTGCCGTAGAGGAAATTGCATAGTCCTTTGCTGTAGTCGCCAGTATTTTCACCGCAGAAGAGCCACAGGGAGGGGTCGATGCCGTAGGAATTCTTCTCCACCCACTTGACCAGTTGCTTGTAGCCAGACACTGTTGTCTTGAACTCGTTGAACACTCTTGGGGCCGTTTCTGTCAGTCCGTCTGCAAAAACGATAGCCACATCAACTTTTTCTTTCGAAAAATCAACTCCGATAAATAAATTCTTCATATCTTTGTGCGATTTTTATTGAGTAGAATTGGTCAATAGTTGTATGGACTAACACTCTAACAAGGCTCAGAGCCGATAACTTTCTATCTGGTCTTTGCAACTATGTCGATGAGGTCCGAAACAGATCTTAGTCTTCAGACTAGCAAATTCATTGGTTTACCTCTTCGACAGACCGATTCTACCTTTTTACAACAAAGGTACGAAGCTGTCTTTAGCAATCATAGTTTTACCTTGATTATTTAATGTTTATGCGACTGCGTCGCATTCTTCTGCAAACTTAGAGCAAATTCAGTAATGAGAGGACGTGTAAACGCAAGAAGGACGTTCAAGGGCTTAGTTGCGGATTTGAGGTATAGCTGAAAACAACAAAGGGAAAACCATAAACCTGCGTATGATTTTCCCTAGAATCATCGGGGGAGATTCCCTATAGCAATATTTTAAAATCCTTGTAATATCTCTGACACATAATACCCCTACCTTTGCTCCCGAAATTTAATAGGTACCATCCCAAAAGGGGAAAGGTATTATCAACATTTAATAAAGGTATTATAGTCTAATAAAGGTATTATAGTCTAATAAAGGTATTATAGTCAGATAAAGAAAAATGGAAAAGAAAGTATCGAGTAAGCATAGCAGCATAAATGGCTTTGCTATGATGAAAGGGAAAGTAGCTACTGTAGTTTTGGCTTCGGCTTTATTGATAGGCGGCGGTTTGACTGCACAGGCTCAAAACACAGCATTAACCACCTGCTCGCAGAGTGCGGCAACCGCCATTCCGCAGAATCCTAACTGGAAGGCGAATGCTGCCGAATGGCAGAAACTGAAGGGCGAAATCACCCTCTACATGACCAATGACATGGGCCGCAACGGTTACTACGACCAGAAGCCTATCGCCGAATTGATGGGCGAGATGGCGGGTACGGTAAATCCGGAATGCGTACTTGCCGTGGGCGACATTCACCATTTCAATGGCGTGGCTTCTACCCAGGACCCTCTGTGGCTTACCAATTACGAATGGGTTTATTCTCATCCCGACCTGATGCTCAACTGGTTCCCAGTTTGCGGTAACCATGAGTATCGTGGTAATACCCAGGCTTTTATGAACTACGGCAAGGTGAGCCGCCGCTGGATGATGCCAGCCAAATATTACACCAAGGTGTTCGAACACAAAGGAACCACCGTGCGCATCATCTTCCTCGATACCACACCCCTCATCGATTCTTACCGCAAGAATCCAGAAATCTATCCTGATGCCTGCAAGCAGGATGCAGAGGCTCAGCTCTCCTGGCTCGACGAAACTCTGAAGAATGCCAAGGAAGACTGGGTAATCGTGGTAGGCCATCATCCTATCTACGCCTACACAGAGAAAAAGGAGAGCGAGCGCCTCGATATGCAGAAGCGCCTCCTTCCTATCCTCCATAAATATAGTAATGTGGCGATTTATGCCTGCGGTCACATCCACAACTTCCAGCACATCCAGAAGAAGGGCGATAACATCGACTACGTAGTCAATTCCTCTTCATCTCTGGCTCGCCCTGTAAAGCCTATCGATGGTACCGTGTTCTGCAGTCCTGCCGATGGTTTCTCTGTATTTACAGCAGATAAGAAGCAGCTGAGAATGTCGATGATTGACAAGGATGGAAAAATCATTTACACGGTTTTAAAGGTAAAAAAGTAAAAAGAGTAAAAAGGTAAAAGAACGTTATTGCGAAAAGTAACGAATGAAGAATCAATAGCGATATAGATGAAAAGATTTTTACTGAGTGCGGCGCTTCTTGCCGCTGCAACTTCCGCCATCCAGGCTCACACGCTGGATGGTATTGTTAAGGATAACAAAACGGGCGAACTCCTCATCGGAACAGTAATCCGAGTAAAGGAGCTGCCCAACGTGAGTACCACCACCGGACTTGATGGTACTTTCACCCTGCATGAATTGCCTGATAAAGGCAAGTTTACCATCATCGCTTCCTATATGTCTTACAAGACCAAAGAGATGGTGGTGGATATGGCTAAAGACTTCTCAAAGGATGGAAAAGAGGGAAAGAATGAACAGTTGACCATCGCCATGGATGAAGACCAGAAGCAGTTGGGTGAAGTGGTGGTTACCGGTCATCGTGAATACCACAGCGACCGCAGCGCCATAGAAACCGTGAAGAATGCAGGCAACGTACTCAACGTGATGAGCCAGCAGAGCATCCAGCTTTCGCCTGACGTCAACGTGGCGAGCGTCCTGCAGCGAGTATCAGGTGTAACTATGGAGCGTGATGCATCGGGCGAAGCTTCCTACGCCATCCTCCGAGGCATGGACAAGCGCTACAACTACACCTTGGTAAACGGCGTGAAGATTCCTAGTCCAGATGATAAAAACCGTTACATCCCATTGAATATTTTCCCTTCAGATCTGATGGACCGCTTGGTGGTTTCCAAGTCTCTGACGGCTGATATGGAAGGCGATGCAGCCGGCGGCGTGGTGGATATGGTGATGAAGGATGCCCCATCCCGCTTCCAGATACAGGCGAATGCTGCCATCGGAGCAAGTGATTATTTTTGGAAGGATGGCAGAGATTATCTTACCAGCAACCGCTCTGATTATACCAGGAAATCTCCTTACGAGGCTTTCGGAAAAGACTACAAGGCACAGATGAGCGATTTCAAGAACGGTCCTGTTCAGTTGAAGAGCCTTTCTCTTCCTGCTCCTAACTTCATAGGAGGTCTGAGCATCGGCAACCGCTTCTGCAACGACCGCCTGGGCGTGATGCTTGCCGGAAGCGTGCAGAATGTTTTCCGTGGTACCGAGCGTACCTACAATTCCGTAAAGATGGCTTCGGGCGAGCAGGCCATGTACATTTACTCCCTGCAGCATCGCTACTATAGCATCCACGACCTTACTGCGGGTGCTCATGCCAAGATAGATTTAACCCTGCCTGGCCACAAGCTGGAATGGTACAATATGTATGTGCGCACCAATTCCAAGGGCATCAGATACAACAATAGCGTCAACACCGAATACATCGGAGCCGACAGCTACACCCAGGATGATGAGGTGCGCTCTCTCTCAACCACCCAGAGCATCTTTGCCACCAATCTGAAGGGTACGCATCATCTTACCAAGGATTTTACCGTAGATTGGTCGGGCATATTCTCGCAGGCTAAGGAGGAAGATCCGGACAGAACTTACGTTACCCTAACCAACACTATAAGCAGAACTGCCGAGAATGGCGGAGATGCCGTTTCGGGTTCCATCTGGGAAGGCGACAAGAACATCACCAAGACCCTGCCTAAGAGTGCCGAGCGCCGATTCCAGCACAATAAGGATACCGACTGGGCGGGTTACATCAACCTCTCTTACGATACCCATTTCGCCAATGATGTGGAGGCACTCTGGAAGGCGGGAGCGCAGTATCGCAGAAAGGAACGCAGCAACAGATATTATTCTTACATCTTCAATCCTGCCAACATCTCGCAGCGATTGGATGGCAACGGAATAGACTAGTTTGATAACATCGATTGGGTTTGCAAGACTCCTTATTCTCAGGCTTCTCAGCTCAACTACGATTCCAAGGAGCACATCGGCGGTGCCTACGCCATGGTAACCCTGAAGAGCGAAGTGGGCGAACTGAATGCCGGTTTCCGTGCCGAGCACACCAACCAGATTTACACCATGCTCCAGCACTTCCGCAACATGGGACAGGTGGGCGAGCAGAGCTACTGGGATTATCTGCCATCGGCATCCATCAAGTGGACGCCAACCAGGAAGATGAACGTGCGTCTCTCTTACTATCGCTCCATCAACCGTCCGGGCTTCTACGAGATAGTGCCTTATCAGATTCAGGGCGAGGAGTATCAGGAAAAAGGTAATCCAAACCTGAAGCGTGCACGCATCGACAACATCGACCTGCGCTGGGAGTGGTTCCCAAGCAAGACCGAGCAGATTCTTGTCGGCGTATTCTATAAGTATCTGAAAGACCCTATAGAGCAGGTGTTCGTAACATCGGATGGCAAGATTGGCGCTGGAACCGATGCCTACTACATGCCGGATAACCTGGGTAATGCCAAGAATATGGGCTTCGAAATCGACCTCATCAAGTACATCCGCCACTTCGGAGTGAAGGCGAATTATACTTACACCCATTCTGAAATCACCACCTCGAAGCGTGAGTACCAGGAGGGTAGTGCTGAGTATAAGACGGGCGTAACCCAGACCCGTCCGCTGGTAAACCAGGCTCCTCATACCGCCAACATCTCCTTATTATATAAGGATACGGAGAATGGCTGGAACGCTCAGTTGGCCTCTTCCTTCACGGGCACCAAGCTTGTCCTGGTTTCTCCTTTCAAGGATGCCGACCAGTGGGACAAGGCGATGTTCGGTCTCGACCTGAGTGCCGAGAAGCAATTCGAGAACGGTATCTCCATCTTCTTCAAGGCTAACAATCTGCTCGATGCCAAGCGCGAGAGATACTTGAAGACCGTGAACAAGAGCAACCTGGAGTATGAGGGCCAGAAGAGCAATAAGACCATCGTAGGAATTTATCAGTATGGTAGAACCTTCCTGCTGGGAGTAAGATACAAACTTTGAAAGGTAAAAAGGTTATTAAGGTAAAAAGGTTTTGAAAGTAAAAAATGAAAAAAATGAAAAAGATAAATACTTTTGCTGCTTTGCTGTTGATGGCAGCAACTGCAATGTTCTCCACATCTTGCGAGAACGATAATATCAATCCATACGATTACGTGAATAATGGCGGTAATGGAAGTAGAAATGGTAATGGAAACAATGAGAACCAGGGTTCTGAAGGTGCCTTTACAACAAAGGTGGCAGAATATCCTGCAGGTTCTGTGGTTTGGACCAAGGATACTACCCTGAGCCAGAGCGTTGAGATTCCTGTAGGAGCATCGCTCTACATTGAGCCAGGCGTAACCGTTACCTGCAAGTCAGAGGTTCAGGTGCCGGTAGAAATCGTAGTATTGGGTAATCTCTATTGTATGGGAACTGCCGAGAAGCCAGTAGTCTTTACTTCTGATACCAGGAAGCCTGCCGATTGGGGTGGCATCATCTGCGGATATAATTCTGAGGAGGTGGTGCTCAACCACGTGAATGTAGCTTATGCCGGTGCTACTCCTACCGAGAGTTCTGCTTCTTTCCAGAACAAGCTTTTCAAGACCACCATCGATGGTGGTGTGCCAGCCTTCCACTTCTGTAATGTAAACGGCAAGTTTGTGATGGCAAACAGTTTCTTCCATGACAACTACAACGACCAGACTTACTTTACTGGTGGTAACGGCGTGATTATCAACAATATTTTTGCCGATAGCGGAAATGCAGCCGATGGCGGTGAAGCTATCAACGTGAAGTCGGGTTGCAAGCTCGATGTAGCCAACAACCTCATCTACAACGCCTGCACCAACGCCTTCAAGCTTTCTAATGCCGGCAATAGCGAGGTGATCCCTCTCTCTGAGATGATCGCCTATAACAACACCATCGTTAATTGCGGCTGGCGCCGTTCCAAGAACAAGAAGGGTGGTTCTGTCTGGGTAGAGAAGGCAGCTAAACCAGTCTTCGTGAACAACCTCATCTACGATTCCCGTTACGGACTGAAGCAGCCAAAGAAGGATGGTGCAGATATGGAGCACAGCCGTCTTACCCCAAACTACTACTTTGCATCTACAGAGAGAGGCGTAGCGCAGATGGCGAAGGATGCAGAGCTCGGCATCTGGTTTGATACCGACATCAGGAGCAGCGTGGCAGGTCAGTTCAATCCACTCTTCAAGCGTTTCAAGCAGAGCGAGAAGATGAACATCAATTGCGAGATAGATGATGTAGCCCAGGGTGCTCCATTGGCATTCGACAAGAGTTGGAATTTCGATTATCAGGCAGGCAGTCCTGCTCTCTCAGGAGGTGTAACCGATTTTTCCCGCCTCTTCCCAGAGGGTCTGCCATTCTTCGGTATGAAGAAGGTGAATTTCCTGGATAAGAATAACGACCAGAACTATTACTTTGCCGCCCCATTGCCAAGCGCAAGATTCGGAGCGTGGCTGTAGGATTGTAGGATGAATATAAGATATAACCCGTTGGCGGAATTAAAATAATAGATAAATTTATATGAAAGAAAAGTTGTACATACAAGAATTTATTTGTAACTTAGTGTTGCTCAATACATTAAGTTATAAAATCAGTATGCACAACTTATATACAAATTTCGTAAAAATCCTTGATATATGCAAGCTATTCTCAAAAGATTTAGTAAATGAGCAAGGTAATATTCCATGCCCAGGCGTCGTTCCGAGATTTAGCGACCTTGAAATAGTATCGCTTTCCATAGTAAGCGAGGCAATGGGCATTGATAGCGAATGCCTGTTGTTTGCTAAGTTGAAAGAGTATGGAAAGGAAATGCCGAACCTTATCTCACGCCGCCAATACAATGACCGTAGGAAACTAACCAGCAATCTGTGTGATACCATAAGAAAACGTATGGCACTGGAAATAGATGGTACAGAGGACTACTTCTGTATTGACTCCAAGCCAATCGAGGTGTGCAGACTATCCCGCTCCAAGCGTTGTAAGATGGGCAAAGATGAATACAGAACAGCCCCTGCATATGGTTACTGTGCATCGCAAGGCGCATACTACTATGGTTATAAGTTGCACGCTGTCTGTGGATTAAGTGGCGTGATACATTCTTTTGACCTAACAAAGGCTAATGTCCACGATATTCGTTATTTACAAGACGTAAAATATGAATATCATGACTGTTGCATTTTTGGAGATAGAGGCTACATCAGTGCAGCGGCGCAACTGGACTTATTTGAAACCGCAAATATCAGATTGGAAGTTCCTTATCGGCACAATCAAAAGAATTGGAAGCCTACTTTTATTCCTTTTGCGAAGGCGAGAAAAA
>NZ_JH660660.1:321968-325408 GCF_000262545.1 Prevotella bivia DSM 20514 | reverse complement strand
ACAATCGATCCCGTAACCGAATCAAATTGCTGCACTGGGAACGCTGTGGTTTTGTCGTCTATCATAAACAGATGGTACAGGGTTGCCTGAGTCCTAAAATCATACTGGCGAGAACTGGATTTTATGAACTTCGCTGGGACGAACTGGTACTCTATATTGAAGGTATAAATCCTAATTGCTACCGAAGAAAAAGATACAACAAATCTTAGTATTTTCTTGCCAGTGTCAGATATTTTTCGCACCTTTACATTGTATAAAGAACTGATAATGTAATGGATATGCCTTATTGCACAATGACATCTGACTACCATTCTCTCACTCGGGAAGCTGTTGTTAAACTTCTTGAGCAAAGGGATGCTGAGCTTAAGGTTCACTACTGTCCACGAAAATCCGTTAACATTTGCTCAAACACCTTGTAAATAAAGAGGTCTTCATACAAAAAAGGCACTCGGAGGTTTTGAAACTGCTATCTTTGTAAGAACTTACAATTTGTAAGCATCTACAAATTCAGGGTAGTTATGAATCAAGGTCGATATGTATTCACGCAACTTGTAGATTTTCTTCCAAGGAAGAACTTTGAGTGGTTGGTAAAAAAGTATGAAGGCAACAAATATGTTAAGAGTTTTACTTGTTGGAACCATCTGATGGTTCTTCTATTTGGTCAGTTGTCCAATCGTGAGGGATTACGAGACCTTATTGTAACCATCAGTCCGTTCAAGTCAGCGTTCCACCATCTTGGTTTTGGAAAGAATGTCAGTAGAAGCAATTTGAGCAAGGCTAATGAAATACGCGAGATCAAGATATTCCAGGAGTTTGCAGACAAGATGGTTTCCATAGCAAGGGAGAAACGAGGAGTCGTCAAGGACTTCTTCATATCGAACAATGTCTATGCGTTCGACTCCTCAACAATATCATTGTGCCTTTCTGTATACTAGTGGACTAAACTGCATCATGGGAAAGGAGGAGTGAAATTGCATGAACTGTATGATGTGAAGACAGACATTCCGACATTTTCTGTCATTACAGATGCTTCAGTTCACGATTCCCAAGTGATGGAGCTAATTCCCTATGAGAAAGAGAGTTTCTATATATTTGACAGGGCGTATATGGCAACTAATAAACTTTATATCATAGAAGAAGCAGAAGCTTACTTTGTCGTTAGAGAAAAACATAAAATGTCGTTTGAGGTCATAGAAGATAAAGAATACAACACCCCTTCATCTGGAATTATGGCTGATCAAATTATACGTTTCAAGGGACACAAGACTAAGAAGCAATATCCAAATAAACTTCGGCGAGTGGTGTTCTATGACTATGATGGTAATAGGACATTTGTATTTTACACGAACAATTTTGAAGTTACAGCGGAACAGGTTGCCCTACTTTACAAATACAGATGGAGAGTAGAACTGTTCTTCAAATGGCTGAAGCAACATCTGCGCATCAAAGAGTTTTATGGAACCTCTGAGAATGCTGTGAAAATACAAATCTATGCAGCTATCATTGCATATTGTCTTGTCGTTATCGTACAAGAATGTATGGACCTAAAGCTTCAAACCTATGATGTTCTAAGAATTTTAAGCACGGCATTGTTGACAAAAATGCCATTGTGCGACTTGCTCATTGAACAGAAAGAGGAAGAATTTACTGAAGGAAAATACCAGCAGCTCTGCCTCAATTTTGATGGGTAACTGTCAATTTGTTACTTTTTTTAATGTTAAAGGAATTTCGTGGACAGTAGTGCTTAAGGTTAAGGATGGGGTCAGTAGAAATTTAGTGGGGATATCCATATAGTTTACTTAATCTAAAAATAAAGAATTTTTTATCCGTAACTCCTCTTAGATTGGCTCTGAATAATTTTATTTTTGAGTTAAACGATTCTGCTGCCGCATTTGAAGCTCTGTTATTATAGAAATTGAGTATATCATTATAATGTTCATAGAATGTTGCAGCAATCACATTAAAGGAATGAAATCCAGCTTCTTCTACCTTATTATACCACTTAGCCATGCTTAGTCTTGCAGCATCTTTAATAGTATTTTTAGCAAAAATCATCCTTAACGAATGACATAGTCCATATGCTATCTTGAGTTTGGGGTATTCTCTAAATAATATTCTAGCTCTCTGTTTTTGTGTTGTAGTCCATTTATCAGCAGACTTAAATAGTAAATACCTACTCCTTGCCAATAACTCTTTACGCGTATCTCCATTTTCATAAATAAATGGTTCGTATTTTTTACCCTCTAATTTAGCATTTTCCATATCATCAGTGGCTTCCTGTATTGCATCCCATCTATAATCTATTCTTATCTGTTGTACTGCATCACAGGCTAACTTTTGGATATGAAATCTATCAATAACTCTTTGAGCTTTAGGAAAACAATGATGTACAATTTTACGCATTGTATCAGATAAATCTAAAGTAACTTCTTCTACTTGTTCTCTTTGTTGTTCATCTATTTTATCTAATATCTTACAGACTTCATCTGATTTTGTACCTGCTACAATAGCTACCAAACAGCCTTCTTTACCGTGTTTATCACGATTAGTAACGAGGGTATATAATTCACCATTTGAGAGAGCTACCTCGTCAATGGCAAGAAACTTACCTATATTCTCAGGAAACAACACCCATTTATCAGCATGGGATAACTGTTCCCAGCCCCTATAACCACTTAAAGTTTCCTTGTATTGTTTCTCAAAAGTATGTCCATTTATATGATAAAAATCCTCAAGCGTACGGCAGGTCACGGGGGATGTCTCCATACGTTTCTTTTAAAAAATCTCCGAACTCTTTACTATAACGAGTTCCAGAGGAAGTAAGATCTATGGGTAAGGGCAAGGAGAAGCTTTTACCTGTACGAGTATCAACCCAGCGACGACGGCGAAAGGAAAGGATTACTTTGTGATCACGAATAGGAAAGTCCGTTATATCAACTACTGCCATAAAACCTTTTGATTCAAAGTGGAGGTCATCGAGAAGTTCCGTTTCCATCTTCTCATCTAAATAAATACGAAACAAGGTAGAATCCTTTTCTATCCTAACTATTAGAAAATACCAGGACTTCGCTGGGAAGAACTAACTCGGCTAACTGATAAAGATATTTCTCTTCCATAATACAAAGGAAAGAAAAATAAAACAATTATGAAAATATCCCCCACTAAATTTCTACTGAGCCAAATCTTTCCATCTTTATCAATAGCATAATATGCTACTTTATCTGTTCCAAAATGATATTCAACAGCTTTAGCATCTACTATATGCTCTGCTTCTTTAAATTCATATACCCAAATGGTGTTTTCTAAAGGATTGAAAACTTCGTCTTTGCTACAAGAAAAAAATAGAAAAACGGTGAAAACACAAACTATAATTTTTATATATTTCCTTAATTCCGCAGCATAAATTCTTGTAAGAACTCCAAGTGCCTGAGAAACAAAGT
>NZ_JH660660.1:307715-321868 GCF_000262545.1 Prevotella bivia DSM 20514 | reverse complement strand
ATGATTTGCCGCAACTATGCAAAGGAAACAGTAGGATTGTTTACAAGAATTATCGGTAAATCAGTGCCTTTACCGCAATGCAATATTTAAATCACATTAATAATAGACCCATTGGAAGAGTCAAGTATGCACTGGCTTAATTCCGCCAACGGGTTAAGATATACAATGAATATAAAAGGAAAAAGCGTGCAAGCCACATCTTTGTTGCCTGCACGCTTTTCGTTTTTATTATCTTTGTTATGATTTCCAATCGAGCACGATGGTGTTGTCTTCTTTGAGATTGAAGCTTATGGTTCGTTTTCATCAGAAGGACACGCTGAAGAGGTTCTTTGAGAGATTTGAACAGAATGGGCTCACTATCAATCGCTTCAGAGCTGATTGTTGATCATGTTCTGAGGAGATCGTGGAGGAAATAGAAAAACACAGCAAGTCCTTCTATATCCGTGCTAACCGCTGCAGTTCAATCTACAATGACACCTTTGCTCTCAAAGGCTGGAAAACTGAGGAAATCAATGGTATTGAGTTTGAATTGAACTCTATCCTTGTTGAGAAGTGGAAAGGTAAGGCATATCGACTTGTGATTCAAAGACAGAAACGGATGGATGGTGTGCAGGATTTTTGGGAAGGAGAATACACATACCGTTGTATCCTGACTAACGACTATGATTCTTCCGTAAGAGATTCAGTAATGAGAGGACGTGTAAACGCAACAAGGACGTTCAAGGGCTTAGTTGCGGATTTGAGGTTAAAGCCTTTACGTCAAACTTACGGCTACTTCACCGCACCTATAGAAAGTTTTGAACACGGAGCAAAGACAGGACACATACGGATAGGCGATAACCCTATCAATGCTTATTGTTTCGGTAATGCTATCTTAGATTTTGACAACCTAGAAAACTGTAAACCTATAAAGATAAGGCAAACACAAAAGATAGACGGAGTTATAACGGTGCTTATGTGTGTAAGACAGTTTATAGATTATGAGCGATAACAAAAAGCCCCGATGCTTTACGCACCGAGGTTTAAAAATGTTCATTGATTATACAAACTTCGTTAGAAAGAAGCCGTATTGAGTTCTGCCTTTATATCTTCTATACATTTTGAAAGGCGATCGTATGTCTTTTCTCCAGCATTCTTTATACCACATACATATTGGCGCATCAACGTTGCAGGAATGTCAAGAGAAATAGGAATAAGCCCAACCCTAATGCGACAATATGCGATAGGACAAAGAAAGCCTAGCAAGCAGCGTAAGGAAATGATTGTAAAAGGCATCAAGTCGCTTGCAAAAAAAATGGAAGCAGCAAGCGTATATTGATAAAAAAATTGAATGCTTCGTGCTTCAATAGTAAAAGAACTTTTAAACCGTCTGCATGAGATATGTGGGCGGTTTCACTTTAAAAACAAACAGCATAAAGGCATATAAAAAAGGGACAAAAAAAAGACTTCAAAATAATTGAAGTTCTAGGTTTCGCACTTGCTTGTATAGGCTTATCTTATATGGATTTCTGTAGGCTTACACTAGAGGAATTTAATGCTGTAAGTGAAGCTTATAATAGCAAGTGCGAAACTGCTGTTAAAAACGATTGGGAGCGTGATAGAAAGTTTACTACAATTGCTATTCAGCCACATGTAAGCAAGAAGTTACAACCTAAAGAAATGTTGCCTTTCCCCTGGAAAGAAGCTAAATCAAAGGAAGCCGTGATACTATCACCAAAAGAGCGGAAAGAAAGGTTTGAGGAAATACTTAAAAGGGTGAGAAATCAATGTTTTTAAAAACTAGAAATAAAACCCTCCGCCTTTCATATACTTAACGGCAAGTAAGCAGCCCAGCACAAAGCTAATTCCGCATACGAAAGCCGAGCTATACCATAATGTAATATTCCCTATGATAATGCCCACTATAATAAGAACAGCAGATACCAGCGTAAGCGTTTTATATATGTATAATCGTATTAAGGCAAATTTTGAAATGGGGAAAAATTCGTTTTTGTTATATACAAACCAATTTATTTTAGTTGTATGTCGCTGCCTTTCCGATCCGTTTGCTGCTAATTTGCTTGAAACAAGAGGGCTTCTAAGAAGTGTAAAAAAGCTAACTATGATGAATGCGACAGAGCTGCATAAAAAGTAGATAGCAATAGAGTATTTCTGCCAGCACAAGCAGGCTATCGCTATAGCAAAGGATAAAAAAAAGGTGATAAACGATAAAATAGTAATGTTTTTATAAAGTTTTTGCTTCGTAGTAGCCATAATAATTAAAAAAGTTGGTCAAAAACAAAAATACTCAATTGCATTTATTATAGTAAGACATATCGACTTGTGATTCAAAGACAGAAACGGATGGATGGTGTGCAGGATTTTTGGGAAGGAGAATACACATACCGTTGTATCCTGACTAACGACTATGATTCTTCCGTAAGAGTTTCAGTAATGAGAGGATATGTAAACGCAACAAGGACGTTCAAGGGCTTAGTTGCGGATTTGAGGATATTCAGATTGTTGATACTTTATTTCTTCTTCAAGTTTTTCTTTTCGGCAGCTCTTTTTTCTGCTTCTTGCGCCTTGCGATTAGCTTCTATTGCACTTGCTTTACGATGATATTGCATAACTTTTTTACCAAATTTTGCAGCCATTGAGTCGGCAGAAAGGAAAACCATTGTACCATCGTCATGTCCTACAGAGTCATTTGGCAAGCGTCTACCTTGTTCGTCAACAGTATCTTTGTAGATGTACAACCATCCATTATAAATATGCCATGAGGTATAGACTGTAACTTTAGGGTATTCCACAGGGCTTTCATCTTCTAAAGTGTTGGTTTTCATGATATAACCCACGGGTGAAGCTTGGTTATAGCTCTTCAAAGTAAATCCATATTCGCGGGGGATGAAGAGGGCTTGTTTTAGCGAGTCGCTCATTTCTGCCATTATCTGCTCTTCTGATTTCAGAGGGTTAGGCTTTAGCTTGGGCACTACTTGGAAAGTCCATGTACCCTTTATCTGCTCTAAGTCGATGACAAGTATTGCTTCTTTTTTATTCTTTGGATTGAGCAAAATAGCAAGTTCATCGCCAATTTCTAGTGTACCAAATACCTTATTATTCTTTCGGGCATTAACAATATTGAAGTGTAAGGGGTCTCCACCGTCATTGGGTAAGAATACAATAGCAGAGTCTGAACATCCATCACATGCTAAGCCATATAAGGTTTTATCGCCATTTATCTTTATGCCATTGTTGATTGCTCCATGATCGCCAGTGGCATCTTGATTGTAACAAGCAATAAAGCTAAGAATTGTAATAGTAATAAAGAGCAAATATATTTTCTTCATAATCTGTGCTAAATACTTCCTGCAAAGATAGTCAATTATTGCAAAAAGTAGGTTGTTTGCACTTGTTTTTGGTATTTTTTATCTACTTTTGCACAGTCTCTTGCGAACGCGCAAAGAATATAAAGTGGAAAAAAATAGCACTAAATATGGCAAAACAAATAAAATTCAGTCTCATCTATAGAGACATGTGGCAGAGCTCTGGTAAGTTTCAGCCACGTAAAGATCAGTTAGTAAAGATAGCACCACTATTTATTGAAATGGGTTGTTTCGCACGTGTTGAAACAAACGGTGGCGCTTTTGAGCAAGTTAATTTGCTAGCTGGTGAAAATCCAAACGATTCTGTTCGCGCTTATACTAAGATACTGCATGAGGCAGGTATTCAGACACATATGTTGGATCGTGGCTTAAATGGTCTTCGTATGTATCCCGTGCCTGATGATGTTCGCGCGATGATGTATAAGGTGAAATATGCACAGGGTGTTGATATCCCTCGTATTTTTGATGGCTTGAACGATATTCGCAACATTGCTCCTTCTATTAAGTGGGCTAAGGAAGCAGGTATGATACCACAAGCTGCACTTTGTATCACCACTTCGCCTATTCACACTATTGAATATTATAGCACGTTGGCAGACCAATTGATCGCTGCTGGTGCTGAAGAAATCTGTTTAAAGGATATGGCAGGTGTTGGTCAGCCAGCATTATTAGGTCAGTTGACAAAATATATTAAGGATAATCATCCTGAAATCATTGTAGAGTATCATGGACACTCTGGTCCAGGTTTATCAATGGCTTCAATGTTAGAGGTAGCTAAGAATGGTGGCGATATCCTTGATGTTGCTATAGAGCCATTAGCATGGGGTATGGTGCATCCAGATGTTATATCTGTTCAGAGTATGTTGAAGCACGCTGGCTTCGATGTTCCTGAGATCAATATGGATGCTTATATGAAGGCACGTGCTATGACACAAGAGTTTATTGATGAATGGTTGGGCTATTTTATTAACCCTAAGAACAAGATCTCTAGCTCATTGTTGTTGGGTTGTGGCTTACCTGGAGGTATGATGGGTTCTATGATGGCTGATCTTGGTGGAATTCATACTACTATTAATAATCTTCGTAAGAAGAAAGGTGAAGCTGAATTATCATTGGAGGATTTGTTGATTAAGTTGTTTGATGAGGTTGCTTATGTATGGCCACGTGTGGGCTATCCTCCATTGGTTACTCCTTTCTCACAATACACTAAGAATATAGCTTTGATGAACTTGCTTACCCTTGAGCAAGGCAAAGGTCGTTTCGTAATGATGGATGACTCTATGTGGGGTATGATCCTCGGTAGAAGTGGTAAAGTGCCAGGTGAGATTGCTCCAGAGATTGTTGCACTTGCAAAGGAAAAGGGCTTAGAATTTACCTCTGCTGATCCTCATACATTACTTCCACTGGCGTTAGACGATTTCCGTAAGGAAATGGATGAGAATGGATGGGAATATGGTCAGGACGATGAAGAGTTGTTCGAACTGGCAATGCACCCAGAGCAATATCGTAACTATAAGAGTGGTCAGGCAAAGAAAAACTTCTTGGCTGATCTTCAAAAAGCAAAAGATGCTGCTTTAGGTGCAAGCGTAAGCCCTGAAGAAGCTGCTGCTTTCAAGCACGCTAAGGCTGATGCTTTGGTGGCATCTGTTAAGGGTCAGCTCTATTGGGAGTTCCAAGGCGATGGCGAAGCTGCACCTGCAGTAGAACCATTTATTGGTAAGGAATACAAAGAAGGTGATGTTTTTTGCTACATTGTAGCAATATGGGGCGAGATAGTAACTATCCCTGCAGCACTTGGCGGTAAGTTAGTAGAAATAAATGCTAAGCAGGGTGCTAAGGTAAACAAGGGCGATATTATCGCTTACATTGAGCGTGAGCACAAAGATTAATAGCTTTATAAGGATTTAAATATTACACAGTATAATCGATTCATACGTTTTATATTATCCATGATAATACAATGAACGTGTGGATCGATTTTTGTTTAGCATAAACAATGGATTTGCACAAAGATCTATCACGAAGACTTCACTTACCAGAGATAGAGGAAAGATCGTTTGAATTAATGGCAGATGAGAAGTTACAGAATACTTTTCTTCATCTTTTGTTTCATGATGAGGATAAACGAGTTGTTGAAAACGTAGCTTGGATATTCACTCATTTAAATTCAGCGGAGTTATACTTTATTCATGATAGGTGTGATGAATGTATCCGACTGGCTATCGAAACAAAAAGTGAGACATTGCGCCGATTGTTGTTTACATTATTGTTAAAGATGCCCTTACCCAAAGAAGGTGTAGGACTAGAACTGTTTGACTTCTGCTTAGAAGTTATGATTTTGGTGAAGCACCCTGTTGGTATTCGTGCCCAAGCTATTTATTTAGCTTATAATCTTTGCAAGGATTATCCAGAATTATTAAGGGAATTAGAAGTTAATATACAACAGCTTTCGTATGAAGGACTCAAGCCAGGGTTAAGACATGCACAGCGTAAAGTCCTTTCTTTAATTCAGAAAACAAACAAATTATAATATGAACTACAACGCTATCATTGATAAATATTACGCTGATAATGCATCTCTTCGCAATATTCTCTTGGTGCATAGCCGTGCTGTAACAGCCAAAGCACTAACTATCGTGGATACTCATCCAGAACTAAATGCCGATCGCTTGTTTGTGGAAGAAGCTGCTATGCTCCATGATATAGGAATATTTCTTTGTGATGCACATGGAATTTCTTGTTTTGGCAGTGAACCTTATCTTTGTCATGGACACCTCGGAGCAGAGCTATTGCGCAAGGAAGGCTATCCAAAACATGCTCGTGTTTGCGAACGACACACTGGCGCAGGTATTACAAAGGCACAGATAATAGAACGAAATTTGCCGCTTCCTCCTCAAAATTTCTTGCCAGAAACAATAGAAGAGCAAATCATTTGCTATGCCGACAAGTTCTTTTCTAAAAGCCATATCGAAGCAACCAAGACAATAGAACAAGCTCTCAAAAGTCTTTCTAAATTTGGTGAAGAAGGGGTAGAACGATTTAAAGTATGGGTAGATAAGTTTGAATAAAGTGCTCTTTTATAGTATGTAATTCATAAAAGTAATATTGAAAAGCAATCGAAAAATAGGAGTTATAATGAGAACAAAACCTATATTAGAAGTTTGTACGGGTAGTTTACAGAGTGTTATTAATGCAGTAGAAGGTGGTGCAGAACGCATAGAGTTATGTTCAGCCTTAGCGTTAGGAGGCTTAACACCATCACTTGGATTAGTACAAAAGGTACGAACGCTTTATCCTAAATTGAAGATCCATGTACTTATTCGTGTGCGAGAAGGCAACTTTGTATATACGGAACAAGAAATCCAAACAATGGAACAAGATATAGAAGCAATGCTTCCTTATTGCGATGCCATTGTTTGTGGAGCGTTAACATGTGAAGGCTATATAGATAGCAGTGCTACCGCGCGCTTCCTCAAAGCATGCAAGGATAAACCTTTTACTTTTCATCGTGCTTTCGATCACTGTAAAAACTCGATGAGAGCCCTTGATGAATTAATAGCTTTAGGATGTACTCGTGTTCTTACCTCAGGACAGATGCCGTCGGCAGAAGCGGGTATTCCTAATTTAAAAGCTTATGTTCAGCACGTGGGTAATCGCTTAATTATCCTCCCTGGCGCTGGTGTAAACCCCTCAAACGCCCATTTTATCCTTACAGAAACAGGTGCAACAGAAATTCATGGGTCTGGGGCTATTACATTAGAAGACGGTAGAATAGAGACACAAGCAGAGACAATAAAAGGTATTTTAAGCGATATTAATTAAAAAGCAAGAATATCTTTCTAGGACTATGTTTTTGGGAAAATAGGCATTAAACTATATCTAAACTCTGTTTTTGAGCTGGATATGGCAATAGTAAGTTGTATGATTTTGTTAATAAACATTTTGTGCGAATTGTAAAATTTATTAATTTTTATATAGTTCATCGCTAAGACAATATATTTAATTAATTTTGCACTTAAAATAAATAAGAACTAATTTAATAATTTAAAAAACAAAAATGGAGAATATTTTTATCACGTTTGCTATTTTTTTTGCTTTAAGACTAATGACACTTGGATATTCTATTCGTAATGAAAAGTCGATAAAGAAAAGGGGAGGAATAGAATATGGAAAGGGAAACTCTTTATTACTTACAATTGCCCATGTAGCATTTTATGGTTCTGCACTATACGAAGCATATATTACAAATGCTAGCTTTGATACCTTTTCGTATATAGGCATAGCATTTATGCTTTTTGCTTATCTAGTCCTTTTTTATGTTATCTACAAGTTACATGATATATGGACAGTAAAAGTGTATATAGTTCCTAATCATCGTATTGAACGTAGTTTTCTATTTAAGCATATTAAGCATCCTAATTACTTTCTCAATATCATTCCCGAACTAATAGGTACTGCTTTTCTTTGTCATGGTTGGCGTACTTTTGTTGTTTTATTCCCTTTATATTGCATATTATTATTTGTGCGTATTCGCCAAGAAGAAAAGGCTATGCATCACTTAATATAGTATATCACAGTATTGAATATATATCAAAAAAGAAAGTGCGTCTAAATATGACACACTTTCTTTTTTTTTGATGTAGTGGACCTGGTGGGAGTCGAACCCACGTCCGAACAAGGAAACCATACGCTTTCTACATGCTTATTCTAGCCTTCGGTTTTCGAGTGTTGGCAAGACCTAGACCACCAACCAACACCTTATCCTCTAAATTTCATCTTTGCAGCGAGGCATACAAAGACTCTTCCCGAAAAGCCTGCACCACTTTGCCCTTCAACTCGGAACAACATCTCCAGAGTGGTGTCTCGTTCAGCTATCTAATAGCTGAATAAAGCCAGTAACCTACTGTACTTCGGTTAGGCAGCGAGAGCGTAATTGTTTTCGCCAATTAATTGTTCGATGACTGAGATTAAAGAGCTAACCACCAACGCTCTGCATGCTTACATACCATCTCGTCTTGCCGTCAAATCCAAACAAGCCCAATGATTTATTGTTTGCAAAGATACGCAATAATCTTGAAATGTTAGCAAATATTCAATAAAATATCTGGCAACTCCATTTCACTACAGTGCATCTCTTCCAATTGTTGTTCACCCTTGGGGGGTAATGAGAAGTGCATCTGTCGTTTATCAATTTTATCTAGTTTGCGCTTAATAAGTCCCTTATTTTCAACGGAAGTGATGATCTTTGAAGTGTTTGAAGGAGTTTACTGTACTATACGTTTTATATCCGCCTGATAGATTACGAACATCCTTAAAACCAAGCCCGATGAGGATGCGTTGTGCCAAATATCCACGTAAACCAACGGCACAGAAAACAATAATAGGGTTATCTGTAGACACCTCATTGATTCGTTCACGCAAATCGTCTATAGGTATATTGATGGATCCTGCGATAAATTGCTTTAAAAATAAAAATCTATTTTATTGGTTACCAATTTCTTAAAAATAGCAATTAGTGTCTTATATTGGTATGGTCGGGGAGGGGGTATTGGAAGTGTAAAAAACATTTACAGAAAATATTGGGCGATATAATGTTTAATATAGCTGTAACTATATGATACAAAAGGCTTTACAAAGAGGTAATGTTTTACGATGCAAAAGGTGATGTTTTGTGGCTCAAATGATGATGTTTTAATGAGTAAAAGGTTATGAATTGCAAAGCAACTAATCAAGGAAAATGAAGATAAATCTAAGTTTGTGCAAACTTACTGATAATAAGGAGGAAACGAAATAATTTGCATAAAACTGCTCTGTTCGTAAAGGGCAGGAAAGTGCGGATTTAAGCAGAAGTTCAGTTACTAAGTCATTACCCATATTGGGAATAGGTAACGAAATGCAGATATAAGTAACTGAAATTATTTTCTTTCGCGTGTCTGTTGCTTCGGTCGGCAGTTTTCTGCATAAGTGAAGAACGCTTTAATTCGGGTAACTTTGCCCATAAAAATTAAAGCGTATGAAAACAGAAAAAATGAAGGTGTTGCTCTACCTCAAAAAGAGCGGTATGGACAAGTCGGGTAAGGCTCCCATTATGGGACGTATCACATTTGAAAGGAGTATTGCACAGTTCAGTTGCAAACTGTCTTGCAACCCCGATTTGTGGAATCCCCGTGAAAGCAGAATGGACGGAAAGAGTCGTGAGGCAGTGGAAGTGAATGCCAAATTGGAAAGTCTGCTGCTATCCGTCCAAGCAGCCTACCAATCTCTGCTGTCCAAAGGTTGCCCATTTGATGCAACTGATATAAAAGAGGAATTTCAAGGAAGCGTTCAATCTAAGTGTATGCTTATTGAAAGACTGGATAGACTCATCAAAGAGAAAGAAAACCATATAGGCATTGACATAAAGGGACAAAGCATATTTGGCTACCATTCCACTCGTACCCATTTGCAGAACTTTATAAAAAGTAGGTATAAGGTTTCTGATTTGGCTTTTTCACAGCTTACTGAGCAGTTCATCTACGACTTCCAACAATACTTTATGGGTATTTGTGGGTTTCAGGAAAGTACGTTCTATAATGCCGCTACCCATCTGAAAACGGTATGCAGATTGGCTTATCGTGAAGGATTAGCCGATATTTTATTGTTTGACAAAGTCAAGGTAAGCAAAGGCGACAAGAAACTACCCAAAGCTCTTGACAGGTGTTCGCTTGACAAACTAATGAACATACAGTTTGGAGAGTTGGAGGAAGAAATGGAAACCGCAAGGGACTTGTTTGTCTTTGCCTGCCATACGGGTGCAGCCTATTGCGATTTGATGGAGTTAAGCAGATTGCATCTTGTCCGTGATGATGAGGGAAGCCTTTGGCTGAAGTTCAACAGGCAGAAGACAGGCGTACTTTGCCGTATCAAGTTGTTGCCCGAAGCCATCAGGATAATAGAGAAGTACAAGAGCGACGAAAGGGAAAGGCTATTGCCACAGATGAAATATGCCACCTATCAATCGTATCTCAAAGCATTACGCCTAAGAGCAGGCATAGCTTTTCCCTTTACCACACATACGGCAAGGCATACCTTTGCCACACTCATTACCCTTGAACAAGGAGTACCGATAGAAACGGTAAGCAAGATGTTGGGGCATAGCAATGTGAGTATGACCGAGCGATATGCAAAGGTTACGCCACAGAAACTATTTGTGGAGTTTGAGCGTTTCCTTTCTTTCACAGAGGATATGCAGATGAGTATTTAGCAATAGGCATATTAAAACTAAAATCATGATGAGAAGTACATTTAAGACACTGTTTTATATCAACAAACAAAAGACCAAAACAAATGGTCTGACCTCCATACTCTGCCGTATCACGATAGATGGCAAGAACTCTGTCATTACCACAAACGAAGAATGTAAGCCCACAGAGTGGAACACGAAACAGGGAGCAACAACGAATAAGAAAACCAATCTTCGACTGTAATCATTCAGGGAACTTGTAGAAAAGACCTATCAGGAACTGCTCCTAAAAGACGGAGTGGTAAGTGCTGAACTGCTTAAAAACAGATTGCAGGGCATTGCAACTTCTCCTACCACTTTGTTGGAGCTTAGCAATACAGAACTACAATCGGTAAAGGAAGGTGTGGGCAAATCAAAGGCAGAAGGTACATACACTAACCTTTTCTATGCAAATAGGATGTTATGCGAGTTTATCAAAGACTTAGAGAGTAAGGATATAGAAATCCGAAGTATAACGGAGGAACTGTTTGAAAAATACCGCTTCTTTCTTAAAAAGAAAGGATTGAAAGGCTCTACCATCAACAATTATCTTTGTTGGCTGAGCCGTTTAATGTTCCGTGCGGTAAGCCAGCGCATCATTCGTTATAATCCATTTGAGCATGCAGAATATGAAAAGGTGGAAAAGGCTATCCGCTTTCTTAGTAAGAGTGATGTGAAAAACCTGATGGCAATGAAGATGTGTGATAGCGATGCCGAACTTGCAAGGCGGATGTTCATCTTCTCCTGCTTCACAGGTTTAGCCATTACGGATATGGAACACTTGACGTTTGGGTATATCAAGAGCGCAGCGGACGGACAGATGTATATAAGAAAGGAGCGTCAGAAGACCAAGATGGAGTTCATTGTGCCGTTACACCCCATTGCCAAGACGATTATCGAGCAGCAAAGGCAACTAAAAGCGGTGAAAGAAGAAGGCAATAATACGGATATGGATAACCGTCTTATCTTTCAACCCTGTTGCAGCAGAAGTGTGTTAGCAGCGAAGTTAAGCATCGTAGGCAAGGCTTGTGGTATCAAGCAACGTCTGTCCTATCACATGGCAAGACATACCTTCGGAACGATGTGCCTAAGTGCAGGTATCCCCATTGAGAGCATCGCCAAGATGATGGGACACGCATCAATTGCAAGTACGCAGATTTATGCGCAGGTAACCGACTGCAAGATATCCGAGGACATGGACAAACTCATCGCCAAACATCAGGAGAAGAACAAAGAAAACGATACAATGGAAACGGAAGCTATTACCATAGGGGCAATGACGATTGTCAACGCTAACAGAAACGAAAGCATGGAGGAAACGGCATGAATACAGAAGACAGATTGCAGACAGGGACAGTTTCTCGACAGAGCATAGCACGCAGCTATTTTGAATGGGGAAACGGTATGCAGGTTGTCCGCAGGGGTACAGGCGATGTAGCCATGACCGAGGGCGAGCTTGCAAGGTTCTTCGGAGTTACATGGAGAAAAGTCAATGGCAGACTTCGGACGATAACCGAAGAATCCGTCCTGCATCCAGAAGAAAGGGGCGTAGACGAAAGGAAAATAGTCACGGATAAGGAGGTAAGGGGCTACGCACCGCTCTACCCATTACCTACAATTATCGCCCTTTCCTTCTTGCTTGACAGCGTAGAAGCCCACCTGTTCAGAAAGCATGTGTGCAGTGAGTTGATGCGTCCAAGGAACTCTGTCATTCCCATCATCATATATGGCAGGGGTGTCAACAGCTGAATATGTACCAATCTTTTTTCTTTCATTGTTTTCTTACTACATTACTACAATATGAGATAAATCGATGAAAGAAAAAGGATTACGTTGTTGTCAGTAGTTGCTTATGTGTGTTACTACGATATGACTACATACTACCAACAAGTGAACGGAAAGAATATGTTTCTATTAACTATAGAATAGAGTCAGAGAGAGTTGTGGCCCATCGGAGATTTCAATCTATGAAATGGAGGAAACGGCATGAATTAAAATAACAAATCACAGACAGATACCCGTTGGCGGAATTAATTTAAGTTGATAAACATAAATAAAAAGTTGCACATATCATTGATTTTTAGTAACTTAGTAGTATTCAAAACGTTAAGTTCAAACCATCGTATGTACAACCTTTATACAAAATTCGTCAAAATACTTGAGATATGCAAGCAATTCTCTGAAAATCTCGTCAATGAATCGGGTAACGTTCCACGCGTAGAGTCAACTAGCAAGTGCAAAATTATAAAACGTATTTGAAGAATTCACACTTTGGAGTAGAAAAGTTTAATTTTTCTCTCGGTCTTTCGTTCAATTTCTTTTGTATCGACATTATTCTCTTGTCTGTGTAATGTTCAAACGAATCCTTTTTCGGTATATATTGTCTGATTAGTTTATTTGTATTCTCAATAGCTCCCTTTTGCCATGAGCAATATGGATCAGCGAAGTACACGGGTACGCCTAAGAACTTGGTAATGTCCTTATGTGCTGCAAATTCAGGTCCGTTGTCTGTTGTAATGGTCTTCAGACTGTCTTTGTATGGTAGCAGTAGTTTCCTAACTACCTTTGCCAGAGGCTTTGACTGCTTTCCAAATGGCAGTTTCTGCATAAGTAGCATATTGGTGGATTTCTCCACCAGTGTGAGTATGGCATGCTGGTCAGGGTCTACGATTAAGTCCATCTCAAAATCTCCGAATCTCTTCCCGTCAACTTCCTTACTTCTTTCATGGATACTCAACCTGTCTTTAATTGGAAGATGTCTGCCCTTGGGACGATGCCTGTATTTCATCTTATGTCTTGTGTGTTTGGCAAGTTCCCCTGTTGTATCATTATGGATGATATTATAAATGGATTGGTGGGATACCTTTATCCCCTCACTCTTGCGCAGATAACCTGATATTTGTCGTGGAGACCACTGATCATTAGTGATATATTCCTTAATCCTCCAGACTAATTCATCGGAGAGCCTGGCGTTCTTTACCGTTCTCTTTCTGCGCTGCATAGCCATATCGTGCGCCTTTGTCCAAATATACTTTCCCGATGACGTACTGTTGCGTTTGATTTCACGTGAGAGTGTTGACTGACTGATGCCGACGATTGCGGCAATCTCTTTTCTCCCTATTTTCTTTTGGAGTAAGGCGAAAATTTGCGACCTTTGCTCCGAGATTAATTGATGATACATAAACAATACAAAGTTAGTTAATCTTTGGGAGACAGAGGTCTCCCTTTTTTTATTTGTATTGCTAGTTGTTTCTTTTTCCTCGCCGAGAGATGCAGACAACCTCTCGCTACGCTTCGAGAACGTCTGCATCTCTCGGCGAGGACTACTCTTTTATTGCACTTCGTTTTGGAACTTGCACAATAGCTTTTTCATCATTTGTAGTTGCCACCCCTATAACCCTTGCTCCTGAAGCCCTACCTGATTTTAACCCATTAAAGCTATCTTCAAACACAAAACATTCTTGAGGAGCAAGATCAAAGTTAGCTGCTGCTTTTAAATAGCAATCAGGAGAAGGTTTACTTCAGAA
>NZ_JH660660.1:301426-307615 GCF_000262545.1 Prevotella bivia DSM 20514 | reverse complement strand
GTTTTGAGAACTTTGTTTCTCAGGCACTTGGAGTTCTTACAAGAATTTATGCTGCGGAATTAAGGTGTATTTAATATTTAATGCAGTGAAGATAATACTTTATTTTGAATAATATCTTATACGACGGGTTAAATAATAATAAAGATAGATTAGAGAGACACAAAAAAGGCTGACTTCACAGCCAGCCTAATTCCAATACAAAAACATTATGAAATAATTTATATTTCGCGAACAAGATTTCTTTAAATTTCTATTCAATCTATATATTATGGCTAAATTGCATGTTTGCAGGTACAACACTTGCGTTCGCAAAAACGTTCGCACTGTACACGTATATCATATCCTAGCATAGCACCTAAGATGAAGTCTTCTTCAGGTGTAAGCTGGTTAAGAGGTTTTGTAACGATGAGCTGGATAGCATCTAAACATTCTTGTCGACCAAAGAATAGGTTGACATTATTATTTCCGACATTCTGAATAATGTAGGGTATATTCTGCTTTTGTAAACGTGTAACAGCAAACACTTCGTGCTTTTTATTAAAAGTATAAAGCACCATTTGCCGTACTCCTTTTTGATATTCATAAATGTGGTTCATGAGTACCTTCATGTCGGCTGTTACTACGTTATTCATAAGCAATTATATTTTAATGTAAAGAATGTTCCTTTTCTTAGTAAACCTTAATTATAAAGCAGGTTTAATTTGCTCTATCCAATTGTTAATGCGCATTTCAGTCTTATCGTTTTCATTAACATCATCTAACGCAAGTCCTACGAAATTTCCATCAACAACAGCTTCACTATCATCATAGGTATAATCATCGGCAGACACTCCATGAAGAATATTAGCCCCCTCTGCTGCATCGTATATTTCCTTCATCGCACCGCAGAAGGTATCACTATACGACTCAGAGTCGCCACAACCAAAAATAGCTACGGTTTTACCCGATAAGTCAGCTTTCTTTAAAACCTCTACTCCATCATACCAATTGTCTTGAAGTTCGCCAGCACCCCATGTAGAGGTACCTAAAATGAGGTTATCGTAAGCACCAATAATATCAGCAGTAAAATCGGCTACATCAATTACTTCTGCTCCTAATTTACTTCCAATGGTGTTTGCTATTTCTTCACATACACCTGTTGAGGATCCATATACTACAATAGTTTTCTTCATTTTTCGTTTCTCCTTTACTTTTATTTTACAGATGCAAAATTACATGCTTTCTAGCAATCATACAATACCTAAAAATTGTGGTTTTAATACCCCCCTTATTAATGGTCATCAATAATTTTAGGTAGGAGCAAATGTTATCCTTTTACAATCTTATACGATTTTTCCTTAAAGTTTCGTTTTTTGTATTACCTTTGCATATAAAGTAAAGAGGTGGAAAAGAATAGCCCTGCTGTTGACAATAATACACATTATATAACCTTAATTCCGCAGTATTTTTTCTTGTGAGAAAATTTTATATGTTGAGATGTCTTTTGGGGGCTCTATATGTTGATCTGAGGTGCTTCGGTGTTTTTTGGGTCTTTTCTAAGCATAAAATCCCCCACCCAAACCAATGGGGAATATTAAAACCACAAAGAAATACTGTTTATTCAAGGAAGACTTCTGAGTAGTAGGTTTTATTTGTATACAGGTTCAGAACGTGCTGCCTTCCCGTTCTCACCCATTTTGCTGGCACGCTGACAAAATGGAGGATAAAGGCTTTCAGCCTGCTTGTCTTTTCAATGGCTTGACCTTTTCGCTGATATGACGGACGAGATAGAGATAGAAGTTCTTCAGCATGGCGGTAACCATCATGAAAACCATGTTCTCAGCCATAAAGGAAAATGGAAGATGTGACCAGCCGAAGTCATTGTTCTGTATGTCGAAGTTCTTTTCGCTTGCTCCACGCTCATTATAAAACGTAATGATGTCCTTCTCGGTAGACACCCAGTCGTTGGTGAGGATACAGCGGTATGTGTATATTACTCCGAACATATCCGTCTGCTCACTGCCATCCTTGCCTTTCAAAGGACTACGCTGTACGACGAGCCTGTATAACTTTCCTTCTATCAAGCTGTCTATGCTGATGGATGTGACATCGCATTTCTCATAGCCTACCTCAACGTCTTTCCATTCCTTCAACTGTTGGAAATTCTCGTAGCGACTGCCGCAGTTGGCAGCACGAATGTAGAACGTGTTGCAGCGCTGCTCTACGGTTTGGATGATTTCCTTTGAGAACGACCCGCAGTCAGCACGGAAACGCTCTATTACCACACCAAGTTCTGAGGTTACACGGTCCATAATGCGACGGAGCGTGTCCTCCTGATGGAATTTCACATTGGTGTTTCCGTCACGGTTCTCACCTCCGACTATGATTCCCCCAATGGAAGCCCAACCAGGAAAATAGCCAAGGTCCTGCTTATAAGAATACTTAGCATCGAACTTGTGGGCTGGAACGAACTGGTGGTCAAAGTCCAGGTCAACATGGCTGCCCACCTTTATAAGCCCCATTCTCCGTATCATCCGTAATAGTAAGGTGTTCAGCTTCTCTGCCGTGTTGAAACTGTAAGACTTGCCGGAGATTTCGCTCTTGTAAATAATGTTCTCTTCAGCAAGCTCCTTCAGTCCGCGCCCAACTGTGTCGGCACCGGGTAACAGCGTATCAGGTCTCTGCTTGAACTGCCCTATAAGTGCATTGATGTCCTCAAGGCATTCTCCACCACAAAGGTAGCTGAAGAAGAGAGAGCCGAAAATACTTCCATGGCTGAATGCCTTGCCGCTACTTCCACGTTTGCCCAATACGGATTCGGTAAGTTTTTCAAAGCCCAACTTTGAGAAAACGTCCATAATGTGATAAATTCCACCGAAAGAAGTGATATTCTCGTTTTTAATTGCTACCTTTGTCATGTCAGATATTTGCTTACTTGTTATGTTTACAGCACCAAGATAGGTGAAATTTCTGACATATCCAAGTGTTTTGAGAACTTTGTTTCTCAGGCACTTGGAGTTCTTACAAGAATTTATGCTGCGGAATTAAGGATAAATATTTCATTTCGTTTTTGAAGACGACTTTATTTCGTTTTGCCGATTATATAGATTAGTCCTTCAGAGGTTAGGAGCGCATGCCCTCTGTCGGTATTCTGTGTTTTATCACTACTGCAAAAGTATAAAATCAATCGTTAGAATGCAAGAAAACAGTCGACTAATTTTCAAAAATACTCGACTGATTTTCAAAAACAGTCGACTGATTTGTTGTTGGCATATAGCATAGCTATCATAGACTGTAATTGCCACAAGTACTATAAACGGACTTAGTCGTTGCAATTATAACTTTTGTTTCCCCTATTTCATTTTATCTGAATTGAGAATAGTTATCTGTTTTCCATCTATTTTAATGGCACCATTATCTTCAAATTCGGAAAGGCATCGCAATAGCGAGAACTTCTGAATACCGAATGTGTCGGCTATCTCCTGACGGCTATTACTGAGTTTTATTGTGCGGCTTTGTTGTTCTTTGGCTGCTTTCATTAAGAAGTAAGCCACCTTTTCGCGGACAGTGAAGAGGGATAGCATACGAAGTTTCTGGGTGAGGAAGACATCAATAGACGAAAGAAGCTGAATGAAGTTCATGCGTATGCGCTCATTGGTATCTATCAGATGTTTAAGTTCCGATGGCATCATACGCATGATGGTAGTGTGCTGTGCGGTTTTTACACTTACGGGCATAGCGTTGTTCTTTGCAAAAATAAACGCTGGAGCTATCAAGACGCAAGCTTTCAGACGGTCTATCTGCACTTGCTTACCCGACAAACCAGTCATACGAGAAATCAGTTCGCCTTTGAGAATGAAGTCGGCATACTTGCAAGGCATACCAGCAAGCGTATATATCTCTTTGGCAGGATACTCCACTATTTTATAGTTCACTGTTTGTAATAGCTCTTTAATTTCCTTAGCGGTTAGTCCATTGAAGAAAGGACTATTTGTTAGTATTTCGTACATTGATGCTTCCATATTTGTTTGCTTTTAAGAATAACACACTTTATTCTTTCTTATTGTATGTAAAAAGAAAATCCCTCGATAGTTATTTATCGAGGGACGTGTATGTCAGAGAATATATTTCTGAATGTCTTCTTCTACTGTAGAGTTGCCTGCAAGTCCGAAATTGTCAACCAACACTTGTAGTACGCCTTCAGAAACGAAAGCTGGAAGGGTAGGGCCGATATGTATATTCTTCACGCCAAGGTACAGAAGGGCAAGCAGAACGATGACTGCCTTCTGCTCGTACCATGCGATGTTGAAGAAAATAGGCAGGTCGTTGATGTCGTTTGCACCAAAAATCTCTTTCAGTTTGAGTGCCACCACTGCCCAAGAATAAGAGTCGTTGCACTGGCCAGCATCGAGAACACGCGGAATACCATTAATATCTCCAAGGTTTAACTTGTTGTATTTATACTTCGCACAGCCACTGGTGAGGATTACAACGTCTTTTGGCAGAGCCTTGGCAAACTCTTCGTAATAGTTGCGGCTCTTCATACGACCGTCGCAACCGCTCATCACGACAAACTTGCGGATAGCACCACTCTTCACAGCTTCTACTACTTGGTCGGCAAGCGCAAATACTTGAGCGTGTGCAAATCCGCCTACAATCTCGCCAGATTCTATTTCCTGTGGAGCGTCGCAAGTCTTAGCCAATGCGATAACTTCAGCAAAATCTTTCTTACCATCTTCGCCTGTTGCGATGTGCTTCCAACCTGGGAAACCAGTAGAGTTGGTTGTGAATACTCTCTCAGCATAGTTTGCATTCTTTGCAGGCGGTACGATACAGTTTGTAGTAAATACGATAGGACCATTGAAACTTGCAAACTCTTCCTTCTGCTTCCACCACGCATTGCCGTAGTTGCCCACAAGATGCTTGTATTTCTTTAGTTGTGGATAGTAATGCGCTGGCAACATCTCGCCGTGGGTATAAACGTCGATGCCTGTGCCTTCTGTCTGAATAAGCAAGTCTTCAATATCCTTAAGGTCGTGTCCTGAAATGAGAATACCAGGCTTCTTGCCAACACCGATATTAACCCTTGTGAGTTCAGGATTACCGTATGTTTCTGTATTGGCTTTATCAAGCAATGCCATTACGTCTACACCATATTTACCTGTTTCGAGTACGATGCCAAGAAGTGTTTCCATATCTGCGTCTGGAGCAGTAATTGTGGCAAGAGCCTTACATATAAAAGCAATAATCTCTTCATTCGTTTCGCCTAAACGAGCCGCATGGTCATAATAAGCGGCTATACCTTTAAGACCAAGAACGGTGAGTTCCTTCAGTGAACGGAGGTCGGCATTCTCGTTGCGAAGCACTCCTTCGCGTTCGCCTTCCGCAGAGTAGTCAGACTTCTCGCCACCCCAGTGAACTTCTTGATAGTTAGGGAAAGTAATGTTCTTGCTTAAAGCTGTTTCAAGCAATTGTTTTTTCAGAGCAATGCCCGTGTCCACCTTATTTAATATACTCTGGTCATCAAAGTTCGCATTAGTAATCGTTGAGAACAATGCGTCTACGAGGAAGTCGGCAACTTCTTTTGATGCATTTTCCCCCAGCGTATGTTGGATGGTTCCCACACCACGTACAACGCTGAGCAACAAATCTTGCCACTTTGAGGTTTCAGCCTCTTTACCGCATACACCCTTAATGGTGCAACCTGTTCCCTTTGCAGTTTCCTGACACTGGAAACAAAACATCTTATTTTCTGTCATAATGTTTTTATTTAAATTTCTGATGCAAAGGTATCGGTATAAGAATTAAGGTCTGGTAACATTTGTGACTAAGCTCTGTTAAAGTATTGTTAAAAAAGTAGTATTGTAATTAGGATCTGCTAATTTATTTCTTTCACACAACCTTGTGGTGTGGGTAATATAGCCTCCATACTGTCAAAAAAGCTCATAATTCTCTTTTGGAAGGTCTTCAAGCCCGATTTTTCGAAAATGAGACAAAGAAAGTCCCCTTAGGAACTTCATGATATTCTTAGCGAAGAAGCAAGCTCCTATCCAAGTGTCAGCCGTTTGGTCAAGTTTCGCTCGGATGTCGTTGGCTCGGTAAACTCTCTTGGTTGTTCCAAACGTGCCTTCTATCTCATTTCGCTCGCCGATGGCTCTCTTCTTATCCTCTGCGTGTGTATCATTCTCTTCCTTGGGAGGTCTGCCCAGT
>NZ_JH660660.1:101499-301326 GCF_000262545.1 Prevotella bivia DSM 20514 | reverse complement strand
CGTCCTCCAACAGGTTGGAATCCGTTGGATAGCGTACCTCTGCGTCGCAGCATGTGGCGTCAATCTTCATCGTACCGCCGTGATCGTTGCCGTCCTCGTCGGTGTATTCCTTCTTCGGCTTGCTCTCGTCTGTTTCCGCCAGCATCAGGGTCAGCATGTTGAAGAAGTCATGGTCGAGTCGCTTGCGGACAAGGACGAACAACTCTGGCACGAATACCGGCTTTTCCGTAAACTTCTCAAGCCCAAGCAGGTATTGCATGTAGGCATTCTCCTGAATGGCTTGGATGGTGTTCTCATCGCTCAGTTTTTCCACATGCTTCACGATTAGCGCTCCCACCACCATGCGGGCGGGCTTGTTGCCGGCACCGTTGTGGCTGTTCCTCAGACGTTTGTTGTATTCCCTCTCTATCCTGTCCCAGGGAAGGTGGTCGGCCAGCTTGACCCAACGGTTGGATTTGCTCAATCCCGAAAGTGACTCCTGAAGTTCAAACAGGTCGTGACTGAGATATTGTGAGTAGTATTTCATCTCGATTCTTGAATCGTTTTAACATCCAAAGGTAGTCATTTTGGACGAATTGACCAAATTTTATACAACATAAATAGTTGATTGTCATATAGTTAAGATTAACGCAGAGTCAACCAGCAAGTGCAAAATTACAAAAGGTGCTTAAAGAACTCGCACTTTGGAGTAGAAAAGTTTAATTTTTCTCTTGGTCTTTCGTTCAATTTCTTTTGTATGGACATAATTCTCTTGTCCGTATAGTTATCAAACGAATCCTTTTTAGGTATATACTGCCTGATTAATTTATTTGTATTCTCAACAGTTCCCTTTTGCCATGAACAATATGGGTCAGCGAAGTACACGGGCACGCCTAAGTATTTGGTGATGTCCTTATGTGCCGCAAATTCAGGTCCGTTATCTGTTGTAATTGTCTTCAGGCTGTTCTTGTATGGCAGCAGTAGTTTCCTAACCACCTTTGCCAGAGGCTTTGACTGCTTTCCAAATGGCAGTTTCTGCATAAGTAGCATATTGGTGGATTTCTCCACCAGTGTGAGTATGGCATGCTGGTCAGGGTCTACGATTAAGTCCATCTCAAAATCTCCGAATCTCTTCCCGTCAACTTCCTTACTTCTTTCATGGATACTCATCCTGTCCTTTATTGGAAGATGTCCGCCTTTGGGACAATGCCTGTATTTCATCTTATGCCTTGTGTGTTTTGCAAGTTTCCCTGTTGTGTCATTGTGGATGATGTTATAGATGGACTGGTGGGATACCTCTATGCCCTCATTCATGCGCAGATACCCTGATATTTGTCTTGGAGACCACTGGTCGTTGGTAATATATTCTTTAATTCTCCAAACTAATTCGTCGGAGAGTTTGGCGTTAGTTACTGTGTTCTTCCTGCACTGCATAGCCATATCATGCGCCTTCGGCCAGATATACTTTCCAGAAGGCGTGCTATTGCGTTTGATTTCACGTGAGAGTGTTGACTGACTAATACCGACGATGTCGGCAATTTCTTTTCTCGCTGTTTGCTTTTGGAGTAAGGCAAAAATTTGCGACCTTTGCTCCGAGATTAATTGATGATACATAAACAATACAAAGTTAGTTAATCTTTGGGAGACAGAGGTCTCCCTTTTTTATTTGTATTGCTGGTTGTTTCTTTTTCCTCGCCGAGAGAGAGATGCAGACAACCTCTCGCTACGCTTCGGGAACGTCTGCATCTCTCGGTGAGGGCTACTCTTTTATTGCACTTCGTTTTGGAACTTGCACATTTCACTACAGTGCATCTCTTCCAATTGTTGTTCACCCTTGGGGGGTAATGAGAAGTGCATCTGTCGTTTATCAATTTTATCTAGTTTGCGCTTAATAAGTCCCTTATTTTCAACGGAAGTGATGATCTTTGAAGTGTTTGAAGGAGTTTACTGTACTATACGTTTTATATCCGCCTGATAGATTACGAACATCCTTAAAACCAAGCCCGATGAGGATGCGTTGTGCCAAATATCCACGTAAACCAACGGCACAGAAAACAATAATAGGATTATCTGTAGACACCTCATTGATTCGTTCACGCAAATCGTCTATAGGTATATTGATGGATCCTGCGATAAATTGCTTTAAAAATAAAAATCTATTTTATTGGTTACCAATTTCTTAAAAATAGCAATTAGTGTCTTATATTGGTATGGTCGGGGAGGGGGTATTGGAAGTGTAAAAAACATTTACAGAAAATGTTGGGCGATATAATGTTTAATATAGCTGTAACTATATGATACAAAAGGCTTTACAAAGAGGTGATGTTTTACGGTGCAAAAGGTGATGTTTTGTGGCTCAAATGATGATGTTTTAATGAATAAAAGGTTATGAATTGCAAAGCAAAAGGTCATTATTTGAATTGCATTTATAAAAATATTTTACATACCATGCAAGAGGATGGGCAATTATTAATGTAATAAGAGGTCGTCCATAACAAACATATAAGGGCAGGTTATTATTAATTATGAATTCTCAATTGAATGAAATTCTCAATTCGTATAGCGTTAGCCTTTTGTTCTTATGTCTCTTATTGAATTGAGGGTTTGTTAGTTGTCTTAAAATAATTGTTCCCCCACCTTTTTCTTGCTGTGTCTGTGGTGGGGGTAGTGTTATGAGATGTTAATATGTAGCTTATCTATATTCTTGGAAGAAAGAGTACATTTATAGCACTTCTATCTGTATTGTAATATCATCTAACGGGCGATCATTACGGTCGGTTTCCACACTTTGAATGCGCTCAATAATGTCTAGCCCTTCTTCTACTTCACCGAAAACAGTGTACTGATTGTCGAGAAACGGAGTACCACCAAGAGTAGTATAAGTCTCTATTTGTTCGAGAGAAAAGACGGGCTTCCCCAGCTCTTTACTTTTTGCTTTAGCTTCTGCAATGAGTTTATCTTGTAGTGCTTGAAGCCCTATACGGTTGCGGTTACGGCGCAGATCCATGATTTGATTGCGATATTGTTTGGTTAAACCGTTGAACACATCTTGCTCTTGCTGCATTGCCATTTGTTTCTCTATCTGTTTTAGCTCGCCATTGCTGTAGGTTTTACCCCAAACTATGTAGAATTGGCTACCGCTACTCTCGCATTCAGGGTTGACTTCATCGCCTGTGTGCGCCGCACTCAACGCACCCCGTTTATGGAAAAGTTGAGGATAAACAAACTCGGCAGGGATGGTATAATCTGGACCACCTGTGCCAAGCATCTTTCCTTTTGGAGCATTTCGGCTATTAGGATCGCCTCCTTGTATCATAAATTCTTCGATGACACGGTGAAAAATAGTGCCATTGAAATAGCCTTCTTGCGCTAATTTTAGAAAGTTATCACGATGTTTTGGGGTCTCATCATAGAGGCGAACAATAATATTGCCTTCTGGGGTTGTAATTTTTATTTTTGCCATTGGTTCTTGTTGATATTCTTGTTCAATTGAGCATCTTATTTCTATTGCGAATTGATTATAGAGGATTGAAAAAAGTTATGAGTAAATGATAGTGAGCCGTTTTTTCAAGAGGTTTAATACTTTTCCGCTTCATTCTAAAGAATAAAGTAAGAAGGGGATTATTAATACTCAATTTTCCATTTTCAATACTCAATTTTCTACATTTTTCTTGCTTTATAAATAGCCTCTTTTGCTGCGTTGATTTCCTGAAATTTCTCTTCAGCAGCCTTGCGAATATCTTCTCCAAGCGATGCTACGCGGTCGGGATGATGTTTGAGAGCCATCTTGCGATAAGCAGCTTTTACCTCATCATCAGTGGCAGAGGGGAGGATACCTAGTACTTTGTATGCAGCGACGAGGTTATTTTGCGGCTGTGTATTGCTTTGATTATTGCTATATGAGTATCCCATATTGAGCATTGACTCTACATCTTGCAGGGTAAGATTGAGGTGGAGCGCAATGTCGTTGAGGGCTAAAATTTCTTCAGAAGAAACAGAACCATCGGCTTTAGCAATAGTTACTAGATAATTGAGCAGTTGGAGGCGTTGTCCCTCGCTCATGTGGAATGACATTTCAACGCAACTTCTGTGGATGGTTTCTTTGAAAATAGGCATACCCTCTTGGTTCATCTTTTCGAAGAGCTTTTTAAGAATTTCCTCACCTTGTGGTACTGCGTTCTCACCGAAATTATGACGAAGGAAATTGCGTACATATTCCATTTCCGAATGCATTACCTTACCATCCGCCTTTATAATATAAGAAGAGAGTACAAGGAGAGAAAAGAGAAATGAGTTTCGCGTTTCTTCAAAAGGTGCTTCGTTGTAGAAGTTTGATGAGGAGTGACCATTGGCGTCATACTCATTCGATCGACTATCTGTGCCTTGCGAGGCGTCTGACATTAAACTTCCAACGCAATAACCAGCCAATGCGCCTAATATATTTCCGCCAGAAAGTATCCAACCAAGGGCGGCACCAATCCATTTTCCTTTTGCCATTATATAGTTTTATAAAATTATTGATAGAACATCTTTTACAATAAATGTGCCAATCTTTGTAGTGTTTACTTTGTTAAATACTTTCATAAGTAGGTATGTCGTCTAAATATAAATATTTTTTACTATCATAATCAAACTTACAAACGTATATTTCTATACCATTTGTTACAATAAGATAAGGTACATGAAGGAGGATGTTATAACTGAAAATTTGATCGAACACTTTCTGTGTAATGGAGATGTTGGGAGCTTTGTATTCGATAATCATTCTTGGTTGTAGGTTTGTATCATAGAGAACACTATCTGCTCGCATCTTCTTATCGCCAAGATTAAGACTTATTTCATTAGCTAAAAGACCTTGTGGATAGTGTTTTTGCTCAATTAAAAAATGGATGAAGCTTTGCCTTACCCATTCTTCAGGTGTTAGCGTTATGTATTTTCTGCGGAGCATGTCGAGGATATAACGCTTTCCGTTTTCTTCTTTTATGGGGAGATGATTAGATAAGAAGTTTGCCTTCATTGTCTTGCTAGATTATGCTATATATAATAAGGTGGGATAAAGTGAAACGGAAATTTTGTTTTCTGTCCAATTTCTATTATCTTTGTATCAAGGTTGAGTACAAATATTAGTTTCAACCATGATACAAAGATAAGAAAAAACGCAATGCCAGCAAAGTTAGATGCCATATTTCAGCGTGTTATAGCCGATTTGAAGGCGAAGAAATATGCTCCGTTTTACCTATTAATGGGAGAGGAATCTTATTTTATCGATAAGATTTCAGACTTTATAGCCAACAATGTACTTGAACCAGAGATGCGCGATTTTAACCAAACGATTTGTTTTGGTTCGGATGTTTCGTGTGCGCAAGTGGTAGATATGGCAAAGCGTTACCCTATGATGGCAGAACATCAGGTGATCATTGTAAAAGAGGCTCAAAACGTGCGGTCGCTAGAACCATTAGAAAAATATCTCAGTGGGCAGTTGGTAAAATCTACGATCTTGGTGTGGTGTCATAAGAATGGTTCTATTGATGGTAAAAAGAAAATTGTGAAATTAGCCAATGCTGCTGGTGTCGTTTTTGATAGTGTGAAATTGCGCGATTATCAGTTGCCTATCTTCATTCAAGAATATCTTGATGCGAAAAAGGTAACAATAGATCCTAAGGCGAAACAGATGGTAGCCGATGCCGTGGGGGCAGATCTGAACCGATTGACGTCAGAATTAGACAAGGTAATGATTTCTCTTCCAGAAAATGGTATGATGATAACACCTGATATCGTGGAGAAGGAGATAGGTATCAGTAAAGATTTTAATGCTTTTGAACTGAGAAATGCCATTGTTCAGAAAAATATTTTTAAAGCAAATCAGATTATCAAATACTTTGACAATAATCCAAAGGCTGGGTCTTTATATTCGTTTCTTCCTATGCTTTTTTCTTATTTCCGCGATTTAATGATAGCACATTATATTCCTGGGAATAACTCGGAAGATGCACTTGCTGCTGGTTTGGGATTGAAGAGTAGGTGGGGGGCTAAAGATTATATGATAGGGCTTCGTGCTTACTCTGCTCGTAAGACAATGGATATATTAGGAAAGGTACGTGAAATAGATGCAAAAAGCAAAGGCTTGGATAATCCTAGTACTGGTTCTGGTGATCTGATGAAAGAGCTTATCTTTTTTATTTTGCACTAATAGGATCGTTATCTTGAAATTGGACATTGCGCTTTTGATAATCAAAAGCGTTTTTATATCTTTATTTTTGTGTGATGTTATTGTAATAGGGTGGTTTTTAATACGGCTTTAGCTTTATTATTGCGGTAAGAATAGAAATAGAGAGCTATAAATTTCTATTTCACCTAGTTTTGAAAACCTAAATTTTAGGGTTTATCTTTTGATAATTAAGCTTTTAAATAAAAAATATCCTTCTATTTTTCGCATATTTACAGCACACTCTTCCCTCCGCTTTAAATATCAAAATTTTAGAGAAAGTAAGACTAAAAAATAGGGGGTAATTTTGTTTTAACTTCCTTTATGACAATCAAAAGAGGCTTATACGTTTGCAAATGTAGTTGCATTTAAGAGATAAAATATAATATTTAAGAAATAAAACTAATATTATTTGTGTTTGTGTTTTTAAAGTTTGCTCTTTTGAAAATAAAATAATAAATACCCCTTCTTATATGAATATCTTTTCATTATTTACAATATAACTATAATATGCTTATTCCTAGTATATTATAGATATATTGTAAAGCTAAACAAAGACTTTTGTTCAGCCTTGTAATTGATCTTGCGTATATCTGGGGTTAATATTGATTTATATATATAATATAATATGCTGTATATCAATAGTTTTATTTGTTTTGTTACAGTTTATTCTAGGGGGCATTTAGACTTGTAGATTTTAAAGGTCGAAATAAGCAGATTTTCTTGTAATTTGTGTATTTACAATTTAAAACTTTAAATATAAAATTTATAATTTCGTATTTAAAAGTTTGCGCAAATATATTTTGATTATTGAATTTTTATATTTACTTTTGTAAATCAAAGTAAGGACACCATTTTTTTAGAATATAGTGAGGTTTTAAGTATGAAAGATAGAATAAAACTGCTTATGGAGCATCAGCGAATGACCCAACAAGACTTCGCAGGATTTATAGGAATATCGCCGGGAGCATTAAGTAGTATTTTTAGTGGTAGGACAAAGCCAACTCTTAATACAGTGGAAGCCATTCGAGGGAAATATCCAGAGATTAATCTTGACTGGTTAATGTTTGGAACAGGTCCTATGTTCTTAGATAATGAATCTTCTGCTACGGATAATGATAAGCCAAGCAAAGGAGAAGAACTTTTGCCTTTCGATACGGTTTCGCCTACTTCTTTGGACACACAAACACCAAATGTTCTTCCTAAGAATTGTTCAGAGGTACGAACAGAGGTGAAATATATTGACAAACCTGCTCGTAATATAACCGAAATACGTATCTTTTTTGATGATCAAACATGGGAGACCTTTGTTCCTAAGAAGTAATATTATCAAGTTTTTCGTATCTTTGTATTTAAATAATGAAATTCAAAGATGAAAAAGTTTCTCTTAGATCTTACAGTAACATCGTTTGAGCAATTAAACGATAGGTATTTCTTGATAAAACTATTTAGTGATGTACCAATGCCAGAGGTTGCTCCTGGGCAATTTGTTGAAGTAAGGGTCGATCACTCTCCTGCCACTTATCTACGTCGTCCTATTTCTATCCATTTTGTGGATTATGATAAGAATGAGCTTTGGTTGCTTATTGCGAAAGTGGGTGAAGGAACTAAAACGCTGTCTTATTTAAAAGAAGGCGATAAGCTAAACTGCCTCTTCCCACTCGGTAAGGGCTTTAATATGGAGGATGTCAAAGGTAAAAACATTCTTCTTGTGGGTGGAGGTGTTGGTGTTGCGCCAATGTTGTACTATGGGAAACTGATAAAAAAGCAAGGAGGGTATCCAACTTTTCTCTTAGGTTATCGTACGAAAGCAGATATTATGCAAATGGTAGCGTTTGCTCAATATGGTGAAATATGTATCACGACAGAAGATGGCACAGCAGGCGAGAAAGGTTTTGTAACGCAGCATTCTATTTTGAATAAAGTAAAATTTGATCGTATAGCCACTTGTGGACCTAAACCAATGATGATGGCTATAGCACAATATGCTAAGCAGACACAGATACCTTGTGAGGCTTCATTGGAGAATTTAATGGCTTGTGGTTTGGGCGCATGTTTGTGTTGTGTGGAAAAAACCATTGACGGCAATCTTTGTGTGTGCAAAGAAGGTCCCGTATTTAATATTGATCGGCTACAATGGTATTTCTAGTTTGTAAATAAAAAAGATAAGGAAATGGCTAAATTAAATGTAAATATTTCTTCGCTTCAACTAAAGAACCCTGTTATGACAGCAAGTGGTACTTTTGGATATGGACTAGAGTTTGCCGATTTTGTACCTTTAGAAGAGCTTGGAGGTATATTCGTAAAGGGAACAACGCTTTATGCTCGTGAAGGAAATGATTACCCACGAATGGTTGAAACTGCACAAGGTATGCTCAATTGTGTGGGACTTCAAAATAAGGGTGTTGATTACTTTTGTAATCACATTTATCCAGAACTGAAGGATATAGATACCAATTTTATCGTCAATGTTAGCGGGGACTCTCCTGAGACGTATGCTGAAGCTGCTGCAAAGATCAATGAATTGGATAAGATTCCTGCTATCGAACTTAATATTTCATGCCCAAATGTAAAAGAGGGCGGTATGTCGTTTGGTGTTACTTGTGCTGGAGCGGCATCTGTAGTGAAGGCTGTTCGTGTCCATTATAATAAGACTTTAATCGTTAAGCTATCTCCAAATGTTACAGATATAGCAGCCATAGCTCGCGTTTGCGAAGATGAGGGTGCTGATAGCGTGTCCTTAATTAATACCTTAATGGGTATGGCTATTGATATCGAACGTCATCGTCCTAAGCTGAGTATTCGTACAGGAGGGCTTAGTGGTCCTGCTGTTAAACCAGTGGCTTTACGTATGGTATATGATGTAGCAAAGGCAGTAAAGATCCCTGTTATAGGCTTAGGAGGTATCTCTACGGCTGAGGATGCTATAGAATTTCTTATGGCTGGAGCCTCGGCTATTCAAATAGGAACAGCCAATTTTGTAGATCCTACAGTATCTATAAAGGTACGCGATGGTATCAATGCGTGGCTTGATGATCATGGATGTCAGTCGGTAACAGATATTATAGGTTGTGTAGACTAAAATATATCTAAGGTTTTTAAGTAAAAAAGTTTGGAGGATTAGGTTTTAGTGTTTACTTTTGCAGCACTTTTTAATAAGGCTGTTATTAACCTTAATTCCGCAGTATTTTTTCTTGTGAGAAAATTTTATATGTTGAGGTGTCTTTTGGGGACTCTATATGTTGATGTGAGGTGCTTCGGTGTTTCTTGGTTTTTTTCTAAGCATAAAATCCCCCACCCAAACCAATGGGGAATATTAAAACCACAAAGAAATACTGTTTATTCAAGGAAGACTTCTGAGTAGTAGGTTTTATTTGTATATAGGTTCAGAACGTGCTGCCTTCCAGTGCGCACCCATTTTGCTGGTACGCTGACGAAATGTAGGATAAAGGCTTTCAGCCTACTTGTCTTTTTCAATGGCTTGACCTTATCGCTGATATGACGGACGAGATAGAGATAGAAGTTCTTCAGCATGGCGGTAACCATCATGAAAACCATGTTCTCAGCCATAAAGGAAAAGGGCAGATGTGACCAGCCGAAGTCATTGTTCTGTATGTCGAAGTTCTTTTCGCTTGCTCCACGTTCATTATAAAACGTAATGATGTCTTTCTCGGTAGACACCCAGTCGTTGGTGAGGATACAGCGGTATGTGTATATTACTCCGAACATATCCGTCTGCTCACTGCCATCCTTGCCTTTCAAAGGCTACGCTGTACGACGAGCCTGTATGACTTTCCTTCTATCAAGCTGTCTATGCTGATGGATGTGACATCGCATTTCTCATAGCCAACCTCAACGTCTTTCCATTCCTTCAACTGTTGGAAATTCTCGTAGCGACTGCCGCAGTTGGCAGCACGAATGTAGAACGTGTTGCAGCGCTGCTCTACGGTTTGGATGATTTCCTTTGAGAACGACCCGCAGTCAGCACGGAAACGCTCTATTACCACACCAAGTTCTGAGGTTACACGGTCCATAATGCGACGGAGCGTGTCCTCCTGATGGAATTTCACATTGGTGTTTCCGTCACGGTTCTCACCTCCGACTATGATTCCCCCAATGGAAGCCCAACCAGGAAAATAGCCAAGGTCCTGCTTATAAGAATACTTAGCATCGAACTTGTGGGCTGGAACGAACTGGTGGTCAAAGTCCAGGTCAACATGGCTGCCCACCTTTATAAGCCCCATTCTCCGTATCATCCGTAATAGTAAGGTGTTCAGCTTCTCTGCCGTGTTGAAACTGTAAGACTTGCCGGAGATTTCGCTCTTGTAAATAATGTTCTCTTCAGCAAGCTCCTTCAGTCCGCGCCCAACTGTGTCGGCACCGGGTAACAGCGTATCAGGTCTCTGCTTGAACTGCCCTATAAGTGCATTGATGTCCTCAAGGCATTCTCCACCACAAAGGTAGCTGAAGAAGAGAGAGCCGAAAATACTTCCATGGCTGAATGCCTTGCCGCTACTTCCACGTTTGCCCAATACGGATTCGGTAAGTTTTTCAAAGCCCAACTTTGAGAAAACGTCCATAATGTGATAAATTCCACCGAAAGAAGTGATATTCTCGTTTTTAATTGCTACCTTTGTCATGTCAGATATTTGCTTACTTGTTATGTTTACAGCACCAAGATAGGTGAAATTTCTGACATATCCAAGTGTTTTGAGAACTTTGTTTCTCAGGCACTTGGAGTTCTTACAAGAATTTATGCTGCGGAATTAAGGATTAATAGAAAAATATAAGAGGAATAGATATGAATAGACAAGGAGAGGCACTATCCTTAAAGAGTTTAACAAAGAGTACTGTTTGGGATATACAGGAAAGTGATGTTTTCCGTCTTTGGGCGCAGGCAGAGCGTAATGGTGATGTAAAGGAAAACTGGTGTCATTATATGGACGTTATAAAAAGTGCTTTTATTATTGAAGAGGTAAAAACCAATAAACCAGAGATACTCGCTAAGTTTGAAGCACGTGGATGTCAAGTGGCTGAAGTTCATATTGACGAGGGTACAAGCTTTAAATGGGCCATTAAGAAGAAGCCTATTTTGCGTACCACCGATCTTACTTGGGAGAATATCGGTCATATTTCTGCACGTAAGCTTATTGAGGTTCTTGAACGCAACTTTGGTGGTGGATGGGATAGTCTCCCTCAAAGTGTACAAGATATTATCAATAGTGCTTTCGACATTAGCACAACAACCTTACCTGTTGATCGTTTGAAAAAGCCAGGTGGTTTATATCACCAGAAGTTAGAAGATGGTTATGAGGTCTTAGAGGTGGCTAAAGGTACTTGGGTTGAAGCTATCTTTGCTAAGGAGAAGCCAAAACTAGAGCTGTCAAGCACTAAGCTTAAGTTGGATGAGGATCTTGATGATGATCGTTTAAGCGATGAGGAAGATGATGATTTAGACTTGAATGATGATGACGAGTTGACCGAGAAACGCAAATCGGATGATGATGAAGACGATGGCTTTGATGAAGATAAGTTGACAGAAGAAAGCTATCGAACTACATTTGATACTAGTACAGATGATCTTGATCTACAAGCTAGCGAAGTAAATGACGAAGAAGATTTCTAATTCTGATTATAGTATAATTGTAAAGGGGTTACGCCGTGATGGTTGTAGCCCTTTGCCATTAGTTTTAAGATAAACTCATCTTTTGCCTTAGTTATCTTTATTTTTACAAAAAAAACACTATCTTTGTACCATTGAAGCTATTTTAAAAGCATGGTAAGAACAAAGGCAACAAGTAGCGAAGCAAAGCCAGCTGCCAAGAAGACAACAACAAAGAAGAAAGGTGCTAAAGCTAAAAAAGCACCCATAAAGCGCACAATATCAGATGCTCTTATTCCAATAAAAGATGAGACATGGCTTATACAGCCTATTGCTGTAACTATGATGCGCTATGACTATTCGCTTATTCAAGTGCGAATACTCGTTTCTATTGTTGAAAACTTGCAAGCTATCCTACTTGGAATATTAAATAATAAGCAGAGTGCTCAGCTCGATTTGTTTCAAACAAAGGAGCTGGATGAAGATGGTCGTATGCCTATCAAGCTGCCTTTTAAGGAATTAGGAGTAGATCCTAATCACTATCCAGAGCTTCGAACATCTCTTAAAATGTTAGCTTCTTTACCTGTAGAAATACCTTATAAGACCACAGAAGGTAGAAAGTACACAAAATATACCAACCTTTGTGATGTCTATATTCCACAAGATAGGTCTTATAACAAATATGCTATTCTCAAGCTTAATCGTGCTGTTGCAGAACGTTTAGTTTCCCTTGACCTTGGTTATCATCGCTTGGGAAAGCAGATAGTTTTTGCTTGTAAAAACAAATACACGCAACGCATCTATATGTTTATAGAGTCTTGGGTAAATAAAGGACGTACTGTTATAAAGACAATCGATTTCCGTAAAATGCTTCGTTTGGAAGATAACTATAAAAAGTTTTCCGATTTCTGCCGTCGTGTTCTCGATCCTGCTATGGCAGAACTTAAAGATATGGCTGGTAAAGGATATTGCGATTGCTACTTTGAATATGAAAAGAAATACGATCATGGACAGAGAGGGGGAGAACCCGACGAACTTATTTTTACTATTTTCAAAGCTAATAACAATGTAAGCGAGCAGTTGGCAGCTATGTCAGAGGCACAGCGTAGCCAGTTTAAGTCAATGTTAATCAAATACTTTGAGTTTGATGCTGACAGAGCACAACAACTTGCCAATCGTATAGATGCGGAGTCTTACCAGGAAGCTATTAGCAAGTTGATTGATCTTCGCGAACGTTTCCGCAATACTTATATAAAGGATAAAGCAGCTTATACCTATAAGAGTTTAGACGAGTTGCTAAAGCAAAAAGAAGGTGTAACAGCAGAAGCTGTGGTTATAGATTAGTTTTTTAGGATTTTTGTGTGCGTATGCGATTAGAAAAAATAAGCAAAGAACGTGTAGCTTCGGCCATAGTATATGGATTTTTTCATAGTTTCTTTTCAGGCGAAATGGACGCATTGTACCCTGATAGACGAAAGTTTGATCCTAAAGAAATAAAAAACTGTGTATCTGATTGTTATGAACAACTCAATACTTATTTCATTACAGCCGTTTTTCCTTTGTTTATTCGTCTTAATTACAATGATTTAGACGCTGTTATAGCAGATATGGAAAAGCGCCATTTCTCTAACAATACATCTCCCAAGCTACTTTTACGTTACGCTTGTGGTTCAAAGGCTGTTTATGATGCAGTAAAGACAGAATATAAGCAGCATTTGTACTATCTTTTAGAAGGCAAATTCCAAACGCCAGCAGAATACCTTGAAGTATGCAGACCGTATAAAGGTGATGAAGAAATTGCTGTGATTGATGCCATTAGAGCTATGGCTCGTGTGCAGATGCAGGCATACGCTATGGGCATAAAACTTTCTAAGGGCGAGATAAAGACATTACATCAAGCTACTATTTATCGCTTGATGATACAAGGTATGATAGTATTATTGCATGAAGAAAATATTGTTTTCGAAGAAGAAAACCTAGAAATGATGTTTCGTAAAGCATGCCTTAACTCTGATAATTTTGAAGTTTTAATGAACGAAATGAACCAAGCTTTTGAAGACTTAGCGCAGTAATATTGCTAAATATGGAAAAATTAAAGATATAAGCCGACATTTAGTGCTTAATATTCGACCTATAGATCTAATTTTAGCGATGCTCTCTATAGGATCTCTATATTTCAATGTCAGTGTACCGAAAGAATGGTGATTGATATGAAACGAAAGAGGTTGTCGAATACCACGATCAAACCTATCGCTTTGAGGTGTACTCCTATCTGTATTCGACTGCGTGATGTTTCAAAAATAGGTCTGTCCTCTTTCTTATCTGTTAGTGGGTAAAGCGAGAGCATCCCTCCACTATCGGGTGCGCAGTGGTGTGATGCTCTCTACAAAAGCTTATTCGCTGTTGTTAAACAACTTAGCCTTTATCTTGTAGCGGCTTGTAAAGTAATAGAGTGGAAAGCGAAAGATTTATTCTGCCGAACTTCCCGAATTATAAAATGTTTTGAGTTTTTCAAGACATTCTTCAGCAGCTTGGCGCCCTAAGTCGTATGTTTGTTGCATTACCTCTGGTTTATGGCAAAGATGCTCGATTGGGAGCTTTGTTTTCGGTCGGATAATGAAAGTATTGCCCTTTTTAGTCTCTTGTTCGAGATAAGCCAACTGCTTGTTGTACATAATATGGCGCTTGCGCATAACTCTTATCATGCGTGGGTAACGATGTAGCCACAGCCTTATCAGTGGCATAAGCTTATTAGGTTGTTTCTGATACCCTTTTGGCTGAGTGGCAACAACGATATTTCGTTCAAATCCCTGTTCTTGAAAGAAAGCTAAAGGGATAGAGTCTGACACGCCCCCGTCAAGATATTTCTTTCCGTCTATGTTGACAACTTTTGCAAATAGTGGCATAGAAGCAGAGGCGCGGATGTATTCTAAAGCCGTGTGATCTATCTTGTCAATGCGTTGATAATGCGCTTTTCCAGTACCAACATTGGTGCATACTACCCAAAACTCTTGTGGATTATTATCGAAAGTTTCAGTATCAAATTTATCAATATAAAACGGCATATAATGGTAAGCATATTCGCCACCAAAGTAATCGCCAGTGGTGAGGAGCGAACGGTAGGACGCATAACGCCAATCGTGTGCCAGATTTTTATTGTAACGGATAACGCGTCCTGGCTGTTTGGAAATGATATTACAGCCAAAGGCTGCTCCAGCCGATACACCAATGATCCCGTCAGGATGAATATTGTTCTCCATGAGCACATCCATAACCCCAGCAGAGAATAATCCTCGTAGTGCGCCACCTTCTAAAACTAGTCCTCTTTTCATTTCTTATTTGCCTCTCTTTGCCTTAAATTTTATACAAATCTGTCTTCTATATATTGTTTATCATGTCTAAAGATATTATGTTATTATGTCTTGCCATGATATACTTTGTTATGCAAAAATACAGATAATTGTCTTATAATTTGCTGTTTAACTTCAAAAGATTGTGCTTTTAACTGGGAATTTAGTACCTTTGTATTATAAAAATAACTAAGTTGAAACAAGTATAAATAGTTGCTGCTGTTTTACTTACATAAAAACCTACAAATGAAAAAGATAGCATTTATAATAAGCTTTGTATTGACAATTATTATAAACGTTTGCGCTCAAACTCCTGTTGACTATGTAAAAACCTTAATGGGTAGCGCTTCTAAACCATCACTCTCTACTGGCAACACTTATCCTGCTATAGCACGTCCATGGGGTATGAACTTTTGGACACCACAAACGGGTAAGATGGGTGATGGATGGGCTTACACTTATAATGCTGATAAGATACGTGGTTTTAAGCAAACACATCAACCTAGTCCATGGATCAATGATTATGGACAGTTTTCTTTTATGCCCGTTGTAGGGACAAAGCATTTTGACGAGGAGGGTAGGGCGAGTTGGTTCTCGCATAAAGCAGAGGTAGCTACACCTTATTATTATAGTACCTACTTAGCCGACTATGATGTAACAACAGAGATAACCCCTACATCGCGTGCTGCAGTTGTGCGTATTACTTATCCAAAGAGCAAGGAAGCCCACTTTGTGCTGGATGCCTTTGATAAGGGATCATACGTGAAGATAATGCCAAAAGAGCGTATGATCGTTGGTTATACTACAAAGAATAGCGGTGGTGTGCCTGATAACTTCAAGAACTATTTTGTGTTGAAGTTTGATCACGACTTTACCTATACCGCTGTGCAGCGTGATAGTACGTTACTAGAAGGAAGGCAAGAGCTAACAGCCGATCATGCTATGGCAATTGTTGGTTTTAATGTAGAGCGTGGCGAGAAGGTAAATGTTAAGGTAGCTTCATCGTTTATTTCGGTTCAACAAGCAGAGGTAAATCTTGCAGAAGTAATGTCGCAGAGCTTTGATGAGGTAAAGAATGCTAGTAAAGAAGAATGGAATAATATTCTTGGACGTATTGCAGTGGAAGATGATAACATCGACCATTTGCGCACATTTTATACCTGCTTATATCGCTCTACACTCTTTCCACGTTCCTTGTATGAGATAGATCAGGCAGGCAAGCCAATTCATTATAGTCCTTATAATGGTAAGGTGCTATCTGGTTATATGTTTACCGATACAGGTTTTTGGGATACTTTCCGCTCGTTGTTCCCATTGCTCAATCTCGTTTACCCTTCTATGAATATGAAGATGCAAGAGGGATTAGTAAATGCTTATAAGGAAAGTGGCTTCTTACCAGAGTGGGCTAGCCCTGGTCATCGTGATTGTATGGTGGGTAACAACTCGGCTTCTATCGTAGCTGATGCTTACTTAAAGGGTTTACGTGGTTATGATATTGAAACCTTATGGAAGGCTGTAGTATATGGTGCTAATGCTGTTCATCCACAGATTAACTCTACGGGACGTAAGGGCTTTGAATATTATAATAAGCTGGGCTATGTGCCTTACAATGTTGGTATTAAGGAGAATGTAGCACGTACTTTGGAATATGCTTACGACGATTGGTGTATTTATCAATTGGGGTTAGCACTAGGTAAGTCGGCAAAGGAGCTGAAACCTTTTAAGGCACATGCTATGAATTATCAAAAGGTATTTGATAAGGAAACCAACTTGATGCGTGGTCGCAACGAGGATGGAACGTTTCAAGCACCTTTTAATCCATTTAAGTGGGGTGATGCGTTCACCGAAGGTAATAGTTGGCATTATACATGGAGCGTGTTCCACGACCCTGCTGGCTTGGCTAAGTTAATGGGTGGCGAGAAGGTTATGGCACAAATGCTAGATAGCGTATTTGTTGTTCCTCCTGTTTTTGATGATAGTTATTATGGATTTACTATTCATGAGATACGCGAAATGCAGATCATGAATATGGGCAACTATGCACATGGTAACCAACCTATTCAGCACATGATCTATCTTTACGACTATGTTGGCGAACCTTGGAAAACGCAATATTGGGTAAAAGAGGTGATGGATCGACTTTATACCGCTACTCCTGATGGTTATTGTGGTGATGAGGACAATGGTCAGACTTCTGCTTGGTATGTATTCTCTGCACTTGGTTTCTACCCAGTTTGTCCAGGAAGTAACCAGTATGCTTTGGGCGCACCTTACTTTAAGTCGGTGAATATAAAGCTTGAGAATGGAAAATCAGTGAATATAAAGGCAAACAACTATCAACAGACCCACCGCTATGTAGACAATATGCTTGTAAATGGAGCTGTTTACACAAAGAATTATATAGATCATAGCTTATTAATGAACGGTGCAAACCTTGTGTTCGATATGTCAGCACAAGCTAATAAACAGCGTGGAGTAGAAGCAAGCGATCGTCCTTATAGTTTCTCTAATGGTGGAGTGATAGCAAAATAGCATAGTGTTCTAGTATTTCGATAAAGCTTAATTCGATTTTTATATTTCTAATAAATAAATGTAATTAAAAGCACCAGATGAAAAAGTTTTTTTCTCTCGTTATTGCCTTGATGGCAATGACAACAAGTATGCAAGCTCAGAATGTGCAGTTGCATTATGATCTCGGTCATAGTCTTTATGATGATTTGTCAAATCGCCAGAGCGTAACCACTACTGTAGAGATGTTTAAACCAGATAAGTGGGGTTCAACTTTCTTGTTTACCGATATTGATTATAAGAAGGATGGTACTATTGGTGCTTATTGGGAGATTGCAAGAGAGTTCAATCTAACACAGAACAAGCAGTGGGCTGCACACGTAGAATATAATGGTGGTGCAGGTACTGGAGAGGCTGAGAACGGCTATTTTGGTAATCGTTATCAGCATGCTTTCTTAGCGGGTGGTGCTTGGAATTGGCACTCACAGGATTTCTCAAAGACATTCTCTGTACAGCTTATGTATAAGTATTATTTTGTTAACCATCACACAGGTTATCGTCCTTTCAGTGGTTTTCAGCTTACAGAAGTATGGGGATTGACCTTTGCAAAGGGACTTTGCACTTTCGATGGTTTTGCCGATTTATGGTATGATCCTAATGTAAATGGTAAGCTAATCTTTCTAACCGAACCACAGTTTTGGGTAAATATGAATAAACTAAAGGGTTGGGATAAGATCAATCTATCTCTTGGTACAGAGGTAGAGATTAGCAACAACTTCGTTTGGAATAATAAGGGAAAGAATAACAAGTTCTATGCTATCCCTACTATCGCTGCTAAGTGGACTTTCTAAGAAGGATATATTAAATAAAAGGAGTTATCTACAGATTTTTTATCTCATAGATAACTCTTTTTTTTTACGATTTAGCTAGAACGGCTAGTTGCTAAAATTAGCCATAAAATCATCCTCAGATAGGATCGGGATGTTTAGTTCCTTTGCTTTCTTATTTTTCCCAGAAGTGCTTTTCACATCATTATTGATAAGGTAATGGGTGCTTTTCGATACACTTCCCGTTACCTTACCACCTTCGCTCTCAATATAAGCCTTTAACTCATTACGGTTTTTATAATGATGAACATCACCTGTAATGACAAAGGTTAAGCCTTGACATAGGTTGCCTTTTGGCTCTGATGAAGTTTGACTAACGGTGAGTTCTTGCAAGAGGCGTTGTAGTTGTGCGTAGTTGCTATCGTCTTGCATCCAGCCTACAAAGCTAGCACTTTTTTCTGGTCCAATACCATCTATTGTGGAGAATATTTCCTCATTGTTTGGTCTTGGCTCTTCGAATAATGACCTTTGAAGGGTGGGTGATACCATGTTTTCACGACTCTTATTGATCAATTCCTCCAAAGGATAAGCTGAAAGCAAGCGTGTACATACATCTTTACCTACTAAAGGTATGCTTAAAGCGAAAAGTAACTGTTTAGCTTCCACTTTACGTGATTTCTCTATAGCTGTAAGAAGATTGTCGCAACTCTTCTCGCCAAAGCCTTCCATGTACTTTAGCGCCTCAGCTTTTTCTTGTAGATGAAAAAGATCGGCATACTCGGATACCCAACCAAGATTGATAAACTTCTGTACAGTTTGCTCAGACAGACCATCAATATTGATACCTTCTTTCGATACAAAGCGCGCAAACTTCTTGAGTTGTTTGGCTGGACAATGGTGGTTGGTACAGTGGAGGGTGCGCGTTCCACTAGCCTCGCTCTCAACGATTTGGGTGGGTTGATGACAAACGGGACATGTTGTAGGTATGGTAAAACTGCCCAAACACTCGGTAACACTGATCACTTTGGGGATAATCTTATTGGCTTTAATCACCATGAGCTTTGTGCCAGCATCACCAATACCGAGTCGTTCGCATTCAGAAATATTGCAGAGGCTAGCACGTTTTACGGTGGTGCCTTCTAGCTCTACAGGCTTGAACACAGCCACTGGCGATATTGTAGAGGTGGCACACGACCATTCTATATATTCCAATGTCGTCTCTACGCTTTCATCTTGCCATTTAAAGGCAAAGCCTGCACGTGTGGCATGGTGTCCCGTTACCGATCCTGTCGCAGCATATTCGGTGTCGTCATAGGTTATCACTAAGCCATCAACAGGGTAGGGCTGTTTGTCTTTTCGAGTAGTGTCGGTAACGCGGAGTGTCCAAGTTGCGATTACTTTCTCAATGTTTTCTGCCGTTGGTAGAGTAATAAGTTCGCGTTCTACCGTGTTAAAGCCTAATTTGTCAAGGAAAGCCATTCGATCGCCCCACGAGATAATCTCCTCATCGGTGTGTACAAGTGAGAAAGGTATCCAGCGCAGATGACGTGCTTTTACCTCGTTGATATCCTTTAGTGTGAGCGATCCTGAAGCTAGATTACGAGGGTTGGCATATTCCTCTTCCGACTCAAGGTTGAATTGTTCGAAGTCGGCATAGCTTATTACGGCTTCTCCACGGATAACAATGTGTCCGTTAGCTTTTACCGTAGGTAAGATATTATCAATAGCAGCAGCTAAATGAGTAATATTAGTACCAATGTGTCCATTGCCACGTGTTACTACTTTTGTCAGTTTACCATTATCGTAAGTTACGACCAATGTTAAGCCATCTAGCTTCCATGAAAGCCAAATAGGACGTTCTTCTGCCCACTTTGCTAGCTCTGTCTCACTCTTTGTTTTGGCTAGTGAGAGAGCCGGATATTCATGTTCCTCTTTCTGCCCTTTGAGTTTGTCTGCACTAACACTATTGGTAGGGGAGTTTGGAAGAACCTCTCCAAGTTCTTCTTCAAGAGCCTTGAGACGGTCGAAGGCTGCATCCCATTCAAAATCAGTCATGGCTTCGCCCTTACCATTATAATAAGCATCAGAAGCTTCATTCAGTTGCAGGACGAGTGCTTCCATTATTTTATGTTTATCTTCTGTCATTGTTTATTGTTATTGGGTATTGAGAGATAGAACCTTGATGAGCTGCTCGTCGGCAGCAGTCCACTGAAGTGTTAGTAACTCCTCGGGGAATAGCCATTTAGCTTCAAGATGTTCCAATAGTTTATAGTTCTTATTATCAGCCGTGCAGGCAAAAGCTTTTAGTGCGATGGTGAAGTCGGGATATTCATAGATTATTTCACCTATTTCTTCTCCCATAGTAATTTCCCAATCAAGTTCTTCTTTTATTTCTCTTCGCAATGCTTCTTTTGGAGTTTCGTTAGCTTCAACTTTTCCTCCCGGAAATTCCCAATGCTCGGCTATATAGTGTGGACCTTTGCGTAAACGTTTTGCACAAAAGGTCTTACCTTCCATTTTGACAACTGCACATGCTATATTAATAACCTTCTTTTTCATAAGCTATCTTTTAGTTACAAATATACAATAAAAGCATGAAAAAACTTTGCTAGTAGCTTCAAATTTAGCCTCTATTTAGGAGTCTTATATTATCTTTTGTGTAACTTTGCCTCCGAATAAAAACTTAAATGTTTCATATAATTTATGTCAACACTTACTATTTCAATTATCGTTGTGTTTGTGATGGGGTATATGCTCATTGCAACCGAAAGTCTAACTAAGATCAACAAAGCTGCAATAGCGTTGTTAATGCTTGCAGCGTGCTGGATTTTGTATATGGTAGACCCTGCTCAATTTATCCAAGTTATGCATCCTGATGTAAAGGTTGCTGCTGATGCTGTGATGTCGTTTGGCAATAAGCTAATCGTAGAACATCTTGGCGATACGGCTACAACCTTGTTTTTCTTAATGGGGGCTATGACCATAGTGGAGATAGTCGATCAGAATGGTGGCTTTAATTGGGTGAAGAATGTTATGCAGTCGAAGTCGAAGCGTGGCTTGATGTGGAAAATAGCGTTTATGACTTTCGTCCTCTCTGCCATCTTAGATAATCTTACCACGAGCATTGTTATGATTATGATTTTGCGTAAACTCATAAAGTCGCATGAGGACAGAATGATTTATGCTTCATTGATTATTATTTCTGCAAACTCTGGTGGAGCTTTCTCTCCTATTGGTGATGTTACCACTATCATGTTGTGGAATAAGGGATTGATTACCGCTGCAGGCGTAATTAGCGAGATCTTTATACCTTCACTCTTGTCAATGGTGATCCCTGCGTTGGTATTGCAGTTTATGTTAAAGGGTGATATTCTTGTAGATGTAGCATTAGAGAAAGGCGGAAGTGCTGATAGTAGAGATGAATTTTCTGGTGGCGAGCGCAAACTTATCTTTGCTATTGGTGTAGGTGGCTTGATGTTTGTTCCTGTGTTCCATACTTTAACAGGTCTGCCTCCATTTATGGGTATTCTTTGTGTGTTAGGTATTTTATGGACAGTAACAGAAGTGTTGTATCATCGTTTACACCGTAAGATTGGTGGTAGTGAGGACTTTGCAAAGCGTGTTAGCAATTTGTTGAGTCGCATTGATATGTCAACCATTCTTTTCTTCCTCGGCATTTTGATGGCTGTAGCTTGTTTGGAAGAGGTTGGAGTACTAGAGCAGGTAGGTAAAGGATTGAATGTAGCTTTCAGTGGTAACCACTATGCAGTAACAGGTATTATTGGTGTACTTTCATCGATTGTCGACAATGTACCATTGGTAGCTGGTAGTATGGGTATGTATCCTGTAGTTCCTACAGGCGATATGGCAGTAGATGGCATCTTCTGGCAGTTGCTAGCTTATTGTGCTGGTGTAGGTGGATCTATGTTGATCATCGGTAGTGCAGCAGGTGTTGTGGTAATGGGCTTAGAAAAGATTACTTTCGGTTGGTACATGAAGAAGATTTCTTGGATAGCTTTCATAGGCTATATTGCAGGTATTGCTTCTTATTGGGCTATTCGTACTTTTATCTTTACCACTCCGCTATAAGAACAATTTAACAAATGACAGATCCTTGCTAAGTTTATAATTTAGGCTTTATATAATATAGTAAAGGTGGGAGATATTGCTTCTTGGGCAATACTCCCACCTTTTAAACTGTTTGATAAAACACTTCCTTATTTAGGGAGGAAGCAGATATGTCCTGGACAAACGCCCGATGTTTCTATTGAATAGAGGTATCTACCTTGCATATTGTAAACAAGAATAGCACCTCCCGCAGTGAAGTTTCTTGCGTCCATAATGTAGATATGTTGGTTCATAGGGTTGATGTATAAACCGTGTGGGGTTGCGATAGAATGTGAAGTTTCAATGTTCTTGATAGGCTCGTCCTTTACCTCTTCCATTGTATTGATGTCGAATGCACCATACAAACGCTGTCCATTCCAAGGCGTAGCACAGTAATATACCTTGTCGCCAGCAAAGTCAAAGTAAGTTACACCGATTTCGTGAGTATGGATAGGGGCATCATTTTTTATAATAACGATACCCTCATCGTTGGGCTTATTGTAATCGCCTAGACAGTTAACCCATATTTTTCCAGTTTTGTCAACGGCTACATGTGAAGGGTTTTCTAAACGTAATTCAATATCCTTTGCTTCCTTTGTAAATGTTTTCAAGTCAATAATGCTGAGTGTTTTGCCATATTTGCCCTCTGGAGAATTAGCATATCCGCCACTGTTAGCAACATAGAGCTTTCCATTGAGGACAGCTAAGCCTTCTGGTTGATAGCCTACAGCAACCTTAGCTGTTATTTCAAATGTTGTTTCATTAATCTTGTATACGAGTCCTGGTTCGGTTGTTTTACCTGTTATGCCCGCAAAGGATGTAACGTATATAAAGCCATTATCATAAGCTAGGCAGCGACAGTTAGGTACTTGTATGTCCTTTTTGATAACCTTACCAGTGTTAGTGTCGATAACCATCACAACGCCCGACTGATTTAATGTTATCCACACCTTACCATTTTTGTAAATAATATCGTTACCAGTATCACCAATGTGCTGAATATCTTTAGAGAAATAGCCATTAAAATATACATTGTCATAGAATTTACCAGTCGTAAAGTCAAGATAGTCGAGTGTAGCATTGTTCTTCATCCACTGCCCTTCGTTGAGCATGTACATTCCTTTATAGTCGCCAGTGGCTATTTCCTTAGTTTGTAGAAAAGGTATTTCTACTGGTGGTTCTGTTTTTTTCCCACCAGGCTCTGTTGTAGGGTTATCGTTGCTACATGCCGTAAAGGTCATAGCGAGAGCCGTTATGAGCGATAACCCTATAGCTTTAGGTACTAGCGCAAATGCGCGTTGTTTGTTGAATGTAAACATAATTTTATTATTTTAGTATGAATAAATATTGTTATTGCGTTTTATAGTTCTACTTGTAGCCCTATGGTTCCACTCGTGCCGGGCATAGGATAGTTGGCTATCACCTCATAGCGTTGGTTGAATAGGTTATTTACCTCTAATATCGCTTTGCAGGGTAGTTTAGCTAAGCTGAATTTGTATTGCAAATTAAGATCGTGTGTAGCCCAAGCTGCCATGTAATAATAGGGAATATTGTCTTGTGAGCTATACCTACTGCCCGTAACGATAGCGCTATAATTGAGTATGAAGTTAGCGTAGTCAGCCCCTAGAGTTACTGATCCGCTGTGGTGCGGAACGTAGGGTATTTGGTTTTTATAATAAGAATCATGCTCAGAGGTAATATCCAAAGCCGATTGATAAGTGTACTGCGACTTCACCGAAAGTAGTAGTGGTTGCGCTTTCTTGCCCATAGGAACAGCCATATCAAAACCTGCGGCTACATCTACGCCCATTATTCTAACTGTGCCAAGATTGATCATCGTCCAGCGAAACTGTTTTCCTGTAGGGTAGGCTATAATCTTGTTATGAATGGTGTTATAGTAAGCATCTAATTGTAGGTGTACACGTTTTGCCCATGCTGCTAACCATTGGTGAGAGAATGTAGTACCTAAGTCGTATTGCGTAGCTACTTCTGGAAGGAGTTTGGGATTACCAAAATCGATGTAGTAGAGATCGTTGAAGGTAGGCATACGGAAGTTGCGCTTAGCAAATGCACGTAGTTCTAGATTGGTTTTGGAAATACCATTCTCGGCATACTCCGTGTGTACAATGGGAACGTTTACAAAAAGAGCTGGACAGAATTTGGTAATGGGCTTTGGTGGTTCAGCAAGAAGGTGTAGCGCTTTGAGATCATCGTCTATGTGGGTTGCTAGCAGTGATGCTTGTGCCTTCAAGAAGGGCAAGTCAATAGCTGTAGCAAGACTCACAAGGTGAGAGAAACGAGTGGGATAGTTGAAATTCTTCGTGTTTGCATTTAGTTTATTCCAACGGAAGTCGTAGGCAGCTGAAATTGTCCAATTAGGAATTAATTCGTATGCGTTTGCAGTGGAGAAATACACCTCTTGTTGCCAAAAGCTATTGTCGTATGCTATGTAGTTGGGGTTATCATTTTTATAATGTGTTTTGTAATAGGCATACTTTGCTAACCATTGGGTGGAAAACTTGTTAGTAATATCCTTTTGGAAACGTCCTTGAAAGAAAGCGTTAAGGTCGTTTAGACGTTCGGAGCTTCTCCATACGTTTTCTATGATTGCTCCCGGAATGCCACGCGATGAGTTATAGAGATACGCCTTAAAGTTCCAAAAGCCACGCGAGATAAGCCCGTGAATATTTGCCTCTACACGCTCAGCTAGTATATCGCCATTATGCCGAGTGGCAATGGTGTCGTAAGTGGAAACACCATCGTTTGCAAGCATTGTGTGGTGGAATTTATATTTTCCGCTTGCAGTGAGTAGCTCGGCATTTAACGATGTAACCACAGCAGGGGAAAGATGTTGTTCCCAAAGTGCAGAAAGATTGAAGAGGTCGCTTGATCCATATTTTATTTTCACTTTTAGGTTATAGTTTTTACCATTAGTGAAGCGTGGTAGGCGAGTGCGAATATATACGCTGCCAGCATTACCAAAGTCGGAGGCGGGTTGGAAGATAGAACTCTTCTGACCATTATAAAGCGTTATCTCATCTACATTGTCAAGCGAGAATTGTCCAAGATCTATCTGTCCATTTTGTGCATTACCTAGCATTACGCCATCATATACAATGCCAACATGCTGACTTCCCATGCTTCTAACATTAACGGTCTTGATACCGCCCACACCGCCATAATCCTTTACCTGTAAGCCTGCAAAGTAGCGAAGTGCATCGGCTATAGACTGGGTGTTGAGGCGTTCAAGGTCTTTTCCTTTTAGCTTTTGTGAGGGGATTATCTCGCGCTGTGTTAGGCGAGAAGTAATGATAACCTCGTTAAGCGTATCGTTGAGTGCCTTTAACTTATTATCAGCTTTGATCTTAGTGGCTGTAAGAAATAATAAGGCGATGAGAAAGATACAATGAATGTACCTTGGAGGTACATTATTCTTCCAATTATAAGGGTACATGGCGCTATTATACATTGATTGATGAAACAACATTCTTCCGCGAGAATAGATGTTTTAATAATATAGGCAGGTATTCTGACTTATAGCTAAACCCTAGCAAATCGCCTTCCCATTTCTCTTTACGGAAGCAGTGGCTTTTGTTTGCTAGTTCATACTGATATATATATATATATTAATGTGAAAAACCCACAAGTATTAGTATGATATTTTGCTATTTACAGCTGCGGGACAGTATCGGACTTACACCGATTTCCCTTTTTAATCATGTTCACAATGAACCTATATATGCGGTGCAAAGATACAAAGATACTTTGTAATAGACTAGAAATATTTATTAGAAGGCTTAAGCTTCTTGAGAGAAAATCATACTTTTGCTTCTATTTTAATTGGTATATAAGCATAAAAAATGGAAGAGCATACTCTTCACAAATACACTCTTCCTTACCACAACGTTTAAGGTTTTCGACAATGTTTGGAGAGATGGTGTAGTGGAGCATATCACATGTTGACTAAACCTACTCCTTGTGAGATTGTTTCATTTCTGTTGAGAAATATTATATGCACGTTTCAGTACATATTTCTCACAAAACATTTTTGCAAGTATGTTCGTCATTATTTGTTGGATGACGATTGTTTATGAATAGTTAGTAATAGTAATTCTGTTGCAAAGATATATTTTTTTTCCTTTTCTGCAAAAGAAAATAAAAAAAATATTTTCATTAAAATAAGTTTTTTATCCATTTTACGTATAAAGTGAGTGAAAGATTACTTCAGATGACATTTGCAGATTTATGAGCGAGGTATAGATAGTCTTTGCAGATGCTTGTGTAATTATGTTTTGCAGCAACTATTTTGGTAGACTCCAAAATAGTTGTTGTAAAAAATAAATATAGTAAATTATAGAAGGTTATCGTTCAGATCCCTTTTACAACGTAAAAGGTAACCTTTTGATGAGTAAAAGATTACCTTTTAATGAGTAAAAGGTAACCTTTTGAGGAGTAACAGGTAACCTTTTGTAACTCGTTGCCTATAAGAATGTTATAACGTTAAAAAACAGAACTTAACGCAATTATGTATGTAATGATTTTTCAAAGAACAATTATACATCGTGGCAAGTTGATATAGTTGTCTTTGAAACATACAATTCTATTCGTCCTATTAAGCTATTTTTTCTCCTTTTCTTCTACTTGTTTTTTAGCATACTTGCTACCATCCATATTTAGATAAACATGCCTGCCTTTGCGTTTAGCATCAAAGTAGGGTGGCTCTTCGCGAAGTGAAATGGAGTCGTAATCAAATGGAATTACAATGGTATCTTTACCATCTGGCAAGATAACTCCCATTTTCCCCTCTAGCTGAGCTATAATAGGTAGTATTTGGAAAGTGCCAACATACATATAACAAGTTCGCAAAAATTCGTATTTAGGACTAACGATCACATTCCCTTTATAGTCTGCAATGCCGAACTTTCCATTTTCTTCAAACACCGTATGATACCTTATATATATATCGTTAATAAGTTGGAGATATTGCACGATACGCCTTTTATCATTAATAAGAGTAACAAGATAGCTATAGGTATCGCAATAGTTTGCCATAGCACGAGCTAAAACAAGCTTCATATCTAATCCTTTTAACGCTTTTCGATTAAGGTCAAGATACTGCGCTATAGTAGCTTCCTTCTCGTCTAACGAAAGTCCTTGCAAATGTTCTTCGAATAAGAGCATTTGTTGTTTGCTACCACTCATTGCTTTAATATATCTATGAATTTGCCTACAAATTTCTTTGCATACAAAGTGGCGAATTTGATACACCTCTATAGGATCGGTATATTCTAGGTTAAAGTTGTCTTGTGTTATCATAAGCCGTCCTCCGCTTTTTCGCAAAGATAGTGTATCTTTCACATTTAGCCAAAGTTTTATTCTGTTTTTTTATATTTGCTTCACGGCTCTTTCATTTAAAAAGTCTTGGTTCTTATTCTAAATATCATTATTTTATAGCACGCCAGTAACACAGTGAAAGCTGTTTTTTTCTAAAAATACTACCATAATTATATGGTATTTAGCTATTGATATTCGTGTGGTATGATAGGTTTAAACGAGTGCATCTACGGTACTATCAAGGAAGCTGAACAATCCCTCGGTGGAGATCCTCAAATCTTCAGCGAGAAACGGAAAATTCTTCGGAACTTCGAAATCTTTCTTCCGAAGTTTCATTTCATTCTTCCGAACTTTTATTTCGACCTTCCGTGAAGAATTTTCGTTTGCTCTGTGGAGTTTTTTGATTTCCTCAAGAGGTCATCATATGTAGTCCCTAGAGGAAAGGATTATAATGCGTCAGCCCTGTTCTCTGTTATTTTAGGATAAGGAATTTATTCCTCTCGCTTATACTTAGCGATGAGTTCGTTTAACATAGAAAGTATGCCATCAATGGAAATGCCACTGCGCTCGCTCATCATAGCGATGGTTGCTTTAGGAATGATAATGCGTGCGAGAGGTGAATTGAGCATTTTAAAAGCAGAATTCATACTTGGCAAATCTTGCCGTAGCTTTGGGTAGATTTTGAACAAATCCTGTAAGCGAGTATTGGCAGAGAGTTCTATTATCGAGCCTTCTCTTGTTGCAGGCGTATCGTCTGGAGTAGACTTTTTCGCCTCCATTGATTTTACTCCTTGCATGTCATTTGACCACGTCAGCAACGTACGTGAACCTTGAAGCTCACGAATACGATTACAATCTTGCATCATTTCGAGTACTCCCCTAAATCGTCCTTCTGAGTCACGCACAGCAACATAATAAATATAGATGAATACACCAGGTTTGTTAATCCAAAAATCCACACTATCCTGCTCACCCGAGCGGAATTTGGCAATGATTTCCTCAACGAGGTGGACGCTGGTGCGCGGATGGCAGTTCTTCACATCACGTCCGATAACATTCTTGCTACGTGGGAAGATGCGGTGGTTGGTATCTGAATAGAAGCGAACGAGTTCGTTTTCATCTACATAAGATATATCTATAGGAAGATGCTTGTAAATGAGGTTGATTTGTTCGAGGGAGAGTTTGCCTGTTGTAACATCGAAAACTCGGCATGTATCGTCTCCCCCCAGACCATATTTACTAAGAAGCGCAGATAGTTCTGAGGTAAAACCGTCAGGGACTGTTGTGGATTGGGGTTCTGTTTTGTCAGTATTTTGGAAATTCTCTACATCAATCCATGCAAAGCCAATTTCGTAATCTCCCAGACGCATCTGTTCGAATTCTTCTGGAGTTATCATCGCCAAAGCAGTTGGGTAGAGTACAGATTCTTCTTTCTGTAAAAGATCCCGCACATCTGCCACAATAGTAGACTGCATTGCCAAAAACTCTTCTTCTTTGTCTTCTTCAATAAGATTTTTAGCATCACGTATTTCGTCTCGTACAAAGTCATCGAGCAACCACATCGTAGTCGTTGGGCGGTCAAATCCTTTCTGTTCGAGTATGGAGTAGAGCTGATTCTGCTTACGTGAAAGGTGAGTGCGAAAAGCCGCTATTTGGTCGTACAATTCAAGCCACTGGTTCTTGATAATCGGATATTGTACAAGATCTTCTATAGAGAGCATAAAGCGACGCATTTCTTCGTTCTCTCTGTAGTAGCACATGATAGGGTGGTTAAGAGGAAGATTTGGGCGACTAGTGTCCATCACTTCATCAAACAGCTCAATCATTTTTTGAATATCCTCCTTATGACACTCATTCTCTTCAATGGTTTTGAGTTCTTGTTCTGCCAATGCAATTTCATAAGGGTAGATTTTCCCAACTTGCTCTCTTATTCGGGTTCTACCCTCTTCCAATGAAATATCTCCTCGTTGGTATTCTTCTTTAATCTCGAGTATTTTGCCGAGTTTTTCAAGGTCTACATGCGGCAGATGTTTTTTCATATCCATAACGTCATTGTCTGTTGATGAGGTAAACGAAAAAATCACTCTCTTCTATGGCATTTATGCCTACATGAGCTTCGCCAGGAAAATGTAAAACGGTACCTGTGCTGATACGATGTACCTCGGTATCGTCAAGAGTAACTTCCACAGTTCCTTTCACTATAGTGAAGTATACTTCCTGTCCTTTATGGTCGTGTGAGGGAATTTGTTCTCCGCTTTTCAATTGCAGGTGTACCAGCATGAATTCTTTGTTGTCAACAACCTTGCCTAAGGCGCTGATTTTCTTGCCGATATGATTGATTGATTGTTCCATAATCTCTTTTTATTTGGTTATGATTAATATCTGTCTGCTACAAATGTACGTAAAACATTTGAATGACGTTCGTTTTGATGTCATATATTTGTATGTAGATGTATTACAGCCTATTGCAACTGTGCAAAGCTAAATAAGATGCTATTGCTTATGCTCTCTTAGCTACTTGAACGCTTGCTTGTATCTTCATTGTTGAAGTTGAAAGTCCGTTGCTGAAGCTGTCCGAAGTTGTCCTCCACGTAGATGTCAATCGTTTGTCGGTCGGTAGAGAGAGGTTTATGAACCAATCTCTCTTATATCGTTGTAGGACAACACATTATATATTTTAATAAGTCTGTACTGTAGCATTTTTGTAGCAGTTTTTTGACTGACTGTTGCATAGCACTTTGACTATCTTTTGAAAGCATTTCAGCTCTCTCTTTATGGTTGCAAAGGTATAAAAAGTAAACTAATCACCAAATGTTTGGTATAGAATTATTTGCAGCCTTCACGGCTCTTGCACGGGACTGACCTCATTGCAAATAAGGAGAAGTGGAACGGCAACCTAACCATCATAGATTATGAGTGCGAAACTGTCAAAAAATCAACAGGAAGCTGCACTACTGAGAAAAGGCTGTATGTAAGCAGCCTGCCTGCGAACACACCAAGATTAGGGACATTGGTGCGTAATCATTGGTCGATAGAAAGTATGCACTGGAGGCTAGATCGTAACCTGTTACAAGACAAGATAAAACGAAAGTCGGCAAGGGCAGCCCGCAATTTAGATACCATACAAAGAATTGTCTACTCCGTGTTCTCAATATGGAGAGGACGGAGAAAGAAAAAATCCGACAAAAGAAAGGGCATAGCAGAACTGATGAGACATGTTTCATTGAGTTTCACAAAACTATTGCCTTTTCTGTATCAAGATACCAATGCTACTATAAAATAAAAAAGGAACTATGAACCTTAAAATAAGCAGTTCACAATTCCTTATCTTTTATACTTATTGTATGTTGATTTTGTTTCTCAATTACATAGTAACGCTATTTCGCAATTGACGTAGATGCTCCTTGTAAGCATCAAAGTCTTTAATTTCAGTGCGCGCCACACCACTTTCTATAGCAGCCTTAGCAACAGCAGCACTCACCTCTACGATCAAACGGGGATCAACGGGTGTTGGAATAAAATATTTTGCCCCAAAGGTAAGTTCTGTATTATTGTAAACCTCTTTTACAACATCGGGTACTGGCTGTTTAGCAAGATCGGCAATGGCTAGCACTGCGGCCATCTTCATCTCTTCGTTGATAGCAGTAGCATGAACATCGAGCGCACCACGGAAGATGTATGGGAAGCCCAATACGTTATTAATTTGGTTAGGATAGTCGGAACGACCTGTCGACATTATCACATCGGGACGTGCTGAGATAGCATCCTCGTATGTAATCTCAGGGATAGGATTGGCAAGGGCAAAAACGATAGGGTGGTTAGCCATAGAGCGCACCATATCTTGCGATAAGACATTCCCCTTTGACAAGCCTACAAAAACATCTGCTCCCTTAACAGCTTCCTCTAAAGTGTGTACATCTCTGCGATCAGTAGCAAAGAGTTGCTTCTCTTTAGTAAGGTTTTCACGATCGGAGGTAATCACGCCTTTTGAGTCGAGCATTAAGATATTTTCTTTCTTTAAGCCTAGAGACATATAAAGTTTTGTACACGAGATAGCAGCAGCACCAGCACCATTTACTACAAGTTTTACTTCCTCAATGTTTTTCCCAGCCACTTCTAAAGCATTCTTTAGTCCTGCTGCCGAGATAATAGCCGTACCATGCTGATCATCGTGCATAACAGGAATATCTAGCGTACGCTTCAGTCGTTCCTCAATGTAGAAACATTCAGGGGCTTTAATATCTTCGAGGTTAATACCACCAAAGGTTGGTGCTATGCGTTCCACTGTTTCACAAAACTTATCTGGATCTTCTTCGGCAACTTCAATATCGAATACATCAACGCCACCATATATCTTAAACAGCAAGCCCTTACCTTCCATTACGGGTTTACCACTCATAGCACCAATGTTACCTAGTCCTAAAACAGCAGTGCCATTGCTTATAACAGCTACCAAATTGCCTTTATTAGTATATTTATAAGCATCGTGTGGATTTTGCTGTATCTCTAAGCAGGGATATGCCACACCTGGGGAGTAAGCCAAACTCAAATCGGTTTGTGTGTTGTAGGGTTTAGTAGGTTTTACTTCAATTTTTCCAGGACGCCCAGTGTTGTGATATTCAAGAGCTGCTTCCTTTGTTACTTTAATCATATTTCTTAGTCTTTTTTTTGTTTGTTCTGTTTCTGTATATCAGTGTAAGGTATACACGTTACAAAGATACCAAATTCACAATAAAACGATGTGAATATTCATAAGTTTTTTGTAATTTTGCTCCCTAATAAATATAAGTAACTCTATAATAACACCAAAAATATTTTTCTTGTAAACTAAGGCAAGAATATAAATAATGAAAAGTAACATCCATAAGCCTTTATTGCTTACATGCTTGGTAGTCATAATCCTCGTGTTGCTCCACTTCCTACCAACTATCAAGATAGCAGGAACCGAACTTCGTAAGATAGATATATTGAGCGATTTAATCCATAAAGAAAAAACATCAACCTCGGCGATTATCACCTCTTCAAATAGTGTTATGAAAATTACCACAGGCGATGGTCGTAAGATCAACTTTAAAGAAGAGTGGGGGAAGGGTGTAGAACCTATTACCGATTATGGCACTAATACAGGCAATAGCCTAGACGATTTCTATGCTAATCTTACCAAGCTTGCTGCCCATGAAGCAGTGGGACATCCTGTGCGCATTGCTTATTTTGGCGACTCGTATATAGAAGGCGATATTCTCCTTGCTGATCTGCGAGAGGATCTGCAAAACAAGTATGGTGGCTATGGGGTAGGCTGGTTAGACGCTGGTAATGATATTAATCAATATAAGCATACTACCACTAATAAATTCTCAGGTATAGTAGAGCACATGGTAAAGCGTCCCGACTCATACGATGTTACAAAGGCTGGTATAGCTGAGCGTTATTATACGCTGTCAGGTCCTGCTCAAATAAGTCTTGCACCTTTTGTCCTTCACGAATACAAGCGCACTGATATATGGAGTAGTACCAAACTTTATCTTCGTCCAACGGCAGGTGCTAATGTTACTATCAATATTGACGGTGGTAAGCAACAGACCATCGCAGTATCTCCATCTACAGATATTCAAATTGCCGAGTTAGCAGGTAAAACTTCAAATGCACTTATAAAGATTTCAAGCAGCAATGCGACACTTTTTGGTACTGCACAAGAAGCCGAAGAGGGTGTTGTAGTAGATAACTTTAGTATGCGTGGATCCGATGGGCAATCGCTAGCTAAACTGCCTGAAGCTATGTTAAAGCGTTTTGCTGCTATTCGTCCTTACGACTTAATCGTGTTCCAATTTGGTGTTAACGCTGTTGATGCAAACACTACTCCCGAACGTTTACAGAAGTATATTAAGGGAATGGGTAAGGCAATAGAACTCTTTAAGCGTGCTTTCCCTAATACAAGTATTCTTATAATGGGTGCTCCAGATCGTGGTTCAAAGGCTTCACCTAATGGAACAATGAAGGGAATAGAAGAACTAGAGCGCTATCAAATGAAGCTAGCACAAGAATGTAAAGTGGGTTTCTATAGCTTATTCAATGCTATGGGAGGGGCTGGCTCTATGTTGCGCCTTGTTGATGAGCAAGGTATGGGAACTAAGGATTATGTACACATTAATTATAAAGGTGGCAAGTATATCAGTGAACGCATTTTTAAATCAATTGTGGCAGGGCAAGGCAACTATGCTCGTCGCAAGAAAATGATAGAAGAACATTAATCCCCCCCTTTTTTAATACCGTATATATACATGGACTTTAACAACATATTTGATACAATTCTTAGCTTTTTCAGTGCTTTAGGTAGTCAATTTGCAGCTTATTTCTCATCATTAGATGCTGCTAATATTCTTTCTATTTTACAGTACGATCCTCGTAACCCATTGCTATTTTCTTCGGGAGCTTTTCTTTTTATCTTCCTTGCTTTTATGCTGGGGTATTGGGGTTTCCGCAAACAACTCTCGGCACGCTTACTTTTCGTAACGCTCTTTTCTTATTATTTCTTTTATAAGAGTAGTGGGATCTACTTCCTATTATTAGTAATCATTACGATTTCCGATTTTTATATCGCACGCCGAATAGCTCAAAGTGAAAAGAAAAAGACTTGGCTTGTCCTCTCGTTATTTATCGATTTAGGTATGTTGGCTTATTTTAAATATACCAACTTCTTTGCAGGTATGGTGAGCCAAATGATAGGTAACAACTTTCAGCCATGGGATATTTTCCTTCCTGTAGGTATTAGTTTCTATACTTTTAAGACTATATCTTATACCGTTGATGTTTATCGTGATAAGATGAAGCCACTAGAGAGCTTGCTTGATTATGCTTTCTATGTTAGCTTCTTCCCTACATTGTTAGCAGGACCCATTACGCGTGCCAACGATTTTGTTCCACAAATTCGTAAGCCTCTTCATCTTTCCAATGAAATGTTTGCGCAGGGCGTGTTTCTCATTGTTATTGGTTTGCTTAAAAAGGCAGTAATCTCCGATTATTTATCCGCCAATTTTGTGGATCGTATTTTCGATAACCCATCGCTCTTTTCAGGAGGTGAAGTTTTACTAGGGCTCTATGGCTATTGCTTCCAAATTTATTGCGACTTCTCTGGCTATTCTGATATTGCTATTGGTATTGCGATGCTCCTTGGATTTACTATTCCTCAAAACTTCAATGCACCGTTGCAAGCCGACTCTATGACCGACTTTTGGCGTCGTTGGCACATCTCTTTATCTACATGGATACGCGACTATGTATATATTGCGCTAGGTGGTAATCGTTATGGAAAATGGCGTATGTATCTCAATCAGATGATAGCTATGACGGCCTGTGGGTTGTGGCATGGTGCTTCTTTAAACTTTATTGTTTGGGGAGTGCTGCATGGTTTGTTTGTATGTGTGCATAAATTCTGGTCGCAAACTATCTTACATCACGATAAGCGCTATCATCCTGCAGGTATCAAACGCTTCTTTTCAGTGTTTATCACTTTCCACATTATCACCTTCTCGTGGCTACTCTTCCGTTGTCGCGACTTTCAAGCTGTGGGCATCATGGTGCGTCAAATGTTCACCAAGTTTAATCCTAGTGTATTGCCCGATGTCTTTGTGGCTTATAAATATGTATTCCTCCTCATGGGCTTTGCATTGCTCTCGCATTGGATTCCCACTTCATGGCAAAACAATTGTATTAAAGTGCTTCAGCGTACAGGTGTAGTTGGCGCAGCAATAGTTCTTGCATCGGTCATTTTTATTATTATGCAAGTGAAAAGTTCTGATGTTCAGCCATTTATCTATTTTCAGTTCTAAAGCCTTAAAAAGATAAGAAGAAAGCGTAAAACTGTCTTATGAGAGAATTTAAAATGTGTTATAAGATAATTAAAATTCTCTCATAAGACAATTTGAAGCCTATAAATAGGCTGTACGAATAACGACTTTTTAAAGTAGCTCCCTTGCTTTTTCTTTCAAGTTTTACTATCTTTGTTTTCGTATGGCAAAACTTAACAGAACATCTATTACTTTGAGAGCGTTTTTGCTTCTCCTTACTTGCATTACTGTCATTACAGCAAAAGCAGGTAAGGACGAAAAGGTTTTGCTACAAAGAATTACAGCTTACGGAAAGGAAATAGCGAGCAGTATGCCCGATTCTATCGAGCGAAACGTTTATAGAAAATGTTTTATCGATATAAAACGTCGCAACTTTCTGCTTTTGGGTATGCCGACAATGTTCTTTATGATGAAAGACAATCGTCGAAAGGCTGTGGCAGAGGCATACGAGCATGAAGTGGTATATTCTAATCGTGAATGGCGCACGAAGAGGAACATTTGGCTAAGTACGGTATATCATGGTCATACTGTGCTTTATAATCTACTCGATTATATTCGTCCACAGCTATACGATACAGAGATATTTTATAACAAAATCCTTTCTCCTTTAAATAGCAATAATTATAAATATTATTCGTATGAAGCAAAAGTGATAAGCGACTCTATCACTAGACTGTCGTTTAAAAGCAAACGTATACATACGGAATTAATAAGGCGTGGCCATGCAAATATTGTTACAACTACTGGGCGTATCATCGACTTTAGCTTAGAAGGTGAAAGCGATATGAACCATTTTACCATAAATGGAGAAATGGCAAATGAGGGAGCTAATTTGTTATTGCCTCGCTGGTGTAAAATAGATGCCTCCATAAAATTTATGGGTAACCATATAGATGCCATAATGGATAGTTACTTTGATATGCCAGAAACTTTAGCCGACACCATTAATGACTCACACGATCTGAGATTGATGGAGCGATTACGCCCTAAAAAATTAACAACAGAAGAGCAAGACTTGATAAAAGAATATTACCCCAGAGAAGACACGTTACATACCGATACTATAAAAGTTCCGAAGAAAAAGAATTGGGCAAAGATAATTTTTTGGGACATCATTGGCGATAATATCCTAAACGACATCAGTACACATACCGCTGATGATAAAGGCTATATGCGCATAGCACCTATTCTCAATCCACTTTATTTTGGTTATAGCCATAGGAAGGGACTATATTATAAGGTGGATATTAAGGGAGGATACACATTTAATTCGAACAGAGATATTTATGGACGATTAAAGATGGGCTATTCATTTAAGCAGAAGCAATTATTCTATAGTATCCCTATTATCTATAACTTTAATAAAAATCGGTTTGGATTTGTACGATTGGAGATTTCTAATGGTAATCGAATAACCGACTCACGTGTATTAGATAATATTAAAGCGGCTGTGCATCGAGACACCATAAACTGGGAGCGTATGAACTTAGACTATTTTAAGGATACAGAGCTACGCTTTACTGCGGGCTATGACATTCTATATCAACAGTTATCTTTGCAAGGAGGTATCTCTATACATAGGCGATCGGCAATAGACAAAACAGGCTTTTTGACAGTGGGAAGACCATCTGCTTATCAGTCGATAGCACCATTTATATCGGTGTCATGGTATCCATTTACTCGTCATGCCCCTCTTGTTTTTACTGCGCAATATGAACATGGCATAAAAGTATTGGGAGGTAATATATTGTATAGTAGAATAGAAACCGATTTACAATATATTGGGTATTTGCCCTCTATGCGATTGTGGTCCTTACGAGTAGGGGCAGGTGGCTATCTAAACAAAAAAGGAGAGACCTACTTCCTATCTTATTACAACTTCCACGAAAACTATATTCCTAATGGATGGCGTGATGATTGGAGCGGGGAATTTGAAATGTTGAATGCAAACTGGTATAATGCCTCTAATTTTTATGTAAGAGCTAATTTCACCTATGAGAGTCCGCTATTAGTACTATCATGGCTACCATGGGTGGGAAGGGTCATCGAAAAGGAGCGCATTTACGTGAGTATGCTAGGTGTGAAATATTTATGCCCTTATACAGAAGTAGGGTATAGCTTTACAAACAGAGTGTTTTCAATGGGAATTTTCACAGGATTTTCTCAAAGACATTATGAAGGCATTGGAGTAAAATTTGGCTTTGAACTCTTTAGCAAGTGGTAAAAAGCACAAACAACAAAGAAGTATCTCTTAAATAAGGAATAATGACTATGGCAAATAACGATAAAGCATTAACGGTATATAGGGCTTCAGCAGGATCGGGAAAAACATTTACCTTGACAGTGGAATATATTTCTATTTTGGTGAAGAACCCCGAGGACTATAATAAAATGCTTGCCGTTACCTTTACTAATAAGGCAACGCAAGAAATGAAGTTGAGAATACTCTCTCAGCTTTATGGTATTGGTAATGGACTGCCTAGCTCAGACAACTATTTGCTGCAAGTAAAGGCAAAGACAGGGTTGACAGAAACCTCTATCCGCAATAATGCGCTTTATATCTTGGAAAAGTTGACACACGAATATCAAAACTTTCGAGTGCAGACAATAGATGCCTTCTTTCAAACTGTATTGCGCAATTTAGGTAAGGAACTTGGACTTACTGCCAACTTGCGTGTAGACCTAAATACGCAGCAAGTGGAAGCAAAGGCGGTAGATCAACTGATCGACAGTTTGAGAGAAAACGACCCAATGTTAAGATGGATAGACGAATATATCTCATCAAACATCGAAGAGGATAGGAGTTGGAATGTAGTAAAAGAAATCAAAGAGTTTGGCAAGACTATATTTGATGAACTTTACAAAACTCATGAAAAGCAATTAGACAAAATTTTCAAAGACGAGAAGTTCGTTACCGACTTTATTAAACGCTTGCGTTTTGTATGTATAGATTATGAAAAAAGTATTAAAGAAAAAGCAAAAAATATAGTAGAGAAAATTGCTACTAGTGCTATTCCTATAAATTACTTCGCTAGTTATGCCTATAATCAGGTGGTAAAGCTATCCAAAGGTAAGATAGAAAATGGTGATCCACACATTCACACACAGCGGATTATAGAGGGTGAGAAGCAGTGGGCTTCGTCTAAATGCTCCAAGAAGGCTGACAAGGAAATGCTTAATAGTTTTGTGGACGGAGTAGGACTAACCGAAATGGTTGCTAACTTGGAAGCAAGTCGTATAGAAGGATGGAAAATGTATTGCACTAGTAAGCTTGTATTGCTACATCTCTCTAAGCTCCGTCTTCTGCACAAGATAGCCAAGCAAGTGGAGGATGATAATTTAGAAAATCATCGTTTTATGCTGAGCAATACACAATCGCTTTTAAAAAACTTGATGAAAGATAATGATATTCCTTTTGTCTTTGAGCGAATAGGAGCAATGCTGAAGTACATCATGATAGATGAGTTTCAGGACACTTCCCGTGTACAGTGGGATAACTTTAAAAAGCTTTTGCTTAATTGTATGGCAGAAATAGGTTCACACAATCTATTGGTAGGCGATGTTAAGCAGAGTATCTATAGGTGGCGTCAGGGCGATTGGGAATTGCTCAACAATATAGAAGAAAGTATTAAACCAGCAGATGGTAGCTATGTAGATACTTCATCAATAGAACTGAAAACACTAGCCACTAACTATCGTTCAGAGGCAAATATTATTCGGTTTAATAATGCTTTCTTCCTTCAAGCTATGAATGTTTATGAATATCCAGAAGACTATTTTACACCATCAAAGGATAAGAAGATAGATAAGCTCGAACATTCACAAAAAGAAAAGCTAAAATTGGCTTATGCTGATGTGGCACAGAAAAGTCCAAAGGCTGATGAACGTGGCTTTGTAAAGGCTACTTTCTACAAGAAGGATGCAGTATATGCTAATGATATTTTAGCAGAATTAGCTGATAATATAAAGCAATTACTCGACATAGGTTATTCTCAAAAAAGTATAGCTATCCTTGTGCGTAACAAAAAAGAGATTGCCGATATTGTAACTACAATTAATGGAACAGAATGGGGGAAGCATATTGCCATTGTTTCAGAAGAGGCTTTCCGTCTTGATGCTTCGCTTGCCGTTAATATTTTGGTGGAAGCACTAAGATTACTTGCCCAACCGTCTGATAACTTAACGCGTGCTAAACTTGTGAGAGCATACTATCAAGTGGTGAACCCAGAATACGATTTTGCTAAAGAGCGTAGCACAAAGTTAGTATCGGATGTTGTGGACATAGCGCATGATGAACATTATTACGAGCAAAAAGAAGAGTTTATCCGAAAGCACCTCAACGTTTCACTTCCTAGCGAATATGTAATGGATAGAGAAAAGTTGCTACGTTTATCGTTAATCGACTTAGTTGATAAACTTTATTCGCTTTTCCAACTCAAAAACTTGTCGGTAGAGAATGCGTATATTAGCACTTTTTATGATGTTCTCAACGACTATTTACGCGATAACCCTGCCGATATTGACGACTTCGTAAAGGAATGGGATGACAGTCTCTGTGGAGTAAATATTCAGACAGATGATGTAGATGGTATTCGTATTCTCACTATTCATAAGAGTAAGGGCTTAGAGTTTGATAATGTGTTGATACCTTTCTGTGATTGGGAGTTAGAGAAAAAGAATACTATCTTTTGGGTGGATGGTAAGAATAAAGTAGAACCTTTCTCGCAATTGCCTATTATTCCTGTTTCATTTAAAAAAGACTTAGAAAATAGTTTCTTTTCTGCTGATTATAGTGAGGAGCATTTTCAGAACATAATAGATAACCTCAATCTTCTCTATGTTGCCTTTACGCGTGCTGGGAAAAATCTATTCCTTTCTGGAAAAAACATAGCAGACAGTAATAGACGTAGCAATTTATTATGGCACTGCTTAAAGGCTTTAGGGACTACATTGCCGAATGCTAAATATTCTGAATCAACAAAAGAAAAAGACGATGAAACAAAGAGCGATGAACCTATTTGCTTTGAATTTGGCACTTTGCTATCAGCTCATGAATATGAACCAAACAAGAAAAAGGAAGAAGAATTTACCAATCCATTTACCGTAATTCCCCAGCCCAAAGATATTCGTATTGAAACTTTTAATGCTGCGGTGAGCTTCCGACAAAGTAACAAGAGTGATGCTTTTGTACAGGGTGAGGAGATTACTGATAGGCAAAAGTATATGCAAGTGGGTAGTGTGCTACACAATATCTTCTCTTCTATCAAAACACTTGCCGATATTGAACCACATCTTCAGGCATTGGAAGCCGAGGGAGTGATCTATAATGATGATATATCATCGGCACAGTTACGCCAACAAATAACAGCAGCTCTCAATAATGAACAAGTAAAATCATGGTTTGCAGGCGAGTGGGAGGTATATAATGAATGTACTATTCTGCAATACGATAAAGCTACCGATCGTTATTACGAACAACGTCCTGACCGTGTTATTACTAAAGGCGATGAAATGGTGGTTATTGATTATAAATTTGGTAATCACAGAAACGAGTATTACGAGCAAGTGCATCGTTATATTCTGTTGCTTCAGCAAATGGGGCATCAGAAAGTAACAGGGTTTCTGTGGTATGTAATGCGTGGTGAAATTCTGTCTGTTTAATTTTTCTATTCTTAATAAATCATGAAATCTTTCTTATCATACGTTGCCAAAGACTTATTAAATAAGTATCCTAATGGTTTAGCACGCATTGCTGTAGTTTTTCCTAATAAGCGTGCGGCATTGTTTCTTAATCAAGAAATAGCACGAATATCAGACAGTCCTGTGTGGTCGCCAGCCTACATTACTATTTCCGAATTCTTTCGTGAGCAATCAACGCTCACAGTTTCCGACTCTATCAAGAATATCTGCATTTTGCATAAGGTGTATATGGACATTACGAAGAAAACCGAAACCCTTGACCAATTCTATGGTTGGGGAGAGTTACTTCTTGCCGATTTTGATGATATAGACAAAAACTTAGCGCCTGCAGAGAAGGTTTTTGGCTTGCTAAGTGCCAATAAAGAAATGGAGTCGCTCGACTATCTCACACCAGAACAGGTAGCCGAACTACAAAAGGTTTTCACCAATATTAATACCGATGAGGACAGCTTGCGTAAGCGTTTTCATGAGTTTTGGAATAAGCTTTTTGATATTTACACTGAGTATAAACGCCGTCTTCGCACGCAAGGTATGGCTTATGAGGGTATGTTATATCGTGATGTGATAGAAAACAATAATCTTACTTTGCCTTATGATCGTTATATCTTTATCGGATTTAATGTGTTACAGCAGGTAGAACAACGCTTATTTACTTTCTTAAACGAAGCCGATAAAGCAGCATTTTATTGGGATTACGATAATTACTATCTCAAAACAGGGCGCGAAGCTGGTAGATATATTCAACGATGGTTAGAGAGATTTCCGAATGAGCTAAAAGATAATGATCATACCATTTTTAGTAATCTTGACAGGGATAAAGATATTTCATTTATAGCCTCGCCTACAGAAAATATGCAAGCACGCTATATCACGCAATGGCTTAAAGAGAATGATCGTTATCTTGATGGACGAAAGACAGCTATTGTATTATGTGATGAAAACTTATTGCAAACAGTAATCCATTGTATTCCAACGGAGGTAGAAACGTTAAACGTTACCACAGGATACCCTCTACAGCAATCGCTTATCTCCTCTTTCGTAACGCAGATTATTAAGCTTCAAGTGGATGGCTATTCGCTTACCGAGCAACGTTTCCGACTTCGCTATGCTAATCGTGTTCTTCGCCACCCCTACGCAAAATATGTTTGGAGCAATGCAGAAGAACTTCTCCAACAGATAAATGAAGAAAAACAATTTTATGTACTGTGGGAGGGTATGGACTATCATCCTCACGATGCACAGAATATGCTAGCTTTTGTGGAATGGCTTGCCAATATTATTAGGCAAGTGGGAATTAATGGGCGCACACAAGCCGACCCATTATTCCAAGAATCGGTATTTAGAATGTACACGCTGCTTAGTAAGTTTGTCGACTTGATGACTGTGCAAGAAGATGGCTCCTATTATCTTGATCATGATATTATTATTTTCCGTCGCTTACTCGTTCAACTCACCAATGCTACTAGCGTGCCTTTCCATGGCGAACCAGCACAAGGTGTGCAAATAATGGGTGTACTAGAAACGCGTAACCTTGACTTTGATCATGTACTTATCCTTTCATGTAACGAGGGTAATATGCCAAAGGGAGTGGACGATGCTTCATTCATTCCTCATGCCATTCGCCACGCCTTTGAACTAACTACAGTAAATAATAAAATATCTATCTTTAGCTATTATTTTCATCGTCTCATTCAGCGTGCAAGCGATGTAACTATTCTTTATAATAACTCAACACAAGGAATAAAGACAGGAGAAATGAGCAGATTTATGTTGCAGTTTATGGTAGAGTGGACAAAAACTGAGCGCAAAATCCACCGCTATGTGCTTAAAGCAGGACAAGAGCAACATAATTTCATAGCCGAACCGATAACGAAAGATAGGCGAGTTATGGCAAAACTCTTGCATATCTCTAAGTTTTCACCCACTGCTATTAATACTTTTATTGCTTGCCCTGTGAAGTTCTATTATAAATATGTAGTAGGTATTGATACGCAAGATATTGTTGATGAAGATAGCATTGATAACCGTGTCTTTGGAAACATCTTTCATAAAGCTGCCGAACTTATGTATAAAGATATATTTAAAGGGGAAGAGGTTTCTGCTGCAACCATAGGAACAATACTTGCTAAACCAAATATGCTCAATAGCATAATTGATCAGGCTATTGCTTCAGAACTCTTTAATAGGAAAGACTTCTTAAAGGGTAATAAATTAAACCTTAATGGTTTACAACTTCTCAACAAAGAAGTAATTAAGAAGTATTTACTACAGTTGCTACGCCTTGATCAGGCAGTTGCTCCTATTAAAGTCCTTGCACATGAGTTTGATGTAGAAGATGATGTTGAGGTAAATATTGCAGGGAAGCTTTATAAAAAACGAGTAGGAGGGCGTGTCGATAGATTAGATATGGCTACTTATGCCTTAGGCGATCATACCACTATCAAACGCCTACGTGTTGTTGATTATAAAACAGGTAGAGCAGAAGCAAAGCCTATGCCTGATATTCCTTCTATCTTTAGTCCTGAATTGTTAGACAAGAAGAGTGATTATGTTATGCAATCAATGCTTTATAGCTTACTAATGGCTGAGAATAAAGTAAAAATACAAAATGGAATTTTGCCTGCTAACTTTAATCCTCACCATTTGCCAGTTACACCTGCTTTGCTCTTTATTCAATATGCTAGCAAAAAAGATTATTCCCCTATTGTTTGTATTGATAAAGAAGAAGTAACTGATGTTTCAAAATATCATAAAGAGTTTATGGAAAGCTTAGCTTCTGTATTAGAAAGTCTTTATGATGAAACAAAACCGTTTACTCCAACAGACAACCTCAAGCTATGTGGCTATTGTCCTTTTAAGTTTATGTGTGGAAGATAGTGTTAAGTGATTAAAGCTGTTATTACTGTTTGCTAGTTCCGATAGCTGATAGAAACAAAAAGTGGCTAGAAAAAACTTCCTAGCCACTTTTTTATTTTCTTAGCAATAGCTTACTTACGAAGACCTAGTGCCTTGATGATAGCACGGTAGCGCTCAACATCTATCTTGTACAAATAGTTTAGGAGGGCACGACGCTTACCTACTAGACGAGTAATTGAACGAGTAGTAACGTAGTCCTTACGGTTCTTCTTAACATGCTCGGTCAAGTTCTTGATACGATAAGAGAAAAGAGCGATTTGGCTTTCTGCAGAACCAGTGTCTGTAGTCTTTTGTGCCTTACCATACTGTCCGAAGATCTCTTGCTTTTTTTCTTTGTTTAAATACATGATTTAAAATGGATTAATTATTTGTTTGCAATTACATTTTTCGATTGCTCAACCGTCATTAATCACAGCGGGTTACAATCTCAAATGCATCGGGCTTTCCGAAAATGCGCTGCAAAGGTACAACTTTTTATGTTGATTACAAGTATTTACCACTTTTTCTTCGTACTTTTGCATTTGATTTTAAGAAAAATCTTTTTAAGGTAAATTCATGCAAGATATTCGTAACATCGCAGTTATTGCGCACGTTGACCATGGTAAAACAACTTTGGTTGACAAGATGATGCTCGCTGGTAAGTTATTCCGTGACGGACAAAACAACAGTGGGGAAGTTCTCGATTCTAATGACTTGGAACGAGAGCGAGGTATTACCATTCTCTCAAAGAATGTTAGTATCAATTGGAAAGGTACAAAGATTAATATTCTAGATACTCCAGGACACTCTGATTTCGGTGGTGAAGTAGAGCGTGTGTTGAATATGGCTGACGGTTGTTTGCTCCTTGTGGATGCTTTTGAAGGTCCTATGCCACAGACTCGCTTCGTGCTTCAAAAGGCATTGGAAATAGGATTGAAGCCAGTTGTTGTTATTAATAAAGTGGACAAACCTAACTGTCGCCCTGAAGAAGTATACGAAATGGTATTCGACCTTATGTGTGATCTTAATGCAACAGAAGAGCAGCTCGACTTTCCTGTTGTATATGGTTCGGCAAAGAATGGTTGGATGGCTAAGAGCTGGAAGCAACCAACTGATAATATTGACTACTTACTTGATCTTATCGTTGAGGCTATTCCTGCTCCAAAGCAGCTAGAGGGTACTCCACAAATGTTGATCACATCGCTTGACTATTCTTCATATACGGGTCGTATTGCTGTAGGTCGTGTGCATCGTGGCGTTTTGAAAGATGGGCAGAATATCACTGTTTGCCACCGTGATGGCTCTAAAGAACGCACTAAGATTAAAGAGCTACATACCTTTGAAGGTATGGGGCATGTTAAGACAGATGTTGTAGAGAGTGGTGATATTTGTGCTGTTATAGGCTTGGATAATTTTGAAATTGGCGATACCATTGCCGACTTTGATAACCCAGAAGCATTGCCACCTATTGCTGTTGATGAGCCTACTATGAGTATGCTTTTCACTATTAACGACTCTCCATTCTTTGGTAAGGAAGGCAAATTCTGTACTTCTCGCCACATTAACGATCGTTTGGAGAAAGAGCTAGAGAAAAACCTTGCGTTGCGTGTTCGTCCTTTCGAGGGTGCTACAGATAAGTGGATCGTTAGTGGACGTGGCGTGCTACACCTCTCTGTACTTATCGAAACCATGCGCCGTGAGGGTTATGAACTTCAAGTAGGTCAGCCACAAGTTATCTATAAGGAGATCAACGGTCAGAAATGTGAGCCTATCGAAGAGCTTACCATTAATGTGCCAACCGACTTCTCTAGTAAAATGATTGATATGGTAACGCGTCGTAAGGGCGATTTGCTAGGTATGGACGCAGAGGGTGAGCGTGTTAATATCACTTTTGAAATCCCTTCACGTGGTATCATCGGTTTGCGTACCAATGTGCTTACTGCTAGTCAGGGAGAGGCTATTATGGCTCATCGCTATAAGAATTACCAACCATTTAAGGGCGAGATTACTCGTCGCACCAATGGCTCTATGCTTGCGCTTGAAAATGGTACTGCTTTCGCATACGCTATTGATAAGTTGCAAGATCGTGGTAAGTTCTTTATCGACTCAGGTGAAGAGGTTTACGGTGGACAAGTAGTGGGTGAACACGTTCATGATAACGATCTTGTTATCAACGTAACTAAGGCTAAACAGCTTACCAACGTTCGTGCATCAGGATCTGACGAAAAGGCTCGTGTTATTCCTAAGACAGAAATGAGTCTTGAAGAGTGTTTGGAATACATCAAGGCAGATGAGTATGTAGAGGTAACACCAGAAAATATTCGTATGCGTAAGATTATTCTTGACCATCAAGAGCGTAAACGTGCTAACAAAGATTAAGTTTTTAGCTTAACGATATACTAAAATAGGTAGCTATCCGTGTGAAAATGGGTGGCTGCCTTTTTTTCTACTACAATAATGCGTAATAAAACTTTTAAAGAATCATATAAAGGTCTCTATAAAAGGTAATATTATAGAGGAAATATAATATTTATTCATAATGTTATACCAATACATAAGCTATTGCATCGCAAAACATTATGTTTTTGATGAGAAAAGGTCATCTTTTGTTAAGTAAAAGATGATGTCTTATAAACTATTGATTATTAGTTTGTTGCCGATGTAGTAACATTGAAAGAAATCTTTTCCAATTATCGGATAAACCAATTTTCCATAGAGCAATTAAGCCTAGTATGGAAAGAATGCTTCCAAGAGTTATCGTAACAATATTTTCTACTTGGTGCGACTTAGTTTCATAATTTTCAATTGTCATGAGCTTAATAGGTTTTCTGTGAACCTTTTCAGTTAATTGTTTAAAGGTAAGACTATCTTGCTTTTCATCAGTTTTTGTGTTGAGGATGAAGTAGGTGCCATGACAAGAGCCAATTACCGAGTCGCCCATTAATTGTACTTCCTTTACAGGATAAAAAATGCCTTCGTGGTCATCTCCTTTATATATGCCAGCTTGGTCGGGTATATCGATATAAGTGAGTGTATAATTGTTCTTTAGAGGCATTGTAACCGTATCAGAAATGCCTAAGCCTGTGCCTTGAAAAAGAGAAAAGATTAAACTAACAATGATCGCCGTAAAGAAAAAAATACCAATTGCGACATTAGGTGAAAGGAAAGCCAAAACCATTTTTCGTTTACGGTTTGACTTTTTTCCTATATACCCCAAAGGAATAAATAATAAGCCAAGTACAAAAGCTATTATACTCAATAATACTATGCATAGTATTAACTTGAAAAGAAGTATAAAAAGATAAAACATATTTTTTAGTGTATAAGATAATTATTGTTTTATATGCTTCATACTCAGTCCAATGCGTTTACGACAAAGATCTACTTCTATAATCTTTACACGCACATGCTGCTGCAAGTGGACTACCGAATTGGGATCAGATACGAATTTATCAGCAAGCTGAGAGATATGGATTAGTCCGTCTTGATGCACACCGAGATCAACGAAGGCACCAAAGTTGGTGATATTAGTAACAATGCCAGGTAGCTCCATTCCCACGACAAGATCGTCGATAGTGTGGACATGAGCGTCAAACTCGAATTCTTCCAACTGCTCGCGAGGATCAACACCAGGTTTTTCTAGCTCTTTGATAATATCGGTGAGTGTAGGGAGTCCTACTTCAGAGGTGATATATTGCTGTAGGGCAATAGTTTTTAGAAGCTCTTTATTACCTATCAAATCGGCTACTTTACAGCCCTTATCCTTTGCCATTTGTTCCACGATGTAGTAGCTTTCTGGGTGAACAGTAGAGTTGTCGAGAGGGTTTTTAGCGTTGGTTACCTTTAAGAAGCCAGCACACTGCTGATAAGCAACATTACCCAGACGAGGTACTTTTTTGAGTTGGGCACGCGAAGTGAAAGCTCCGTTTTCGGCACGATAGTCCACTATGTTTTGGGCAAGGGATGTGCCTAAGCCACTTACATAGGTAAGCAAATGCTTGGACGCAGTGTTAAGATTTACCCCAATGAGGTTGACACAGCTCTCCACAGTCTGATCGAGCGACTTCTTGAGTTTGCTTTGATCGACATCGTGCTGATACTGTCCCACACCAATGCTTTTAGGGTCGATCTTCACAAGTTCGGCTAGCGGATCAATGAGTCGTCTGCCAATGGAAACGGCTCCACGCGTGGTAACATCTTCGTGAGGAAACTCTTCGCGAGCTGTGGTTGAAGCAGAATAGATAGAGGCGCCGTCTTCACTTACAATAAACACTTGCACAGTATTCTCTAACTTGCATTGTTTCAGTGTGTCGGTTATAAATTCTTTACTTTCTCGACTCGCAGTTCCATTGCCTATAGCTATTGCTTGAATGGCATATTTACTAATCATCTGTTGCACAGCATTCACAGCCTCAATATACTTCTTGTGAGGAGGATGAGGGAAGATGATTTCGTGGTAGAGCAAATTGCCTTGTGCATCAAGGCAAGCCATTTTGCAACCATTAGCAAAACCTGGGTCGAGTGCTAAGACACGCTTCTGCCCTAAGGGGGCTGAGAGGAGAAGCTGCCGTAGGTTTTCGGCAAACACCTTAATGGCTTCGTCATCGGCTTGTGCCTTACTACTAGCAGCAAACTCGTTTTCAATGCTAGGTATGATAAGTCGTTTGAGCGCATCTTCGATTGCTTCTGATAGGTAACCACTGCAAGGATTCTTTCCTTGCAAATAGATGCGACCTACCTTGTAATTGCATTGTTCGCCATCAATGCTGATACCCACGCGCAATATGCCTGCTGCTTCTCCTCGGCGCATTGCCAAAAGACGATGACTATTACAGCGGCGCAGGGGTTCTGAAAAATCGAAATAATCGGAGAACTTCTGTGCTTCCTCCGTAGCTTCCATTTTCTTGATTACCTTTGAGGAGATGATAGCTTCACGCTTGAACACCTCGCGCACCACATTACGTGCATCTTGGTTCTCACTAATGGTTTCCGCAATAATATCTTTCGCACCATTCATGGCTTGCTCAATGGTGGTAATATCACCCTTTAAGAAACGCTTTGCGGCTTCCTTAGGCTTCTGCTCGCGTTGTAGCAGAAGAAGGCTAGCTAGGGGTTCTAAGCCCTGCTCGCGCGCTATCTGTGCGCGTGTTCGGCGTTTAGGTTTATAGGGTAGGTATATATCTTCTAATTCTGTTGAAATACAACAAGATAGGATCTTTTGTTCAAGTTCTGGAGTAAGTTTATTTTGTTCGCTAATGGTCTTGATGATAGTCTCCTTACGCTTGTCTAACTCCCTCATTGAACTAACTAGCTCATTAATGCTTGTTATAGCTACTTCGTCAAGGTTGCCCGTCTTTTCTTTGCGATAACGTGAGATGAAAGGGATGGTACAGCCCTCTTCTAAAAGGGCGATCGTAGCATCTACTTTTTTCTCATTTAGCCCTAGTATGTGGGCTATATGCAGTGTGTATTTGTTCATTATTCTTCGTTTGTAGATGATTTTGTTAGCAAAGTTAGGCACTTTTCTCAATACTTTGTCGTAAGCATTTACGAAATGTTAGGTTGGTAAAAAAATATTTTTTATCTTTGTGCCTAAATATAAAGATGTAGAGGAATACCAAGGTATATGATATCTGTTGAAAATTTAAAAGTAGAATTTGGCGTGAAGCCATTGTTCGATGATGTTTCGTTTGTAATTAATGATCGTGATAGGATCGCACTAGTGGGAAAGAATGGTGCAGGAAAATCGACGATGCTCAAGATATTAAGTGGATTGCAAAAACCTACTTCAGGCAATGTCTCTATTCCAAATGATGTAACTGTGGGATACCTGCCACAGATAATGAGACTCTCTGACGATACTACCGTGAAAGAGGAAACACGTAAAGCCTTTTCTGATAATACTAATTTGGCTAAAAAGATAGAGAAGTTACAAAAGGAAGTGGAAACACGCACCGATTATGAAAGCGAGAGCTACACTGAATTGCTCAATAAGTTTACCCTAGAGCATGAACGCTACCAGATGATGGGTGGTGAGAATTACGAGGCAGAGATTGAGCGTACGCTAACAGGATTAGGCTTCGTGCGTGATGACTTCGATCGACCTACGAAAGAGTTTTCTGGTGGATGGCGTATGCGTATAGAGTTGGCAAAGATCTTGCTTAGTTCGCCCGATGTGCTTTTGCTTGATGAACCTACTAACCATCTTGATATAGAGTCTATTCAGTGGTTGGAACAATTCCTAGCACAAAGTGGTAAGGCTGTAGTGTTGGTTTCGCATGATAGGGCTTTTATTAACAACGTAACCAATCGCACACTAGAGATTACCTGCGGGCATATAGAGGATTATCGTGTGAAATACGATGAATACCTTGTGTTGCGTAAAGAACGTCGTGAGCAGCAAATGCGTGCTTATGAAAATCAGCAAAAGGAAATAGCTGACATCAAAGCCTTTGTTGATCGTTTTCGTTACCAAGCCACTAAAGCAGTTCAGGTGCAACAACGTTTGCGCCAACTAGATAAGATTGTGCCTATTGAGGTCGATGAGGTAGACACTTCCGCTATGCGTTTGAAATTTCCTCCCTGCCTACGTTCTGGCGATTACCCATTGATCACTACTTCGCTGTCAAAGTCGTATGGCGAAAAACTTGTGATAAGCGATGTGGATATGACCATTAAGCGTGGTGAGAAAGTGGCTTTTGTGGGTAAAAATGGTGAAGGAAAGTCTACGCTAGTGAAGTGTATTATGGGGGAGATCCCTTACGAGGGCGAGCTAAAGGTGGGACACAACATACAGATAGGCTACTTTGCACAAAATCAAGCACAGCTATTAGATGAGCGTTTAACTATCTTCCAAACCATTGATAATGTAGCAAAAGGTGAGATGCGTTTGAGGGTAAACGATCTTTTGGGTGCTTTCATGTTTGGTGGTGAAACATCGGAAAAATATGTTAAAGTATTGTCTGGTGGTGAGCGGTCTCGATTGGCGATGATTAAACTCTTGTTAGAGCCTGTTAACCTGCTTATTCTCGACGAACCTACTAACCACCTTGACCTTGTATCGAAGGAGGTGTTGAAGGAAGCTATTAAGGCTTTTGATGGCACTGCCATTATCGTATCGCACGATCGTGAGTTCTTGGACGGTTTGGTGAGTAAGGTATATGAGTTTGGTGGCGGTAAGGTACGCGAACATCTTGGTGGTATTTACGATTATTTACGGACACATAATGTGCAGAGCATCGAACAGGCTGTCAACAAACTTTCATCAACAGGTAATCCTTCTATTACTCCTGTTAAAGAGAGTGCTACAGTGGCATCTAATCAAGAGGTGTTAACTGCCAGCAATACAGTATCTACAGATAGCAAACTAAGCTATGCCGAGCGTAAAGAATTTCAAAAGAAATTGAAGAAAGCTGAGCGAGCTGTGGAGGAGTCGGAAAAGAAGATAGAGAAGCTAGAAGCGCGTAAGCAGGAGCTAGACGATCTCTTGATGCAGCCCGCTAATGTTGCTAATATGGAGCTTGTTAATGAATATACTGATTTGCAACGAAAACTAGACGAAGAGAATACAAGGTGGTTAAAGCTTTCAGAAGAACTAGAGGAATTGCAATAAGGCTTAATTAAACTCAAGTATATTCGGAATTAATGCTCGAAACTCTTTGAGGTGTTATCATAGAATAAAAAACAATTAATTTTTAAATAAATAATTATGAACATTAAACAAATCGTACCGATGATGCTATTAGCATCGGCACCGGTAGCAGCATTTGCACAGAGCAATGCTGGTATTAGAGCTGAGAACTTAGATAGATCGGTTAATCCAGCAACAAACTTTTATCAGTTTGCTACAGGTGGTTGGCAGAAGCTAAACCCATTACCTGCTGCTTATTCACGTTATGGTTCTTTCGACCTACTTCAGGAAGACAATAACAAGCGTATCAACTCTATTCTTACTAGTTTATTGAAGACTAAGGCTAAGAAGGGCAGTATAGAACAGAAGCTAGGCGACTTCTACAAACTTGCTATGGACTCTGTTCGTCGCAATAAGGAGGGTGTAGCTCCTATTAAGCCTTTGCTTAACGAGATGGAGGCTGCTAAGACTACAGCAGAACTTCAAGCATTGCAGAAGAAATATGCTATCTTTGGCTATGGCGAAGCTGCTGGTACTTTCTTTGGTGCTGATGAGAAGAATGCTAAGCAGAATATCTTCAACGTTTATCAAAGTGGACTAACACTTGGTCAGAAAGAGTACTATCTTGATAATGATCCTGCTACCACTAAGATTCGCAATGCTTACAAGCAGCACATTGTAAATATGTTTAAGCTTTTCGGCTTTACACAAGAGCAGGCTGAACAGAAACGCGATGCTATCATGCGCTTTGAGACCATGCTTGCTATGATTTCTAAGAACCGTACCGAACTTCGTGATCCCGAGGCTAATTATAACAAGATGACACTTGCTGAGTTTAAGGCAAACTATCCTAATATTGATCTTGAGGCTACAGCAAATGCAGGTGGTATCAAGTCGGAGTATATTCAGGAAATGGTAGTTGGTCAGACACAGTTCTTGGCAGGTCTTGATAAGTTAATAGCTACTCAGAGTGCAGAAGAACTTCGTGCACGTATGGAGTGGGATGCTATTATGTCAGCAGCTAACTATCTAAGCGATGATATTCGTGCAGAATATTTCAATTTCTTTAGCAAGGAAATGCGCGGCACTAAGCAGGACTTCCCTCGTTGGAAACGTGCTACTGCTCAAGTAGAAAGTCAGATGGGTGAGGCATTAGGTCGTATCTATTGCCAACGTTATTTTACAGCTTCTAGTAAGGAGCGTATGGTGCAGCTTATTAACAATCTCAAGCTAGCTCTTGGCGATCGTATTGATGCACAAGATTGGATGTCTCCAGAAACAAAGAAAGCTGCTCATGAGAAGCTTTCTACTTTCTATGTAAAGGTGGGATATCCTGATAAGTGGAAAGATCTATCTGCATTGCTTATCGATCCTTCTAAGTCTTACTACGAGAATGTACAAGCTTGTCGTGAATTTTGGACAAAGTTGACTATTGCAGAAAAGGCAGGTAAACCAGTAGATAAGGACGAGTGGGGCATGACTCCTCAAACAGTTAATGCTTACTATAACCCAACTACCAATGAGATTTGTTTCCCTGCAGGTATCCTTCAGTATCCTTTCTTCGATGCAAAAGCTGATGATGCGTTCAACTATGGTGCTATTGGTGTAGTAATTGGTCATGAAATGACACATGGCTTTGATGACCAAGGTCGTAAGTATGACAAAGATGGCAATATGAAAGATTGGTGGACAGAAGCTGATAGCAAAAAATTTGATGCACGTGCTTCTAAGTATGCCGACTTCTTTAGTGCTATTAAGGTGTTGCCAGATTTAAATGCTAATGGTAAGTTTACCCTTGGTGAAAACTTAGCCGATCATGGAGGTCTTATGGTAGCTTTTGCAGGTTTGGAGAAAGCTAATAAGGGTAAGGCTCCTAAGAAATTGCTAGGATTTACACCAGAGCAGCGTTTCTTCCTAGCTTATGCTGGCGTATGGGCTAGCAATATTACAGAAGCTGAGATTCGTAATCGTGTGAAGAGTGATCCTCACTCTCTTGGTATAGATCGTGTAAACGGTGCACTTCCTCACATTGATGCATGGTATAAAGCCTTTAATGTAAAACCTACTGATAAGATGTATATACCAGATCAAGATCGACTAAAGCTTTGGTAATTTAGGCAAAGATTATAAATAAATTATTACTGTTCGATAAGAATATCAATATAAAATAGGGTTGAGATCCTCGCATGGATTTCAGCCCTTTTTGTTATATTTGTCTTTACCACAAAACAGTATAACGAAAGAACAAAAGTTAGGTACTCATTTTATCGGACGATGCTCATAATACAAAACGAGTTTTTATATAGATGAAAAAAATGTACTTCTGCAAAAATTAGCAGAAATACATTTTTATTTCAGATAAGATATTTCTTATTTGTTTAATTGCTTTTTCAAAAGCATAGGAATTTCACTTGTTTCCTTAGCCACTGGCACGCCTACAGCTTCAAAAGCAGCGATCTTCTCCTTTGCTGTACCAGACCCACTAGAAATGATAGCACCAGCATGTCCCATCTGCTTTCCTGGAGGAGCTTGCTGACCAGAGATAAATACCGCCACGGGCTTTGTAACGTGAGCTTTGATAAATTGAGCAGCACGTTCTTCAGCATCACCACCAATTTCACCGATTAATGCGATAGAGTCTGTTTCAGGATCATCTTGAAACATCTGAAGAAGATCTTCAAAGTAAAGACCAACAACAGGGTCACCACCAACACCAACAGCGGTAGACTGCCCTAATCCTTCTTGGGTAAGGTTGTAAACAACCTCGTAGGTAAGCGTTCCACTACGGCTGATCACTCCTGTATGTCCTTTCTTAAAGATATTGGTAGGCATAATACCTGCCATACTTTCCTCTGGAGAAATCAATCCAGGACAGTTAGGACCAATCACTTTAACACCACGTAACTTTGCATAACGCTGCGCTGCAACGGCATCAACAGTAGGTACACCTTCTGTAATACAGATAACAAGTTCTACACCACCATCAATCGCTTCAAGCATAGCGTCCTTAGCAAATGCTGCTGGAACAAAGATAATAGAAGTATTTGCTTTAGTAGCAGCTACAGCTTCTTTTACGGTATTGAATACAGGAATACCCTTCACTTCTTGTCCGCCCTTACCAGGAGAGGTTCCACCTACAACGTTAGTGCCATATTCTTTCATTTTAGTAGCATGGAAACTTCCATCTCTACCTGTTATACCCTGTACTATTAATCGTGTATTCTTATTAATTAAGATACTCATAGTTTTCGATTTTTTTATGTTACTTACTAAGTTCAACAGCCTTATGACCAGCGTCAGCCATACTCGTACCCACAGTGAAGTGTGTACCTTCGAGCAAAGCTCTACCTTCTTTCTCATTGGTACCAGTGAGGCGGATAACAATAGGAATATCTGTATGAATGATCTTAAATGCTTCGAGCAAGCCTTTTGCAACATCGTCGCAACGAGTTATACCACCAAAGATATTAATAAGTACCACTTTTACATGCTTGTCGCTAAGCAATAGCTTCATAGCCTCCACAATCTTTTCAGGATTTGAGCTGCCACCAATATCAAGGAAGTTAGCTGGTTCACCACCATAAAGCTTAATCATATCCATAGTAGCCATAGCAAGACCAGCCCCATTTACCATACAGCCAATATTTCCTCCAAGGTTTACATAACTGAAACCTTTATCCTTAGCCTCACGCTCTTTGCGCTCCTCTGCAGTAGGCTCAAATAATTCAGCCACATCAGGATGACGGAAAAGGGCATTATCATCAAAGGTCATCTTAGCATCAATAGCTTTTAAGGTGCCATCACCTAGCTTTACAAGTGGGTTGATCTCAGCTAATGAAGCATCTTTCTCAACAAAAAGTTTATAAAGGTTTTTAAACAAAGGTACAGCTTGCTTTACTAATGCCATATCATCGAATAATTGGAAAGCAGCTTCACGAGCTACATAATCGCTCATACCTATTAGTGGATCGATCACTATCTTAGCAATCTTTTCAGGGGTATCTTTAGCAACCTGCTCAATATCCATACCACCAGCACGGCTAAGCATAAGGATAGGACACTTTGTTTTGCGATCTACCAAAATACTAGTATAATATTCTGCAGCAATATCAACAGCTTCACCAACTAGAATTTTTTCAACGGTATAACCTTTGATATTCATTCCTAAAATAGCTGTAGCGTGTTCTCTTATCTCGTTTTCATTTGATCCAAGTTTCACACCACCAGCTTTACCGCGACCTCCAATATGTACTTGTGCTTTAACAACAGCCTTTTCTACGCCTAGCTGTTTATATGCAGCTACAGCTTCCTCAGGTGTTTTACACAAAATACTCCTGTCAACTGGTAATCCATAGTCAGCAAAAAACTTTTTTGCTTGAAATTCATGTACCTTCATAGGATTTTGTTTTGATATTAAAAATATGTTTTAAATTAGTAATCTTTTGCTTCTCGTTCACCTTTAAGAACGGCTAAAGCGTTCTCTGTTAGGGCAAGCATTTCATCCTGGCCTGGATATATATAAATAGGTGCAAGATAAGATAAACGCTTTTTAAAAATATCCATTAAATAATTACTGCGTGCAATGCCACCCGTAAAAATAACAGCATCAATCTTACCGCATAAAACGGCTCCTTCTGCTGCTATGCTTTTTGCAACATGAAAAGCCATTGCATTAAGGATAAGTTCGGCATGCTTATCACCTTCTTCTATTCTTTTCTCAATTTCTATACAGTTGTTTGTGCCGAGATGAGCTGTAAGTCCAGCTTTATTTGAGATATATGTGATGAGTTCTTGCTCAGTAAACTTTCCTGTATAACAAAGATGAATAAGATCGGCTACAGGTAAACTTCCTGTGCGTTCCGGTGAAAACGGACCTTCACCATTCAATGCGTTGTTCGCATCGACAGCCTTACCCTTTTCGTGAGCTGCTATTGAGATACCACCACCTAAGTGGCAGATAATAAGGTTAAGATCCTCGTACTTCTTACCCATATCTTTTGCAAAACGGCGTGCAATAGCCTTTTGATTAAGCGCATGCCAAATGCATACACGTTGAATAAGTGGTGTGCCAGATATGTGGGCTTCTGGATACATCTCATCAACAACACCTGGATCAGCTATAAAGCAGTTAGGGCAGTTTAGTTCTTTACCTATTTCATTGGCAATAGCGCAGCCTAAGTCGCAAGCATGCTGATGAAAAGCAGTAAGCTGTGCTGCAACCATCTCATCGGTTACTTTATATACACCGCTTTCTACGGGCTTCGCGAGTCCACCTCGTCCTACAATAGCATCAAACTGAAGAGGTATGCCTCTTTTTTTCAATTCAGCTAAAATCACTTCTTTGCGATAATCAAACTGATCGCTAATTTTCTTAAAGTGCTTTAATTCTTCTTGTGTATGAACGATATCTTCTACTAGAATGAATTTGTCATCATCAGATACAGATATTTTAGTCGATGTAGAGCCAGGATTAATGGCTAGAATTTTATAACCCATTTTTATCAGATATTAAAGTTGCTAATGCCAAACTATTTAGTTTTGTTGTAATGGAATCGCCTCTACTTGTAAGAATAACAGGGGCTAAAGGACCTTGTAATACTGCTGCTGTTTCTGCTTGGCAGAATAAAGTTATCGTCTTGTAAAACGCATTGCCAGCTTCAATGTTAGGCATAATCAAAGCATCAGCTTCACCATTAATAGGAGATTCTATTTGCTTATATTGTAAAGCTTCTAATGAACAAGAAGTCTTTAGATCAAGCGGACCATCAATAATACAATCGCCAAGCTCACCATTCTTGCACTTTTCTTTTAAAGTAAGATAGTGGGCAGTATATGGGAAATGTCTTTCATCTACTTTTTCTGAACAGTGGATGAGCGAAACCTTTGGTGTCTTAATCTGGAATTTATGGCAGATATCTACAACATATTTTATTTGTGCCTCCCGCTGTTCATCTGTAGGGAAAGGAATTACAGCAGGATCGGTAAATACTAGAAGTTTCTTATAGCTTGGTATTTCTGCGACTGTAATGTGAGTCATTACTGTACCACGAGGCAAGATACCTACTTCTTTGTCTAAGATAGCTCTTAACAGAACATCGGTAGAAACAAAACCTTTCATAATAGTTTCTGCCTCTCCTGATCTCACCAACGCAACTGCTTTCTTAGCAGCATCAGTAGGATCGGTTGCTACCAAACAAGTAAAAAGTTTGTTGTTAGTATACTTGTCTGCTACTGCTTGAGAGCAAACGAAGATAGGGTCAATAAAACCTTTTTCAACAGCTAGGTTAACAGCTTCTTGCGTATGCGCTTCTTCAGGCCATACTACAGCAATGCGCTTCTTTATATTCCTCTTTAGAAGTAGGTTTACAAGTTCACCAAAATTGGCAATCTCTTCAGATGTATTTAACATTTTATTTACGTATTAGTAAGTTAGTATTTTCTGAAACAAAGATACTAATTACTTTTGTAATTAACTGTTCTCATTAGGGAAATTTTATAAATAGATTTGTTTTTTACACAGGTATACATTATTTTTGTAGAGTAAAACGAAAATTATGAAAAGGATATATATTATTGTATACACGTTATTAACTGTTGTTTTTACTTTTGCCCAACAACGTGTCAGCTCTAGCATTCCCCCAAATGCTTTTTTTTATAATAGTAATTGGCGTGGTGTTCCTAGTATGGCACAAGCTGCTTATTACCGAGTGCTTGGGAGAGATGATGCTGGTCGTAAGATGTTTTACGATTATTACATCACGGGACAACTCAAAGCAGAAAAGCATTATATTACAATCAGCAAACAGAACGATCATAATACAGTTTTAGATGGAGTTTGTAGAACCTTCTTTAAATCGGGCAGGGTAGAGTCGATTATGCAATATAAAAGAGGTGTGGCTCACGGTAGGGCTGTATCTTTCTATCCAAGTGGCAATGTTGGTATGAAGCTAAACTATCGCAATGGAGTATTAAATGGTTTCACTTTTACTTATAATGAGAATGGAAAAATAGAAAATACTACGGTATGGAACAATGGCAAAATGATTTCTCAAAGTTCTGGAGGACGAGATTCTTACATAGACAAAACTACTAATGTTGATATGTTTTGCAACCGTTATAAATCTGATGAAGCTCTGATTATGGAGCAATCGCGCAATATTGCTAATGCGCGAAAAGCTAGTGAACGAACAATTACACAAATATCTAATAATAAATATAATACCAATAATCATTCAAGCATTTTAAAGGAAGAAGAAACAAGTAATCAAGCTATCAGCAACAACGGCATCGTTAGCAACGTGAAGTATCCCAAAACATCTGCTAGCGATATTTCAAATAACGACAATATAATAGGAAATAATAAGACTAAAGAATTCTCGTTTTCATATCTCTATGCCATCCTTTCCAATATCCAACATCAGACTAATAATATTCAGTTCTATGATGACATTGCAATGAACTATTATCTGAATATAGCCCAAACAATAAATGGATATGGAGCCTATAAGGAACTGATATATCACTATAATATGGATTACGATGAAGTAAGTGGCTCGGATAAGGTTGTTGGTAGTTCGCCTCGCCAACTTGGCTTTTGGGGTATGGTTACTAATAATCAACTCACGGTGCAGCGAATAAATATATTTACATGGTCAAAAAATGAAATGCTCAACTTTGCTAACGAAGCGTTTAAAATAGGTTATCAAGTATTGGGTGGAGGAGATTATCTTTCCATGGATGGCAACTTTGTTTTAGAACCTAAGAAAGTTGCTAAGCAAGCAGGAGTAAATCAAGTTGTTATTAGTTTTATACATAAAGGAAATGTGTATGCAGGGTTATACCATATTCAGATGGATATAAAATAAGAGCAAAGTAAGAAAATATACCTTTCCTTTTTGTTTACGTAATATTTTTACGATGCCCCACAGCTATTTACTACTTTTTTAGCTACCTTTGTAGGACAAAAACATCAAGAGGGATTATTAAATGCGATACCCATATATTTAGAAAGTTTACTTAATATATGAATACTTTAAAGAAAATGTTTAGCTGGTATTTCTCTGTAAATGCCTTGCCCTATTGGGTGATACTCGTTGTAGATAGCTTAATATGCTATCTTTCAGGACTTATTGTTTTTTGGCTATCCTATCATGGGAGTTTAATAACTTTCACCAATTTAGATCTAATTTCACGCACTATCTTCATATATATGGTTTTTAACCTTATAGGTTTTCGTGTGTTTAGAACCTATTCAGGTATAGTAAGATATTCTTCCTTTGTCGATTTACGTAGAGTATTTTTTGCTATGCTACTTTCTTTAAGCATAGCAGAGATTATGCACTATACAATGTATCATTGGCACTTCGTTGGGCTTGATTTTGTTAGATTACGTGGCAAGCAAATATTCATTATGTATATACTTGCTATGATAGGAATGACCCTATTCCGTATCTTAGTGAAATCATTCTATGATGCATCGCTTAATAACAGAAATGGTATTCGTACTCTAGTATATGGTATGAATAGTGGTGGTATTGGAGTTGCTAAAAGTATCCGTGATGAAAAGCCACACCGCTTTCTTCTCAAAGGATTTATTTCGCATGATAAATCAATGAAGGGGCGTATATTGATGGGAGAGAATGTCTTTGTTGTAAATGAAGAATTAGCAGGTTTTATAAAAGAGCTTGATATTCAGGCTGTATTGATATCGCCGCTTCAAAATGATCGTTTCCGCAATGATACCGTTCTTCAAGATATATTATTAAACTCTGGGGTAAAAATTTATATGAGTCCAGATACTAAGATTTGGACTCCTGATGATGACTACTCTAATGTTACTTTAAAAGAAATTAGTGTAGAAGACTTGCTTCCACGCAATCAAATCCAAGTTGATATGGAGGCTATTGGCTCTTTGCTTAGAGAGAGAAATATTATGATTACGGGATCGGCTGGTAGTATTGGTTCAGAAATGGTACGCCAAATAGCTGTTTATAAACCTGCTAAACTTATATTGATTGATCAAGCAGAAACTCCACAGCACGATATTCGCTTGATGATGCGCAAAAATTGGCCAGAGATAAAGGTTGAAACGATTGTTACAAGCATCACAAATGCGGAACGTATGGATCATATTTTTGCAGCGTATAAGCCCGATTATGTTTTCCATGCAGCAGCTTATAAACATGTTCCTATGATGGAAGATAACCCATCAGAGAGTATATGCAATAATGTATGTGGAACAAAGATTATAGCCGATCTAAGTGTGAAATATGGTGTGAAGAAGTTTGTAATGATCTCGACTGATAAGGCAGTAAACCCAACCAATGTAATGGGGTGCTCTAAGCGCATCTGTGAGATTTATTGTCAGAGTCTTAATCATACTATTAATCAAGGCAAAGAAAAAGGCACTGTAACCCAATTTGTAACAACTCGCTTTGGTAATGTTCTTGGTTCGAATGGTTCTGTCATTCCTTTATTTGAGAAACAAATAAAAGAAGGTGGTCCTGTAACGGTTACCGACCCTAACATTATTCGCTTTTTCATGCTCATTCCAGAAGCATGTAAACTTGTACTTGAAGCCGGGACACATGGTGATGGTGGAGAAATATTTGTCTTCGATATGGGTAAACCAGTGAAGATAGCCGATCTTGCAAGGCGTATGATCCGTCTTTCTGGTGCAAAGAATGTAGAAATAAAATACACAGGCTTGCGTGCAGGCGAGAAGCTATATGAGGAAGTGTTAAGCACAACAGAGAACACCTTACCTAGTTTTCATGATAAAATCCGTATTGCAAAAGTACGTGAGTATGATTTTACCGAAGTGCAAAAAGACATCAATGAACTTATTGATATTGCCCATACCTATGATGATATGGCAATCGTAGCTAAGATGAAAGCTATTGTTCCAGAATATATAAGTAAGAATAGTATCTATTCTTCACTTGATGCGAGTGAATAATATAATGTAGCGCTAGCAAGAAGCCCTAAGTAACTCTATACTGAAATTACTTAGGGCTTTTTCTTTTGTGTGTTTTTTCTTTTTGCTACAGTGTTTTATCTTTATTGGAGATGTACTAGTGTCTATTAGTATTAAAGTGTATCTTTGCAAGAACAGGGTAGTGATCGGATGGTAAGCGATGTGTATAATGTTCAAAAGAGATTTGTTGTGGAGCATTTGCTTCTTTTGTAGTATTTGTACTCGCATTCTTACTCCAATAGCCATTGGTCAAGATGCCATAATGATTTACTTCAAACTCATTTGACACAAATATATGATCAATACGGCTTTCGGTGTATAAGTCTGACTTGAACCCCTGATACGTTCCGTTCTCTGCAAATCTTTGTTTAGCAGCTATATAAGTGTCTTTTAGTATTTTTGACTCTGCAAAGATCTTATAGATTTCATCTTTCTGGTCTACATTAAAATCACCTGTTAGGATTACTGGAGCCTTGTCGCCTGCTATCTCTTTGATGCGCTTTATCACAAGTTTTGCTGCTTCTCGGCGAGCCACAACACCCACATGATCCATGTGTAAATTGAAATAATAGAATTTAAACTTTGTACCTATTTCTTCAAATTTCCCCCATGTACATATTCTGATACAAGCAGCATCCCAACCTAATCCTGGCTTTTCTGGTGTTTCACTCAACCAAAAGTTGCCGTTAGCGAGCTTCTTTAGTTTGTCTTTCTTATAAAAGATAGCCGAAAATTCTCCAGCCTCTTTGCCATCATCACGTCCTACACCAATATAGTCATAGCCATTTAGTTGGCTCTTAAGATCGTGTACTTGGTTGATTAAAGCCTCTTGAACTCCAAAAATATCAGGATCTTCAAAGTTCATCATATCGCAAAGAACCTTACTTCTAACATTCCATCCATTTCCTTCAGAACGGTCGCTTTCTGCATCATAACGAATATTATATGTCCCTACAAAAAGATTTTGAGCATTCACACACAAGCCCATAATTATTAATAAGGCTGATATTATCACTTTTCTCATAAATTTATGATTATTAGTTATTATAATTCATTATACAAAGGTATACTACGTTGCTACTTTTTCTCTACTTTTATCAGTAATAAGCCTATAGCAGTCCAAATTAATTCACGAATGCGCACGATTAGTGCTACAAAGATACCTGCATTAGCGGTAAGTCCTAACTCTGTTATTGATATCAAAAAACCACCTTCACGCCCCCCTAGCTGCAAAGGGATAAAAAACAATAAGTTAGCAAATAGCGTTGTAAAAGCTATAATTAAAATACATGCAATGAAGTTGATATGTGGGAAAAGCACGAATAGAATAAACATTACCTCTAGCGCACTACAAACGCGGCAAGCTAACTCTAATAAAACTACAGAGATAAATGTACGTGGATTTTGATTGTGTAGCGATGCTACTTGTTTATCTATTGTTGACAATTGCTCCTCATGACCCTCTATAAAGCGTTTTGCCCAGCCCTTTACAAAAGGAATATGGCTCAGCAACTTCATCAATCTTGCTGCCAAACCTTTCTTATATCCAGAAAGGAAAAACCAAATAGCAAGTATGCAAAAACCAACAACAATTGCCAAAAGTATGCCCATAAAGACATTTATCGATTGTGTTAGTATAAACAATATACAAGATAAAAGCCAAAACCAAAAATGACTAAAGATATGTGTCATAGCATAAAGAAGCACTGACGCTGTGGCTTTCTCCGCACCTATCTTTGGGGTTAAAGCCATAACGCGATAAGGCTCACCTCCCATTAACCCTCCGGGAGTGGCATAGTTGAGTGCGAAACCTGATATGGTTACCTTATATAACCACGCATACGGAATAGGTTTAAAGGGATATTCTTCATCATCTTTAGTCTGCCCTCCCTGCTTCTGTAAGCTACGAATAATGATATACCATGCCGATGTGTTAAAGAGATATAGGAAAGCCCATAACACAATAACTGCCAACGTCCAATAGCCTGCATGTTGCAAACCCTTCCACACTTCAGTAAAGTTGAGTTGAGAAACCATAACTCCCAAAACAATGATGCCAAAGATAAAGAATACGTTTTGGTATTTACCTTTCATCTTGATATTGCCAAATTGCTTATTATCTATTGTTCGTTAGAGCCCTGCTCGCCTTTAGTACTAAAATCGTTGCGCTTTACCGCAAAACGAACCTTTTCGCCTTCCTCTTTGCGTTCTTTATAAAGCTTTGGCAAAGGATTACTTAGCGGTTCGTCATAATTGATACGATTACGGTAAATATCAATAGCTGCATAAATGGCATTGCGGAAAGCATCCACTTCAGCAATGTTCTTTCCTGCTAGTGATAGGCTATTAGGCATATCTGGAGCAGTGCGAATAAGCGATAACCCTGCTGTGTAATTGATACCATTCCCTATAGGGATAGTGCGGAAAGGTGTAAAAGCTTGTTCATAATACATTGCAAGGATAGCATCAAATTGGGTGTAATCGCCATTGCCAAAAAGCGTATCTGCTGCGTACGCACCAAAAGCTTGAATGCCGTTAGCTGCGAGCTGCTCAATGGCTGGTTGAATAAGTTCTATCTCTTCCGATCCTAATAATCCGTTATCGCCAGCTTTGGGATTAATGCCTAGCAAGGCTATACGTGGACAAGATAGGCAGAAGTCGCGCTTTAAACTTTCATAGAGTAGGGTAGCTTGCCTCACAAGAATCTCCTTTGTTAGGTACTCACATACATCCTTTAGCGGCAAGTTGCGAGTAGCCAATGCTATGCGCATACCTTCATTTACCAAGACGGTTAATCCCTGTTCCATAATTCCAAGGTGATCATTGATATACCTACTTTGACCACTGAAATGGAACTTGTCGTTATTCTCTAGTGGACAAGTAATAAGCACATCAAACAAGCCCTGTTTATAATCCTCTAAAGCACGATCAATAGCAACCAATCCTGCATTGCCCGACTCCTCTGTAGCTACTCCTAATTCCACCTTTATTTCCTCGTCAAATACGGGAAGCAAGTTTACTCTACCGTCTTTTATATCCGAGGCATCATTAATAATTGTAAAGTTGGCCTCAATATCTAATGCGTTGCGATGATATGTAGCCACCTTTGGCGAGCCATATATAATAGGCGTACAAAGTTCCAATATCTCCTGTTCGGCAAAGGTTTTAAAAATAAGCTCATATCCAATTCCGTTCGTATCACCATGAGTGATAGCTACACGTAGTTTTTTATTATTTTCCATTCTATAAAATGAATTTATTGTATAATATATTTTTCTAAATGTTTTCTAGTTTAATGTAGTGTATAAAGTGCTGCTTCTAGCCGTCTCATTCTATTGCGTTTTTCCTTTTCTGGTGCAAAGAGAAAAGCCTCTACAGCCAAACACTTACCCTGTTTTTTCACATTATGAAGGATATAAGTAACGAATGGACCACCCATTGCTTCTTGTCTCATCCGCCATATACCACGAATGGTGGTGTTTTTAGTATCTTTGTTTACAATGCGTGTTGCTAAAGTAGCAATACTTAGATAGTCGCCTTTTTGTGTGCCTTGTATGTTTCTTTGCATGATACTATCATGCTGTGTCTCAAACCTTTTTGCATCTACATAATAAAAGCAGATATTCAGCATACCCTCAGCAGTATTGTTGGATAACCAAAGAAAGTCTTTTCCTGCTTTACTTGCTGTCAGCTCTTGTGGAATAAGCATTGTCTTACCAAACATTTTCTTTACTAAAGCTGCTGCTTTAATATTCGGTTTTTGTGCAAGATTACGCTGCTCGCGAGCTATCTCTGTTGTCAAAATTGTGCGACGGAGCTTCTGCGTGATTTCTTTAAGTGCTTTCTTATCTGATGCAAAGATATAGAGTGTTTGCTGATTATCTACAAACTCGTTTGCTTTTTCCACACTATGCGCTTCAGCCACTTTCTTCGGTACATTATCCATATTGACCACAATAATCGTTCTGAAATTATTATTGTCCGAAGTTAGTTGCTTTGCGTGAATGACATCCATTAGTGGTTCTGCTTGTGGCAGACCTGGAGTGGGAGTTGAAAGCACACTATCTACTATATTATCAACATCGCCCACCACCAAAACCTCATAAGGCTTACCTACACTTTTGGGGCGAGTGTTTACTTGTTTGCAGCTTGCCAATATGAGTATAGCTGTTACAAGTACGGCTGATATATAGCAGAATGATCTACACATTACCTTGTTTTTTTGCAGTAGAGAGTAGACCACAAGCCGCAAAAATATCCTGACCACGACTTGCACGGATAGTAGTAAACACACCATGCTTGGTGAGATAATCGCGAAACTTTTCCATAGTCTCACGATCGGCTCCCTTCAATGGTACGTTGGGGATTTGGTGGAAGCGGATCAAATTGAAACGACAATCTAAGCCCTTTACAAGGTCTACTATCGCCTTTGCATACTCCATACTGTCATTCTTTCCACCAAAGACGATGTATTCAAACGACAAACGACGCTGATGCGAGAAGTCGTAATTGCGCAATAAGTCGACTACCTCTTGAATGCGCATACCCTTTTCTGCTGGCATTATCTCTTCGCGTTGTTCATGTAGTGGCGAGTGCATACTGATAGCTACATGGCATTGGCTCTCGTCTAAGAAGCGTTTTAGCTTACTCTTCAAACCCACACTGCTCACTGTAATGCGCTTTGGCGACCATGCGTAGGCATATTCCGCTGTCATTAGCTCGGTGGTACGAAGCACATTATCAAGGTTATCCATAGGTTCGCCTTGCCCCATGAAAACAATATTGGTAAGCTTATCGCGCTCTGGTAAAGAGTAAATCTGATTAAGAATATCGGTTGCTGATAGGCTTCCTTCAAAACCTTGCTTACCTGTTTGACAGAACAAACAATTCATCTTGCAACCTACTTGAGACGATACACACAGCGTAGCGCGATCTTCATCGGGGATATACACCGTTTCTACAAACTTTCCCCTCTCAGTAGGAAAAAGATATTTTATAGTTCCGTCCTGTGAGTGTTGCGCATCAATAGGGGCTTTACAGCCTATCGTATATACACTTTCTAGCTTTTCGCGATTAGCCTTTGAGATGTTTGTCATCTCGTCAATGCTTTTTACATGCTTCACGTATAGCCATTCTGCCATTTGTTTGCCAGCAAAGGCTGGCAAACCAAGCTCTTTTGCAACTTGCTTTAGCTCAAAAAGTGTTTTGCCCAATAGGGGCAACTTATTTATTTCCATTAATGTCTTATTTATCTATGCAAAGATACGAAAAAGGCATGATAAGTAGGTTCGTTTTCGATGTTTATATATAATAAGGTGGAAAAAAGATCATATAACAGCTAACCATATAAAGAAAAAGTACATATTATGACCAAAATACCTAAATAATAAGAGTTCTTCCGAAATTTGGAGTGATGAACCATAATCCCTTATATTCATATAGTTACGAAGTAATAGCCTCCACTAAAAGCTTATAAAAAGCCATTTTACAAAAACGAAAAATCATAATTCAAGCTTTTCTAAAGTCGGTGTCGCCGAACTGCTGTGCGACATCGTTAACCCCTTCTATATAAAGGTGTTGTAATGGAGACTTGTTTTCTTCTACGACAACGTTGATTATATCTATCACTCCAAATTCCTGATGAACCAAAATGTATAAGCCACAGGTAAGCTATAATGATATTGTGTGAAATATTTATATAAACAGCAAGCCTACTCTAAACACAGCAGCACTAACAATCCAAGCGAGGACTGTCGTATAAATAGCACTAAACGACGCCCAAAGCCAACTGCCCGTTTCACCTTTTACTGCAGCAATGGTGGCAATACAAGGAAAATAGAGTAAGACAAAGAGCAAAAAACAGTAAGCAGTGAGGGTGGCTATAGGTTCGGCAGCCTCAAAACTAATACCACGTGCTTTAGCCACATCGGCAGTGATTTGACGATGGAGCGATTCGTATTTGCTGTTGTTATCGTTATAGTGGGTGTCATTAGCATAACTGCTATCCTCTGTATAAAGTACTCCCATCGTAGAGGCCACTATCTCTTTTGCTCCAGCACCAGCAATCAAGCCAACATCTAATCGCCAACTAAAGCCCTGTGCGAGAAAAAGAGGTTCTATGGTTTTACCCAATCGCCCAATATAGCTTTGTTCCTGTCGCTGCTGTTCGGTGAGAGTGGGATTGTCATTCATAGGAAAATAACCCAATGCCCAAACAAAAAGTGAAGCCACAAGGATAATGCCGCCCATCTTCTTGAGATATTGCTTGCCCTTCTCCCACGTGTGTCGTCCGATGGCTTTCCATGTAGGGAAGCGATAGGGTGGAAGCTCCATAACGAAAGGAGTATCTTCACCTTTTACTAAGAATTTGGAGAAGATTTTACTCATAATAACAGCTACCAGAATGCCTATAACATAGAGCGAGAGCATAGCAAGCGAGCGATAGCGCATGGCAAAGAACGAACCTGTTATCATAATATAAATAGGGAGACGTGCCGAACAGCTCATCATAGGGAGAATGAGCATGGTAATGAGTCGGCTTCGTTTGCTCTCTATAGTGCGGGTAGACATAACGGCTGGCACATTACAGCCAAAGCCCATAACAAGGGGAATGAACGATTTCCCATGAAGTCCTATCTTGTGCATCAAGCGATCCATTATGAAGGCAGCACGTGCCATATAGCCTGAGTCTTCCATATAGGATATGAAAAAGTAGAGGATAAGTATTTGGGGTAAAAACACAATGACCTGTCCTACACCACCAATAATCCCCCCAATGAGCATATCCTTTAGTGGTCCTGCGGGGAAATGGGTCTCAATGAGTTCGCCTAATGCCGCTACCCCTGCATCAATCCAGTCCATAGGATATTGTCCGAGGGTAAAGGTAGCCGTGAACATCACAAAGAGAATGAGAAAGAAGATGGGGAAGCCCAAATACTTGTTTGTGAGTATTTGGTCAATGAGATGGGTGGTTTGATAAGTGTTCTTATTTTTACCCGTTTGATAATTAGCCTCCTTGAGCGCACCATTGATAAATCCATATTTCGCATCCATAATAGCTGTCTCGCTATCATTACCCGTTTCTTCCTTAACACGCGCTTCTGCTTCGTTGCGGTGTTTGAGTATCTCGGTGGCATCATTCAGTGTTTTTATGAAGTCTTCCACATGCTTATCATGCTCTAAGAGTTTGATAGCAAGATAGCGTGTAGAATAGCGTAAGCGAATGTCGGGATATTGTTTCAGATGTTCTTGAATATCTTTGATACCATGTTCTATCTCGTGTCCATGGTTGATATGGATATGACGATAACCAGAAAAAGCACTTTCATGATCTTCATACACATCAATTACTTTCTGAAAAAGCTCCTTAACACCACGCCCTGACACAAAAGAAGTAGGGATCATCGGTGTACCAAAAAGTTTAGAAAGTTGTGCTTCGTTAATGTTATCACCACGCTTTTCAGTCTCATCAAACATATTGAGCGCACATACCATAGGTATATTCATATCAATAAGTTGCGTGGTTAGATAAAGGTTTCGCTCTAAGTTGGATGTGTCTATAACATTAATAACAATATCGGGGGTCTTATCGGTGAGCTGCTGGCGTACATAAAGCTCTTCAGGACTATAAGCCGAGAGCGAGTAAGTGCCAGGCAGATCGACAAGGTTAAACCGATAACCGTCTTGCTCGGCATACCCCACTTTAGCATCAACGGTTACCCCCGAGTAGTTGCCCACACGTTCATGTGCCCCCGAAGCAAAGTTGAAGAGGGATGTTTTTCCGCAATTAGGGTTGCCCACGAGTGCCACAGAAATGGTCTTGTGTTGCTGATCGACAGCAGCATTGAGGTCAATAGGGCTAAGCACTTTGTCTAAAGTGTCGTCCTTATCGGCAACGATGGTTTGCTGGTTGTTGGTAGTATTTTGCTTGAAGTCCTCCGTTTCATATTCTGAAAGTACCTCTATTTGTTCGGCTTCGCTATGGCGTAGGCTCACTTCATAGCCCATAATCTTGTATTTTACAGGGTCTTGGAGTGGAGCATTGAGCAATACTTCCACTTTCTTTCCCTTGATAAATCCCATTTCTATGATGCGTTTACGGAAGCCACCATGTCCTAAAACTTTTATGATAATGGCAGAGTCGCCTGTTTTCAAATTAGCTAATTTCATTGCTTTTCTTCTTTCGTACGTAGTGAGAAAAATCGCTATATTTACAAATTGCGATTTTGTTAGCACACTAATTGATGAGCAAAGATACAAAAATTAGACGGAATATAAATAAATATATTCCGTATTCCCTATAAAAATACCTATTATTAGGTATTGCGCTTTATCCGAAAAGTTCGCGAATGGCTTCCTCCACCTTGCGTACAGGATGGATCTTTATGGTGTATTTTCCTGTTAATCCTTGTGTGTTATACTTAGGAATGATGATGTCTTTGAAACCTAATTTTTCGGCTTCTGCAATACGTTGCTCTATGCGATTGACGGGGCGCACCTCACCGCTCAAGCCTACTTCTCCACACATACACCAACCTTGCTCTATAGGCATATCAAGATTAGAAGAGATAACGGCAGCTATCACACTCAAATCCATTGCCATATCAGTAACACGCAAGCCACCAGCAATATTGAGGAACACATCTTTCTGCATGATTTTAAAGCCTACTCGCTTTTCAAGTACAGCCAACAACATATTGAGTCGGCGACCATCGAAGCCTGTGGCAGAGCGTTGTGGTGTGCCGTAAGCAGCTGATGACACTAAGGCTTGTGTCTCGACTAAGAAGGGGCGCACCCCCTCTATGGCACTCGATATGGCTACTCCTGATAGTCCTTCATGGTCGCCCGTGAGTAGCAACTCTGACGGATTGCTCACTTGTCGTAATCCCTGTTGTTGCATTTCGTAAATACCTAGCTCTGAAGTGGAGCCAAAACGGTTTTTAATGCTACGCAAAATGCGATACATATAATGCTGATCGCCCTCAAATTGGATTACTGTATCAACAATATGCTCTAAAATCTTTGGGCCTGCAATGGTACCTTCCTTGTTGATATGACCTATCAATATTACAGGAATACCACTCGTTTTGGCAAAGCGGAGGAGGGCAGAAGCACACTCGCGCACCTGTGTAACGCTTCCAGGACTACTATCAACATCTTCTGTGGCAATAGTTTGTATAGAGTCGATTACCAATAGTTGGGGCTTTACATCTTTAGCATGTTCAAAGATATGTTCGAGCGATGTTTCTGAAAGGATTACCACATTTTCAGGAATATCTTTTGTAATGCGTTCGGCACGCATCTTTATTTGATGTGGACTTTCTTCTCCACTCACATAGAGAACACTTAGGTTGAGGTGAAGAATGGTTTGCAAGGTAAGCGTACTCTTACCTATACCCGGCTCTCCACCCAACAAGATAATACTACCAGGCACCATACCTCCACCCAAAACACGATTGAGTTCGCTATCGTTCATGTCAATGCGAGGATCGTCTTTTGAGGAAATATCGCGCAATCGTTGAGGTTTGTTAGTAAGGTTAGCTCTTGCCCCTGTAGTACCATTTCGTAACATTGTGGCAGCATTTTTAGCAGCCGAAGTACCACTATCTGTTGCTACCCTAAACTCTTTAAAGGTGTTCCATTGTCCACAATTAGGACATTTACCTATCCATTTTGCACTTTCATGTCCGCAATTGCTGCAAACATACGCTATTTTGTCCTTTGCCATATTACGACAAAAGTAAGAAGATTTTTCTTAGTTACAAAATTAATGCTTACTTTTGCATTAATATGAAACGTGTAAGTTATCTATTATTTCTGACAATTTTAATGCTTGTTAGCTGTGGAAAATCTGCCGAGCAACAAGCTTCAGAACAGCAAGCCAAGAAGAAAGCAGAGCTTGCTAAATATCAAGCTGCATTTAAAGTAGCAGTAATGCCTACGTTAGACTGCCTTCCTGCTTATTTACTGAAAGATAGTTTGCTATACGATACTGCTAAGGTGGATATTCGTTTGAAGGAATATAATGCACAGATGGATTGCGACACAGCAATGATCCGCCACCGTGTGCAAGCAGCTTTCTCCGACTTAGTGAGGACTGAACGCCTCAAAAGAAGAAAGAAGGTGTTGATGCACTACTTGACAAGTACGAATGCTAGTTGGAAACTTATAGCCGATCGCCAGTCAAAGGTAATGAAATTAGCTCAACTTAGCGATAAGATTTTGGCGATGACACGCTTCTCTGCAACCGATCTTTTCACCGATAAAGTACTTAAAAAAGCAGAACCAAAGTATAAGGTGTTCCGTGCGCAGATCAATGATGTCTTTGTTCGATTGAAGATGCTTGCCAACCATGAGATTGATGCTTACTGGTTTCAGGAACCACAAGCCACAGTGGCAATGCAGGGGGATAATATCCTTTTATATGACACTTCGGAGAGTGGTATTAGCTTAGGGGTATTAGCTATTATGGATAATGAGGATCGTAGTAGTCAAGAAACGGCTTTTGCCGAAGCGTATAATAAAGCCATTGAGCTAATCAATGAAAGGGGGGTGAAGTATTATGCTGCCTTGATTAAGAAATATATGGGATTAACCGATGCACAGGTTAATGCTTTGCCTACTATTAAATATACAAAGACAGAACGACCTCGTCAGGTAGATTTGCTAAAGGCTATGGATTATGTAGCTAAAATAAGGCAATAAAAACAATATTTTTCTAAGTTTTCATTCTTAATACAATTACCGTTGAACGCAAAAGAACTTTTAGACAAAGCCCTCAAAAAGCTAAGGAAAAAGCATGTTTATGGAGCGATAAAGCCGCTTGATAAACTATTTCGTGAGCATCCTTCATTGGCTGGACACGATGAGTTTGAAGCCATTAAGACCAACTTTGGCTTAATGCTTGAATACATGGAAAAAAACTTTGAAGATCCTCATCGTGAAGCTCTTTATATCACTTTATTGCAGCGTTTATATGTCGTTACAGCTAACTTGATGGTGAGTTGGCGCTGTAAACACACACCTATATATATAGATGCTTTCCATAAAAGCGATCATTTGAATACGAGTTATGATTTTTTGCGCACTGTTTTAGAGAGCTTTGTCTCGGATGTGGCATTGCTTTCACTAGAGCAAGAAGCTGTAAGAAAGCAAAAACAAGAGGAGTTATATAGTCGACATTTAATATTTATTGAGCGTCTCTTCGCTACAATTATCGTTTCGTTACAATGGAGTGAAGACGATCGAAACTTCTATGAAACACTTCTTTTATCACCAACAGTAGATGTTATTGATCAGCAAATATTGGTAGCGGGCATTATGATGAGTGGTATAAACCAGTTTGATATCAATAAGTTTAAGCTGCTCACCACCGTTTATCAAAAGGCAATGGAGGAAAGTGTGCGCCAAAGAGCATTAGTAGGGTGGGTGTTGATGCTCAATCGTGAGGGCTTCCTTTACGACGATTTCAGCACACTAGTGGCTAGCCTTTGTAGTCAAAAGGCTATCGCTAAGGATTTACGTGATCTCCAAATACAATTCTTGCTTAATAAAGATGCTAAGAAAGACAATGCAGAGATTGAGCGAAATATTATGCCTGACATCCTCAAAGCGCAGCATGCACAAAACGATCGCTTAGGCGTTAATATTGATGATAAGACCGATTTAGAAAACATCTTCCATACACATGACGAAGAAGAGATGATGGAGAAGATGGAAATGAAGATCAATCAAATGGGGGAGATGTATCGTAACGGCTCCGATGTCTATTTTGGTGGTTTCCGACAGATGAAGTCTTTCCCTATATTCCGATCAATAGTTACTTGGTTTTCACCTTTCTATATCGAGCATCCTGAACTTCGTTTTGTACGTGAAAAGATAGATTCTAGTAAAATAATCGACTCCTTTGTTAAGAATGGAGCTTTCTGTGAGTCGGATAAGTATTCGTTTACTTGCGCCCTTGGTGCTGTTATTGATAAGATACCACCACAGATAAAAGAAGCCATTAGTGGAGATGCTACATTGATGCCAATGGGTGGTATAGGGGTAGAACAGTTGCAGCAGCCTGCCTATATACGGCGAATGTTTATTCAGGATCTTTATCGTTTCTTCCAACTTTACCCAGCATTGACCGATGTAGTCAATCCGTTTAATATCGAAAAGGTCATTGCCGACACACCAAATGTACTCTTCTTTGCGCATAATGTGTTTAAGAATACAGGGCTTGATCGTTATAAGCTAAAGATCGCTTTCCAACTCTATAAGCGTAAGATGAAGCATGAAACGCTTAGTTTGCTACATACTTTCCATGAAGAAACTTCCAACTACTATGCACTTTCTGCATACGCTTCTTTGCCTATGGTGAGCTTCGATAAGTTTGAAAAAGCGATAGAACTAGATCCGACTAACGAGTGGGCTGTAGAAGGTTATGCAAAAGGCTTGTTAGGTATCAATATTTACGATAAAGCCGAAGAACTTTATCAACAACTAATGGTAGCACATCCTGACAACCTTTCTTACGTGCTTAACTATACGCTTTGTCTTTTACATGGGGACAAGCTTGCAGCGGCTAAGGAACAAATTTTTAAGCTCGATTACGAACACCATGATAATAAAAACGTAAAACGCTTATTAGCATGGGTGTTGCTCAATGATAATAACCTTGAAAAGGCATATTCTGTATATACCGAACTACTAGAGATGGAGCCTATAAAGGCAGAGGATTATCTTAACGCTGGTTATTCACGCTGGTTTAAAGGAGAGTTAAACGAAGCAATCGACTTGTTTAGACTTTGGATGGCTCGTGGTAAATATCCTAAGACTACGTTTGAATATGAGTTTGAACGTGATAAAGCCTTACTAGATAAATATGGCATATCAGAAGTTGCAAAGATCTTAATGCAAACGATAGCTGAGAAATAAAAAGAGAAAAATAAATTTGCTTACATTTATTTTATATTGTATCTTTGCATCACGTTTGAGTAATGAGCCTAGTTTTAGATCATCATAAAACAAGATAAGACGATGGCATACCATTATCTTTACAAAGGCTTATCGCCGATATGGCTCAGTTGGTAGAGCAACGCATTCGTAATGCGTAGGTCCCGGGTTCGAGTCCCGGTATCGGCTCATATTGCGGAATTAGCACATCGGTAGTGCACGGGCTTCCCAAGCCTGGGAGGCGGGTTCGATTCCCGTATTCCGCTCTACGCTTAGTCGGTTTTCTGCTTTCTAAGTATGTAAAGGCGTTTATAGATAGGAGCAGTTTCGCTCTTGGGTATCATTTTCTCCACCTTTTATAGGATACCTAAGGCTGATTAGCAATCCTTTCTTTAAACTCTCTAAGCTCTTTGCATGTCTCAAAGAGTTGCCTTGCAAGTTCTCTATTGCGTTTTTTATATAGAGAAATGGAAGAATGTAACCTTTTCACCTCCTCTATTTTTGAGGCTAATGAGTATGTATCCATAAGCTTTTTGAAGTCCTCAGTATATTCATCGCCGTCCATATTCTTTTTCATAAAGTTTTGGGCAGCTTCTCCTTGTATTATCTTATCGTAGAGTTCTAGCTTATGCCTCCTTTTTGCCTCTCTCTTAGATTTGGGCTCTTCTTGTTCAGCATAATACTGCTCGGTGATATAATCATACTTGCCTTTAAGCTCATTATAGGCTATTTCAAGATTATGCACATATTCGGTTCTCTCCTTATCATACGCTTTAAACTTTTGTATAGTTCTTTCTGCAACAAGTAGTTTTTGCTGTTCGGGGGAGAGTAAATCCCAATTGGGGAAGTGTGATGTTAGTTTATTCTTCTTTTCTTCCATAGCGTATATAGTTTATTATATTTCTTATCTATTGCAAATAAACTATTTTTTTAACTAATATACAATATTTTCTTAGTAAAAAAACATAAATACGCTTATTTATTTTTCTGCATTCACAGAGATAGCCCTATTATCATTTTCAAGTTTGATCTGTACACACTTCTGTGTATCATTATAGCAACTATGTAGTAATACTCATAACAGTTAGATAACTCTTGCTCGATAAAATATAAGATTTCAACCATTACAAAAACCTTTGCGGTCAAATGACCGATCTGGGTTTAAGATAGTTTCTCCTTTGAAATGATTTCCTAAGACAAGGAAATCGTTTTTTCGTTTTATTTTATTACTTTTGTAATCACTAAAATTAGCATTAAATAAAATAACATAAGCAAAAGCAAAATGGAACAACTAGTAGTAAGTAGCTATGATGAGTTTGCATCATACTTGGGTAAAAAGTTAGGTGAAAGCGAATGGCTTACAGTAGATCAGGAACGCATCAATCTCTTTGCCGATGCCACGCTTGACCATCAATGGATCCACGTAGACCCAGAACGTGCTAAGGTGGAAAGTCCCTATAAGAGTACTATCGCTCATGGTTATCTTACCCTTTCTTTACTTCCTCACATGTGGAACCAAATTATTAAGGTGAACAATCTGAAGATGATGGTCAACTATGGAATGGAAAAGATGCGCTTTGGTACTCCTGTCATCACTGGCTCACGTGTTCGACTTGTTACCACCCTTGATAGTATCGAGAACTTACGCGGTATTTGTCGTGCAGGCATTAAATTCCAAATAGAGATAGAAGGACAGCGTAAGCCAGCTTTAGAGGGCTTAGCTACATTCTTATATTACTTTGAATAAAGTACTCTTTAACTATAAATGTAGCTCTTTTTCATACGTGCTATATTACCGAAAAATCCCTTAATAGATACCGAAAAATCTATTAAGGGATTTTTATTTTTTGTAGAATGCTTTCCTATGGGCGCACAGGGTAGTCGTAACGCTGCACGTTATAGAAGTTATCTCGATGGCTAGGCAAACGATCAAACTCCACGTTTATGGAAATGGCGTTTTGATTATGTTCCCCCCATTGATAGGTAACACCTCCACCAATACGATCCATGTAGCGTGTATTCATCATACCATAGCCCATACCCATACCAGCATATCCATAAGCCATAGCGCCAAAGCCCATACCACCATAACCGCCCCAATAGGGTGAATAGTAGTTGTTATAACCGAAGAGCGTACCCGTGTTATTGCTAGAGAAAGCCTTCTGCACGAAAGCATACGCACTCCAATGCTCGTTAAAGTGATAGCCAAGCATAGCGTTTACACCTCCCACGTAGTAATTGTCGCCTTTATAAGTGAGGTGATTAACATAACCACCCACTGCAAGGGTTAGTTTTGGCGATAGGTTGGTAACATATTGCATCGACACATCTTGCGAAAAACCACCCCCATGAAAGTAGCCTTTTCCAGTGTTATAGAATGCCGAAGCACCCAAATTGACGTTCAATCCCGGATGCAAACGCCACGTGCCATAATCCCATACAGGACAATAGAAGTCGGTGCTTGTAATGGCTTGCCCATTTTTATCTACTACAGGCAAATTGTAGTCCACCTGTCTTTGCTCTTCTCTTTGTTTTGCTAGCTGTTTAGCAAATTCCTTCTCTTCCACTGTTGCCTCGCGTGCTCCACGTAGTTGGGAAGACTCAATAGGCGCAACTCGTACAGTATCTACCGCACTTGCTTTTACCTCTTGTTGTGCATACATTGGTATGCTCAACGCAGCTGCTATTATGAAAGATATTTTTTTTCTCATCTTGTTGCAAAAATAGATATAAGGAGAGTAATAACCAAGTATTTTAATTTTAATTAGTGATAAAACCTATAATATTACGCTATTATTAAATAATGTGTCTTTATATGCGAATAGGATTGATAAAAAGAAATATGATTATTTTTTTATCTTTTTACGATCAAAAATTTGTATAACTTGTAAAAATACTATACTTTTGTACTAACAAAATACGCAAATTAGACAAATAAAGACTTTGGTATGCATCTTCTTGCTAACTGCCATATAGAAAATGTTTGCAGAGCAGAAAGTGGCATAGAGTTTTTACTTATGATTTATCTTAATACCATTTAAAATACCATCGAAACGGTCCCTCTCTATTAAGAGCGGGATCGTTTTTATTTTGAATAATAATAAAGACATTGAGCAAAAGTTCTGTGGTATATGATTATGTATAAAAACTTTATTATCAATCAAAATAACTAAGCTTTCTACTTAGCAGCGATGACCTTTCTTGTAGCTATAGGTGGTGTTTAATGTGATAAACAGTAAATTTTTAAAAAGAAAAATAATTTATTTTTAATTGAAAAATAAATTAAAAATAAAATAAAAACAAATTAAAAAGCAATCAAAAATAATTTATTTTTATACTTAATCGCTTATCTTTTATGATGCAAATGATAAGTTTTTACCGCTTGAAAGACTATGTTTTTCGGAAAAATTCTGCTAAAATCTACTGAACAGCTTAAAATGAGCTATTTATGAATAGTTCACCTCAATAGAGGTAATGACTTGGCAATAGTACCAACTTCTTCATTATACATAAGTTTGCCTTGCTTGTCAAACAACTCTGTTACGATTGCAAAGATAAATTTAAAATCTGAGAAATAACATCTTTTGCGTTGTTTTTATAGATTATTAAATTATGGTCGGAAAATGTCTCAGAAATGCAACTGTACAATATCTAAAGAAACACATATAAGTTTCATATACAGCATTAAAAACATGAGAAATGTTAAATGCAATTCCCTTTCTAACAATACAAAGCAAAATTTTCTCGTTTGTAGATTGTTTTTCGTACTTTTGAAATTAGAATTATAAAAATGGGTATTTTTAGAATTTATGACTAAGGAGTAACAATATACCCATTTTGTAAATAAAGGGAATGTTGAACACCTAAAAATATCAATTTATGAAAACCAAAGGACGCAACATATGCGATACCCTCAAGGCTATTCGCAAACAAATAGCGGATGCCAATGGGATAGACTATTCGCCCGAAGAATGCCACTTCAAGGGCGAATGCAAGGGAACTTGCCCAAGATGTGAGCAAGACGTGAGAGACCTGGAACATGAGTTGAGAATCAGACAAATGGCCGGGAAAGCCATCAAGGTCGCAGGAGTGGCATTGGGAATCACCGCCCTCGCCGCATCCACCACATCATGCGCCACCCAGAAGGGATATTATAGTTCTATATCAGAGAAAACCCTCCCTATTCTATTTCAAGAATATACGCCAAACGATTCCGTCCTCCTCAAAGAAAAAGAAGCACTAAACAAGAAAGGAGTACTTTTTGTACAAGGGCATCTCATTGACGAGCAAGGAGATCCACAAGTAGGAGCCACGATTACGGCAAAAATTTCTGGCAGCAAGACTATTGCTGACAAAGATGGAAACTTTACTATCGAGGTGGAGAAAGAAGATATAATCACCGTGAAATATCTTGGCATGCAAGACAGAATCATCAAAATCACAAAAATGAGCCAAGAGAAACTCAATATTATCACTTTGACAGAAAGCAGAGATGTCTTGGGGGAAGTCGCAGTTATCAGAGGAACAGCTCCTATCATCAAGAAAGATACTCATTCAGAAGAAGCAAAGCAAGAAAAGTACACGAATGATGGTAAGACCGCCATCATCCAACAAACCGTCGCATCAGACTCCACCAAGAGCAGCAAGCTATTTGGCGCAGCAATCGAGGAAATGGCATCATTCCCTGGCGGTTCAGCTGCATTGATGCAATACATCGCCCAAAATCTCCGCTATCCAAACATACAAGGAGATTGCAATATACAAGGAAGAGTCATTGTTGGTTTCACTGTCAATGAAGACGGAACCCTGAGTGACATCAAGGTGATGAAAAGCATTTCCCCTACCTTCGACGAGGAAGCCATTCGGGTAGTGAAAAGTATGCCGAAATGGAATTCTGCCAAGCGAAATGGCAAGGCCGTAAAAACGAAATATACAGTCCCCGTTACCTTTAGATTAGAATAAAATGAAGACCGCCCCACTCATTTGCATCGACCGCCACCGCCTTACGATAGACGGCGAGGGTGTCACCACCCTCGTGGCATTCCATGGATGCCCTCTCCATTGCAAGTATTGCCTCAATCCCCAATGCCTCGAAGCCGACGGCGTATGGCAGGAGATGGACACGGAACTGCTGATGATGAACGTGGAGATGGACAATCTTTATTTCTTGGCGACAGGAGGCGGCATCTGCTTTGGTGGAGGCGAACCACTCTTGCGAAGCGCATTCATCAAGGAATTTTGCGAGCAATGTCCTGAGGGATGGCAGTTTACGATGGAGACGGGCCTCAACGTGCCTCGCCATCACTTGGAGGAAGTCATCTCCTTCATCGACTCCTTCATCATCGACATCAAGGACATGACACCTGCCATCTACCAAGCCTATACCGGCAAGGGCAATCAGCAAGTTATTGAGAACCTTGTCTGGCTCTACTCCCATGCCAAACATAAAGATAAAATCACCCTCCGTCTCCCCATTATACCCAAGTTCAACACTGAAGAGGACAGAAAACACAGTCGTCAAGTCTTAGAAGAATTAGGGTATGAGAATTTTGATGAATTTGAATATGTGATTAGAGGATAAACTGGTTAAATCTATGCCCTACCGAGACTATGGTCTCATTTCAGTGTTGTTTCTACGGACTATCTTGCCGTTCAAGGTGGACTCACGGATATACTCAGCCAACTTGCGATTGGTTTTTCTCGCCATCAATTTCAATACCTCGTAGCTTGGCAGAGAGAATTTCTTCGTGTCAAACTTTGACAGCTTGCGAATCCTTTTAGTGGGCAGTTTTCCACCCTTTCTCCTGGCTTGTTCATGCATGCTTGTAATTCGACATACTGTTTATAGTTGGTATACTCATTTTCTGCGACCATCGGGAGCAAAAATTCTCCACCCTCATGGTGGAGCGAGGAGTTTTGGGGTTCCCGAAACATAACCTCGCTCCCTCCTCTAAGAACAAAAGACGAGATATTTGCCTTTCGGCTTTCCATGCCCAAGGTTGCAGACCTTAATTCTCTCAATTTACGCCAAACATCAAAGCTGCCACATTGAAAGAACAAGGTCACAGACACAAGCTACTTTGTACATGGAGTTTGCAAAGGAAAAGGTGATATTTTCAGTGTGAAACTTGCCAAGTGTTTCAATTGTGTGTTGTTGATTTCCTTTGTGAACTATGCCGAGTGTGTTATGTGTGCTGTGTGTCCTCGGTATAGTCTGCATAAATCTAATGCCATGCTAAAACACTGCGGAGGTTCGCCCAAGTGGCTGGAGGCGCAAAGCCTCCAAGGAACGTTGCTGCAACCATTTCGGAGAATAGAGCGGTTGCCAATTAATCCACAAGCACATTTTACAGCGTACCAAGTGAGGGCATGTAAAACGTTGAATTGTTGAAGATAGGTATTATCTTTATGAGAACCAACCACTTATACCCTCAACAAACTCTCAACAAATAGCTCTACACAACAAATTACTGGGCAAAAAAGAAAGAAAGGAATGGTGTTCATGGTTTTCTCTTTTCAACATTATCTTTCTTTTGTTGAGAGATTTGTTGAGAATATGTTGAGCCGTAAATGCCTGATGTTCAATACTTCTTTCATCATATTCAACAATTCAACAAAAATAAGGGGTGTTTTGTCCGTCATTTTTATGAACAGAACTCATCCCCCTACAAGTAAGAATGTCATGCTTATGCTTCAGTACTTATTCACGACAGTACGACAGCGCCAAGCCAACAAACAAGCAAGAGGACATTCAACTAAAGGCGGTTGTTCCTCCACTGAATTGTAGGACAATGACACTACTTTTCTCTTTTGCCCCGTACAACTTCTTCATGATGGTGTCCCGAAACCGAACAGCACCATAAGAGCCTATACGGAAACAAAGGGCAACAACCATCGGGAAACCATACATCGTTTGCCAAATGCCCTTGGAGGTTTCCTGTTTCTGTTGTACCTCCGACATGGGCAACAAACCTTCCTCGTATATCGACCTTATCACAGCATGGAGTTTCGGGGCGGTGACATGGAGCATATCAACCAATTCACCCTCACTCATCCACAAGTCTTGCAAGTTGGACGGAATGGATAACATTCCATTTCCGTCCACGGTGATTACAGTCCTTTTCATGCCATTCCCCCCATTGTCGGCATATGCCCCTTGATTCGACTTTCAAAAGCTGATATGTCATGCTCCAATTTAGTACTTGTCACCTTTGCGTAAATTTGTGTTGTGGCGATGTCCGTATGTCCCAGTATCTTGCTTACACTCTCTATCGGCATACCGTAGTTTAAAGCCAAAACTGCGAACGAATGCCGGCTTACATGAAATGAAATTCGCTTCTTGATGCCACACATTTTTGCCACTTTCTTTATACGCTTGTTTACCATGTCAAGTGAGCCAATATTAAACAAGTGCATATCTTTTCTCAATGGCTTGTAACGTTCAATTATCTGTATGGCTGCATCTATCAGTTTAATTTTGAATGGTACGCCTGTCTTTTGACGCTGAGAAACTATCCATGGAGACCCACTTATAATGGCAACATTGTCCTCTGTAAGATTCTTGATGTCAACGAAAGAGATACCTGTCCAACAACCAAACATAAACAAGTCTCTCGCAAAAGCAAAGTTGGGATTTTCCAACTCTATTCCTGCAAATATGTCCAATTCTTCCTCTGTCAAGAACTCACGCTCCTTGTGGTCTGGGGCAACGTGGTACATGGCAAACGGATTTCTCTGTATCTTGCCGTTGTAGTGTGCTGCCGTGACGATATGCTTCAATGGTATGGAGTATATCCAAATGGTAGATTGCGTGAGTCCAATGACATTCTTCAAATACAGACAAAAATCACGGATGAACTCCTCGGTAAGCTCATTCATGGACATATCGCTGCGCTTGTACTGAAATTTGATGAACTCGGCAACGTACTTTCTTACCGTCAGATACTTGCGGTAGGTTCGGACAGCTCGGTCTTTTCCCACGCGTTGGGCAAAGGCTGCGTTCTCCTTGTCAAAAGCTCTGAGTAATGTCTCATACTCCGTGCCTATGCCTTGATATGCGTTTCTCACCATTTCAGCGGTAACGAACGCCTCACGGTCGGAAAGCCGTTGGTAATGCTTAGCGATTTGAGCCTTGATGTTATCAAGCGCAAAGTTCACCTCATTGGCTTCCTTGCTTCTGCCTTTGGCTCTGTTGCCCTTGGCATCCCATATCGCTTTGGTCACGCTCAGCTTGCAACTGAACTGTGCGATAGTTCCGTTGATTGTCACACGTCCCATGATAGGGACAATTCCGTTTCTCTCCTTGCTTCCGTTTACATAGAAGACTGTCTTGAATGTACTTCTCATAATTCCTTGCTTTTTGTTCTGTGCAAAATTAAATCATGAGAGTTGCATGGCAAATTCACAACCTGTGCAGAATTGAGAAGTAAAAACCGAAGCCGTTAAAAATGCTTATTAGAGCGTTTCTTTGAGGTAATGACTTGAAAGCGTTTCTACTTCTCAAATTCGCCATTTTCGCATTTCCTCACGAATGCCACAAAAAGCCAACGACTGCCACAACCACTTGAAACTCAAAACAAAAGCTCAAATCTGCTATTTTTTGCTTTTTTAGTCATTCTTTTTCGGAAAAAGGCTTACCTTTACAAAACAATATCGACAACGTATAAAATAAGACAGTATTGAAGAATAGAATAAATAAGCTTATGGAACTCGAGTTAGAACCCTTACAATTGCCCAGCGACAACGAGCGCCCTATTGTGATAGCAGGGCCCTGTTCGGCTGAAACAGAGGAGCAAGTTATGGAAACAGCTAAAAGTCTTGCTGCTAAAGGTTGCCACATGTTTCGTGCAGGGGTATGGAAGCCACGCACAAAACCCGGCGGCTTCGAGGGTAATGGGGAGATAGCTTTACCATGGATTAAGCGCGTAAAAGACGAAACAGGTATGCTTGTGGGTACAGAGGTGGCAACACCAGGGCATGTGGAGTTAGCACTAAAATATAGTATGGATATTTTATGGGTGGGTGCTCGCACTTCAGCAAATCCCTTTGCTATGCAGGCATTAGCCGATAGTTTGCAAGGCATTGATGTGCCTGTTCTCGTGAAAAATCCAGTTAATCCCGATTTAGAGCTATGGATTGGTGCCTTACAACGCCTCAACCAAGTAGGTATCAAGCGGTTGGCAGCTATTCATCGAGGTTTCTCAAGCTATGATAATAAGATGTATCGCAATTCGCCTATGTGGCAAATTCCTATTGAGCTACGCCGTCGTATCCCTGAATTGCCCATTATTTGCGATCCTAGCCACATCGGTGGGCGTCGCAATTTGATAGCCCCCCTTTGTCAGCAAGCTATGGACTTAGGTTTTGATGGATTGATCGTTGAGAGCCATTGCAACCCTGATTGTGCATGGAGTGATGCCTCACAGCAGGTTACCCCTGATATTCTTGATTATATTCTTTCACTGCTTGTAGTGCGCGATGGACATAGCTCTACGGAGGGTATCCGTCAGTTGCGCTCACAGATAGACGAACTAGACGATAACTTAATGGACTTGCTTGCCAAGCGTTTTCGTGTGTGTCGTGAGATAGGTACTTACAAGAAAGAGCATAATATGACGGTGTTACAGTCGAATAGATACAAGGAAATATTAGAAAAGCGTGGAGCGCAAGCCAGTCTTTGTGGTATGGACGGGCAGTTTGCAGCACAGGTTTTCGAGTTAATCCATGAAGAAAGTATTCGCCAACAATTAGCCATTATCAATCAGAGATAAGGCTGGAAGTAGCAAAAAAATATGGGGATAAATGAAACTTCTTTTATACATACTGTTATACCTACTCTTCCCGCTGGGCGGTATTGCTCAAACACGGTTTACTATTGTAGAGTTGAACACGGAAAATATGTTTGACGTGCGGCATGATACTTTGAAGCACGATGAAGAGTTTTTACCCGATGGCTTGCGCCATTGGAGTAAGGCTAAATATTGGGAAAAACTTAACAATATAGGAAAAACCATTCTCTCGTGCGGAAAGGATAGCACAAGATGGTCAGTACCTGACGTGGTGGGCTTGTGTGAAGTGGAAAACGATACTGTATTGTTCGATCTTACCAAACGTTCGCTACTTAGAAAAGCACGCTATGAATATGTAATGACGCAGTCGGCCGATGAGCGTGGCATAGATGTAGCTTTGCTTTATTCCCCTTTCTCCTTTCGATTGCTGAAGGCGGATACCATTCGCATAATTCCTATGAAAGGTATGAAGCCCACGCGCGACATCTTGCATGTAATGGGGGAGATACCTAGCAGCGACACGCTACATGTGTTTTTGGTACATGCGCCAAGCAGGTCGGGTGGGGAATTACAGACGCGCCCATACAGGTTGCATATAGCAAAGCAATTAGCATGCTCCATAGATTCCATTAAAGCTATAGATGTTCATGCTAAGATGTTGATAATGGGCGACTTTAATGACTATTCCGATTCGCCTTCTTTACAGAAACTCTATGTACATAATATGCTAGATGTTTCAGCCAACGCACAAGGCACACATGGTGCGAAAGCCACTTATCGTTATCAAGGCGAGTGGGGTAGCTTGGATCATATCTTAGTGTCGGGCAACTTGCTCTCTAACGTTAAGGACTGCTATATCAATGATGCACCTTTCCTTTTAGAGCCTGATACGAAATACGGCGGTGTTAAGCCACGTCGCAATTATAATGGTATGCGTTATAATCATGGCTTCAGCGATCATTTGCCGTTGGTACTAAAGTTAGTGTTTAAATAGAATTGATCAAGCCTTTGATCGTTTGTTTTATTTTATCATCGGTTTGAATATCTGTTTCGCCTTGGACGCGCTTGCTAATCTCTTGTTCTATATCTTGCTTATCTATCGTAAAAACATGGGTTAGAATGCCTACTGAAATGATCTTTTCCTGCCCATCAATATTGATTTTACCAATAGAGCAAATACCGTAGTTATCTACCTGTAGTAAGTGATCAATAGACGACTGAATGGTTCTTTCTATAGTCGACAATAGCATTGTAGCAAAGGCTTGCCCAATATCGCCAAAGCTAGAAGTCTTATCTATCTGGTTTGTAGCATCGTTCATGGTTTGCGTTACCACATTCGCTAATGCTTGTTTATGGTCGTCCTTGGTAGGGCAAGTGAAGCATAGCAGTAGGATCATAACTACAAGTACCACGAGCGAGATAAGACACCCGTGCGTTTGCTTCTTTTTAGGAGCATTATAAGGGGCTTCGTATGCGCTACTCCTGTTGCTTTTATATACGGGCTTAGCTTTCACAAAAGGGACTTCTTCTTGGATAGCTTCTGCTTCTATTGTTTGTAAAGGTTCTCCTATGAACTGTTGGCTAGTAGTATCCTCTGTACTACTACTTTCTCTTGCTGTGTTTTCGGCTATTGTAGCTTCGAGAAGAGGGCGTAATTCTTCAACTTGCCAAGCTGGTATCCACGTTTCGCCATTGGTAGGCATTACTAGTGTGGTAGTATCAAGGTTGCGCTCTTTTAGTTCGTTGAGTGTGTAAGGTCCTCGCTTTTCGTTTTTAATGCTTATGTAGTATTCCATTTTTCTTTGCTTTTTTGCTTGCAAATTTATTAATTTTTTGGCAGTTGCTATGAGGTTTTTGCTTATTTATTGACTTACGTATCAAATATCAAAACGTTTTTGGGATAGTACGCTGTTTTCTTATTTTACATAAAAAGTACCTTAACTTTGTAATGAGAGTTGCTAGTGCAGGCGAATTTATGCCACTAAAGCTGATTAAAGAGAAATATTTAGAGCTGCTATAGACTGTGTACGTATTTCAATCATGGTATAGAATTAAAATATATAAAAAAGGTGGGAATGTATTTGAATTTTGCTTCTGTTTTTATTATCTTTGCGAATATATTTTCGAAATAAATAAGTATACTTTTAAAAACAATGTTTGAAAATCTAAGTGACCGTCTTGAACGCTCGTTTAAAATCCTTAAAGGTGAAGGTAAAATTACAGAGATAAATGTAGCAGAAACATTAAAGGATGTGCGCAGAGCACTACTTGATGCCGATGTGAACTATAAAGTAGCAAAGTCGTTTACAGATACCGTAAAAACTAAAGCACTTGGAATGAATGTGCTTACGGCTGTGAAGCCTGGACAGTTGATGGTGAAGTTGGTACACGACGAGCTGGCAGATTTGATGGGTGGAGAGGCTGTAGGCTTAAAGCTTACAAGTCGTCCTGCTATTATTTTGATGAGTGGCTTGCAAGGTTCGGGTAAGACAACTTTTACAGGTAAACTTGCAAACATGCTCAAAGCTAAGGAGCATAAGACCCCATTGCTTGTGGCATGTGATGTTTATCGTCCAGCAGCTATTGAGCAGTTGAAAGTAGTGGGTGAGCAGGTGAATGTACCTGTATATAGCGAACCTGAAAATAAAAATGTGAATGAGATCGCTACTCATGCGATAGCAGAAGCAAAGGCTAAGGGGAATGATGTTGTAATCATTGATACGGCTGGTCGTTTGGCTATTGATGAGGACATGATGAACGAGATAGAAAGCTTGAAAAATCATGTTAATCCTGATGAAACCTTGTTTGTTGTTGACTCAATGACAGGTCAGGATGCAGTAAATACAGCAAAGGAATTTAATGATCGCTTAGACTTTAATGGTGTTGTTCTTACCAAGCTTGATGGTGATACTCGTGGTGGTGCTGCGCTCTCTATTAGAACAGTCGTAACAAAGCCTATCAAGTTTATCGGAACAGGCGAAAAGATGGAGGCTATAGATGTGTTCCATCCTGAGCGTATGGCTGACCGTATTTTGGGTATGGGAGATGTTGTTTCGCTTGTTGAACGTGCGCAAGAGCAGTTTGATGAGGAAGAAGCAAAACGCTTGCAAAAGAAGATACAAAAGAATAAGTTCGACTTTAACGACTTCTACAACCAGATACAACAGATTAAGAAGATGGGTAACTTGAAAGACTTAGCTGCTATGATTCCTGGGGTAGGTAAAGCAATTAGAGACGTTGATATAGATGATAATGCATTTAAAGGCATTGAAGCCATTATACAGAGTATGACTCCTAAAGAGCGTACCAACCCTGAAATATTAAACAATGTGCGTAAACAGCGTATTGCAAAGGGGTCGGGTACGAATCTTCAAGAGGTGAACCGCTTAGTAAAACAGTTTGACCAGACTCGTAAAATGATGAAGATGGTCACTGGATCGAAAATGGCTGGCATGATGAGTAAGATGAAAGACTTAAAGAATATGCCTAATATGCCAAATATGCCTAAACTATAAATCTTTAAATAAAATATAACTATATGGGATATCAATTGATCGATGGCAAGGCTACAGCTACCGCCATTAAACAACAAATTGCCGAGGAGGTGAAAGGCATCTTATCCAAAGGTGGTAAGCAGCCTCATTTGGCAGCAGTCCTTGTAGGACATGATGGAGGTAGTGAGACTTATGTTAAAAACAAGGTGCTCGCATGTGAACAATGTGGATTTAAATCTACTTTAATTCGATTTGAAGCAGATGTAACCGAAGAGGAGCTTCTAGCTTGTGTCGGTCAGTTGAATAAGGACAATGATGTCGATGGCTTTATTGTTCAGTTGCCTTTACCAAAGCATATTGATGAGCAAAAGATCATTATGGCTATCGACTATCGCAAAGATGTAGATGGGTTTCATCCTATCAATGTGGGTAGAATGGCAATAGGTCTCCCATGTTTTATTTCAGCAACACCATTGGGTATCCTCACATTACTACAACATTACAATATTCCTACTTCTGGAAAGAAGTGTGTGATATTGGGCAGAAGTAATATTGTGGGTAAGCCAATGGCACAGCTTATGATACAGAAACATTTAGGTGATGCTACCGTTACGGTGTGTCATTCACGTTCAAAAACATTAAAGGAGGAATGTCGAGAGGCAGATATTATTATTGCTGCTATCGGTGTTCCTAATTTTGTAACAGAAGATATGGTGAAGGAGGGTGCAGTAGTAATTGATGTGGGTACAACAAGAGTGCCTGATGCTACGGCAAAGAATGGATTTAAACTAACAGGTGATGTTAAGTTTGATGAGGTTGCACCTCATTGTTCTTACATTACTCCAGTGCCTGGTGGAGTAGGTCCGATGACAATTTGCTCTCTAATGAAAAACACTTTATCGGCTGGAAAGAAAGAATTTTATCAATAAAAAAACACGAGCGAACTTATGACAGCAGAAGAATATTATCAGCAAGGCAATGATTACCGAAGACGTGGTGATTGGCAAAACGCAATGAATAGCTATATGGAAGCTATTGAGTTGGATCCTAAATCGCCAGCGGTGGAGGCTAAGCAAATGTTGGAAGATATGTTCAACTTCTATAATAAGGACGCTTATAATCCTTAAATTTTAAAAACAATGAGCAAGATGAAAGGTGCTATCGTAATCGATACTGACCGCTGTAAAGGTTGTCAGCTCTGTCTTGTGGCTTGTCCTAAAGATGTCATTGCGGTAGTTAAGAAAAAAGTGAATGCGCATGGTTATGCATACATGGTTTCGGAGAGGCCAGATGATTGCATAGGTTGCACAACGTGTGCTGTGGTGTGTCCAGATGGTTGTATCACAGTTTATAGAAAAAAAGTGGAGGAATAATTATGGCAGAAAAAGAAATTAAATTGATGAAGGGTAATGAAGCCATTGCACATGCTGCCATAAGATGTGGTGCTGATGCGTATTTCGGCTATCCTATTACCCCACAAAGTGAAGTTATTGAGACACTTGCAGCTTTAAAGCCTTGGGAAACAACTGGTATGGTTGTATTGCAAGCTGAGAGCGAAGTGGCTTCTATTAATATGGTATATGGTGGTGCAGGTGCAGGTAAGCGTGTGCTAACATCATCATCATCGCCAGGTATTGCTTTGATGCAAGAGGGTATTAGCTATTTGGCTGGTGCTGAGCTTCCTGGTGTTTTTGTGAATGTTATGCGCGGTGGTCCTGGTCTAGGTACTATTCAGCCAAGTCAGAGCGATTATTTCCAAGCAACTCGTGGTGGTGGTAATGGCGACTATTATGTTATCGTGTTAGCTCCTAACTCTGTGCAGGAAATGGCAGACTTTGTTGACTTAGCATTCGAACTTGCATTTAAGTATCGCAACCCTGCTATGATATTGTCTGATGGTGTAATCGGTCAGATGATGGAAAAAGTAGTTTTGCCTCCTATAAAGCCTCGTCGTACAGAGGAAGAAGTAATAAAGGAGTGTCCATGGGCTACATTTGGTAAAGCTAAGGGGCGTACTCCTAACATCATTACTTCTTTGGAACTGAAGCCAGAGGTAATGGAAGTTAGAAACATTCATCTTCAGAATAAATACAAAGAAATTCAAGAAAATGAATGTCGCTATGAAACTTATAATTGCGAAGATGCTGATTACATCATCGTAAGTTTTGGTAGTGCTGCACGTATTGGTGAGAAAGCTATGAGCATTGCTCGTAAGCAAGGTATTAAGGTAGGATTGTTCCGTCCTATTACATTGTGGCCTTTCCCAACTAAGCAATTGGTGGAAGTAGCTAAGAATGCTAAGGGTATTCTTGTGAATGAAATCAATGCTGGTCAGATGGTAGAGGATGTACGTTTAGCAATTAATGGTGCTATCCCAGTGGAACACTTTGGACGTCTTGGCGGTATTGTACCAGATCCAGAAGAAGTAGTAGCAGCACTAAAAGAAAAGTTGATTAAAGAATAGGAGGTATTATGGCTGAAAATATTATTGCACCAGAGAACTTGGTGTATAAGAAACCAACATTGATGAACAATGAAACTATGCATTATTGTCCAGGTTGTTCACATGGTGTTGTACATAAATTGGTAGCAGAAGTTATTGAGGAAATGGGTATGGCAGAGAAAACTATTGGTGTTTCACCTGTAGGTTGTGCTGTATTTGCTTATAGATACTTAGATATTGATTGGCAGGAGGCTCCTCATGGTCGTGCTCCTGCGTTGGCTACAGGTATTAAGCGTGTATGGCCAGATCGCTTGGTATTTACCTATCAAGGTGATGGCGACTTAGCTTGTATTGGTACAGCAGAAACTATTCACGCTTTGAATCGTGGTGAAAATATCACGATTATCTTTATTAACAATGCTATTTATGGTATGACAGGTGGTCAGATGGCACCAACAACTTTGATTGGTCAGAAGACTGCAACATGTCCTTATGGGCGTGATCCTGAAATCCATGGATACCCATTGAATATGACACAAATTGCTAGTCAGCTAGAAGGAACTTGTTATGTTTCACGTCAAAGCGTAGATAACATGGCTTCTATCAATAAGGCTAAGAAGGCTATTCGTAAAGCATTCGAGGCTAGTATGCAAGGAAAAGGTAGTTCATTAGTAGAGATTGTTTCTACATGTAATAGTGGATGGAAACTTTCTCCAGCTAAGGCTAACGAATGGATGCGCGAGAATATGTTCCCTAAGTATGTAAAAGGCGACCTTAAAGATACAACAGGTCTTTAATATTATTAGAAGAATGGAATCCATTTATAATTTTACTATAGATGGTGATATTCTTAATATACAAAAGATTAAAAAAGAAAAAATATGAAGACTGAAATCATAATAAGTGGATTTGGAGGACAGGGTGTTTTATCCATGGGTAAAATTCTTGCTTATTCAGGTCTGATGGAAGGTAAAGAAGTTACTTGGATGCCAGCTTATGGGCCAGAGCAACGTGGCGGTACTGCCAATGTTACTGTTATTGTAAGCGACCAACGTATTTCTTCTCCAATTTTAAGTAAATATGATGTGGCTATTGTTCTCAATCAGCCATCACTAGATAAGTTTGAAGAAAAAGTTAAACCAGGTGGTATTCTCATTTATGAGGGCAATGGTATTATTAATCCACCAAAACGTACTGATATTCAAATTTATCGTATAAACGCAGTGGAGAAAGCTGCAGAGTTGAAAAACTCAAAAGTTTTCAATATGATAGTTCTTGGTGGCTTACTTGGGGTTTGCCCAGTGGTAAGCAATGACGGACTACAGAAAGCTCTATATAAAACTCTTCCAGAGCGCCATCATGGATTAATTCCATTGAATATGGAGGCTGTAGAAGCAGGAAAGAGTATTATGAAGAAGCAATAAACTAGATTTTTTATAACTCTCTAATTTGTTGAAGGACCTTAAGCTGTGAAGCTATGAGGTCCTTTTTATGTATATGTATAATACGTGATTTGTATATATATAATGTAACTATACGTGTGTATGAATGTGAATATTTTACGTTTTTTTTATTCTATAATTCCTTATAATATGGCATTTTTAGCGGATATACATAAACTTTTGTTATAATAATTTGGCTGTCTCATTAATTTTTTATTCCTTTGTGGAATATTTTAAATAGGCAAACAAATTATAAATATAAATTAATTCAGAGAAACATGAAAAAATTAAGTTTAATGTTAGCTGCTTTATCTATGGCAGCTTCAGTTTCTGCACAGACTGTAGCAGAAAGTAAAACTTTTGACAACTGGTACATTGGTATCAATGGTGGTGTTGCTACCAAGACAACACAGAATAGCTGGTTGAAGAATTTGAACCCAAATGCAGGTCTTCGCATTGGTCGTTATTTCACTCCAGTATTTGGCTTGGCTTTAGAAAGCAATGCATACTTCTCAAACAAGCCATTTGAATCTAATGGTACTGTTGTTCGTTTTATCAATACATCATTGTTAGGTACAACAAACTTGACTAACTGGATTGCAGGCTACAAGGGTGAGCCACGTGCTTTTGAAGTGAGTGCAGTTTATGGTCTTGGTTGGGGTCATACTTTTAATAGTCATAAGCTAGCTAATTCTAATGTAGCAACATCTAAACTCGCACTTGACTTTGCATTTAACTTTGGCAAAAATAAAGAGTGGCAAGTATACATTGAACCATCAATTGTTTATGCGTTAAATGGTTCTGTAGATAGCTACAAAGGTTGGAATGAAGTAACAGTAGGTACGACTAAGATTAGTACCCCAGCATCTACACCTTTCTATGGTAATGAGAAGGTTCAGTACAATATCAACCGCTCTATGGTTCAGTTGAATGCTGGTTTGATCTACAAGTTTAAGAACTCTAACGGTACTCACAACTTTACTATCGTAACTCCACGTGATCAGGCTGAGATCGATGCTTTGAACGCACAGATTAACGAACTACGTAACCGTAAGCCAGAAGTTATCACTAAGGAGATTGTTAAGGAAGTTCCTGCTGTTAAGGAATTCACAGTATCTGACTTAGTATTCGTAACATTCGCTCAGGGCAAGTCTATTTTGACTAAGGAAGCTAAGGCTGCTCTCGGTAACATCAAGGAAGGTGTACACGTACAGGTTGTTGGTACAGCTTCTCCAGAAGGTTCAGCAGAAATTAACCAAAAGATTTCTCAAAATCGTGCTAATGTTGTTGCTGATTACCTACGTGGTCGTGGTGTTATCGTTGATGAAGCAACAGGTAAGGGCGTACAGGGTACAACTTCTAACCGTCTTGCTGTAGTTTACGTTAAGTAAATTAAGATATACCAAGCAAAAATCTGTAATAAGTAATTATTACATTAAAAATAAAGTCCTCAGTGCTCGTTGCATTGAGGACTTTTTATTTACCTTTTTTTCTTTTTATTGCTTCTATATGAAAAACTTGTTTTTATATTCGTGTCTTGTTTGCTAATAGGCAATGAGGACTGTCCGCTAAAACGCTCTCATACTTTAGTTATTAACCACTCTAACTCTGAGGAGAAAGATGAAAATAGTAGGAAAAAAGCTGGGATAATATGTAAGCATCCAATATTAGCCGACTTTCACACCAACAAATAACCCTTATACGTCTGGCAGCATATAAGGGTTATTTGTTATTTGAAGTTTGAAGGTAGCATTTTCGTGAGTTCCTCCTCCGTCATATCGGGCAGGGGCTTTGAAAGGATTTCCTTCATCCATTTGTATGGCTCTATGTCTGCTTCCCTGCAACATGCCATGAAGGTATAGAAGATGGCGTTGTTCTCCGCTCCCTCATTGTTACCACAGAACAGGTAGTTCTTTCTTCCAAGCGTGATGGGCCTAATGGCCTGTTCCATAAGGTTGTTGTCTATGTTGAAGCGTCCGTCCTGCACATACCTACCTATGCGTATCCATACGGCGAAGGCATAACGCAGCGCCTTCTCCATAGCTTCGCCTGGGGTGTACTGTTTGTGTACATCCAACATATAGGTCTCCAAATACTTAAGAATGGGGTAAGCTTTAGCCTTTCGTTCTGTCTCCACTTCCTCGGGTGGTGCTTTCTTGTGTTTGAGGTTTTCCTCCAACTCATAAAGCGTGGCTATCGTTTCGATGATATGGGCGGCGTTCTTATCGTCAGTCGCCAGATGTTCGAACTTACGTCTCACATGTGCCATACATCCTAACAGCACGATGCCCTGAACGTTCTCAAACCTGCTGTAGACCTCATACCCATCAGACTGTATGGCACCCTGGTAGCCCTTGAAGAGTTCATTTGCCACAGCGCCCGACCGCGCCCCGTCCTTCCAATGGAAGAACACACCCTGGGAGTGCATGGCGTCACGCACGCCCCACAGGTATCCCTTGCGCGTCTTTCCCTTGCGGTCGGCAACCTGCACGCTGGTCTCGTCAACCTGAAGGTAAGAACTTTGCAGGATCTGTCTTACTTGAAGTTTGTAAAGTGGATAAAGTGCATCGGCGGCATTGTGAACCCAGCTGTTGACGGTTGAGGTGGGGATGTTCACGCCCAGTTCCTTCCATCTTTCACATTGCCTATACTCGGGCTGGTGATAGGCGAACTTGGCGGTGATGATTTCGGCGAGCAGGGAAGCGTCGGCAAAACAATCCACTGCTTGCTTTTTCAAGGGGGCGTTCAGGATGTCGACCTTCGCATCCGTTGGCCGGGCTTCCTTTAGGCGGCAGATGACACGATCTTCTACCCTGACATAAAAGGATGAGGGACGCAGACACAGATGCTCACTTCTGTCATGTCCGATGATAGCCATGCGCTCAGCATCATAATCCTCTGGGTATATCTCCGTCACCTGTCGCTCTATGTTCTCGGGAACATAGGAGGCGTAGGCCGTACCCTTTCTGGAAGGGCGGCTCACACGGCGTGATGACCTGCGTTGTCCGGACTGCTGTTTTATCTCCTTGATGATGGGAAGGGCTTCTACCCGAGCCAGAGAACCCTCTTTGGCCCACTGCTCGTCAAAAAGCGTACCCGTCCAGTCGCTTGCACTCTCAGGCAGGCGTTTCTCGCTGCGCCTGCCAAATACCATGCGCTCAAGTTCAAGAATACGACGGGACTTTTGTTCCAGCTCAGCATCCTTAACCTTAAGCTCAGCATCCCTTTGCTCAAGAAGTTTAACAACAGCTTCCCGAGTGAGAGAATGGTAGTCAGATGTCATTGTGCAATAAGGCATATCCATTACATTATCAGTTCTTTATACAATGTAAAGGTGCGAAAAATATCTGACACTGGCAAGAAAATACTAAGATTTGTTGTATCTTTTCTTCGGTAGCAATTAGGATTTATACCTTCAATATAGAGTACCAGTTCGTCCCAGCGAAGTTCATAAAATCCAGTTCTCGCCCGTATGATTTTAGGACTCAGGCAACCCTGTACCATCTGTTTATGATAGACGACAAAACCACAGCGTTCCCAGTGCAGCAATTTGATTCGGTTACGGGATCGATTGTAGAAAACGTAGACAACACCATCAGAAGGATTGAAGTCATTGCTACGTACCAATTGGGACAGGCGAAGAATACCCTGACGCATATCCACAGGAGTGCAACAAGCCCGAAAAACATTTGTTTCGTTGAGTACAAACATAAGTTTTTCGGGCAAAGGTAGTAAAGCAAGAATGCTACACAAAGGCGGCTAATATTGGATGCTTACGATAATATCTCTGCTAACAGGAGCGTAGGATAGTATCTATAAAAGAGACTGGTGCTATATGATTTCCAAGAACAAAGCTATAAAAAAGGGTTCGGTGTTAAAACCAAACCCTTTTAGGTGCTATTTAAAGTCCAACAAGTAGAGTAATATAGCTTATCTTTCTACTTATACTTTATTGCTTTTTTATAATTGCCACCAATGTTTTTTCTTTGGTGTATTGTAATTCTGAATGTTCAATGGCGACATTTGTCTAGTTGCCCAAGTCTCATGATTTTTAATCATGTGATAGATAGTTCCCCAATCAGGTAATCCTCCAAAATTTCTGTCATCTATAAACAGGTCAGCCTTTAGTTTACGAGAGAAATGATTATTATTATGCTGCTCTTCTTCTGGATAATCCTTATTAACAGCATAAAACTCTACACCTCTTTCACGACACCAATCTACAGCCTCTTGCAATAGTTCCCCCTCTCTTACTGTCCACAAGATAAGGCGATGTCCATCTTTAATTAGTTCCTTAAGCGTTTCGGTAGCGAAAGGAATTTCGCTACCGATTTTAGGATATTTATGTTCTACAACTGTTCCATCAAAATCTATTGCTATGACCATAAAATGTTATTTTTTAATAGAATCATCGTTCTTATTACTGTAATGGCTATTACTATAGTTTCCATAGCTACCATAGTTTCCATAGCTACTATATTGTTTAGAACCATATTTCCCATAACGCCCATACTTACCGTAACCATATTCGTAGCCATACTTTTTCTTAGAAAAGTCTATGCCATTAAGAACAAGCGATATCTTTGGTAATTTTTTATTTTCAGCAAATTCGTTGATCATACCAAAGGTAGACTTAGGAGTATAGTCGGCACGACATAGGTAAACCGTAGCATTCGCAACGCGTGCGATTTGTAACGTGTCGGTAACCAAGCCTACAGGAGCAGTATCAATGATGATATAATCATATTTCTCTTTTAAAATATTAAATATATCATCAAGAGATTGACGTGCAGTAAGCTCTGCTGGGTTAGGAGGAACTGGTCCTGACATCAAAAGTTCAAGGTTTCCATGTACGCCAGAAGGTAAAATTTGTGCTTCTATATCTTCGCGAGTAGGATCATGCTTAACCAACAAATTGGTTATACCATGTTTGTGATCATTAATATTGAATAGTTCTGCCAAACGTGGTCGGCGAATATCAAGCCCTACTAAGATGACTTTTTTACCAAGTAAAGCAAAGCTCATCGCAAGGTTTGAAGCTATGAAAGTTTTACCTTCGCCAGAAGTAGAAGAAGTAAAGAGAATAACTTTTTCACCTTCTTGTAGCATGAATTGTAAGTTCGTGCGCATAGAACGGAAAATCTCTTCCATCTGATTATTCTGATTTTCATGTACAACGATATTAGCTTTACCCTTTGCTTTGTTGCTTGCAACTGCAACATCAGCAAGGATAGGCAAACGTGTAAGCTTAGTAACATCCTCATGTCCTTCAATTTTATAGCGTAATAGGCTAATTAAGAATAGCACGAGAGCAGGTATCAGTAGACCTATCAAAGCGGCACTAGCTAATATCATAGATGCTTGTGGACTAACTTGCCCAACAAGCTCTGGGTCATCAAGCAACTTACCCTTATCGGCTGTTGCTGCAAGAGAAATGTTATTCTCTTCACGTTTTTGTAGCAGCATAAGGTAAAGTCCTGATTTCACTTCTTGTTGTCTACCTATCTGGGTTAGATCTTTCTCCTGTTTTGGAGCTTCAGCTACCGCATCGCTATATTTATTATATTGACTAGCAAGTGCGTCTCTTTGAATTAAAAGACTTCTCTTAGCAGCATTAATAGCATCTTTTATGTTTCTATTTAGACTTCTGATTTGATCAGTTAATGGCTGAACTACAGGAGAACTTTCAGACGCACTTCTCAATAAACGGTTGCGTTCTAGTACTAACTCATTATAGCGATCGATTAATTTTGTTGAGCTTTCATCTTGTAAACCTACATTTGAGGGTATTACCTGAGTAAGGTTTCTAGATGATTTTTCTATTTCAGAAGAAATTGTGTTAAACAATTCTATCTGTGTTTGAAGATCAACTAATTTTTCTTCCGATGCATTTTGATTTTCAAAAGATTTGGCTGAACTAGCTTCAAGTGCTATCATACCATTCTCTTGCTTATATTGTTGTAGTTCTCCCTCTGTTTTTCCAAGTTCTGCATTTATTTTACCTAAGCGCTCATTGATAAACTTTTCTGTGCGAAGTGCAATAGCATTCTTGTCCTCATTAGCTTGTAGATTATACTCAAAAATTAATTGCTTTAGGTAATCTATAGAGCGTTGAGGGATTGCATCGGTAATTTGGAGTTGAGCAATAGAGGACGCTTTTGCATCTTGAGCTACTTGTAAAACTCTAGTATATTGAGCCGCTGCACTCTTAGGAGAATTTACTATTACCATCTCAAATTGACCATCTCTTAATCCCTGTCCATTATTATTTGCAGTAAGGGTAATATTACCAGCTTGAGTAGCAATAGTGGTTGGTAGGCTAGCTACCTTTTTTGTAATAGTATAGGGTCCTTTGTAGGCGTTTTCATCGATTGGTACATAGTATGAACCAGTTACCTCATAGTAATTTCCTATACGCTTAATAGTTAAAGAAATAGGTGCATTCAATTTCTCTAAATGTGCCGAATCTACATCTACAGTAATAGGTTGATTCTTATAGAAACTAAGTTCTTTTATTCTACCTTCTATGGTATAGGTAGTGTATAGTTTTAAACGCCTAACAGCTGCTGTTGCTAGTGATCGTGAGGTTAGGATTTCCATTTCATTGTCCAAACCGTTGGAGTTTGAGATAGTTCCTAAGTTACTTGTATATTTTATAGATGAACTTCTGTTATTATCAGCATCCTTTACAAGCAATTTTGCTGTTATTTGATACGTAGGAGTGGCATATCGTAAAAAGACTTTGGCTAGTCCTATGCAAATAATAAGCGACAAAATGAACCAATACCAATTTAAGACTATTGTTTTATAAATAGCCTGAAAATTGATAAAGCTTTGTTCTTCTTGCGCGCTATAATCGCTTTTACGGTCAATGGCATTATTCTCTTCCATGTTTTCTATTGATTTCTTTCAGTGTTTATTCTATTTATTTCTCGTTAGCTAAGCGAATAAGATACTTTCCATATTCGTTTTTTGCCATAGGCTCAGCCTCTTTAAGAAGATGTTCTTTTGTTATCCAGCCTTTTTTATATGCAATCTCTTCTAAACATGCTATCTTGAGTCCCTGTCGTTTCTCTATACATTCTATAAAGGTGCTAGCTTCTGACAAACTATCATGTGTTCCTGTATCAAGCCATGCAAAACCTCTTTGTAATGTTTGTACCATCAAAGAATTCTTTGCCAGATATTCTTGATTTACAGTTGTTATTTCAAGCTCTCCACGCGCGGATGGCTTAATATGCTTAGCTATTTCCACTACACTGTTAGGATAAAAATATAATCCTACTACAGCGTAATTGCTCTTTGGATGTTCAGGCTTTTCTTCAATGCTTAAACAGTTACCATCTTTATCAAACTCTGCAACACCATATCTTTCAGGGTCATTTACATAATATCCAAAGACTGTTGCTTTATTATTTTCTTCAACTCGTTTAACACTTTGACGCAGTAATTGACTGAAACCTGCTCCATAGAATATGTTATCTCCAAGCACTAAGCAAACACTATCATCGCCTATGAACTTCTCGCCAATGATAAAAGCTTGCGCTAAACCATCAGGAGAGGGTTGTTCTGCATATTGGAAGTTGACTCCATACGCACTACCATCTCCTAGCAAGCGTTTAAAGCCAGGTAAATCATATGGTGTAGATATGATTAAAATGTCCTTAATTCCTGCTAGCATCAAAACTGATACAGGATAATAAATCATTGGCTTGTCAAAAATTGGGATAAGCTGCTTGCTTATACCCTTGGTAATAGGGTAGAGACGAGTGCCTGATCCCCCTGCTAAAACGATACCTTTCATATCTTTTCTCTTACTTTGATGTTTGTCTTAAAGATGTTTTTAAAAGAGGTTAAGTACTACTTCCCTAGAACAGGTCAATGGAAAAGCATTTACGGTTATTACAAAACCTCTTAAAAGGGTTCTTAATATAGTATATATATGTTCGCAAAGGTAATAAAATAATATCTGAAATAAAAGATTATGAAAGAAAAAAAAGGTCGCTTCTATAATTTATTGCTCGAAATTATTAACTTTGCATACAGAATGTTGTTTTAAAATAATATTATTGTTAATAAACTTATATACAAAAAATGGGATTTTTTTCTAAACTCTTTAATAAAAATGAAGAAGGCTCACAAGGTGTTGGTGGTATGGAAGACTACATGACCCTCGTTCGAGTATATTTTCAAGCATCATTAGCAAGTCATCTAGGTATTACCAATTTAGCAATGTTGCCAGACTTGAGAACTTATAAGCAAACCTTTCATATCCCTACCGTGAATAATAAGTTGGGAGTAGGTGAGAAAGCAAGCGTTAGTAAGACTATGAAAAATATTTATCAATTGGATGATAATTTCTTTTCTGAAATTGATAAAAGTATAAAGAAAAACTGTAAGAAGATCCAAGATATTCAAACTTATCTTATACAATTTCAAGGTTATACGCAAGAATTAATGATGCTTATAGGCAACCTTATGAAATTTAAGTTGCGCGTTCCTGGTTTTTTCAAGAAGGTGATTTATTCAATGACAGCAAAGACTGTAAATGACATTTTTGAGAAAAATGATTATTCTGACCCTGGTGTTATTAAATCGGTTTTAGCTGTACGCCAGTATAATAAACGCTTGGGCTTCTCACAGAAGTGGACTACTGACTTTATTCATCAGATCGTTCTTTTGGCAAAGAAAGAACCTAAAGCTGCTGAAGAAAATAAGCCTAAATAAATATATCTGAATAATTTGCTTAAATTAAAACTTTAATGTAACTTTGTCGTCAAAAAGATATAGGTATGAATGCAAATGAGAAGATCTTGAATACGTTTGCTACTAGGGTACGCCAACTAATCCTCCAATATTCATCAGTGAAGAAAGAGAATAGTGAATTGTACGCTATGGTTGATGAGCGTGATCAAGAAATATTAAAATTGCAAAAGCAATTAGCTCAAGCGCAATCTGATTATCAATCTTTGAAATTGGCGCGGATGATAGAAGTTTCTGATGGCGACATGGAAGTTGCGCAAAAGCGTGTGGCAAAATTGATTAGAGATGTCAACAAGTGTATTACGTTATTGAGTGAAAAGTGATAAGAAAGAAGATAAGCTATGGAAGGTAATAAGTTACATATTCGATTACATGTTTATGATACAGAGCTTTCTGTAAATTGCCCACGAGAAGATGAGGAATATTATCGTTCTGCTGCTAAGCTTATTACAGAAACAGTTAATACATACTCTATTCACTTTAAAGGAAAAAAGTCGGATAAAGAGATCCTTTATATGGCAATGCTTGATGTTGCATTGCAGCTAAAGCAAAATGAGGTAAGAAACGATACTGCACCTTATACTGACTTATTGAACAAGCTTATGCCAGAAATAGAAGAGACACTTACGTAAATAAAAAAGAAAACTATATAATATAAAAACATTATAAATGAGTCCAATAGTAATTACTATTATAGCTATAATCTGTCTTATTGCAGGTTGTGTAGGAGGTTTTGCTTTCTTTAGATATATTCTAACGGGAAAGTATAAAGAAACCCTTGAAAAAGCAGAGAAAGATGCAGAAGTTCTCAAAGAGAAAAAATTGTTAGAGGTTAAGGAAAAGTTTCTTAATAAGAAATGCGAGTTAGAAGCTGAAGTTCAGCAACGTAATCAGAAGATACAGCAGAACGAAAATCGCCTAAAGCAACGTGAGATTTCTTTAAATCAGCGTCAAGAAGATTTAAGTCGTCGCAAACAAGAAGTTGAACAACAGCAACTTCGTATCGATAACGAAAAGAAACTACTTCAAGTAAAGCAGCAAGACCTTGAAAAGATGCAAGGTTTAGAACGTGCTAAGCTAGAAGAACTTTCTGGTTTGAGTGCAGAAGAAGCCAAGGGACGATTAATTGAGAGTTTGAAAGATCAAGCTAAGTTAGATGCAGCTTCATACATTAATGAAATTGTAGACGAAGCTAAGCTTAATGCTAACCAGCAAGCTAAGAAAATTGTTGTGCAAACCATCCAACGTATTGCAACAGAAACTGCTATAGAGAATTCTGTTAGTGTGTTTCACATTGATAATGACGAGGTGAAGGGGCGTATAATTGGTCGTGAAGGTCGTAATATTCGTGCGTTGGAAGCTGCTACAGGTGTTGAAATTGTTGTTGATGACACTCCAGAAGCTATCGTTATTTCTGCTTTCGATCCTGTTCGTCGTGAGATTTGCCGTTTAGCTCTTCACCAGTTGGTTTCTGATGGTCGTATCCACCCAGCTCGTATAGAGGAGGTTGTTGCTAAAGTGAAGAAGCAGCTTGATAATGAAATTATTGAAACAGGTAAACGTACTGCCATTGACCTTGGTATTCACGGTCTTCATCCAGAGCTTATTCGTATCATAGGTAAGATGAAGTATCGTTCTTCTTACGGTCAAAACCTTTTACAGCATGCTCGTGAAACAGCTAATCTCTGTGCTGTAATGGCTAGCGAGCTAGGTTTAAATCCTAAGAAGGCTAAACGTGCAGGTTTGCTTCATGATATAGGTAAGGTTCCAGATGAAGAAACCGAATTGCCTCATGCGCTTTATGGTGGCAAGATTGCAGAGAAATATAAGGAGAAACCTGATGTATGCAATGCTATCGCTGCCCACCATGATGAAATAGAGATGACGACTTTACTTGCTCCTATTGTTCAGGTATGTGATGCCATTTCTGGTGCTCGTCCTGGTGCTCGTCGTGAAATAGTAGAGGCATATATCAAGCGTTTGAACGATCTTGAGGCCATAGCAATGAGCTATCCTGGTGTTACTAAGACCTATGCTATTCAGGCAGGTCGAGAACTTCGCGTTATCGTTGGTGCCGATAAGATAGACGATCTTGATAGCGAGAAGTTAAGTTCTGAGATCGCAGAGAAGATACAAAACGAAATGACTTATCCTGGACAAGTTAAGATCACTGTTATTCGTGAGACTCGTTCGGTAGCTTATGCAAAATAATCGTTAATACGATTTTTATTTCCAAACACCATAGAAGAGGAGTACTTATAAAAAGTGCTTCTCTTTTTCTATTTTAATATCGCACTTTTTACCTTAGAAAAAGTGCGTTTTAGAGTATCTTTACGGGGTGTATTTTATTGCTCCTCCAAATTACTTTCTATACCCATTCAGCATTTTATAATGGCAGATAAGCACGATAAAGAAGTAGGCAAATGTCTGAATCCATAGGTATCTGCAATAGGGGAGAACATCATTAAGAGAGCCACCTAATGCTGCTAATGTGAGATAGCCACGAATACCAAAAGTAGATGGGATTAGCCAACTAACACCTTGCCAGAATCCAGGAATATTACTTAATGGCCAACTTACCCCCGACATAAAAAGAAAAGGAATAGATGTAAAAACAATAATAAGCATTACGTTCTCTCTTAAACGAACGAAAAGAGATATGATCATGGCGAAGAAAATAGCTGCTAGTAAATAAGGCACTAGTAAGCAAATGAGTGGTAACGGTTCTGCCAACATCGTAAAGCCAAAAAAATGAGGTACAGCTATAGTTATATAGGATGCTAAAACAGTAAAAATGGTGAAATAAGCTACAGTCTTTGCCGAGATCAGTGTATATACGCCACCTATTGATTGACCAATTTTTAGATAGGCTTTATCCTTTTTTTCACTCATTGTTCCTGCTGATAAACCAATGCCCAGCATCAAAGTTTGTTGTAAGATCAATATTAAAACACCTGGTAAGATAGCATTTCCATAGCCCTCTGTGGTATTATAAATAGACTTTTCTTCTACATGTATAGGTTCTGTATTTAATTCTTCATCCCATTCAGTAAAACTGAAGGTCTTCGGCTTTTGGATGCTTTTATTCTGTTCAAGCGATACACTTAGTGCCGATTGGTAGATAGCTTTATACGTAAGCATTAAACTCATATCGCAATAAATGCTGATAGTACTTTGCCCTCCTCTATTAAGCTTCTTATCATAATCTTGTGGAAAGTATAACACACCTCTTACGACTTGCTTTCCTATTAATGCCTTTGCTTCTTCTAGATTATTGCAATAATAAGTGGCTTCTACCGTTGGAGAAGCATTAAAAGCACGCACAAATTCTTGTGATGATTTGCTATGTGCCATATCAACTACAGCCACAGGAACATCTCTTACCACCTCATTATTATAAATCCAAGAGTAGAGTAGAGGATACCCCAATGGTACTAAGAATACAAACATTAATATACCTTCATCGGTAAAGATAAACTTAAACTCTTTAGCAAGTAAGCGAAAGAATAAATCTATGGTTTTGATAATTGTCCTCATGGTATTATGGTATATATACGAAGCTCTTCATAGCTCGTTTAATATTGAATACTACAAGAAGTGGTAAGCTAGCGAAGATTACCAGCATCATCACATTATACCATATATTGCTAATAGGGTATCCATTAAAGATGCTAACTTGATAAATCATCCAATAATGGCGTAAAGGAACTGTTTGTGCCACACCTTGTATGAATGGATCCATACTAAAGAGTGGAAAGGTAGCTCCACAAGCAGAGAAACCTATAACCGCCCATAGTGAACAGATACTCATTGCCATGCGTAAGGATGGGATTAACCCAAATATGAACACCCCAAAGCCCATAGATGATACAACAGTCAATACGACCAAACAGAAAATTCTTAACCCTCCACCTGCATGAGGGAAACACAGATAGCTATAAATGTACCATTCAAAGCCAAAAAATAATATAAGGAAAACTAAAAAAAGTGGCAATAGTTTTCCTATTAATGCTACTATAATATTATCGTGCGCTAGACGTAACCATACTTTAGATTTTTCAAACTTCAATTCCTTTCCTATAGTATATACCGTTAGAAGAAGCATAAATAGGATCAAAATGCCAGGTATCATAATTGCACTTAGGTAAACATTATAATTCATCCAAGGGTTTTGTATCATATGTACATCTAGTGCTATGGGCTGTAAAAAAGTTCTTATCTCATCTGGAGTTTTTCCTAGCATTGAAAGTTTTCCTGCCCCTACAGCTGCTGAGATCAAAGTCGTTATAGTCTTTAAGTCCTTGAAAGTCATACCACCAGCTACAAGCGTTACACTACTATAATAAAACGAAATGGTGGGTTGTCGTTTTGCGAGAAGTTCTTCGGTAGTACCTTTGGGAATCAATAAATAAGCATATACCTCCCCTCGTTGCACTGCTTCTCGTGCTATTGTTGTGTTAGCATAGTAAGATGCTATCTTCGTTCCTTGAAACGCATCGAGTTTCATGAGCATCTTTTGTGTGGTAGGTGTTCGGTCATTATCAACAACTCCGATGGGTAATTGTCCTGGTTGTCCCTCATACATCAGCGAAGTAAAGAAACTTATAGTTAGCAATGGAAAGATGATGGCACATACAAAGTAGATGGGATTTCTATACATAAATCCCATTTCTCTAACCGAAATTCTCCATATGCTACGAATGATCTGCCTCATCCTTTGTTTATTTCATAATTAACGACATACCTTTTAGTAATCCCTTCACCTTCGTGGTTGGTTTTGCCTTTACCTCAAAGGTTTTTAAATCATACTGACCATTTGTCTTTGTAGCTTTCCATACGGCGTATGCTCCTTCATCTTTCATAGAAGTAACCACCATCGTTATTTCCCTATTGAGTGCAGGAACAAAAGCTCTAAAGGTAGTCCCTATCTTCATTCCTTCAAGCTGATCTTCACGTATATTAAATGTACCCGAAATGTCATTGGTAAGCAAAATACTCATAATAGGGCTTCCAAAGCCAACCAATTCCCCCTCTTTAGGATAAATTTCAGATACCTCACCGTCTGCTGTAGCCCGCTGAACAGTCTCTTTCAAGATCGATTTTACTACATCTATAGCCGATTTAGCTGCTTGTGCTTGTTTCTTTGCAGCTTCCTTTGCTTGATTTCTTGCACCTTTTTTAAGAAGTTCCCAATTCGATTTTGCTACCTCTACACCAGCTTTTGTTGTTTCAAAAGCTGCTAGTGCCTCGTCTTTCTTTTGGGCACTCATTACCCCTTCATCATATAAACGCTGCATACGGTTATAAGTTTTTTCTGCTATATTTCTAGCTGCAATAGTTTGCTGATATACCTGATAGGCTGCATCTACAGCCTCCTTACGAGTTGGAGCTGCGGTTAGTTCGCTTAAAGCATCGGTAGCACCAGCAGCAGCCTCGGCAACTTTTTCTTGAGCATTTGCCTCAGGAATAGCCAAAATGGCTAGTATATCGCCCTTATGAACGAAGTCGCCTTCCTTTACCTTAATGCTTGTAATACGTCCAGGAAGCTTACATGCTACACGATATTCGCCCACTTCTACCTCACCTTGAATAACCTCTTTAGGCTTACTCATCGTAAAATGACCTATTAATCCAGCCGTTACCACTACAGCTGCAAAACTTAATACCGCTAAGAATATATTTCTTTTTTGTGATTTAGCACTCATTTTTTTATTATTTAATTCTGAAAAAAGTTAGCCATCGGCTCATTCTCTCTCAATTCTTATTTTTCAATTATCAATTGTTCCCAACGCTTTTTGTAAGCCTGTTTGAGCCAATCTTACCGCAATTTCAGCATCCACAATAGCCGTTTTTGCTGTTTGCCATACCGTTTGAGCCGTCATAATATCGGTAACAGTCATAACACCCTCCTTAAAGCCGATGTTAGCACATCGAAGGTTTTCCTCTGCAGCTTGCATATTTTTTTGTGCAGTAGCAAGTTGTTTTTGGGCATCCTTTAAGCGGAAGCGGTTTTGATGAATCTCTAGGTTTATCTTTTGTTGAGCGTCTTGAAGCTCTAAAGTAGCAATACTTGTTGCCGTTTTAGCAGCTCTTACCTTGTATTTACCTTCTCCCCAATTCCATATAGGAACATGTACGGCTATGCCAATATTCCATAGGTCAGAAAACTTATTTTGAAATCCATTAAAGAGATTTGGGTTCATTACCGAATATCCACCTGTTAGGAGTACATGAGGTAGATATAGCGAACGTACAAGTTTTGTGTTCTGCTTACTTAGGTCAATTGCGCTTTGCAATAATCTTAACTCGGGGCGACGTTCACGTATCACAGAGTCCGACGAGTTCACTTCGTCTATATTCTCAAGGAGAACGATTGTCTGTGCTTGTTCATCTTGTAATTTTAGTTCAGGATTTAGATCAATACCACACAGTTCGCAAAGAGCCATTTTCGCAATCGATTCACCACTTTGTATCTTTGAAATCTGCAAGTCTGCCATATTTACAGCCACAGCTACTTTTAGTCCATCTGCTCTTGTTGCCACACCCGCATTGATCATTTTCTGCACATCATCGCTTAGCTTTTTAGCTAAATCTCGATAGCTTGTGGCAAGCATCTCTTTCTTTTTCAGTGAAACAGCAAGCCAGTAAGCATTATCAACCGCATATAAAACCACTTGACGTTTTAGTGCCATCGTATTATCAGCTACTGTTTCTCCTATCGCTGCTATGTCATTAGCTGCTTTGATAGCCCCCCCCATATAAATAGGTTGTGAAAATAAAATTCCAGCGCTATATACATCTTTTGTATCGGATCTAAAAGCCTCTTTTATCTCATTACCTATATTATTACCAGCCTGAGCAAGTGGAGTAGTAAGATTACCTAATACCTGCCCTAGCCGCTGAGCTGTGTTTGCAGATATTATACCTTGTTTTGCCAGTGAAGTAAGATTGTTCCCTATGGCTGTGCCTAATCCTCCAAACGCATTAGTGCCAAGGTTTGATAGTAGGTTCTTCTGATCTTTATTTAAGAGGGAAATTTCTCTTGAAAAATGTTCATAGCCTGCTAATCCGCTCACTCGTGGCAAATATTTTGCCTTTGCCACCTTATGTGTATTCTCAGCAATTTCTTTTGCAAACTGTGAAATTTGTAGTTGTTTATTATTTTGTAATGCTAGTCTACGACATTCTGTTAGGGACATCGTGCTTTGAGCTGATGCCCCTATAAAAGTCCCTCCTAGCATTATGAACACTATTAACTTACTCATTTATACATACTTCTTTATCGCCATCAAAGGTAATGATCTTTGCTCTCAAGACAAAATAAAAACTATAGTTATACGTTTATTTCTGTTAATATCTGTAATTTTCGAGAGATTTAGACCATTGTACAGAAAAAAAGAGTTATTTTTGCCCATTAATTTGAATAAAATACAAAACAATAATATTTTCATTTATGCGAAAAGATAGTTTTTGGTATCGTTTTTTTGACTTGTATTATGATGGTTTTTGCCACATGACACTCGGTAAAACTTTATGGGCTATTATTATTATTAAGCTTTTTATTATGTTTGCGATACTACGTGTCTTTTTCTTCCCTAATTTTTTAAAGGAGAATACAATAAAAGGCAATGAAGCTAATTTTATTGAAAAGGAGTTGATTAAACGTCAATAGTCCTCATATTTGCAGCATACTTTATGAATGATTTGAACAAACAAATAGTAGTAATAAATAATTTTAAAAACTTAAGTTTAACAAGGAATGGAACATTTACTTTTAGCAATTGATCCAGGTACAGTCGATTGGTCGCGTGCTCAGTTTGCACTCACCTCGATGTATCATTGGTTATTTGTGCCCTTAACATTAGGTTTAGCCGTTGTAATGGGAATTATGGAAACGTGCTATTATCGCACGGGTAAAGAAGAATGGCGTATTGCAGCTAAATTTTGGCAGCGCATCTTCGGAATTAACTTTGCCATTGGCGTGGCAACAGGTATTATTCTCGAGTTCGAATTTGGTACAAACTGGAGTAATTATTCGTGGTTTGTTGGTGACATTTTCGGTGCTCCTCTCGCTGTTGAAGGTATCTTAGCCTTCTTTATGGAGTCAACCTTTGTAGCAGTGATGTTCTTTGGTTGGAAGAAGGTTTCAAAAGGTTTTCATTTAGCATCAACGTGGCTCACGGGTTTAGGTGCTACTATCTCTGCTTGGTGGATACTTGTTGCAAATGCTTGGATGCAAGATCCTGTAGGATGCAGCTTTAATCCAGAGACAATGCGCAACGAAATGACCTCTTTCTTAGATGTAGCATTAAGCCCATTCGCTGTAGATAAGTTTTTCCACACCGTAACTTCATCATGGTTACTTGGTGCATGTTTCACCGTTAGTGTAGCTTCTTATTATCTATTGCGCAAGAAGCATCTAGATCTTGCTAGAAAGAGTATGAAAATTGGAGCCATAGTTGGTCTTGTAGCATCATTGCTTGCAGCATATACTGGTGATAACTCTGCTTTTATGGTGGCTAAGGCACAACCAATGAAGCTTGCTGCAATGGAAGGTCTTTATAAAGGTGGAAAGGCGCAAAGCCTAACAGCTGTCGCTGGGATTAGTCCAATAGCACAGAACGATTGTTTGCTTAAAGCAGAGCCTTCTCAACGCATTGCAATTCCAAATATGCTGTCATTATTGGCTACTCGCACTATGAATGGTTTTGTGCCAGGTGTTCAGGATATTATAAATGGATATACAGATTATCAAGGTATACAACATCCCTCTTTACAGGAAAAGATCACCCGTGGACGTAATGCTATTCAGGCTTTGAAAGATTTCCGTGAAGGGAAGAACAAAGAGGCTAATCGTAAGATATTAGAGAATGATATGAAGTTCTTTGGTTATGGTTATATTAAGGACGCTTCACAGACTATTCCCAATATAACTATCACTTTCTGGGCATTCCGCATAATGGTAGGCTTAGGCTTTGCCTTTATCCTAGTGTTTGCTATTATTCTCTTCTTCGTATATAAGAAGGATATAACAAAACCTAACTGGTTGCATAAAATAGGTATTGCACTTATTCCATTAGCTTATATTGCTAGCCAAAGTGGCTGGGTAGTAGCCGAAGTGGGTCGTCAGCCATGGACTATTCAAGATATGCTGCCAACATGGGTATCTGTGAGTGATGTTTCAAGTGGTGGCGTAGCATTCACCTTCTTCCTATTCCTCGTATTGTTCACAGCGATGCTTGCAGTAGAGGTTAGTATTATGTGTAAACAAATTAAAAAAGGACCAGAACTATGACATACGATTTTTTACAGCATTATTGGTGGTTTATCATCTCATTGCTAGGATCACTATTAGTGTTTTTGATGTTTGTACAAGGTGCAAATTCTATGATTTTCCAACTCGGCAAAGATGAGATTGAGCGTCGTTTAGTAATCAACTCTACAGGTAGAAAATGGGAATTCACTTTCACAACCCTTGTAACCTTTGGTGGTGCTTTCTTTGCATCGTTCCCACTGTTCTATAGTACAAGCTTCGGTAGTGCTTATTGGGTATGGGTGGCAATTTTGCTAACTTTCATTTTACAGGCAGTAAGTTACGAATATCAGAATAAGGCTGGCAATCTTTTGGGTGTCCGCACTTTTCAGATATGCTTAATTCTTAATGGTATTTTAGGTCCGTTATTGTTGGGTGGTGCTGTAGCAACATTCTTCACTGGATCCAATTTTATTGTAGAGAAGAGTAACCTTGTTGGTGGATTTCACCCCGTTATCTCTCATTGGGCTAATGCCTCTCGCGGTCTTGACGTGTTGTTAAATCCTTGGGTAGTTATCTTCGGTATCGCTGTTGTTTTCTTAGCTCGTATCTTGGGCACATTATATATTAACAACAATGTACATGATGATGCTATTCGTGGTCGTGTGAAGAAGCAACTTCTTATAAACACCGTTCTCTTCTTATTGTTCTTCTTACCATTCTTGGTAAAGACATTGTTTGGTGACGGTTATGCAGTTAACGAGGCTGGTGTTATCGCACTAGAGCCAATGAAGTATCTTAACAACCTCCTTGCAATGTGGCCATTGCTTTGCCTATTGCTCATTGGTGTAGTACTTTTATTATTTGGAATCGTGAAGACCATCTTAAAGCCTTCTTACGTTCATGGTATTTGGTCAGCAGGCATCGGTGTTGTGTTGGTTGTGCTTGTACTCTTCCTTATTGCAGGATGGAACGGTACAGCTTATTATCCTTCTACTGCCGACTTACAAAGTTCACTAACTATCCAAAATAGCTCTTCAAGCGAATTTACGTTGAAGGCAATGTTCTACGTTAGTTTCCTTGTACCTTTTGTTCTTGCATATATTGTTTATGCATGGCGTAAGATCGATTTCGGTGGTATCTCTAAAAAGGATGTTACTAGCGAAGAAGAGGCTTACTAAGTTAAAATCGCTATATTAAACAAAGGCTTACATCCTTATTTTGATGTACCCTCGAAGGTTGGATGTTCAATTGAACATTAATTATTTAATTCTCTATAATGAGCTCGGTATTTTACCGAGCTCATTCCATTTAATCCCTTAATTCCGCAGTATTTTTTCTTGTGAGAAAATTTTATATGTTGAGGTGTCTTTTGGGGACTCTATATGTTGATGTGAGGTGCTTTGGTGTTTCTTGGGTCTTTTCTAAGCATAAAATCCCCCACCCAAACCAATGGGGAATATTAAAACCACAAAGAAGTGATGTTTATTCAATGAAGACCTCAAAGTAGTAGGTTTTATTTGTATACAGGTTCAGAACGTGCTGCCTTCCCGTTCTCACCCATTTTGCTGGCACGCTGACAAAATGGAGGATAAAGGCTTTCAGCCTGCTTGTCTTTTTCAATGGCTTGACCTTTTCGCTGATATGACGGACGAGATAGAGATAGAAGTTCTTCAGCATGGCGGTAACCATCATGAAAACCATGTTCTCAGCCATAAAGGAAAAGGGCAGATGTGCCCAGCCGAAGTCATTGTTCTGTATGTCGAAGTTCTTTTCACCCGCTCCACGTTCATTATAAAACGTAATGATGTCCTTCTCGGTAGACACCCAGTCGTTGGTGAGGATACAGCGGTATGTGTATATTACTCCGAACATATCCGTCTGCTCACTGCCATCCTTGCCTTTCAAAGGACTACGCTGTACGACGAGCCTGTATGACTTTCCTTCTATCAAGCTGTCTATGCTGACGGATGTGACATCGCATTTCTCATAGCCAACCTCAACGTCTTTCCATTCCTTCAACTGTTGGAAATTCTCGTAGCGACTGCCGCAGTTGGCAGCACGAATGTAGAACGTGTTGCAGCGCTGCTCTACGGTTTGGATGATTTCCTTTGAGAACGACCCGCAGTCAGCACGGAAACGCTCTATTACCACACCAAGTTCTGAGGTTACACGGTCCATAATGCGACGGAGCGTGTCCTCCTGATGGAATTTCACATTGGTGTTTCCGTCACGGTTCTCACCTCCGACTATGATTCCCCCAATGGAAGCCCAACCAGGAAAATAGCCAAGGTCCTGCTTATAAGAATACTTAGCATCGAACTTGTGGGCTGGAACGAACTGGTGGTCAAAGTCCAGGTCAACATGGCTGCCCACCTTTATAAGCCCCATTCTCCGTATCATCCGTAATAGTAAGGTGTTCAGCTTCTCTGCCGTGTTGAAACTATACGACTTGTCGGAGGTTTCGCTCTTATAAATAATGTTCTCTTCAGCAAGCTCCTTTAGTCCGCGCCCCACAGTGTCGGCACCGGGTAACAGCGTATCAGGTCTCTGCTTGAACTGCCCTATAAGTGCATTGATGTCCTCAAGGCATTCTCCACCACAAAGGTAGCTGAAGAAGAGAGAGCCGAAAATACTTCCATGGCTGAATGCCTTGCCGCTACTTCCACGTTTGCCCAATACGGATTCGGTAAGTTTTTCAAAGCCCAACTTTGAGAAAACGTCCATAATGTGATAAATTCCACCGAAAGAAGTGATATTCTCGTTTTTAATTGCTACCTTTGTCATGTCAGATATTTGCTTACTTGTTATGTTTACAGCACTAAGATAGGTGAAATTTCTGACATATCCAAGTGTTTTGAGAACTTTGTTTCTCAGGCACTTGGAGTTCTTACAAGAATTTATGCTGCGGAATTAAGGTAATCTTAATTTTATTCTATTCTTTCTTCATAATTCTTTCGTTTCTTAAATGACTTAATAGCCCCCGAAAGTTGGACATAACAACTTTCGGAGGGCACTTCAATTTGGATATGAGCCTTTTTGGGATATATATAAGTGTGTATTTTGTTTTACTGCTGTCCGATAAAATGTGTACTTTTGCCCATAGTCATTTTGAATTTTGTTTAGAGACTACAAAGTAACTAAAAAGGGCTGATTCCTAATGAAGGAGTCAGCCCTAAATTTATAGGGTATCAAAAAGTTTTATCGGACAGCAATAAATAAAATATTTATCTAAGGCTTCGATTCTTATAAATCTAAATCAGCGTAAGCCTCTTTTTATTCGGTTGTAGATGTTTGTTCTTCTTCTCTTGCTGGTGTAGGATGTTGCTTGCACCATTCCTTGTAAAGTTTTACGAGATTATTAAGTCCTAGCGCCTTCATATCGGTGTTATAAACAACATCAAGGCATAGATCAAGCAATTCTTTGTTATTGCCCTTTTCCGACTCGAGTAAGCTGCGCACATTCAGCTTTAACCTATCGAGCGTTTCTTCGTCAACGATGCCTGTAGAATCGACTAATCCTTTAAAGAGGGCATACTTTCTTATTACTTCTAAGTAGGCATCGTTTATAGCAATGCTTCTAGTGCCACTTGTGTTTGCTTGAATTTTATACATAGTCTTCATCTTTTAGTAAGGAAGCATCAGCATTTTGCTTTAATACCGCCTTATGTTTAACAATCTTATTGAAGGAGATATGCTAAGATACCTCGCATAATCTTATTTCTAGTGTTAGCATCCTTGATACATTCCAATGGGAAAGCCATTGAGAATGTTCTGTAATCGACACCTTTATAAGCTACAGCAGCATTGTTACCATCGGCATACGCCATTACTGCTATTGCAGTGTTGTTAGCAGGAAGGATATTGTCAGGTGTGTAAGCTCCGTAGTGATCGGCATTAATCGTACGATAAATATCAAAGCTAGTGCCAAGTCCTTTTATCATAGCCGAGTAGTTATTAAGGTTGCTACCTGCATAAGTAATTTTCAAATTATTGGCGAGCCACTGTTTTTCAGCTTCTAACTTCATATCTGATGCAAGGTAAGCACCGTTTACAAAGAGGTTGCCATGATGTTGTAAATAATTGCTTATTTGTTGTTGCATAGCTGGGCGGAAAGCCTTGTAATAATATAGGCTATGACCATCATCTTTCTCCAATCCTAAGTCAATATCTACAGCATCGTAATCGGTAAGACGGACTAAGCCATTTTCAACAGCTTTTCCCGAACAGCTAACAACGTTATATCTACCAGCCGTCTGAATGGCTTCGGCATGTGTGCGAACATAGTTGAAATCGTTACCAGCAACCATTTTGCCTACCAATTCTTCACCTCCATAGCCTAAAGCTCCTGCTCCTTCTTTACCAGCAGATCGTGGATCGAAGTTACTTTGTTGTCCACTCCAACCTATCGTTTTGCCATAAGTAACACCAGGATCAGCTTCTAAGTTGAACCCTTGACTACCTATTGAATCGATGATAGCTGGCGATGACAAACGATTGAAGCCATTTACCACCAACACTGTCTGCTTAGCGTCAGGATGATTATAAGCAGATAACACCTCTGTAGGGAAACTTTCACCACCACGATTACATGCTGTAATACGGAAGCTGTAAAGCTTACCCATTTGCATCTCTATTTCGCAAGAGGTTCCGCTGATATTAATGCCATTGTCAAAACCACCATTGCCGATAGCCGTATATACATTATAAGATGTAGGAACGGCAGTAGGTTCGTATGGATCGTTTACCGCATTCCATTGCAGACGTACCTTGTTAGCCCCGACTCGCTTTAGGCGGAACAGTATAGGAGCTAGTGGTTGGACGGTGTAAGAAGTGTTATGCATACTGGCTTCATAGCGTAATATCGTCTTATAGATAGAGCGTGCAACAACAAACTTAAAGTTAGGATCTTGTCCCAGCTTCATATCGTTAAAGTTTTGATGGGACATCGTCTCTAGGATCATAGATGGTACATCAGGTAAGCGTGTCTCGCTATAGTTGCGATCCCTTACCGATCGTGTGTTCCAGTTAATATGGAATACTTGGTCTATATCCTTTTTAAGATTGCTGACCATATTTTCAGCAAGCGTTTTTGAAACACTACGCGAGAGATCTTCACCAAGATGGTCGTCGCCTTCTTGTGTTGTATAAATACCTAAAGTGCCAACATAACTACCGTTAGGTGCAATGCCTGCATCGCTATGGATAGCCAGCGAGAGGTCGATAGGCACTTTTTTACCTTTCCCAGGGACATACGTAGAACCAGCAGCCAGCCAATTGGTCATAAGCGAGCGTGCATTGATATCATCGTTATAGTCGTTGCTACCATTGCTCTTGCTCACAATATCCCATGGTGCACCAGCCCATTGGGCGTAGTAGCGTGCGCCTTCTAAAGTACGAGGCAACCCACTAGTGGTGCCACCACGCACGATATTGCCCATACCACCACCAAAGCGCACGGCATCGGCAGTAATCACACCTCTATGCGAGCTATGATTAGTAAGCACAACAGAGTTGAGAATACTGCTGCCTGCATCGAAATCGAAAGTGCCTAGATATACCCATGTGCCACCTCCCATCTTCTGATTTACCTTAAAATGGGTTGCTTGCCCTTTGTGGAAAACAATGTATTCAGCATCGTCCACACTCTTCTTCTGCGTTTGGTAACTTACATACACGGCATATTTTCCAGCCTCTGTAATAGTGGGTTGGTAAGTTATAGAACTTAACTTATTGTCGCGTTTACGTGCTTTGATCTTTCTTGCAGTGCCAGCAGTAAATGGATTCTCACCATCACGATAAGTACCATGATGAAAAGCAAAGCCAGGATCGGAACTATCTTTCCAGTCTTTCTTGTCGTTAACTTCTTTGTAGTTGCTTAAATGGCTATCGTTATCCACAATAATTTCGTTTAATTGCCAATCGCGTTCACGAGGTGTGAACACCACAGCACCCGCATTTTGAAGCATTGGAATAAGATAAGGGATAACGATGGTTGGTGTAAATAAGTCCTCGGTTGTAGAAAAAAGGATAGGGCGTTGCCATTTCCATACCCCTTTACCAGCATCATAATATCTTCCGTGTGATGCCCATAAAGAAATGTGTCGGTTTTCTAAACCATTATCAATAGTGTTTGGCTTAGATACATTTTGTACCCATGGCGCTCCATCGTATTCGTTAGAACCCCATGTGGTTTTGTTTTGTGCTTGAGAGCTTAAACTTGCTAAGACAGTAGTTAAGGCTATCAGCCAAGTTTTCTTCATTCTAAATTTCTCCTATTGAAAATTTCTCAGGAAATTTTCCTTTGAAGTTTTTAAAATAGAGCTTTATTTCTTTCATCTGTTCTTCCACGTTCCCATTGGGCATAATCATCTTTGTACAGTGAATGGTCTTAGATTGATAATCAAGCGCATACAGTACAATAGGAATATTAGCCTTAAGGGCTATAAAGTAGAACCCTTTTTTCCACTCAGGATTAAGCGAGCGAGTACCCTCAGGGGTAACACAAAGCTGAAAGTGAGGAGTACTTTCGGCTAAATCGGCTAAACGATCAGTCATGCTGCTATGTCGGCTACGCCATACAGGTATCCCCCCTAACTTCTTAAAGAAACTTCCTAGTGGTCCAATGAACCACTCTTTTTTCATCAAAAATTTACTATTTAAGCCTTCGGCACGAGTATAAAGCTGACCTAAGATAAAGTCCCAATTGCTAGTGTGTGGGGCTAAACAAATAATGCACTTGTCTGGAAGAGGGATGTTTACAAACTTCTCCCATCCTAACAGTTTATATAAAATAAATCGTGATAACATTCAATAAGGCTACTTCGTTTAGACAAGATTACTTATTTGATCAACAATCTCATTGGCTTCCTTATTAAACTTATCTTTAAGATCTTTGAAATATTTCTTAGCAGACATACCAGGCTCTACATGCGATACACGACGAATATAATCATCATGCATAACAATTATTGTTGATAGTAGTGCGTTCACATCTTCTGTGTGGGCTTTGTTACCATAAAGAGAAGCAGCTACTCCTTCTGCAAATAAATCACTAGTAATATAGTTGATTGTCCGTTTTAAATCTCTTTTGTTACTCATAATTTTTATCCTTTGCTCTAATTTTTTATTTAAATACTCTCCAAAGATAAGCAAAAATTATAATAAAGGAAGAAAGCGTGAGAAAAAACTTTCGAGTTTTAGCTTTTTAAGCATTTGCGTCTAATTATCACAGAAAAAAGCAGTACTTTTGCAGTAGGAAGAAAATTTTTAAAAATATCCAAACTTAAAAGAATTCATTTATGGAAATTAGTGCATTGCAAAAAGAAAGAGCAGGCTATCAACCTAAGTTGCCAATAGCTCTACAAGGTGCAGTAAAGGTAAAAGAAGGTGCTCCAACACAGAGCGTTGACAATCAGGAAGACATTAAGAAATTGTTCCCAAACACTTATGGTATGCCTCTAGTAGAGTTTGAACCTGCTACAGAAGCTAACAATGCCAAGATGAATGTTGGTGTAATCCTATCTGGTGGTCAGGCTCCTGGTGGACACAACGTTATCTCTGGTCTTTTTGATGAAATCAAGAAGTTGAACCCAGAAAACCGCCTATTTGGTTTTTTAATGGGGCCTGGTGGTTTGGTAGATCACAAGTATATGGAGATTACGGCAGAAAACCTTCAGGCATATCGTAACACTGGTGGTTTTGATATGATTGGTTCTGGTCGTACAAAGCTAGAGAAGGAAGAGCAGTTTGAAAAAGGATTGGAAATTATTCGTGAGCTAGATATTAAGGCTATCGTTATCATTGGTGGCGACGACTCTAATACTAACGCTTGTGTGCTCGCTGAATATTATGCAGCAAAGAAATATGGTGTACAGGTTATCGGTTGTCCTAAGACGATTGATGGAGACTTAAAGAACGATCAGATTGAGACTTCTTTCGGTTTCGATACAGCTACAAAGACATACGCTGAACTTATTGGTAACATTGAGCGCGATTGTAATTCTGCTCGTAAGTACTGGCACTTTATTAAGTTGATGGGACGTTCAGCTTCTCACATCGCTCTTGAATGTGCTTTGCAGACACAACCTAATATTTGCCTTGTATCTGAAGAGGTAGAGGCTAAGGATATGTCATTGAATGCTATCGTAGAAGATATTGCCAGCACTGTAGCTTATCGTGCTAGTCAGGGTAACAACTTCGGTGTTGTTCTTATTCCAGAAGGGTTGATAGAATTTGTACCTGCTATTGGTCGTTTAATCCAAGAGTTGAACGATTTGTTGGCTGCTCACGGAGCTGAATACTTAAACCTTGATAAGGCTGCTCAACGTGAATACATCTTGACTCATCTTTCTGCCGAGAATAAGGCTACTTTCGAAACATTGCCAGAAGGTGTTGCTCGTCAGCTTTCTTTGGATCGCGACCCTCATGGAAATGTTCAGGTTTCATTGATCGAAACTGAAAAGTTGATTTCTGAAATGGTAGGTGCTAAGCTTGCTGAATGGAAGAAAGAAGGCAAGTATGAAGGTAAGTTCTCTGCATTACACCATTTCTTTGGCTATGAAGGTCGTTGTGCTGCACCATCTAATTTTGATGCAGACTACTGTTATGCACTAGGTTCTTCAGCTGCTCAGCTTATCGCTAACGGTAAAACTGGTTATATGGCTATCGTTAAAAACACTACTGCTGGCACCGACAAGTGGCTTGCTGGAGGTGTGCCTATCACAATGATGATGAATATGGAGAAGCGTAATGGCGAAATGAAGCCAGTTATCCGTAAGGCGCTTGTAGAACTTGACGGTGCTCCTTTCAAGGCACTTGTTGCACAACGTGAGAAGTGGGCTAAGGAAACTTGCTATGTTTACCCAGGTCCTATTCAGTATTGGGGTCCTTCTTCAGTTTGCGATTTAACAACAAAAACTTTGTTACTTGAGCAAACCAAGTAATAAAATGCTATAATGGAAGAATAGATTGGGGAGAGTATCCCCTTTCTCTATTCTTCTTTTCTGCTTTTACCTAGAGTAGTGATACTATATAAAAATGGTAAAATCCTTTATATAAAAACAGAAAATCTATTTTAATATAAAATACTGACACTATAAAAAACAGCGAATGGCGAGAGAAACTCCTTTTTTTGTTCGTCGTCTAAAGCGCTTCCTAAAATCACTACCTTTGTGGGGTAAGTGGTGTTGGGGAATAACTATAGGTGTGTTTTATTGTGCCATTGTTTATATCTATCTAGTAGCTCCAACAGGGTTCCGTTGGCGCGCTATTTATGGAGAACCCAACTATCCTAAAGGTTATAATATTCGCGGCATTGATGTGAGCCGTTATCAAGGTAATATTAATTGGAATCGTTTGCGAAATGCTTTGATAGATGCTACCCCCGTTCGCTTTATCTTTATAAAATCGACACAAGGTGATAGCTATATTGACCCTAAATTCAGATCAAATTTCTTTGAAGCAAAAGAGAACGGCTTCTTGCGAGGGGTATATCATTTTTGGAGTAATAAGGTTTCGGCTCGACGACAAGCTTACTTTTTTCTAGCAATGGTAAAGCTACAGCCTGGTGATTTTCCACCTGTACTTGACGTGGAAAATAAACCTAAGGATATGACAACTGAAGACTTTCAGCAAAACATTCTTACATGGTTGCATATCGTAGAGGACAGATACCATGTAAAGCCCATCATTTATACCTATTACAAATTTAAGCAACAATATTTATCTGATCAACGCTTTGATGACTATCCGTATTGGATAGCCCATTATTACGTTAATCAGATGGAATACAAAGGGCGATGGAAGATATGGCAACATACTGATGCAGGTAAGTTGCCAGGAATTAAAGGTTATGTCGATCTGAATATTTACAATGGAAGCTATTATGATATGCAACAAATGCTGATACCAGAACCAGCTCCTATTGATTCTTCTGCAATATCAGACAGCACCAGTTATGATTCACTTGGCGTTCAATCTCCGAGAGATTCAGCGTAGCAGCCTTTTCCATTAAAAGGCTTGCATCTTCTTCATAAAAACCACTTAATATAATCCTTCCGTTTACTGCTAATATCTCGGTAAAACATTCTAAATCGTCTAATAGAATGTTTCTGTTAATATTGGCAAGCACTATATCAAATACACCACATACATGCGATAGCACCTTCTTGTCGCCTTCTAGCACATCTATGCTAACAGCATTGATTGCTGCATTGTGCATTGCATTTTTCACACTCCATTCGTCTATATCGTAACTTATTACCTCCTTTGCTCCAAGTTTTGCACTTACGATACTTAGGATACCTGTTCCACAGCCACAGTCGAGTACACGCTTGTCGCTTAAATCAAGGTCGAAAAGTTTGCCTACAATCATTTGTGTAGTCTCATGAGTACCAGTTCCAAAGGCTTGTTTAGCGTCGATATAGATATGAATAGGTAAGTTCTTTCTATATTGATTTTCAAAGGTTTCTTCTTCGTTGTTAAAGCAAGAGATAATACATTTGTCTGCTATAATAATAGGTTTAAAACCATTCTTCTCCCACTCCTCATTCCAGTTTTTATCTTCCACTTCATTAGTTTCAAAGTTGATACTAGTATTCTCTAATGGGATCATAGTTAAAATGTTTTTCAATTCATCTTCATGATAGTTTTCCACCTGACAATAACCCAGCAAAGGCTCGCTATCATCTGTAAAAGATTCAAAACCACAATCGCCTGCAAACGCCATAATTAAGTCTCGAGCAGTCTGACTATCAGGAGATATAGTAAATTTTACTTGAACGTATTTCATTGTTTGTTAATTAATCTCTGCAAAAGTATAAAAAATAGGGAAAAACCTATCACAGATTAGGGAAAATCCGTATATTTGCATAGTATCCAATATGTATTTTTGTAAATAAAACCATTAGGATAGAACTTTTTATACAAAGAAATAAATAAAAACAGAGGGCAATATGAAACGGAATGTACTTCTTTTAGCATTAGTAGGTCTTATGCCTATGCTTGCTGTAGCTCAAGACGATATGTACTTTTATACAAATGGCGATGCTGATAAGGTCGCAACTCCTGTAAAGAAGATTGTTCCTACAGCGAAAGCACCAACTTATTATAGCGGTATTAACAAGAGCGATGACGAATATAATCGTCGTGGCAAGTTTAGAAGTTATTATCAAGTTATTGGTAAAGACTCTCTAGGCAACGAAATAGTGGAATATACCAAAGAGGGTAAAGATGGTCGCTATCAAGTTACCGACACCGTTTACAGCAATTACATACGCTATGCTACCCGTGAGGATGACGATTTCGCTTACAGTCGCCGTATGAGTCGTTTTGATGGCTACTATGGTGCCTATTACGATCCATGGTTTGCTAGCGCTTTCTATGACCCATTCTATTATGGTAGTCGTTGGGGCTGGCGCTCTTCTTTCTATGATGGCTGGTACGATCCTTGGTATAGTGCTTACTATGGTGGTTGGTATGGCTCTCCTTATTATTATAGTGGCTGGCATCGTCCATATTATGGCTATTATGGTTGGGGTGGTTATCCTTACTATGGTTATTACTATAGTCGTCCTTACTATAGAGGTGTTTATACTACCTATAGTGGTCATACTGGCACTGCTAACCATTGGAGAAGTGGTGGTAGCTTTGGTGGAGCTACCCGCTCTTATAGTAATAGTCGCAGCACTTTCAGTACTAGTCGCAGTAGCTTTGGCAATAATAATAGTCGCTTTGGTACCTTTGGTGGTCATCGAGGATCTTTTGACAATACACGGTCAAACACGCCTACCTATTCACAACCTTCTCAACAACCTTCACGTAGTACTTTCAGTGGTGGTAGCTTTGGTGGTGCAACTCGTAGTGGTTTCAATGGAGGCAGTGGCGGTAGCTTTGGTGGGTCATCACGTAGCACTTTCGGTGGTGGCAAGTTTGGAGGACACCGTTAATAATAGAAATCTATTTCCCCCTTTTTCAGCGAGGGGGGATTTTTGTATATCATAAGAAAAATAATATTCAGAATCGTAAATTCTTTACAGTATGAAAAAGAAATATTACTTCTTTGCAGCAGCACTGTTGATAGCAATGTCGGCGAATGCACAAGAAACTTATCAGAATGCAAAACTTACGACTCAAGATCTTAACGGAACAGCTCGCTATATAGGTATGGGCGGTGCGCTTGAGGCTCTTGGTGCAGATGTCTCTACAATCAGCAGCAACCCTGCTGGTATAGGCCTTTTTCGTCACAATAATATTAGTGTGAGTGGTGGTTTAGTAGTGCAAGGCAATGGTACAGCGTTTAGTAATGGTAAGAAAACCAATGCTAGCTTCGATCAGATAGGTGGTGTATATTCTATGCGCACAGGTCGTACGTCTTATCTTAACTTTGGCTTCAACTATCATAAGGGGCGCAATTTCGATTATATCCTTAATGCAGCTAATGCATTGAATGGTAGCTCGCTTAATAATCAGTCGTATGCAAAAGGAGAATTAGGTAGTGAGGGGAAAGGTGGTTATTATGTAGACCTCGATAGAAGTAAACCTCAAAATGATAAAAGGAGAGATTTTATAGGATATTCTACACCTACTAGTACAGATAATGCTCTAAACTTTGATCAGCTAGACTATCTCAACTTTAATACCATTAATACTGAAAAAGCTACAGGTAATCATTATGGTTATAATGCTTCTGCATTCGACTTTAATCGTGCCTATACAGGCTATATTGGTAATTATGACTTTAACGTAAGTGGAAACCTTAATAACCGTGTTTACTTAGGTATAACCTTGGGTATTAAAGATGTTCACTATAAGAGCTATAGCGAATATTTCGAGCAGCTTGATAATGCCCAAATTGGCTATGCTAATGAAAAGAAAATTACTGGTAACGGTTTTGATATTACAGCAGGTATTATTGTTCGCCCAGTGGAAAGTTCAGCTTTCCGTATAGGTGCATACGTGAAGTCGCCTACTTGGTATGATCTTCGTGCAGAGAATAACACACAGATAGAAACAACAGAAGCTAGGGCATTAAATCTGTTTGGAAAAATTGGTAACACATACGACTATAAGTTCTTTACCCCTTGGAAGTTTGGTATATCGCTAGGTCATACCGTGGGCAATTACCTTGCTCTTGGTGCTACTTACGAATATGAAGATTATTCTACGATAAATTCTCGTGTCAATGATGGCGGTTACTACGATTGGTATTACGATGAATATAGAGAAACATCATCGCCAGATCGTATTATGAATAATCACACCAAGCAAGTGCTTCGTGGTGTAAGTACCTTGAAGCTAGGTGCAGAGTATAAGCCCGTAGAGAACCTCGCTATTCGCCTTGGTTACAACTATGTAAGTTCGGCATACAAGGAGAACGGACAGAAAGATCCTACCTTATCATCATTGGGTAATGCTTATTCTTCTGAAGCCGACTTCGTAAATTGGAAAGATATTAATCGCTTTACTGTAGGTTTAGGCTATCAGATAAAGAAGTTTAATATTGATCTAGCTTATCAGTATAGTGCGCAGAAGGGCGATTTCTACCCATTCTCAAATCTTCCTGCAATATCATACACCACGGGTACAGGTGCTACAGCTAAGACTACTCCAAACTTTGCCAGTGCAACAAAGGTGGAGAACAATCGTAGTCAGTTTTTGCTAACACTCGGTTATCAGTTTTAGAGTCGCACAAAAGGAAAAATAGTAATGCAAATGCCGATAATGCGTATGTAATATTCTGTTAATTCGTAGAAAATATTTAACAACGACCCAATACATCATCTTTTTAAGTATAAAAGGTGATGTATTGCGGAGTAAAAGGTCATCTTTTGGAAGGCAAAAGATGACCTTTTGCTCTTTAAAAGATGACCTTTTTATTTTATACTTTTAAGTTGTTGCTAATCAATTGAATACGTTGTTTATTCTTTTACTTATTTGGATAATAGATATAAGTAAAAATAGTTTACTTTACTGGTTCTCTTACTAGAGGTTTGCTTATTAGATATACTGTGAGCTAATATGATTTTTGAAAGTATAAGATGTTGGCATCTTACTCTCTGTTAAATCATAAATCCTTAGATGTAAACTTCTCGTCTAATAGTATTTGTTGTGGATTAGCTGTAGAACGATAAGTGTATTGGAAATTAAAGCCTGCATCCTTGTAGGCTTTCATAGAAGTTTCAGCACGTAAGGCATTGGATAGCATTTTGCGTAGCTGGGGCTTCTGTTTATTGATAATTTCAGCATTGTCGGCTAGTCCCGAAAATTTGTAGTAATAATGAAGTGTTGTTGTGGCTTTATCAAACACCATACTGTCCATACTTGTGTTATTCACAATAGGGGTAGGACACCTCTTTTGAGTGTATTCCTGACACTCCTTTGCTGCACGTTCTTTCAAATCGGTTTGGCACGAAATAGCCAATGCGGCAACGCCTAATAATAATAAATATTTTCTCATTCCTTGCTTTTTGATGGCAAAGTTAGTTTATTTCATAGAAAAAGCAAAAGTGAATTCTAGTTTTCCGTTTTTTATTGCTATTTTTGCAAGCATTATATACGAGAATATACACTGATGCAACATATAAGAAACTTCTGCATTATAGCTCACATCGACCATGGTAAATCAACTTTGGCCGATAGACTGTTAGAGCATACAAATACGATCCAAATTACAGAGGGGCAGATGCTCGATAATATGGATTTGGAAAAAGAGCGTGGCATTACGATTAAGAGTCATGCTATACAGATGGAATACGAAAAAGATGGGAGCAAATATGTTCTTAACTTGATAGATACTCCGGGACACGTCGATTTCTCATACGAGGTATCGCGAAGCATTGCTGCGTGCGAAGGTGCATTGCTGATAGTTGATGCTACGCAAGGTGTCCAGGCGCAAACGATCTCTAACCTTTATATGGCTATTGATCATAATTTAGAGATTATTCCAGTGATCAATAAGATAGATATGCCTAATGCTATGCCAGAGGAGGTAGAGGACGAGATTGTAGACCTCATTGGCTGTGATCCGTCTGATATTATCCGCGCAAGTGGTAAAACAGGTGAGGGTGTTGATGCTATCCTTGATGCTATTGTAGAGAAAGTGCCTGCTCCAACAGGCGACCCTAAAGCTCCGTTACAAGCAATGGTGTTCGACTCTATCTTCAACTCTTTCCGAGGCATTATTACCCTATGTAAAGTGGTAAATGGTGTGATACGAAAGGGCGATAAGGTAAAGTTTGTACAAACAGGAATGGAATATGATGCCGACGAAGTAGGAGTTCTGAAGATGGATATGAAACCAACGAAAGAATTATCTACTGGTGAGGTAGGCTATATTATTTCAGGTATTAAGAATGCTACAGAAGTGAAAGTGGGTGATACGATAACCCATATTGATCAACCTTGCAAGAATGCTATTGCTGGTTTCCAAGAAGTGAAACCTATGGTGTTTGCAGGTGTTTACCCTATTGATCCTAACGATTATGAAGGCTTACGATCTTCGTTAGAGAAACTTCAGCTAAATGATGCTTCGCTCACCTTTATGCCTGAGAGTTCGCAAGCGCTTGGCTTTGGTTTTCGCTGTGGTTTCTTGGGATTGTTGCACATGGAAATTGTGCAAGAACGTTTAGATAGAGAGTTCAATATGGATGTTATCACCACTGTACCTAATGTTAGCTATAAGGTGTACGATAAGCAGGGAGTGGAAAAAGAGGTACACAATCCTTCTGGTTTGCCAGAGCAAACGATGATAGAACATATAGAAGAACCATATATCAAGGCTTCTATCATTACCACTGCCGACTTTATTGGTCCTATTATGACGCTCTGTTTGGATAAGCGTGGTGAGCTAGTAAGCCAAAATTATGTGAGTGGTAATCGGCTAGAATTGATTTTTATGATACCATTGGGCGAAATTGTGATCGACTTTTATGATAAGCTGAAGAGTATTTCAAAAGGCTATGCCTCATTCGATTATCATATAGACTCTTTCCGTCCGTCTAAGCTGGCTAAGCTTGATATTTTGTTGAATGGTGAACCCGTAGATGCGCTCTCAACTTTAACACACGAGACAAATGCTGTAACCTTTGGGCGTCGAATTTGTGAGAAATTGAAAGATCTCATTCCTCGCCAGCAATTCGATATTGCCATTCAGGCTGCCATTGGTGCCAAGATCATAGCACGCGAAACCATAAAACAGGTGCGTAAGGATGTAACCGCAAAATGTTATGGTGGTGATGTTAGTCGTAAGCGAAAACTATTGGAGAAGCAGAAGAAAGGTAAGAAGCGCATGAAGCAGGTGGGAAATGTACAAGTACCACAAAAAGCTTTCCTTGCAGTTTTGAAGCTTGACTAAACATGAAAATATAGAATATATTTTTTATTTTTGGAGGAACTTAGAATGCGTATAGATGATATAAGCGAAACTAGAAATGTTGCTAGAGAACTAGCAAGAAAGTATAGTACCATGACTCACGATGAGTTGAAAGTGCTTGAGAGTATTCTTGAGCCGATGCACTTTTCAAAAGGACAAATGATACTTAAAGAGGGAGAAGTGTGTAAGCATATCTACTATATAGAGCATGGACTAATACGCCAATTTTATTTTAAGAAAGGTAAACAAATTACAGAACATTTAGGTGTGGATCGTTCTATATTTATGTGTATAGAGAGCCTATTTCGTGAAGAACCAACATCTTTACAAGTAGAAGCTATAGAACCAACAATGGTTTATGCTATACCTAAGTTGCGCCTAGAGCAAGTGGCACTTCATAATGTAAATATTCAGATCCTATATAGAAAGATTTTAGAGGAAAGCTTGATTATTTCTCAAGTTCATGCCGACCTTGTGCGTTTTGAAACAGCCCAAGATAGGTATAAGCGACTTTGCAAACTAAGTCCACAAGTTATTTTACGCGCACCATTGGTTTATATTGCTAGTTATCTTCAGATGACTCCTGAAACATTGAGCCGTGTACGTTCATCTACTTTATTAGAATAAGTTTTTTCTTATCGTGTCTTTTCTGTGGAAACTTAGACACTTGTATAAAGCAAATGATACTAAAAATCCCACTAACTGCTTCGTAAAGCTAGTAGTGGGATTTCTTTTATTTATTTTGCATTTTACTTATTTGTATAAGTAACGCTTGATAGATTTCTTTGGTGTTTTTTGGAATTCTTCTTTACGAACTTCAAACTCTGCAACCTTACAATAAGTAGGCATTATAGTGTTAAGTTGAGTTCTGTTCTCTTCCATTAATTTGTTTATATCTTCTTCATTTAGCCCTAAGGTCTTAGCCTCTTCGTAGTCTGGATAAACCAAACCTACTAATTTCTCATCACGCTGTACAACCAAGCACTCTGCAACAAGATTAAGAGAATTAAGTGCGTCCTCAATTTCCTCAGGATAGATATTCTGACCATTACTTCCAAGTAGCATATTCTTAGAGCGTCCACGAATGAAAACATTGCCGTCAGCGTCCATTGTTCCTAAGTCGCCTGTATGGAACCAACCATTTTTATCAATAGCTTGAGCTGTAGCTTCTTCATTCTTGTAATAGCCTAGCAATACATTAGGACCTTTCGTTAAAATTTCTCCTTCAATATTTTCAGGATCAGAGCTATCAATTCTTACCTCTTGATGATAAGCAGCTTGACCGCAAGATCCCTTTACAAATGTTTGCCAATCACGATAACAAATAATAGGCGCACACTCGGTAGCACCATAGCCTACAGTATAAGGGAAATTGATATTGTGCAAGAAGTCTTCTACCTCTTTACTTAATGCAGCTCCACCTATGATAATCTGATAAAGATTACCACCAAAGGCATTATAAACTTCTTCACGGATCTTCTCCTTTACCTTCTTGCTAAGTACAGGTAGTTTTAGCAAGAATTGCATCTTGTGGCTTTGGATTTTAGGGAATACTCGCTTACGAATAATCTTCTCAATAACCAAAGGTACAGCAATCATCAAGCTAGGCTTTACATCTTTTAAAGCTTGGGAGATAATAGCAGGAGATGGCATACGTGTTAAAAAGAAAACATGTACACCTGAAATAAACTCAAAGAGGAATTCAAAAGCCATACCATACATGTGAGCCATAGGTAGGATACTAATAATATTATCCCCTGGTTTTAGTTTATGTCCAAGAACATGCTTACCAAAATCAGCATTGCTCCATATTGCCCGATAAGGTATCATTACACCTTTTGAATGCCCAGTAGTACCACTCGTATAATTGATTAGTGCTAGCTCGTCAGGACTTTGTTCTTTATAATAATGTACATGTTCTGCACGGAAATATTTTGGATATTTACGTCCAAACATCTCATTTAAGTGTTCGCGTGCATAAGTAAGCTTATCGGTTCGGCTTATTACAATAGAGTAGTCGGGAATGTAGATAATACCCTCTAGTTCTGGCATTTGGGCAGCATCAACTTGTGTTGCAACAACATCGCCTACAAAAAGAAGCTTTGATCCAGAGTGATTTACAATGTGATGAATTTGGTCTGGGGTAAATTCATGAAGGATGGGTACAGCAACCGCACCATAAGTTAATACAGCAAGAAAAGCAGCAGCCCATGCTGCAGAGTTACGCCCACATAGTGCAATCTTATCACCTCTCTGTACGCCACTAGCTTCAAACATAATGTGTAGCTTCTCTATCTTTCTTGCTACATCGTGATATTGTAAGGTTTTACCTTTATAATCTGTGAGTGAGTCAAGATCCCAATGATCAATGATAGACTTCTCTATTAATTCGTTAAAACTTGGAATATTCTCCATTATATATACCTTAGAGTTAGTGTGCAAAGCTATAGAATAGTAGTTTTTATTAGCTTTTATATAGCCACAATGGCAGTTGTGCCTTTTGGCTTATTGCACAAAATTCTTATTTTAGTGCAAAGATACTCTATTTTTTGCACAAATCAAAAAAACGTGTGCATTAAAAGTGGATGAATCAAGAAAAAGAGTGTTTAGTAATAAACAATGTTCATGCAAAGACTTGATAATTACTCATAATGCATCGACTTGGCAGGATTTATTCTGCTCACTAAATAGCTAGGTGCGATTAGCACCAAAACGCATATTATTAAGGTTACAATATTTAGTGCTATAATAAGTAGCATATTAACCTCTGTAGGTATAGTGTTTACATAATAAGTTTGTGGATCAAGCTTAATAAAACCTGTATATTTTTGTAGTAATACTACCCCAAGTCCTATTATATTTCCTAATAATAATCCTTTGCCTATCACAAATGTAGCAAACCATAAGAAAACATATCTTATCTGCTTGTTTCTACAGCCGAGTGCCTTCATAATACCAATCATTTGGGTACGTTCTAGGATAATAATAAGTAAGCCTGACACCATTGTAACCCCTGCTACAGCTATCATTAACCCAAGAATAATCCACACGTTCATATCCATTAGGTCAAGCCAAGAAAAAATTTGTGGATATTGGCTTATAACATCTGACGAAGAGTAGGTATTGCCGTATTTATCCTTGGTGTTTTTAACAAGATGTAAAACATTATTTGCATCAATAGGGAGCTTGCTAAAATCTTTTATCAATAGCTCTACACCTCCATATTGATCTTCGTTCCAACCATTTAGCTTCTGAGTAGTGTAAATGTCAGTGAAGCAGATTTGTGAGTCAAACTGCTTCATATTCGTAGCATAGATACCTACAATCTTAAAGTTGCGAGTGCGTACACCTTGGTCATTTAAGAAATAAGCAAAGATTTTATTGCCAATATGTAAGTTAAGCTTCTTTGCTATCGTTTCCGAAATGACGATTTTATTATGGCTCTCTATATCTGAAAACTTGGGCATTTCGCCCTCAACAAGGTTGTTTTTTATGAAAGCTTGATCGTATTCTGGTCCGATACCTTTAAATATTACACCAAGGAAATCGCTGTCTGTTTTCAAAACTCCTTCTGTGTAAGCATATCGCTCTACATGTTTTACACCGTCCACTTGCTTTAATTTCTTTATTAAATCTTGATTAATAGCAATTGGAACTTGATCGGCACCTTCAAGGGTTAGAAAATTTGTAACGATGATATGACTACCAAAGCCAATAACTTTGTCTCTAATAGAATGTTTAAAACCTAATACTACGCAAACGGAGATGATCATTACTGATAAGCCAATAGCTACTCCAAGAGTAGCTATTCTGATGGCAGGTTTTGAAACCTTATTATTTTGATCTCCTCCTGTGTAGATCTTTTTTGCTATATAGAGAGGAAAATTCATTGGCTTTATATTGTGTGGCGTGTTCTGATAAACATTATTATTAGGACACGCCTATTTATTATAATTTGTTTTTTATTTATTAGTTCTACCAGGGTATTGTTCCAACGCTTTTTCAAGGATAATCAAAGCGCGCTTCAAGTCTTCACACTTTAAGACATAAGCCATTCTCACTTGATCAATACCCGCTCCTGGGGTAGTGTAGAAACCACTTGCTGGAGCCATCATTACGGTTTCACCTTCGTAATTAAATTCTTCCAAGCACCAGCGGCAGAATTGCTCGGCATTATCTACAGGCAATTTCGCTACGGTGTAGAAAGCTCCCTTTGGAATAGGGGTATAAACACCATTTATCTTATTCAAACCTTCTGTTAAGCAATTTCTTCTTTCTAAGTATTCGTCAAAGATACCACGGAAATACTCTTTAGGTGCTTCAAGGCTAGCTTCTGCAACAATTTGACCAATCAAAGGAGGTGAGAGGCGAGCTTGACAGAATTTCATTACGGTCTTCTTTACGGTTTCGTTCTTTGTAATCAAAGCACCAATACGGATACCGCACTCGCTATAACGCTTAGATACAGAGTCTATAAGAATGACATTCTCCTGTATACCTTCCAAGTTCATGGCTGACACAAATGGAGAGTTGGTGTAGATATATTCGCGATACACCTCGTCAGAGAATAAGAAAAGGTCGTATTTCTTAACAAGATCGCGTATCTGGTTCATCTCTTCTTGCGTGTAAACGTAACCTGTTGGATTGTTAGGGTTACAGATCATGATCGCTTTGGTACGTTCGTTGATCATCTCCTCAAACTTTTCAACCTTTGGTAATGCGAAACCATCTTCAATAGAAGTAGGAATAGTACGGATTTTAGCTCCTACCTGAACGGCAAAAGCCATATAGTTAGCGTATGCAGGTTCAGGAAGAATAACTTCGTCGCTAGGGTTTAGACATGCCATAAAAGCATACATCACAGCTTCCGAACCGCCTGTAGTAATGATAATATCATCAGCCGTTACATTGATGTCATACTCTTTATAGTAACTACAAAGCTTTTCACGATAAGAGGCATAGCCCTGTGAGGGAGAATATTCTAATACTGTTCGGTCTATCTTCTTTAATGCGTCAAGTCCACATTGTGGAGTGGGCAAGTCTGGTTGACCAATATTAAGATGATATACTTTTACACCGCGCTGTTTAGCAGCAGTAGCAAGAGGAGCCAATTTACGAATTGGCGATTCGGGCATTTCGATACCACGAACTGAGATCTTTGGCATAGCCTTAAAATTTAAGTTTATATTTAATGTTTATTTTCCTTTTAATTGAAGCATTATAATCAATACCTTTGTTGTCTTGCAAAGATATATAAAAAAAATATTTTAATGCCATAATTCCAATTTTAACGTAATATTTTTACTACTTTTGCATTGTTATCAGCTTATTTTAGGGTCGGTAATATTTTCTAAAGTGAAACAACATAAATAAAAATAATAAAGATGAGAACAAGAACAGCCAATTGGTTTGAAATAAGAGTGAGATACGACAAGACAATGGAAGATGGTCAGAACAAAAAAGTTACTGAACAGTATGTTGTTGATGCTTATACTTTCTCTGAAGCAGAAGCTGAGATTACCAAAGAAATGTCGCACTATATCAGTGGTGAATTTGAGATTAAAGCCATTACTCCTGCTCTCTATGGTGAAGTGTTCTTTAGTGATAGCGATACTGACGATAAGTGGTTTAAGGCTAAATTATCGTTTATCACCATTGATGAGAAGACTGAAAAAGAAAAGCGTTCTGTAACGACTCGTCTTGTTCAGGCTGGCTCGGTAAACAGTGCTGTGAAGAATGTAGAAGAAGTGATGGGTGCTGGATTGCTCGATTATTCCATTGTTGCTATCACAGAAACCAAAATAATGGATGTTTTTGAACATCAAAATATAAGTAAATCTGCCGATCAAGCTACTACAGAATGAGCTTTATCAGCATAACACTATTAATTGATTAAGAAAATGTACGATGTAGTAACCAACTTGCATAGCGTATTAAACAAATTACCTAATGGTGTTAGGCTCATTGCCATTAGCAAATATCACCCTAACGAATATATTGAAGCTGCATACGCTGAGGGGCAGCGTGTGTTTGGCGAAAGCCAAGTGCAAGAACTTTCTCAAAAGGTGGAAACCTTACCAAAAGATATAGAATGGCACTTTATAGGACATTTACAGACAAATAAGGTGAAGTATATTGTGCCTTATATCTCTATGATAGAGGCTGTCGATTCGGTGAAACTCCTCCGTGAAATAGAAAAGCAAGCTGCTAAACATGATCGTGTGGTTAATGTATTGTTAGAGCTTCATATAGCCCAAGAGGAAAGTAAGTATGGGTTTTCTTTCGACGACTGTAGAGCTCTGCTAGAGAGTGGGGAATGGAAGAAAATGCCTCATGTTCATATCTCTGGTTTGATGATGATGGCTTCCAATGTGGGCGATGAAGCACAAATACGTAAGGAAATGCTTTCTGCTGCTGATTTCTTTGATGAGGTAAAGCAAAAATATTTTGCTGATGATTCAGCGTTTAAAGAGCGATCATGGGGTATGAGTCATGATTATCAGATAGCAGTGCAGTGCAGATCGACGATGGTTCGCATAGGCACGACCATCTTTGGCCCTCGTATTTACTAAGAAAGAGCTGTGGATGATTTATTTTCAGGCAAAGGCGTTTCATGAACTCACTGTTGATGAACTATATGCTATCTTAAAGCTAAGATCCGAGGTTTTTATTGTTGAGCAACAATGTGTTTATCAAGATGTAGACGGTATTGATAAATTACTAAACGACTAATGATTTGATAAAGAGAAAGAGTATTAAGGCTTATTGCTTAGTACTCTTTTTTCTTTTATTTATGCATCGGAATAGTCGATTGCTGATACAGAATAGCATCTAGGATCACCATAGCCGCCATTGCTTCTACAATGGGCACAGCGCGAGGAAGTACACAAGGATCGTGTCTACCTTGCACTTTGATCTTTACTTCTTCACCTTGCTTATTAATAGTTTGCTGTTCGGTAAGAATGGTAGAAACTGGTTTGAAAGCTACTCTAAAGTAGATGTCTTCCCCGTTGCTAATACCCCCTTGAATACCTCCGCTATGATTGGTAACAGTGCTAACAGCATTGTTGGTAGAGGTAAATATGTCATTTTGCTGACTTCCACGCCACGAACATCCGTTAAAGCCTTCACCATACTCAAAGCCTTTTACGGCATTGATAGTAAGCATCGCATTACCTAGCATCGCATGAAGTTTACCAAATTCAGGCTCGCCTAAACCAACAGGGCATCCTTTAATAACACATGCTATTACACCACCAATAGTGTCACCAGCTTCTTTTACCTCGCTTATGAGTTGTTCCATTTCTATAGCTTTTACAGGGTCAGGGCAACGAACAGCGTTTTGCTCTATCTCTGCAAAGTTGAACTTGTGGTAATCTCTGCTCACAGCTAGTTTGCCTACTTGTGCAGTATAAGCATTGAGGCTAATGCCATACTCCTTCAATACTAATTTAGCCAATGCGCCAGCTACTACACGTGCGATGGTAATGCGAGCCGATGTACGTCCACCTCCACGATAATCTCTGTTACCATATTTCTTATAATAGGTATAGTCGGCATGTGAAGGGCGAAATAAATCTCGGATATTGTCGTAATCATTAGAATGCTGATTAGTATTGCGAACGAGAAATCCGATAGGTGCACCTGTCGATTTGCCCTCAAAAATACCACTAAGAAACTCCACCGTATCAGCTTCTTTCCTATCTGTAGTAATATTACTCTGACCTGGGCGACGTCTTGCCATCTCGTTTTGCACAAAAGCCATATCAATGGTAATGCCTGCTGGCATGCCATCAATAATACCTCCTACAGCCTCTCCGTGGCTTTCACCAAAGGTGGTTATCGTATAGAAATTACCAAAGGTATTTCTCATTAGCTCTTACCTATCAGTTACAACCACAACCGCAGTTTCCATCGCCATTGCCGCCACAGTTACAGCTTCCGCCTTCATTGCTACAGCCACAACCGCAGCTTCCGCCACAACCACATGAAGATGAGCTGTTCATCTGTTGGAAGAAATTGTCCACTTCGTCTTGATCAGCTTCACGATTTAGCAACATGTGTCCCTTAAACTTTAAGTCCATACCAGCCAATGGGTGATTAAGATCTACAGTAACCTTATCTTCTGTAATTTCAGTTACCTTACCTAAGAAGCGTTGACCTTCCTCGTTTTGCAAAGGAACGACAGCACCTACAAATACGCTTTGAGTGTCTAGCTGTCCATCTTGTTCAAACATTGATCTGTCGAAAACCATTACACTCTTTGCATCATGTTCACCGTAAGCCTCTTCCTTAGTTAAGAATAGCTCAAAGTCGGTATCATCTTTGATGTCCCTTATTTTATCCTCAAACGACTTGATAACCATATCGCTATCTGTATAGAAAGACATTGGCTTATCTTCTTCTGTCTTTTCTATAAATGTTTCAGTGCCATTTTCTATAGCATATAACTCGTATGATGCAATAATGAGTCTGTAATTCTTATTTTCCATTTCTTTTTTTATTATACCCTTAATTCCGCAGCATAAATTCTTGTAAGAACTCCAAGTGCCTGAGAAACAAAGTTCTCAAAACACTTGGATATGTCAGAAATTTCACCTATCTTGGTGCTGTAAACATAACAAGTAAGCAAATATCTGACATGACAAAGGTAGCAATTAAAAACGAGTATATCACTTCTTTCGGTGGAATTTATCACATTATGGACGTTTTCTCAAAGTTGGGCTTTGAAAAACTTACCGAATCCGTATTGGGCAAACGTGGAAGTAGCGGCAAGGCATTCAGCCATGGAAGTATTTTCGGCTCTCTCTTCTTCAGCTACCTTTGTGGTGGAGAATGCCTTGAGGACATCAATGCACTTATAGGGCAGTTCAAGCAGAGACCTGATACGCTGTTACCCGGTGCCGACACAGTTGGGCGCGGACTGAAGGAGCTTGCTGAAGAGAACATTATTTACAAGAGCGAAATCTCCGGCAAGTCTTACAGTTTCAACACGGCAGAGAAGCTGAACACCTTACTATTACGGATGATACGGAGGATGGGGCTTATAAAGGTGGGCAGCCATGTTGACCTGGACTTTGACCACCAGTTCGTTCCAGCCCACAAGTTCGATGCTAAGTATTCTTATAAGCAGGACCTTGGCTATTTTCCTGGTTGGGCTTCCATTGGGGGAATCATAGTCGGAGGTGAGAACCGTGACGGAAACACCAATGTGAAATTCCATCAGGAGGACACGCTCCGTCGCATTATGGACCGTGTAACCTCAGAACTTGGTGTGGTAATAGAGCGTTTCCGTGCTGACTGCGGGTCGTTCTCAAAGGAAATCATCCAAACCGTAGAGCAGCGCTGCAACACGTTCTACATTCGTGCTGCCAACTGCGGCAGTCGCTACGAGAATTTCCAACAGTTGAAGGAATGGAAAGACGTTGAGGTTGGCTATGAGAAATGCGATGTCACATCCATCAGCATAGACAGCTTGATAGAAGGAAAGTCATACAGGCTCGTCGTACAGCGTAGTCCTTTGAAAGGCAAGGATGGCAGTGAGCAGACGGATATGTTCGGAGTAATATACACATACCGCTGTATCCTCACCAACGACTGGGTGTCTACCGAGAAGGACATCATTACGTTTTATAATGAACGTGGAGCGGGTGAAAAGAACTTCGACATACAGAACAATGACTTCGGCTGGTCACATCTTCCATTTTCCTTTATGGCTGAGAACATGGTTTTCATGATGGTTACCGCCATGCTGAAGAACTTCTATCTCTATCTCGTCCGTCATATCAGCGAAAAGGTCAAGCCATTGAAAAAGACAAGCAGGCTGAAAGCCTTTATCCTCCATTTTGTCAGCGTGCCAGCAAAATGGGTGAGAACGGGAAGGCAGAACGTTCTGAACCTGTATACAAATAAAACCTACTACTCAGAAGTCTTCCTTGAATAAACAGTATTTCTTTGTGGTTTTAATATTCCCCATTGGTTTGGGTGGGGGATTTTATGCTTAGAAAAAAACCAAGAAACACCGAAGCACCTCATATCAACATATAGAGTCCCAAAAAGACACCTCAACATATAAAATTTTCTCACAAGAAAAAATACTGCGGAATTAAGGTTATCAATTTAAGTGCTCTTTGAAGTAATGCAGAATAAAGAAAGGGTAAGAAACTCGCTCGTTTCCAAATCGTAACCCATTTATCCTTTATTCATTCTTACTCTATTGATTATCTGAAAGATATAAATTTATTGAATCTTTTGCGGGCGTAGTCAGTTGCAATGAGCATCTTTGCCTTTTCCTCGCTCTCACTCAGTGGTGCACGCCCCAAGAGTGTGGCATTGCCCGTCTTGGCGAACTCCATCAGTTTGCCGATAAATTCTTCCTGCTCTGGCGTGGGCGGTATGTTGTGCAGTATCTCGTTTTTCTCGGGACGGTCGATACCGATGTCCTTTGCCGTGCGGAAATCGCAAATCTCCGCATAGAAGTATTAGTTTGAAATGTTACTTCTTGATTACAAGCAAGATAGAAATAGAAGTATATTCAAGGGTGAACGAATAAGAAACGAGCGGTATTCCTTTCATTTCTTCGTTATGCGATAAAATGAGATCTCTCTTGTTTCTGCGACAAAGATAATGTTTTCAGTCAAAATAAACGAAGAAATTTCGCATAAAATATTGAATGTAAAGAATGAGGTGTGACTCTTGACGCAAATCACCCCGATTATTCCTCGTAAAATGTTTCTGTATGTTAAAAATGCGCCATTCTCGAAAATTTCTCTCTTATTTTCTTGCATGTTTTCTTTAGATTGCATACATTTGCGACATAACGTATAAAGCGATTGATTATGATGCACTTATGTACGTATATATACACTTTTCTCATTGTAGCCAAGGTTCTTCCGATTCGTAGCGTTTGATTTTGAGTAGGAATGTGTATGATTCCTACTGACAACTACTTTCTACTAACTCTATTAAGAACAAACTATTAGTCCTAACTTTATAATCATAATCAGCGTATGAAACACTTTTTACCCGCTTTCATAGCTTTATTTATATGCGTTCCCTCGCAGGAGAGTCGTGCCCAGTCTCCCGGCGGCGTTCCCTCACCTCAGGCATGGTTCAGGGCTGTTCCCACCGGTAATTTCTTAACGGGTAGTTATAGATGGAAGGATTTGGCAGGCGACTCCATCCGTCTTGTTTCACGAAGCAAGAAAAACCTTTCCAAGACAGGGGCTGCCTCTCAGCCTTTCTCTTTGACACACAGTTTTAATTTTCATCCTGCCCTTTATTTCCCCACACGAGACAGTTTGGCAGAGTTTACCCTTAATTATACCTCTCTTCCTGCCGGTACCATCGTTGGTGTCTTTGCTCCCACGATGAAGAGCGTATCGACTGATGCCACGCTGTATGAAGTCTCAGGGCGCAAAGGAGAAGGAAGAGCCGTCAATAAGGATCAGGTTCACCACATACAGAGTGGCGATGCCCTTGACTACGGCAAGGAAACCGGTGAAGACCTTTTACAAGGCAACGCAGAGCAAGAAAGCAGGGAAAGTTTCATAGCACGACTACCTAGAACCGTTTCCTATCTATGGGGAAACCGTCCTACCCATTCCGTTTGGGGAGAAGCCACACGTACGGTCATCACCCTTGGCATTACCCATGCCAAGTCCGATAGCCGCTTCTCTGAATCTTTTGCCGATGCCCTAATGGGTGGGAACGAGTTGGAGGGCTATATTCCCGAATTGGTTGTCTTCTCCCGTATGCTCACCCCTTCGGAGCGACTGCGTGTAGAGAGCAGTCTTGCCCTAAGACACGGTATCACGCTGAAAGGTTCCTATCTTGACGGCAAGGGAAATCTCATTTGGGATGCGGCGCACAATGCACCCTATCACCATCGTGTTACGGGTATCATCAGGGACGACGGCAATGCGCTCGCACAGTTCCTCTCCACAACCAGTTATGAGGAATCTCCCCGATACAGCATAGACAAGAATGGCGACTCTTTCTACGAGGGAAGTCCCTATAATCTTTCTTCCTCCCAACGTCTGCTTGTTCTCGGACGGGAATACGGTAGTAAGATGCAAGATGAAGGCTATCTTCTTTGGGGTGATGACGGCAAGCCAACACAACTCAATACACTTCCAGAAGATAGCCTTTGGCATCTTTCAGGCAGGACATGGCTGGCACAGACCAATTTCAAAGAAGAAGCAGACACCTCACAGGTCAGATGGCACTCACAGGATTTTACCATCACGCGGAAAGGATTCACCGATCACCTTGTACGAAAAGGTGACGGTGCATCAGCATCTATCATTTCCGCTCCGCTTATATCAGAAGATGGTTCTCTTGAATTTATCTGCCCTACAAAATTCCCATCGTTTGAGATCCATGGAAAGGAAATGTTTCCTCTGAAGGAACTTCTTCTTACCATAGTCACCCAAGTGGTACTAGCCAAAAGAATGATCAAACAGCTTCATGGCAACAGCCACCATCAAAGCAGGACATTAGTACTGCAAAGAGAACGGAATATGTCATAGGAATGGGAAGTAAATTAATATATCGATATGATAAATCGGGAGTTAATGCAGTATTCCCTATTTCAATTTTTAAATAATATTGCCATAATGTTAAAACATTTCATATATATAATATCTTTGTGCTTCTGCATATCTGCAGAAGCACAAAGATTGAATAAAGAAGTTTTATATGATGATGCTATATGCAGACTGCATAAAATTCTGTTGCAAGCTTCATATTTAAATACTTCTGATACTCTTTATATTATTCTAAATGACAAGAGTATTAAAGTAAAAAAAGTAAATATAATTTCTAATGACTTTCCGCAACTTAGAGTAGGAGAAAGTCGTTCTATATATATACTAGACACAATGGAATCTCATGGCAAAAAACTATGTATACATTTTAATATATGTCAGTTAATACAGGAGTCTATTTCAAAACGCCGAATAGTTTCATCAGGATGTTTCGTATTTTTTTATAAAGTAAGAAAGAGCAAGTATTATTACTATACTTATAAAGATTATGGGATTTAGTCGGTAATGCTCTAAATCGGGAGTAATCCCAATAACTACCTGATTCTTAAAGAATGAGCATTAAGGTTCAAAATATGATGTCATACACTCTAAAATATGACGTCTCAATCTGACAGATATGACGTCTAATTCTGGTAAAAATGACGTCTCATTTTAGTAAATATGACGTCATAAACAAAAGAGTAAAAGACGTGGTACGAAAACGCAAGCTACAATAGCGATAGAGAACAGAATGTATAATATTAAAACTACAAGTCTATGGTAAACCACATATAGATTGTTTGAACTTACCAAGGGTATGTCCCAACACCCTTATATGGGTATTAAAAGCCGCAAGCAATAAACAGAAAAAAACAACGTTAAATAATTGATATGTGTGGAGGAAAAGACATCATCGAGCAGCGCACCTACCTGAAGTATTGCAACGGTGCTGAGACCTTCTACAGCTACGACCCTGCACGCAGACGATTGCAGAACCTCGTGGTGAATGCCAAGGCAGGTACTATTATGGACAATGCCTACAGCTACGACGCAGTGAGCAACGTGCTCGGTATTAAGAACAATGCTCCACTCCCACAGAGTGGCAAGGCAGGCGGACAGATGAGGCATAGTTATACTTACGACCCATTGTATCGTTTGGCAAGCGCAACAGGTACTTATAAGGGAACGGACAAGAAAGCCGCTTCTTATACGTTATCTATGGGCTACGACAACATGCATCGTATCACAAGCAAGAAGCAACATCTCTCGCAGACAGGTGTGCAGTTTGACGGCACGCTCAATGCAGGCTATGACCTCACCTATACTTACGGCAAGGATGCGGGCAGAAAGTTCCAGCTTGATAATGTTCGCGACATCAACTACCGCACGGAGGAGACCCCGACGGACAGCACGAACATCAACAACGGACACAAGTACACCTATGATGCCAACGGAAACCTTGTCTATATCAATACCTCTCGTGTAAAGAAAGACGGCAAGGAAGATGAAAAGGCAAGTGAGCAGAAGTACCGTTGGGACGAGGAGAATCGCTTGTTGGCTGCCGATGAGAATGGTTTTGTGAGCAACTATTGGTACGATGCTGATGGCGAGCGCACAGTGAAGACCAGTGGCGAAAACGAAGCCATATACGTAAACTCCGAGTTCTCGGGTGGCAACACCGGTACGGCACGCTTCTCACTCTATGTCAGCCCATACTTGGTTGCAGGACAAGGTGGTAAGTACACCAAGCACATCTATGTGGGCAGCCAGCGTATCGTCAGCAAGCTTGGCGATTTGGCAAGTTACGGTGCAGACCCAAGACGAATACCATACGCAGGCAATGAAGCGGATGGCTTGACGGTGGACTACAAGGCAAAGTACAACCGGCAGCTCCAATCCATCAAGGACAACTACAAGGCGTTTGACCAACCTTATAATGGTAAGGACAATGACGACTACGTGAATGGTCAGGGATTCTGTTGCAACGATGGCACGCCAGAGGCAACACAGGCAAGGGCTATGGCACGCACAAGGGCTGCAAACGGCAACTTCAAGCCGAATGACGACTACGAGAAGATGCAGTTCTACTATCACCCCGACCACTTGGGCAGCTCAAGCTACATCACCAATCTTGACGGCGAGGTGGCTCAGCATATCGAATATGTGCCATTCGGCGAAATATTCATTGAGGAACGCAACAACTCATGGAATACACCTTACCTCTTCAACGCCAAGGAGTTTGATGAGGAGACGGGTATATACTACTATGGTGCGAGGTACTATGAACCGAGGTTGAGTCTGTGGATGAGTACGGACCATATGGAAGAAAAGTATCCTGATATTTCATCTTATACTTATTGCCATAACAATCCAATTACTTTAATAGATCCTAATGGTATGACGGATTATTATAATTTAAACGGAAAGCTTGTAAGAAATGTTGATGATGGGAAAACTGATAGAATTATGTTACTGATAAATAGTAAGAAGGATGATAAAGTTAACGCTGCAATTGAACAAGGTACATTTATAAAAGTACCTTCAAATAAAGTTGTAGACAAAATGGAAGAGGCATATAATTTGACAGAGAACACAGGAAAAGAACATGGATTTAGAGTAGGAAATAAAGGAACTATATCAACGATGGTTTCTGGGAGAGAAACAGAAATTGGTCCAGACGAATGGAAGCCTGCGGTATCAAGTATTGTGGAACAAGGAGATCTTGTCTCATATGATGTTCATACTCATCCTAAACCAAAATATGAACAGGGTAGTCAAACCATTCCATTTAATAATATGCCATCTGAAACAGATCAAATGAATACAGTAGGTAATCAGCCAAGTGTTGTCCTTGGGTACTATTTCCAGGAAACTCGAAATGTAAATACCTTTGGTAGCGGGCAGACGGATGTAAGTTTACATCGTTCTATCTGTTTCTACAACAAAAATGGTGCTATTAATTCGGAAGAGATAAGGTTTTCTGATTTTAAATCAGCAGTAAAAAAGATCAACAAGGAACAATAGGCATATGAGGGTTCTTTTATTTATAGCCCTTTTTGTATGGAATACTGCAATTAGGGCGCAAACTGCAAAATTAACAGATATGGGAACATATTGGATGTTTAAATCATATGTAAGTATAGCCATGCCTGATGGAAATTTCTTATATCAATATCCTTCTTATATGTTCCCTCTTCCTAAAACATTAAAATGGTATACGGAAATACCAGGGAAATTAATGTTTATATTGGACAAGAAACAAACCATTTTTGTGGAAATCATTAATACCGAAATACTAAATGATACGACATATATTCCTTCTGAAGATTTTATGATAGATATTATATCCGAAAAATTCTCTTATCTCCGACATGAAAGAAATTATAAAGCCATATCTTCTCTTTTGGAGAAAATAGATTATCATAAGAAGAGTTATTGGTTGTTGCAACAAAATAATTGTAGGATATTATTATTTAATTTCCAAAAGTCCAATCTTACCAAGACTCTCAGATTGTTGCGAAGTATACAGATACAAAAAGGATGATGTTTATAAAGTATTATAAAGGAAAATTATAATCATTACCCTTATATGGGTATTAATAGCCGTGAGCAATAAACAGGAAAGAACGACGTTAAATAATTGATAACCATAAACAATTAAAGAGTATGATAGAATTTGAAGTAAAATCAAAAAAGCAGCATATATCGGTGAACATAAGAGACAGACCCAAGACGCATTCCTTATGCAGGCAATGAGGTTGATGGCTTGACGGTGGACTACAAGAAAAAATATGGCGAGCAGTTGCAGGCTATCAAGGAAAATTACAAGGCGTTTGACCAACCTTATAACGGTAAGGACAACGACGACTACGTAAACGGTCAAGGCTTCTGCTGCAACGATGGTACACCGGAGGCAGCACAGGCTCGTACAATGGCACGCACAAGAGCTGTAAACGGCAACTTTAAGCCCAACGACGACTACGAGAAGATGCAGTTCTTCTACCACCCTGACCACTTGGGCAGCAGCAGTTACATCACTAATCTTGACGGCGAAGTATTGCAGCACATTGAGTATGTACCGTTCGGCGAAGTGTTCATAGAAGAACGCAACAACACCTGGAATACCCCTTATCTCTTTAATGCCAAGGAATTTGACGAGGAGACGGGTATGTATTACTATGGTGCAAGATACTATGAACCGAGGCTGAGTTTGTGGATGAGTTGCGATCCTATGCAGGAATTAAAAGTATGTATTTGTTCTTATACTTATTGTATTAGTAACCCTATAGTTTATACCGATCCAACAGGATGTCTAGAAAGTACTGATGTTAAAAGAAACTCTAACGGAACCTATACCGTTGTAAATGCCAAAAATGATGGTGACAATAATATTTATCTTGTGAACGGGAAAGGTAAGAGAACAGGGAAAATTATTGGAACAACGTTGAGACCATACGATTTTATGGGAACGGACAATCAAAATGGAGCTTTTCATTTTAATGCGAAGGAAACAGGAGTAACCTTTGACATCAGCAAGTTAACTGTATCCGGGACTGTAAAAACAGAAAATGCAACATATTCTGTTTACAATGCAAATGCCCAAAGGCTTCTTGACTGGGGGCAGAGTCTTTTCAAGTCCGAACTACAACTTAAAAGCCCCTTGACTTTTTATGGAGAATTAGAAGTTCTAAGGTCGCTATCAGCCAATAATGCTGCACTTGATGTAAAAGTGAGTTTTGGGCAACACCCTTATACAGCTATAAATGCGGGCACTAATAGTAATGGTACTCCTAAAATAACTACACTAAGAGCAATGGGGAATATGATTTTTGGTGCAAATGTCCATTCAACAAAACCATACTTGTTAGGAACACCAAATTGGTATTATTCTAAGGTTATGGGAGAGGTTGGAAAATATAATCAAAGTCAAAACTCGGGATTAGGTTATAACAAAGGCTTCCCTTATTTCGGAGAACACACTTACTCTGGAAGTTATATATATTATGGGTATTATGGGAAGTTTTATAAATAAGACCATCGTATTTTTCGTGTGTTTATTCTTGCTTAGTGGATGTTTCCCCAGTTTTCGTCCTCAAAAGAAAGTACGTTGTCGAATAAACGTAAAAAATGGTACATTTGTATTGGTAGATTATGTTGGTACACTTGATAGAGACTTCCCCTCTGAAGTTTATTTTGTTAGAGATAAAGACTCCGTTTTAGTACATAAGGGATATAGAACGAAAAATATGAGCGTAAAAGATAATACTCTTATCATATATTTGAAAGGAGAAGTTTTGTACCATCGTTGTAAGATTAATGATTATAGTATAATGACATCTTTATATAATTAAAATAACAATAGCATTTAACATCCATATAAGGGTAACGGACAATACCCATATATGGGTGTTCATCATTACCCTTATATGGGTATTAAAAGCCGTGAGCAATAAACAGGAAAGAAAGACGTTAAATAATTGACAACCATAAACAATAAGAATTCCTTAATTCCGCAGTATTTTTTCTTGTGAGAAAATTTTATATGTTGAGGTGTCTTTTTGGGACTCTATATGTTGATATGAGGTGCTTCGGTGTTTCTTGGTTTTTTTCTAAGCATAAAATCCCCCACCCAAACCAATGGGGAATATTAAAACCACAAAGAAATACTGTTTATTCAAGGAAGACTTCTGAGTAGTAGGTTTTATTTGTATACAGGTTCAGAACGTTCTGCCTTCCCGTTCTCACCCATTTTGCTGGCACGCTGACAAAATGGAGGATAAAGGCTTTCAGCCTGCTTGTCTTTTTCAATGGCTTGACCTTATCGCTGATATGACGGACGAGATAGAGATAGAAGTTCTTCAGCATGGCGGTAACCATCATGAAAACCATGTTCTCAGCCATAAAGGAAAATGGAAGATGTGACCAGCCGAAGTCATTGTTCTGTATGTCGAAGTTCTTTTCACCCGCTCCACGTTCATTATAAAACGTAATGATGTCCTTCTCGGTAGACACCCAGTCGTTGGTGAGGATACAGCGGTATGTGTATATTACTCCGAACATATCCGTCTGCTCACTGCCATCCTTGCCTTTCAAAGGACTACGCTGTACGACGAGCCTGTATGACTTTCCTTCTATCAAGCTGTCTATGCTGATGGATGTGACATCGCATTTCTCATAGCCAACCTCAACGTCTTTCCATTCCTTCAACTGTTGGAAATTCTCGTAGCGACTGCCGCAGTTGGCAGCACGAATGTAGAACGTGTTGCAGCGCTGCTCTACGGTTTGGATGATTTCCTTTGAGAACGACCCGCAGTCAGCACGGAAACGCTCTATTACCACACCAAGTTCTGAGGTTACACGGTCCATAATGCGACGGAGCGTGTCTTCTTGATGGAATCTCACATTGGTGTTTCCGTCACGGTTCTCACCTCCGACTATGATTCCCCCAATGGAAGCCCAACCAGGAAAATAGCCAAGGTCCTGCTTATAAGAATACTTAGCATCGAACTTGTGGGCTGGAACGAACTGGTGGTCAAAGTCCAGGTCAACATGGCTGCCCACCTTTATAAGCCCCATTCTCCGTATCATCCGTAATAGTAAGGTGTTCAGCTTCTCTGCTGTGTTGAAACTATACGACTTGTCGGAGGTTTCGCTCTTATAGACAATACTTTTCTCGGCAAGTTCCTTTAGTCCGCGCCCAACTGTGTCGGCACCGGGTAACAGCGTATCAGGTCTCTGCTTGAACTGCCCTATAAGTGCATTGATGTCCTCAAGGCATTCTCCACCACAAAGGTAGCTGAAGAAGAGAGAGCCGAAAATACTTCCATGGCTGAATGCCTTGCCGCTACTTCCACGTTTGCCCAATACGGATTCGGTAAGTTTTTCAAAGCCCAACTTTGAGAAAACGTCCATAATGTGATAAATTCCACCGAAAGAAGTGATATTCTCGTTTTTAATTGCTACCTTTGTCATGTCAGATATTTGCTTACTTGTTATGTTTACAGCACCAAGATAGGTGAATTTTCTGACATATCCAAGTGTTTTGAGAACTTTGTTTCTCAGGCACTTGGAGTTCTTACAAGAATTTATGCTGCGGAATTAAGGGTAAAATCAAAAAAGCAGCCTATAACGGTAAGTACAAGAGACAGACCCAAGACGAATACCATACGCAGGCAATGAGGCTGATGGTGTAACCGTAGACTATAAGGCAAAATATAGTCAGCAACTGCAATCCATCAAGGACAACTACAAGGCGTTTGACATCCCATATAACGGTCAGGACAATAACGACTATGTAAACGGTCAGGGCTTCTGTTGCAACGACGGTACGCCCGAAGCTGCACAAGCACGTGCTATGGCACGAACAAAGGCTGCCAATGGTAACTTCAAGCCGAATGAAAAGTACGAGAAGATGCAGTTCTACTACCATCCCGACCATTTGGGCAGCAGTAGCTACATCACCAACCTTGACGGAGAAGTATTACAGCATATCGAATATGTACCATTTGGAGAGGTGTTCATTGAAGAACGCAACAACACTTGGAACACACCTTATCTCTTCAACGCTAAAGAATTTGATGAGGAGACAGGTATGTACTACTATGGTGCAAGGTACTATGAGCCGAGGTTGAGTTTGTGGATGAGTACAGATCCGTTGCAGGAAAAATTTGTAGATGCTAGTCCGTATGTATATTGTTTGCAAAACCCTATCATAATCTTGGATTATAATGGAGCTGATACTGTTTTTGTAAATTCATGGGGGACGGAAGCCAAAAGAATTTCAAGCAAAAATAATGTTACATTTGTACACAATTTAAAAGCCAAGAATATTCAAACAAAAAATCTAAGCGGAAAATCTCACATTGGATGGATTGAAGCAGATATGCCTGGAGTTATAAATTACAATGAAGGCAATATTGATTTGTCTTCGTCAAAATATCAAAAATATGATTACCTTATAGCTGCAGAAGTTTCTTATTTCAACCAAAACAAAAATATGGGAATTACCCCGAAGCATACTAATGGACTTTATATAAATAATCCTAGTTCAATACCAAACTTAGATCCAGATATTGTAAAAGCTATTATTATGCAAGAAACTCGCATAGGAACAGCCCCTGGACGTGGCTTAAATAATGCCAAAAGTGATATTATGCAAGCAAATGTTTGGTATTCTGCGAGTTCAAACGATTGGAACGATTCGAAATCACAATTTGGTCTTCGGAAAATGGGAGGGGCAACACCGCAATTATCCGTTCATGCAGGTATAGGAATTTTATATCAAAAGGGACTACGTTCAGACGGGAAAAATGTCTATTTTAAAGGATGGCAAATTGCTATACAGAGATATAATGGTGCGGAGTAAAAAATTATCTACAAAAGGTGAATACATACATAAGTCATATGAAATAAATGTTAACAATCAGAACCATAGCTTTTATGGTTCTGATTATAAAAGAAGATATATGTACAGATTTTTTTTACTATTTTGTTTTATAAGCGGCATCAACAGCTATTATAATGCAAAAGGCTTATCTCACAATATAAGTCAAGACTTTGTAAGAGACACAATCTATACAACCTTTGAAAAATATGATAGGACCGTTGTGAGATATGAAAATAAAATTGTTAATCATATAAAACAAAAGGTTGTTATAATAGCAAAAGACAGAAATAATATCTGTAAGTCAGAAATTCTTTTTGTGGGGAGTATTCTTAATTCAGATAATGACACTATATCCTTTTTAAAAAAAGAAGATACATTTGGGCTAAAAGAAAGTCCTCATTCATCTGGAAATATTATTGTGTATAAAAATAGAATAAGACAAGGGTATTACTCAAATTTCTCCAAAGGTTTTTTTGTAAAAGTTGAAGATAATATTTTACATATAAAGGATGTAATGGAAGAAGATTTGAATGGGCAGCCTGTTCTTGGAATCCTCAATTTAATAAACTTTAAGGAGGAGATACCTCACAGCGTTTTTATATATATAAATCAAGATGATGGAGACGAATATGTTTTTCATAAATATAATGATAAATAAGTTTCCTACAATTTAAAGTGGTAATTGTATTAATAGATATAATCGCGCATCTCCCCCACGAGGCGAAGACAATATCTATAGCAAACATCCCAGTGGCTAACGATAAATAAAAGGGTTCTACTGTAATTAGTGTGAGTTAACATATGTCTAGACCACCATAGAAGAATAGAATCGCTATCCGATAGCGTTCGGCAGTACCATATCCTCTGCCGATGGTCTTGATTTCTTGAATCGATCCGTTGGTTCTCTCGGCTTTGCCGTTGTTGGCACCAGTAACCATGGCTCTAATGATGCCTTTGAGGTAGTTCCTGATGACAAATTAAATAAGAATGTTAATGGAGTCACGTTAGGTGGAAATTATATTCAAGTAAAAAAATCTCGGGAAGGTACAGAAACCGGTGCTCATGAAATTGCCCATGCAATGGGAGTTGTCCATTCAAGCAAAGGTTTGATGACAGCAGAGTCTTCTAGTTCCTTTCGGAATAAAGAACTAGATAAAGGTAGCATTAAGGATATGATACAATATCCGCTAAAGGGGAAGGTGAATAGTGAATATAATCAAGAAAAAGGACAAATTCCTGCTGGAAAAGGAACCCTTAGAAATAACTCTCCATTCAGCATAAAAGATTTGCAACGAGGTAAGATTAAATCTAAAGAATTATAGCTATGCGTTTAATTAATTATTTATTATTAAATATAATGGCACTTCTATGTGCTATCATATTTAATTCATGTATATCCAACTATAGGAATGTGGAATATAATCTTCCTACTTCTACGAGAAGTGCATTTATTTTAGATACAATTCATATTAATAATCCTATTATTATTGAATATAAAAATATACGATATGTTGTGGATACCTCAATAGATTCTATCCCCATGAAGAATATAAATTACTTTATAGAAAACCTTAATTCCGCAGCATAAATTCTTGTAAGAATTCCAAGTGCCTGAGAAACAAAGTTCTCAAAACACTTGGATATGTCAGAAATTTCACCTATCTTGGTGCTGTAAACATAACAAGTAAGCAAATATCTGACATGACAAAGGTAGCAATTAAAAACGAGAATATCACTTCTTTCAGTGGAATTTATCACATTATGGACGTTTTCTCAAAGTTGGGCTTTGAAAAACTTACCGAATCCGTATTGGGCAAACGTGGAAGTAGCGGCAAGGCATTCAGCCATGGAAGTATTTTCGGCTCTCTCTTCTTCAGCTACCTTTGTGGTGGAGAATGCCTTGAGGGCATCAATGCACTTATAGGGCAGTTCAAGCAGAGACCTGATACGCTGTTACCCGGTGCCGACACAGTTGGGCGCGGACTGAAGGAGCTTGCTGAAGAGAACATTATTTACAAGAGCGAAATCTCCGGCAAGTCTTACAGTTTCAACACGGCAGAGAAGCTGAACACCTTACTATTACGGATGATACGGAGAATGGGGCTTATAAAGGTGGGCAGCCATGTTGACCTGGACTTTGACCACCAGTTCGTTCCAGCCCACAAGTTCGATGCTAAGTATTCTTATAAGCAGGACCTTGGCTATTTTCCTGGTTGGGCTTCCATTGGGGGAATCATAGTCGGAGGTGAGAACCGTGACGGAAACACCAATGTAAGATTCCATCAAGAAGACACGCTCCGTCGCATTATGGACCGTGTAACCTCAGAACTTGGTGTGGTAATAGAGCGTTTCCGTGCCGACTGCGGGTCGTTCTCAAAGGAAATCATCCAAACCGTAGAGCAGCGCTGCAACACGTTCTACATTCGTGCTGCCAACTGCGGCAGTCGCTACGAGAATTTCCAACAGTTGAAGGAATGGAAAGACGTTGAGGTTGGCTATGAGAAATGCGATGTCACATCCATCAGCATAGACAGCTTGATAGAAGGAAAGTCATACAGGCTTGTCGTACAGCGTAGTCCTTTGAAAGGCAAGGATGGCAGTGAGCAGACGGATATGTTCGGAGTAATATACACATACCGCTGTATCCTCACCAACGACTGGGTGTCTACCGAGAAGGACATCATTACGTTTTATAATGAACGTGGAGCGGGTGAAAAGAACTTCGACATACAGAACAATGACTTCGGCTGGTCACATCTTCCATTTTCCTTTATGGCTGAGAATATGGTTTTCATGATGGTTACCGCTATGCTGAAGAACTTCTATCTCTATCTCGTCCGTCATATCAGCGAAAAGGTCAAGCCATTGAAAAAGACAAGCAGGCTGAAAGCCTTTATCCTCCATTTTGTCAGCGTGCCAGCAAAATGGGTGAGAACGGGAAGGCAGAACGTTCTGAACCTGTATACAAATAAAACCTACTACTCAGAAGTCTTCCTTGAATAAACAGTATTTCTTTGTGGTTTTAATATTCCCCATTGGTTTGGGTGGGGGATTTTATGCTTAGAAAAAACCCAAGAAACACCGAAGCACCTCATATCAACATATAGAGTCCCAAAAAGACACCTCAACATATAAAATTTTCTCACAAGAAAAAATACTGCGGAATTAAGGATACATACAATTATGGCTACAACAAAAGTTGTTTATCAAGGTAACTACCGGTTTGAAGCTACGCAGCTAGCTTCTGGTGAAAAGTTTCATTCAGATATGCCCACCTCTGCTGGTGGTAAAGGCGAGTATCAAAATCCTGCCGACATGTTAGGTACTGCAGTTATTTATTGCACTATGACTACTATGGCAATGGCAGCAGAGAAAAGGGGGCTTTCTTTCGAAGGTTCATACGCAGAGCTTGGTAATATAGAGGAAAATTCAAAACAGATTATTATAACAAGTATTGAAATTACTTTCCACTTGCGAGCAGAATACGATGATGCAACTCGCAAGCGTCTTGAACATTTTGCCCACAATGCCTGCTATGTAGGCAATACAATTTCTGCCGAGAAGAAGTTTACTTTCATCTATGATGTAAAGTAAAAGGATAGGGAATAACATAAAAATGCGGAGAAGGAAAGTTCTTTCTCCGCATTTTTCCGTTACTTTGTGTTCTTGGGATTCAAAATATTTTGTTGATATTATTTTTTAAAGAAATGAGGTTACTCCGTCTTTAAGTAATATCACATCTTACATTCTCTTTGCTTGCTACACCTTGTCAAACTCAGCATGGAAGTTGATTACAGCCTCAATGCCTTTCCAAAAGATTTCTAGTGGCATATTCTCATTAGGCGAGTGGATAGCATTCGACTCTAATCCAAAGCCCATGAGGATAGTCTTCACACCGAGGATCTTCTCAAAGGTAGAGATAATAGGGATACTACCACCACGGCGCACTGCTAGTGGACGCTTACCAAACGCAGCTTCAAAGCCACGCTCTGCTGCCTTGTAAGCAGGTAAGTCGATAGGACAGACATACCCCTGACCACCATGTAATGACTGGATATTTACTTTCACCGACTTAGGTGCAATCTTCTGGAAATAGTCCACTACCAATTGCCCTATCTTCTCATGATCCTGATGAGGCACTAACCGGCAAGAGATCTTAGCGTAAGCTTTTGAAGGGATAACCGTCTTTGAACCTTCACCTTGGTAACCGCCCCAAATGCCACAAACATCGAACGATGGTCGGAAACCATTGCGTTCTATAGTACTGTAACCTTTTTCACCAAACAATTCCTCCACATCAAGAGCTTGTTTATATTTCTCTTCGTTGAAAGGTATCTGTGCCACCATCTTACGCTCTTCCTCTGGAATATCCTCCACATCGTTATAAAAGCCAGGGAAAGTGATTTTGCCGTCAGCATCAAGGCTATTGGTAATCATCTTGCAAAGTTCGTAGATAGGGTTAGCCACCGCACCGCCAAAGTGTCCTGAATGGAGATCGTGGTTAGGACCTGTTACCTCTATCTGCCAATAAGCCAAGCCACGCAAACCTGTGGTAAGTGAAGGCAAATCGGCAGAAAGCATACTTGTATCCGACACTAAAATTATATCACTCTTCAAAAGTTCCTTATGTTTTGTGCAGAAATTGCTCAAGCTCGGCGACCCTATCTCCTCCTCACCCTCTAGGATAAACTTAATATTATGCTTTAGCAAGTTGTTTTTTACCACATATTCAAAGGCTTTCGCTTGAATAAACGATTGTCCCTTATCATCATCAGCACCACGTGCCCAAATGTGTCCATTACGCACTATAGGTTCGAATGGTTCACTCTTCCAAAGGTCAAATGGTTCGGCAGGCATCACATCATAATGCCCATATATGAGGATGGTTTTAGCTGCTGTGTCAACGATTTTTTCGCCATACACCACAGGATTACCTTCTGTTGGCATAATTTCAGCCTTATCTACACCAGCCATTAGTAACAGTTCTTTCCAACGTTCTGCACAGCGCAGCATATCCTTGCCATGCTTTTCTGGTTGAGCACTTACGCTAGGGATACGGATAAGCGAAAAAAGCTCCTCTAATATGCGCCCTTCATTCTCTTTAATATATTCTTTAATCATATTATTTGGTCTAAAGATTTTAGTTCTGTAGTGCAAATATACCTACAAGTTTTGATAGTTGCAAGTCAAAGCTAAGGAATTGAATTTGTAAAGGTCATCTTTTACATAGCAAAAGGTCATGTATTGCGGTATGAAAGATAACCTATTAGAATAATCTAAGAAGATTTTTTAACAAAAGAAATTCTATTTAACTTTCTGTATAGTAGAAAGTATCCGCTTAGTGGCTTATCGCTTTTTCTATAAAGCTAAAAGGGTACTATAACATCCTTGCTGATATTTAAAACTGTGTAAGCCATATAATCGCCATATTTTTACTAACTTTGTACTCATTAATGAGATATTAATTATAAAGCAAAAATAAGTAAGAATGAAAGCATTTGTATTCCCAGGTCAAGGCTCGCAGTTTGTGGGTATGGGCAAAGATCTTTATGAAAGTAATGAGTTGGCTAAGCAGCTATTTGATAAAGCAGATGAAATTTTAGGCTTTAAGATAACAGAAATTATGTTTGCTGGTACTGATGAGCAGCTAAAGGAAACTAAGGTAACACAGCCTGCAGTATTCTTGCACAGTGTTATTTCGGCTTTGTGTCAGGGTGAAGCCTTTGCTCCTGCAATGGTTGCTGGACACTCTCTTGGCGAATTTTCTGCCCTCGTAGCAGCTGGTGCATTGAGCTTTGAAGATGGTTTGAAGCTTGTTGCTGCTCGTGCTAATGCTATGCAGAAAGCTTGTGAGCAAAACCCTGGAACTATGGCTGCTATTATTGGTTTGGCAGATGAGAAAGTAGTAGAGATTTGCCAGCAGGTAAGTGCAGAAGGTAAGGTAGTAGTTGCTGCCAACTTTAATTGCCCTGGTCAGTTGGTTATCTCTGGTTCTACAGAAGGTATCAATGCAGCTTGTGAACTGTTGAAGGCAGCGGGTGCTAAACGTGCGTTGCCATTGAAAGTGGGCGGTGCGTTCCATTCTCCACTGATGCAACCAGCTAAAGATGAGCTTCAAGCAGCTATCGAGGTGACATCGTTTAATGTACCTAAATGTCCTGTTTATCAGAATGTAGACGCTAAGGCACATACTGATGCAGCAGAGATTAAGGCTAACTTGATAGCACAGCTTACTTCAAGTGTTCGTTGGACAGAGAGCGTGCAGAATATGATTGCTGCAGGTGCAGCAGAATTTATTGAGTGTGGTCCTGGCACAGCATTGCAAGGTATGATTGGGCGCATTGATAAGAGTGTAACAGCACATAGCTTGTAAAATATTTGATTTAGGAGTTAAAGTCATAGCCTTATTTAGTAGCTATGGTTTTAGCTCTTTTTTTATTATGTTCGTTATCTACCAAATATTTACCCGCACCTTTAGTAATAAGAATACATCTTGTATTGAGAATGGTTCTATAGAAACAAATGGTGTAGGGAAAATGAATGATTTCACACCAAAGGTGCTGAATAAAATAAAGAAAGGTGGCTTCACACACGTATGGTTTACGGGTGTTATTCGCCATGCCACTACTACCGATTATTCGGCATTTGGCATTCCAAAACAGCATACACAGGTGGTAAAGGGTAAGGCTGGGTCGCCATACGCCATCACCGACTACTATGATATTGACCCTGATATTGCAGAGGATATAACGCATAGAATGGAAGAGTTTGAGGCACTGATAGAACGTACCCACAAGCAAGAACTAAAGGTTATTATCGACTTTGTGCCTAATCATGTTGCGCGTGAATATAAGAGCGTTACAGCTCCAGAATGTGTTAATGATTTAGGAGCAGACGATGATGTAAATAAGCATTTCGATCCACAAAACAATTTCTATTATTGTCCTCAAACGGTATTAGACTTATCTGATATTATAAGTCCTGCAAATATAGAACCTTATACAGAGTATCCCGCAAAATGTACAGGTAATGACCACTTTGATGCTAAACCTAGTAATAATGATTGGTATGAGACCGTAAAGTTGAACTACGGAATTGACTATTGCGACCTTGGTGGGAGAAGTGAACATTTTACCCCCATTCCTTCTACTTGGCTGAAGATGACAGATATTCTTTTATTTTGGGCTGCAAAAGGAATAGATGGTTTCCGTTGCGATATGGCTGAGATGGTGCCTGCTGCTTTTTGGAAATATGCAACGGCGAAAGTAAAGGAACATTTTCCGAATGTTATCTTTATTGGCGAGGTGTACGCCCCTAATCAATACCGAAATTACCTAGCAGCAGGGTTCAACTATCTATACGATAAAGTGGGAATGTACGATTGTCTTCGTGATGTGATGTGTGGTTATCGTCCAGCTTCTGATATTACCAGTGCCTGGCAAAGTGTAGATGATATTCACGACCACATGCTCAACTTCCTTGAAAATCATGATGAACAGCGTATTGCCTCTGATTTCTTTGCGGGTGATGCCAAAAAGGGCATTCCTGCCTTAATGGTTGCAGCCTTGTTCCAATCCAACCCTATGATGATCTATGCAGGACAAGAGTTTGGAGAAAAAGGGATGGCAAAGGAAGGTTTTTCGGGGATTGATGGTAGGTCTACTATCTTTGATTATTGGAATACACCGACCGTGATGAAAGCCTTTTATAACATAGGAAGATTGTCACCACAGCAACGCTATATTCGTGATACTTACTATAAAATATTAAGGCTCTGTAATGAAGAAACAGCTATTAGTGAAGGGCTTACCTATGATCTTATGTATGCTAATTTTGATAAGCTTACGTTTGATACAAGCAAATTGTTTGCATTTATGCGAAAGAAGGACAAGGACCTATTACTTATTGTAGCCAATTTTGATAAAGAAGCACAGGAAGTATCGGTAACAATACCTGAACACGCAATAGAATTTTTGAGAATAAGGCAAAACTTTTATTTGATGACAGACTTATTGACTGGCGAAAGTATAGATGCTGTAATATCGCCAAATGGAGAAATAAAGATGTTGGTAAGTGGTTATAATGGTAGAATTTGGAAAATTACAATGTAATGGAAGAATATACTTTTAATGAACATGGTAAGGACGAATTTCCGCCCTCACACACAACGGAATATCTCCTAAATCAGTTGATGTTCAGAATGTTTGGTTGTGATCGTAGTAGTAATGCACACTTTGAACGGAAGAAAAGCAAGATGACTTTTACCCTTGATCACAAGCCTGATCGAAAAGAGGAGAAAACCATTGTTGAGGAGATGGTGCGCTTAATAGAAGAAGATATGCCCGTTACTTATGAGGTAGTTGATCGTGATCATATTCCAGAAGGTATTGACTTGACTCGATTACCCGAAGATGTATCTAAAATGTTGCGCATTGCTCGTATTGGTGATTATGACATTTGTCCTTGTCTTGGTAAGCATGTAAAATCGATAGCACAAATCGGTAAGTTTGAATTATTGGGAACCAACTACTAGGAAAATAGAAGTCCCTTTAATAAAATCTATATAATCATCATTACCATTTGTTTTAAATAGTAATTCCCCCCACATTATCTAAACATTTAGAATATTTATCTTTCATTTGACTAACTTAAAAAATATTTTAGGTAACTTTTTCATAAAAAAGCCTTTGTAAAGATACAAATATGTCATTATATTCACAAGAAAATCTATTAAATTATGTTGCACTTGCTATATCAGTATACCAATTTGGGAATTGTATTAATGATGTAACCCGCTTTAGATAGAAAAAATGGACTTGAACGGATTGATAACACGGATGTTTGAATTTTCCATGCTTGCTTATGTTTCCTTATCACTAGGGATGATTCTGCAAGTTAATTGGTTGGGATACATTTCACAAGTATTTGTTGTAATATCGCTATTTTATTGCTGGAAATTACTCAAAAACATAAAATCTATAGCATCAATCAATTGGGGAATACGAATAAAATTCTTTTTATCCGTGGTATTAAACTTATGGTGCATAATTGCAACTTTCGCAATTTAGGATTAGGGTATTTATACAAAGCATACTAAAAAAATCAGGTTATAAACTATTCTTATAACCTGATTTTCATTATTTTACTTAATCTTGTCTGTTTCTTCCTTCATATCAATAATTTGTTTATCTGCATCATAAAATTCGTATTGCAGATAAGCCAGTTTTTGAGAAGGAATAACGTGAACACCCATTCCATATTGCATTTGCCACTTGCGCTTTATAGAGATAAAACCCTTATTGATGTAGGCAGCTACATAGGGATGAACATGTAAATAGAACTTCTTTACTCCGAACTTATTAACTAGTCGGTCTATCTTATGCTCTAGTTGATCTGTAAATAATATGCTAGCTCTTACCTTTCCTGTTCCAAAACAAGTTGGGCAAGTTTCGTCAACATCAACATCCATTGCTGGGCGTACACGTTGGCGTGTAATCTGCATTAATCCAAACTTACTCAATGGTAAGATGTTATGACGAGCACGGTCTTGTTGCATATTCTTGCTCATTCGCTCGTATAGCATTTGTCGATCTTCTGCAAGATTCATATCAATGAAATCAACAACGATAATTCCTCCCATATCGCGTAGGCGAAGTTGGCGAGCAAGCTCATCAGCAGCACCAAGATTGGTATCAAGCGCATTCTGCTCTTGCCCTTTTTCCTTTGCTCTGTTTCCACTATTCACATCGACAACGTGCATAGCCTCGGTGTGTTCTATAATAAGATAACAGCCGTGTCCGTAATTAATAGTTTTACCAAAGCTCGACTTAATTTGTCTTGTAATGTCGAAGTTATCAAATATTGGTAACTTTCCTGTGTATTGCTTTACGATACTTGCCTTCTCTGGGGCTATCATTGTGATATAATGTCGTACAGCCGTACAAATTTCTTCATCATTCACATAAATGTTTTCATAAGTAGGATTGAAGAGGTCGCGTATCATAGCAACAGCTCTACCTGTCTCTTCAAAAACAAGTTGTGGACGGTCTTGTGTTTTTTGAACTTTGGTGATAACATCATTCCAGCGTTTTAGCAAGATTTGCATCTCTGCATCTAACTCGGCTACACGTTTGCCTTCAGCAACAGTGCGCACGATAACACCAAAGTTTTTGGGAGTAATGCTTCTAATAAGTTGTTTTAAGCGTGCTCTTTCTTCACCACTCTTTATCTTTGAGGATACACTTATCTTATTTCCAAATGGAAGTAAAACAATGTAGCGACCCGCAAATGAGATTTCTCCTGTTAAGCGTGGTCCTTTTGTAGAGATTGGCTCTTTAACAACTTGTACTAATACCTCTTGCCCTACTTGTACTGCATCTTTAATAGTACCATCCTTGTCAATATCAGGTTGTGCTGCGGCTTTTTGAATAGGGTAGAGACGTTTACGATCGCTTTGTACCTGCTTGAGGTACTTTGCATAAGAATTAAACTGACTTCCTAGGTCTAAGTAATGGAGAAAAGCGTCGCGCTCATAGCCTACATTAACAAAGCAGGCATTGAGTCCTGGCATTAGTTTTTTTACCTTTGCCACATAGATGTTGCCTACAGAGAAATTAGCCTCTCGGGGCTCACGTTGGTATTCTACCAGCTTCTTATCCTCAAGTAGCGCTATTGATATCTCTTTACTTTGGGCATCAATAATAATTTCGCTTGTCATTATCCTTACTTTAATTCTTTATTCTCGCTTCACGAGAATATAAAAGTTATAAAAAAGCGAGACGTGTCGTCGCATCTTAGGGAAAAGAATTATGCGCGAAGACATGCCCCGTTTTTCATTTTGAAAGTCTCACAACTAAGTGCTTTCAGCCTTTTAGGGGATTACTTGCTCTTATGTCTGTTCTTTCTTAATCTCTTTTTACGCTTGTGCGTAGCCATCTTGTGTCCCTTTTTCTTCTTTCCGTTTGGCATAGCTTTAAAATGTTTAAATTGTTATTATTATATTATTTTTATTTCTTCATATCCTCAATAAAAGTCTTAGCAGGCTTAAAACTTGGGAAGTCATGAGCAGGAATAGTAATCGTAGTGTTCTTTGAAATATTACGAGCTGTTTTTTCTGCACGATGCTTTACAATGAAGCTGCCGAAACCACGTAGGTATACATTTTCTTTCTTATCAAGAAGGCTATCTTTAATAGCATCCATGAAAGACTCGACAACGGCTGAAACATCTTTCTTAGAGATGCCTGTTTCTGTAGCAATCTCGTTTATGATATCTGCTTTAGTCATTTTGATTTTATTGTTTTATAATTTATTTCTTAACTTACTTATCGTAACGGTGTGCAAAGGTATTCATTTTCAGCTAAATATGGAAATCTTTTTTGCTATTTTTTGGAAAATCTATGAACATTATTTCTTTATTCTCATGAATTTTGTAACTTTGCCTTGCTATATATGAAAACATTAGACAGATGAAAATATCAATAGGTATAGATGTGGGAATTTCTACTACTAAGATTGTAGGAATTCAAAATGGAAAGGTAGTAAAGCCTACGCGCATCAGAGCTACCGACCCTATTACTTCACTTTATGGTGCATTTGGTAAATATCTATATGACAATAAGATAGATCTTTCAGTAATAGATAAAGTTATGCTAACGGGGGTAGGGGCTGCATATATCAACAAACCAGTATATGGGCTGCCAACTTATAAGGCAGATGAGTTTCTTGCAGATGGACTTGGTGCTCAATATGAGTCGAATTTGCAGAGAATGATAGTTGTCTCTATGGGGACTGGAACCTCTTTAGTAAGATGCGAAGGAAGTGAGATAAAACATATAGGTGGTATTGGTATTGGTGGAGGTACTTTGAGTGGATTATCGCGTTTATTGTTGCAAACCGATGATGTTCATGATTTAGTTTCTTTAGCTATGAAGGGGGATATATCACATATCAACCTTCAAATTAAGGATATTTCGTCAAAGCCTTTACCAGGGTTACCTATGGATGCTACAGCTTCGCTTTTTGCAAATGCACAGGCTACCGCTAGTAGAGAAGATATAGCATTGGGGCTAATATGTATGGTATTACAGTCAATTGGATCAGCAACTATCCTTAGCGCACTAAACACAGATATAAGGGATTTTGTATTGATAGGAAATCTTACACTATTACCACAGTGTAAATATATTTTCCCTTTAATGGAAAAAATATATGATGTGCGTTTCCTTATTCCAAAATATTCAGAGTTTTGCACTACTATTGGAGTCGCATTGCAAGCTGATATGATAGACAAAGATGATAAAAGTAGGATTCTATAACGTTATCTTTACCGCATAAGAAAATAGTAATGGGTAACTTCACACATATAGAAGTTACCCATTACTATTTATTTCTTACCAAATCCTTTCAGCCATTTCAAAGGCTTTTTGATCAATGCTTTTATGCCACTTTCTTTTGGCGCATTGTTAGGAAGTTCTTCACGAATATCATATTTTGTGCTTCTTCTTGGCTTCTGATTGTCTTGATCAAAACGCTTTTTATTCTGCTTCTTCTTAGGCTTATTGTTATTCTTTGTTTTAGCCTCTTTGTTTTCAGCATTATTTACCTGTTTACGCTCATTGTTATTAGCCTGCTTATTATTATGCTTGATATTATTTTCACGAGCCTTATTATTCTTTTCTGAAGCTCCATTATTTTTTTCACGAAGTTCATTATTGCCTTTTGGGTCTTTGTTACGTCTTTGCTTTTGACGATTGTTATTACGCGACTTGCCTTGTTCTGCTGTAGCACCAACCTCTGGAATGTTGCCTTTATCTTGAACTTTTTCAGACTTTTTCTCAGAAGTTTGTGGCTTATGTTGCTCTTTTTCGTCAGTAGGTGCTGGTTGCTCTTGACGGTTCTTTACACGGCGATAGTTACTCTTTTTATCCTTGTGGCTTTGTTGATCGCGATCGTGACGACGACGGTTTTTAGCTTTTTTATTTTTGCTTGGTCTACCATTCGATTTGTATTCAGGACCTTCGCCTAAAGCTTCAGGTAATCTATTTTTCTCTATTGTCTTCTCTAAGAACGACTCTATCTGTTGGAAGTAATAAATATCATCTCCATTGACGAAAGTAATGGCAACACCATCACGGTCAGCTCTAGCTGTACGCCCAATACGATGAACATAATCTTCAACATCGTGGGGTACATCATAGTTGATTACCATTGTAATGTCGTCAATATCAATACCACGTGCAACAATATCGGTTGCAACAAGTACATCTATTTGTCCACTCTTAAACTTGAACATTACATCATCGCGCTGTGCTTGATCCAAATCAGAATGCATTTCACCGCAATTAATATGCTTTCTATTTAATGAAGAAGCAATTTGCTTAACCTTCTGTTTTGAACCAGAGAAGATGATAACACGGTGCAAATCGCCAGCTTTAAAGATATCCTTGATTATCTCTATTTTCTGAGTTTCATAACAAACATAAGCAGACTGTTGTATCTTTTCTGCTGGTTTGCTGACTGCTAATTTCACCATCTCGGGCTCTTTTAGCAAAGTTTTTGCAAGATCCTCTATCTTGCTAGGCATAGTAGCCGAGAACATAATAGTTTGGCAAGTACTTGGAAGTTTCTTTGCAATAGTCTTAATATCTTCTGAGAAGCCCATATCAAGCATACGGTCAGCCTCATCTAAAACGAAGAAGCTTACTTTTGATAAATCAACATTTCCTAGAGAAATATGTGAAATAAAGCGACCTGGTGTTGCTATAATAACATCAGCTCCTAACGCAAGACTCTTAATCTCTTGATCGTAACGGTTACCATCATTACCACCATAGACTGCTACGCAAGATACTCCATTCAGATAATAAGAGAATCCCTGCATACCTTGGTCAATCTGTTGTGCCAACTCGCGTGTTGGAGACATAATAAGACAGTTGATAGCATCCTCTGGATAACCACCATCAGCAAGTTTTGAAAGAATAGGTAGGAGGTAAGCTGCTGTCTTACCTGTACCAGTTTGTGCTACGGCAAGGATATCCTTACCTTTTAAAATGTGAGGAATACACTGTTCTTGAACAGGTGTACACTCATCAAAATGCATATCGTATAATGCGTCAAGCACATTATCATTTAAATCTAATTCATCAAAATACATAAGTTACTTTGTTGTTGTGCCACCGTTATCCTCGCTTTTTGGTGACAAATATTTTTTTAAATTTCTTTTTCTAGCATTAGCTAGGTGCATATCTATAGCAATAATATGCTATAAAGGCAAAAATTACGTTAGGTATCCATGCAGCTAATATTGGTGGAGTATTAGCTTGTATAGCAAACGTTGCCGACACTGTTTGCAACAAGATATAGCCAAAACTCAATCCTAAACCGATACCTAAGTATAATCCCATTCCACCTTTACGCTTTCTTGCAGATAATGACAAGCCTATAATAGTAAGAATGAAAGCAGAGAACGACATGGCTATTCGTTTATGGAACTCTATCTCATATTGTACTACATTGCTTGCTCCTCTGCTTGTTTGCTTAGAGATATAGTTAAGTAGTTCAGGCGAGGTAAATGTTTCTTGTTGCCCTTTTGAATAAACTAAATCGGTTGGCTCCATTAAAAGCATGGTATCTTTCTCAGTACCAGTTGTAATATGCTCTTTTAAGCCACGTAGTATACGGATCTTGTAATTGCTTACTTTCCAATGATACTTAGTATCTGCTACCGTATCATATTGTATTTCCATAGCTGTCATGTGGCTTACGATCTTCTTATTCTCAAACTTTACTAAAGAGAACCCATACCCACGTTTGTAATGATCATCATAGTGCTGAATATACGCTACTGTATTCTTTGCCACTTGTAACTGAACATTTTCAGCTGAAGTATTTTTTTTGTTATTACGATACAGCGACTCAAAATTTTGTCTTATCACTGTTCCATGAGGAATAACAAAGCTATTCAGATAGAAAGTAAGAACAGAAATGAGAATACATGAAATCATGTAAGGGCGCATTAATCGCTTAAACGATACACCAGCAGCTAACATTGCTATTACTTCCGAATTACCTGCAAGCTTTGAGGTAAAGAATATTACCGCAATAAATACAAATAAAGGCGAAAACAAATTAGAATAATAAGGAATAAAATTAGCGTAGTAATCGAAGATTATCGCACGCCATGGCGCGTGATATTGCGTGAACTTTGAAAGATTTTCATTAAAGTCGAACACAATAGCAATAGAGATGATCAATAGAATCGCAAAGATATAGGTACCTATAAACTTCTTAATAATGTACCAATCAAGTGTTCCTATCCAATTGGAAGGGAGCAAATGCTTCGCTACTTCCCATACTTTCCGTAAAAAAGGAAGCTTGTTGAAAACCTTTTTCTTCAGTCCTTGTAGAAAGCTTTTAATGATACTTATAATCTTCTTAATCTGTTGCATAATCTCAAGAATACGACCACTAAATTCTTCGTCCTAACTGTTCTATGATAGATGTTTTCCATTGAACAAAATCACCTGCCTCAATATGCTGTCGTGCATCTGTTACAAGGCGCAAATAAAAGGCAAGATTGTGAATACTAGCTATCTGCATAGCTAATAGTTCACCAGCCTTAAATAGATGGTGTAGATAAGCCTTTGTTGTTATCACATCAATATCACAACCATCTGGATCGACAGGGGAGAAATCGGCTTCCCATTTCTTATTGCGCATGTTCATTGTACCGTTATATGTAAATAGCATAGCATTACGCCCATTACGTGTTGGCATAACGCAATCGAACATATCTACACCACGCTCAATAGCTTCTAAGATATTCTGTGGTGTTCCCACTCCCATCAAGTAGCGAGGCTTGTCTTTAGGGAGAATTTCGTTTACCACTTCTATCATTTCATACATCACCTCCGTAGGTTCACCTACGGCTAATCCACCAATAGCATTACCATCAGCCCCTTTATCGGCAACAAATTTTGCTGCTTCTTGACGTAAATCCTTATAAGTACAACCTTGTACTATAGGAAAAAGACTCTGACTATATCCATAAAGTGGAGCTGTTTCATCTAAGCGTTTAATACAACGATCTAACCAACGCTGGGTTAGTCCGAGACTATTTTTTGCATACTCATACGAACTTTTTCCCGGAGGACATTCATCGAAAGCCATTATAATATCTGCTCCGATAATGCGCTCGGTATCCATCACACCCTCTGGAGTGAAGAAGTGCTTAGAGCCATCTATATGACTTCTAAACTCACAACCCTCCTCCGATAGTTTACGAATACCTGTTAAAGAAAATACTTGAAAGCCACCCGAGTCGGTAAGAATAGGACGCTCCCAACCATTAAATTTATGTAAACCTCCAGCAGATTTCAATATATCAAGTCCTGGTCGGAGATAAAGATGATAGGTATTACCCAAAATAATTTGAGCTTTTACCTGCTTTCTTAACTCTTCGAAATGAACACCTTTTACCGACCCTACCGTACCCACAGGCATAAAGATAGGAGTTTTTATCTGTCCATGGTCAGTAGTAATGATACCAGCTCTAGCATTACTGGCAGTGTCTGTATGTTGAAGTTCAAATTTCATTTATTTCTTTTCTTTTTCTTCTTCTTCGATAGTAAAGTCTATAGGACTATCTACCTTCTCATCACTAAGTGCAAAGTCCCACACTTGTTGTACATTTTCAACATAGTGGAAAGTAAGTCCCTTACGGTAAACCTCTTGTATTTCCTCTATATCTTTTTGGTTCAAAGAACACATTACTATATCAGTAATACCAGCACGTTTAGCAGCTAAGATTTTCTCTTTGATACCTCCCACAGGTAGAACCTTGCCACGAAGGGTTATCTCTCCAGTCATTGCAGTATTCTTACGTACCTTGCGCTGGGTAAGGGCAGAGGCAATACTAGTAGCAATGGTTATGCCAGCAGAAGGGCCGTCTTTAGGGGTTGCACCCTCTGGAACATGGATATGAATATTCCATTGTTCAAGCACTCGATAGTCAACCCCCAATTTATTAATATGTGCCTTTACATATTCTAATGCTATGATTGCTGATTCTTTCATAACATCACCAAGATTACCTGTGATAGTTAACTTACCAGGCTTTCCTTTTGATAATGATGTTTCGACAAACAAAATCTCACCACCAACACTTGTCCATGCCAAACCTGTTACTACGCCAGCATACTCATTACCTTGATAAATATCGCGTGAGAAAGGTGGCTTACCAATCAAGTCCTCTATATTAGCTGGAGTAATCTTGTTATAGAGCATTACATCATCAAGTGCTTGCTTGTAAGCTATCTTACGAAGTGCTTTATTTATCTGCTTTTCTAGCTGACGAACCCCACTCTCACGTGTATAACTTTCAATTATTTTCTCAAGTGCTGCCTTTGCAAATTTTGGCTGAACATCTAATGTGTTAAGACCTGTATTTTCAAGTTCTTTAGGTATTAAATGGCGTTTTGCTATTTCTATCTTTTCCTCTGTGATATAGCCCGATACATTAATAATTTCCATACGATCGAGCAATGGTTGAGGAATAGTGTTCAGATCGTTTGCTGTTGCAATAAACAACACTTTTGAAAGATCATAGTCTAAGTCGAGATAATTATCATGAAAAGCATTGTTTTGTTCAGGATCAAGCACCTCAAGCAAGGCAGAAGAAGGATCACCGTTTAATGTATTTTGAGTAACCTTGTCTATTTCATCTAGTATAAAAACAGGATTTGACGCTCCTGCCTTTTGCAAACTCTTTATAATACGACCAGGCATTGCACCTATATAGGTCTTACGATGACCACGAATTTCCGATTCATCATGTACACCACCAAGGGAAACACGTACATACTTACGTTTCAGCGCATCGGCTACGCTCTTGCCAAGACTTGTTTTACCAACTCCTGGTGGTCCATAAAGACAAAGTATAGGCGACTTTAAATTACCACGCAAACGTAACACAGCAATATATTCCAATATACGTTCCTTTACCTTATCCATGCCATAGTGATCCTTATCTAAGATGCGCTTTGCACGTTTTAAGTCAAGATCGTCTTCTGTTACCTCATCCCATGGGAGCGAAACCATTGTTTGTAGGTAATTAATCTGAACGCTATAATCTGGACTTTGTGGGTTGAGAGTATCTAATTTGTCAAGCTCCTTAGTAAAAGTTTTTGCAATTTGCTCCGACCATTTCTTCTTACTAGCTCTCTCGATCAATTCTTTCTTTTCTGGCGAACCTTCACCAGCTCCTAGCTCTTCCTTGATATTCTTTATTTGCTGATGCAAAAAGTATTCACGCTGTTGTTCATCAAGATCCTCTCTTGTTTTCAATCGAATGTCTTGTTGTAGATGCTGATATTGGATTTCACGATTTAATATCCTCATTAAGCCAAACAAACGATCACGAAGAGTGGTTTCCTCAAGAAGCTTCATCTTCTCAGGTGTTGAGATTGGAAGATTGGTTGAAATATAATTGATTGCTGCAATAGGATTGCTAATATTGTCTAATGCAAAAGCAGAGTCGTCTGGTATTTCTTCGTTACCACGAATATACTCCTTAGCCACATTCTTTAGATCCTTTACAGCAGTCTTGAATACTATCTCTTCTTCTTCGCTTATTGTAATATTTTCTGGACTAGCTTCAGTAAAGCCTTTTACAAATGGTTTTGTAGTACTTACATTAGTAAGTTTACATCTACCCAAACCTTGAAGGATAGCCGTACGTGTGCCTTTTTCAAAGTTTGCAGGCATATCAAAAGCACGTACAAAACGAGCATAAATACCTGTTTCGTATAAATCTTGTTGTTTTGGATCGTTTATATTTGGATCTTTCTGACAAAATACAGCAAAGATAGTGTCAGGGTGTTGCTCTAAATATTTTACTAACTTTAGTGTTGGCTTCCTCCCCACAAGAATAGGCGAAAGAATACCTGGAAACATTACCAAATTACGTGTTATAAAGATGGGTACTTCGCCATCTACCTTTACATCAAGTTCTGGCAAGTCGCCTTCGTAATCGGTAAACATTTGAATAGAACTATTTTGTTTCATAGAGTTTTTATCCGAATTTTAGTGTGCAAAGGTACAAAATAAAAACGATTAGGGCTATTTTTTAGAGATCTTTATATCGTGCTTATTTTATATAGAAGTTAGCCGTAAGTTCTTGATACCATGTTGTCCGCTTACCATCTGCCTCATTGAGAATAACCGATTGCTCATTAATAGCAACCTTATCCCTTGTTTTCTGAAAACAGAGCAAACTCCTTTTCGCCTTTTTTGCACTAGGTTTAGTGAAAATATTAACGATGCTATTCACTTGAAAACCACTAAATATGGCTTCTGCCTTAAGAATAGAAACATTCTCTGCTGGAATAATAACCGAGAAGATACCTTTATCTTTTAGAATTTCTTTAGCATAACGCACTAGCTCTGCATACGACAGAGAGTCGGTATGACGAGCTATGGTTCTACTTTCAGATAGCGTTTTTAGTGAATTGATAAAATAGGGTGGGTTACAAACAACAGCATCAAATTCATTAGCATGCTTTTTACCATAAGTTTGCAAAGTTATTTGCTCTATGCTAACTCTTTCTATAAACGAAGAATTCCTTACATTATATAATGCGTCTTTAATAGCATTTTCATCAATATCTATACCTACAACTTTGGAGTTGGGAAATCGTTGTGCCATCATCAAAGCTATAAGCCCAGTGCCTGTGCCAATATCAAGTATGTTCAATCCTCCTTTAGCCCACGCTCCTAGCAGTACACCGTCTGTGCCTACTTTCATAGCACTATGTTCTTGTTCTATGTGAAATTGCTTAAATGAAAATCCCATTTTATTTATATTTTCAACTTATCTAATAGGGAATAATAGAGGCTTTGCATTCTTTTCCCCTTATTATTAACCCCTTGACGCAAATGTCCGAAGCTAGAAAAAACCTCTGATAAAGCTGTTTGAGCAACATTAGGCTTCATATCTTCAATATTGAAAGTTGGGTTCATCACAACGCGAATACCTTTAGGCACAATGCTTATATCTACATCTTGACTAGACTCAATAGGGTCGCCATCAAAATGGATTACCCCAGGTTTCTGTCTATGGATATGTACATGACTACACTTAAATGTTTTTACTTTATCGTTCTTGTCCAAAGTTTTGTTAAACATTTCTATAGCAACTTTTGCAGCATCAACAATACCAAATGGCTCAATGAGCGTAATATCAAGAAGTCCATCACTCATAGTCGCTTGTGGAGCAATATAGGCATTATTACCATATTGTGAAGCATTTGCTGCTGAAATCAAAAAAGCCTTGTGCTTCAAAGTTGCGCCATTGGTTTCTATTTCATACACTTCAGGTTTATAGGATAAGCCCACTTCCAATACTTTCTGTACATATGTCAATGCACCTCTCTTACCAGCTTTGGCAAACTGCATAGAAATAAAAGCGTCAAACCCCATACCACAAGTACAAAAGAAAGGATGATTATTAATAACACCATAGTCGAGACTCTTTATATCACATTGATTAATAATGTCGATACATTTCTTTACATTCATAGGTAAGCAAAGATGGCGAGCTAATCCATTACCCGAACCGCATGGTATTATTGCCATAGCTGTTTTTGTGTTAATAAGCGATCGACCCACTTCGTTGATAGTACCATCGCCTCCCACTGCTACTACTATGTCTACCTTTTCTTCTGTTGCCTGCTTAGCAATAAGCGAGGCATGTCCAGCATATTCTGTATTAACAAATTGATAATCAAACTTTTTTGTGTCAATACCCGCTTTAACATAGGATGGTATTTTGGCTTTGCTAACAGTACCTGATATAGGATTGATAATAAAAATGATTTTTTTCTTCATTTTGAAAAAAGTAGATATAAATTATATGATACAAATGTACAAAAAGCACTCTATATGTTTATTTATAGCTGTCAAAAAAATCATTAAATTCCACTTTTCTTGGCATTTAGGCATCTATATTCATACTAATTTAGTATCTTTGCAACCTAAAATTAAAGTGAAGTATATGTCTATGTGGCGAAAGTGCTACATATTATAAAGTACATAATGGGACAATTACAAGAAAGATTTAAAAGTTACACCCAGCCTCAAGAATACATGAAAGCAGGACTTTATCCTTATTTTCGTGAAATAACAAGTAAGCAAGGCACAGAGGTAACAGATATCGATGGAAAAAATATTTTGATGTTTGGTTCAAACGCTTATACAGGCTTACCAAACGATCCTCGAGTTATTGAAGCTGGATGCAAAGCTATGTTAAAGTACGGTTCGGGCTGTGCGGGTAGTCGTTTCTTGAATGGCACATTAGACTTGCATGTTCAACTAGAAAAAGAATTAGCATCTTTTGTTCATAAAGACGAAACATTGGTATTCTCAACTGGCTTTTCTGTAAATGCTGGTGTGCTGGCTGTTGTCGTTGGTCGTGGTGATTATATCATTTCTGATGATCGCGACCACGCTAGTATCGTTGATGGTCGCCGTTTGAGTTTTGCAACTCAGCTACGCTATAAGCACAACGATATGGACGATCTTGAACGCATCCTACAAAAGCTTCCAGACGAAGCTGTTAAGCTTATCGTTGTAGATGGTGTTTTCTCTATGGAAGGTGATGTTGCTAATCTTCCAAAGATCATAGAGCTAAAAAAGAAGTATAATTGCTCTGTAATGGTAGACGAGGCACATGGTTTGGGAGTATTTGGTAGCCAAGGTCGTGGTGTATGCGATCACTTTGGCTTAACCGAAGAGGTCGATCTTATTATGGGCACATTCTCTAAGAGTTTGGCTTCTATCGGAGGGTTCATAGCTGCAGATAAAGATACCATTAACTTCTTACGCCACAACTGCCGTACATATATCTTCTCGGCAAGTAATACTCCTGCTGCTACTGCATCAGCACTAGAAGCATTGCACATTTTGCAAAGTGAGCCAGAGCGTTTAGAACATCTTTGGAAAGTAACCAACTACGCACTAAAGCGTTTTCGCGAGGAAGGATTCGAGATAGGAGATACAGAGAGTCCTATTATTCCGCTATATGTACGCGATATTCACAAGACTTTCATCGTAACTAAAAAGGCATACGAAGCTGGTGTTTTTATCAATCCAGTAATTCCGCCAGCTTGTGCTCCAAAAGATACGCTCGTACGTTTTGCCCTAATGGCAACACACACTGAAGAGCAAGTAGAACGCGGTGTTCAAGCATTAGCTGAGATATTTAAAGCGGAAGGAATTATTAAATAGATAAGACTTTGCCAAGATAAATAGAAAAGAGAGAGAGAGTATTCTTTACACAAAGGAATTGTCTCTCTCTTTTGCTATGAGAGAGCTTTTGATACGTTTTTATCCAACTTATCAAAGAAAAAATAAGTATTCGATAAATTAATATTATTTAGATAGAAGATAAAAGGGAAGCCCATTTATTATTTGTACATTTGTTGCGTTATTTAGGGCAAAAAGAAAATTAAATGCAAACTTTCATACAAAGATTATTATTTAGATGAACATTATAAAAAAGTGGACAACTTCTTTAAAACTTTTCGTTATAGCCTTAGGACTTTCTTTCTCTTCAACCTCTACCAACGCACAAGAGTTTATCCTAGAAGCACCTACCACCCTTCACCCTTCATTGCAGGAACTTGGCACAGAATTAATGAAAAACAAGACAGGAAGTATTGTTGCTATTAATCCAGCAAATGGAGAAATTATATGTATGGTAACCAATTCTCCATTAGGTAGTAATGAAACATTGGCTGTTGCTACAGCATATCCTCCAGGCTCTGTTATTAAGCCAGCAAACGCACTAACTTTCTTGTCAGAAGGCATTGCTACAGCCAATACTCGGGTAGGATGCACCAATGGCTTTAGAGATGGAAATATTAAGGTGGGATGCCACAAACATTATTCTCCGCTTGCAATGGAAGATGCCATTGCTATATCATGTAATACATGGTTTCTAAAATCATACATAGGTATGCTTAATAATAAGAGGTATGCTTCCAAAGAAATCGCCATTACTGCATGGAATGAATACATGCGTAGTATGGGGCTGGGTAGTCCATTAGGTACTGACATTGCTAACGAAAAAGGAGGATTACTTGCTAATGTTAGCTATCTTAACCGTAGATATAAAAACGGATGGGATGCTAAAACGATTATGTGGGCAGGAATGGGACAAGGCGATATTACCGTAACTCCTTTACAACTTGCCAATCTTGCTGCTTCCATAGCTAATAGAGGATTTTTCTATACTCCTCATATCCATAAAGACTGTGATTGGAACCCTTTATCATCACGTTTCTTAAAGCAACATCAAACAATGGTTTCACCAATTTCCTACAATGTAGTGATTAATGGTATGAGAAAATGTGTTACAAAAGGCACTGCATCAGCTATTAACACACCACTATTTACTATTTGTGGGAAGACAGGTACCGCTGAAAATGCTGGTAAAGATCACTCGGTTTTTATAGGTTTTGCACCAATGACGAATCCTAAAGTAGCTATTTCAGTATATATAGAACATGGAGGCTGGGGATCAGATGTAGCAGCACCCATTGCAGCACTTATTATGGAAAAATACCTAAAGGGAAATCTTTCCGTTAAATCTCAAACAGTAGCAAAACGAATTATTAGCTTAAAAACCACAACGGAATAATATATTTTTGTAATTTTGCGTAGTAGTATTTTAGAAAAAATTAGAAAATAAATAAAAGTGGATTCATTAAGAGAAATTTTTAGAATTGGCATAGGTCCATCAAGTAGTCATACTATGGGACCAAGATGTGCGGCTAAGATCTTTAGCGAGAAGCATACCGATGCTCATCACTTCGAAGTTACACTCTATGGGAGTTTGGCTGCTACTGGTAAAGGGCATATGACAGATACAGCTGTTATTGAACCTTTAAAAGCGGTTGCACCTGTTGAGGTAAAATGGCTTCCAAAGACCTTTTTACCTTATCATCCTAATGGATTAGTGTTCAGAGCGTATAACGAGCGAAATAAAATAACCGACGAATGGACAGTATATAGCGTTGGAGGGGGAGCCTTGTCAGAGGGAAAAGGCGACAAGGATATGTTCAAAGTTAAGCCTGTCTATAAGCTAAGCACTATTAACGAAATTCAGCAATGGTGCGAATCGACAGGAAAAGGCTATTGGGAATATGTTGCTCAATGCGAAGATGAGGACTTTTGGGATTATCTCCGTGAAGTCTGGTATGCTATGAGAGCATCTGTAGAGCGTGGTTTAGATACCGAAGGAGCACTACCAGGACCTTTAAACCTTGCTCGTAAAGCATCTACTTACTATGTTAAAGCTCGTTCTTACAAAGCATCATTGCAGGGTAGGGGATTGGTTTACGCATACGCTTTAGCTGTTAGTGAAGAAAATGCCAGCGGTGGAACCATTGTTACAGCCCCTACTTGTGGTGCCTCTGGTGTGCTTCCTGCTGTCCTTTATCATTTGTCAAATGGACATAATTTTACAGAAACTAAAGTTTTACACGCGCTAGCTACAGCAGGATTATTTGGCAATGTAGCAAAAGCTAATGCTTCTATATCTGGGGCAGAAGTAGGGTGTCAGGGCGAAGTGGGTGTAGCTTGTGCCATGGCTTCGGCTGCTTCATGCCAATTGTTTGGTGGAAGTCCTGCACAAATAGAGTATGCTGCAGAAATGGGATTAGAACATCACTTAGGAATGACTTGCGATCCTGTTTGCGGACTTGTACAAATTCCTTGTATTGAGCGTAATGCCTTTGCGGCTTGTCGTGCTTTAGATGCTCAGTTATATGCCACCTTCAGCGATGGCTTACACCGTGTTTCTTACGATAGCGTTATTCAAGTTATGAAACAAACAGGCCATGATATTCCTTCACTCTATAAGGAAACAAGCACTGGCGGGTTGGCAAAAAGCTATGAAGATACTTTTAGTTTATAATATCAATACTGCATTAGGAGGGGAAAATAATTTCCTCTCTTATTTTTATTATTTATCATAATCGTTATTAGATTTTAAAAAATTACCAAAAGCGTTCTAAAATTTTCCCTTACTATTTCAACCTTTATTCTTCGTAATGAATAAGCTTCATAAAGCGTTCTATAACTTCAGCTTTACCAGTGTGCTTACCTTTATCCTCTGAGATCTTACATGTGTCATTATAATAGGGCCATGACTCTGTAATTTTTACAGCTACCAACTTAATAACAATATTTCTAGGTGTTACACCTTCAAAGTCATTTGTCAAGTGTGTTCCTATACCAAAGGAAGGAATAACTCTATTTTTTGCCACTTTATTTAATTCTATTGCGCGATCAGTATCTAGTGCATTTGAGAATATAACCTGCTTTGTCGCTGGGTCAATACCTAAAGATTTATACTTATTACAAATTTTATCTAGCTGCTCATAATTATCACCAGAGTCTACTCTAAGTCCTTTAAACATATGAGCAAAGTTCTCTGAAAAGTTGTAGGAGAAGATATCCCAACCAAAAGAGTCGTATAAATAGGTTCCTAGCGCACCTCGGAAAGTATGTCGCCAAGCCTCCATAGCAATATGGTTAGCCATTTGTGGACCAAACATTCCCCCAATAGCACAGATAAACTCATGCGCCATAGTGCCTACAGGAGTAATATCATACTTCATTGCCAAATATACATTACTAGTGCCAACAAAGCGACCTTCCCACTGCTTGCTATTTGCACAATCCGTGATAGCCCTAATAGCAGCATCTTCAGCTATCAAACTAGCTCTGCGCCTTGTACCAAAGTCGGAGAACACGCAACCCGACTCTAGCAAACGCTCTGCTTTATGGTAAGTCTTATCATATAGTTCTTGATAATCTAGTTCATCAGCTTGCCCATTAAACATATAGAAAAGCTCTGAAATAATAGCTAAAATTTTTACTTCAAGCAAAATAGTATCTGCCCAAAGTCCCTCTATTTCTAAGTGAAGATGCCCTTCCTCATTTTGCCAAACTTTCACCCACTCACGATGAAAGCGGAAACCACGCAAGTAAGTAAAAAACCATTCTGGTAAGTAAGAACACTTGCGGCGCATGAAATTAATCTCTTCTTCAGTAATGATAACATTCTCTAATAGTTCTATCTGGTGCTTTACTTCCTCGGCAAAGCCATAAGGGTAGATAGTATCATCACGATCTACGAATTGATAACAAACGTGTGCACGCGGATAATTGTCAATTACTGCGCAACACATTGATAACTTATACAAATCATCGTCTGTAAAATGATTGATTATTTGTCTCATTTTTAATCTCGTTTTTAAGGTTGCCAATAAATATTTTCCTATCCTAACTGGTAGCTAGAGATAGCTTGAAAACCATTCAAAAAAGCTTTTACTTCCATTCGTTTCTTACCCGAAATTTGCACATCAAGCAGTTCTAACATGAAATCAGCAGTATTTACATAAAGATGACTTTTCTCTACAACCAAAGACCCTGGCACTCTTGTTGCTTTAATCTCTGTTTTATGCGTGCGAAACACTTTCATAATCATTGGCTGTTTGGGCTGGGCTGCAGTGGTATCTATCAACTGCATCTTCGTCCATGTACCTGGATATGGACTCAAACCACGTACAAAGTCATATACCTTCTTAGCAGGCTGGTTCCAGTTTATTTCACACGTTTCTTTAAATATCTTCGGAGCTTGTGTAGTAGCCTCTGCTTCGTTTTGCTCAATACTGATTTTATCCAATACTGTTTTAAAATCAGTATCAGAATCAGGAATTGTTTCGCAAATAAGATCTATAGTCTTCATTGCCAAATCAGCTCCAAGACACATCAGACCATCGTATACATACTCTACATCAGCATCATCAGGAATAGGAAACTCGTGCTGAAGAATTATCTTACCAGTATCAATATCTTTATCAAGGAAGAAAGTGGTTACACCTGTCTTTGTCTCACCATTAATAATAGCCCAATTAATAGGTGCTGCACCACGATATTGTGGCAAAAGCGCAGCATGCACATTGAAAGTACCAAAGCGTGGCATATCCCAAACTACTTTTGGCAGCATACGAAAAGCCACTACAACTTGTAAATCGGCTTTATATGCAGCTAGTGCAGCATGAAATTCAGGATTTTTCATCTTCTCTGGTTGCAACACAGGAAGGTTGTGCGCTAGTGCGTATTGCTTTACTGGGGGAGCTTGCAACTGCTCTTGATGTCTGCCTACAGGCTTATCGGGTTGTGTTATCACAGCCACAACATTATAATTATTTTCTACTAACGCTTTCAATGACTCCACAGCAAACTCTGGAGTACCCATAAAAACTATGCGAAGATCTTCTTTTCTCATCAAAAATAAAATTAGGATAATTACTGTAAAATAGCTTGTTACCTTAATTATTCTGTACTATAATCGGCTACTAGTTTACGATAGTTATCAAACATTTTAACACGCGATATATATCCCACTAAAACATTATTCACATCAATAACAGGTAAGGTAATAGCACCAGTCTTTTCAAACACCTTCATAACTTCTTCCATCGGATCATTGACGCCAAGAGTTGCTAGTGGCGGGCTCATTAGTTGGCTTACCGTGAAGCGATGATAAAGTTCGGTACGAAACATGATATGACGGATTTTTACAATATCTATTTCGCCTAATAAAACGCCACTATCGTCTAAAACTGGGATATAACTTGTTAGACTTCCACTAATTACATGTATAAGTTTTCCCATCTCCATATCAGGAGAAACAGGCGTATATCTTCTATCAAGCATCTTATCCATTGTCATAAGTGTAAGTACAGAGCGGTCGGTATGATGCGTAAGCAATTTTCCTTGTCGAGCTAAACGCATAGCATAAATACTATGATGCTCGAAAATATTAATCGTCAAATAAGAGCTAATACTTACTATTAATAATGGAATAAAGAGCTGATACCCACCCGTAAGCTCAGCAATTAGAAAAATACCTGTAAGTGGAGCGTGCATAACACCCGACATAAGCGCAGCCATGCCATAAAGCGTAAAGTTCTTCTCGGGAACGTAAAGACCAACTTCTTGCATATTCCACACACGTGAGAAGAAGAAGCCAGCAAAACCTCCTATAAACAAAGTAGGTGCGAAAGTACCTCCACATCCACCAGAACCATTAGTAGCACTAGTAGCAAACACCTTGGTTATCATTACTAGTCCCACATAAAGAACTAAATATTTAGCATTGCCCGCAAACATAGATCCACGTAATACGCTTTGCCAATCTTCTACAGTTTTTCCCTCAATAAATACGCGCATACTATCATAGCCCTCACCATAAAGTGATGGGAATAAGAAAATAAGCGAAGACAGCACAAGCGCACCCACAAGGAGTTTGGTATAAGGATATTTAGAAAGTTTTCCAAAACCATCTTCACACCAAGTCATTACACGCATAAAATAAAGAGAAAGAAAGCCGCAGAAGATACCTAAAAGAATTGTTGCAGGAATACGATGAAGTTGCCATTCGTAATCGACATGAAAGGCGTACATGGAGCTTCCTCCCGTAAATAGATAAGAAAAACAAGTAGCTGTTACTGTTGCTATCAATATGGGTAACAGTGAAGCCATCGTAAGATCTACCATTAAGATCTCAAGTGTGAAAACAAGCCCTGCTATAGGAGCTTTAAAGATAGCCGACACTGCAGCTGCTCCACCACAGCCTACGAGCAACATCAATGTCCTATCGTCTAGTTTAAAGAGTTTTCCAAGATTACTACCTATGGCAGAACCTGTAAGCACAATAGGAGCTTCTGCTCCAACAGATCCACCAAAGCCAATAGTGATAGCTGAAGCCACGATAGAAGTCCAAGTATTATGCCCTTTTATCTTCGACTTGTTAGTTGCCAAAGCGTATAGTACACGGGTAATACCATGCGAAATACTATCGCGAACTACATACTTTATAAACAAGGTTGTAAGCCAAATACCAATAACAGGATAAAGTAGATAAAGCCAGTTAACATTGGTCATCTTAAAGCCTGAGGTAAGCAGCTCCTCTATTTCGCATATCATTGTATGTAAGACATAGGCAGCCACCGATGCCAAAACACCTACTAAAAAGGCAAGAATATATACGAACTGACGATCGGAAATAAACTCTGAACGCCATTTATCGAAACGATCTATTATACCTATTTGCGCTACTGTACTATTATCTTCTGTAATATCCATTTTGAGTGGGTATTTTTTATTTTATTTGCGAATGATATTCACAGTTCCATCAGCACTCAACTTAATGATACTAGAAGGTGTATGTGGTTCGTGTTCCTGACGTCGCGCAAAACAAACATAATCTACGCCCTCTAATATCTCTTGTGAAATATCTCCATAGTTCTGAGCTGCTTGCTCGCCACTTATATTGGCTGATGTGCTAACAATGGCTTTTTGAAAGCGAAAACAAAGCTCGTGTGAGAAAGGCTCTTTGGTAATGCGCATTCCGATAGATCCATCTTCTGCTATCAAATTGGGGGCTAAATTTACAGCATTATCGAGAATGAGCGTTGTAGGCTTAGTAACAGCCTCCATTAATTGCCAAGCCACATCAGGCACATTACGCACATAGCGTTGTAGTCTATTTTCGGAATCGACCAAGCAGATTAAAGCTTTAGAGTCGTCTCTACGTTTCAACTTATATACCTTTGCCACAGCCTCTGGATTAGTAGCATCGCACCCTATTCCCCAAACCGTGTCTGTAGGATAGAGGATTACTCCTCCTTGTCGCATCACTTCTATTGCTTTCTTAATATCGTCTTCTAGTTTCATAATTATCAATAAAAATAAATCACGCAAAGATAAAATAAAAAAGCGAGAACACAAAATAAAAAAAGCGAAAAGGAAATGTCATACTAGCATAAGCCTTTTCGCTTTAAACGTTTATTACAATTAGCTTCGCATAAAGCGAAGTCGTTTTTCTTTATAATTCCCAACCAATAGCTGAGGCACCAAGCACTGCTGCTGCTGCATCATCTAAAGAGCTTATTAAGAACTTAGGTTTGCCCTTGAATATCTTCAAAGCATGCTTCTCGTATGACTCAATGATAGGCTTCATAATCAAGTCGCCTGCCTTTGTTAGTCCACCAAAGAATATGAACGCTTCAGGAGAAGAGAAAGTAGCAAAGTCGGCACAAGCTTGTCCTAGCATATCACCCGTAAAAGCATATACTTCAAGGGCTAGTTTATCACCCTTACTTGCTGCGATTGACACATCAAGAGAGGTAATCTCTTCTGCTTTCATATCACGAAGAAGTGATGGCTCATCCGATTTCTCTAAAAATTCACGAGCTGTACGAGCTACACCTGTTGCTGAACAATAAGCCTCCAAACAACCTGTACGACCACAACCACAGCTACGACCTTCTTCACCACGAACCATTACTACATGACCTAGTTCTCCAGCAAAACCATCAGAGCCATATACCATTTTACCATCTACAACGATACCAGACCCAACACCAGTGCCGAGCGTTATCATGATAAAGTTTTTCATGCCACGTGCCACACCATATTGCATTTCGCCAATAGCAGCAGCGTTGGCATCATTTGTTAAACCCACAGGAATGTTCAACTTTTTAGAAAACATTTCTGCCAAAGGCACCACACCATCATGACCCCATGCCAAATTTGGTGCAAACTCTATTGTTCCACGGTAGAAATTACCATTAGGAGCACCTATACCCATAGCTTTAATCTGTCCTATACCACCTACTTTAGCTACAATAGGCTTTAGTGCTTCTACACCAGCAGCTACAAAATCATCAACAGTTTTATAAGCACCTGTTTTGATAGAGTTAGTTGCTAGCACCTGACCACGCTGATCAACGATCCCAAATACGGCATTTGTTCCGCCTAAATCTAGACCGATAACAAAGGGTTTTTGTTCTTGCATTTCCATACTTGCAATTAGTTTTTAGTTCAAAAATTATTTTCGCAAAGGTAGGAAAAAAGCCTAAATCCACAAACTTTTGATACTTATTTTTGCCTATGTCGCATATTTTTCGCAATTTTGCAGTTCAATTATATAATATGGAAATTCCTATTCAGTTAGATATACTCGATTTTGTATTCAAAGGTATCCTCATAGGCATCATTGCGTCGGCTCCTATGGGACCTGTTGGTATTCTTTGCATTCAGCGCACATTGAATAAAGGCAGATGGTATGGCTTTATTACAGGATTAGGAGCTACTTTAAGCGATGTTTTTTATGCCCTCATCGTAGGCTTTGGTATGAGTTTTATCATGAAGCCCTTGTCTAATCCTGCTTATCAATTCATTTTGCAGATAACAGGAAGTATATTATTACTCTTCTTTGGTATTTATTGCTTTGTTTCCAATCCCACAAAGAAAATACACAAGTCTGGAAAAAGCAAAGGAAGCATCTTACACAACGGCTTAACAGCTTTCGTTGTAACCATCTCTAATCCTCTTATTATATTTCTTTTCATGGCTACCTTCGCTCAATTTGCCTTTATCCAACCGGGCAAAACTTTTGAAATGATAGTAGGTTTCGCTGCAATACCAGTTGGAGCTATGCTTTGGTGGTATGGACTTACATGGCTCATTAGTAAGATTAAAGGTAAGTTTGATGAAAAAGGCATTCTCATCATCAATAAAATCATTGGTGCTATCGTAATATTGTTCTCACTCATCATATTATTTGGGACAGTATTCAATCTCTATCACCTACCCTCTTTTTATTAAAAACATTCGTTTAAAAACAAGATAAGTTATGTTTGTTGCTCAACAATTACGCGAGAAAAGTATAGCTGAATATCTGCTATATATGTGGCAGATTGAGGATGTTATTCGTGCATACGACTGTTCCTTAACGCGTATTCGTAAGGAATATATCGAGCGCTTCGAATACACCGAAGAGCAAAAGGAAGAAGAAGAAGACTGGTTTGGCGATCTTGTGCGTATGATGAAGCAAGAAGGTTGCCGCGAGGCGGGACATCTTCAGATCAACAAAGTAGTAATGCAAGCACTCACCGAGTTGCACGCAGAGCTGTTGCAATCGTCTAAATTTCCTTTCTACTCAGCCGAATATTACCGTGTACTGCCTTTCATCGTAGAACTTCGTGGTAAGACAAAGCGCGTGGCTGACACTATGGCACGCAAAGGTGATGATCAACTAAAGCAGGTAGCTGCCACCCTCGGACATAGCGAAATAGAAACTTGTTTCGACTTGCTCTATGGTGTGATGATGCTTCGCCTACAGCAGAAAGAGGTAACTGCAGCAACAACTACTGCACTTAAAGAAGTTAGTACCTTTATAGGAATGCTATCCGATTATTATATCAAAGATAAGACAGAGGGGCTAGACTTTGGCGAACAGAGCTAGACAAAAAATAAACATTTAAGAAATAACAGCTATATGAATATTCTTGTAACAGGAGCTAATGGACAGCTTGGCAACGAGATGCAATTAGTAGCTAAGCAGAGTAAAGACAACTATATATTCACCGATGTGTGCGATGGCTACACAAAGCTAGACATTACCAACCTCGACACAGTCCGCTCCATAGTAAAGCAGAATGATATTAAGTGTATCGTCAATTGTGCTGCATGGACTAATGTTGATGCTGCAGAAATAGCTGGCGACATCGTTGAAACACTCAACGCTACTGCACCTGAAAACCTTGCAAAAGCAATGAAAGAGGTCGATGGCTTACTCATTCACATTAGTACCGATTACGTTTTTGGTGGCGATCCTTACAACACACCTTGCAAGGAGGATCAAAAAGGTACACCAACTGGTGTTTATGGCTTAACAAAGCTTCATGGAGAACAGAAGATACAAGCTGTTGGTGGCAATTATATCATCATTCGCACAGCATGGCTCTACAGCGAGTTTGGCAAGAATTTCGTTAAGACAATGATCAACCTCACTGCCACTAAGCCACAACTCAAAGTGGTATTCGATCAGTGTGGCACACCAACCTATGCAGGCGATCTTGCTGACACCATCTTCACTATCCTAGAAAATCGTAAGTTTGAGGGCAATTCTGGTATTTATCACTTCTCAAATGAAGGGGTGTGTAGCTGGTTCGACTTTACCGTTAAGATAGCCGAGCTAGCAGGTAATACAACATGCGAGATTCTACCATGCCACAGCTGTGAGTTTCCCTCACCTGTTACTCGTCCCTCTTATTCTGTGCTTGATAAGACAAAAATAAAGAACACTTTTGGCATTAAAATACCCTATTGGACAAATTCGCTAAAGAAGTGTATAAACAGACTTTTATAGTATGAACGAAATAGAACGTAGGCGAACCTTCGCCATTATCTCTCACCCTGATGCAGGTAAGACTACCCTTACCGAGAAATTCTTGCTCTTCGGTGGACAAATCCAAGTAGCAGGAGCTGTAAAGAGCAATAAAATTAGAAAGACTGCTACATCCGACTGGATGGATATTGAAAAGCAGCGTGGTATCTCTGTATCTACCTCGGTCATGGAGTTCGATTACAATGACTATAAGGTAAATATCCTAGACACACCTGGTCACCAAGATTTTGCTGAAGATACCTACCGCACACTTACTGCTGTCGACTCGGCTATCATTGTTGTCGACTCGGCAAAGGGTGTCGAAGCACAAACTCGTAAGCTTATGGAAGTGTGCCGTATGCGCAACACGCCTGTAATAATCTTTATCAACAAGATGGATCGTGAAGGTCGTGATCCTTTCGATGTGTTGGATGAACTAGAGCAGGAATTACAAATCAAGGTGCGCCCGCTCTCATGGCCTATTGGACAAGGACAACACTTTAAGGGTGTTTACAATATTTACGAGCAGCAACTCAATCTTTTTACCCCTAACAAGCAACGTGTAACAGAGAAAGTAGAGGTAGACATTAACTCTACAGAACTTGACAATCAGGTGGGTACCGACTTTGCCAACAAGCTACGCGAAGACCTAGAGCTAGTAGACGGCGTTTATCCAATGTTTGAGGTCGACAACTATCGTAATGCCGAGGTAGCACCCGTGTTTTTTGGCTCTGCACTTAACAATTTTGGTGTTCAAGAACTCCTCAACTGCTTTGTACAGATAGCCCCAAGCCCTCGCCCTACTAAAGCGGAAGAGCGTATGGTAGAGCCAGAAGAAGAAAAATTCACTGGCTTTATTTTCAAAATTACGGCTAACATTGACCCCAACCATCGCTCATGTATAGCTTTCTGTAAGGTTTGTTCGGGCAAGTTCCAGCGCAACCAACCCTATCTCCATGTCCGCAATGGTAAAACGATACGTTTTTCCTCGCCTACTCAGTTTATGGCGCAGCGTAAGAGTACCGTCGACGAAGCTTACCCCGGTGATATTGTAGGTTTGCCTGATAGCGGAGGTGTTTTTAAAATTGGCGATACTCTTACAGAGGGAGAAGATCTCCACTTTAAAGGCTTACCAAGTTTTTCCCCAGAGTTATTCAAATATATAGAGAACGACGACCCTATGAAGTCGAAGCAATTCCTCAAAGGTATTGAGCAGCTAATGAACGAAGGAGTGGCACAATCGTTTGTCAATCAGTTTAACAATCGTCGTATCATAGGTACTGTTGGACAACTTCAATTCGAAGTTATCCAATACCGTTTAGAGCATGAATACAATGCCAAATGCCGCTGGGAACCTGTCCATTTACACAAAGCTTGTTGGGTGGAAGCCGACGACGAGAAAGAACTCGAAAACTTCAAAAAACGCAAATATCAATACATGGCAAAGGATATAGAGGGTCGCGATGTATTCCTTGCCGACTCTGGCTATGTTCTTAGTATGGCGCAACAAGACTTTGAACACATTAAATTCCATTTCACTAGCGAATTTTAAAAAAACAACAGAGCATACAAAAAAGGGAGAGAGCAGCAAAAAGCATCTTTTTGCTGCTCTCTCTTTCTGTATAATTAATACACATTATAGCTAAGACGGCTACTATAACTAAAAAGATCGTTTCTAAGTTCCAATAATATTCTGTTATCTCTTAGAAAATATTTAACAACAAATTAATAGGTCATCGTTTCCATTGCAAAACGTGATGTATTGAGGAGCTAAAGGTCATCTTCTGCTATATAAAAGATGACCTTTTGCATACTAAACAATGATCTTTTAGTTTTCCTATATTAAGTTATTGATAATCAACTAGATATTTTTTTGATTTTGCAAGTTTACTATAATTGACATAAGTAAAAATAGTTGACTTTATCTACTCTCACTATACGCTTGTTTGCTATCCAACTAATTTCTACTTGCTAAAAGAGAGCTTGTGTGTTTGGTTTCTACTTTTTGACGAAAGAGGCTTACTTTTCAAACGAAAAATAAGCAATGCCAAAACATCGGTATTGCGAACTAACTTTATATTCTATTTATATTTCTAGCACACATATTTATAATATAAGTCTTTTTATTCCTTTAAAAATTTGCTAGATTATAAAATACTTATTACCTTTGGAGGCAAATTAAAAACTAGAGGGATTGAAATCAGCTTTTTTACATCGCAACTTACAGTATTACTCCAAAAACTCTTTGGGGCAAGTTGTGCTGCAAAGAAAAACCAGTATTCTTTCTTTTTTTAACATAAATTATTTGGTAGTGCCAAATAATTTTGTACTCTCTCTCTCTCTCTCTCTCTCTCTAGAGCCAGGTCTAGTTTAACCTCCACATATACACTTTTTCCTACGCGCGCATACGCGCGTGAAAGCATTGGCTACAAAGGGTTTCACAAGGATTCCCTTTGTGGCTTTTTCCGTGTGTTTTGCGCTGTGCTTTTAAGCAAAATAAGAAAAAATAATTGCACCTTTTTGCTAAGATTTTTCGGTATAAATGCTAAGCTTTTTCGATATAAATGAAATTTAATAACAAATCTTCTATAGTAAAATGAACCAAAGAACTTTTCCAAAACCAGTTAGCGACACGCTTGACTATTCTTCAGCTAAAGCGCTTCTGCCTTACACTGCTCCACAGGTGAGCATCTTTAAGATAGCTTACGATCATACAATCTTGGCTGGCAGTCTTGCCAACGGAGACCACGAACCTTCTAAGGACGGTGGAGATCTTCCTGTAGCTAACGCAGTCTTCTCACGGGGATCAACCTTGTTTCCTGCTAAAGAGGAGGAAGAATAGCTTCGTAAATGACTCAAGCTGTATGGTATAGGCTTATACCAACAACAAGAGATAATTGTTTTTTTTATTTTCAACTATTAATTTTTAATTACAATGAACAAAAAAGTTTTAGTTCCTCTGTGCGCATCTATGGGCTTGCTCTTAGGTGCTTGTACACAGAATGAGACAGATGCTCTTTCGAGCGGGTTAACCACTTTCGTAGCTACAAACCCAGCTACTCGTACCTCAATGGCTACTGATGGCGGTGGTGCTTTCTTCTGGGAGAATGACGACCAGATTTGGGTAAAGGACAAGACCGATGCTTGGCAAAAGAGTGTAAACAAGGTAGAAGGTGGAAAGACGAACACCTACAACTTCCAGCTTGCAGGTAGCTACGATAAAACAGGTAGCTATACTGTACACTACACTGGTAAGAACAGCGCTTCAGCCGATCAAGTAACGATTGCTACAGCACAAACGCAAACCCTCCCTAACACCTCTACCCACCTAGGCGAGAGTGGCGACTGCGGTGTAGGCATTGCAGCAGGCAATACTTCTACGAATGCTACCTTTGGCTTCCACCTCTCGCACAAAGCTACTTGTCTCGTATTTGCTCCTTTCGCAAAGGGGCGTGAAGCAGCTAACTATAAGCTCACCAAGATCACCGTTAAATCGGACAACACCATTGCAGGTAACTATACCTTGTCTGCTCAAGGCTTAGCTATTAAGGACAATGAGCAAAAAGAAATCGTTCTCTCTACTCCAAACAACGATAATGCTGGTTTCCCCCTTTCTACCGATAAGAAAGACCTTGCAACCAATGGTGCTTATATGATGATCGCTCCAGGTACTCACAGCCTATCAGTAATCTATCACGTAGTAAATGCTACCAAGAACCTTGAAAAGGATGTTACCATCACTATCAATTCTTTCACCTACAACGGTGGCACCCACTATCGTGTGCCAGGCAACTTAGGCGTTCTTGCTCCAAACTCTGACGGCGATCACGTTGCATCTATTGACGGCGGCGACCTTGCAGAGTCATCTGATGTTCCTTCTCTTTACAGTGGTCACAATTATTATATGTGGGATGCAAAGGAGAACTATTGGTCTGGTCACGAGTGGAATGCTGTTACAGAAGTTTGGCAGCCAACAACGAATGATGCAACAAACGGAAATTATGCAAAGTCTAATGCTGATGGTTCTCGTTGGTACCACGAAGGTAGCGGTGATTTCGAGGCTTCCGTCAATTCTCTCTTCAGCCAGCTTCCTAACGCTAACGAAATGGCTTGGTACATAATGAGGGGTGATCCTCATTGGGATAATACTACTCGTTGGGAGGCATTCGGTAAGACTTATACTGGTGGTCTTTGGCTTAAGAAGCTCAGCGTTATCGCTCAAGAGCAAGGCAGGCAGCCTGCTAAAATGAAAACAGCAGCCCCTGATGGTGTTAATCTGCTTGCTACTACTAACTTCAATTTCAATTATTACAAAGTTGATCCTACTTCAGGCAAGCCAAATGATAGCGAGATTAGCAAGTATTTCTTCCTCCCTGCGTTGGGCTATTACAACAGCGGTCAGCTTTACGAGTGCGGTTCTCTCGGTACCTACTGGTCGTCGAGTGCTGACCCTAGCAATAGTAGTGAAGCTTACCGCCTGGCCTTCAGCAGTGATTTCGTGCTCATACGCGACATCGACCGCTACTACGGTATCGTGGCGCAGCCCTTCGAGTAGTCTCCCCCGATTGTTTTATTGATGAAAATAGAGCAGAAAATGATGATATAAAAGACTACTCCTTATCGTAGTGAAAAAAGTGCATTCACTTTCCCCGAAAAGTTAATGTACTTTTTGAAGAAAGTTAATACACTTCTTTCGCTATGGTAATATCCCTTTAATAGATATAGGGAAGCAATCATAAAAAAGGGACGTGGGTTTTGATGAAAACCCACGTCCCTTTTGATATAACACTAAGATCTCTTGATAAGGTTAACTAAAATAAAGCTTATCTGCTACCTATTTAATGTAATTCGTCAGACGCACATTTATTAATATATACAGCTATAACTTATTATAAACGATAAGTTTTTTTTCATTTTTTTTTGCCATCATCATTTTTTTCTTTACCTTTACATCGTAACATTAATTATAATGCCTATGTTTGATTATCTTGCGCAAAATCTTTGGTTAGTGTGGACGCTTGTAAGTTTGCTTTGTTTAATATTAGAACTTACTAGTGGCGATTTTTTTGTAATGTGCTTTGCTATTGGTGGCATTTTTACAGCCCTCCTCTCCCCTTTTGTGGATAGCTTAACCATTCAAATTATTACTTTTTCGGTATGTTCTGTGCTGAGTATTATTTTCGTGCGCCCTGTGATGCTCAAGTATTTTCATCGGCATGATAAAAATAGAGTAAGCAATGCCGATGCACTAATAGGCAGAGAGGGGCGTATTACTGAGCCTATTGAGGGTAATGGTTTTGGTAGAGTGCAGATAGATGGCGATTACTGGAAAGCTCGTAGTGTGGACGGTGTAGCCATAGCCTATGGGCAAGAAGTGAGGATCATCTCACGCGACTCTATCATCGTAACAGTGGAAAAATTATCAATTAACTAAAAACTTATTAATTCTTATGGAAATTACAGCTTACATTCTCATTGCGCTAGTGATACTAGCCATTGTAATTGTGAAAAAATCGTTGGTGATTATCTCGCAAAGTGAAACAAAAATTATAGAGCGATTGGGTAAATACTATGCAACGCTCCAGCCTGGCATCAATATTATTATTCCTTTTATTGATCATGCAAAGGAGATTGTTGCAATGCGATCGGGTAGATATGCTTATACTAGCTCGATCGACTTACGCGAGCAGGTATATGACTTCGATCGTCAAAACGTAATTACAAAGGATAATATCCAAATGCAGATCAATGCCCTGCTTTATTTCCAAATCGTTGATCCTTTTAAGGCTGTGTATGAGATTAACAATCTGCCTAACGCTATAGAGAAGCTTACCCAGACTACGCTTCGTAATATTATTGGTGAGCTAGAACTCGACCAAACCCTTACCTCGCGCGATACAATTAATACCAAACTGCGTTCAGTGTTAGACGATGCTACCAACAAATGGGGTATTAAGGTAAACCGTGTAGAACTACAAGATATTACCCCTCCTGAAAGCGTACTTCAAGCAATGGAGAAGCAGATGCAAGCTGAGCGTAATAAGCGTGCTACGATCCTTACGAGTGAGGGCGAGAAGCAAGCTGCTATTCTTAAATCAGAAGGTGAAAAGGCTTCAATGATTAATCGTGCAGAGGCTGATAAACAGCAGAAGATACTAACAGCAGAAGGTCAGGCACAAGCTCGTATCCGCAAAGCAGAAGCCGAAGCTGTGGCTATTCAGAAAATAACGGAAGCAGTGGGTCAAAGCACTAACCCTGCCAACTACCTCATTGCACAAAAGTATATCCAGATGCTTACCGAGCTTGCTAATAATGGTAATCAGAAAACGGTTTACCTACCTTTTGAAGCTTCTAACTTAATGGGTTCTATCGGTGGCATCAAGGATCTGTTTAAAGAAAAATAATAGTATACATGACAAGAAAGACATTAAATCTCTGCATCTTTTGTGGTGCGCGCCCTAACTTTATGAAGGTGGCACCTATTATTCGAGTTATTAATAAGCAAGCTAATGAGAATATAGCATATTCTCTTATTTATGCAGGAACAAAAAACGATCCTACACTAGAAGATAAGCTTTTTGAAGATCTTGAGATAGCACCTCCAACAATATACCTTGGCGCTGATAGCCAAAACCTTAATGAGCTTACAGGACAAGTAATGTCGAAGTTTGAGCTTTATCTTCAATCGCATCCTACCGATGTGGTCATCGTTGTAGACGACCTTGCCTCTACTATGGCCGCAGCCATTGTTACCAAGAAGCAAGCACTAACTTTGGTGCATATTGCTGCTGGCACACGCTCATTTGATATTACGATGCCAAAGGAAATCAATCGTTTGGTTATTGATGGCTTGTCGGATATTCTCTTCACTGCTGGTGTGAGCAATAACAGCATTGCTAATAAAGAGGGGGCAGAATTGTCGAAAGTATATATGGTGGGTAATATCTTAATAGATAATATCCGCAATAACAGAGATTTGATGGGCAATCTTAGCTTGTCGAAGATAAAGGAAGTAGCTGACCTAAATATTGAAGAGGGTAAGTTTATCTTGTTTACACTCAATCGCAAAAAGCTACTTAATGAAACTATTGAGTTAGAAAAACTATTGAGAGCTTTAGTAGAGGGCGGAAAACATACGCCTATCGTAGCCCCATTGCGCGACACGGCAGCTAGCATCGTAAAGGAAGTAGCAAAAAGGGGCAATATCGACTTGTCGAATTTCCACATCGTATCGCCATTTGGCTTCCTCGACTTTGGCTATATCAGCGCACATGCTATGGGTGTGGTAACCGACTCGGGCAACGTAGCCGAAGAAGCCACCTTTAATAGCGTGCCATGTATTACGCTCAACAGCTATACCGAACACATTGAGACTGTAACAGTAGGATCGAATGTGTTAGTAGGCGAAGATCCTGATACTCTCCGTAAGATGGTGGGCGATATGGTAAGCAATCAATGGAAAAAATCGGGCATACCCGATCGCTGGGATGGTCGCTCGGCTGAACGTATCATACAAATACTACTAGAGATGAAATAACTATATGACAAATAAAGCCAACAACCATGCATCATAACGTAGATAATTATACCTACTTAACACAAGGTCCCCTTCACCGCGTTATTATTGATATGGCTATACCCACTATTATCTCGATGCTTGCTACTGGTCTTTATAATATAGTCGACACTTACTTTGTAGGAAAGCTTACTACACAAGATACAGCTGCTGTGGGTATTGTATTCTCACTGATGTTTTTTATTCAAGCTGTGGGCTTCTTCTTTGGGCATGGTTCGGGCAATTACATCTCGAGAGAGTTGGGAGCTAAACGCCATAAAAATGCTGATATAATGGCATCTACGGGCTTCTTCTTCTCATTTTGCTTTGGTATGCTCATCACCGCCTTTGGAGAAATTTTTCGCATACCGCTAGCTCATTTTTTAGGTAGTACCCCTACCACGATGCCCTATATATTGAAGTTTATGTCGATTATCCTTCTAGGTGCTCCCTTTGTAACCTCTTCCTTAACGCTGAATAATCAGATGCGTTTACAAGGAAATGCCTCTTATGCTATGTATGGTATCATTGCAGGTGTAGTGATAACAGTGGTGTTAGATCCTATCTTAATCTTCACTTGTGGAATGGGTATCAGAGGAGCTGCTTTTGCTACGATCATTGGGCAAATAGCATCGTGGGGTATTCTCGTATATATGACACACATCGGAGAGAATATCGGTATCTACTTTAAGAATATGAAGCCATCGCTAAGAGCATTAAAAGAGATTTTCCTCGGTGGAAGTCCTTCGCTTATGCGACAAGGATTGGCAAGTATTGCCACCATGGCATTAAACGTAGCTGCTAGCCATTATGGCGACTCTGCTATTGCTGCCATGAGTATTGTTACACGCATTAGTATGCTTGTGTTTGCTGTCGTGGTGGGATTGGGTCAAGGTTTCCAACCCGTTTGTGGTTTTTGCTATGGTGCAAAACTATATAGACGGCTCACCGATGCCTTTACATTTACCGTGATGATAGGCACTGTGTTTTTAGTAATTTGCTCTGTGTTTGGACTGTTTTTTAGTAGTTCGGTGATAGGTATATTCCGCAATGATCCTGAAGTAATCAAAGTGGGTGTTGTGGCGTTGCGCTATCAGTTGATAAGTCTACCCTTAAACGCATTTATCCTCGTAAGCAATATGCTAGCACAAACTTGTAGAAAGCCTTGGCGTGCCAACTTCCTTGCCGCTGCTCGTCAAGGACTTTTCTTTGTACCACTCATGATTATCTTGCCTAATATGTGGGGATTGTTGGGAGTAGAGATTTGTCAGAGTGTGAGCGATGTTTTTTCGTTTATCGCTACAGTGCCTATTATCTACTACACTTTTAAAGAATTTAAGCGTGAAGATTTGGCTTTACAAACAGCAAGCAGTAATTATAAAGGAGAAGATAACAAATAACATTAGAAACACTTTTTACACATACACAAAAAGCAAAAGCAACTATTTTCCTCTTGCTGATGCAGGCATCATAGGGAAAATAGTTGCTCTTCTTATATGCTGACTATGAAATCTTGTGTATCTCTCTTTTGTTAGTATTTTGTTCGGGTAGAAGTAGTGCGCTTCACACTCTTTGTAGACGTTGTTTTTGTAGTAGTGCCTTTAGCTGCTTGATAATATTTTAGAGCCTCTGGCATCCACTTCTGAATATTGGCAATACGGCGTTCATCAGAAGGGTGGTCACTAAAGAATTCAGAACTGCTGCTTTTGGTAGCTGCTGCCATACGCTGCCAAAAAGGTACTGCACTTTGTGGATCATAACCTGCCATAGCAGCAAAAATAAGCCCCATATAGTCGGCTTCACTTTCATCTGAACGGCTATACTTGAGGTTACGGAAAGAGAAATATCCACTTGCCACTTGAGCTGCAATATCGCCTACTCCATTGCCGACAGTAGAATTAAGTACTGTACCTAAAATACTGGTGCCGATAGACTGATTATTCTGCTTTGTCCATTGCTCTGCACTATGCTTAGCCACAGCATGAGCAATTTCATGTCCTAATACAACTGCAAGGCTAGCCTCATTTTGCGTATAAGGAAAAATACCTTCATAAACAACGATCTTACCACCAGGCATACAGAAAGCATTAGCTTGCTTATCTTGAATAAGATTGAACTCCCATACAAAGTTTTGTATCTCGTTAGCATAACCATTGTTACGAAGATAGGTTTCAACAGCTGTTGCCAGACGATGCCCGACACGTTCTACCATTTTGGTATTGGCAGTGTTAGTAGATTTTTTTGCAGAAGCCATAAACTTAGAATACTCTTCACTACTTAAACTCAATATTCGAGCATCAGAAACACCAATTCGGTGGGTTCTACCTGTAAGAGGCACTTTCTCTGTAGTACCACATGATGCTAATGTTGCTAACATAGCACCTACCAAAAAAAACTTTATCTTCTTCATTTCTCTCTATTTATTAATATAATGTCTAACAAAAGTACACTTTTTTCTTGTAGTTTCAACGATGTATCCTTATTTTTTTGAAATAGGCAGTAATAAAGCTGCAACCTTATCGAAAAGAAAAAACTTATCTAAAATTATTAGGAGATTCTTTCTTCGTTGAAAACTTCTATTCTGCGAAGTTTTGTAAATTGCTTCAATTTGCTGTTCAGTTCTTCGGTGATAGGGAGTATCTTCATGCAGAAGAGCGAGATCCCCCCCATTAAGAAAATAAATGTGAATACTTGGCGATAACTAAAATATTCTATTAGTAATCCTACGAAAAAACTTGATATTAAGAATGACAATCCTAAGAAAGATGCTCCTACTGAGTATGTAAAAGTAGGGTGTTTACCGTGTGTAAGATAAAGAAGCATAAGCGCATAGATGATAATGGCATAACCTGTGCATAGATGATCGAGGAGAACACATAGCGATACAATGACCATCGACGAATTGAAAGAGAAACTAAGATAAACAAAGCATAGTTTTGGAAGCACAAGTGCCAAGACCATAGACCATTTTAAAGCGATTACCCCACGTTTGCGCACTTTAAGAAAGCCAAAGACAGCACCTAGTGTAAGCCCTACAAAGCCTAAAGAACCTTGAATAAAAGCTACTTCTTGCGGAGAAAAGCCGAGTCCACCGCTACTGCCTGTGTCAAAGAGAAAAGAAGTGATGATACGTAAAAACATCATTTCGGGCAAGAGGAAAAGCAGTAGAAAAAGTAGCTGGTGCATATAGTCGTGGCGTGCCCTCACCATGTTCTTTACATCAATGATCCATGTTTTAGTAAGGTGAATATTTATGGGGAGTTGTGCCTTAACGTATGCTTCGGGTATGACAAAATAATGATAGAGACAGAGCAGCAAAGAAAATACTCCAAGACTATAAAATATAGTAATCCAAGATGATCTCACCAAACGCGTGATAACCTCAAGATTGCCAATAGCCACCAATGGGAGGGTAAAGGCAATAATAATAGATGAAAGATAAGCTATGGTGCGCACTCCCATAAAAGCTGATCGACGCCTATAATTAGCACTTCTTTTGTAAAAACGTTCTATGGCTATATCATGGAACGATGCTACCACCGCAATGACAAAAAGGAAACTTAGGGAGAGGCCATAACAATGAGGATTGGGTATGGACATAGCAATGCCTATGAGGCTTGAGCCAATAACAAACTGACAAAGTAATATCCAATAGCGTTTGCTTTCGAAACTTAACACAAACCGACCTAAGAATGGACGGAAGATGAAAGGGAGGATAAGCCAAGAGTTAGCAACTACAATATCGCTATTATCAATACCTAGCTGACTAAAGAATACAGTGGAAGTCATAAATAGCACCACATAAGGCACACCTCGCATCATATAAAGCGAGAAAAGCCATAACCAGTGGTTATGCCAAGCATCCACAAGTGGTATTCCATTAATAACGTCATTGTCGATTTTCATATTTCTTTACTCCTATTAATAGAGTTGTGTAAGTGCTGACCCCACATAATAATGGGCAAGAATAGTTTGATAATCATAGCCGTTAGCACCCATGACAGCAGCACCTATTTGACAAAGTCCAACACCATGTCCCCACCCTGCCCCTATGAGCTTGAAAAGTTGTGGAACATCATTAACTACCTCAGTAGTTTCGACTACAAAGGCTGAACTATATAGGTGCGACTCGCTCAAAGCTCGCCTTATCTCCAGTTCTTTGCCTATAACCATAGTGCGTTGAGAGCCAACTATCTCTAGCTCGTAAATACGACCGCTATCTCCACGTTTTAAAGGATTGAGTGCAAGTATATTTCCAAAGCCTATACCTAGTTTATGCTCTAGCAAGGTGCTAACTTCTGTTTGTGTATATTTCACAGTCCACCGATAGAAGTCGGAAGTTTCTTGATCATAGTCATTAAGAACTTGCCGCAACACCTCCTTATCATCGGTATTGCAGAAAGCATTAGGGCTTGTTTTAATCCATTTCTTAGCAGTTTCTTCATCGGTTAAATCTGGCAAAACTTTGCTCGCTTTTGGCTTAATATCTGCAACAGCTTTTAGGTAAGGATACTTAATATTATCCCAGCAATATTCAAAGCTCTCCGACACTCCACCACAACACTTAGAGAAGCGCGCATCACATATCTTGTTATCGTAAGTAAGTACCTCGCCTCGTGTGGCTGCTACGGCTTGTTTAACATAGGAACTTGTCATGCGTCCTATACCCTGATAGCGTTGACAATGATCATCGGCACAGACATCAAAAAGGGTGTGATCGGTGCGATCATACCAACGAATAATTTTCTGAGGAGTTTCAATAAAGTCGTGATGCTGGTGGGCAATATTTGCTCTCTTTCTATTCTCAATCTGAGAAAGCAACCAACTGCGCGAAATAACAGCGTGTGCCTTGAGCAGTTCAAGCGAGGAGGTCGCACTCATTTCACTAGATATAACACTCGTAAGATAATCCTCTACTTTTATTTCATTAATGGCATAAAGCCTTTCACCATCAACAATAATGCGTAAACTGCCACGGAATGTTTGACTTTCTTTCCGCTGCCAATGGAATTTTACACCGATAACAACATCTTGTAGGGTAAAGCTAGCACTATCATCAATAGGCGTAAACAGTAATTCAGCATACTCGCAACCCTCCCAAAAGATCTTACCCGAAACAAAGTGGGCAGAATAGTTGCCTAATATTGTCTTGCTATTTACCATAAAAGCATTGGTAAGCGTGAAAGAAAGCAACTTCCCACTTACAATGCCTACTGCTACTATGGGTTCGTTTGTATATACCATTATCTTATTTTGCGTTTAATGCTTACGCAATGTATCTAAAACTTTAACCACAACTTCTTCTGGTAAGGTTACCTCTTTGAGAATAGCACTAGCTTGTGCTAGAGTGATTGTATCGAAATCGTTTTTGAGTGGCAGAATAAGCAGTCCAGCCATGTCTATAGCACCAGGACTTACCAAACACTGAGCATTTCCCTCTGCAAAGTAACAATCAGGTCGATGCTTAAAGCGCGGGAAGATGAGAACGACTAGTTCGCCTTTCTCTTTCCAAACCACTACATTCATCATCGGCTCGATATCATTTTCAGGCAATGGTAGTGCATCATATATTTTATTAAACAAAACCACACAACTATCAATATCATAGCTTGTTATTGCAATAACAGGGCAAGCATAATGAGTAATATAAGACAATTTTGCCTTACTTAGAGATAAGATCGTTTCAGAAGTGGAACTCAAGTTTTCCCACTCTTGATACATAGGAATGATGCTTTTAGTACCTGCCTGAAAATGGAGATGATCAGGCGCACTAGCTCCACAGTGTGGACCATTGTAGAATACTAAGCCCTCATCGTACTCATCTATAAAGAGTAGCATATCTATGAAATGCTCCTTAATTTGTTGAAGCTCGTGTATGCATGAAGGTATAGTAAAGTGTTCGGGAAGAATAGGGAATGGATTAATAAGAATATCAAAATGACTGTTGAAATCTTTCACTATCTGCTCCTTAGGGCGATTAGCTGCACACAAAAAACAAGGACGTTTTGCCAATGTGGTTTTGTCGATATTTGCACCAGTACTGACTAGACGAGCAGGGTTAAACTGTGCCTTTAGCAGGCCCAATTGCTTCACCTCAACATGCTTTAAGTCATCAAACCGCTGCTTTGTGTCTTGCCACAAAGCTAATTGCTCTTCGTAAAAAGGCTTCAAACTACCCATTTCTTTTAACTTTTACGTTATTATTTAACCTTGTTTCTTTGCTGGCGAGCCTTTAGCTCTATCGTGCGAATACGGTCTTTGTAAAGGTTATTGGCATTTACCTTATCAACACTTAAAGCTGCATCGCTATTACCTTCCCAACGACGGCATAGATAGAGTTCATCATAAATACGTGCTATGCGATACTCACGGCTAACAGCTAAGCCCATAGCGTAATCTTCGCCATAGCTAGTGTTTGGAAACTTCAACTCACAGACCACAGGAGTGAAGAATGCGCGTGGTGCACCCAAACCATTAATGCGCAAGGCATTGTTGCAGCCATTATCCTCCGTCCACTCCTTGTGATCAATAAGTCCAGGAGGAAGGGTGTTAAGTTGGAAGTCGCACATACGATAAGAGCCTATGAGCATAGCTGCTTTTTGATCGTAGAACTGATCAACAATATGCTGCAATACATCATCGGCAGAATAAAGGTCATCGCTATCTAACTGAATAGCAAATTTGCCACACAGTTCGCTATCTAGTGCATAATTCCAACATCCACCAATACCTAGATCGAAACGCTCTGGCACTAAGTGTATGATGCGATCATCAGCCACAGCTAGTGTTTCTATAGCTTCAGTAGTGCCATCAGTGGAATGATTATCTACTACTATTACATTAAACTTGAAATTAGCCTTTTGAGTAATAACCGAGCGAATAGCATCGGTAATAGTTTTTACACGATTGAAAACAGGAATTACCACAGAGGCTTCCACTGGAAAAGAATAGCCTTCAAAGCTAGGTGTACGATATTGTGCAACATCAATCCATGCACCAATCTTACGAAGATGCGCAGTAGCAGCTTTCTCCATCTCTATTTGCACCTCACGATTGCGTGGATTAACATAGTCGAATTGTTTCTCACCACTCTTACGAAGATCAAGTGCTTGCTCTGTATATAAACATTCATCGAGGTGAAAAAGTTCACCTTGACGACTCAAAGCCAAACGCAAACTATACCAACCAGCATACTCATAGCTTTCCGTTTCCTCCTTTGCCCATATTTTTAATGCATCGGCTTTGATCAATACGACAGAACCAAAATCGAAGTCATCACGAATACTTCCTATTTGATAGTCGATAACAGGATGCTTTACAAGTTTGTTATCTTCCATTGAGAAACGATCGCAATATACCATAACAGCATCGGTAGATACTGCAACTGCAAGCAATCGCTCAATAGCATTGCTACCAATGGTTAACTTTCCTTTATTAAAACAAAATAATAGGTATTCGCTATTGGTATGTTCAGCCATTAGCTTCATATTAGCAGTTGAAAATATATCATCTACTAATATGGTGTCTATATTTATTAATGATGTTGATTTCTGTTCAATACTTCGAGAAAAAAACACTGTTACGCTATTTACCTTAACACAACTTTGTGCATCCGCTATTACTGCTTCAAGATTAGCATCCTCAATAAATGGAAGGAAACAATCTACTTTTATATTCTTTTCCATAGGTAATTTATTTACACTACAAAAGTATATATTTTTTAGCAAACAATCAAAAGGCTATGGTAAAAGCTATAATAGAACAGTGTGGAGATTTATCCAATAAAGCTATTCCCAAACGTAGGTAAGTAAATATTCTTCAACAGAACGAAGAGAAACAGATAGACTATTATTCGATCGTAGGTCATAAATCGTTGCAGCTTGCGGATCCACTTTCATCTCTTGATAACCTAAATGTAAAACAGATCGAAGTTTGTAGAGACTTTCCTTAGCACACCAAGCATAGAGAATATCACTGGTTTGAGTAAAAGGTTCGTCTGCACGCAAAAATCGCTTGGCTATTTTCTGTATTCTCTCGCTTTGGTATTCTATATCAATGCCCACTTTATAAGTCTTGGATAATATCACTGCAGCCCATCCCTGTGTGTGCGATATGCTGATGTTGTAGCCCTCTACTAATGGTTTACCATCCTCATTATGAGCTATCTCAACATCCGCTTGTAGAAGCTTTCTCAGTAGGGATTTAACAGCAAAGCTTTCAGCTTCTCTACCCTTTCCCACAATAGGAAGAATACCTATAACGATATCTGTTGTTGGAACGTAGAGAATTTCAAGATTATTGTGCATCATCGTCGATTGGGCGTACAGTAACCTTGATTTTACTTATTCTTCTGCCATCAAGTTCAAGCACTTCAAATAAGTAATTTTTATAGGTTATTTGTTCATGAACAATAGGGAAATTACCTTTCAACTCAAGCAACAAGCCTGCCAGCGAATCAGCTTCCCCTTCTATTTCTGCAAATTCCTCATCGTCTATCTTTAATATTTTCGTAAAATCGCTTAATAGTGTCTTTCCTTCAAAGAGGTAAGTATTGGCATTGAGACGAGCATAGGTATTCTCGTCTTCGTCAAATTCGTCATTAATTTCACCAACAATCTCTTCGAGAATATCTTCTAGTGTTACAATACCACTTGTACCTCCAAACTCATCAACAACAGTTGCAATATGCACTTTATTAGCTTGGAAATCGCGCAACAAATCATCAATTTTCTTTGTTTCAGGCACAAAATAAGGAGGACGAGTTAGGCTTTGCCATCTAAAGCCACTTGCTTTCGACAAGTGAGGCAACAAGTCTTTAATATAGAGAATACCTCTAACATTGTCAATACTATCTTGATAAACTGGTATTCGAGAATAATTATTATCAATAATACTTTGTAAAACCTCTGCATAAGTGCTGCGAATATCAAGGGCTACGATGTCTTGGCGACTCGTCATAATCTCTTTAGCTGTTTCATCACCAAAACGAATAATACCACGAAGCATACTCTGCTCTTCCTTTAAATCATCTTGATCGGTTAATTCAAGGGCTTGTTCTAACTCACCAACTGACAGTTGATGACTCTCCTTCTCAATCACTCTACCAGCAAAGGCACCACTTTTCAAGAGAAAAAACTCCAATGGTAGAAAGAATTTGCGAAGTAATATTAATGCTCCTGCACCACGACGGCAGAAAGATAAGGGATTTATCCTACTATAAACCTTTGGCATAATCTCACCAAATAACAACAGGATAAAGGTTAGCAAAACAGTTACACACAACAATTCTAGCCACTCGGCTTTAAAGGTAACCAGTTTGTTGATGATATAATTGCATAGCAAAATAATAGTTACATTTACTAAGTTGTTAAGAATCAATATTGTGGCAAGTGTTCGTTCACTATCTTCTCGTAGCTCTTTTACCTTAGCATCTGCACTAAATTTATCGGGATCAAGTTCATCTAAATCCTTCGGAGTAAGACTAAAAAATGCTATTTCTGATCCACTAGCAAAGCCCGAACACAGCAGTAATAATGCAGCAATAACTACCGCTACAATAATATCTGATTCTAAAGTATGAAATTCAACATACGAAGAAATACTTACTAGCAGGTCTGTCATTAGAATGGCAATTTAGATTTATATTCTTCTACATGGCTACTACCATTAGAAGTCGTAGAATTAGTAGTTACTTCTGTCATTTTACGAGGAGCAGATAACCACTCCAAATTTTCTGCATAAACTTCAGTTATTGTTCTACGCACTCCCTTTTTATCATCATAAGAACGACTGCGAATTCTACCTTCTATAAATATTTTATCGCCTTTATGAATATATTTCTCAGTATACTTCGCCAAATTCTTAAACAAGACGATATTGTGCCAATCAGTACGATCAGGAACTTGTGTACCGTTTGGCAATACATAACCACGCTCTGTTGTTGCTAATGTGAAAGAAGCAACGCATTCATCAGCTTCAAAATAACGTATTTCAGGATCTTTCCCTACGTTACCTATCAACATTACCTTATTCATAAAACACCAGAAACTAGGAAGCGAACGCATAGAAGCAAACTAAAAGTTTACTTCCCCCCAATATTTACTTCCAAAGACCTAAATATTTAAACTTGAAATTCTTTCCTTTAGCAGAAGGAAATTGGCTACGACTATCAACACGCGTTTTGAGATAATCCACTAAACGCTGATAGCAATCCCAACCTGAAATAGCCTTACAACGAGCTACAAAGGTAGTATCACGATATTCATGCTTACCTGTAGATGGGATCATCACTACACGCTTAAATGTAAGCTCGCCTTCATACCACCCTTCTCTTTCTGCGGTCAAATTCTGAACAGCTAGGCTCTCCTTCTTCTGATTTATGACAGCTGCAGGACGTATAGCTTTTTTATTCTTAAAGTCATCCATCGTTTCCGCTTCAGTCTTAATAACAATAAAATAGACACGTGGACGTACTTTATAGCGCTTTGGATAGAAGATGTCATTAGATGCATAACTCCTTATATCCGTCTCCAAATCTCTTGTAATCTGTATATCGGGAATTGAACTTAAAAAATCTAATGCCTCATCCGCATTATGTACTAAAACTTCACTATCAAAATATCTGATGTATAAATTCATGTGGATAATGCTTTGTTTTTCTGTAATAAAAAGAGCGGCAAACGAGACTCGAACTCGCGACCCCGACCTTGGCAAGGTCGTGCTCTACCAACTGAGCTATTGCCGCAATTAAATCTATAATAGTAAGTAATTACTTACAAATTTGTCTATGTGAAGAGGAGGAGACTCGAACTCCCACGAAACAATTTTCACTACCCCCTCAAAGTAGCGCGTCTACCATTCCGCCACCTCTCCAACATATATACTATGTATCTTTGGATACTTTAAATAAGTTCTGTGCCCAGAACAGGACTCGAACCTGCACGTTATAAACACACGCACCTGAAACGTGCGCGTCTACCATTCCGCCACCTGGGCTTGTAACAAGATTCTTAAACTTATTTGTGTTTCAATAAAAAAAAGAGCGGCAAACGAGACTCGAACTCGCGACCCCGACCTTGGCAAGGTCGTGCTCTACCAACTGAGCTATTGCCGCATTCTTTTAAGTCGACTTCCCACTAGAAGCTTTGACTAAATTTTGTCGGGGCGACAGGATTCGAACCTGCGGCCGCCTGGTCCCAAACCAGGAGCGCTACCGGGCTGCGCTACACCCCGCTGCATTCTTCTTTGCTTTATCACAAACACTAAGACTTTTAATATTAAGTGATAACTCATTTCTGAATTGCGAGTGCAAAGTTAAGCAATTATTCTATTCCCACAAATATTTTACAAGAAAAAATCTCAAAAAAACGCATTTTTCTTTACCAAACCAGAAGTTAAGGGTAAATTCACCTTAATATATAAGTATAACTCAAAGAAATATACGACATAAAAGAAAAGAAAAACAAATCAGAAATCCCATAACTCGTAATATGTATTACCTACTCTAGGTATTAGCCATTGAGAAAATAAAGGGTCAGTCGTAAAACCCAGTTGCAACTCCTCCCCTCATGCACATAATTTCATAAGTGTTTGCTATCTG
>NZ_JH660660.1:0-101399 GCF_000262545.1 Prevotella bivia DSM 20514 | reverse complement strand
CTTTGGGCCACTGCTCGTCAAAAAGCGTACCCGTCCAGTCGCTTGCACTCTCAGGCAGGCGTTTCTCGCTGCGCCTGCCAAATACCATGCGCTCAAGTTCAAGAATACGACGGGACTTTTGTTCCAGCTCAGCATCCTTAGGCTCAGTAGAAATTTAGTGGGGGATATTTTCATAATTGTTTTATTTTTCTTTCCTTTGTATTATGGAAGAGAAATATCTTTATCAGTTAGCCGAGTTAGTTCTTCCCAGCGAAGTCCTTCGGTATTTTTCAATAGTTAGGATAGAAAAGGATTCTACCTTGTTTCGTATTTATTTAGATGAGAAGATGGAAACGGAACTTCTCGATGACCTCCACTTTGAATCAAAGGGTTTTATGGCAGTAGTTGATATAACGGACTTTCCTATTCGTGATCACAAAGTAATCCTTTCCTTTCGCCGTCGTCGCTGGGTTGATACTCGTACAGGTAAAAGCTTCTCCTTGCCCTTACCCATAGATCTTACTTCCTCTGGAACTCGTTATAGTAAAGAGTTCGGAGCTTTTTTAAAAGAAACGTATGGAGACATCCCCCGTGACCTGCCGTACGCTTGAGGAATTTTATCATATAAATGGACATACTTTTGAGAAGCAATACAAGGAAACTTTAAGTGGTTATAGGGATTGGGAGCAGTTGTCCCATGCTGATAAATGGGTATTGTTTTCCGAGAATATAGGTAAGTTTCTTGCTATTGACGAGGTGGCTCTCTCGAATGGTGAATTATATACCCTCGTTACTAATCGTGATAAACACGGTAAAGAAGGCTGTTTGGTAGCTATTGTGGCAGGTACAAAATCAGATGAAGTCTGTAAGATATTAGATAAAATAGATGAACAACAAAGAGAACAAGTAGAAGAAGTTACTTTAGATTTATCTGATACAATGCGTAAAATTGTACATCATTGTTTTCCTAAAGCTCAAAGAGTTATTGATAGATTTCATATCCAAAAGTTAGCCTGTGATGCAGTACAACAGATAAGAATAGATTATAGATGGGATGCAATACAGGAAGCCACTGATGATATGGAAAATGCTAAATTAGAGGGTAAAAAATACGAACCATTTATTTATGAAAATGGAGATACGCGTAAAGAGTTATTGGCAAGGAGTAGGTATTTACTATTTAAGTCTGCTGATAAATGGACTACAACACAAAAACAGAGAGCTAAAATATTATTTAGAGAATACCCCAAACTCAAGATAGCGTATGGACTATGTCATTCGTTAAGGATGATTTTTGCTAAAAATACTATTAAAGATGCTGCAAGACTAAGCATGGCTAAGTGGTATAATAAGGTAGAAGAAGCTGGATTTCATTCCTTTAATGTGATTGCTGCAACATTCTATGAACATTATAATGATATACTCAATTTCTATAACAACAGAGCTTCAAATGCGGCAGCAGAATCGTTTAACTCAAAAATAAAATTATTCAGAGCCAATCTAAGAGGAGTTACGGATAAAAAATTCTTTATTTTTAGATTAAGTAAACTATATGGATATCCCCACTAAATTTCTACTGACCCGTTTTACGACTGACCCAAAATAAATAGATCCTAAATAAGATGATCAAACCGATAGCATTCCCAAAGCATACAAGACTACCAAAACAACAAAGAGAAGCTATTATAGCTTCTCTTTTGTACACCCTTAGGGATTCGAACCCTAGACCCACTGATTAAGAGTCAGTTGCTCTACCAACTGAGCTAAGGGTGCAAAAATAAAATGTATATACGTGCATCAAAACTGTACACCCTTAGGGATTCGAACCCTAGACCCACTGATTAAGAGTCAGTTGCTCTACCAACTGAGCTAAGGGTGCTCATTTTGTTTTTGCGAGTGCAAAGGTACTACTTTATTACCAAACTGCCAAAACTTTCTATTATTTTTTACAGATATTTTTTACTTAACGACCTCAACTTCATATAAGCACAGCCATACTACTTTATCTTGCACACAAAAATACCACCACGAAATAAAAACAAATATTTGAAAACTTTTCTATCTGAAGCTTCTATTTCAGCTATTTCAACTTGTATCCTGCGCTAAACGCCACAATATGTGCAAGTTCCAAAACGAAGTGCAATAAAAGAGTAGCCCTCACCGAGAGATGCAGACGTTCTCGAAGCGTAGCGAGAGGTTGTCTGCATCTCTCGGTGAGGAAAAAGAAACAACCAGCAATACAAATAAAAAAAAGGAGACCTCTGTCTCCCAAAGATTAACTAACTTTGTATTGTTTATGTATCATCAATTAATCTCGGAGCAAAGGTCGCAAATTTTCGCCTTACTCCAAAAGAAAACAGGGAGAAAAGAGATTGCCGCAATCGTCGGCATCAGCCAGTCAACACTTTCGCGTGAAATCAAACGCAACAGTACGTCATCGGGAAAGTATATTTGGACAAAGGCACACGATATGGCTATGCAGCGCAGAAAGAGAACGGTAAAGAACGCCAGGCTCTCCGATGAATTAGTCTGGAGGATTAAGGAATATATCACTAATGATCAGTGGTCTCCACGACAAATATCAGGTTATCTGCGCAAGAGTGAGGGGATAAAGGTATCCCACCAATCCATTTATAATATCATCCATAATGATACAACAGGGGAACTTGCCAAACACACAAGACATAAGATGAAATACAGGCATCGTCCCAAGGGCAGACATCTTCCAATTAAAGATAGGTTGAGTATCCATGAAAGAAGTAAGGAAGTTGACGGGAAGAGATTCGGAGATTTTGAGATGGACTTAATCGTAGACCCTGACCAGCATGCCATACTCACACTGGTGGAGAAATCCACCAATATGCTACTTATGCAGAAACTGCCATTTGGAAAGCAGTCAAAGCCTCTGGCAAAGGTAGTTAGGAAACTACTGCTACCATACAAAGACAGTCTGAAGACCATTACAACAGACAACGGACCTGAATTTGCAGCACATAAGGACATTACCAAGTTCTTAGGCGTACCCGTGTACTTCGCTGATCCATATTGCTCATGGCAAAAGGGAGCTATTGAGAATACAAATAAACTAATCAGACAATATATACCGAAAAAGGATTCGTTTGAACATTACACAGACAAGAGAATAATGTCGATACAAAAGAAATTGAACGAAAGACCGAGAGAAAAATTAAACTTTTCTACACCAAAGTGTGAATTCTTCAAATACGTTTTATAATTTTGCACTTGCTAGTTGACTCTACGTATGTCTATCAAATACTAAAAACTACTAACAAGTTGATTTTTTACTCTTTCTTTTTCTTATCTTTGCATAAGATAGGCTGCATTCAGCAATAATCAAGCAAGCTTGTATTGCATTCACTTGCACTATCTTTGCATAAGATAGGCTGCATTCAGCAATAGCCAAGCAAGCTTGTATTGCATTCACTTGCACTATCTTTGCATTACAATTAAAATATAAGATACAAAACTTAAGAAAAAGAAAATGAAACCAACATTATTACTTTTGGCTGCTGGCATGGGTAGCCGTTACGGTGGTTTAAAACAGCTTGACGGCTTAGGTCCAAATGGTGAAACTATCATGGATTACTCTATCTATGACGCTATTCAAGCTGGCTTTGGCAAGATTGTATTCGTTATCCGTAAAGACTTCGAAGAGCAATTCCGCACACAAGTATTATCAAAATATGAGGGACATATCCCTACTGAACTCGTTTTTCAAAGCATTGATAATATTCCTGAAGGCTTCTCTGTTCCTGAAGGCAGAGAAAAACCATGGGGTACTAATCATGCCGTACTTATGGCAAAGAATGTTATCAATGAACCTTTCTGTGTTATCAATTGTGATGACTTTTATAGCCGCGATTGTTTTAAGGTAATAGGAAACTTCCTTGCCAACCTACCAGAAGGAGCTAAAAATCAATATGCGATGGTTGGCTTTCGTGTAGGCAACACCTTGAGTGAAAACGGAACGGTATCACGTGGTATCTGTACAACAAACGCCGAGAAGCATCTTGTTGACGTTGTTGAACGTACAAAGATAGAGCGTCGCAACGGAAAAGTACAATATATTGGCGATGAAGGCGAATGGGTTGTTACCGACGATAACACCCCTGTATCTATGAATGTTTGGGGCTTTACACCTGACTATTTCGAATATAGTGAAGCCTACTTTAAAGAATTTCTTTCTGACAAGAAAAACATCGAGAATAAGAAGTCAGAATACTTTATTCCGCTCATGGTAAATAAGCTCATCAACGATGGCACTGCTAGTGTAGAAGTACTTGATACTACAAGTTCATGGTTTGGTGTAACCTACCCAGAAGATCGCGAAAGTGTTGTAACTAAAATACAATCATTAGTAGACGAAAGTGTTTACCCTAGCAAACTTTTCTAACTATAAGCTATTGCAATAAAAAGAATATATCAAAGAACATATCCTTTCGATATGTTCTTTTCCATATAATATTATATGTTTGAACTATTAGAACGGCAAGAGACCGCTCAACTAAAAGAGGCTATCTCTGCTGCCAACAACATTGTTATTTGCGCCCACAAGTCTCCTGACGGCGATGCTATAGGCTCTACCTTAGCGTGGAAGCACTTCCTGCAGCAGCAAGGTAAGCAAAGCGTAAAGGTGTGCTACCCCGATGCCACTCCCGACTTCTTACAGTGGCTTCCTGGCTTTAAAGAAACTCTAAGATACGATAGGCAGACTATACAAGTAAAACAAGCTTTCAACAATGCTGATCTTGTTTTCTATCTCGACTTTGGTCAAAGCTCACGTACTGAAGATATGCAAACAGTATTAGACACTTGTCAAGCACCTATTATCCTCATCGACCATCATCTACAGCCAAAAGGCAATTACCTCCTTCAGGCATCATTTACGCAGCTATCAAGTACTTCAGAAATTATATTCAATCTTATTTACCAACTAGGTGGTTACGATAATATGACAAAGGCTTGTGCCGAATGTATCTATTGCGGTATGATGACTGATACAGGCGGGTTTACTTATAACTCTACCCGACCAGAGATTTTCTCTATTATCAGTTTGCTATTACAAAAAGGCATTGATAAGGACAATATATATAATAAGGTGTTTCATAACTATTCAGAACATGCTTTGCGCCTTCGTTCTCATATCATTTTAAACAAAATGAACTATATAGAAAACCTCCATGCTAGCTATTTCATAATAACCAAAAGCGATCTTCAAAAATTTCACTTTATAAAAGGCGACTTAGAGGGTTTAGTCAATACCCCACAACTCATCAAGGGACTTAAACTTAGCATCTCTCTTCGTGAAGATACAGAAAAGCCAAACCTTATTCTTGTAAGTCTTCGCTCGTCAAATGGTTTTCATTGTCAACCTATGGCAACCAAATTCTTTAATGGTGGAGGACATGCTGATGCTGCTGGAGGCAAACTCCACTGTTCTATGGAAGAAGCCGAGCAAGTTACTATTAAAGCACTGCTTGCATATAGAGGTGAATTAGAAAAGAATTAGAAAATTAGCTCACAAAAACCGTTCATTAACAAAAAAAATACAAAAGCCGCTCTACAATTGTAGAACGGCTTTTTTATATTAAAGTTTGATATATCTTTAGAAGAATAGATAGCGATTATCAACTACATGTGCCTTTAACACTAGATCTTGCATATAGTTACCTACTAGTTGCATTGCTTGTTGAGCAGATTGCTGTTCAAGCTGTGTCTCATTAAACTTAGAACCTGCACGCATAGCCTTCTTTACAACATGGAAAACATATACACCAGCATTACCCTTTACAGGAGCTTTTGAGAACTGACCTTGTGCAGTTGCAGCAACAGCACCAGATAATGCGGGTTCTACTGAACCTACAGCTTGAATAAATGCTGGAGAAGCAAAAGTAATTTGGTTAACAGTAGAAACCTTAGCGCCCTTAGCTTGAGCTGCAGCAATAGAGTTTACACCCTTTAGCTTAGCCATTAGCATTTCTGCTTTCTTATCCTTCATTACTTCACGCTTTAGCATTTCCTTAACCTCAGCATCATCCCAAGGACGATAGCCTTGTTGGTGAATACCATTAAGAGCAAGTACCATCATGTGATCGTTATCGCCTACTTCATAAAGTGGAGAAATATCACCCTGCTTAGCATCAAAGATCCATTTCAAAACATCGCGTGTACCACGAATACCTGCCACATAATGTTCAGCAGTTGTAATACCCTTCAAATCTTTAACTGAATAACCATATTTACCTGCATTCTTTTGAATATCAGCTAAAGTAGTATTCTTAGCTACAAACTCTGAGAATTTGTTGTAAGCAGCTGCACGTGTATCTTTAGAGAAATCAATAGCTTTCTTAATAACAGCAGCTACGGTCTTTGTTTTCATAGCTTTCTTATCAAGCACCTGAAGGATAACATTACCTTGGGTTAAAGCTACGTTCTGCGTAGCGTTTACCTCACCCTTCAAAATTGCCATCAAGAAAGTACGATTATCTTGACCCATGCTAGCAGAACCTTCATATTGTTGTCCTGTCAACCATGTTTTATCTGCTGTCTGACCATAACGCTTAGCAATAGCAACGAAATCGGCTCCACCAGCTAAAGCCTTCTGAATAGAGTCAGCCTTTGCCTTAGCTTCATCAGGAGTGTTTGCAACAACCTGAATCTGACGGAACTGTATAGAGTCAGGCAATTGCTCCTTAGATAGTACACGAATAATGTTTAAAGTATTATCTTGCACGTTTTCAATAACCCCTGTTGTACCTACTGCCAAAGAATCAATCTTAGATGCAATATCAGGATACTGCTGATAAGCCTTACTGCTTACAGGAATACCAAGATAAGGAATCATACTACCGCTCTTGCTTGCAACAGAAGCAACATCTGTAGCAGAAGCCAATTGCTTTTGGATATTGTTCATATCTTTTACAATAGCATTACGATCAGCAGCACTTGCCTTTATTTGAACATCAACATACTTTACATCACGTGTTTCAACAGTCTGACGGAAAGCACCTTTCAACTCCTCATACTTAGCTTTTAGATCCTCATCAGTGATCTTAACATCAGCATCCTTAACACTACTATAAGGAAGAGCTGCAAGCTGAATTTGAGCTTCCTCATTGTTGTCCTTGAAAGCAAGCTTAGCTTCTGCCTTATTAGAAAGCACACAAGAAGCTAGCAATCCTTGATACTTCTGAGCAAGAAGTTGAGAGCGAAGGTTCTTTTCTACAAATAGCCAATAGTTATAAATGCTCTGCATTTGCTCTAGCTGTGGAGATTTTGCAGCCTTAGCCTTATTATAGCTATCAATAAACTGCTTCAACGCATTTACATCGAAACGACCAGTTTGCTGATTAACAAAAGGAGTTTGAGCAAGTGCAGGGTTAGTACCATCATTCAATACATTTTGCATTTCCTGCTCTGTTACTGTTAATCCCACTTTCTTAGCATCAGCTTCTAATACACGATTGCTAACAAGTTGTTGCCATACCTGATCTTTTACCTGATTGAGTTCTTCCTCAGATAAATTATCACGTTGCATTGTTAATTTAATAGCCGACTGATATTCTTCAATCAACTTCTGGAAGTCTTGATTACTGATCTTCTCGCCAAGAATTTCACCCACTTGTGAATGTTGTTCAGCCTTCAAGCCTGAACAAGAGCGGGCACCTTCTTCAACAAGAAAACCAAGCAAGCCTAAACCGATAACTATCATCAGTAAGGCTCCTTTGCTTCTAATTTTTCCTAATGCTGCCATTTTAGATATTTATTTTATTTTTAATTATTATCTTTTCAAAAAGTGCCTACAAAAATACAAACAAAAATACAATTAACATAATTTCTGATGCATTTAATCTTTAGAAAGTACCTTTAATTTAACGAGTTCTATTTTTGTCATAGTCTTTTTTATAATTCGGATTTCATAATTATCAACTTTGACAATCTCGTTTAACTTAGGAAAACTTTGGTAAGTATATAAAACCAATCCACTAAGCGTCATATATTCATCATTCTCTGGAAGATCAAGATCAAACATATCATTAACCTTGTCTATTTCCAAGCGAGCCGACAATAAATACTCGTTATTACCAAGATCTTTAGCTATATATTTGGCACTATCATGCTCGTCTTCTATATCACCAAATATTTCCTCCACAATATCTTCTAACGAAACAATACCACTAGTCCCTCCAAACTCATCTACCACTACTGCTAAACTCTTTTTTTGCAAAAGAAAGATCTTCATAAGATTTTGAGCAGTCATTGTTTCTGGCACAAAAGGCATCTCAAGAATATGCTCCTTCCAAGTTTCTTTATGACGGAAAAGCTCTGAAGAATGGATATACCCTTTAATATGATCAATATCATCAGTATAAACTAATATCTTAGAATGTCCGCTCTCGATAAAGCGTTGTTGAAGTTCTTCTGTACTACAATCTTCCTCTACTGCGTTCAGTTCGGTTCGAGGTACCATGCAATCACGCACCTTTGTATCAGAGAAGTCTAAAGCATTCTGAAAGATTTTTACTTCATCTTCTATTTCATCATCGCTCTTTGCATTATCAATAGAACTTTGTACAAGATAATCAAGATCAACCTTCGAGAAAGTGTTAGTATCCCTTTCTTTATCTATCTTCACACCCACTATACGTAAAAGTATATTAGAAATAAATGTAGCAAACTTACTAATAGGCCAAAGAACAACAAAAAAGAGGTAAGCTAGAGGGGCAAAGAAGGTAAGCAAACGGTTAGGATTACTCTTAAACAATGATTTTGGCACAAACTCACCCGTAAAAAGAATAACAAGTGTAGACAGAAGTGTATCACAAATTACTCTTGTTGCTGGCTCAAAAGCATAAAATAAAGTGGTATCGAAGATCTTAGCAAACAAAATACCATAAATCACGAGTACAATGTTATTGCCTACTAACATCGTAGAAACAAAACCATCTGGGTTTTTATAAAAAACAGATAAACATCGCTGTGCTAGCCCATTTTTTTCCTTATCCATTTCAGCTAACAAACGATTACTTGACACAAACGCTATCTCCATTCCTGAAAAGAATGCAGATAGTATCATGGTAATAACAATTCCTATAATCGAGTCAATATCCACTTATAAGCAAGTTTTATTTTTTAGTTCGGTTAAACACAGGGCCTTTCATGTTATCTTCATGCAGTGTGTCTATAGGAGCAGACGAAGACATGGGGGGCATTGATCCACTGTTCATATTAGGTTCTGCAAAAATACTCCAACCTTTTGGATTTCGGATTTCGTAATCCATCATTTGTTCATCGCTCTTAAACCACGTGCCGCGCATTTCCTTATCTGGTGTCTTTAGATAAGAATAAGCATGCGACCATATTTGATGTTCGCGCTCGTCCCATGTTAGCTGACTACTCCTAAAGACTAACCCATTAGCTGTAAGCACATTTACACGTCCACGAAGCACCCAACGCTGTAGCTGATCATAGTATATTGCAGAGTCGCTTTGAATATATCCTACAACATGTTTCTTTAAGTCGAACTGTGTGAGGAGAATACCTTTATTAAATATCCAGCGAGAAGGGTTACGAAGTTGGTTTACTTCCCACTCTTCAGTTACGATACGATATTTTATCACACCAGAATCGGAAATTAATGTGTTCACACCATAAGTCGTCATTACAGACACCGAATCGCGATCGTGAATGGCAGGTGCAGTATGCTCATGCTCTTGAGAACATGAAAACAATAGCGTACAAAAGCCACTTACAGTAACCAATAAAAATGCTAAATAATGGAATGAACTTTTCATTAATCCCTATTCTACCTTAAACTTAGCAAACCAACGCTCATTAAAGGTTAATCCAACATTAATACGGAACATATTTTCCTTTATCATACCTATAACGCTCTGATTAACCCACTCGGCACTAATATTCAACATGCCTCGGTTGCTATAACCATTTGACAAAGGCAATCCAAGCCCAATTGAAGCAGATAGCTCTTTAGGGCCTTCCTTGCCGTTGATTTTTAAATAAGGTGTTGCATAACTTACACCAGCACGAAAGTGCATACGGTTAATGTATCCACGATACTGATCGCCATTGGTATAATCGGCTCCAAGCGAAACCTTATGCCTATCCTTATATTGATTGGTTACTAGCCCATAGCTTGACACACCCTTAGCATTAGTAGTAAACCGCGGTGCTTCTAAGCTCGACCATTTTTGTAGTTGATAATCAATACCTAATTTTAGCTTATTGCTATGATTATACATCAAGCCTGCTCCAAAAGTGTGTGGGATTTTTAAGCCATCATCAATTTTAAACTGTGTAGTATCTGAAATTGCAGTTTGGGAGTTGTTAGAAATAAGCAAGCATGCTGGATTACCATTTAGTTTATGTCCCAATGAATAGGTTGCACCAATGGTAAGCTCATCTTTCTTCGATAACGGAAGCGTATATTGCATTCCTAAATCAAGCTTATAACTTCTTACAGTCGTATTATAACTCTTTGAAAGTGTCTTTACATAAGCATCGCTATAAGTATTTACGACATTGCGTTCTAAGTTTCCCCAAAGATAAGCAATATTAAAACCAAAGGAGAAATTGCGGAAAGGCATATAACCAGCACCTAGATAAACAGCATGAATACCGCCCTTGCCTGAATAGGTATTAGTGTAAGTAGCATTAACCGATGATGTACTTGGAAAAGCATTTACGTTAGCAGTGTTGCTATAATCGTAACCAATGTTTGTGTATGGCACTAAACCAAAACTCACACCAAAATGCTTAAAAGCACGAAAGGAAGCCACAACATACTCAATATCGGCATTTTTTGCATTTCGCTTTGTACCATTTTCATTAAAATTGGTAAGCTGAATACTTAAACCTGCATCAAAGATGAAACTAAGCGAGTCGACGGATGCGTATGAAGCAGGGTTCTGATAGTTCACCTGATTATGTTCATGAAAACCATAAGCCACGCCAGCCATACCACGATTAAAACTTGTAGATTGTGGAGCTATGGTTCCTAAGCCAAACTGACTATATGGAGAATTGGTGCCACTCTGGGCAAATGCGCCAACTGATGACAAGCCAATTAAAGCTAATGCTATTACTTTTTTCATTCTGTTTGTGAGTGCTTTATTATTTACACATTATATACAATGGGTACAAAGTTATGCAAAAAAATTGGTATTGATTGAAACACATTAGTATAATTTGTTTTTTTAAGGCTTTCTTTGGCATATCCTTTTTTTCTGTTACCTTTGCAAGAAGAATGAGAATACGCTACTTTTACATATTGCTCCTTAGTTTGTTTGCAAATTTGCAAATATGGGCTGATAGTCCTAAAGTAGAACCCTTCGCATTCAATCCTAAAACTTTACAGATTTCTCTCCTTACTTGTTCTCCCGGGAAAGAGGTTTGGTCGCTATTTGGACATACAGCTATTCGCTTCAAAAGCGAGCAAACTAACACCTACGATGGCAATATAGACATCGTGGTAAACTACGGAATGTTCTCTTTTAATCAGCCCAACTTTGTTCCTCGTTTCGTTCTTGGTAAGACCGATTATCAAATGGGCATTATCCCAATGGAGCTATTTATGAACGAATATGCTTACGAAAATAGAGGCGTAACAGAACAAGTACTCAATCTTTCTGAGAAAGACAAAGAAGCTATTGCTAAAGCACTTCTAGTAAACTATCAACCAGAAAACGTAACATACAGATACAATTTCTTTTATAACAACTGTACTACTAAGGCAAGAGATCTTATTGTAGACCATCTAAGTAGTAAGGTAACCTATAATAATAAGGTAGCGGATGTTAGCTTTAGAGAACTTACTCATCGCTATAATGCCGTGGATAAATGGGCACAATTAGGCGATGATTTGTTGCTTGGAATGAAAGCCGATAGTCCTACCAATAGGTCAGAGCAGCAATTTCTACCCAATAATCTGATGTACGATTTTGCCACTGCCACTTATAATGGTAAGCCTTTGGTAAGCAAGACTAACCAACTACTCACCATCACCCCACATAAGGAGAAATCGGGAGAAATAGATTACACTCCTATCTTTCCACCATCCCCAATGTTGTGCGTAATAATATTTACATTTATCGCATTTATTATTAATCTTATAGAGGTAAAAAAGGTAGTCGCTTTTCGTCTCTGGGATGCGTTATTGATGCTCATTACAGGACTAATGGGCGTGGTATTCACCATTATGATTTTCTCCGAACATCCATGCGTTAGTGCTAACGGACTACTCCTTATCTTTAATCCGCTGTCGCTTTTCTTCCTTTATCCTACGATGAAAAAGGACAAAACGCTAAAGAAAAACTTATGGTGGAGACTATGGGCAGTGCTAATTGTAGTGGGGCTTTTAGTGGGTTTTATACAATACTACCCTACTCCTATTGTAATTATGGCACTATTCTTGCTTCTTAATTGTGGCGTTCATGTTTTGCTTGAACACGAAAACAAATTGAAAACAATAAGATAATGTCTTCGATAAAAATGAATAAATACATCACAGCCCTACTCGTTGTACTTGCAACAACTGGCGTAGAAGCACAGACTTACCAATCGGCATTAAAAGCGGTGTTGGGCGATGTAGCTATCGAAAATCCTAATTATCATCAAGTCTATAAGGAGTTTGAGGATAATATTATCAATATCCTTAAATCGATAAACGAAGAAAACGACGAAAATAAAGTAGAACCAACGCATGCAAAACTTTTTGCTTGCCAAATTGACATAACGCTTTGTCAAACCATAAAAGACAGTTATTCATTAAATATTCCGAAGAATAAGATAGTATTACCCAGTCCTTCTACAAATTCTAGTATCTTTATTCGAGGTCCCAATGCTTAGTAAATAATCTCAACAGTTTTTGTTTATTCATTAAACAATGATTGTTTGAAGAGTAAAAGGTACCCTTTTATGAAGCAAAAGGTGATCTTTTACACACTAAAAGGTAACCTTTTACGACATAAAAGATCACCTTTTTAAAAGCATTAGGTAAAGATCTCATTATAAGCAATTTACAGAAGAAGTAATAATAAATAAAGAATAAAATAGAAAAGTAATGAATTTCAACAAAATATTAAAAGCATTATTCGGAGATAAGTCATCACGCGATTTAAAGCTTATCCAGCCATTTGTAGACAAAGTAAAGGCGGCATACCCTGAAATACAAGCACTTAGCAACGATGAACTTCGTGCTAAGACAAAAGAAATACAGCAGTATGTACAAAATGCAGGTAAAGAGCAACGCGAGAAGATAACAGAGCTTCGCGCAACCATCGAAGAAACACCGTTAGAAGAGCGCGAAACTATTTTTGCACAAATAGATAAGATTGAGAAAGAAGCACTCGACAATTACGAAACAGCCTTGAACGAGGTAATGCCAGTAGCTTTCTCTATTGTAAAAGATACCGCTCGCCGATTTGCAGAAAACGAAGAAACAGTGGTTACTGCAACTGATTTCGACCGTGATCTTGCTGCTGATCCTACCAAGGACTTTGTTTCTATTGAAGGCGACAAGGCTTACTACCATAATCATTGGACTGCTGGTGGCAACGACTTGAAGTGGGAAATGATACACTATGATGTACAGCTCTTCGGTGGTACTGTGCTTCATCAGGGTAAGATTGCTGAAATGGCAACAGGTGAAGGTAAGACCCTTGTTTCTACCCTACCTGTATTCTTAAATGCGCTGACTGGCAATGGTGTTCACGTTGTAACAGTGAACGACTACTTAGCTAAGCGCGACTCTGAATGGATGGGGCCTTTGTACGAATTTCACGGACTTTCAGTAGATTGTATCGACAAAACTCAACCTAACTCTGAAGAACGCCGTCGTGCTTATCAAGCAGATATTACTTTTGGAACTAACAATGAGTTTGGTTTCGACTACCTCCGCGATAATATGGCAACATCGCCAGCCGACTTAGTGCAACGTCAGCACAACTACGCTATTGTCGATGAGGTCGACTCTGTTTTGATTGACGATGCGCGTACACCTCTTATTATTAGTGGTCCTGTTCCAAAGGGCGACGATCAGATGTTTGAGGAGTACCAACCATTGGTACAAAACCTATATGAAGTGCAGCGCAAGCAAGCTACAGAATTGCTTTCGGAAGCTCGCCAAAAGATTAGTGAGGGGTTAAAGATGGGCAGTAGCAAGGAAGCCTCTGCAGTGTTAGAAGAAGGTTTCTTAGCGCTTTATCGCTCTTATAAGGCTTTGCCTAAGAATAAGGCTTTGATTAAATTCTTATCAGAAGAAGGTATCAAGGCTGGTATGCTCAAGACTGAAGAGTACTACATGGCTAACAATAACCGTGAAATGCCAAAAGCGGTAGAACCTCTTTACTTCGTAACAGAAGAAAAGATGAACTCTTGCGACTTAACAGATAGGGGTACAGCATGGTTAGCAGAACAAGTAAATGATGCTAAGCTGTTCATATTGCCAGACATTACTACTGAGCTTTCTGCGCTTGAAAAGCAAAAAGACGATAAGGTTTTGACTGAGCAGGAGTACATCGACAAGAAAGATGAAATGATGAACCATTATGGTGTTCAGAGCGAGCGTGTTCATACGTTGCAACAGTTGTTGAAAGCTTACACCATGTTTAATAAAGACGACGAGTATGTTGTTTTAAACGGTGAAGTCAAGATTGTCGATGAGCAAACAGGTCGTATCATGGAAGGTCGTCGCTGGAGCGATGGTCTACACCAAGCTGTAGAGGCTAAGGAACATGTTAAGATAGAGGCTGCTACACAAACCTTTGCAACAATTACGCTACAGAACTACTTCCGTATGTACCACAAGTTAGCAGGTATGACAGGTACCGCTTCTACCGAGTCGGGAGAGTTTTGGGATATTTATAAACTAGATGTAGTTGAAATCCCTACCAACCGTCCTATTGCACGCCATGACCTTGAGGATCGTGTTTATAAGACAGCACGTGAGAAGTATGCGGCTGTTATTGAGGAAATAGAAGCGATGCGCAATGCTGGTCGCCCTACGCTAGTAGGTACAACCTCTGTCGAGATCAGTGAGCTTTTGAGTAAAATGTTGAATATGCGCAAAATCCCTCATCAGGTATTGAATGCTAAACAACACTTGAAAGAAGCACAGATTGTTGCAGAAGCTGGTCGCTCTACTGATGGGTTAGGTGCGGTAACGATTGCTACTAATATGGCTGGTCGTGGTACCGACATTAAGCTTACACAAGAAGTAAAGGATGCTGGTGGTTTGGCTATCATTGGTACTGAGCGCCACGAAAGCCGTCGTGTTGACCGTCAGTTGCGTGGTCGTGCAGGGCGTCAGGGCGATCCTGGATCTTCTGTATTCTATGTTTCGCTAGAAGATAAACTGATGCGTTTGTTTGGATCTGAACGCATAGCAAAAGTTATGGATCGTCTTGGTTTTGAAGAGGGCGAACGTATCGAAAGTTCTATGATCTCTAACAGTATTGAACGTGCGCAAAAGAAGGTTGAAGAAAACAACTTCGGTATTCGTAAGCGTTTGTTGGAATACGATGACGTAATGAATAAGCAGCGCACTGTTATCTATGAGAAGCGTAGGCATGCTTTGATGGGTGAGCGTATTGGTATGGACATTTCTAATACCATTTGGGATCGTTGTGTAAGCATTATTGACACCAATAATTATGAAGGTTGCGTAGAAGATTTCTTGAAAGTAATGGCTATGGAATGCCCATTTACTGAGGAAGACTTTGACACTGTTCGTCGTGAAGAACTTTATGAGAAGGCTTTCCAAGAAGCAATGAAGAACTTTGAGCGCAAGACTGAACGCATTCAAACTGTGGCATGGCCTATTATTAAAGAGGTATATGAGAACCAAGGATCTATCTACCAGCGTATTATGGTGCCTATTACCGATGGCAAGCGTGTATATAACATTCCTTGCGACTTAAAGGAAGCATACGAGACGGAAGCTAAATCGGTTGTTAAGCAATTTGAGAAGAGCGTGCTTCTAAGTATCATCGATGATGATTGGAAAGAAAATCTTCGCCAGCTTGACGAGCTTCGCCACTCTGTACAGAATGCTTCTTACGAGCAGAAAGATCCATTGTTGATCTTTAAATTGGAAAGTGTGAAACTATGGGACAATATGATCAACGATCTTAACAATCGCGCAGCAAGCGTATTGATGCGTGGTCAGATCCCAGAGATGCAAGCAGAAGCTCCTATAGAAGAAGCTGCTCCAGAAGCTCCAACACCAAAGTATGTTGAGCAAAAGGAAGAAATCTTCGATAAAGATCAAGCGAGAGCAGCAGCTCAAGATACACGTGAGACAGCTAGTAGTGCTAACCACACTCCATACGTAGCAGAAAAGACTCCACGCCCTAACGACCCATGTCCATGCGGTAGTGGTAAGAAGTTTAAGAATTGTCATGGTCGCAACTTGTAATAGTCCAACCATATAACACGTTACAGAAGAGGATAAGGCTTACGAGTTTTATCCTCTTTCTGCTAGATAAAAATCCTATATATATTGATTATATATAAAAAGATGCGTATAATATTTTTTATTCTCAACTCCCAACTCTCAACTAGATTGACTACCTTTGCATAAGATAGGCTGCATTCGGCAAATTATAAACAAGTTTATTTTGCACTCATTTGCACTATCTTTGCATAAGATTTAAGTAATCTAAAAACAAAACAAAGAATGAAAGTTTGCATAGCAGAGAAACCCAGTGTAGCACGAGATATTGCACGTATTCTTGGAGCTACTAATCAAAAGGATGGTTACCTAGAAGGCAATGGCTATCAGGTAACATGGACATTCGGACACCTATGCGAACTGAAAGAACCAAACGATTATAGTGAAAATTGGAAGCGTTGGAGTTTAGCAGCTTTACCGATGATCCCACCCAGATTTGGTATAAAGGTTATCCCTGATGAAGGAATTAAGAAACAATTTTCTATTATAGAGAAACTTTACCAGCAAGCTGATGAGATTATCAATTGTGGTGATGCTGGACAAGAAGGAGAGTTGATACAGCGATGGGTAATGCAAAAAGCGGGTGTTAGTTGCCCTGTTAAACGTTTGTGGATTTCATCAATGACTGATGAGGCCATACGCGAAGGGTTTCAAAATCTAAAAGATCAAGACCAATATCAACCGCTTTATCTCGCAGGATTATCGCGTGCCATAGGCGATTGGCTCTTAGGTATGAACGCCACACGCCTTTATACGCTTAAATATGGCAATAATGGCTTTGGAAAAAATGCGCAAGTACTGTCTATTGGGCGTGTACAAACCCCTACTCTAGCACTTATTGTTCAGCGACAAAAAGAGATCGACAACTTTAAGCCTGAACCTTATTGGGTGCTTGCTACTATTTATCGCGGCACACAGTTTACAGCTACTAAAGGGAAATTTACATCGAAAGAAGAGGGTGAACAAGCTTTTTCTACCATAGAAGGAAAAACATTCGAGATTACAAGCGTAACGAAGAAGAAAGGCACAGAGCAGCCCAAACAGCTCTATGACCTTACCTCGCTACAGGTGGATTGTAATCGTAAGTATGGCTATTCGGCAGAGATGACACTCAATCTTATCCAAGCACTTTACGAGAAAAAAATAACTACTTATCCTCGTGTAGACACACAGTATCTTTCTGATGACATTTATCCTAAGTGTCCTCAGATAATGAACGGTATCTTCCAAACTAAATTTGCAGGTGTGGCACCATATACCAATCTAATAAAAACACTTGGAGGAAAACCTCTACTAAAATCAAAGCGTGTGTTCGATACATCAAAGGTTACCGACCACCATGCCATAATCCCTACAGGTATTGTGCCTCAAGGATTGTCTGATGCAGAACAACATATATTTGATCTGATAGCTAGACGATTTATTTCTGTATTTTATCCTGATTGTAAATTCTCTACTACAACGGTGCTTGGACAAGTAGATACCATTGAATTTAAAGCTTCAGGCAAAGAAATTCTTGTTCAAGGCTGGCATGTTTGCTATGCAAAAGAACAGGGGCAAGACAATAGTGAAGAACTAAAAGATAAAACCGAAGAAGCACTCTTACCCACATTTGTCAAAGGAGAGAGTGGTTCTCATTCTCCAACGCTTACAGAAAAACAGACGATTCCTCCTAAGCATTATACCGAGGCTTCACTGCTTCGTGCAATGGAAACGGCTGGTAAGCTAGTAGACGATGATACCCTTAGAGCTGCTCTTAAAGAGAATGGCATTGGGCGACCATCTTCACGTGCGGGTATCATTGAAACGCTCTTCAAACGTCATTACATTCGCCGAAAGAAGAAGAACCTTGAAGCAACAGAAACGGGCATAGCACTTATTGATACCATACAAGAAAAGCTACTAACCTCGGCTGAGCTGACTGGTATTTGGGAGAAGAAACTTCGTGATATTGAGGCACGAAAATATGATGCAGCTACATTTATCAATGAGCTTAAAGAACAAATAAATACGATTGTGTGTGAAGTTCTAGCTGATAATAGCAATAGAAAAATTGCTCACAACGAGGCAAAATAAAACTGTTTACGATGATAAAACTTCCTGAAGCATTCGAGACATATACACGTAACTTAATGGGCGAAGAACTATATAACACGCTCATTAGGGGATTAAACGAAGAGGATTATCCTACTAGTATCCGACTTAATCCTTATAAGCCTTGCCGTGTTAATTTGGAAATTGTGAAAGCTCCAGTACCATGGTGTAAGGATGCTTACTATCTCAACACACGACCTGCATTCACTTTCGATCCTCTATTTCATGCAGGAAGCTATTATGTGCAGGAAGCATCATCTATGTTTATAGATCAAATCATACGACAATATATAACAGAACCGATTTTAGCACTGGATCTTTGTGCTGCCCCCGGAGGGAAAACGACCTGTGTACGTGCGGCTTTGCCTAAAGAGAGTATTCTTATTGCAAATGAACCTATGTGCAAACGTGCGCAAATTCTTTCAGAGAATATCTTAAAGTTCGGACACGATAACGTTGCTGTAACCAATAATTACCCTAAAGATTTTCAAAAAACAAAGCTTCTCTTTGATCTTATCATAGCCGATGTGCCATGTTCTGGCGAAGGAATGTTTCGTAAAGATGCCAATGCTATTGAGGAGTGGAGTGAGGAAAATGTAGAGAAATGTTGGCGTTTACAGCGTTCTATCATTGAGGATATTTGGGACAATCTAAAGCCTGGAGGAATTCTTATTTACAGCACTTGCACCTTTAATGCGCATGAAAATGAAGAAAATGTGGCATGGATACTCTCACAATTCAATGCAGAAAGTATTCCTGTAGAAGTGAAAGAAGATTGGAATATCACAGGATCTCTGATTGGAAATCCTTTCCAATATAAAGAGTTACACTCATCATCTCCTAATATGCAATCTCCGATATGTCATTCGAATTTCTTCGTATATCGCTTTATCCCTGGGAAAACACAAGGTGAGGGCTTATTCATGGCGGCTTTGAGGAAGAATATCAATGACGCTCATTGTGTCAGTACACCTTTCAGTTTTGCTTCAGAGCAAAGGGATAAGGTTGTCAATAAGCTAAAGAAACTCAAGGTAATAAACTTTGGTCCTAAAGAAGGTATCTTAAAAGGAAAAAACATTATACCAGATACAAGTATGGCTCTTTCTGCTTTTGCTGACAATTCGGAATATCCACAAGTGGAGATTGATTATACTACTAGCATTAATTACCTACGTCATGAAGCCATCACTCTGGCTAACAATGCGCCATGTGGTATTGTAGTCCTAACATACAAAGGGCATCCACTAGGCTTTGCTAAAAATCTTGGCAATAGAGCAAACAACCTTTATCCGCAGGAATGGCGCATCAAAAGTACGTATATTCCAGAAGAACCAATCATTGTAAGATAAGATACAAGTAAAAATAAAATAATGAAACAATACTTAGACTTGCTACGCCGCATCACTACAGAAGGTGTGAAAAAAGAAGATAGAACAGGTACAGGAACGCTTTCTGTGTTTGGGCATCAAATGCGCTTTAATATGGCTGATGGGTTTCCTTTGCTCACTACAAAGAAACTCCATTTAAAGAGTATCATTTACGAATTATTGTGGTTTCTTAATGGTGATACCAATGTAAAGTATCTTCAAGAGCATGGTGTACGAATATGGAATGAATGGGCAGATGAAAATGGCGATTTAGGTCCTATTTATGGTCATCAATGGCGTTCGTGGCCAGATTATAAAGGTGGGGCTATCGATCAAATAAAGAATGTTTTAGAGCAAATCAAAAATACACCAGACTCACGCCGTATGCTTGTCTCTGCATGGAACCCTGCTGAAGTAGAAAATATGGCTCTCCCACCTTGCCACTGCCTTTTCCAGTTTTATGTAGCAAGTGGTAAACTATCTCTACAACTCTATCAACGTTCTGCCGATACGTTCTTAGGAGTTCCTTTCAACATTGCATCTTATGCCCTCCTTCTTCAGATGATGGCACAGGTAACAGGACTAGAGGCTGGTGAATTTATCCATACAACGGGGGATACCCACTTATATCTAAATCACCTTGAACAAGTAGAGCTTCAACTTACACGCACTCCTCGTCCTCTACCAAAAATGAACATTAATCCTGATGTTAAAGATCTCTTTAGCTTCAACTATGAAGATTTCCAACTAGAGGATTACGCCCCTTATCCACATATTTCAGGTATTGTTGCTGTATAATTCAAAGTTGAGAATTGAGCCTATTTAAGTTTAAAAGCTAATATAAAGAGGCTCAATTCTCAACTCTCAATTCTCAACTCTCAACTCTTATTTATGCACCTTTCTATTATCGTAGCCATTGCACAAAACAATGCTATTGGTTACCAAAACAAACTTATTTACTTCATCAAAGAAGATCTAAAACGCTTCAAACAGCTAACAACTGGGCATACCATTATTATGGGACGGCGCACATTTGAGTCATTACCAAAAGGAGCTTTGCCTAATCGCCGTAATATCGTACTAAGCAGAAGCGAAAAAAGCTTCCTAGGATGCGATGTTTATCCATCACTTCAGGAAGCTCTTGCATCGTGCCATAATGATGAACACGTATATATAATAGGTGGTGTTTCTGTCTATAAAGAGGCATTAACCATTGCAAATGAGTTGTGCCTTACAGAGATTGAAGCTACTCCAAAGAATGCTGACACTTTCTTTCCGCTCTTCGATCGCACTCTATATACAGAAACTTTCTGCGAAGAACACGAAGCTACAGACGATCACCCAGCGTTTAGATTTGTAAATCTTGAAAGAAGAAAATAAAACCTTACTCACCCTCTTCAAGTTCGAAAATATCATCTACACGCTTCTCAAACACACGTGCTATCTTGAGGCTAAGTAGTGTAGAAGGAACATATTTCTCACTCTCTATTGCTACTATCGTTTGTCGAGACACACCTATGAGCTCGGCAAGTTGTGCTTGTGTCATTCTCCTAATAGCCCGTTGCACACGAATATTATTCTTCATTGCTATTCCTCCTCATTTGATACAAATATAGTTGAAAACGTATAATGAAAAGCACATGGAACAATATGAAAGCAAAGAGAACTACATAGAGATAAACAAAGCCAAAACAAAACCATGTAGCTAGAATTAAAAAGAGAGTAAATACTTTAAAAGACCAAACCAAGGCACGTAAACGTAAGCTATACATAAACTCATCTTCTTCTGCCTCTTTTGAAAAACAAATAATAGAGAGTGAACCTAACGTAAGGATATACAATAACTCAAATAACATGCCTTCATTATTAAGCCTTATAATAGGGCTATTACCAAAAGGACCTACTCCTACTGCTAATGTAGTAAAGTTAATAGTAGAATCATCTAACCAATTTAAGCTATCAATACCAAGCATCATTAATACCAATAGAATAAAACAAGGAACAAGCATACAGTAAGCAAACTTTTTGTACGCATGTGGAAAAAGAAATTCAGATTTCATAAGCTTAATTATTTAGTACACAACACAAAAATACAGTAAACTTTCCATAAAGTCAAGTTTACTATACATAAAATCTGATATATTTAAATTTATTTAAGCAAATAGTGTTGCTTTAACTTTAGTATTAACACTCCTTTTATTCTATTCTAATCTCGCTTAGTGGCTTCATAACAAACTCACGTTCAAGCATCTTGGGATGAGGAATAATAAGTTGTGGAGTATTAATATGCAGATCATCATAAAAAAGAATATCAATATCCATTGGTCGATCGGAATAATGCCCATCTACCGACTTCTTTGTTCTCCCCATTTCCTTTTCAATTGCTTGTGTGGTATTTAAAACTTTCCATACAGAAAGTTCAGTTTCAACCTTTACACAAGCATTAAGGAAAGTATTATTGCTTACAAACCCCCAAGGCTCTGTTTCATAGAAAGAAGATTGGCACAAAATTGTGCCAATCTTCTTATTTATCTGATCTATTGCCTCAAGCATTAATGCGTGCTTATCGCCAAGATTAGTGCCAAGGGCAAGGTAAATAGTGTGCATCGTCCTCTAATCGTTCAGTATTAACATAGAATCGCCAAAACTTCCGAACATATAGCCATTCTTAACAGCTAAATCGTATGCCTCCATGATAAGATCATAACCACCGAAAGCCGCTGTTTCCATCAAAAGAACAGAATATGGATGATAAAAGTTTACAAGCATAGAATCAGCCAAGCCAAAGTTGTATGGAGGGAAAATAAACTTATTAGTCCACCCATCATACTCTTTTAGCAATCCATCTGTGCCTACAGATGACTCACAAGCTTTAACGACACTAGCCCCAACAGCACATAATTTATGACCTCCTAGCTTTGTCTTATTTACTATTTCACAAGCCTCTGCATTGATGTGCATCTCCTCTGAATCCATCTTATGCTTGGTCAAGTCTTCCACTTCAATATCGTGAAAACTGCCCAAACCGCAATGCAAGGTAACAAAAGCACTTTTCAAGCCTTTTATTTCCATCATCTTCATCATGTGTTCTGAGAAGTGGATATTCGTACCAGGAGCTGATACTGCACCTTCATTCTTTGCAAATACCGATTGGAAATTCTCTAAATCATCCGCTGTAGCATGCGCAAATTCTTCTCCTTCTTCCTTAGGACGATTATCAATTATGTAGCGTGGCAATGGAGCTTCACCCAATGCAAAGAGTTCACGCTTAAATTCTTCATGATCACAATCGTAAAGGAAGCGAAGTGTACGACCACGTGAAGTAGTATTATCAATCACCTCTGCCACCATAGTTCCCGACTCGTCAAAGAACAGTTTATTACCAATACGGATTTTACGAGCAGGCTCTACAAGAACATCCCATAAACGCATTTCAGCATTCAATTCGCGCAAAAGGAAAACTTCTATCTTAGCATCAGTCTTCTCCTTTGTGCCATACAATCGTGCTGGGAAAACCTTTGTGTCATTAAAGATAAAGGTATCGCCCTCACCGAAATAATCTAGCACATCGCGAAAGCGTATGTAATCTTCCTCCTTAGGTTTGTCAGTAATATCACCTTTAAACATATCTATTTTACCAGATTTGCGGTGAACTACCATTAAACGACCTTCATCACGACGAACAACAGTAAACTTCTGCTCACTTCCATCTGCGCGCTTTAGCACACGTTCAGAAGAATGTGGATAGAGAGCTACTTGCTCTTCGGGTAAGTTGAATTTAAATTGTGAAAGCTTCATATCGATATTTTATTTTTCTTCGTTTTCTATTGTTTGAGTGTTCAACCATGCTTCAAATTTATCATAGTTAACACAATCGTCTACTTTTATTTCGCCTACTCGTGTTCGTCGCAAAGCAGTAAGATAAGCCCCGCTATTAATAGCTCTTCCAAAGTCTCTTGCCAATGCACGAATATAGGTTCCTTTTCCACAGACCACACGAATGGTAATCTGCATTTTATCTTGATCAAAGGTAATGAGTTCTATCTCATCTATTTGAACTGTTTTTGGCTTCAACTGCACATCTTGACCATCACGCCGCAAAGAATAAGCTCGCTGACCGTCCACTTTCACTGCACTATAAGTAGGTGGCACTTGCTGTATTTCTCCCACAAAGGTTTGTAACGTATTTTTTATCAAGTCCCCTGTAATATGCTCAATTGGAAAAGTTTCGTTCTCCTCATGTTCCATATCATAGCTAGGGGTAGTAGCTCCTAACTGCAAGGTTGCTACATATTCCTTTGTATGCGCCTGAAGCGTTTCAATGAGCTTTGTTTTCTTACCCGTAGCAAGGATTAATACACCTGTTGCTAGCGGATCGAGTGTGCCTGCATGACCTATCTTCACCTTACCGCCATTAGCTTGTGTGCAAAGATAACGCACATGAGCCAATGCCTTAAAGCTGGTAATGCCATAAGGCTTATCTATCGGAATAATTACTCCTTCTCTAAAATTCATATATATAATTAAGGTAGAGCAAAAAATCGTTTAACCGACCATATTCAAATCAACACCCATTGCCAATAATGCTAAAATGATGCCACCAACAATAATACGATACCAACCGAACATACGGAAACCATATTTTGTAAGGAAACTAACAAACCATTTCATTGCCAATAATGCCACGACAAAGGCAACAACACAGCCAAGTCCTAAAACTGTAAGGTTGTGAGTAGTAACCCAACCTGTACCCTCTTTCATTAAATCGAATAAGTCGAGTACAGTAGCTGCAGCCATTAAAGGCACTGCTACAAAGAATGAAAACTCAGCAGCACGCTTACGCGTCAAACCATTTGCCATACCACCTACAATCGTAGACATAGATCGACTCATACCAGGAATAACCGAAAGACACTGAAACAAGCCAATACGCAAAGCTCGCCTTACAGTAACTTTATTTTCTTCTCGTCCTTTATTGAAAATTTTATCGCAGAAAAGCATAAAGAAACCACCTAATACCAAGGTTATAGCAACTACAGACACCGAGTCGAGCAACCAATCGAGTAAGCCGCTTTTCTTAGCAACTAAGCCAACAATACCTGCTGGTAAACAGCCTATAAAAAGCAACCAATAAAAGTTGATAAAACGCATAAAAGGGGTTTTACCATCATCCTCCTCATAAGATGGTACATGCTTAAAACTAAAGAACTTCTTCCAATACAAACATACCACAGAAAGGATAGCCCCAAACTGGATAATGAAGGTAAAAGCATGCACAAACGGATCGCCTTGCTTTACACCTAAAAGATTTTGAGTAATAATCATATGTCCTGTCGATGATACTGGCAAGAACTCCGTCAACCCCTCGACAATGGCAATGATAATCGTTTGAATTAAAGTCATTATTCCTCTGTGTTGCCTTTAGGTTTATAAATAATAGCTCCAATAATAGACACAAAACCTATAAAGGTTACAATAGGAGCTAATGTAATGCGACGGAAGCTAAATATGTCAGTATTAAAGAAATGCTCATTAGAGCTGCTTCCACTCATTAATATAAACCCTAGGATGACAATAGCTATTCCTATTGCCATCAAGATAAAATTAGCTTTACTAAAAGCCAAGTTCTGCTTATCCATATTAAAAAATATCTGAATATGTTTTCTTAAATCTTATACAAATCTCCAGCTTTCATACGCAAGAAGCGATTGACTGATAACCATGAACACAAGGTTGCAATAAAGATACCAAAACCTAGCATAATTACTGCTGTTATCAACAATATTCCCCATGAAAGCACAGTGGTGATCTCTGGCTCGTATGTGTACAAAGAGAATACACAACCACCCAAAACCAAAATCGCTATCAACCCAGAAACAAAGCCTTGCAATACGGCACGTTTCAAGAAAGGTGCACGAATATAATTCCATGATGCACCAACGAGTTTCATCGTATGAATGGAGAAACGGCGTGCATAAACGCTCAAGCGGATAGTGTTATTGATCAACGAAAATGAAACGATAGTAAGCAAAATAGCGATCACTACTAGTACAATTCCTATCTTGCTTAGCATATCATTTACACTCTTTACGAGATCTTGGCGATAAGTAACATCGCTCACACCACGATGCGATTTTAAATCTTTTGCAATCCAAGCAATAGAATCGTTATTAGCATAATCAGCTTTCAAGTTTACCTCTATCTCTCCCGTAAAAGGGTTCTGACCAGCAAATTCAGCAGGGTTAGCACCAAGCTCTTTTGTTCCATCTGCTAATGCTTGTTCTTTGCTTGTATAATTAGCAACATTCACAAAACATTCTGATTTTACTTGCTGATATAAAGTAGCAGCTTCTTGCTCGTCCATATCAGGCTGTAAGATCATCGTAATACTTAGATTTTCTTTCACAAAAGAACTCAAGTTCCTACTAGTAAACACTGTAAGAACCACCATTCCTATTAATATTAACACCATAGCAGTGCTAATACAAAGAGTTACTATTTGTAAACTATGCTGTTTGCGGGCTTTATTTCGCTTTTTTACCATATTCATCAAAGGGTATAATACACCAAAATTTCCACAAAGTTACTTTAAAATCAGGGAATCACAAAAGAAATTATGCTTTATTTAGACTATTCAAAAAGTTTATAAATAAACAGCTTTCCTTATAGCATAGGTTTATAGTAACTTTATTACACTATCAACTAGTACTATAATTTATCCTTCACCCATAAAAGCATAAAATCCCTTTGCAATGTAAAAGGTAATCCTTTGCCATAGTAAGAGCTATTTCTTTTCGAGAACATAGCAAAATAAAAAGACAATTACACCTATATCCAACCTAATTATCCTATTCTGTTTTGCTTAACAAAAAATTCACCTAGTTGAAATCCTTCATTATACAAAGCTTCCAATTTTGCAGTATCTTTTTCCATTCTACTCACTTCTACAGGATGCTCAGGGCGAATGACTATAATTTTGCCTGCTGCTTCAAGCTGATCCACTAGTTTAAGTTGAGCATTATAAACAGCTATTCGCCGACTTAATACTTTACGTAAATTAGGATAATTGCGATAAAGGAAAGGTGGGATTTTTATATCACGACCACTGTTGCGCCACCCTTTGTTTCGTGTGCATACCACAACATTTGTTTCGTGTCCTTTATCAATAGCACGTTCTATAGGAATTGAATCGACAATACCTCCATCAAGCATTGGAACACCATCAATATTAACAATCTTACTAACAAAAGGCAAACTTGAAGAAGCTCTGGCTAATTTATTTACCCTCTGTATATTACCTTCAGTTTCTTCCAAATACTCAGCTTTTCCCGTTAAACAATTCGTCGTAACAAATTCGAAGGAACATCCTCGACTGATATTATTAAAATACTCGGTATAATCGAAAGGAATAAGCTCCAAAGGAAACTTCTCATACAATAGCTTTGGATCAAAAATACAGCCTTGAGTAATCAAATGGCGCAAACCAATATAGTTATATTTGTTGAGCATTTCTATATTTGATATACGTGCACGGCAAGGTTGGCGACTCATATACGATAAGCCATTACATGCCCCTGCCGACACTGCTACAATATACTGAAACCATTGTCCATACATCATAAAAGCATCTAAAACGCCCGATGTAAAAACGCCACGCATCCCACCACCTTCTAAAACAAGCCCTGTATTCTTATTTATTTGCATAAAGTTTCGAATTTTTACATGACAAAGTTACATAATTAAAATGAAATTACTTATCTTTGCAGCATAATCAATATACTATAAAACTTACAACATGTTTAGCAAAGATACATACATAGAAAGGCGTAATGAGCTAAAAAAGCTTGTTAAAAGTGGTATCATTGTTTTATTTGGAAATAATGACTCGCCTGCAAACTGCCCTGCAAATGGATATTCTCCATTTCGACAAGATTCTTCTTTTCTCTACTACTTTGGACAACAAAGAGAGGGTTTGGTTGGTGTTATTGACGTTGATAACGACAAGGAGTTATTAATCGGTAATGATATTGATATAGAAGATATTGTTTGGTTTGGTAGTGTTGACTCTGTAAAGGATATGGCTGAAGCTGTAGGCGTAGCTGCTACTGCTCCAATGAAGCATTTAGATGAGGTATGCCAAGAGGCTATACGCTTAAAGCGTAAAATTCATTTCTTGCCACCTTATCGTGCAGACATTAAAATTCAAATCTTCGATTTGTTAGGCATTCACCCTAGCAGGCAGAAAGAAGCAGCTAGCTTAGAGTTGATTAAAGCCGTTGTCAAGATGCGATCGGTAAAGAGTGTAGCAGAGATTGAAGAGCTAGAACGTGCTGCTATTATTGGCTATAACATGCACACAACGGCAATGCGTATCACCAAGCCTGGACTAACAGAGAAGTTTGTCGCTGGTCAGATAGAAGGCATTGCTAACTCGTTAGGGTCAATGGTTTCGTTCCCTATTATCTTCTCACAACATGGTGAGATTATGCACGGAAATCCATCTATGAACATTTTGAAAGATGGACGTTTGGTATTATGCGATTGTGGCGGTGAAACGATGGAGCATTACTGCTCTGACAATACTAGAACATTTCCTGTAAATGGCAAGTTTACTCAACGTCAGTTGGATATTTATTCTGCTGTAGAGGAAGCACACGATGCCGCATTGGCTATTTCTAAGCCAGGTATGAAATATAAAGACGTACATTTTGCAGTTTGTCGCATTATCTTCGATCGTATGAAGGAACTAGGTCTAGCAAAGGGCAACACCGATGATGCGCTTGCAGCAGGCGCACATGCTATATTTTTACCACACGGCTTAGGACACATGATGGGAATGGATGTACACGATATGGAGGCACTTGACCAAATTAATGTTGGCTTTGACGAAGAAACACGCCCTAACCTAGAACAGTTTGGTACTAACGCTTTACGTATGGGAAGACGTTTGGAAGAAGGCTTTGTGGTTACTGATGAGCCTGGTATCTACTTTATTCCTGATCTTATTGACGATTGGAGAGCAAGTGGATATTGTGCAGACTTCTTAAACTTCGATGATCTTGACAAGTATAAGGACTTTGGAGGTATTCGTATAGAGGACGACATCTTAATTACAAAAGACGGTTGTCGCTTCATTGGTAAAGACAGAATTCCTTATCATCCAAAGGATATTGAGGATTATATGGCTTCGAATTAATAACTAACTATTTATTAACTATAAAATTTAAAACCTCTAATAAGACTCAAAGATTATAAAAAGACAGAGTTTGAAAGGGGCTAAAAAAAGAAGTATGAATAAAATTCTAACATTGACAGCTGCCGTTCTTTTTGCGACATCTGTAAGTGCAGCCGATCAAAAGGAAGCTGCAAAGGCTAACAAGCCTGTATTTACTATTGTAAAGGAGAACCCTATTACAAGTATTAAGGATCAAAATCGTTCAGGTACTTGTTGGGACTACTCTACTTTAAGTTTCTTTGAAGCAGAGATCTTAAAAAAGACAGGCAAAACTTATGATCTATGCGAGAGCTTTGTTGCTAACAAAAACTATATGGATCGTGCTAAAACCGTTGTTCGTATGCACGGTGATGCTCAGTTCTCTCAAGGTGGCTCGGCATATGATGTACTCTATGTTTTAAAAAATTATGGTATTTGCCCACAAGACGCTATGCCTTTCCCTGGTTCTTTGACAGGCGACTCTCTTTATAACTTCAATGAGTTCTTCTCTGTTATGGAACCTTATGTAAAAGCTGTTGCTACTAATAAGGCTCCTAAGATTTCTAACCAATGGAAACAAGGATTACAGTCTATTTTAGATGCTTATCTTGGTAAGTGTCCAGAAAGTTTCACTTACAAAGGCAAGACCTACACTCCAAAGTCTTTTGCTGCTAGTCTTGGACTAAATTGGAACGATTATGAAACATTTACCTCTTATACCCACCATCCTTTCTATACAGCATTCCCTGTAGAGGTACAAGACAACTGGCGTCAGCCTGCTTCATGGAACTTACCTATGGAAGAAATGATGAAGATCATTGATAACGCTGTTATGAATGGTTACACTATTGCATGGGGTGGTGATGTTAGTGAACCAGGGTTCACTCGCGATGGTCTTGCATACATGGTTGATGGCAAGAAGATTCAAAGCACTAAAGGTAGCGATATGGCTCGTTGGTTGGGTCTTTCTGCTGCTAAGAAAAAAGATATCATTGCCGAACTTGGCGTTAACGTGCCAGAAGTAAAGGCTTCACAAGAGCTACGTCAGGAACGTTTTGATAATTGGGAACTTACTGATGATCACGGTATGGTAATCTTTGGTATTGCTAAAGATCAGAATGGCAAGGAATACTATATGGTAAAGAATTCTTGGGGTGAAACAGGTGCTTATAAAGGTATTTGGTATATCACAAAGACCTTCATTGCAGCAAACACAATGGACTTCATGGTTAACAAGAATGCAGTGCCAAAGGATATTCGTAAGAAGCTAGGCATATAATATTGTTAGATCAAAAGAAAATATTAAAAGCGTAAATCTTAACCGATTTACGCTTTTTTTTGTAACTTTACAGCTGAAACAAATTTAAACAAAATGCACTTTACGTGGAAACATATATCACCAACTCAGCAAGAAGAGAGTGCTGCTAAGGAATTAGGAGAGAAGTTGAGCATTAGCCCTATACTCGCCCTTATTCTAATAAGGCGTGGCATCACTACTGAAAGTGCAGCTAAACGCTTCTTTCGTCCGCAGTTAGCCGACTTAATTAATCCGTTTCTAATGAAGGATATGGATGCTGCCGTCGATCGTTTGAATGATGCTATGGGGCGTAAAGAACGTATTCTTGTTTATGGCGATTATGATGTAGATGGATGTACATCGGTAGCATTGGTTTATAAATTCTTGCGTCAATATTATTCAAATATTGATTATTATATTCCAGATCGCTATGAAGAAGGCTATGGAGTAAGCAAAAAAGGTATTGATTTTGCTAAAGAAACAAGTGTAAAGCTAATCATTATTCTCGACTGTGGCATCAAAGCTATAGAAGAGATTACTTATGCAAAGGAGCAAGGCATCGACTTTATTATCTGCGATCACCACGTACCTGACGAAATAATGCCTCCAGCTGTAGCTATTCTTAACCCTAAACGCAAAGATGATAGTTATCCTTTTAAGCATCTTTGTGGTTGTGGTGTGGGCTTCAAGTTTATGCAAGCTTTTGCAAAGAATAATAATATTCCTTTTTCTAGGCTTGTTCCCCTACTCGACTTTTGTGCTGTAAGCATAGCAGCCGACTTAGTTCCTGTTGTAGATGAAAACCGAATTTTAGCCTATCATGGGTTAAAACAATTGAATCAAAACCCTAGTCTCGGCTTGAAAGCTATTATTGATATTTGTGGGCTATCAGAACGTGAACTAGAGATGAGCGACATTATTTTTAAGATAGGACCTCGTATCAATGCTAGTGGACGTATGGAAACAGGCAAAGAGAGTGTAGATCTTCTTGTAGAACGCGACTTTGCTGAAGCTGTAAAAGCAGCTAAACACATTGACGAATATAACGAACAGCGTAAGGGCGTGGATCGTCAGATGACAGAAGAAGCAAACAATATTGTAGAGCGCTTGGAAAACCAGAAACATCAATCGAGTATTGTACTGTATGATGAGCATTGGAAAAAAGGTGTGGTAGGTATTGTAGCTTCACGATTAACTGAAATCTATTTTCGCCCAACTATTGTCCTTACTAAAGATGGAGAGTATGCTACAGGATCAGCTCGTAGTGTGGCAGGCTTTGATATCTACGAGGCTATAAAAAGCTGTCGAGACCTATTAATCAATTTTGGAGGTCATACTTATGCTGCAGGCTTAACCCTTAAATGGGCTGATGTAAAAACTTTCCGTGAACGATTACAAGCCTTTATTGACAACCATATTCAGCCACATCAGCAAGAACCAATTCTTAATATTGATGCCAATATTGATTTTAAGGACATTACTAAGAAATTGCATAACGATTTAAAGCGCTTTGCTCCCTTTGGTCCTAGCAATCCTAAACCAATATTCTCGACAGAAGGTGTATACGATTTTGGTACTAGCAAAGTGGTGGGTAGAGAGCAAGAACATATTAAATTAGAGCTTGTTGACTCGAAATCAAACAACGTAATGAATGGTATTGCCTTCGGACAAAGTGCCTCTGCAAGATATATTAAATCGAAGCGATCGTTTGACATCGCGTTTACTATTGAGGAGAATGTGTTCAAACGCAATCTAGTGCAATTACAAATAGAAGATATTCGACGTACCGAGAGTGAATAGTTTTTTTCTTTTCCGCTTTTTACAGATTAGTACCCATGACCTATAAAGATATTCTACAACAGTATTGGGGGTATGAGAACTTCCGGGGCATACAACAAAACATCATAGAAAGTATAGGTGAGGGGAAAGATACTCTTGGCTTGATGCCTACTGGTGGTGGTAAGTCAATTACTTTCCAAGTACCTGCTTTAGCTAAGGAAGGAGTATGTATTGTAATCACACCCCTTATTGCTTTGATGAAAGATCAAGTGGATCATTTAAAGCGAAAAGGTATCCAAGCGGCTGCAATTTATTCTGGTATGAACCGTAACGAAATTGTAGCTACGCTTGAAAATTGTATTTTTGGAGGTGTAAAATTACTTTATATATCGCCAGAACGTATAGCTTCCGACATTTTTCAGACAAAACTAAAGCGCATAAAAGTGAGCTTCATCACAGTAGATGAAGCCCATTGTATTAGCCAATGGGGCTATGATTTTCGACCATCCTATCTAGCCATTGCAAATATCCGAAAACTTATTCCCAACATACCAATCCTAGCTCTTACAGCAACTGCAACTCCAGCAGTCATTGATGATATTCAAGAACAACTCTGTTTTGCTCATAAGAATGTCTTTCGTATGAGTTTTGAACGTAAGAACCTTGCTTATATTGTACGTGAAACAGAGGATAAGAATGCAGAGATGATCCATATCCTCACTGCCATTCCTAAGACTGCTATTGTATATTGTAGAAGTAGAAAACGAACAAAGGAAACTGCTGAACTACTACTTAAAAAGGGAATTTCAGCCACTTGGTATCATGCAGGGTTAGAGCATACTGTGAAAGATCAAAGACAGACCGAATGGCAAGCTGATAAAGTGCGTGTAATGGTGGCAACAAATGCCTTTGGTATGGGTATAGATAAACCTGATGTTAGGTTGGTTATTCATATTGATTGTCCTAGTTCGCTTGAAGCTTACTTCCAAGAAGCAGGAAGAGCTGGAAGAGATGGAGAAAAGGCTTATGCCGTAATGCTCTACAATGGACATGACAAAGCAAAACTTACCAACCGTATAGAGGAAACTTTTCCACCAAAAGAATATATAAGACAGGTATATGATCACCTAGCTTATTTCTATCAACTAGGTGTAGGAAGTGGTGCAGGGCATACCTTTGAATTTCCTATCGACAAGTTTAGTGTTAATTTCAAACACTTTCCTACTCGTGTTAATTCGGCTTTACAAATCATTCATCGTGCTGGGTATCTTAACTATGAGCCTAATCCTGATAATAGTGCGCGTGTACACTTCTTATTAAATCGTGATGATCTTTACCGTCTCAACGCTCTATCAAAAAATGAGAACGATGTCGTTACAGCGTTGTTACGTTGTTATGGTGGATTATTTTCTGATTACTGCTTTATTGATGAGAGCTGGGTAGCACAGCAAGCAGGCATAGATACGAACCAAACTTATATGGCATTGATAGAACTTAATAAGAAACGTATCATTAGTTTTATTCCTCGCCGTAAGGTGCCTCTTATCACCTATTTACGTGATCGTGAAGATGGTGAGAACCTTATTCTATCAGAGCATATATATGAAAATAGAAAAGCAGAGTTTACAACGCGTATAAATGCAGTGATAGCCTATGCTGAAAATAAAAGAGTATGTCGCAGTCGTCAATTGTTGAGCTATTTTGGTGAAACAAAAACAGAAGATTGTGAGCAGTGTGATGTTTGCCTTTCCGATTATCACAAAAAAGAAAAAGCACAAGCAGCGAATATAGAAGAGCGAATAATGATACTGCTAAGTGATGGTAAACACCATCATATAACAGAGATAAAAGTCATATACGTAGACGAGGTAATAACCTTAAACATCCTTGAAGAGATGTTAGCAGAGGAAAAGGTTATAATAGAAGGAGATATGATAATGTTAGTAGAGCGTTGATTGCTCTATCCTACCCACTCTCACCCCAAGATTAAAAGGACGAGCTTTAAGATACTGATAGAGCGTTTCAGTAGGCTCCACAACCTTACTTCCATTCTTCTTTAAGCTAGAAGCATTCAGTAAATAAAGTCCGTCTTTATGCCAAATGGCTATTCCGAGATGAGTAGTATCTAGGTTCTTCTTATTAGTTACTAACCCTAGAATATCCCCATTATGAATTGCCTTACGTAGGGTAGTATTATCATTGAGTGCAGAAGTAGGAATATAACGTACCACCTTACCATTTGTTTTATCCTCTAAAAGCTTTAATGCTTTTACTCGTTCAGGGTGATTTCGCAGCATATTATACGACAGATAGTTTTCACTCATATAATTTATCTTGAGTGTTTGTGTAGCCGTAAAAGGAAATTCTAGGGTATTCATCTCTTTTACAAATCCCTTCTTCTCATTATCTTCTAACCACCAATCAAAGTAATGTAAACGGTTTTCATAACTAAGCTTACCTCCACGATAACGCACTTGCTTTATCGCATTAAGAAAGTCAGACCATTTTGTTTTATTATTAAATGCACATTGAGCAAAGGCTACCACGTTTTCAACATAAGTGGTGCAGTCCATTCCTTTTAAAGTGATTACTAACCGTTCATCATCTGTTTTATCAAGCGTATGTGCTACATAGGGTATACCAACAAACTGTCTTGCTATATAAATTAAGGTAGTCTCTTTGCTATGCTTCTGGTTATAAATAGCAAACAACTTCATAAAATGCTCTATCTGCTTAACTTCCTCCATATCCATGTTTACAATGTATTTAATATTCATTGTATCACAAGCAAGCGTTTTTAATTGGTCTGGAGTATTCCGTTGAAAAGTTTCTCGCTGTTTAGCCTTGGCAGTACATGATATTAGCAAGATAGCAGTTATTATAGTTATTATCAAATTCATAATTTCTTTTTCTTTTTGGATGCCTTTTTTCTACCAAAGTTTAAACCAGCATAGAGGTTCACACTACCAAAAAAGTTATTCGTAGAAAAGTTTTCTTTCCGATAATTGTAAGCATGTAGAATAGCACTCATACCTGCATACCACTTACTATTATTATATACTAATCCAAACCGACCAATAGCGTCAATATTGATATTCTTAAAATCAAAGTTACCTATATTATTATTACTCTTTAGATCACCCGAACTAGTTTTGTATGCCAGTGCCAAAGATAATGAAGCTGCTAAAAGCCAATTCTTTTTGAACACCCAATTATAAGCATAACCACCACTTATGGATATATCTTTATATTTCACTTGTTCAAACATTATGGTACTATCAAGTTGAGCTTCTGGATTTGTACCCTGCAAGCGATCATGGATAAGACTATTTAGCTCATCCCAATTTACAGACAACTTATGACTTGTATAACCAACACCAATAAGTGGGCTACCTGCCGATTTTCTTTGTACGGTACTCTGACTAAATGCTGCAGGATAAGAGAAATGCCTATGATTAAAAATATAGTAAATATTGAAACCACGGATACTTGAGGATAATCCTCCAAAATCCACCCCACGTAAAGTCTCTGTATTAATATCTTTACCCAAATAGAGTTGGCGAATTTTAAAATCGCTACCTGTTTTGCGATAATAAAGATCAATCCCTATCATGGAAGTATACAAACTCAAATCGTATTCTTGCTTCGTACTTTTACTACCACTAAACAAATCGAAATGGCGTACATCAAGCGTATAGCCTAAAAATATCCACCTCCAGCCAAAATAAGGACCTATCTTTATACTAGCTCTAGGCGCAAGTGAAATACTCTGATGCGATGAGCTACTAAGTCGATAATGTTCGTAAGTATTAGTATTTTGCAACATAACAGTAAAGTTATATCGCTGTGGCTCTATATAAGTTGTGTCTATTTCGTTAAAGCGATGCACTACTTTTCTAGCCTTGCGCAATTGTCGTTGATACCATTGGGAAGTAGTATCTCTTCTCATCCACCGCACAGTATCTAAATTACTTTCCACAATATCTTTCTCCTTTATCTCATTAGCAAAGGAAACTTGTGTAAAGTAAAGAAAAAGAAGGCATAATAATCCTAAGCGCAAAACAAATGTTTTCATAAAAAAAATCGTAGTGAGTTTTTTCTCACAACTTTCCCTAGATCTTACCCAATATTCTATCCATAACCCAATTAGTAGGTGTTGCACTAATACTTGTACATTGGCATACTCCCAATCCCTGCATATCCTCAATAACCGATTTGATAATAGGCAACTGAACATAGGCAGGATTTTCCACTTCTATATTCTTAATCCCCTCACTCGTATGTAAACGAATAGGGTCATAAGTATATACAGAGAAAGCTAGCCTACCCTTTTCGCCAAATATTTCTATTCTATCTTCACGTGCGCTCTCGTGGGCAGCAAAGCACCAAGCACCACTAGCCGTCAGCCCACTCTCAAAGCGAAATACAGCATTAACAGTATCTTCTACTCCATTATATAATCCTCGCCTATTTGCCGTATAGCCATGCGCCTTTACGATAACACCAAATATGTCTTGCAACAAATCGAGCTGATGTGGGGCGAGATCATAAAAATAACCACCTCCTGATATATTCGATTGCAAACGCCACGGAAGTTCCTCGCCTTGAGTATAGTCAAGATCGCGTGGTGGAACAGCAAAACGCACCTGAATAGTAAGTACTTTGCCCACAACCCCTTCAGTAATCATCTGCTTTACTTTCTGAAAATAGGGCAGATAACGTCGATAATAAGCCACATAACATGGCACTCCCGTTTTCTCCGAAATACGATTAATACGCACACAGTCATCATACGAAGCTGCCAATGGCTTTTCGATATAACAAGGCTTACCTGCCTGCATTGCCATAATGGCAAAAGTAGCATGGGCAGCAGGTGGCGTTGCTATATAAATGGCATTTACATCGGGATCGTCCACTAAAGCTTGAGCATCGGTATACCACTTTCTTATATTGTGTTTTTCTGCATACTTGCGCGCTTTTTGTTCGCTACGGCTAAACACAGCCATAACATGCGAACCAGCAATTAGATTAAACGCTGGACCAGATTTCTGCTCGGTAACCTCGCCACAGCCTATAAACCCCCAATTTATTTGTTTCATCATTGCGTATTTTCTGCAAAAATACAAAATTCTCTTAACCTAACAACCACTACTGTTTACTTTTTAGTATCTTTGTAACTAAATATTTAGCAATTATGATTATTAAAAATTCAGAGTTTACAATATCTGCTCCCACAGTTTCTAAATGTCCAGAAGATAACAAGCCCGAATATGCTTTTATAGGCAGGTCAAATGTGGGCAAATCAAGCCTCATCAATATGCTTTGTAATCATAAAGGTTTAGCAAAAACTTCATCTAAGCCCGGTAAAACATTGCTTATCAATCATTTTATTATCAACAAAGAATGGTATCTTGTCGATCTTCCTGGCTATGGTTATGCAAAGAATTCTAAATCTGTTCGCGCCAAACTAGAACAGATGATAGCACAATATATCTTACAACGCAAACAACTCATGAACGTGTTTGTTTTGATAGATATTCGCCATGAACAGCAAACTATCGACCGCGAGTTTATCGACTGGCTAGGTAAGAGCAATGTGCCTTTTTCTATTATATTTACAAAGGCTGATAAGCTGACGGCAGGTAGAGCAAAGTCGAATGCGCTCCTTTGGATGAAAAAGCTAGAAGATACTTGGGAAGAGTTACCCCCTTATTTCATTACCTCTGCCGAGAAAAAAACAGGAAAAGAAGAGGTGCTTGATTATATTGAAAGTATAAACGCTAATATTCAGCAGGGGTTGGAAAAGCCACACTAATTTGACCCACGCTGGCAAGTATTTTAGACCCAGTAAGGTTAAAATAACCAGCCCCACCTTGCCAAAATAAGAATGACCCTTTGAAACGCTAGTTTTTTAGGGTCATTTTGTAGTTTTGTGTTACTGTCCTGGTCGGCATTAAAAACATAAAACTATTATTTATATGACAAAATTAAAGAATTTATTGCGCTGTTACGCATCTGGTATGGGAATAAGAAGTATTTCTAGTACTTTCCATATATCTCGTAACACCCTCCGCAAGTATGTCCGTAAATTCCAAGAAAGTGGCTTGTCTATGGAGCAAATTCTGTCGCTTTCAGATGATAAGCTAGCGGACTTGTTTTCAGATGGGCATTCTCGTAACCGTCCGCCTTCTGCTCGTAAGTTGGAGTTAGAGGCACTTGTTCCTGATTATGTGAAACGGCTTAGCAAGAAGGGTGTTTCTATCTTATCTCTTCACACGGAGTATCTCAAAACTCATCCTAATGGTTACCAGTATTCTACTTTCAAACACGCAATCCATGCCTACAGATGTCAAACACGAGCCGTAGGACATGTAGAGCACCTTGCTGGCGATCAGATGTATATTGATTATGCGGGTGATAAACTAGAGATAGTCGAAGAACAGACGGGTGAGGTGCGGAAGGTAGAGGTTTTTGTGGCTACCCTTCCATGCAGTCATTACACCTATTGCGAGGCAGTGTGGTCGCAGAAGAAGGAAGACCTTATCGTTGCTTGCGAGAATGCTCTTCATTTCTTTGGTGGTGTACCCAAGGCTGTTGTGCCTGACAACTTAAAATCAGCCGTTATCCGCAGTGATCGTAATGAGCCTGTTATCAATGACGACTTCGCTGCTATGGCTGAATTTTATGACATGGCTGTTTATCCAGCTAGGGTGCGCCGTCCCAAGGACAAGGCACTGGTTGAGAATGCTGTAAAGCTAATGTATCGGTCGGTATATGTAGATATTGAAGGGCAAATTTTCCATAATCTAGAATCACTTAATATTGCTATACGCACATCTTTAGAAGCATTTAATAGCCGTAGATTGAGTGGACGTAAGGAATCCCGCCAAGAACTATTTGAGGAAATGGAAAAAGATTTTCTTCGTCCTCTTCCTACCGCTCGCTATCAGATGAAGTCTAGAAAGTCTGCTACTGTCATGGCTAATAGCTTCGTTATGCTAAGAAAGCATAGTTATAGTGTTCCAACAGAGTATATCGGCAAACGTATGGAGCTTATTTACGATAATGACAATGTTCAAATCTACTATGGGTTAAAGTTAGTTACCATCCATCAGCGAGATGATACTCCCTATACCTACTCACAGAAAGATGCACATAATCTTCCTGGTCATCATGGTAGCTTTGAAAAGGATTTGGAGGAAATATATCAACGGGCAGGGCAAATAGACAACATCCTTCTGCTTTATCTCAAGGAAGTCGCTACGCAGATGAAATATCCACCAAAAGCCTTCCGCTCTTGCCGTGGTATCATGTCGCTGGAGAAGAAGTATGGCATGGCTCGTCTAGTAGCAGCTTGTAACTGTGCTTCGGAAGGACGACGCTATGGCTATAATGAGATAAAGGATATACTACAGAAGGGTGATGATGCTTCCTATATATCTATGGATGAAGATAATATGGAGCTATCTCCTGAATATAAATCAAAAACGCATAAGAACATACGAGGCAAGGATTATTTCTCAAAGCAATTATCCAATAATAACAATAATAGCAAACAATTAAAGTAAACAACTATGGAACTAAATAATAATAAGACAGCACCTATTGTGCAAGAAATGGATAAGAATCAGTTATCTCTTGATTTAATGCATAGAATGAGGCTTACGGGTATGGCAACTGCCTTTGAAGAAAGTCTAACAACTACAATTGCAGATACGATGACACCAGATGCCTTTTTATCATGGCTCTTATCTCGAGAATGGGACTATCGTTCCGCAGCTGCTATTGAAAGACTCATAAAATCAGCAGGGTTTAGATATAAAGCCTATCCTGAGCAAATAGATTATAATATCAATCGCAACCTTAGCCAAAACAAAATGGAGAGAATACTCTCACTTGATTTTATCAAGCAAGGACGCAATATATTTATTACTGGTTCATCAGGAACTGGTAAAAGTTTTATCGCTACAGCTATAGGCTATCATGCTTGTAAAAATGGTATTAGAACGATGTATGCTAATATGTCAAAATTACTAGGGATACTTAAAGTCGCCAAGAATAAAGGAACGTTAGAAACAGAGCTAAAGAAGATAGAGCGATGTCGCTTGTTAATCCTCGACGATGCCTTCCTTGTACCTGTAGATGCAAAAGAGCGTCCTATATTACTTGATATTATAGAAGATAGGCATGAAAGGAAGTCGATTATCATATCTTCTCAACTTCCTGTGGACAACTGGTACGATGCAATAGGCGACCCTACCGTGGCAGATGCTGTACTAGATAGAATCGTGCATAGCTCATATCAAATAGAACTAACTGGAGAGAGTCTTAGAAAGATAAAAGCAAAGAATATTGGTAGGTAATAGCGAAATAAAATGACCCACCCGACCAGGGCATTTAGTGGGTCAATAATAAATCGTTTTACTGGGTCTAAAATACTTTGCCAGCGTGGGTCAAATTAGTGTGGCTTTTCCAGGGGTAAGACAAATGGCACAGAAACCTTATTTAGATGTCCAAAACTTATCAAAGAGTTTTGGCGCACAAGTTCTGTTTACTGATATGTCTTTCTCCATTGCAGAAGGACAACATGTGGGACTAGTAGCTCAGAATGGTACAGGAAAGTCTACCCTACTTTCAATTCTAAACGGTAAAGAGAGCTACGACGCAGGAAATATTGTTTATCGCAATGATATCAAGGTAGGACTACTCGAACAAACAACACAGTTTGACCCTACAGAAACTGTGCTTGATGCTTGCTTCAATCATCAAGGCAGTGAGGAGAAAATTTTAAAAGCTAAACAAATCCTCACTATGCTGAAGATCTATAATCTTGAGCAACCAATGGGCGAACTCAGCGGGGGACAACAGAAGCGCGTGGCACTGGCTAACACTTTGATTTTAGAGCCCGACTTTCTGATCCTCGACGAACCTACCAATCATCTCGACCTAGAAATGATAGAATGGCTGGAGAATTATCTTCAACGTGGCAACAAAACCATCCTTATGGTTACCCACGATCGTTATTTCCTAGATAATGTATGTAATACGATCATTGAACTAGACAACAACACGATATATACTTATAAGGGCAATTATGCCTATTACCTTGAGAAACGTCAAGAGCGTATTGATAACACAAGAGCAGAGATTGCTCGTGCCAATAATCTATACCGTACAGAGTTAGAATGGATGCGCCGTATGCCACAAGCACGTGGACACAAAGCACGCTATCGAGAAGAAGCTTTTTATGAACTAGAAGCAAAGGCTAAACAAAGAATTGAGGACAGACAAATTCGCTTGAAATCGTCTAACGTATATATAGGTAGCAAGATCTTTGAGTGTCAATATGTGTCGAAGAAGTTTGATGATAAAATTATCCTTAAAGACTTCTATTATAACTTTGCACGCTTCGAAAAGATGGGTATTGTGGGTAACAATGGTACAGGAAAATCTACGTTTGTTAAGATGCTACTTGGAACAGTTGCTCCCGATAGCGGTAAGTTTGACATTGGAGAAACCGTGCGCTTCGGTTATTTTTCGCAAGATGGATTACAATTTCGTGATGATCAGAAAGTTATTGACATCATCACGGACATAGCCGACTATATTGACTTAGGCGGCGGGCGCCACATGACAGCATCGCAATTTCTACAACATTTCCTTTTTGAGCCAGAGCAACAACACAACTATGTGTATAAACTTTCTGGAGGAGAGAAACGCAAGCTATATCTATGCACTGTACTCATAAAGAACCCTAACTTCTTAGTACTTGACGAACCTACCAACGACCTAGATATTCAGACACTACAAATATTGGAAGAATATTTACAGGACTTTCCCGGATGTGTCATTGTAGTTTCGCACGATCGCTATTTTATGGATAAGGTGGTAGACCATTTGTTGGTGTTCAAAGGCGAGGGCGAAGTGCAAGACTTCCCCGGTAACTATACTCAATATCGCGACTATAGCCGTTTGAAGTCGAAAGAACAAGACGCCGTAAAGCCTGCTAAACAAACATATACCGCTACTCCAACGCCTAAGAAAAGCAACAACAGTTTAGGTGTTCGCAAGATGTCCTTTAAGGAGAAATACGAATACGAACAGATAACGAAGAAAATAGAAACGCTAGAGGAAGAAAAACAAGCTATAGAAGAAGCACTCTGTTCGGGTACGCTTTCCACAGAAGCGTTGACCGAGAAGAGCAAACGCCTTCCCCTTATCAGCGCAGAACTCGATGAACTAGAAATGCGCTGGCTGGAGTTGTCTGAATTGATAAGCTAAATTGTCGCCTTTCACAATGAAAAGTAGGCATAGTGAATAAGAGCCTTTACTATAAAGTATGGTACTCTTATTCGCTGTATAAAGCTACCTCACATATAAGGATGGATGAGCTTTTTTATAGCAATAGATTATCATCTTTATCCTAAAACCTTACCTATTATTATGTAAAAGGTTATCTTTAGCGTTTATTTTTAATTTATTTTTAGTTTTAAAATAAATTAAAAACGAATCAAAAATAAATTATTTTTCAACTCCAAACTTTACGTTTTATACAAAAAAAGCTTACCTTTTATTGTTTAAAGGGTAAGCTTTTATTTTTTTCTTATCAGGTTTTACCAATCTTTATGCGCTCTTCAAATGTACCATAATAGGCATAAATTTGCCCATAATGATAACCACGACTTTCTTATTTTCTAATGACCTATTTGGGTTTTTAAAAGTTTATCGATCTGTATTATACACCGCCTTATAGTGGCTTCGAAAACTGCTTATCGGTGTTCAGCATCATTGGGTCGAGCGTGGCTGCCACATTGCGAACAAAGGGGCGAGCAGATGTGAGCACTGTTAAGGATGCATCAGAAAGCGTAATAAGTCCATCGTTTTGCATTTCATCTAAAATATCCTTTTGGAAGTTTATTGAACGCATCAAAGCCTCCTTTGAGATATTAAGTTCACGAGCTATAATATCCCATTCTATATGGTAATTACACATAAGCTGCTCTATCACCGCTCTAACAATCTTTTGTTGCGGAGAAAGCAAATAACCCTTACTTATAGGAAGATGATTATTAGCTAATGTTGATATATATTCATCAATAGATTTTGTTCCTTGTGCATAAGCAGTCTCTAGCTGACTAATACCTGTTACCCCAAAAGCATATACTTGCCCTGTGGTACGGCGAGTGCAATAACCTTGGAAATTGCGATGTAGCTGATGGGTATTAAGTGCCATTGCAAGTTCGTCGGTAGGCAAAACAAAGTGGTCGAGTCCTATTTCTTTATAACCTGCTTCTAATAAAACTTCTTCTGCCTTCTTAAACATCAAAGACTTACTTTCGCTTGTAGGCAATCCTGCACGCTCTAAAATCATTTGGCGTTTGAATATCCATGGGCAATGTCCATAGCTAAAAGTGGTGAGACGGTCGGGATAAAGCTCTATAGCCTTATGGATAGTATTCTGGAAACTTTCTGGCGTTTGATGAGGAAGTCCGAAAAGAAAATCCATATTGATACTTGCCCCACCCTCACGCAAAATTTGCATAATAACGGTCAATGGCAGTTTAGAAGGTGTGCGGTTTACTATTTTTAGCACCTCAGTATCTAAATCTTGTACTCCTATACTAAAACGATTGAAATGAGCTGCAAGCAAGTTTTCCCAATCTTTCTTCTCTAGATAACCGGGATGACACTCAATGGCTATTTCTGGCTGTTCTATCGTTGGGAAAGATGTGAGCAAATGCTCGTTTAACTCCTGAAGTACAGAGGCAGGCAACGATGTAGGACTTCCTCCGCCATAATGAATTTGCGAAATACGCCTACTTTTATTCAAATGCTGCACAACGAGATCTATTTCCTTATGTAGCGCATCGACATAGGTTTGAACACCCTCCTCTTTCTGCATAGGATAAGAGTTGCAACCACAATAATGACAAAGTCGGCGACAGAAAGGTATATGAAAATAGAAAGAAAGATTACTTGTATATGAAAAATTGCTTTCATGAAGCGCCTCAATATAGTTAGCTTCTGTAAAAGGTGCAAAATAATTAGCTGGTGGATAGCTAGTATAACGAGGTACTGAAATGTTATATTTATCAATAATATTAGTTTTCATAACAAACTAAAGATGTTTTTTTTATTCCTTTATTTTTTGATAAGCCACACGGGTGTCGCCATTTTCTAAATAAATAATTCCACAATAAGTAAAACCAAGTCGCTCTAAAGCACTACGCATAAGAATGTTATCAGCGTGAGTATCTATACGGATGTTGTTCGTAAGCGTGAAAACAAAGTTGATAATAGCACGCATTATACCATGCGTATTAGGAGCAGATGCTACACGATGGATAACATAATAGGAAGCATCATTTAGCCATTGTCCTTCTTCAATAACAGTGTAAGTTGGTTCTGGACTAGCGATAGCTGCAAAGGTTGCAAGAGGCGAACTCGGGTTAGCTACATCTATTACTAGGTAAGAATTGCCATTAAGAATATCTTGATGTAGCTGCTCAATAGAAGGGTGAGAAGCCGACCATTGGTGAAGATTGCCCGAAGCTATCATCTTACGCTTACCTTCTTCTATTAATGTCTTTATATGACCAATATCAGTCTCTGTAGCAACACGAATGATAATTTTAGAATTATCTTTTATCATATCATTATCGTTTATTTCAAGCAAAAATACGCAATTAATTTCAAATACCCAGCTTATAGTAGCAGAAGTTGTATAGAACTGCTAACGAATGTTATCTTTGTACGCATAGAAGTATAGTAATAAGAAAGAAAATAAACCCTGAAAAATACTTGTATTCAGAAAAGAATGCGTATTTTTGCCATAGATATAACCTCATAATTTTTTTATAATGGAAAAGAACTTAAATCTTGTTTCAGCAAATAAGCTAGAAGCATTTCTTGGTAAGAAATCAAAGACATTTACCAAAGCAGACATCTTGAAGGTAGCAGATGAATTTGAAATTGAAATGGTCAATTTTATGTATCCTGCTGGTGATGGAAGATTAAAAACACTAAACTTTTCTATTCATTCACAAGCGTATTTAGAGACAATTCTTACTTGTGGTGAGCGTGTAGATGGGTCATCGCTATTCAGCTTTATTGCAGCAGGAAGTAGCGATTTATATGTAATGCCACGTTATGCAACCGCTTTTATTGATCCATTCCAACTTACACCTACTCTATGTTTCCTTTGCACATTCTTTGACAGAGACGGAAACCCTCTAGCTTCTTCGCCAGAACAAACACTATGCAAGGCAATGAAGTCGTTCGAGGAAGTTACAGGAATGACTTACGAAGCAATGGGCGAGCTAGAATATTATGTTATTCACGAAGAAGAGGAAGAGTTCCCTGCAGAAGATCAACATGGCTATCATGAAAGTTCTCCATACTCAAAGGCTAACGATTTCCGTACAGAGTGTATGAAACTTATTGCAGAAATGGGTGGTAAGATTAAGTATGGACACTCAGAAGTGGGCAACTTTGTTGAAAATGGTTTGAACTATGAGCAAAACGAAATAGAATTCTTGCCAGTACCTGCAAATGAGTGTGCAGAACAATTGCTTTTGGCTAAATGGGTAATCCGCTCGCTCGCTTACGAACAAGGCTTAAACGTTACTTTTGCACCAAAAATTACAACAGGTAAGGCTGGCTCAGGTATGCACATTCACATGCGTATGATGAAAGATGGCAAGAATATGATGTTGAATAATGGCAAGCTATCTGACGAAGCTCGTAAGATGATAGCTGGTATGATGGAGCTAGCTCCAAGTATCACTGCATTTGGTAATAAGAACCCTACTTCTTACTTCCGTCTTGTTCCTCATCAGGAAGCTCCTACTAATGTTTGTTGGGGTATGAGCAATCGTTCTGTATTGGTACGTGTTCCACTAGGTTGGACATCTGGCGAAGATATGTGCCATAAGGCTAATCCTTTGGAACCATTGACACAACGCGATTATAGTGGTAAGCAAACAGTTGAAATGCGCTCACCAGATGGCTCGGCTGACATTTATCAGCTATTATCAGGGTTATGTGTAGCTTGTCGTCATGGTTTTGAAATGGCAAATGCAATGGAAGTGTCAGAGCAAACATTTGCAGATGGCGATATCCACGACGAAAAGAATGCTGCGAGATATGCTACTCTTGCGCAACTTCCTGACTCTTGTGAGGCTTCAGCCGACTGCCTAGAAAAACAACGTGCTATTTTCGAAGCTTATGAAGTGTTCCCTGCTGCTATGATTGATGGTATCTTAAAGCAACTTCGTGGTATGCAAGATCGTACCTTACGTGCTGACATCATCAACAAGCCTGAAGAAGTAGCTGCATTAGTAAAGAAGTATTTCCACTGCGGCTAATTCGTAAAATATAAGGAGTTAAAGTCACCAAAGCTATTGTTTTAGGTAGCTTGATTAGGCTTTAACTCCTTTTCTTATCAATTTAATACCCCATAAGCTACTATAAAATGGGAAAAATCCTTACCTTTGTCTTATTCTATAAAATAACTAATAGCTAAATGGGTATGGAGAATAATTATAAGATAGCTGTTGCTGGTTCTGGATATGTTGGGTTAAGTATTGCGATATTGCTTAGTCAGCATAATGAAGTGGTAACTGTAGATGTTGTAGAGGAAAAGGTTGATATGATCAAGCGTGGTATCTCTCCTATCCAAGACGACTACATAGAAGATTATCTAAAGAATAAATCGCTCTCCCTAAAAGCTACAATAAATGGGAAAGAAGCATATAAAAATGCCGACTTTGTGGTAATTGCTACTCCTACTAATTATGACCCTGTACGCAACTATTTCGATACACGTCATGTAGAAGAAGTAATAGAACTAGTGCTTGAAGTTAATCCAAAGGCTATAATGATCATCAAATCTACTATACCTGTTGGATATACAGAAAGTGTAAGAGATAAATATCAATGCAATAACATTATCTTCGCTCCTGAATTTTTGCGTGAGAGCAAAGCACTATACGATAATCTTTATCCAAACAGAATTATAGTAGGTCGCCCTGAAGGTGATGAGCATTTGGATAAAGCTGCCCATATCTTTGCCGAACTACTACAGCAAGGTGCCATTAAAAAAAACGTTCCTACCCTTTTCATGGGACTCACAGAAGCAGAAGCCGTAAAACTTTTTGCTAATACATACCTAGCTTTGCGCGTAAGCTATTTCAACGAGCTTGATACTTACGCAGAAGTGAAAGGTCTTGATACTGCAAATATTATTCAAGGGGTTTGCCTTGACCCACGTATTGGCTCTTTCTATAATAACCCTTCATTTGGTTACGGTGGCTATTGCTTGCCAAAAGATACCAAGCAATTACTAGCAAATTATGAAGATGTACCCGAAAATCTGATACAAGCCATTGTAGAAAGTAATCGTACACGGAAAGATTTCATAGCAAATCAGGTTCTTCACATCGCAGGCTATTACGATTATAATGATAAAGGCGATTATAACCCTAACAACGAAAAAATATGTATTATAGGAGTATATCGCTTAACGATGAAGTCGAATAGCGATAACTTCCGTCAAAGTTCTATCCAAGGAATTATGAAACGCATTAAGGCTAAAGGGGCTCAAGTTATTATCTATGAACCAACTTTAGAAGATGGAACGACTTTCTTTGGAAGTGAAATAGTTAATAACCTAAGTGAGTTTAAAAAACGTTCACAAAGCATCATAGCCAATCGTTACGATAGTAGCCTTGATGATGTTAAAGAGAAAGTATATACAAGGGATATATTTAAACGAGATTAAATCCTAACTAGAACATCTAGCATTAATCCTCTTAAATAAGATGTTATAAAAACTATCTTTTGCTGCTAAAACAAAATATAAACAAGCAAAAGATTTTTTATAACAAGAGCGGAAGTAGAGGGATTCAAACCCCCGATACGCGGTGAGGCGTATACCGGATTTCGAGTCCAGCGCATTCGGTCACTCTGCCATACTTCCTTATCGTAACACAAAAGTAATATAAAATGATAATATTACCAAATTAATCAAATGAAAGTTTCTTCAATCTGGTACGAAGTTCGTCTGCTTTACTTTGTCTAATAGATAGAACTATTTCACATGTATTATCGAATGTCTGGCTAACAATACGTGGTTCCATATCTTTTACTATACGCATAACATCATTCATCATAGGATAAGTAAAAGTAAACTTAACAATCTCTTCTACAAACCGTTCCTCAATATTGCTATTTACAATAGCATTGGCAGCAGCTAATCGGTATGCTTCTATCAACCCACTAGTACCTAAATTTACACCACCATAATAGCGAATAACGATAATAAGAATATTAGTCAACTCATTACTATTAATTTGTCCTAGTATCGGCTTACCTGCCGTAGACGATGGTTCTCCATCATCATTAGATCTAAATTCACTTCTATCAGCTCCCACGACATAAGCGTAGCAACAATGTCGTGCATCATAATATTTCTTCCGATATTCTTTCACAAACTTCAACGCCTCGGCTGCAGAATTTACATGATGGGCAAAAGCGAGGAATTTACTCCGCTTTTCAGAGTAAAATCCCTCGCTTATTTGATTTTCTAATATTGTCTTATACTTGTCGTTACACATATAAATATTAAAGTTCCACTTAGTCTAGCTTATGAATGATAAGACCAGAACGAAGTTTTGGCTCAAACCATGTTGCCTTTGGTGGCATAATCTTACCACTATCAGCAATATCCATAATTTGTTGCATAGAAACAGGATAAAGTGCTAATGCCCAACGCATTTCACCACTATCAACACGACGTTTCAATTCTGATAATCCACGTAAACCACCAACGAAGTCGATACGCTTATCTGAACGTAAATCCTTAATATTCATAAGTTCGTCAAGAATCAAACGACTAGAGATGTCAACATCAAGAACACCGATAGGATCTGCATCATTGTATGTACCTTCTTTAGCAATGAGACTGTACCAATTCTCGTCAATATATAGTGAGAATTCGTGTAGCTGCTTAGGACGATACTCTGTATGTCCCTTCTTCTGAACAGTAAAGTTCTTTGCAAGAGCAGTCAAGAACTCATCAGTAGTCATACCATTAAGATCCTTAACAACGCGGTTATAATCTAAGATTGTTAATTGGCTAGCTTGGAAGCATACAGCCATAAAATAGTTATACTCTTCATCACCTTTGTGATTAGGATTTTGCTTAGCTTTTTCTGCGCCAACTAATGCTGCTGCTGCAGAACGGTGATGTCCATCAGCAATATAAAGATTAGGCATTTTACCAAATTCTTCTGTAACCAATTTGATATCTTGATCATTATCAATAATCCATAGTTGATGACGGAAACCATCAATAGGAGCAACAAAATCGTATTCTGGTTCAGTAGCAGCATAGCGATTGACCAATTCATCAAGCACTTTATTGTCTGGATAAGCAAAGAATACAGGCTCAATATTAGCGTTGTTTACACGAACATGCTTCATACGATCCTCTTCCTTATCGCGACGTGTTAATTCATGCTTTTTTATAGTGCCATTCATGTAATCATCAACGTATGCACCCACAACAAGACCATATTGTGTCTTACCGTTCATAGTCTGAGCATAAATATAATAACGCTCTTTATTGTCTTGAACTAACCAACCTTTATCTTGGAACTTTTTGAAGTTCTCTGCTGCACTTTCGTATACCTTAGGATCATATTCACTAGTTCCTACAGGAAAGTTGATTTCTGGCTTGATTATATGATATAAACTTTTTTCGTTATTGCCAGCTTCCTCTCTTGCTTCTTCAGAGTTAAGTACGTCGTAAGGACGACTTTGAACTTCTTCGACAAACTGTTTTGGAGGACGAACGCCTTTAAATGGTTTTACAATTGCCATATTATTTAGGTTTTAAGATAAGATTAATAGTGTTTAAAGTGAAAGATATTATAATGGACTACACAATATAAATGTAGCCATTATAATATTTTCTCGAATGTAAAAATGTAAGTAAAACTCCTTATCTAAAGAATTATTTATTTACTTGGAATTTGGTATCACCTGTTGCAAAGAAAGCATTAATCTGCTTTGCTGCAGCAATACCAGCATTTGTGTTAGCTTCTGCAGTTTGAGCCCCCATCTTCTTAGGTGTGCTGAAGTATCTTCCTTCAAACTTCGCAAACTCAGCATCAGCATCAGGCTTAATGTCTGTAATGAACTTGATATCCTCACGCTCAGCCATTAACTTAACCAACTCTTCCTCATTGATAACTTCCTTACGAGCAGTGTTCACTACAATACCACCTTTAGGCATCATATTTACTAGGTTGTAGTTAATACTCTTTATGGTTTCAGGAGTTGCAGGAATGTGTAGAGAAACTACATCACAATTCTTGAATAATTCTTCCTGATTAGCAACAGCATGAACTCCTGCTTCTTCAATAACGTTAGCTGGGCAGTATGCATCGTATGCATAAACATCCATTCCAAAGCCTTTAGCAATACGAGCTACATTACGACCAACATTACCAAAAGCAAGAATACCAAGTTTCTTACCTTTCAACTCTGTACCTGACTTACCATTATAGAAGCCACGAACACCAAATACTAACAAACCAAATACAAGTTCAGCCACAGCGTTTGAGTTTTGTCCAGGAGTGTTTTCTGATACTACATTATGAGCAGTAGAAGCAGCTAAGTCGATATTATCGAAACCTGCACCAGCACGTACAACAATCTTCAACTTCTTAGCTGCATTAAAAACTTCTGTATCAACTTTATCAGAGCGAATGATCATAGCATCAGCATCAGCAACAGCTGCTAATAGTTGAGACTTCTCTGTATATTTCTCTAGCAAAACAACTTCATGCTTTGCACCTTCAAGTTCTTCTTTAATGCCTTTAACAGCAGCAGCTGCAAAAGGTTTTTCGGTTGCAATTAAAACTTTCATAGCAAACAGTTTTAGTTATAGGTAATTTTTATATTACTGATAGGCAGCACACTTTTATGCTGCTACCTATCAGTTGATTATAATAAGATTAGTGCTTCTTTTCGTATTCCTGCATACAGTCGACAAGTGCCTTAACACCCTCAACAGTCATAGCATTGTAGCAGCTAGCACGGAAGCCACCAACATCGCGATGTCCCTTAACACCTACCATACCACGCTCTGTAGCAAACTTGAAGAAATCATCTTGTAGTTCGCTGTACTCATCATTTAATACGAAGCAGATGTTCATGTAAGAACGATCTTCCTCACACTTAACAGTGCCATGGAACAACTTGTTGCGATCAATTTCTCCATAAAGCAAGTCAGCACGCTCCTTTGCAAGTTTCTCCATAGCCTTTACACCACCTTGAGCCTTGATCCAACGTAGGTTTTCAAGAGCTGTATAGATAGGAACTACAGGAGGAGTATTAAACATAGAGCCTTTCTTAACATGTGTACGATAGTCTAACATTGTTGGAATTTCACGCTCAACACGACCAAGGACATCATCCTTAACAATAATAAACGTAACACCTGCCATAGACAAGTTCTTCTGAGCACCACCATAGATACAATCATACTTAGAAACATCAACAGGACGGCTGAAAATATCAGATGACATATCACCAATCATACGTACAGGAACATCAAGATCCTTGTGCAACTCAGTACCATAAATAGTATTGTTAGTTGTTACGTGTAGATAGTCAAGATCTGTAGGTACATCAAAGTTCTTTGGAAGGTAAGTGTAATTATCATCTGCAGAAGATGCAACTTCAATAGTTTCACCATAAAGTTTAGCTTCTTTCATTGCCTTCTTTGCCCAAACACCTGTATTTACATAACCAGCCTTCTTTACAAGGAAGTTAGCAGGGATCTGAGTGAACTGCAACGAAGCACCACCACCAAGGAACAATACAGAATACCCTTCAGGAACATCCAATACTTCTTTTACCAAAGCCTGAGCTTCATCCATTACAGGCTGAAAGTCCTTTGATCTGTGGCTAATCTCAGCAATAGATAGACCAATACCATTAAAATCTAAGATAGCACTTGCTGTCTTTTCAATCACTTCACGTGGAAGAATGCAGGGACCTGCACCAAAATTGTACTTCTTCATATGCATATATTGTTTAATGTTAGTTTAATCATTTTTTGAGCAAATGCTAGGTTTGTTGCATTTTTCTTTACTCACGATGCGAATTTACGCTTTTATTTTTAGTCTTACAAGCATTTAACCATTTTTTTTATTTACTCTATTTGTTAAGTCAAATACCTATGTTCTCGCACACACAAAGAAACATCTTGTCATTTTGAAAGCAATATCTACCTAATTTCTTCCAAAATAGTACGGATACCCTTTATTTTTTTATCTTTAGTATTTGTTATTACAGAAGAAATTTTTCTTTTTTTTATCGCAACATAAGAGTATCTATCTTTTACATCAATCTTTCCTATTTCTGATGATTGCAATCCACCTATTTTACAAAGAAACCCTACAATGTCTGTCTTAGCTATTTTATCCTTCTTTCCCTTCCCTATATATAAGGTTGCCATCTTAGGTTCGGATGGCGCAGGAAGCTCGTCAGGCAATACTACCTCTTCATATTCTTCCTTAATATAATCAGGAAGTTTCTCTTCTGGACCAAGAATGAAAAAAGTAGCCCCCTCCTTGTCCCACCTCGCAGTTCGCCCAACTCTATGCACAAAGCTATCTTCTCCTTCTGGAAGATGATAATGAACAATATTATTTACATCAGGAATATCTAGTCCTCGTGCAGCAAGGTCTGTGCTAACAAGAATATTTGCCGATCCATTTGAGAACTTATAAAGGGCAGCTTCTCGCTCAGTTTGATCTAATCCTCCATGAAATAAGGACAGTGTAAACCCCTTCTCACGTAAGAAACTAGCAGTACGTTCTACCGAGTCGCGATAATTTAAAAACACTATTGAACTTTGATCCCTAAATGTGCAAAGTAAGTCGGAAAGTGTTTCAAGTTTATCTTTATCTGGACTGTTAACAATAAAAGTTTTAATACGATCCGAAACGACTTCGTCTTTATCAGAATAGTCAATCTTCATCAATCTACCCATAGAAACAAAGCTTGGAATTTCCTCTGAGTATGTAGCAGAAAGGAGAATACGACGTTTAATATTAGGAAGCTTGAATATGAGACTAGACATTTCTTTTTGAAAGCCCATTTCCAAACATTTATCAAACTCGTCTATAACCATCCATACCACTTCTCTAACATCAAGGTTATCCTTATCAAGGTGATCGTTAAAGCGTCCTGGAGTTGTAAATACTATTTGAGGTTTTACTTCTCGCAATAACCTATGTTCGTCCATAGTTGCTCTACCTCCATACAATGCCATTGCACGAAGTCCACTACCTAAGTCTTTCACTACGGTAGCTGATTGCAAAGCTAATTCTCTACTAGGCAATACAACAACAGCTTGCACATTATCACTTTTTGCATTGATACGTTGGCATAATGGTATGAGATAAGCAAAAGACTTACCTGTACCAGTAGGAGAAAGTACTACAACATCCTTATCTGTATGCAAAATAGCATCAAATGTAGCTTTCTGCATTTCATTTGGCGTTATACCAAGTTTGTCTAATATCTTATTATTTTCCATTTCTTATCCTATCTATTATGTCAAATTCTTTACCCATATTTAGGTTCAAATAAATTGTGTAAAGTGGAGCTAGCCACTTTTTTTTACTATCGGGCATTAGTTCCTTATATTTCTCTATATAAGGAAGTGCTTTCTCATAATATGCCACAATACTATTACGTTTTACACTACTCCGTTGCCAATTCTTATCTAGCTCAATAGCTTGATTAAAGTACGCCACCCCAATATTGTAGTAAGCGTCCGCAAAATCTTCCCTCTCTTTTATCAATTGCTTACATATAGCAATACTTTGATTATATTTACCTAGATTAAGCAAAGCTGTGCTTTTAGCAAAACGAAACAACACATTCGTTGAATCGACTTTTAACGCACTATCAGCAACGATTAATGCCGAATCGTTTGCACCTATCTTGTCATAATATTCTATCAAACGTGGAAAGAAATAGCCAAAATTAGGATATTGTGAAAATCCATCTTTCAATGCGTGAACATACTTTATCGTATCCTCTTGTAATAGATATGCTTCTGCCTCATATTGCTTTACAAAGTTGAGCATCGAACTATCTTTTTCAGCCCATTCTTTATGCTTTAATATTAAGGTAGCATCTTGTATTTTATATCCACAATACATAGCCCAATAAGCTGCATGTGGAATTAAAGGATCACTATTCTTGTAGTGATATCCTGTAAAAAGTGGCAAATTATCTAATAAAATAAAGTCATCAAAGAAGCTATAAGCCTGCTTGAAATCCTGCGCATGAATGAAGAATACCCCACCATTAAAAAGGTTAGGGCGAATGGAGTTGAGCAGTTTTGCATGCTTTTCTCTATATTTAGGTTTCCTGCTAGGATTATTCCTTACATCAACAGAATCAAAACTACTCATAGTATGATACAGTTTTCTTGTTATATTAAAGAAAGCTGTAGTATCGTATTTTTGCTTTAAGTACAACTTTTCATTGCCCTGATCATATTGTTTAATCAGTGCTTCACAAAGAAGCAGCCATATTTTAGAATTAGTCCTATTAGCAGAATCTTTAAGCAATAATTCCATTGCCTTTTCTACTTTCACCAATTCTTTACCTTTTTTCAATTGTTCCTCTGCTGTTTGTATTTGTTTTCTCTGTCCAAAAGAGGCAATTGAGACTAGCATCAGCAACAATATTGATAATATCTTTTTCACATCTTTCTCCTTACTTTGTTTCTAACATTGGTTCAAGCTCGTTTACCTTTATTTTATCATCCAATATAGTATAATCCATATACAACGGACCTACCCAGTCCACTTTATTCCTTCGTGGATCCTTAGCACGAACTCTTTCAAGATAGTTTCTAGCTTCTGCAAAAAATCTTGTATATAGTGTTTCTGAAACTATCTCCCCTTTCTTTTTCTGTGCCATAACAGAATCTCTCATCTGCATTCCCAGCTGATTTAAGCATACACCTATATTATATATAAGAGGTATGCGTGTTGGATCAAGCTCATCTGCTTGCTTGTAAGCATCTACTGCTTCCTCCCAACGCTCAGCATGCATAGCAATCTCACCTTTTAAAATCCAAGGTATAGGCGAATTAGCATTTTCTTCTAGTCTGCCATCTACAAAATCTTCCAAATTAAATTTTGCAGTAGGCTTTTGGTAAAAGCGCATAATCCATGAGAAATATTTTTCATTTGTTGGATCAGTATTATACAGGTGTTTTAGCACTGCTAGATACTTTACTGAGTCAATTTCACATGTCATCTGCTCATACATACATTCAGCCTTTACATCAGCCGCAGCCTTTGCCGTTTCATCGTATTTTAAGGCTTCGTTAGCATATTGATCGGCATGTTCATAATCCTTCGCTTTAAGATAATAATAAGCCAAATAATAAGATGCCACTCCTGACTCATCAACGCTCCCAACAAGTAAAGGTGATTTTCTTGCCGACAAATATAAATTAAGTGCATCTATACCTTGCGAACGTGTGTTGTCTTGCTTAGCCAAATACTTACCTGCATCTATTAAGATAGGATAAAGACGATTTAGACGCATCTTATTATCTTCTTCCAATTTAGGCTGAACCTTGTTCCGTCGATTAGGCATTCTGTCAAATTCATCACTCTTCAATGAGTAATTCACAACATTATAAATAGCATTGTAATATAATACAGAATCCCTAATCGACCGTTCATCTACTTTAGCCTCATTATCTTTAGCCAAACGATTATATCTATCAGCCTGCTTGCGTGCATCTTCTTGCGCAGATACCACTAATATAGAGTTTAGAAATACTAATAAGAATACGGAAATCTTCTTCATCAAATAAAATTTTCGTGAATAGAAAAGTTTAATTCTTTTCTATTGAACTTGCAAAAGGCTCAATAGAAAAGAATTAAACTATAACAATTAATGATTACTGAACACCAGCATCAGCTGCTGCTGCAACTGTTTCAGGAGCTTGCGCACCCTTAACAAAGTAGTAGCAACCATATAGAGGATAAGCCCATGAGTTCTTTTGCTCTTTTGTTACATCAAGGTTCTTTGCTGTCTCTAGGTAAGAAATAGCCTTGAGGTATACATCATTGAATTGAGCCTTAGCAGCAGGTGAAAGTACACCCTTAACTTGACTTACACGGTCTTGAGCCTTATAGAACCAACACTGACCAATAGAAGCATTCAAAGCGATTTTCTGTGTATCTTCCTTAGCACCTGCCAAAGCCTTTGTTAGATAATTAGAAGCACTTTCATATTTCTTTTCTTGAAGAGCAATCTGACCTTTCATAACCAATGCACTATAGCTGTTAGGATTTTTAGCTAAAGCGGCGTCCAAAATACTTTCAGCCTTGCTTTGCATACCTAGTGCGTTGTATGTAGAAGTGAGCGAGGTAAGTACAGGTTCGTTCTCTGGATCTTCTTGATAGATAGTTTCAAGCTTCTGAGCGTATGCTACAGAGTCTTCACGTGTCTTTAATTGTGCGCCAAGAAGAGCTAATTGAATTTGTTTTGCGTCCTTTCCACGCTCTGCACTTTGCAAAGCATAACTCACATATTTTTCAGCCTTATCATATTGCTTATTCTGATAAGCATAGATAGCAGCAAAGTAAGCTATCTCATTCAGATTTTGATCCTTAGCCTTATCAAAACTAGCAAACATTGGCCATTCTGCAGAGTCAACGTAACGAGCTAGAAACTTATAAGCATTAGCATCGTCTTTCTTACCTTGGAAGTAGATACCACCATTGATCAATTGAGAACGAAGGTTGTAAGTTGGCTCAATAATACGTGCATAACGAGGCTTAACCTTACCCTTAGCATTAGGCATATTATCATATTTATTTACCTCTATAGCAGCATCAAAAACCTGATCGAGAGCCTTGTATAGACCTTCCTCGTCAACAGGCTTATTACCTTCTTTTCCCATCTGCTGTGCAGTTTGGTTTTCTAACTGAATAGTCTGTTCAGCGTTAACCTTTCCCATAGCAAGCTCATAAAGCTTGTTATAAGCCTTAGCTTTCTCAGCATTATCAGTCAACTGACTTAGGTTTGTCTGAACAAGACTTACAGCTTGCTCGTAACTAGTTGCACTTAAAATAGCCTTTAAAGGATTGCTATCTCCAGCAAATGCAGCTGATGTACCTAGTAGCATCATGGCTGCGAACATTAATTTTTTCATATTTGTTATCTATTAAAGTTTTTCTTTTATTATAACTTTTAGTAAAGGAGAGTTACTCTGTCTCGTTAGTATTTACTCCCTCAGCTTCCAACTTTGTATCAATACTAGAGGTATCGTTCTTTATTTGCTGATTAGTTTTTTCCCAATCGGCTTTGCTTTCTTCCTCTATGCGTTCTTCCATTTCGGCACTCATCACCTTACAAACAGAAGCTATCGTATCGTTCTTTTTTGATAGATTTATCAATCGGACACCTTGTGTAGCTCTACCCATTACGCGGCATTTAGCCACAGCCATACGAATAACAATTCCGCTCTTATTGATAATCATAAGGTCGTTGTCATCGGTAACGGTTTTAATAGCAACAAGTTTACCCGTCTTTTCTGTGATATTCAAAGTCTTAACACCCTTGCCACCACGATTGGTCAAACGATAATCGTCTACCAACGAGCGCTTGCCATAACCCTCTTCAGACACTACCATGACGGTTTCATTTTCTGCATCGTTTACAACAACCATACCAATAACCTCGTCTTCACAGTCGTCATCAAGTTTCATACCACGAACACCTGTTGAAACACGCCCCATTGTACGAACATGCTTTTCATGGAAACGACATGCACGACCATTCCTATTAGCAATGATCAATTCATCATTACCATTGGTTAAGCGAACATCTACTACCTCATCGCTTTCATTTATATTGATAGCTATCACACCATTAGTACGTGGACGAGAGTAAGCTCGAAGTGAGGTCTTCTTTACCAAGCCCTTCTTTGTTACAAATACTACATAGTGTTTGTCTAGGAATTCTTCATTGTCCAAGCCACGAATGCGCAAGAAAGCATTCACAGAATCGCCCGGCTCTAACGATAGCATATTCTGAATAGCTCTACCCTTTGAGTTCTTATCACCCTCTGGAATATCATAACACTTCATCCAATAGCAACGACCGTTTTTAGTGAAAAACAACATTGTTTGGTGCATTGTAGCTGGATAAATATATTCCGTAAAATCCTTCTCACGTGTACGAGCGCCCTTAGAACCTACTCCGCCACGAGCTTGCTCCTTAAAGTCGGTCAATGGGGTACGCTTAATATATCCAAGATGGCTAATTGTGATTACAACAGGATCATTAGGATAGAAGTCTTCTGCATTAAACTCATGCTCGTCAGGAATAATCTCTGTACGACGATCATCACCATACTTTTCCTTCACCTCGTTGAGTTCCTCTTTCATAACCTCCTTACAACGCTCTGGATTATCAAGAATTTCTTGTAGGCTCTTAATCGTTTGCATCAACTGCTCATATTCTTCATGTAACTGATCCATACGCAAGCCCGTAAGTTGAGCCAAACGCATATCAACAATAGCCTTCGACTGTAGTTCGTCAAGTTCGAAGCGTTTCTCTAAGTTGGTTTGCGCCTCTGATGGAGTTTTACTAGCACGGATAATGTGAACTACCTCGTCAATGTTATCGCATGCAATAATTAAGCCTTCTAAAATATGCGCACGCTCTTGCGCTTTCTTTAAGTCGAATTGAGTGCGGCGAATGGTTACATCATGGCGATGTTCAACAAAATATTTGATACATTCCCGCAAGTTCAACAAGCGTGGACGACCATTTACGAGTGCAATACAATTCACTGAGAAAGAGCTTTGTAACGCCGTCATCTTAAACAACTTGTTCAAGATAACATTAGCATTCGCATCGCGTTTTACATCTACAACGATACGCATACCCTGACGACCCGTTTCATCGTTTACATTAGAAATACCTTCAAGCCTTCCTTCTTTCACCAAGTCGGCAATATATTCAATAAGCTGTGCCTTATTAACACCATAAGGAATTTCTGTTACAACGATTTTATCATGACTATCGCCTGCCTCAATTTCTGCCTTTGCACGCATAACGACACGACCACGCCCTGTTTCGTAAGCATCTTTTACACCCTGTAAACCATAGATGTATGCACCTGTAGGGAAATCGGGTGCTGGGATAAATTGCATCAAGCCCTCTGTAGTAATCTCTGGATTATCAATATAGGCACAACAGCCATCAATAACTTCGCTAAGATTATGTGTAGGAATATTAGTAGCCATACCAACAGCAATACCATTACCACCATTTACAAGAAGATTAGGTATTTTTGTAGGCATAACAGAAGGCTCGCTCAAGGTGTCATCAAAGTTGTTTACCATATCGACAGTATCCTTCTCGATGTCGTCCATAACACGCTCACCCATCTTTGCTAAACGACACTCTGTGTAACGCATAGCAGCAGCAGAGTCGCCATCTACAGATCCAAAGTTACCCTGACCATCAACAAGCTTGTAACGCATATTCCACTCTTGACCCATACGAACCAAGGCACCATATACAGAAGAATCGCCATGAGGGTGAAACTTACCAAGTACCTCACCTACTACACGTGCACACTTCTTATATGGCTGGTTACTAAAATTACCAATACCACGCATACCAAAAAGGATACGACGGTGTACTGGCTTGAAACCATCGCGAACATCAGGGAGAGCACGTGCTACAATTACCGACATAGAGTAGTCGATATATGAGCTTTTCATTTCTTCCTCAATGTTAATCCTCATGATTCTGTCATGATCAATTGTCTGATTCTCGTCCATTATTTATCTATTAGTTATTGTCAATTCATATCCTCATAGAGACTATAAAATGCGCTAGAATGCCCTTTTTTTTCGTTCTGGCGCGTTTTGCCCATTTTGTTCAAGTTGTAAAAGTACAAAAAAAGAAAGATATAAAACAGCTTAGAACTAAAAAAAATGATTATTTAACTAGTGGCTATTGGCTCTTTAAATAGATTAAAAAAGTATGCCATAGAGAAAAAAACAGCAAAAGATAAGCCTTTTAATATCATTAAATCACCTTTTACGTGAGAATAGATAAACTTTTAGAATAATTTTTAATTTATTTTTGCAAGAAAAATAAATTATAAATGACACAAAAATAATTTATTTTTCATAGCAAAAGATAAGGTTTTTCACTTTAAAAGGTCATCGTTTACCAAACGTAAGATTATCTTTTGCTATAAGAAACATTACTTTTCACAGATAAAGCATTCAGAAAAAACAAAGTTATTAGGGCTGAATAATATTTTTAAAAGCTAGGTAAGTTTTTATTGAGCCTTAAAAAAGATTTATATATTTGTTATTATCAGGCAATATAATTATCTTTGCAGATAGAGGGTTTCTAATCTTCTATCATTAATAAGCATCAACATGAAACATAGATATATTTTATTACTTTTATTCTTTTCCCCCGCTCTTCTTTTTGCGCAAGATATTGTGATAGGCAACTATACCTTTAAAAACATGGCAAAATATCATGGAGAGATGTTTCGTGGTAAGCCTTGGGGTAAAGGTAAGACGATCTTCCCTAATGGAAATGTTTACGAGGGTATATATGCCAAAGGCATAAGAGAGGGAGTTGGTACGCTAACTAAGCCTAATGGCGAGAAATATGAAGGCGATTGGTTTCAAGATCAGCAGCTAGGCAAAGGAAAATACACTTACACCAATGGCAATGTTTATGAAGGACTGTGGTTTAAAAATGAACGACACGGCAAAGGTACTATGTTCTACTATAATAAGGACAAATACGTGGGCAATTGGGAAAATGGAAAACGTAGCGGTGAGGGCAGATATACCTTTGCTGATGGGTCGTATTATGATGGTGCATGGAAGAACGATATGAAGAATGGTCATGGACAATTTGTTTGGAAAGACAAATCGTCTTATACTGGCGACTGGCTGAATAATCTAAAAGAAGGACGTGGTATTTTTATCTACTCCAATGGTGATGACTATTCGGGACAATGGAAAAACGATCTTCAAAATGGCAAAGGCACTTACCATTTCCGTAACAGAGATGTATACGAGGGCGATTACCTCAACGGACAACGCACAGGCTTAGGTTTGCTGAGATATAGAAATGGAGATGAATATAATGGTCAGTTTCTTGACGGTGAGAAGAGCGGTATAGGTACGATGAAGTGGCGAAATGGAGATGTATATACGGGCGAATGGAGCCATGACAAGCAAAACGGAAAAGGCAAGCTTATCAAGCATAATGAAGACATTTATGAAGGATCGTTTACAAACGGATGCCTCAATGGGGCTGTCATAATCCATTATGCTGATGGATCAGTTTTTGAAGGATCTTATCAGAATAACAAGCGCAACGGAAAATTCGTTGAACGTAATAAAGAAGGACAAATTACTGCCACAGGAACTTATAACAACGGATCAAGACGCCAAAATAAATAAAAACAAAACCCTCCAATTATGGTAAAAGTAACGAAGCAGACAACTACGCCTACTACAAGAAAATCTAAGATAGTGAAGCGAGCAACAGTAAAACATATAGGAATAGTGGCACATGATCCTTTCCTAGAAGAGTATGAAGCTGCAATTATGGGCAGACACAACTTTGCTTTGCAAAAGAAGAAGCAACTTACAAAGCTTACCAACGACTCGTTGTCTGACTTTGCTATGGGATATACCTATTTTGGCTTACACAAAACTGACACCGAATGGGTGTTTCGTGATTGGGCGCCAAATGCAACAGCTATCTATCTTATAGGCGATTTCAATCATTGGGAAAAGCAAGAAAAATTTAAGGCAAAGCGTATTAAAGGCACTGACAATTGGGAGCTTAAACTACCGCTACATGCTATAAAGCACGAGCAACTATATAAACTCATTATAGAATGGGATGGCGGTGAAGGTGAACGCATTCCTGCATGGGTGCAGCGTGTGGTGCAAGACGAGGTAACCCATATTTTCTCGGCTCAAGTGTGGGATCCTCAAACACCCTATAAGTGGAAGAAAAAAAACTTCACCCCAAAGACCTCTCCCCTTCTCATTTACGAGTGCCACATTGGTATGGCGCAAGAAAAAGAGGGCGTTGGCACTTATAACGAGTTTCGAGAGAAAATACTTCCACGCATTGTAAAAGATGGATATAATGCTATTCAAATAATGGCAATACAAGAACATCCTTATTATGGAAGTTTTGGCTATCATGTAAGTTCATTCTTTGCACCAAGTTCGCGCTTCGGTACTCCAGAAGAGCTAAAACAACTCATTGATGAAGCACACAAAAATGGCATTGCTGTAATTATGGATATAGTCCACTCGCATGCTGTAAAAAATGAATTGGAAGGTTTAGGAAATTATGCAGGCGACCCTAATCAGTTCTTTTACTCTGGCGATCGCCATGAGCATCCTGCATGGGATTCGTTATGTTTCGACTATGGTAAAAACGAAGTACTTCACTTCTTACTTTCTAATTGTAAGTATTGGTTAGAAGAATACCACTTCGATGGTTTCCGCTTCGATGGTGTTACCTCTATGCTTTATTATAGTCATGGGCTAGGCGAAGCTTTTATGAGTTATGGCGATTACTTTAATGGGCACCAAGACGACAATGCCATTTGCTATTTAACACTAGCCAATTTGCTAATTCACGAAGTAAACAAGAAAGCTATCACTATTGCCGAAGAGGTTTCGGGTATGCCAGGACTAGCGGCTGCAGTAAAAGATGGTGGTTATGGGTTTAACTATCGCATGGCAATGAATATCCCCGATTATTGGATTAAAACGATTAAGGAATTACCTGACGAAACGTGGAAACCATCATCTATCTTTTGGGAGATAAAAAATAGGCGTGCAGACGAAAAGACAATATCCTATTGTGAATCGCACGACCAAGCTTTAGTGGGAGATAAGACCCTTATCTTCCGCTTGATAGATGCCGATATGTATTGGCACTTCAAGATTGGTGATGAAAACGAGATAGCCCACCGTGGTATAGCACTACATAAAATGATACGTTTGGCTACTGTTGCTGCCATCAATGGCGGTTACCTAAACTTTATGGGTAATGAATTTGGGCATCCAGAATGGATTGATTTTCCACGTGAGGGGAACGGTTGGAGCCACAAATATGCTCGCCGACAGTGGAGCTTAGTGGATAATAAGGAGCTAGACTATCAATATTTAGGCAACTTTGATAAGAAGATGCTCGAAGTGATCAAAAGTGAAAAGAAATTGATAGATACACCTATTATAGAAATATGGCATAACGATAGCGATCAAGTGCTTGCCTTTATGCGTGGAAATTTGCTCTTCGTATTCAATTTTTCTCCTAACACCTCATTTACCGACTATGGTTTCTTAGTGCCTGAAGGATCATACAATGTGGTATTAAATACCGATCATAAAGATTATGGCGGATTTGGATTAGCTGATGACAGTGTAGAACATTTTACATTGGAGGATCCGCTCTATAAGAAAGATGAAAAAGGTTGGGTGAAACTGTATTTACCAGCTCGTAGTGCAGTAGTTTTAAGAAAGAAATAACAAGACGAAACATTCATGGAAGGTAAGTTTCTGCGAATCATCAGCGCAATATTTTTTTGTATATTTAGTTTCTGCTTCTTATTCTTTTATCAAGCAGACGTAATGACTGTCTCGCAACATATTGCCTCAGAGGGGCAAACATTTTATAGCCCGATAGTGGGTGCAATCTTAATAACGAGCATCTTACAACTGCTACAAAACGGTATTGATACCTTTGTAAGAATACCCAACAGAGCTTTCGCTCTAACCTACTTTCCTTCGTTTGTGTTACTAACGCTAGTAGCAAGCATCAAGCCTGATGTTGCCTACAACGAGTTTGCTATTAGCTCATGGTGGTGGAGCTTATTCATACTAGTACCTATCTATATCTTTGCAGTATATTTCATTAAACGCTATGAGCCATACGCTCTGCAACAACGCAATATAGGTATCTTCTCACAAGCCACATGGATTAATCTGCTTCTACTATTTACGTTCTCGTTCTTTACAGGATTTTTATCTAATAATGATCCCTATTTTCATAAACGAGCAGAGATAGAACACTTAGTAGACCAGCGTAAGTACGAAGAAGCGCTCAAGGTAGTAAAGACTTTACCACAGACCGATTCGGTAACCTCTATGCTTACTATCTATGCTGCTGCTCGTACTAATCAGCTAACGAGCAAGCTCTTCGCTTATCCATTAGTGGGTGGAAGTAAGGTAATGCGCCCTATATTCGTACACTCCTATTTGCAGCCAGACAGCGTTATATTTAAGAATACACGTATGTCGGCTAACTATCAGTTGATGGGATTTTTACTAGATAGAGATCTACAACAGTTTGTGCGCTACTTGCCCCAGTATTACCCTATAGATAGTATCCAACCACGATACTATAAGGAGGCTACTCGTATATACACTTTGCATTTAAAAGATAGTATTCCTGCTCCACCCTATCAGCGAGATAGCTATTATAGTTATTATTTTAAGAAATAAACAGCACATCGGCAAACCTCAGTTTCAGCTTCGTGGCTGTTTACCTTTGTTATCCTCACGCTATAATGCTCGCTTTCTTGCGCTGAAGTGAATGGCTCTAAATAAAAGTTTAATTGGTCGCCTTGATGCGACTCTGCCACATAAGCAACATCTATACGCTTGATCGTATGCTGTTGATACCAATCCACTGACCATAAGTCGAGCACATGCTCTATATATTTTATGGAGTTGATATGTCCATTCATATCAACATCACTATAGTGGGTGTCAATACTTCTTACTAAAGAAGCGGTTTCTGAAACCTGAACACGCGAAAGTTTATCAATGTTACATTCTTTTTCTTTATCTATGAATGTTGATATAATACCATTGCACACATCTAATAAATTGACAGGTTGTCGGGTCTCTACATCAATCATTGCCCATACACTTTTACCATAACCTAGTGTATTTCCTTGCTCATTGGTAATTTTAAAGTTACGCCCCGTGAAGTAGCGCATAACACTTTTTAGCCACGTTTCTATATTGATTGTTTCGTAAGCAAGAGGGTATTCTGACATCTCTATTGTGAGCCTACTCAAAACCCACGTTTTGTTTACAGTATGAAGGTAGTTCATACCATAGCCTCTGTCGTTACTATGAAAGTCGGCAGCATTAAGCAAATGATTTCCTAGATGTCCCAAAAAGAGACGTTTAGAGAAATCACAATGAAAAGGTTCTACTAAAAACTTATAGCAGCCTATCTTTGGTAATTCGTTCATTATCCTTTCCTATATACATATAAACAACAACCTATTAACCCAAGAATATTCTTGAGCCAATAGGCTGTTGCATTCATTTTTTTTACTTTATTCGTGCCAATATGAAATCATCATACGGCTTATAACCGTGCATATTCTTTAAGAAAGGAAAGTCGCGCAATGTAGACCAGCTATTGTATCCTTTCTCAACTGCTATCTCTATTTGGCGCATCGCCATAGGTTTATCATTCTTTATCGCATAGAAGCATGCTGCATAGAAATAATTAATAGCAGATGTGTCTTCTTGCAAGCTCTTATTAAGGCTTTCAAGGGCTTGTTTATCAAGGTGTAAGAAATGTTGTGCTATAAAGGTAGCAGCACTCGGTGTACCTATACTATCTGTTTCGATAGCCTTCCTAAAGTCGCCTTCGGTATTCATAGTGTTACCTAACTGTTGATATATCCAGCCCCGATATAGATACACTAAACCATTATCATGTTCGGTCTTTTCATCATAAGCGTTAATATCTTTGAGTGCTTCTTTAAACTTACCCATCTTCATATAGGTGAAAGCTCGATCCCACAAAGGAGTGGTTTTCTCAGGATTGGCATCAGCAGCCATTGTAAATTGTTTAATGGCTTCATCGTATCTGCCCATATCATCATAAATATTAGCATGTAAGGAGAAGTATCGCTGCATATTTTCAGACTCTTTCCTTGCCTGCGCTTCTGCCTTACCTATCCATTCCAAGGCTTCTTGATGTAAGTTTTGTAAATAATAAGTATTTGCTACATTATAAGCACTACCTGCAGCTTTATCAATAGCAAACGCTTCCTTATAGGCAGCTACAGCCTTTGGATAATCCGCCACTCTATAGTAAACACTTCCCAAAACGTGCTTCCAAATGCCGTTTGTAGGATCAGCAGCGGCTCTGGCATTGAGCTTCTTTATGATGATTTCCCTTATTTCTGCCGAGTCAGATCGAGCTAAAAGGTTGTCGTAACCATCCGTATCGTCTTGTTTAATCAACTCCATTAAATCTTCAATACTAGCGTCCTGCTTATCGAGTTGGTTGTAAGCTATACTTCTATGTAAGCGTGCCTCCACATAATTAGGATTGGCTGTTAGCACCTTTGTGTAACAATCGATAGCTTTATCACAGTTTTTCTGCACAAATTCAAGATCACCAAGCGTGTACATAGCATCAAGATTGCCTGCATCTAACTGCAGAGCTTTTTGTAAATCGGCTTTTGAATGCTTATAATCTTCCAGCTCGTTAGCATAAAATTTAGCTCTAAGAAGCAGTGCTTCGACATTCTTAGGCAATGCCTTCACCATATCATTATAAGTTGCTAACTGTTTTTCGCTATCGTTACACGTTTCACATAGTTTTGCACGATAATTATACGCTTGATAAAGATATGTTTCATCAGACTTAGGCATATACTTAATAGCTTGGTCTATCGAGATAAACGCACTATCTACATTCTTTTCAATACTATAAGCAAGCGATAATAAGAACAAGTCGTACGGATCTTTGGTGTTGCCTCCCATATCCATAAAGATTAGTTTCTTCGCCTTTGCAATGTCTTGATTATTAAGAGCAGCAACAGCTTGCTTAAAGTTATACGTGTTTTTTTGAGCTAAAGTTAGCAGTGGGGTTAACGAGCAGAGCAACGTTAAAACCAATAATTTTTGATAATGTTTCATACACTAAAAAAGAATTTAATTAGTAATTGCATAGCTAGTAAAATAGTAATGTTCAACAAGTTTTAAGAGCTATAGTTTATACAAAGATACACATTAATATTATACGTAGGTAAGATTTCACGAGAAATCTATCGCTTATATGCTTTTCTGTGCTGAAACTTTCAAATAAATACTTTTGTTTATTGCGCTAATCATATCGCAAGAAATATCCTTATGATTATAGAAGAGAAAATAAAAACCGCTTAATCTGTCTCAGACTAAGCGGCTAAAAACAATAGTAGTGTTAATAAATCAAAACCTTTCGTTAAAAGTGGAAGTTGACATCAACTCCCAATTGGAATGGATTACCTTGCTGTGCAAAGGTATATTTAGTACCTGTCGCTGCATTCTGAACAGCAAAAGTATTATATTTAGTGTTTGTAAAGTTACGCACCCATAGATTTATATTGAATAAACCAAAATTGGCATCAGCATGTGCACCAAGTACTGCGTAAAACTTCTGTGCAATTGTATTCGCTTCGTCCCAATAAGTTTTACCTTGAGCAGCCACATTCATACCTATTGTTACACTACGAAGATGAAATTTATTAGTAGGATCGAGCAAAGCAGCAGGATCTATGTTAATGAGGTAGTCTGCACTAGAGCCCAAGGTGTGTGCTGGCACAAAAGGCACTTTCTTACCCTTATAATCTACAGTTCCACTAGGAGTGTTATCGGTATATTCGTCAAACTGTGCGCTTGTAAAGCCATAACTGAGAGAGTAAGCTAACTTATTGTCTAACGCCATACCTAACAATCGTGCCTCTAATCCACATGAGTGGCTCTTACCAGCATTCGTCATCATACGACCGAAACCATAGTTTCCTGCCATTACAGAAAGCTGTTGGTTGTGAATTTGCATATAGAAACCTGATAAATCAAGATGCAACTGATTATCTAAAAGATTAAGATGAGTACCTACCTCATAGTTCCAACTTGTCTCTGGCTTGTAAGCAATAGTATTAGCTACCTTCTCATAGAAAGCATCATCGTGCTGAATATCTACATTAGTACGTGCTGTTCGAGCTACTCCTGAAACTTCTGCTTGCAATATATCGGCGAACATCTGGAAGTTGTAACCACCAGCACGATAGCCTTTCGACCATGTAGCGTAAATATTGCTACCATTATTAAAAGCATAGGTCAACCCTACTTTTGGTAATAACTGGTTAAAGCTATTATCCTCATGATGGCTTAGCATAGAGGTAATAACAGGGCTTAGCTTTGCTCCCATCACATTTACATTCATTGCTACACGAGCCGATGTTTCGTAATCAATAGCCACATGCGAGTAATCATAACGCAGACCAAGCGTAGCTGTAAGGCGTGGAGTTACTTCAATATTACTTTCATGATATACACCAAAATTATAGGATGGAGTTTGGAAGATGCCTGGAACTGGATCCATTGCCATATTAATAGTAACTCCTCCTGCTACTTTTATAATGCCAGCCGCAGCCTTCTTAGCAGCTTCAAGAGCAGCTTCTTTACTCATACCCAGAGCTTTAAAGCCTTTAGCCATACCTGCTGCCATTTTATTAAGTATGCCGTTGTAAACATTTTGCGTAATAGTTCTTGACAGGAAGCTATTCATATCAGCATCGAAATAAACAGGTGCAGTAGTCTTTAACCATTGGTAAGAACCAAAAGTACCAAAAGTCCAATGCCATTTGCTATTGTTATGACTCTTTATTGATAACTCTTCCGTAATAGCATTACCATGCTGACGCTCGGTCATGTGAAGGAAATCCTTTGGCGAATAGTCAATATCCATCAACATATTATCGTGTAGATACTGCCATGAAGTCATCGAATTAATATCAAAACCATTGCCAGCATATTTAAGTCCAAGCCCTGTGTTGATAACATTACGACGATAATTGCTTTGACGATTTTGGTTAGGCTCTAGCGTACCAGGCTTCAAACTATAAAGCGGAGAGGTTATTGGAGCTGCTGCTATTTCTTCTGCTGTTACTACTTGCCCATAAGGGAAGCCATTTTGGTGTACATATTGATAATCGGCTATCAAGTCGAGCGATAAGCGCGAAGTGGGTTTCCACTTCAATCTGCCTTTTGCGCCAAACTCGTTCATCTTATCGGCTCTAGTTCCATCATATTGATTATGGAAGAAACCATTCTGCCCATCATAGAAACCAGCGAGTGAGAAAGCCACCTTATCGTTTATCTTCTCATAATGGCTTATCTCTGCTTTGCGCCATAAGCGTGAGCCTATTGATAGTTTAACATCTGTACCCTGATATTGGAAAGGGTTCTTGCTATATAAACGTATCAAACCTCCTTCGGTGTTAACACCATAGAGCGTACCTTGTGGTCCATGTAACACATCTATTCTATCTACATCATAGGTATGGAAATTGAAAGCACTTTTGCTCTGTAAAGGCATTCCGTCAACATAGATGCCCACAGCAGGAGAGTTTACACGCGAACCTATACCGCGAATATACATAGCCGAGGTGTATCGACTACCATATTCAGGCATCGTGAACGAAGGAACAAAAATAGAAATCTGACGCAAATCTTGCACATTCAAGTTTAACAAGCGAGTAGCATCGAATGAGGTGCTACTTAGCGGTTGCTTACGAAGACGGAAGTTTTCCTTTGGTTGATCTATAACTACCACTTCATCTATATCGTAAATCTTAGAAGAATCGTTTACTACGATATGATTATCTGCGCTAGCCCCAATAGGTACTAAACTAACAAAAAGTCCGCCAAGTATTATTTTTCTGTACTGCATATTTTATACTAAAACCTTGATCATTACAGAGCGCAAAGTTAGCTATAATATGCAAAGGACACAATCCTTATTTATTAGGAAATAAGATATAGCTATTACTCATTCATAGTTCCACAGCGTGGACATCTACCTCTACGATGTAAGTACATTCCACAATTACCACAATAATATTTCTCACTATGGTGTACCCAATACTTCTTAAAAGCAAAATAAAGGTAGACTACAAGCAATAGATAGCCTATATAATATAAGGTAGTAATAGAGAAAATAATATAGTTTACAGCACAAATACTAGCTGTACCACCTAAGTAAAGCACAGCATCTGTCGATTTTAATAATCGTCTTACATCATCAACAGTGGCAATAGCAATGATGAGCATTGCCCAAACTAGCAATAAAAATATATTCAATAATAATGGTTGTGAGAAAGGGTTGAGCGATGGATGGAAATAAAACTCACGCCATGTTTCTGGAGCAAAGAGCTGAATACTAGCATAGAATGTTGCCGATGTAGCCACCACTGTAGTAAGCAGTGTGGGATAAAGGCTATTAATATCATTAAAATGTACGATCCTTGCATTGCGCTTTCTGATCTTCCGAAACATATAGCCCACGGCTATTATGGAGATTACTATTAGAAAGAAGAGTAAGTGTATATTAGAGAAAGTAGAAATAAACTGTGAAATAGGATCAGCAGGATCTACTTGCTTAAGTAGCTTACTTTCGTGTATCCAACCAAATTTTGCATCTTCTGTAGCTATATGTATCCACACCGAGTCAGTTTTATCTGTTGATAATATACGCACATCAGCTACTACCACCAGCTTACCTTTCTTCACAGAAAAGCTATCAGTTTCTAATTTATTGATAGCTTCCTCTGGTTGTTGTCGAAGCAATTCTAGTGAGTCAGACCTCACTATAAAGTTAAATCCTTGCGAATAATGATGCTTAATACGAAAGTTAAGCGAGTCGAAACGTGCTTCTCTCCCACCCCAATAACTTGATGTATCGCCTCCTTGCTTTGCGATAGAATCAAAATTAGTATGCAAATGATGAGATATTTGCGCCTCTTGTATGCTATCTGGCAATTGAACAAAAGAACGAGTCTTTTGATGATAACATCCTACCAACAAGCATGACATCAACACTAGCAAAACAGAATAAAAGCCACTTCTCAACTTCATCTTATTATCCTTTAAAATTTACTCTGCGGGGTGAATATTCATCTGACAGTTTTTACAATCAAACTCCAATCTAAATTTGCGCTTATCAGGCAATGTTAAATAAAGTGGTTCATGCCAAGAAGGTTGCTTTCCACCTCGTTTCACACAATAACCTAACGAATAACGTATGCAATGGCGACACTGCATAAGTAGTGCATCAGGCACGCTTTCCCTTTGATTCTTTACCCTATCTATCTTATATTTATTAGCAATTTCGTATGCCATATCAACCTCTTTCAAGCCTTGTGCTTGATAGAATTGCAGGGCAACTTGATTTGATATATTATATAAGTAGGTGAAGCCTTGATATTGTTTAGGGTTTGCCTCTATCACAACAAGTCTATTTTTGCCTACTGCCATGTGTCGATAGCGTTCTTGCATACGCTGTGCTGCTACCACTTTATCAAGCTGCTCCACGATCATACGTCTAAGTTCTGCCAACACACTGTTAGGGATAAAACATTGTTCAACGCCCTCACCTATCGCCATATTATGACATTCATACACTGTAGTACCCAGCTTTGTAAGTTGCTTCACTATATTTTCACATTGTGCTTTCTTCGCTAGTTGATGTTCAAAGGGAAGTTTTACTTCCACTTGTGGAAAGGCATTATGCGATGATAAGATCTCTGCTTTTAGCACATAACCTGCTTTATATTTTTCTAAACACATCGCCACGCTTATACGGCGTACAGCAGTTTCTCCACTTAATTCTTTTTCGAAAGCTTGGTCTTGATTTCTATACAAGCCCACACCAGGCTTCAATCCCTGTGGCATCTTATAAGGATAAAGCCTATTGCCTTCAGCTCTATTCACACGAAAGCCTTCAAGTGTTGTTTTCTCAATACCACCTACAACCGTCATACGCAAAAAACAGAGTCCATCTCCATTGGTAAAGGTTGCTGTACCTGCTACATTAAAGCTATCCTTACGTAGTTCTTTTACCTTACCTACATATTCACCAAGTGCTTTGGGAGTATTTGGCGAGAAGATATTAGCTTGTCTTCCTTGCACAAAGTAATTTGTATAGCCACGGTTGAAGGTTTTATTCAAATCAGGAGTAAACTGATACACCACATTTCCAAGTGATGCCCTACAAAACTCCTTTGGATATTTTGCTATAATTTCATCTAGTCGTTGCGAATAAGCAGACACTACGTTCTTCACATAGTTAATATCTTTGAGTCTACCTTCTATCTTAAACGAACATGCCCCCGATCGCATCAAAGTTTCCAAGTTGTCTATCTGTTTCATATCCTTTAGCGACAACAAGTGGGCTTGCTTTTCTATCATGTGTCCATCACTATCTACAAGATCGAATGCTAAACGACAAAATTGCGAACAAGCACCGCGATTAGCCGATCGGTCGAAACAATGCTGTGAAGCATAACATACACCACTATAGCTCACACACAAAGCTCCATGTACAAAGGCTTCTAGCTCAAGACTAGGCAACTGCTCATGAATATTTTTTATTTCGTCTGCCGATAGTTCTCTTGCCAATACTACACGGTTAAAACCCTGCTGCTGAAGCCACTTTGCTTTATTTACAGTTCGTGTATCGCACTGTGTGCTAGCATGAAGAGCTACATAAGGAGGTAGCAGCTTCTTAATAGCCGAGAACAACCCCATGTCTTGCACTAAGAAAGCATCTACACCTACCTCTATTAATTCCTCCACTAATTTTATAGTGTCGTCTAATTCGTGATCATAGATAATTGTATTGAGCGTTACATGCACTCTTGCATCGTAACGGTGGGCATAAGCACATAGTTCGGCTATATCCTCTACGCTATTGCCAGCCGACTGCCTTGCCCCAAACTTCTGTGCTCCAATATATACAGCATCGGCACCATGATCAATGGCAGCCTTGCCACATTCAACATTCTTTGCAGGGGCAAGTAGTTCTATTGTTCGCATTCTATTTTTTCCTTTTTACTTAATGTCGTTAATATTGTATGGTGTTTCTTGATAAACATAATAGTTTATCCAATTGGCAAAGAGTAAGTTGGCATGTGCACGCCATGTTACAAATATACCTTGTTGAGGATCATTGTTTCTGTAATAATGCAAAGGTATATCAACATCCGAGCGTTTTCCTTTATCGCGTTTGTATTCATCATCTAGCGTATTAGGAGCATATTCCAAATGTCCTGTTATAAAAAATTCTCTACCTCCACGTGCCATAACGATTGACACACCACTCTCTACCGATTCTGCCACTATCTTTAATGCTTCCACTCCTTCAATATCCTTTCGGAGAACCTCGGTATGCCTACTTTGCGGCATACTAAATACATCATCAAAACCACGAAAGATAGGTAGTTCGGGCTTTAGTGCTTCAGTGGGAAATATACCAAACATCTTCTTGTCCAGCTCATACTTAGGCACACCATAAAAGTGATATAACCCTGCTTGTGCTGCCCAACAGATATAGAGCGTAGAGGTTACATTTTTAGCTGCCCAGTTGAAGATCTCTTTCACCTCGTCCCAATAACTCACCTCTTCAAAGGGCATTATCTCTACAGGTGCACCTGTTACGATCATGCCGTCATACTTCTCCGTTTTCATTTCAGCAAATTCCTTATAAAACATCATCATGTGCTCTACGGGGGTATGCTTAGGAGTATGACTCTTTAGTTTCATAAAACTAATTTCCAACTGCAAGGGCGTGTTTGATAACAAGCGCACCAAGTCGGTTTCAGTCGTTATCTTCAAAGGCATAAGGTTAAGAATAGCTATGCGCAATGGGCGTATATCTTGCTTGTGAGCGCGCGAATTATCCATTACAAAGATATTCTCTCTCTTCAAAATATCAATTGCTGGTAATCTATCTGGGAGTCGAAGGGGCATATCATATAGTTTTTATAACTTATGCAAAGATAGTGCAAACGAGAGGAATGAAAGTTTACTTTCAAATTCCCAAGTACAGCCTATCTTATGCAAAGATACAAATTTAATAAGACACTATGAATTTATTAGAGAGAAAACAGAAAACATCCATTTGCTATCAGTGATAAAACACAAAAGGTATCTTGAGAAAACGCCCAACATACCTTTTATATATCTTCTTAGAACAGCAATACTACTTTTTCAAAGCAAGATTATAATTATAATACTTAGTATTGCCTGTAATATCTTCCATTACTTCAAGAAATGGAGGAATATTTACCGATTCATGATCTACAATTCCCTTTGTTTCGAGAATTTGTAACCCACTATTTGCATCAAGATATGTGTCAAGTTCAAAGAATTGACCTTTCCAAATAAATGTCTTTCGAATCTTATGAATAGTGTCGCGATAAGGATCAGCCTGACGCATCAACGACTCGTACAAGTTATTGTCTATCTGCCGCTCTGTTTGCACCTGTTCACCAGTAGAAAGCATCTTCTTTGTTGTACGAACATTCATTGATATACCATTTAAGGTGCGCCTACGCAAACGGACTTCACTCCGTGGTTCAGATGTTAGATATGTTTGATAAATCTCGCTCTCAATTGCTTCAGGTATTTCGTTTAACACCTTAACAATATATTTTCGCTCTTCAATAACCTGCTGAGGAATTTCAAGTACACTAGAAATTTCTTGTAATACCCTATTGATTTTTGTATCAAAGTTCTCGTGATTATTGATCACACGCAAGTGTGGATGCTCTGACCAAGCCTGAATGACTTTCTTATCCAATTCCCTTGCCAACTCTATACCCTCAGTGCGTTCACTATTATTTGCTGTGGTATAAAACTGTTCAGCACCATCGGCAGCACTCACAAGGTGGAGTACAGCGTCATAACGCGAGCGAAGCATTTCAGAAGCAACACCCACACTGGTAGTGATTTCACTCCACATCTCGTCATTCATATAAGCAGAAATATCCATAGTACCACGATCACAAACTATGATCGTTGGTCTATCTATTGTTTCTGCAATACGCATAAACTGATCTTCTAAAGCTATTTGTGTTTCAAGTGTAGCTTTTTCTCCTTCAAAAAAGAACTGATGATTGCTAGTAAGATAGTCCATACCCGCCTGACTAAACAAGGTTGGTACCTCTGGAATAACAAAAACTTTATAGCCTAGACTAGAGAAATGTTCTATTATTTTCACTAGAGCAGTGGTCTTTCCTGCACATGGGCCACCTGTAAGAACAATACGTTTCATCTAAATAAATTTTGTCAGACAGTAAAGCAAACGGCTAAAATATAAAAGTCCCTATCATCAAAATGATGAAAGGGACTAATGATATATTTACTGCTTTACAGTGCAAATAAATTATTCTTTCTTTACTCTGCTGCTGCTTCAGGTGCTGTTTCAGCTACAGGAGCCTCAACAACCTCTTCTGCTACAGGAGCTGGCTGGTTCTCAGCAACAACTGATACAGGAACCTTTACTTCAACTTCCTTATGGAAGTGGATAGTAGCTTCAGAAGTACCTACCTTCTTGATATCACGCATAGTGATGATCTTACGATCAACCTCGATACCCTTCTTTGCAAGCTCTTCAGCCACAGTTGCAGTGTTTACAGAACCGTAAGTTACACCAGTTGCAGAAACCTTAGCAACAATTACAAGCTCTACGCCTTCCAATTGAGCAGCCTTCTTCTCTGCTTCAGCCTTGTAAGCTGCAAGCTTAGCAGCCTGCTGCTTTAGGTTTTCAGCCAATTGCTTCTTTGCAGAAGCAGATGCTACAACACCCTTACCTTGTGGGATAAGGTAGTTACGACCATAACCACTCTTTACATTAACGATATCGTTCTTGTATCCAAGACCGATAATATCTTCTTTCAATATAATTTCCATCTATTGACCTCCTTCTTTATTTCATCAAATCGGTTACATATGGAAGAAGTGCAATCTGACGAGCACGCTTTATAGCCTGTGCCACACGACGCTGATACTTCAATGATGTTCCTGTGATACGACGTGGAAGAATCTTACCCTGTTCGTTCAAGAACTTCTTTAGGAATTCAGGATCCTTATAGTCGATGTACTTAATACCGCTCTTCTTGAAACGGCAATACTTCTTCTTCTTAGTGTCGATAGAAGGAGCTGTCAAATAACGAATTTCTGTTTTTTGCTCTGCCATAATTAAGCCTCCTTTTTAGCTGACCACTTAGCACGACGCTTTTCTGCGTATGCTGCAGAATACTTGTCTTGCTTAACGGTAATGTAACGAATAACTTTCTCATCGCGGCGGAAGCCGGTCTCGAGAGTGTTGATAACTGATGGCTCTGCATTAAATTCTAGCAAAGCATAGAAGCCTGATGACTTCTTCTGAATGTTGTAAGCCAACTTCTTCAAACCCCAAGCCTCTTCATTCAAGATTTCAGCACCATTATCGGTGAGCAATGCTTTGAATTTAGCGACCGTTTCCTTCATCTGTTCATCAGACAAAACGGGAGTCAAAATGAAAACGGTTTCGTATTGATTCATACTACCTAATTAAAAAATAATTTATATTTATTTGTTTATTGCCTTAGCTTGCGCATAAAGCGATGCAAAAGTACCACTTTTTTATCTAGTTACCAAACTTTTTTATGTACTTTTGCCCTTATCAACAGTATAAATATGGCAAATAACATAAAAAAAATAGGTTTAGCTGCTATCATTCTTGGTATAGTTTGCTTCATTTCCCACGTTCTTCTACATTTTTATGGGAACAGCTTACTCTTTACAGGTTTATTCCTTGTTATGGCTGGAACATACGTTTATATAAAAGGCTGGAAGCGAGAAGGAAAATAATACTAAGTATTGTATCAATGTTTACATTAGCTATTTAACATAAAAACTAGCTATAAAACTTTTAGTCCTCACACTTAATATCACATTCTTCGTAAACTAATCTTCCTTCATTAGTAACTCCCTCTACTGTGATATGATAGTTTCCTATTCGTGCTGAAGTATCAAACTCTATGAAAGGTTGCGAAACAGTAGGCGACCACCAGATAGTTCTGCTTGCTTCAGTCAGGCGTGAAAAGTTTATAGGACTCTGAAATCCTAGAGGGACAACTTTTTGCTGATTGAGCTTTGCCACTTGTTTAACCGCCTCGCCACCTTGACGTGTCGTAATAGAAATAACTCCACTTCCTCCTCGTGAGCCCCAAATAACAGTAGAACTACCTTTGTATATATCTACGCGGGCTACATCCATCATATTGATTCTATCAAGGTCGAATTCTTCTTCCATAAAAACACCATCAACAACTATTGCTGCAGGATGTTGTTCACCATGGACAGTAGTTACAGCTCTAATGTAGCATTTTTCCTGCCGAACAAAAATACCAGGTACACGGCGTAATAGTTCGTGCATGCAAGTAGCATCAATTTCCTCTATATCCTTTAAGCCAAATGAAAATTCTGATAGACGTGAATACGCATCACTTCGACTCATTTCTGCCGTCTTGTTCTTTACAACATCAACATTCTTGAGAAGAACACCCCCATAATCCTTCTCGTTCTCTGTTTGCCCAAGAATTGCGGGTATAGTATCTTCACATTCCCCTATTTTCTCTTTAGTGGGTAACGCAGGATAATCGTTTTCATGAATAATAAGTTCTATATTCTCTTTCCCATTAGGCTTACTTGCGTTGATGAGGTATTCTGTCTGTTGAGGGAGATCTAATCCTTTAAAGCAGAATGTACCATCGCTATCTGTTGTTGTTGCTGTAGCTTGTCCAATAGAAGGCACAATAATGCTCACTTTAGCATTGACTATAGGTTGATGAAAAAGAAGGCTACGAACTTTTCCACAAAGCATTTGATCCTGTTCTGGCTTTATATATCCATATTGATATACACCTTTTAACACGTTACTAAAATTATATCGCATCCAGTTTTCATGACTTAACAAGCTATCGGCACGGTTAGGATACATATAAAGATATGCTGCATGAGGTAAGAATTTCATAATATCAGTTGATAAGAAAAAATGAGCCAGAATATTTGTTGTGGCTGGATAATCTTGTTTTTGCTCAGCACGTACCGATACAGAAAGATCCACCCGCTCTCCTTTATGAAGCAATGCTTCATCGAAATTGATATGTACATGACCTCCTACCTTGTAAATAGGCTTATCTGCTATAAGGGGCAGGCGCAAACGCTCACGATCATTTGCAGACAGCAGCATACATGATCCCAAAAGGTTGCCATATCTATTGATCAATAATAAGCTAATAACTCCTTGTGGTATAGAATCCTTATCTAGGACAATAGGCTGGGTAATACTTATTGGTTTGCAAGCAAAAGGAAAAGCTCTACAATGAGCTAACATATAAAGCGAGTCATTAGGAAGCGTTGTAGAAACGATTATTTCTTTCCCAGCATATTTAAAACTAATAGGCGATGGCGTTGTGATTTTTGCAGGATCGTATAAATTGGTATAATCTTTTGTCTCTGTTGCAGAATTAAGTTTACTTGTTCCTATATATATGTATTGTATACTTTCATAATTCTCCACACTAGCAGATGGCAATGTATAGCTACGCAATACATATCTACCAGTCTTAGCATTGGCAGGGATGTCAAGATAACCAAAATAAGCTCCTTCGTTTTCTTTTAACTTAATACGACTTACTAATGCTCCATTGGGTGATATTAGTTCCACATAAGCATATCTACTTTCATTTGTGGGGATGTGGCTCAAAGCTTCTACAACATACACTTTAAGCCATATACGATCGCTAGGTATATAATGATTAGCATCTGTATGAACATAAGTCTTTTCTTGTGGATATAGCTGTAGTTGGCGTATAATTCTATTGGTAATAATATTACTATCTTGTGCAAAAGCAAAATGAGCGTTGAAAACTAACAAGCTACTTATGAATAGTAAAAGGCTAGTTCTTAATCTATACGTGTAAGTGGTAATAATATGCATGGGTTCTTATTTTACATATTTTACAAAAGTAATTAAAAAAAATCAAGATACCGATAAGAATATACAATAATTACTTCTACTTATCCTTTTTTTTATTAGTAACTCTTTCAATCTTTTCTTTCCTAACCACAACAACTAAAATACCTTTGAAACCTTTTATACCTCAAAATATATTTGTCCTTATTTATACAACCTTACTGCTTTATACTAAAAGAAAATTATTAACAAACAAAATTTCTAAAAACACAAATTATATCATTCATAACAAACTAATTATCAATCATTTACAAATACATCATCTTTTACCTCATAAAAGGTGATGTTTTACAAAGCAAAAGATGACCTTTTAATGAGTAAAAGGTCATCTTTCAGATGTAAATTGATGATGTATACAAATATCACCACTAAAAAATTTTACATAAATTACTCGCCCGTATAGAAAGTAATCACTTTTTTAATAGCATCTTGACATACTGGGCAGAAGTCGGGCTTTACATTGGTACGCATACGACAATCGGGGAAAGCACGATAAACACCATGTTGCGAATAGCCTGCTGGCTCGTAAGCTCCCACTTTCCATTTACTCGCATTTGCGCATGGAGTATCAAGATCAGTTGGTTGTGGTGTAGGAAGCGGAGTTCCTTTCTTCACCATTTTCTTCCACTTATTATCAAAATTCACCATTGTGGTGATATTAGCTTCCCATGGCTCGATGTCTGTAGGATACATATTGAGCGACTCTTGTTCGTAGGCATATTCATCAGCCAAGCCAGCGAAAGAATGTCCAAACTCATGCACTACTACTGGTTTAAAATACTTATTATGGGTCATCGAAAGGTTATATGAATTCAATATACCACCACCACCATATTCCTTTGTATTTACAAGAACAATAATATGCTCGTATGGCGTACCTGCCAACCAATTATGAAGATCTTTCAAATGTAAGGTTGTAAGGTATCGATCACTATAAAATGTATCAAAATGAGAATGAAGCGCTGTGTTCTTCCAAACCCCATGACTAGGTTCAGAAGTGCCACTCTCTTCCGATGGCGATTTTACTGCTACAATATTAAACCTATTACGCATACTCTTAAAAGGTTCATGTGCAAAAAGAGCTTCGGTAGCAACACGACAGTCGGTTAAGAAAGTGTTCATCTCTTGCTCAGTATATCCTTCTGCCACATAGGCAATATGGATACAATTCGTGGTATCAGCAGCTTGCTGAAGTGTTTCGTAGGGGGTGATATTCTTTTCTCCAATGTGGCGTATCAAAATATCAGAAGGGACAACCGTATGGGTAAGCGAAGCTACAACCTGACGACGATTGCTAAACAATTCGACGGTAACATCTACCGTATCCTTAGGAAAAGGAACTAGAAAGACATTTTGAAAGGCTTTAGAAGTAGTTTTTGCCTCATCATAAGTAATCCATTCCTGAAAAAGTGTAGAAAAAGAATTCTTATAAATTACTTCGTGTGAACGATGAGTGCGAACAGTAATTTGCCCATTACCTTCCATAGGAAGTTCGCTTAAACGCTGATGCTTACCATACCAACGTGGTATACGGCTCTGCTCATCTATAGCTATACTTTGCTTTGTTGCATTTCCAGAGAAAATGTAATCGAGACGAAGTGTAGCATCAGTGAAATACTGTTCAAAACGCTGTGCCTTAACATTTATAAGGCTAGCAAAAAGTAAAATAAATGTGAGTATTCGTTTCATCATAAATTTAGGTTTTAGAAAAGAGTTATTCTTATTGTTACTTTAAAGAGTTATGATCAATTATTAAAAGGGTATTGTAATTAAGAATATCCGCATAAAAGTTTCCTTAATAGCACTATATATTATGTGTTTCTATATAGCTTATTTTTAAAACTTGAGTGGATTTTTTTGTATAACGCACCCTATTATCAGTGCGAAGCCCCACTAACCAAAGCGAAAGGTTTGTAGCATCGGTAAGAAGAAGTTGGTTACGCTTTTCAAAACGATTCTTTTTTAGGTCGGTAAGAAAATCACTCACTAGCTTAACACCCGTCATTCCGAAAGGTACAAACTTATCTCCATTTACGACATTGCGCAAGATTAAAGGAAATTTTGCCTGTGCCGCATCTATATATATGGTGTATGGATCTCGGCGAAGCTCTTCTGATGTGATAGCTTCCACGTTATTTATATAGGTGATACGGATAGAGTGTTCAGAGTCGACAACGTACAAACCTTCTTCAGGAAACCTCTTATGGAGAGCTTTTTTATGATCTTTCCTACTGATAACCAATGACAGCGCATCGAGTGTAATCTCATATTCCGCACTTTCCCAAATACGCCCAACCGATGTAGCTAACCCTGCATTTATTTCCTTTATTTGTGCAGAATTGAAGCCAAGAGGCGACAATACATGAAAGAGAAGATAGGCGGGGGAGGAAAAATCAAGAAACACTTTTAGTGGAATCTCGAAACAACCACATACTGTTAGCCTATTATGCGAAAAGGCAACACTAGACAATGCTGTTTCAACTGCTCCTTCCACCACCCTTTCAGTCTCTATCAAATGGCTAGCTGTTTGCATGATAGCATGCTCTACAGAAGGATTGATTTCTCTTAGCAAAGGCAACACTTGTAAGCGAATTTTATTGCGCATCACATCAGGCACAAGATTACTACTATCGGTAATGTAAGTTGCTCCTTCCGCTTTTAAATATGCGTTAATATCTTCTTTTGAACAGACAAGTAAAGGTCTAATTATTAATCCATTGATAGGTTTTATACCTGTAAGTCCTTTAATGCCTGTTCCTCGAACAAGATTAAGCAAAATCGTTTCTACAGAATCGTCTTGATGATGTCCCACACAAATACCAGCCGCATCTATATCCCTACACAGTTGTTCGAAATAACGATAGCGAAGATCGCGCGCAGCCATCTCAATACTAATCTTTTTAAGTGCTGCATATTCGCGTGTATCAAAATGAATAAGATGAATTTTAATGTTCTGTCGTTTACAAAGATCTATACAAAACTGTTCATCTCGATTGCTCTCTTCTCCTCGAAGTTTAAAGTTACAATGAGCAGCCTCAACGGCATAACCAAGCTTATGGAGTATTAAAAGCAAACAGACACTATCTGCTCCCCCTGAAAGGGCGACCAGATAGCGTCTGTTGTTGTCTAACAGTTGGTGTTTGTTTATAAAGTTCTGAACCTTATTCAACATATAGAACTAATCCTTTAAGATATTCACCCTCAGGATGATAAATATTAATAGGATGATCGGCAGGCTGATGGATCTGATGTAAAATGCGTACTTTACGCCCTGCCTGAGCAGCAGCAGTGAATACAGCTTGACGGAAATTGTCTTTGGTTACTACTTGTGAGCAACTAAAAGTGAACAAGATACCACCTTTCTTGATCTTCTCAAAACCCTTAACATTTAAGCGAGTATAACCGCGCAAGCCATTTTTCAACGCACTACGATGCTTTGCAAAGGCTGGAGGATCTAAGATAATGAGATCGTACTTGCCATTATGCTCGTCCAAGTATTTAAAGGCATCTTCACAATAAGCTGCATGACGATCGTCATTAGGAAAATTAAGTGCAATATTCTTATTGGTAAGCTCCACTGCTTTAGCTGAACTATCCACAGAGTGAACTTCCTTAGCACCACCACGCATAGCATAAACAGAGAATCCACCTGTATAGCAGAACATATTCAGAACACTACGACCCTTAGCGTAATATTCTAGCAAACTGCGGTTCTCACGTTGGTCGATAAAGAAGCCTGTCTTCTGTCCTTTGAGCCAATCGATGTGGAATTTCAATCCATTCTCTATCGCTATATTATTGTCTGTATCTCCGTAAATAAAGCCATTTTCTTGTCCTAAATCAGCTTTATAGGGTAAAGTGGTCTCGCTCTTATAATAAACACTTGTGAGTTGATCCCCCATTACACTAACAAGCGCATCTGTAATAAGCTGACGATCGACATGCACGCCCACAGAATGGGCTTGCATCACTGCTGTATTACCATATACATCAATGATTAATCCCGGCAGGTTATCACCTTCACCATGCACAAGACGATAAGTGGTATTTGGCTCCTCTGCCCCCATAATGCCACGCGTTGCAGTTTCACGAACCACTCCCATAGCCTTACGAGCATCGAAAGCAGAAGTCAATCGGCTTTCATAAAAAGCCTTATCTATCTTTACATCGCTAAAAGATAGTACACGCACAGCAATAGAGCCTATTTGATAATGCCCCATTGCAATGAAATTGCCCTGATTGGTTAGTACACGGACTACATCGCCCTCTTCTATTCCTTCCTCTATAGCTTTAATAGCTCCCGAGAAGATCCAAGGGTGGAAACGTAGAATACTATCTTCTTTGCCTTTCTTTAAGTAAACTTGTTTGTACATGAATATTTTTGGGTTACCCTATTCTTAATTATTTTGTTGTTATTTCTGCATTAACTTCTACTGTATCAAAGGGCGCATTAGAAGGCTCTAAATCGTTTTCAACGAGCTTATAATCGCCAGTTTCTTTAAGCTCCTTCATCTTTAAATAGAGATTAATACAAGTCCACGCATCGGTCGATGCATAGCGTTTTTGCTTATCAGTAAGTTCTGTATTTTCCCAATTGGTTAATTGTTCACGCTTTACAATCTTTTCTCCAAAGACATTGGCATATAGCTTTTGCAAACTCAAATCGTGAATGCCAAGATCTTTTACATAGTCTTGTAAGTCAATAAAATAACCCGGCTTAAAGGTTACTCGCTTATTTAGCATTCGGAAATCATCGTGCAATGAAAGCCCAATCTTTGGTACGCTTGTATCTTCGAGTAAACGTATAATACTATCTGTAATACCGATAATGTTCAAACGGAAAAGAAAACATACTTCACGAGTAGAAACTTGCAGCAACGCAACCTTATGCCTTATACCCTTTTTAAACGAAGGGCGTGTCTCTGTATCAATACCAAGAATATCGCTTTGCAACAGATAATCGACCGCAGCAGAAGCTCCTTCTGCTGTTTTTACAACAACTATTCTGCCTGGGAAAATTACCCGTGGTAAGTCCTTTATTTCTTTCTTGTCAAATTTACTATAAAGTATAGTTTTCATTTTTGCATACTTTCTGTTTGCAAATTTAAAAAAAAATCTCTGAAATCATAGAGGTATGTGGCTCTAAATTATTACTTTTGCAAGAATAAAAAGATAAAACAAGGATGGTAAAAAAGAAGACTGAACGTACCGCAAAGACATTCACAGAGGCTTTAGGCATAAAGAATATTTTTAACGATAAAACTGGACTTGTAGTAGGACTACTACTCGTTTTATTTGCTATTTGCATCTGTTTTGCATTCGTCAGCTATTTTTCTACAGGTCAAGCTGACCAAAGCCTTGTTACCGATCTTCGCCCAGGAGAGCTAAAAAACACAGGGCAAGAATTTCAGAATATCTGTGGTTCGCTTGGAGCGATGGTATCCTATTTCTTTATCTCACGCTGTTTTGGTATCCCAGCTTTCTTTATTCCTGCTTTTATAACGCTGTGTGGAGTTAAGATGATGGGTGCTTATAAGCATGTGAACTTATGGAAATGGTTCTTAGGAATAGCGCTTTGCATGATTTGGACATCGGTAGTTTTTGCTAAGTTCTTAACTCCGCTGATGGGAAGTCAGATTTTTAATCCTGGTGGTGATCACGGAGCTTACTGCGTTCAGGTAGTGGAAAATGTAGTTGGAACACCTGGTTTGATAGCGCTATTAGTAATTATTTTAGTGGCTTTCCTCACTTATCTTACATCAGAAACGATTACTGTTGTTAGAAAAATCGTAAACCCTGTGGGATATCTTCGCGATAAAGTAAAGTTTACAGTAGTGAGCAGAAATAAAAATGCGGTATCGGGAATGGATGTGGAAACACCAGATGAAGACACTTCTGGTGCTGATGAGGCTTTATATACTAGCGAATTGACCGACCCTACTGCTAAAGTAATTGACCTCGATAATGAAATAACCGAGCTAGATGAAGAAACAGATACGGATATAAAGAATACTGCTAACCCCTATAAGAAAAATAGAAAAAGAGAGGTTAGCTTAGAAGTTGAAGAAGCTAAAGTAGAGGAGAAAGCCGATAGTAAAGTAGTTGCAAACTCAACGGATATGGGTACTCCTATCAATCCTCGCGAACCTTTTACCAAATGGAAATTCCCTACGCTTGACTTATTAAAGGAATATGACTCTGATTCGCGTACTAGCTATGTTGGAAAAGAAGAGCTAGAGGCAAATAAAAATAGAATTATCAAGGTGTTAAACGACTTTGGAGTACAAATCAGAAGTATACGAGCAACCGTAGGACCTACAATTACCTTATACGAGATCACTCCTGCTCAAGGTGTGCGTATTTCAAAGATCAAGAACCTAGAAGATGATATTGCACTAAGCTTGGCTGCTATTGGTATCCGTATTATAGCCCCTATGCCTGGCAAGGGAACTATTGGTATTGAAGTGCCTAATGCTAACCCTAACATTGTTTCAATGTTCTCTATTTTGAATTCTAAAAAATTCCAAGAGTCGAATATGGAACTACCTATAGCTTTAGGTAAAACAATTACTAACGATGTGTTTATGGTGGATCTTGCAAAGATTCCTCACCTTCTAGTAGCAGGTGCAACAGGTCAAGGTAAATCAGTAGGACTGAATGCTATCATCACTTCCCTACTCTATAAGAAACATCCAAACGAACTAAAGATAGTTCTTGTAGATCCAAAGAAGGTAGAGTTTAGTGTATATGCTCCAATAGCAAAGCCCTTCATGGCAGCAGTAGATGACAACGAAGACGAACCTATCATTACAGATGTTCAGAAAGTAGTAAAGACATTGAAAGGTCTTTGTGTCTTGATGGATGAACGCTATGATATGCTCAAAGCTGCAGGTGCTAGAAACTTGAAGGAATATAACAATAAGTTTCTTAATCATCACCTTAACCCCGAAGAAGGGCATGACTTTATGCCATACATTGTAGTGATTATTGACGAGTTTGGTGATCTAATTCTTACAGCAGGACGTGAAATAGAGATACCTATTACCCGCATAGCACAGCTAGCACGTGCTGTAGGTATCCACATGGTCATAGCTACTCAACGCCCTACCGCGACAATTATTACTGGTAACATTAAGGCTAACTTCCCAGGTAGAATAGCTTTCCGCGTGGGAGCAATGATCGACTCACGTACTATTCTTGATCGCCCAGGTGCTCAACAGTTAGTAGGTAGAGGTGATATGCTTTATCTTAATGGTGGAGAACCTGTTCGCGTGCAGTGTGCCTTCGTTGATACTCCTGAGGTAGATAAGATCAATAAGTTTATCGCTAACCAACCAGGCCCTGTACATCCGCTAGAAATTCCTGAACCAATATCGGAAGATGGTGGTGGAAATGCTGGCGGTTTAGACACCCACAATGTAGATCCGCTTTTTGAAGATGCAGCTCGCGCCATAGTAATGTCTCAACAAGGCTCTACTAGTATGATACAGCGACGTTTCTCAATAGGCTACAACCGTGCAGGACGTTTAATGGATCAACTTGAAAGTGCTGGTATTGTAGGAGCAGCTCAAGGATCTAAACCACGTGAAGTTCTCATAAGCGATGAGAATACACTTGATGCTTTACTTAGTACATTACACGGACATTAAACTTTATCAGAAAGAGATCATCTAATAATTAATAACTTTTTAAAGATATATAGTGAGTATGATGAAGATAACCAAATACATTTTTCTTTTCATTGCATTATTTATTAGCAATGAGTTCTATGCACAGAATGCTAATCAAGCCAAAGATTGCTTGGATAAAGCTACAGCTATCATTAGCCATAAAGGTGGGGTACAAGCATGCTTTTCTATCTCAAAGTTGGGCTTAGGCGGCACTTCGGGTACAGTAGCTATTAAAGGAAATAAGTTCATGGCAGTAACTAGACAGGCCTCAGTATGGTTTGATGGTAAGACACAGTGGACTTATATGAAATCGACAAATGAAGTAAACATCTCTACTCCTACAGAGGCTCAACGCTTATCGGTAAATCCTTATAGTATTATTAGTATGTATAAAAATGGATATACACTATCTATGACTACTAAAGGGGGGCAAAAAGTGGTACACATGGTAGCCAAAAATCAGAAGCGTAGCGTGCCAGAAGCATACATAACTTTAAGTGGAAATCAGCTAAAGCAGATAAAAATGCGCCAAGGTAGCAAGTGGACTACCATTAAAATCACAAGTATTGTTCCTAAAAACTTGAGCAATTCCATGTTCCAATTTAATAGGAAGCAATATCCTAAAGCAGAGATTATAGACTTAAGATAATACAAAAATATTGCGCTAGCAGACAATTTTAATAGGTAAGCTATCATTACATAATAAGTAATTATGATAGACTTACCTTCTTTTTTTAAGCTATGGGTGGCAAATAAGTATTGTGAACACAAGGGCAAATCCAAGAAGCACAACTAAGATATTATAAAAGCAGAAGCAGGCAAATAGTTGTTGTTAAAAGCTATTAAATCTATAAGCTTATCGCCAACGATTGATAAAGTTTTAGTTACCTTTGCAGTCTGAACAATAGTTAGTATGCATATCATGCAAAACAGGATAAAAACTAATTATATTAAACAGAACAAGTTACTCATCACTTATGCCTATACCATCGAACTAAAGCAGTAATAATAGTTTAAGGCTTAGTGATTAAAATCGCGCAAGGTATATATAAAAAATAATTCATTAAAGACAATGGCATACGAACTTCTTAAACTAAAAAATCAGCTCTGCTTCAGACTTTATACAGCAAGCCGCTTAATTACTCAAGCATATTACCCTTTGCTAGACGCAATTGGCTTAACCTACCCTCAATATCTCGTAATGATGGTTTTATGGGAACAAGATGGTCAGAAGGTTATGGAGATTTCTCACAAGCTAGAACTTGATTCAAACACAGTTACTCCTTTGCTTAAAAGAATGGACGAAGAAGGACTTGTGAGTCGTAAAAAAGGAAAGGAAGACGGACGAGAAACTTTCATCTTTCTAACCAAGAAAGGTAAAGAGCTTGAAGCACAAGCAAAGAATATTCCTCATTGTATGCTAGATAAGGTTTCTTCAGAGGATTTCCAAGAAGACAACCTTAACGATCTTATAGAAGGTTTAGATACACTTATCAAGCTACTTCATAAGAGAAAAGAAGAAGAAATTAAGGCAAAAAATGAGAAAAGACAAAGAAAGGGTTGAAAAAAGATTAATATGCTCACTCCCCAAAATGGAGAATAAGCGATAAAACTTAATATAGAGAATATAAAGAATAAAAAAAATATATACTAGCAATATTTTAATATAGATAAATTTTCGAAACGTTATATTCATTTTTTAGAGAGTAAAGTTTATTGGGTTTGCCCCCAATAATGCAAAACATCCGCCTGCGTGATGCAGACGGATGTTTTGATTTACATTACCTAACTTAGCCAAAGTAAAGTTCTATACCTTTTCTCTCTCCCCAAATAGCCATCGTTTAATAAAATTTTATATCAGCAATAAGCATAGAACCGACATAAGCATTCAACTTCCTTATCAATTCAGACCTCATCATTGTTAAATCAGCCTTTAAAGCTGGATTAATAATCTTGACAAATAAAGTTTGGTTTTTAATGAATTTTTCTTGTGTATATTTAGCTACAGTTTTACCTGCAATTTCTTCCCAAGCATTTATTAAACGGCGTTGCAGCAATGGAGTTTCAAGTCCTTCATTACGCAAAAAATGGTTTAACACATCATCTAAAACCTCTACCTTACGTCTAAACATACCCTTATGCTTCTTTTATTGTCACCTCACCATTCTCAACCGAAAATAACTTATAGTTGAACGCCCCACCCTGTAATATCTTATCTAAATGATCACGATTAGTATCTGTAATAAAAATTTGCCCGAAATCATCACTCGAAACCAATCGTATAATCTGCTCAACACGATTAGCATCAAGTTTATCAAAGATATCATCAAGTAATAAAAGTGGAGTGTTATTCGCTGTTGTACGCCGAAGAAAATCAAACTGTGCTAGTTTTAAAGCTAACACATACGTTTTATTTTGTCCTTGACTTCCCTCACGCTTTATTGAATAATTACCCAATTGCATTACCAAGTCGTCCTTATGAATGCCATGAAGAGAATAACCCATTATCCGATCTTTTGCCCTATCACGTTGAATTACATTCAGCAAATCGCCACGCTGACCATGCGACACATAAGTTAGTGATACTTGTTCATGCTCATTTGAAATAGCTTGATAAATACGCTGAAACACAGGTTGGAGATCTTCCACAAAAGCAGTACGCTTCTTAAAAACCTTTTCTCCATACTCAGCCATCTGCCCTTCGAGAAGTTCTAACAATGTTTCATCAGGTTCTTCCTCTTGTTTTAACAAACTATTACGCTGCTGCAAAGCCTTGTTATAACGTGATAAAGACTCCATATAAAGGGCATCATATTGAGAAATAACAACATCCATTAAATGGCGTCGCTCTTCACTACCTCCTGTTATTAGAGAAGAATCTGCGGGAGAAATAAAAATTAGCGGAACTAACCCGATATGTTGAGAAAGGCGTTTATATTCTTTCTTGTTGCGCTTAAAATGCTTTTTCGAACCTCGCTTCATGCCACAATACACCTGTTCAGCATCTCCTGCTTCCGTAGTATAATCGCCTTCTAATACCAAAAAGTCTGCAGTATGACACATTACTTCCGAATCCTTAGGATTAAAAGCACTCTTACAGAACGACAAATAATAGATAGCATCTAGCAAATTTGTCTTACCTTCGCCATTATGCCCAATGAAACAATTTAGCTTTGGAGACAATTCAAGTGTCGCTGCTTGAATATTCTTATAATTTATTATGGAGAGTTTATCTAATCGCATTGTAATTTAATATATGCAAAGGTAGCCGTTTTTCTACCAACACTGAAAAAAAAGAGGTATATATTTTATTAATTGGGGGAAAATAACTAATTTTGCGCAAATAATTACATACCATTATTAGATACGATAATAATAAAGAATTAAAATATAAAATGGCAAATCAAAATGGTAAGAGTACAACCGAAGCTACTCTAAACAACTCTGAAGCTGTATTTTTTAAGTACGGAAAGCAAATTATAATTGCTATTGTGGTCTTAATCGTAATTATTGGAGGTTTTGTTGCATATAAAACTCTCATATCTGATCCACAAGAACAAGAAGCTAGCACTGAGTTAGCAAAAAGTCAGACACTATTCAACGCTCAGCAATATGACCAAGCTTTGAAGGGCTTTATGAAGGTACAGTCAGACTATGGTAGTACAGAAGCTGGTAATCTTGCTAATTTATATATCGCATTATGCTATGCACACAGCGCAAAACCTAATTGGGCTAGCGCTGCACAGTACGCAGAAAAGTTTAGCACATCTGATGACCAAATCATTAGTCCTGCATCACAAATGGCATTAGGCGACATCTATGCTAACAACAACCAAAATGATAAGGCTGTTGAAAGTCTAAAGAAAGCTGCACAAATGGCAGATGCTCAAGCTGATGAGAATACTAACTTGAGTATTGCTCCTTTAGCACTTCGCAAGGCAGGTATTATCCTTGAAAGTGAGGGCAAAAAAGCTGAAGCATCTGAAATCTACAAGGAAATTAAGAAGAAGTACGTAAACTCTCCTATCTTCCAAGATATTGACAAGTATATAGAACGTGCATCCAACTAATAACACCTATGGCAACAGCATTACATCACTTATCTGACTACGACGTGCAATCAGTTCCAGACGCAAGTAATATGTGCTTTGGTGTCGTTGTTTCAGAATGGAATACTGAAATTACCAGTGCATTGCTAGATGGTACTGTAAAGACGCTAGAGAGACATGGCTGCCTACCAGAAAACATTCATGTGAAAACTGTTCCTGGAAGCTTTGAGCTTGTTTATGGCGCACAACAAATGACTAAGAATGATGGCTTCGATGCTGTTATTATACTCGGAAGTGTCATTCGTGGTGAAACTCCTCACTTTGATTATATTTGTGAAGGCGTAACACAAGGAATAGCACATCTTAATGCCACACAAAATATTCCTGTTGTATTCGGTTTGTTAACAACTGACAACTTACAACAAGCACAAGATCGCTGTGGTGGAAAACTAGGAAACAAGGGCGATGAATGTGCTGTTGTAGCTATTAAGATGGCTAAGTTTTAAAGTAAGACAAAAGAAACTCTCTAAATAATTATCCGAACTACAAAATCTGTGAAGACTTGTCGTTCAACTAAATAGTGGCATAGGACTTGTTAATATATTCTACTAACAACCTTAGCCACTATTTTTTTCTTCCCATACATTCATACTTTAGGTCGTAGTTGATCGTGTGAAGCAGCATATCAAGGCTTGGTTCATTTTCACTCTCCTCAAATTCTTGCCGATGATTTTACTGATACCCTAAAATGGAATGAAGAGTACCTTTACCTATATAAAATACATTACCGTTAACTATCTTATAATGATGTATCTGCTGAAAAGGAAGTTCCTTAGCATAAGTATAGCTATCGCTACCATCGACCTCGGCAAATACCCAGAGTAAGGTGATAATAGCTTAATATAACGTGAGAGTATCCCCAATGTTTATTGAAGCCTAACATCATATTGGCAGCATTCTCACGGAATTGTGTGCCAGCAATATAGTTATCATACTTATTCTTATAGTTGTGTGCCAACTTTTGCGACCAACGACCATCCCATACAAACCCATTCTTATTACCTTTGAAGTTGGCAGAGTAAGTAAACAAGCATAACATTACTTCTCTACTATTGTGTTCCGTTTATGATGATGGAGTGAGTTCAGCAATAGCATCAATAAGAATACTCCTAAAAGTATTCTTGCCGATAATTTTCTAAAGTTGTGTATCTTGAACAACATTCTTTTTAAAGGAGTTTAAGCCTTTATTTAGCCTTGTCCATTAGCCTTCTATTAACAAGTGGAAAACCTTATTAATTTCTTATATAATTGCTTCTCTATTACTTAAAAGAACTCTTCCTGAATGCCATTGATACTTAAAGTGTCAGCAACAGCACATGGATTAAAGTTTGGAGGAAGATTAAATTTTGCTGAAGGGTGATAACCTAGTCGCTTATCAGCATAGACGAGTTGCATATAATATGCCCATACAGGAAGAGCAGTGGAAGCTCCCTGACCAAGAGCAGTAGACTCGAAGCGAATATCCCGATCTTCACCACCTACCCAGCAACCATTAACAAGCTCTGGGGTAATGCCTAAAAACCATCCATCAGAGTTATTGTTTGTAGTACCCGTCTTACCACCTATATCGCCAGTATAGTTAAGATAACGATGCAAACGGCTAGCAGTACCACCATTAACCACTGCCATTAACATATCAAGCATCTGATTAGCAGAAGCCGAAGATATAACTTCAGTCATCAATGGTTGGAACTTTGCTAATACATTACCATGACTATCTTCAATCTTAGTTACATATAATGGTGCACAACGGATACCATTATTAGCAAAAGTGGTATAAGCACTTGTCATTTCACCTACGGACACCTCACAAGGACCTAAACAAAGTACTGGTGAAGCATTCTTATCAATATCAGGATTGTTTAATCCGAAATCATGCAAAATATTCACAAACTGAGATGACCCTAGTAAACTAATCAAGTAAGCAGAAATCCAGTTGTTAGACTGCTGTAAACCCCACTTCAATGGTACTTCTTGACCATAGCGAGCACGCGAGCCATTACGAGGAGTCCAGCCACCATAAGTACGCTGTACGTTAAGAACAGTAGAACATGGAGTCATACCATTTTGCATTGCTAACGCATAGAGAAAAGGCTTAATAGTAGAACCCACCTGACGGCGACCACCCATTACCATATCATATTTAAAATGCTGATAGTCGATACCCCCCACATACGCTTTTACTGCCCCTGTCTTAGGATCCATACTCATAAAAGCAGAACGAAGAAATGACTTATAATAGCGAACAGAATCAATAGGCGTCATCAAAGTATCTACTTCCCCATGATAAGTAAATAAAGTCATTTCATGTGGTGTGCGGAAACTACGTTTAATCTCCTCTGCACTAGCACCTTGGTTCTTTAATGCAAGATAACGACGGCTACGTAAACAAGCGGCGTTTAATATTGCTTTAATCTGCTTGCGAGTGAGATTAGAAGAGAAAGGAGCATTTTTTTTATAACGACTTGCTTGATTAAACAAAGCCTGAAGCTTACCTCCCACCTGCTTACGCACAGCCTCTTCAGCATATTGTTGCATGCGTGTATCTATCGTAGTGTAAATGCGAAGTCCGTCTGCATTAACATTATAAGGATCGCCATTACGCTTAAAATTCTTGTTACACCATCCATACAATGGATCTTGATCCCATGCTATAGAGTCGATAACAAAATCGCGCATACGCCACGATTGGTAATTTTCGCGTTCTGGTTTTACAGCCATCATGTATTGACGCAAGAAAGCTTGGAAATAGTTAGCCGATCCATTCACGGGTTTCACCTTAGAATAGTGAACACCAAGAGGTTGACCACATAGTTCAATATATTCATTATGTGTAAGATAACCCGATTTTGCCATCTGCATTAACACTGTGTTTCTTCTGTCCATACAACGTTCTGGATAGCGCAAAGGATTGTAGAAAGAGGGGTTCTTACATAAGCCTACTAATAGAGCCGATTCTATAACATTTAGATTTTTAGGCTCTTTATTAAAATACACATTAGCTGCACGTTTTATACCGACAGCATTATGAAGGAAGTCGAAATAATTAAAATACATCGCTATCACTTCTTCCTTTGTGAAATATCTTTCTAGTTTGATAGCAATAACCCATTCTATAGGCTTTTGTAGCAAACGTTCAAAGCTGCTATGTGCTTTTTCAGAAAAGATTTGCTTTGCCAATTGTTGCGTAATAGTCGATCCACCACCAGCATTCTGCTGGCGCATCACTCCTCGTTTTACAATAGCACGCCCAAGGGCTATAAAGTCAACTCCAGAATGTTCATAAAAACGTTCATCTTCCGTAGCTACAAGGGCATGAACAAGATGTGGAGAAAGACTATTGTAACCTATAGCAACACGGTTAGCATTATCTTGGTTCCATGTGCCAATAAGCTTTTGATCAGAGGAATAAACTTGCGAGGCAAACTTATCTATAGGGTCGGAAAGTTCGTCCATATTAGGCATATAACCTATCCAGCCGTTCCACACGGAGATAAAGAAAACAAATATTGCGCCCACAATAGCAACAAATGATCCCCAAATAATATGTACGAAATGCCTTCTAATCATAAACTTATGAAAAAATTCTGTCCTCAGAATAAATGAAAATATATGCAAAGATACCTCTAAATAAGGAAAGCACAAAATAAATAAAAGTTTTTTTGATAGATGCCACACTTTCTGTTATTTAGCCTTGACAGATATATTGATTTTCAGTAACTTTACACTCAAATCATCATAAAAACAGTTTTGCCTGATGGAAAAGCATAATTTTGTAAATATTAAGACGCTTAATCGAGCTGAATTATTACATTTGATCGAAATGGCGCACGAGTTTGAGAAACATCCTAACCGCGAGCTTTTAAAGGGTAAGGTTATAGCAACCTTATTTTATGAACCCTCTACACGTACTCGCTTGAGTTTTGAAACTGCAGCCAACAGGCTTGGTGCAAAGGTGATAGGCTTTACAGATGCGAAAGCATCTAGTGTGAGTAAAGGGGAAACTCTGAAAGATACTATTTTAATGGTTTCAAATTATGCAGATGCGATAGCGATGCGCCATTATATAGAAGGAGCAGCACAATATGCCTCAGAAATAGCACCAGTGCCTATTATCAATGCTGGCGATGGTGCGCATCAGCACCCCTCACAGTGCTTACTCGACTTATATACCATTTATCAAACACAAGGCACGCTAGACAACTTAAACATCTTCTTAGTTGGTGATTTGAAATATGGCAGAACCGTACACTCCCTCATTATGGCTATGCGCCACTTCAACCCTACTTTTCACTTCATTGCACCAAAGGAATTAGCAATGCCATTAGAGTACAAAACTTATTGTAAGGAACACAATATAAAATATGTAGAGCATGAGGACTTTACACCAGAGATCATTGCTGATGCAGACATCTTATATATGACTCGCGTACAAAAAGAGCGTTTCTCTGACTTAATGGAATACGAACATGTAAAGAATGTATATATCTTACGCAGAGATATGCTGTCTATGGCACGTGAAAACATGAGGATATTACATCCTCTACCACGTGTAAACGAAATTGCATACGATGTTGATAACGATCCGCATGCTTACTACATACAGCAAGCTAAAAACGGACTTTATGCGCGTGAAGCCATTTTTTGTCATTGCCTAGGTATCTCACTAGAAGATATTCGCAATGACAAAACCATCATAGAATAGATTTTTAGAAATTCATTCATAAATAATTCTATAAGATAGAATAGTTTTTTTAGAAAGATTAGACCAGAAAATATCATGCAAATCGTGTCTAAATAAAAGAATAGAATATGTCAAAGAAAGAAAGATTAGTAGCTGCAATCGAAAACGGTTCAGTGATAGATCATATCCCTGCAGAGAAAACTTTTCAAGTAGTTAATCTATTACAGCTCCAGAAGCTCGTTATGCCCGTTACTATTGGCTTTAACTTCTCATCGAAGATGGTAGGCTCTAAAGGTATCATCAAGGTAAGCGACAAGTTTTTTACCGATGATGAAATATCTCGTTTGTCGGTAGTTGCCCCAAACGTTGTGCTGAACATCATTAAAGACTATGAAGTGGTAGAGAAGAAGAAAGTGGTAACACCTGACGAGCTTCGGGGCATCGTAAAATGTAATAATCCAAAATGCATTACCAATAACGAGCCTATGGAAACGATCTTTAACGTAATGGATAAAGAAAATGGTATTGTAAAATGCCACTATTGCGATAAAGAGCAACACATTGATAAGGTGGAACTTATTTAAAGCAACTCAAACATATATAAAACTAAATAGAGATGAACCTGTCAAAGGGTTCATCTCTATTTATACAAAAACTTTTCTTTATTATGCAAAAGAACTATGCGGTCAAGACATTGTCTTTATATCTGAAGCATTTATAAACCTTGTTTATTTGATACCTTTTTCGTCTAAAGCCTTTGCATAATTATCAGCATTCACTTGATGCTCTTCGTAAGTCTTTGCAAAATTATGTGTGCCACTAAAGTCTTCCTTTGCACACATATACATATAATCATGGTGAACATAGTTTAACACCGCATCTATAGCATCGACCGACGGAATACGAATAGGACCAATAGGCAATCCTTTATACATATAAGTATTGTATGGACTATCTTCTCGAGTCCACTTTTCATAAATGCGATGAGCTGTAAAGTTTCTTGTGGCATATTTTACCGTAGGGTCTGCCTGCAAACGCATTCCCTTTTTATATCGGTTCATATACATTCCTGCTACCATTGGCATTTCCTCTACATTATCAGTTTCTTCATCTACAATACTAGCCATAGTAATTACCTCGACAGGAGTAAAGCCCATTTGCTTTGCCTTTTGTGTACGTTCAAAATTCCAAAACTTTTTACTTCCAGCATTGATCTTATCTAGGAATTTATCTAAAGAAGTATCCCAATAAAAATCGTAAGTATTAGGCACAAACATGGCGATAATCGTCATTGGGGTATAACCATACTTCTTACACGTTTCAGGATCGGTTATTTTATTCATAAATTCCGCACGCGTAAACATCATCTGTTTGCAAACATCATCTGCTAAATCGCCAAGCGTTCTCACACTCTTGATAGTCAAGCTAATAGGTGCTTGCATTCCATTACGAATATGTCGAAAGGTCATCAGCGCACCACTATTGCCTATTTTATACCTACCCACACGAATATGATCACCATAGCCTATCACACTAGCCAATTGCTTATACACTAAGAAGCCATAACCTTTTGCCTCTGGCTTTAACTTGTGTAAAATGGAGTCAGGAGTATCGTTTTCATCTACCATTACATAGTGTGCCTCTCCATCTTTCGACATACTTGAGAAGAATGCGATATAACCTCCGAAAAGCACAATTGCCGCAACGATCAGTAAAGCGAACTTAGAATTAGCCGAATCCCTTTTCTTCTTACTATTGCCCATATTTTCTTTTTCTTTTCTAATTTAGATATGCAAAGATAAGTATTTCAGCATTTATTCCTTATATTTGCACAACAAAACATCCAAAGCTTAACAACATTTGGCTATAAAGAGGACAATAATGAAAGAATACGATACTTATATCTTCGATCTTGACGGAACACTTCTCTGCACACTCGAAGATCTTGCAGCTAGTACCAACTATGCTTTACGCAAAAACGGAATGCCAGAACACTCCATTGATGAAATTAGAATGTTTGTTGGTAACGGTGTAAAAAAACTTATGCAACGTGCTATTCCTAACGGTGAGAACAATCCTAAGTTTGAACAAACTTATGCTCTCTTTCGCCAACATTATTTAGAACACAATCTTGATACTACCCACCCTTACGAAGGTATTCCCGAACTACTTGCCGAACTAAAACGCCGTGGTAAGCACTTAGCCATTGTAAGTAACAAGTTTTATACCGCCACACAAGAACTTGCCCGCCATTTCTTTCCCGACACGATTGAAGTAGCCATTGGCGAGCGTGAAACGATTAAGAAGAAACCTGCCCCTGACACTGTTATTGAAGCCTTAAAACAATTAGGTGTAACAGCAGAACGTGCTGTATATATAGGCGATAGTGATGTAGATATTATGACTGCAAAAAATTGCAATCTACCATGTATTAGTGTGCTTTGGGGCTTCCGAGATAAGAACTTCCTTATTGAGCATGGAGGGACTACTTTTGTACATCATCCAAAGGAAATTCTCTTTTAGCTCTTAAATACATAATAGTTTAGTAGAAAAAAAGGGTGGATAGTTTCTCTACTAGCCAAACAGTAGTGTTAGTAACGAATATGTAAAAATATCAACAAAGAATATTGAGCAGTCTTATGTTTAATATAGTTGTAACTATATGATAATAAAGGCCTTACAAATACATAACGTTTTACTATGCAAAAGATGATGTTTTGCTCTGTAAATGATGATGTTTTAATGAGCAACTAATCAGCGAAAATGAAGAAATATCGAAGTTGGTGTAAACAGACTGATAATGAGTAGGAAACGGAATAATTTGCATAGAAGTGCTCTTTTCAAAAAGGGTCATAATGTGCAGATTTAGGCAGAAGTTCAGTTACCAAATCGTTACCCGATTTCGTCATAGGTAACGATGGAGTAATATTCGGTAACTGAATTATTTTCGCTCGTGTGGCTGTTGCTGCGGTCGGCAGTTTTCTGCATAAGTGAGGAACGCTTTGAATTTGGTAATTTTGCCACAAAACATCAAAGCGTATGAAACAAGAGAAAATGAAGGTGTTGCTCTACCTCAAAAAGAGCGGTCTGGACAAGTCGGGTAAGGCTCCGATTATGGGGCGGATAACCATCGGACGTTCTATCGCGCAGTTCAGTTGCAAGCTCTCCTGTAATCCTGACCTGTGGAATCCCCGTGAGAGCAGAATGGACGGAAAAAGTCGTGAGGCGGTGGAAGTGAATGGCAGGTTGGAGAACTTGCTGCTGTCCATTCAGTCAGCCTATCAGTCTTTGCTTGCAAGAGGTTGCTCATTTGACGCAACCGACGTGAAGGAACAGTTTCAAGGCAGTGTGCAGGCACGGTGTAGGCTCATTGAAAGATTGGATATGCTTATCCGAGAGAAAGAAAGTCATATCGGTGTAGACATCAGAAAAGAGTCAATGGCAAGCTATCACTCCACGAGAATCCACTTGCAGGAGTTCATCCAAAAGAAGTATAAGGTTTCTGACTTAGCCTTCTCACAACTGACAGAGAACTTCATCCATGAGTTTCAGCAGTACTTCTTAGGGGAGTGTGGATTTCAGGAAAGCTCATTCTACAATGTCGCCACCCATTTGAAAACGGTATGCAGGCTGGCTTACCGTGAGGGGTTGGCAGACTTCCTGCTTTTCGACAAAGTCAAAATCAGCAAGGGTAACAAGAAACTCCCCAAAGCACTTGACAGAGGGGCATTTGAGAAGTTAAAGACTCTCCACTTTGAGGACTTGGAGGAGGAAATGGAAACGGCAAGGGATATTTTCCTCTTTGCCTGTTATACGGGTGCTGCATATTGTGATTTGATGGAACTGGACAAGTCCCATCTTGTGCGTGACGACGAGAGTAGCCTTTGGCTGAAGTTCAACCGCCACAAGACAGGTGTGCCTTGTCGTGTCAAACTGCTGCCCGAAGCCATACGGCTGATGGAAAAGCTCCACAGCGATGAAAGGGAAACATTGCTCCCTTTCATGGGATATGCCACTTACCAATCTTATTTGAAAGCCCTGCGGCTTCGTGCAGGCATCTCGTTTCCTTTTACCACACATACGGCAAGGCACACATTTGCCACGCTCATCACGCTTGAACAGGGTGTACCGATTGAGACCGTTAGTAAGATGCTGGGGCATTCCAACGTGAGCATGACCGAGCGTTATGCAAAGGTAACACCGCAGAAACTCTTTGAGGAATTTGACCGTTTCCTTTCTTTCACTGAAGATATGCAGTTGGCTATCTGACCATTTCTTTCATTCAACATTGTTTTATCGTTAAATAAAACATGAACAATTCAATCAAGACCATTATGAGAAGTACATTCAAGATACTGTTCTATATTAACAGACAGAAAACAAAGGCAGACGGCAATACCGCCATTCTCTGCCGTATCACCATCGACGGAAAGAATACAGCCATTACCACAGGAGAAGAGTGTAAAGTCTGCGAGTGGAACACCAAGCAGAGTTTGACAACAAACAAGAAGACAAACCAAAGAATCAAAGAATTCAGGGATTTGGTGGAAAAGACCTATCGGGACATTCTTGTAAAGGATGGAGTTGTAAGCGTGGAACTTATCAAGAACCGCTTGCAAGGTATTGCCACCAATCCGACCACGCTCCTTGCCATGAGCAGGGCGGAACTCCAAGCAGTCAAGGAAAGTGTTGGCAGATCAAGGGCAGAGGGAACTTACCTGAATCTGTTCTATTCTGACAGAAATCTCCGTGAATTTGTCGAAAACAAAGGAGTGCAGGACATACCCATCGGAACCATTACAGAGGACTTGTTCGAGGAATACCGTTTTTTTCTGAAAAAGCGTGGGCTGAGAGCATCCACCATCAACAGCAACCTCTGCTGGCTGAGCCGATTGATGTTCCGTGCGGTCAGCAAGAGGATTATCCGCTGCAATCCGTTTGAGAATGCCAAGTATGAAAAGGAGGAAAAGAAGATACGTTTTCTGCAAAAGGGCGATGTAATGAAACTTATGCCAATGAGGATGAACGACAAGGAAGCGGAGCTGGCAAGACAGATGTTCATCTTTTCCTGCTTCACAGGACTGGCAATCTCGGATATGGAAAATTTGGAATACAAGCATATCCAAACGACAGCGGAAGGACAGATGTATATAAGAAAGGAACGTCAGAAAACCAAGGTTGAGTTCATCGTGCCGTTACATCCCATAGCGGAAGCCATCATCAGTCATTGCCAGAAAGAGCCGGAAAGAAGCGAGGTACAGCAGACGGTGAAAGAAAAAGGCGACCACCTTGTTTTTCACCGTGATTGCAGCCGCAGTGTCATGGATACCAAACTGAGCATCGTGGGAAAGGCTTGCGGTATCCGCCAAAGACTTTCCTACCACATGGCTCGCCACACCTTCGGCACGATGAGCCTGAGCGCAGGTATTCCCATTGAGAGCATAGCCAAGATGATGGGGCATGCCTCCATATCAAGCACTCAAGTTTATGCGCAGGTAACGGATAACAAGATTTCGGAGGATATAGACAGGCTCATAGCCAAGCAATCGGTAAGGGAGAAAGAAATGCCGAAGAGAGAGGAAAATGACCATTTCGCTGCAACTCCTTGTATCATAGTCTTTTATTTTTTTATCCTTTTTAATTGTAGCCATATTGTAGCCACAACAAGATCTTACCTACGCGCTCTCAA
>NZ_JH660659.1:393924-399608 GCF_000262545.1 Prevotella bivia DSM 20514 | reverse complement strand
TCTTGATATTCGAGTTTCCACTAAACTTAGTCCCGATGGGATTAAAATGATGTTTAAATACTTGTTTTAATCCCATCGGGACTATGTTTGCTGATAATCAAAATATAAAAACATTCCGTGAATTTAGATATTTCTCACATATTCGTGTGTTAGGCAGGGTTATCACACACTACGTTTTCGTTTCAAATTGTACTAATCTCGAGGAGATTATATTGCCTGATAGTATAGAGAAATTAGATTATCAATCTTTCTTTAATACAGGATTACGTGAGATAATAATTCCTCCAAATGTTAAACGTATTGTTGGAGAATCAATCGTGAGAAATAAAAAACTTACAACAATTATATTTAGACCAATAGTGCCTCCTGAAATGAGGAATGATTCTATTATCATTAACGAAAAGCTAAAAAAGGTCTACGTACCAGATAATTCTTTACAAGCATACAAAGATAAATATGCAAATCTAGATATATCAAAACTTCTTTGTCCTATGAGTGAGTATCATCCTTGATACTCACTGAAGGGATGCAATCGAGACAGATAAGGAAAATCTTTCCACGCTTCCTTGTATCTTGATAATGAAGTATCTGGTACATATATCTTTAAATCTGAAGGTATATGAAAGGAGGTATTTACATTGAAAAAGTTTTTATTTGTAAATGGTCTCTCGCTACAAATTACCACTATTTTAATGTTTTCACTTTCAAGAAAAGTTCGATACCAATGAAATCTAACTGTGGATGGAATCCATACTTCTCTTAAATTAGGCATATCACGGAAGGTATCACTGTCTAATTGGTTTATCTTAAAATAACGTAGAGCTTTTAAGCTTACGATTTTATCATTATTATAGAATTTAGTCCCGATGGAACTAACAGCAGCAGCTTCCTCCATACTTAGCTCACCATCACCGTCTTTATCCCAGTTTTCTATGCAAATACGCTTCACTTCTGGGTCTTCAAACCTTATCCACCACTTAGCAATGTTCAACTTGAGCTTAGGGTAGTGCGTCATCAGCGCATCGTAAGTATCACGATACGCACCAGTGGTGAGGTTAATCGTGCCGTCAAGCACAGGATAAGGATCGTTGCCGTACTGCCCCTCTGCATCGATACCTTGGTATGTACCGTCTACAAGCTGGGAAAGCTTATCGAAGGTTCTTCCGTCCGTGAATGTTTCATTGAAGCCCACACAGCGCACGTAATGCAGAGCGTGAGGAACTTGTCCTACTTGTGCATCCATGATGTCGATAAGTTTCTTGACAGGTTGGAGATTATCACATCCACTCACGAAGTAACTCATTACGTTAGGAGCGCAGGCTTCCGTATTGCACTTCTCATTGGTGAGGTGATTGAGATTCTTCAACTCGACGTATGATGTGGTAGCTGGATAGTCTACTTCTTCCAGCGCACCACCATCAGCAAAGTGCGCTTCGGTTAGCGATGACCCACCAGCGAGGAACTTGCGCAGACGGAAGTTACTACGCATATCGAGCGAGCCTCCAAGAGTAGAGATGTTCTGCACATCAATCTCCTCTAATGAGGTAGTGTTACCAAGCGTAAGCGAAGATATGAGTATCTTTACGTTCTGCTCGTTCTCATTACCCAGCTTCAATCGCTTGAGTCGCTTACCAATGATTGACAGCGCACCGTTAATTACATACGAACTCCAATCGCCTATATCGAGCAAGTAGTCGGCTGACTTGACAGATAACTGCTGGTCCGAAGTACCGTTAATGTCTACGACTATCTCGCACGGCTTACCTGTATCTGTGCGAGCACCACGCATAATCGTAGTGCCGTATGCGATTGTAGGATATAACTTCATTGCAGGCGTCAGGCGCAAAATGATTGAGTTTGTTGTAGCATCAGCCTGCGCAGATGTACGCACAGTAATTGCACCTTCAGCTGTCTTGGCATCATAGTCACCGAAGCTATACTTACTCATTAAGTATTGAATACGTTTCTTCACCCAAGCAACCTCAGGTGATTTTCCATCACCAAGCGACTGACCCAGTGGGTCGGTATCGTTCGTATATGTACCTTGCAGCATTGCGAGCTTCATCTTCTCGTACAGCTTGCCATCCTCATTGTATAGCATAGAGGAATAGTTGTCAATCACTGAGAAATAATACTTATTGAAGAACGCAAAGAGCTTCTGCTGGTGTGAACCCTTCTGTAATCCGCCCAACTCCTCCATCTTCGCAAGCATACGACGCATCATCTGCGCACGCTCCTCTGGGTACGCTTGTTCCATTAAGTTCCATAGTACGGACTTCTCGCCATTCCAAACAGGTGTACCGTCATCGTATGTATCGTGATATTCTACGTGGTAAGGTTTCTTCATTAAACCTTGGTTGATGACTGTGAGGATAGTATCAAGGTCATCTTGTCTGAACTTCCATTTACTATTTGTCATATTTATTCAGCATTGAAGTTATAAGGGTATGTGTTCTTTGCGCAGTTATCGGTCGCTGCCACCGCTTCAACATATAGTTGATGATATAAGGTATCGCTGATGTCCCAGTACTGTGACTGCTCTGCACGGAACTTCTGAATGCGTGCTGACTTGAATAACTCATTGAGTTGGGTAGCATCACTAACCGTGCTGAATATCGCCTCGGTTAGTCCGTACTTGTCACAGACTAACTGCTGACGAAGATTAACTACCGACACACCGCTATCGAGTGTTGAAGGACAGAACTTCTTATACAAGCTATCGTAATAGTATAGGTTGTATTGATTAGGGTCGCCCTGCTTTGCTATCCAATACTCGATATGTGTTGAATGAGGATCAGCGTTCAGTTCTTCAAGTGTGCCATTGAAAGGCTCGATAAACGTATTGCACTGATATACGATGTTGTAAGCAGTGATATACGACTCGATGAGCTGTTCTGCACGTTGACGAGTCTCATTGTCTGCTGTTGACTTATCATCCGCAGGGAGGTTAGCATAATCCAAGTCCCAGCAGTTTTCCCACGATAACTCGCTGACTTGATACTGATAGGCTTCCTCTTCAGTATTATAGCGGATTCGCCTTTTATCCCAAGGCACTTGAAACAAAGTAAGACGTGGTGAGTTGTCAGAGCCTTCAATAGATAGGAGGTCTGGGAAAAGGTCCTTATCGTAGCCGAAGGTTGCAGCGTCGCCCTTGTCAGGTCCAACCGTAAACAAACCAACGAACTTGTATGTTACAGTGCCGTCCTCTGCGGTCTGCTTTTCGAAGCCAACGAAGGTCTCTTGGTATATTGATACACGTGCTTCGCTATTTTGCTCAACACCTTCATTTGTTAATCCAACCGCTTTCCATAGGTCTGTAAATGAGTTCACAGAACCCATCTTATGATATTGCATAGAAGAAGCAATGTTCTTCTTTGCCGTCAGCTTTGATATTTTCGGCAGGTTCTTGAACAGTTCAAATTTCTTCTGTGCAGTTTGTCCGTCCTCATACACGATGGTCGTGTCCTTAGCTACTTTCGCTTTCCAATTCCATAGGTAGTAAAGCATAGATGACGTACCCTGACCTTGCAACTGGAGGTTGGTAATCGTCAAGCGGTTAAGATTCGTATTTCCATCTTTAGGATATATCTCCAGGGTACCCTTAGGACGATATGATTTACCATACTCATACGCAGGCAAAGGTTTGTCGAAAGTAAATACATTTACCTTACCACGCACCTTGTCAAAGTCAACTGTGGTACCGAGCGTATCGTAAATGTCGTTATCAAGTTTCTCCGCACTCTTCTCTCCAACAGTAGCAAGTGCATTGATATAGTCTTGGTGTACATTAGATGCATCCATCGCACTGTCATAGACACGCACGGAGTAGATATCTACGTCAGCCTTATCCGAGCCAATGACAATACCACCTCCTGAACCTATTTGCATAGAGTCGGTCAAGAGGTAAGCGAACTTACGAGCTTCCACACCGTCAATATAGATATAGACGAGGTTAAGGTAATACGTATTGCCATTGAGTACATAGGTGTACTTCTTAGGAGAAATTACCAATGCCAGGCGAACACGTACACCATCGTCTGTGCTCATCGCCTGTACGTCACTGTTACGCTCACTACGAGTTGCGAACATAATAGAGGACGGCTTCACCTTCAATCCGATATAACCCTTCTGATACGGCATAGCGATAGAGATACATTCTGCATTGTAATCAGAAGTATTATTCACTTGATAGTCTATTTCAATTGTCTTGCCTGATTGCGCTGCCTCCTTTGCGAACGGCTTGTAATCAATAGTAAGCATTGAACCAGCGAGCAAACGCAATGTGCGTACACCTTCTTCATCTGTCACCCACCCGTCACGTGAAAAGGCAACGTTCTGCCACTTCGCACTAACACGCTCTGAATTGATAAGGTTGCGGATGATATTTCTATCAGTATCAGTGTTGTTTCTATTCTTGGCATTGAAATAGAACACCGCTCCAGCAGTAGCAGAGTAACCTTGTGAGTTGTCCACTTGGAAAGGAATAACATCACGCAGACGCACCTCATCTGTAGGGCGAGTACGGAATCCGATTAATGCTGTGAAATCAGAGTTATCAATCGTCTCTATCTCAAGCGAAAGCGTGTATTGCATCTTGGTTTGTGTCAGTGTATTTTCTGACACATTCTCCTGCAATACCTCGTTATCTTTCTTCATAAGGATAGACAGTGGTGTCGTTACCGCCTTGCCGTCATATACAGCGTACTCCAGCACCTTATTCTCGTACCAGTTCAGCAGTTTCTCCGCCTTATTGTTCACGACAACCATTTTCACAACATCGTTATTAGCCACCGCCATGAAGTCGTAACCTACTGGTGTAGTCTGTACGGTGTTATCTTCATTCGACAACCATGCAGACAAATGAAAGATGCCAGTCTTGTTCGTAAATGGTATTGTATAGGCAACAGGCGAAGATGTATAGGTGGCAGCTCCGAACTGACGTTCATACGTCTGCTCATAGCCATCTCCTGTAATCTTGACGTACAGCGTCTTACTAATATTACCACTGATATAACACGGAAGTACGATGTCGCCTTGATAGGCTTTCCACCAATTAAACTCGGAGATAGAAAGGAAGAGCGCAGACAGTGTGATACTGTACACTAACGCAGGAGAGGTCTGCCCCGTCACCTCACCTGTAATCTTCACCATGATATTGTTTTGTCCTGATTCGAGGAACTTGAAGACATCTACAGTGGTGAGTGTGTTTGACTGACAGCGACCACGTGCCTTACTCACAAATGTACCGTCACCAGCCTTTGCAAATATTTCGTAAGTTCCCCACTCACCACTATCAATATACTCGGTTTGTCCCACGTCCTTAGTGCGAGATACGAACATAAACTTAATAACACACTCTTCTGCTGATTTAGAAGCCGATAGTGTTGTCGATGGCGACTGATTGACAGCACGGAGATAATAGAGAATGGTCTGCTGACCGCTACCGCCTTGCCCGATATTCAGTTCAGACAACCGCATTGGCACCCATTCATCGCCACTCCACACTAAGACACAAGTCTCTGAAGTGAGGTCGTCAACTTCAACGTTCACGTTTGAAAGTTGTCCGAGCGAAGGACGGTTCTTCGCAACCACCTTCTTCACACGCTCTTCTTCGGTGTTCTGTACATCAATCAGTTCGTTAACCTTTTCAGGCAACTTGTTAAATTCATCTGCGGTCAGTCGTC
>NZ_JH660659.1:5239-393824 GCF_000262545.1 Prevotella bivia DSM 20514 | reverse complement strand
CAAGTAACTGTTTTACCAACTCCATAATTATGATAGCTTAAAAGGAAAGGTGTATGTAAATCCATTGTTACCCTCTATCTCAACACCGTGCGCAAGAGATAGCGCATGACAGATGAAATCTTGTAATAGCTTTGAGTGAGCAGAAGCAAACCCCTCACCCGTAGCATCTTCAATTCTTTGAACAGTGACCTGCGCAAAGCGGTTATCTTTGGCTCTGTGCGCCTCTGTAATATGTATGCAAATTCGCTTCATGTCCAATTCAAGTCTGCGCTACCAGAACGAAACACGCCTGGAGCAAGTTCATTTACATTACGTGATCTTATCCATTCAGGGTATACATAGACATACTTACATGTAACACCTCCTTCAAGGCGGTACATACCACCAATATCATTAACATAGATTGATTGCTTATTATTCCCATTTATCACAGTCCATTCCTTACCAGCTTCAAGGTTACTAAAACTATAAGAATAATTTCCATCGCAATTAAAGACAACAACATCTATTGCAACTATAGTATTCTCTACTTCTTTTGGGGCTGGAAAATCTATGGTACCCCAACATAAAGGGATTAAATATGTATCCCTACCATATGCGAGAGGTGATTTTTCCAATTCGATTGGTTCTGTACTACTCCCTCTTGAATAATATACAACCATAGTTCTATTTGTGACAACAGCGACTATTTTTTTGAAATGACTAAAACACCCGAGTGTAACTATATCGTCTGCATATAGGGTGTTTTTAAATCTTCTCGATAATCTTGTTCTTGGTAATTTAAGAAAGATATCACCCTCTATCGATAAGCCGACCTTATCTTTAGCAAAAGTAATTCTACCAGAGGATAACCCATTCTTATTGAAACAGGTCAGAGTTCGGAATGATCCACTTACACCATCAAGGTTACCCTTAAAAACACTATCTCCTTCTACTACGAGATTCCTTATCTTAGCACTTTTAGCGTCAATATCTCCTGCACGTAAGGCATCTGTTAATATTTGCTTAGCATCTATAAAATCAGCATTCAGTTTGCCGTCAGTAGTAAAGAAAGCAACCTTGCCAGTTGTGCTAACAACCTTAAATCGGTCAGCCAAGATATCAAAGGTACTATTTTCTCCATCTATATGAAAACCGACAGTCTCCAATCCTGTACGTAGGTCACGTACTATTGCGGAGATACTCTTACCGCCCACATTAAATTCTGCTTCAAACTGCTTCGTAGTATAGTGTTGCGATGCAGCCCAATCGTCAATGTCAAATTCTTCACCTGTTGCCTTTGAACGTACACAAACAAGTAAATCGTTCTTGTATTTATCTTCATATGTAGCATTCGACCACTGATCACCTTTGTCATAAGGTGGCACAGGCTGCTCATGTACGAACATTCTACGCTTTCCGTCGGCTGTGTCCTGTGCTCTCTGTGCAGCTTCGAGAGACTTCAACACGTCAGCGTCGGTTATTTCTTTCCAAGAATATGTGTTGCTAGGATTCTTCTCAAATGAATACGCTCGACCGCCACCTGTCTCTGCGTAACTTCTATTATAATAGATGTCATGCAAGTGCATCTCCTTTGTCGCTTCGTCCTTCCACTCACTGGCAGGCTCTGTTGAGGCTGTCGGCACAGCATCACCGAACCATATTACGATTTGCTTGTCTGCCTGATCCTGCACAGCGTTAAGTTGTGATTTCAAAGAGGCTATGTACTCCTCCATCGGCATATCGTTGCCGTGTTCGTCAGTAACCATCCACCAAGAGCCTTCAGTCGGACTCATCTGAATCTTTGGTTTAGGCATTGAGAAAGAGTTGATGCCGATATACATACGATAGTAAGGTGAGCCTGTCCCTGCAGCCGCCTGAATAATTGCGTGCTGACGTGCTGGATTAGTCTTATTACCGAGAGTCGATACTTCATCGCCTACCTTAGGCTCATCGCTACCACTTGCGTAATCGTCAGCGTTTGTATTACCACAGATGTCCACATAATCAGTACCGAGCCCGAAGACACGTCGATGCCAATAGTGATTTGACAACTTACCTTGCTGATTAACTAAGTTGAACGTCTCACAATAAGCGTAATCGTCCATTCCCATGGTATTGCTGACCATCCGTCCGTCACCATCCTGCTGGGTGAAGTAACACCTCCAGCCACCGTCTATCTTCTCAATCTTGGAAATGGTGAAGCTGCCAGGAGAGTTGATTACCTTACCATTGATATGTGTCGACTTCATCAGCTGTACCTCTTCTGCCGTCAACTGCTTACGCACATGTAGGTAATCACCTTCAATATGGTAGTTACCTTGCTCATCTGCGTAGATACCTGCGCCTGAAGAACCTTTAACAAAATTACCAATTAGAATCTTAGAGAGTAAAGCAACTCCATTCTCATCAATATGGAACTGTCCGTTGCTTCCAAGACCTATACCCTCAAGGAAGGTTATAAGTTTTGTTGCGACATCTTCAGCTGTCTTAGAAAGAAACTCTTTATGAGTACGACGAGCACTGTAGATATTCGTATCTGCAGGTTTAGTTGTATCTCCACTCTGTATTAAGTCTGGAACATTCAATGCACCAACTAAGGCTCCAGTGTAGTTCCTCACCTCAGTTATAGATTCACTTACCTTTGTCATCACACCTGTAGAGAGTGCATCACTGATTTCAATATTCATCTTTCCTGGCAGATTCAGTTCTCGACTGATACGAGTAATACGACTTTTCCGATAACCAGTCTTAGGAAAATATTCAGAACTCTCTAAGCGGATACGACGTCCAACAAATAAGTCAACATGATTGTCTTCTATCCATACATGATCTGTCGGTGCTTTATAGCGAGATACATCAAGGGCATTCCTCTGATTATACTTCTCTACAGCCTCACGCAACTCCTGCTCTGCCAATGAGTAATACTCGTCTGGCATTCTTAGGTTCCATAGGATATACTTATCACCGATTTTTGGCACCAGCACTCCTCCAGGTAATTGTGTTCCATCATTATATGGCCATATCGTGATAATTTCAAACTCTTTGGTCTCACTATTGAAATTTACCTCAAAATAATGGTCTGCATCAGTTCCTAAGCCTGCAAGTTCACTTCCTTCTTGAAATGAAACACGCTTTACCAAGTTTGCAATTTCATACTTATTAGGGTCGAAATTCAGCTCTGAGTCTTTGAAATAGTAGATGGTAAATGGTTTGCCATCATTGTCTTTTACTTCTTTCTGACGTACACTACTCACTACGCCAACACGACGAGGATAAATATTTGCAAAAGCAGTTTGCTCATAATGATGAATAATACCGTATTTCTCAACATTCACATCGACATACTTTTCACCATTAGGTAACATTAGACGACTATGTCCATACTTTGTACTGTCAATATTGCGTGAACTTCCTATAGGGAATAGTCTTGTATAGAACTTAGCACCATCTGCTATATCACGCTCAAGAGACACAAGTCCTTTATCATAACCTAAGGTAAGTTCCTCACCATGTTCACATCGACATAAGTTCACAGTCTGCCCATCAAACCACCATTCAGTATGTACTGCATCAGCAAGTTCCTTCAGTCCATCATTACAATACTTACCAGTGTATTCTATCGTAATGTTCTCCGTTCCCTCAACAATACCAACCTTAAAATTTGTGAGCCCATCCATACCCTCGTTGATATTCTTAACTATGAGACGCATATGGTCAATCGGTCGAGCCGTCAGGGAGAACACAGCTTCATTCTCGCCATCGGTATTATTGAGGACCAGAAAACGAGTAATAAGGCTCTCTATGCCTTTCATCTGAAAACTATATTCCCACTCCATAGTACTCTTCTGGGATGGGACATATTTTTCAGTAGCCCAATAACGTTCACCTTCATAGTCGAGATAATCATTTACGTCTATGGAGATACACTCATATAATGTAAAGGAAAGTTTCAAAAGATTGTCACCTTGAATTTCCTTATCCTGTGTGCTACTTTCTGATGGTTCGAATGTAGCTTTTACTTGTCTGTTACTATCAAACAGTGTTAGAAGCATATTTAAATAGTGTTAGAATCTTGTTATAAAATTGGATTTGGTTCTCTGAACTTCACCTTGAAACTACTTGCCTGAACACCCTCCTGCCAAAGGTAGGTAAGAGAACGATAGGACGTGCTATCAAGATAGAATACTTTAAGGGTAAGGTTGAGTTCTCGAAATACTATTGTTAGCCAACCATTCTCGCCTGCTTTTAGGAAACAAATGAATGCCATATACTTCTGCAGCCATACCTCACGTGTAGGAGCATATAGTGCAAAATTTAGTGTTATATCACGCTCTGCATTAGCAGGTGTAAGTACTTGAGAATATTTTTTTCCATTATGCTCACGAATATCTACTCCCACATGATCCTTTGCCTTACTTGGGGTAAGAATAGCATTGAGATTCTCTCTGCCACCTCTTTTTTCTTCGGTGAGGAACACGCCATATTCTTTCCATATGTCGGTACCATTAATAAGCACCTGCCCTTCTAATATCTTTGTCATGTTACTTTACTTTTACACCGTCACGAATTATCTTTTTAATATCATCGCCTATTACCTTCAAGGAGGCTGCACTACTGCCAGTATTCTCTTCTATCTTTCGGAGATGTTCCTGTGCTGCATTCATTTTTGCTGCTACATCTTCAACATGATCATCAATGTTTGCCCAATGTATCTGACCACTAACGAATAAGCCTTCAAGCTTTGTTGCCTGATCTTGACTCATAGCCATGAATGCACCATTCTGCCCCTGCTGTGTTGTACCGCCTTTTTCTGTTTCCTTGATTACACCAACTTGTCTGAGTTGTTCAATATCGCTCTGTGCGCTTTTAACATACTCGTCATACTCATGCTTCAAGGTCTCAAGGCGTTGACGATACTCAGCATCTGTCACTTCACCTGTTACACGTGACTTGTTGATTTTAGCAAGGTTCTCATACCACGTTTCAAGATTCTTTTGAAACTTAGAACCAACAATGTTGTTGACAGCCATCTTGTTTACCATGATTTGCCAGTTATCAGCAATCTCATCAAAAACCTTTTCCGAACCGTCGGCAAGAGAGTATAGAGAGTTGAGGAAGTCATCAAAGACTTTGTCCTTGGTCGTGGTGGTCAAGTTTTCATAGAGGGCATCCGTAATCTCCTTCAGCTTGCCTGCCTGCTCGATATACTTGTCCAGTTTCTCGGCCACCCGACCGCCGTAGCCGCCCTTACCGGTATCCTGCAACATCTTCCACATATCCACATTGGAGCGCAGCATCTTCATTTCCTCTGGGCTGAGGTTCCAGATGTCCCCGTTCCACTTCCTGCCCATCTGGGCACTCAGGCGGTCTATCTGTTCCTGACTGTAACCGCGCCAGTAGTAGTTGAAACTGTGGTGCGCGGAATGGTAACCAGCCTGTTCCTGGGCAATGCCCTTGTAGTTGTCGATTGTCTCGCGTTGCAGTTTCTCCGCATCATCAGATATGCGGATGGCGATGGCTCCCCGAGCAGTCTTCATCTCATCGGTCAGGTCTTCGATGGCCTGCTCGAGCAACTCGTTCCGCTTGGTCAGCCGGTCGATGGCCTCCGCGACTTCCTTCTCGTTGGAATTGGTGAACCAGTCGCTCGGTCCCTTGGAACTCAAGATCCCGAAGGACAGGATATTGCCGATACGCCCCAGTACAGTGTCAAGCAGACCGCCTATGCCGTTCACGATAATGCTTTCCAATACCTTGAACAGATTCTCCGGCAGGTCGAAAATGGCATCTATCAGGTTGCCGATGGCGTCCAATATGCCCACCACGAGGTCATCAATCCATCTGAGGGAGATGAATTCCGTAATGGCATCAAGGATGCCCGTCACGAAGTTCTTGATGCCGTGTACCATGTCGAGTATCAGTTTGGGTATCTGGGCCACGATACCGATGATACCGCCAAGCCCGCTTGACAACACGTCCGACAGGCTTCCGCCGATACTCCCCAGCGCACTGCCCATCGTTTCTGACAGCGTGGTGCCTATCGTCTTCGCCATGCCTTCCCCCATCTGCGGAAGTATGGAATCCAGCGTTCCTTTCAGCTGGTCTATCTGCCCCACGGACTGCTGAATGCCGCCAAAACCCTCCACGCCCTGCCAGGCCTTGGCATTGCTTAATGCTGTTGTCAGTCCGCTCGTGAAATTCGCCACCTCATCGGAGGTCTGGTTCAGTGCCGCACCGAAGTCCTCCATACTCTCATGTGCCTGGGCTGTGGCATCGCCCAGTTCCTGCGCCTTGGTCTCAAGTTCCCTGTACTGCTCTTCCGTAATCTCTCCTGAGGCGAGTTTCTTCTTGCCGTCATCCCTTGTCTTCACGGCGGCTTCCTCTGCCTTCACGGCGCGGTCGTAGGCGGCTACGCTGTCCGTGAACTGCTTGATAGCCTCGTCCAGCTTCTGCCATGTCACACTCTGGTCGGTACCGACATACTGGCGCATCTCCTGTATCAGATCCGTTACCTTCTGCTGTGTCTGGGCATCGGCGTTCCTGTATTCCTCCGTCTCGACGTATGCGCGCAGCTGTTCCATCATCGGTGTTATCATCTCCTTGGTCAGGTTGCCCACGCCGCTGAAGAGCGCATTCCAGTCGATACCACGGCTGATTTCCTCGAACGATATGCTAGCCTCGCGTTGCTGCTGTTCCTTGCGGAGTTGGGCTTTCTTCCACTTCTTCGTACTGTCGCTCACTTCGGAAGCGTCCACCTCGGCTATCTTCTGCGCTGTCTCCTTGGCGATAGCCAGCTTCTTCTGCTGGAACGAACCGTATTCCCTCAGATATTCGCTCATCGCCTGCATCTCCTCCCTGCGCTGTTCCAGCTGCTTCTTCGCCTCTTCCCTGGCAATCTCTTTCTCGCCGTCCTTTTTCTTCATAGAGGCAAGGGTACGGGCTGAGGCAAGTGCTTCGGTCTGTTCCCCAGAGAGATGCCCCTTTTGTGCATCGCGCCATTTCTTTTCCTGGGCGGCGAGTTCCTCCATTTCCTTCTTGTAGTTTTCCTGGATTTGTCGGCGTTTCTTTTCCGAGCCTTCCTTGAGCAGGTCTATCTCTGCCTGGCGGTTCTTCTGCTGGAGGGCGAGCAACTCGGAAGCTATGCGTTCTTCCTCTTTCTTGGTGTCTTTTTTCGTTTTTTCTTTTTTAGGCTTGCCTGGTGCAGCATGACCACCGATATTCGCACTCTTGCCAATGGATGCAGCCTGTTTTTCCAAATCGGCAGCCTGTTTGAGATAGCTGTCGCGTTCTGCCTCCAGTTCCTTGGTTCGCTTGTTGTATGCTTCCTTGTTATACCGCTCTACGGCCGCATGACCATCGTACATACCATTGCTCTCTGACTGCATCCAGTAATGTCCCATACGGGCAAACCAGCCCATATCGCTTTCCGCATTGCCTGGTTTGGTCGCCTTGTGCTTGTTTACTTTCTCATCGGCTTCCACGGCCTTGTTCACGAGCGCCTGCGCCTTGGCCTGGAGGAAAAGCATCTGTATGTACTGCTCGGCTTTCTGGGTAAGTACATCGTACCATTGGGCCACGGTGTCATAATAGCCGAAAGCCTCGCCGTACTTGCGGTTCATCTCCTCACACTTCTTCTTCTCCTCTTCCTTGGAACCGGTGAAGTTCTTTAGGCTCTCCCGGGTGGTGTCTATCTCAAAGCGGGTCTTGATCATCTCTGCCCGTCCTTGTGATTCAATCTCGATACGCTCCTGGGTTTTCCGTGCAGCCTCTTCCTGTGCGTCGGACAGCTTGTTCCACGCCACGATAAGTCCGGTAATGACAACGGACAGACCGAGCGTCAGCGTGGCCATAAGTGCCGTTGCCGCGGCATTGGAAATACCCAGTGAAGTGGCAAGGCGGTAGTTGGCAGCCGTCAGCAGGTTTTTGACTTTTGTTACCGTTACAAGCCGAAAAGCGCTGTCCTTGTTCAGGGCATTGAACAGCTGCTGCAGCCCCATGGTGATGGCCATGACGCTCTGTACCCGTGCCTGCACCTTCATCAGGTCTTCATTCTCGGAAGCGAAAAGGGACATCACGCCCGTGGCGGTGGTGAATGCGCCCGACAGACCGTTCACGCCGGAGATGAAGCCCTGAAGGTTCGCATCGTCATTGGCGAGGATACTGGTCTGGGCACGCAGGTCTCCCAGTGTGTCCGAGAGCTGCGCAGCCTTTTCGGCCATCTGCCGGTACTCCTCGGTGTTCTGCTCACCGTTCAGACGCATGCGCGCCATATCGTTCTGCAGTTCGCGCAGCTGGCGCGACAGGCGCTTGTTGCTTTCCTTGTTCTTTTCCTGCTCTGCCGTCAGCTCGGCAAGGATGGTCTTGTCTTCCTCAAGAGCTTTCTTGGCAGCGTTCAGTTCTGCCAGAGCCGCGGACTGCGCATTGCCAGGAGCGGCTTTCTCGTAAGCCTTCTGCAAGGCGCGCACGTCTGTCTCCACCTGCTTCACGACGGCTTTCTGCTCCGTTATCTTATCGGTAAGGCTCTTGTTCGCCGCTGCCGCTTGTTCCTCAGAAATGGTTATCTTGCGGTATTCCTGCTCCAGCTGGGCGACACCCTGTTTGGCCTGCTGGTGTTCCTTCTCTAGTTGCTGCAGTGCGCCTATTTCCTCGGCAAGGACTTTCTTGCATGCACTGATTTCTGCGAGCAGTTCCTGCTGACCAGTTCCCGGCTTCATAGTCTGAAGCTTACGCTGCATCTTGTCCAGGTCGGAGTTCACGCCGTCAATGACCTTGCGCTGGTCATCAATCTTGGTATTGATGACCAGGGAGGCACGGCGGGCTGCGCCCAGCAGCTGCTCGACGCTCAACTTGCTCTTTTCAAGTCCCGCCGTCAGGTTGTCCCGCATCAAAAACTCTATCTCTACTGGTTTCATTCGCTAGTGTTTTAAGTTGCTTTGAAAAAATGCCACTATATCGCTGGCTTCACCTTCAGGACTTTGTGTGCTACCGTTGGCTTGCTTGTCATCTACATAGCGGGGAGCATCGCTCAGCATCATGATTAGTGTCTGGAAGTTCACACCGTTCAGGATATAGTCCACGCTCCATCCTGTAGCACTCGCTATCTGCCATATAAACCCAAAGGGGCTATGGGAGCCTTCCCAACGGCTCTTTAACTCCCCCTCTTTCCTTGGCTCAGTCTCAGCTTCATCGGATTCGTCATCTCTGCTGATCTGATAATAGGTATAAAAGACTGCGTGCCCATCAGCAATACGAATTGGCTGAAGGCTGCCTTCTGGTACTCCCACTTCATCGAGTGCAGCACGAGCCATGACAGCAGCCATACCGGCAGCCACCAGCGTTCCATCGTCAGGGCGATGATACGGCTCAAGGTCTTGCCATGCCGGGCAAGGAACAGCATCTGTTCCTTATAATCCATCGCTTCTAGTTCGGCCGTCGTCGTGTCCATAGACAGGTAAGCATGCGCAATCTTTATCTGTCGGGCCAGCGTCGGGCGCTTCATCGTCAGCCGAAATCGCAGCGGCTCTTTCTTGAAAGGTATCCTTAAATCCTTGAGAGGGAGGGAAACACCCGCATCAAGCAAGGCTTCCGCTCCCTCTCTCTGGATTTTCCTGATTACTTGCTCGTCCATCAGCCTTCACCCAGAGTGTCATTGATTTCGTAAGGAGCACCGCCATTCTCGGGCTTGTTCACCTTCAGCTGGCATTCTACCTTCGAAACTTCGGTCAGCGTCAGCTTGCCGCCGAGGTTGGCCAGAATGGTTCCGTTGGGAATGGTCATCGTCTGACCGCTCACGAAGTCGATGGTCCACTTGTCCCTCAATTCCACAAGGGAGGAAGGAGCCTTCCAGCCTGTAACTTTCTCATTTCCGCTGCCACCAGTCTTCACCAGCTCACCGCCGAGAATGTTCTTCAGATTCTCGTAATCCAACTGGATGAGGTTGAAAGTCGGACTGACCTGTCCGTTCTTTTGGAGCAGGGTCAGCACAGGCGCATCGGGAACCTGTTCGGCTTCCACGTCCACACTCTCCGGCTTAGCGCCGCCCCAGTCCCAGCTACCTTTTTCGATGTAACCTATCAGAGTAGCCCCTTTCTTCACGGCTGCAATGCCGTAGATGAATTTCTTGTTCTTGCTCATTTTCTAAGTTTTATAAAAGTGAATTGTCGTGCAAACGAGGGCAATCAAGCTCGCTTGTTTTGCCGAGTATAGCCGACAAAAAACTTGGTTAATACTATTCCGATTATCCCGGACAGAAGCCCGGCACAAAAATACTTGAGCCGCATGAGGAAGCCGTTACCGGTACTTTCCTTCGCCTCCTCCTTATGCTCAGCCTTGCTGTCGCTCGCAATTTTGAGTTGCCGTTTCAGCGTGCTGATGGTCTTGGCATATCTGGCGCACACCAGTTCCAGGCTGTCGCATCCGGCTTCAATCACTATCCGTTCCGGCTCATCAGCCGTCGGCGCCTTGTGGCTCACCTTCACGCTCGCCTGACCTTTCCTCGCCGTGTAGCCCGCCCCTTGGGGCAACAGGCGAAGACTGTCCAGGTTCAGTGTCAGGCTTACCGTCGACATCGGCACCTTCACGGGCATCTGGCTCGTTTCGGTGATGCTCACCGCCTCGCTGTCCCTTGCCTCGAGAGTGCTTTGCACGACTTGGCTTTCCCTCGTCAGCCTCTTCGTCGAGCGACAGCTCGCCATTGACAGGACAATTAGCGCGATGAGGGCAAACCTGAATAGCCTCGATAGCGCGGGAGAGGCGGTTGAGCGCACGCCGTGTCCGGCTGTTCTCGACTCCCAGAGCCTCAATCTGTTCTTTGGTCTCTTCATATTTCTTCTGTGTTTCAACCAGCAGCGTCGAGATGTCCTCGTACATCGTCTTGTAGGTGTCGTGCACCTCCTTGGCGGTCTTGGCCTCCCGCGCCTTGCGGTTCGCAATCCACGCAATGGCGGCACCGATACCGCCAGACGGGATTGCCCATTGCAGAATCTGTAATATCGTGTCTGCCATTGCTTGTATATTGTGAATTGTAAATTATGAATTATGAACTCCTATCTCGCGCAGCCACTTGCTAACGTCAAACGAAGGGCACGCCTTGCCCGGGTTCAACTCATGGTGTCCCACGATGCGTATCTGGGGGAAGCGGCGGTGAAAGTCCTGCACATAGCGTTTCAAAGCCTCTCGCTGCGCTGCCGTCCGGGTATCCTTCGGCTTTATGGCCTTGTCGCAGCCACCTACATATACGATGTGCCGGCTTATGCTGTTGAAGCCTGCGGCACCGTTGGTAACCTCCCAGGGATCGACGCAGGCGTCTTCGTTGTTGTCCACCAACCGTTCCACGCGACCGTCGAGGTGCACCATATCCGTGTAACCCACCTGCTTCCAGCCACGCCCTCCCTTGCTTACCGGGTTGGTGTGCCAGTGGCGTATCTCCTTGGAACTTACCTCACGGCCTTCAGGCGTGGCGGTGCAGTGGATTACAAGATACTTCATCGGCTTACTCATCGCCTTCCGTTTTGGTGGATACCTCTGGCTCAGTTTCGGGTTCCGGAGTCTGCTTCACCTCCTCCTGTGCCTCTCCGAGGATATAGGCAGGTTCTGTATTGCCCTTGAATTCCTTGCACAGCCCGCGCTCAATGAGCGACTTGGCACGTTCCTTGTCCTTCACTTCCAGAATAATCTCTGGCTCATACACCGTAACATGGTCGTCACGGTCACGAAATACGCTTGTTACTTTCAGCTTCATTTGTATTGCTTTTTTTGGTTATACTTATCCCTCAGGAATGCTTGGATCCTTGTAACCGCTCATCATCACTGCACCGGCATCTGTCTTTTTCGGCATGCAGATGAAGTAGTGGCGGAAGTTGATGAGTGAACGCTGGTTCTGTGGGTCCGTCGATGCCTCACTGTAGTACATCTTCGTAGAACCCGTAGCCTTGAAGACACGAGGTACATAGAAGGCGAAAGAGCACTGGAACTCACCGGTCGCAGCACTGGCACCGACATCCTTTTTCTTGCCGGCAGTGGTGTACAGCGGATTGTTCGCAAACTCATAGATGTCAAAGCCGTACAGCCTGCCTACCGTGCCGTCATTGCGGTTGATGTTGTACTGCTCCTTGAACACCTGGGATACTTCCAGCAGGTCGTTCGCATGATCGCTGCAAAGCACGAGGCGACGTCCCTGGGCAGGATGGAAAAGCCACACTAATTTGACCCACGCTGGCAAGTATTTTAGACCCAGTAAGGTTAAAATAACCAGCCCCACCTTGCCAAAATAAGAATGACCCTTTGAAACGCTAGTTTTTTAGGGTCATTTTGTAGTTTTGTGTTACTGTCCTGGTCGGCATTAAAAACATAAAACTATTATTTATATGACAAAATTAAAGAATTTATTGCGCTGTTACGCATCTGGTATGGGAATAAGAAGTATTTCTAGTACTTTCCATATATCTCGTAACACCCTCCGCAAGTATGTCCGTAAATTCCAAGAAAGTGGCTTGTCTATGGAGCAAATTCTGTCGCTTTCAGATGATAAGCTAGCGGACTTGTTTTCAGATGGGCATTCTCGTAACCGTCCGCCTTCTGCTCGTAAGTTGGAGTTAGAGGCACTTGTTCCTGATTATGTGAAACGGCTTAGCAAGAAGGGTGTTTCTATCTTATCTCTTCACACGGAGTATCTCAAAACTCATCCTAATGGTTACCAGTATTCTACTTTCAAACACGCAATCCATGCCTACAGATGTCAAACACGAGCCGTAGGACATGTAGAGCACCTTGCTGGCGATCAGATGTATATTGATTATGCGGGTGATAAACTAGAGATAGTCGAAGAACAGACGGGTGAGGTGCGGAAGGTAGAGGTTTTTGTGGCTACCCTTCCATGCAGTCATTACACCTATTGCGAGGCAGTGTGGTCGCAGAAGAAGGAAGACCTTATCGTTGCTTGCGAGAATGCTCTTCATTTCTTTGGTGGTGTACCCAAGGCTGTTGTGCCTGACAACTTAAAATCAGCCGTTATCCGCAGTGATCGTAATGAGCCTGTTATCAATGACGACTTCGCTGCTATGGCTGAATTTTATGACATGGCTGTTTATCCAGCTAGGGTGCGCCGTCCCAAGGACAAGGCACTGGTTGAGAATGCTGTAAAGCTAATGTATCGGTCGGTATATGTAGATATTGAAGGGCAAATTTTCCATAATCTAGAATCACTTAATATTGCTATACGCACATCTTTAGAAGCATTTAATAGCCGTAGATTGAGTGGACGTAAGGAATCCCGCCAAGAACTATTTGAGGAAATGGAAAAAGATTTTCTTCGTCCTCTTCCTACCGCTCGCTATCAGATGAAGTCTAGAAAGTCTGCTACTGTCATGGCTAATAGCTTCGTTATGCTAAGAAAGCATAGTTATAGTGTTCCAACAGAGTATATCGGCAAACGTATGGAGCTTATTTACGATAATGACAATGTTCAAATCTACTATGGGTTAAAGTTAGTTACCATCCATCAGCGAGATGATACTCCCTATACCTACTCACAGAAAGATGCACATAATCTTCCTGGTCATCATGGTAGCTTTGAAAAGGATTTGGAGGAAATATATCAACGGGCAGGGCAAATAGACAACATCCTTCTGCTTTATCTCAAGGAAGTCGCTACGCAGATGAAATATCCACCAAAAGCCTTCCGCTCTTGCCGTGGTATCATGTCGCTGGAGAAGAAGTATGGCATGGCTCGTCTAGTAGCAGCTTGTAACTGTGCTTCGGAAGGACGACGCTATGGCTATAATGAGATAAAGGATATACTACAGAAGGGTGATGATGCTTCCTATATATCTATGGATGAAGATAATATGGAGCTATCTCCTGAATATAAATCAAAAACGCATAAGAACATACGAGGCAAGGATTATTTCTCAAAGCAATTATCCAATAATAACAATAATAGCAAACAATTAAAGTAAACAACTATGGAACTAAATAATAATAAGACAGCACCTATTGTGCAAGAAATGGATAAGAATCAGTTATCTCTTGATTTAATGCATAGAATGAGGCTTACGGGTATGGCAACTGCCTTTGAAGAAAGTCTAACAACTACAATTGCAGATACGATGACACCAGATGCCTTTTTATCATGGCTCTTATCTCGAGAATGGGACTATCGTTCCGCAGCTGCTATTGAAAGACTCATAAAATCAGCAGGGTTTAGATATAAAGCCTATCCTGAGCAAATAGATTATAATATCAATCGCAACCCTAGCCAAAACAAAATGGAGAGAATACTCTCACTTGATTTTATCAAGCAAGGACGCAATATATTTATTACTGGTTCATCAGGAACTGGTAAAAGTTTTATCGCTACAGCTATAGGCTATCATGCTTGTAAAAATGGTATTAGAACGATGTATGCTAATATGTCAAAATTACTAGGGATACTTAAAGTCGCCAAGAATAAAGGAACGTTAGAAACAGAGCTAAAGAAGATAGAGCGATGTCGCTTGTTAATCCTCGACGATGCCTTCCTTGTACCTGTAGATGCAAAAGAGCGTCCTATATTACTTGATATTATAGAAGATAGGCATGAAAGGAAGTCGATTATCATATCTTCTCAACTTCCTGTGGACAACTGGTACGATGCAATAGGCGACCCTACCGTGGCAGATGCTGTACTAGATAGAATCGTGCATAGCTCATATCAAATAGAACTAACTGGAGAGAGTCTTAGAAAGATAAAAGCAAAGAATATTGGTAGGTAATAGCGAAATAAAATGACCCACCCGACCAGGGCATTTAGTGGGTCAATAATAAATCGTTTTACTGGGTCTAAAATACTTTGCCAGCGTGGGTCAAATTAGTGTGGCTTTTCCATTGCGCTTGTAGTCGTTTACTTTCTTCCTGAAGCGCAGCGTACTGGCAGGGAGTGTATGCCCCAGTTCCTCGCGCAGGATTTCGATGGTCTTCGCCATCATATCCCAGTTGTATCTGCCACCGAACAGACGTTGGCTGTCCCTTGCACGCTCATAGAGCTTGATACAGCAGTTCAGTACCGAGGCATTGATGATGTACTCGCGTTTCTTTTTCTCGTCAAGGTCGATACCTGTTTTGCTGCGGTCATGGAAAAAGGCGATGGCTGCCTGATCCATTTCGTAATTGGAAAGTACCCACGTCTTGATGCGAACCTCGTCGCCGCCTGGATACTTCTTCTCTACAGCCTCCTTGTATTTTGTCGGTAAACTGTCTATGGCAATCAGAGCACAACAGCCATTCACACCACCTCCATGCCGAACCACCTTTACCTTCTTTCGATAGGTAAGGCTATTGTAGTTCGAGGCAGTCATAATGCCACCATCTACAAGTTCGCCGTATGATATGCAAAGCCTATTGTCGTAATACTCCATATCGCCTCCTTATAAAGCCTTTGCGTATTCCTGCATAGAAGGAATCTCGCTCAGATAAACCTTGCTGTAATCCTTTCTTTTGGAACCCTTGAACAAGATGATCCCCGTGCCAGTTGTCATGTTGGCTTCCAAGACGGCACCATTGCTAAAATACTGGCGCATCAGCCTCATTCCATTTTCGGTAACATCATAGAAGATTTCCTCCTCAGGTACAGAAGCCTCTATCCAACCACCTTTCATTCTGGCCGTATGGCGGATTTTTCGGGCAAGCTCACTGTCGCTGTCAAAGCTCAGTGCCCTGTTAACCATACGTTCTGTTACTCCGAACGCTTTCATAAGCGTCCTTTTCACGTCCATTGTCGTTTGAATCTTACGTGCCATAATCTCACTTACTTTTAAGACTTAATATTTGCTAATCTCGGCTATTTTTCGTATTTTTGACCGCACGTTCCATTGGAACACGTTGCAAAGGTACAGAAATTCTGTAATATACCAAACTTTTATCCAGAAAATTACAAAATAAATTTCAGAAATTATGGAAATATGGGAAAGGATACTATCTAAGGATGAGATTAACACAAGGTTTCATTGGGCTGTTAATGCGATATTATCCAATAATTTAATGCCAAATAAAACAGCGTTGGCAGAATCTTTGGGTGTAAAGCCTTCGAAGTTTTCAGAAATTCTGAATGGGAGAATGAAAGTAGGTATTGATATGGTTGCAATAATGTGTGACTTTTACAATATCTCCCCAGATTGGATATTGATGAGCCGAGGAAATAACATTTTCCGAGCCTCTGAACTCCCTGACTATTGTGTAGATGATGAGAAGTGGATTAAGAAAGTATCTTCAGATGGGCAAAAAAAGAAACTCGAAGACCCAAATGCTTCTATTGCACCTTTTCTGAAACTACTCCATGAGAAAGATACCACGATAAGAGAGCAAGCAGAGGAAATTGGACAACTCAAGGAACAAGTCCGCCAACTAACTATTGAAAAAGAAAGGCTTGCCGCCAATGCCCAATCTTCAGGCACTGCGAACGTCGGATAGACGTCTTTAGAGTTATCAAGGGAGGACGTTGGCACGAGAAAGAATAATGAGAAGATACACCATAACCCTCCAGTCCCATCCCTTTCTCCCCCTTTTCTCTATTCTCCCCCTCTTTAACACCCTTGAAAATAGGAAAGTGCTTGATATAGCGTTATTTAATAAGGTATAGTTTCAAAAACAGGTGGCATTTAGGGGGGGGCTATCGGTGGCATAAATGCGAATATCATTAAAAAAGTAGTATTTTCCACCCCTTGTATCATACCCCATCAAAACCTATTTTTGCATAACCACTTTTACAAAAATGCATAACCACTTTGCATAACCACGTGCATAACCAGCCCTGAAAATTGCCCTCAAATACATGTAAAAAGGGTGATAAAACCACTCCGATTTTACCACCCTCTTAAACGGCGTTTTAATGCCGTTCTAAGTCCCTTTTTCCTCAGTTTTTATACGTTGCTCCAGAACCGCCAGAAATGAGCGTAGATTGCTTTATTATAGCCTGTTTCGTTATGATTGTTCCATTTCCAGAAAGCCCTGCATGGAGCAAATAATTACGTGTAGCACCCACCTGTTCAGGCGTAAATACCGTGTAAACGGCAGAAATGCTGCTGAAATACCAGTCTTTCCGTTTCGTATCCTTTAATCCGTGTATCAAATGTACGTGTATAACCTTTGCCATAATCTATTATTTTACGTTGCAAATATACTAAATAATAATTATATGGAGTAAAATAGCACTTTATTTTTCCTAAGACCGCAATAAAAAGAGCAGATTTACTGCCCTCTTTATTCTCCTCATTGTTCTATGTAAGCCTTCTGTAAAGCAATGTGAGTCTTTCGTCAACTTAATAAGCCTCATCAAGCCTCAAATGTAAACCGAAATTAAAGCAATGCAAACGTTTCGTTTTACAGGCTCATATTCTATCAATACGCATAACTCTTTGAAACATAAAGCAATAAGCCGTTTTTATCTTCAACTCATTTTATACGCTTCGTTCTGTGCCCCATAGATATGTGGCTTTCATATCTTAGGTGAAACTTTTTATCAATTTGATAAAACGAATAAAGCTGCAAACTCTTTCGAGCTTGCAGCTTTATTTGTTGTTTGCGAAAAGCTAAACTTATGCTTCAGCCTCAGCAGCTGATTCCTCTGCAGGAGCAGCCTCTTCTGTTGCAGTTTCTGCAGCCTGAGCTTCAGCAGCAGCTTGTGCAGCCTGTGCTTTCTTCTCAGCTACCTTCTTAGCGATAGCTTCGTTTACCTTCTTCTCTTCTTCTAGGTTCTTTGCAGCAGCAGCCTTCTTTTCATCTGCAGTCTTCTTTTCTACAGCCTCTATAGCAGCAGTCTTAGCTTGCTTCCAAGCATCAAACTTCTTCTCAGCAGTAGCTTCGTCAAAAGCACCCTTCTTAACACCACCGCGCAAGTGTTTCATCATGTAAACACCTTCTCCCTTTAGGATGTTACGTACGGTATCAGTTGGCTGTGCGCCAGTTTCTACCCAATAAAGAGCACGTTCGAAATTCAAATCTACAGTAGCAGGATTGGTGTTAGGATTGTAAGTACCAATCTTTTCAGTAAATTTACCATCACGTGGTGCGCGAACATCAGCGATAACGATGCTGTAGAAAGCATAGCTCTTACGACCGCCGCGTTGCAATCTGATCTTTGTTGCCATTTAATTTTTATTTTTAAAGGTTTGAATTTAATGCCATTATCTCGTAATAGCGACTGCAAAAGTACAACTATTTAGTTGAACTAACAAACTATCAGCGTATTATATTTCTCTGTTTTTGAAATTTGGTATGTTTAGATGTAGCTAAAATCCGGCGTAATTCAAAAAAATATATAGTAGAATAATAAAAACAAGTAGTTGGGGTAGTACATAAGTACTTTAAAATATATATCTTTGCATAAGATAGGCTGCATTCAGCAATATTCAAACAAGTTTGTATTGCATTCATTTGCACTATCTTTGCAACGATAGGCAATCTTCATACACTCTTTTTAAAAAGCCAACCCCTTTAAAACTAACTAAATGGATGATTACGCACGACTAATAAAAAAGGCAGATGCTATAGCAGAACGATTTCATGCAGGGCAAAAAGATAAGGCGGGTGCTGATTATATTTCTCACCCACGCAGAGTAGCTGCGAGGTGCAAGACTAATGCTGCTAAGATTGTAGCTCTTTTGCATGACACGTTAGAGGATACGGAAGTAACTTTATCTTACTTAGAAGAACAAGGCTTTTCTAAGGAAATTACAGATGGTGTTTTATCTGTTACTCGACAAGAAGGAGAAACGTACGATGATTTCATAACCCGTGCTAGTAAAAATGTAATAGGTAAGGAAGTAAAAATTGCAGATTTACAAGACAATATGGATATAACTCGGCTAAGCCATCCATTAAAGGAGCGTGATTTTGAAAGGCTTAATAAATATCTTTTGGCTTATAAGCGGTTAACTTTAGAAATCTAAAAAATATGGCAACATCTTCTAGTAACGTTTTACAACTAGCTATTACTAATATTGGTGATCTTTTGCTACAACATAAGATCACAAACAAAGGTGATAATAAGCCTATTGATAACATAAAGTTATCAATCCCTATCTATCAGCGACCTTATAAGTGGACAGCAAAGAATATAATACAATTGCTTGATGACATAATTAATGCTAAAAATGAAAATAAAGAAGTGTATCGTGTAGGTACTCTGATCTTACATCTTGATAAAGAAGGCAATTATAATATAGTTGATGGGCAGCAAAGAACCATTAGTTTTTCTTTATTGCTTACAGCTCTAGGAGCGCAAAAGATAGATTTTTTATATGAGAAATTGCCTGATAATTATGATACAAGACGTAATATCGTCAATAACTTTAGTGCTTTGGAAAAACGGTTTAGGGCAGTAAAGGAGGATAAAGATAGTAAAGTTATAGATAACAGACAGTTGGTTGATTTAGATTCTTCTCAGAAAATACCAAAAATAAGTGTAGCGTCATTAAAACTTATGATCATGATGCAGGTATGTAAGGATAATATCGCAGATGAGGTTCGGGAAGAAGGTAAAGAATGGTCAGCAGATGATATTGAAAAGCATCAGCAGAAGATGTTGACTATATTGGGTTGCAAATAGTTCTTTACTGCTGCTATTTTAGTATGTCTTTTACCTTGATAGGTGATTGACATCCGAGGGGTTGCATAGCATTGATGAAGTGGAGGTATTGATAGTTGGGTAACTGTTCTATACTTATATCTTTAGCTTGGATTGCGTTTTTGTTTAATAAGCTTTGTCGCATCGTTCCTTTAAGAAGAGGACGAGCAGGAGTGAACAATCCTTTGTCGTTTTCGAGTATGATGTTGGCATAGGCACTATCCGATAGCAAACCATTCTTAACGATGACAATATCATCTGTATTGGCTTTGTGCCACAATTTATTAAGGAGCGTGCGGTCGGCGTATTTATATTGATAATCTATATCATTAGCATACACAAGTTTTACACATTTACGAGGCTTGAGCGTATAAGGTTGGAACGCTACTTCTTGTATCTTTTCATCATAAACGACACGACATTTGTAGATACCTTCACGGTAAGCTGCGGGTATTTCAATGCTGGAAAGCAAAATATTAGTTTTATAATGTGTGGCAAGTGTGCCATTAACACGCTGCTGATGGAGGTCGAGTTGTTGTAAAACACCATCAACAAGGCGAATACTTTCTAGGAATTGTATCATGTTGTTGGAAGATAAATCTTTTCTATTATTTCGTTATATTCTGAAAGACAATTGCTGTTTACGGTAATACCTCCGCCACTGCGAAAGAAGTTTTTGCCATCTATCTCTTCTATATAGCGAATGAGCACACCACTATCCAATGCCTCCCCATCGTAATAACCAAACACACCCGTATAAAAACCGCGTTTCTCGCCTTGCTCTGCCTCGCGAATGAGATTGAGCGTGGCAGCCTTTGGCGCTCCTGACACAGAACCTGCGGGAAGCATTTTAAGAAGAATATCACCAATGTTTGCTTGCCAATTATCACCAAGAGTACCTCTTATCTCACTACTTACTTGAAGGATAGAACGTTGTGGAGTAGCTATTTTTTCAATGTATCTAAACCTTGCAACCTCTACATTATTTGCGTTTAAGCCCAAATCGTTGCGAAGCAAGTCCACCACTGTTACATGTTCTGCTGTTTCTTTGGGATCATTAAGAATAATTTCTTCGGCATTTGACAATGAGGCATCTATTGTTCCTTTCATAGGATAGGTAGAAATGGTGTTGCCTTCGATACGCACGAAGATTTCGGGCGAGAAGCAAACAAAGTGGTTAGGAACAAAGATACAATAAGGGGCTTTCGACATTTCGAATATATCTAGCATCGAAGCATTACAGGATATGGGTGTTTGAACAGTAAGATTAGTGAGAAAGGAATTGCCTCGATGTAAACCTCGGCTTACAATGTCGAAACGTTGTTGGTAGGCTTCAAAGGTTATCGGAGTAGCCGTCAGTTGGGTGTCAATCTGCTTGTTCGTAACTGTCTTATTTCCTCCGAGTGGTGTTCGGAAAAGAATATTGCTCTGTGCAAGTGGATTTTCGATGAAAAGCGCATGTTCAAGTTCAAAGTCGAAGGCAAAAAGGAATGGAGTGTGGCTAGCTCCACACTTATTCATCTGTATAGCTGCATCACGTGGTGAGATTGTTTTCATATAGTATAGAAGTTTTGAAGCATTTGTAATCCGTTGGGTGTCATAAACGACTCAGGATGAAATTGTACGCCAAAGAGGGGATATTTCTTGTGTTGTAGAGCCATGATCATACCGTCATTAGTAGCTGAAACCATCTCAAGTTCGTGGGGTAAGTTCTCTTTCTCCACTGCCCACGAATGATAACGCGCCACTGTTATCTCGCTCTTCATTTGTTTAAAAAGCGGAGAATGCGTATTGATATTTACCTTGGTTGTGCCACCATGAATAGGATGAGACAACTGATAAAGCTTTGCACCGTAAGCTTCGGCAAAAGCTTGGTGTCCAAGACATATACCAAAATATGGCACTTTATTTTCTATCGTATGAAAAATATGGAGCAAGTTACCAGCTTCTGCTGGCACTCCGGGACCCGGAGAAGCCACTATTCGGTGGTATTTTAATAAGGTAGAAGGCGTTATTTCATCGTTCTTCAACACATCAAAACGCTCGTTTTTGGGTGCTGCGGATAGTAAAAGATGATAGAGATTGTAAGTAAACGAATCGTAATTATCAATGATGAGTGTACACATACTTATATATATGCGTGTTAAAAGGTTAATAAAAAGGTTCGCATTGGGATTCCTACTGTAGGCAGGATATTGAGCGGTAAACAGCATTTACCACACTACATAATGCAATATTTATGCTACAAAAGTAATAAAAAAGAAAAAACTCCCCTAGTATATAAGGGAGTTTTTAGTGTTGTTTATAATAATTTTGCTAAGAATTTCTGTGTGTGTCCTTGCTTACTCTTGACAACTTCTTCGGGCGTGCCTTTGGCAAGAATGCGACCACCACCGCGTCCACCTTCTGGGCCCATATCAATAAGATAGTCGGCTAACTTGATCACATCAAGGTTGTGTTCAATGATCAGCACCGTGTTTCCTTTGTCAATAAGCTTTTGTAGCACATTCATCAAAATACGAATATCTTCAAAATGGAGACCTGTTGTTGGCTCGTCAAGGATATAAAGCGTTTTCCCTGTATCACGTTTCGATAGTTCTGTAGCAAGTTTCACGCGCTGACTCTCACCACCTGAAAGAGTAGTAGAACTCTGTCCAAGCTTGATATAACCTAGCCCGACATCTTGTAGTGCCTTTACCTTTGGTAATATCTGTGGTACATTCTCGAAAAACTCTACCGCAGTGTTTACCGTCATATCCAATACATCGGCAATCGACTTACCCTTAAAGCGTACTTCTAACGTCTCACGGTTATAACGTTTGCCGTGGCAAGTCTCGCAAGGAACCATCACATCGGGCAAGAAATTCATCTCAATGGTCTTATACCCATTACCACCACAAGTCTCACAACGTCCACCTTTCACATTAAAAGAGAAGCGTCCTGGTTTGTATCCACGAATTTTAGCCTCAGGAAGTCCAACGAATAGTTGGCGAATATCTGAGAACACTCCCGTGTAAGTGGCAGGGTTTGAGCGTGGAGTTCTGCCTATAGGACTTTGATCAACATCTACCACCTTATCTATATTATCAATGCCCTCTATGCTTTTATAAGCCATTGGCTTCTTCAGCGAACGGTAAAAGTGATGCGAGAGGATAGGTTGAAGGGTTTCGTTGATCAGCGTACTCTTACCCGATCCTGACACTCCGCTCACAACAACAAGTTTGCCTAGTGGTAATTCGAGATCTACATTTTTTAGATTGTTGCCTGTGCAGCCAATAAGTTTGATGGTTTTACCATTTCCTTTTCGGCGTTCTTTTGGTAAAGCAATGCTTTTTTCGCCATTGAGATATTGAGCCGTAAGCGTGTGAGTATTGAGCATTTCTTTAGGTGTGCCTTGGAAAACCACTTCTCCACCTTTGCGCCCAGCCTTTGGACCAATGTCAATAATCCAATCGGCTGCTCGCATCATATCCTCATCATGCTCCACAACAATGACCGTATTACCGAGGTTTCTCAACTCCTTTAGAGAGTTGATCAATCGCTCATTATCGCGCTGGTGCAGACCAATAGAGGGTTCGTCAAGGATGTAAAGAACATTGACAAGTTGTGAGCCTATCTGCGTTGCTAAGCGAATACGCTGACTTTCACCACCCGAAAGCGAACCACTCTGACGATTAAGCGACAAGTAATCGAGTCCCACATCTAAAAGGAAGTTAATGCGTTTGCGTATTTCCTTAATGATTTCTGTGGCAATGCGTTTTTGTTTTTCGTTAAGATGCTCCTCAAGGTGATCAATCCAATCCTTTAAATCGGTAATATCTTTATGTGCTAATTCGGCAATATTATTATCCCAAAGCTTATACGATAAGGCCTCACGGTTCAGTCGTTGTCCATGACATTCAGGACATTCTACCTCAGCAATAAACTGGTCTGCCCATTTCTTGCCAGCCGAAGAATCATCGGCTTCGATCACAGAGCGAAGGTATTTGATAACACCATTAAACTCAATGAAATAGTCGGACGAGGTATGCACCACTTCTTTGGCAATCTTCACCTTTTCGATAGCACCGTTCAAAATCTCATCTAAACATTCTTCAGGCACATCTTTTATAGCTGTTTTTAGCGTACAATCGAATTTCTTCAGAATGGCTTCTATCTGCCAAAATATTATTTGGTTTTTATGTTTGCCAAGCGGGGTGATAGCACCTTCGTAAATACTTAGTTTGCGATCAGGGATAACCTTATTAATATCAATCTCATTGATTATTCCCAGACCCTTACAATGTGGGCATGCCCCTTCAGGCGAATTGAATGAGAATATATTTGGAGCAGGATCTTTATAGGCAATGCCTGTAATCGGATCCATGAGTTTCTTTGAAAAATACTTAGCCTCATTGGTTTCTTTATCAAGGATCATTGTTAAGCCATCGCCTTGCTTCATAGCAACGGAAACGGTCTTAGCTAAGCGTTCGCGAAGCAAGTCGGTAGCCATACTCGTGAGACTCATCTTGTCGATTACTACCTCTATATTATGGTTTTTATATCGATCCACTTTCATACCACGAGTTATTTCAAGCACTTCTCCGTCTACACGGATGTAAAGATACCCCTTGCGACGCATTTGTTCAAACAATTCGCGATAATGACCTTTACGATTGCGAACGAGTGGAGCAAGAATGAAAATCTTTTTATCAGCATAGTGTTGGATAATCATATCCACCACCTTTTCCTCTGTATATTTCACCATCTTCTCACCACTCATATACGAATAAGCCTCACCAGCACGTGCAAAGAGCAATCGAAGATAATCGTATATTTCGGTGGTAGTACCCACTGTGGAGCGTGGATTTTTATTGGTAGTTTTTTGTTCAATAGAGATAACGGGTGATAATCCGCTAATCTTGTCTACATCTGGACGCTCAAGATTGCCAAGAAAATTGCGTGCGTATGCCGAGAATGTCTCGATATAGCGGCGCTGACCTTCTGCAAAAATGGTATCGAAGGCAAGCGAACTCTTGCCCGACCCTGATAATCCTGTAAAAACAGTGAGGGAGTTTCTTGGTATCGTTACATCTACATTCTTCAAGTTATGTACACGAGCACCTAATACTTCTATCTTTTCATTCATTGTTATTCCTAATCTCCTCCTTTAATAATGGCTAAAATACACCATAAATAGCTATAATTAGCACCCTAGCATTTGTATAATTGTGCAAAATTACAAAAAATAGTTCTTCTATAATGTAGGAGCTAAAGAGTTTTTCTTATCTTTGCAAATAGATAATCTAAGAGTTAAGTTTGATTATGAAACATAAAATAAAATATTTATTAGTCGCATTGTTGATGATTGTTTGTACACAAAGTTGGGGACAAACAACAAAATGGTGCGATGTGCATCAGGTGGCTAAACGTGAAACGATCTTTGGTATAGCAAAATCATATAATGTTAGTATTCAGGATTTACTCAATGCCAATCCTGAGATGAAAGTTCCGGGATATGAATTGAAAAAAGGTACATGGATATTTGTTCCTTTTGCTAAAGCTGGTGATCAAAAGGCGGAAATAGCTTATGTAAACAACAGTTCTGCAGTTACTCCTACTGCTTCTCAAGTGGCTAGCAATGTGATCAAAGTAGGCGTGATGTTGCCTTTACATAATAATGATGGTGATGGTAAACGCATGATAGAGTTCTATCGTGGTATGTTGCTTGCCTTTAATGAGCTAAAAAAAGAAGGTTTTACCACTGATGTTCATGCTTGGAATGTGCCTATTGATGGTGATATTAATAAGACTTTACAAGATAGGAATGCTGCTAGTATGAATATGATTTTTGGTCCGTTGTATTCTAATCAAGTAAAAACGTTGTCCGATTTTTGTAAAAATCACGGTATTAAAATGATCGTTCCTTTCTCTATTAATGGTAATGAAATAGCTGAAAATACCAATTTCTTCCAAGTGTATGAAAATAATGACATTCAGTCTACTAAGGCTATTGCAGCTTTCTTGGAGCGTTTTAAGAAGTCTCATCATCCTGTATTCATTGATTGTAACGACGATAAGAGTAAAGTCGGAGCTTTCACAAGTACTTTGAGACGACAGCTTGAACTAGATAAAGTGGCTTACGACTTGACTAATCTAAACTCATCAGATGTCGATTTTGCAAAACATTTCAGCAAGACCGTACCTAATGTAGTTATTCTTAATTCAGAGAAAAGCCCTCAGCTCAATGCTGTTATCACTAAGTTGAACACGCTCACCAAGGCTAACTCTGGTTTGGCTATTTCTTTGTATGGCTATAACCAATGGTTTATGTATCAAGATTATGTCTTAGCATCGTTCTTCAAATATAATGTTTATATCCCTTCTACCTATTATTATAATAAAAATTCGGATAAGACACGAGCTTTTGAAAAGCTTTATACCACTACTTATGGTGAAGCGATGAATAATACTTATATTCCACGTATTGCCATTAATGGTTATGATCAGGTGCAATTCTTTGTGCGTGGCTATAAGAAGCAAGGTGCAAAATTTAAGGGAGTTGCATCGGATGTTGCCTATAAATCGTTACAGAACCGCTTCAATTTTGAGAAGATTGGGCAGGGTGGTTATCGCAATAAGTTTTTCCAATTGATCCATTTTAAGCTTGATCAAACGTTAGAAAGCTTAGTTTACTAAAATCATTCATTAACAACGCGCAAATTGTTTATATGGAGTTTCCAAAAAAAGTATTAATACTTTCCATATTTTCTATGCTTACTTTTGTTGCTGTTCATGCGCAAGTAGGAGAGCATCGTAACGACCTTTCTGTAGGTGTGAATGGTGGTTATGTGCTTTCTAATGTTGGTTTCGAACCAAAAGTAAGTCAGAAAATGCACGGAGGTGTTACGGGTGGACTAAGTGTTAGGTATGTTTGCGAAAAATATTTTAAGACTATCTGCTCTATTTATGGTGAAATCAATTATGCTTCACTAGGTTGGAAAGAAAATATTCAGACTACTACCAATCAGCCTGTTATAAATAGTAACGGTGAGGCAGAGGCATATTCACGCACCATTAATTACATTCAAATCCCTATTATGGCACACTTGGCATGGGGTAAGGAACAGAATGGTATCAACTTTTTCTTTAATGCTGGTCCGCAATTAGGCTTTTATTTGAACGAAGCAACAAAGCAAAACTATACCTCTCCTAACGTAACTACAGATGGAACGGGGCGGTCGAACGCGATTATAGCACAAGAGACTATGCCTGTAGAGAAAAAGTTCGACTATGGTATTGTTGCAGGCATAGGTTTAGAATACAGTAACCGCAAAGTGGGGCACTTCCTACTTGAAGCACGTTATTACTATGGACTTGGCAATATCTATGCTAACTCGAAGAAAGATTATTTCGGAAAATCTAATTTCAGTAATATTGTTATCAAAGCAACTTATTTGTTTGACATAACTAAAACCAAAAAATAAAATTTATGTTTCAAAATCATCCAAAGGGATTAATTCCCGCAGCTTTAAGCAATTTAGGCGAACGTTTTGGCTATTACATTATGAACGCCGTATTATTACTCTTTTTATGTTCTAAGTTTGGCTTGAGCGATGAAACGAGTGGTATTATTTATTCTGTATTCTATGCACTAATTTACGTGCTAAGTTTAGTAGGTGGAGTAATAGCTGACCGTACCCAAAACTATAAAGGTACCATTATGGCTGGTATTTCTATTATGGCAGTGGGCTATATTTTGCTTTCTTTCCCTATTATGTCAACGGCATCGAACATCTCTTGGTTGTTGCCATTTACTTGTGTTGCGCTATTGTTGATTGCATTTGGTAATGGTCTGTTTAAAGGTAACTTGCAGGCTATAGTAGGTCAGATGTACGATAATATGGAAGCTGAGGCTGCAGCAAAAGGACCTGAAGCAATGAAAGCCGTTGAGGGACGACGCGACTCTGGTTTCCAAATTTTCTATGTGTTCATTAATATTGGTGGACTTATAGCTCCATTTATTGCTCCTTATTTACGTGAATGGTGGTTGGGTACTAAAGGTTTGTTGTATAATGCTGAGTTGCCTGCTTTATGTCATAAGTTCCTTGGAAGTGTTAACATGACAGGGGAAGAAACTTCTAACTTGAATAAACTTATGCGTGAAGTAGGTGGTAATGTTAGCGATATGACAGCTGCTTGTAACACTTACCTAGATACTTTTAATACTGGTGTTCACTATTCGTTTATAGCTTCAGTAGCTGCTATGCTATTGTCGTTGGTTATTTTTATCGCTTTTAAAAAGATTTTCCCAACCCCTTCTAAAAAGGTAGCACAAGCTGCAGTAGAATATACCGCAGAAGAGAAACTTGCTATGGGTAAGGAAATAAAGCAGCGTATGTATGCTTTGTTTGCAGTATTGGGTATCGCCATCTTTTTTTGGTTCTCATTCCATCAAAATGGTCAGTCGCTGTCTGTTTTTGCGCGCGACTTTGTTAAGACCGAATCTATTGCTCCTGAAATATGGCAAGCTGTAAATCCATTCTTTGTGATTGTACTTACACCTGTTATCATGTGGGTTTTTGGAATGTTAAATAAAGCAGGAAAAAGTATTTCTACTCCTCGCAAGATAGCTTATGGTATGCTTATCGCAGGTCTTGCTTACCTATTCCTTGCGTTCTACTCTTGGTCGGTAAATTATCCTTCAGGCGAAGAATTTAAGGCTATGGCAGTAAGTTCTAAGGAGGCTATGAAGGCTGGTCCTTGGGTGCTTATTGTTACTTATTTCTTCTTGACTGTTGCCGAGCTGTTTATTTCTCCATTGGGTTTGTCATTTGTATCTAAGGTAGCACCTAAGCACTTGCAAGGTGTATGCCAGGGTTTATGGTTAGGAGCGACAGCAGTTGGTAACCTTCTTATTTGGATAGGTCCTCTTATGTATAACAAGATGCCTTTGTGGCAGTGTTGGAGTGTGTTCCTCATAGTATGTCTCATTTCTATGGGTGTTATGCTTGGTATGGTGAAGTGGCTTGAAAGAGTTACTAAGGCATAAATTAGAAAATTTAAATACAACAAGCGGATGTATCTCTTTGCGAGGTACATCCGTTTTTTCGTTTATCTACCTTGGTATTTTTAATATACTTTGAATACATAATAGCCGACTTTTTATGAAGATCATCTTTATCCTACCAATCTGTATAGGCGATTTAAGGGGATAATTTACTGCACGAATTGATTAGCCTACTTATTTTTGATGCATCTATAACGATTTTTGGAAAAATACGAAATAGCATAATTTTATAAATTTTGGTGAAACTTATGCTATTAAGAAATGCAATAAAGCCGCTATCCAATGCTAGGATAGCGGCTTTATTAATATCTGTTTTCTTGTGTAAAAGCCTACTTCTCGATAGCAGCAACACCAGGAAGTACCTTACCTTCGATAGCTTCTAGCATAGCACCACCACCTGTTGAAACGTAAGATACCTTGTCAGCCAAGCCAAATTTGTTGACAGCAGCAACAGAGTCGCCACCACCTACAAGTGAAAATGCACCATTCTTTTGGGTCGCTTCTGCTACATACTTAGCAATTTCGCCAGTACCATGTGCGAAGTTTTCTAGTTCAAACACACCTACAGGACCGTTCCAAAGGATAGTTTTTGAGTCAAGAATAATATTCTTCCATTCCTCAAGGCTCTGCTCAGCAGCATCCATACCTTCCCATTCATCAGGAATTTCATTGATAGGGAAAGTTTTACGTTCGGTATCGTTAGAAAAATCTTTTCCACAAACAGTATGTGTAGAAAGAGAAAGATTAACACCCTTTTCCTTAGCAGCCTTCATTACTGCTAGTGCTTCAGGCATTAAATCGTCTTCGTGAAGCGACTTTCCTATTTTTCCGCCTTGTGCCTTGATGAAAGTATAACCCATACCGCCACCAATGATTAAGTTGTCCACCTTGTCAAGTAGGTTCTGAATAACAGCAAGCTTAGAGCTAACCTTAGAGCCACCAATGATCGCTGTGAAAGGATGTTGTGCATTTTTCAACACATTATCAATAGCTGTTACTTCCTTCTCCATCAAGAAGCCAAGCATTTTGTGATCAGCATCAAAGTAGTCAGCAATAACAGCAGTAGAAGCGTGCTTGCGGTGAGCTGTACCAAATGCGTCGTTAACATATACATCAGCATAAGAAGCTAGCTTCTTAGCGAAGTCTGCTTGACGAGTCTTCATTTCAGCCTTAGCAGCATCAAACTCAGGAGTACCCTTTTCTACACCTACAGGCTTACCTTCTTCTTCAGCGTAGTAGCGTAGGTTCTCAAGCAACAAAGCCTCACCAGCCTTTAGTGCAGCAGCCTCTGCCTCTGCGTTTCCAGCATCTTTAGCAAATTTTACTTCAACTCCTAGCGTATCGCTTACATTCTTTACGATCTGGCTTAGAGAAAGCTCAGGTTTTACCTTGCCCTTTGGCTTACCCATGTGGCTCATCATAATCAACGCACCACCATCAGCTAGTACTTTCTTCAATGTTGGAAGTGCACCACGGATACGAGTTTCGTCTGTTACATGTCCATTTTCATCCAAAGGCACATTAAAATCTACGCGAACAATCGCCTTGTGTCCGCCGAAGTTGAAATCATTAATCTTCATCTTTGTTTGAATTATATTACTATTATACTTTATAATCTAGCACAAAAATACAAAAATACATCGGATTGATGAAATCATATCTCTCCTTTTTTGTATTTTTGCATAATAAAGCATAAGTATGAAAGATTCAGTTATTATAGTAAGTGGAGGGTTAGATTCTGTAACCCTATTGTATGAAAAAGCAGACGAGATAGCATTAGCTATTTCTTTTGATTATGGTCAGAACCATTCTAAGAACGAATTGCCTTTAGCGGCTTATCATTGCGAGAAGTTGGGTATTCGGCATATTGTTATTCCTTTGAAGTTTATAAATGAGTACTTCAAAAGTTCGTTGTTAGATGGTGGTGAAGCGATACCAGAAGGGCATTATGAAGAAAACAATATGAAGTCGACAGTGGTACCATTTCGTAATGGCATTATGCTTTCTATAGCAACGGGTATTGCGGAAAGTCATGCACTAAAGCGTGTGATGATCGCTAATCATGGTGGCGACCACACGATCTATCCTGATTGCCGTCCAGCATTTATCCAAGCCATGAACGGTGCAACGGCAACTGGTACATATATTAATGTGCAGGTAGAGGCTCCTTACACGAATATAACCAAAGCAGAAATTGTGCATCGTGGAGCTGCTTTAGGTATTGATTATAGCAAGACATGGAGTTGCTATAAGGGGGGAGAGAAGCACTGTGGTAAGTGTGGCACTTGTGTTGAACGTAAAGAGGCTTTTCGAGATGCTGGTGTAGTTGATCCTACTATATATATAGAATAAGTTTTTATTGAAAGTATTTTTAGAGTGAAGATTAGCTACATAGGTTTAAATAAGTCAGTACTGTAAAGTGGATTTTGAAAGTTGTCATACGCTGCTTTTTTGAAGGGTGCTTTATAACAAGTATATTCTTGTCGTTTGTAGAAAACTCTGCTAACTCTTAGAAAATATTTAATAATAAGCTAATACATCATCTTTTCAATTGCAAAAGATGATGTATTGGGGAACAAAAGTTCATCTTCTGCACCCTAAAAGGTGATATTTTGCGATGTAAACGCTTATATATTGTGAAGCGAGTTTGAATATTTTTTATATTATAATATGTTTATGTCGTACATTTGCATTATTTCAACTATGCTTTCACCACTATTTCAGTACCTAAAACGAATGACATTTTTATCAGACACCAATAATTTTGTTTAAATAGATATAAAAGCTTGCTTTCCTAATATTTGAGTTTTGGCTTTGTATAGATTTTTTCTTAATTTTGCATAATTGTAGGAGATAGCCTTACTAGATAATGTATGAATTATAATAAAAAGTAAGACGATTTCAATGGTAAATAGATAATTTTCAATGCTCAATTTTATATCTTTCGGGAGTGGTAGTAGTGGTAATTGTTATCTGCTTTATTCAGATACTGATTGCCTAATGATAGATTGTGGAGTAGGCGTACGTCTTATTAAAAAATATTTCCACATGTATGATCTTCCTTTAAAGATGGTAAGGCATATTATTTTGACCCATGATCATGCTGATCATGTAAAAGCAGTAGGTTCTATTAGTAAAGATTTAGGCATTCCTGTTTATGCCACTAGTTTAGTACATAAAGGAGTAAGTGTAAATTGGGCTGTACATAGAAAGATAGATCAAAGTCTTGCTGTTAATATAGAGAAACAGGAAACGCTACAAATAGGAGAATTTACCGTAACTCCTTTTAATGTTCCACACGATAGTACTGACTGTGTAGGCTATAGCATAGAGTATGGTAATATAACTTTTGTGCTAGTAACTGATTGTGGAGAGACTACTGATGAAATTCGATCCTACATAAGTAAGGCAAACTATCTAGTGTTAGAAGCCAATCATGAACCAGAGAAATTGCTGGCTGGACCTTATCCTCTACATCTAAAGGAACGTATTCTAGGTGCTACTGGGCATCTTAGTAATGAGGACTGTGCTAAAGCTATTGTTAGTGCTGCATCCCCCAATCTTAAACATGTTTGGCTTTGCCATTTAAGTGATGAGAATAATCACCCAGAACTTGCTCGCAAAACGATAGAAAATATTTTGCGTTCTAATGGAATAGTACCGAATGTTGATTTTGCTTTGGATATATTAAAAAGAAAAACTCCTAGCGAAATTCAAAAACTTATGTAATCAACCGAGCTATAGGTAAAAAATAAAGCCTTAATTCCGCCAACGGGTGTTCTCTAGTAAAGTTTTAATAGCTTTTTATTATTTCGTCATGTTTCAAGCGTTCTTTCTTATTGAGTCCTTTGGACTTATTAAAAAGAGAAAATAAGTCAAAGCTAAAACCAGCTTTAGGTGTGTAATAATACTTATTGTCTTGCATAGCCCGTTGTATGTTTAATATAATTCGCTTTCTTTTACCCCAAATAATAACTTCGTCTAGGCTATTAAGTTTCGGTAAAAGTTCTGTTGTATCGTTTATTTCATAGTTGTTGAGTGTAAGACTTACAAAATTGCCTTTTACAAAGGTGGCACTCTTAAAGGTTTGCTTTATTTCGTAATGTCCAGTATAATCGGTTACAGCTACTTGACCATTGTTGGTATATACTTTTACTTCTCTTATAGGCATACCCGTTTCCATAGAGAGGACAATACCTCTTCGTTGTGAAAAAATGGGCAATGCTATAGAGCATAATATTAGTGTGATAAAAAAGTCCTTTACCATATAAATTTATCTAATTTATCAAGCAAAGGTAATAGAATAGCCCAACTAACGCAAAAAGATTATTACGAGTTAAGCGGAATTAAACTTTTTTTTGTAGGACTCTTTCTTTTGAGAATTAAAACGTTAGAGGGAGGGAGAAAGGTACTAATAAAGCTACTTTATAGACCCAGCCTTAATTCTCATTTTTTTCAGGTGCTTGCAAAATAATGCTTGTTGCGCCCAAAGTGAAAAGCGTACCATATTCTATTACGCGCTTTTCTCTATCACCAAGAATGTCGTTGCCTACAAAGGTTCCTGTATAAGAGGGACCATCTTGAAGCACATATTTTAATTTGCCTTTTTTGTCGCGGGAAATAGTGAGCGAGCAATGGGTGAGGTCTACACTAGGATCTACTGTTTCTATAGGACAATTAATAGGGTTTCCCTTTTGGTAACGTCCCAATACGTTTTTACCCATGTGTAGAGGAATAATCTGCTTGTAGTGGAAGTCGTTTTCAATCACTAGGAGCGAACCGTATTTGCTGGTATCTTCGTCAATGTTTGGTGTTTCAGCCTCTTCTTTTTGTGTCTTTCTTAATTTAGAAACACCAATGCGAATGCCAAATTCCTTTCCACATTCAGGGCATTGGAATACTAGTCGTTGTCCCGACGTATATTTAGTTTCATTAAAAGTAATAAAATTATCGCATTTGGGGCATCTAACGCGCTTCATAAAATAAGGGGTATTGTTAAGGATTTTTCCTTAGTTATTTGTTAATTTCAATTACCCAAGCATCCTTAAAATACTTATTGGTCTTTAATGTATTCAAGTGCTTGAATGCTTCTTCTTGACTTTTAAAATTGCCATAAAGCACTTTAATGCTTCCTGTTCCTTCATATACTCTTGCTCCCTCAAAGCCTGCCTCATTAATATCTTTAGCAAAGGCAATGGCATTATTTTCTGTAATATGGCTTGCAAGTACTAACGACCAATAGTGATTGGTGGTAGTTTTGTTAGGAATGGGACTTGCTACTGGCTTAGTTTGTGGTGTGGGTAATGATTTGTTGGAATCGAAAAAATTATAAAGAACCCCACTTTTAACAGGTTCTTCTGTTATCCCCGACTTGTTGTGTAACGGCAAAGCTACTACTAAAGCCGCAGTAAATAGTACAGCAGCAACAGCTACATTGCGGATAGCTTTTAAGCTTACACTCACACGTTTGTTATTAGGATCGTTAACATCCAAATAGATTATTTTACGTGTTTCTAGTGCTTCTGAAACTTTTTCCTTTTCTTCCTGTTTTTCAGATTTTGCTTTGAGCGTAAAATCGAAACTATTAAGTGCATAATAGCGTGGGGTAAGAATACCACTTTCAAGTGGTTCAAACTCAAGTTTATGTTCAGATGTTAGGCGGAGCTTACCAAGATCGTTTAGCTCTATAATGCCTTCATTGTTTAGCGTACGGTGTATAGCTTCAACTTCCTCTTCAATTTGACGCATAGCCTCAGGGAAAGCTATGTCGTAAGCCTCTACAAATGATTGGGCTAAGAGAGAATCGTTCACCTTTAACTGTGGGTTAAAGCCAAGCGTTCTGTATGGAGGTAGAAACAAACATTCTGTCTCATCATATTTTGCTGTAATATGATGAGCTACGAAGCCACCAAGTCCTGGAACAATTACACAATCATTCTCTAGGAGGAGGATCTCTATATGTCTGTCAATTCTGCTCACGTTTGCAAAATTATATAAATTCTTTTGAAGTAGCAAACCGTAAATACTAAATTCTTGTAGATTGTTATTAATTCTTTTCTTTCGTTTATTTTATCATTATTTATTTTTATCTTTGTAGAAGATAGGCTGCACTCGGCAAATAGTAAGCAAGCTTCCTTTGCTCTCGTTTGCGCTATCTTTGTAGAAGATAGGCTGCACTCGGCAAATAGTAAGCAAGCTTTCTTTGCTCTCGTTTGCGCTATCTTTGTAGAAGATAGGCTGCACTCGGCAAATAGTAAGCAAGCTTCCTTTGCTCTCGTTTGCGCTATCTCTGTAGAGGGACATAAAATTAAAAAACTAATATGGAATTTAAAGAAAGTACTATTAAAGGTGTTTGGGTGATTGAACCAAAGATTTTTAAAGATGATAGAGGTTATTTCTTCGAGTCGTTCAGACAGGATGAGTTTGATAGAAATGTGGGTTACCACGTTGAGTTTATCCAAGATAACGAGTCGAAGTCTAGCTATGGAGTACTCCGCGGTTTGCATTATCAGCAAGGTGAGTTCTCACAAGCTAAGCTTGTACGTGTCATCAAGGGCAAAGTAATTGATGTTGCTGTTGACCTTCGTCGATCATCGCTTACCTATGGAAAATATGTTGCTGTAGAGCTATCTGATGAGAATAAACGCCAATTTTTTATTCCACGTGGCTTTGCTCATGGCTTCCTCGTTTTGTCGGATGAAGCCATTTTTACCTATAAGGTTGATAATATTTATGCGCCACAGAGCGAGGCTAGTGTGCGTTGGAACGATGAAACGATAGGTATTGATTGGCCTATTGATCCTAAAGATGTAGTGCTTTCGGAAAAAGATCTTACCAAAGGCTTGAGCCTTGCCGAGGCTTATAGCTTTGAATAAAGAAAAAACTAGTCTAAGCTATACATTGGTAGTGAGCGACTAACAAATTTGAGTGAAGTGGATTTTCTTCTTATTCTCTTTAGCTAAGTATGTGTAAATATTTTCTTTTAATTGTTTTTGTGGTATTAGGCTTTACGGCTTGTCATCGTAATGTGTCTTCTCTTGATGAGCAAGACGTGCAGGCTAAACAGTTATTGCAAGGTGTTTGGGTTGATGATGAAGGAACTAATCCTGTTATATTGGTGTGTGGGGATAGTATCTTCTTTCCCGATTCGGCTAGTATGCCTGTAAAGTTTTGGATAACACGAGATAGTCTTTATTTGCAAGGAAAACATCTTAATAGTTATAAGATTGTTAAACAAACTCCTCATTTCTTTGCTTTCCAAAATCAGAATGGCGATGAACTTTCTGTTTCAAAAAGTGGGGATAAGTCGCTGAAAAAGGCTTTTTCTTATCATGTTTTTGCGATGAATACCTTTGATGAGCAAAATATAGATACGATAGCCAATACTGATTTAGGGTATTACCGTAGTTTGATACATGTAGAAACGACTTCTGATAAGATAATAAAATCGGTATACAATGATAGTGGACTAGAAGTGGATAACCTTTATTTAGATAATGTGGCTTCACTAGTTATAAAATCTAGAGATGTGCCTGTGTATGTTCATGATTTTCGTAAAGCAGAATTTGCCGCTTTCATTCCGAAAACTTTTATAAACGATTGTATTCTCCGAAAATTCTATTTCACCCATGCTGATAAGCATGCACTCTATTACGAAGCTGTAATTGGAGTTCCAGATGCTTATACTACCTATGTGGTAGAGGTGCGAATAATGCCCGATGGAACTGTTACTAAGCGTCTTAAATAGGGGAGGGAGATATTTGTAAGTAGAAGAAAAACAAAGGGTTAAATAATAATAGGTCATCTTTTTTATTGTAAAAGATGACCTATTTTGTTGAAAAAGCTTATGTTTCGTTTATATTTTTAATTTATTTTTTGGATAAAAATAAATTAAACTTGATATAAAAATAAATTATTTTTGTCTTTAATCGTTGATGTTTTGTTGCGTGAAAGATAATCTTTTACCAATAGAAAGGTGATATATAGCAATGTAAAGCAATGTTGTATTCAACTATATCTAAGGATACAGTCTGAAAAAACACTTTTAGAAGCTATATTGAAACCCTACTGAAGCATACTCTTTTATTTGCCAGAAACCGTAATGGTCATCGTGTGCTACACCATCGTCAAAGCGTGGATAAATAAAAAGTTGGGTAGAGATGTATTTATTAAATTTGAAAGAGAAGATATTTTCCCATTCTAATTCTGCACGTGAGTAGGTGGTGTAACCGTATAGACGGGTGCGCCATGACAGCATCTCTAAAAGTTTCCATTCTAGTTGTAAGGTAAATTCTGAACCAAAATCGTGTAAGCTATGCTTTCCTTCTTTGATGCCAAGGCGTGAAGAAAGGTCGAGTAGGCGTGTATACTTCAAATTATATGCTAGCGGAGCAAGATGTATATTGCCTTTTAGCTTATGGTTGAGCCAATCGACAGAGTAGTTCATACCGACCGATAAGTTTAGATTGAATGGTGCTAGGAAGTCGGCATATATCTTTGGATCATTAGCTTTATAAGAGCGAGAAAATTGTGTGTTGGCAATAAGCTGAACCGAATAGTACCAATGCTTGGTTGCTTGCAATCCAAATTTTGAAGTAAGACGGATGAGATCATCTGTCGATTTAAAGCTATGTAAAGAGTCAGAGCGTGAACTTTGAATGCCAAAGCGCATCTCTAGCATATTATCCCACTTTATTTTTTGCTTATTATTATAGTTGGCTTGCATAATAACCGATCCAAGTGCAGCATAATTGCTTTCGCCCCCTTGAAACCAATTGCCTGAGACAAAATTCTGCATCATCTGTAAAGAATAATCGCCTTTAAAAGTCCAAAAGTTTGGCTTTGTTATCATTACTTTTACAGGAGCTGTTGCAGGTTCGGGAGTTTTCTCTTTCACCTTTTTTACTAAGTCAGCATCGTGATGAATAGGAACTTTAATATCTTCTATTTCTGTTATGTCGTTGGCTAGGTCTTTAGAGGAATAGCCTACAAGAGAAGGGTGCTGTAAATAAATATTTAGTAGTGTTTTGTCAAAGCTAGATAGGGTCGTATTTGGTGCGAAAGCATTATGAATAATGTCGTGATAATATGTTGTTGGCATAAAGAGTCGCACTTCCTTATTCTTCTTAGTGTTAGGAGAAAGGGTGAAGCTACTAGTATTGAAGATACTATCTTTTGTTATTCGAAGCGAGTCGAGATAATACTGATAAACATCTTTTGGTGCGCTCTTAGTAGAAATAGGGTGGACTGTTTGCGCAAAACCATTGGCAAACAATAGAATAGAAAATATTAATGCTGTGAGAAAACGCTTCATGAATGCTAGAATTGTTTGATAGAAGTAAGGCTTTAAATAAGCCTTTGTTTGCAAAATTACAATACTTTTTTGAGGTAAACGATAGAAATAGGCGAATAAATTGCAGTTGTTTTTATTTGTGGGCGAATGGAGATAAGTTGGTTTTAAAGATAGCATTACAAAAAATCTCTCTAAATTATCGTTTTTATGGTGTTTTATCCTGCTTTTAATTAAGAAAAATAACGATAGAAAACAATTAATACATAGATTTTTGTATCTTTGCACTTTAGTTTAGGATTATTGTGTCCTTATACTTATAAAACTATAAAAAAAATATCTATCGTGGCTGATACAAAGTACATTTTCGTGACAGGTGGCGTTGTTTCTTCATTAGGAAAAGGAATTATCTCGTCGTCAATTGGTAAGCTTCTTCAAGCAAGAGGTTATAACATTACCATTCAAAAGTTTGATCCATATATTAACATTGACCCAGGAACCCTAAATCCTTACGAGCATGGAGAGTGTTACGTAACTGTTGATGGTATGGAGACCGATCTCGACCTAGGTCACTATGAAAGATTTACTGATATAAAGACTACCAAGGCTAACTCTATGACTACGGGACGTATTTATAAAAGCGTCATAGATAAAGAGCGTCGTGGAGACTATCTAGGTAAGACTATTCAGGTAGTGCCTCACATCACAGATGAAATTAAACGTAATATCAAGATGTTAGGGCAGAAAAATCACTATGACTTTGTTATCACAGAAATAGGTGGTACTATTGGTGATATTGAGTCGGCTCCTTTCTTAGAGGCTATTCGCCAAATGAAATGGGATCTTGGTAAGCGTGCTATTAATCTGCATTTAACATATATTCCTTATCTTAAAGCTGCAGGAGAATTAAAGACTAAACCTACCCAGCATAGTGTGAAAGAATTGCAAAGTGTCGGTATTCAGCCAGACATTCTCATTCTTCGTACAGAGCAACATCTTGAAGACTCACTTCGTAAGAAAGTAGCAGCTTTCTGTAACGTTGACTTTGATTGCGTAGTGCAGAGCGAAGATCTTCCAAGTATTTATGATGTACCTTTGAATATGTTGCAACAGGGGCTTGATGTGGCAATATTGCGTAAGTGTGGTGAGCCTATTGGAGAAACACCAGAACTAGGTCCTTGGAGAGCTTTTGTAGATCGTCGTCGTAAAGCAACGGAAGAGGTACATATAGGCTTAGTAGGTAAATATGATTTACAAGATGCTTATAAGAGTATTCGTGAGGGCTTGTTGCAGGCAGGTACTTATAATGATCATAAAACAGTGCTTACCTTTATCAACTCGGAGGAACTTACGGAAGCTAATGTCGCAGAAAAAATGAAGGGACAAGATGGTATTATTATTTGTCCTGGATTTGGTCAGCGAGGAATAGAAGGTAAGCTCGTAGCAGCCCACTATACACGTACACATGATATTCCAACCTTTGGTATTTGCCTAGGTATGCAAATGATGGTTATAGAGTTTGCTCGCAATGTGTTAGGCTATAAAGATGCCAATTCACGTGAAATGGATGAGAAGACTCCACACAATGTTATTGATATTATGGAGGAACAAAAAACCATTACTAGTATGGGTGGTACAATGCGTCTTGGTGCCTACGAATGTGTTTTGAAACAAGGCTCTCACACCTTTAATATATATAAGCAAGAATACATTCAAGAACGCCACCGCCATCGTTATGAGTTTAATAGCGATTATATCAAGGAATATGAACGTAACGGTATGGCTTGTGTGGGTAAAAACCCTGAAAGTGAATTGATAGAAATCGTGGAAATACCTGGATTGAAATGGTATATAGGAACACAGTTCCACCCAGAATACCAATCAACAGTATTAAATCCACACCCACTATTCGTTGATTTTGTTAAAACTGCAATTGAAAATAAGAAATAAAAATAATGGATAAAAATACGATTACTGGCTTCGTCCTAATGGCATTAGTGCTATTTGGATTTGCTTGGTGGCAACAGCCTTCAAAAGAACAGCTTGCTCAACAAAGAAAACAATTCGTTGCCGATTCTATCGCTGCTGCCAAAAAAGTACAGAATGAGAAAATGGCAAGTTTGAAAGCAGAGCAAGCTAAACAGGCTGCTATTGCAGATACTACTACTCTTTTCTATACAGCTCTTAATGGTCAGGCGCAAGATATTGTATTAAAGAACGACAAGGTAGCTCTTACTCTAAATACAAAGGGTGGTGTAGTAAGAAAAGCTATTATCAATAACTATGTAGGGCATAATATTGCTGTTAAGGATGGATCGAAAGATCAGAAATATGTTACTCTTTTTGATGGCAAGGATCAAAGCCTTAACTTTGCTTTGGCAGCAAAACAGAGTAATATAGAGACAAAGGATCTTTATTTTACTCCTAGCAATCAAACAGATTCTACTGTTACACTTACAGCAAATGCTGGTCAAGGTAAAGCATTAATACTTACTTATACATTGGGTAAGGATTACTTGCTACACCTTAGTGTGCAAGCACAAGGTATGGAAGGTTTGTTTAATCCTACTAACAATCAGTTAGAAGTGGAGTGGGCTGATAAGGTGCGTCAACAGGAGCGTGGCTTTTCTTTTGAAAACCGATATGCTACGCTTACTTATAAAAAGACGGAAGGAAGCACTGATTACCTAAATGAGAGTTCGGAGAAAGAGCAAATTACAGAAGAAGCAACAGATTGGGTTGCTTTCAAAAATCAGTTTTTCTCGGCTGTAATGATCTCAAAGGATAACTTTTCCACAGGTGCAAAGCTAAAGAGTGTACCTCAAGATAAAAATTCTGGTTACTTAAAGCAGTATGAGGCAAATCTAAAGACTAACTTCGATCCTAGTGGTAAGAAGCCTTCTGAATTTGAATTCTTTTTTGGACCTAATGACTTCCGACTTCTCCAAGCTATAGAAAGTCAAAGTACTTTTGGTAAAGACCTTGAGATGCAGCGTTTGGTTTATTTAGGTTGGCCATTGTTCCGCATTATTAACCGTTGGTTTACTATTTATGTATTCGATTGGTTGAGCAAGTTGTTCCCAATGGGTATTGTGCTTATATTGATTACACTATTGCTAAAGGCACTTACTTACCCAATGGTGAAGAAGAGCTATATGAGCTCGGCTAAGATGCGTGTTTTGAAACCAAAACTTGATGAGGCAACTAAGCAATATAATAAGCCTGAGGATCAGATGAAGAAGCAACAGGCTATGATGCAAATGTATTCAGAGTATGGCGTAAGTCCGTTGTCGGGTTGCTTGCCTATGTTAATACAAATGCCTATTTGGATTGCTATGTTCAACTTTGTGCCAAATGCTATACAGTTGCGTGGCGAAAGTTTCTTATGGATGAAGGATTTGAGTACATTCGACCCAATCTTTGAGTGGAATCATAGTCTATGGATGATAGGTGACCATATTTCATTAACATGTATCCTCTTCTGTGCAGCTAACTTGTTGTATTCTTGGTTTACTATGCAGCAGCAAAAAGATCAGATGGTAGGATCACAAGGCGATCAGATGAAGATGATGCAATATATGATGTTAGGTATGCCATTGTTCTTCTTCTTTGTGTTCAATGATTACTCTTCAGGTTTGAACTTCTACTATTTCGTTTCATTGTTCTTCTCGGCTGCCATTATGTGGGGACTCCGTAAAACAACAAATGAAGAGAAATTACTTGCTTACCTAGAGGAAAGAAGAAAAGAAAACAAAAATAATCCTAAGAAAAAAACGAGTGGATTGGCTGCGCGTATGCAAGCTTTACAAGAGCTTCAGGCACAAAAGCAAGAAGAGATAAAGCGCCACCAAGAAGAGCTCAATAGAAAAAAAAGAAACTAATCTAACACTTTTCTATATTATGAACAAAGGACTTGTAATCGCTATGACTGCAGCTTTATTAACAGGAAGCACTGCAGTTGATGCACAAGATGTAAACATTGGAAAGAGTAACATTGTTCTTTCTAGTGACGTTATGACGCCTGAAGCCTTGTGGGCAATGGGCAGAATAGCTAGTGTTAAACCTTCGCCAGATGGCAAGAATATTGTCTATCAGGTGGGATACTATAGCGTTAAGGAGAATAAGGGACACCAAGTTCTTCGAGTTATGGATGCTACAGGTAAGAACGATCGCTTACTTACTACCTCAGCAAAGAGTGAAAGCGATCCTATTTGGTTGGATAATAATACAATAGCTTATCTTAGTGGTGGTCAGTTGTGGACAATGAATGCTAATGGAGGCAATCGTAAGCAACTGACTCATTCTGATTTGGACATCGAAGGTTTCAAATTTTCACCTAATAAAAAGCAGGTGGTGCTAATTAAGAGTATTCCTTATTATGGCACAATTGCAAAAAATCCAGACGATCTTGATAAGACTACGGGGTTGTTAATTAATGATATGAACTATCGCCATTGGGATCATTACGTACAAACGAATACACATCCATTCCTTGCAGAGGTAACTGCTGCTGGTGTAAGCGAAGGGGTTGATATAATGGAAGGTGAACCATTTGAAAGTCCTGTAGCACCATTTGGTGGTATTGAGCAGATTGATTGGAGCAAGGATTCTAAGAAAATCGCCTATACTTCGCGAAAGAAGGAAGGAGTTCAGTATGCTATATCTACAGATACAGACATCTATCTATATGACATAGCTAGTAAAACAACTATCAACCTTTGCAAGCCTGCTGGCTATCAAGAGCCAAAGATAGATGCAACAAAGAGTATGCGTAACCAAGAAGTAAATCATCAAGCTGGTGATATGCAAGTGGGATATGATGTTAATCCTCAATTTTCGCCAGACGGCAAGTATATTGCTTGGCAGAGCATGAAGAACAACGGCTATGAGAGCGATCGTAATCGTCTGTGTGTAATGGATATTGCTACTGGTAAAAAGACTTACGTTACAGAAAAGTTCGACTCTAATGTAGATGGTTTTATATGGGCAGCAAACTCTAAGGATCTATACTTTATAGGTTGTTGGCACGCATGTATTAACATTTATCAGACTAATTTGAAGGGTGATATTAAGCAGTTAACAGAAGGTCAACACGACTATGCAAGCATCGACCTCTTAGGGAGTACAGGAAAGCAATTAGTGGCTCTACGTCATAGCATGTCGGCTCCTAATGATATCTTTATTGTAACCCCTTCAAAGAAAGAGAAGGCTAGCACACAAACACAGATTAGCTTTGAGAATAAACAAATCTTTGATCAGCTCGCACTTGCTAATGTAACCGATCGTTGGGTGAAAACAACCGATGGTAAAGATATGCAAGTTTGGATTATCACTCCTCCTCATTTTGATCCTAATAAGAAGTATCCTACCTTATTATATTGTGAAGGTGGGCCACAGAGTCCTGTTTCACAGTTCTGGAGTTTCCGATGGAATTTCCAAATGATGGCTGCTAACGGCTATGTTATTGTAGCTCCAAACCGTCGTGGTTTACCAGGATATGGTAGTCAATGGAATGAACAAATTAGTAGTGATTGGACGGGTCAATGTATGAATGACTATCTTTCTGCTATTGATGATGCTGTAGCTAATCTGCCATACGTTGATAAAGATCGTCTTGGTGCTGTAGGAGCTTCGTTCGGAGGGTTTTCTGTATATTATCTTGCTGGTCATCACAACAAGCGCTTTAAGTGTTTTATCTCGCATGATGGTGCTTTCAATTTGGAGAGTATGTACACGGATACAGAAGAAGCTTGGTTCAGTAATTGGGAATATGATGACGCATACTGGAATAAGGATCGTACTGCTGCAGCACGAAAAACTTACGAGAATAGTCCTCACCTAAATGTTGATAAATGGGATACTCCTATCCTTTGTATTCATGGTGAGAAGGATTACCGTATTAATGCAACACAAGGTATGGGTGCCTTTAATGCTGCTCGTCTTCGTGGTATTCCTGCTCAGTTGTTACTATTCCCAGATGAAAACCACTGGGTATTGAAGCCACAGAATGGTATTCTATGGCAGCGTACTTTCAAAAACTGGCTTGATCAGTGGCTGAAAAAATAAAAATGGGCATTTAATAATTTAATTCTGAAATTAAAATATAAAAATATGTCAGATCAAATCCAAAAAACAACACTTAGAGATTCTGCTGGTGTACGTTGGACAGCTTTGCTTCTCTTGGCACTTGCTATGTTCTGCGCTTACATTTTTGTCGATATCTTGTCGCCTATTAAAGACCTTATGGAGAGCCAACGTGGTTGGAGTTCTAAGGCTTTTGGAACTATGCAAGGTTCGGAAACCTTCCTAAATGTGTTTGTGTTCTTCCTAATCTTTGCCGGTATTATTCTTGATAAAATGGGTGTACGCTTTACTGCATTGCTCTCTGGTTTAGTAATGCTTTGTGGCGCATGTATTAAGTATTATGCTATTAGCGAAAGTTTTAAAGGTACAGGGCTAGATATTTGGTTTACAAATAATTTGAACCATATTCCCATTTTTGAGCAACTTGGTGTTTCTCCATTCTATGATGGTATGCCATCTTCTGCTAAAGTAGCTTCTATAGGCTTTATGCTTTTTGGTTGTGGTACAGAAATGGCAGGTATTACAGTCTCTCGTGGTATCGTAAAGTGGTTTAAAGGTCGTGAGATGGCATTGGCTATGGGTTCTGAAATGGCACTTGCTCGTCTAGGTGTTGCAACTTGTATGATCTTTTCTCCTTTCTTTGCTAAGTTTGGTGGAAGTATTGATGTTTCTCGCTCGGTTGCATTTGGTGTAGTGCTTATTTGTATTGCTGTAATGATGTTTGTTGTCTATTTCTTTATGGATAAGAAACTAGATAGCCAAACAGGAGAAGCAGAAGAGCAGGACGATCCATTTAAGCTTAGTGATCTTGGTAAGATTTTAAGTTCAATGGGCTTTTGGTTGGTATCATTACTTTGTGTGCTTTATTACTCTGCTATCTTCCCATTCCAAAAGTATGCTGTAAACATGTTGCAGTGTAACTTGACTTTCGAGCCTGTGCCAAGTACTTCTTTTTGGGCTTCGAGTACGGTTACATTTGTGCAATATGGTTTGATGTTGGTAATAGCTGCAACTGCTTTCATGTTCAATTTCATGAAAAATAAGGGCGTTAAGTATGGTGTTTTATGTATTTCTATTTGCTCTTTGTTAGCTTATTGTTACATGGGTTATATGCGCCAGTCTGCTGAAACTATTTTTGCTGTATTCCCACTGCTTGCAGTAGGTATTACTCCTATTCTCGGTAGCTATGTGGATCATAAGGGTAAGGCTGCTTCTATGCTTGTTTTAGGTTCTATTCTTTTGATAGCATGTCATCTCACATTTGCTTTTGTTCTTCCAATGCTCAAAGGTAATGATGTTGGTGGTGTGATGGTTGCTTACCTCACAATCCTTGTTCTAGGCGCATCATTCTCTCTAGTACCAGCATCACTATGGCCATCAGTACCAAAGCTTGTAGATGCTAAGATTATTGGATCAGCATACGCTTTGATCTTTTGGATTCAAAATATCGGCTTATGGTTGTTCCCATTGTTAATTGGTAATGTTCTTGATGCAACCAACCGTGGTATTACTGATCCTACAAAACTCAATTACACAGCACCTCTATTGATGTTAGCAGGTCTTGGTGTGGCAGCTTTGGTTATAGGGTTATTCTTAAAGGTAGTAGATAAGAAAAAGCATCTTGGTCTTGAAGAACCAAATATCAAAGAATAGGGTACATTTCTTATACATTATATAATAAAGGGTATTTCCAAGATAGGAAATACCCTTTATTCATTAATATGTGATAGGTGCATTTTTGCCTGATACTAGATGGGATCTATAGCATATTTCTTAATTCAATATAGTGCTTAAATACCCATGAATGTCCTTCTGCAAATAACTTTGTTAACTCGGCAAAAGCCAATAAGCATACAATAGTTAGAGCAATGAAAGCAAAACTAGCGCCAAAGAATATCCAGAGATCGCCATCTTTATACTTTTCTTGAAATTTAATTAACCGAGAAGACGATTTGGCTACAAATTTACTAGTATAGTTTGTTGCATTCTTTAGGATTGATCCTGTATGTACTGATGTAGAAGGGATATGTTGAGGTGCCTCTAATAGCTTACTACGCATCTCTAAAAGAGCTTCTTTAGATGGTGTATGAAGTAGTTTGCTTTCTACTTGTGGCATATCTTTTATCTGTCGCTTAGTAATGGGCGAAGCCACAGATAAGGGAATGACCTCCCTTGCTGTTGTGTGAAGAGGGGTTGGTTCTTCAAAATTACATAACAAGATAGTGCCACAATATGGACATCGAAACTTGTTCTTGCCATATTTATCGGTTTCTGCAGCAAATGTTTTACCGCAATTTGAACATTTTATTTTATACTTCATTGCAAACACAAAAGTATAAAAAAATATGCAAATCAAGATAAATCAAGAATAAAATATATATTTAGCTAGCGTAGTGTAACCCACACATAGCAATCATATAGATCAAGTTTTAAATTATAAATATGATGAAAAAAGCATTTTATTTCTTTCTTTAAATTATCTTTTAATGTGTAACTTTGTACCACTTTAATATACAATTATGGACTGGTTAATAAATTTATTTACTAATGAAGAAAGCATAGCGCATATCGTATTGCTCTATTCAATTGTTATTGCCGCTGGTATTTATCTCGGAAAGATAAAGGTTGGTGGTATTTCTTTGGGAGTAACCTTTGTATTGTTTGCTGGCATTGTTGCGGGGCATGTTGGTTTTACAGGACCACTTTCCACACTAACATTCCTTCAAGATTTTGGGCTTATCCTCTTTGTCTTTATGATTGGTTTGCAAGTAGGACCAGGTTTTTTTGAGAGTTTTGGTAAAGGTGGTATCAAGTTGAATGCTTTATCAGCAGTAGCTATCTTATTGAACATTCTTGTTATGTTTGGCTGCTACTACATCTTCTTCGATACTAGCAACCCCAATAACCTGCCAATGATGGTGGGTACGCTCTATGGTGCTGTTACTAATACGCCTGGTCTTGGTGCTGCAAAAGAAGCTTTAAGCAGTGTGTTTACCACTACTCACAATTTTGATATTGCCTCAGGTTATGCTTGTGCATATCCTCTTGGTGTAGTAGGTATCATCAGTGCAACCTTGGCAATTAAGTATATATGTAGGGTTGACTTAGATGATGAGAATAAAAAGCTTTTAGCTGAAGAAGGTGAGAGCCCTGATGCAAAGCCTCGTATTATGTATTTGAAGGTATCGAATGCTTATATAGCAGGACGTACTATGGAGGAAATTACCCAATTCCTTAATCGAGATATGGTGTGTACGCGTATTATGCACAATGGTGAAATCACAGTTCCTACACGTAATACTAACTTTGAAGAAGGTGATGAAATTCTTGTTGTTTGTGCCGAAATGGATGCTTCTGCTATTCAAGCCTTTATAGGACCAGAAATAGAAGTAAACTGGCATGAGGAAAAGCAGCAGCAACGTCTCATTAGTAAGCAAATTCTCGTTACTCGTGGGGCTATGAATGGTAAGATGCTAGGTAAAATACCTTTTAATGCAGTTTATGGTGTTAATATTACACGAATTACTCGTCAAGGAATGGAATTATTTGCGTCAAGTAGCCATATCTTTAATGTAGGCGATCGGATTACTGTGGTTGGTACAGAAGAAAATGTAGCACGTGTAGCTGAAATGGTCGGTAATTCTGAAAAAGTACTAAATCATCCAAACCTTGCTACTATCTTCATTGGTATTATGGTGGGCTTGCTTTTTGGTAGTCTTCCACTTGCAATTCCAGGAATGCCTGTACCTTTGAAGCTTGGATTGGCTGGCGGCCCATTGATTATTGCTATTTTTATTGGTCGTTTTGGCTATCGTATGCATTTGGTTACTTATACAACAACATCTGCTAATATGATGCTTCGTGAATTTGGCTTGGCTCTGTTTCTTGCTTCTGTGGGCATTAAAGCTGGTCATGGCTTTTGGGATACAGTAGTACAAGGTGATGGCTTGAAGTATGTTTATACAGGCTTCTTAATCACAATTATTCCAATATTGATTATAGGAACTATTGCACGAAAGAAATACAAGTTCAACTACTTTACCATTATGGGTATGCTAGCAGGTACTTATACAGACCCACCAGCACTTGCTTATGCCAATTCTGTATGTACAGGAGAAGCTCCAGCAATTGGTTATTCTACAGTATATCCTTTGAGTATGTTCCTGCGTATTCTTACAGCACAGTTAGTTGTTTTGTTCTTCTGTGGAGCCTAGCTACTAAGATAAATAAATATTTAATATCATATTTTAGCCCAGTTACATAAAGTAGCTGGGCTTTTTAATAGACTTAATCCAATATTTATTCTATGTATTAAAGCGGTAATACTAAAAAAATATTCATAAATAATAAAATAGTTATGTATTAACATTTTATATTAGTAACTTTGCGGTAACTTTGATTTATAAAACTAATTTGTAGTATGGTTAAAATCACATTTCCTGACGGATCTGTTCGCGAATACGAACAGGGAGTCACTGGTTATCAAATCGCCGAGAGCATATCACCGGCTCTCGCTCGCAACGTTGTATCTTGCGGTGTAAATGGTGTTACAACAGAGTTGAATCGTCCTATTAATGAAGATGCTACAATAGCTCTTTATCGTTTTGAGGACGAAGAAGGTAAGCATAGTTTCTGGCATTCATCTGCTCACTTATTAGCAGAGGCTTTGAAAGAGCTTTATCCTGGCATTCAGTTTGGTTTCGGTCCAGCTATAGAAAATGGATTCTTTTATGATGTTCAGACAGCCGATGGAACTCCAATTTCAGAAAACGATTTTCCAAAGATTGAGGCAAAAATGCTAGAACTAGCAAAGAAAGATAGTCCTATTATTCGCCGAGAGGTGCCAAAAGCTGAAGCTATAAAGGAATTTACTGCTGATGGTCAGACATATAAGGTGGAACATATAGACCAAGACTTGGAAGATGGTACTATCTCTACCTATTCTCAAGGCAACTTCACTGACCTTTGTCGCGGTCCTCACTTGGTTTCAACAGGTATAATTAAAGCTGTAAAATTGACTAGTGTAGCAGGTGCTTTTTGGCGCGGTGATGCTAAGAATGATCAGCTAACACGTATTTATGGTATTACTTTCCCAAAGAAAAAGATGCTTGATGAATACCTCGTTATGTTGGAGGAGGCTAAGAAGCGCGATCACCGTAAAATTGGTAAGGAGATGGAATTGTTTATGTTCTCTGATCGTGTGGGTAAAGGTTTGCCTATTTGGTTACCAAAGGGCACCCAGCTCCGTCTACGTCTTCAAGACTTGTTGCGTAAGCTTTTGAAGCCATATAACTACCAAGAAGTTATTACTCCAGGTATTGGTAGTAAGAACCTTTATGTAACTTCTGGACACTATGCCCACTATGGTAAGGATGCTTTCCAACCTATACAGACTCCTGAGGAAGATGAAGAATATATGTTGAAGCCTATGAACTGTCCTCACCACTGTGAAATTTATGCACACAAACCACGTTCTTACAAGGATCTTCCTTTGCGTATAGCTGAGTTTGGAACAGTATACCGTTATGAAAAGAGCGGTGAGTTGCATGGATTAACACGTGTTCGTAACTTTACTCAGGACGATGCACATATCTTCGTTCGCCCAGATCAGGTAAAAGCAGAATTCGAAAATAATATTGATATCATCTTAAAGGTATTCAAGACTTTTGGTTTCGAAAACTATGAAGCACAGATTTCTTTGCGTGACCCTGAGGATAAGGAGAAATATATTGGTGAGGACGATGTTTGGAATGAAAGTGAGCAAGCTATTAAGGAAGCATGTGCAGAGAAGGGCTTAAAGGCAACTGTTGAGCTTGGCGAAGCTGCATTCTATGGTCCTAAGCTTGATTTCATGGTAAAAGATGCTATCGGACGTCGTTGGCAGTTGGGTACTATACAGGTAGATTACAATCTTCCACAGCGTTTCCACTTAGAATATACAGCAGAAGATAATACCAAGAAAACTCCAGTGATGGTTCATCGTGCACCTTTCGGTTCTATGGAGCGTTTTACAGCTGTATTGATAGAGCATACTGCTGGTCATTTCCCATTGTGGTTGACCCCAGATCAGGTGGCTATTCTTCCTATTTCTGAGAAGTATAACGACTATGCACGTGAAGTAATGCAGAAACTTGACACTGCTGGTGTTCGCGCCTTAATTGATGATCGTAATGAAAAAATTGGGCGTAAGATCCGTGATAACGAGTTAAAGCGTATTCCTTATATGGTTGTTGTAGGTGAGAAAGAAGCTGCTGAAGGTCTTGTTGCTATGCGTAAGCAGGGTGGTGGCGAACAGTCTACTATGACTATTCAGCAATTTATTGATCGTGTCAATGCAGAAGTTGCAGAGCAGTTGAAAGAAATCAATTAATTTTAAACAGGTAGTTGAAACTTGAATGTTTTCAACTTGTTTATATCAAAGAAAGGATTAAGACTAGCGCCTATTAGTCTTAATCCTTTTTTTAGATAAAGGGTAACTTGGCTACCACTCCACTCGTACCCATTTGTTGAACTTTATACAAAGGAAGTATAAGATTTCTGATTTGACATTTTCACAGCTTACTGAGCAATTCATCACTGACTTCCAATAAAATACTTTATAGGTATTTACTTTAAGTTTCGATGTAACTTACGTAGCGCAGTATTGCGAATTTGGCGAATACGCTCTCGTTTTAAACCTAATGTTTCAGCAACTTCTGCCATTGTGAAGTGAACACCATCAAGTCCATATAGTTGGGTAATAACCGCTGTTTCTCGCTCATTTAGGAATTTCATACTTTGTTTGAGCGCAGTATTGAGCATATTGGTAGTTACGTCATCATCAGTGTTTGCAGTATCACCATTTACTATGACATTTTGCAAGGTAAAGTTGTTGTTACTTCCTACAGGTACTGGTTGATCAAGCGAGATTGCTTTTGCACGTTTCTGTTCAAATCTGTTTTTCTCGTTTTTGGGAACCTTATACAAAGCTGTTTGTTCCTTTATAGCATCTTCCATTGCTTTCCGAATGTAAGAAGCAGCAAAGTTGACAAAGCGCACTCCTTTTGTTCCATCAAACTTTTGTGCAGCATACATCATGCCGATGTTACCTTCGCTTATGAGGTCGTTTTCATCTAAGCCTTGCTCTTTATATTGATGCGCAATAGAGACTACAAAGGTAAGATTTGCCTTTGTCAACTTTTCTAAAGCTTTAGCATCGCCTACCTTTATGCGGTCGGCAAGTTGGCGTTCTTCCTCATTGGTAAGTATGGTTTCGCCAATAATATTTTCTATATATTTTTTGTTTACTGCCATTTTTTCTATTGCTTATTTATAGTTTCTGTTTAGAGCTTTCAATAATGATTTACTTAGACTTATTACGCTTGATAAACCATTTTACGGTAACATATAGGATGGCAATGATAGCTAAAGCAAGTATTGCTATCTTGATATATTCTCCATATTCATTGATTTCATCATTCAACTGGTTTTCTGGTACAAAGCTATGAAGATAGTACCCTAATCCTGCCAAGATACTATGCCATGCGGTAGCTCCAATTATTGTGTAGAGCAAAAACTTCCAATAGGACATCTTAGCCAATCCTGCAGGAATAGAAATAAGGTGGCGTATGCCAGGAATCAGTCTGCCAGTGATTGTAGCAACCATACCATGATCGTCGAAATATTTTTCACTCTTTTCTACTTTAGCTTGGTTTAAGAGACAAGCGTGCCCCCATTTACTATTAGCAAACTTATAGATAATAGGTCGACCTAAATAGTACCCTGCAATGTAATTGATGCTAGCTCCAACGGCTGCTCCTAATGTTGAGAACAAGATAACAAGCCAAACGTTAAGGTTGCCACCTGCGGCATGATAGGCTGCCGGTGTTACAACAAGTTCTGACGGCACAGGAATAACGGTACTCTCTAATAACATCAGCAGAAAGATGTACCCATAGTTAAGTTGTGAAAGTAATGAAGATATAAAACCCATAATAATGTTCTGATATTTGTTATTTGATTAAATAAACTCTAAGAGAGGGGTAGTGGGATAATCCTTAGGCTCTGTTCCTTCGGGGAAGAGATCACCTAGCAAATCAGTACTTTCCTCTGGATTACGCTCCACAGCAATGGCAAGATATTTCTTAAATTCATCTTCTTTCATCAGCTCATAGCAGCAGCGTGCCAAATAGCCATAGCCTAGCTTCCATTTTTCTTCGCAATTGCCAATGATCGTTTTGAGAATATCATAAGCATAGCTTGTATATCCATTTTCGAATGTTGAAATAGCAATGTGTATCAGAGTTGTAGGCTTATCCTCTGAAATCATATAGCCATGTTCAAAGTATTCCTTAGCTTTCTCGTCGTCTTCCATTGATAGAAGAATATGTCCAATAGTAATATCTACCGAACTCGTGTCGCCAAAGGGAACGAGTTCCTTATAGCGAAGATAATATTTCAACGCTTCTTCATAATTATTCAGAGCGAAGAGAGCTGTAGCTTTATTGAGAATAGCATCATCATCTTCAGGATTAATGGCGATGGCATATTCGCTAGAAGTTACTGCACCATTATAATCTTTGTGAAGTATTTGACTTTGTGCAAGCTCATTCCAATATTCGCTAGCGTAGGGATTGTTATCAAGCAAGTGATTATATATATCCTCGCTTTCCTCGTATTTGCCCTCCTCTTTTAGTAGTCTTGCATTGGTCTCTTTATAGTAATCGGTGTCTTTTTTCATAACCTTATCTAGCCATCTTTTTGCAAGTTCTGGCTTAGAATAGTCAAGAAAGAAGCTAGCAACCTCTGTGGCATACTCGTCCCTTTCAGCGTTGTCGGAGAGCTGGCTGTAATGTTCGTTGATAAAAGCATTAGCCTCACTAGCTTTGTCTTGATATAAAAGAGTCTCTGCCATGAGGTATATATACTCCATATCGTTAGTATCTTCTACTTCTTCTGCCAAGTTTTGGGCAGCTTTAAGATTGTGATTATGAAAGAGTTCCACCCTTGCTTTTAAAACAATAGGTGCTACAGCACCAGGGAAGATGTTGATAGTATAGTTGAGGGTATCCATCATTTCCTTCATCATCCCTTTGTAATGATAATATTCCGCAATATCGGTAAGCTCCTCTGCATCGAGGAACCCACCGATATTACCTTGTTGCAATTCTTCGTATGTATTCAGAATTGCTTTGAACTTTTCTGTTTGATAGTATTTGTTCAAACTATCTCCTTATTTATTTTAAATCGAAATTGTTATTTATCCTTTAGCTTGCTTAGCCCAAGTATCTTTCAAACCTACGGTCTTATTGAATATAAGATGGTCGGAAGTGGTGTCAGGATCGAGCATAAAGTAGCCAATACGTTGGAACTGTAGGTAATCGCCTGGCTTTTTTTCTGCCAAGTATTTCTCTACATATACCTCGTTGTTTATCTTTAAACTTTCTGGATTTAGCAACTCTAAGAAGTCGCGTTCATCAGCAGAAGGATTTTCTACATTGAATAAACGATCATATTCTCTTACCTCTGCCTTTAAGCAGTGGTCAGCACTTACCCAGTGAAGTGTACCTTTTACCTTACGGTTAGCACCCTCCATACCACTCTTACTGTTGGCATCATATTCAGCTTGTATCTCTATAATATTACCTTCAGCATCCTTGGTGCATCCTGTACACATCACGATATAGGCATTCTTTAAGCGCACTTCCTTTCCTGGAGCCATACGGAAAAACTTCTTAGGAGCATCTTCCATAAAGTCATCGCGCTCTATCCATAGGTTCTTTGAGAAGGTAATAGTGTGCTTTGCGCTATTCTCATCTTCAGGATTATCAATAGCTTCCATTTCTTCTGTTTGACCTTCTGGGTAGTTAGTGATAACAAGTTTGACAGGGTTGACTACAGCGCTTACACGTGTTGCACGCTTATTAAGGTCTTCACGAACAGATGCTTCGAGCAATGCTACATCGTTCAACGCATCAAATTTTGTGTAACCAATAGCGTCGATGAAGCCACGAACACTCTCTGGAGAGTAACCTCTACGGCGCATACCACAGATAGTAGGCATACGAGGATCGTCCCAGCCATTTACGAAATGTTCATCAACTAGCTGATGCAACTTACGCTTTGACATCACGGTGTAGGTAAGGTTTAAGCGGTTAAACTCTATTTGTCGTGGGCGGTTATCATCTAATGGGGTATCGCTTCCATCCATTTCCTTCAAGAAGTCTACAAACTTATCGTAGAGTGGGCGGTGAGGAACAAACTCAAGTGTACAGATAGAGTGGGTTACTCCTTCAAAATAGTCGCTTTGTCCATGGGCAAAGTCATACATAGGATAAGCGTTCCACTTGGTTCCCGTTCTGTGATGAGGTATGTGAATGATGCGATACATAATAGGATCGCGGAAGTGCATGTTAGGGTTTGCCATATCTAGCTTTGCACGTAAGACCATACTTCCTTCAACAGCTTCAGGAGTATTCATTTGTTCAAACAAAGCCAAACTTTCTTCAATAGGGCGATCACGGTAAGGTGATGGAGTTCCAGCAGTAGTAGGAGTACCCTTTTGAGCTGCTATTTCTTCAGCACTTTGTTCGTCAATGTAAGCTAGTCCCTTCTTAATCATCCATACGGCAAAGTCCCATAGCTTCTCAAAATAGTCGGAAGCATAGTAAATATTGCCCCATTTAAAGCCCAACCAGCTAATATCATTCAAGATATTCTCTACGTATTCATTATTTTCCTTGCTAGGATTTGTGTCGTCAAAACGAAGATTACAAATACCATTATAGTGTTCAGCTACACCGAAGTCCATACAGATAGCTTTCGCATGACCGATGTGTAGATAGCCATTTGGTTCTGGTGGAAAACGTGTTTGAATGCGTCCTCCGTTCTTACCTTTTGCCAAATCCTCTTCTACGAGCTGTTCAACGAAGCTCAAGCTGCGCTTCTCTTCATTAGTGTTGCTTTCTGTTGTTGTCATCTTATTTATTCAATCTTTATTTTCTTTATGATGCAAAGATACTTAAAAAACTTGTTATGTTCTACCATTTATATGATTTTTGTGTATATTTGTACTATCAAATTATAGAGAGTTTACTAACACTTTTAAAATTTTATGCTAATGAAAAAATATTTTTTTATAGTGCTATTATCATTCTTTAGTATATGTGTCTTTGCTCAAAAGCCTAAAATGAAGAATGTAGACAAGTTAGAAGTAGGTATGGATATGAGCGAAGTGAAGGCTTTAATAGGAAATCCTTCAGAGCGAAGTGCTGACCATGAAGTGGAAGTTTGGATCTATTATTATATGCGATCACTTATATATCGTGTAACAACCATTACTTTTAATCAAAGAAAAGTTGTAGCTTTTGAAACGACAACTAATGATGATATGTATAAAGATGCTAATCTCAGCACTCGCACTAACTCACAGCCTATTCCTCCACCAATATCCCAATCAGGTACAATCATCTTTCCACCGATGCAAGATCCATATTTCGGATATTTACCACCAATGTCTGATGCAGCCTTCCAACAACTAAAACAGTATTATAATAGCGAAACATGGGATGAAGGAAAAATAAAGATATTAAAGGTAGCTGCTTTGGGAGGTCTCTTTACTTGTAAGCAGTGTGCCTACTTTATGAGTTCTAAAACATGGGATGAGGAGAAACTTGCTGTTGCACGTATACTATTACCACGCGTAATAGATTTGCAGAATGCCTCTTCGTTACATACCTTGCTAAACTTTCAAGACTCACATACCAAGTTGGATAATATTATTAAAGATGTGTCTTTACAAAGAGGAATGATGAGATAGGGCGGAAAAGATTTTTTTGTAAAAAATCTATAATTTATCGTGCTTTCTCTTGTAAGAACTACATTTTAGATATATCTTTGCGGTACGAAAAGATAAGTATAATTTTTAAAATAATAAACATTATGAAGAAGTATGAATGCGAGCCATGTGGCTATATTTATGATCCAGAAGTAGGCGACCCAGAAGGTGGTATCGCTCCAGGTACAGCTTTTGAAGATATTCCAGAAGATTGGGTTTGCCCTATTTGTGGTGTAGGTAAGGACGAATTTATTGTTGTAGAAGAATAATTTCTGACTATATAAAACTATTGAAGGCTATTCACGTTGTCGTGGGTAGCTTTTTTTGTTTCTCAATATTGTATATTTTCCCGCAATAGTTTAGGGAATTTCCTATCTAGGTATAGAGAAAACTCTCTTGCGATATGCTCATCTTAGGTATAACTTTGCAACATAAACAAAAAATAAAGAAATTTTTAAAAGCTTACGAATATGAAACGATTTACTAAACTATTTTTAGCGCTTGCGCTATTAAGTACTCCCGTTACATTTACGAGTTGCGACAGTAGCTATTATGAAGAGTATGGCGTTAGTCTTGTGGATAATGCAATAAACGATTTTATAGCTAGTCGTTTAAGCCGCGACTATCGTACTGCATACAATTGGTTTTGGTATCATTATCCAGAAGCTACTAATTATGAGTTCGATCAATTTATGAGTGCCATTTTGGTAGGTTTCCCAAATGATGCTTATTGGGATGATTATAACTCAAATAACTATAGGTGGAATAACTATTATAACAATGAAATCAATGCACAAAATAATGATTTACTAGCTGAAGCTCAAGCTTTGACAGGAGAGTGGATAGGTAGAATTCAATACGAATATACAGATGAGCAAACAAATTTGCGAAAAGTAGATCAATTTACTGCCAATATGAAGTTCTTCCAATACAACTCGGCGGTAAACTCTGTAAGTGGTAATGGCGTTGAGATTGATATGAATGATAAGGGAGAAACAAATACGTTAGAGTTTGCATGGTATGTTAATACAGATGGTAGCATCTACATCAAATATAAGCGAACAGGTACGATATTCATTCTTGATGCTAGCAAACAAAAATTCCACTTAGGTACAGAAGTAGGTAAGTCGGTAGATACTTTCTTTGGCGATGCTTATAGTTCTAATACAACCGACTATATGAAGATAGATCTAGAACGAGCTAGCTCACGTGCTTCTGTTGGTAAGAAGACTACTAGAAGTTTTGGTGGTGCAACAAAGAACACCTTTTCAGATACTTCTGTAGGTGTAACAAATCAGCTTCATATCAGATAAGTAGAATTCTTTTCAAAATATAATATAAAGTAGTTATAATCCTATTTGCAGAGATGCAAGTAGGATTTTTAATGTATATACAACTGTTTTTAGCTGTTTATTTGTACTTTTGCACAACTGTAACAATAAAAGAATGAATAAGTTTCTAGCTTTTTTAAAGGCGTGGACCTTGCCTATAGCTATTACAATTGGTATTATAGTTTATTTGCTTTTTGCTAATATTCCTATGCTTGGACATATTGGTTCAAGCCTTGAACCAATGGTAAAGCTATCAATGCCTGTGCTCATGTTCTTGGTATTATATATCACCTTTTGCAAGGTTGATTACCGCAAGTTGCGCATTATGCGTTGGCATATCTATATTATTTTCATGCAAATGGCTTTTATGGTTTTGCTTTTAGGGGCTATTTATATTTTCCATGCTAAGGGAACTTTCTTTGTCTTGCTCGAGGCCACTTTTATTTGTGCTATATGTCCATGTGCTACGGCTGCTGCTGTGGTTACTAATAAGCTTGGAGGAAGTTTAGAGGAAATGACCACTTTTACCTTTTTATCCAACTTCCTAAGTGCTATTTTTATCCCAACCACATTCCCTTTACTAGAGCCTAGTGCACACATCTACTTTTGGGCATCGTTTATCTCTATTTGTTATAAGGTAAGCTTAGTGCTTGTTGTTCCTATGCTTTTAGGTTATATTACTAAGCATACCTCCTTACTTCAGCCTCTTTATCGGTGGATTCTCTTACAAAAAAATATCGGCTTCTACCTTTGGTGTACGGTGTTGATGGTTGTTTCAGGTGTAACGATGCGCAATATTCTGCATGCAAATACTACAGGTATGGTGCTTTTGCTTATTGCCCTCTTTTCACTCTTTATTTGTATATTACAGTTTGGTTTAGGTAGGTTTGTAGGAAAACATTTCTATCATACTGTTGAGGCTGGACAAGCCACAGGACAGAAAAATACTACCTTTGCTATATGGATAGCAAGTACTTATCTTAACCCTCTATCCTCTGTAGGTCCCGGTTGCTATGTTTTATGGCAAAACATCATTAATAGCTTACAGCTTTGGCAATATGATCGGGTGAATAAGCGTAAAAACTAACAATGATGTGATGAATAAGCGATTTCTTTTTAATACCTTTTTATTATTTGCTGCAATGGCAAGTTATGCGCAATCGAACTATCGAGTGCTAAATACGCAGACACAAACCTACGAGCAGATAGATCGCAAAATAGCTGTAAATCCTTTTTCACCATCGTCTGGTAATTATGTTCCTACTGAGAAGAAGGTAGTAGGCTCTAGCAAGCAAATAGTCCTTTTAATTGGCGACTCAATGGTAGGTAAGCTAGCACCACGTTTCAACGATTACGCCATTAAGAATAATTTTGAGTTCCATTCAGAAGTATGGATAGGGAGTACTATTCGTGATTGGGCTTTGGCTACTGATCTGCAATACCAAATAGACCGATTTCGCCCTACCTATGTCATTATTAGTTTAGGTATCAATGATCTTGGTTATCATGATTATACACGCCGTGAAGAGGCTGTAAAAACAATTCTTCAAACCATTGGCGATATTCCTTATACATGGATAGGGCCGTTGCATTATAGCCGTTTTCCTAACCGTACTATTGTGGATATTATCAAAGGGCAAACGGGCAAAGGATGTTTCTTCGATAGTTCGTCTATCCAAGCCAAGCGAGTGGATGGGCTTCATCCTACACAGATCGCAGCCAACTTTTGGGTGGATAAGGTTGTTGATTGGATGGCAGAACCCTCATTAGCTTCTCATCCTTTATCGCTTGAAGATCCTGATTTTACTTCTGCATATATTCCAGATGAGCATCACGGTATGGGGTATCATGGGAGGCGATAATAAGAGGCTACCTTTTAAGTGGTAAGAGGTGTGGTTTAAACTTATGAAAACGTATTTTTCTAGTGATAAAAGATAGTTTTTTGTGAGTAAAAATAATTTATTTTTCAATCAAAAATAAATTAAAAACAGATTAAAAATAAATTATTTTTATTAGTAAAGCATCATCTTTTATTATATGAAAGCTTACCGATTACTCTTTAAAAGGTGGTATTTTACTAAATAAAAGAACCTATATAAAAAAGAGATGCCTATTAGGCATCTCTTTTTTAATATATTGTATTACAGAGTTTTATGCTTTTTTCTTATCTGTTTTTGTAGCGATAACGAAATAGCTAAGAAGGGTTACATAAGCAACAATAGAGCAAAGCTCTGATAAATGGTTAGTCCACCAGTTTTCATAATCGAACTCTATTCCTCCAAATTTGAGTAGGGCAGATACTACTCCCATTAATGCACCTCCTGCAATAAAGCCTGACGCAATGAGCGTACCCTTTTCACCACGTGCAGTATTTACAGCTTCATTCTTAGTACGAGAGGTAACAAACCAATGAAGCGTTCCACCAATAAGTAGTGGTACATTTAATTCTAATGGGATAAACATACCCAAAGCGAAAGCGAGGGCTGGTATCTTACAGCGATCTAATACGAAAGCGATCACTGCTCCGATGCCATAAAGTATCCATGGCGCACCTTGACCACTCATTAAAGGCTTAATAACTGCCGCCATAGCATTGGCTTGTGGTGCAGCAAGTTTGCCAGAGTTAAAGCCGTAAGTTTTGTCCAAAACCATCATTACGCCTGCCACTGTAGCTGCCGAAATAATAGTGCCGAGAAACTTCCATGTTTCTTGCTTCTTTGGAGTAGTACCTAGCCAATAACCAATTTTGAGATCGGTAATAAACGATCCCGCCATAGACAATGCTGTACAAACGACACCACCCATTAAAAGAGCTGCCAACATACCAGCATTACCCTTTAATCCTACGGCTACCATTACCACAGAGGCAAGGATTAGTGTCATTAGTGTCATGCCTGAAACTGGGTTCGATCCTACAATAGCAATGGCGTTAGCAGCTACAGTAGTAAATAAGAAAGCAATAACAGTAACAAGGAGGATAGCTACAACTGCATGTAGTAAGTTGAAGTTCATCACACCAAAGTAGAAGAAAACGAAAGTGATAAGTAGGGTACCAATACTACCAAACGCAATGATTTTAAAAGAAATATCGCGTTGTGTACGAATGATTTCTGCATCGCCAGCACCCTTACCTTTCATTTCACGAGCAGCCAATCCTACTGCGCTCTTAATGATACCCCACGACTTGATGATACCTATAATACCACTCATAGCAATACCGCCAATACCAATAGAACGTGCATAGCTCTTGAATATCATTTCTGGAGCCATTTGTCCGATGGTTTGTGTAATGCTAGGATCCCACTGATTAAGCACAGTATCGTGGAAAAGAAGGTTCATACCTGGTACTACAAGCCACCAAATGGTGAGCGAGCCACAAAAAATAATGAAAGCATACTTCAAGCCAATGATATAGCCTAAGCCAACCACTGCAGCACCTGTATTTACCTTGAATACAAGTTTAGCCTTGTCAGCTATGGTTTCGCCAAAACCAACGATACGGCTTGTTATGGTCTCATTCCACCAGCCAAAAGTGGCTACACAGAAGTCGTACAAGCCACCCACTAAGCCAGCTATCAATAAAGGCTTAGCCTGACTACCGCCTTTCTCTCCACTCACGAGTACCTGTGTTGTAGCAGTAGCTTCTGGGAAAGGGTATTTACCATGCTGATCTTTTACAAAATATTTGCGAAAAGGAATGAGGAATAAGATGCCTAGCACTCCACCCAACGCAGCAGCTATGAATATTTTAAAGAAGTCGGCTTCAAGGTTTAACATATAAATGGCAGGCATCACGAAGATACCACCAGCCACAACAGCACCCGAACAAGCACCGATACTCTGAATAATTACGTTTTCTCCTAGTGCATTCTTTCGTTTAGTAGCTGATGATACCCCAATAGCGATAATGGCAATAGGGATTGCTGCTTCAAAGACTTGCCCTACTTTTAAGCCTAGGTAAGCTGCTGCTGCCGAAAAGAGTACTGCCATAAGGATACCCCAAGTTACTGACCATAGGCTTACTTCAGGGTAAACCCTATCTTTCTTCATAATCGGCTCATATTCTTCGCCGTCTTTGAGTTCTCGGAAAGCATTCTCTGGCAACTCAATGTTTGTTTTTTCTTGATTTTCCATTGAATAGGAGTTAAGTTTTAATTGTATCTGATAGTTTCGATTGATGCAAGTGTAATGATTTTATCTTTTGCAAAGATAGTGCAAATGAGTGGAATGAAAGTTTACTTTCAAATTGCCGAGTGCAGCCTATCTTCTGCAAAGATAGTGCCAGCGAGCGCAATACAAGCTTGCTTGAATATTGTCGAGTGCAGCCTATCTTCTGCAAAGATAGTGCCAGCGAGCGCAATACAAGCTTGCTTGAATATTGCCGAGTGCAGCCTATCTTCTGCAAAGATAAGTAAAAAAGCTAGGAACTACCAAGTATTGAATGTAAAAATACTATCTTTGCAAATATGAAAGAAATTGAACCTATAGCTGTTTTTCATTCCCCATTAACATCAAAGTTTGGCATTCCACGTCAAAGTGGCATTGCTGAAAATCTTGTTGGTACTATAGAATTATTACCACCTTATAATAGAGAAGAAGCTATTAGAGGAATAGAAAAGTTTGATTATTTGTGGCTTATTTGGGGTTTTTCTGCAAATAAAGATCAGAGCAAAAATAACACAGAAGGTATTAAGCTCACGGTTCGACCACCGCGTCTTGGAGGGAATGAGCGCCTAGGAGTGTTTGCTACGCGTTCGCCTTTCCGTCCAAATGGGCTTGGCTTGTCTTCGGTAAAAATTGTGAAGATAGATAATAATAAAATAGACGTGGCGGGGGCAGATTTGATGGATGGCACTCCTATCTATGATATAAAGCCCTATATTTCTTATGTTGATAGCCATTCAAAGGCGTTAGGAGGATTTACAGATGAGCATGAGTGGAAAGTATTAACAGTAAAGATAGGAGAAAAGTGGGGTGCTTACTTTGATAAAAATAAGTTAGCAGCTTTAAAAGAACTCTTAGCACAAGATCCTCGCCCACAATATCATAATGACGAAAATCGTGTTTACGGTATGCCTTATGATGGAAAAGATGTAAGATTTAAAGTTGTGGGCGATGTCCTTACCGTGTGTAATATCGAAAAGTTGTAAGTATTATTTTTGTCTAAGATACTTTATCCATGCGTAAGGTTTGCGTTGCTTTAAATAATTAGAATTAGCCATTTCAGCGTAGGCTTCACGCTCAAAAGAAATATTTTTATAGGCTCGTCCTTTCATCGGAATACGGATAAGCCACTCTATAACATACCAAAGGTAGAAGAAGAAAAAGCCCATTTCTTTCATTTGGTAGGTATGTATGCGTTCATGATTAATGAGGTCGGCTGAAAGATAAACACCATGATGCACAAATAATAGTCCAAAGAAGTTCATAGCATCATACTTCTTTAGAGGTAAAATATTTGTACGAATAATTATCATTAATTTTATTCAGCTATTGGCTCAATATTAGGTTTAGGAGTGGTTTCTTTATGTGTAGGCGCTTCTTTTGTTTGCGTTTCGGTTGGAGGAGTGTTAAGATCTACACTTCCATCAGGCGATGTTGATATACCATCTTCTTGTACCTTAACATGAAGATGGCGAGGTTGTTTTCTAATACTGTTAAAAACCTTTTGTGCTGCAGCTTCTTCCTCTTTGGCTTCGGTAGTGTCTTGTGCAGTAGTATCCTTTTGCTCTGTAGTGAAATTAGCAGGATGATTGTCTGCTAAATTCGAGTCAGGCTCAATAGCTGTTTGTGTATATTCAGGGTCATTTTTATGATTATTATAGTACAAAGCACCAAAAACAAGTAAGAAAATAGTACCTATAACGATGAAAACCACCAAGCCTTTGCTTAGTTGTGGATCGTCGTCATTATAGTTATCCGAATGGGGTATTGGGGTTCCACAGTTAGGACAATACTGCTCGTCGTCATTAATTTCTGTATTACATTCTGGGCATCTCATATTTGTCTCCTTGTTAGTTTTGTATTGGCAAAAGTAAAGTAAAATATAGAAAAGACAAAGTAAATACTAGTTTTTTTGTATCTTTGTGCAGAATTCTTATAGTGGTTTGAAAGCTTTACGAGCATGAAAGGCATTTAAAAGGATTGTTTAAAAACGAAAGAATTATACATCATTAATGAAGACGTTATTTATAGCATTTATGCTTACAATGGGTTGTAGCTTTGTGTCAGCTCAGTCAATGCGCGATATATGGATTAATATGCCAGATAAGTTGCTACCTTATCTTAATAAGAGTTTACGCACAGAACTCGCCGATTATGTAGCGATAAAAGCTAATCCAAGTATTCAAAACCTATTGGGTGATACTACTAGTATAGAGAAACTTACAGACGACTATCTAAAGGTAAACTTAAATGAATGTACAACGCTTCAGGTAAAGAAACTTGATAATAATACTATTGCTGTGGTTAAGTCGTGGAATAACGCTTCATCTGATAGCGATTTGAAATTATATTCAATAGACTGGAGTACACGAAAAGAAAACAATGCCGACGTGGCTTTAGAAATAGAGAAACCTGATACTATGTTGGCAAGCACTTATAGCGACTTAAAATGGTTAATATCGCCTTACTTTATTATTCTTACCTTATCAGAAAAAGAAAATAGTATGAAGGTGGATTATGCTTTTCCTCTTCTTGGTAGAAAAGACGATGAGCGTGTTAGACCAATTGTAAAAACAAAATTTTTACGTTGGGTGGATAATAAATTTCAATGATAAACCTATTAAAATAAACAATAGTTTGGGTAATTGTAAATAATTATTTACTTTTGTCAACCTATATAAAACAACATAATAATCATGAATCTGAAAATACGTTTAGCGCTAATGAACTTTTTAGAGTTCGCTGTGTGGGGAGCTTATCTAACATCTATGGGTAGGTATCTTGGTAATTTAGGTATAGCTTCAGAAATTGGTTGGTTTTATTCTATGCAGGGTGTTGTTTCTATTTTTATGCCTGCAATTATGGGTATTATTGCCGATAGATGGATACCAGCACAACGCTTATTGGGTTTTTGCCATCTGTTAGCAGGTTTGTTTATGTTTGGAACAGCAGCCTATGGTTTGAGTGTAGGTAGTCATGCCCAATTTTTAATTATCTTTAGTTTATACTCTTTATCGGTGGCTTTCTATATGCCAACCTTGGCATTGACCAACTCGGTAGCTTATTCTGCTCTCAGCAATGCAGGGATGGACACGGTAAAGGCTTTTCCTCCTATCCGAGTTTTTGGTACAATAGGTTTTATTCTGACTATGTGGTTGGTGGATATTCTTGGTTTCCAAAGCAATCAAAACCAATTTGTAACCTCAGGAGTTTTTAGTATCATTCTTTTCTTCTATACTTTTACATTACCTCCATGTAAGACTAATAAGGGTGGTGCTCAGAAGAGCTTTGTTGATGCTTTTGGACTACGCGCTTTCACCTTATTTAAACAAAAGGAGATGGCTATTTTCTTTATATTCTCTATGTTATTGGGTGTTAGTTTGCAGATCACGAATAGCTTTGCTAATCCTTTCTTATTTAGCTTTGGTGCAGAACCACAATATGCTCATGCCTTTGGTGTACAGCATGCTAATATATTGATTAGTCTATCTCAAATTAGCGAAACTTGTTGTATCTTGTTGATACCTTTATTTATGAAGCGTTATGGCATTAAGAATGTAATGCTTATTGCTATGTTTGCTTGGGTTTTGCGTTTTGGCTTATTTGGCTTAGGCAATCCAGGTATTCCCGGTGTATTCCTCTTTGTTCTCTCTATGCTCGTTTACGGTGTAGCTTTCGACTTCTTTAATATTTCGGGCTCGTTATTTGTAGATAATAGCACAGAACCATCTATGCGTTCATCGGCTCAAGGATTATTTATGCTAATGACCAATGGAGTAGGTGCAACAATCGGAACTCTTTCTGCTCAGGCTATTATCAATGCTTACACACACACACAAGTAATAGGAGATAACGTTCTTACTGTAGGCGATTGGGCTGTATGTTGGTTTATATTCGCTGGCTATGCCCTTGTCGTTGGTATATCATTTGCAATTATCTTCCGTCCAAAGAAAGTTTAATGGAAAAAGTAAAGCTTCTATATTCAGGTATAACTCAACTAGTCGATTCTAGTGACCTTTACTTAATAGTATTGGAAAATATGGAAAAGACAAGGCAAATTGCCATTGTTTGCAATGAAGATATTGAACGTGAGCTGGCTAAGCGATTGGTAGAGCATGCTGATACTAGTACATGCTTACCTGAAGTGATGTGTCTTATTCATCCGATGATGAATAGTTTGCATTATGAGATATTAATAAGTGGAATAACAGATGGAAATTATAAAGCCTTTCTCATTAATAAAGACGATTTAAGCTATACTCCAATACGTGTTACTGATGCTATTCTTATAGCTTTAGTAGCTCGATTAGAAATATATATTGATGAGCAACTTTTTAGACATCAGAGTTGTGCCATAAATATTAATACTGAACGTGTAGCTTTACCCATCAATGCTTTAAATACGGATATGCTGAAGAGTGCGCTTGATAAGGCTATTGCTTCTGAAGATTATGAATCGGCGTCTTATATACGAGATGAGCTAAACAGACGCAATAATAGAGATAAAGCATAACCTTATTTTTCCAATTAAGATAAATAAATGAAAGAAGCTAGATATTTCTACGTACCTAATGCTAAAGCCCAAACAGAGTTGCCTACAGAAGAGGCATTACATGCTGTTAGAGTATTGCGAATGAAAGAAGGAGATGAGCTATTTCTTATGGATGGGGTAGGATGTTTCTATCGTGCAGAGGTGGTACTGACTTCAGCTAAACGTTGCGCTTATGCTATTAAAGAAACTCTTCCCCAAACAAAGACATGGGAAGGGCGTATTCATCTTGCTATAGCTCCAACAAAAGATATGGGGCGTATAGAGTGGATGGTAGAGAAAGCTACGGAGCTGGGGATTGATGAGATAACTTTCTTAGACTGTAGGTTTTCAGAACGCAAGCAAATACGTATTGATCGTATAGAGAAAATTGTTATTTCGGCTATGAAGCAGAGCCGTAAAGGATGGAAGCCTATAGTGAACGAGATGGTTTCTTTTAAAGAATTTATTCAGACAATGGAGACTAATGCTTCTCAACAAGAGTATTCTTTGGCAAGTTTCATCTGCCATTGCTATAATGAGATTGATAAAAATGATTTCTTCTCGGTTATCACAGAACAAGAAAATTTAAAAGATGATGTTTTGATACTTGTAGGACCAGAAGGCGATTTCTCTATAGATGAAGTCCAACTTGCACTAGCGGCTGGTTTTCAAAGCGTAACACTTGGAGAGAGCCGTTTACGAACAGAGACTGCTGGACTTAACGCAATAGCAATGACACAGTTAGCTCACAGAAAGCGCGATAATATTTTCAATAACACACATACACGAATGGTATAGGGTAATCCTATACCTCTTTTTGTTTTATAATGTTTATAAACCCTAATAATTTAATATTACTGTCCGCTGAACATAGAAATCCTCATTCCAACTCATTGAGACACAATAGTTCGGATGACAGCATATTAGTGACAAGCCCCCTTATTCATTTTCTGTTACCTCCGGTGGCGATTCCGCCGCTGCTTCAAGTATGAGTTTCATATCGGCATCCGGTATGTTGAAGAAATTATTCATGTTAAGGTATTCCATAAGTACAATGCGCACCATAGTAGCCAGCCCTGAGAAACTCCACCGCCTCTGCAATGAGCTTTGCAGCAGTGACAGTAATAAATTGGCAATGAGTGTGCCCCAAATCTGTATCTTGATGGCGTTGGCACTCTCCCCGTAGAAGTATCTAAGCGGGAAGTTCTGTTTTATCTGCTTGAAAAGAGACTCTCGAGAGATTTTATTAGCTGACCATATACCGGCTGTCCGAAAAAATGTGTACTTTTGCCCATGTTATCTGAGTTTGGGAACAAAAGTAAAGATAACAAAAAGGGCTGATACCTCGTGAGAAGTGTCAGCCCTAAATTTGTATTTTAACCAAAAGTTTAGCGGACTGTAATAATAATTTAATAGGAAGAACGACGGGAAATTAAAACTAATTCATTACATTTGCAAAAAATATTTAAATCATTTTCAAACAACTTCTTATTAATTTTTCAAACTATGCAGAAACGATTATTCTTTCTGATTACAATGTTCTTTGTAATGACAAGTACAGCCTTTGCACAGATTACAACATCAGGAATTAGTGGTAAGGTAACTTCTCAAGGGGAGGACGTGATTGGTGCCACCGTAACAGCTACGCATCAACCATCTGGAACTATTTACAGAGCAGTTACAAACATTGATGGTAGATACACTATCGATGGAATGCGTGTAGGTGGTCCCTATAAAGTGGAGATTGCCTATATCGGACAAAAAACTAAAACCTTTCAAAACGTACATCTACAGCTAGGAGAAACAGAAGATTTGTCTTGCAAGCTAGAAGATGACTCTAAGCAACTTCAAGAAGTAGTCGTAACAGGTAATGCTGGTATCAATGGTACGAAGACGGGGGCTGCGCAAGCCATTTCGTCTAAACAAATTGCTGAAATGCCAAGTATTACTCATAGTATTGCTGATGTAGCTCGTCTTAATCCACAGTTGACAACCTCCTCAAATGGTGCTATGTCGTTTGCAGGTACTAGCAATCGTTACAATTCTTTTATGATAGACGGTGCAATGAATAATGATGTGTTTGGTCTAGCGGCAAATGGATCAAATGGTGGTCAGGCTGGTGGGCAACCAGTTTCTATGGAAACAATTGAACAAATTCAAGTAAATATTGCTCCTTTCGATGTTCGTCAGAGTGGTTTTACGGGTGGTGCTATTAATGCCATTACTAAGAGTGGTACTAATCAGTTTCATGGTAGTGTGTATGGTTTTGGTAATAATCAAAACCTTATTGGTCATTCTTACCCTTACTCTGATGGTACAGGTTATGCTCCTAAGTACACCAAACAAGATGAATACCAAGCAGGCTTCACATTAGGTGGTCCAATCATTAAGAATAAACTTTTCTTCTTTGTAAATTATGAGCATGCTAATAAAACTTATCCTAACCTCAACGGATATGGTCAAGAAGGTTCTCGTGTAAATGTAGAAGAAGCTGATGGTATTCTTGCTAAGATTAAAGAAATGGCAGCAAAACAAGGTATAGAATACACTGGCGGCTTTGGAAATCCTGATATCTATACAAAGAGCGATAAGATTGGGGCAAAGATTGACTGGAATATTAATGAGGCAAATAAGTTCTCTTTCCGTTGGAGCAATGTTACTGCTAATCAGCTTAACAATACAAGTTCGGCTTCTACGGTAAATGATAATATTTACACTTATCCATTTAAGAGTGTAACTAACTCATTTACTGCCGAGCTACAAAGCCGTATATCTCCATCTATAAGTAATGAGGCACGTGCTACCTACGTTCGTGTTCGCGATAAACGTAATGTTACTTCTTACTTCCCAGGTATCTCTGTTCAGGTAACTGGTGGAACTGTAAATATTGGTAATGAGCGTAGCTCTGCTGCTAACTCTTTGGATCAAGATATCTATACTTTCGAGGATAACTTGACATGGTATAAAGGCAGTCATACGTTTACCTTTGGTACACATAATGAATACTATAAATTTGCTAACTTGTACATTCAAGATTTTACGGGTACTTACCAATTTAAAGATCTAACAGCCTTTAATAAATATTATACCGATTATAATGCAGGTACCATAGATCCTACTTATCAGTATTTCAATAGCTATATGTATGGTCAGGCAAATATAGATGTAACGGGTGATCCTCGTTGGAAAACACCTTTTGCTGCAGGTCAGTTAGGTTTCTATGCACAAGACAAGTGGAATGTTACTCCTTCTTTCCAGCTCACTTATGGTTTGCGTGTAGATATTCCATTATTCTTTGATACTCCTACTGCAAATATTCCATTCAATGAATATGCTGCAGCTCAAAAGTGGGGCGTTCGTACCGATCATAAGCTTTCAAGCACGCCATTGTGGAGTCCTCGTGTAGGCTTCCGTTGGGATATAAACAAGGATCGTCGTTTTATTCTTCGTGGTGGTGTAGGTGTGTTTACTGGTCGTATTCCATACGTTTGGGTAAGCAACAATTTTGCTAACACAGGTATTCAGTTGACAACTTATAATGTTAATAGACCTAAGGGTATTAACCTTATTTTAAATCCTAATGATCAATCAGGCAACTTCTCTACTTTAAAGTCTTCAGGCAACCAAACAGTTAATGTTTTTGATGATAATTTTAAATTAGCTCAAACATTAAAATTCAATTTGGGTCTTGATGCAAAATTGCTTGGAATTGATTGGACAGCAGAAGCCATCTACTCTAAGACCTTGAATGATATTTATTACAAGGATTTGGCTTATGAGTTAACAGGACAGACTTTTGGAAATGTATATGGTTATGAATGGGATAATCGCCCTATGCTAACCAAAACTACAAGAAAGACAGCATTTAATCATGTTTATGGACTTTATAATACTAATAAAGGCTATACCCTAAGTCTTTCTCTTAAAGCTGAAAAGCATTTCAACTTTGGTCTTGATCTTATGGCTAGCTATACTTATACACGCTCTAAGAGTGTTAATAGTGGAACTTCATCAGTTGCAGCTAGTAACTTTGGTTATAATACCACTTATCGCAATCCTAATGATCCTGAGCTTTCATTCAGTGCATACAACGTACCTCATCGTATTCAGGCAAGTGCTTATTACCATGTTCAGTATGGTGCTAAACAAGCATGGCAAACCACTGTAGGCTTGATTTATCAAGGTCGTAGTGGCTCACCTTATTCAATTGAGATGTATGGTGATATGAATGAAGACGGACACAGAGGCAACGATGCATTCTTTATCCCAACAGATGCTCAAATCGACAAGATGAAGTTTGCTTCAGGCGTTAAGGTTAACAATAGTAAGGATACTTATGCATTTGTTACTAAGGTTTTAGGTCCTGGTTTTAATGGAACACTAACAGAAGATCAGCAGCGTGCATTAATGAAGCAATATCTAGCAGATGATTCTTATATGAAGCACCATCGTGGTGAATTTTTTGAGCGTTTTGCAGATAATTTGGCTTTCGAGCATCACTTTGATGTTCACCTCGCACAAAAGTACAGCTTCAAGGTAGGTTCTAACATTAATTCCCTAGAGTTGAGTATGGATATTATTAACGTTGGTAACCTCTTGAATAAAGATTGGGGGCATACCTATGGTGATGGTTTCAATCGTTACTTTAGCCCATTCAACTATGAGGGAAAAGGTGTATTCAAGTTTGATGGTACACACGTTGCTCGTAACTACGTTGATTACAACAGCCGTTGGAGAGGTCAGCTAGGTTTGAGATATACATTCTAGTTTAATTAAAAATTGAAGATAGAGAATTTTGAAAATTGATTTTGAAAAGATCCCCGAGGAGCATATAGAAGGCTTTAAGGGAGGAAAAGGAAAGCTAGATACTCGCAACTATATTGATGATAAAGCCCGTATTATGTATTCCACTTTACGTCCAGGCGCATGTAGTGGTAAGCATGAACACAAGGGGTCATTCGAAGCAATGTTTGTTGTTAGCGGTGAATTGACAGTACATTATGATGATGTTATCGAAATCATTAAGATGGGGCAGGTACATTATTGTCCAAATGGGCATAGCCATTGGTTTGAAAACTGTACCGATCATGATGTTATCTATTATGCTATTGTTCCTACTTTAGGATAAGGTTAATACTACAAAAAGTAAAGAGGTGTTTCTCCATAATGGAAGAACACCTCTTTTTGTTTTATGTTCTAATCTTCATTCGCTCCCAAATAAAACTTGGAGTGAGTTTCCAAAAGAAGCAGAGTAGGCGATAACGCCAATCTATTGTAACACGTCGCCGATGCTGAAAGATCCCTTGAACTATTTTCTTTGCCACATATTTCTTTTGCATCAACATAGGATAGTGATCATTTCCTAAGAAGTCAGTGGCTACAAAGCCCGGTCTGAAATCAGTAAAAGTGATGGCTAACTTCCTCATTCGTGCTTGTTGTGCGAGTGCTTCAAGATAAGTCCACTGAAGCCTTTTAGTAGCCGAATAAGCGGGAGCAGCACCTAATCCCTTTGTGCCAGCAATGCTTGTGATAGCAGTGATATGTCCTTCCTCTCCAGTATTAGCAAAATAATTATACACCGTATCTATCATCGTTGTAAAGCCTACACCATTTGTCAATAGTGTTTGCTTTTCTATAGCTGTATCAAGGTTTATGTTCTGTTTGCCATATCCAGAGGAGTGTACATAAAGATCTATACCTCCCATTTCATCAATCAACTCCAGAAGTAATATGGGAGCATCGTCTTTACAAACATTAATTGCCTTAAAATGAATAAGATCTGGTGCTTTTTGCTGAAACTTAATAAGTTCTTCCTTTCTTCGTCCAGTAATACCAATCTCCCAACCTTTGTTTAAGAGCAATTTTGCCACTTCTCTCCCTATACCCGATGTGGCTCCCATTATAATTGCTTTTCTCTTCATAGTGCTTGTTAGTTTTGATTGCAAAAATAAGCAATAACTGAGGTTTAACAGAGAAAAAGCTTAGAAAAATGAAAGGCGGTGTATAATTTTATTTTAATGCGTTACGAGTTTTATAACGTGTTTTTCAAAGTCTGTCGTACCTACTTTTTCCCATATATCTCCTAAAATGGCAGCACCACCAAAACCATAATTATACAGCTTGTGGATATTTTTTAAGGTTACACCACCTAATGCATAAACATTAGTTTCAATGATTTGCTGCTTATGGGCTAAGGTTAGGCTTTCATGTGTAAAGGCTGATAAATATCCTTGCTTAGAAATGCTATTGAATATGGGACTAAGGAATAAGTAATTATGTGTTTCTTTGTTCTCTATAACTTCTTGAAAGCTATGGCATGACTTCGAGATAATACCTTTAAAGCCTTTTGGAATAGTTGGATTTCGGTGGTTTAAATGTATTCCACCAATTTCAAATTCTCTTGTTAATGCGAAGTTATCATGTAGTGATAATTTAGCGTGAAAGCATGCAGGGATATCTTTTATTAGTTGTCTACAGCTCTCGATACACATATTAGGTTTTCTTATATGTACTCTGGCAACACCTAAAGACAATAATTGCTGTATAATAGCGGCTTCGTTACTAATAAATGTAGGTTGAGTTATAACGATAATCTCCATATACCTTCTATATAATAATGTATAGAAAAGAGTACTAAACCAAAACGTATATAGCTTTTGGCTATCACTCATGGTTTAGCACTCAAAATTACTTTTATGCTTGAATACGCTTAATAATCATTTCGGCAACCTTCTTACCTGACATCAGCATACCTCCAAAGATAGGTCCCATACGTGGTGTTCCTCCAACAGCAGACGAAGCCATACCACAAACATAAAGTCCGGGATAAATTTCCTTTGTGCCTTCCACCACTTGCTGTTCGCCTTCAGCTACATCAAGCGAGCGTTCGCCTATCACATCCCCCGTTGAAGTATTTAGCTTAATGCCGTTTTTGCGTGCCACAACCTTACACATTTCGCTATCATGTCCTGTGCCATCAATCACAAATTTCGCCATAATATTCAGTGGATCAACATGTAAACCCTCGCGAAGCACTGGTGTCCAATTTACAACCACACCACTAACAATGTTATTTTTAAACACCACATCTTCTACTGAATAGCAATTAAAGATCGTTGCACCTGCATGTACAGCCTTGTAAAGCAATGCAGAAGTGCTTTCTATTGAGTCAGCAGTAAACAAGTCATCATTGTATTGCTCATAGTTAATATCAAAGTCTTTAATAATTGCTAGTGCTTCTTTTTGGATAACAAGTTGGTTGAACATCATAGCACCTCCCCACATACCACCACCAGGTGATAGTTTACGATCGAACAATGCCACTTTTAATCCTGCTTTAGCCATGTAATAAGCAGCTACTATGCCTGAAGGACCGCCACCAACGATGGCAACATCCAAGTCTAGGCACTTCTCCATTTTCTCAAAATAGGTACTAATGATACCTTTTGAAACTTCTTTTTCTATCATAATTATATAATTTGGTTTATGTTATTTATCGCAATCTTCTAATGTTTGACTAATGCGCATTGCACAAAAGTTAGGTCCGCACATCGTGCAATATTTCCCGCCTACTTTATTAGATGCCTCCCAATACTCACGTGCTTTCTCTGGATCGAGTGAAAGATTAAACTGGTCTTTCCAGCGAAACTCATATCGCGCCTTGCTTAGTGCGTTATCTCTTACTGATGCTCCGGGATGTCCCTTTGCTAAGTCGGCTGCATGAGCAGCAATTTTGTAAGTAATAACACCTACTCGCACATCTTCTTTATTAGGAAGCGAAAGGTGTTCCTTTGGCGTAACATAGCAAATCATGGCAGTGCCATACCAACTTATCATAGAAGCTCCAATGGCACTAGTTATATGGTCGTAAGCTGGAGCTATGTCGGTTACTAGCGGGCCTAAAGTATAGAAAGGTGCGCCATGGCACTTCTCTATCTGACGATCCATATTCTCACGTATCTTGTGCATAGGTACATGACCAGGACCTTCTATAAATGCCTGCACATTTTTAGCCCAAGCACGCTCCACGAGTTCTCCCATCGTATCAAGCTCGGCAAATTGTGCCGCATCGTTAGCATCGTAGGTAGAACCGGGGCGTAAACCATCGCCTAGCGAGATTGCTACATCGTATTTGGCACAGATGTCGCAAATATCATCGAAGTGGCTATAAAGGAAACTTTCCTCATTGTGTACTTGACACCATTTAGAAATAATACTACCACCTCTACTTACCATACCCGTAAGGCGATTTTTAGCAAGATGGACATTCTTTAGGCGGATACCACAATGAATGGTAAAGTAGTCAACACCTTGTTCACACTGTTCTATTAGTGTGTCTCGGAAAATTTCCCATGTTAGATCTTCTGCCTTTCCGTTTACCTTTTCAAAGGCTTGATACATAGGTACTGTGCCAACAGGAACAGGACAGTTGCGCAAAATCCATTCTCTCGTTTCGTGGATATTGTCGCCAGTGGATAGATCCATCAGGGTGTCGCCTCCCCATTTACAACTCCATACAGCCTTTTCTACTTCCTCATCAATACTAGAGTTTTCATGCGAATTGCCAATATTTGTATTGATCTTTACTAAGAAGTTAGTGCCAATAATCATTGGCTCACTTTCAGGGTGATTGATATTGGAAGGAATTACAGCCCTACCTGCTGCTACTTCTTTGCAGACAAACTCTGGGGTAATATGACTTTCTATGCCAAGTGCTTTACAATTCATATTCTCTCGGATAGCCACATACTCCATTTCTTCCGTAATAATGCCTTGTTTAGCATAATACATTAGTGTTCCCTTACGGTTAGCAATCCATGCTTTGCGCAATTTAGGAAGACCTTTTTGTAAATCAATTTCTATGTTTGGATCACTGTAAGGTCCACTTGTGTCGTAGACAATTATAGGATCATTATTCCTAATCACTTTCTTACCATCCACCATTTCCACTGTAGGCGTGAGATTGATCTGTCGCATTCCTACTTTTAGTTTGGGAAAGCGTTCACCTCTCATATAAATCTTTTCAGATGAAGGATACTCTATTTTAATATCGTTTCTCATAATGTTATGTTAATTTCATTAATAATTTCATTTTTTCTATAGGGTTGTCGGCGTTTAGAACACCTCCGCTAATTGCAATACCATCAATGCCAATAGATAATAAGGCTTTCACATCATCATATAATATACCCCCAATAGCAAATATGGGTAATGTTATTCCCTCACTTTTCATTTTTTCAACAAGGCTTTTATATCCTTGAAATCCTAGTGTAGGAGCTAGTTTCTTCTTTGTTTCTGTATAGCGAAACGGTCCACACCCAATATAGTTTGCTCCTTGCTTGTGTAGTCTTTTAATATCGTCGAAGGTATTTGCTGTTCCACCTATTATCACCTTATCCGATTGTAGACAACGGCGAGCCTCATCTATAGGCATATCATTTTTTCCTAAATGTACTCCATCTGCACCTAATGGTTTGACAAGATGCACACGATCGTCTAATATAAAAGTGGCACTATATGTTTTACATAGCTCCCTAAGTTGGCTCCCTACAACTAGAAACTCCTCGTCGGAAGCTTCTTTCATGCGAAGTTGCACCCATTTACACCCTCCCATTAATGCTAATATTGCACCATCAAGATAGCTCAGTCTTTGGTTCTCGTGCGTTATATATTGTATGCTTGTCATTGTTTGATTATTTTTTTAGGATTATAAAAATGATTAACCGCTCCATGTCCTTGTCCTATTGTAATACCAGCTCCAGCCTTTAGGGCTTGGGTAAGATATTCCTTTGCTCGTTGTATAGCCTTTTCAATAGTAAGTCCTCTTGCCATAAACGCAGTAATAGCCGATGAAAGCGTGCATCCTGTACCGTGCGTATTATGGGTTTCTACTGTTGGTGAAGAAAAGGAAATAGGAGGGTGTTGTTTTCTGAAAAGATAATCCACCTTGTTGCTTTCTTCTCTGTGTCCTCCTTTTATTAAAACAGCATTGCAGTTAAGGTTTAGTAAACGTTGAGCAGCAAGTTCAAAATCGGTTAAGCTTATCGGCTTTGTATTCGCTAAAACTTCTATTTCGGGGATGTTAGGGGTAAGTAAAGTAGTTATAGGTACTAATCGTTTAAGGAATATCGCTATGGCATTCTCTTCTATAAGTTTACTTCCTGACGAGGATACCATAACGGGGTCAACAATGAGTGGAATATGCTTATATTGCTGTAGTATATCCGTGATTACCTCTATCGTTTCTCCATCAACAATCATTCCTACCTTAATAGCATCAGGGCGAATATCCTCCATAACAGCCCGAAGTTGTGCTGCTATTATGCTAGGCTTAACATGTTGTATAGCATAAACCCCCAGCGTATTTTGAGCCGTAATTGCCGTAACTACTGAAGAAGCATAACATCCTAGGGCTGACATCGTTTTAATATCAGCCTGAATACCTGCTCCTCCACTACAATCAGAGCCAGCAATTGTCAAAGTTGTACAATAGCGCATAGCCTTTACCTTATTCTAAGGCAACCTACAATGGGGGATATGAAAATGTTCTGTATATGATAAACCTAATTATTACTCGTTAGCACTTCCTACGGCAGCATTACCTGCATCAGGTTATACGGGTCTAATCTCAGCTCATTCAACGGAATGGCACCCCACGTTTGGTTACCCAAAGTTTATCTGTGTGCGAAGATACAATTTTAAAAAGAAACTTGCAAGAAAAATATAAATTTCCTCCTTGTATAAGCCAAAATATCGTTAATTTTGTAGCTTTAAAAGGGAGACCATCTCAATAACACATTTATATAAATGGAACAGATAACAAAAGATAGTATAGAACAAGCCTACTGCTTCTTTCATCAAAAATATTGCGTGTATGCCTATTCCGATAATTTACAGCAGAAGGATGATATAGAATATGCCATTAGCTTATTTATAGAAGGTATGAATCAAACGCTCTACAAAACTTTATCTGCTGGTAAGGACGACTTTTTACTTTGCCATGCTTCCTTTTCAGACGATATAAAGAAGGCTGTGGCGATGTTGGAAAATATGCTGTAAGAAGAGTTTGATAAACAAGACTAGACTAAAAACCTTAATAAAAGACAGAAGTGTGTATCTTATTGTTAAAAAATATACTTTTTGCAAGAGTTGTTTGGTTAAACGAAATATTCTTTATACCTTTGCACTCGCAATTAAGAAATGGCATAACAATTGCTACTTAATTTATGGTTAATATCGCGGAGTGGAGCAGTTGGTAGCTCGCCAGGCTCATAACCTGGAGGTCGCATGTTCGAGTCCTGCCTCCGCAACTATAAAGTGCTTAAAGTTGAAAAGCTTTAAGCACTTTTTTTGTTTCTTTATTTGTGGTATTGAAAATAAAGTTGAGACTAAACGGAATGAGGGGTCAGTAGAAATTTCGGCTCAGTAGAAATTTAGTGGGGGATATTTTCATAATTGTTTTATTTTTCTTTCCTTTGTATTATGGAAGAGAAATATCGTAAGCATCCAATATTAGCCGACTTTCACACCAACAAATAACCCTTATACGTCTGGCAGCATATAAGGGTTATTTGTTATTTGAAGTTTGAAGGTAGCATTTTCGTGAGTTCCTCCTCCGTCATATCGGGCAGGGGCTTTGAAAGGATTTCCTTCATCCATTTGTATGGCTCTATGTCTGCTTCCCTGCAACATGCCATGAAGGTATAGAAGATGGCGTTGTTCTCCGCTCCCTCATTGTTACCACAGAACAGGTAGTTCTTTCTTCCAAGCGTGATGGGCCTAATGGCCTGTTCCATAAGGTTGTTGTCTATGTTGAAGCGTCCGTCCTGCACATACCTACCTATGCGTATCCATACGGCGAAGGCATAACGCAGCGCCTTCTCCATAGCTTCGCCTGGGGTGTACTGTTTGTGTACATCCAACATATAGGTCTCCAAATACTTAAGAATGGGGTAAGCTTTAGCCTTTCGTTCTGTCTCCACTTCCTCGGGTGGTGCTTTCTTGTGTTTGAGGTTTTCCTCCAACTCATAAAGCGTGGCTATCGTTTCGATGATATGGGCGGCGTTCTTATCGTCAGTCGCCAGATGTTCGAACTTACGTCTCACATGTGCCATACATCCTAACAGCACGATGCCCTGAACGTTCTCAAACCTGCTGTAGACCTCATACCCATCAGACTGTATGGCACCCTGGTAGCCCTTGAAGAGTTCATTTGCCACAGCGCCCGACCGCGCCCCGTCCTTCCAATGGAAGAACACACCCTGGGAGTGCATGGCGTCACGCACGCCCCACAGGTATCCCTTGCGCGTCTTTCCCTTGCGGTCGGCAACCTGCACGCTGGTCTCGTCAACCTGAAGGTAAGAACTTTGCAGGATCTGTCTTACTTGAAGTTTGTAAAGTGGATAAAGTGCATCGGCGGCATTGTGAACCCAGCTGTTGACGGTTGAGGTGGGGATGTTCACGCCCAGTTCCTTCCATCTTTCACATTGCCTATACTCGGGCTGGTGATAGGCGAACTTGGCGGTGATGATTTCGGCGAGCAGGGAAGCGTCGGCAAAACAATCCACTGCTTGCTTTTTCAAGGGGGCGTTCAGGATGTCGACCTTCGCATCCGTTGGCCGGGCTTCCTTTAGGCGGCAGATGACACGATCTTCTACCCTGACATAAAAGGATGAGGGACGCAGACACAGATGCTCACTTCTGTCATGTCCGATGATAGCCATGCGCTCAGCATCATAATCCTCTGGGTATATCTCCGTCACCTGTCGCTCTATGTTCTCGGGAACATAGGAGGCGTAGGCCGTACCCTTTCTGGAAGGGCGGCTCACACGGCGTGATGACCTGCGTTGTCCGGACTGCTGTTTTATCTCCTTGATGATGGGAAGGGCTTCTACCCGAGCCAGAGAACCCTCTTTGGCCCACTGCTCGTCAAAAAGCGTACCCGTCCAGTCGCTTGCACTCTCAGGCAGGCGTTTCTCGCTGCGCCTGCCAAATACCATGCGCTCAAGTTCAAGAATACGACGGGACTTTTGTTCCAGCTCAGCATCCTTAACCTTAAGCTCAGCATCCCTTTGCTCAAGAAGTTTAACAACAGCTTCCCGAGTGAGAGAATGGTAGTCAGATGTCATTGTGCAATAAGGCATATCCATTACATTATCAGTTCTTTATACAATGTAAAGGTGCGAAAAATATCTGACACTGGCAAGAAAATACTAAGATTTGTTGTATCTTTTTCTTCGGTAGCAATTAGGATTTATACCTTCAATATAGAGTACCAGTTCGTCCCAGCGAAGTTCATAAAATCCAGTTCTCGCCCGTATGATTTTAGGACTCAGGCAACCCTGTACCATCTGTTTATGATAGACGACAAAACCACAGCGTTCCCAGTGCAGCAATTTGATTCGGTTACGGGATCGATTGTAGAAAACGTAGACAACACCATCAGAAGGATTGAAGTCATTGCTACGTACCAATTGGGACAGGCGAAGAATACCCTGACGCATATCCACAGGAGTGCAACAAACCCGAAAAACATTTGTTTCGTTGAGTACAAACATAAGTTTTTCGGGCAAAGGTAGTAAAGCAAGAATGCTACACAAAGGCGGCTAATATTGGATGCTTACGAAATATCTTTATCAGTTAGCCGAGTTAGTTCTTCCCAGCGAAGTCCTTCGGTATTTTTCAATAGTTAGGATAGAAAAGGATTCTACCTTGTTTCGTATTTATTTAGATGAGAAGATGGAAACGGAACTTCTCGATGACCTCCACTTTGAATCAAAAGGTTTTATGGCAGTAGTTGATATAACGGACTTTCCTATTCGTGATCACAAAGTAATCCTTTCCTTTCGCCGTCGTCGCTGGGTTGATACTCGTACAGGTAAAAGCTTCTCCTTGCCCTTACCCATAGATCTTACTTCCTCTGGAACTCGTTATAGTAAAGAGTTCGGAGCTTTTTTAAAAGAAACGTATGGAGACATCCCCCGTGACCTGCCGTACGCTTGAGAAATTTTATCATATAAATGGACATACTTTTGAGAAGCAATACAAGGAAACTTTAAGTGGTTATAGGGATTGGGAGCAGTTGTCCTATGCTGATAAATGGGTATTGTTTTCCGAGAATATAGGTAAGTTTCTTGCCATTGACGAGGTAGCTCTCTCAAATGGTGAATTATATACCCTCGTTACTAATCGTGATAAACACGGTAAAGAAGGCTGTTTGGTAGCTATTGTAGCAGGTACAAAATCAGATGAAGTCTGTAAGATATTAGATAAAATAGATGAACAACAAAGAGAACAAGTAGAAGAAGTTACTTTAGATTTATCTGATACAATGCGTAAAATTGTACATCATTGTTTTCCTAAAGCTCAAAGAGTTATTGATAGATTTCATATCCAAAAGTTAGCCTGTGATGCAGTACAACAGATAAGAATAGATTATAGATGGGATGCAATACAGGAAGCCACTGATGATATGGAAAATGCTAAATTAGAGGGAAAAAAATACGAACCATTTATTTATGAAAATGGAGATACGCGTAAAGAGTTATTGGCAAGGAGTAGGTATTTACTATTTAAGTCTGCTGATAAATGGACTACAACACAAAAGCAGAGAGCTAAAATATTATTTAGAGAATACCCCAAACTCAAGATAGCGTATGGACTATGTCATTCGTTAAGGATGATTTTTGCTAAAAACACTATTAAAGATGCTGCAAGACTAAGCATGGCTAAGTGGTATAATAAGGTAGAAGAAGCTGGATTTCATTCCTTTAATGTGATTGCTGCAACATTCTATGAACATTATAATGATATACTCAATTTCTATAATAACAGAGCTTCAAATGCGGCAGCAGAATCGTTTAACTCAAAAATAAAATTATTCAGAGCCAATCTAAGAGGAGTTACGGATAAAAAATTCTTTATTTTTAGATTAAGTAAACTATATGGATATCCCCACTAAATTTCTACTGAGCCCGAATGGGTTATGTTCATAATCTTTGCTATTTAGAAAATAAGTTATAAATTTGCAAATGGGGTACGAAGACCGTAATCTAAATCAAAACCTCGGCGTGGTGGGGAAATGGAGTCGCCTAATAATATGGACAGTTTTCGTATTCAAACGCAAAGGGGTATGCAGACACCACTATCCAACCGTATGACGAAGCTTAACCACGAGTTGGGAAGAGCCTAGAATTAAGACGGCGGACGTAAGGACTGCATACCTCTGACCTTTTACCTCTGAAAGATTAATAAACCCGTATAATGAAGAAAGAATAAAGTTGCGACTAAACGGAATGAGCCCGGTAAAATACCGAGCTCACTATAGAGAATTAAATAATTAATGTTCAATAGAAAGTCCAACTTTTGAGGTTCACTACAAATATTATAAAGTTTAGAAGCTAGCAGAATTGCTGGTAGCAATAAGTCCAGCTTCATGTAAAATCTCAGAAAGCGTAGGATGAATATGGATTACATTATTAAAATCACTAATGCTTAGTTGAGGATCATTCATGACTGTAGTCATTTCTTGAACTAAATCGGCAGCATGAGCTCCTAGAACGTGGCAACCGATAACGTATGATTTACCATCTACTTCTTTTGTAATCAACTTAGCCAATCCATCAACAGCATTCATACTCACAGCCTTACCATTTGCGCGATAGAGCGACTTAAAGCATTTATAGTTAAGCCCTTGTTCCTTGCATTGATCTTCCGTTAAGCCAACACCTGCTATTTCTGGATTAGTGAAAACAGCAGAAGGCATAATTTGGAAATTGATATGATCAGAGTGTCCAAGAATTTGATTAAGTACATGATAACCTTGGAACTCAGCCGCATGTGCAAGCATTTGCTTTCCGTTAACATCACCTATCGCATAAATATTCTTCACATTTGTGCAGAAATGCTCATCTACAACGATGCCTTTACGATCAACTTCAATGCCAGCAGCTTCTAGTCCTAAACCTTCAATATTGGCAGCACGACCTGTTGCTATGAGGACAGTATCAGCGAGTATCGTTTCTTCTTTTCCTTTACGCTCGAAAGTAACATTACCGTTTTCAATACGCTTAACACCAGCTTGCAAATAAAACTTAACGCCTTTCTTTTCTAATTGCTTGCGTAGGCGTTTAGCTATATCACTATCAATAGGAGGTAAACATTCCTTCAAGAATTCAATAACAGTAACTTCTGAACCAAAAGTACTGAACGCAGCTGCAAACTCCATACCAATAACACCAGCACCGACGATGCAGAGCTTAGTAGGAACATGATCAATGTCGAGCAATTCTGTAGAAGTAACTACCGATGGATCATTAATACCTTCTATTGGTGGCATCTTTGCGTGTGAGCCTGTAGCAATGATTATATGTTTTGCTTGGTACTCTTCGTTATTACAAATAATGGTTTGAGTATCTTTAAAGCTAGCCTTGCCCTTTACAAAAGTAATGCCAGGAGCCTGCATAAGCATATCAATACCGCTTCGTAGTTGAGAAACTACCTCATTCTTGCGATTGTGGATTTTGCTAAAGTTGATGTCGAATTTTAAATTGTCTAACCCAAACTCTGCACATTCGCGCGAGCTATCTACAACTTCAGCAAAGTGGCAGTAAGTCTTTGTTGGGATACATCCACTGTTAAGACAAGTTCCGCCAACTTCTCGATCTTCGAAGATTGCAACTGTTAGTCCTTCCTTGGTGGCATGGTAGGCGGTATGATAACCGCCTGGACCAGCACCAATTATTATGAGATCAGTTTTTATCATTGACCAATTGTTTGTAAGTTAAGATAGGGTGAGTAGCTGCTAACACATCGTCTATGCGAGAGATAGGTGTATTATGTGGTGCGCTCTTTACTATTTCTGGATTTTCGCGAGCTTCCTTAGCAATAGTATGCATTACCTCAATGAACCCATCTATAGTATCCTTGCTTTCCGTTTCTGTAGGCTCAATCATCATAGCCTCATGGAAAAGGAGAGGGAAGTAGATCGTAGGAGCATGATAGCCATAGTCAAGTAAGCGTTTTGCTACGTCCATAGTGGTAACACCTGTACTCTTATCCTTTAAACCATCAAAAACAAACTCATGCTTGCAGAGGGTATCAATAGGCAATTCATAATCATCCTTTAGGCTCTCCTTAATATAGTTTGCATTAAGAGTTGCAAGAGGACCTACCATGCGGAAATTCTCCTTACCTAGTGATAGAACATAGGTTAGTGCACGGAGGTTGACAGAATAATTACCTAAGAATGCACTTACAGCTGTAGGAGTGTCCATTCCAGGAACTGCAATGTTATTAGTTGTAGTAAACTTACCATCAGCAGTCTTGATAACATGTGGCTGTGGAAGGAATTCTGTTAGAATTTTACCTACACCAACGGCACCTGAACCAGGACCACCTCCACCGTGAGGGGTAGAGAAAGTCTTGTGTAGGTTTAAGTGGATAACATCGAAGCCCATATCTCCGGGGCGGCAAGCACCCAACAATGGGTTCAAGTTAGCTCCGTCATAATACATCAAACCTCCACAATCGTGTACCAGCTTGGTTATTTCAAGAATTTCTTTCTCGAACAATCCAAGTGTGTTAGGATTAGTCATCATCATACCTGCAATGTCATCGCCTAGTAATGGTTTCAAATCCTCAACATCAACAAGCCCCTCAGGAGTACTTTTTACCTCAACGACCTCTAGTCCGCAAACAGCAGCAGATGCAGGATTTGTACCATGTGCAGAGTCAGGAACAATTACTTTAGTGCGTTTTGCATCACCACGTTTTTCGTGATAACTTCTAATGATCATTAATCCTGTTAGCTCACCATGAGCACCAGCAAATGGGTTTAACGTAAATTCTTCAAGACCAGTTATCTGTGCTAAATTCTTTTGCAATTCGTACTCTACCTCCAAAGCCCCTTGAACAGTATGCTCTGGTTGTAATGGGTGAAGATTAATGAAGGCAGGATGATTAGCAATTTCTTCATTGATGGGTGGATTATACTTCATAGTACAAGACCCCAATGGATAGAAGCCATTATGTACTCCAAAGTTATTTTCGCTCAAGTTAGTATAATGTCTAACCACAGTCATCTCATCACACTCTGGTAACTCAGCATCCTTAGCGCGCTTAGCATCAGCTGGTACTTCGTGATGTCCAAAAGAATTTTTAGGAAGGCTATAGCCTTGGCGTCCTTCGTGAGATAACTCAAAAATCAGATTTCCATATAATTTGTTATTCATGACATAAAGCAATTAAATGGTCAACTTCTTCTTTTGTACGCTTCTCTGTTACAGCCATCATGATTGTATCATCAGCAACTTTGATGCCACCAAGAATACCATTAGCTTCTAGTTTAGCTAACAGAGCATCTACATTACCATCGTAACGTACACAGAACTCGTTAAAGAAAGGTTTATCAAAAGCTTTCTTAAAGTGTTCCGATTTCAATAATTCCTCATAGAGATAGTGTGCACCATCATAAGACATTTGTGCTGCTTCCTTCAAACCTTGTTTACCCATTAAGCTCATGTAGATAGTTACCCATAATGCCATTAAGCTTTGGTTTGAGCAAATATTAGAAGTAGCCTTTTGCCGACGTATGTGCTGCTCGCGAGCTTGTAGTGTTAAGCAGAATGCACGACGTCCATCGTGGTCAAGAGTTTTACCAACAATGCGTCCGGGCATCTTTCTCATCATCTTGTCTGTACAGCAAAGATAGCCTATATATGCACCTCCAAAACACATTGGAACGCCTAGGCTCTGACCGTCTCCAACCGCAATATCTGCCTTCCATTCACCAGGGGTCTTTAGCAAAGCTAAGTCGGCTGCCACACTATTGATAATGAAGAGTGCCTTCTTATCATGGCAAGCATCAGCATAGCCTGTAAAGTCTTCTATGTTACCAAAGCGGTTTGGTTGCTGCACAATAACACCAGCGATTTCGCCTGTAGACAATTGTTGCTCCATGTCGGCCTTATCTGTAACGCCTTCTGTTGCTTTTATAATACCTATTTCAACACCGTGAAAGTGAGCGTATGTCTTTACAACATTCAAAACTTTCTTATCTACGGTTTCAGAAACAAGTACCTTGTTTGCTTTCTTACTGTTAGCATTAGCCATAAGCATAGCTTCTGCTGTTGCACTTGGACCGTCGTACATACAAGCATTTGAAATATCCATGCCAGTAAGTTCTGCCATCATACTTTGATATTCAAAGATATAATGCAACGTTCCTTGTGATATTTCAGCTTGATATGGGGTATAGCTAGTTAAAAACTCTGATCTCTCTACTAAAAAAGGTATAGATGACGGTGTATAGTGATCATAAGCACCTCCACCTGCAAAACAAACAAGCTGCTTGTTCTTGCTGCCTAAATTGTTAAAATATTGACGAATTTCTAATTCACTCTTTGCTTCAGGAATTTGATAGTAATCCTTCAATAATACCTCTTTAGGAACCTCAGCGTAAAGATCTTCAAGAGAAGTCATACCCGACTTGGCTAACATCTCTTGAATGTCTTTATCTGTATGTGGAAAAAATTTATATGTCATAAATATTATTTCTTACAAAATTCCTCGTAAGCCTTAGCGTCCATAAGGTTCTCTAGTTCTGCCTTGTTTGATAATTGAACCTTAATAATCCAATTTTCAAAGGCATCTTTGTTGATCAATTCAGGGCTATCTTCAAGTGCTTCGTTAGTTTCGACAATTGTACCGCTAACAGGGCTACTCAAGTCTGATGCTGCTTTTACGCTTTCAACTGCACCAAAATCTTCACCTGCTTCAATCTCTTCTTCTGTGTCAGGTAAATCAACATAAACGATGTTACCTAGTTCAGACTGAGCAAAATCAGTAATACCAATATAGCCAAAGTCGCCTTCAACCTTTACAAACTCGTGTGACTCTGCATAGTAGAGTCCTTCAATAACTTTACTCATAGTAAGAATATGTTTAGTGTTATGTAATTATATATTTAATTTCTTATTTCTTATAGTGCTTGTCGTAGAATTTCTTCTTTACAACAGTGCCAGGGAAAGTTTTCTTGCGGATCTGTACCTCAACAGTATCACCCATTTTAACAGCATCGTCAACCAAGGCTACAGCGCAACTCTTGTCAACGCTCAACAAGCGATAACCTGTTGTTATTTCGCCTACTTCAACACCATCTTTCAAAACTTTGTAACCATGACGAGGAATAGCATTGCCTTCTAGCTCAATACCGCGTAAGCGTTTAGCAACACCATTTGCCTTCTGATCGACAAGGGCTGTCTTGCCAATAAAGTCAGGCTTATCTTCACCTAGCTTGCAGAACATAGACAAACCTGCCATTACAGGGCTGATTTCATCGGTCAATTCATCACCGTATAGAGGTAAACCAACTTCAAAACGCAAAGTATCGCGGCAACCTAGACCGCATGGTTTGCACTTACCGCTAGCCAAAAGCTTATCCCATGCGGCAAGAATGTAAGCGTGAGGACCATAAATCTCAAAACCATCCTCTCCAGTATAGCCTGTTCTACTTAATACTAGTTCTGCACCATCTACATTTACAAACATTGCAGTGTAGAACTTTAGCTCTTTGCATGGTAAGCCAAGAACCTCATCTACTACAGCTTCAGCCTCTGGACCTTGTACTGCTAACTGACCATAACGGCTAGAAGCATGCTCTATTTTTATATCGAAACCTTCCTTATGAGCATCAATCCATGCCACATCTTTGTCGATATTACCAGCATTGTAAACGAGGAAGAACTTCTCTTCGCCCATCTTATATACAAGCAGATCGTCTACTGTACCACCATTTGGATGGCACATCATGCCATAATATACCTGACCAAGAGGTGCGTTGGTAACATCATTGGTGAAGATGTTATTTACAAAGCGCTCTGCGTCTGGACCTTCTACGTAAGATTCGCCCATGTGAGAAACATCGAACACACCGCAATGTTCACGGACAGCATTGTGCTCTTCTGTAATAGAAGAGTACTGAATAGGCATATCAAAACCAGCGAATGGCGACATCAAAGCTCCTAGAGCAATATGTTTGTCATAAAGACAAGTTCTCTTATTTTCCATTTTATTTAAGACTTTAGTAATAGTTCTGTTTGTGCTACTTTATAAAAAGAAGCAGTTGGTGTTTAAGTTATGCTGCAAATATAATAATTATTTGACGATGCTTCAATCTTTTTGGCAAAAATATTTGAGGAAAGCCGAATATTTTTTAGTTAAAAATTCCTTAAAGGTTAGATTTTATATAATAAGGTAATATGATAAAATGAAATATCATTTTGATAGTTTTTTTTGATAAGTTTCAGGTGAATATGTCTCTAAAATATTTTTGTAACGTGTATTATTTTATTATTTTTGCACTAGAACATTGGTTACTAATGATGACAACTTTCTAATAGTTGAATACTCAGCAGTATGCCTACCTAAAAAGATAAATCTATTTGAACGCTTAAATTTGTATCACCTAAATAATGAAATATTTGATCATTCCTGAAAGGTCTAAGGCAAAGCTCTTACCTTTCTATTTTGCTGTTGAAGAATATGTAGCACATACTTACACCGATGATGATTATTATATGGTGTGGAGTGTTGAGCCTACGGTTATGCTTGGGCGCAACCAGCTTATACATAACGAAGTAGATGTAGATTACTGTAAGGCAAATAATATCCATATCTTCCGCCGTAAGAGTGGAGGAGGCTGTATCTATGCCGATCGTGGTTGCCTTCAGTTTTCTTACATTTCTAACGATTCTAATGTAAATGAAGCCTTTTATACCCACATGAAAAACGTAGCACTTGTGTTGCAAAGTCTTAATGTTGATGCTCAACTTTCTGGGCGTAATGATATTCTTGTAGATGGGCAGAAAGTGGCTGGTTGTGCGTTCTATAAACTAAAGGGTAGGAGTGTGTTACACAATTCTTTGCTTTATAATACACAGTTAGAGCATCTAGCTAGTGCCTTAACACCAGCTAAAGAGAAATTGCAAAGTAAGGGGGTAGAGTCGGTTCGCCAGCGTGTCAAGAATGTAGGCGATTATCTTGATATGCCTATCTCCGATTTCATTGATTATGTACAGCATTTCACATGTGGTGATGAGGTAAGAGAGCTAACTTCTGAGGATATGAAGCAAATAGAGATAATAGAGGCAGAACTTGCCTCTGATGAATTTGTATATGGTCAAAATCCCAAATACACAGAGAAACGCACAAAGCGATTTAAAGACGTAGGTACGATAGATGCTGTTATCGAGCTAAAGAATGGAGTGATTAAGAAAATCAATCTTATGGGCGATTATTTCTTAATTGGTGATCTTGACCGTGATTTGCTAGATCTTCTAAAAAATGTTCCTTTTACGCGCGAGGCTGTAGAGGAGAAACTTGCGAATATTAACTTAGGAACAGTAATCCGTAATTTTACGCTGCCCCAGTTCTTACGCCTACTTTTTGGACGCACTCCCCATGTAATGAAGCCAGAATGGTTGAAGATAGATCTTACTTCCAAGAAAACTTCGGGCGAAACTGCGGGTATCCTCTCACGTCATCGTATGAATACGATTTGTACTAGTGGGCTTTGTCCTAACCGCACAGAGTGTTGGGCTGCTCGTACTGCTACATTGATGATAGGCGGAGAAATATGTACACGTAAGTGTAAATTTTGTAATACACTAAGTGGTAAGCCACATGCGCTCGATCCTAATGAACCTCAACACGTAGCCGAAACGATTAAAGAGCTTAATCTTCGTTATGCTGTCATCACATCAGTAGATAGAGACGATCTTCCTGATTATGGAGCTGATCATTGGGTAAAAACAGTGAAAGCTATCCAACAAACCTGCCCTAACACAAAGATAGAGTTGCTTATTCCCGACTTTATGGGTAGGAAAGAACTCCTGCAAAAGGTTCTTGCCACAAAACCTCATGTATGTGGACATAACATGGAGACCGTGCGTAGCCTTACACCAACCGTGAGAAGTGTGGCAAAGTATGATCAGAGTTTGAGTGTATTACAAGAGATAACCAATTGGGGGGTAGAGGCTAAGACAGGCTTTATGTTAGGACTAGGTGAAACTCACGAAGAAATCCTTGAAACGATGGACGATATTCTTGCTACTGGTTGTAAGCGTTTAACACTTGGGCAATACCTTCAACCAACATCAAAACATCTTCCTGTTATGGCTTATATTACGCCAGAACAGTTTAACGAATACAAAAAAATAGCCCTAGAGAAAGGCTTTAAGCATGTAGTGAGTGGTCCCTTAGTTCGCTCATCTTATCATGCAGCCGAAGGGTAGATGAGCTGCTAAGTAGTAAGTGATAATGTTTTAAAAAGTAAAGGATTATTGTTGGCTTATTAAAAGCTTATTTTTTAAGAACAAAAATAATTTATTTTTGTTTTGATTTTAATTTATTTTTCAAGCAAAAATAAATTAAAAATACTTTTCAAACATAACCTTTTGCAAGTTGAAAGGTCATGTATTACAGCAGAAAAGCTTATCTTTCTTTACGTGAAAGGTGAGCTTTTCTTTTTTAGTTGCTTTATGTATACAAAGAAAAAGGAGATGGGCTTATCACAAGTCCATCTCCTTTATCAATCTAATACTATATCAAAACAATACTTTTTACCTTAATACCATCTGTTTATTATGTTTTTAATTTCTAAATACAAGCTCTGTGCCAAAGTTGTCAATAATGATTGGTTTATCACGATTTACAGTGCCATTCAAGATTGATTTACTCAAATTATTCAAAACATAGCGTTGTATAGCACGCTTTACAGGTCGAGCACCAAATTCAGGATCGTAGCCCATCTCGGCTAGATAGTTTACAGCAGGATCTGTCCATTCTAAGGTTAAGCCTTGAGGCTGGAGCATTGCTTTTACACGTTCAAGCTGTAGTTTTACTACGCCTGCTATTTCCTTCTGTGTCAATGGTAAAAACATAATCGTTTCATCTATACGATTTAAAAACTCAGGACGAATGGTTTGCTTTAGCATATCCATTACAGTAACCTTTGTTTTATTGATAACTTCCTCACGATTGTCCTCCCTTAGTTCTTGGAATTGTTGCTGAATATACTGCGAACCAAGGTTAGAGGTCATAATGATAATCGTATTCTTGAAGTTGACGGTGCGACCTTTATTATCAGTCAGTCTACCATCGTCCAACACTTGTAATAAGATGTTGAATACATCAGGGTGAGCTTTTTCTATCTCATCGAAGAGTACAACAGAGTAAGGTTTGCGTCTTACAGCCTCCGTGAGCTGTCCACCCTCATCGTAACCCACATATCCTGGAGGTGCTCCGATGAGTCGTGATACGCTAAACTTCTCTTGATACTCGCTCATATCAATACGTGTCATCATTGTTTCGTCGTTAAACAGATAGTCGGCTAGTGCTTTTGCAAGTTCTGTTTTACCTGTACCTGTCGTGCCTAGGAAGATGAAAGAAGCGATAGGTTTCTTAGGATCTTGTAGTCCTGCACGCGATCTGCGTACGGCATCAGCCACCGCTGTAATGGCTTCCTCTTGCCCGATGACACGTTGGTGAAGTTCATCTTCTAAGTGGAGCAGTTTTTCACGCTCGCTCTGCATCATACGTGTTACAGGAATACCTGTCCAGCGGCTTACCACTTCGGCAATGTCGTCTGCTGTTACTTCCTCTCTTACCATCGCTTCAGCACCTTGAGCCGATTGCAGTTGTTCTTGTATTTTGCGAATATCGTCTTCCAAAGCCTTGAGTTTGGAGTATCTTATCTCTGCCACACGCTCGTAATTACCCTCACGCTCCGCACGTTCAGCCTCATATTTTAGCTGTTCTATGCTTTGTTTGTCTTGCTGAATTTTGTTTACAAGTTCACGTTCTCCTTCCCATTTAGCACGGAAGCTATGTTCTTGTTCTCTCAGTTCAGCAATATCTTTGTCAAGAACCGCTATCTTTTCGGTATCGTTTTCACGTTTGATAGCCTCACGCTCTATCTCTAATTGTTTTAGACGGCGTGTGATTTCGTCTAACTCTTCAGGTACAGAGTCGCGCTCCATACGAAGTTTTGCAGCAGCTTCGTCCATCAAGTCGATAGCTTTGTCGGGTAGGAACCTATCTGAAATATAACGTTCAGAAAGCGTTACGGCAGCTATACAAGCATCGTCTTGAATACGCACTTTGTGGTGGTTTTCGTAGCGTTCTTTTAAACCACGGAGGATAGAGATAGCATCAAGTTCGCTAGGTTCATCTACCATCACCGTTTGGAAACGGCGTTCCAATGCTTTGTCCTTCTCGAAATACTTCTGATATTCGTTCAATGTTGTAGCACCAATAGCGCGCAATTCACCACGAGCAAGAGCAGGTTTTAGGATGTTTGCAGCATCCATAGCTCCTTCACCGCCACCACCTGCACCCACAAGTGTGTGGATTTCGTCGATGAAAAGGATAATGTTGCCTTCCGCATTGGTAACCTCTTTAATCACACTCTTTAAGCGTTCCTCAAATTCTCCTTTGTATTTTGCACCAGCAACAAGCGCTCCCATATCCAAAGAATAAAGCTTTTTATCCTTTAAGTTTTCAGGGACATCGCCACGCACAATACGTTCAGCCAAGCCTTCTACAATAGCTGTCTTACCCGTACCTGGTTCACCAATAAGTATTGGGTTATTTTTGGTTCGACGCGAGAGAATCTGAAGCACACGTCTTATCTCTTCATCACGCCCAATCACAGGGTCGAGCTTACCGTTGCGCGCATCTTCTACCAAGTTGCGCGCATACTTTTCAAGTGCTTGATAGTTTTCATCACCACTCTGTGATTGCACTTTCTGACCTTGGCGCAGTTCGTTAATAGCTGCTTTCATTTCTTTTTCAGTACAACCTGCATCCTTCATAATGCGTGAAGCAGTACTTTTCACAGTGAGTAGTGCAAGGAGTAGGGGTTCGATACTTACAAACTCATCGCCCAACTGCTGTGAAATTTCAACAGTTTTTTGTAGCACCTGATTAGTTTCTGACGAGAAATACGGTTCGCCACCCTGCACTTTTGGTAAATGAGCAAGCTCGCTTTGCACTGCATTTTCTACGTTTTGAGTGTTGATGCCCAACTTTTGAAAAACATAGTTGGTTACTTCTTTGCCTTTGTCTAAAGCACCTGCCAAAAGGTGTATAGCTTCAATCGTTTGCTGACCTTTTTGCTGTGCAATCATAACGGCACTCTGAATGATTTCTTGTGCTTTAATAGTAAATTTGTCGAATGTCATATTTTAATCTCCTTTCTTTGTTATTTCGTGAATTATATCTTAGTTATCTTCACGGATATTTATTTGCTTTGTTTGTTCTGTTTATCATAAACTCAAATAATATGCCTACAGACGTAATGTGTCATAATGGCGCTACGATCGTCAAAATGGCAGGTTTTGTTGTTTTGTTATGTTGTAAAATCTAAATAGCCTATAATTTAAGGAGTATCGTTAGGGATCAATCATAAAAATGTATATCTTTGCATCATAACAAAAATAAGATATGTATGAAACGAATCATTTATATTTTAGTGTTCATATTAGGTTTGTCATCTATGGTAAATGCACAAAATTATAAAGCTCTTTGGAAGCAGTTGGACATTGCTGCCCAAAAGGATTTACCTAAAACGCAAATCGAAGTGCTAAATAAAATTATTAGAAAGGCACAGAAAGAGAAGAGTTATGGTAATCTTCTTTCGGCTGAATTGATGTCAAGTGGCTTGAAAACAAGCATTACGCCTGATTCGATGGAAAATGAACTCCAGCGACTAAAACATAAAGCTACAGTAGCAGAGCAATCGGATAAGGTGTTGGCTGCTATTTATAATTGTGCTTTGGGTAAGATATTCCTTGAAACTTGTGCTGCTAACGTGAAAGATAAGGAGAAAGTGGCTAAGGACTACTTTACCAAGGCGATGGCAAACCCAGAGCTGTTGGCAAAGGAAAAAATCAACGATTATGTGCCTCTGATAGAGAAAGGTAAAGATGACGATCTTTTTGGTTATGATCTTTTACATGTTATTGGTTTTGAGGCGGAGGCTTACGATGTGTTAGAGCAATATTATTTAGCACATAATAATCGTACTGCTGCTTGCCTTACTGCTTATGCCAAAGCAGAAGATGATGGCGCGTATAAAATGAGTAAGCTAGATGCCTTGATAGAGAAGTATGGCGATATGCCTGCATGTTGTGAGATAGCATGGCTGAAATATGATCAGCTAGGTGAGGAGGTATCTAACAAGCAAAAGTTTGAATACGTACAGAATGCTCTAAAACGTTGGGGAACTTGGCGTCGTGCAAATCTGTTTAAGGAAGAGGAGACTAATCTGCAAGTATCAAGAATTTCGGCTTATGATATACTTGAGCGCATTTATGCTCAAAAAGAAGGACAGGTGTTAAGGCTTAGCTTACGCAATATTCAGAACCTAAAGGTGAAGTTGATAAAAACAACTTTAAAAGGTGATTTTGATGATAGTAATATAAAAGTTAGTGATATAAAGAAGCTCTCAAATAAGTTGGTAAAAGGAAGTGAGATTGTAATCAATCGCTCTTATCCTGCTTCACGTGCCCCTTACGAGGAGTTTGAAGACTCTGTTGAATTGCCTAAGTTGTCGTCTGGCGTTTATATTTTAAGTATCAATTCACCAACTGTCCAAACGAATACCGACGATCAATTTCTATATGTGAGCAATCTCTTTGTTATGGGTGAACGATTAGGGAAAAATAAAGTTCGTTATGTTGTTGTTGATGCGCTTAGTGGACAACCTGTTGCTAATGCAAAAATTAAGGTTTCTTTTTATGGTAAAGGGAAATCAAACGTTAGTGAACTTGTTGCAAACAGGCAAGGAGAAGTAGTTTGTAGCATAACGTACGATAACCAACCTAAAGAAATTTATGTTTATACAGATGCTGATAAGGGATACCCCGCTAAGTATTTATCCCCTTATTTTTACTATTATGATTCAGATAAGCAAGGACTAGCAGCTAAACTATTTACTGATCGTGCACTTTATCGACCAGGACAAACAGTGCATGTTGCAACTGTTATATATAAAGATTCTCTTAGTGGTATCAAGCGCACGGCGATGGCTAACTATAAAGGCGAACTTCAACTCTTTGATGCTAATCATCAAGAAGTTGCAAAGAAGGAGATTATAACAGATGAGTTTGGTACGGCATCAACTGATTTTACCCTTCCTTCAAGTGGATTAACTGGCAATTTCTCTATTCGTCTTATAGGGTATGTTGGTGAGCAGACTTACTTCCGTGTGGAAGAATATAAGCGTCCTAGTTTTGAAGTAAAGTTTGATGACTATAAAGAGAAGTATAAAGTAGGTGAGACGATAAAAGTAAAGGGGCATGCTAAAACCTATTCAGGTATTCCTGTTCAAGGTGCTAAGGTGAGCTATACTGTAACTCGTGCTGCAATGCAATGGTGGTATTATTGGTATGATAATAATTCTACAACAGAAAAAGTCTTTGAAGGTGAGGCAACGACCGATGATAAGGGCAATTTTGAGGCTCATGTTCCATTTATCTTGTCTGATGATGAAATGGAGGCTTTAAAAGCAGGAGAAAAGATCAACGATTACTATTACAACTTTAAGCTAAATGCTACTGTTACCGATCAGGCTGGCGAGTCTCATGAAGGATATACTTCATTGCCATTCTCTTCAAAGGCAACAATACTTACTTGTGATATTCCTGCAAAGACACTAGATACTAATAACCTAACCTTTAGGTTGAACTATCTTAACGCAGGTGGTAAGGAGATTGTTGACACAGCAAGATACATCATTATACGCAAGAATGATAAGGTAAAAGAACTTTCTTATAAGGGCAAATATACGGAAGTAAAGGCAAATGAGATGATAGAAATAAGCAATCTTTCTTCAGGTAGCTATCGTCTGCATGCCATTTGTGGAGAAGATACTGTCAATGCTGACTTTGTCGTTTTCTCACTAAAGGACAAGCGACCTGTGATAAAAACGCACGATTGGTTTTATATTAGCAATAGTCAATTCCCTAGCGATGGTAAGCCTATCTATGTGCAAGTAGGTTCTACTGATGCCAATCAACATGTGGTTTATACGTTTATGGCTGGTGAGAAGATTATTGAACAAGGTGCATTCGATCAATCAAATGCCAATACTACTCGCGCCTTTACATATAAATCTGAATATGGTAATGGTTTAACTGTGAGCTATGCATGGGTGAAAGAAGGCGAGCTTTATACACACACCGAGTTTATCTCTCGACCATTGCCAGATACTCGTTTGAGTATGAAATGGAAAACTTTCAGAAACAAACTCATTCCCGGGCAACAAGAGGAATGGACGATGAGTATTACCGATGCTAATGGCAAGCCAGTTAAAGCCCAATTAATGGCAACGTTATATGATAAGAGTCTTGATCAGATTTATAATCATTCATGGGGAAAATTCCCATCTATTAATCTTTCAAAACCAAACTTTAACTGGACAGGATCAACTTACGGAACATTGTTTTTCAATGCCAATGGAGTTTATCCGAATAATAAAATTGGCGAATTGAACTTTTCATTCTTTAATGAGGATTATTTTACCGCCTTCACTCAGCCATACGGAATTGTGTATACTATGGCGACAAGAGTAGGAGGTGTTATGCCAGAATCTAAAGCAGCTGTTAAGTTCACTGCACCAGTTGTTAAAGAAGATAACGAGCAGAAAGCCTTTTCTATAGTTGGACAGAATAACAAACTAGAGGAAGTGGTTACTATTGGTTATGGTGGTGCGAAGAAGAAAGCCCCCATAGCCTTACGAGAAAACCTTAACGAAACGGCTTTCTTCTATCCACAGTTGCTTACCGATGCAGAAGGCAATGTAAGTATAAAATTTACTTTACCAGAAAGTCTAACAACATGGCGTTTCATGGGCTTAGCGCACGATAAGCAGATGAACAACTGGCTGATGACCGATGAAGTGGAGGCTAAGAAAACGTTAATGGTTCAACCTAATCTTCCTCGCTTTATTCGTTTAGGCGATGAGGCTTCGGTTTCTACTCGTATTATCAATACTTCTAGCCAACCATTAAATACCAAAGTAAAGCTAGAACTCGTTGATCCAGCAACAGAGATGGTATTGCTTACACAAAAGAAGCACGTAACAGTAGAGGCAAACGGCACTTCTTCTGCAATGTTCTCTATTAATGAAGAGGTTATAAAGAATTTCTCGAAGAGCAATTTGAGTGATTTCTCTTTGCTCGTAGCCCGTATCTCTGCCATTGGTGGTAATTTCTCAGATGGTGAACAGCAATATTTACCGATCCTTCCTAATCAAGAGTATGTGGTGAATACTTATCCTATTACAATGGATGGCATTAGTACAGAGCAGGTTGATCTTGAAAAACTATTGCCAAGTATGGGTATTAATAATGCTAAGTTGACGATAGAATATACCAATAACCCATCATGGCTCATGATCCAAGCTCTACCTTATATGGCAAAAGCACGCGAAAATGATGCTATTAGTTTGATGACAGCTTATTATGCTAATGCTCTTGGTACTCATATTATTGGGCAATCACCAAAGATTAAGCGGATTATAGAACAGTGGAAGCGTGAGATAGGCACTGAGACAAGCTTACAATCGAATTTGGCAAAGAACCAAGATTTGAAGGCAATGGTGCTTAATGAAACTCCATGGGTACTTGATGCTAATAGCGAGGGTGAACGGAAGCTGCAACTTATCAACTTCTTTGATGAGAATACTTTGTTGGGTAATCAAATGGGTTATATCAATCAGCTCAAGAAACTTCAACAAGAAGATGGTTCTTTCGCATGGTTCTCAGGTATGGAAGGAAGTTTATATATGACGGTTTATATTGCAAAGACACTTGTTCGTTTGCAAACACTGCTGGGACAAGGTGCTTTTGATAACGATCAAACCTCACAACTTTTAAAGCATGCCTTTACATTCCTTGATACTCGTATCGCAAGAGAAGTGATAGAGATGAAGAAATATGAGAAGAAGAATAAAACAACGCTATTCCCTAGCGATGATCTTTGTGATTATCTCTACACAAATGCGTTGGCAAAGCGCCCGACAACGGCTGATATTACTTATCTCATCAATCGTTTAGCAAAGAAGCCAACGGATCTTACTATCTATGGAAAGGCGAATACAGCGGTTATTCTTGCTCAATATGGTAAAACAGATCTTGCTAAGGAGTATCTCAAAAGTTTGAAAGAATACACTGTAGCCACAAAGGAAATGGGAAGATATTTCGATTCTCGCAATGCTTATTACTCATGGAGAAATTATAAAATACCAACAGAGGTCGCAGCTATTGAAGCCTTGAAGGCACTTTCCCCAAGTGATAACTATATCAAGGAAATGCAAAAATGGTTGCTTCAAGAGAAACGCACACAAATGTGGAATACTCCTATCAATACCACGAATGCCATTTGGGCTTTTATGAATAATGGTAAATGGGATATGGAAGAAAAGACACCCGCTGTGTTTAAGTTGAATGGAAATGTATTAGAACAACCAAAGGCTACTGCAGGATTGGGCTATGTTAAGGTTACTACTCTAATTACAAAGCAGCCAAAATCTTTGAGCATAGAGAAGCAAAGTGAAGGAACAAGTTTTGGAGGTGTTTATGCGCAGTTCTTCCAAAAGGCAACAGATATTAAGGAGGCTACTTCAGGTATTTCTGTTGTTCGTGAAGTGCTAGATCAGAATGGTAATCCTATTAGTGGCAAAATACTAAAGGTAGGTGATAAGGTGAAAGTTAGATTAACAATCACAGCTTCTCGCGACTTCGATTTTGTGCAAGTTATTGATAAGCGTGCAGCTTGCTTAGAACCAACTAACCAGTTAAGTGGCTACCATTGGGGATGCTATATTGCACCAAAGGATAATAGTACCAACTATTACTTCGATATGCTGGCAAAGGGTAAACATATTGTAGACGCAGAATATTTCATTGACCGAGAAGGTAACTATCAGACAGGTACTTGTACTGCTCAAAGTGCATACGCACCAGAGTTTAGTGGTAGGGCATCGGCAATAGAATTTAAAATCAGTAAATAAATTTATTCAGGATTAATTTAAATGCTACAAATAGAAATAGATAGTGGTAGTGGCTTCTGCTTTGGCGTAACCACTGCCATTAAGAAAGCTGAGGAAGAATTGGCTAAGGGAACGAAACTATATTGTTTGGGCGACATCGTACATAATTCTATGGAGGTGGAACGATTAGAAACGAATGGACTTGTTACGATCGATCATGAGCAGATGAAGAAGCTTCATAATGTGAAAGTATTGCTTCGTGCTCATGGCGAACCACCTGAAACTTACGAACTAGCTAAGCGAAATAACATAGAGATTATAGATGCCACTTGTCCTGTGGTGTTAGCTCTTCAACGCCGTATTAAGAAGCAATATGAAAGTAAATTAGATGATAAGCTAGAAGATAAACAAATGGAGTTTGTCCCAGAGAGTACCTCTGTTGGTTCGCAAATAGTAATCTTTGGTAAGAATGGGCATGCTGAAGTATTGGGACTAGTGGGACAAACTAAGAGCGAAGCACTGATTATTGAGAAGTTTGAAGATGTTAAGAAGCTCAACTTTACAAAGGACATCTACCTTTATTCGCAGACAACGAAGAGTCTTAACGAATTTCATCAGATTATAGAGTATATCCAATCGCATATAGATCCATCGGCTAAGTTTCAAAGTTTCGATACGATTTGCCGTCAAGTGGCTAATCGTATGCCGAATATCTCTACCTTTGCTACTCGGCATGATGTAATCATCTTTGTAGCTGGTAAGAAGAGTTCTAATGGTAAGGTACTCTTTCATGAGTGCTTAGATGTTAACCCTCGTTCATATCAAGTAGAATGTGCTGACGAAATTGATATGAGTTGGTTTGAAGGAGTTAATACCGTTGGCATTTGTGGTGCTACTAGTACTCCAAAATGGTTGATGGAAGAGTGTCGTGATGAAATTTTAAGAAAGACTAATTAGTTATAGAAAAAGAATGATAATAGTTATAACTATTGTAGCTTATTTCCTTGTGTTGTTAGGTCTTAGTTGGCTAACAAGCAAGGGTGCTAGCAATGAAAAATTTTTTAAAGCCAACCGAAAGTCACCATGGTATATGGTGGCTTTTGGTATGATAGGGGCTAGTATTTCAGGAGTTACCTTTGTGAGTGTACCTGGTATGGTGCTTAATAATAATATGTCGTACCTACAGATGTGCTTGGGCTTTGTGTTAGGATATGTTGTTATAGCTTATGTTCTATTGCCTATTTATTATAAACTCAATCTGACGAGTATATATACTTATCTTGAAGACCGATTGGGAAAATATAGCTATAAAACGAGTGCTAGCTTTTTTATCCTATCAAAGATGTCTAGTGCTGCTGTAAAATTTTATGTTGTTTGTATGATTTTACAGCGTTTTGTCTTAGATCAGTATCATATTCCATTCTTTGTTACGGTATCGGTGCTTGTTCTTCTGATATGGTTATATACAAGAAAAGGAGGCATTTGCACACTTGTTTATACCGACTCCTTTCAAACCCTTTGTATGTTTATAGCCTTACTCCTTATTATATATAAGGTAATGGGGGCTTTAGATCTTTCTTTTATTGATACAATCCATAGGATTACCAATGATTATCATTCGCAAATATTTGTATTTGATGATTGGTTGTCTGGGCAAAACTTTTGGAAACAGTTCTTGAGTGGTGTGTTTATTGTTATTGTTATGACGGGGTTAGATCAAGATATGATGCAGAAAAATCTCACATGTAAGGATCTCCGTTCTGCCCAAAAAGATATGTGTAGTTATGGGTTGGCTTTTGTTCCAGCTAACCTCCTTTTTCTATCATTGGGCATTTTGTTAATGTTCTTTTATGCCCAATTACATCTGATTATTCCTACAGCAACATCCGATGAATTGATGCTAAAAGCTACTGCAGGTGGATTGTTAGGCACTCCTGTTGTGGTATTTTTTACTATCGGTATTGTTGCTGCTTGCTTCTCTAGTGCCGATTCTGCTTTGACATCGCTCACAACAAGCTATTGTGTAGATATAAAGAACCGGGCAGATGATGAAAAACTAAGAAAGTGGGTACACTTCATAATGGCACTTTGCTTCATAGTCTTTATTTTACTTTTCCGTTGGGCAAATTCCACCAATTTGCTTGATGCTATCTACACACTAGTTTCTTATACCTATGGTCCATTATTAGGCTTTTTTGCTTTTGGATTGTTTACCAAACGTGTAGTGAATGATAAGTTTTCCCCTTTTATAGCCATAGCCTCACCTCTCTTATGCTTCTTCTTAGATGTTTCTATTACCAATTTTACAAGTTACAAATTTGGTTATGAATTACTGATGCTAAATGGAATATTAACCTTTTTAGGCTTGTTGAGTTTCAGTAAAAACACACGTAAGTAGTATTAAGATAACAAGGTATTTTCATCAAATCTTTCTTTATAAAATCATGTATTGTTGTATATTATTATGATAATCATACAGAGAAAAAAGATTAACAAAGCAAAATACGGTCGCTTTTTTGATGAATAATAGTTAATAAAATGCTTTTTTCAAAGAAAATATTTGATGCTAATTGTTATATAGAATACCTTTGCTCCTGCATTTAAGAGATTAGTTCTAAATTAGAAAACAGTATAAATTAGAACTTTTTCTTATAGCAAAATAGAGAGTAAAAATATTCTAGTTTTAAGGATGACTTTAATTTATTAAATACAACAATGAAGAAAGTTTTATTAGCAGCAGCCTTGATGATTACATCAGCTGCAGCATTTGCACAGCACGAAGTAGGTTCATTCAATCTTCAACCAAAGGTAGGTATGAATGTAGCAATGTTAACAAACTATGAGAAAGATGGTACCTCTGATCCACGTATCGGTTTTGCTGGTGGTTTGGAAGGTGAATACCAAGCAACAGACATTTTCTCTGTGAGTGCTGGCGTTCTTTACTCTATGCAAGGTGCAAAGAAAGAAGTAAAAGCTTTAAACACTACTTATACTGCTACAACAAAGGTTGATTATATTAACATTCCAGTCATGGCAAATGTTTATGTAGTTAAGGGTCTTGCTGTAAAGGCTGGTATCCAACCTGGTTTCAAAGTAAGTAGTAGTGTTAAACAATCGCTTGATACTCCTATAGGTGGTGCATCTGGTAGCACGGATCTAAAGGCTAAGTCTTTCGATTTCTCTATCCCAGTAGGTATCTCTTATGAGTATGCTAACGTTCAGCTTGACGCTCGTTACAACTTTGGTGTAACAAAGGTATTCGAGAATAGTGATATTAAGAACAGCGTATTCCAGTTGACACTAGGTTACAAGTTCGATTTGTAATTCTTAGCGACATCAATTCAAACTTTATATTGTGCCATCAAGGAGCAAAAGCTGCTTGATGGCTTTTTTGTGTTTATATTAATGTGAATGCAATAGAAGGTAATGCAAATGTGCTGCATTAATCTCTATAATGTAAAAAATATTCATATTCGCTATACAATATATAAGCGTTTACATTGCAATACATCACCTTTTACTCACCAAAAGGTGATGTATTACTCATAAAAAGGTCATCTTTTTTAAGGTAAAAGATGACCTTTTTGTAACGAAATGAATATCAAATAGTTACAAGGTATAAAAGAAAGTAGTGAAGAGATCTTGTTTGTCCTATTTTTTCTAGTATTCCTTACAAGTAGAGCCATCGTTTAGCTAATAAGAAGGGGTTCCTAAATGCGAGCTCTTTAAAAACATATCGTAATTTTGTACTTGCTGGGTAACGCTAAGGTTCAACTAGGGAAAAAACAGAATATTTGCACTCTTTTTTGTACCTTTGCACCGAAATTTAATATATACCAAATAAAAAATAATGAATAAGTATATTGCAAAGGCTTTTATCCTTATGTTTGCTAGCATTTCTTTGTTTACAAGTTGTATCAAGGACGAAGCTCCAAACGCAGAAGCTGATATTATATCTGTGAAAGTAGATGGAATTACTTTGTTGCGTCAACCAGAAGTTTCTAATAATGAAATAAAGGTGTATAACGGATGGGATGATGTAACTAAGCTTGCCCCCACTTTTACTATCACTGATGGTGCAACAATTGAGCCAGCTAGTGGTACGGTTCGTGATTTTACCACTCCTCAAACTTATACTGTTACTTCTCAAGATGGGCAGTGGAAGAAAGTGTATACAGTATCGTTTATTTCAAATGATATAGCTACACATTATAGCTTTGATGCTATTAAGCCAACAACTGCTGAGCTTCCTTATCATGTTTTTATAGATAAAGGTGTGGATGGTGGAGAGTTAGAATGGGGAAGTGGTAATAAGGGATTTAAAATTGTAGCAAGGGGTAAACCTGCAACAGATTATCCAACTAGCCAAGCAGTTGAAGGATTGAAAGGTGCTTGTGCAAAACTTACTACGGTAAGTACTGGTAAAAATCCATCTAGTTTTTTTGGAATTTATATACCAGGAATTGCTGCAGGGAATCTTTTTATTGGGAAATTTGTAGCGAAAGTTGGTGGAAAGACTTCTTATTTGAAAGCAACTAGTTTTGGCATACCTTTTAGAAAGAAGCCTGAAATTCTTGTGGGGTATTATAAGTATAAAGCAGGAGATAAATTGGTTGATAGTGACGGTAAAGAAATTATGGGCAAGAAAGACGACTTTGCCATTTATGCCGTTTTATTTGAAAATACAGTAGATAATAAGGGATACCTTGATGGTGGCAATTCGTTGTCAAGTAAAGATATTGTATTGAAAGCTGAACTCACTGATAGGAAAGAAACAAGCGAGTGGACTAAGTTTACTTTGCCTTTTGAGGCTATGAATGGTAAGACTATAGATCCTAAGAAGTTGGCAGAAGGTGGTTATAGCTTTGCTATCATTATGTCGTCAAGCAAAGATGGAGCTAAGTTTGAAGGAGCAATAGGTAGTACACTATATGTGGACGAATTACAACTGTTCTGTGAATAATAATTTGGCAACCATCTACGGTATAATTTACATTGATATAGAAAATTAAATAGAAACATAATGTCATTAAAAGCATTAATATTAGCATCGGTACTTGTAGCAAGTGCAACTACTTTGCAAGCACAAGAAGAAAAAACAACGAGAGCAGCTATACTTTCAGCAGAAGGGTGGGAAGCAGAATTGAAGCTAGGTGTAAACATAGGTGGTGCTGCCCCTATTCCTATGCCTGTAGAAATTAGAAAAATAAAAGATTATAACCCTAAGTTTAATGGATCTATTGAAGGAGTTATTACTCGTTGGATAGGCGACCGTAAGCGTTGGGGAGCTTCTCTAGGGATAAAGCTTGAGAAGAAAGGAATGGAAACTGGTGCTATGGTTAAGAATTATAGTACCGAGATTGTGCAGGGGAATACCTTGATTGCAGGTTATTACACAGGCTTTGTGAATACCAATTATGGTGCTATCTTACTAACGCTTCCTGTTATGGCTAATTATCGTATTTCTGATCGTTGGAAAGTGCGTGCAGGATTATTTGGGTCTATAGCCCTTGATGGACGTTTTGATGGTTATGTATCTGAGGGTTATTTGCGTCAGAATACTCCTACAGGTGAAAAGATTAGCTTTGAAGGTGAAACACAGGCAGGTTATGACTTTACTTCTGACCTTCGTAAACAGCAATGGGGCGCACAACTGGGTGGTACGTGGCAAGCCGATAAGCACATTTCGCTTAATGCCGACCTTACTTGGACTTTCTCGGATATTTTTAATAAGAACTTTAATACTATTAGCTTTGCCTTACATCCCATTTATTTGAATCTTGGTGTAGGTTATCGCTTGTAAACTATTCGGATACACTTATGTCGCAATCTTCTACCGTTTTTACTGACACAAAGCCACATTATTTAATATTAGATGGTATGCGTGGTGTGGCAGCTTTGATGGTATTGATTTATCATCTCTTTGAAGGCTTTGCAACGAGTCCTTCCAATCAGATATGCAATCATGGATATTTAGCAGTACCACTTTTCTTTGTTCTTTCGGGGTTTGTAATCGGTTATGCCTATGATGATCGATGGAAGAAGATGAGTACAGCGGACTTCTTCAAACGTCGCTTGATACGTTTGCATCCAATGGTTGTGCTAGGGGCAATATTAGGTTTCATAGCATTTATAGCTCAAGGGAGTGTTACTTGGAAGGGTGAACATATTCCTACTTTGTATGTTGTTTTTGCTTGCCTTTTCACCTTATTTATGATCCCTGTAGCTCCTTCAGCTCGTTTAGAAGTTAGAGGGTATGGGGAGTTATTTCCTTTAAACGGTCCGTATTGGTCGTTGTTAATGGAATATATTGGTAATATTCTTTATGCGTTGTTGCTAAGAAAGTTGTCGAATAAGATGTTAGCAACTGTTGTGATACTCTCTGGGTTAGGAGTAGCAGTATATGCTGTTGGAAATGGTTCTGGAGTTTATAACTTAGGTGTTGGCTGGACAATGGCAAATGGTTTCCATTATGCAGGCTTCTTAGTGATGCTCTATAGTTACAGTGTTGGGATGTTAATGGCACGAACCTATCGTTACATTCAAGTGCGTCGCTCTTTTTGGAGTTTTGCTTTTATCATCGTTATTCTTACAGCAATGCCATACGTAGTATATGGTGGTAGTGCTATATGGAATGGTGTGTATGATGCTATTTGTGTACTAGTATTCTTCCCATTGATAGTATATGGAGGTGCTTCTGCTAGTGTAAATGGTAAGATAACAACTAAAATTTGTCAGACAATAGGAGATATCTCATACCCTGTTTATGCTATCCATTATCCCTCTATGTATTTATTCTATGCTTGGGTATGGGGTAGCAATGTTTCTCTTGCAAAAGCCTTACCAGTAGGTGTTAGTATTATCATTGCTAATATTGTTTTAGCTTATGTATTCTTGCGTATTTATGATTTACCAGTGAGACGCTTTCTAGCAAGCAAGCTTTTGAAAAAGTAGTAATAAGATAAACCATATACCAAAACAGCGAACTAATATGCTCTCTTTGTTGAGAGTTATTAGTTCGCTGTTTTGGTGTATAGCCATATATATCGCTTACTCTTCTTGGCTTTCAGCAGTAACTTCTGTTGTTTTTACTTCGAAGGTAAGTTTCTCTTCATTCTCTTTCTTATCAATGAGGATAGTATTTTCTAGCTTTATGTTGTCAGAGAGAATGAGTTCGCTAATACCATCTTCTATATATGTTTGTATTGCACGTTTAAGCGGGCGAGCTCCAAATTGAACATCGTAGCCCTTTGTAGCAACAAACTCCTTTGCGGCATCAGAGAGCTCAATGGTATATCCAATGTTACTAACACGCTGGTAAAGCCCAACCAACTCTATATCAATAATCTTCTTTATCGCTTCAAGATCTAATTGATCGAATGTAATGATTTCATCTAAACGGTTGAGGAACTCTGGAGCAAACTGTTTGCTCAAGCTCTTCTGAACAATAGCACGAGCGCGTTCCTTATCGCCTTCACTTTGTGATAAACCATTGAGGTTTGCAGCCTTGAAACCAACACCTTGTCCAAATTCTTTCAACTGGCGTGTACCAGCATTTGAAGTCATAATAATGATAGTATTTCGGAAGTCTATCAATCGTCCATTACCATCGGTCAATCTTCCTTCATCTAGCACTTGCAACAGCATATTAAAGACATTACCATGTGCCTTTTCTATCTCATCAAGCAAGACAATAGAATAGGGATGACGGCGTACACGTTCGGTTAATTGTCCTCCCTCGTCATAGCCAACATATCCTGGAGGTGCACCTATCAAGCGTGAAGTGTTGAAACTTTCAGTATATTCACTCATATCAACACGGATAAGTGCGTCTTTTGAGCCAAACATCATTTCTGCCAATTTCTTTGCAAGATAAGTTTTACCAACACCAGTAGGACCAAGAAACATAAATGCACCTATAGGATGGTTAGGATCTTTCAAGCCTATGCGGTTGCGCTGAATGGCTTTTACCATCTTATCAATAGCATCATCTTGTGCTATGACAAGCTTCTTTAAGTCCTTATCCATATTCTTTAGCTGAATGCCTTCCGACTCTTTCATTTTCTGAACAGGCACACCACTCATCATTGCTACTACGTCTGCCACATCATCTTCGGTGATCTCTGCACGTTCTTCAGCATCACCACGTTGCCATTCTTCTTGCTTTTCTTTAAGCACACGTTCTAGTTCTGTTTGTTTATCGCGAAAACTAGCTGCAAGCTCAAAGTTTTGGTTCTTTACTGCTGCTTGTTTTTTTTGTTGGACAGCTTCAATTTCTTTTTGTAGGTCAATGATAACCTGTGGCACTTTCACATTGCGCATGTGTATGCGTGAACCTACTTCATCGAGCGCATCTATCGCTTTGTCAGGGAAGAAACGATCGGTGATATAGCGTTCTGTAAACTTTACGCATGCTAAGATAGCGTCGCGTGTATAGTTTACGTGGTGATGCTCTTCATAACGCTCCTTGATATTTTCAAGTATTTGTATAGTTTCTTCCTGTGTTGTAGGTTCTACTAATACTTTCTGGAAGCGACGTTCCAAAGCTCCATCCTTTTCTATTGATTTGCGATATTCTTCTAAGGTTGTAGCACCAATACATTGTATTGTACCACGTGCTAAAGCAGGTTTCAATATATTTGCTGCATCCATAGATCCTGGTGTAGAACCAGCACCTATAAGCGTATGTATCTCATCAATAAATACAATGATATTTGGATTTTGCTCTATTTCTTTGATTAAAGCGCGAATACGCTCCTCAAACTGTCCACGATATTTCGTTCCAGCCACAATAGCTGTCATATCTAGCGATACAACTCGCTTATTAAATAGGATAGGCGAGGTGAGACGTTTTACAATAAGTTGGGCTAATCCTTCAACGATAGCACTCTTACCAACTCCTGGTTCACCTATTAAAATAGGGTTATTCTTTTTACGTCTTCCAAGTATTTCGCTAACACGGAGTATTTCTTTTTCCCTACCAACAACAGGGTCAAGTTTTCCTTTGCTAGCTGCTAATGTAAGATCTGTGCCAAATCCATCTAATACAGGTGTTTTCGACTTTGTACGTGTATTCTGAGCTGTTTCGATATTGTTACTATGCGATGAGTTCGACATAGAAGCCTCTTCCTCATCTTCGTCTTCAGTCATACCCAATCCATTTTGTGGTGTATTTGCTTTCATTTGCATAGATGATAAGGCTGAGTTATAGCTAATGTTATTTTCCTCTAATACTTTTCTTGCTCCATTTACTGTTACATCATGTAGAATAGCTAAGAATAGATGTGGAATATCTACTGTTTGCGCATGCTGCAATCTTGCTTCTAGCACAGCTAAACGCAAGATATTATTAGCTTGTTCATTCAAATTTATGTCTGTAGTGATAGCAATACGGTTTTTACTATCTTTGCGTAAGCGTTCTTCAAGAGCTAATTTTATTTCATTGATATTTAAATTTTGCTCTTGTAGTAAGTCCCACACAGGACCAGATTGCTCGCGTAATATAGCTAATAATATATGTTCGGGAGCGATATTCATATTTGACAATCGCTCAGCTTCCTCTCTACTAAATGAAAGAACTTCCGATACTTTGGGTGAAAACTGGTTCATCATATCCTTTTAGTTCCCTTTCTTTTTTATTTACCTGAAATATGTTTATATTGTTGCCTTTGCAAATGATATGCCAAACTCATATTTCACGCTTTTATAATATATACTTATGTAAGAAAAATAGTCACCATACTTCCCAAAGTAGGCGACTATTAAATTATTTATAGAGCTTCATCATCAGGTCGATTAATAGTTGATATTTTTTTTGTAACCTTTAGATTTTTCTTTTTTTTAAGCCATGCGGCTTTGCGTTGTTCGTAGTCTTCACGATGACGCTCCAAAAAGTTATCAGCCATTGATACAAAATGCTCTGCTTTAGTTGTTATTAAACTTGCTATAAACAACTGTTATTCTTAAACCGTTACCTGCCGATGTGTTGCCAAGAAGTTTGGTGCTTGATAAGCCCATTTGGTTTGAAATCATATTAACAGTCGTTTTTTGACTAGCTCCACTTCCTGTTGATGTAGTTTGTAGCTCTACAGGAACAAGGACAACTTTACCCCAATTCTCACTTCTAGGAGATTTTGCCTGCTTAAAGAAACTTATAAGCCCTGATATGTTGTTGAATATGTATGAATTCTTCGTTGTATTATAAGAAGCTAAGAACGATGTTTTATTATCATTCAAGCGTGTTTTTGCAAAGAAAGTTTCAACGCTATCAGCAGGAAGCATTAGTACGTTTTGCGGAATGCCAAAGTTATATGTTGAAGAAGCATTATTGTTTACACGTTTTACCTCTATTTTAGCTGAATTGATTGTATCATTCTCATGCCCTGCCAGAATGTCAGTGATGGGCAATGTTAGTTGGGTAAATAATCCAGCAGGTGTCTTCAAATACGTATGTCCAGTTTCTTTTATCAAATCTTGGAGCTTTGCTTGGTCATTGCTGAAGTTGGTAAGTTGAAGTACTTCTTCTGTACCAACTAATTTTGTGAATGTTTCTTTTTCTGAAGTCCCTTTCTTTGCTCTATAGTAAATATTTATTTGAGCTTGCTCTATCTTTGCCATAGAACCTTCACCATCTGTAATCTTAAAATAGAATCCTGGGCAAATCTCATGCAAGAAATGATAAGAATTGCGGAAAGCTGTTGGATTACTTTGATATTTACGCATTAAGTAAGTACCAAAATTGTTATATACAACACCATCCTTGTCTGTATATTGATCGTTAAGTTTGATATTAATGTTCTTAACATAATTTGAAGTCTTTCTTACACTATCAGGCTCTGTTAAGTCGGTCAATGTATAGCTTCTGTTGACTGCAATGCCACCATTAGTTCGGACATAATTGTTAGCGATAGGATCGAAATTCGATCTATAGGTAATACCTTCTTCTACAGGCTTATTTAGTTCGTAAGCAGTAAGTTTCATTTGTGCTAATGAGTCGCCGTATGAACCTTTATAGAATAAGCGAATTTCGCAAGAGTCAGCTATGATATTTTTGCTTGCATCACGACTAGTAATACTGTCGGCAACAGTCATTTGGTAGTTGTCAAGTACGTGAAACTGTGTCATAAAGTTGGCTGTTACCTGAGTGTTTGTTTCGGCATCGGTCATCTTTCCAAGGTAGCCTGTAGAAGTACGAGGTATAACATTACCTGCAGGAATAGTTTTTGATGATACATCGAAGCTATCTGTTGATACAACTAATTTGTCATTATCAGGAATTAGTGATCCTCCTATAGTGTCTGTAGTATCATCGCATGATGTTATAAGTGCCATTGATACAGCTAAGGCAAGGAAAACAAATATCTTTTTCATTTTTTGCAGTCTCTCTAAATTTATATATTATCCGATGATCTTATTATAGAAGTTGGCATATTTTGTCTTTAGTTCTTCATCATATTTATTGTCATGCAACAATAATTCTTTTGAGGCAACTTTTGCGTAATCAACTAAAGTGTCGTTTAGCTTATTTCCAACCCCTATGATTCCATCAGAATAGTCTATAGCCAATTTGCCTAGTTCTACAAAGTCAAAATTATCCTTGTACTTAGCTAATTTCTCTGTATCAGCATCACGAAACTCAAGGCATTTTTTGAAGTTGTCGCCAAGATTTGAAGGCTGGCTACCAAACAACGATGTTACAATTTTTGAATTAGCAAACTGTGGTTCATCTTTATAAGCAGTCTTAACATAGAGTGGTACAACTGAAGCCATCCAGCCTTGACAGTGAATGATATCAGGTGTCCATCTTAGCTTCTTTACAGTTTCAAGTACACCACGTGCAAAGAATATAGCACGTTCGCCATTATCTGAAAAATCTTCACCATTTTCGTCAGTGGTCATTGTAGAGCGCTTCTGGAAATAGTCTTCATTATCAATAAAATAAACTTGTATGCGTGTTTGTGGAATACTAGCTACTTTAATTATCAATGGGTGATCTGTATCATCAATGATTAAATTCATACCAGAAAGGCGAATTACTTCGTGCAATTGTCCACGGCGTTCGTTGATACTGCTCCATTTTGGCATGAAAGTTCTAATCTCAAATCCGCTCTCTTGCATCAAATTAGGCATATCAGAGCCATAAGTTGATAATTCTGTTTCTGGAACATAAGGAGCGATTTCCTGATTGATAAATAATATTCTTTTTCCCATTCTCTGTTGATTAAATATTTTTGCAAAGGTACGAATTTATATTTATAAAGAGGTGTGTTTTACATAAATTGATAGTAAATAAGCACCAAGGGGGGATATTTCTGTATTTTCTTTGTTGTTTTAAGTATTTTGTTGTTACTTTGCATAGCTAAAAGATGCAGTTTTTGCAGAAAAACAATTGTTTGATGAAAGTACTTAACAAAATAGTAGAACTTCAAAACGAACTTTTTCAGCTCCGTAAAGAAGGCAATTCTATAGGTTTAGTCCCTACGATGGGAGCTTTGCATGAAGGTCATGCTTCATTGGTAAAACGCAGTGTAAAAGATAACAATGTTACTGTTGTTTCTATATTCTTAAATCCCACTCAGTTTAATGATCAAGGAGATTTAGATCGCTATCCAAGAACATTAGAAGCTGATTGTAAGCTTTTGGAAGCGAGTGGAGCAACTATTGTATTTGCACCTACTGTAGAAGAAATATACCCAATTAAGGATGAGCGTACTTTTGAGTTTTCACCACAATCAACAGTGATGGAAGGTGCTAAACGTCCCGGGCATTTCAATGGTGTGTGCCAAATTGTTAGTAAATTATTCTTTATAGTGAAGCCTAATAGGGCTTATTTTGGTGAGAAAGATTGGCAGCAGATAGCTGTTATAAAACGTCTCGTCGATTATGTCGGAATGAATATTCAAATCGTAGAATGTGAAATTGTACGTGATGAAGATGGGCTTGCAAAAAGTTCACGTAACACATTGTTAACTAAGGAAGAACGTGCTATTGCTCCAAGTATTTATAGAGCTTTGAGTGAAAGTATTGCTTATAGTAAAACACATAGTCTTAAAGATACTCATAACTATGTAATAAGTCAGATCAATGGCATTGAAGGATTAGAGGTAGAGTATTTTCAAATAGTAGATGGTAATACTTTACTCGATGTGGAAACATGGGATGATAGTGCATATATTGTGGGATGTATTACTGTATATTGTGGGAATACTCCAATTCGTTTGATTGATCATATTAAATATAAAGGATAAAGATATGCTGATAGAAGTATTAAAGAGTAAGCTTCATTGTGTTACCATTACAGAGGCTAACTTACACTATATGGGTAGTATTACCATTGATGAGGATTTAATGGACGCTGCCAACCTTATTGCGGGCGAGAAGGTTCAGATCGTTAATAATAATAATGGAGAGCGTATAGAAACTTATATTATTAAGGGCGAACGCGGTAGTGGTTGTATTTGTTTGAATGGTGCTGCAGCCCGCCGTGCTGTGGTAGGCGATGTTGTTATCATTATTTCTTATGCTCAAATGGACTTTGAGGAGGCAAAGACTTTTACGCCTACAGTAGTATTTCCTAAGGAGGGAAACAAGTTATAATTGAGAGTTGAGAATTGAGAGTTGAGAGTTGAGAATAAGATAGATTGTTTATAGTTATTTGCATAGTTCCTAGTAATTACAACTTTCAAGAAAATACATAAAAAGAGCTGCATCTGTATTGGGTGCAGCTCTTTTTTATAATTGATAAGATCTTATTCAATGACCACCAAGGGATCATCTTCAAGTACAGCTTGCCCAACCTTTACGGCAATAGCTGTTACTTTACCATCTTTTTCAGCTTCAATAGCATTTTGCATCTTCATAGCTTCTAGGACAACAACAGTATCACCAGCTTTTATTTCCTGTCCAACTGTTACTTCTATAGAAGTAATTGTACCTGGTAGTGGAGCTTTAACAGCATTAGCAGCGTTAACAGGTGCTGTATTTGTGGTTTCCTCTTCTGTGTTAGTAGCAGGCTTACCTAGTTCTATCTTCTTCTTCTCTGGAGCAACTTCTTTCTCCATCTGAACCTTGTATTGTTCACCATTTACAGTAATGTCTGCAACGTTCTCGCCGTCGATCTCACCGATCTCTACTTTATATTCTTTACCAGCGATAGTATATTTAAACTCTTTCATGTAAGTTTCTCTTGTTTATGGTTTTTTGGTCATAATCTCAAACTTAGCATCCCACATTGTCTGTTTTGGACGAATAGTGATTTTGCTAGGTTCGTTATCGTGAATATTATTTCCTGCGTACTCATAGAGTGCCATTGCTATGGCTGCGAATACATTTTTATCCATGTTTTCTTCCTCCATTATTACATTGGCATACAACCGTGCTTCTTAGCTGGTAATTCTTGCTTTTTATGAGCAAGCTGAGCCAAGCCTCGGCAAATACGGAAACGTGTGTTGCGTGGCTCGATAACATCGTCGATGTAACCATATTGAGCTGCTTGATAGGGATTTGCAAACATTTCTGCATACTCTTCTTCTTTCTCTGCTAAGAACTGTTTAGCATCGCCACCTTCTTCTTTCACTTTCTTTGCCTCACGACCGTATAACACTGCAACAGCACCAGAACCACCCATTACAGCGATTTCTGAACTTGGCCAAGCAAAGTTCAGGTCAGAACGTAATTGTTTGCATCCCATAACGATGTGTGAGCCACCATAGCTTTTACGCAAAGTAATGGTAATCTTTGGTACGGTAGCTTCACCATAAGCGTAAAGTAATTGGGCTCCATGAAGAATTACGGCATTGTATTCCTGACCAGTACCTGGCAAGAAACCTGGAACATCAACCAGCGACACGATAGGGATATTAAAAGCATCACAGAAGCGAACGAAGCGAGCACCCTTACGGCTAGCATTTACATCTAATACACCAGCATAAGCATTTGGCTGGTTAGCAACGATACCTACACTCTGACCGTTGAAACGAGCAAAGCCTGTGATGATATTCTTGGCAAATTTAGGTTGCACTTCAAAGAATTCGCCATTATCAGTAACAGCTTGAATTACTTTGTACATATCATAAGCCTGATTAGGATCGTCTGGGATTATCTCATTCAAAAGATCCTCTTTGCGATCAATAGGATCAGAACACTCAACACGTGGAGCTTCTTCACGATTGTTAGAAGGAATATAAGAGAGAAGCTTCTTGATAATTTCAAGCGCATCTTCCTCAGTCTTAGCTGTGAAGCTAGTAACACCACTCTTGGTGGCATGAACACTAGCTCCGCCAAGGTGTTCGGCATCAATATCCTCACCTGTTACTGTCTTAACAACCTTTGGACCCGTTAAGAACATATAGCTAGTTTCCTCTTTCATTACGATGAAATCAGTCAAAGCTGGAGAGTAAACTGCACCACCAGCACAAGGACCAAGGATACTTGAAATTTGAGGAATTACACCTGAAGCCAAAATGTTACGCTCGAAAATCTCGCCATAACCAGCTAACGCAGAGATGCCTTCTTGAATGCGAGCACCACCAGAGTCGTTCATGCAGATAACAGGTGCGCCATTTGTCATAGCCATATCCATTACCTTACAAATCTTCTGTGCCATTGTTTCTGAAAGCGAGCCACCGTTTACAGTAAAGTCTTGTGCATAAAGATAAACTAAACGACCATCAATTGTAGCCGAACCAGCTACAACTCCATCGCCTAGATATTGTTTTTTCTCCATACCAAAATTGTGGCAACGGTGAAGTTTGAACATATCATATTCCTCAAAGCTACCTTCGTCAACAAGCATATCAATACGTTCACGAGCGGTGTACTTTCCGCGTTCATGCTGCTTGTCTATGGCCTTTTGACCACCACCGAGGCGAGCTTGCTCACGTTTTTCAACGAGTGCCTTGATCTTTTCTATTTGCTTACTCATAAAAATGAATGATTATTTATAATGATTATTGTTCTTTTTTACTCAGTCGATAAATTCGGCTTATACAATGCAAATTTACAAAAAAATAGTGGTTTATACCTTATATATTGCTAATAATTATTGTTAAGTGATAGGCGAGCTTTTGTTGTTTATAGCAAGTATTGTTGTCAATTGGAGGGGGGAAAGATCGCCTATGGATATGCTTTTATATAGCGTAACAATGGTAATGAAATATCGTTCTAAGTGTAAAAGAGAAGTGATTGTTGTGTAAAAGGTTATGTATATGGTGATAAAAGCTAAACTATTTGCCTGAAAAATAATTTATTTTTCAGATAAAAATAAATTAAAAAAGGATCAAAAATAATTTGTTTTTCTTTTGGAAAGATAAGCTTTTGCTACTTTAAAGGTGATAGTTTGCTTTTTAAAAGGTTATCATTTGTAATCAAATAGGTTATTTCTGCTCAAAAGAGCAAGGTAAGTTGTTAAGAACTAAGCTTGTTATGGAGAAGGGTGTATAAAAAGAAAGAAGCAGTGACCTTCACAGGTGACCGCTTCAATTTCAAATAGGTATTAGTCTTTGTAAGGTAAAAAGATTGTTTTCAGGATAACGCTGCAAAGTTAGGTATTATACTTTAACCTTGCAAAACTTTTTTCTGTTTTTTTAGCATAGGTGCTAATTGTTATCGCAGTAAAATTGAAAATTAGTCGCAAATTATACAAAAAGATACAGAATACCATACTTTTTGTTAGTATAGGATTCTGTTTAATTTAGAGAGAAGTTGCAATTAGAGATGGAGTAAAACAATGTTTTAGTATATTTATTTTGTTATGCGCGTTTTATTTTTTTGCACAAAATCTTTCCACGAACCATAGTGTTTAGCATCAGTTTCTGGTCGATTAATTTGTAGAAAATGGCAATAAGCAGCGGCGATGGCATCAGTGGCGTCCATAAAATGAGGCATTTGGTCGTCTCTTAAATGTAATAGCTTCTGTAGCATTTTTGCTACTTGTTCTTTTGAAGCAGCACCATTTCCTGTAATTGCCATTTTTATTTTTAGTGGGGCATATTCATGAATAGGTACGTCATGATGGATTGCTGCAGCAATAGCCACTCCTTGCGCCCGACCAAGTTTTAGCATTGATTGTACATTTTTTCCGAAGAAAGGAGCTTCTATAGCAAGTTCATCGGGTAAGTATTCGTCAATAATGCCAGTTACACGATCGAATATTTTACCTAGGCGTAGATATACATCTTTCTCTTTGCGCATATCAATAACTCCCATCACGATGAGTTCTGCTTTATTGCCTACTATGTGCAATAAGCCGTAGCCCATCACGTTTGTACCTGGGTCGATGCCTAAGATTATCTTTTCCGTTTTTGATGTGGGAGCTATCATCTGTTTATCTGTCCATATAAAGGTTGTGTGCTACCTCGTATCCTATAGTAGAGTTCTCGCCGTGTCCAGCATAAACTACGGTTTCATCGGGTAATTGTGCTAATAAACGTAAGGAGCTAACCATCTGAAACATACTACCTCCGGGGAGGTCGGTTCTGCCAATACTTCTTCTGAAAAGCGTATCACCCGTAAAAAGTAAATGCTCGTTTTCACAATAATAGCACACTGATCCGCCAGAATGTCCTGGAGTGGCAATTACTTTGAGGGTGTGGGAGCCAAAATTGATAATACTTGTGTTTTCTATGCAGAAGTTAGCTTCTGGTAGTTCATAATCTAATGTTATACCAAATAAGGTTGTTGCTGCATTATATGGGTTTTCCATAAACACACGATCACCCTCATGTACTTCTGGTTTTAGTCCATATTCTGTAAAAATGGTGTTATCTCCAAAATGATGATCAAGGTGTCCATGAGTTGCCAGTAAATGAACAGGTTTTAAATCTTCTTTCTTTATATAATTTACGATAGCTTTTCGCTCTTCTTCGCGAAAAGCACCACAGTCTATGATGACACATTCTTTAGTTTCATCACTAAGTATAAAGCAATTCTCTGCCAGCATGTTGCATGCAAAACGTTCAATCTTTACCATAATATATTATCCTATTGTAGATTTGTCCTAAGATGTTGATCAATTCAAGGGATATTATCCCGGAAGATAAATAAGATACTTCTCTTTAAACCATTCTTCTTCAAACCATTGTGTGAGTTCTATCTGCTCAGCAATTTTTTGGAAAGGCTTAATCTCTTCTTTTAGATTACCACCTTTTAATACAATCACACCATTGGGAAGGGCGTTGTGTTGATCCTTTGCAATATTTTTTTTCACGATCTTCATTAAATCGGGTAAAGGCATTACAGCACGAGATACGATGAAATCGAACTTTCCCTTTTCTTCTTCGCCACGTAAGTGCATAGGGAGAATGTTGTCTAGTCCGATGGAATTGCCTATTTCTGAGGCTACCTTAATTTTTTTCCCTGTGCCGTCTATCATCTTAAAATTGGCTTCGGGGAACATGATGGCTAGAGGAATACCCGGAAAACCGCCACCAGTACCAAAGTCGAGAATATTTGTTCCTTCTTTGAAATGGAGCATCTTGGCAATGGCTAAAGAATGTAGTACGTGATGTTCGTATAAGTTATCAATGTCTTTACGAGAAATAACATTTATCTTAGCATTCCAATCTTGATATAGTTCGTATAACATACCAAACTGTTTGGTTTGTTTTTCGCTAAGACTTTTAAAATACTTGGAAATAATATCTGCTTGCATAATGATCGTTTTATTTTCTCTGCTGTTTTTCTATGAGTGTAAATTGGTTGTTTTATCTAATAAATACACAAAAGTATATTACTTTCATTGTACGTAATTATTATAATTGGTATTCTTTGCGTTGTTGCATGTAAAGGAAGCCTTTCCTAATATGAATAACGTGCTGAATATAAATGATTTCTTTGTCATAGGTGGCAACAAAGTTACAAAAAGAATTTCGTAACTTTGCACTACATTTATAACAAACGTATTTGAATAATGATAAAAGCCTGTTTATTCGATTTGGATGGAGTAGTATTCGATACAGAACCTCTTTATACAAAGTTTTGGAGTAACGTAGGGGAAAAGTATCTTCCTAGTATAGCCAACTTTGCTATAAGTATTAAGGGACAAACTTTGGTTCAAATTTACGATAAATATTTTTATGGTAAAGATGAAGAACAAAAGGAAATAAATAAAGAGCTGAATGCGTTTGAGCGTAATATGTCTTTTGATTATGTCGATGGATTCGAAGATTTTGTTCTCAAATTAAAAGCAAAAAGCATTAAAACGGCAGTAGTTACTAGTTCTAATCTTGAGAAAATGCAGAGTGTGTATCAACAACACCATGAGCTTCTTACCTATTTTGATAAGATCCTTACTTCAGAGGATTTTTCTGAAAGTAAACCTTCTCCTGATTGCTATTTAAAAGCAGCAGCTAACTTTGATCTTGCTCCTCAAGAATGTTTTGTGTTTGAAGATAGCTTTAATGGGTTAAAATCAGGTAGGGCTTCAGGAGCAAGGGTTATAGGGGTGGCAACTACAAATGATGAAAAAGCTATTGTGCAAGTTCCAAAACGAAGTGCAATAAAAGAGTAGTCCTCGCCGAGAGATGCAGACGTTCTCGAAGCGTAGCGAGAGGTTGTCTGCATCTCTCGGCGAGGAAAAAGAAACAACTAGCAATACAAATAAAAAAAGGGAGACCTCTGTCTCCCAAAGATTAACTAACTTTGTATTGTTTATGTATCATCAATTAATCTCGGAGCAAAGGTCGCAAATTTTCGCCTTACTCCAAAAGAAAATAGGGAGAAAAGAGATTGCCGCAATCGTCGGCATCAGTCAGTCAACACTCTCACGTGAAATCAAACGCAACAGTACGTCATCGGGAAAGTATATTTGGACAAAGGCGCACGATATGGCTATGCAGCGCAGAAAGAGAACGGTAAAGAACGCCAGGCTCTCCGATGAATTAGTCTGGAGGATTAAGGAATATATCACTAATGATCAGTGGTCTCCACGACAAATATCAGGTTATCTGCGCAAGAGTGAGGGGATAAAGGTATCCCACCAATCCATTTATAATATCATCCATAATGATACAACAGGGGAACTTGCCAAACACACAAGACATAAGATGAAATACAGGCATCGTCCCAAGGGCAGACATCTTCCAATTAAAGACAGGTTGAGTATCCATGAAAGAAGTAAGGAAGTTGACGGGAAGAGATTCGGAGATTTTGAGATGGACTTAATCGTAGACCCTGACCAGCATGCCATACTCACACTGGTGGAGAAATCCACCAATATGCTACTTATGCAGAAACTGCCATTTGGAAAGCAGTCAAAGCCTCTGGCAAAGGTAGTTAGGAAACTACTGCTACCATACAAAGACTGTCTGAAGACCATTACAACAGACAACGGACCTGAATTTGCAGCACATAAGGACATTACCAAGTTCTTAGGCGTACCCGTGTACTTCGCTGATCCATATTGCTCATGGCAAAAGGGAGCTATTGAGAATACAAATAAACTAATCAGACAATATATACCGAAAAAGGATTCGTTTGAACATTACACAGACAAGAGAATAATGTCGATACAAAAGAAATTGAACGAAAGACCGAGAGAAAAATTAAACTTTTCTACACCAAAACGCGAGTTCTTCAAACACGTTTTATAATTTTGCACTTGCTGGTTGACTCTACGTTGCTTCTTATTGTGAACTAGTTATTCGTAATTATATAGGGTTCACTTTGCCAAACGATTAATTTAGCGTAACTTTGCAAAAATATAAATAAACGAAAAATAAAGTTTAACTTTGGAACGATTATATTCAGGTACGCAATGGGCTATTTAACAACAGATAAAAAGAAAGTTACGGTAAAAACAATTCTTGCCATGAAAACAGCTAGCGAGAAAATAGCTCAGCTTACGGCGTATGATTATACCACAGCACGAATACTCGATGAAGCTGGTGTAGATAGTATATTGATAGGCGATTCGGCATCTAATGTGATGAATGGCAATTTTGATACCTTGCCTATAACAGTAGATGAAATGATATATCATGCTCGTGCTGTAGCAAAAGCTTGTAGCCATGCTCTTGTGGTATGTGATATGCCTTTTGGTAGTTACCAAATAAGTAAGGAAGAAGCCATACGCAATGCCATTCGTATTATGAAAGAAACGGGTGTTGATGCGGTAAAATTAGAGGGGGGAATAGAAATCGTAGATACTGTTAAGGGTATTGTAGACGCTGGTATTCCTGTGGAAGGTCATCTAGGACTAACCCCACAAAGTGTTCATAAGTTAGGGGGGTATGGTGTTAGAGCAACAGAAGAAGCCGAAGCCGAGAAACTTATTGCAGATGCTAAAGCACTCGATGAAGTGGGTGTTTTTGCAATAACACTAGAAAAAGTGCCAGCATCATTAGCTGCAAGGGTTACTAAAGAGGTGAAGGCTGCAACTATAGGTATTGGTGCTGGTAATGGTACCGATGGGCAGGTATTAGTATATGCTGATGCTTTGGGTATGACAGAAAGTTTTAAGCCGAAGTTTTTGCGCCAGTTTGCTGATGTAAAGCAATGTATGATGGATGGTGTTCATAAATATATTAGATGTGTAAAAAATGAGTCTTTTCCTTCAAAAGAAGAGTCTTATTAGGCGATTGTATATATTTTAGTTTTATTCAAACTCTGAAGTATAATATAAAAAGTAAGTTTAAGGTTGTAAGTTATGGATACTCAAAATACTCCTATTCACATTCGTTTGTGGAATAGGCATTTTTGGCGTTTAGCATTAGCTAATCTGTTTTTAGTAATGTCGGTTTATATGCTTATTCCCACGTTACCTTTACATTTATACACTCATGGCTATACCAATAGTCAGTTAGGCTGGGTGATGTTATGCTTTTCGCTTGGAATGTTTATATTCGGTGGTTTTTCAGGCTATTTGGTTCAACGCTTTCGACGTAATGTAGTATGTATTCTGTCTATACTGTGTATGACGGCATGTACAGGTTTTCTTTATTATTTAGGCAGTTTGAAAGATAATAATATAGACTTCAACCTATTACTTGTATTGCGTTTGGTGCAAGGAGCTTTTTATGGTTTGGCGCAAATGGTTTTACTAGGAACATTGATAATAGACACTGTAGAAGCTAGCCATCGTACGGAGGCTAATTATAGTGTAACATGGTTTGGACGTTTTGCATTGGCTTTAGGATCTTTGGTAGCATTAATAATCTATCATCAACTCAATGATGGAATTGTTTTATTAGGGTCTTGTTTTTGCAGTATAGCAGCTATGTTACTCGTGAAATCGGTCAATTTTCCTTTTCGTGCTCCTGAAGAAACAATACGTGTATTTTCTTTAGATCGCTTTATTTTAAAGCAAGGCGGATGGTTATCTGTTACATTGGTAAGTAGTACTGCTTTAATAGGTTTAATGCTATCAATCTCCTTTAGTGCTAATTTCTTTTATCTCTTGATGTTTGGCTTTGTTCTTGCGTTGTTAGCAGAGCGTTTTGCTTTTGCAAATGCTGATCTTAAAAGTGAAGGAGTAACGGGATTATTATTGATAGGTGTGGCTATGTTATTGATGCTTACACGCACTCAAAATATCGTAAATCTTATTACACCAACGTTTATGGGGCTAGGTATTGGTTTGATAGGTAGTAGATTTCTATTGTTCTTTATTAAGTTATCTAAACATTGTCAACGAGGTACTAGCCAAACTACGTTTCTTCTATCTTGGGAATTTGGTCTTGGTTTGGGCTTGTTTATAGGGTATAGTTTGCTTAATCAAAATAAAGATTTAATTTTAGAGGTAGGTATAGTACTTACCGTTTTCACTTTATTGATCTATCATTTTTATGTGCATTCTTGGTATGTTAAGCACAGAAATAGATAATAAAAAAAACGTCTTTAGTTCGCAAGCGAACTAAAGACGACATGTATATACAAAACTCCCTTCAAATTTTTCTTCTATCTCTTTGGGCTTTCTTCCAAAGATTGCAAAGATCGTACTACCACTTCCCGACATCTGAGCATAAAGTGCGCCTTCCTTGTATAGCTTTTCTTTAATGGCTTTAAGTTCAGGGTGATGTGTAAAGACAGATGCCTCAAAATCGTTTTTTAATTCATCTTTCCAAGTGTCAATAGATTGGGAGATAATATCGCGGCAACACTTTTTGGGTTGTTGAGGCTTAATGTTAGCATAAGCTTCGGCTGTAGATACAGCAATGTCTGGTTTGACAAGAGTAAGATAATAACCCTCAAGCGAGCTGATGCCTCTACTAAGCGGGCTTAGTTCGTTGCCAATTCCTGTAGCAAAGGCTGTTTCTGCTTTTATGAAAAAGGCACAATCAGCTCCTATTTTAGTAGCATAATGTATCATGTCTTTATCATTTAACCCTAAATGAAAGCGCTTATTGAGCAAAGTAATCATATAAGCGGCATCTGCTGATCCTCCTCCTAATCCTGCTTGTGAAGGTATTCGCTTATAAAGGTGTATATGTATGCGAGGTAAATTGTAATCTTTTGCTAATAAGTTGTATGCTTTAACGACAAGATTATCTTTTTCATCACAGTTGGATAAGCTGTTACCTGTAACCTTAATATCACAGTTAGTTGGAGAAGGAAAATCTTCATCCATTGTTTTTATTTCGAGGGCATCACACAAAAGCACGGGGTAGAATATGGTTTCAAGATTGTGATAGCCATCTTCTCGCTTGCTAACAACGTTCAACCCAAGATTAATTTTGCAACAAGGAAATGTAATCATAACATTATTATTATTTTTGATGAATACGAAATACGGATAATAATCTTAACTCATAGTATTCTTAACTATCTTGTGCAAAGATAAAAAAACTTAGATTAGTAGCGAGTCGTTTTCATAGTTTTTTTGTAATTTTGTTGCTTATATATGGCAGAGAACAAAACTAGCAAAACAGCAAGACGGCGCCAATCGGCACCTATTGATAATTCCTACGGTCATCTACAACCGCAGGCAATGGAAATAGAGCGTGTAGTAATAGGTGCATTGTTGATAGATAAAGACGCATTTACTGTTGTTTCTGAAATTATCCGTCCAGAAACATTCTATGATCCTCGACATCAAAAAATGTATGAGGCTATTCAGAGCTTAAATCTCCATGAACGTCCAGTAGATATCGTTACTGTTCAAGAAGAACTACGCCATCTAGGAGCCTTAGACGAAGTAGGTGGCTTGGATTATTTAGTAGAAATAAGCTCACAAGTAGCTTCTTCTGCTCATATAGAATACCATGCACGTATTTTGGCACAAAAGTTTTTGGCACGACAGTTGATTAAATTTGCATCAATGATAGAAACCGATGCTTTTGATGAGACGGTAGATGTTGATGACTTGATGCAAAAAGCAGAGCGTGAGCTTTTTGATCTTTCTCAAAAGAATATGACTCAAGATTTCGTGCAAATAGATCCTATTATCGATGAAGCGCATAGAATATTGATGCGTGCTGCCGAAAATAAGGGTGGATTAACAGGAGTTCCAACAGGGTACACTAAGTTAGATGAAATAACTTCTGGATGGCAACAGTCCGATCTTGTTATTATCGCAGGACGTCCAGCCATGGGTAAAACCTCTTTTGCTTTGAGTATTGCTAAAAACATTGCAGTGGATCATCGTCTGCCCATAGCTTTTTTCTCTCTTGAAATGAATAAAGTACAGTTGGTGGATCGTTTGATGTCTAATGTTTGCTCTATTCCTGGCAGTAAAATATTGAGTGGTCAACTTGATGAGGCTGAATGGAAGCGCTTTGACGATAGAATCCGTTATTTGCAAGGAGCACCAATCTATATGGATGATACTCCGGGATTGTCTATTTTTGAATTACGTACTAAGGCTCGTCGCTTAGTGCGTGAGCATGATATCAAGGTGATTATGATTGACTATTTGCAGTTGATGAATGCCAATGGAGCTAGATTTGGTAGTCGTCAAGAAGAAGTATCTACCATTAGCCGTTCTCTGAAAGGATTAGCCAAAGAATTAAATATACCCATCTTAGCACTTTCGCAGTTGAACCGTTCTACAGAACAACGTGAAGGATTAGAGGGAAAGCGTCCGCAGTTATCCGATTTGCGCGAATCTGGTGCTATTGAGCAAGATGCTGACATGGTTCTCTTTGTGCATCGTCCAGAGTATTATCATATTTATGCTGATGAGAAGGGACAAGATCTTCATGGTATGGCTCAAATCATTATTGCTAAGCATCGTAAAGGTGCTACAGGAGATGTATTATTAAGTTTCCGTGGAGAATTTACTCGTTTTGCTAATCCTGAAGATAACGATTATTCATTACCATTGCCAATAGATGGGCAAGGAGGAGAAGTTATGGGTAGTCGTGTGAATGAAGATCCGTCTAATGTGTTCTCACCTATTGATGGTAATGTACCGTATTAGTAGTAGTTAGAAGAATGATTGATAGGTGTCGTTATTTGCATAAGAGTAATACTGTTTTATTGTAAACTATCCTATATTCACGAGAGATTGGTTGTTGGGAGCTAATCTCTCGTGAATATAGGATAGTATGTTATCCCATTTTTTCTTTGTCAGTAAGTTCTATAATAGGAATGCTGTTCATTGCTTTTATGTAAGTCTCGTAGTATTTATCTAGGATAGAGTCTTCATAATCATCAATGCGTAGACTTGCTTCTCCCTCGCGATGAGGTGCTTTTGCTCCTAAAAGTGTATGGATAACAAATCCCATCGTGAGCTGAGAGGTATCGTAATTGAGTGTAAAAACTTCAATATTATCTTCGCGAAGGGTTTTAGTAATAAGGCGAGTCTCTATGAGAAGATCGAGGGATCGCATGATTCGTGCATAGCTATAGCTGGTCTGAAGTTGTAGCTTTCTAGCATCAATAGGTCCATCAGCACGTACCTGTCCACGCCCCATCACACTCAAAATAACACAGCATTTGCGAAGTTTTTCTCTCAAACTATCATTGCGCAATTCCCCTAGGTGTCCGTCGGTTAGTTCTTGATTAGCTCTTCCTAACTCGGCAAAGCCAATACAGATATACCAAGAAAGTTGTAACCAAAGCATCAGTAAAGGTAAGGCTGCAAGCGAACCATAAATAAGATTGTAGCTTGCAAAAAGTATTTGGAAGTGAATATAAACATTTTGTATTACTATTATGCCAATGGCTGCTAATAAAGCAGGAAGCCATACCATAGATATACGCACTTTTGTATTTGGTAAAAGTGTGTACATTAAAATGAAAATGATAGTAAGGATGGCTAAAGGAAGTATAAAGCCAATGAGTCCTTGAAGAAGAGGTGTGAGTACTTTAAAATTAGGTAAATTGACTAGAATGGACTGAAAGAAGATGCTGAGACCTGATAATAAAATTAAGGTGAGGGGAAGAAATATCAAAATAGAAACATAATCGGTAATAGCTCGTCCCACACTGCGTTCTTTCTTAACGCCCCAGATACCATTAAAAACAACTTCTATATTATTAAAAAGTGATATAACAGAATATAGCATCCATACCAAACTTATACCCAATACAACTCCAGTGTGTGTATAATCTATGTATGATTTAGCAAGATTTACCACAACTTTAGCTGTATTAGGCTGATTGGCAAAGATATGTTTACACCATTCAACGATATAGTCTTCAAAGCCAAAACCACGTGCTATTGCTATGATGGCTGCAAACATAGGAATGAGCGCCATCATAGTATTATAGGTTAATTGGGCAGCGTATCCCCAATGTTTATCTACAAATAAGCCAGTAAATACTAAATAGAGGCGCTGGGCAATATAAACTAAAGGATTATCCTTAAAGCGTACATCAGAATGCCTCCATATTTGGCGTTTGAAGTAGAATATAAGTCGATTAATAGTGAATCTTGTCTTTGTCATTTTAGAATACTAAATTAAAGCCGAAGCGAATGCCATTTTTATGAACACCAGGCATCCCCGTGTAGGTAAGTCGGCGTACATAATTGACTTGTAAAACTTTGAAGATATTATAGACTCCAACTACTAGTTCCATGTAAGGGTCATGTGTCATAATATATGTTCCTTCAGGGAAACGGTAAAGTGCAGGATTATTTGCATTCTCAAGAAGGAGCGGATTATTCTTATTGGAAAGATGTCCCCACATCCCTTTGATGCCTATGTACTCGCGCCATTTTAATTTCTTTATTAGAGGAATACGATTTAATATCTTTCCTTGAAGATTCCAAGCTACAGAGAACATAGCATAACGGTCGTTGAGAAATTCCATATTATTCATCATAGAGAATGTCCATTGATTCTCAAAATATGATGTGTTAATAGGTGGCATAATAAGAAGAGGGAATGGAACTTTATTCCATTGTACACCAGCTATCAACCTAGCATCAATATTACCCCAACTACCTAGCCATAAACGTTTGTAAGCAGTAAACTCAGTAAGATTTGAAGTAAAGTTACCTCCAAGAAAGTTTTTTACTCCTATGGTATGCTTTAATGTAAATTGGGGCGCGTCAAGATTTACTTCCAAACGATTTTGTTTAGTATTGATATAGCTTTGTCCTGGGCGATAATCAAAACCTAAAGTAAACTCTGTACGGCGAATGTTATTAACGATTGATCCGTCCATTAGTTGATAAACCAGGTCTCCTGTTGGTCTGTTGCTTTCTGTTCGAGCTTCAATAGATGATGCTAATCCATAATCAGTTTCCCACTTAAAATTGATTTTTTGACGATTAAAGAAGTACATCTTTTCAACTTTTACAGGGCGGAAAGCCATGAAAAAGTTATCCTTATTATGGATAAGAAACTTGTCAGAAGGTGATTCTACATCCTTATTTGACTCAAAAGATAAGGTTTGAATAGGGAATTCTATTGGTAAGTATTCGGGCTTGTTGAAAGAATAAGTTACCTTAGCATCATAGTAATGGTTATGGCTCTTCGTGCCATAAGCATAATATCCTTCAAAGAACCAATGTGGATTGAAGTGAGCTGTAGTACGAGCAGAAGCACGGAAACGATAACCATCAGCATAATTCTTAGATATGATGGTATTTATAGGACCTATATCAATTTTTGAGGGTGTATTGTGTGAGCCTGTTTCTATAAAGTTTTCTATCAGTGCTTTTGTTGCAAAGATAATCCATTTGAAACTCTTCATTTGGGTAACATTGTGGACAAAGTTATCAATGTCTGCTTCTCCCTTTGAAAGTTGTTCTTTACGATGCTTTGCCCAATAATCTTTACTTCGCATTTTAGCGTTTGGATCATATTTAAGAGCTGCTTTACCCTTAAACTCTGCTTTATCTATAGGATCAAAGCTATAGTTGTCTAGCCTTGTAGAGCGGATTGCAATAGCACGCTCTAAAAGTTTCGTAAGCCGTAGTTCTGCAACAAGGTTATCAACAGTCATTACCCATTCATTATTAGGCAATTTTTTAAACTCCTGTTCAAACTTCATAGACTGCACAAAGTTTACACCTGTATTAGCAGGCAATTGCATTACACATTTGCGTACATGCAAAGAACTGTCGGCAAGTATATAAAGTTCACCACGGAAGCCAAAGTCTTGTTGATTAGCAGGCATAAACTGTAAGCGAATGCACTTATCCTGATCAACGTATGTGGTATCATCAATATAATAATGATAGAATGATATAGCAGCACTTCCTATTGGAGAAGGAAAGCGCTGATGTAATAATTCTATATTATCGTCATAGAGATCAATATCTTTAAAAATATCTTTCGCCATAACATTAAGCGTAGCACCAGTTTGTAGTAACTTTGATATACCACGTGTATCTTGTGCTTTTATTATATCCTTTTCATTGTTTGGATTTTTCCGATATATATGTTTAGTAAGTGTTTCGTCTACAGAAATAGGAAGTATCATCTGAAGGTTATATGGACATACTTCTACTTGGTTTATCAAAAATGGATGTTTCTTAAAAATACCTTTTTCTAGTTCTTCAGGAGTAATATTATTAATACCCATAGTGAGCTTTTGGTATTTTTCAAATTGGTAATAATCATAGTTGCTAAGATTTGTGTGTTTCTTAGCTGCAATAACACGCCGCATTAGTTCTACAGCAGGGTTGTTTTTTCTAGTGTATTTACGTTTCCTCTTTGCCTTAACGACTACACCCTCTAATCTTTTTACTTGTGATATTAGTTTTATAGTTAGTTCATCTCCTATATTTGAAGTAATTTTAATACGACGGGCGTTATAACCTACGGCTGTCACAGTTAGGGTTTGCCCTATTTGTTTTCCAATAACTAAAATTCCCGCAGAGTCACTGGATGCTCTTAATTTGGTTGTTACATATACTGCACTTGCAAAAGGAATACTATCTCCCGTTTGTGCATCAATAATGTAGCAACGCAAATTTTGGGCACTAGCAGTTAAGCCTAGTGTCCAAAATAATGTGAAAATTGATAATATTTTAATCGATTTCTTCATCTGCTTCATGGCCACCCATTTTTCGGATAGCGTTTTTGAGTATTGTATATTGCTCAAATGGGTTATTTATAACTTTTTTTACTTTGTGAGTGGTGCTTCATTTGCTATTTCTTCTTTGCTTATCGAATACGATTTAGTAAATGCAAAGATACATAAATAAAATGCAAAAACCAATATATTCCTATTTTATTGTATTTATATAACACGTTCAATTTCTCTGCATAGTAACCATTTCTTTACTTTTTGCATCATTTATTTGTAATGATAAATTGCTCACTAAATTAAGAATATTGGTTATGATGATCTCTTCTATAATATTTGTTAATGACTTTTCCTTTTCTTTGAAATAAACCAAAAAGATTTCTATTATCTATTATGTATCGTAATTTATTCTTAATTTTACAATCAATAATAACCAGAGAACTTAAACTTAACGTCTAAATCAATGACAGATTTAAAGAAATTACTTCCTTGGGAAGATCGTCCTACAAACTGTAAGGATATAATGTGGAGATATAGCAAGAACCCTATTATTGATCGTTATCACATTCCTTCTTCGAATAGTATTTTTAATAGTGCGGTTGTACCATTTGAGGATGGCTTTGCAGGTGTTTTTCGATGTGATAATAAGGCTGTACAAATGAATATTTTTGCGGGCTTTAGTAAGGATGGTATCAATTGGGATATTAATCCTGATCCTATCACTTTTGAGGCAGGAAATACGCAGATGATAGAGTCTGAATACAAGTATGATCCACGTGTAACATGGATAGAAGATCGTTATTGGATAACATGGTGTAATGGGTATAATGGTCCAACAATCGGCATAGGTTACACTTTCGATTTTAAAACCTTCTACCAGTGTGAAAATGCTTTTCTACCATTCAATAGAAATGGTGTACTCTTCCCTCAAAAGATTAATGGCAAATATGCTATGTTGAGTCGTCCTAGCGACAATGGTCATACTCCTTTTGGCGATATTTATGTTAGCTTTTCGCCTGATATGAAGTACTGGGGCGAACACCGTTGTGTGATGAAGGTTACTCCTTTCCCAGAGAGTGCATGGCAGTGTACTAAAATAGGTGCAGGCTCAGTGCCTTTCTTAACAAAAGAAGGCTGGTTGCTTTTCTATCATGGTGTCATCAATACTTGCAATGGTTTCCGTTATTCTATGGGTGCAGCTATTCTTGATAAGGACGATCCTACCAAAGTGCTTTACCGCACGCAGCCTTACTTGTTAGCTCCTGCAGCCCCTTATGAATTGGCTGGCGATGTGCCTAATGTTGTATTCCCATGTGCAGCATTACAAGACGGCGATCGTGTAGCTGTTTATTATGGTGCTGCTGATACTGTTGTAGGTATGGCATTTGGGTACATTGACGAAATAATAGAGTTTACAAAGCGCAATTCTATTGTTTAATATATAATAATCGGCATTGATTGTTTTACAGCACTTTTGTGTGTAAACTGTAAAACGTCAATTGCCGATTTTATTTTTTCTTATCTAAAATAATTCTTTGATATGACGAATAATTGGTGGAAATGGGTTTGTGTTTTATTTGTGTTCTTTTCGTTTACAGCAAAGGCTGAAAGTCAAAAGGATGTGGTAGATTATGTAAACCCTTTCATCGGAACATCCAATTTTGGTACTACTAACCCTGGTGCTGTATGCCCTAATGGGCTTATGTCGGTAGTTCCCTTTAATGTAATGGGAAGTCCTGATAACAAATACGATAAAGATGCACGTTGGTGGTCAACTCCCTACGAATTTTATAATGTCTTTTTTACAGGTTATTCTCATGTCAATTTGAGTGGAGTGGGTTGCCCAGAAATGGGCTCGCTCTTACTTATGCCTACTACTGGTGAGCTGAAAGTGGACTACAAAGAATATGGCAGTAGATATAAAAACGAAGTGGCTAAACCTGGCTATTATGCTAATATTCTTACCGATTATAATATAAAGACAGAGGTAACTGCCACTTTACGTTCTTCTGTAGCACGTTTTACTTTTCCTAAAGGCAAAAGTCATATCTTGCTCAATCTTGGTGAAGGCTTAACCAATGAGAGTGGAGCGTTTATAAAGAAAGTAAACGATTGTGAGTTTGAGGGAATGAAAGTATTAGGCACATTTTGTTATAATCCACAAGCCATTTTCCCTATTTATTTTGTGATGCGTGTTAATAAGAAACCGCTTTCTTCTGGTTATTGGAAGAAACAACGCCCTATGACAGGTGTAGAAGCCGAGTGGGATAAGGACAATGGCAAGTTTAAACTCTACACCAATTATAAGAAAGACATAGCTGGCGATGATATTGGTGTTTTTATGAATTACGATACAAAGACAAATGAGCAATTAGAAGTGCAAATGGGGGTGTCGTTTGTAAGTATTGAGAATGCACGTCAGAACTTAGAGGAAGAACAAAAAGGTAAAACTTTCGATCAAATTCATGCAGAGGCTCGTCAGGCTTGGAAGGATAATTTGTCAAGAATTATGGTAGAAGGTGGAACTGAAGATCAGAAAACTATATTCTACACAGCGCTTTATCATACACTTATTCATCCTAATATACTGCAAGATGTAAACGGACAGTATCCTGCACTTGAAAGTGATAAGATAAAAACTATCACAGAGGGCAATCGCTATACGGTTTATTCTCTTTGGGATACTTACCGTAATGTACATCAGTTGCTCACGTTAGTTTATCCAGAAAAGCAGCGTGATATGATCCGTACTATGATTAATATGTATGAGGAGCATGGATGGATGCCAAAATGGGAACTCTTTGGAAGAGAAACTTATACAATGGAAGGCGACCCTGCTATTCCTGTTATCACCGACTCGTATCTTAAAGGCTTGCGTGGTTATGATATTAATAAGGCATACGAAGCTTTTTATAAATCGGCTACTATTGCAGGAAAGGGCAATCTTCTTCGCCCAGATAATGACGATTATTTACAAAAAGGCTATGTCGCTCTTCGCGAACAGTATGATAACTCTGTTTCTCATGCTTTAGAATATTACGTGGCAGACAATGCTTTATCTCGTTTAGCTAAAGCTTTAGGAAAAACAAAAGATGCCAAATTATTCTATGATCGCTCGCTCAATTATCGTAGCTATTACGATAAACAGTATGGTACGATGCGCCCATTGCTTCCCAATGGTAAGTTTCTTACACCTTTCGATCCTAAACAAGGTGAGAACTTTGAACCTTCACCCGGCTTCCACGAGGGAAATGCTTGGAACTATACGTTCTTTGTTCCTCACGATGTACAGGGATATGCTAAGCTAATGGGAGGACAGAAAGCGTTTGTAAATAAGCTTCAAATGGTTTTCGATAAAGGTTATTATGATCCTGCTAACGAGCCAGATATTGCGTATGCCCATCTCTTTTCTTACTTTAAAGGCGAGGCTTGGCGTACGCAAAAGGAAGTTCGTCGATTGTTAAAGGAAAACTTTAAAAATCTGCCAGAAGGTATCCCCGGCAATGATGATACAGGAGCTATGTCAGCGTGGGCTGTATTTAATATGATGGGTTTTTATCCTGATTGCCCAGGTAATCCATCTTACACCTTTACTTCGCCAGTATTTAATAAAATTATAATCAAACTAGATAAACAACAATGGGGACGTGAACAACTCGTGATAGAGACTGTAAGCCCTAGCGATAAGGCTGAAATAATAAAGAAGGTAGAGCTTGGAGGTAAACCCTATAATAGCTTCCGCCTTACCCATGACCAGCTTATAAAAGCAGGAAATGTAAAATTTTATCTTCAGTAAATAATAAAAGAGTGCAGAAAAGCTAAGCTTTGACTTTCTAAAAGGTAACGTTTTACACCACAAAAGCTTACCTTTTACTTATTAAAAGGTCATCTTTTATGGGGTAAAAGCTTACCTTTTAAATAGTAATCTTTTAAGTAGTTTATGTTGATAATTTTAATTAAAAGCTTTTGTTTGAGATTTAATAAAAGAAAGTGGCTTGAAAATATTTTAATTTGAAACTAGTTTAAAAAATGAAATTTAATAAATCTATATTATTAATTCTTATGTTGTTGTTGTGTTTTTTCAACACCTCAATAGCGCAGAATATGATCCCTAAGCCTAATAGCTATATTACCTCTAACGATAATTTCGAATGGAACAACGATATTGCGGTGTATGTAAAAGCTAGTAGGAATGATGCACGCCAATTAAAAAACTATATAAAAGATGTTTTTGGGCTTAACAAATTCTTAGTAGGACTCCCCAAACCTTTATTTAGTTCAAATAAGCATACGAGCTTTACTAATCCGGGTAAGTTGCTTTCCTTAGTGTGTACTAGTAAGACAAAGCCCATAAGAGGCGAATTGCTGACCCAGTATCAGCAAGGGTATAATATAAAAATATCAACCACTCGTATTGATGTTACAGCCCCTACGGCTTGTGGCTTGTTTTATGCTTTACAAACGCTTCGTCAGCTTATTGTAAATGGTAAACTGAAATGTGCTACTATAGCTGACAGTCCTCGTTTTATGTATCGTGGCTATCATCTTGATTGTTCGCGTCATTTTTGGACAAAAGATTTTATAAAAAAGCAGCTAGATGCAATGGCTTACTTTAAGATGAATGTTTTCCATTGGCATTTAGTAGATGGTGGAGGCTGGCGAATGGAGGTAAAGAAATATCCTCTTTTAGTACAGGAAACAGCCTATAGGACACAATCATCATGGGATCGTTGGTGGATGGATAAAGACCGTCATTATGCCCATAAGGAAGACAAAGGTGCCTACGGAGGTTATTATACACAAGAAGATATAAAAGAAGTGGTGCGCTATGCTGCAGAACGCCATATTGAAGTTCTTCCGGAAATAGAGTTGCCTGGTCATAGTGATGAGGTTTGTTTTGCTTATCCTGAACTCTCGTGTGCAAAGAAGCCTTACGTTAATTCTGATTTATGTGTTGGTAATGAAGCTACTTATGCTTTTGCCGAGAATGTATTAAAAGAGGTAATGGACTTATTCCCTTCTAAGTTTATCCATATTGGTGGCGATGAGGCTGACCGCTCGGCTTGGGAGAAATGTCCATTATGTCAGCAGAAGATGCAGGAACATAAGTTAAAGAATACAGCGGAATTGCAAAGCTATTTTACCCATCGCATAGAGTTATTTCTTAATAAACATGGCAGAACTTTGATGGGGTGGGACGAAATTGTTGAAGGCAAGTTAGCTCCAAATGCAGGTGTTATGTCGTGGCGTGGTGAACAAAATGGTATTGAAGCTGCTAAATTGGTACATCCAGTGGTGATGACCCCTGTAAGCTATTGCTATATAGATATGTATCAAGATGCACCAATGAAAGAGCCTAAGGCGCAAGGCGGAATTATTCCTTTGCGTAAAATTTATAGTTATGATCCGCTTCCTATTACATTGCGTGGTACAGAAAGCGAGAAAAGTATTCTTGGGTTGCAGGCATGCTTATGGACAGAGAATATAGAAACTCCTGCCCATGTGGAATATATGACTTATCCTCGTCTCTTGGCTATCGCTGAGACAGGCTGGGTAAAGCAAAAAGAAACATACGATAACTTCCGTATTCGCGCCATTACAGCTATCGATACATTACAGCAATGGGGATATAATACTTTTAATCTAAGAAAAGAGTCAGGAGTAAGAGTTGAGTCTTTGAAAGGTGTTAAGCATAAAGCTTTGGGAGCAAAAGTAACTTATATAGCACCTTTTGCAGAAAAATATCGTGCCGATGATAGTGTTACGCTTACCGATGGTAAGCGTGGCGATTGGGGATATTTAGAAGGTAGATGGCAAGGGTTTATAAAGGATGGTGTAGATGTTGTTATTGACTTAGGAGATGAACAAGATATAACGACAGTGAAAGCCGATTTTCTTCAAATAGACCCTGTGTGGATCTACACACCTAGCGCGATACAATTATCCGTGTCATCAGATAATAAACAATTTACTGTATTAGATAAAGTAGACCCTCAAATACCTCGAAAAAAAGATTATACTATTTATACTTATCAATGGAAAGGTGGGGTAAAAGGACGTTATTTACGTTTGAGAGCCACTACAAATATTGATGGAGGCTGGATTTTTACAGATGAGATACGTGTAAATGAATATTAATAATTTAAATAAACCTTTGTAAATTATGAACTTATCTATAAAATATATATTACTATCTATAGGCTTAATGCTAGGTAGCAGGACATTAGCGCAAGATACCTTGTTTGTTAAACAAGCTATTGTCCCTCTCCTCATAGAACGCCAAGATAATGCACTCTTATATATAAAGATAGATGCTAAAGAAGCAAAACGATTGGACAAAGTAGCACTTCGCTTTAGTGAAGCTACTAACTTATCGGATATAAAATCTGTAAAGCTATATTATGGTGGTACAGAAGCACGTCAGAACGTAAGTAAGGAGCGTTTCTACCCTATGGAATATATCACAAATTTTGCTCCTAACAAAACGCTTTGTGCCTTGCCTTCTTATTCTATAAAGAAAGATGAGCAAGAAGTACATAGCAATATTCTTTACTTGAATGCTAGTCAAAAGCTTTTCCCGGGTATTAATTACTTTTGGGTAAGTATTGAAATGAAGTCTGTAGCAAGCCTAAACGCACAGATTAAGGTAGGGGTTACGGAAGCTATAGCAGATGGCAAGAAACTAGTATTATCGGGAGATATTCAGCCTAATAAGATTTTCCGCACAGCTATTGGTGTGCGCCATGCAGGCGATGACGGTGTAGCTGCTTATCGCATTCCGGGCTTGGTAACTACTAATAAGGGAACATTGCTAGGCGTTTATGATGTAAGACATAATAATAGTGTTGATCTTCAAGAGTATGTAGATATAGGTTTGAGCCGTAGTACCGATGGAGGTAAGAGCTGGGAAAAGATGCGCTTACCAATGTCGTTTGGCGAATATGATGGACTTCCTGCTGCACAAAATGGTGTGGGAGATCCTTCCATATTGGTAGATACTAAGACGGGAGTTATCTGGATCGTTGCAGCATGGACACACGGTATGGGTAACCAGCGTGCATGGTTTAGTTCGCAACCTGGAATGGATTGTTATTACACGGCTCAACTTATGATGGTTAAGAGTGAGGACGATGGACGAACATGGTCGGAACCAATAAATATTACCCAGCAAGTGAAAGATCCTTCATGGTATTTCCTCTTACAAGGTCCTGGTCGTGGTATCACAATGAAGGATGGTACACTTGTATTCCCGATGCAATTTATAGATAAGGATCGTATGCCACATGCTGGTATTCTCTATAGTAAGGATCATGGTACGACATGGGATATTAGCAATCCTGCACGTGAAAACACAACAGAAGCGCAAGTAGTGGAGGTAAAGAAGGGCGAATTAATGCTCAATATGCGTGATAATCGTGGAGGAAGTAGAGCGGTGATGACCACCACAGATATGGGTAAGACATGGAAAGACCATGCTTCTACACGTTCGGCACTGATAGAACCAGTGTGTATGGCTAGTTTAATAAAGGTTAATGCTAAAGACAATTGTTTAGGAAAGGATATTCTTCTTTTCTCTAATCCTAATTCTGCCAAGGTGCGTAACAACATAACAATCAAAGCTAGTCTTGACGGTGGACTTACGTGGAAAATTCAAAATCAGGTGCTTCTCGATGAAGGCTATGGGTGGGGATATACTTGTTTGACAATGGTAGATAAGAACACTGTAGGCATTTTGTATGAGAGTAGTGCTGCACACATGACTTTCCAAGCTATCAAGCTAACAGATATTATCAAAGAGAAATAAACTAATAGAAATAACTAACAACGATAAAAAATATGAAGAAAACATTATTACTCATGGCTGTTGCTATCTGCTCTATAGGAAGTAGTATAGCACAGAACTACACGCAATATGTCGATCCTTTCATAGGGACGGGTGGACATGGACATGTATTTCTAGGAGCCAATGTTCCCTTTGGCTTTGTGCAGGCTGGTCCTACACAGAAGAAGCAAGGTTGGGATTGGTGTTCTGGTTATCATTATAGCGACTCTACAGTTATAGGGTTTGGGCAGATGCACTTGAGTGGTACAGGTATTGGCGATCTCGGTGATATATCTCTCTTACCTGCAACAGCACAAGATGAGCGTGAAATTAAGTTTTCTCATCGTGCTGAATACGTTACTCCTGGCTACTACTCTGTGATGCTTGCAAATGGTGTGCGTGTGGAGCTAACCGCTACCAAGCGTGCGGCTTACCACCGTTACAGCTTCCCTGCTGATATTCAGAAGGGATATGTTGTGCTAAATCTCTGGCAAGGTATTGGTTGGGATGAGATGACTAGTTGTAAAATGAAGCAAGAAACTGATAATGTAATCTCTGGTGTGCGTAATTCAAAGGGGTGGGCTAAGGATCAAAATGTTTACTTTGTAGCAGAGTTTAGCCAACCTATTCAGCAAGTAAAGAATGAGAAAGACACAATCTGGGTGTTTGAAACAGCTAACAAGGGAGTACCTGTTGAGGTGAAAGTGGGACTTTCTGCTGTAAGTGTTGAGAATGCACGTGAGAATTTGAAAGCAGAAATTCCTAGTTGGAACTTTACTTCTGTTGTGGCAAATGCCCAAAATGAGTGGAATAAAGAACTAGGTAAAGTTGCTATTTCAACAAATGACGAACGTGCTCGTAAGATCTTTTATACAGCTATGTATCATACAATGATAGCTCCTTCTGTATTTTCTGATGTAAATGGAGAGTATCGAGGTGCAGATGCAAAGACCCATAAGGGTAACTTTACAAACTATACTACTTTTTCTCTTTGGGATACCTATCGTGCTGCTTTCCCACTTATGACAATCATACACCCTGAGATGCAGAAAGATATGGCACAAACTTTCCTACATATTTGCAATGAGCAGGGAAAGTTACCTGTATGGCATTTGATGGGCAATGAAACCGACTGTATGGTAGGTAATCCCGGTATTCCTGTGCTTTGCGATATTGCTTTGAAAGGGTTTGATGTAGATATGAACAAGGTTTTTGAAGCTGCTAAAAAGTCGGCTTTGTGCGATGATCGTGGGTTGGATAACTTAAAGAAGTATGGCTACGATCCTGTAGATAAAGACAAGGATAGAGAAACAGTAGCAAAAGGTTTGGAATATGCCTTGGCTGATTGGTGTGTAGCACAGGTTGCAAAGAAACTTGGTAAGACAGCCGATTATAAATATTTCTATGATAGAAGTCAGAGCTATCGTAAATATTACTTTGATAAGAACACGGGCTTTATGCGTGGACGCTTATCGGATGGTACTTTCCGTGAGCCATTCGATCCGTTTAGCACCGTTCATCGTCAAGACGATTACACAGAGGGCAATGCGTGGCAGTATGCTTGGTTAGTGCCTCACGATGTACATGGCTTAGTAAAGGCTTTTGGTGGTGAAAAGAAATTCGTAGAGAAGTTCGATTCCCTCTTTGTGGTTACGGGTGAAATGGGTAAGGATGCGTCTCCTGATATTACAGGTTTGATAGGACAATATGCACATGGTAACGAGCCAAGCCACCATATTATTTATATGTATAACTATATAGGTCAACCTTATAAGGCTGCTCCTTTATTGCGTAAAGTTATGAAGGAGATGTATCATGATAACTTTGAAGGCTTGATAGGTAATGAGGATGTTGGACAGATGAGCGCATGGTATATTCTTTCCTCTTTAGGTTTGTATCAGGTAGAGCCTGCTGGAGGAAAATTTATCTTCGGTTCACCAATATTTGATGAGGCAAAGGTGAATGTGGGTAATGGCAAAACACTATCTATCATCACTAAAAATAACAGTGATGAGAATAAGTTTATTCAGAGTGTTAGGTTAAATGGTAAGCCATATACACGCTCATATATTATGTTTAGTGATATTAAAAAGGGTGGAACCTTAGAGTTTACTATGGGTAATCAACCTTCTAAGTTTGGTACAAGTGTGAAGGCTAGACCATAATATAAAAAACAGAATATGGAGGAGAATATGTTGCGCGAGATAGTAGCGCATTTTAATATTTATGAGGAAGTTTCATTAATCAAGCCATTGGGTAATGGCTTGATTAATGAAACTTTTATCATTGAGACAAATAATCAGCAAAAGAAATATGTATTGCAGCGTATTAACAATGCTGTTTTTCAGGATGTTGATTTGCTTCAACACAATATAGAAATAGTAACAAGTCATATCCGATCAAAACTTATTTCACTTGGCGAAGCAGATATAGAACGTAAGAGTTTAGAGTTTATTAAAGCCGATAATGGAAAGACTTACTTTAAAGATGCGCAGAAGAAGTATTGGAGAATAAGTGTTTTTATTAACGATTCGATTACTAAGGAAGAGGTAAATACTTCTACATCGTATGAATGTGGGCGTATGTTTGGCAATTTTCAGTGGATGCTTTCTGATGTAAAAGAGCAGCTTGGTGAGACCATTCCTAATTTTCATAATATCGAACTGCGTGTACGCCAGTTGCAAGATGCTGTTAAAGCAGATGTAAAGGGTAGGGTGAAAGAGGTTGCTGATATTGTGAATGCTCTTCTAAACGATGCAGATAAGATGTGCCTATCAGAGCAATTGTATAGACAAGGAGCTTTGCCCAAACGTTTATGCCACTGTGATACAAAGGTGAGTAATATGCTTTTTGATAAATATGATAATCCTTTGTGCGTAATCGACTTAGATACCGTAATGCCTAGCTTTATCTTTTCTGATTATGGAGATTTCCTACGTACGAGTGCAAACTATGTAGCAGAGGACTCTCCTAAGATTAATGAAGTGGGATTGAAAGAAGATATTTTTGAGAGTTTTACGGGAGGATATATTGAAACAGCCTCTCGTTTCTTGACGGAGGTGGAGATTAAACATCTTCCATACGCTGCTGCACTTTTTCCATATATGCAGTGTGTACGTTTCTTAGCCGATTATATTAATGGTGATACCTACTATAAAATAATGTATCCAGAGCATAACTTGATTAGAAGTCAAAACCAATTGGCTTTATACAATGATATGATTGCTCACGAAAAAATGATGAACGAATTTATTAAGAAGTTTATTTAAATGGCAAATACATTACAAATAAAGAAGTTGCAGCATGCTGAAGGTAAGGCTGTTACTATACCTTATCTGTTTAAGGATGAAAATATAGAATATCAAGCAATAAGTGTTGGTAATTGGAGTGATACTTTTCCATATCATCCTACTGTGATCTTTGCTTTGGCGCACGATGGTAAGAATATATATATTCATTATAAAGTGGAAGAGAACTGTGTGAGAGGTGTAGAAGATGCAGATCTTGGATATGTTTGGGAAGACTCATGTTGTGAGTTCTTTATGATGCCTGATGAAGATGGGGGGTACTATAATTTAGAGGTAAACTGTATAGGCTCGGTGTTGCTATGTAATGGGAAAGGACGTGAAAGCCGTCAGCAAGCTAGTGCAAGTAAGTTAGCTCGTATTGATCGTTGGGCATCACTTGGTACTAGAGCGTTAGGTTTGCTGCGTGGTGATACTTCGTGGGAATTAGCCTTAGTCGTTCCTGTGTCTTCTTTCTTTAATCATAAGATAACCGAACTTAGTGGGTTAACGATGAAAGCAAACTTTTATAAGTGTGGTGATAAAACAGACCAGCCACACTTCCTTTCGTGGCAAAAAGTGGACCTTCCGAAGCCTGACTTTCATCGTCCTGAGTTCTTTGGAACAATAATTTTTGAATAACAGATAAAGGTAAAAATACTTGCTTATTAAAAAGCTATTATCATTTATTTATGTTCATATATAGCTTAAAGGGGTTAGAAGCGTTTAGCGCTCTATCCCCCTTAAGTATAGAAAGATGTTTGTTTCTTTAGTTTCGTGATTTCAAAAACTCCTCTGCTTTTTGCAAATCTTCAGGTGTATCAATACCAATAGTTTCGGATGCTGTTAGTCCAACTTTTATTTTATAGCCATTCTGAAGCCAGCGCAATTGTTCAAGACTTTCGGCTAATTCAAGTGATGATTGTGGTAGCCGACTTATTTCTTTCAATACTTCTGTACGATAAGCGTACAGTCCTATATGTTTAAGGAATGGATAGCTATCGAGCCATTTGGTTTGTTCTTTTCCACGAATGAATGGGATTACAGATCGTGAGAAGTACATGGCATAGTTATTATTGTCCAAAACAATCTTAGGGGAATTAGGGTTTTGTATCGCTTCAATGCTTTCAAAGCGTTTACCTAGTGTAGCTATCTGTGTTTGTGGGTCAGAGAAACAATTCATAACAGTTTCTATTTGACTAGTTTGAATAAAAGGTTCGTCACCTTGTATATTAATAGCTACATCGAAATTTCCTCCAATTTTAGAAATAGCTTCGCAAATGCGATCGGTTCCGCTCTTATGTTCGGTACTCGTCATAAGAGCTTTACCACCAAAGCTTTCTACAGCTTTGTAAATTCTTTCATCATCAGTAGCTACATATACAGCATCAAGTACTTGTTCTACTTGACGATAAACGCGCTCTATCACCATCTTTCCACCTAAAATAGCCAAAGGTTTTCCCGGAAAGCGAGACGAAGCATAGCGTGCAGGTATAATTCCAATAAACTTCATTGCTTATTTAATTTTAATTATTCTATGAAACAAAGGTAGAGTTTATTTGCGATATTACAATATAAATCGTAATTTTGTTTTGTATGAATATTGTAATAATCGGAGCAGGAAATCTAGCTACACAATTAGGATTAGCGTTAAAAGATGCTGGACAAGAAGTTGTGCAGGTATATAGTAGAACAAAAGAGTCGGCTAAACTATTAGCTGATAGGCTCTCTTGTGCTTGGACTATTAGTACAAATGATATATTAGAAGATGCTGATTACTATATTTTTTCTGTAAAGGATAGTGTGTTAGAGCTATTAATCAATGAAGTTTGTAAAAAAAAATCTAAAGGAACTTTTTTGCATACAGCAGGTTCTATGCCTTATGATATTTTTAAAGCAAAAGTAAAATGTTATGGTGTGTTATATCCATTGCAAACCTTTTCTAAAGAAAGAAAAGTAGATTTTAAAGAAATCCCTATTTTCATTGAAGGTAGTACTGTAGAAGCATACCGTAGATTACAAATATTGGCAGAACTTCTTTCGCCTAAGATATATCCGCTTACGAGCGAAGCACGCAGATATTTACACTTAGCAGCAGTATGGGCATGCAATTTTACTAATCATTGTTATACTATAGCTCAAGATGTTTTAGAACGAGAGCAAATATCTTTTGAGGTATTGCTTCCTTTGATCAATGAAACGGCTAGAAAAGTAAACGAGGTAAAACCGAATAAGGCACAAACAGGTCCTGCTGTTCGTTATGATAGGAATGTGATAGAAAAACAAATAAACTTAATGGAAAGCAGTCCTTTACAACAAGAACTTTACAAACTACTTTCTAAGAGTATTCATAAAATGAATTCAAACAAAAATACATAAATCGCAATGATCAATTACGACTTGAAGAAAATAAAAGCCATTGTCTTTGATGTGGACGGTGTATTATCTGCATCTACTGTTCCTATGGATAATGAAGGAGATCCTATTCGTACTTTAAATATCAAAGATGGATATGTTATTCAGCTTGCAGTGAAGTTAGGATTAAAGATAGCCATTATGACGGGAGGGCGTAATGAACATATACATAAACGTTATAGCTACTTGGGAGTGGAAGATATATATATTAACTGTTCTATGAAGATAAAGATATGGGAAGAGTTTGAAGCTAAATATAATCTGATGGATGAAGAAATTATCTATGTTGGTGATGATATTCCTGATCATGAGGTTATGCTACGTGCAGGATGTCCTTGTTGTCCCAAAGACGCATGCTCAGAAATTAAGAGTATAGCTACTTATATAAGTGATGTTAATGGAGGCGAAGGAGTAGCTCGTGATATTATAGAGCAAGTGCTGAAAGCGCAGGGAAAATGGATGATGAAGGCTAAAGCTTTTGGATGGTAATATAGAGAATTTTAAGAAAAAGTATGAACATTGTTTTAGCAAGTAATTCTCCTCGCCGTCGTGAATTATTGGCAGGGTTAGGAATAGAATTTGAAGTAAGAGTGTTGCCTGATATTGACGAAAGTTACCCTGCAGACCTGCCAGTGATGCAAATAGCTGAATATATAGCACATGAAAAAGCAAGTGCTTATCTATTGACGATGAAAGATAATGACCTTGTCATAACAGCAGACACTGTAGTAATAATAGGAAACGAAGTACTCGGAAAACCAAAAGACGAGGAAGATGCCAAGCGTATGTTGAGGTTGATAAGTGGTAAAACTCACCAAGTGGTTACGGGAGTATGTCTAACAACAACAAAACAGCAACGCCATTTTAGCGTTTCTACTAATGTTACTTTTAAAAATCTTCCCGAAAACGAGATAAATTATTATATAACGAAATATAAGCCATTTGATAAGGCTGGTGCCTATGGCATACAGGAATGGATAGGTTATGTGGGTGTTACATCGCTTAATGGTAGCTACTTTAATGTAATGGGATTGCCAGTACAAAAACTTTGGGAAGAGTTAAAAAAGTATTTTATTCATGATGATATGGTTCACCTTTGATAATAGTACAAGCCCTATAGAGTTGTTCGGTAAAGATGAGGCGCACCATTTGATGAGAGAAAGTCATCTTTGAAAGGGAAATCTTTTCATTAGCACGATCGTAAACATCTTTTGAGAAGCCGTAAGGACCACCAATTACAAAAACAAGTCTGCGAGCTGTGGCTTGCCTTTGTCTAAGCCACTCTGCATACTCTATAGACCGAAAGTCCTTACCACGCTCGTCAAGAAGCACAACTGTATCGGACGACAGAATTTCTTTTAGAATCAGTTCACCTTCTTTTTGTTTTTGCTGCTCTTCTGATAAGCTCTTTGTATTCTTCAGTTCAGGAATGGTAGTGATATTGAAAGGTATGTAATGACCAATTCTTTCTGTATAGTCATTGATGCCTGTTTGAAAAATCTTATTAGTAGTTTTGCCAACTAATATGAGAATTGTTTTCATCTTATAGCTTTACTTTGTATAATCTTTCTTGTTATTGACAAGATTATATTGATCTTTACGTTTAGGATTCATAGGAAACCATCCCTTTTCAACGCGTTTTTTTTGATCAAAAAGTTCACCAATGCCCCATAGTAGGGAAGCGCCTGTTACGCCTAAGAGTGCTGACCAAAAAATGGAGACAACAAAGAGAGCTGCTATACAACAGCCTAACCCACTTACTAACCACAACCACCAATATTTGGTTCCAAAATAATATTCAGTCTTAATCACGATAGGGTGTAGCAAACCTATAATAAAAAAGGTGCAAATTGCTAGAAGGATTCCTTCAAAATTCATGCTATAAAAATAATTTTTGTATTAATAAAAAATACCCATGCAAAGATACTAAAAATACTATTCAATTTACCAATTCTTGTAATGATTATAATTTTTAAAAGGAAAACAAAATATATCCTTGATTTTGGTTATTTATTTGTATATTTGCAAATAAAAAATCAAAAATATTACAACGATTAAGAACTATGGCAAATGATTTAAAGCTCGTAGAGCAATGCGAGAATAAAGCTAAACAATGGATGTCTCCATCTTTTGATGAAGAAACACGCTTAGCAGTAAAAAATATGCTTGAGGCAAATGATAAGAGTAATCTTATTGATAGCTTCTATAAGGATCTTGAGTTTGGTACTGGAGGTTTACGCGGTATTATGGGAGCTGGATCTAACCGTATGAATATTTACACTGTTGGTATGGCTACTCAAGGTTTTGCTAATTACTTGAAGAAGAACTTTAAGGATAAAGAGCAAATTAGTGTTGTGGTATGTCATGACTGTCGTAATAACTCACGTCTATTTGCAGAAACTACTGCTAATATTTTCTCTGCAAACAATATCAAAGTATATTTATTTGAAGATCTTCGTCCTACACCAGAGTGTTCGTATGCTATTCGTCATCTTGGAACACAAGCAGGTGTTAACCTTACCGCAAGCCATAACCCTCGTGAATACAATGGTTACAAGGCTTATTGGGAAGATGGTGCACAAGTATTAGCTCCACACGATAAGGGTATTATAGAAGAGGTAAATAAGGTTACTGTTGAGGATATTAAATTTGACGGTAATAAAGATCTTATTCAGATTATTGGTGAAGACATTGATCAACCATACTTGGAAGCTGTAAAAACAGTTAGCATTGATCCTACTGTTATTAAAAATCAGCATGACTTGAAGATTGTTTATACGCCTTTGCATGGAGCTGGTCGTGTGATGATACCACGTGCTTTGCGTTCATGGGGTTTCGATAATATTCATTGTGTAGAGGAGCAGATGGTTAAGGATGGTAACTTCCCTACTGTAGATCGCCCGAATCCAGAAATAGCAGAAGCATTGACACTTGGTTTACGTGATGCTAAAAAGCTAGATGCTGACATCTTAATGGCTTCAGACCCTGATGCCGACCGTGTTGGTATGGCTTGTAAGGATAGCAATGGTGAATGGGTTTTGATCAATGGTAACCAAACTTGCTTAATTTTCTTATGGTATATCCTAACAAATCGTAAAGCAAAAGGCTTATTAAAACCAACTGATTTTATTGTTAAGACCATCGTAACTACAGAGGTTATTCGCAAAATCGCAGATAAGCAGAATGTAGAAATGCGCGATTGCTATACTGGTTTTAAATGGATTGCTCGTGAAGTTGCTATTTCTGAAGGTAAGCAAGATTATATCGGTGGTGGCGAAGAGAGCTACGGATTTATGGCAGAAAGCTTCTGTCGTGATAAGGATGCTGTTAGTGCTTGTTGCTTGTTAGCAGAGATTTGTGCTTACGCAAAAGATCATGGTAAGACTCTATACGATATTGTAATGGATATCTATATGGAGTATGGCTTTAGTTATGAATTTACGATTAATGTTGAGCGTCCAGGCAAAACTGGTGCTGATGAAATTCTACAAATGATGAAGGATTTCCGTGCTAATGCTCCAAAGGAACTAGGTGGTAGTAAGGTTTGTCTATGGAAAGATTATTTAAGCTTAGAAACAACTAAGCTTGATGGAACAAAAGAGAAACTTGAGATGCCTGCAACAAGTAATGTACTTCAGTGGTTCTGTGAAGATGGCAATAAGGTTAGTGTTCGTCCTTCAGGAACAGAGCCTAAGATTAAGTTCTACCTTGAAATTAAGGACAATATGATTTCATCTGCTGATTACAAAACTTGTGTAAAGCGTGCTGAAGAAAAAATCGAAGCTATTAAGAAGAGCTTAAAGCTCAACTAAAAGTATAATGAAAAAAGAAAGATTAGGTCGCTTGGGTTAAACCGAGCGACCTTTTTATTAATAATTGTAATGTATGCGGTGAGATCATTCTCAGGTTTCTATCTTCTTTTTATAGCAGTACAAGATAAATATTGTTTATTCTACGTTTTTTTGCTTGTATTCTTTACAAAAAAGTTTGCTTTACATTAATCATTTTCATATCTTTGTAGATAGATATTATAAACGATTATAACAATTAAAAATATAGAGTATGGATATTAGTAAGAAAATGCAGAAAGCATTTAGTGAGCAAATTGTAGCAGAACTTTGGTCATCTAACCTTTATTTACAGATGGCATTTTGGTTTCAAAAAGAAGGTTGGAAAGGCTTTTCAAACTATATGTATAAGCAGTCTGAGGAAGAAAGAAGTCATGCCACAGATATGGCTCGCTATGTATTTGAACGTGGTGGAGAAGTAGTGATTGCTGCTATTGATGCTGTTCCTACAACTTGGAAAGATGCGAAGGAGGTATTTGAAAATGTTTATAAGCATGAGCAGAAGGTAACAGAGTTGATTTATGAACTTGCAGAGATTGCTGATGAAGAAAAAGATCGTGCTTCACAAAACTTTATTGCTAAGTATATTGACGAGCAAGTAGAGGAGGAAAAGACCGTACGTGATATTTTGACTGATTGGGAACATCAAGCTAATCATACTGTAACTCACATGGACAAGAAGTTTATTTCTTTTGAATAATAGAATATGTTCTTTATAAACAAAAACTCACTAACTTAATTCCGTTAGTGAGTTTTTTATGCATTAAATTTTTCTTTTACTCTTGTTTTTTTTTCATTTTTAACGTGAGTTCGATGAATTATAAGTGTCTATAAATTTGGTGATTAGCGAAATTTGTTGTAACTTTAAGGTATTGATTTACAAACAATTACAAACAAAAATCGCTATGATCACCGAGGACAAAGTTACTGAAATATTTTGTATGGCAGATGATTTCTGCAAGTTTTTTGATGCAATGGTGGCAAAATATACGCTAAAGCCTACTGGAAAAAGAAAGTATCATCGAGATTCCACGATGTCAAAGGCAGAAGTCATACTAATAATGATTCTTTTTCACGACTCTGGTTATCGCTGCTTTAAACATTTCTATCTTGAAAAAGTATGTAAGCATCTTCGCCATCTATTTCCAAAAGTTGTTTCTTATAACCGTATAGTAGAATTGGAAAGGGAGGTAGCCGTCCCCTTAACCTTGTTTATCAAGAAGGTTCTGCTGGGCAAATGCACGGGCATAAGTTTTGTTGACAGCACACCACTGCGTGTCTGCAAGAACCAAAGAATACATATTCACAAGGTTTTCAAAGGTATAGCCCAAAAAGGAAAATGCTCTATGGGTTGGTTCTTCGGTTTCAAATTGCATTTGATTTGCAATGAGAAAGGAGAGCTTCTCAATTTTATGATAACACCGGGAGATATTGATGACCGTAAGCCTTTGGAATACAAAGCTTTTGTAGATTTCATATATGGCAAGCTGGTCGGCGACAAGGGGTACATCAGCAAAAATCTCTTCCAAAGGTTGTTTGTGGATGGAATACAACTTATTACCAAGCTGAAAAGCAACATGAAAGGAGCTTTGATGAGTGTTGCTGACAGACTCTTACTCAGAAAAAGAGCCATTATAGAAACTGTGAATGATGAGCTTAAGAATATTGCGCAGGCGGAACACTCCAGACATAGATGCTTTGACAATTTCATTGTCAATTTATTGGGTGCTATTGCTGCCTATTGTCTGTTCCCAAAGAAGCCGTGTATCAATGTACAAAGGACTATTGACACACAGCTTGCTCTGTTCTAAATTCGTCGAACTCACGTATTTTTAGTACTTTTGTATCCATTACTAACAACCTAAGTCAATTTACTAATATTGACCAATCTAAACAGATGACTGATGAATAAGATAGAAATAATATCATGCCCTCATTGTAAAGTAGAGATACCTACTAATATAGATGTTTGTCCTCATTGCCATAAAGCAATAGGCATAAAAGCAGATATTTCTAGTAATCATTCATATCTGCAAAAAGAGTTATTAAGCAATAAACAACTGCAGAAGCAAGATCCCAATATGTTTTATATGTTTTTAGCGGCAGTGATAGTTATCATTGTAGGCTTATGTGCTTTTTTCTTGTTACATCAAAACTATAGTCATAAAGATCCTTCAGATATTTTTCTTCGCTCTATGATTAAGCATAATATAACATAAAATATACAATCGCTTCATATTTAGCTGTTTATCTCAACAAATCAAAAATGCCCTATCTTTCTCTAGTGGAGGGACAAGATAGGGCTTAATTATATCTATTAAATATATTGTGATTTATTTGATCATACTAACTGATCGTTTTACAAATTTATCTAGTGCCTCACCTTGAAGCATACCATTTTGTAGTAAAGCAAGATCAATGAGCTGATGAATAATAGAGTTGTCTTTTGCAGCATTAGCAATTACGGATTTTTGCTTTTCTTGCAATTCTGTAATGCTCTTGCGTGTATTTTGCAAATCATCTTTCTCCTCTTGAGAAATCTCTTCAGGTTTCTTATCATTCTGTTTCTGTTGCAATGCAGCTTCGCGAGCTTCTTGCCCCTTAATCTCACTTGTAATAGGTTTTAGCTCTTCATTTGTAAGAGAACTAACATCTGCCAATACCTGTTTTATCAAAGGATGGTCAGCATTTAAAACAAGGTTATAAGTATCTGGCATCTGACCATAGAAAGACATACCTTGTTGGAATTGGCTCATTTCCTTCATTCTACGCATATACTCATTTTGGGTTATCAATACTGGCTGAAAACTTTCGCCAAGTGCTTGTATATCTACAGAGAAGCTACGCTTTTCGTTTGAAGGAATCTGAGAGCGGAAAGCCTCTGACAACTTGTCATTATCTTCTTTAGGAAGAACTTCCTTATCCTCGTCTTCTTTAAGGATAATTCGATCAATAACATCAGAATCGACACGAACGAAGCGACTTTTTTCTATCTTTTGTTCGAACATAGATAGGGTAGGAACATCGAGTTGTCCATCAGCAACAACGACACTATAGCCTTTCTGTTTTGCAGCTTCTATATATGTAAACTGCTCATCTTTATTATTGGTATATAGATAAACTAATTGTCCTTCCCTATCTGTTTGATTATCCTTAATTAAAGTTTGATATTCCTTTAAGGTGAAATATTTCCCTTCAGCATCTTTTAGTAAGGTAAAGTCCTTAGCGCGATCATAGAAATCGGGCTGTGATAACATACCATAGTTGATGAATAGCTTTAGGTCATCCCATTTTTGCTCATATTCCTTTCTATCGTCTTTGAAGATGCTGTTCAAACGATCTGCAACCTTCTTTGTGATATAGGTTGAAATCTTTTTCACATTTGCATCGCTTTGTAAGTAAGAGCGACTCACATTGAGTGGAATATCTGGAGAATCAATGACCCCATGTAGCAAGGTAAGGAATTCAGGAACAATGCCTTCTACTTGGTCGGTTACAAAAACTTGATTGCAATATAATTGAATCTTATTACGCTGTAACTCTATGTTATTCTTAATCTTAGGGAAATAAAGAATACCAGTTAAGTTGAAAGGATAATCTACATTCAAGTGTATCCAAAATAAAGGCTCATCATTCATAGGGAACAATGTGCGATAAAATTTTTGGTAATCTTCATCTTTCAATGATGAAGGAGCTTTTACCCATAAAGGCTCTATATTATTTATAATATTATCCTCGTCTGTATCTACGCTCTTGCCATCTTTCCATTCAGTCTTTTTTCCAAATGCAATAGGCACAGCCATGAATTTGCAATACTTGTTGAGTAATTCTTCTATTTTATTTTTCTGCAAAAATTCCTTGCAGTCATCATCAATATAAAGAACAATATCACTACCGCGATCTTCTTTTTCTATTTCTTCAAGTGTAAACTCTGGACTACCATCACAACTCCATTTTACAGCCTTACTATCTTCTTTATAACTTTTAGTAATGATTTCTACTTTCTTTGAAACCATAAAAGTAGAGTAGAAACCTAATCCGAAGTGTCCAATAATAGCTTCTGCTTTATCTTTATATTGCTCTAAGAAATCGCTAACACCAGAAAAAGCTATTTGGTTGATATATTTATCAATTTCTTCAGCAGTCATACCAATACCACGATCACTAATGGTTAATGTTCCTGCAGTTTCATCTAGCTTTATGCGGACTGTAAGATCGCCTTGTTCGCCTTTAAAATCGCCTATTGTCGCTAAAGTTTTTAATTTTTGAGTAGCATCAACTGCATTTGACACTATTTCGCGAAGAAAGATTTCATGATCTGAATATAAGAACTTTTTGATAACGGGGAAGATGTTCTCTGTCGTAACCCCTATGTTTCCTTTCTGCATAATGTTTATATTTTATGTACTTTCTATATTTTATTTCTGACGATAAAAATACAAACATCGTGCCAATTACTGAATTTAAAAGCCCACTTAGGGAATTATCTAAGCAGATAATTAAAACTAAGTGGGCTAAAAGTGTTAAGGTTCTAATTGTCTCCGAAAAGAAAATAACAAACCTTTAGTATAGAGTGTGAGTCTTATTTAGTCAATATTTTGTAGCACTGCTAGCAAGTGATCCCAAACCATTTGTACGGTAGGAATGAGCAAGCGCTCTTCTGGGGTGTGAACATAACGTAGTGTTGGACCAAAACTTACCATATCCAAATTAGGATACTTTTCAGAGAACAAACCACATTCCAAGCCTGCGTGAATACCTTTAACTAAAGGCTTCTTTCCAAATAGTTTTTGGTATTGTTCTACAGCTACCTTTGTTAGTTTAGAGTTAGGGTTCATCTTCCATGCTGGATAGCCTTCGTTCTGAATGATTTCTGCACCAGCTAGTTCAAAACAAGCTTTCACACAGTTTGCCATATTGGTAAGATTACTCATAACGCTAGAACGTTGTGAAGAAACTATCACAATCTGATTTTCTTCAGACTGGACTGAAGCAACATTACTAGAAGTTTCTACCAATTCTTTCAATTCTTCGTCTTGACAATTAGTTAAAGGTCCATTGTCAACTGCTTGTAAAGAAAGAATAACACTGCGAGAAACGTTCTTAGGCATTACCTTCTGAGCATCTGTACTGCTCATATTCCACTCCATAGCTGTATCTGTTACGTGGAACTCATCTTCAACCTCAGCAGTGAAGGTGTTCCAATCAGCCTTTACCTCATCTTTTTTATCTGCAGGAACAGCAAAGATAATCTTACCATCACGAGGAATAGCATTGTGCATCTTGCCAGAGTACCATTGTGCTAGGTGAAGATCCATCTTGTCTTGTTGCATATACAAGAAGCGAGAAAGTATCTTAATAGCGTTAGCACGCTTCTTATTAATATCATCGCCAGAGTGTCCACCTGTTAATCCTTTAAGGCTAGCTTCAAGGAAGAAATAGCCAGTAGGTGCCTCTTCACGAGTAAACTTGAAAGATGCTTGTGTATTAATACCACCAGCGCAACTTACAAACATTTCCCCTTCATCTTCTGAATCGAGGTTGATCAAATATTTGCCTGTCATAAAACCTTTTTGTAAGCCAAAAGCACCAGTCAAACCTGTCTCTTCGTCTACAGTGAACAAACACTCTATAGGACCATGCTTAACATCGTTAGCATCAAGCAAAGCAAGCTCCATCGCACAACCGATGCCATCATCAGCACCAAGAGTAGTACCTTTTGCTGTTAGCCATTCGCCATCAACATAAGTTTGAATAGGATCTGTGTCAAAATTGAAGTCAACGTCGACAAGTTTATCACAAACCATATCCATATGACTTTGAAGTATTACTGTGGGAACATCTTCCATGCCTGAAGTAGCAGGCTTACAGATGAGAATATTGCCAGTTTCGTCTTCTTTGAAAGGTAGGTTGTGTTCCTTAGCGAAATCTTTAAGATAAGTTCTAATTTTCTCCTCATGCTTTGAAGGACGAGGAATTTGATTAATCTTTGCAAACTGTTCAAAAACGTTTGCAGGTTTTAATTCTACATTTGCCATATTTTATTATGCTTTATTTTGTTGTGTTACTGATTTATATTAACTTTGCGGATAATTACAATGCAAAGATAAATAAAATGTTAGTAACATTATTATATACTCTGTTAATAATTGCTATAGCTATGGTACTCTTGAGTATCCGTGTTTTAGTAAAAAAGAATGGTTCTTTTAAATCACAACATATTCATGATAACGAGTACCTTAGAAAAAAAGGAATACATTGTGTGCTTGATCAAGATAAAAAAGCACGTATGCGAGATATGGCATATTAATAAGGAGAAGTTTTTATTACAAAAACAAAAATAAAAATATAGACAACAATGAAGAAAGTATTTAAAAACATTGCTCTTTGCTCACTTGCAGCATTAGCATTTACTGCTTGTAACAATCAGCCAAAACAGAACGATACTGCAGATAACTCATCTGCTAATACATCAGCAGCAGCTCCAACTGGAGGACAAAAAATTGCTTATGTAGAAATTGACTCTATTATGAGTCAATATACCTATTGGAAAGATGTTGAGAAAATTATCAAGACCAAAGAAGCTAATATTCAAAAAACACTAGCAGGTAAGCAAAAGGCTTTGCAAGCTGCTGCTGCTAATTTTCAGCAGAATGTTCAAGCTAATAAGTACACACAAGTACAAGCACAACAAATTCAAGCTAGTATTCAGAAACAAGCTCAAGATGCTGATGCTTTACAACAGCGTTTGGGGGCAGAATATCAGAGCGAGATTGCTAAGTATAACAAAGCTTTATCTGATAGCGTACACAACTATTTAAAGCAGTTCAATAAGGATCGTAAATATTCTATCGTTCTTGCTAAGAGTGGTGATAATCTTCTTTATGCAGATCCAGCTTACAATATTACTAATGATGTAGTAAAAGGTTTGAATCAAGAATATAAAGGCTTAGGAAAGTAATATTTGAAGATAAAATCATATATGAATTTTAGTAAAATGAGGGTGTGTCAAAACTGACACCCCCTCTTTTTTTGCACAAAGCTCCGACTTTCTCAAGCCAGAGCTTTGCTATTTCCTAAAGTTTTTGTACTTTTAGGTATACAAATTTAAGGTTCATCAGGGATTTGGAGTGATAGATACAATCAACATTGTCGTAGAAGAAAACAAGTCTCCATTACAACACTTTTATATAGAAGGGTTTAACGATGTCGCACAGCAGTTCGGCGACGCCGACTTTAGAAAATCCTGAATTATGATTTTTTGTTTTTGTAAAATGGCTTTTTATAAGCTTTTAGTGGAGGCTATTACTTCGTAACTATATGAATATAAGGGATTATGGGCTCAGTAGAAATTTAGTGGGGGATATTTTCATAATTGTTTTATTTTTCTTTCCTTTGTATTATGGAAGAGAAATATCTTTATCAGTTAGCCGAGTTAGTTCTTCCCAGCGAAGTCCTTCGGTATTTTTCAATAGTTAGGATAGAAAAGGATTCTACCTTGTTTCGTATTTATTTAGATGAGAAGATGGAAACGGAACTTCTCCATGACCTCCACTTTGAATCAAAAGGTTTTATGGCAGTAGTTGATATAACGGACTTTCCTATTCGTGATCATAAAGTAATTCTTTCCTTTCGCCGTCGTCGCTGGGTTGATACCCGTACAGGTAAAAGCTTCTCCTTGCCCTTACCCATAGATCTTACTTCCTCTGGAACTCGTTATAGTAAAGAGTTCGGAGCTTTTTAAAAAGAAACGTATGGAGACATCCCCCGTGACCTGCCGTACGCTTGAGGAATTTTATCATATAAATGGACATACTTTTGAGAAGCAATACAAGGAAACTTTAAGTGGTTATAGGGATTGGGAGCAGTTGTCCCATGCTGATAAATGGGTATGTTTTCCGAGAATATAGGTAAGTTTCTTGCTATTGACGAGGTGGCTCTCTCGAATGGTGAATTATATACCCTCGTTACTAATCGTGATAAACACGGTAAAGAAGGCTGTTTGATAGCTATTGTGGCAGGTACAAAATCAGAGGAAGTCTGTAAGATATTAGATAAAATAGATGAACAACAAAGAGAACAAGTAGAAGAAGTTACTTTAGATTTATCTGATACAATGCGTAAAATTGTACATCATTGTTTTCCTAAAGCTCAAAGAGTTATTGATAGATTTCATATCCAAAAGTTAGCCTGTGATGCAGTACAACAGATAAGAATAGATTATAGATGGGATGCAATACAGGAAGCCACTGATGATATGGAAAATGCTAAATTAGAGGGTAAAAAATACGAACCATTTATTTATGAAAATGGAGATACGCGTAAAGAGTTATTGGCAAGGAGTAGGTATTTACTATTTAAGTCTGCTGATAAATGGACTACAACACAAAAACAGAGAGCTAGAATATTATTTAGAGAATACCCCAAACTCAAGATAGCATATGGACTATGTCATTCGTTAAGGATGATTTTTGCTAAAAATACTATTAAAGATGCTGCAAGACTAAGTATGGCTAAGTGGTATAATAAGGTAGAAGAAGCTGGATTTCATTCCTTTAATGTGATTGCTGCAACATTCTATGAACATTATAATGATATACTCAATTTCTATAACAACAGAGCTTCAAATGCGGCAGCAGAATCGTTTAACTCAAAAATAAAATTATTCAGAGCCAATCTAAGAGGAGTTACGGATAAAAAATTCTTTATTTTTAGATTAAGTAAACTATATGGATATCCCCACTAAATTTCTACTGACCCGGATTATGGTTCATCACTCCAAATTTCGGAAGAACCAAATTTAATTATGGCTCAGTAGAAATTTAGTTATATACAAAAAAGGAACTACAAAACGTAGCTCCTAGTAGTCGATAGGGGAATCGAACCCCTATGCCAAGATTGAGAATCTTGTATCCTAACCGTTAGATGAATCGACCAAAGTGCAATTAGAAATTTGCCAATAATGCGGAAGGAGGGGGATTCGAACCCCCGGTACGGTAACCCGCACGTCAGTTTAGCAAACTGGTGGTTTCAGCCACTCACCCATCCTTCCTTGAAAGGTATTGTAAACCGAATTACCAAACATCTTTCTAAATGCGGTGCAAAGGTAGTGTTTTATTTTTAACTACCAAAACTTTCAACTAAAAATATTCAAATAAAAATCAATACTTCTCGGCATTATTCAAGATGGAATGAACAACAAACAAGAAGAGCATATATACTTTTTGATAAGTTTTCTGACTTACAAAAGGCATATAATGTATATCTTGAACTAATTAATTTGTATAACAAAAAATCAAAACCTGAAGAAGCAAAACTTAATTTAGCAAGATGGTATAATAAAGTAGAAAAATTAGGTAACAACCAATTTAATAAGGTGATAGATACATTTAAAAATCATTATCAAACCATTATAAACTACTTTCAGGATAGATTGACAAATGCTTCTGCGGGGTCATTTAATGCGAAGATAAAAGCATTTAGAACACAATTTAGAGGAGTCGGATATATAAAGTTTTTATGTATAGACTGGCAAAACTTTATGCTTAGTACTTTGCTTTACCAACTGGAAAAATCCGCTGACCCACTATTTCTACTGATCCAGAGTATATTATAAAAAAGAGCATCATTCGAAAGAATGATACTCTTTTGTGGGTAGTGATGGATTCGAACCACCGAAGCTAGAAGCAGCAGATTTACAGTCTGCCCCATTTGGCCACTCTGGAAACTACCCTTAAAAGTGGGCGTTGACGGATTCGAACCGCCGACCCTCTGCTTGTAAGGCAGATGCTCTAAACCAACTGAGCTAAACGCCCGAGATGTTGTTTCTCTTTTGCGGGTGCAAAGGTAATAAAAAATTATTGTTTACCAAAGCTTTTGAAGAAAAAAGTGCATCTATAGGGTAGATGCACTTTTCTTTAAGTTATAGAATGTGTAAATTTTGCTACTTTGTGATAAACTAACTTCCTAATTATTAACGAAATAAAGTACAAATAGAATAGAAAGTATAAAAAGAGTCCAATTGAGATCTTTCCATTTCTTAGTGCAAGCTTTCATAATAACAAAAGCTAGGATACCGAGGCAAACACCATCTGCTATAGAATAGCTAAGCACCATAGTTATCATTGTGATGAAAGCAGGGAATGATTCTGAAATATCATCTAAGTTAATCTTCTTAACAGAATCAAGCATCAACACACCTACCATTACTAAAGCACCACTAGTAGCAGCACTTGGAATAATCATAAATATAGGAGAGAGGAACAATGCTAGGATAAATAAAATACCTACTACAAAAGAAGTCATTCCTGATCGACCACCTTCTGCTACACCACTAGCACTTTCTACATAGGTAGAGATAGTAGAACTACCTAGTGCTGCACCAATAGTAGTACCGATAGCATCGCTCATCATTGCTTCTTTCACGTGAGGAATGCTTCCATCTTCTTGTACAATACCTGTTTTATCAGCTAATCCCATTAGTGTACCTAGCGTATCAAAGATATTCACTAATAGCAAAGAGAATACCACAAGGATTGTCTTCAAACTAAATAAGCCAGTGAAATCGAATTTACAGAAGATAGGTGAGATATCTTGTGGCATTGAAACAGGGAGCCACCCTTCGTTGAATGTAGTAACCCCCATCGGAATACCAATCACTGTTGTGATAATAATACTCCAGAATAGTGATCCTTTAACATTATTTGCCATGAGTGCACCGCTTAACAAAATGGCAATGATACCTAAGATACAAGTTGGCGTAAAAGCTCCTAACCCTACAAAAGTAGCTTCTTTTGCTACGATAATACCAGCATTTTTAAGTCCGATAAAGGCGATAAACATACCGATGCCTGCAGAAATAGCAAAACGCAGATTGTTAGGGATAGAATCGAGGATCTTCTCTCTTACATTAAAGAAAGTTATAAGAATGAAAGCCAAACCCTCAATGACCATGATAGCAAGGGTATTCTGCCACGAGTATCCCATCGTTTGGCAAAGGGTGTATGCAAAGAACGCATTCAATCCCATAGATGGTGCTTGGGCGAATGGTAGTTTAGCCATAAAGGCAAGTAAGAGAGTTGCTATTGCCGAAGCTAAAGCTGTAGCTGTGAAAAGAGCACCTTTATCCATACCCGTAGAGGATAAGATTGCGGGGTTAACAGCTAAGATATAGCTCATAGTTAAAAACGTTGTAGCTCCCGCAATAATCTCTGTGCGGAGTTTCATCTGCTTAGGATTAAATCCTAATGCTTTAGATAAAAAAGTCATACTCTTAAAAGATTTTATTTATTTGATTATTGATTTTCTAACCAGTGATCAAGCATCATACGAGCTATAGAGAGAGGTTCGGGAATCGTTGGTAAGCTATCTTTATGAAACCAATTGCCCTTTGATAGCTCACTTCTTTGTAATTGAAGGCTTCCTCCGTCATATTCTGCAAAGAATCCTACCATTAATCCACAAGGGTATGGCCATGGTTGTGAACCAAAATATTGTAAATTCTTTATTTCTATCCCCGTTTCTTCCAATACTTCTCTGTGTGTAGCCTCTTCTAAAGTTTCTCCTGTCTCTACAAAACCTGCAACAAGTCCATAAAAATTGGTTTTGAAGTTGCGAGCATGTACTAATAGAACTTCATTGCCACGATGGACAAGCACGATAATGGCGGTTGCTAATTGAGGCCAAACCTCTTTACCACAGTTAGTACATCGTTTGGATATTTCTGTGTGCATTTTCATCGGACTACCACATACACCACAAAATATTGTATTTTGATCCCAATAAAGTAGCTCTTGGCACTTTCCTGCTTTCAAGTAAAGTTCTGTGGAAAGTTTGTAAAAGGAAGCACGTAGTCCACACATTTCATATCTTGGATCATTCGTGATTGCTTCATCAATCTTGAAAGCCTTTACCTCTGTACCGTCTTCAGTTGGTGTAATATCCATTATATGTGTCCATGGGCGAGTAGGTACAGGCGGTTCTTCTGCGTATGGGATGGTATAAGTATCACCTCTCTTCTCGAGTATAATGTCGGTTTTACAAAATATGAACCAATACTTCATGGCGTATACCTTATATATTAATGTGTAGTCCTGCTAATAAACACTCTGTGAGAATTTATTTTCCAAAGAGTAGTTGCTTATCTCTTGCTGCAGCAGGTATTGTCCAACTTTCAGGTATAAATTTCCAATTAGAATTTGCTTTAGGATTCATAGTTCCTGCCTTTTCTATCTCTTGCATCAGATAGAAACGCTGATCGCGTTCGCTTTCCCAGATGATACGTTTCGTGAGTTGGTCGTGAGGAATGCCTGCTCCTTTGGTCAATAGTTCGCCACCACCATTGGCGCGATAGCTATTTACCGCTACTGTATACCATTTGTTTTCGTCGAACTTCTCACCATTGCTCATCTGTAGGATAGCAACTTTCTGTCCATTTGGTTTGGTAACATCAACGGTATAATCGATACCTGCAGCAGAGTCAAAATTAAATGAAAAGTTCTTAAAACCTAATCGCTGTGCATCGTTTTTGGTATCGGCTAGCAACAAAAGGTGATCGTCAGGACTCTTCATGGTGTTCACCCATAGGTCATAACTCATCTCTAGATAGTTGCGAATTTCCTTACCAGTGAGTTTCATTGTACATAGTTGGTTTTCAAACTTATAAAGGTTGAACATATCCGCCACTGTTATAGGACCAGCTTTGATAGAAGCATCGAAGAGTAGGGGCGCATTGAACGCTATATCAGCTTTAGTAATTTCTAATTCAAGATTTAAGATTAAATCATTAAATGCAGAGTTGCCAAAGTAGGAATCTTTAGTATATATGGTGTTTTGGAAATTTCCAATAACCTTATCGCTCCATTGTTTTACCTCCTCTATATTCTTTTCAAAGTAGTTAGTATATGTCGTGTCAATTGCTAAATTCCTAATATCTATAAGTTCCCCACTGATATTTTTTACATAGAAAGTTTTCTTTTTGCCTTTGCCTTTACTAGAAAGTGTGATAGTAGCTACTGCTACCTTTTGAGCATTATTGGCAGGATCTAAGCATATTACTTGCTTACCTGTAACAGATGTTTCCATTGAATTGTGAGGCGTGTGGTCGTGTCCGAAGAAAACAATATCAAATCCAGGTACTTGTTTAGCCACTTCTTTAGAAGCGTCTTCTGCATATTCTGATGTTACAATACCACCATCCCAGCCAGAGTGAAATAGCCCAATGATCACGTCAGGGTGTTCTTCTGCTTTCATCTTTTGTATCGTTTCTTTGGCGCAACTTACCATTTCCTTGAATTCAAGTCCACTCCATATACTCTCTTTCAACCAGTTTGGAATAGCAGGTGTTATCATTCCTATTACACCGACCTTAACTCCATTCTCTTTTTTGATAATATAATATTCCGAAAGATAGGGTTTGTTAGTTTTCTTATTAATAACATTTGCACCTAAAATAGGCATTTTTAGCTCTTTAAACCACTTGTCATAAACATTATGCCCTGTCTCTATATCATGGTTGCCTACGGTTGCCGCATCATACTTTAAGTAGTTTAGCACCGAAGCTGCAATATTTTCTTTATCCTTAGCTACATAATTATAGTAGTAAGAAATAGGTTGCCCTTGAAGGATATCCCCATTATCAAGCAAATAAACGTTCTGTTTCCCATTCTCTTTTCTTAATTGGTTAACATACGTGCTCACTCTTGCCATTGAGCCACTCTTGGGCGATCGGGTGATAAAATCGTATGGGAAAAAAGCTCCATGTACATCAGAAGTTTCGACAATCTTTAAAGTTACATCATGTGTTTGTGCCATTGTAGGGCTACAAAGTCCTATCATCATTGAGCATATAAGGGTATGAATTTTCATTTATATAATTATTATATTGTTTCTAACGATAGTACAGTACAAGCTTGCTTGATTATTGCTGAATGCAGCCTATCTTATGCAAAGGTAACTATTCATTATTATATTTTGAAGTAGATAGACTATTTTTTATACCTCATTCTGCACTTTTCCTATATGCTTTAGCACAAAGAATGATAGTCAATCTTAATATATAATTGTTGCATAACAAACATTTCTCTCTTTAAATAGAAATGTTGTAGGGCGCATTATGAGAAATATTAAAGTTGTAAACAAAATGCTTGATTTCTTGTTATTTTGCTTGATTTATGTCAATAAATAAGCGTTTTGATAAAAAATATTATTCAAACGCTTGCGAGGTATTATAAAAGATCGTACCTTTGCATTGCAATTAAGAAATAAGCCAAATCAATTGGCACTAGAAAATATTCTAATAGATATTAGTTCTAGGTAATCAAGATTGCTCAGGATTATAGAAAAATTGTTTAGGTTAGTAATAGATTTAGGTTTTTAGTTATATTTTAGGTAAAGATTGTAGAAAATTGACGTCGCGAGACGGATGTTTTTCGGAGATAACGGTAGAGCGGTTGCTCAGCCGTTTTTTCTTTTATAGGGGGGATGATCCCTTTTTTTTATGCCTAAATATTTTCTTATACTATAAGAATAGGATTTTATTCCTATATAGATAGCATTTTATTGTAGAACAAAAAATAAAATATAAGATGATAAAAGATTTTTTTATAGTAGGAATGGGTAGTTTCTTTGGTGGCGGTTTGCGTTATCTTATTTCGCAACTGCTAAAACTCTCTGTGTTTGGAGCTTTTCCGTTGGGAACTTTTGCTGTAAATGTTTTAGGGTGTTTTCTTATCGGTGTGTTCTCTACACTTCCAGAAAATCATAGTATTAATCCTTCTACACGACTTCTTCTTACAACAGGTCTTTGTGGTGGATTTACAACTTTTTCTACCTTTATGAATGAGAATGTTTCACTTATAAAGAATGATAACTTCACAATGTCGCTGCTCTATGTGTTTGCTAGCCTTGCTTTAGGCTTTATTGCTGTATTGGCAGGTAGACAATTGGTATTTGCTTTTAGATAAAGGTGAAAGCAAACGAGGATATAAAACTCGGTACAGTAGTTGCTTATTGAATATTGAAATGCGAGTTCGATGATAATGCTATCACCGAACTCGCGTTTTTTATTGATTGTTACGTGCTACAACATAACTATTTGCTTGGTGTGTAGCAGTTACAAGCACTTCTGCTATTTGTACATGTTCAGGGACGTTTGCTGCATAGAATACAACATCGGCAATATCATCTCCAGACAGAGGAGTAATGCCTTTATAAACATTACCAGCCTTCGCTTTGTCGCCATGGAAGCGAACATTCGAGAAGTTGGTTTCTACTAAGCCAGGTTTAACATCTGTTACACGTATCTTAGTATCGGCAACATCAATGCGTAAACCATCGCTTAATATTTTAACAGCAGCTTTTGTTGCACAGTAAACACTTCCTCCAGCGTAAGCACCATCGCCAGCTAATGAGCCTATGTTAATGACATGTCCCTTGTTACGACGTACCATACCCGGTACTATTAGTTTCGTCATGAAGAATAAGCCCTTGATATTTGTGTCCACCATTGTTTCCATTTCCTCAATGCTTAACTCGTATTCTTTGTCCAAGCTAAGTGCCAAACCTGCATTGTTTACTAGTACATCAATGTCTTTCCATTCTTCAGGCATACTGTTAATAGCCTTTTCTGCAGCAATATGGTCGCGAACATCAAACTCTAAGCCAAGTACTTCCACACCATCTTCCATTAATTTTTTACCAAGATCGGTCAGCTTATTGCGATTTCTTCCAGCAATAATTACTCTATAACCTTCTTTTGCAAAGCGCCTGACACATGCTTCACCAATGCCACTAGTGGCTCCTGTTACTAAAACTGTCTTTGTCATATTTTATTCTTTTATTGTTTAGTTGTTTTATTTTTTACCTAAATCACGATTGTTATATTCCCTTAGCCTTATTGGCAATGCTTACTCCAAGCAAGATAAAGGCAGAACCCAAGAACGACATGATCGTTATAGGTTCATCTAGGAAGATGGCACTCGTTACGAAGGTAGATACTGGGTTTAAATAAATCAGGTTGGAAGCCTTCATAGCTCCTATCTTTGCAATTACCCATGCCCAAAGCAAAAAGCATACAAATGAGGCTATAACACCTAAAAATACGAGATTAATCCATATTTTAGGTTCACAGAGCATACTCCATGATGTTGTCCATGGTTCAAAAAGATATATGGGAAGTACGGTTACAAGACCGTAGAAGAATACTTTACGAGTGATAAATATGGCGGAATATTGATTGGATATTTTCTTCATTAGTAATGAATAAATAGCCCATGCAAAGGAGGCTACAAGGGCTAAAAAGTCGCCTAAAGGATTAAGATGTAATACGAAGTGTCCATTAAAAATGACTAATCCCACGCCTATCACAGCAACTAGTGAACCTAATATCAATTTCCAGCTTGCTTTTATGCTCTTTACGAAAGCTAAGCCTAAAATCACCGTAACAAGTGGAGCCGTGCATACTAAGAAGCTAACATTTGTTACGAGCGATAAACCTACAGCATAGTTCTCGGCTAAGAAGTAGAGCGATCCTCCTGTAATGCCTAGCCAAACCATATTCAACTCATCGCGCCACGAGTTTGCCCATAGTGTTCTTGGTGATATTGTCCATATACAAAGATAAGCTATAACGAAGCGAATAATAAATATGTCAAGTGGATGAAGTCCCGCATTGTATAACACTTTGGTGTTCACAAAGGTAGCACCCCAAAGAAATACAATAGAAATAGCTAGGATATACAACCAAATCTTATGTTTCATTTCGTTTTGTATGTCGTTTATGGAAGATGAGACTACTTAGTTTATAATACGACAAAAACTTGTTGCCATGAATGATTAAACTGCTTACAGCGGCAATGATAAGCACGATGCCTATGCTTATGGATAGCGTAAGAGGTTCACCCAGTAGGAATATACCTATTATTATTGCTGTTAGCGGTTCGAAAGCACCCAAAATAGCTACGTTAGCCGAAGATGTAAAGCGCATAGCTTTGACCAACGCCAAGTTGCTGATGGTGGTAGGGATAAGCCCTAGTAAGATAAGTGATAGGCAAGCTTCCCAATTATCTAATCTTTGAATACCCCCTGTTGTAATGCCCGAATAAATAAGCAGATAGAGCATAGCTGCAATGAATATATAAAAATTTACTTTTAGTGCAGGTACTCGGCAAATTTTCATACGAGGAAAAATTACCATATAAACAGCATAGCATAATCCTGAACCCAGCTCAAAAAGTACACCCTGTATGGGGTAAGCTCCTGTAGAGTTGGCTATTCCTCCTAAAAAAGCTACTCCCAAAACTGCAAAAATGATAGCAAAGCTAATGCGTAAGGTGAGTTTCTCATGCACAAAAATGATAAGCAAAAGTTCTGTCCATACGGGGTAAGAAAAGAGCAAAGTTGTTGCTACACCACTTGGCATATAGTTGTATCCCTCAAACAAGCAGATGGAAGAGGCGGTGTATAGTAGGGAGCAGAAAGCTATTTCTAGTGCTTCTTTTTTATCAATGCGCATATTCTTCTTTAGCAATAGCAATACTGCAAGCATAAAGATGCAACCAAAAGCATATCTATATATTAAAACAGAGGGTAAGGCAAATCCTGCCTTCATGAGCGGAACAGAAAACAAGGGGATTGTTCCAAACGTGGAGGCTGATAATATTGCGTATAGATTTCCTTTTAAAGTTTCACTTTTCATATTTGCAAATGTACTTATAAAATATCGTCTATCCACATTTTTAAGATTGTTTTCTTTAGAGCAAAATCAATTTCAAGCAAAAGTAAGAGGTAAGCTTCTTAGTGATAAGGTGTTACCTCTTTTTATGTAAAAGTTCATCTCTTATGATGAAATAGATGAACTTTTGAACTCAAAAATAATTTATTTTTCTATAAATTTTAGCTTATTTTAAAATCAAAAATAAATTAAAAATCAAAGTAAAAGATGCTCATTTATTAGTTGATAGGTAACCTTTTACTATAAGACAGATAATCCTTTGCTATTTAATAGATGCTTTAATCTGTAATTGTTACTCCTTCGGCTTCATTCTTTGGGTTGATGGCTTGCCAAAGATTGTCCATAGGTAGGGGAGAAACTACTTTTATTTTCTTTTTAGAAACAGGATGAACAAATTCCACTTTATGACTTAACAGACAGATACTTCCATCGGGATTGGAGCGTGCAGCACCATATTTCAAATCACCTTTAATGGGGCATCCTATGTTTGCAAGTTGGCACCGAATTTGGTGATGGCGACCCGTCATAAGGTTAACCTCTAATAACGTATATCTTTCTGTGCTACTAATGGTCTTGTAGTGCAATATCGATTTTTTTGCCATTGGTGCTGGCATATTGTAAGCATAACTCTTGTTTTGCTGTGTGTTGCGTACTAACCAATCGGTCAGCGTGTTCTCTGATTCTATTGGTGGCTGTTGTACAATAGCCCAATAAGTTTTATGAATATCGCCATTACGAAACATCTCGTTAAGGCGTGTAAGTGCTTTTGATGTGCGTGCGAAGATAACTAGTCCTGCTACGGGGCGATCAAGGCGATGTACCACACCAAGAAAAACATTGCCTGGTTTCTGATATTTCTCCTTAATCCACCGTTTTACCATTTCTGATAGTGGCTCATCTCCACTTTTATCCCCTTGTACAATCTCACCTGCTTCTTTATATACGATGATGAGATGGTTATCTTCGTAAACAACGTTCATAGCTTTTTAATTATTAGATCCTCAATGTGTGTTTGCTGAAGTGATGACCACTTCAAAATGAAAAAAGGCGGTTATTAGGGAAGAATTTATTTTTAAAGTACCCTAAAACCACCTTATGTGATAGTTATAAATTACATATTCATACCGCCATCAACCTGCAATACCTGTCCAGAAACATAACTAGATAGGTCAGAAGCTAGGTAAACAGCAGTGTTAGCTATATCGTCTACAGTACCGCCACGGCGCAATGGAATCTTAGAAGCCCATTCTTTGCGCACTTCATCAGGCAATGCTTGAGTCATAGCAGTGTCGATAAAGCCGGGAGCAATAGCATTTGCACGGATACCCTTAGGTCCCATTTCCTGAGCTACGCTCTTAGCAAGGGCAATCAAGCCAGCTTTTGAAGCTGCATAGTTGGCTTGTCCAGCATTACCGTGAACACCTACTACACTTGCCATATTAATGATAGAACCACCACGTTGACGCATCATTACTGGTACGCAAGCATGGATAAAGTTGAATGCACTCTTTAAGTTTACAGCGATAACTGCGTCCCACTGTTGTTCTGTCATACGAAGCATCAAACCGTCTTTGGTAATACCTGCGTTGTTAACAAGAATATCTACAGAACCGAACTCTTCCTTTACTTTAGCCACAACTTCAGCACTTTCATCAAAGTTAGCTGCATTGCTAGCATAGCCTTTTGCTTTAACACCTAGTGCTTGAATTTCTCTCTCGGTTTCAAGACCACCGTGTTCTTCATCGATAAATAGGTCGGTGAATGCTACGTTTGCACCTTCTTGTGCATATTTTAATGCAATAGCTTTACCAATACCACGTGCAGCACCTGTAATAAGGGCTGTTTTTCCTGTTAATAATCCCATTTTCTGTTTGTTATTTTATTTGTTTATTATTAATGATCCTTTTTTTTTCATACCTGCTTTGCCTAGCGCACCATATACTACTTTTGCAACAACAGGCTTACTAGTTTCCTCTGTTAACCCATGTCCTATTCGTCCATAAATAAATGGAACTTCAAGTCCTTTAATGCAGTAGTGGGTAATTTCTGCAACTAGCTCCACATTATCTATATCAAACTCGTCATCATTTTTAGCCTCTGTATAAACTTTTTTGAAGAGTTCTATTTCGTCTTCATCAAACTTTTTACGCACTCGCTCCACCATCCAAATATTTCGGAAAAACTCTGCACGTAAGTTACCGTTACGAATTACAGTTTCCTTAATCATAGAAAGGTGGGTATAAATAAGCTCAATGATTTTGTCTTGTGGGCTACTATGCTTAGCGGCTACCTCGTCAAGTTTGTCAGATAGTCGTTCTAGTTCGGCTTCTATCACAGCATAATATACATCGTCTTTACTCTTAAAATAGGTGTAAAGTGTGCGTCGTCCTTTACCAGAAGCCTTGGCTATGTCGTTCATAGTGGTGTTAGCAATGCCATTCTTAGCAAATAATTGGCGTGCTACATCCACTAAGGTTTGTCTTGTTTTTGATATAGACATTGTCCTTTATATCCTAAAATTATTCTTTGCACAATAAGTTTGTGATGTGCAAATATAAAAAATATATGTGTAAATGACAAGTATAGTGTATGAAACTTATCATAAATAACAATAAAAAAGATCCTAAACAGTAATTGTGTAATTATTGTTTAGGATCTTTTTGCGAGTTATTGGCTGTATTTATCTAGTATCAGTACCACAGTGTTGTATAAGTTTTCTGCAGCCACAGAGGTTTTCATTAGCTCTGTAATAGGTACGTTTGGATTGTAAAGCGCATTGATACTTTGTACATCTTTAAATCCTGCTGTAAGCAATTTGTCTTTGTTTTCTACGCATCCAGCTAACGCTATGACAGGTTTTTGGATATGCTTTGCCATCTGAAGAACTGCAAAAGGCAGTTTGCCACAAAGCGTTTGTTCGTCTATCTTTCCCTCACCCGTGAAAATTAGGTCGGCATCTTGTATATGATGGGCTAGTTGAGCCGTTTCGAGAACGATCTCTGCACCATTTTTTAGGTTTGCATTGAGTGATAGAAGCGCATATCCTAATCCTCCAGCAGCACCAGCTCCGCTTGTGTTAGGATTAGTTGTGCATAATGTGGCAAAGTGGCGTAGTCCATTGTCTAGTTCTATAATTTCGGTGCTGTTTGCTCCTTTTTGCTTTGCATATATATGGGCAGCGCCATTTGGTCCGTATAAGGGATTGGTTACATCACAAATTACATCTATAGTAATTGTTTTTAAGTTGATTATCTTACTCAAGTCAACCGAGCTAATAAGCTTGAGATTTTTCCCAATAGGGGTTACCTCACGCTTGTGATTATCATAGAACTTTACTCCCAAAGCGGCTAACATTCCTATACCAGCATCATTAGTGGCACTGCCACCTATGCCTAAAAGAATGTGTTTACAGCCTTTGGATATAGCATCTTTTAGCATTTCTCCAACACCAAACGTGGTAGTAAGCATAGGGTTGCGTTCTTCAGAGGATAGGAGGGTTAGCCCAGCAGCAGATGCCATGTCCATAATAGCAGTAGTGCCATTGCTGCTAATAGCATATTTCGTGGTGATAGGGCGCATAAGTGCATCGTGAGCATTACATATTTGCCATGAAGCATTTAGATAATGTGCCAAAGCTTCAGTAGTGCCTTCACCACCATCGGCAAGAGGTAGTTCTGTGATTGTGGCATTAGGAAGAGTTGTTCTTACAGCCTTTCCCACAATCGTAACAATATCTTGGGCTGATAACGATCCTTTAAAAGAATCGAATGCAGCAACGATTTTCATAGCGGTGTATACTTAATGAGGGTGAAAGAAAAACTTGTAATATAGTTATAAATGTAGTATTTGCCCATCGTATGCAAAGTGTACATTCTCAGGCAAACGCTTTTGTGATTCGGCATGAAGCCCTGCACGATCAGTCATGTGGATAAGGTAGGTTTGTTCGGCTTTAATCTGCTTACTAAAGGTAATGGCTTCTGGGATAAGTTGGTGAGAATGATGAGGACGATCCCAACGTAAACCATTTATAATAAGAGTTTTTATTCCTTTAAGTGAAAGTAATTCTTTATCTTCAATAGACTTCATATCGGTGATGTAAGCTAATGATCCTATGCGATAACCTAAGATGGGGAGTTTACCGTGGATAACCTCAAAGGGTTCCACTTCAAAATCGCCTATATGCAGTTTTTGATGAGGTTCGACACTATGTAGATTGAGTTTTGGTACACCGGGATAAAGATGGTCTGTAAAGCAGTAAGGGATATTGTGATGGAGTCCCTCGCAGGTGTGTTTATTGGCATAAACATCAATATCGCCTAGGGCGCAAAAGGCACGTAGGTCATCAATACCACCTACATGATCATAATGAATATGCGTGAGTAGCACACCATCTATCTTTCGGAAAGGTTGTGGGAGTATCTGTTGGCGGAAGTCGGGGCCACAGTCGATGAGCAATCGTGTGTTTTCTGTCTCTATCAGTGCTGATGATCTGAGGCGTTTGTCATGAGGGTCGGTACTTGTACAGACCTCACACTTACAGCCAATAAAGGGTACTCCATTTGAAGTTCCTGTGCCTAGAAATGTAACCTTAATATTGTTTTTCATCAGTTCTCCTTTCTTTCTATAAGATGAATTGTATTACTTGATATTAACTTCTGGATAAATATTAATATCAAATTTCTGCTTTACATCGTGTTGAATAGTTTGGTATAATTTTACAATTTCAGATCCTGTAGCTCCGCCAAGATTAACGAGTACGAGGGCTTGCTTATCATAAACCCCTGCTTTTCCTAAATTCTTTCCTTTCCATCCACATTGATCAATCAACCAACCTGCTGGGATCTTCTCATGAGTATCATCTATCGTATAATGTGGAAGATCGCCAAACTGCTCAACAAGGGTAAGGTATTTTTCTGTAGAAACTATAGGATTCATAAAGAAGCTACCAGCATTACCAACTATTTTAGTATCAGGAAGTTTAGCGTTTCGTATTTCAGTAATAGTTTGGCGAAGCTCATGTACAGATGGGGTGGTGATATTCTTGTCGGCTAAAGCGCGTCGGATGTTGCCATAGTCGAGCTTAGGTTCGTAAGTTTTGCTAAGCTTATAAGTAACCGAGGTTACTAAAAACTTATCACGCCATTCATTCTTGAACTTGCTTTGACGATAGCTATAGGCACACTCTGCATTGGTAAAAGTTTTCACTTCACCAGTAGCAATCTCTACAACTTCTACCGTATCAATGAGATCTTTTGCTTCTGCACCGTATGCTCCAATATTTTGAACAGCACTAGCACCCACTTCACCTGGGATAATCGACAAGTTTTCTGCACCATAGAGCTGGTGATTACAGCAGAAATCTACAAAGTCGTCCCACCCAAAGCCTGACCCACACTGCACGTGTTCATCATCAAGTTGTTTGAGAAACTTAATACCAGAGTGGATTACCGTGCCTTTATAGTCCTTTGTAAGCAGTAAGTTGCTACCACCACCAAGGATGAGGATAGGTTCATCGGCTGGTGTGAGTAATCGTACTAGAGCTTGCGCTTCTTCGATGGAGTTATACTCCACAAACCTTTGACATTGCACATCAATGCCAAAGGTGTTATGCTTCTGTAAATTATAGTTGGCGTAATCTTTCATTGGTAATGTGAGGTGAAACACTTATAATTGTTTTTAGAAAGCAACTATCTTTACTAATTGCCACTTCTTTCCATTATTTTGGAAAATAAGTTCAGTCTCTAACCCATTGGCAAGCCCACGAAAAGTAAGTATCTTTTCTTTTCCTGGCTTATACTTTTGTCCATAGAGAATGTTAAAAATAACATTGTTAGGAATTTCTGGCAGGAATGTACTCCATTCCTCTGCAGGAATTGTTGTGTTGATAATGTTTGTTTCTTCACCATTAGGATCAGATCCTTTATATGGTAAAGGGTTCTTTACCATACCCTCCCCGTTCTTCTTAAAAAACACTTTTACGAAGTTTAGAAAATCAGCATTGTAGCTTTCTTTAAAGTTTAGTTCGCGAATTTGGCTCATCATCCATTTTCCTTCTTGATGATCGAACCAATATTGTTTTACAGTATTCTCTTTTAAGAAAATCTTTTCTACAACAACAGAGTCAATATCTGTTGAGTGGGCATATTTAGCTTGTTCTTCATTATCGAAAATTAGGGTATAATATCCTTGTGGACGGAAGAAACGGTCAAAGCTCCATTTGCTACGAGGGAGATTGCTAATTTTACCAAACTTGTTCTGATATAAAGGGAATTTTATACGTGCGCGTTGGAGCTTGTTATTAGCGATGAAGTTGAAAAAGAAGTCGTCAAATAGCTGATCGGCTGTTTTAGGCATCGGCGTTTCTGCAATAACTTTTGAAGCAGAGTCTTCCTCCTCGGTAGAATTTAAGATTGTTGAGTCGGTTTGTGAACTGTCATTAGTCGTTTCTGTTTTCTTACTAGTACAACCTGTTGTAAAACAAATCATTGTGGCAAAGAGTGTTACAACGACGAGAGTTAATTTTTTCATATCTTTTCTTTTATATCTCCAAATATTGATGAGTCGTGGAAAAGCAACGCTTAATCCAATTGCTTATGATAAAGACAAGGCTCAATATGAAATAATGAAGCCTTATTGTGAAATTATCAAGCGTACAAATTTACTTATTTAAGCACAAATAAACAAAGAATAATCAAAGTAATAAGTTAAGATAAAACATAAAGTGTAAATCGCCACAGTATACATAATGTAAGTAATATGGTAGATCTTGCTAGGTAATTTTCTTCATTTTCATATAAACTTATTAACTTTGCAAGAAAGAATAACAAATAAAACATATATAGATTATGTATCGTACAAAAACTTGTGGTGAGCTTCGTCTTGCCGATACAGGTAAAGAAGTAACGCTTTCTGGATGGGTTCAGCGTTCAAGAAAGATGGGCGGTATGACCTTCGTTGATTTACGTGATCGCTATGGTATCACACAATTAGTATTTAACGAGGCAGAGGATGCTGCTCTTTGCGGTGAGGCTAATAAGCTTGGTCGTGAATTTTGTATTCAAGCAAAGGGTATTGTAAATGAACGTCAGAGTAAAAATGACAAAATTGAAACAGGTGATGTTGAGATTATTGTAAAAGAACTTAATGTTTTAAGTCCTGCATTAACACCTCCTTTTACTATTGAAGATAACACAGATGGTGGCGATGAGCTTCGTATGAAGTATCGTTATTTGGATCTTCGCCGTGCTACTGTTCGTAAGAATATGGAATTGCGCCACAAGATGACGATTATGATTCGTAATTTCTTGGACGCTCAAAATTTTATGGAAGTAGAGACACCGATCCTTATTGGCTCTACACCAGAGGGTGCACGCGACTTTATTGTGCCTTCTCGTATGAACCCTGGTCAGTTCTATGCTTTGCCACAGAGTCCACAAACTTTGAAGCAGCTATTAATGATAGCAGGTTTTGATCGTTACTTCCAAATAGCTAAATGTTTCCGCGATGAAGACTTGCGAGCAGATCGTCAGCCTGAATTTACGCAGGTTGACTGTGAGATGTCGTTCGTAGATCAGGACGATGTTATCAATATGTTTGAGGAAATGTGTCGCGTTTTGTTCCGTGAAATTCGTGGTGTAGAGCTTCCAAAACTAGAGCAGATGCCTTGGCAAGAGGCAATGAAGCGTTTCGGATCTGACAAACCAGACTTGCGTTTCGGTATGGAATTTGTTGAATTGATGGACGATTTAAAAGGAACAGGTGAGTTCTCCGTATTCAATGAAGCAAATTATATAGGTGGTATTGTTGTTCCTAATTGTGCAGAATATAGTCGAAAGCAATTAAATGAGCTTACTGACTTTGTTAAACGACCACAGGTGGGGGCTCACGGACTTGTATTTATTAAGTATGGTGCTGATGGATCGGTGAAAAGTTCTATAGATAAGTTCTATTCCCCAGAGCAGCTTCAAAAGGTGAAAGAAACAACAGGTGCTAAGGATGGAGATCTTGTTTTAATTTTGTCTGGTGAAAAACCTAATAAAGTTCGTACTCAACTTTGTAGTTTACGCCTTGAAATGGGCGATCGCCTAGGTTTGCGCGATAAGAATGTGTTTAAGTGCTTATGGATCGTTGATTTCCCATTGTTCGAATGGAGTGATGAAGAACAGCGCCTTATGGCTACTCACCATCCATTTACTATGCCAAACCCTGCTGACCTTTCATTGCTTGATGAACACCCAGATCAAGTACGTGCGTTAGCTTATGATTTTGTGTGCAATGGTATAGAAGTGGGTGGAGGATCTATCCGTATTCATGATACTAAGCTACAAGAGCGTATGTTCAAAGAGTTAGGCTTTACTAAAGAACGTGCAGAAGAACAGTTCGGATTCTTGATGAATGCTTTCAAATATGGTGCACCTCCTCATGCAGGGCTTGCCTTTGGTTTAGATCGTTTTGTTAGTATCATGGCAGGCTTAGATAGTATTCGCGACTGTATTGCTTTTCCAAAAAATAATAGCGGTCGTGATGTAATGCTTGATGCACCATCTGCACTTGACCCAAAACAACTTGATGAACTCCAAATTAAGCTAGACTTAAAAGCTTAGTATTCTTTGATTTATATCAAAAAATAACTTTTTTCATGCTGAACAATATAAGAAGTGTTTATATTTCTTTGAAAATTATTTCACTTTTTCGCATCTAAAGCGTATCTTTGCTCTCAGTATAAGATTGTTATTTTAATAAGGTTTTTCCAAAGAATATGGCAGAAAAGAAAGTTTCAGCAACTTCTAAGGCAGCAGCTAAGAAGTCTACAGCTAAAAAAGCAACAGTAGAAGTAGTTATTAATGCCGAGAGTATAGGCTTTAAAGCAGGTGATGTATACCAAGCTTTGGCTTCAACAGAAAAAGGTCTTAATGTTAAAGAAATAGCTTCTATTGCAAAGATTAGTATTGAAGAGACCTACCTAGGCTTAGGTTGGTTATTCAAAGAAGGAAAGATTATTGGCGATGGTAAGCTAGTTTCGCTAGCTTAATAAGTTAGATTATCTAATTAGGAGGGAGTTCATATAATAAAAGTTGTATGAACTCTCTTTATTTTTATGCTATACGATAAAGAAATAATATATGTATTACTAGAGGCAGGGAGCGAAGGACTTTCGGCAAAGAAGATTTCACGCCATGTTCATAACTCTAGGAACACTTTGTTTAATCCTATCTCCTTTAATGACGTTTATAGAGAGGTGAAAAGTTATCTTAGGACTAATTCGCGTACTGAATTATCTATTATAAAAAAGATAGGGAAAGGGCTTTATTGTATTAATAATAATGTTAACGATTCTCGACAGTTACTTTTTGAATTTAAGGATGCTATCACCTCAGAGAGCAAATCTAATGGAGATGAGCTACTTTTAAAGCTTTTCTAACTATCTTTTTGTAAGTATTCTTTGTGTTGTAATGATTTATAGCCGATAAATTCGTAAATATTTGCTATAAATCTTTTATTTTCTTATATTATTTGTATATTTGCATTTATAATTATAAATATTAATTTAGCTATGAGTCGAACAGACAATCATTTGGTAATAATGGCTGGTGGTGTGGGGAGTAGGTTTTGGCCTATGAGTACATCCGATCATCCCAAACAGTTTATAGATGTTTTGGGTGTAGGAAAATCGTTGCTTCAGCTTACACTTGATCGTTTTAGAGATGTAGTACCTTCAGAAAATGTTTGGGTGGTAACTAATGAAAAGTATGTAAGTATTGTTCGTGAACAGTTGCCGAATATACCATCTAATCATGTTTTGAGCGAGCCTTGTCGCCGTAATACTGCGCCTTGTATAGCCTATGTTAGTTGGAGAATAAAGAAAGAAAATCCTAAGGCAAACATTGTTGTGACTCCTAGCGACCATATTGTTACTAATCCTATTGAGTTTAAACGTGTTATCAATAACTGCTTAAAGTTTACTGCACAGTCGGATGCTATCGTTACTTTAGGTATGAAACCAACGCGACCTGAAACTGGCTATGGTTATATAAAGGCTGATCTTAGTTCGTTTTCAGCTCGTAACAAAGAGGTGTTCCGAGTGGATCAGTTTAAAGAAAAACCAAATCTTGAAACAGCAGAGAAGTATATTAAGCAAAACAATTTCTTTTGGAATGCTGGTATCTTTATTTGGAGTGCCTCTACCATTATCAATGCTTTTCGTATCTATCAACCAAGTACCGCACGCTTGTTTGAACGTATTATGAATGTTTTAGGTACAGAAGCAGAGCAAGAAACGATCAATGAGGTTTATCCAGAATGTGAAAATATTTCTGTTGACTATGCCATTATGGAAAAAGCTGAAGAGATATTTGTACACCCAGCAGACTTTGGTTGGAGTGATTTAGGAACATGGGGATCACTGCTTGCACAAACGCCTCACGATCTTTATGGTAACACACTAGTTGGTTCTAATATACAAGTTTTTGATACTAAAAACACCATAGTGCATGCCTCTGATGAGAAAAAGGTGATCGTGCAAGGTTTAGATGGCTATATTGTTGCCGAAAAGAATGATACTTTACTTGTTTGTAAACTTTCAGAAGAGCAGCGTATAAGACAGTTCTCTGGTGAAGACTAGGCAGAAAGAATAAAGAAGCATAGTTTAATAACAGTCTATCTGTTAAATTTTTGGCGTAATGGACATTTGGTAGGCTAAAACTTCTCAAATGTCCATTATGCTACAATTATAATGACTACATGGAAAGAATGCAACAAAGACCTCTATGTTGTGTATCTCACCCGTCTGTTCTTCGATAATCTCACGTTTATCACTGACATAATCTATATACAGCTAATCGCCAGCAAGATATTCTACATATCCTACGCCTCGCGGGGCTGGCACTTATAGCTATTATTTTACTATTTTCTTAACTTGTTCCAATAGCCAAGCTTGTTGTTCTTTAATGGTAAGATAACTATTATCAAGTTCAAGCGCATCGTTGGCACGACGTAGAGGTGAAATTTCTCTATGCGAATCAATATAATCGCGTTCCTCCACATTTTTCAAGATTTCATCGAAGTTTGCAGGTATTCCTTTTGCCTTTAGCTCGTTATAGCGACGCTGAGCACGCACCCTTGATGATGCAGTAACAAAAATTTTTAACTCTGCATTAGGAAATACAACTGTGCCTATATCGCGTCCATCCATAACAATACCTTTTTCTTTTCCCATTGCTTGTTGTTGTACTACGAGGGCTTCACGAACAAATGGTAGGGTAGCAATAGGGCTAACATGGGAGGAAACCTCCATTGTCCGTATGTCTTGCTCTACATTCTCACCATTTAGATATGTGTCAGGACGACCTGTTTGGGTATTGATCTTGAAAGCTATATTGATATTTGGCATTGACATGCGTAAGGCTTCTTCTTGAATGCTCCCATCGGTATTAAAGAAGCCGTTTCTAAGCGCATAAAGTGTAACCGAGCGATACATCGCGCCTGTATCCACGTATATATAACCTATTTCCTTTGCTAAATCTTTCGCCATTGTACTCTTTCCACAAGATGAATAACCGTCAATAGCTATTGTAATCTTTTTCATATTTTTGTTGTTTTATAATTTTAGATCCAACTATCTTTATTAAGAATGATTACAAGAAACATTTTTTTTCTTATAATCAATTTTAAATTCTCCACAAAGTTACATCTTTTTCCGAATATCTTCTTAATTTTGTGGTTTGAAAAACGGTCGTCTGATGACTTTCACTAGTAATGCTAGCAGAATAAAGCCGTTGATCATTTCTCTATAGAACAGGAGATCTCAAAAAAAATATTTTAAACTTTGGAAATAAAGAAATCAAAGCAAGCAGATTTAGAAAATAAGCGATGGGTGGGTTTTATGCTAGGACTTATCATTGCTTTGTCGGCTTTCTTTGTAGCAATGGAATATACCTCTAATGGTGGAAGCGATAATAATGAGGATGCAAAGAAAATAACCTCTGTTCGGCTTCACAGCTTAGATATGCTTCCTGCCATAGATCAGACCAATGTGGCAAAACAAAAGAATGATGAGAAGCCTACAGTGGAAGATATGTTGAACATAAAACGAAGCGATACACCAGTTAAGGTAACACCACATAGTAATGGTAGTATGCTGTCGAATGACAAGGTAACAGCCGCTCCGCAAGTGAGCAATGATATTATACTTTCTAGCAATCCCATCGTGCTTCCTCCTGTTCCAAAGGTAGAGCAAGAGGCAAAGAAGCCAACGACAAAGATGTCGGACGATGATGCTGTAAAAGATATAGAACGTTATGATGATAAAGTTAGCAAACGTATTTTATCAGAGACCCCTACTCCTCCAGGAGGATGGGTAGAGTTTATGAAATGGCTTACCAAGTCGCTACAATACCCTGTTGCATCAAAAGAAGCAGGTGTAGAGGGAATTGTCAATGTTTCGTTTATCATCTCTGAAAATGGTATCGTAAGTGCCATTAAAATAAAAAATAGCAAGGATAAGAATATGGAAGCTGAAGTTCTAAGAGTAGTAAACAGTATGGGAAAATGGAAACCAGGTTTATCGAAAAATAAGCCATGCAAATCAATGGTGGAAATACCTGTAGTCTTTAAATTATAAACTGATCAATTAGGATGAATAGCTAATATTCAAGTAAAACTTTAATTTAAAAATGTAATAAAGTTATGTATAACTCAGAAGAAATACTTGACAAAGTAAATCAATATATAGCGAATTTAGCTTATGAGCGTGAGCCAAAGAGTTTGTATGAACCTATAAAATATGTGCTTTCTTTAGGAGGAAAACGCATTCGCCCCGTGTTAATGCTCTTGGCATATAATCTTTATAAGGATAATCCTGAAGATATTTTGGCACAAGCATGTGGTTTGGAAACATACCATAACTATACCTTACTACACGACGATTTGATGGACAATGCTCCTTTACGCCGAGGGCATCAAACTGTGCATGAAAAATGGAATGCTAATGCAGCTATCCTCTCTGGCGATACTATGCTTGTACTAGCCTTTGAACGTATAGCAAGTGGCGATCCTGCACAATTGAAAGCCTTGCTCAACTTATTTACAGTAACAGCACTAGAGATAGGTGAAGGGCAACAACTCGATATGGAATTTGAACATCGTAATGATGTTACAGAAGCTGAATATATTGAAATGATACGTTTAAAAACAAGTGTACTATTGGCTTGTGCTTTGAAAATGGGTGCAATCTTAGCAGAGGCTTCTGAAGAAGATGCACGCAATTTGTATATCTTTGGCGAGAAGATAGGTTTAGCTTTTCAATTGCAAGACGATTATCTTGATGTATATGGAGATCCTTCCGTATTCGGTAAGCAGATAGGTGGCGATATTATCTCGAACAAGAAGACATATATGTTAATTAATGCCTTTAATAAAGCTACAAAAGAGCAGAGAAACGAGCTAGTTAGCTGGATTAATAAAGAATCATTTAAGGCGGAAGAAAAGGTAAAAGCAGTAACTAGATTATATTCGGAAATAGGCATAGACAAAATGGCATTAGATAAAATAGACTGCTATTTTGAAGAAAGCAAAAAATACCTAACAAAGGTATCTGTGAGTGATGAACGCAAGCAAGAATTGATAAATTTTGTACAAGGATTAATGCGTCGCAAAAAGTAAGCCAAGGAGGGTTATTATGATTATAGATACACATGCCCACCTTGACGTGGAGGATTATAGCGAAGACTTACCTGAAGTAATTGCAAGGGCAAAGGAGACTGGAGTAAAAAAAATCTTCATTCCCTCAATAGATTTAGCCACCGTTGACTCGGTTATTGATATTTGCAATCAGTATCCAGGATATTGCTACCCTATGATAGGGTTGCACCCTGAAGAGGTAAAAGGTGATTATACAGAAGTATTGCGAAAGATGAAACTCCGATTAAATGGGGCAATTGAAGCAAGAAAGCGCGATGAAATGAGAATTATTGCAGTAGGAGAAGTTGGCTTAGATTTCTATTGGTCGCGTGAGTTTGAAAAGGAGCAAATACTTGTTTTCGAAGAGATGATGCAATGGAGTATGGAGAAAGGACTCCCGTTAATGATTCATTGCAGAAAGGCACAAAACGAAATGATACATCAAATGAAACCTTACATGAAAGAGCTACCAGGAGGAGTATTTCATTGTTTTACTGGGAATATTAAGGAAGCAGAAGACTTCTTACAATTCGATAAGTTTAGTCTTGGTGTGGGTGGTGTAGCTACATTTAAATCAAGCCATTTACGTGAAGATTTACCTAAGGCTGTGCCACTCAATCGTCTTGTATTGGAAACCGATAGTCCCTACATGGCACCAGCACCTTTCCGTGGTAATCGCAATGAAAGTGCATACGTAGCAAGGGTTTGGGAAGTCTTAGCCGATGCGTATAAAGTGAGCAAAGAAGAGCTAGCTGACATAACGAATAATAACGTGAAGCGGATATTTCCCTTAGCATTTGTCTAACATGCATTGAATATTAGATGTTTTAATATAAGGAAAGATGCTCGAGTGGTTGAAGAGGCACGCCTGGAAAGCGTGTAAACGCCAAAAGCGTTTCGGGGGTTCGAATCCCCCTCTTTCCGCAAATAAAAATATAGAATTAAGATGAAAAGAAATTTTATTCGCTTTCTTATAGCAGGACTGATTACACTAAGTAATTTTACTGTAGTTTCTGCACAGGTTAGTACACCTTCTAATGGTAAAGCCTCTGTCGCAACAGCGATAGGAGACTCTCTATCTGACGAGGCTTTGGATAATACAGGAGTGGTGGACACTGCTTCTACTACTACAAAAACAACAGCAGCTACACTAAATAGCGGTGGTTATCACCAAAAACTTAAAACAAAGTTCATAGAAGGTAATGCTGGTTTTATGTCGCTTGTAGCCATCGCTCTAGTTTTAGGTTTAGCGTTTTGTATTGAACGCATTATCTATCTTAGTTTATCGGAGATTGATGCTAAAAAGTTTATGGCAAGAATCAGCAATAAGATAGAAGCTGGTGATATAGAAGGGGCAAAAGACTTGAGCAGAAATACAAAAGGACCTGTTGCGTCTATTTGCTATCAAGGCTTGTTACGTATTAACGACTCTATTGAGAATATTGAGCGCAGTGTTACCTCTTACGGTAGTGTGCAAAGTTCTAATTTGGAAAAAGGATGCTCTTGGATAACGTTGTTTATTGCTATGGCTCCTTCGCTAGGTTTCCTAGGTACTGTTATAGGTATGGTAATGGCATTTGATCAAATTCAGCAAGTAGGAGATATTAATCCAACTATTGTTGCTGCAGGAATGAAGGTTGCCCTAATTACAACAATCTTTGGTATTATAGTAGCTTTGGTGTTGATGATTTTTTACAACTATATCTTATCAAAGATAGAGCATATAACAGCGCAAATGGAGGAGTCGGTTATCACTTTGCTAGATGCTATTATGGAATACAAAACAAAGTAAATTATTATGGAAGGTAAAGTGTTGAAAAATAAATCAATAGAAGCTATATCTCAACGAGTACTTTATGCTATTTTAGGAATTACAGTCCTTATCTTTGCTGCTTTCTACTTGATAGGTTATGATACACCATTTGTAAACGATGCATCATTCAATGCACCTTTGTTAACAGATGGTGTACTCTTTTGGATGTATGTATTAGTATTTATCACTATTGCCTTTATGTTTTATTCTCTCTACCAATCAATTAGAACGATAAAAGTTGAGGGGAAAATTATTAATGGGATTCCAGCTAGAAAGATCACCTACATTGTTTTTGCAGGCACATTTGTTTTAATGATCTTAACTTTCTTGTTTGGTTCTACCTCATCTATGCAAATTAATGGCATCGTTTTTTCAGATAAGTTTTGGTTACAAGTAACTGATATGTTTGTAAATACTATTTTACTTATGTTATCATTATCGGTTGTGGTTGTTATCTTTGGTGCAACACGCTATCGTAGATCAAGAAGAATGCAAAAATAATGTTTTTCAAGAAAAAGAAAAGGGAAGTTTCTGGGCTTAATACTTCATCAACAGCTGATATTTCATTTATGCTGTTGATATTCTTTCTCGTTACCACATCAATAGAAACAAACAACGGAATTTACCGTAAGTTACCTCCCATAGATAAGAAGCAGCAAAAAGAAATTCCTACTGTTATAAATACCAATCGTATTATGACGGTGCAGATAAAAAAGGGTAGAGAAATAATGGTAGATGGAAAAGTAACACCTATAAACATTATAAAAATGCGTGTACTTAGTTTTGTAGAGCGTAATGGAACACAGCATTTTATACAAATTCGGACAGAGCGCGATGCCACATACAACGAATATTTCCAAGTGCAGAATGCCATCCTTTCTGCATATAACACCATTCGCGATAAACGAGGATTAGCTCAGTTTGGAAGAGTATATGAATTATGCAGTAGAGAGCAACAAGCTCTACTAGAAGAAGAGGTGCCTGAACGCATATCAGAAGTTTATGTAGTAAACAATATTACAACAAGTCAAGAGAAATAGTTATGGGGATCTATAGACACAATAATCACGAAATTCCAGTACTAAACACTGCGTCATTGCCAGATTTGATTTTCACGATACTATTTTTCTTTATGCTAGTTACACACATAAGAAACGCTAATGTAAAGGTAAAATATCAAGAGCCAGCAGGCAAAGAATTGACAAAAATGGAAAAAAAATCAACGATAAATTACATCTATATTGGTAAGGCTGTTGATGATAAAGGGCATGTTATTAGTAATGAAAACAAAATTCAGCTTAATGATGAACTCGCTTCATTACCTGAAATAAAAAAATACTTCTTACAAGAATATCAATCAATGTCTTCTGCGCAACGTAAAAATATGATAGTGAACATTAAAGCCGATAAAGATGTGGACATGGGAACTATTATTGATTTAAAACAAAGTCTTCGTGAATGCAATGCTTTAAATATATTTTATGCTGCAGATATTGATAAGAAGTAATATTTTGCACCTACTTAAAGTTTTAATTTATTATAAATATCAATATAAATTTGGATAATTAGTTTTTAGTTTATAACTTTGTACAAAAATATTATAAACTTATGGCACATAGAAGCTTAGATCAGCTTGATAAAAAAATTCTTCGTCTCATTGCTGAAGATGCGCGCATTCCATTTTTGGAAGTAGCTCGTGAGTGTAATGTTAGTGGAGCGGCTATTCACCAACGAATACAAAAGCTTACTAATCTTGGTGTAATTCGTGGCTCACAATTTTTAATTGAACCAGAAAAGGTAGGTTATGAAACTTGCGCATTCATTGGTTTGAATTTGAAGAACCCAGAGGCTTTTGAAGATGTTGTTGCTGCATTAGAGAAAATCCCTGAAGTTGTAGAATGTCATTATACAACAGGTGAATATGATTTATTCTTGAAGATTTATGCTTATAACAATAATCATCTTATGACGATTATACATGATAAGCTCCAACCTCTAGGGTTATCACGTAGCGAAAGTACCATTTCATATCATGCTGTTATTGATCGTTCACTCCCAATTGCTGACATTGCTTTCTCTAACAAGTCTGGTATTGACGATGATTACGACGATGACAACGAACAAGAATAAAAATATTTTTCTTGTTTTAAAATAAAAAAGAAGCTCGCTAATAAATCGTGGGCTTCTTTTTTGTTATCTTTGCAAATCAGTTATGGTTAAGAAAATATTGAAGATATTCCGATGGGTAGTAGCCCTACTATTTGTGTCGTCGATACTTTGTGTCGTCGTATATCGTTTTATTCCTGTTTATTTTACCCCTCTTATGCTTTCACGCTGTTTTGAACAGATAGGAAATGGTGAGCATGTGAAACTATATCACTCGTGGAAACCACTTAAAGAAATGTCGCCCTCTATGCCTGTTGCAGTAATAGCTAGCGAAGATCAGCGTTTCCTTACTCATCATGGCTTCGATTACCAAGCTATAGAACAAGCTGCCAAAGAGCATATAAATGGTAATAAGCGCTTACGTGGTGGTTCTACTATTTCACAGCAAACAGCTAAAAATGTATTCTTATGGCAAGGACGCTCATGGCTGCGCAAAGGACTTGAAGCTTATTTTACCTTTCTCATAGAAACAATGTGGAGCAAACAGCGCATTATGGAAGTTTACCTAAACTCTATAGAAATGGGAGATGGTATCTATGGAGTACAAGCTGTTGCAGAACAACACTTTGGTCTTGATGCCAAAGATTTAAGTAGATCCGACTGTGCACTCATAGCAGGTACGCTTCCTAATCCACGTCGTTTTTCTTCAAAAGCACCAGGTCTTTATATGCGTAAACGTCAGAAGCAAATTGAAAAGCAGATGACGTTTATTCCTGCTTTTTCTGAAGAATATTAATCAATGTTTCTTACCCCATACTCTTTTTTCTAAAGAAAATCAGATAACGATGATATTAGACGATTTGAACTCCTATCAGCGCGAAGCTGTTGAATATTGTAATGGACCATCACTTGTTGTAGCTGGTGCAGGTTCAGGTAAAACACGTGTCCTCACCTATAAAATAGCCTATCTTTTAGAGAAAGGATTAAAGCCATGGAATATACTTGCGTTAACTTTTACCAATAAGGCAGCACGTGAAATGAAAGAACGTATTGCAAAGATCACCCATTCTCATGATACTAATCGTCTTTATATGGGTACGTTCCATTCTATCTTTGCTCGTATTCTTCGTGCAGAAGCTCATCATATTGGCTATAATTCAAACTTTACTATTTATGATGAAAGCGATTCACGCTCACTGCTAAAGAATATAATCAAGGCAATGGGGTATGATGAAAAGGTATATAGGCCTAATTCAGTGCATCATTTTATATCAATGGCAAAAAATCACTTAATTACTGCTGAAGAATATGCACATGATAAGTTGGCTATTGACCGCGATAAACAAGCACGTATGCCCTATATTTATTCCATTTATCAAGCATATGAAGCTCGTTGTAAGCAAGCTAATGCTATGGATTTCGATGATATTCTCGTAAATACCTACGTTTTATTGCGAGATAATCAGGAGGTAAGGCAGAAATATGCTACACTATTTGAATATATCCTTGTGGATGAGTACCAAGATACCAACTTCGCACAGGTGTCCATCATTCAACAACTGGCAGAACTCCATCAACGTGTCTGCGTAGTGGGCGATGATTATCAAAGTATTTACTCTTTTCGTGGTGCTAATATTGATAATATACTAGACTTTAAGCAAAAATTTATTGGGGCTAAAACTTTTAAGTTAGAGCGTAACTATCGTTCAACTCAGCTAATAGTACAAGCTGCTAACTCCCTAATGAAGCATAATGAACGACAAATACCAAAAGAGGTTTATTCTCAAGAAGATGAAGGAGATAAGTTGCAATATAAGCCTTGCTATAGTGACAAAGAAGAGGCTTTAATAGTAGCTAAAGAAATACAGAGGATAAAACGTGCAGACAATGCTACTTATTCCGACTTTGCCATTCTTTATAGGACTAATGCCCAAAGTAGAACTTTTGAAGATGAATTGCGTAAGCAGACTGTTCCCTACAAGATTATAGGTGGATTGTCGTTTTACCAGCGTAAAGAAATAAAAGACATTATTGCTTACTTCAGACTTGTTGCGAATAATGACGATGAAGAAGCCTTTAGACGTATTATTAATTATCCTGCACGTGGCATTGGCAATACTACTATTCAGAAGATAGTTGATTGTGCCTCAAAAAATAATGTGAGTCTTTGGCAGATTATTACGAATCCATCGTTATACGATCTAAATGTTAACAAAGGTACGCTAGCAAAAATTAACGGTTTCATCGAGCTTATTTCTAACTTTATTGACCGCCTTTCAACTACAGATGCCTATCTATTAGGAAAAGATATCATTCAACTAAGTGGTATTTCTGCAGATATTTACTCAAGTACTGACCCGGAGGCGTTATCTCGCCAAGAAAATCTCGAAGAGTTTCTTTCAGCAATGCAAGATTTTGTAGAAACTGGGAGAGAAGAGGGTAGAGAGGACTATCTCTATCTAACAGATTATCTACAAGAGGTGGCGCTCTATTCAGATGCCGATAAAGCAGATGATAATTCTCCGAAAGTAACACTTATGACAGTCCATGCTGCAAAAGGACTTGAGTTTCCCACTGTTTTTATTGTAGGATTGGAAGAAAATATATTTCCTAGTCCTATGTCAGCAAGCTCAAAGCGAGAAATAGAAGAGGAACGAAGACTGCTATATGTGGCCATTACTCGTGCAGAACGTCATTGTATAATTACAAATGCTAAAAATCGCTTTCGTTACGGTACAATGCAGTTTGATAATCCCAGCCGTTTTATCAAAGATATTGACCCTGCATTCATATCAGAAGATAGCAGCACTAGCTTTTCTAATACTGGATATGGTGGACGTCGAATGGCATGGGATGAAAAAAGAAGTTATACTTCATCAGACTCTGATAACTATCGTGATTATGAACCTAATCGACCTTACACAGGTAGTCGTCCATGGGGAAGTGAATATAAACAACTAGGAAGTCGTTTCCAAAATAATAATCCTGTTGCTAGTCAGTTTCGTGCCGATCCACAACCTAAGCTTACACAGCGTAAGCGTCCAGAAGTAGCAATCGATCCTCTATCCGATCGCACAAAACGCCGTATTCTTTCAGAAGGTGGTAACTTGTGTCGGTTAACAACAGCCATAAAAAATGGAGGTAGAGTTATTCAAAACACCCCATCTAACTCAAAAAATTTTTCACATTCAACGTCTAGCACTAATTCGCTAACAGAAGGTGCGATAATAGAACATCAACGCTTTGGTATAGGAAAAGTTATAAAGGTGGAAGGGGTTGGAGAAAATGTTAAAGCCACAGTTGACTTCCAAAATATAGGGCAGAAACAATTATTGTTGAAGTTTGCTAAATATAAGATACTATAAAGAGATAAGAGGGTGATATCTATAATGATAGCATCCTCTTATTATATATGTATAAAACCTTTTACTTTAAAAGGTCAGGTCTTAATCTTTTGGTGCGCTCCATCGCTTGGTCAAATTCCCACTGTTTAATTTTAGCTTCATTACCACTGAGAAGAATTTCGGGCACATCCCAACCATTATAACTACGAGGACGTGTATATATGGGAGCAGAGAGCATATCGTCTTGAAAACAATCGGATAGTGCACTTTGTTCATCACTAATAGTTCCAGGAATAAGTCTTACTACAGCATCCACAATAATAGCAGCAGGAAGTTCTCCACCTGTTAGAACAAAATCGCCAATAGAGATTTCACGAGTAATAAGATGGTCGCGTACACGTTGGTCTATTCCTTTATAATGTCCAGCAAGGATAATAAGGTTGCCACCAAGTGAGAGATCATTGGCTATTTTTTGGTTAAACTGTTCTCCATCTGGAGAAGTAAAAATAACCTCATCATAATCGCGTTCAGCTTTCAGAGCTGATATACAGCGATCTATTGGCTCTATTTGCATTACCATACCAGCTTGACCTCCAAACGGATAGTCGTCAATACGTTTCCATTTGTCTTGACTATAGTCGCGCAAATTATGCAAACGAATTTCTGCTAACCCTTTTTTCTCCGCTCTAGCAAGAATGCTCTCATGTACAAAGCCTTCAAGCATTTCAGGTAATACTGTTATAATATCTATTCTCATTTATTGTTATTTTTTACTTATATATTAGCTATGCTCATGATATTGGCAAATATACCTGCAGCTGTAACAGAAGCTCCTGCACCATAGCCCTGAATAAGCATTGGGTATTGTTTATAACGTTCAGTGGTGAGAAGGATAATATTATTACTCCCCTCTAACCTATAAAAAGGATGTTGAGCATCAACCTCTTTAAGCGATACATTTGTTGCTCCATGATCCATTGTTGCTACAAAACGCCAACGCTTTCCTTCTGCATCAAGTTTTGCTCGATGCGCTTCAAAGTCTGCATCAAGCTCTGGTAGATGACTCCAAAAGTCAGCAAGCGACCCTTTTAAAAAGCTATCAGGAATAAATAATTCTTTCTTAACATCAGCTTGTTCCACCTTATAGCCAGCCTCACGAGTTAGGATAACAAGTTTACGGATAACATCAGTTCCACTAAGATCAATACGTGGATCAGGTTCGCTATATCCCTCTTCCTTTGCAGATAGAACTGTAGCTGAGAGAGGTTTGGTTGCAGAAATAGCATTAAATATATAGTTTAATGTACCTGATAGTACTGCTTCAATTTTTAATATTTTATCACCAGAATTTTTAAGATCGTTGATAGTACCAATAATTGGCAAGCCTGCTCCCACATTTGTTTCATAGAGAAACTTAATGCCACGTTGTAATGCTGTCTGTTTAAGTTTCAAATAGCTTTCATACGGGCCAGAAGCTGCTATTTTATTAGCAGTTACTACTGACACACTGTGATCTAGCAAAGTTTGATAAAGGTTAGCAACCTCTGGTGATGCTGTACAATCTACAAAGACCGAATTGAATATATTCATCTCCACAATATGTTGACAAAGAAGTGCTGGCGATGAGCTTTCACTCTGTTTTAGTAAAGAGTGATAACTATTGAGATCTATTCCATCACGATTGTAAATAGCATTTTTCGATGAGGCTATACCTACCACATTTAGCTTGAGATGAGAATAATTAGCTAGCTCATCATGTTGGCTTTTTATTTGTTCAATAAGTTTACTACCTACAGTGCCTATACCACAAATGAAAAGGTTCAGAACCTTATATTCAGATAGGAAGAAGGAATCGTGTATAACATTAAGTGTTTTGCGTAGTTCAGAACCTTCTACCACAAACGAAATATTAGTTTCTGCTGCACCTTGCGCACAAGCTATAACACTAATTCCTGATCGACCAAGTGTTCCAAATAGTTTGCCTGCAATACCTACTGCGTGTTTCATATTCTCGCCTACAATAGCTACTGTCGCTAATCCACTTTCAGCATGCATAGGAAACATTCTACCATCTTCTATCTCTAGTTTAAACTCTTCGTTAAGTACTTTTATAGCTTTCTCTGCATCTTCGTCTTTCACACCGATAGATGTATTATTTTCTGAAGCTGCTTGTGAAACAAGAAATACGCTAATACCGTTATTTGCTAAAGTTGTAAAAATTCTTCTGTTTACACCTACAACTCCAACCATAGACAGACCTGTAACTGTAATAAGTGTAGTGTCTTTTATAGAAGAAATTCCACGAATAAGTTTTGGACTCTTTGTAACAAACTGCTTTATAACAGTACCTTCATTAGAAGGGCTGAAGGTATTCTTTACCTTGATCGGGATATTCTTAACACAAACGGGGTAAATAGTAGGAGGGTAGACCACTTTTGCTCCAAAGTTGCATAACTCCATTGCTTCCGTGTATGATAGTTCGTTGATCGTATAAGCCGATTTAATAACTTTAGGGTCTGCAGTCATAAAACCATCTACATCCGTCCAAATCTCAAGAGCCTCAGCATCAAGAGCGGCAGCAAGAATAGAAGCAGTATAATCACTTCCTCCACGACCAAGGTTAGTAGTATCACCACTCACTTTGTCTTGGGCTATAAACCCTGGCACAACAGCTATACGAGGAATGGTTTGAAAAGCGAGCCTTACCAAGTCATAAGTAAGTTCTGAATCAAGGCTTCGCTTACTATTTTTTCCCTCTGTTTTAATGAATGAACGTGCATCATACCATTTTGAGCCTTTAATGAGCGTAGCTACGATGTTGGAGCTTAGTCGTTCACCATAGCTTACAATAGTATTTTTGGTTTTTTCTCCAAGATCGTGAATAAGATATACACCATAATAGATAGAATGGAGTTGCTCAAGTAATGTATCAACGGTATAGAAAAGTTTTTCACGATCGTATGTGTTAGTAATAATTGTATCTATCATTTTATGGTGACGCTGCACTATTTTTTCATACTCTTGTTTCCAATTATCATCACCTTTAAGAGCTAATTGTGAGGTTTTTATAAGTTGATCGGTGATGCCTCCTAAGGCACTAACCACTACTATTACCTTTTGATGTTTAGCTTCTTTTTCAACAATCCGCTTTAAGCTTAAAATGCTTTTAACGGAACCTACGGATGTTCCTCCAAACTTCAATACTTTCATAACAAATCTTTTAAAGTTATTATTATGTATTCCTCTTAACAATAGAGCAAACACAAAACTTAAAGGCAAAAATAGTAAGAAAAAGCCCAATATACAACTAAATGAAGATATATTTGTGTAATTTTGTAGCAATTACATTGCAAATATATATTACAGGATGATTCAAGAATATCAACTACGTGTTTTACCACAAATAGGTTATAACGAGACTAATTTAAAGGCATATCTTGCAGAGGAGAAAGGTTTAGATTTGGCTGAGATCTACCGCGTACGTGTTTTAAAACGGTCAGTTGACGCTCGTCATAGAGATATATACATCAACCTGAATGTTCGCGTATACATTAATGAATTTCCACAAGATGATGTTTTTCAACACACCGAATATAAAGATGTGAGCAAAGCACCTGCTGTTATTGTTGTAGGAGAAGGTCCTGCAGGACTCTTTGCCTCATTACGATTAATAGAGCTTGGCTTGCGTCCTATCGTTTTAGAACGTGGAAAAGATGTTCGTGAACGAAAGAATGATTTAGCCCTCATTACCAAAACACAAAAAGTAAATAACGAATCAAATTATTGTTATGGCGAAGGTGGGGCAGGAGCTTATTCGGATGGTAAACTCTATACACGTAGCAAGAAGCGTGGGTCAGTAGATAAAATTCTAAATGTTTTCTGCCAGCATGGAGCTAGCTCTTCTATTCTTGCTGATGTTCATCCCCATATCGGTACAGACAAGCTACCTCGAGTTATTGAGAATATGCGTAACACCATATTAAAATATGGTGGTGAGGTGCATTTTCAAACAAAGATGATTAGCTTTATTACAGATGAAAACATTCTAAAAGGAGTACGAGCAATCAACTTAAAGAGTACAGTTGATCATCCTACAGAAGTAGAATTTTTTGGACCAGTTATATTGGCTACAGGTCATTCTGCACGCGATGTTTATCGCTATATGGCAAATGTGAAAGGAGACCTTGAGGCTAAAGGCTTAGCCATTGGAGTACGTTTAGAGCATCCATCACATTTGATAAACCAAATACAATATCATAATAAAGAAGGTAAGGGTAAGTTTCTACCTACTGCTGAATATTCGTTTGTTACGCAAGTAGACGGAAGAGGAGTTTACTCTTTCTGTATGTGTCCGGGTGGCTTTGTCATTCCTTCTGCAACAGGAGCAGAACAAGTGGTTACTAACGGAATGAGTCCAGCTAATCGCGGTACGCAATGGTCAAATTCAGGAATGGTGGTTCAAATTAATCCTGACGATGTTGAAGGTGATGATGTCTTACGACTGCTAAAATATCAGGAAGAATTAGAACAAAACACATGGCAACAAGGTGGACGCTCACAAGTAGCACCAGCCCAACGTATGGCAGACTTTGTTAATAATCGGTTGTCATACGATCTGCCTAAGTCAAGCTATGCTCCAGGCTTGCTTTCTAGTCCTCTTCATTTTTGGATGCCCGAATATATTTCTAAACGCCTTCAAACTGCTTTTCGCAAGTTTGGTAAGACCTCGCATGGATTCTTAACAAACGAAGCTGTCCTTATTGCTTCAGAAACAAGAACAAGCTCTCCTGTGCGAATTTTACGCGATCGTGAGTCTCTTATGCATGTGCGTTTGCAAGGACTTTTTCCATGTGGTGAAGGTGCTGGTTATGCTGGAGGTATTGTTAGTGCAGGCATTGATGGTGAAAGATGTGCAGAAATGGTAGCAGAGTACTTAGGAAGAATAGAGTATTAAAAAAAACAGTGCAAAGCAGGAAAGTTATTTTTATAAATCGTTGTATACCAAAACTTTATATGCCTTAAAATAAAAGGTAACCTTTTTGCTAGTAAAAGGTAACCTTTTGTAGCGTAAAAGGTCATCTTTTGATGAGTAAAAGGTCATCTTTTACTGAGTAAATTTTTATAGAGCGATTTTACTTGGACTACTCACACTTATTTTTGCTCTAAACAAAAAAAATAGTATTCTGTATTAGGAGAAACTCCACAACCATAAAAAATCTATTCATAAATATTTTTTTATTTTACTTTTCTGAAATTTTCATGAATAGAAAAAGAATGAGTAACTTTGCAATTGGTTTTCAAACAGAAAACTAAGGGGTGCTAGCCTGTGTGGGCTTGCTGAGATTATACCCATGAACCTGATGCGGGTAATGCCGTCGTAGGAACATTCCCCCTTTATTTATATTTTAATACAAGTTATATACCTTCATGAAAAGAATGGTGATTTTTGCTAGCGCACTTACTTGCGTTAGTGGAATAATGGCACAAAACGTTGCTGATACTTTGCGTAGCCAGCAACTAAACGAAGTAATAGTGGCTGGTGTGCGAGCAACAAAGAATGCTCCATACGCTGTTGCCAATATTAATAAAAGTGAGTTGCAAACATTTAGCAAACAGGGTAGGGAGTTGCCTTTCCTTTTTGCTCGTACTCCAGGCATTATAGCATGGGGTGAGAATGGTTTAGGCACTGGTACTGCTGCTATGCGTGTGCGTGGTACGGGTGCTAGTAGAATAAATGTAACCCTTGATGGTGTTTCGCTCAATTCTCCAGAGGATCAAGCTGTATTTTGGGCTAATATGAATTCGTATGCAGCATTATTAGGGAGTATCCAAATACAGCGTGGTATCGGTACTTCTACCAATGGCGATGGTGCTTTTGGTGGTTCTATTTCGTTGGCAACAGCTTCTCCACAGTTTACCCCTTCGGTAGAAGTAACAGCATCTTATGGTTCTTATAATACCTATAATGTGGGTACTAACTTTTCTACGGGGTTGATAGGCAATCATTTTATCTTTGATGGTGCTTATCATGAGACTGCAACCAACGGTTTTATTCATGGTACACAAGGGCGTTCAGGTTCTTACTATGGTGGTTTAACGTGGCTTGCCAACGATAAATTCCGCATAAGCTATAAGAATATTGGAAATTTTGAGAAGACAGGACAAGCATGGAATGGTGTAGTAACGGGTAATAATGGCAATAGTTTGATAAATGGCACTTATGGTACTTCAACAGGTATTACTACTTATAAGGATCTTTACGATCATGGTTTGGGAAAGTATAATCTGCTTTATGAGAATATTTTAACCGACAAGGATGACGCCTTTGTGAAAGATGCTAATGGCAACTATACTACCTATCGCTATAAGATGCGCGATGGATCTTATTGGGATAAGACCACCGATAATTTCTATCAAAACCACAATATTCTTTCGGCTGCTTATACACCTAATGTACATTGGAGCCACAGCTTTGCTTTACATTACACTTATGGCTATGGTTATTATAGTGAATTTAAGGAGAATACTAAGCTCAAGAAGTTTGGTTTAACCTTTACCGATGCTGCTGGTAAGGAGGTAAAGAAATCAGACTTTGTGCGTATGAAGGGCTTGAGACAGCATACATACGGCTTAGTTTATACTACTAAGTATAAGAACGAGCCGTGGAATGTTATTGGAGGACTCAACCTTCAGCAATTCCGTGGAAGCCATTTCGGTTATCTTACTTATATCAGTAATGCAGAGTTAGATGCAAAGTTTCGTCCAAATGGTGTTGATTATCAATACTATGACTCAAAAGCTTTTAAGCAAGACTATAGTGCCTATGTAAAGGCTAGTTATAGTTTTGCCGATTATTGGAGTGCTTTTGCCGATCTGCAATATCGTTATGTGGATTACTCTTCTGATGGTATTAACGATAAATTCTATGAGAAGGATAATGGCTATATCAATCAATTAGTAAATATTGATAGCAAGTTCCATTTCTTTAATCCAAAGGTGGGTGTAAGTTATTATCGTGATAATCATAAGGCTTATGCTTCTTTAGCTTTAGCAAATCGTGAGCCTGAGCGCAATAACTATACAGATAACGGTGGTAATCCTGCTCCTTCTGCAGAGCGATTGCTCGATCTTGAGGTAGGTTATCAATATCAAGCCCCAAACTGGCATGCTGGAGCCAACTTCTATGGTATGTGGTATCATAACCAACTAGTGCAAACAGGTGCGCATAGCGATATTGGTGAACCATTGACTACAAACGTGAAACGTAGTTATCGTATTGGCGTAGAATTAGAGGTAGGTTGGAGTCCTTTATCATGGTTGTCAGTTGAGGGTAATGCAGCTTTGAGTAGTAATAAGGTAAAAGACTTTGATGAAGGTGCTAGTGTGAATTGGGAAAAGAGTTTCCGCACCATTCATTATGACAACTCTACCCTTGCTTTCTCTCCATCGGCTATTCTTAATGGCTTTATTGATGTTCATTATAAGGGCTTTAAAGCTACTTGGCATACTAACTTTGTAAGCAGTCAGTATCTTGATAATACAGAAAACGCTACTCGCTCATTGCCTTGCTATAGTCAAACGAATATCAACTTGGGCTACACCTTACATCCTGAGAAACGTTTCTTAGGTGTTAAGGAAATAAGCTTTGGTGCCGACTTTAATAACATTTTCAGTCGTCGTTATGCACCAACAGGTTGGGTTTATAGCAGTATTGTAGAGAAGTCTGGTCACCCTAATGAAAATCGCTATACGCAAATTGGTTTCATGCCAATGGCTGGTTTCAACTTTATGGGTAACATTACACTGAAATTCTAGGTCATTGAGTATCTTTATAAGGTGCAAATATGAACGTTTGCACCTTTATTTATTAATATATGACAGACATTATAAATACCCTCCACAGTTTCTTTACCGACTATCAAAAGCTTGAGATACTCGGTGCTGTAGTGGGATTAATCTATATTTATCAAGAGTATAAAGCTAGCATTTGGCTTTGGGTTACGGGTATTGTCATGCCTGCAATTTACCTCTTTGTGTATTATGAAGCGCAACTTTATGCCGACTTTGGTATGCAAATTTACTACATTATAGCTGGCATTTATGGCTTCCTTTACTGGAAACTATTCCGTAAAGAAACAAAGGAAGAATTACCAATTACCCACATGCCTCGTCGTTATCTCTTGCCAATTATCGTTGTGTTTGCTGCACTATGGTTTGCTCTTTATGAGGTGTTAGCTCATTTTACTAATTCCAATGTACCGCTCTATGATAGTTTTGGCAACACCGTGAGCATTGTTGGCTTATGGGCTTTATCGAAGAAATACATTGAACAATGGCTCTTTTGGATGGTTGCCGACATAGAATTAGCTGCGCTTTATGCTTATAAGGAAATCCCTTTCACTGCAGGTTTGTATGCCCTCTATGTGGTATTAGCGGTGGTTGGTTATCAAAAGTGGAGAGCGGAATATTTGAGAAATAAAGCAAAAGGAGGACTAGTATGAACAATATAATCAACAATTTCCCACTAGAATATGACGCTGTAATCCTTGCTGCTGGCGATTTTCCACATCATCTTTTGCCTATCAAAATCTTAAAACAAGCCAAAAATCTCTTTGTTTGTGATGGGGCTTTACAAAATCTGCTTGATCTCGAGATCATTCCTACTGCTATTATTGGTGATGGCGACTCGCTCAACGATACCTTAAAACAACAATTTAAAGACATCTATCATCAAGTGAATGAGCAAGAAGAGAATGATCTTACGAAAGCCACCCGTTATGCTATTGCGCATATTGACAAGCAGATAAATAATAGTAAGCGCCCTCGCTTTTGTTATATTGGTGCTACTGGTAAGCGCGAAGATCATACCTTGGGTAATATATCTCTCATGGTTCACTATTATGAATCACTTGGCATTGTTCCCACAATGGTAACAGATTATGGGTGGTTCACGGTGGGCAATGGTAGAAAGACTTTTATTTCAATGCCTCGTCAGCAAGTAAGCATATTCAATTTTGGTTGCGAGAGTTTGACTTCAGAAGCTCTCCGTTATCCACTTTATCCTGTTAAGGAGTGGTGGCAAGGCACATTGAATGAAGCTCTAGCTGACTACTTTACGATAGAAGGTAATGGTAGATACCTTGTTTATCAAACTTTTGATGTAAAAGAATAGAATAAAAGGGTAACAATTGTTGCCCTTTTTTCTTTTGCTTACGCTTCCTTAATATCTAATGTGAAATATCCCACTTAGTACTTTTTTATTATAGAAGTAATGAGTTTGTTATTCCTTTTTGGCTGCAATATTACGTTTCAATCCCTCAAATTTCACACGTTTTACGGCAGATCCTTTGAAGAGTTTGCGGTAATCGTCTACAGAAAGGTTGTGCCAATCTTCCTTAGTCATAGCTAATAACTCAGGCTTGGCTTGTAGGGAAGGTTCTGTTGTGGGGATAGAAAAGCGGTTCCAAGGACAAGCCGCAAGACAACGATCACAACCATAAATGGTGTTGCCCATAGCAGCTTTAGCTTCAGAAGATAGTTCTCCACGATTTTCTATGAGTTGGTAAGATAGGCATTTGTCCGACTCAAACTCTGCTTTTTCTGTAATAGCATGTGTAGGACAAGCATCTAAACAGCGATGACAATTGCCACAACGGCTTGTCATAGGCTTGTCGTACACATCTACTTCAAAAGGTAAAAACACCTCACCGAGGAAAAACATTGATCCTGCATGTGGGATAATGAGTTGATGATTTTTACCTATCCACCCCAATCCTGCTTTCATTGCCCAATAGCGTTCTAATACTGGTGCTGTATCACAGAAGCAACGCACAAGATTATCGCCCTCTGTTTGCCCATGTGGGGGGAGAGGAATAGGCGATATACTTTCTGCAAAAGTGCGCAATCGCTCTTTCATTAACTCGTGGTAATCGAGTCCTAAAGCGTAAGCTGCTAACTGATACTCACTAGCAGGGAGTGTTTTTCTAGGGGCATAGTTGAGAGCAACAGACACTATAGTCTTTACTCCGGGTACTAGCAAACGAGGATCGAGACGTTTATCCATATTGTTTGCCATGTATTGCATGCCTGCTTCATAGCCTTTAGCTATCCACCTTTGATAGCCTCTTGCTACTTCTTCATCTACGGGTAATGCCTTTGCCATACCACATGCAAAGAACCCTAGCCGTTTGGCTTCTTCTTTTATGAAAGATGAATTTATCAAGTCTGCTTTTTATTTAAGAGGAGTTAAAAGCGTGATTACTCCTTTAACTCCTCCTTACTTCTAAATTTTAATATGTCTCCTTAGGATCTTCTGGGAAAGATTTAAATTCATATCCCTGCTCCTTTAGCCATTGTAGTGATTGTGGCAGTGCTGTTTTTAGCTTTTCAATGCTCTTCAACGAGTCGTGGAAAGTAATGATAGAGCCATTGCGTACATAGCGCTTTACATTGTTGACAACATCTTCTGCGGTGAGATACTTAGAGTAATCGCGTGTAACAAGATCCCACATTACCACACGATAATGCTGTTTGATCCACCAATACACCGTATGTCGCAATATACCATGTGGTGGACGGAAGTAGGGCGACTTCACGATAGCGTCAGCCTTTGTTACATCTACCGCATAGCTCAGTGTCCAATGCTTAAATGATCCAAAATGGTGGTAAGTGTGATTGCCTACCATGTGTCCACGTCGCTTTATCTCTTCAAATAGTTCTGGGTATTTTACTGCGTTGTCGGCCACTACAAAGAACATTGCCTTTACATCAAACTCGTCTAAGATGTCAAGGATAATGGGTGTCGCTTCTGGTATTGGACCATCATCGAAAGTAATATACACAGCATGTTCGTTCTTGTTCATGCGCCAAAGAGCATGAGGGTAAAAGAGGCGAAGCCATCTTGCTGGTTGTTCTATAAGCATTTGCTTTCTTATTTCTTGATAAAGAGCCGAGACTTAGCCAAACTGTATGACTTAGCCTCGGCTGCATTGTTTTTATTTACGGCATATCTAATACATTCCTATTATTAGAACTCCTCGCTTTCCCCAATATTTAGTTATCGTGCAGATTACCTCCTAAAGATTGGAAGTTGCGCATCATTTGGTCTAGTTCTGCGGCATGCTTATTAGCCCATGCACGATTAGTGCGATCATTAGCACGAACTAGATTGATCATGATTTGGAAGTGCATCTTGCATGAGCCTTGCGACATATCAAAGTAACGACTACCAAGGTTCATGTAGTAGTTAGCATATTGCTTTGAATACTTCCATAGCTGATCATAAATCTGCTGCGCCTTAGCCTTCTTACCAAGTAAAGTGTATGCTTGAGCAATATCGGCAGCACCACTCATATATACACAAGGCACCACTGTATAAGGTATTTCTTTTTCTACCTTTTGCAATACCTTCAATGCCTTATCATATTTACTTTCAGCAATAAGCTCCAATGCTAATTGAGCAATCTCACGACGATGGGTATATGCCATGCGAGCAATGGTTTCGTCAAGATAGAAATTAGGATTGTTTAATCCACCCCACTTAAACTTATTCATCACTGCATCGTAGGTTTTTTCTGTATCATAGTTGTGTGTATTCAACTGATCACCCACCTTTGTACTCTTGGTAACAAAGGGTGTAATACGATTAGCCAAACCCTCTTGCACAAAGTTGTCGCCAAGGTTCATAAAGTTTTCACCTCCAACGGTGATAGCGACATATAGCGGGCGTTTCCAATTGGTGTTAGCTATCATCTCAAGCATCATAAGATCGCTCTTATAAAGTGCATCCTTACCTGTGAGCGAGATAACCATCTTGTCAGGAATAGAGTCGCCTGGTATCATCATACCACTCTTCTTTACAGCCTCTTTGTCGATGGTCATATAGATAGTATCTGTAGGGATAACGTGGGTTTCTGCATCCTTAGAACGTACCCAATATTTCAAAATATTCTTCAACTCGAATGGATCGTCGCCAAATGCCTGCTTAGCCCTAGTAGGGTCTTGGCGATAAAACTCCTTAACCTGTTCTTTAAGATTTGGCTGAATTGGTACCATTTCGTTAGTGCCACTTACATAATCCAAACGACTCCAATTAATTGGTACACTAGGCGAGTTGTAAGCAGGGCGACGCATTTGGTCGATATACCAGTCGGTTTGCAAATAACTAAGGTTGCATACACGAGCATCTGTGCGTACACCTTCTACCTCTTGGTTATACCACAAAGGGAAAGTATCGTTATCACCATTGGTAAAGATGATAGGATTGCCCTTTGCTTGTAGAGAGTTTAAGTAGTTCTGACCAAAGTCGTGACAAGCATATCTACCCGAGCGATCGTGATCATCCCATGTCTGCGATACCATTTGGATAGGCACTAGCAAACAAGCTGCACTGATAATGGTAGCCGATGCCACTGCAGGTACTTTCAACTTCTTTGACCAGTCGTACAAGGCTGCCACACCTAGTCCGCACCAAATGGAGAAAGCATAAAACGATCCTGCATACGCATAGTCGCGTTCACGAGGCTGACCTGGGTACTGATTAATATATAATACGATAGCCAAACCTGTCATAAAGAACAAGAAGAATACCACCCAAAATTGCTGAATACCACGTTTTCCGCGCCATGATTGCCAAAAAAGCCCTAGCAAACCTAGCAATAATGGCAAACAGTAAAATACGTTATGACCCTTATTTGCTTTCAAATCGTCAGGCATTAGGCTCTGATCGCCATATAACGCATTATCGATAAATGATATTCCTGTAACCCAGTTGCCATGCTCGGGCTCACCATTACCTTGTATATCATTCTGACGTCCAGCAAAGTTCCACATAAAGTAACGCCAATACATAAAGTTGCACTGATAAGACAAGAAGTAGCGTATATTCTCCATCTGTGTAGGCATCTTCACACCATCTACATCATAACCTGTTACGCCTCCTAGCCATTGTTCATATTGCCCAGCATGAGCATTGTCCCACATACGAGGGAAGAACATATTCTGCTCATACTGTATTTTATCTTTTGTGCGCACCACAAAGTACGAGTCTTTCTCATCGGAAGAAGCTTTTTCCTTACGTTCATACACAGGAGCTCCTTTAGAAAATTTGTAGTGTTGCCCATCTTCGTCTATTGCAGGCTGACTACTGTAAGCCTGACCATAGAGTAGCGGACTATCGCCATACTGATCACGACTCAAATAGCTACCCAATGTGAAGATGTCCTCTGGAGAGTTCTGATCCATCGGTGTGTTGGCTGTAGATCGAATTACGATCAATGCGTATGAAGAATAGCCAATGATAAGCATCAACATACTTAGCAAGGCTGTGTTCTTTATACGAGCCGAAACTAGTGGCAACACGCTCTTTTTACCGTCTACATTGCTCTTACGCTTCATTTGTAGCACAAAGAAAGTAACAGCAAGGATAACAACACCTGTAAAGAAAGCCTTCCAACCGAAACCAACAAAAGGAATACCTATCAAGCCAAAGGCTACTATAAAAGCGATGTTTTGACGCTTCTGACTGCCGTCTTGATAAGTTTCGTAAATAGCCCAAACAAAGGAGCCTATCAATAATAAAATATATAGGATAGTACCTGTGTTGAAAGGCATACCAAGAGTATTGGTAAAGAACAATTCAAACCAACCGCCCACAGTGATAATGCCTGGCACAACACCATAAAGCACAGCTGCCACTAGTACTACCGAGATAAGGAGGGCTATGAGCGAACCTTTTAAGTTGGCATCAGGGAATTTCTTATAATAGAATACCAATACAATGGCTGGAATACAAAGCAAGTTCAAGAGGTGAACACCGATTGACAAACCAGTCATATATGTAATGAGTACCAACCACTTGTCCGAGTGAGGTTTGTCGGCATTATCCTCCCACTTTAATATGAGCCAGAATACCACTGCCGTGAAAGCCGATGAATAAGCATATACTTCGCCCTCTACTGCCGAAAACCAAAATGTGTCGCTCCATGTATAAATGAGTGCACCCACTAAGCCTGAACCTTCGATAGCAATGAGCTTTGCTAGTGAGATTTCCTCGCCATCGCGCACAATAAGACGACGTGTGAGGTGGGTAATCGTCCAAAACAAAAACATAATGCAGGCTGCTGAAAGCAGTGCACTCATCGTGTTTACCATTTTAGCTACCTGTGTAGCATCGCTAGCAAAGTGGGAAAAAATGTTAGCAGTAAGTGCAAAGAAAGGTGCCCCGGGAGGATGCCCTACCTCTAGTTTGAAACCTGTTGTGATAAATTCTGGGCAATCCCAGAAGCTAGCCGATGGCTCAATCGTAGAAACGTAAGTAAAGGCAGCAATCAGAAATGCTACCCAACCTAGTACGTTATCCACTAGTCTAAACTTTTTCATTTATATAGTTTAAATTTAGAGAGAGCTACTACCCCAATAGCAATAGCTTCGTTATTTATTTCGAAATAGTAGCTGCAAAGATACCAATATAAATTATATTATAAGGTGAAAGGAATTAGAAATTATTTTAAAAAAGAACGAAAGACATTATTTTTTAGTCTTTCAAAAGCAAGAGCTGTGCTTTTAAAAAGTAAAAGATGACCTTTTGAATGGTAGAAGATGATAGATTGATATAATGTTAAATATTTTCAAATAAGCAAGTTGTAATTTATGCTTTATTTTTTGTGCTAGCAATGGCTTCTGCTACATCAATAGCTTGCTTTATTCTGTCGCCCATTCCTATACCATCTCTTAGATTTCCTGCTATGTACAAACCCAGATGCTGTTGCTGGAGGGTATCTATAGTGCTAAGACGAGCATCAGTAGAAAGAGTATATTGAGGAATAGCATGTTTGTGGCGATAAATGCGAATAACATCGGCACATGTACCTTGAGGATAACCCAGCATAAGGTGCAAAGATTGATTTACTAGTTGTTCTAATTCTGCATCTGTTTTGTTGAGATGTTCAGGATGTTTAGCCCCACCTATAAAGTAAGCATAAGTAGCACCTCCCTCTGGGGAACGATTAGTAAAGCAAGCAGAAGGCATAAGGATACCCAAAATGTCTTTCTTTTCACGCGAGGGTACTAAACCACCGAAAGCATTCCATTTTACATTACCCGTGTGTTTTATTCCTACACCTATTTCGATGACTGGCGCATAATAAAGGTTATTGAGTGTATCTAATTGCGCTTGTGGAATGAATTGAAGCAAAGACGGAAGCGCATACGAAGGGCATGTGGTAATAAGATAATTTGCTATGATTTGTTCATCACCACAAGTAATAACATACTTGCCATTATCTAGGTTTATGGTTATATTATCACATTCCAATGAAATATTATCTAGTCCAACTGCTGTGCCTAATGCGTTTATCAAAGAGCGAAAACCTCCTACAGTTGAGAAAACTTCTTTTGTAGCACGTTTGTCGCGAATGCTTTTTTTCTTTTTTGCTAGTGCCATACTTCCACGTACAAAACCACCATACTGCTGTTCAAGATGATAGAGTTTAGGAAGAGCTAGGCGGGTGGGAAGCGAATAAGGATCACCAGCATAAACGCCAGAGAGGAAGGGATCGACCGCATAATCAACGAACGACTTACCCAATCGGCGTTCGGCAAGACTACCAACACTTTCGTTGGGATCAGTGCCTTTATTCCTCCAAGGTTCGCCTAAGATACGCAATTTATCTTTCAGCGTAAAAAGTGGTGTAGTGATGGCACTCAATAAGCCTGAAGGAAGTGCGTAAAAACGATTGCCTTTCCATATCAATCGGCATTCGGCAGAAACAGAGGCTGGTTCAAAAGTGCATTGTTCTCCTAATCTGTCGAAAAGTTCTGCTACCTCTGGGTGTTTTACTGTGCCCGTGCTTGGACCTTGTTCGAAGATGAAGCTATCCACCTCTTCGGTCTGCATTAATCCACCTATGCGGTTCTCCTTTTCTAAAATTTCAACATCAATGCCTAATTCTTTTAGGTGCATAGCGCAAGTTAAACCTGTTAATCCTGCACCTATTACTACAGCTTCTCGTTCTCTTGTGCTCATGTTTATAGGAAATTATGCGATAAATGAGTAATTAATGTTTAAGAATTTTGAATATATATGTAACGCTTGCTATAGCAATGCCTGCTTCGACAGCAAACAATCCGCTATAATCCAATTTATGTGCAACAAAGCCAGCAATAGCTGCTATGATAATTCCCGATAGGTGAGTAATAACAACTTGGAGGGTAAAGTCGGTGCCTTCACAGCCAGGTCGAACCGCTTGCATTGCCGATGTATATACTACCACTGTTGCTAGTCCATAGCATGCTTGAATATATATAATACCTATCATAAGGGCTGTATGGCTAAATGGAAGCGAGTTGATGATAAGGAAATAAATAGGAGCAAGACAAATGAGTAGAGCTATGATAATACGAGCACGTGAAACACCAATGCGCTTGATAACTACTCCAGATAACCAAGCCATGAGAAAGGAGCAGAAAGTACCCAAAATACCTATATAGAAACCTATCTGCTTTATATCGTATCCATGATCTACCATATACGGCTTTAACATGGATATGATGCCAATAATACCCATATAATAGAGCATAAGAAACCCCACTTGTCGCCATGTGTCGTGATGGGGAAAAAAGTAAAGTATATCTTTGAAGTTCGCTTTCTGTGTGGGTTTAGGGGTTATTGCTTTTAAGTTCTTATTGAATAAAAGCGGGATAAGCATAATAAGAACAAAAAATGCTAAACAAAGAACTACTGCTTGCCATCCATAAGTTTTTAAGACAATAAGTAAAACACCAGAACCTAGTAAAGCTCCGCCAAAACTACCCATTGATTGCATACTATTAAGCATACTTCTTTCACTTTTTTTAGAGGTAATAATAGCTAGAGCATCGGTGGCTATATCTTGTGTTGCTGAGGCTAGTAAGGAAATAAATACAAGTACAAGTGCTAGTAGCATATTGCTTTGTACATTGACAAGACTAGTTGCAATGAGTGCTAAAGCATAGATAGATTCGGTTATAATAATGGTGCGTTTATAGTGGGCTACAGTAAGACAATGCCTGTCTACAAGTGGAGACCAAAATAGTTTTAGAAGCCATGGTAATCGAACTAGATTGAGTAAACCAATAGTGGTAAGACTATAATGTCCCTCACGCATCATGACTTGTAGTGCTGTCATCAAAAAAGATGAAGGTACCATTTGTGCAATATATAAGCAAAAAAAAGTACTTAGCGAGAGGGTGCTATTTGCTTTACTACTATTAGTTTTCTCAATCATTGTCCTTTATATAAAATCAGAAATCAATACTTAGCGAAGTACCAAAAGTAATCGACTTACCAGACTGTGCATAATTGCCTTTAGAAGCCTTAAATCCGTAGGCAATATAATTGGTATTGGTAAGGTTTTTGCCCCAAATATCCCAAGTGAAGATACCCTTAGTAAAGCTTGCCTTTGCATTAAGGGTAGCATAGAAGTTTTGGTAAACGGCATTATCATCTGCCCAATAAATACGACCTAAACCTGTCATACCTACATTAAGCATAATTTTGTCAAACCAGCCCGCATGGCGAACGGTATAGTTTCCGTTAATAGATAAAGTATGACCTGGTACCAGTGGTAGATATTTATTTGAATAATCTACCTTTTCACTCTTCTGGTAGGTTAGATACTTAGCATGGGTATAACCATAATTTAACGTAAAGTTAAGCTCTTGTACAGGATGATAGCCAAGACCGAGTTCAAAACCTTTACTATTTGTATGACCTGCATTAAGTATAATATTACCTACTCCCGTTACGGTATAAGCGGTTTGCATGTGGCGCCAATCAATGGAGAAAAGTGACGCTTCTACGGTCAACTTGTCATTAAGGAAGTTAAGTCGTGTACCTACTTCATAATTCCAACTGTATTCTGGACCATAAGTATGTTCGGTGTCTTTTGTCAAACTCACATTAAATCCCCCTGGTTTGTAACCGCGAGTAATGCTAGCATAATATAAATTATGTGCTGTAGTAAGGTACTGTAAGGTGAATTTAGGGGTAAATTGCGTAAAGCTAGTTTTATCAACATAGTCAGGCAACATCTTAACAGCATTAGTGTTCAAGTTTAAGACACCTTTCTTATAATTTATTTTTGAGTGCTCATAATCGAAGCGCAAACCTACTGTTGCCGATAAGCCTTTCCAAATATTGTATGAACTTTGATGATAAATAGCAAACGATTTTGTAGGTGTTTTATAAGCTATTGGAAAGGCTGTGTTTTTTTTAAACGCACTATTTTGCACAAACTGGTTGGTATTATCTATCATACCAAACAAGCCCACAATCCATTGGTAACGACTTTTGTTATTTGACTTCAACGTAAACTCTTGTGATACCATATTTTGATGAAAATCGTTTACGGTAAAAAACTTATCTTCAGGGGTAAAGTCCTGATCAATACCTAAATGGGTTTTGATAAATTGATAAGAAGTTTGGCTATTAAAGCTGATGTTATTATTGCTGTATTGCGCGTTAAAACCTGTTGATGAAATCAAGCGGCGGAAGCTACTATAGCGATTGTAGTTAATAGGAGCAACTTGTTTTGTTTCAACATTATAAGTTGAATATGGATAACCTCCCTGATCGCTGTAGTCGAGTGTAGAATTAAGATGGAGTAGCCAGTTCTTAGCAGGACGCCAATAGAAGCCTATCCTGCCTTCTACTTCATTCATTTTATCTATTTTTTCTTTCAAAGTTTCATTCTTAAACATACCATCGTTATGATGATAAGAAACAGCAGCAGAGACACCAAAGTTATTAGTAAGTTTTTGATAAGTAGAGCCTTGTGCTATAAAATCATTATATCTACCATAGCCCACTTTCAATCGCGTGTGTTGATAATCTATAGGATTATGTGTATATACATTAATAATACCTCCAATGGCATTGCGTCCATAAAGCGTGCCTTGCGGTCCACGATATACATCTACAGCAGCAAGGTCGTTCATATCAATATTGAAAGCAGATGTTTCAAAATGTGGAATGCCATCTACATAGAAGCCTACTGCTGCCCCTTTTGCTTTAACTCCGATACCACGTACATAAATTGGGGTATTTGCACGTGAACCATAGTCTGGCATAAAGAAGTTTGGCATTACAGCAGAAAGATCTTTTAGACCAGTAATATTTTGGTCGTTAATCTGTTGAGTACGGATAGTTGAAACTGAAGTAGGAGTAAGATTACGCTTATTGCGTTTAAAATCAGATACTAAAACTTCATCCATTCTGTATGAATTAGTAAGAGAGTCTTTGTCTATACTTTGCGCATTTCCAAGTGCCAAAGATAGCAACAATAACGAATTGAACATAATGTTTTTATATTATTTTTACTTTCGGATGCAAAGTTACTGCTAATAGGAAATTTACGCAATCATAATTTATAAGGATATTTTCTTAGATTGATACAAATATCGGCAAGAAACACCTTATATTTAATACTTTTTCTACATTCATTCTTTACCATTTCTAATTACTTTTCTTACCTTTGCAAGGATATATAAAGAAATAACAACGAATGAAGAAATTATTTTTTCTATGCGCATTAGCAGCGAGTGTGATGACCATTGCTTCGTGCAGTAAAAACGAAACCTATTCCGACCAACTAGATCGTGAGAATGATGCCATTAATGCTTATATAGTAAAAAATGGTATTAATATCATTAGTGAAGAGCAGTTTGCTAAGCAAAATAACACCACCGATACAACTAAAAATCAATATGTATTCTTTAATAATAGTGGCGTTTATTTGCAAATTTTGGAAAAAGGGACAGGGGCTACCATAAAAAGCGGTGAAACAGCAACCGTGCTTACTCGATTTTCAGAATATAACATTCTAAAAGAAGCTGTTCAACTGACAAATAAAAGTTTGTATTGGAGCAATATCGTTGATAAAATGTCAGTAACCAATACAAGAGGAACTTATACAGCTTCTTTTAATAGCGAGTCTAGCATTATGGCTAACGCATATAAGAGTACATCAGTACCAAGTGGTTGGTTGGTTTCTATACCCTATGTAAATATTGGTAGATTGATCGATGCTAAATCTAAGTTAGCTCATGTTAAGCTTATTGTACCATCACAGCAAGGTCAAGTTTCTGCAAGTAGAGGCGTTTATCCTTGTATGTATGATATTACCTTTCAGCGAGGATTATAAAAAGAGATATACTAAACGATAATAGATTATGACTTTAATAAAATCAATTTCTGGCATTCGTGGTACGATCGGAGGTCATGTGGGCAATACGTTAAATCCACTTGATATTGTAAAGTTTACCACAGCTTACACTACATTTATCGGACGTAAGCATCCAGGGAAAAAACTCAAGATAGTAGTAGGACGCGATGCGCGTATCTCTGGTAAGATGGTGAAAAATATAGTCTGTGGTACACTCATGGGTATGGGGGCTGATGTTATTAACATAGGTTTAGCTACAACCCCTACTACAGAATTAGCAGTTCGTATGGCAGGTGCTGATGGTGGTATTATTATTACTGCTTCTCATAATCCTCGCCAATGGAATGCTTTAAAACTATTGAATGAGGAAGGTGAGTTTCTTACAGCTACAGATGGTGCAGAGGTGTTAGATATTGCTGAACGTGAAGATTTCGATTATGCTGATGTAGATAGTTTGGGATCTTATCGTGATGATGATACCTTCGATCAGCGTCATATTGAAGCTGTACTGGATCTTAATTTGTTAGATCTTAATGCTATAAAGAAAGCTCATTTCCGTGTAGTAGTTGACGCTATTAATTCGGTAGGTGGAGTTATTCTTCCTCCATTACTCGACAAACTAGGTGTTAACTATACCTTTATAAATGGAGAAGCAACAGGTGATTTTGCTCATAATCCTGAACCTATAGAGAAAAATCTTTCGGGTATAATGGGTGAACTAGCAAAGGGAGGATATGATCTTGGTATTGTAGTTGATCCTGATGTTGATCGTTTGGCTTTCATACAAGAAGATGGCAAGATGTTTGGTGAGGAATATACCCTCGTAGCAGTAGCCGATTATATCTTAGATCATATTAAGGGTAACACTGTGAGCAATCTAAGTTCAACACGTGCTTTACGCGATGTTACAGAAAAGCATGGTGGCAAGTATTATGCTTCGGCTGTAGGCGAAGTAAACGTAACTACTAAGATGAAGGAAGTAGGTGCTGTTATAGGTGGAGAGGGCAATGGCGGAGTTATTTATCCTGAAAGCCATTATGGTCGTGATGCCCTTGTTGGTATAGCACTTTTCTTGAGTTTGTTAGCACAAAAAGGTATGAAGGCTAGCGAACTTCGCAAGACTTATCCTGAATATTTCATTGCAAAGAACCGTATTGATCTTACTCCAGAGACAGATGTTGATGCTATCCTTGTTAAGGTGAAGGAACTTTATGGTAATGAAGCTAATGTTCAAGTTACTGACATTGATGGTGTAAAACTAGATTTTCCAAAGGCTTGGGTGCATCTTCGCAAGTCAAACACTGAACCTATTATCCGTGTATATAGCGAAGCAAGTACGATGGAAGAAGCTGATGCTCTAGGTAAGAAGCTGATGCAAGTTGTATACGATATGCAGAAATAAGATTTATAACTAATAGGGGAGAAACAACTATTAGTGATACCAAAGAAAAAGGCTTATGTAGCAAAACTTCTTTAAGTTGTCGCTACATAAGCCTTTTTTATAAATGCTTTTTTCAATCTTAGTTTAAGATAGCTTTAACTAAGTCGTCAGCAGAAATAAGTGCTTGCTCACCAGTAGTCATATTCTTTAATGTGATTTTTCCTGCTTCCATTTCTGTTTCGCCAGCTAATGCCACATACTGAATATTCTTTGCGTTAGCATAACTCATTTGTTTTTTCATCTTCGCACTATCAGGGTAAATCTCAGTGCGAATACCTGCATTACGTGCTTGTGCTATAATGGGTAAGCAATAAGCTGTTTCTTTTTCACCAAAGTTAATGAATAAGAGTTGAGTTCCTAGCACACTCTCTTTAGGATATAGATCAAGCGTATTAAGTACATCATAAATACGATCAGCTCCAAAACTTATACCTACTCCTGAAAGTCCTGACATACCAAAGATACCCGTAAGGTTATCATAACGACCACCACCAGTAATAGATCCTATTTGTGTATCCAAAGCCTTAACTTCAAATATAGCTCCTGTGTAATAGTTTAAGCCACGAGCTAATGTAAGGTCTAATTGAATTTCGTTATTAAGACCTGATTGCTTTAAGCAATCTAAGATAAAACGAAGTTCTTCTACTCCCTTCTGTCCTATTTCGCTATCTTTAAGAACTTCTGCAATGACATCTAGCTTCTCATCATTAGTCCCTTCTAGCTTGATGATAGGTTGAAGTTTTTCGATTGCTTCCTCTGAAATACCGTCAGCATGAAGTTCTTCATTGACTTTATCTAAACCTATTTTATCAAGCTTATCAATAGCAACAGTAATATCAATAATCTTTTCTCTTTCGCCAATAACCTCAGCAATACCAGTTAAAATCTTTCTGTTGTTAATCTTAATTTGTACTCTAACACCAAATTGAGTGAAAACAGTATCAATAATTTGCATAAGTTCCACCTCGTTTAGCAAAGAATCAGAACCTACAACATCTGCATCGCATTGGTAGAACTCACGATAACGTCCCTTTTGCGGACGGTCGGCACGCCAAACTGGTTGTATTTGATAACGCTTGAATGGTAACTGTAACTCCTCACGATGCATAACGACATAACGTGCAAAAGGTACTGTAAGGTCGTAACGTAATCCCTTTTCACAAAGTTTGGTTTGCAGTTTTAATACGTTGCGCTCTTTTAGTTCATCATCGCTAATCGACTTTAAATAATCTCCTGAATTTAATATTTTGAAAAGAAGCTTATCTCCCTCTTCTCCATATTTACCCATCAAGGTTTGTAGCGTTTCCATTGCAGGTGTTTCTATCTGTTGGAAACCATATAATGCATAAACTTGCTTGATGGTATCGAATATATAATTTCGCTTTGCCATCTCCTCTGGACCGAAGTCTCTCGTTCCCTTTGGAATAGAAGGTTTATTTGCCATACCTATATTATATGTCTGATCTTTTTAAAACTTGTGCTCTAATGTTTATTTTAATAATTAAAATATCGCTGTATCGGTAGTTTATTGATACAACGATATTTTTTCCTATTTTCAATTATTCATTATCTTATAATGGTCTGAGCTCTATCAGGACCCAAAGATATAATGCCTATTTTAGTTTCAAGATAATCCTCAATAAAAGCAACATATTCACTAAATTCTTTAGAAAATTCTGCTTCCGCCTTGCATTGTGTCATATCTTTCTTCCAACCCTTAAATTCTTTATAGATAGGTTTGACATTGTCTATCTCATATGGGAAATCTTTGGTAGTTGTACCATCTGGAAGCTCATAACCAACACAAGCCTTTATAGTATCAAAGCTATCAAGCACATCGCTTTTCATCATTATAAGCTCTGTAACACCATCTATCATAATGGAATACTTTAGTTGAACAAGGTCAACCCAGCCACAACGACGTTCTCTTCCTGTAACAGCACCGTATTCATGCCCAAGATCGCGAAGCATCTTGCCTGTTTCGTCAAAAAGCTCTGTTGGGAAAGGACCTGATCCTACGCGAGTGCAATAGGCTTTCATTATACCATATACGTTTCCAATGCGATTTGGTCCAATACCTAATCCCGTACATGCACCAGCTGTAACAGTATTAGAAGAGGTAACAAATGGGTAAGAACCAAAGTCTACATCAAGCATTGTACCTTGAGCTCCTTCGCAGAGAATTGATTTGTTATCCTTTAGCAAATGATTGATTTCATGCTCTGAGTCAACAAACTTAAATTCTTTTAGGTACTCTATACCTTCCATCCATACTTTCTCAGTTTCTTCTAAGTCAGAAAGATCAGTCCAATTAAGTGCCTTTAACATTTCTATATGGCGCGCTTTATGAGCTGCATATTTTGCTTTAAAGTTTTCTAAGATATCACCAACTCGTAAGCCGTTTCGGCTAATTTTATCGGTATAAGTAGGACCAATACCTTTACCAGTAGTTCCTACTTTAGCTTTACCTTTAGCAGCCTCATTAGCTTTATCTAACAAGCGGTGGGTAGGTAAAATAAGATGTGCTTTCTTTGAAATGAGTAAACGTTCTTTTAAAGGGTGTCCACTCTTCTCAAGATCCTTAGCTTCATTCATAAAAAGGTCTGGAGCTAAAACGACACCATTACCAATGATATTGACTTTGCCTCCTTGGAAAATACCAGAAGGGATAGAGCGTAATACATACTTTTGGTTTTCAAATTCCAAAGTATGACCAGCGTTAGGACCACCTTGAAATCTTGCTACCACATCATACTTCGGTGTAAGTACATCTACAACTTTACCTTTACCTTCATCGCCCCATTGTAGACCTAATAGGACATCCACTTTACCTGTATTCATTTGCTTATTTTTGTGATGATTTATCTTGTTTCTTACTTAGCGCTTTATTTCTCTGTCGTGAAAGTGCAATCTGGCACCGAGAACAAATGCCATATATATATAACGAAAAACCATCTTTTCTAAAACGTGAGTATTTCGTTTCTTTGATTGCTGCTACTATTTTAGGCGCTTCTATCTCTGTTACCGTTCCACACATAGTGCAAATCTGATGAATGTGATCTTCGTTATTGAATGATCCCTCATACTTTGTTTGTCCTATAAAACGGTGTCTTATCACTAAGCGTAGTTCTATAAAGAGTCGCATCGTATTATATAATGTTGCACGAGAAACTCTAAAACTGCGCTTTTCTAATTCCTTACCTAACTCATCTAACGTAAAATGCCCTGACATATCATAGACGGCATCTAAGATAGCAAAGCGTTCTGACGTCTTTCGTTGGTTATTTACTTCGAGATAACTAGTTAGAATATCTCGAACTCTATCTTTGACTATGTTCTTAGCCACGTGTTTACTGTTTAAATTCGTACAAAGATAACTATTTTTAAGCACATAAGAATTGTAGGCTGATTGAAAAAAAGTTAATATAATATCAAGATAGAAGATAGGGTAAAGAGGAAATCAGCAAAGCTAATATTTTTTTTATCAAAGCGTATATTCTCTTTAATTTCATTCTATTGTTTTTTGTTGAGGTCAAATATAAGCAAAGCTGATTATTTTATATCTCTATATTAAGCTTCTACAGCTTTTATTAATAAGCCAAAATAGGCATAAAAAATATTCAGTAATTCGTTTTTAATGTATAGCGAATTACTGAATATTGTAGAATAAAAAAAATGATATTTTCTAATCATTTAGAAAGCTAACTGCTTTCTTTGCAATTGTTTCGAACGCTTCACTTATATCGCAGAATTTGAGCAAGCTATTATAAGCAGCATGCTTTACTTGGATATTATTACTTTGTAAAGCGGAGTTGGCTTGATCAAGATATTCATTAATATCTCTAAAATCAGGTTCTGTACCTCTACTAAATAGTCTTGCCAAGAGATTATAGCCACATAATTCATACATTTGGCGTCCAGACGCTATCCATCTAAAGGCTAAAGCAGAAGCAAAATTTAAGTGTTGAAGCAAGTTAAAAGCGAGTATTTCAGCCATCTCTTGCGTTTTAACACGCTCCATCCATACTTCAACAAGTTCTTCATCCATTTTTTCATAGGGCATGGTAAGCGTTGCTAAGATCATACATTCACGTATGTCTTCTTTCCAAAGTTCAATAGCTAGAGCATAATCTTTACCATATTCCTTTGCCATTTCTTTTAATTCAGGCACTGGTATTCCCCAATTTAGTTTATATAAAATACCTTTTTCGCGCATAGACTGCGATGCCACTCCATTCATTCTAAAGCGAAATGACTGTTTTATTTGTTTTATTTTTTCGTGTATCTCTACATTCATAGTGTTGAATATTCTCGTGAATAACGTAGCATTTGCTCAGAATAACTTTCAGTATAGTCAATAGCAATGTCCACAATCTTTTTGTTATTATCAAATATCGGTTTTAAAACAGGGTTTATAAAGCCTTTATACGGAGCTATATTTAGCTGTTTATAGCGTGCTAATACTTCTTCGTGTTGGTCTTTGTTGAGATGAATAGCATATTTCTCTACTAAAGTACGTGCAGCGTTAAAATCGCCCTCGCTCTTTATTCTCTGAATTTCTGCTAATTCTGTTGCAAAGATAGAGCGAAGAGCAGTGTAGTCATTAATTTTAATGTATGTTTTTGAATTTCTTGTAACAAATTCTATAATGTTCTTTTCTTTTCCAAGATCCATAGCCCACCACGCTATTAAAGCTCTGTTTTGCATGTGTGATTCTTCTATTTTCATGTTAGGTTTTATCCTTACTTGCTGGGTAAGGAGCCCATTCATTAAATAGCTATAATACTGAGCTTTGTATGCTTCTTTACTATCAAGAAGTCCTAATTCGAGCAGTTTTGCATCGGCTATATAGTATAAACCGAACAAGTCGGCACGTGCTTCCTCTATTGTATTGCCATAGTTTTTTAGTGCATCAGGATCTGTGCCTTGTAATAGTTTACCACTTCCATGTCCAAGACACTCATGTAAATCGGTATGTAGGTCATCCGTTTTATCACCAAATGTTGTTATTATTTCAAGCGTTTCGTTGTCAATAACAAATTCCTCAAGAAATCCATTTCCATGTGAAGCCATATTGTAGGCGTGAGTTAAATTTCCAATAGTAACGCTTTTTGATCCATGCTCGGCTCTAATCCAATCGGCATTTGGTAAATTAATACCAATAGCTGTCGAAGGGTATTCGTCTCCACCAAGCATAGCTGCATTAATAACATTTGCAGTAACACCTTTCACTCTTTCTTTACGAAAACGTGGATCAACGGGAGAATGATCTTCAAACCATTGTGCATTTGTGGATATAGTTTGGGTACGCTGAGTGGCTTCTAAATCTTTATATTCAACGATACCTTCCCACGAAGCTTTTAAGCCTAGTGGATCGCCATATACTTCTATAAAACCATTGATAAAATCAACCCTGCCTTCTTGCTCTTTTAACCATTCAATAGAATATTCATCAAATATTGATAAGTTACCAGTTTGATAGTATTTTATCAGTAATTCTATAACTTTTTTTTGTTGACTGTTCTCTGAATATTTTGAAGCCTCATTTAACCAATAAACGATCTTTTCTAAGGCTACTCCATACTTACCATTAATGCGCCAAACATCCTCTACTACTTGCCCTTCTACTTTGCGTAATGTAGAATTTAATCCGTATGAAAGTGGATGATTTTTTGATCCTTTCCTTTTTTTCTCTGCATAAAAATTTTCAACTTCTCTTTGAGTAACATTCTCATAATAGTTGCATGCTGATGTTTTTACTAAGTCCTCACCATCAGCTTTATTTACACGCTTAGGCAGAATGGTAGGATCGAAAATGATTGGCAATAATTCCTCTAAAAGGGAATCTACAGTTTCATTTTCTTTGCATGGTAATACTTCTACAGGGAGAGAGTATATTATAGTTTTAAATGCCTCCTTGGAAAAATTTGGTTTAAACTTCTCGCAGCCATAATGATGATAAATACCATTAGAAAACCAAACCTTTTTGAGATATTCTTCTATCTTTATAAAGTTCTCATCATTTTTTTTACCGTTATAATAGAGCAGAATAGCCTCCAATAATTTTCTGATACGCAAATTATATTTACCAAACTGATCGAAAAGAATATCTCGCCCATATAATGTAGCCTGCGATAAGCAGAATATGTATTGCTTTTGGCGTAGAGCCAATTTATCAAAGCCAGACAATTCATAACGAAGCATCTGGATATCGGCAAAGCACTCGTCTAAATAACTAAAGTTACTATTGCTTTTATTTTTATTATCTTTCACTTACTTTTTATCCCTTCTTTGCTTTAGCTGACTTTTTAGGTTTAGCTTCTTCTGCAGGATGTTGACTTAAATGGCGCATTTTGTAATCACGAGGAGTAATGCCATTAAGTTTGTAGAAAGATGCGTAAAACGACTGACGATTTGCAAATCCCACCATATCGCTAATATCTTCCATATTTAAATCCTGATAACGCTTATCCACCAATAAGGTCATAGCTTCCTCAATTCTAAATTTATTAACAAAGGACGTGTAGTTCATGTGAAACCTCACATTAACTACAGCAGAAATATAACGGGTATTAGTACCCAAATCTTCTGCTAATTTCTTTGCAGAATAGTTCTTATCCTTGTATCGCTTCTGTATCAGAATGATTTCAAGGATCTTTTCTTTAAGTTCGTCCATTAAGTGTGGACTCACAAGGCTGCGATATGCAGCAAGCTTTTCTTTCTTTTCTGTAAGGTTGTACTTTGCCATAATCAGGTTAATTGACGTTACATATTCATTCCCTATCTTGTGCAAATATAACTCTTATTATTGATATAATCAAGTCTTTTTAAAACTTTTTTTTTATAATTAATGTCCACTAGAGGGTAAATAACATATAAAGTTAGTTCGTAAAGCTGATATTTAGGTTTTGCGAACTTTTTTATTTTGAAGGATAAGCCTCTTCTTTCGCCCCAAAATAATGCTAGACACATAAGTCTAGCCTCTGTAAATACAGCTTAGTTGACTAGCAAACAAATATCTATTGAGAACAGATAAAGTCAACTAATTTTACTTATAATAATATGGTCTATTAGTAAAAGAGTGTACAAGCTATCTAATTGATTAGCAACGACTTAAAAATATAAAACAAAAAGGTTACCTTTTGAAGCGTAAAAGGTAACCTTTTATATGACAAAAGATGACCTTTAGCTCTGCTATACATCACCTTTTACAATAAAAAAGATGATGTATTTGTTTGCTGTTAAATATTTTCTAAGAGTTAGCAGGATATTATTGGACTTAAAAGCGAGTTTTTTAGTCAGACTGTCGTCTTATCTAGTTTGTACTATTATTTATGGTTATATTTTTTTATGTGATAGTTCAGCGATGACCAAAAGAACTAATACTTAGGGAGAAGTTCGGAGAGAATACGACTTATTTTTAAAAAAAAACTGTGGTTATATAAAACTTTTCAAATGGGGATATAAATCTATTCACTTATAAATACAAGTGAAAATATATTACAGCCAAAAGATGTTTTCCACAAACAGGTTATCTTATGGCTAAGATAAATAAAAGTTTTAAAGTTTAAAAAAATACAAAACAAAAAAAAACACCAACATTATTTTGCAAAAACAAATAATAATGCAGAACTTTGTAGGAAATAATCTTACAAGCTTTTAGTGATAAAAACTTGCTTAACTATATAATTACTATGCGCTTAAAAAATATTTTTCGTTTACTACTATTGTTGTTGTTCTTGATAGTACCTAGCTTTGTTTATGCTGATAATATCAAGGGTAGAGTGCTTGATGCTGAAACCAAAGAACCGTTGCCTATGGCTTCGGTAGAAGCAAGAGTGGCGCAAGCAAATTGTGTTTATATGGCAACAGCAGTAGCCGACTCACTAGGCAACTTTACCATCACTACTGGTGGTGAAGGTAGGATAACACTAGTCATAAGTATGATAGGATACAATAGTACCACAAAGCGTGGGTATTCAATGGGAGGTGGCACTAGTAACACTATAAAGCTCGGTGATATTTTATTAAAACCTACAGAACTGATGATGAAAGATGTTGTGATAACAGCTCGTGCAAAGAGGTTTAGTATGAAAGGGGATACCATTGTATTCCATCCTGAAGCTTTTAAACTAAGAGAGGGAGCTAGACTAGACGAGTTGATCAAACGATTGCCTGGTGTTGTGGAAAAAGATGGTAAACTTTATTGGAATAATAAGCCGCTTCGTATGATGATGAATGGTAAAGATATTTTAGGAGGTGGCAGTATGTTAGCACAATTGCCAGCAGAAGCCGTGCAAAACATAAAATCATACAATAAGAAAAGTGATGAAGCTATGCAAACAGGATCGGACAATGGTAAGGACGATCAGGTATTAGATGTTAAGATAAAGCCGGGTTTTATGGACAAATGGTATGGCGATGTTACTACACGCTGGCAGCCATCGAAATATTATTGGGGAACTTTTGAAACAGAGCGATTAAGTGATAAAGATCCTATCTTGGTAAGTCTTGATGCAAACAATCTTTGCCGCTATCAAGAAAGAGGCTTAGGCTGGGGCAGTTGGGGCAACTATGACGCCTTTGGTAAGGCACAGAGCGCAGCTGTTGGATGGCAGCATAACTGGAAACAAGGAAATCATCAATTTTCAGACAAAAATAATTATAACATTGCTATCAACTTTAATCATAAAGATGGCTGGGGTACTACCTTTACTACAGAACAAATTACCCATCCTGAGACTGCAGAAAAGACATGGGGACTTGTCCGAGAAAGTCATTATGAGCATGCGATTACACCTAAACTACAGGCTAGACTTTTCACATATACTGATTCGCTCAATTCTATAAGTGGAGAAGCAACTTTTGAATACAATTATTTGATGCACAATGGAGAAGAGAGTTCTGCACAAATGAATAATGACCCAAAACTATTTGGTGATTTTCCTATTGATCAAGCCTTATTAGCAACAACAGGGGCTGACATTTACCACCATCTTATCAATAGACAACAAGTATATACACAACAAATAGAGGAAGGGGCAAAAGGAAGCCTTTATTTTGGATGGAATCATTTTCTTGGAAAGAAAGGAATGTTTGCCATTGCTGCAAATGCAGAATTAACAGGAGGAACAAATCGCTATAATACCCATCGCCAATTAGATTATATTACAGAAAGTATCTCTTCTCCGCTATATCAGCAATATCGCTTGCCTTCACATGGACTAGATACCTATATCTATTCAAAGTTTGATTACAATATAACAAAGATTATAAAGCTAGCTGCTGATTATACTTTCCGTGTTGGTCATAAAAAAGAAATGCAAGATTTTTATAGTTCCTCTTCAAAAGAAATACAAGATACTAATCTTGCATCAACAAAAGATAATGCAAATAGCTATGATAGCAAGTTACACTCTACTACACATACGCTAAATTTAGGTTTCATTTATAAGAACGATAAATGGCAAGTAATACCTAACATAAGGTTAGACTGGATACACAGTAAGCTTGATTATCAGCGTGGAACCTTAGATACTTTAGCGGTAAGAAATAACTTTTTTGTTAGCCCTAACTTGAAAGTAAAATGGAATATCAGTGATAAAAATGGCTTAGAGTATAATTTTAGCTATACCTCAAAACAACCAACTATACTTTCAACATTGGGCTATTATAATACCACTAATCCCTTGTTGATAGAAGAAGGTAACCCATTACTACATCAATACCACACATATAGCAATGTGCTTACTTACCAACAAACATGGGCAAAACAGCAAGCAATGTTGATGTTAAAAGCTGGTTATACGAAGAATATCAATCCCTTAACAACGGTTTACTATTATAACCCAACTACAGGTGTCTATCGTAGCCACCAAGAGAATGTTAGAGGAGGAGACGATTGGATGGCAAATATGGTGTTTGATAAGGGGATTGGCGATGATTTTCATTTTTCAGCAAAGGTGGAAAGTCATCTAATGAAATCGTATGGTTATTTCTCTGCTTTAGATGAAACGCAAGAAAGAGCTTTGAATAGGCTTAACCAGTTTACTTTTAAGATTGACCCTGAGTTTGTTTTTGAACGCGAAAGGTTGGTCGCAAAGCTCTTTGGAGCAATAAATCTACAGAAGAATAAATACCAATTTACTCCAGATTATAATAGTACCCCTATGGATTACACTTATGGTATGAGTATATTATGGAAACCAAGACATTGGGAGGTGGGTACAGATATTAAAAACGAAGCTCGTAAGGGATACTTGATGTCTGAATTTAATCGCAATAACTGGTTATGGGATGCTAGTGCGAAATGGTTATTCTGGAAAAACAAAGGCTCTCTGATGGTAGAGTTTGATGACATACTAAATCAGAGAGCATGGCGCTGGAGTATGCTAACAGCCAACAAGCGATCAGAATCATGGGAAGAATCTATCCATCACTATGTTCGCTTTACTTTCGCTTATCATTTTGATGCAAAAGGGAAAAAGTAGGATTTCAATTGGCAACAATTCTCAATTCTCAATACTCAATTCTCAATTATATTAATTACCTTTGCATTTGATATGATAGAAGTTAAGGTAAAAGAAGCTGATATAAAAAAAGCTGTTAGCGAAGGTATGGATGCTTTCGTTGCTGTGTTTGTGAATGGCATTAAAGATGCTATTGGAGGAGAACTGACTGCTGAAACAATGGCGCAATTAACTCCCGATCAGATTACATTACTAGCATGGGACTACCTACACAATGAAGTTTCTTTTGGTGGCTATGTGCAATTGATCCATAATGGCTTCGGTGCTTTTATCTTCCGCAATCCTTTTGCTGTAGCTATGCGCAATTGGGGAATAAGAGATTTATACACCCATGTGAAGCATGCAAAAAAGTACTACGACAAGTATCATGAGCAGATAGAGCAGGATATGAGCGATGAAGATTTTATGGCTTTATTTGAACAAATGCCAGAATTTGATGATTTCGATGATGAGTTTGTTGTAAACGAAGAGCATTGGACAGAATGTGTGGCGGCTTACATTGACGATCATATCGAAGATTTTGCAATTATTGAGTAAATGAGTAACGAGAAACAAAATAAAAAACGCAAAGCATTGGTACAAATCCGCAATAAGAAAGCCTCTTTTGAATATTTCTTTGTGGATACCTATACTGCAGGCATTGTTCTTACAGGTACAGAAATAAAATCTATTCGTGCAGGTAAAGCATCGCTTGTAGATGCCTTTTGTGTTATTAACAATGGTGAGATATGGGTGCAAGGCATGAATATCTCGCCTTATTTCTATGGGTCGTATGCTAATCATGAGGCACGTCGATCAAGGAAATTATTGTTGAATAAGAAGGAAATAAGGATTTTAGAAGCTGATTCGCAATCACCGGGATATACAATCATTCCCACACTTGTGTTTATTGATGACAATGGACGCGCTAAAGTAAACATTGCTTTGGCTAAGGGTAAAAAGGAATATGATAAGCGTCAGACACTAAAAGCGAAGGAAGATAAGAGAGAAATGGATAGAGTGCGAAAGCACTATTAGGCAAATTGGAAAAAGGGAGTTAAGAACAGAAAAACAACTTTCTGAAGGTCTTATGGACAAAAATATAATTCTTAATTCTCAATATAATATAAATATTATGCAATTTAAAAAGAAAAGATGGCATTGCCTACCAGGTCAAACGCCTACTGAAATGGACTTAAAAATAATGGAGTTAGAGAAGAAAGGTAAGTTAGTGCCTACTCGTAACTTAATCAGAACTCCTGAAGAAATAGAAGGTATTCGTCGTGCTGGTGTAATCAATACGGGGTGTTTAGATGCGTGTGAAGCTGCTATTAAACCAGGAATAACAACCCAAGATATTGACGATATCTGTGCTAAATACTGCAAAGATCACAATGCTATTTCGGCTACACTTGGCTATGAAGGCTTCCCTAAGAGCGTTTGTACGAGTATTAACGAGGTAGTTTGTCATGGTATTCCAAAAGATGATGAAGTCTTAGAAGAAGGCGATATTGTGAATGTTGATATGACAGTGATCGTAGATGGATATTATGCTGATGCAAGTCGTATGTTCATCGTAGGGGGTAAAACCACTCCTGAAAAAGAACAATTGGTGCGTGTTACCAAGGAATGCTTAGAGATTGGTGCTGCAGCTGCTAAGCCATACGGCTTTGTTGGTGATATTGGTGCTGCTATTCAGAAGCATGCAGAAAAATATGGATATGGTGTTGTACGCGATTTATGTGGGCATGGAGTAGGTTTGGAGTTCCATACAGAACCAGAAATAATGCACTTTGGATATCGTGGCACAGGTATGGTACTTGTTCCTGGTATGGTTTTCACCATTGAGCCTATGATCAATATGGGAACATGGAAAGTATATCTTGATGCTGATGATCCATACGGGTGGGAAATTATTACAGGTGATGAAAAGCCTTCAGCGCAATGGGAACATACTTTTGTGATGACCGAAACAGGTTTGGAAATCCTTACACATTAAAGGATATAGGGATTAATAGATGTCTAAAAGAAGAGAAAGGACTTCGACAAAAATGGATAACAAAGATATTTATATATTAGCGATAGAAAGTAGCTGCGATGATACGAGTGCAGCCGTACTGCGGAATGGAATTATTTGCAGTAACGTAACAGCTTCTCAGCAGGTACATAAAGATTATGGAGGTGTAGTGCCTGAATTGGCATCAAGAGCGCACCAACAGAATGTAGTGCCTGTTGTAGATCAAGCGATTAAGCGTGCTGGCATAGTTAAAGAGCAATTGTCGGCTATTGCTTTCACACGCGGCCCTGGTTTGATGGGTAGTTTATTAGTCGGTGTTAGCTTTGCAAAAGGCATGGCACGTGCTTTGGGTATCCCTTTGATAGATGTAAACCACTTACAAGGACATGTTATGGCTCACTTTATTAAAGAAGAGGAGAATGACAATCATCAACCTCCATTTCCTTTCATTTGCTTATTAGTGTCAGGTGGTAACTCACAGATAGTCAAGGTAAATGCTTACAATGATATGGAAGTAATGGGGCAGACCATTGATGATGCTGCTGGTGAGGCCATTGATAAGTGTTCAAAAGTAATGGGATTAGGTTACCCTGGCGGTCCTATTATTGATAAATTGGCTCGTCAAGGCAATCCATTGGCGTATAAGTTTGCAGAACCTAATGTGCCTGGATATGACTATTCTTTTTCTGGTTTAAAGACTTCGTTCTTATACAATATGCGCAAGTGGGTACAAGAAGATCCTGACTTTATAGAACATCACAAAGAGGATATTGCTGCAAGCTTAGAGCATGCTATTGTTGATATTTTAATGAAGAAACTTAGAAAGGCTGTCAAGGATACTGGCATTACACACGTGGCAGTTGCGGGTGGTGTATCGGCTAATAATGGCTTACGCAATGCTTTCGGAGAGCATGCAAAAAAGTATGGTTGGACAACCTATATCCCTAAATTTAGCTATACCACTGACAATGCGGCAATGATAGCAATGGTTGGTGTGTTTAAATATCGTGATAAGCAGTTTACCTCAATAGATATACCTGCATTCAGCAAGGTTACATTTGAATAAACTTTCACTTCTTAACTTATAAAAATGGAATTCGAAAGCAAAATTATTTCTCGCCAAATAGGCGATATTCTCTATTCTTCGGGCTTAACTTTAGGTACAGCAGAAAGTTGTACAGGTGGCAGAATTAGTGAAGCTATTATAGCAATACCTGGTGCTTCAGACTATTTTAAAGGATCAATTGTAGCTTATACCAATGAAGTTAAGGAACAACTTCTACATGTATCGCATAGCGTGCTAGAGAAGCAAACGGCTGTTTGTGAAGAGGTTGCTAAGCAAATGGCTTTGGGTATTATAGAAACTTTAGGTGTTAATTTCGCTATTGCATCAACAGGCATTGCAGGGCCTGGAGGTGGAACTCCTGCTATTCCTATAGGCACTATTTGGATAGCTTATGGTAGTAAGGATGATATTCGAACATTTAAACTCCAAGAAAACTTTGGGCGTGATATAAACCTTGCAATTGCAACTAATAAGTCAATGCGATTATTCTTAGATTTTCTGCAAGAAAAAGAGATTAAGAGCGAATAATTACACAAAAAGTCTTAATTAGCGCAATAAATTTGCTTATATTTTTGTGTATATCAATCTTTTTTGTAATTTTGCACCCTGTTTGGAATAGGTATCAATTAACGAATTACAAAACTAAAGATAGAAATGTCTAAGATTTGTCAAATTACAGGTAAGAAGGCACAGCTAGGTAATAATGTGTCTCACTCAAAGCACCGTACAAAGCGTAGCTTTGATGTCAACCTCTTCAGCAAGAAATTCTATTATGTAGAAGAAGAATGCTGGATTTCTTTGAAGATTAGTGCTGCTGGTCTTCGTTTAATTAACAAGGTAGGTCTTGATGCAGCCCTAAAGAAAGCAGTAGCTAAGGGTTTTGTTGACTGGAAAGACATTAAGGTTATAGGAGACTAATATTATGGCAAAGAAAGCTAAAGGAAATAGAGTCCAAGTAATCTTGGAATGTACAGAGATGAAGGAAAGCGGAATGGCTGGAACAAGTCGTTACGTTACTACAAAAAATCGTAAGAATACTCCAGAGCGTCTAGAGCTTAAAAAGTATAATCCTATCTTGAAGAAGATGACTCTTCACAAGGAGATTAAGTAAGCAGTTCTGCAAAGTATTAAGTTAATAGTTAAAAGAATAAGACTATGGCAAAGAAAGCGGTCGCTACCCTCCATGAAGGATCTACGGATGGTCGCGCATATACAAAAGTAATTAAGATGGTTAAAAGCCCTAAGACTGGTGCTTATATTTTTGATGAGCAGATGGTTCCTAATGAGGCTGTAAAAGATTTCTTTAAGAAGTAATTTCTTATTGTAAAAGATAAAAGAGTGTACTACATTTTAGTGGTACACTCTTTTTTATTCTATATACAACAAAATTCAAAAGCTTAAAAAGAATATTGTATCTTTGCAGCATAATATAAATATTAAAAGTATAATGGACATAAAGAGCAATAAGATAGCAAAGAAAAAACTTCTATTTATTTGTCTAGGAAATATTTGTCGCTCGCCAGCAGCTCATGCTGTAATGCAAAAATTAGTAGACGATAAAGGTTTGACTTCGTTCTTTGAAATTGATTCTGCTGGTATTGGAAATTGGCATATAGGGGAGTTGCCCGATAAACGTATGCGAATTCAAGGAGCTAAACGCAATTATAACATAGATCATCATGCTAGGCAGTTTGATGCAAAAAACGATTTTGCATATTTTGATGCTATTATTGTTATGGATGATGAAAACTATAAAAACATAATTGCTCAAACCATCACTAATAGTGATAAGATGAAAGTAATGCGGATGGCTGATTATTTTATAAAATATAAAGGAACGTCATCTGTTCCTGATCCGTATTATGGAGGAGTTACCGATTTCGATTATGCACTTGACTTAATTGAAGATGGTTGTGAAGGGCTTTTACAACAACTTAACAAATAAAATATATGTCAGATACAGATGCTATTGATAGAGCTTTAGAATTTTTAGATAAGCTAGAAAGGCTAGGGGAACAACTAAAAAAAGCAGAAAAACAAGAAAAGATTTTTCTTGCCAAAATGCTTGAAATGAAAGACGAAAATAAAACTGATACTAAAGAATATGCTAGGTTACAGCAGCAAAGTATTGATTTACAAAATATGATAGACAAGTGGCGTCCTATATATCAAGAACGTTTAGAGATGGTGAAAGAAGTAAAGAAAGCTAAAGAAAATTGCCATAAAAGCCAATAAAGAAGAAAGATAAAAGCAGGCTGGTAGTATAATAATGTCGATATTTATGCTTATCTTTGCAGTGTAATTATATTTTGGTATACCAATCACTCTATTAATGGATAATATTGATTTTACAAAACAACTCAAGCAAACAGTAGATGAGTTGTCTTCAGAAAAGTCATTGAAAGGTCTTTTTCACGAACATAGAGACGGCGATCCTTTGCCTTCAGCTCGAGATCTTGAAGAGATCGTACAACTTATAAGATCGATTTTATTCCCTGGATTTTTCGGAAATTCTATAGTTCATTTACATACTGTACAATATCAGATAGGCGTGGATATTGAGCGACTGCACAAACTACTTAGCAGACAAGTTTTAGCAGGATTATGCTTTATAGCCGACTGTAAATGTGAAAATGCAGATTATATGCGTCTGTGTATGCAAGAGGAAGCTGAAATGATATCTGCCCGTATAATAGAGAAGTTACCAATGCTTCGCAAGATCCTTTCTACAGACATTCAAGCAGCTTATAATGGAGATCCTGCAGCTATGAGTTGGGGAGAGATTATTTCATGTTACCCTGTTATTAAAGCATTGAGCAATTATCGCTTTGCTCATGAGTTACAATTAGAAAATGTACCGCTCATACCTCGCTTGATCACAGAAATGGCACATTCAGAAACAGGTATTGATATTCATCCTGCAGCTACAATAGGCACGCACTTTACAATTGATCATGGCACAGGTGTTGTTATAGGATCAACATGTATCATTGGTAATCACGTAAAACTCTATCAAGGTGTTACTCTTGGAGCCAAGAGCTTTCCTTTAGATAAGGAGGGTAATCCTATAAAAGGCATTCCCCGCCACCCAATCTTGAAAGATAGAGTAATAGTATACGCTAATGCAACTATATTAGGACGTATTACTATTGGACACGATAGCATTATAGGTGCTAACGTTTGGGTTACTCGTGATATGAGACCTCGTTCAAAGAAGTATAAACAAAACAAAACAGATATTTTAGACATCGATTTCTATAATGGAGAAGGAATTTGAGTTAATCGCCAAGACTTTTATGGGTCTTGAACAAGTACTTGCGCAAGAACTTACACAATTAGGTGCTAATAATGTGCAGATAGGTCGTCGAGTGGTAACTTTCACTGGTAACAAGGAGATAATGTATAGAGCAAACTTTCAGTTACATACAGCCATTCGTATCCTTAAACCTATTGCTCACTTTAAGGCAAAAAGTGCCGATGATATGTATAATGAAGTAAGCAAGATAGATTGGAGCCTATATATAGAGAAAGGAAAAACTTTTTCTGTAGATTCAGTGGTTTATTCTGATGAATTTACAAACTCTCGCTTTGTTACATATAAAGTAAAAGATGCTATTGTAGATCAGTTCCGTGAACGTACAGGAACACGCCCAAATATATCTGTTACCAATCCAGACATTCGTCTGAATATCCATGTGGCAGAGTTTGATGCTACATTATCTCTTGATTCAAGTGGAGAATCGCTACATCGCCGTGGTTATCGACAAGAGAGTGTAGAAGCTCCTTTGAATGAAGTTTTGGCAGCTGGTATGATTTTAATGACAGGCTGGAAAGGTGAAACTGACTTTATTGATCCTATGTGTGGATCAGGAACATTACCTATAGAGGCTGCTTTAATAGCGCGCAACATCTCCCCTGGAGTATTCCGCAAAGAGTTTGCGTTTGAGAAATGGCCCGACTTTGATAAAGATCTTTTTGACGAGATTTACAATGATGAATCACAGGAGCGCGAGTTTGAACATCACATCTATGGATATGATGTAGATATGAAGTGTGTCAATACTGCTAAACTAAATGTTACAGCAGCAGGCTTATCGAAAGATATTACCATTGCACACCAAGACTTTAAGGATTTTAAGCAACCAGAGGAAAAGAGTATAATTATTATGAACCCTCCTTATGGTGAACGCATTTCTACCCCGAATCTTCTCGGAACATATAAAATGATAGGTGAACGCCTAAAGCATAACTTTATGGATAATGAGGCTTGGATACTATCTTACCGTGAGGAATGTTTCCGCCAAATAGGTTTGAAACCAAGTATTAAAATTCCTCTTTATAATGGTTCTTTGGAATGTGAATACCGTCGCTACCAAATGTTTGATGGCAAGATGAAATCTTTCCGTGAAGAAGGTGGTATCATAAAGACAGAAGAAGAGAAACGCGAAATGGCGCAAAAGCATCGTTTTAAGAAAGAGCGTGAATTTAAGAAACGTCTTGATGAAAATGAAGTAAATGCTGAAGGCGATATTCGGTCATTTACTTTTCACAGTTTAGAAGCTAGATATGACGACCGTAAACGCAACTATAAAGGTTCCCGAGGTGCCAATGAGAGAAGAGCTAAGTTTGGCGATGAAGACGAATACGGAAAACGTTTCTCACGCAGTGGAGATAAAAAAACTTTTGAGAGCGATCGTAAATTCTCTAGTAAACGATTTGATAAAAATAAGAAACATAGTTTTCGAAGTAAAAATTCTTACAATGATGAAGATTAAAACATTTGTTAGTCTCGTTGGGGTTATGGCTCTAACGGGGCTTTTTTGTCCTAAAACAGCTATGGCACAGAAGTCTTTTACATTAGAAGACCTAAATTTTGGTGGTAAAAACTATTATAAAATGACCCCAGAAAGGCGTTATCTTACATTTTGGGGTGATAAAGTTGTACGCCAAGAACAAAATGTATGTAAAATAATAGATTTGAACACAGGCGCAGAGATTTCTCTTTTTACGCTTGATAATATAAATACATGGGCAGGATTACCTATTCATGATCAGCCTAAGGTTAGGAGTTTGTATTATGCTTCTTTCCCTTTTGCAAACAAATCTATTGTAGCTGTATCAAATGGTAAGAGTGTTTATATGGTCGACTTTAAGGCACACAAAGTTGTTGATACGATTGAATTGCAACTAGATGTTCAAGCTAGAGATTATCAATACCAAACCCATGCAACAGCTTATGTGCAAGATAACCAACTATACGTTGTCGACCCTTTAGGCGCAGAGCATAAACTAACAGAAGATGGCTCTGCTGATATTGTTTATGGTCAAAGTGTACATCGAGACGAGTTTGGTATTAATGGAGGGTTATTCTGGAGTCCTAAAGGTAATCACTTAGCTTTCTATCGTATGGATCAGAGTATGGTGGCAGACTATCCCCTAGTAGATATTCCTGAACTTAACTTTACTCCAGAAGAATACGAAACAAAGGCAGCCATTGCAGCTCCTATCAAGTACCCAATGGCTGGTGAAGCATCACATAAGGTAACAGTAGGAGTTTATGATTTGAATGAAAGAAAGACTATTTATTTACAAACTGGTGATCCTACCGATCGTTACTTCACAAATATAACATGGAGTCCAGATGAGAATGTCATCTATATGTTTGAGCTTAATCGTGATCAAAACGATTGTTACCTCACAGCATACAATGCACATACGGGAAAAAAAATAGGTAATATTTATCATGAGACAGATACAAAATTTGTAGAGCCTACCCATCCTATAACTTTCCTACCTTGGAACACTAATCAGTTTGTTATGTATAGTCAAAAAGATGGATACAATCATCTATACCTTTTTGAAAAAGATGGCAAGCAACTGAAACAACTCACTAAGGGAGAATGGGTTGTAATGGATATTCTAGGATTTAATAAAACTTTTAAAGGAATTATTTACACCTCCAACGAATGTAGTCCTATTCAGGTTAATACATGGATGGTAAATGTAGAAACAGGAAAACGCACGCTACTTGATAATGGAAAAGGATACCATAATGCACGCCTAAGTGAAGATGGAAATACGCTCGTAGATGCTTTTAGCGAACCTACCTTACCTTTGGAATACACCATTACTAAAATTGCAGCTCACCCCAAAGTAATAAAATATTTCACATCGCCTAATCCTTGGCAAGGTTATAATGTGCCAGAATATTCTTGTGGCACAGTGAAAGCTGCTGATGGCAAGACCAATCTATATTACAGAATGGTGAAACCCATAGGTTTTGATCCTACTAAAAAATACCCAACTGTAGTTTATGTCTATGGTGGACCACATGCACATAATGTAGATGCGCGTTGGAATTATGGATCACGTGGCTGGGAAACTTATATGGCACAAAAGGGATACTTACTATTTATCCTTGACAATCGTGGTAGTGAGCATAGAGGCAAGGCTTTTGAACAAGCTACTTTCCGCCATCTTGGTCAAGAGGAGATGAAAGATCAGATGGAAGGCGTTAAGTTTCTCTTATCATTGCCATACGTTGATAAAGATCGTATTGGAGTACATGGTTGGTCGTTTGGTGGCTTTATGACAACCTCCTTAATGACCAATTATCCAGATGTATTCAAAGTGGGGGTCGCAGGAGGTCCTGTAATCGATTGGAAGTGGTATGAAGTAATGTATGGTGAACGCTACATGGATACTCCACAATCTAACCCAGAAGGCTATGCCCAAACATCATTATTGCAAAAAGCTAAAGACTTAAAAGGCAAATTACAAATTATCATAGGATTAAACGATCCTGTTGTAGTACCTCAGCACGCATACTCTTTCTTAAAAGCATGTATTGCTACAGGAACTCAACCAGACTTTTATGTTTATCCTGGCGAACCTCATAATATGCGCGGACATCAAAGTGTTCACCTTCATGAACGTATTACACAATACTTTGAGGACTATCTCAAACCCTTGAAGAGTAATAATGAAAAGTCTACTCAAGAATAAAATAAAATCTATTCAATAATAATTGAAAATCTATTAAGGAATATGAGAATTCTATTATTAGGTAACGGTGGCAGAGAACATGCTTTAGCATGGAAGATAGCACAAAGCATTAAGTGCGATAAACTATTTATCGCTCCAGGTAATGCTGGTACCCAAGAAGTTGGCGAGAATATAGCTATCGGGGTAAATGAGTTTGACCGATTAAAAGATTTTGTGGTAGATCAGCAAGTAAATATGGTAGTTGTTGGTCCAGAAGATCCGCTTGTTAATGGTATCTACGATAACTTTAAAGAAGATCCCCGTACTACTCATATTCCTATAATAGGTCCCTCAAAGGCTGGTGCAGTACTCGAAGGTTCTAAGGATTTTGCCAAAGCTTTTATGCAACGTTACAATATTCCAACAGCAGCTTATGCCACTTTCGATAGCACTACTATTCAAGAAGGTATGCGCTTCCTTGAAACATTGAAAGCTCCTTATGTCCTTAAAGCAGATGGATTAGCTGCTGGTAAAGGCGTTTTAATTCTAGACACATTGGAAGAAGCAAAAAGAGAACTAAAGGAAATGTTAGGGGGGATGTTTGGCAATGCCTCTGCCAAGGTTGTTATTGAAGAGTTTCTCAGTGGTATAGAGTGTTCAGTCTTTGTTTTGACCGATGGTGAACACTATCAAATTTTGCCAGAAGCTAAAGATTATAAGCGGATAGGTGAGGGGAATACTGGTTTGAATACTGGTGGAATGGGTAGTGTTTCTCCAGTACCTTTTGCCACAAATGAGTGGGTGAAGAAGGTAGAAAATCGTATTATTCGTCCTACTGTAGAAGGATTGAAAGCTGAGCATATAGATTATAAAGGCTTCATCTTCTTTGGCTTAATTGATGTAGATGGAGAACCTATGGTGATAGAATATAATTGTCGTATGGGAGATCCAGAAACAGAGAGTGTAATGCTACGTTTAAAAAGTGATATAGTTGAGCTTTTTGAAAGTGTTGTTAATGGCGATCTCGATAAGCAAACTGTAGAATTCGATGATAGAGCAGCAGTATGTGTTATGCTTGTTAGTGGCGGTTACCCTGAAGCATACACAAAGGGATACCCTATAGCTGGACTCAACACCATCGATGGCTCTGTAGTTTTCCATAGCGGAACAACTGTTAAAGATGGCTCAATCGTAACTAATGGAGGACGTGTTATCGCAGTATCTTCGTATGGAAAAACTAAAGAAGAAGCACTTGCTAAATGCTTTGCCGAAGCAAGTAAAATAGAATTTAAGGATAAATATTTCAGAAGAGATATTGGGTTTGATTTATAACCTTAATTCCGCAGTATTTTTTCTTGTGAGAAAATTTTATATGTTGAGGTGTCTTTTTGGGACTCTATATGTTGATATGAGGTGCTTCGGTGTTTCTTGTTTTTTTTCTAAGCATAAAATCCCCCACCCAAACCAATGGGGAATATTAAAACCACAAAGAAATACTGTTTATTCAAGGAAGACTTCTGAGTAGTAGGTTTTATTTGTATACAGGTTCAGAACGTTCTGCCTTCCCGTTCTCACCCATTTTGCTGGCACGCTGACAAAATGGAGGATAAAGGCTTTCAGCCTGCTTGTCTTTTTCAATGGCTTGACCTTTTCGCTGATATGACGGACGAGATAGAGATAGAAGTTCTTCAGCATGGCGGTAACCATCATGAAACCATGTTCTCAGCCATAAAGGAAAATGGAAGATGTGACCAGCCGAAGTCATTGTTCTGTATGTCGAAGTTCTTTTCACCCGCTCCACGTTCATTATAAAACGTAATGATGTCCTTCTCGGTAGACACCCAGTCGTTGGTGAGGATACAGCGGTATGTGTATATTACTCCGAACATATCCGTCTGCTCACTGCCATCCTTGCCTTTCAAAGGACTACGCTGTACGACGAGCCTGTATGACTTTCCTTCTATCAAGCTGTCTATGCTGATGGATGTGACATCGCATTTCTCATAGCCAACCTCAACGTCTTTCCATTCCTTCAACTGTTGGAAATTCTCGTAGCGACTGCCGCAGTTGGCAGCACGAATGTAGAACGTGTTGCAGCGCTGCTCTACGGTTTGGATGATTTCCTTTGAGAACGACCCGCAGTCAGCACGGAAACGCTCTATTACCACACCAAGTTCTGAGGTTACACGGTCCATAATGCGACGGAGCGTGTCCTCCTGATGGAATTTCACATTGGTGTTTCCGTCACGGTTCTCACCTCCGACTATGATTCCCCCAATGGAAGCCCAACCAGGAAAATAGCCAAGGTCCTGCTTATAAGAATACTTAGCATCGAACTTGTGGGCTGGAACGAACTGGTGGTCAAAGTCCAGGTCAACATGGCTGCCCACCTTTATAAGCCCCATTCTCCGTATCATCCGTAATAGTAAGGTGTTCAGCTTCTCTGCCGTGTTGAAACTGTAAGACTTGCCGGAGATTTCGCTCTTGTAAATAATGTTCTCTTCAGCAAGCTCCTTCAGTCCGCGCCCAACTGTGTCGGCACCGGGTAACAGCGTATCAGGTCTCTGCTTGAACTGCCCTATAAGTGCATTGATGTCCTCAAGGCATTCTCCACCACAAAGGTAGCTGAAGAAGAGAGAGCCGAAAATACTTCCATGGCTGAATGCCTTGCCGCTACTTCCACGTTTGCCCAATACGGATTCGGTAAGTTTTTCAAAGCCCAACTTTGAGAAAACGTCCATAATGTGATAAATTCCACCGAAAGAAGTGATATTCTCGTTTTTAATTGCTACCTTTGTCATGTCAGATATTTGCTTACTTGTTATGTTTACAGCACCAAGATAGGTGAAATTTCTGACATATCCAAGTGTTTTGAGAACTTTGTTTCTCAGGCACTTGGAGTTCTTACAAGAATTTATGCTGCGGAATTAAGGTATAAATAAAATATCTTTATAAGAGTAGATAAAAGAAGCTAAAGCTGGAAGAAGTATGCTATGTTCTTTTAACTCTTGAAAATTGAAATGCAGAAGAAACGTATTCAGAATAAAATATCAGAAAGTAGATGGACCACATCGTTTGTGTTGCCCATCTCATTTCTCGTGTGGACACTAGCTGCGTATCGTAACATAACTGTAATTTTACCAACAGTATGTATGCTACTATCTACCTTTTTAATGATGCGTTTGAATCATAATAATGGGCTTATTCGTATTTATAGTCGTATGGTGTCATGCTCGTTCCTTGTACTTGCAACGCTTGATGCCACACGCTTTACCTCTCTTTCACAAGCCATTGTGATGCTAGGTGGAGTAGGTTTCTTCACCTCTGCTTTTATGGCTTATCAAAAATCGGTATCTCCAGGTTATATCTTCTATGCCTTTCTTTGTGTTGGTATTTCTAGCATAATATGGACACAAGTTATTTTTTTCTTACCCATTTTATGGATAATAATGTCTGCAAACCTCTTAGCAATGAGTGGACGTAACTTCGTGGCTTCAATCCTCGGGTTGCTTGCTCCTTATTGGTTCTTATTGATATATTTAGGGATAACAAATAATCTAAAGTGGTTTGTAGCTCATTTTAACAAATTACTTGAATTCACTCAGCCTTTCAACTTTTCTGCTATCCCTATACATCAAGCCCTATCTCTTGGTTTCATCATCCTTTGCAGCATTATAGGCATTGTGCATTATCTTCGCCAACGTCGCAATGACAGCATCCGAACACGTCTTTTCTGTCAAGCCTTTATAAATGGAGATATTGCTGCTATTGTCTTTCTATTGCTACAGCCACAGCACGCCAACTATATTCAAAGCATCCTTATTGTATGTACAGCTCCACTCCTAGGACATTTCTGTGCGCTCACTAAAACACGTTTTACAAATTGGATTTTCTGTACACTTGGGATTAGTTGTATCATTATTACCTTATACAATATATGGATTTTCTAATACCTATTCTCCTCCAATATGGTTATTGGGGGATGCTTATCTCTGCTTTTCTCGCCGCTAGTATTTTCCCTTTCAGTAGCGAAATTGTTATGTTAGGATTATTTGCAGCTGGTCTCGATCCTATTGTTTTAATCATTTATGGTAGCATTGGCAATGTTGGTGGAAGTATGTTTAACTATGGCATAGGTCGGCTAGGAAAACTAGAATGGATAGAGAAATACCTTCATGTAAAACCAGAAAACATTCAGAAAACAGAAAAATTTATGGAAGGTAAAGGTGCTTGGATAGGAGGTCTGCTTTCTTGTGTTCCTATTATTGGCGATGGTTTTACGATTGTGCTAGGCTATACTCGTGCTAATCTTCTTGTATCTTTTGTGAGCATCACTATCAGTAAAGTTGTGCGATACGCAATATTAGTATATAGTGCGGGAATGTTTAAATAAAAAAAACAACTGCTTAAATCTATCATTAAGCAGCCGTTTTTTTATTTTTTATGCTAAGCACAACGCTTATAAAAATACCTTACAGTTTCCTATTTACACAAGGTATTGATTAGAAATACTCTCATTATTAACCACGCGTCTGATAGTCTCAGCAAACATATCAGCAACAGATATCTGCTTTACTTTCGAACTACGGTTGGTATATGGAATAGAATCGGTAAATACCATTTCTTCTAGGGAAGAAGCTTCTACACGCTCGGTAGCAGGGCCAGACATTACACAGTGTGATGCAATAGCACGAACACTCTTAGCACCAGCTTCTTTCATAATATCAGCAGCTTTGGTAATTGTGCCAGCTGTATCTACCATATCATCAACGATAATTACATGCTTATCCTTTACATCACCAATGATCTGCATAGTAGCAATAACATTCGCACGAGCACGAGTCTTATTACATAATACCAATGGACAACCTAAATACTTAGCGTATGTATTAGCACGCTTTGAACCACCTACATCAGGACTAGCTATAACTAACTCGTCAAGCTTTAATCCTTGAACATAAGGAAGCAAAACACCACTAGCATAAAGGTGATCAACAGGAACATTAAAGAAGCCTTGGATCTGATCGGCATGAAGATCCATAGTGATCAAACGGTCGATACCAGCTACACTTAACAAGTCGGCTACCAGCTTTGCACCAATGCTTACACGTGGTTTGTCCTTTCTGTCTTGACGAGCCCAACCAAAATAAGGCACAACTGCAATAATATGACGAGCTGAAGCACGCTTAGCTGCATCAATCATTAGCAAAAGTTCCATTAAGTTATCAGAATTAGGGAAAGTACTCTGCACCAAAAACACATCCTTACCACGAATACTTTGCTCGTATGAAACTACAAACTCACCATCTGAGAAGCGAGTCATTACCAAATTACCCAATGGGCAACCTAAGCTAGCACAAATTTTCTCTGCAAGGTATCTCGTTTTTGTACCAGAGAATACCAAAAAAGAGTTGTTCTCACTCATTTTTTATCTGTATTAATAATATGTAAAAAGATTTGTTTCTGAATTATTTTCTCACCATAACACAAGCTGAAAACAAATTCATTCTCATTGCACAAACGTGGGAGAGAAAAGACTTTTATCCCAGCTTTGACAAGATTTCGATAATAAGATTCTGCTATAATATATTGGTAAGAAAGCTTAGACAATATTGTGTTTAAAAACTCATATAAAGAGGGAAGAAGAGCCAGCTTTGAGAAAAGGATATGTTTGCGACCTTTCTCAAAGAAAAACCTAATGATCCGATCTTCTTCCACATTGCTTGTGGGTTTAGTCTTTACGACTAGCTTCATGCTTAAATGATTTATTTTGCAAAAACACAAATCAAGGCAATATTTTTTACTTTAATATTGCCAGGTATCGTCTTTCTTTATGCAAAGGTAGCTATATTTTCCTAAATCTACAAATAAATGATTATTTTTGCAGTATGAAGACAGATCCAAAAAACTATAAGGAACTTACACAACCCGTGTACGTACTTGAAGAAGACAGATTGCGTAAGAATTTATCACTAATTGCTAATGTTGCTAAAAAAGCCAATGTTGAAATAATATTAGCCTTTAAAGCTTACGCACTGTGGAAGACCTTTCCTATTTTTAAAGAATATATCAGCGCAACTACAGCCTCATCATTGAGTGAAGCACATTTAGGATACGAAGAGTTTGGTACACCGTGTCATACTTTTTCTCCAGCTTATACAGATTATGAATTTGAAGAGATTGCAAAATATTCTTCGCATCTTACCTTTAATTCTCTAACACAATACGATCGTTATCACTTAAAGGCTAGACAATATAATAAAGCACTTAGTTTGGGGCTTCGTGTCAATCCTGAATATTCTGAAGTTGGCACATTATTATATAATCCATGTTCGCCAGGTACACGTTTCGGCATCTTAGCAGAAAAACTACCAGAAATATTACCTGAAGATGTTGATGGATTTCACGTTCATTGCCATTGCGAGAGTGGTAGTGATGTATTTGAGCGCACTTTAGTTCATATTGAAGAGAAATTTGCAAAATGGTTTCCACAGCTAAAATGGATTAACTTTGGCGGTGGGCATCTTATGACACGTGCCGATTATGACATCGACAAGCTAATCCAAATACTACAGCATTTCCACAGTCGCTATCCTTGGCTTAAAGTTATCCTAGAACCAGGTAGTGCTTTTGGTTGGCAGACAGGGTCTCTTGTTTCACAAGTAGTAGATATTGTAGAATACAGAGGTTATCGCACAGCAATCTTAAATGTTAGCTTTACGGCACACATGCCCGATTGTTTAGAAATGCCATACCACCCAACAGTGCGTGGTGCAGAAACATTAGAAAATGGTGGTGAAACAACCGAACCCACCACCTACCGTTTAGGCGGAAATAGCTGTCTTAGTGGTGACTGGATGGGGAATTGGAGGTTTGACCATAAACTTCAAATAGGGGAGAATATCATTTTTGAAGATATGCTCCATTATACTACGGTTAAAACCAATACTTTTAATGGTATTTCACATCCTGCCATAGCATTACTTCATAGCAATAACGAGTTAGAAATGCTTCGCGAATATAGTTATGAAGATTATCGAGTAAGAATGGACTAAATGGCACATCTTTTGCTAACTCCTCTTATAGGTTAAGACTTATAAGAAGATTATTATGGCATTTATAGACTATTATAAAATACTAGGTGTAGATAAAAATATACCGCAAAAAGATGTTAGAGCTGCTTATCGCAAACGTGCTAAGCAGTTCCACCCAGACCTTCATCCTAACGATGCTAAGGCAAAGGCTAAATTTCAGGCATTGAATGAGGCTTACGAAGTTATCAGTGATCCTCAAAAACGTGCACAATACGACCAGTATGGACAACAGTGGAAAGAAGCAGGAGGATTTGCTAATGGTGCAGGGGAGAATAGTGGTTTCAATGGTGCAGGGGGATTTGGTAATCCTTTCGCTAATTTTGATTTTAGCTCATTTGGTAGTGGCAATGGTGGCTTTAGTAGCTTCTTCCAAGATCTTTTTGGACGAGGCGGAGGCAGACAATGCTATAACGCATCTAGCTTTAATGGTTCAAATGGGAATACAGATAATGGCAATGTAGAACAGCAAGTAAACATAGATATGTTTACAGCTCTCTTAGGCGGTGAAGTTATTATCCGTCTTCCTAACGGAAAGAAGGCTAAACTCAAGATAAAAGAATCCACACAAAACGGTACTAAGGTACGACTACGTGGAAAAGGTAGAGATATGGGTAATGGTGTTCTAGGTGATTTTATTATCACTTATCATGTAAAACTACCCGAAAACCTCACTGCCCATCAAAAGGATTTGATATTAAGGGTAAAAACAGAAAAAGTATAATAAAATTATAATGAAGAGTATGGTTACCTAATTAAAGGAAAGCATACTCTTTTTTATTTATCTTATCTAAAAGAATAAAGCATTATCTTAGTTTTCTTTGTATCTTTGCTTCACAAATAAAATATTGATATATGCAAAAAGTTATATTATACATTTTTCTGATTGCGTTTGCATTTTCCGCTTGTACTAATAACAAAGATACTGTTCCTAAAGCGGCACTAGAAAAAATAGATACTATCCCTATGCTAATAACCCAAGTGCAGCAATGTTCCAAGCTCTATACTTCAGAATATCATATTCATAAGATCGTAACCCACGATGATAAAATGAAGCTTACAGGTTCGTTTTTAAAGCAAGATATTGATATAAATCTCCCTCTAGGTGAGCGGAGAATAGCTATTCCGCTTGATGCAATCATAAAGGTATATGTTGATATGAGTGAGTTTAGCCAAAAGAACATCAGAAAAGAAGGCGATAAAATAACTATCATCTTGCCTGATCCCAAAATCGTATTATCATCAACAAAGATCAACCATTCAGAGATAAAAGAATATGTAGCCTTTACGCGTCGAAATTTTAGTGATGCCGAACTTACAAATTACGAAGTACAAGGCAGAAAACAAGTGCTAGATGCTATTCCGCAAATGAATATTATTCCCAATGCCCAGCGCAGTACGGCACGGCAACTTGTCCCTATGCTTACAGCTCTAGGTTATAAGGAAGAGAATATTACGATAACTTTCCGAAAACCTTTTACTCTGCACGACTTTCCACATTTGATTGAAAAAATAGCTAAAGGATAAACATATAATGGAAGAAATACATAGCAACAGCACAAAGCCCATAGGGAAAAATAAGCAAACAGACAGCTACACACAAAGGCTAAAGACTAGTGGCTGCCTAAAAAGCATTATAGTGATAGTCATAGTTTTTGTACTGATATATTTTGGTAGTGCCTACCTTATATCAACAGTTCTTGGCGACCGTAAAATGGTAATAAGTGTTGATAATCGTATTGATATTACTCCTGCTCAAATACAAAAGATACAAGACATAGGGCAATGGGAATTTCTATCTATAAACGATGAAGAAATAGTAGACACGGTGAGTAAAGGTTTTTTCTCTGATAGCGAATTAGTGAGAATATACTATGGTACGCTTCGCCTTGGCATTGACCTTCATAAAGCTGTTCCTAGATGGCTTCATGTGGAAGATGATACTGTAGTTGTAGCAACGTTACCTGCTATCCAACTTCTTGATAAAAACTTTATCGACGAGGCACGCTCACGCTCATTCTTTGAGTCGGGTACATGGAAGGCAGCCGATAGAGATCACCTATATAATAAGGCATATAAAAAGATGCTGAAACGATGTTATACCCTAGAGAACATAAAGATAGCTGAAGAAAATGCTAAACAACAGTTTGGACAGTTTATCAGATCGATGGGCTATAAACATGTTAGAATAGAATTTCAATCGAAGCCGAAATAAAAGTGTTTTAGTGTTTTTGGAAATTAAGTAAAGTAAACTATTTTTACCTACATAAATATGGTATATCAGTAAAAGTATATATAGGATATACCGCTGATTAACAACGACTTAAAGACACAAACCTAAAAGGTTATCTTTTACATCATAAAAGGTCATCTTTTACATGGCAACAGATGACCTTTTTCTCCTCAATACATCACCTTTTACAATTAAAAAGATGATGTATAGGGGTGTTGTTAAATATTTTCTAGGAACCAACAAAATATTATTAATCTTGGAAACGAGTTTTTTAGTTATTGCACCCTAATCTAATCTACACTCTATATACTTATTATGTGATAATTCAAAGATAACGAAAAGGGCTAATATCTCGTGAGAAGTATCAGCCCTAATTTTATATAACAAGCAAACGGATTTGATATAAATCAATTTGAATAATTTGATTATTTTAACACAAAATAATTGGAATGAAAATTTAAGTTGTATATCTTTGCAATGTGTTTTTCATGGTATTAGATTATTAAGGTTAGGAATTTTACTTGTCGGGAGACAAGAAATTCCAGGCTCCAATCGATGGATTGGAGCTTTTATTTTTATAACACGTTATAATGAAATTTTAAATTATACTGACTACTGTACTAAGCTCAACAATTTATACAAATGTATTCATTATTTTGAGTCGTTCACTACTTATAATTTACCTATTTCTATAAGAAGCTCTGCTACATCTTCAGGCTCGTTAAACATCATTCCTTCTTCAAGTTCTTCATCAGATAACTCAGCTAAAAGCTCTTTTGCTTCTAGCTCTGTCATAAATGTTTCGCCTTTTGCATTCTTTCTTTTTAAAAGAATTGCTATAATCTGTTGTCTATAATCTTGTAAAGTCATATTAATCTTTCTATTACTGATTTAAAATAAAATGTGGATGATCGGCATCACCATAACGATCTTTATATTCAAAGCCATCATACCTAAATGATAATAGCTCGGAGGGATTAGTTATCTTATTCTTTATGATATAACTAGTCATTGCTCCTCGGCAACTCTTAGCATACATACTCACAGCCTTTAGTTTAGTACCTTGATCCACCATAAATAAAGGTTGAATAACATGAACTTCTTTTAGTATTCGCTTCCAATCGAAAAGATGCTGAAATTCTGCTGTTGCTAGATGCACCAAAATACCATCGTCGTTCTTAACTGCATGTATCAAAATATCTGTAAGAAAAGGCTTCCAATAGGCAAATATATTTTGCTCATTGGTTGCATTCAAAACTATTTTACCTTCTAAACGATAAGGGTGAATATCGTCTAATGGGCGCAGTAGCCCATAAAGGAAACTTGAGATGAAGAGATGATCGTTTGCATACCGAAAATCCTCATCTGTAAAATTCTGTGCTTTCAAACATTTGTAAGCCTGACCATAATATGCTAAGATAGCAGGGAGATAAGCATTTGTATTTAGAAAATCTTGATAACGAAGTTTATTCTCAAGTGCTATTTTAGTACTACAACCTAACTTCTGAGCCAATTCTTCTACAGAATAATTGCTAAGTTCAAGTGCAAAGGATTGAGCTTGGTCAAAGAATTTAGGATGGGTATGCGTAGGAACAGCGAGACTTGTCTCGCTGTTCATAATTTTAGCAGACGCTAAGAGTATTTGCATTTTTATATTTTAATACTTTAATCCCATGTTATAAAGGATGAAACTATAAATATCAGCTTGTTCTTCTAGTTGCTTTGACAATGGTTTTCCGCCTCCATGTCCAGCTTTAGTATCAATACGAATGAGAGTAGGAGATTTGCCTGCATTGTATGCTTGCAAAGTAGCAGCAAACTTAAATGAATGAGCAGGAACAACACGGTCGTCATGATCGGCAGTAGTTACCAACGTAGCTGGATATTGGATACCTTTCTTCAAGTTATGAAGCGGTGAATAACTCTTTAGATAGGAGAACATATCCTTAGAGTCGGCACTTGTACCATAGTCAGAAGCCCAGTTCCAACCTATAGTAAACTTATGGTATCTTAGCATATCCATTACACCAACTTGTGGGATACATACTTTGTAAAGATCAGGACGCTGGGTCATACAAGCTCCGATGAGCAAACCACCATTCGATCCTCCTTGAATAGCAAGGAAATCTTTACTAGTATATTTTTCTTTTATAAGATATTCAGCGGCAGAAATGAAATCATCAAAAACATTCTGCTTGTTCATTTTCGTACCTGCTAAGTGCCAAGCTTCACCAAACTCATTGCCACCACGTAAACATGCCATAGCATAAATACCCCCATTCTCAATAAATGGTAAACGAACAGAAGAGAAAGAAGGGGTAAGAGATATACCGAAACCACCATAAGCATAAAGCAAAAGAGGATTTTTACCATTACGCTTCAACCCTTTCTTATAGGTTAAAAATACAGGAACTTTTGTGCCATCTTTACTTGTAATATATACTTGCTCGCTTACAAATTTATTCTTGTCAAACTTTACTTTTGGAGAAGTATATGTTGTACTAGTATTCGTGTTTACATTATATTGATAAACGCTTGTTGGCTCTGTGAAAGAGGTAAACGAATAAAATACTTCTGGACGTTCGTAATTACCTGTAAAGCTAGCACTACCAACAGTAGGGAGCTTAATTTCCTTCAGTTGCTTTCCATCAATTGAATATAGATAAGAATGACTATAGGCATCTTGCATATAGGTTAGGATTAGCTTTCCATCAACAAAAGCTACGTCCTCGAGTACATTACTATTTGCAGGAATAACTGTTTTCCAATCAGCTTTGCTTGGGTGATGAATATCAGTAACAACGAGCTTGTTAGTTGGTGCTTTTTCGTTTGTCAAGATATAAATTTTATCACCAATGGTTTTTATAGGATTACACTGCGCTTCCAAGTTAGCATTCAGCTGAATAAATTGGCTACCTTCTTGCTTTAAATCTCTAACATAGAGTCCATTACCTTGCCCAGCTCCACTCTCTATCAAAAACATCATTGTTTCGTCTTCATTCACACCTAATGTATAAAAACGCATTGGCTGTTCTGGGTTTTGATAGAAAAGAATATCTTCCGACTGTGGTGTTCCTATCTTGTGATAGTATATCTTCTGAACAGAATTTACGTTGCTTAGCTCGTTGCCTGGTGAAGGAGCATCGTAAGCAGAATAATAAAAACCATCTCCTAACCATGCTGCATTAGAAAACTTAGCCCACTTAATATGATCGTTAAGGAGCTTACCAGAGTTTGTGTCAATTACATAAAATTCTTGCCAATCACTTCCACTTCGAGAGATAGCATAAGCAGCATATTTTCCATTGTTAGAGAAACTTATACTCTTCAGCGCGACAGTACCATCAGTAGACAATTTGTTGGGATCAAGGAATATTTGTGCTTTCTTTTCGTCGCCTAACCTATTCATAACATAGAGTACACTTTGATTTTGCAAGCCATTGTTACGATAGAAATACCACTTTTGTGTATGCTTGTTATACCATGGTGCTGAATACTTCTCATAGTTAGCTAACTCCTTCATACGATTAAGTAGCTTAGCACGAAAAGGTATTTTAGAAAGATAATCAGTGGTGATTTTGTTCTCTGCTTTCACCCATGCAAGAGTAGCTTGAGCAGTATCGCTTTCTAATGGTCGATAAGGATCACTGACTTCTATGCCAAAGTACTTGTCTACCGTATTATCAGAGGGTGGGGTAGGATAAATAATGTTCTGTGCCATAGTGATAGTTGGAGAAGCTAATAGCATCATACCAATAAGAGTTTTCTTTTTCATAATCTAATGTTTTACAATTGTGCAGTAAAAATAAAAAAAATATGCTTAACATCAAAATATCATGGGAGATATTTGTAGTGTTAAGCATAAGTTTTTATGAAGTTATTTAGTATATTTTCTATTTTTACTGAAGACTTTTTTGATACCATTTAAAAAGTCGTTGCACACCTTGTTCTATTTCTACTTGATGAGTCCAGCCTAAACTATGAAGTTTCTCAACGTCAATCAGTTTTCGTAGTGTTCCATTAGGTTTCTCTGCGTCCCAAATAATCTCACCTTCAAAACCAACTGTTTGTTTAACAAGATCTGCTAATTCTCTTATTGTAAGTTCTTTGCCTGTACCAATATTAATGTGACAGTTTCTTATTTCGCCAAGTGAAGGGATAGCACCACCACGCCCATCGCTATTATTTCTATCAACAGCACCATCTGTCTTTGTTCCTAAAAATGCGCTAGAATAGTTTTCTATGCCAATTATATCTTTAAAATCAACATTCAACAGAATATGTACACTAGCATCTGCCATATCTTCACTCCATAGAAATTCACGCAACGGACTGCCGTCTCCCCAAAGTGTAACCTTATTATTCTCAATTCCATAAAAAGCCAAAGCTTTTTCTATTCGTTCTTGAGAGTTATTGCCATCTACATTCCCTTCGCCAATAATAGATTGAAGTTTAGCAATAGGATTGATAGGGCGCTTTTTCATATCTACACGGATAGCATTCCAATTGTTATCGTGGAGCAGTTTTGCTAAATATACCTTACGCATTATTGCTGGCATCACGTGTGAGTTTTCTAAATGAAAATTGTCGTTAGGTCCATATAGGTTGGTAGGCATTACTGATATATAGTTAGTGCCATACTGCAAGTTATAGCTTTCGCACATTTTCAGTCCTGCTATTTTGGCGATAGCATATTCTTCATTTGTATATTCGAGCGGGGAAGTTAGCAAAGTATCTTCTTTCATCGGTTGTGGCGCATTCTTTGGATATATACAAGTGCTACCTAGAAAGAGTAATTTCTTTACCTTATTTATATAAGCATTTTCAATGACATTACATTGTATTTTCATGTTCTGCATAATGAAATCAGCACGATACAATGAATTTGCCATAATACCACCAACAAAAGCAGCTGCAAGGACTACAGCATCAGGCTTTTCGTCTTTAAAGAATTGTGCAACATCTGCTTGATTAGTTAAATCAAGTTCTTTATGTGTGCGACCTATTAGGTTATTGTAACCACGCGCTTTAAGATTATTCCATATAGCAGAACCTACTAATCCTTTGTGTCCTGCAATATAAATCTTAGAGCCTTTATCTAGTTTTGCCATTTTTCTCTTTTATCTCCTTACTTTACAATACCTTTTTCAAGATATTCTTCGAGGTTTGTACGAACCTTTTCAGCAGCTCCTTCTGAAGCAACTTTTGCCATATCGCTATCAACCATAAGATTGACAAGTTCTTCAAATGAAGTACTACTTGGATCCCAACCTAATTTTGCTTTAGCCTTTGTTGGGTCTCCCCAAAGGTTTACAACATCAGTTGGACGATAAAAATCAGGGCTGACTTCTATTAGTACCTTACCTGTAGCCTTATCAATACCTTTTTCTTCTAACCCTTCGCCTTTAAATTCAAGCTCAATACCAACATGTTTAAAAGCATAATAACAGAAATCGCGTACACTATGCTGAACACCTGTTGCTATAACAAAGTCTTCTGGATGATCTTGCTGTAAGATTAACCACATACATTCTACATAGTCTTTCGCATATCCCCAATCACGGAGAGAGCTAAGGTTACCTAAATATAGCTTGTCTTGTTTACCTTGTTTAATACGAGCTGCTGCGAGAGTAATCTTTCTAGTAACAAAAGTTTCACCTCGACGTTCACTCTCATGATTAAACAAGATACCTGAACAACAATACATGTTATAAGCTTCACGGTATTCTTTCACTATCCAAAAACCATAAAGCTTTGCAACAGCATAAGGGCTATAAGGATGGAAGGGGGTATTTTCATTTTGAGGAACTTCTTCTACTTTTCCATAAAGCTCAGAAGTTGATGCTTGATAAATCTTGCATTGCTGAGTAAGTCCTAATTGACGAACAGCTTCTAATATTCGTAAAACCCCAACGGCATCAACATCTGCTGTAAACTCAGGAGAATCGAAACTTACTTGTACATGGCTTTGAGCTGCTAGATTATATATTTCAGTAGGTTTAACTTTACCTATAACCCCTAGAATACTCATTGAGTCGCTAAGATCAGCATAATGTAAATGAAAATTAGGTTTGCCTTCTAAATGAGCTATTCGTTCACGGAAATCTACTGATGATCTACGAATTGTGCCATGAACATCATAACCTTTGGACAATAACAACTCTGCTAGATAAGATCCATCTTGTCCAGTTATACCTGTTATGAGTGCCACTTTCTCCATAATATTCTCTTCTTATAAGTTTTAAAATTATTTCTTTCTATTATGCAAAAATACAAAAGCTCTATGAATTATACAAATAACAAGCTTGAATATATAGCCTTTGGACAATAACAACATAACAGATAGGAGTATAGTTTATTGAGTATTTATTCTTATCTATTTATCATAACTGTCATTAGGTTTGTATTTTATACATAGTAATAATAAACATTTTTCCTAGTTTTATTTAAAAATAAATATGATAGATGCAATCAGCTGATTTACCATAAAGCAAAGAGGAAAAAAGTAAGCAAGTACTTTAATACCACTAACTAGAAACTCATACATAGTCTCAAAAGAACGAATACTTTGTGTAATATATCCGTATGAAATAGATGCTATTATAATAAAGAATGAAATAGACGGAATTATACTTAACGCAAAACTACTTGGAAACAGTTCACCTATAACACTTAAAAGTATTGCATGAGGGATTAGCGACAAAGAAGCCATAATAATAAAAAAGGCAATCATCTCTGCCATTACAACTATTAAGCCTACTTTTTGCTGATAATGAAAATTTAGTATTTCTCTCGTAAATACTACTCGTAATAATTGTTTCAATGCAGCATATAATCCAGACTTATATAAAATGCCTAATGCCATAGCTATAAGAATATTCCAAATAAGCACATTAGCATATTGATTACGAGCAAATGAGCCAAAGAACCATCTAATACCTTCACTACTTAATAATGAGTGCATAGATAGTTCTGGCATAGCTGCAGTAATAATCCAAGAAAAGAATATTATAAGTAGCTGAACTAAAAATAAAACAACAGTTATTATTCCTAGTTTATTCTTCATCTGGTCGTAAGTTATCTATATCTATAATATGGAGTTCTAAAGCACGAACAGCAAGACGTGTTGCATTTACACTCATACCGTTATTACCATCAGGGAAAAGCTTTTGCACTAATTCGTTTTGGCGTTTCTCTAAGCTTTTTACACCAAACGGCATACCACGAAGTTGAGTGATTTGGTCCTTAGTATAACCTAGAGCAAGATGCCTAAGAAAACGTTCATCATATTCATCGATTTCATAATTTACTAAAGCTTCTTGGTGCATCAATATACCATTAATTGTTTGCTTAAAGCGTGCTACAATTTTCTCAAGAATAGGTTGATTAAAAACCATTCTTTTTCCTGAAATAACACTAGCAACATCACCTCGTGTCAATAGCTCTCCGCTCTTTAAGCAGATACCATCTGCACCTGCATCAAGCACATCAACCCAAAGTTTTTCATTAAGAATTTCACCTGTAAATATCAAAACCTTAACATTACTAGCATATAATTCTTTTGTTTGACGACATATCTCAACCCCTACTGTAGTCGATCCTCCTAAGCCAAGATCCAACAAAACTAGATCAGGCTTATTTTCTTTTATCAACTTCCAATATGAAGCTTCATTTTCAGCAGTACCAATAATCTCGGCTTCAGGAATTTCATTCTTGAAGATGCCTTCTGTTCCTTTAAGTTCTAAAGCAACATCCTCTACAATTATTACTTTAAATTTATCCATATTATATTTTTTCTTTTTACGAACTACGCAATACTTTTTCTTGTCTCTTGTCTTGAAAGCGTGATATGTATCACTACCCTATCATTTTCACTCGTTGCACTAATTCCACATCCACGTTTATTATTTACTTCTCCATTTTCTCTTACAATCTGGCGACAAATAAAATAATCTAACCCTTTGGTATTTGGGGAAAACAATTCTTTACATTCATCCTTGCTTAAAGAGAGCTGATCCATTATAACGTGCATGATTATATATTGTTTGGAGTTTTGATCTATCTTTATAGTTAAAACTGATGAGTTATTCTTCTTGTATAAGATTTCAAACATTAGCTTTAAAAGATCTAAATCCCCCATTACGTTTGGCTGATTATTCGTATCTATAAGTTTACCAAATCTTCCTACTATTTCTTTTACATTAAGAGTATTTGCTTTCATCTTAACATCATTTACTTGCACCATAGCTTGAACACTTAAAATAGAGTATAACTCCTTATAATACTGTGCCAATTCACTAACTGTCTGAAGTTCTGGTTTATCTTCAGATACAAGTTGTTGAATGCGAGAGGGGTAATACATAGTTTCATGCTTTAATGTTGATAAGCAATTATCCAAGATACTATTACTAATGTGAAGTTTTTCGCTTTCTAACTCTTCACAACGAACATCATCTTTCAATATTTCTAGATCTATATTTCTTTTATTTGTCTTACTTATAGAATTTTCTAAAGCTCCTTTAATTTGTCCAACAATTGCTTTAAGCTGGTATGGAAATTTATCGGTTCGTATCTCACATATCTTTTGTAACTTACTTTCTGAACTATCTAGGCTTAATAAAATTTCATTGATACTATTCACCTTATCTATACAATAGCGATAAAATAACCTATGTCGATAATACAAGAAGTAGTAAGCTGGAAATATTAATAATAAACCCAAAATCAATAATATAACAGCTACATTTTTATTCGACTCACTTTTTAGCATCATCTTACAATAAGTGCTTAAAGTACTATCGGCATATTTTTCTTTAAATAATCTCGTATAAATAGCGTTATTATACCTATATAACCCCCATTGGTGCAAAGCTAATGCAGCCACAGCACTTTCATTTCTAATATCTAAAATAACATTATAGCTTGTGGGTACTTTATGCTGAAACCATATTATTTCTGCAACCTCTGTAGAAGAAGTACTATTCCGCTGCATAAACAATCTACCATTAGGATATAATTTCTTATAGTGTTTATTTAAATAATACCTACAAGTATCTGCAAATAATAGAGTTTTATTATATAACCCATTTACATTACAATAGTAAGCCGAATCAGCATACACAATGGCTAAAGCTATATAATCTTTCTTCTGCAAAGCAATTGTTTTATCTGGTGTTGCATCACGTTGAGCATGTGTTGGAAGAGAATAAAATAGCGTTCCTATCAATATACATAGAGGTAATAATATTCTCGAAATGCCTTTAGGTAAGCGGAAATAGAAAATACTACCCTTTCCTACTTCGCTTTCGACTCCTAAATCACAAACAGAAAAGATCTGACTAACTTTTTTGTATTTATTTATTATACCCTTACAATTCATCAATCCAAACCCATGCGATTCCTTTATCTTTTTATTGGCTTGGAGGTTTCTATCAAAGATATGAGCTTGCTCTTCTTTAGGTATGCCTACTCCTGTGTCGGAAACCGATATTTCAACAAAATTTTCAAATTCTTTTGCAGCTATAGTAATCTTACCTCCCACTTCCGTAAACTTTCTCGCATTATCAGCTAAAGTATTAATCATAAATAAGGTAAGTACACGATCAGCTTTAACCACACTAGTAGTAGGATTAACCAATAGTTCAAGCCCTTTAATTTTGAAACCAGTTTTACCTTTGCGTACAATATCAAACACAGTGGCAAGAGGAAAACTTTCTATATGTAAAGAGAGCTTGCCCTGTCTTAGTTGGATCCACTCTGTTAACACATTATTATATTCGTTGATTTTTTCAGTCAACTCATTAATATATGTAAAGCGCTCTTGCTGAATGACTCTATCCTCATTTTTATTTTTTAGTACATCTATCTCATGTAACATTCTATCAATAAACGGAGTTATGCTATTTACAAGAGAAATCTTTGTACGTTGTTCTAGATTTTTACGCTTATTATCTGCAACATGCAGTTTATTTATATTTAACTGTTCAATAGCTTCCTCATAATCTTCTTCCAATTGTTCCATTTTACGCAAATCTTGCTCTTGCCACTTTTTTAGAGGCAATAATAAAGCATCAAGTGAACTGTATTTATCATTACTCCTTTTTAATTTATGAAAGAATATAATCAAAGACAGTATCACTATGATTAGCAATACAATAGATATTATTAAGATGTTAAGTTCATGAGACGTTTTTTCTAACTGTCCCGCTCTTGCTTCATAATATCTATCTTGACGTGTTTGCTCTTGCAAATCAAGATAAATATTTCTATTAAAATCACTTAATTGTTTCGCATTTACAGCAGAGTATGATACGCTTAATTGCTCACGAATAGATGCGATCAAGTCTGGTGCTTGATAAATAGCCTTATTGGTTTTCAGCGCATTTTGTAAGCAATTGATAGCTGCATTATAATCATGTATCTGCCAATAACACGTTGCTAAAGTTCGGTATGAGCCAGCTATCTGATAGACATCTCCAAACTTGGTAAATAATTCTAGTGATCGTTGTGCCAAATTTCCTGCTAACAAGCTATCGGGCATATTCTCTGAATTAATGTATTTTATAGCAGGAAGATTTTGCTTCATTAAATAGATTCGAATACTTTTCTGTTGAAGATGATTACTTAAACCTTGCAAAGCATTGGCTTGCCAATAAGGAACCCCTATCTTCGTAGCTATCATATAACACTGTATTAGATTATCAAACTCTGCTTCATTTATCTCTTCCTTTGAGCCATTTGTATAGAAACCACCTGCACCTATATTATATAAATAAGCTAAATACTGCCCTTTGTCCGACTGAATATCGCCTTCAGGATCAATATTTTTCATTGCTTTGATAGAAGGCTTATCAAGTCCTATATAGAAATAATATGTTGAAGTAATAAGATAAAACTCAGTCTCTGCGTAAATAAGTCGTTTCTTTAATCGTGTGGAAAGCGTGTTCTTTTCTTCTTGAATACGCTTTAACCTTCCTTGTGCTTGATATTGAAAATCATAGAAATCTTTATTCTTAGATTGTCTTTGGCATAAACGCATCATTTGAACATCAGCAACAAGAAGTTCCAACTGATTATCTGTTAAGGTATAAACGGTATCAAGTGTATTGTATGCCTTTTCATACTCCATCTTCATCAACTCTACAAAAGCTCTATTATTATATGATTCAGCTTTCCCTGCAGAATAGTTTGCAGCAGCAGATAAAGCTTTTTGGGAGTAGTATAAAGTAGAGTCAATATCCTTATAATGAAAAGTATAAGAAAGATCGTTATAGTGATCCACGAGTTCTGAATTTGCCTTCTTGCATGAAAACAAACACAAAACCAATAGTCCACAAAATAGGGATAAAAGTTTTCTTATGTTATTACTCTGTTTATACATATAGAGAAGTTAGATCGATACAAATATACAAATAAATTACCAATCATACCCAAGCTGTCAAAGTTTATCAACGCTTTTATCTATTTATTATCAGTGTGTGTTCGCACAGTTCTATTTTTTTTTTTACTTTTGCAGATATAATTAAAGGAGGAAAAACATTATGACTGAGAAAATTAGAATAAAAGATATTGCAGAAAGAGCAGGAGTAAGTGTAGGTACTGTTGATAGGGTTATTCACAAGCGTCCTAATGTATCTGTTGATGCACTTCAAAAGGTTGAAAAAGCATTGAAAGAAATGAATTATCAGCCTAATGTTTATGCTAGTGCGTTAGCATACAATAAGAGTTATACTTTTTATATTCTTTTGCCAAAACATGCTAGCGAAGCTTATTGGGATGAGATAGAAGAAGGAGCTTTAAAAGCAGTGGAACAACGAAGAGACTTTAATATTAGCCTAAAAATTATGTATTATAGCCGCCTTAATTCCGAATCTTTTGTTGAGACTTTCCAAAAATGTCTTTCCAAAGAACCTGATGGAGTTATCGTAGTTCCCTATACATTAGCGCTAACTCGACAGTTTACCGATGTCCTTCACGAGAAGAAAATACCTTTCGTGTTACTTGATTCCTATATACCCGATCTCAAACCATTATCTTTCTATGGTCAAGATTCTTTCCAAAGTGGCTCCTTTGCAGCTCACATGCTTATGCTTTTTACACAGTCTGAGACATCTATAGCTATTGTAAAGCAGACGATAGATGGCAAAATGGCATCGCGTCAGCAAGAGTATCGTGAGAAGGGGTTGCGTGCTTATATGGAAAGTAATTATCCTGATATTAATATTTACGAAGTAAATCTTCCCCTTGATGAAGAAAGAAAGCAATACGAATATATTTTAGACGATTTCTTCACCAATCATCCTGAAATCCATCATTGCATTGCATTGAATTCAAAAGCCCATCTTGTAGGAGAATATTTGCTAAAGAAAAATAAGAAAGACATCCAAATAGTGGGCTATGACGTGGTTTTAAAGAACGTAGAATGTTTAAAGAAAGGAAGTGTATCTTTCTTGATAGCACAGCACGCCTATCAACAAGGCTTCGCAAGCATCGAAACTCTCTTTAGACACATAGTGCTTAAAAAGGAAGTTAAACCTGTAAATTATATGCCAATAGAATTTCTCACAAAAGAAAATATCGATTTTTATCATAGAACACAGATATAAAATATTACCGTATAAGATTTTATCTAAGTATATTTCTTCTCAAATCAATTCAAAATTATGAAAGCGGTAGATTTTAAAGACATGGCAATCATTGAACGCAATTTTTTTAAAATATTGCAATATGGTGCCTTTGACACTCATTTTCCTATAGAGCCGATGTCCTCTTTTAAATGGAAACGGCTCATTCAGATGGTTGAGGCACAAGGTGTGGTATCTACCTTTATTGATGGTATCAATAAATATGCTAGTGGAGATAATTTACAATTACCAGAAGATATTGTAGCACTTATAAAAGAAAAGGCAAAACACATACCTGCTTCACCTTTTGATAAGCTACCCAAAGAAATAAAGTTGAGTAATAGTATTCTTAATCACCGCTTGCAGAATATTATCAAAAACGAAATACACGCTATAGATACTTCGGTTGAAACGATTGATCTCCTTAAAATCATCATTATCAACTCAAAAGCAATGCTCAATCATGGCATGAGCCTAGAAGGCATTATTAGTTTAGGAAAGTATCTTAGAGCTTCAGGTAAAGGCGACCGAATTGATGTTTTAAAATTAGAAAAGTGGATTTCCTATCTTTTTTTTCAATCCATTGCACAGCTACAAGGTAATATTCTTATTTCTGTTTTTGGATTCGACCAAGATGAAATTCCTTTTGTGGAGGAATATGAAAACAGAGCTTATAAGTTAACCATGAAAAGTATCTCTGACCTTGCAAAAGATACAGCGCAAGAATGGCATTTTAGACAAAACTCTCTAGGTTTTGTGCGGAATAATAATGCTGTATTACGCAGAAACTTACGACGTAGTTTTAGATATATCAATTATTTCCCAATAGAAACAGTTAGCAATTTCATTAACAATTTCACTAAAAGTTTGAAAGAAATAGAAGAATAGGATTTTACTATTTCCTTTAAAATTTCTAAAGATTAATGCCCCTAAAAACTTCTTAATATATAGCCTTTTATCCAAATTTTATCGGCAGAATATTGTATCTTTGCAATTATGAAATTTAAATTATTCTTCTTAACTATCATATCAATATGCGCTTTCAGTCATTTGAAAGCACAATCATATATACAATGCGAAGATACTTGTCGGCATATTCATGGCATTGATATGAGTCATTATCAGGGAAGTGTATGGTGGGAAACCATTTCTCAAAACAGTAACCATAAACTCAATTACGTGTATCTTAAGGCTTCAGAAGGAGCTTCCCATATTGACAAAACTTATTTAGAGAATATAGAATCGGCACAACGCTATGGAATGAATGTAGGATCCTACCATTTTTATCGCCCTAAAGTTCCACAAGAAGTGCAACTTCAAAACTTCCTTACCCAATGTCGTCCACAAGATCAAGACTTAATTCCGATGGTTGATGTAGAAACTACTGGTGGGCTGTCTGCTTATGCACTACAAGACAGCTTACAAAAGTTTCTTGTGCTGATGACTAAGGCTTACGGAGTACGTCCTTTAGTTTATACATATACTAATTTTTATAATCGCTACCTTTCTGGATCTATTGATGAATATAAGCTTTTCATTGCTCAATACAATGGACGTGAGCCTGTGCTAAAAGATGGTAGAGATATTTTTGCTTGGCAATATACAGGAAAAGGGCATATTAATGGGGTTAACGGATATATAGATAAAAGCAGACTTCTTGGTAGGCATAGCATACGTGAAATTCGGTTTCCACGTCGACGGTAGTTTTACGGTCATTAACATACACTCATTAATCCTTTCTATAAACAAATCAGACATTAAAACCTCATGATAATTAAATGTCCTGAATGCGGTCATCAAGTTAGCGATAAGGCACCTATATGCCCAAGTTGCGGTGTTGAGATTGCTGGTCACATTATTAAATGTTCTAATTGTGGAGAGCTTTACCTTAAAGAAGATGGTATGTGTCCTAACTGCCATTATGTAGCACCACAAACGATCTCCCACCCTAACATAACCATAAGTAAGGAAGAGGTTATAAGCGAAGCTAATATAACAATAGACACAAAAGATAATCAAGATGTCATAATAAGGGATACAGAGAATAGTATCAATGAAAGACAAGCCACATCGGAAGTCATCGCAACAACTCTTTTAAACATCTCTGAAGCAGAAGGACAAGAAGAACGATTAGCCCTTTCCACAGCCCCTACCCCTGCACAAACAATAGAGAGCGACTACTCTAAAGTAGAAGATTCTTTTTCTACTGAAGATGTAAAAGGTATTCCAAATAGACGCAGCCACAAGTCCCTAATTATAGCTATAGCAATAGCAATTCTTGCTGGTATTATTTTTCTTTTCATTTATAAAAAGACAAAACCAAACACTGAAGCTCAAGAATATGAACTAGCCCTAAAGAGTAATGACCTTACGCTTTTAAATCAGTATCTTGAAAACTTTCCTGAAGCACCTATCAATCATAGAAAAATGATTTCTACCCTATTGAGCAAGAATAGTTCTTCTATTGACACAGATAATTGGAATAATATTATCAAGATAAATACACGCGAAACCTATCAGCAATATTTAGCTGCACACCCAAACACTCCTCATAAGAAAGAGATAATGGTAAAGCTTGATGAACTAGATTGGCAAAAAACAATAGTTTCAAATACAGAAAAAGCCTATTTAGATTATCTTACCAATCATCCAAATGGTATCCACAAACATGAAGCCGAAGAGAAACTAAAAACGATACTTGTAAAACCTGCATCAAAAGACGAACAAGCAAAAGCTATTGCATGTGTACGACAATTACTTGTAGGCATGAATACGCGTAGCAAGGACAAAATTACAGGAGCAGTAGCTAGCCAACTTAATTTCCTTGGGGCATCGGGAGCTACCGCTCAAGATATTATAAGGTATATGAACGATAAGCTTTATCAAGCAGATGTAAAAACTATCAATTGGCATTTGGGAAGTTCAGACGAAATAGTTTCCACTGTAGGTACTGATAGTACTATACAGATAAAAATGCCTGCTAAACTTATTATTAACCGCAAAGGTGGTAAAGTGGCAAAAAACTATATAGTAAAGGCAACTATTAAATTAGGTAGGATAAATAAAGTAACTTGGAACTAAACAAAAAAAGAGCAGCATTTAAGGACTAAAACACTGTCTTTTTGCTGTTAAAGCTTATATTTGTTCTAACAAAAGCTCATTATTCAAAAACATTTTTAATTTATTTTTGTTTTAAAAATAAATTAAATGCACTAGAAAAATAAATTATTTTTCACTGCAAAAGAATACCTTTTCATAGATAAAAGCTTACCTTTTTACTGTAAGGAGGTAAGCTTTTATCGTTTAATAGTTAATACCTAGATTTACTCAAAGATAGTTTTATTAGCATTGTATATCTTCAAGATCTTTTATCCAATCAGTTGTCATCGCATCAGAAGGCATACGCCAATCTCCACGAGGCGAGAGACTTACACTACCAACCTTTGGACCATCAGGCAAACAAGAGCGTTTAAACTGCTGTGAGAAGAAACGCTTATAGAAGATGCGAAGCCAATGTAAAATAATACCATCGGCATATTCTTCCTTAAAGGCTTGCTGTGCAAGCCAGAATATTTTCTTTGGACGGAAACCAAAGCGTAGTACATAATAAAGAAAGAAATCATGCAATTCGTAAGGACCTACAAGGTCTTCTGTCTTTTGGACAATCTCTCCGTTTTCATCAGCAGGCGTAAGCTCTGGTGAAATAGGAGTATTAACAATATCTTCAAGTGTAAGTTTTATAGAATCCTCTACTCCATTTTCAGCTACATAAGAAACTAAGTGTTTTATTAAAGTCTTTGGAATACCCACATTAACAGCATACATACTCATGTGATCACCATTATAAGTACACCAGCCAAGAGCTAGCTCGCTCAAATCGCCTGTACCAATAACAATACCACCAACTTGATTACTTATATCCATCAATATCTGCGTACGCTCACGGGCTTGTGAATTTTCATAAGTTATATCATGCACGTCTATATTATGTTCTATATCTGTAAAGTGTTGCTTTACTGAGGCTGCAATGCTAATTTCACGTATAGTGATACCTAGGTTTTGCATTAATGTAATCGCATTATTATAAGTACGGTCAGTAGTACCAAAGCCTGGCATTGTAATGCCAATAATTCCTCTACGATCGTATCCTAACTTGTCGAATGTTTGTGTTGCAACGAGAAGTGCTAAAGTAGAATCTAGCCCACCACTCACACCTATAACAACTGTTTTGCAATTGATGTGTGATAAACGCTTTGCTAAACCACAAACCTGAATGTTCAATATTTCTTCGCAATGTTCACGCAGTTTGTCTCCCTTTGGAATAAAAGGATATTTATCCACCAGTCGTGTAAGCACAAAATCACGTTGGATAGATGCAGGTATGCACGCTGTAATATTTTGTAGAGGCAACTGATTATTGGCTCTAAGTCGTTGCATAACCGATGGACGTTGCGCATTGACGAAAGTAGTATTTGAACGACGTTCTGTACGCAGTTTCTCTATATCAACTTCAGATATAATTAATTGACTTTCTATTTCAAAACGTTTAGCCTCTGCTAGCAATTGACCATTCTCATAGATAAATCCATTGCCTCCATAAACGACATCTTGAGTACTTTCACCAAATCCGCACCCACTATAAATATATCCAGAAATGGTTCTAGCACTCTGCTGTGCTACCAACGATTTTAGATAATTATGCTTTCCTATGAGATCATCGCTTGCCGAAAGATTAAAAATGAGTTCAGCCCCTGCCAATGTTAATTGGTTGCTAGGAGGAATTGGAGCCCATAGATCTTCACATATTTCAATACCAAACTTTACACCTTGTGAGGTTGTAAACAGCTGTATATCTGAAGAAATTGTTATCTTTTCGCCTACATAATAAATACTTTGAAATTGAAGATCTTGCGAAGAAGCAAACCAGCGTTTTTCGTAAAATTCACCATAGTTAGGCAAATAAGTTTTAGGAACTATTCCGATCAACTTACCATGCTGAATAACCAAAGCGCAATTAAGCAAAACAGAATCGGCACAAATAGGTGCACCTACTATAACTGTAATATCTAGCTGTCGGGTAAAATCGAGCAATTGTATAACAGAGGTTTCTATATTATCTAATAAAATTTGTTGATGAAACAAGTCTTGACACGAATAGCCTGTTAGCGACAATTCAGGAAACACAATGATTTCCACTCCTTCACCCTCAGCTATGATTACCTGTTTCTCTATTTCCGCAAGATTGTACTGTGTGTCAGCTACCTTTACAGAAGGTATTGCTGCTGCTACTTTTATAAATCCGTATTTCATCAAATTTTCAGTTATTAAGATAAAAATCAGTGTTATTACTTTATTGTTACCTGCGTGGCTCCATAGCCATACTCACGAAAAGATGCATCTTGGTAAGAGTAGTGTTTATAGCGATAGTTTAGTTCATGAAGTAAAGCCTGACGCAATACACCCTCACCCTTTCCATGTATAAAAATAACCTTTTGCCCCTTTGTACCCTTATATTCGTCTAACGTTTTTCGGAAAACCTCTAGCTGGTATTCTAAAATATTGGCAGAAGACATACCTTGCGTTGTTTCTAAAAGAGTATTAGCATGCAGATCTATGATAATCTTATCCTCACGCATTACTTTCTTTGACATTTTTGTTGTTGGTGCTATAGGTGTAGCTTCTGTAAAATGTTTCTGAAGAGTTGCTAATTTTTCTTTTGCTATTGTTTCTTGTACACGAGCAGGTTGCTGCTTCTGAGTTTTCTCTATTTCCACTTCCAAGCTCATTTTTTTTGGCTCCACATTAGAAGTATGCCCTTGCTTATCATCTAATACAAGCGTATAGAGAATTGCTGGTTTTTCAAAAAACATATTATCTCGAAAAGCATTTTGCTTATAAAATTTTACCGCATCAAGCTTTACCTGAACATCATATACTGACTTTATTGAAAATGGCTTATCTATCTTATATGCAAAGAATTGCACATCTCCTTTCAATAAGTTGTTCAAATCATCTCTTCCAAATTCCTCCAATTTAAGTTTCATATTAGGCTCCACCTCTCCATGAGTGCGCAAAGTCCATTGATCGTCCTCATCTGCTGTTTGATAAGCAAAGCTAATATAGTAATTGGAATCATTAACAAGATAAGCTTCAAAACGGGTTGTGGATAGTTGGTTTTCATCTATTGGTACATAAGCAATATATACAGAAAGCTTATTACCCCCTATACGTTCTTGCGCAGGAAGTTCGAAGCCTATTGAGGGATCTTCGTATGGTTTCACCTCAACATCTATATCACGCCAGTTTTCTAACTCATCGTCTTCATTATCTGCAAGGCGTTGCTTAACACTTTTCTTTAACTCGTCGGTTTCTATTTCACGAGCTTTTTCCTCTATCTTACTCAACGCCTTTGCATCAGCATTAGCATCTTCAATAATAACAACTTCTGTTGCAGGGGTTGGAATTTGAAAGCCATCTTCGTCCTCTACCAATACTATATTTTTTCCTTGGAAGCCAGCTATAATACCACCTCCATTTTCATTGAGAAATCTTACTTTATCACCTTTTTTCATCTTTCAATTTGTTTAAAATGTTTACTTCCTAATCTAAGGAATCAATAAAGAAGAATCGCCATAACTTAAAAAACGGAAATCATGGCTAAGAGCGTAATCATATATCTTTCGCCAATCGCCTTTCACAAAAGCACTAACCAACAAAAGGAGTGTAGACTGTGGTTGGTGGAAGTTGGTTACAAGAGCTTTTACTATTTTATAGGTAAACCCAGGAGCAATGATGATTTGTGTGCTTGAATGGAGTGCTTGCAGATTATCCTTCTTTAAATAATTAAGGATATTCTCAATAGCACTTGCAACAGTTATAACCTTACCATTTATTATTACCAATCCTGCTTCATTATGTTCTAAGTCGTAAGGTTCCCACTGATTAACATGCAACTCTGCTTCTGTAGCATCAGGATTTATTGCAAGATGAACCCCCATATAATATAAACTCTCTAATGTTCGAACACTAGTAGTACCCACAGCAATGGCTGAACAATCATGCGCAAGCAAATTCTCTAAAGTATGACGATGTACCACAACATACTCTGTGTGCATATTATGTCCTTCTATCTCTTCGCTCTTAACGGGCTTAAAAGTACCTGCACCTACATGGAGTGTAAGCTCATCGCGTACAATTCCGCTAGCGTCAAGAGCTTGTAACACCTCTGGGGTAAAATGAAGTCCTGCCGTTGGAGCAGCAACCGATCCTTTTATTTTTGAATATACGGTTTGGTAAGTTTCTTTATCACTTTCTTCAGTTTCACGATTAAGATATGGTGGTATTGGGAGTTCTCCAACCATTTCAAGTATTTCAGCAAACGATACATTAGCATTATCCCATGAAAAGTCTATCCAATGATTCGTTCCACCGGGAGTATTAGCTGTTTTATCACGATTGAGAGAAGCTATAAGTGTGAGTTTATGTCCTTTAATCTCAAACTCACGCTTTAATACTCCGTCTTTCCATTTCTTTAAATTGCCCACCATACAAAGCCAAGAACAAGTATGAGTAGTCTGAAACATCAACTCATAATCCGTTGGAGCTGTAGGCTCAAGCAAAAAGACCTCTATTAGCGCACCTGTCTCTTTACGAAAATGGATACGTGCCTGAATAACCTTCGTGTTATTAAAAACCATTAATCCACCTTTAGGTAAATATTTAGGCAAATTGTAGAAAATATCTTCTACAACGTCTCCATGTTTATATAGTAACAATTTGCTATTATCACGCTTTGCCAAAGGGAACTTAGCGATACGTTCATCAGGCAGCAGATAATTATAATCGGAAATACTAATATGTTTTGTTTCTTCTGACATAATAAAATATATTTATAATTGTAATACAGCATGAAATACTGCATAAATAAGCGTTAAAATAAAAATATTCAGCACTATATCAATATCTGCTAAACGATAACCCGTTGTGGTGTATTGTGCTGAAATAAAATGCAAGTGCTCATTTGTTATCTTATATGTTTTATAATAGAGGATATATCCTATTATAGCTAAAAGAGTACCCAACAATATGCCTATAAGTATATCTGTGGGATAATGAACACCAACATATAACCTAGTCCATGCAATCATTAAAGACCACAAAAGGAGAAAAAAAGATAACGTTTTATTTCGTACAAGTAATGTTATAAATGTAAGAATAAGAAAACAATTACTTGTATGTGAGGAATAAAAGCTAAACCCCTTAGCTGTATAGCCATTGACTAAAGGTAACAAATGATGTAAGGCAGGATTGTTAAAAGGACGAATACGCCCAAAGACGGGTTTAATAATTAAATTATTAAGAATATTACTTAATATTATAGTACCCATCAAAACACCAATAATAAGAAAAATCTTTTTCCAATTTTCATTATTCTTGATGACCAAGAATAATAGAGCTATATAAAGAGGTATCCAAGTATAAGCAGAGGTAAGGACAATTACAAAATTGTCCAAAAACAAATTATTACCACCATGTAAGGCAACAACTAAGGCTTCATCAAAATACTTGAGTAACTCTAAACTCATTTAATGTTTGGTATAATTGATATTTAAATGATTAAATAACTTCAGTAAGTCCTTTTTCTATCCAACCTCTTCTACCATCTTCAAGCGTAACCTCCCACCATTGATCCATTGACTTATCTAAGATCTCTACTTTTGTTCCTTCATGAATAATAAAAGCCTTACTTGCCGCTGCATCTGGAGCTGTTTTTACAACTACTGACGGAGAAGTAACGATTGCAAAATTATGAGATGAGACTATTATCTTTTGCTGGAAAGCAAAGAAAAGAGAAAATATAAACGTAAATATTGGAACAACTAATAATTTGGTTAAAGTTTTTCTAAAATTCAACTTTTTAACCCACAGGAATACACCCATTCCGCAAATGATAATGAGGAGCGAGAGAATTGAAATCCATGCCCAGCCATCAATACTTAGTAAGTTGACTAAAGACTTATACCAAGTAACAAAGAACATTTCTGAAGCAGGAGCAATATTATCAATAGTCTTCGACTGTGCTAATTGCAAATTAAACTTAATATCTTCATCACTAGGTGAAAGGCGAAGGGCACGCTCGTAAGCAATTACAGCCTTAGTAATACTATCTTGCTTGTAATAAGAATTACCTAAATTATAGTAAAGATTGGCTGATGCTCCCTTTTGTAAAAGGAATTCATAAGCCTGCACTGCTGCTGCATAATGCCCTTTCTTATATAGTACGTCTGCATCATGCTTAGTTTGATTTATGCCAAACGAAGGCAATACAGATAACATAAAGAAGCTTAGCATAAACAAAATAGACTTCATATTTCCTGCTTTTTTCTTTTTCTTAGTAGCATTCTCTATAGAGCTAATAGCTGCTATGGCTGTATCATAAGTACGACGCATATTGCCACGTTCATCACCTGGTGCATAACGCTGAAATTCGCATTCATCTAACGCCGAGATAAATTTATTTGTAACATCACCAGGCATATTCATTGCGGCAAGTTTCTCACTAATATTTTCTCTTGATAATTCACCTATTGCAATATGAAGTTTGTCGCTAACATATCCCCATAATGTATGAGATATTTCTTCATAAAACTCAATATTCTCCCCCTTTAACATCATAGCATAAGCCGCATCTAATCGACACGTTGCTGTCTTATTCGCATTTTTTTCACGCTTTAGAGAAAAATCAACTGAACTATTTTTAAATCCTTCTCTAAAGAAGTAAGCTATTCCTGCAATAGCTACAAACAATATAAAGATTAAGAACCAGTAAGTTATCGAATTAAAGAAGTTATAATTAAAGATATCAAAAGGACTATCATTCATCTTCAAAGGATGAATATCACTGCCTAAAGAAGCTAGGTCATCTGTTGATGATTTGCCATCTGTGCCTTTCCCTTTTAATACTTTTAAGAGTAGCTTTTCTGTTTGCACAGTAACATACTTCTGCTGTGCAACATCAAAATAAGTAAAATTAATAGGATTTATTATAAACTTACCTTCTTTACAAGGGACAACAGTTTGGTCATAAATCATATTACCTTCAGTTCCTTTTACCGTTAAACGAGTTTTATCTGTAATTTTAACATCATATATCTCAAATGAAGTAGGGTATAAAACCTTAGGTTGTTGGATTAGTTTTAGATTACCACAACCACTAACAACAATACGAACAGAAATAGGATCGCCAGCTTTCACTTCTTTCTTATCAAGTTGAGCGGAAATGTTAAAATGTCCAACACCACCAGAGAAATTAATAGGCTTACTAGGTAATGGTTTTACTCTAATAGATAATCCTGGGGCAATGATATTTTTTTGAATATCATGACTATTATCGATCCCAAACGCCTCGAAAGGGTTAAAGTCGGGATCGCCTACTTGAATAAGTCCTTTAAAAGTAAGAGCAGGAATTTTCAAGACACCTGTCATCTGTGGATACATAACATATTCACTCCACGTAACAGTGCTATATACTCTTCCATTTAAACGCTCTTTATGGAAAGTCTTTTGCTGAGGCAAACTTACTTCTTGCACATGAAAGCCTGCAAGATCAGGCATTTTACCCGCTAATTGTTTAAGATTTTTGGTAGTATATACTTTATATGTAAGCAAAACTGGTTCTTGCTCATACACAGTAGTCTTATTTGCACTAACTTTGATAAATAAATCTTTAGAAGTAATAGCCGAAGAAGAGCGGCTATCCTCATCATCGTTAGTACCACAATAGGCTCCACCTGTAGATGAGGATCTTGATACATTCGCATTACCAGTAGCAGTGATACGAATAGGCGTTGAGGCTAACATCTGACCACCAACATCAACACGAGCAGGAGCAATCCTAAAAGTTCCTTTCTTATTAGCTACAAAAACATAGGTAAAAGAAATAGACGAAGAACTACTAGTATGCCCATCAACAAAGCCAATACTTTGCTGCATAGAAGTGGCTGGACCATATACTTTCTCTAAGCCAGAAGAAATTGCTCCTAGTTGAAAACGACGCACATCCTGCGTGTAAACAGTATATTCTATTTGAAATTCCTCTCCTACAGCTACTCGTTTTGGAGCAATTACACGCACATGTTGTGCTATCATTACTTGAAAACACAGTACTGTTAGAAGCGAAAGAAAATAACGCTGAATATTCATATTATATTACCAGTTTTTTTCTAGTTGTCGATCAGAAGGTTGTCGCATTGCCTTTGATAATCTATCTTGAGTAGCCTTTTCTTGTTGCATAGCGGCATCTAAAAGTCGTTCTGCATTATCTTTACTCATTTGATCATCTTGCTTTTGATCGTTTTTATTTTGGTTGTTTTTATTATTTTTATTCTTGTTCTGCTGCTTGTTCTTATCTTTATTATTTTTAGATTTTTTCTGCTGCTTATTTTGTTGTTGCTTTTGTTGCTGCTTACAAAGTTCTAAATTATATCGCGCATTATTATGATTTGGATTAGAACGTAGTGCATTTTTATATGCTTTTATAGCTTCTTCATACTTTTTTTGCTGTTGAAAGATAGTACCAGTGTTATAGTAAGCTTTCGATCTGCGCACAGAATTATTATCAATAGAAGCTGCAGCCTTATACTGCTTTAAAGCTTCCTTTACTTTCTTTTGGGCTTGTAACGCACAACCTAAGTTGTAAGTGGCAATAGCATTCCTACTATTCTTCCCTAAAGCTTTACGAAAAGCTATCTCTGCTTGGACATATTTTTTAGCCCGATAAAGTTTGTTACCTTGCCGAATAAGTTGCGTTTCAGACTGTGCAAAACTTATAATAGCGCAACTGAAAAAGAAGATAAATAAACAAAGTCTATACCCTAAAAGTTTATTTTTCATTTTTAACCTCCTTTTTCTGCTTTACATTTTTACGCTCAAGAATACACACTTCTACCATCATTAAGATAATAACTATAATGGCAAGTGCCTGAAATTGCTCATCAAAATCGCTGTAAATAACATTATCAATCTCGCCTTTTTGCAATTTTGAAAGCTCACCCTTTAATATATTTTGTGCATCATTATTATTATCGACATGGATGTATACACCTTTACCAGCAGCTGCAATTTTCTTGCACATATTCTCGTTAAGATGTGTTCTTACAACATTGCCACTATTATCTTTAAGCATTTCACCATTTCCAAGAGGTATTTCTGCACCAGAAGTAGATCCAACGCCTAGAATATACACTTGGATACCAGCTTTTTGAGCTTTTGATGCCATTTCTTCAGCCCTACCTTCATTGTCCTCGCCATCTGTAATCACCACTATAGCTTTGCCCGATTTAGATGTAGGCGAGAAGCTATGCATAGCAAGGTTAATAGCTTGTCCTATATCAGTGCCTTGAGTTCCTATTAATGAAGGATTAATATTGTCAAGGAACATCTTAGCAGAAATAAAATCAGAGGTAATAGGTAATTGGACAAAAGCATCACCTGCAAAAACTATTAACCCCACTTTATCATTATCAAAAATGCGAAAAAGGTCCTCTATCAAGAGTTTGCTTTTATCCAAACGCGATGGTACAACGTCCTGTGCTAGCATAGAATTACTAATATCAAGAGCAATAACAGTTTCGATACCAAAGCTATGCTTAGTCGTAGAGATACGATTTCCTATTTGTGGACGCGCTAATATCAATATAATTAAAGTTAGAATGCATTGCATTAAAATAAACTTTATCAAACGCTTTTTATTTGATAAAGTTGGTGCTAATTGTTTTACTAATTCTATATCTCCAAACCTCTTTAGTCGCTTTTTTGCCTGTAGGAAAGAAGCATAGTAAAACATTGCTAATAGAGGTATTAGCAATAATAACCAAAGATATATAGGACTTTCAAATCTGAACATACTCATTCGTTTTTACTTTCGATAGAATAACTAAGGGATGCGTCTAAAGACTGTCAGACGTAAAAATATTTCTAGCAAGAAACAAAGTAATGCAGCAAGAGCAAAAGGCATATAAACCTCGTATTTTGTTCCACCTACTTTTGCTTTTAGTTTAGTTTTCTCAAGCTTATTAATATCGTTATATATCTGCAATAATTCCGTTTGACTCTGCGCCCTATAGAACTCACCGTTAGTGGTCAAGGCTATCTGCTTCAATGTGGTATAGTCAATATCGTTATAATTTCCACTCTGTTCTGTTCCAAGCCCAATTGTATAAACGCGAATATTAAATTTCTTAGCAATGGTTGCAGCGGTCATTGGAGAAATTGAACCAACATTATTGCTACCATCCGTCAATAAGATTACTATTTTACTTTTGGCATTTGAAGCTTTTAATCTTCCTACAGCATTAGCTAATCCCATACCTATAGCAGTCCCATCTTGTATTAATCCTTTCACAACAAGATCTGCTCTTACATTATTGAGTAAATTAATCAAAGTAGCATGATCTATTGTAAGGGGACATTGCGTAAATGCTTCTCCCGCAAAGATAGTAAGCCCTATATTATCATTAGGGCGACCATTAATAAAGTCGGATGCTACATTTTTAGCTACAATCAAGCGATTAGGTGTAACGTCATTTGTAAGCATACTTGCAGATATATCCATTGCAAGCATAATGTCTATACCTTCTGTTTCTTTATTATTCCAAGCAGAATTGCTTTGTGGGCGCGCTAATATAATAATAACTAGCACATAAGTAACACAACGCAAGAACATAGGTAAATGAATGAAACGGACACGATTGCTCTTAGGAGCATTTCTATAAGCATAGGTATCACTCATCTGCATCGTAGGCTCGCTTCTTCTACCTTTAAATAGGTACCATATTATATATGGTATCAAAAGGAGTAATAAAAATAAGTATCCACTATTCGCAAAATTCATTTCTCGTTCTCTTTTATATCACAATAGTAAATGCCTCATAAAAGGTATATCCTAACAAAGCTATAGACAACATTAAAATAGCAATGATTATTACTTTTGTTATCGTTTTATTTCTTGCTTCTAGCCTAGCTTCTTCTTGTTCTGTTTCAATATTTGGCTCAAGATTTGTTTCGTTTATCGCTATTTTTGTATCCTCTATAAAACTAGCAACATTTGACAAATAATATTCCTTATCCGTTTCAGAGGTAGAGTATTTCGCAAATTTAACTAGGTCAGCAGTTAAAAACAAATTACTTAATTCATCAATCTTAGAGGTGGTAACTTGACAACTAAGAGCTTCTATTATTTCTCCAGAGGTCATCTCTAAAGCATTTATACCAAACTGTTTATATATATATAACCTTATTACAGTCGTTATCTTTGTATAATAGTTTTTTTGATCAATAACGTCTTTAGCTTCACCCTTTAAATCATTGATTGCTTTCAATGCTTCTTCGTAAGGCGACAGTTTAACAATCTTCTTCTTTGGCATATTGATACCCTTATTTTTCTTCATTCTCCGATACAAGAGATAAGAAATAACAAGCCCAAATATAGAAGCTATTAGATAGAGAAAAGTTGGAATAAGATCAAGCCAAGCAAAAGGTATCTCGACAATAGTATCGGCTGGTTTGGGCTGAGCGTGTTTTTTATTAATCGGTATTTCACTAACTGTTAGTAAAAAATCTTTTGTCTTTAATTTCTTTCCTGCAACAGTTATAGTTAGTGACGGGATCTTATAGGTATTTTTTTCCCACGCCGTGAGAATATAAGTGGTAATATAAAGCTTATTATCAATATTATTTATTGTATCACATTTTATACTTAATACTTCAACACCAGGGGTTAGCTCTTGTTGGAGTTTAAAACTAGGAAAAATGGGGTGTACATTCTCATGAACTTCTACCGAAACTTTCAGTGAAGTCCTACCACCAATCAAGATCTTTGTCGTATCTAATTCGGCTTTAATATTAGTTTGTGCAACACAAAATATTGTACTAACTAATAGAATATATAAAAGTACTAAACTACGCTTCATCTACTTCGTTTTGAGAATAATGCCATAAGCATCTTTACATAATCATCATTTGTAGCAATAGAAACTACATCCACCCTACTTTGGTTTAATACCTCATCTAATTGTTTATTACGATTTTCCCAATAATCGCGATGTGCCTTACGCAATCGTTTATCATGTGTATCAATGTACATTTGATGATTTGTTTCTGCATCTATAACTTTCATCAAACCAACATCTGGCAATTCTTTTGCACGCTCATCATATACTTGAATTGCTACAACATCATGCTTTTTATTAGCAATAGTAAGCGATTGTTCAAAGTTGATTTTTGTATAAAAATCACTGATAAGAAAAGCCGTACATCTACGCTTTAAAACTTTAGTTAGGTATTCTATTGCAATTTTTATATCTGTGCGTTTACTTTCTGGCTTAAAAGTAAGCATCTCTCTAATGCAATAGAGAATGTGTTTACGTCCTTTTGATGGCGCAATATATTTCTCTATCTGGTCAGAAAAGAAGATAACCCCTACTTTATCATTGTTTTGAATAGCGGAAAAGGCTAGTGTAGCTGCAATTTCGGTAACACGATCACGCTTCATTTGTTCACGTGTTCCAAAATCAAGAGATCCACTCACATCCACTAAAAGCATTACTGTTAGCTCACGCTCTTCTTCAAAGACCTTGACATAAGGATGATGAAAACGTCCAGTTACATTCCATTCGATATCACGCACATCATCACCATATTGATACTCACGCACTTCAGAAAAAGCCATACCTCTACCTTTAAAGGCAGAGTGATATTGACCAGCAAAGATATTTTTACTTAACCCTTGTGTCTTGATCTCTATTTTTCTAACTTTTCTGAGTAACTCTGTAGTATCCATGAGGTTATGATATATTAAAAAATATATTAAGGTACTTGAACCTTATTCAATACAGCTGTTATAATCTGTTCAGAAGTCATGTTAGATGCCTCTGCCTCATACGACAATCCTATACGATGTCTTAGCACATCATACGCCACAGCACGAACATCTTCAGGCACAACATAACCTCTATGCTTAATAAAGGCATAAGTTCTAGCAGCCTTAGCAAGGTTAATACTTGCACGAGGACTACCACCAAAAGTTATCATTTGCTTTAATTCGCCTAATTGATAACGCTCTGGATAACGTGTAGCAAAGACAATATCAGCAATGTATTGCATGATCTTATCATCCAAATAAACATCCTTAACTATTTTTCTAGCAGTAAGGATCTCATCAATACTCACAACAGAACGAACTACAGGCATAGCCTCCTGTAAATTCTCGCGTATTACAAGTTTTTCCTCTTCTAATGTTGGATAATCTATCATCACCTTTAACATAAAGCGGTCAACCTGAGCTTCTGGCAAAGTATAAGTACCTTCTTGTTCTACAGGGTTCTGAGTTGCCATAACAAGGAAAGGTTCTGGCAACTTAAAGGTTTGATCGCCAATCGTAACTTGATGTTCTTGCATAGCTTCTAGTAAAGCACTTTGTACCTTTGCTGGAGCACGATTAATCTCATCGGCTAAAACAAAGTTTGCAAATATAGGACCTTTCTTTACGTTAAAACTCTCATCTTTTTGTGAATAAATCTGTGTACCAATGACATCTGCTGGTAAAAGATCAGGAGTAAATTGTATTCTACTATACCTAGAATCTATAAGTTCTGATAAGGTTTTAATAGCCAAAGTTTTTGCTAAGCCTGGGACACCTTCTAGCAAAATATGTCCATCGCTCAACAAACCTATAAGAAGAGAATCAATTAAATGTTTTTGCCCAACAATTACTTGGTTCATCCCGATTGTTAAATTTGTTATAAATGAGCTTTGTTGCTCAATCCGCGCATTAAGCTCACGAATATCTATAGCTTCTGCCATTTGTAAGTATTTTAGTTTACGTCTATCATTTTTATTAATATACAAAAGTACAATAAATAAAGGGTATAGGGTATAACTAACTGTCTAAATATCCTTAAAAAAGGTTTCCTAAAATCGTTGCTTTTAGGAAACCTTTCTAACTATTCTACAAGTAGAATTTTAATTTACTTACGGTTCTGATATTGAGGTCGATACTCTACTTTAGGAACCTTCAAGGTATCTCCTTCTTTCATTTCGTCAACTCCATTTAGTACTTGGAAATAACCCACCATGTCAGGTCCTAGGGATTTACGGCTATAACTTGCCATTGTTTCACCCTTCTTTAAAACTACAACTTTTTCAACGCCAATGATATTATAAGCACCATAGCGTATTTTTGGATCACTGCTAAGGCTTACATACTTAGCTGCTTCGTCATTTTCAGAAGAAGTTGTGTCTGCTACAGAAGATTGTGGTGCAGGCGATGGAGTCTTTTTCTTAGAAACTAGTACTATCTTCTTTGAGGTTTTTATTATATTTTTTTTCACCACTTCTTTACTCTCTCTTTGATCATTGAAGGATTGCTTAATATAATATCCACCAAAAGCAAGCACTGTTATCACTAGCACACAGACCAATATACGCCACAATGTTCGCATTTCACGTTCATCATCGGTAGGTTCTCCATCATCGAAAACATCTACAGGCGTAGATGTTGTTTGCCGATTACGCTTTAGATCCTCAATTGGTGCAGTTTCTTTTTTCACATCAGGTTTAAGAGTACTTTTCCCTATTAACGGTGTAGATCCTGATGTTTTTTTTACTTCATCAATAACTATAGTAGACTCCGAAGAAGAAGTTGATTTTTCAATAGTATCACTATCGTCATCATCAACTTTAAATTCTTTATTTTCAACTATATTATCTTCATCACGTTCTATTTTTAGTCCTTCAGAACATGGTGCAGAAGTTTCAGAAGTATAAAGAACTTCTACAACCTCTTTTTGCTGTTCAGAACCTTCGCAAATTATTGGTTTAAGCTCTTTGTGCTTAACTACCGTAACATCGTCTAATAATGTTTTATCCGATTTTACTATAGGTATTTCTTCTGAATTTGACATAGAAATATCCTCTGAAGTGCTATCATCTTCGTCAGAAGTATCATCAATTGGAGTTTTCTCTTCCTCAAAATCAACTCCATCATTCAAAACAACAGTTTCAAATTGCGAGAAAGGCTTATTTACCAATTCTTTCATTGTGGCATCGGGAGTAAAAGAAATCTTATCATGTCCCTCTATAAGCACACGTTCCCCCGTATTAACATTAACACTTTCACGTGGCTTTACAGATTGCACCTTAAAAGTTCCTAAGCCCTTAATCTTAACTTGACCATTATTCTTAAGTTCTTCGGTTACAATATCAAAGATTGCTTCCACAAACTTTGTTGCATCAACGTTCGATAATTTATACTTCTTTGCGATTGCAATAGCAAGCGATTGAATAGAACCCTTAGCCATTTATTCACTTACTCCTTTCTTTATATGTGTTTTAATGGTACTTGTTGGTTTAAAGTTGAGTACCAATTTAGGAGGTACAAGCATTCTTAATCCTGTTGCAGGGTTTACCATTACACGCTCCATACGCTTCTTAATATCAAAAGTACCAAATCCAGTAATCTGAACAGGATCGCCCAGTTCAAACGATTTTCCTATTTCTTTGAGAACAGAAGTAACCATCTTCTGACTTTCTTCTTGAGTAAAACCAGTTTGACTTGCTAGTTTAGTTATGAATTCTTTATTATTCATTCTTTAGATATTTATCTTACTTCACCATAAAGGTCGAACTCATCGGAGTCGGTAATATACACATTATAGAATTCCCCTACACGCAAAGGTACTTCTCCTATACTTATTAAGACCTCAGGATCAACATCTGGCGAACAAAACTCTGTTCGTCCAATATAGTAATCTCCTTCCTCACGATCAATTATAACTTTAAAGGTTTGCCCAATTTTAGTCTCTTCAAGCTCAGTAGATATTTCTTGCTGAATAGCCATCAACTCATCTAAACGTTGTTGCTTAACTTCCTCTGGCACATCATCCTCATAATGTTCTGCACTATAAGTACCTTCCTCACGAGAATAAGCAAAGGCACCCATACGTTCAAAACGAACCTCACGAACAAAGTCCTTAAGCTCTTCAAAATCCTCATCTGTTTCTCCAGGAAAGCCTACTAACAAGGTGGTACGCAGATGAATACTAGGAACACGAGAACGTATTTCTTTAATCAAATTAATTGTTTCCTGCTTACTTACATGGCGATGCATTCTATCCAACATATGGTCAGAAATATGCTGAAAAGCAATATCCAAATACTTACATACATTAGGCTTTTGAGCTATAACATCTAGCAAATCAAATGGGAACTGATTAGGATAAGCATAGTGAAGACGAATCCATTCCACCCCCTTAATATCAGCCATTCGAGAGATCAACTCTGTAATATGGTGTTTTCCATCAAGATCTACACCATAATAGGTAAGCTCTTGTTCGATAACTTGGAACTCCTTTACGCCTTGTGCCACAAGCTGCTCCACTTCTTGCAGAATATCTTCCATCTTACGAGAGCGATGCTTTCCTGTAATCAATGGAATAGCACAATAAGCACAATGTCTATCACAACCTTCTGCAATCTTTATATAAGCATAATGGCGGGGAGTAGTAAGATGACGAACACCATTACATGAAGTTACATCAGCTTTACCAAGATCGGTTAATAGCTGTTTATAGTTGAATTTACCATAAAACTTATCTACTTCTGGAATTTCCTTCTCAAGTTCGTCTTTATAACGTTGAGAAAGACATCCCATAACAAACAGCTTATTTAGCTGCCCTTTTTCTTTCCTATTAACAAACTCTAATATGGTGTTAATACTTTCTTCTTTTGCTGTTTCAATAAAGCCACATGTATTGATAACTGCAATTTCACCCTCTGGCTGTTCTGTATCGTGAGTACATTCGAAACCATTCGCCTCAAACTGTTTCATAAGAAGTTCCGAGTCGACAAGGTTTTTCGAACACCCCATCGTTATTATGTCTATTTGATTTTTATTCATATCCCGAAATTGTAAAAATGGAAATCTATTAGCTCTTAAACAAACTATCAACAAATTCTTCTTTGTTAAATAGTTGTAGATCTTCCATTCCCTCGCCTAATCCAATATATTTTACAGGCACTTTCAATTGATCACTAATACCAATAACTACACCACCTTTGGCTGTGCCATCAAGTTTTGTAATCGCAAGTGAAGTAATCTGCGTAACGGCTGCAAACTGCTTGGCTTGTTCAAAAGCATTTTGCCCAGTGCTACCGTCAAGCACTAACATAACTTCATGTGGAGCGTCAGGCATCACCTTTTTCATTACTTCCTTTATCTTCTTTAGCTCATTCATAAGGTTTACTTTATTGTGCAAACGCCCTGCGGTATCAATGAGTACAACATCGGCTTCATTAGCTCTAGCACTTTGTAAGGTATCAAAAGCCACACTAGCAGGATCAGCTCCCATTTGTTGTTTTACAACAGGTACCCCTACTCGTTCTCCCCAAATGGATATTTGTTCAACAGCAGCTGCACGGAAAGTATCGGCAGCACCTAAATAAACCTTTTTCCCTGCCTGCTTAAACTGATATGCAAGTTTACCAATAGTCGTAGTTTTACCCACACCATTTACACCCACAACAAGGATAACGTATGGCTTCTTATCAGTAGGCAACTCCCAATTTCCAAGGCTTTCCGTATTGTTCTCTGTTAACAATTCTGCTATTTCGCTTTTCAAAATACCGTTCAACTCACTCGTTGAGACATATTTATCTCTAGCTACACGCTCTTCTATACGACGAATAATCTTGATAGTTGTATCTACTCCCACATCGGAAGTAACTAAAATTTCCTCCAAGTTATCAAGAACATCATCATCAACAACCGACTTACCTGCTACGGCACGTGCAAGTTTAGAAAAAACATTCTGTTTCGTTTTCTCCAAACCTTTATCAAGTGTCTCTTTTTTGCTTTTATTAAATAATCCGAATAAACCCATAATTAGCTAATTTGATGCAAAGATAGGTAATTCAAACGAAATAACAAAGCACGTTGTGTATTAAAAGGCAAAAGAGGTTTTGGTGAGATGAAAGAATAATTTACAGAGCCTTAACAAATTAACATTGAGACATAAAAAGTATTCATAGATGTATATTTTTCTATGAACACTTTTACGAAAAATCATTCATAAATAACTTCGCAATCAATTCTTATTCAAAAATATCAAAAGGATTACACTTGGAAACGATAAGTAATATCTATCATTTCTCCTGACGAATTAATATTAAACATCTTTTGATTGGTTCGTTTTGACTTTAATCCACCTAGATGTTTCAGATAAGGACCGATCTTTATATAATCAAAATTGGATAATTGTATATCAGAAGCTATCATAGTTCGCCCAGAATACCACCCCACTTTCAACTTTGGAAATTTTGTTCGGACATGACTTGCTAGCATATTAATACAAGCAGGATCAGCATCACCACCCATAAAGCCAATACAAGAGATAGAACTGTCTGCCTCCTCTATCAACTTTTCTACGATTTCGCAAGTAAGCATTTCCCCTTTATCTGCTGCTAAAAAACTGCTATGACATCCCGGACAATGACAAGGACACCCTGAAATATTGATTGCTAACGCTATCTCGTCAGGGTATTCTTGACACACGATATCTGTATTTACAAATTTAAGCATTAGAGAAAACCTTATTCTACTTTCAATTGTTCCGTTCCTGCATAATAACGTTTAGCAGCCTCTTGCTGGCGTGGTTGTGAAAAATTACTTACACGTTTCATATAGCCTATAACCCGAGTAAGATAATCAACATTCTTTGAATGGCAATGAGGACATTCATGCAAATAACGCTTATCTATATGTCCACACTCATTACAAATAGTGTTAGGAATATTGAATGTAAAATAATTACATCCTTCCTTAGCAGCTACACCCAATAATTGTTTATACTGTACTTGTGATAAGTGTTCGTCCAAGTTCATATGAAGAGCTGATCCCCCTGTTAAGTGTTCAATGTATGGAGAACCATGAAGCTTAAATTTATCCAATATTGTTAAAGAGCTGTCCTCCACACGGTAAAAGTAACTATTATAACAGTCTCTAGGAACAAAGTAGCCATCTTCACGATCCCACTTCGCATGCTTTACACCAACGTTTTCTGCAGGGATCATTTCACAATTAAACATAGCCTCTTTTGTCTTAAACTCCTTATTGTTTTTTTCTATCAAACCAAGAACTTCTTGAACAAAATTCTTATAGTCATCATTAGGTGTAATATCTAATCCCATAAATTCAGCAGCTTCAACTAAACCATTAATACCTATGGTTAGGTATTGACGATCGATGTTAATATATCCAGCATCAAACAAGGGTAACATCTTATTCTTTAAGAAGTGCTTCAAATTTTCATTGTATGCTAACTGTACCTTATGGCAAAGTTTAATAACATAGTCTAAATAAGCCTTATAATCTTCACCCTTATTTACTGCATACTGAATACAACGATTAAGATTTATAGTAAGCACACTCTTCGATCCAGTAGAAACACCACCAGCACCAAGAGTATAAGAGAAACCATTATCTTGAATTTCATTGCGAAGACGACAACAAGAACTCAAAGAATCGGCATTATCGCTCATATAAGTAAAGAAACTATGTCCTTTACTATACATTTCTGCAGCAAAATTACCCCATTCCTCATCTCTACATTCACCATTATTAGCTAATAAAGCCATTGTTTCTACAGGGAAAGTAAGTACTGTACGTGTACGCTCTTGATTAAACCAATTCATAAAACGCTTTTGCAACCAAGATAATGACTCCCAATCTGGTTGTGATCCATCAGGAAAGAAGAAATTACCAAATAATGATTCGAAGTAATACTTATCATAATAAGAGATATTCCAGAATACAGCTTGAAAGTTTCTAGCTCCTGTTGGTTGGTTTAAAGAATAGACTATCTGCTCAAAGTAATCAGTTAGCATCTTATCTATAGTACGCTTACGCAAACTTAGATCAATAACTTTATCAGCATGTTTCCAATAATCCTTACCATACTCTTTTTGTATAAAATAGTTCATATACATCAAGAACTCTGGTGTAGCACATGCCCCTGCAAGCATACTTGATACCATAAATACCATATTAATAAAACCTCCGCAAAAACTTTTCAAGTTGGTTGGTGCCGTAGAGTTTCCACCAATTGAGGTCGTACCACCAATTAACCAAGGATACATAGTGATAGAAGCGCAATAGTTAGCAAGGTTAGTTTCATCATTCTTATATATAAAATGATGTGTCAGCAGGTCAAGATATTCATTTGCTAATTGTTTGCCATACATTTGCTTTATTCTATCTGTTAGCAAACGTCTATTCATTCGAATAAAGCCTTGCTTTGGAAGTTCACCTATTAAGGTTGCTATGTTTTTATTTTCAACATTGGCATTAGCATCATACTTAGAGCCTGTTGCAGCATTACTAGCACCACAATATTCTGTCAAAAACTTTATCTTTTCTTGTGTTTCTCTATCTTCACTATGCTGATGACGATACACTATAAAGCTTTTAGCAACATGGTAAAAACCTTCTTTCATCAAAGACTCTTCTACTTGGTTCTGTATCTCCTCTACGGTAATATCATCATGTATCTTTATATTTGAAAGTATTTTTGATACTGTGGTAAGATCTGTAGGTTCGTTAACACTTTCAAAGCCCTTTAAGATAGCCCCCATAATCTTATCTAAAGAAAACAATTCCTTAGAGCCATCACGTTTTGTAATAGTAAAATTTTGCATTGCCATTGTAGCCTAAGTATTATAAAGTTATATTTTTTGTTATATCTATTTTTAAAAAGTTTTCTTTTTTGGAAAACTTTATATTAATATTTTCATTAAAAGTTTTCCATTTTGGATAACTTTATATCTGCAAAGATAGAAAAAGATTTCTTATAATACCAACAATAAAGATATTAAATCAAAGAATTAAAGCTATTTATACACCAACAAATATAATACTTATATTAAATATTATATTATATTTTACTAATAACCAATAAGTTATTCTTTAAAAAGTACAGAATTACTTTAACTCTATAGAGATTTTAGAATTTAAATTAGATGCGGATTTAATAAAAGGAAGAAATATTTTTTGATGATATTCTTTTTTCTTCTTAGGTACACGATTATTATTTATATCATCTAACAAATCTTTTGCTTCTGAGAAATTTTTCCAGCGCATAATAATTTTAGAAAGTTCTCTTTTAGCTTCAGCATTCTTTCCTATTTGATAATAGCAAAAAGCTCTATTAAACAAATAATCCCTATTAGTTTTATCAAGAACTAATGCTTTTGTATATGCCACAATAGCACTGTCATACTTTTCTTCTTTGATACAAGTCATAGCATAAAGGTCATAAATATCAGCAATATAAGGTTGAAGTTTTAAAGCTTGCTTACTATCTTCCTCAGCACCTTTAAAATCTTCCAAATGATATTTTGCTTTTGCCATCATGTACCAAGCCTCATAAAGTTGAGGCTTTAGGCTCACTATGCGCATACCTATTTGCATAGAAGTAACATAATAGCCTTGATCTAACTGTTGTTTTCCCTCCTCTAATAATTTTTTGATATTATATTGAGCAGAACTTGATAACGAAAATAAGAACATCAAAGCTATTATGCCACTTCTTAGCATTATTCCTCGTAAAATAAAAATTACCTCGTTGGAGTCTTTACACGATACCTACAGTTTACCTTTCCCTGTAACATCGCCTTCATCTTGTTTTTAATCATCTGTTTACGGAAAGGCGAAACTCTATCTGTAAAAACCTTACCTTCTAAATGATCAAATTCATGTTGGATAACACGAGCTAAGAAACCATCAACCCACTCATCATGATGTTGAAGATTTTCGTCAAGCCATTCTATATGTACACGCTTCGCACGTTCTACTTTTTCATGCAATCCTGGCAAAGAAAGACAGCCCTCTTCCATAATTTCGGTCTCGGTATCATCAAATTCTAAGATATGTCCATTAATAAAAGCATGCTTATAATCTTTATACTCAGGAAAGGCATCTGACATAACATCAAGATCTATAACCACGACCCGAATAGATTTACCTATTTGAGGGGCAGCTAACCCAACACCATCGCTAGCACTACAAGTCTCAAACATATTTTGAATTAGCTCTTGTAAGTCTGGATAATCTGTAGGAATATCTTGAGCTACTTTTCTTAATACAGGTTGCCCGTATGTATAAATTGGTAAAATCATTTATTATCCTTTATTCTTTATTTCTTATTATAATTGCATATACACACAAAAAAGGAATGACACCTACATTCCTTTTGATCTCATAAAATCTTGTAAGATAATGGTTGCAGATATTTCGTCTACCAATCCTTTATCTTCTCTTCTGGTTTTCTTTTTAACTCCTCCTACTATCATTGCTTGATGGGCTATTACGGAAGTAAAGCGTTCATCATAAAATTCTATTGGTATGGTGGGTTGCACTTTCTTCCACCTATTAGCAAACTGTTCCACACGAACAAAGTTCTCACTCGGCTGTCCATTAGCTTGTATAGGCTTTCCTATTACTATCTTATCAACAGCCTCACTCCTAATATAAGCCACGAGATAATCGTATAGTTCAGATGTAGGAACAGTCGCCAATCCATTTGCTATGATGCGTAATGGATCAGTGACTGCTATACCTGTACGTTTTTTTCCGTAATCTATTGCAAGGATTCTACCCATGCTTTACTTAGCAAGCAACCATGCGTCGGGGTATGTAGCACGTAGTTGGTTACGACTCTGCACAGCAGAAGCTTTAGAATCATAGCTAGAAGCAACTACACGATACATATTATTACCACTATTGTAGGCTACTTGTGCATCATAACCAGCACTCTTTAAGCGACCTTGCAAACCTTCAGCATTTGCTTTAACGCCAAAAGAACCTACAACGACACTATAGTTTTTCAATCCTGCACCATTTACAACTGCTACATTCTCACGACGAACTGGTTCGTTGTCATAATTATCTTGCACACGAGTTTCAGTAACAGGAGTAGTCTCTACAGGAGTTACAACAGGTGTTTCATTTTCTGTTGTTGTGGTGGTAGTAGTTACTGTTGTCTGATCTTGTGCCTTAGCCTTTTCGTAAGCCTTTTTGTAAGCACTCTCGCTTGATTTACAACCAGTAAATGAAACTGCAACTAATAGGGCACCGCCCAAAATCATTATTTTTTTCATAATCGTTGTTTTTATTGATAGATTATACCTTATTTCATATTTAAGTAATTGTTGCGAAATTACAAATTAAGTATCAAACATCGGAAAGTAAGCTACATAAAGATTGTTAAATAAAGAAATTGTTCCATTTTTAATAGAAATTACGCTTTTATCCTTTGCGATTATAAGAAAGAATGAGTATATTTGCCATTAACATCATAATATTATTATTCACTTATTAAAATTAGAGACAATGAAAACATTAGGTTATTTGTTCGCTTTTATTGGCGGCGCTATCGCTGGAGCAGCAGTAGGACTGCTAGCAGCTCCTGAAAAGGGTGAAGATACTCGTAATAAAATATCTAGTGCTGTAGATGATTTCTGTCAAAAACACGATATTAAGTTAAGTCGTAAAGAAACTGACGATTTTGTACAGGACATTAAGGAAGCAGCATCTTCTGTTATTGATTAATAAAAAGATATGTTTTCAAACGATAAGAACATTGAAACAATAGCGCAACTAGGAGAAGTGCTTAAAAATTACATCGGGCTTCAGACAGAATATGTGAAGCTCGATGTAGTTGAAAAAGTCGTTAAGCTCTTAACGGCTATCACTTTAACAGTTGTTTTTATTACACTATTTCTTATTGCTTTGATTTATTTTTCATTTGCTGCAGCCTACGCTTTAGAAGCTTTATTAGGATCACTTATTTGGAGCTTCTCAATTATTGGTTGCACTTATGTTGCAATATTTTTCTTTACCCTAATTTTCCGTCATACGTTGATAGAAAAGCCTTTAGTAAAATTCTTAGCAAGTTTGCTATTAGCTAAATAATCAGAACAAGTATATGGGTTTAAACATATTTTCCTCGAATACAAATGAATATCGCTCTTTGAAAGATATTCGCTTGCGTAAAGCTGAGCTTAAATCTGAAATTTTGAAGGATAGCAGCAAGATGCAAACTATTTGGAATAGTCTTGTTCATACACCTAAAGACAACACTACCCCTACACAACGCTTTACCAATATGTTTACTACAGGTGCAAACGTTGTAGATGGTTTAATGCTTGGCTGGAAACTTTATCGAAAGTTTGGCGGGCACAAGAAAATAAGCAATAATAAAAAAGGTTTCTTCGGCTGGAAGAAAAAGAAATAGTATTATCACACCACACTATAATAAAAGTAAAAGTGGATTGCTCTTCTAAGGAATGGCAATCCACTTTTATATTGTATAATAAATAGCCCTAAACTATTCTGCTGGCTTCATATTAGTATATACATTTTGTACATCATCGAAATCTTCAAGACGTTCTACCATCTTATCAATTGTAGCACGCTCTTCTTCCATAACCTCCTTTAAATCGTTAGGAATGCGAGTAAATTCGGCTGAAGTAATTTCGAAACCATTTTCTTCTAAGTGTTTTTGGATTTCACCAAAGCTTGTTGGCTCACCATAGATAGTGATTTCGTTTTCTTCCTCATCTTCATCAAACTCATCTTCTACGCCATAGTCGATCAGGTCAAGAATTAGTTCTTCCATATCCACCCCCTCTTTTTTCTTAAAAGAGAATACAGCCTTATGGTCGAACAAGAAACTCAAAGACCCCTGCGTTCCCATGTTACCATTAAACTTGTTAAAAATAGAACGAACCTCACCTACTGTTCGCGTTGTATTATCCGTCAAGGTTTCCACAAACACAGCTATGCCGTGAGGACCATATCCTTCATAAGTTACTTCCTTATAATCGCTCGTATCCTTACCCAGTGCGTTCTTAATAGCACGCTGAATATTATCCTTAGGCATATTCTCACGCTTACAAGTTGCTATGATAGCACGCAAACGTGGATTATTCTCAGGTTCAGGGCCACCTGCTTTAACGGCGATAGCTATTTCCTTACCTAACTTAGTAAATGTACGAGCCATGTGGCCCCAACGCTTTAGTTTTGTCGCTTTGCGATATTCAAATGCTCTTCCCATGGGAATAAAAAATATTATTTTATTAACGGAGTTCTGCTCCGAGTTTTGTTGTTAAGTTCTTAATTAATTTTTGCATGATAGCATCAATAGCTTTATCATTTAAAGTTTTTGTTGCATCTTGAAGAATGAAATTAACGGCATAACTCTTCTTGCCTTCTGGTAAGTTCTTACCCTGATATACATCAAATAATTCTACCTTTTTTAACAATTTCTTCTCTGTTTGACGAGCAATCTCTTCAATTTGTGCAAACTCTACGGCGTTATCTAGCAACAATGCCAAATCACGACTAACCGCAGGATATTTAGAAAGTTCCTCAAACTGAAGCTTATTCTTACGAATAATTTTCATTAGTTCAGTCCAGTTAATCTCTGCAAAGAACACCTTTTGAGCTATTTCCATACGCTTCAATAAAGCAATACTCAATATACCCATTTCCACAATTAGCTTACCACCTCGTGTTTTTAGTGCAATTGCTTTATCAAATATATTATTATCTGAAGCCTCACTTACAAGTACTCCTTGCTGAACACCTACACGGCGAAGAATATTCTCTACATACGCTTTCAGTTCATAGAATGTACTTTCCTCATTAGGATGTACCCAAGAACCTTCAATGTGCTTACCTGTTAGCCACAATGCCATGTGATATTCCTGATTGTATGCCTTTATAGGACTATCTTCTGTATATTTATCTTGTGTGAATTTGTAAACATTACCCACCTCGAAGAAGCGAAGATTAGTAGCCTTACGGTTAATGTTATGTGCAAGGCTCTCGAGTCCACCAAACAATAAAGTTTGGCGCATTACACCAAGATCAGCCGATAGAGGGTTCATTATCTTTACAGCCTCTTCCCAAGGATACTTATTCAAGCCAGTTTGCTCGTAATAAGAAGCTTTCGTCAATGAGTTATTCAATATTTCAGAGAACCCTGCACCTACCAGTTGTTCGCTCACTACGTTCTCGCGATGATAGTTCTTATCAGCTTCTTCAGCTATTGTCAAAGACGATTTTAGTGTAGTAGGGATCTCTACATTGTTATATCCATAAATACGCAAAATTTCTTCTACCACATCACAAGGACGCTTCACATCTACACGATAAGCAGGAACAAGAAGATCAAGCCCCTCTGTATCCTCTTTATCTATCTCCATTTCAAGAGAAGTTACAATATTTTTTATCGTATCTGTGCCAATCTGCTTTCCTATCAAGCGATCACAATATTCATAATTCAATCGAACTGGAAAATCAGCCATCGGAGTTGGATACTCATCGCAAATCTCCATACTTATCTTACCACCAGCCAATTGCTTACATAAGATAGCAGCTTGTTTCAAAGCGTAAACCGTTCCATTAGGGTCAATACCACGCTCAAAGCGGAAACTAGCATCAGTAGATAAACCATGACGGCGAGCACTTTTTCTTATCCATGTTGGATGGAAATAAGCACTCTCCAAGACCACATGTTTTGTAGTTTCGTAGGTTCCACTACCCTTACCACCGAAAACACCAGCAATACACATTGGCTCTTTCTCGTTGCAAATAGCCAAATCGTGTTCACCAAGGGTGTGTTCTTCACCATCAAGGGTAATAAATTTTTTACCTTCGTTTTTATCTTTTACTATAATGTGGTTACCACTTACCATATCTGCATCAAAGCAGTGCATAGGTTGCCCATAGGCCCACATTATATAATTAGTAATATCTACAATATTATTAATAGGGCGCAAACCTATTACGTTCAACTTGTCTTGCAACCATTTTGGACTTTCTTTCACTTCGCAATCAGTTACACTCAAACAAGCATAACGGCGACAAGCATCCGTATTTTCGATGGTAACCTTAATAGGCAAGTCGTGATTATCTACATAAAAAGCATCACATGAAGGGCGATGTAAGCTAGTTTCATAACCATTTTGCTTTAACCATGCGTACAAATCGCGCGCCACACCATAATGGCTCAACGCATCGGCACGATTAGCAGTAATATCAATATCAATTACCCAATCACTATCTAGTTGGTAATATTCTGCTGCGGGCTGACCTACAGGAGCATCTTCAGGCAATACAATGATACCATCATGCGAAGTACCTACACCAATTTCGTCTTCGGCACATATCATACCAAGGCTCTCTACACCACGAAGCTTACTTTTCTTGATAACAAACTCTTTATCGCCATCATAAAGCACACACCCCAAATCGGCTACTATCACTTTCTGCCCAGCGTCCACATTAGGAGCACCACAAACTATCTGCTGCGCTTCACCCTTACCGAGGTCAACAGTAGTAACATGTAAGTGATCAGAATTTGGGTGCATTTCACAAGTAAGCACCTTTCCAACGAATAGCCCTTTTAGTCCACCACGAATGGTTTCTACTTCATCCAATGAACCCACCTCCAAACCAGTTGAGGTTAAAGCCTCAGCAAGCTTTTCTGGGGTTAAACTAAAATCTACATATTCCTTTAGCCATTTGTATGATATCTTCATTATCTATAGATGTATTATTAATTTCGAAATTCATGCAAAATTACTAAAAAAGTCAGATATAGCAAAAATTGTATGACATATCCTTCAATTTTCTTTCTATAGATTTGTCTTATCATTTTTTTCTGTATCTTTGCGTTAAAAACAATCTATTTTATAACAATGAAAAGATACTTATCCCTTGCACTTACTGCTATAACACTAATAGCAAACGCACAAAGTACAGAAAACAAATGTACAGCCGACTTCCAGTTTACAACCATTAAAGCAAATGCTATCTCTCCTATCAAAAACCAATATAAGAGTGGTACTTGTTGGTGTTATGCCACACTAGGCTTCTTTGAAAGCGAGATTATCAAAGCCACTGGCAAGACCTACGATTTAAGCGAGATGTTTGTTGCCAATAAAAATTATCTCGATGAAGCTATCTTTCATACACGCATGCACGGTAAAAGTCGTTTCTCTGAAGGCGGTAGCGCCGATGACGCTCTCGAAATGATCCAAACCTACGGTGTTGTACCCGAAGATGCAATGGCAAAACCGGGATCATTGGTAGGAGATAGCCTTGCTAACTTTGGTGAATTTTTCCCTTGTCTTGAGAAATATGTTGCCACAATAGCCGAAGAAGAACATGAAGAGTTGAGTCCTGCGTGGCAAAATGGTGTACAAGGCATTATTGATGCTTATATGGGAAAATGTCCCGAACAGTTTACCTATCAAGGCAAACAATACACCCCAAAATCATTTGCAGCATCGCTTGGACTAAACTGGGATAACTATGTAAGCATTACTAGTTTTACGCATCACCCTTTCTACAAACCATTTGTAATCGAAGCACCTTATAAATGGCGTATGAAACAAAGCCACAATGTGCCATTATCGGATATGATGAAGATTATCGACGATGCCATTGATGCTGGTTACACCATTGCTTGGGGCGGTGATGTTAGCGAAGATGGCTTCACACGCAACGGCTTAGCAATCGATATAGATAACAGTAAAATGCAATCAATGATAGGATCGGATGCAGCACGCTGGCTCAAGCTCTCTAAAACAGAACGTGCTAATAAGATTGCTGCATTAGGTGCCAACACACCTGAAGTTACCGCTACGCAAGAACGCCGCCAAAAACGTTTTGATAATTGGCGCATGACATACGATCATGTTATGGTGATCTATGGCAAAGCAAAGGATCAAAATGGAAGAATATACTATATGGTCAAAAATTCATGGGGTACTAATAACAAATACAATGGCACGTGGTATATGTCGCGCAACTTCATTGCAGACAACACCGTGTATATTTTCCTCAACAAAAATGCCATTGGAAAGAAGATGTTACAGCAGATCAATCTTTAATATATAGGGCGGTAAAGGAGTTATCATTGCATAAATATTTTCTAGCAATGATGCTCTTTTTCCCTTACTTATACCTACCTTTGTGCTCAGTTTATATGAATTTAGGATAAAGAAAAATGGACACAAATTCTTCTCATGCCAATAAAGCCAACAAGTTGTCTTTATTAGGCATTATGGTTACGCTAGGTATTGTATTTGGTGATATTGGTACCTCCCCACTCTATGTAATGAGTACTATTGTGAGAGCCTATCCACAGTTTGATACCAATTATATTATAGGTGCTGTATCATGCATTATTTGGACACTAACCCTACAAACTTCTGTAAAGTATGTGCTAATAGCACTAAAAGCCGACAATCATGGTGAGGGGGGAATATTAGCACTCTATGCACTGCTACGAAAGCATCGTCGCCGCTGGCTCTATATTGCAGCTATCATAGGGGCAAGCACCTTAGTAGCCGATGGCATTATTACCCCTTCCATTACGGTAGTCTCGGCTATAGAAGGTTTACAAGCCTTCTCACCTGAAACGCCAGTCATTCCCATTTGCATCGCTATTATCTCTGTACTATTCTTCATTCAGCAGTTTGGTACTAACTTAATAGGAAAATCGTTCGGTCCTATTATGTTCGTATGGTTTTCAATGTTAGGACTTGTGGGTATTATCAACTTGCCTCACCACATTGGTATCTTGAAAGCCTTTAATCCTTATTATGCTTTCGAATTATTACTGCATAACCCTGAATGGTTCTTAATACTTGGAGCAGTATTCCTTTGTACTACGGGTGCTGAAGCATTATATTCTGACCTTGGGCATTGTGGCAGAAAAAACATTACTATCAGTTGGCTTTTTGTTAAGTCAATGCTTATCCTCAACTACCTTGGACAAGGAGCATGGATCATTGCACACAGAAATTTGATTACCGATGGTATCAACCCTTTCTATGCCATTGTCCCAAAAGAGTTTCTAATGGTGGGCATTATCATGGCTACACTGGCTGCCGTTATTGCTAGTCAGGCTTTGATAAGCGGATCGTTTACTATCTTTAGTGAGGCTATGAACCTTAATTTTATGCCACGCTTAAGAATAAAATATCCTACCCAAATTAAGGGTCAACTGTATATCCCACGTGTAAATGCTTTCTTATACCTTTTCTGTATCATTACCATTTTGGTGTTTGGTTCTTCTAGCAAGATGGAAGCTGCTTACGGACTATCTATCACGATTACAATGCTTATGACCACCTTACTCCTAGCGTTTTATCTACGTATGAAAGGGACTAAAAAAGCCATTGTCATAACCTTTGCCAGTGTATTCCTTACCATTGAAAGCTTCTTCTTTATAGCCAATCTTTTTAAGTTCTTCCATGGCGGATGGTTTACCATTATGCTGGCAGGTATTCTTTTTGGCACTATGTATATATGGTACACTGCACAAAGAATCAGAAATAGCTATATGGAGTTTCATCCTATTAAGCAATATTTTGATATTATATCCGACTTAAAGCACGATGACACGCTACCTAAGTATGCCACCAATCTCGTATATGTCAGCAAGTCGGATAGCGCTGATATGATTGAGAATAAGGTTATTTATTCCATTATCCATAAACAACCCAAACGTGCTGACCACTATTGGCTATTCCACTTTGAGTATGTCGACGAACCAGAAACACTTGAATATACTTTTGAGCCACTCATAGAAGATACGCTTTTCCGCATTAATGTGCGCATTGGTTTCCGTGTGCAACCCTTCCTCACCGTTTATTTACGTAAAGTGATTGAAGATCTTGTAGCTGAAAAGAAATTTAATATTATCAGTGGTTACAAGTCGCTAGCAAAACGCAACATGGCAGGCGATTTCCGTTTTATCATCGTCCATCGCATTTTTTACGCAGCAAGTTCTAAAAACAAGATGCAAAACTTTATGATGATGCTTTATGCTATTATAAAGCATATTGGTATTCCTGATGTAAAATCATTGGGTCTTGATACTAGCAACACAACGGTAGAGAATGTTCCGCTCATCGTTAATCACATCTCAAGACATATACATACGCTAAAGAAGCAAGAAAAAGTTTAGCAAAATAAGCAGAAATAACAAGTAAAATCCCTATCAGCGGAGTGTTTTTAACCACCTGACTTCGTCATTGCGTCACCCAAAAATCCTCATCAAATAGTTTAGCTATTTTCTGATGCCTTGTCATCAGCATTGTTTGTGTATAAACCTCCTTGTTCAGAGGTAGCTTGATTTGTATCGTTGTGATTGTCTTTGCCAATGCAAGCACCTTGTCTACGCTCATCTTAATCTCTGAGGTCTTCAGCATACGCTCCAATTCCTTGTATACTTTCAAAGCCACGAAACAGATACATATATGGGCCTCGATTCGTTTGCGTGTAAAATGGAACATGGGACGTATCTCTATCTTTGATTTTGCTATACGGAAAGCCCTTTCTACATGCCAAAGGTTGTGATATGCCGTGTATACATTCTGTATCGGCATATCCGTATTGGTGATATATCCTTTTAGGCCGTCCCATTTGGAGTCGTCGGCAACACGGTCATAGTTGATGGCGACTTTCACTTCACCATCCATGGATAAAAACTTATTGTAGCCTCTTTTGTTGATGTTGCCTTTAGTGAGCGCACCATGCTTGTAAGCTTTTTCTAACCTGCGTATACCTTTTTCGCGGTTATAGGCATCTTTCTTTGCACGATCATCAGTATAGCCGACCAAGAGACGCCGTCCGCCTCCTTTGTCATATTCAACCATCTGGCAGTCGCGCTTGGGCTGTTCCAGTATCCAGTTCTTGACCTCCTGACTTTCATTCTTTATCTTCGCACCTATTATATACTTGTAGCCATGCGATTCAAGTTCCGCTATGTTGGCATTGTTCATCAGACCGGAATCTGCCACCACAACGAAGTTTTCCAATCCGTATTTGCTTACAAACTCGTTTATCGTCGGCAGCATCGTATGACCCTCATATTTGTTGCCTTCATGGATGCAATAGGCAAGCGGATAGCCACCAAGGCTGACAAGCAGTCCAAGTATGATTTGAGGATTACTGTGACGTCCCTCTTTCGAGAAACCTGTCTTTCGTAATTCATCCTCATAATCTGCTTCAAAGTAAAGTGTGGTGACATCATAGAATAACACGCCGATATTGCCACCAAACAGTTTAGCGGTATGGTGCACACTTATATCCTGTACAATTTCGTGCTGATGGTCGCTAAGCTTGTCAAGATAGCGATAGATTTTTGAGAGATCCACATCTTCGTCAAAATGGTTTTTCAGGTATTCAACCGTGGCAGCCTTGCTCGTCGGATATGCCAGGCGGGCTTTCACGAGCTTGCGGAACACTTCGTCGTCAATACGGTTGAAGCCAATCCTGTCAAAAGTGCGGTCCAATATCAAGTCGCATCCGTTGAGAAGGATATTGCTGACATTGGACAGAACACGGCGAACCTCTTCACGCTCGCGGTCGCAGGCCTCACGTTCCTCGCCGAATAGATCAAGCTGGGGATGGCGGCGTAAATTCTCTCTAGTAATCCATTCTTTTGCTTCATTCACAAGATTTTCGACCTCGTCTTCATTATATGCTACTCCAATTGTGGCAAGTTCCTTCATTTTACCTCCAATTTTCTCGACAACAATAACTCCAATATTGCCGGAACGATGTCTTTTCTTTCTGACAAACATAGTTAAAAAACCTTTTGCGTCACCCAAAAACAGGTGACGCAAAGATACAAAACTTTGTTTATCAATTAGTTGTAAAATACGTATTTTTTGAGTGACGAAGTCAGGAAAAAGTTTAGCAAAATAAGCAGAAATAACAAGTAAAATCCCTATCAGCGGAGTGTTTTTAACCACTCACCTGATAGGGATTTTCTTTATAACGTTATGACCCTTTTAAGAGCCAATATCGACTTTATTCTGACAAAGGCACAGCAAAATAGCCTTTCTTACCTGTTGGGTAAATACCCTGAATGTAGAGAACAGGATCTTTGCTTGTCGACGACTTCTTCACAATAGCTTGCAAATCGTCAATGGTCTTAACAGGATTGTCGTTTACATTCTGAATAATATAACCACGAGGAATACCTGCTTGTTTCAACGCACCACTGCTTACCTTCATTACTTCTAGTCCATAGCTAATACCAAGTTGTTGTTTTAGAGTCTGACTAACAGGACGGAACTGACCACCTAACACATCAATATCAGCTTGCTCAAGAAGTTTTGTAGTACCTTGTGCATTTTTTAGAACGATTGTCTTTGTGATACTTTTCTTATTGCGAAGATAGGTAATATTAGCCTTATCGCCAGGACGTTTCGCATTGAGTGCCTGCTGTAACTCTGCCATCTTGGTTACCTTTGTGCCATCAAATTGGGTGATAACATCGCCTTTCTGCAAACCTGCTGAAGCTCCATTACCTTCTTCATCTACCTTATCAACGTAAACTCCCTCATTGGTACCCAAATCCACTGTCTTGCCTTCTTCCTTCTGAGCGTTGATATAGTTGAGAACGTCGCCACCTTGAATACCTAGCATCACACGCTGTACACTGCCATACTTTTTTATATCCTCTACCACCTTTGTCATAATAGAAGTAGGAATAGCAAAACCATAACCACTATACGAACCTGTCTGAGAATAAAGCATAGCATTAATACCCACTAGCTCGCCTTGCGTATTGACAAGTGCACCCCCAGAGTTACCCGGATTAATGGCTGCATCGGTCTGTATAAAACTCTCTATACCACCATGTGTAGCACCAAGACCACGCGACTTAGCACTTACAATACCTGCTGTAACTGTAGAACTTAGGTTGTAAGGATTGCCTACAGCGATAACCCACTCGCCTACCTTCAACTTCTCGGAATCGCCAATAGGAAGAGCTGGTAAGTTTTTTGCATTGACCTTTATAAGCGCAAGATCGGTTTGCTTATCTGTTCCTACTATCTTCGCATTATACTCACGATTGTCGTTGAGGGTTACGGTGAGTTCGTCGGCACCTTCCACAACGTGATTATTAGTTACTATATAGCCATCCGATGATATGATAACACCACTACCTGTAGCTTGTCGTTTAGGAGTTTGTATTTGCTGACGACGTGAACCACCTTGTCCACCTTGGAACTGATCGAAAAAGCCGAAAGGATCGAAGAAGCCACCAAACGGATCTTCTTGCACATCAACGGTCTTCGTCTTTGAGTTCTGTACATACTTAATATGAACTACTGCAGGGAGTGCTTTCTCCGATGCGTATGTTAAATCGACTGGTTGACCAGGTCCGGCTGTTACTGAAGAAAACACTGGAGCGGCATAAACCTTCATAAATGCGCCTGTTGATAAGGCGAGGGCGGTAACACAAGTTGCGCCTACAAGAATTTTTGATAAGTTCTTCATCTTAACTCTATCTTTTTTATTTGTTATTTTCGATATTTATTTTTTCGTACTTCGAACGCGTTATACCTCAATTGCTGGGGTTTGATAATGCAAATATAAAGGTAAAAAACGTAATAAGCCTAAAAGCATACTTGTATTTATTCGATTTTAACAGTTTGAATTTAACAATTAACGGCATTTAAAGTACACAAAAGATAATTTTAAATTCGTTTATACTTGCTATTATGTTAATAAAATAGCGAAGCCACCTTAATATATAAGTAAAAAATTAAGTTAACACAAGATGCGAACAAAAGAAAAACAAAATATGTATAAACAAAAATTCGCCGCCATTCCTTTGTGAAATGACGGCAAACCGAATAATATATCTTCTTGCACATTATAGCGTGCTACTGATTGAATAGTAATTTGTTATGGATTAACCGTTTGCACCAAACGAACACCGTAACCACCATCATTAGTATTATAGGTAAGTGTGATAAATTCGTCTCGATTAAAATTAATGTGTCCGATATACGAACCATTTGAAGTAGTACTCCAATAATTAAGATGTGAGTTTAGCTCAACAACAGAAACGGTTGATCCACTTGAATATACATTTCTAGAACCATTTGCAGGGAGAAATACTGCTCCTGAATTAAGAAACTTAGTTTTTGATAGCAAGTTATTTTTGCCGTTAATAGCAAGATTTTTCCTATTTTTCAGAGGCAAGACTTCCCTTTGATTGTAAAACTAATTCTTAACCTCTATCCCATACATCAGCTTTTTAATTGCAAAAGGCTACCTTTTATGATGTAAAAGGTCATCTTTTACGCATTAAAACATCACCTTTTGCATTGTAAAACATCACCTTTTGCAACTATATGTCTATCAGTTTGTTATAGCTAATATTTTAACGAGAAGCACTTTTTATAAAGTAAAATTATTTCATAAGCTAGACCTCTCAATGACTCAGCAGGAAAAAGGTAGGAGAATTATCTATACTTGCTAAACAGTAGAGAGATAGTACCCTTATCCAATTGATCAGATGTGTTGTTATCCAATTGGATAACAACTTCGTCCATAACATCCATAACAAACATATAGAGACAGATAATTATCATTTATCCATTGGATAAGGGGACGGGTAATTATCAACTCTCAATTTTCGGATCAGCGGATAGAAAACGGAATACTTTATAATATTCCGCTTGATGCTTTTTCTATAAATAGTAAGCTTACTTCGTAAGATTAAAACCTACACGCATCCCATCATAGTTCTTTGACAGATCACCAATAGTAGATAAAGTAGCATTTCCACTAAATTTAGCTACAGTTTGGAATAAAGTTAAAATTTTCTTTGATTCAAAAGTCAGCTCTATTCCATTGGTATTCTCACGTACATAACCGTTTAAATTAAACAGCAAAGTATTCAATGTAAGCATCTGTGTTGATTCATTCAATACCCAAGTACCAACTAAAGGTTTACCGTCTATTTTTGCTTTGAATGTTTTATTTTTATTAAAAGTAAACACGGTATTACTACTTGTAATACCTACTTTCTTATATTGTGTCATCAAATTACTCTTTATCTTTGCTGCTGCAACCTCTCCACCAACACTTAGTAACAGGTTGTCTGAAACAAAAGATATACCCGGCTCATTATACTTCCATGTACCTACAAGACTTTCTGCTGTAATTTTATTGAGACCTGTTACTGAACCTAAGACATCTCCAAGTGTTGATCCCTTTGTTGCTGAACTGAGAATATCTCCCAAGATACTATTCGACTTTTTCTTAGTACTAGTAGTTGATGTACTTTGCGCAAGAGTAGTTTGCACACCTAATGTTACTGCCAAAGCAGTTGCCATAAATACTTTTTTCATTTGCTTATTCTTTTATTTTTTATAACTTCTCTAATAATTATACAAAGATAATAGAATTATCTTACCCAACCAATAAATATTTATGTATTGGCATTTATTAGCACTTATACTTCCTTTTTTGTGGCACAAAGTTTGTATCTTTACATACATAACAACAAAATAGATAAAAAATATTTATAACAGAATATGGAAAAAATAGAAACTCCTGTCCTTTTGCTTACTGGTTATCTTGGAAGCGGAAAGACTACTCTCGTAAACAGAATACTCTCAAATGAGAAAGGAATAAAATTTGCCGTTATTGTTAACGACATAGGTGAAGTAAATATTGATGCTAACCTTATAGAAAAAGGTGGTATTGTAGATGAGAAAGATGATTCTTTGGTAGCACTCCAAAATGGATGCATCTGCTGCACACTAAAAATGGATCTTGTACAACAGCTTAATGAAATCATATCACAACATAAATTCGATTATATTGTTATCGAAGCTAGTGGAATTTGTGAACCTGCTCCTATCGCTCAAACCATTAGTGTATATCCACAGATGTACCCAGATATGGCAAAAGAAGGTGTTGCAATAATAGACTCTATCGTTACCGTTGTGGATGCAAAACGTATGTGCGACGAATTTTCTGCAGGCAATACACTTATGAAGAAAGATCTTGGCGAGGACGATATCGAAAACTTGCTTATCCAGCAAATAGAGTTCTGCAATACTGTATTACTAAATAAAGTGGATGAAGTAAGCAAGACAGAACTTCTAAAAGTAAAAAACATCATACATGCGCTTCAGCCTAATGTAGAAATTATTGAATGCAATTATGGAGATGTAGAACTATCTAAAATTATAAATACAAAGGCTTTTGATTTTGATAAGGTGGTAACATCACCAGCATGGATAGCCGCCATTGAAGGTGAAGAAACTCACGATCATGGTCATAAAGACGATGATCACGATGAACAACATCATAATCATGAGAATAACCATCATCATGGACATCACCACCACCATCATGGAATAGAAAATGAAGAAAGCGGAGAGGCTTTAGAATATAACATTCAGACCTTTGTATATTATGCTCGACCAGCTCTCGATATAAATTTCTTTGATGACTTTGTGGCTCGCAAATGGCCTAAAGAAATTATCCGTTGTAAAGGTTTATGCTATTTTGCTTCAGAACCCGATATTTGCTACGTTTTCGAGCAAGCAGGTAGGCAAGTAGAATTACGCAATGCTGGTCAATGGTATGCTACAATGCCACAACAAGAACTCAACGAATTACTCAAAAACAATCCTAAAGTTGCTAAAGACTGGGAAGAACCTTATGGAGACCGCATGCAAAAGCTAGTTTTTATAGGTCAAAATCTTGATGAAACTGCAATCCGCAAAGAATTAGATCTTTGCTTGAAAAAAGAGGTAAAATAGTAGTTGATACTATCAAATATAGTTAGAAGCCCCTTAAATGCTAATGCGTTTAAGGGGCTTCTATCTTGTATGCACAACAAATTAATAAAGGATGACTTGATCACCAATATGCAATCCATTCTCTGCTAGTTGCTTATTCTTTTTTACCAAACTCTTCAAGCGTATACCATATTTCTGCGCAATATCGTATAAACTCTCTGCTCGGCGCACCGTATAAAGACGACCTTTGAAGCTTTTCGGTGCTTTTTTCCTCTTCTTTTGTAACCAAATAAACTCACCTGGTTGTAATTTATCCTTCTTCTTACGCTCATTGTATTTAGCCAACTTATGTGCACTAATCTTCAATTCTCTCGATAATGACTTAAAGGTATCCGATGGGCGAACAACAATATAGTAATTATCATTATACTTATGTAGAGTATGAGCTCCTCTCTCCATAACCATATCATTACCATTAAAGATTGGTTTTCTACTAGAAGGATTAGGCTTATCACCGCTATGCTTCACCATAAAGCTATCATAACTAGTAGCATTATCATATTGATACAACTGATAAAGCTCTATAATATTAATAAGATACTGCGCATAAGAAGGATTTGTAGCGTAACCAGCTTTCTTCAATCCGTATGCCCACCCTCTATAATCGGTACGACTCAACTGGAACAAGCTGCTATAACGAGGACGATTTTTTAAGAAAAGACAATGGTCTTCATAACTTTCCAAAACGGTGTTATACGCTCTGAAACATTCCCCTCGAGCATCATCATCATGATAAACAGTTCTACCTGTCCAACCATGACATTTAATACCAAAGTGATTATTACTACGTTGTGATAAATTACTCATACCAGCACCGCTCTCTAATAACCCTTGTGCCAAAGAGATACTTGCAGGAACACCATACTCTAACATACCCTGAATAGCCACATCCTTATACTTGTTAATATATGACTGGTAAGTTTGATTCCACTTTATTTGCTGCGCAAATGCTGAAAAACAACTTAAACAAAAGGAAAAAGCTATTAAAAGAAATCGTCTCATCAAGAAATAATTATAGTTATCGTTACAAAATTACAAGAAAACAAATACATTCTACACACTATTTGTCTTAAAAACTCACAAACATTTAAAAACTTATGCTTATCTTTGCCTATTATGAAGGTTAAGATTTCATTAGGATCGAATATAAATCAAACAGATAATATTTGTAAGGCTAAGAAACTACTCGCAAATATATTTCCAGATATTCAGTTTTCAAAAACTATCTGGACTGATCCTATTGGTATTAAATCCGACAAATATCTCAACTGTACAGGTAAACTAACTACTACCCTATCGAAAAAACAACTCATCTTAATACTCAAAAAGATAGAGCAAACAATGGGCGATAATCATACCAACCATAAGCTTGGAAAGATTATAATAGATATAGACCTTAACATTTATGGAACAGAACTTGTAAAGCCCATTATTTGGCAAAACAATCACTCTGACGTACATGCGAAAGCATAATAGAAATGATCTCTTAATAGTTCTATATAAAAAAGGTTGCAAATCAATAGATTTACAACCTTCTTCTTTATATCGTTTTAACCGATATTTATTTTACCTTATCAACGATAGCCTTGAAAGCCTCCTGATTGTTAGCAGCGAGGTCAGCAAGCACCTTACGATTGATTTCGATACCGTTTTTGTGAAGAGCTCCCATCAATTGGCTGTAGCTCATATCATATAGACGAGCAGCAGCGTTGATACGCTGAATCCACAAAGCACGGAAATTACGCTTCTTATTACGACGGTCACGATAAGCATAAGTCAAACCTTTTTCATAGGTATTCTTTGCTACCGTCCAAACGTTCTTACGAGCACCATAGTAACCCTTGGTTTTCTTAAGAATCTTAGTTCTCTTTGCCTTAGAGGCAACATGATTCACTGATCTTGGCATAGTTTTTCTTTCCTTTTAAATGTTGTTTGACTAAATAATTAACGAAGATTTAGCAAGTCGCGTACCTGCTTTAAGTTTGTCTGATCTACCAAGGTAGTACCAACAAGATTTCTCTTCTGCTTCTTTGTTTTCTTAGTCAAGATATGACTATGGAAAGCGTGACGACGTTTGATCTTTCCAGAACCGGTGAATGTGAATCTCTTCTTTGCGCCGGAATTTGTCTTTTGCTTTGGCATTTTTTAAAATTTTAAAAATTAATATTTATTACTCTGTGGCAACGTATATACCAGGACGTTACGCACAAGTCGTCTGCTTATTCCTCACTACAAATAGTCAGAAACTTGCAAACATTTTTATTCTTCTACATTTAATTTCTTAAGAGCATCAGCACCATTCTTTGCATTAGCAAATAAGCCTCCGTCTGTAGCAGCCTGCTCTTTGTTAGCTTCTGCTGCCTGCTTAAACTCGGCATTAGCTCCTTCGCGATCACGTTTCTGCTGGCTCTTCTTGACCGTTCCTGTTTTCTTTGGTGCTAGGTATAAGAACATCTTCTTTCCTTCAAGCTTTGGCAACTGTTCTACCTTGGCTAGCTCTTCTAGATCGTTTGCAAAGCGCAGCAATAACACTTCACCCTGTTCTTTGAAAAGGATAGAACGACCACGAAAGAAAACATAAGCACGAACCTTATTTCCTTCATTTAAGAACTCTTGGGCATGTTTAAGCTTAAATTTATAGTCGTGCTCATCAGTCTGAGGTCCAAAACGAATTTCTTTAATTTCTTGCTTCACCTGCTTCTGCTTCATCTCTTTCTGATGCTTCTTCTGCTGGTAAAGGAATTTAGAATAGTCGATAATTCGACAAACTGGTGGTTGTGCATTTGGAGATATTTCTACAAGATCTACACCCTCATGCTGAGCTAATTCTAAAGCTCTACGTGTAGGCATTACTTCTGCACCATCATCACTAAGAACACGTACCTCTTTAACGCGAATTTGCTCATTCACGCGGTACTGCATTTTCATTTTGTCATTCTTCATTCAACTATTTTAAATTGTTTGTTTTGTATTAAACGGCTGCAAAGTTACCCATTTTCAGCGGATTACCCAAATAATTCTACCTTTTTTCGTCTAAAAAAATATAACTTAAAGCTGATTAGTGGCTATATATCCTTTCTAAAAACATTTTATATCTGAATTAAAAGCATTCTTTTAAAACCCGTTGGCGGGATTAAGCTAGTGCATACTTGACTCTTCCAATGGGTTTATTATTAATGTGATTTAAATATTGCATTGCGGTAAACGCATTGATATTTCCTGTGCCATACGTTTTCTTATGGTATTTGCATATAAGTTATGCATACGGATTATTAAACTTAAAGTTTTTGATATCAATAAGTTACAAATAAATTATTGTATGTACAACTTTTCTTTCATATAAATTTATCTATTAGTTTAATTCCGCCAACGGATTAAATTTAGTAACTGTCTATATGGTGTTTGCGTAACTAAGACCTTATAATAGCTAAAAAGTGGTAGAATAAACTTCAACTTTTTTCTACCACTTTCTACTACATTACTTTGAATAAATATTTAGTTATATTTTTTTCAAAAGTTCGCCTAAACCTTGTAATTGTTCTTGCCAAGCTGCTATCTTGCGATTTACTTTATTGACATCAAGATTAACGTTTAGCTCTGGAGTATCACGTTCTTGCTGTAAAAGTTGGATATATTGAGAGACAAGCCCCATCTTACGTTGAACTGTCTTCTTCTTTGGATAACCGCGTTTTTCCATTTCTTTCTGATATTGATCAGATACTTGATTGATATTGCGACCAACTTCCTCATATTTTGACAACCATGCTTGGTAAACAGCACTAACTTTCATGTTTTCAACCTTTGTTTCCTGTATAGGCTCATACTTCTGAGCCATAGCCATCATAGGCATAGCCAATAGGGCTAAAATAATTATTTTTTTAACTCTCATAATTATTATCTTTAAAATGTAATTTGCTTGCAAATATAAAGTAAATAGAAAAAAGAGCCAATTTTTTTTTGTACTTTTGCCTTTTATAAATGATATTTGATCGTTTATGAGTAAGGTTAAGGAGAAAAACAGAAAGTAAGACAATTTTTATGCAAAAATATATTGAGGTAAAAGGTGCAAAGGTTAACAACCTAAAGAACGTAGAGATAAAATTACCACAAGGAAAATTTATAACTATTACGGGAGTCTCGGGATCTGGAAAATCATCATTGGCTTTCGACACCTTATATGCAGAGGGACAGCGTCGTTATGTAGAAAGTTTATCAGCTTACGCTAGACAGTTTTTAGGACGAATGGCTAAACCTGAGGTAGATTTTATTAAGGGTTTGCCCCCTGCTATTGCTATTGAACAGAAAGTAATATCAAGAAATTCACGATCGACCGTGGGCACATCGACCGAAATATATGAATACCTACGCTTGCTATTTGCTAGGATTGGGCGCACCTATAGTCCCATAAGCGGAGCTGAAGTGAAACATCACTCTGTGGAAGATGTAATCGAAAAGGTAAAGGAATATCCTGAAGGCACTAAATTTTGTGTGTTAGCACCACTGCATGTGGCAGATGGAAGAACCCTTGAGCAACAGTTAGAAATGGAGATGCAAGAGGGGTACAATCGCATTTATATAGATAATAACTTTACACGTATAGAAGATTGGCTAGAAGTTAATAAAGAAAATATTGGCAAGGAAAAGGAAATTTTCTTAGTGATAGACCGGCTTTCTATAGATGGCACAAAAGATAGCATTTCGAGACTGACTGATTCATGTGAAACAGCATTTTTCGAAGGGCATGGATTACTCCATCTTTTGGTACTTCCGTCAAATATTACTTATGATTTCTCAACACGCTTTGAAGCTGATGGTATTACCTTTGAAGAGCCTAACGATAACATGTTTTCATTTAACTCTCCACTAGGTGCTTGCCCTACTTGTGAGGGATTTGGTAGCGTGATAGGTATTGACGAGCGTCTAGTAATACCCGACTCTTCGTTATCTGTATATGATGGTTGTGTGCAGTGCTGGCATGGAGACAAGATGAAGCAGTGGAAAGAAGAGTTTTGTCGTCGCGCTGCTAAGGATCATTTCCCTATTTTTGAACCATACTATAAACTCACTATAAAGCAGAAAGAGCAGTTGTGGAAAGGCTTACCTTGCGAAAAAGGTATGGATATTCATGATAAGTTTTGTATAGATGCTTTCTTTCAGATGTTGAAAGAAAATCAATATAAAATACAATATCGTGTAATGCTGAGTCGCTATCGCGGTAGGACGGTTTGCCCTGATTGCAACGGTACACGATTGAAGAAAGAGGCAACATGGGTGAAGATAGCAGGAAAGGCAATTACCGACTTGATAGATATGCCAATAGTAAAGCTTAAAGAATGGTTTGACAAGTTGGAGCTATCGACTAGCGAACAAGAAATAGGTAAGCGATTGTTAGCCGAAATAACAAGTCGATTACATTTTTTGTTAGATGTAGGGTTGGGATACCTTACACTTAATCGACATTCTAACTCTTTAAGTGGTGGTGAAAGCCAGCGTATTAATCTGACTACATCTTTAGGGTCAACATTAGTAGGTTCACTTTATATTCTTGACGAGCCTTCTATAGGATTGCATAGCCGTGATACAGAAAGGCTTATTCATGTATTAAAGGAACTACAAGGTATTGGCAATACAGTGATAGTGGTAGAGCATGATGAAGAAATTATGCGTGCAGCCGATTATTTAGTAGATGTTGGTCCTAATGCTGGCAAATTAGGAGGAGAAATAGTCTTTGAGGGAAATGTTTCGTCTCTTGATGAAAAGTTGTCGGATAAGCAATCTATTAAACAATTATTAGAGCAATATCCACAATCGCACACTATTCAATATTTAACACACAATGAAGTGATAGAAGTGCCTAAGACGCACAGAGCATGGAATATGTCAATAGGCATTAAAGGTGCTCGTATGAATAATTTAAAGGGTATAGATGTAACGATACCATTGAACATATTTACCGTAGTAACAGGAGTGAGTGGTAGTGGAAAATCCTCACTCATTAAAGGAATACTTTATCCTGCTTTGAAACGAAGACTTGACGAAGTTGCAGATATGCCTGGTGAGTTTTCTAGTTTGGAAGGAGATTGGAAAAAGGTAAAGCATGTGGAATTTGTAGACCAAAATCCTATAGGAAAAAGTACCCGATCGAATCCTGCTACATACGTGAAGGCTTACGATGAAATACGTAAACTATATGCAGAGCAGCAGCTATCCAAACAAATGGGCTACACACCACAATTCTTCTCATTTAATGCAGAAGGTGGAAGATGTGAAGAATGTAAAGGTGCTGGTGTAACTACTGTTGAGATGCAGTTCATGGCTGATCTAGTGCTTGAGTGCGAGGAGTGTCATGGTAAACGTTTCAAAAAAGAAATCCTTGATGTGGTGTTTGCGGGAAAGAATATCTATGACATCTTAGAAATGACAGTATCAGAGGCTATAAGTTTCTTCACCGAACAGAAAAAGAAAACTGTAGTAAAACGTTTACAACCTTTAGAAGATGTGGGACTTGGCTATATTAAACTAGGACAAAACTCATCAACCCTCTCTGGTGGTGAGAATCAACGTGTTAAGTTAGCTTACTTCATAGGTCAAGAACAAATAGAACCCACCCTATTTATCTTTGACGAACCCACCACTGGTTTACATTTTCATGATATCAAACGTTTACTTTCTGCTTTCAATGCTCTCATTGAGCGTGGACACTCTGTTGTTGTGATAGAGCATAATCTTGATGTAATAAAATGTGCAGATTATGTTATAGACCTTGGTCCTGATGGAGGTGAAAAAGGCGGAAACCTCGTTGTTGAGGGGATACCAGAGGATATTGTAAAATGCAAGGCTAGTTTAACTGGTAAATATCTAAAGGAGCTATTGTAAGTGATGATATACCCTTAGAAACACCATCTTAGGTATTTAGGGATTAGGATGCTATTAGCTAGAAGTACTTATGCAGATACTACAAAGAAGAAACTCAAACAGATTTGTCTGCTTACCTATGATATGGGGCTTGACTACAATAACAATGCTGCCTTACTCCGTACTTGTATTGTGGTATAGCAATGCTTTATAATGTAAAGAATATTCAAAGTTACTATTCAATACATAAGCGTTTACATCGTAATACACCACCTTTTACAACACAAAAGATGATGTATTACGTATGAAAAGGTTATCTTTTGCACCGCAAAAGACGACCTTTTTATAACACAATGAATATCAAGCTGTTACAAGGTATAAAAGCAGACAATTAAGAAACCTTATTTGTCCTATTTTTTCCTTTGTTAGCCTTACTATTCAACCTATTGATATTGCTATAATAAGTTGGTTGTTAATAAATTGCCTATCAAGTAATGAAAGCAAATTTTGGCGTAGCATTACCTTTATGACAAATGTGCAAGTGCTGTAAGAATACAAACCTGTGCAACGGTTCAATAGGAAAAAGAAGAGATAGAAGTATGAGTTATGAGGAATATTAAGGATTATCTGATACCAATAATATTGTATACATTTATGTTGTAAGAATACAAAAATAGGATATATCAAAGCGATATATCCTATTTTTTTTATTTTATTCCTGATTAGGAATTATTAGTTTATAACCTTTACCATGGATATTGATAATTTCAATATTTGGATCTGGTTTTAGATGCTTGCGAAGCTTTGTGATGTAAACATCCATTGAGCGAGCATTAAAGTAGTTGTCGTCAATCCAGATAGTCTTTAATGCGTAATCACGTTGTAATATTTCGTTTGAGTGGGCACAAAGCAATGCTAACAGTTCATTCTCTTTTGTTGTGAGCTTAGTAATCTTAACAGGGTCATTATCAAGTGTAAGCAATTGCTTCTGAGTATCAAATGCAAAACGACCAAGATTATACAAAGTTTGTTCCTTTACCTTCTTACCACGAACTCGACGAAGAATAGCCTCAATACGGAATACTAATTCTTCCATAGAGAAAGGTTTGGTGATATAGTCATCTGCACCAATCTTGAAGCCTTCTAAAATATCTTCTTTAAGCTGTTTGGCAGTTAGGAAGATAATAGGAATTTCTGCATTTGCTTGACGAATTTCTGTTGCCAATGCAAAGCCATCCATCTTTGGCATCATTACATCTAATACACAGATATCAAATTTACTCTTTACAAAGGCCTTGAAACCTGCTTCACCATCAGGGCAAAGCTCAGCTTCATACCCCTTTGCCTGAAGATATTCACTAAGGAGTGTGCCGAGATTTTCATCATCTTCGCACAATAGAATTTTCAACTTTTCATCCATATCTCTTAAACTTTAAATGTTATTATTTCGTCTTACTAAAAATATTTATTCTTCATTTTCTTCCTCTGGATCACGAATAACTGGTAGTTTTATAATAAATTTAGTACCTTTTCCATAATCGCTTAATACTTTAATCTCGCCTTCATGCAAATCTACCATACGTTTAACATAGGCTAGACCTAGACCGAAGCCTTTGACATCATGCCGATTACCTGTATGAATACGAAAGAACTTATCAAAAATTTTCTTTAAATCTTCTTTTTTTATGCCCATACCTGTATCGCGAACGGAAAGATACAAGTGTTCGTTGGTGTTCCATGTCTTCATATAGACATTTAATGGCTCATCTGGTTTAGCATATTTTACAGCATTATCCATTAAATTGAAAATCACATTTTGGAAATGGGTTTCATCAACATACATTGTAGAATCAATGGCTTCAACATCAGTATAAACTTTTCCTCCTGTGTGTTCTACACGTAGAGAAAAAGAATTAGCAATATTCTCTACCATTTCATTCATATCGCAATAAGTCTTTTTTAACACAGCCTTTTTGCTTTCATACATGCTCATTTGAAGTACTTTTTCCACAAGGAAGCGTAGTCGCTTTGACTCGTCTGCAACTACATTGCTAAGGTGATCGAGCATTTTTGGCGTTTTGCTTAAAGACTTATCGTTTAACATCTGAGCAGCAAGCGAAATACTAGCAATAGGAGTTTTAAGCTCATGGGTCATATTGTTAATAAAGTCATTCTTTATCTCGCTATACTTCTTTTGACGGAAGATAGTAACAATCGTGTAAATAAATGTAACCAATAAGACAAAAATGAAAATAATCGATGGGATCATAAACTGTACACTTGAGAAGATATAACTATTCATATCAGGGAAGTGGATCTTGATAACTCCCATTCTGTTAATGGGGTCATTGCGAAACAATATCTGCGAATATGAATTTTGCTCACCGTCTGAAACGTAGTCAGGACAGCGGTACACCTCTCTACCATCTTGAGTACTCACAGAGAAGTGATAAGGAATATCAATTCCATTATTCATTAGCTCTGCTTTTAAATCTTGATCAAGTAACTTGAAGTTTACTCGTTGCTTAAGGGGCTTATCGGATGCAGAATAAAGAATGTTGTAAACAACCTCATCTAACATTGCCTTTTTATATACATAACGATTTCTCACAATTCCCTGCATATCGCGTTTTGTTGCCGATATGGAATTGCTGTCATTGCGTAAAATTAAAGCTTTTGGTGTTAATGTAGGCTTAGCTTGTGATAGCTTACTTTCAAAAGAAGAGAAAGGTTCACCTTGGATATCTGAAGGAGGAGCTTGGTGTGCCTTTGATGTAGACACTTTTACCGACTTATTCTCATTACAGTCTTTTCGCTCTTTTTTATTAATGTCATTCTCAAGATAACGTAAGGTTTCGTTAAGCTCCATATTTCGTGAAGCTTGATATAATGCCCGATTAACAGACTCGGCGAATTGTTCTTTCTTCATATTAACCATATCTTCAATATAGTTAAACTGAATAAAGAGCAAACCAAGGAATGATAATCCCATGATAACTGCAATAGCCCAAATCGCTTTCTTACTCATAATGTTCTTTTATTACTATAACATACGATAAGATTAATTCTTAAATATGTTTATAGTGCAAATATAATTAAACCTATAATAGATTAACAATTAGAAGTTAAGAAAATAGCTATTATTTTTAGATATTAACTAGATAATAACAATATACTTAATTAAAATCACTTATACAATTAACAGAAGATTACTATTGCTGTAGTTTCTTATTAGCAGATATTAAAAACGAATAGACCTTAAAAAAGCGAATACTCCATAAAGATGGTAGAGTATTCGCCACTATATGATTATTTTAATAGACTATTTTAGATAGAGATTAATTATTCCTGCAATTAGTACTACTATGGTTCATTTTATCCTCTTGGTATTCTAAACATTGAGGGCATATTCCCTTATAGTATAATTGCATATCATCTATTTGAAATCCTTTACCTATAATACCCTTATATTCTGGGAGTTCTATATTTTCAAAATCAAAAACTTTCTCACACTTCTTACAAAAGAAGTGAATATGTGGGTTGGTATTTCCATCATAACAAACCCGATGATCATCAATAGTGATCATTGTGGCAACATTACACTCGGAGAACATGCGTAAAGTATTATATACTGTTGTCTTACTAACAGTAGGAATTTCTTGTTTTACATAGTTATACACCTCCTCTATTGTTGGATGTGTGTGATGTTCTAGAAGATAATTCATAATAGCAACACGCTGCACAGATGGTCTTATCCCTGAGCCCAAAAGCCTTTGATATGCTGTTTCCATTCGATTATTTTTTAAAAACCTCTTTATTTTCAAGCGCAAAGGTAAATAAAATTCTAAATATACTACCGAACATATTGGAAAATATACAATAGAATACTATCTTTAGATATTTTCTATATAAAAACTCCAATACTAGCCTCCTAAGAGATACTAATATTGGAGTTTAATATTTTTGTTCTAAATATGCTTAACTATTGACGGAACCTCCCATAATATCAAGAAGTTCAGAAGTAATAGCAGCTTGTCGAGACTTATTGTATTGCAAATTAAGTGTACGCAATAATTCATCAGCATTATCCGTTGCTGTTTGCATGGCAACCATACGTGCAGCATGTTCGGATGCATTACTATCAAGATTAGCTGTATAGATCATGTGATGCAATAAACGTGGCACCAATGATAGTAGTACAGTTCTTGTATCTGGCTCTACGATGAAGTAGTCATTAAGCAAATTAAGAGGTGCTGGCTTTTCCATAGAGGTATTCTTGTTATTTTGGATAGAAGTACTCTTGAAAAGACTAGAATCCAAATCGCGCTCTTTATCAGATGAGAGTTCCGCGTTAATATCTATTGGTAAGAATGTCTTACGCATTAGAATCTGAGTTCCAGCACTCTTAAAATGATGATAGATAAGTTCCACTTTATCAAATTCACCGTCAGCCCACTTCTGACTAACCTCAACAGCTAGCTTCCGAGCATCTTCAGAGTTTGGCTTTTCTGCTAGTTCTGGATAAGGATAAACGATAGTATATCCTATCTTTTTAGCATTCTCGTAAACTTTACGTCCTATAGGGTAAATTGTAATATTTTCCTTGCTAACACCTTGTTCTTGATAAGACTTGATCGCTTGGTGCATAGCTTTAATAATATTGGTATTAAAGCCACCGCAGAGCGAACTACTAGAAGAGAATACAATAAGAGCCACACGCTTTATAGGACGTTCTACACTAAATGGTGTATCAGCTTCGGGAGTAGCTGCTAAGAAAGAACTTAGCATATGCTCCAACATTCCTTCGTAAGGAAGCATACTCTCTATCGCTGACTGTGCATGATGAAGCTTACTAGAAGCTACCATTTTCATAGCACTCGTAATTTTACGAGTATTATTTACACTAGCTATTCGAGTTTTTATTTCCTTTAATGATGGCATCTATCTTAACCTTTCTATTTAAATTGTCCTGCAATGTTAGCCATTACATCTTCTACAACCTTAGTATCTTCATCGTTCAATGCACCAGAAGCGAATGTATCTAGGATATTTGAATGGGAAGAGCGCATGCTCTCTAGGAACATATCTTGACACTCACGTATTTTATCTACAGGTACTTCTCGCATTAAACCATGCACACCACAGTAAAGAATAGCAATCTGCTCACCTACTGGCATTGGAGAATATTGCGACTGAATAAGTAACTGGTTATTCTTTCGACCTCTATCCAAAGTCATTGCTGTTACGGTGTCCATATCTGAAGAAAACTTGGAGAATGCTTCAAGCTCACGATACTGTGCCATATCAATCTTCAACGTACCAGCTACTTTCTTCATACTTTTAATCTGAGCCGATCCACCTACACGTGATACAGATATACCTACGTTAATAGCTGGACGGAAGCCTTGATTAAAAAGATCAGACTCCAAATAAATCTGACCATCTGTAATAGAAATTACATTGGTAGGAATATATGCAGAAACGTCTCCAGCTTGTGTTTCAATAATAGGAAGAGCAGTAAGGGAACCTCCACCACGAACATGACCTTTCAAAGCTTCAGGTAAGTCGTTCATTTGCTCAGCAATTTCTTGCTCATTATTGATACGTGCAGCACGTTCTAATAAACGAGAGTGAAGATAGAAAACATCACCAGGATAAGCTTCACGACCAGAAGGACGACGCAAAATCAAGGACACTTCACGATATGCTACAGCCTGTTTAGATAGATCATCATATACTACGAGTGCAGAGAGTCCTCTATCACGGAAATATTCACCAATAGCAGCACCAGCAAAAGGAGCATAATATTGCATAGCGGCTGGATCAGCTGCAGTAGCACTTACGATGATAGTATAAGGGAGAGCACCATGATCGCTTAATGTTTGAACTAATGCTGCCACAGTAGATGCTTTCTGACCGATAGCAACATAGATGCAATAAACGGGTTTTCCTTGTTCATAGAAACTCTTCTGATTGATAATGGTATCTATAGCTACTGCCGTTTTTCCTGTTTGGCGGTCGCCAATAATCAACTCACGCTGCCCTCTACCTATAGGAATCATAGAGTCTACTGCTTTCAAACCCGTTTGAAGAGGTTCCTTTACAGGCTGACGATAGATAACACCAGGTGCTTTTCTATCCAAAGGCATTTCAAAGGAATTGGTAAGATCAATATCTCCCTTACCATCTATAGCTTCACCCAAAGGGTTTACTACACGACCTAAGAAATTGTCATTTACGCGGATAGAAGCAATACGGTGTGTACGTTTTACACTTTGCCCTTCTTTAATACCAGTGGTTGAACCTAAAAGAATACAACCAACGTTGTCCTCTTCCAAGTTCATCACGATAGCCATAGTGCCGTTCTCAAATTCCAACAACTCGTTGGCTTCGGCATTGCGAAGTCCATATATACGAGCAACGCCATCACTTACAGTAAGTACGGTACCGACCTCGTCAAATTTTTCTTCAGAGTTGATGCCTTGAAGCTCTTTTAAGAGTACTTCTGACACTTCACTTGGTCTTATTTTATCTGACATTTTCTAATTACTTTTTTAATTGAGAGAGGATACTTCTCAACTTCGATTTGACACTAGCATCCATTTTGTAGGTATCGTATTCCAAGATAAATCCTCCGATAATATCAGGATCAATCTCTGTAACAAATTCTACAGTTCCTTGTGTCTTTGCTTCCACCATCTTCTGCATCTTTGATTCTATATTTCGAGATACAGCTATTGCTGTGGTTAGCTTTCCACGGATAATGTTCTTCTGCTTTCTGTAAAGCGTAACGTAAGAGCGCGCCATGAACTGTAGGATTGCTTCTCTACCCTCTTTAAGAACTAATTTTAAGAAATTTTGCATTAATTCAGAAATGCCTTCACCACCACTTGCTATTATTAGCAATCGTAGTTTAGCATCTTTTTGGAGCATAGGATTATCTATAGTGCTGCACAATTCTGCTACCTGACTATAACTATCTGATAGAGTTTGTGCCTCATTATAGACTTGATTTTCGATCCCTTGTTGTGTAGCACTCTTGAGAAGTGCACGTGCATAGCGAACCGATATAACGCCTAAATCCATAAGCTGTTAGTTACTTTGATTATTTGAAGAAGAAACATCATCCAGCAAACGATTGATGTAATCCATCTGAACATCAGAGCTTGATAGCTTATCACGAAGAATTTTCTCAGAAATATTGATACTTAGTTCTGTCATTTGATTACGAATTTCACGAAGAGCATTTTGCTTTTCGTTTTCAATAGCAATCTTAGCATCGGCTACCAATCGAGCAGCTTCTTCACGTGCCTTATCTTGCGCCTGACTAACAATTGTCTCTCGAGTAGTAGTGGCTTCCTTTAATATTAAAGCCTGTTTCTCACGAGCCTCTTGTAAAATGGATTCACTTTCTTTTTGTATATTGGCAAGCTTCTCATGGGCTTCTTTAGCCTTACGAATACTCCCATCTATGTATTCCTTACGATCGCTTGACATCTTTAAAATCACAGGGAAGCCCCATTTTCTCAAGATAAAGAAAACAATCAAGAAGACAAGAGTCATCCAAAAAAGCAGACCACTACTAGGACTTACTAAATCCATACGCTGTTTTTGTCCTTTCTATTTATTTTTATATAGCTCTAATTACATTACAATTGCCAATAGGGCAATAATAACAGCAAACAAAGCAACACCTTCAACAAGAGCTGCTGCAATAATCATAGACATACGAAGGTCATTAAGTTTTTCTGGTTGACGAGACATAGCTTCCATAGCGCTACCTCCGATCTTACCAAGTCCTATACCTGCACCAATAACTGCCAAACCAGCACCTAGTGCTGCACCTAGCTTTGCGATAGCAACATCTGCTAATAATAATGATAACATAATCTTAATTTTAAATTTTTATTAGTTTTCTATTTAATATCTCTTATTTTCCTATTTTTTATGCTTCATGCTTATGTGGGTGTACATGTGCTAAAGAAATAAAAACGGTACTTAGCATTGTAAATACTAAAGCTTGAATGTAGCATACAAGTAATTCTAGTAACATCATAAATACACCCATTAATACACTCACTATAGAAAAACTAGTTCCTGCAACCCAATTAACAGCTGCATTTTCTGCTATACCATACATTATAAATATAACAGCAGTTAGTGCTAAAGCTATAGCATGTCCTGCAAGCATATTTGCAAATAAACGGATAATCAACGCCATAGGCTTAGTGAATATACCGAATAATTCAATAAAAGGCATCAAAGGAACGGGTACCTTTAACCATGTAGGAACTTCTGGCCAAAATACTTCTTTCCAATATTCTTTTGTTCCTGTGAAGTTTGTTATCAAAAATGTAGTTGCTCCGAAGAAGAAAGTACATGCGATATTACCCGTTAAATTACCTCCACCTGGCGGGAAAGGTAAAATTCCCATTAAGTTAGAAATAAATATAAAGAAGAAACAAGAAAGTAGCCAAGCACCATACTTTGGTGCCTCTTTTCCTAGCGAGGCTACAACTACATCTTCATAAATACTTTGTATAAACATGTGCATCAATCCAATAAAGCCCTTAGGGGCAGGATCGTCTAACTTGTGCTTCTTGCACCATCTTGCAGGAATTAAAATTACAAGTAGAAGTATTATAGCATTGATAAATAACACACAAACTGTCTTTGTTATAGAGAAATCCCAAGGAACAATTTCGTGTCCATTAACTACCTCTACAATCTTGTTTGGATGCGTAGATGCATTACCACTTTTAATAACTAGATTATATGGACCAATTCTGTCTGCTTCAGGATCTTCTGCTTTTTCAAATTGGCTACTACTGAAGATATGCCAACCTGTAGTTGTCTTTACGATAATAGGGAGATGTAAGACAATAGCTGTCTTATGCTCCTTTTCTCCTATATCAGTTATATGCCATTCATACGAATCTTTAATATGCCCCCATAGAATTTCTTTAACATCCACATTTGCTTTTTGGGACATATCTCTAGCATATAGCTGACAACTTGCTAATAGCAGCAATATTAAACAGAGGTGTTGTCTGAATAATTTCATTCTTTATTATTATTTAATTTACCTTCCTTTTCGCATTGATAGAAAAAGGCTGTGTCAAAAAACAGTATGAAAAAGTAATAAGCAGAAAGTATAAGTAAAAAGCTCATCCTTTCATATCTTCCTCTACTAAATACTAGAACACCTATTATTGCAACAACTAATGTTAAAATAAACCTAACGGCTGATGCTCCTAAATAGAATTTTCCAATATATTGCGGAGAATATCTTGCGACAAGTTTCCATACTTTAATATATAAGCCACTCAAAAATAAAGTAAATAGTGCATTAAATATGACAAACTGATAAAAAGAACTCTTTGCAAGTATTTGAGCTACAAGTAATGCCACAAGTGATATTCCTATAATGAGCCAAGTACTTTTTTTTCTGTATTGAGAAACAATTTTATCAATTTCTAGCATATATCAAATTTTCTATCTTATTTTTTAGGCTTTATATTTCAACACACAAATTAACTTCATTCTTCTGAACTTCAACAAACCCACCTAGAATATCTAATTGCAGCTGGCTAGCATTTATGGTATAAACTACTTTACCAGCAACGAGTGTAGAAATAATAGGTGCATGATTGACTAAAATTTCAAAGTCTCCTTTCTCTCCTGGTACAAGTACCCTGTCTACTGTACCATTAAAGATTATCTTTGCAGGTGATATTATTTTCAATGTAAGCATTTCTGTATTCAATAATGTATTTGCCTAAAGAAATTAGCCTTGAGCAGCATCTAGTAAATTCTTAGCCTTCTCTTTTACATCTTCAATAGTACCAACATTCAAAAATGCTTGTTCTGGAAGATCATCAACCTCACCATCAAGAATAGCATTAAAACCTTTGATAGTTTCTTCAATAGGAACCATTATACCCTTAATACCTGTAAACTGTTCTGCTACTGTAAATGGTTGTGATAAGAAACGCTGTACACGGCGTGCTCGGTTTACTACTAATTTATCTTCGTCAGATAATTCGTCCATACCCAAGATGGCTATAATATCTTGAAGTTCATTATAGTGTTGCAAAGTTTCTTTCACGCGCTGTGCACACTCATAGTGATCTTTACCTACGATTAGTGGATCAAGAATACGTGATGTACTTGCCAATGGATCAACAGCTGGATAGATACCAAGCTCAGTAATTTTACGATCCAATACAGTGGTGGCATCAAGGTGAGAGAAAGTTGTTGCAGGAGCAGGGTCGGTTAAGTCGTCTGCAGGCACATATACAGCTTGTACAGATGTAATAGAGCCATTTTTTGTAGATGTAATACGTTCTTGCATAGCACCCATTTCACTTGCTAAAGTAGGTTGATAACCTACAGCAGAAGGCATACGACCAAGCAAAGCAGACACCTCTGAACCCGCTTGAGTGAAACGGAAAATATTGTCAATAAAGAACATAATATCTGCAGCTTCTCCGTCCTTACCTCCATGATCGCGAAATTCTTCAGCAACAGTAAGACCTGATAGGGCTACTGAAGCACGAGCCCCAGGAGGTTCATTCATCTGTCCATAAACCAAAGTAGCTTGCGATTTCTTTAATTCTTCTTTATCGATGAGTGAGAGGTCCCATTTACCTTGATCCATAGCTTCACGGAATTTTTCACCATATTTTATTACCCCCGACTCTAACATATCACGGATCAAGTCGTTACCTTCACGAGTACGTTCACCTACTCCAGCAAAGACAGAATATCCATTATGTCCTTTAGCAATATTATTGATGAGTTCCATGATCAACACGGTCTTACCAACACCAGCACCACCGAACAAACCAATCTTACCACCCTTCATATAGGGTTCTAGCAAGTCAATTACCTTTATACCAGTTGATAGGATTTCTTTGCGCGTAGAAAGTTCTTCAAATTTAGGAGCTTCGCGGTGGATAGGGTATGCGCCTTCCATATTTAAGCTCTCCATACCATCAATTGGCTGTCCTATCACATTCAACATTCTACCCTTTATCTGATCACCAGAAGGCATTACAATAGGAGCACCAGTAGGCATAACTTCTAAGTTACGCTGCAAACCTTCAGTGTTGTCCATTGCTACACAACGTACAGTGTCTTCACCAATATGTTGCTGTACTTCAATGACAAGATCTCCCGTATTTGGTCTTTTTACTCTAAGTGCATCATGAATTCTAGGTAAAATCTTTTCAGGATCTTCACCTTTTGTATCAAAATAAACATCGATAACAGGACCAATGATCTGTGAAATACGCCCGATTATTTGTGACATAATATCTTATATTTTGTTTTAATATTCTAAATTTACTCTTTTATTCCTTGAACCCTTAGATACTTAATTCATCTAAGACTTTAATAAGTTTTTTGTCAAAAGGCTTATCCTTTCTAATGGCTTCAGATAGAGGAACATAAATAAGTTCATTGTTTCTATCACCAACCATAATATTTCTCTGTCCTTGCAAAATTGCTTCTATTGCACCAACACCTGTTCTGCCTGCTAATATTCTATCACGTGCCGAGGGTCTTCCTCCCCTTTGTAAGTGTCCGAGGATAGAAACACGAACATCATAATCAGGAAATTCCTTACGAACACGGTCAGCATAGTACATTGCTCCACACTTTGGACTTTCGGATACTATTACTATACAGCTCTTTTTTGATTTTCGGATACCGCGTTGCATAAAACGAGCTAACTGGTCAACATCAGTTGAGTCTTCTGGAATAATAGCTGCCTCTGCACCACATGCTATAGCAGAGTTTTGTGCTAAGAAACCTGCATCGCGTCCCATTACTTCAACAAAAAAAATACGTTCATGACTCTGTGCAGTATCTCTAATGCGATCCACACTATCCATAATCGTATTCAGTGTTGTATCATAACCAATGGTATTATCTGTGCCATATAGGTCATTATCAATTGTACCAGGCAATCCAATACAGCAAATATCATATTCTTGAGCAAAAAGCATCGCACCCGTAAGTGATCCGTTACCACCAATCACCACAAGTGCGTCTATTTTTTCTTTTTGAATTGTTTCGTATGCCTTTGCTCTTCCTTCTGGAGTCTTAAAGGCTTGCGAGCGTGCTGTTTTTAATATAGTGCCACCTTGCCCTATGATACCACTTACATTTTCAGTAGTAAAAGACTTGATGTCACCAGAAATCAAACCATCATAACCACGATAAATACCCTTTACGGAAAAACCATTATAAATGCCAGCACGTGTAACAGCTCTAATTGCTGCATTCATACCTGGAGCATCTCCTCCTGATGTAAGAATACCAATAGTTTTTATCTTAGCCATTTTTGATGTTTTGTTTTTTTCGATACTTAAATAAAAATCTACCGCAAAGATAACAAAATAAAACCTAGTATTATAGCAAAAACGAGTAAAAATTATCTAAGTTTAACGCAATATTTTTACACTAATATTACAGAAAAACACGTAAATCAGTATATAATAGAACGTTAGTGTCATGGACAACTTATCCAATAAAAATATGAGAAACGAAAAATAAGACTTCACTCTCACAAATAAATAGCTCATTTCTCTATTTTCAATTCTCAATCTTCTATAGTTAAATATCCAATTCTGGTGCTTTTTCAGCTCCTGCTGCTGCTTCAAACTTCACCATCTTATCAAAACCTGTTAAACCTGCAATAAGAGAATTTGGAAAATGGCGAATAGTTTGGTTATAATTTTGTACACTCTCGTTGTAGCTACGACGTGCCTCGTTAATACGATTCTCTGTTCCTTCTTCTTGTATTTGTAACGCTTTGAAATTTTCACTAGCCTTAAGGTCTGGATACCTCTCTGCTACAGCTATAAGTCTTGACATTGCTGAGGCCAACTCTGATTGAGCTGTTTCAAATTGTTTCACCTTTTCAAGCGTCAAGTTTTTTGCGTCCAAATGAATCTGTATAGCATTATTTCTTGCCTTAGCTACTTGTACAAATGTCTCTTGCTCGTGTTTTGCATACGCTTTTACTATCTTAGCTAGTTGTGGCATCATATCAGCTCTACGTTGATAGGCCGCCTCTACATTACTCAACGCCGTAGTTGCAGTTTCTTGCTTATCTACCATGCTGTTATATCCACTAAGCGCCCATAATCCTATTACCACTACTAGAGCTACTATAATCCATAAAGCTTTATTCTTCATTTATTTAATATTTTATGTTCAACTTTTATTTTTTTATCTCGCATTTATAAATTTCTAATTCTATCCGTTTGTGTTTACCATCCTCCGCCAGCACCACCACCACCGAATGATCCACCTCCGAAGCCTCCTCCAAAATTATTATCGTTAATATGTCCAGGGTTTCCCCAGAAGATTGGTCCGAATACTCCTCCGTTTCTATCCTGTCTCCCACCGCGATCATTACCACCTTTTCCTTTATTATTACTCCCACGTGAATACATATAAATGATAAATATAGCTAATAAAATAAAGAAAATTCCAGCAAAACTATCACTACTTTTGTTACTAGTTTCTTCAAAACCAGTTTTACCCGTTTTAAATTTATTGTATATAGCTTTAGCAGTGTTCACCATAGCGGCATTGGGATTATTAGCTCGCATACTCTGAACAATACAAGCACGAGCAATGTCATCACATTCTACATCGGTTAAATCTTTTTCTAAGCCTTCACCTGGAGCTATAAAGTATTTTTTATCACTTACGGCTACAACGACAACAAGTCCGCGATTGGTCTTTTTATCCCCCACACCTTGCTGGTTACCGATGTCCTGAGCAAAACGGAAAACATCCCCTTCCTTTACATTGTTTACAATAACGAACACAGGTTGCACCCCACTCTCTTTATAAAGACGTGAAAGATAACTATCTGCTGTGTCGCGTTGCGATTCCGACATAATTCCTTCAGGATCGCATACGTATTTACGCAAATCTTGAAGATGAACCATTGGAATTTCAGTTGCAGTCCACTCTCTTGCTGATACATCGAATACCATCAAAAGCATTAGACCTAATATGTAAACAATTCCTTTCACTTTCGTTTATATAAAGTAATTCTAGAAGAAATATATATTTACATCACTCCATCTTCCCTTAGCTTCAGTTGCCATTTCCATGCCGATGCCAAAACCTTATCAAGAGGAGTGTCGGCTTTCCACCCAAGAACGTTGTTAGCGCGTGTACAATCTCCCCAAATTTGTTCAATATCTCCTTCACGACGAGGACCAAACTTCCAATTAAGCTTCACACCTGTTGCTTTCTCAAAAGTATTTACTATTTCAAGCGTTGAGTTACCATGTCCTGTGCCTATATTGAAGTATTCTATAGCTTCTGTATCCTTATCTAACACGCGTGTCATAGCTGCCACATGGGCTTTTGCAAGATCTACTACGTATATAAAATCGCGAACACAAGTCCCATCTGGAGTATTATAATCGTTACCAAACAAAGTAAGTTCTTTACGGATACCTATAGCAGTTTGTGTTACAAAAGGGATCAAGTTGTTTGGTACTCCATTAGGTAATTCACCTATCAATGCAGAAGAATGAGCTCCAATAGGGTTGAAATAGCGTAAAATAACACTTTTTATCTTTGCTCCACTATGAATATAATCGTAGATAATTTGCTCATTAATTTCTTTTGTATTGCCGTATGGAGATGTTGCTTTCTGATGTGGAGCATCTTCTGTTACGGGTAAATCTTCATTCTTAGGCTGACCATAAACGGTACAAGAGCTAGAAAAAATGATACCTTTAACATCATATTTTGGCATCAACTCTAGCAAGTTTACTAACGAAATCACATTATTTCTATAATACATTAAAGGCTTCTCTATACTCTCGCCTACAGCTTTAGAAGCAGCAAAGTGGATTATACCTTTAATTTGAGGATACTTCTTGAAAACTTTTTCGGTGGCATCAAAATCGCGCAAATCTATTTGTTCAAAAGCTGGACGTACACCTGTAATCTGCTCAATACCATCAAGAACCTCTAACTTTGAGTTAGAAAGATTATCAACTATTACAACATCGTAACCTGCTTCGATAAGTTCTACTGATGTGTGTGAACCAATAAAGCCTGTACCACCCGTAACAAGAATTGTTTGTTTCATACTTATTTAATTGTGATATTTTATTTATATTCCACGTTTAGTATTTACATATAACGATGCACAAAGATACTAATTCTTTTTAAGCAGGTTCAGAAAAATGACTTAATTTCTAAATTATACCATAAAAAAAACTTTTTCATAAAAAACTTTTGTACATTTGTCCAACTTCCAACTTAAAATGTAATATTGCCTTATGAAACTAACAGAACAAACGCAGCAACAACTAGAACGCTTCATTAAAAAAGTGGCACTAAAGTTTTCGCATCCCACCGACGATCCAGTTGTAACAGACATCCACTTACGTGTGTCTCAAGATACAGGCGATCTTTTTGCTTTTGACGATAACGACGAAGAGATTACACGTTGCATTGTAGACAAATGGATAGAGACAGATGATGACCAATTCTTTAAGAATATTATTCCTCACTTACAAGCCGTCCTTATACAGCTAAGTTCCACTATTGAAAGTATGAATATTATGATGCCTTTTAGTTTTGTTTTGGAGGATGATGAGGGCAATCATATTGCAGAACTTTATCTCGTTGATGATGACATCGCTATTATTGGTGGTGATTTGATGCAAGGATTGAGTAAAGATTTAGATGCGTTTTTTAAGACGCTAGGTATAGATCAGCCAGAGTTATAATTATCTATAAATTTTAGCTAGAGTAAACTATCATAAACTTGAAATGCCTTAACACTATAGATTTTTATGTGGGAAAAAGTCCATAAACCTATTTAGAAATATATAGTTCTTTTTCCTGACTTCGTCATTGCGTCACCCAAAAATCCTCATCAAATAGTTTAGCTATTTTCTGATGCCTTGTCATCAGCATTGTTTGTGTATAAACCTCCTTGTTCAGAGGTAGCTTGATTTGTATCGTTGTGATTGTCTTTGCCAATGCAAGCACCTTGTCTACGCTCATCTTAATCTCTGAGGCCTTCAGCATACGCTCCAATTCCTTGTATACTTTCAAAGCCACGAAACAGATACATATATGGGCCTCGATTCGTTTGCGTGTAAAATGGAACATGGGACGTATCTCTATCTTTGATTTTGCTATACGGAAAGCCCTTTCTACATGCCAAAGGTTGTGATATGCCGTGTATACATTCTGTATCGGCATATCCGTATTGGTGATATATCCTTTTAGGCCGTCCCATTTGGAGTCGTCGGCAACACGGTCATAGTTGATAGCGACTTTCACTTCACCATCTATGGATAAAAACTTATTGTAGCCTCTTTTGTTGATGTTGCCTTTAGTGAGCACACCATGCTTGTAAGCTTTTTCTAACCTGCGTATACCTTTTTCGCGGTTATAGGCATCTTTCTTTGCACGATCATCAGTATAGCCGACCAAGAGACGCCGTCCGCCTCCTTTGTCATATTCAACCATCTGGCAGTCGCGCTTGGACTGTTCCAGTATCCAGTTCTTGACCTCCTGACTTTCATTCTTTATCTTCGCACCTATTATATACTTGTAGCCATGCGATTCAAGTTCCGCTATGTTGGCATTGTTCATCAGACCGGAATCTGCCACCACAACGAAGTTTTCCAATCCGTATTTGCTTACAAACTCATTTATCGTCGGCAGCATCGTATGACCCTCATATTTGTTGCCTTCATGGATGCAATAGGCAAGCGGATAGCCACCAAGGCTGACAAGCAGTCCAAGTATGATTTGAGGATTACTGTGACGTCCCTCTTTCGAGAAACCTGTCTTTCGTAATTCATCCTCATAATCTGCTTCAAAGTAAAGTGTGGTGACATCATAGAATAACACGCCGATATTGCCACCAAACAGTTTAGCGGTATGGTGCACACTTATATCCTGTACAATTTCGTGCTGATGGTCGCTAAGCTTGTCAAGATAGCGATAGATTTTTGAGAGATCCACATCTTCGTCAAAATGGTTTTTCAGGTATTCAACCGTGGCAGCCTTGCTCGTCGGATATGCCAGGCGGGCTTTCACGAGCTTGCGGAACACTTCGTCGTCAATACGGTTGAAGCCAATCCTGTCAAAAGTGCGGTCCAATATCAAGTCGCATCCGTTGAGAAGGATATTGCTGACATTGGACAGAACACGGCGAACCTCTTCACGCTCGCAGTCGCAGGCCTCACGTTCCTCGCTGAATAGATCAAGCTGGGGATGTCGGCGTAAATTCTCTCTGGTAATCCATTCTTTTGCTTCATTCACAAGATTTTCGACCTCGTCTTCATTATATGCTACTCCAATTGTGGAAAGTTCCTTCATTTTACCTCCAATTTTCTCGACAACAATAACTCCAATATTGCCAGAACGATGTCTTTTCTTTCTGACAAACATAGTTAAAAAACCTTTTGCGTCACCCAAAAACAGGTGACGCAAAGATACAAAACTTTGTTTATCAATTAGTTGTAAAATACGTATTTTTTGAGTGACGAAGTCAGGTGGGAAAAAGTCCATAAACCTATTTAGAAATATATAGTTCTTTTTTGTTGTTTATCCACTCAAAAATTGAAGAGCTTTAAATTATAGGCATAAAAAAAGGAGTACCGCTGTACTCCAAACATTGTTAACCTTAAATCTAATACTATGAAAAACACAGTGCAAAGTTACGCATTATTTCTTAATACGCAAGTAAAAGCTTATAAAAATTCTATTTTATAACTTTTATTTCTCACCGTTTACATATATTAACCGTTTCATACTGTGTCCTCCCCATTTTGTTTTGCTATCATACTTAAATCCTAACCGTATATATAGTGCTTCAGCTTTAGAATTACTAGTATCAACGAGCAAACTAGCAGGAAGATGTAAGCCATTTGCCTTTTCTTTTGCGACATTAAGTAATTGAGAGGCTATACCCTTCTTTCTCCACTCCTGATGAACACAAAGGGAGTCTATATAAAATTCTCCAGCTTTCGTTTCGTATGGTAAGTGAGAATAGTCCTTCTCATAAGTTTGTAGCATCTCAATTTCAAACGATTTTCTTAGTTCTTTTACTTTTGCACCATCATAGCAGACACAGATACCTACAACATCGCCATCTTCATTTACAGCAACTAATGTATTATGATAAGAGTAAAGTGAATTATCGCTCTCCACAAGTCTTGATAATAATTTATGGAAACTATCTAAAGTATTGTCTAGTCCTATAAACCATTGACAACAGTCATAGTTCATAGCTTCCATTATAAGCGATGCGATAATAGTTGCTTGTTCTTTTTTTGCTAATTCTATTTTTATCATACTTTCCACTAATTAAAATATTTCAGAATATCGTTCATAAAAGGAGTAATTTCTCTGTTATGTATGTTTCCATACCTATCCACTTGTGATAAGGCATAGGCTATTAGAACACGTTTTTTTGCACGTGATAATGCCACATAAAACTTACGGGCATCTTCTTCATTTTCCTTTGAATTCTTATTATAAGCATTAGGATAACGACCATTAACGGCATCAAAAACAATAATATTATCAAATTCCAAACCTTTAGCCTTATGAATAGTAGTAACGTAAATGCGTTCTTTAATGCTCTTACTATTGCAAAAATCGCTTTCTTTCATAGTATTAATATCCATCATAAAATGAGAGAGCTGATCAACAAGGGCATTATGACCTATATCTTCACCTATTAGATCCAATTTAATATAACGCAAAACATAATCTAAACGCTTCACTGTATCTATTGTTTTATCAGCAACAAAAGCATTATGCGCTTTTACCAAGGAGGTAATAAGAATAGGTTCAGCCGTACTATATATTTCATATAAACTTGCTTTAGCCTCTTTGTAAATCTCTCCATAATAAGCCCTTAACTTATTAGCCACTTTAAAAACCTGTTTATGATTTAAAAAGTCCATCTGCTTTTCTACGACAAGTTGGGCTTTATCTGCACAATAATTTATCAAACTGATAGTTGCTTTAACATCGTCAATAGATTGATGACTATTGATGCCTTCCAACTGAAACCTTTCCAATAAATACTCTAATTTATATGAACGAAGAGAAGGTTCAAGTAACCGAATAAGTTTTAGGGAGTCAAAATATTTATATGAATGGTTATCCATACAGTCATTTGCATAGCGTTTTAAACAATTATCTAGTATATGGTAATCGTAATTAATATTATGCCCAATAAGCGTACTATTGTCCACAAACTCTATGAATTTATTTAACGCATCATTAGCCTTAAGTAATTCCCCACTAGCTAGCTTCTTATGATAAATCTCATATAATGGATTTTCTTTTGTTCCTAACTTTTGCAAAATAGGTTTATCTGTATAGATATAAAGATCAAGTGGCTCTCCTACTATCTTACCTTCCTTTATCTTTATAGCAGAAATCTCTATTATGTCATCTGTAAACACATCTAAGCCCGTTGTTTCTGTATCAAAAACAACAATCTCCTGCTGATGAAAAGCATTGAGAAAATCATTTACGTAAGTATTTTCTTTATACGCTAATAGGTCGGTTGGTGATATGGATAACTGTTTAAGTTTCCTATTAAACCTTCTTGATAAAGCATTTGTATCTAAAGCGTTAACTCCTTTCATTAATCTAGTCCATGCTATGAAATTATGTTCATTAGATAAAATACTAAGATGCGATAAAAGTAATTTCATAGCAGGCGTATCAAATAAATCCTTGCCCGATACTTTGAAATGGGTGAGATGTATTTTTGACATAGCTTTACTAATTTTATCGGCATCAGCATTCGAGTTGACAATAATAGCAGTAGTTTCTTCTTTATTCTTCCGATGTAGTTCCTTTGCTTGTGCTACTATATTGATTATTTCATCTTCGATAGTATTGCTATAAAGTAGTTTTAAACTATCTTCGTCAGCCTCTATATCATTGTCTGTAATCGGTAATAAATCTTTATCTATTTTAAGCTTCTTCTCCGCATAAGTATTAAAAATATCTAGCAGATATTTTGGCGAACGATGGTTTTTTATTAGATGATGAATATTATCTTTGCAACGCAGTTTTAGCAGATTAAGCGTATCTGTTTTTGCACCCATAAAGGAAAATATAGCTTGCTGTTCATCGCCTAAAAACATTACCACTGGATTATCCTTGTCGGTCAGTAAGTCAATAATAGCTAGCTGCATTCCGTTCAAATCCTGAACTTCATCTACTTGTATCCACTTATAATGCTTACTATCTTTATCTTTCTTGTAAACATCGTAGGTAAAGAGTAATAGATCTTCAAAATCAAGCAAATGGTTTTCTGTTTTGTACCGTTCATAGCAAGAAGCAAAATACATTTTATGGAGTAAAGCTAGCATTTTAGACGCAAGGGTATGATCGACGCCAAAGTTGTTTACATCATCCATGTAAACCTCTGCATGTTCATATATATGAATAATAGCGTCCGCATTATACTCTATGCGTTGTGCGTTACAAATATATTTTACAACCTCTCGGTCTTCCCTAGATAAACATTCTGGATGTAGAAATATCTCCCAAGGATGTTTGTGTTTGAGTTGATATATTAAATGAGAAAAGAATATTATTTGTTGATACCCTTTATATCGCTGATAATCACCGATTACTCTCTCATCATCTTCATTTCTATAATCAGCTATAATACTCACAGCTTCTTCATCATCTATGATAGAAGCATCTGCAGGAACCTTGTTCTCTTCAAACAAAAACTTAGAACAAAAATGGTGTACATTTCCTATTTGTAACTCTGATATGTCATCCTCGTGTAATAAACTTTCAATACGTGATTCCATTTCTCGTGCAGCCCGATTAGTAAAAGTAAGACAAAGCATATCTTTAAAAGCTACACCTTCTGCTCTAGCATTCTTAATTCGCTCCGCTAGAATATGCGTTTTCCCACAACCAGGGGGTGCTAAAACTAAATGGTAACCCTTATTAGCTTCCACTACAGGCAATTGGCTTTTATCCAAATTGTTATTCATCAGCATCATTGAGTTTAGTATATTTGTAGGATGTATATTTCACAAAAGTACAAAAAAGAAAATAATTATATCTTATTTAAATACGACTCTTTGCATCTTTCCTTGAATTTTTCTTTGTACATTTGTATCCAATAAGAATATCAAAAAATAAAAAGAGATATATAAACCAAGAACGATGAGAACAATTTATGAGTTTTCTGTAAAAGACAGAAAAGGTAAAAGCGTTTCTTTGAAGGAATATGCAAATGAAGTAGTTTTAATTGTTAACACAGCAACAAAATGTGGTTTTACACCTACTTACGAAGAGCTTGAGGCTTTGTATGAGAAGTATCATACACAAGGCTTTGAAATTCTTGATTTCCCTTGTAACCAGTTTGGTAATCAAGCTCCTGGTACAGATGAAAGTATTCACCAATTCTGTAAGCTTACCTATGGCACAGAGTTTTCTCGCTTTAAAAAGATAAAAGTAAATGGCGAAGATGCAGAGCCATTATTTACATTCCTAAAAGAACAAAAAGGTTTTGCAGGTTGGGACGAAACTCACCCACTCTACCCTATTCTTGACGAAATGCTATCAAAGGCAGATCCTAATTACAAAGAGAATACTGATATTAAATGGAATTTTACTAAATTCTTGATAAATAAAAAAGGACAAGTTGTTGCTCGTTTCGAACCAACAGAGAAAATTGAAAATATTGCTACTCAAATAGAGACATTACTACAGCAATAAAACGCACAATATACGAAAAAGAGACTAGTTTTGTATAACACACAAGCTAGTCTCTTTTTCGTTACGATCATATTGCTACAAAAATCTAAACTTGTAGCGATCACAAATAAACTCATCTTTTTTTATTAAATTTGCATAGATAGATCTTAACTTAGATATAATTATAAAAGTGAGGAAAATGAAAATTTTAAACTTATCTGATTACAAAGTCAATATATGGGGAGGTGGAGTTACACGAGAAATAATGATACTTCCTGCTAATAGCTTATTAGATAATAGAGATTTTGATATAAGAATATCATCGGCTGTTATAGAAAGTCCAGAAAGTACTTTTTCTAACTTTGATGGTTACAAACGTATCATACTTCCTTTAGAAGGGAGTATAACCCTCATAACTCCAACTGGTAAGGTGAGGCTAACCTCTACAGAACCTTTTACTTTTGATGGTTCTGATAAAATAACATCATTAAATAGTGTCGGAGCTATAGATTTTAATGTTATATTTAAGCCCGAAGTAAATGCAAGTGTTAAAATAATAAATAATTATCACCATATAAAATCGAAAAAAAGTTGTATTGCTTTTGCTTTTGAAGATATTAAAATTAATGGTGAGCATATAGCAAAATATAGTAGTGCCTTCCTAACAGAAGATGCTGAAGTTGTAGGGAAAGCCATTATTATTGTGTACTAATACGTTCATTTGATAAAGAACTATAGAAACAGTTTCTTAAAATTACATCTTGCAAAACTTATCTTTATAAAAAGAATGTCGTATTTTTGTAGAGTAGAAAAATAATAGTGTTAGAACACATTATTGTATATTATAGAACAAAAAAGAAAGGATAATAAAGAATGAGTTTAAACGAGATATTAGAACACCGTCGAGCTATTCGTCATTTTGATGAAAACAAGCCACTAGACACTGAGCGCGTGAAGGAATGTCTAAGAATGGCAACACTAGCCCCTACTAGCTCAAATATGCAGCTATGGGAATGTTATCACATTACAGATCAAGCCGTAAAAGACAAACTTACTATAGCTTTGCTTGGACAAAAGACAGCACGAACAGCACAAGAAATTGTAGTGTTCGTAACACGTCAAGACAAATATAAAGAACATGCTAAAGCAAATTTAGATTTTGAACTAGGAAATATCAAGCGCAATAGCCCTGCTGAAACCCACGAAAGACGGTCTAAAGTGGTATACCAATATTATGGCAAACTAATGCCTTTTGTATATAGCAGATGCTTCGGGGGTATAGGAGCATTCAGAAAGCTACTCGCACAAGTAATTGGTATGTTTCGACCTATTATTCGACAAGTTTCCGAACAAGATATGCGAGTTGTTACACATAAAAGTTGCGCACTTGCCGTACAAACCTTTATGCTCGGTATGGCTGAAGCTGGATACGATACGTGTCCACTTGAAGGCTTTGATAGCAAATTGGTAAAGAAAGCACTTTCACTACCTTACAACTGTGAAATTAATATGATTATAACTTGTGGTATTCGAGTACCAGATGGTGTGCATGGTGATCGTTTCCGCCTCCCATTTGATGAAGTTTACCATAGAATATAATTAGAGATATACCGTCTTTCCTCATAAAAATTTATATTTTAGCAAATATTCTTCTCAAAAAGTAGTAAGTGTTTGATAAATCTAGTGAAAGTCAACTATTTTTACTTATAACAACATAAGGATTTATAAAACAGCCAACAACGTATCATGCTGATTAACAGCAATTTAAAATCATAAAATAAAAGGTTATCTTTTAAGAAGCAAAAGGTCATCTTTTACTCATCAAAAGATAACCTTTAACTGTGTAAAAGATGACCTTTTTAAATAAAAAAGATGACAGATTAGTTGGTTGTCAAATATTTTCTAAAAAAAATTAACCGAATATTATTAGTCTTAAAAGAGCGTTTTTAGTAATTGCATTAGGATTATATAATATGTAGGCTATAAAAATCGAAACATTTATAAACAACAATAACTAGGTTCAAAGAAAAGCTTGTTGAACCTAGTTATTATTTTATAGAGCTTTTGCATCAAAAATTATTATGCGCCTTCAAACTCACGTAAGAAGCGAGTATCATTTTCAGAGAAAAGACGAAGGTCGCTTACACGATACTTTAAATTTGCAATGCGTTCTACCCCCATACCAAAAGCATAACCTGTATATACACTTGAGTCAATACCACAAGCCTCAAGGTCGTGTGGGTCAACCATACCACAACCTAATATTTCAACCCAACCAGTATGTTTGCAGAAGCCACAGCCTTCACCACCACAGATATTACAGCTAATATCCATCTCGGCACTAGGTTCTGTGAATGGGAAATAGCTAGGACGCAACCGTATTTTAGTATTAGCTCCAAACATTTCACGTGCAAAGGTGAGAAGAACTTGTTTCAAGTCGGTAAAGCTCACATTTTTATCTACATAAAGCCCCTCAACTTGGTGGAAGAAGCAATGCGCACGGGCGCTAATGGCTTCGTTACGATACACACGACCAGGACAAAGCACACGAATAGGAGGTTCGTGGGTAGACATATAGTGGGCTTCATCATTAGAAGTATGACTACGCAAAAGCACATTCTTAGTAACATCGAGCGTGTTACTACGATCAATAAAAAAAGTGTCTTGCATATCACGTGCAGGATGATCAGCAGCAAAATTTAGCATTGTAAATACATGTTGATCGTCATCAATTTCAGGTCCTTGATATAATGTGAACCCCATACGACCAAAAATGTCGATAATTTCATTCTTAACAAGGGTTAAAGGATGACGTGTACCAAGCTCTATAGGGTAAGCTGTACGTGTTAAGTCGATATCATCACTTTGTGCTTCATTAGTTGCAAGTTGCTCCTTTAGCGCATTTATCTTGTTTTGAGCTTGTTGCTTTAATTCGTTAATGCGGATACCTACTTCACGTTTTTGATCGGCAGGAACATTACGAAACTCGCTCATTAATGCTGTGATTTCACCTTTCTTACTAAGAAATCTCAAGCGAAGCTGCTCTACTTCTTCAGCCTTCTTTGCTGAAAGCTCGCTTACTTCCTTGAGGAGATTATCTATTTTTTCTAAAAGCATACTTCTATAATTTTCTGCAAAGGTAATGATAATCTTTGTAAAATAGTAAGATTAAGGATCGGAAAAAAAGGCTAGTAACCACAATTGATTACTAGCCTCTTAGTTTTTATTCTATCTTTGCTTTCCTTACACGTGATTTTGTAGTCTTTACCTTTGTAGTTGTCGTTTTTGAAACCTTACCTTCAAGTTTATCTACTTTGTTTTTAAGTCTAGCTATTTCTTTATCTTTAATTTCTATTTCTTCACCTTGATTGCGAATAGTAGTGAGCAAGCTATTTAGTTCGTCATTATCTATTTCTGCAGGGTACAGAGCGTCTACCCTATTAAGAAAATCGCCAAGTACATTCATATAGTTAGTAAAAGCATCAAAGGCATCGTTATAAATACCGCGATACATGCCTACATGCGAAGGCTTTGTTGACATTGCTTTAAAGTTATTACTCGCTTGAAGATAATCCCAATCTTGGCTAATACGAGGATCTTGGGCTATACGAATACGATCGGCAACACTATAAAGTTTGTTGAAAGCTTCACGTTGCATAGGGTTGCCAAGCCATGTACTTAAATCACGCTCTTCATCATTCCAACTTAAAGTGTCTGGTACATCTAAGGCACTAACACTATTTAGGGTTTTGCATACCTCTGAAGGATTGCTAAAGCCTATTTCTTTTTCCTTAGCATATAGAGGCAAGGCATGTAGAAATTCTAAGATATTGCTAGAAAGAGGCTGATCTATACCCAGTGCTGACAAATTCATAAACAATCCGATAAACTCTTCTTCCTTTGGTAAAGCAGCAATATCATTGATAAACTTATCTGCAAAAAGTGGATACCCTTCCCATGTGGTATTGCCAAATCGTAAAGAGATGTCATCACTGAGATTAATATCTCGAAGCAGTAATTTCAATTTGGGCTGTAATGCACAATGGTATATATAATGTGGTGATTTCCATCCCAACACTTGCTTAGCACCTTCGGTAAGCATACCCTCAAATCCCATTTGAGCAGCTATTAATCCTATTTCATCATTATAAATTAGTGAGGAATTGCGTAGGACTTTTGGTTTACGTCCGAAGAGTTCATAGATTTTATTAGCTTGACGTTTTACTTCTTCCTTGAAACATTGCTCGTTGATTAAAGATGATAGTCCATGCGAATATGGCTCGGCAAGAAATTCAACACATCCCGTTTCGTTAAGCTCTTGAAGTTTTTCAAGTACTTGTGGAGCATACACTTCTAATTGTTCAATGCCCACACCTGAAAGAGAGAAAGCTACTTTAAAGAATTTACCATTTTCCTTCACCATCTCAAGTATGGTATTAAGGGCAGGTATATAGCTATGCTCTGCTATCTCTCTGATAGAACGTTCATTCTCATAATCATCATAATAATAATGATCAATACCTATATCAAAGAAACGATAACGCTTCAAGTGAGTTATCTGATGTATTTCGAAGTATAAACAAATTGTTTTCATTATTTTTTTTAGTTTAGTTGATTGTGTAATGATAATTTTAGATGATTACATCCAGCCTAAGGTTTGGAAATATAATTGGCGTATCCAAGCACCTACTTTTTCCCATGTAATCTGATCGACTTCTTTCTTGCCTTCTATTGAAAGATAGTTGAACAAGCTATCATTATTACAGATAGAAAATATTGCATCTGCCATAGCATGAATATCCCAATAATCTATCTTTATACAGTTGGTTAATATTTCGGCACATCCACTTTGCTTAGAAATAATCGTTGGTGTTCCACATTGCATCGCTTCTAAAGGAGAGATGCCAAATGGCTCACTAACCGAAGGCATAACATAAACATCTGAGCGTTTCAAACATTCATACACCTCTTTACCACGCATAAAACCTGGGAAGTGGAAACGATCGGCAATACCACGGTCGGCAGCAAGCTTTATCATTGCTTCCATCATATCTCCTGATCCAGCCATACAGAAGCGAACATTTTTCGTTCGATGCAAAACCATATTGGCTGCTTCCACAAAATATTCTGGTCCTTTTTGCATCGTAATACGCCCTAAGAAAGTTACCGTTTTCTCTTTCCCTTGATGGTTAGGACGCTCAACAGCTGCAATCTCATCTTTCAATGGATAAACGGCGTTATGAACAGTAAACACCTTGCGTGGATCTTGGTGATATTGATTAATTACTGTTTGACGCGTAAGTTCTGACACACACATAATGCAGTCTGCATTGTCCATACCATCTTTTTCTATTGCATAAACAGTAGGATTAACCTTTCCTCGAGATCGGTCAAAATCGGTGGCATGCACATGGATGCACAAAGGTTTACCTGAAATACGCTTAGCATGAATACCTGCAGGGAAAGTTAGCCAATCGTGAGCATGAATAATATCATAATTGAAAGTGCGAGCCACGACTCCAGCTATAATAGAGTAATTATTAATTTCTTCATGCAAATTACTAGGATAACCGCCAGCAAACTCTAATGCACCAAGATCATTGCAGTGCATATAATTAAAATCGTCATAAATATGATCGCGCAATTGATAATACAAGTCTGGCAACATAATATTGCCTACACGTTGCTGTATATAATCATAACTAACATCACGGTAAGCAATAGGAACACAATTCATTGCAACGATATTTGCAAAAGTTCTGTCTTCATCTCCAAAAGGGTGAGGTAAACATAAAATAGTTTCCACATCACCTTGTGCATGAAGTCCTTCAGAAATACCGAAATTGGCAGTAGCTAGTCCACCATATACATGAGGAGGATACTCCCATCCAAACATTAATACTTTCATCTAGGTTCTTCCTTATTATATTGATAGGTTTCTAAAAGTTCTAGGGTACGTAAAACTTCGGCTACGTTCATAGCAAACGAGATGGCTCCACGACCATGAAAAGGTGGATTACCATCAAAAAGCTCAGGTAAAGTGCCTATGCAATGATGAAACATTTCATCTTCAAAACCTACAAGTTGGCGCTCTACAAAACTCAAACGTGTTTGCTTATAAAGTTTTAGGCATGCTTCCATATAGAAGCCTCCCAGCCATGGCCATGCTGTGCCTTGATGATAAGCAAGATCGCGTTCTTCTTGTGTACCAATATATCTAGGAGTATATCCAGTACTTTTGGGTGAGAGCGTACGCAATCCCTTCGGAGTAAGCAACTCGCGTGTACAATAATCTAGCACCGTCTTCTTTTGCTCTATATTGAGAGGCGAATAATCGAAAGCAACGGGGAAAATCATATTAGGACGGACACTCCAATCTTGAAAATTAGTATCGGTAACATAATCAAATAGATACCCAAACTCATTATAGAAAGTTGAAACAAAATTCTCCTTACACTTGTCCGCTATAGTATCAAGGTTCGTTGCTAAATTATTATCTCCTCCATCATGTTCAAATGATGCAACAAATTTAAGAGCGTTATACCAAAGAGCATTAAACTCTACAATATATCCAGATCTAGGAATAATTGTTTTTCCTTGACTATGCGAGTTCATCCAAGTAATAGCTTTCCCATTGGCATCAGCATAAACAAGTCCGTTTTCCATCACTTTCAATAGAGGATGCTTACCTGCTAGGATATAGCGTACAATATCTGAAAGCAACTTTCCATAACGTTTTTTACATTTTTCTACTCCTACCGATTTAGCGTATTGCTGTAAGGTCCAAATACACCATAATGGTACATCGGGTTGGTCTATCTCATCAATATCAACAGTGAGTGGTTTACCAATCATAAACTCTCTTAAACCTATCTCTGCCGTCTCCATCACTAATTCAAAGTAATCTTGCTCATTTGTACTAAGGGTTAATCCTGGCAATGAAACAAACTGATCTCTTGCTCTACATTTAAACCAAGGATAGCCTGCAAGAATATAGCGTTCATCATTTTTAGCACGATTACGAAATTGGTGAGCAGCATTGATCAGACAATGAAAAAAATTATCACGAGGATTGCGATCATTTAGCTCTTTTTGAAACAAACGCTTTAAAGATCTCGTCTTACATTCGCTTGTTGAAGCAGAGAATACAATACTTTCACCTTTCTTTATTGCCATCTCAAAATAACCTGGCACATAAAGATCTTCATCTGATAAGTAACCACGCTGTTTTTCCTTAGGATATTCTAATCCACGATACCAATTAGGGTCAAAGTGGAATTCATTTTCCTTGGAGAATTGCATATAAAGAGAGGGATAACCACTATACATACAAGTGCTAATACCATGATCTACTAACTGATAATCACGATTAACAGCACCATTTTCATGTGTAAATTGCTTTACACTTCGGAAAGCCATAAAAGGACGAAACTGTAATGTTGTCTTAGAATGGGCTTCTAATAGTGTGTATCTTATTAAAATTCTATCTTCATAATGCTGAAAAACAACTTCCTTTTTCAACACAACTCCACCAACACGATAGATTGTTGTTGGCACAATATCACAATCAAATTCATGAATATATTTATGCCCATTCGGACTAAATATTTCTCCTTGATATTTATGCAAGCCCAAATTAAACGCAGCTCCATGCTGTATCACGGTAGGATCAAGCGAGCTTAACAAAACATGATTGTCATTATCTAACTCAGGAATAGGGACAACTAATAATCCATGGTATTTTCTAGTGTTACAATCAACAAGCGTTGAACAGGAGTAGGCTCCCGACCTATTCGTTCGCAATAATTCACGCGATAACGAATCTTGTAAGTTGGTCATTAGTGTCTTTTCGAATCTTAGGTAGCTCATAAGCGCATGAGGTTTTTTATTACTTTTCACAAAGATAACAAAAACTATTGATTGTACAATTTTTTATTTAATAAATTATCGGTAGAAAAATATGTGATTGCAATTAGTAGATGTAATAGTAAAATATAACAGCGCATATCAGTATCATTATTATCTGATAATAAAAAAATAAATACTAGCCAATAAAATATGATATTTAGTATAAAACTGTAAGTTTGTTTTTTTATTAAAAATATATTTGAAATAAAAAACTACAACTTATTGAAGCACATACTTTTATAAACAGAAGCTGTGTATGCAAGTTCCAAAACGAAGTGCAATAAAAGAGTAGCCCTCACCGAGAGATGCAGACGTTCTCGAAGCGTAGCGAGAGGTTGTCTGCATCTCTCGGTGAGGAAAAAGAAACAACCAGCAATACAAATAAAAAAAAGGAGACCTCTGTCTCCCAAAGATTAACTAACTTTGTATTGTTTATGTATCATCAATTAATCTCGGAGCAAAGGTCGCAAATTTTCGCCTTACTCCAAAAGAAAACAGGGAGAAAAGAGATTGCCGCAATCGTCGGCATCAGCCAGTCAACACTTTCGCGTGAAATCAAACGCAACAGTACGTCATCGGGAAAGTATATTTGGACAAAGGCACACGATATGGCTATGCAGCGCAGAAAGAGAACGGTAAAGAACGCCAGGCTCTCCGATGAATTAGTCTGGAGGATTAAGGAATATATCACTAATGATCAGTGGTCTCCACGACAAATATCAGGTTATCTGCGCAAGAGTGAGGGGATAAAGGTATCCCACCAATCCATTTATAATATCATCCATAATGATACAACAGGGGAACTTGCCAAACACACAAGACATAAGATGAAATACAGGCATCGTCCCAAGGGCAGACATCTTCCAATTAAAGATAGGTTGAGTATCCATGAAAGAAGTAAGGAAGTTGACGGGAAGAGATTCGGAGATTTTGAGATGGACTTAATCGTAGACCCTGACCAGCATGCCATACTCACACTGGTGGAGAAATCCACCAATATGCTACTTATGCAGAAACTGCCATTTGGAAAGCAGTCAAAGCCTCTGGCAAAGGTAGTTAGGAAACTACTGCTACCATACAAAGACAGTCTGAAGACCATTACAACAGACAACGGACCTGAATTTGCAGCACATAAGGACATTACCAAGTTCTTAGGCGTACCCGTGTACTTCGCTGATCCATATTGCTCATGGCAAAAGGGAGCTATTGAGAATACAAATAAACTAATCAGACAATATATACCGAAAAAGGATTCGTTTGAACATTACACAGACAAGAGAATAATGTCGATACAAAAGAAATTGAACGAAAGACCGAGAGAAAAATTAAACTTTTCTACACCAAAGTGTGAATTCTTCAAATACGTTTTATAATTTTGCACTTGCTAGTTGACTCTACGTGTATAAAAATAAAATAAAAAAAGTCGATAACTTTTGATTAAAATGCTTGTAAGTTCATAAAAAAGTGATAAATTTGCAGCAGCAAATAGACACAGTTAACTAAGTCTAACCTAAACAATAAGAGATAATTAAAAGCAATATTTAAATATTATGAGATAATGTGGTAAAGACATAACTAGCACATATATAATAATTTAGGTATAGCCTAATAAAACATATAAACACCTTATAAGAATATAACAAACAAAACTATTATCATATCCTTTCATTATGAATAACAAATTTGAGCAGCCTAAAAAAGGGTCATTAAACTTACAAGATCTTTTGCAAACAGTGTTGCATCTGATTTCCACAAAAAAGTTTTGGATAGAACTATTTATTATGACCTTTGGCATGTTTATAGCAGCCTTAGGACTTCATTTTTTTCTTATCCCTAGTAAATTGATTGTTGGCTCCATTACAGGCTTATCAATTGTTCTATCAAAACTGGTTGGTTTCATTAGCATAGGGCAAATGATTTTTGGTATTAACGCTATCTTATTAATCCTTTCTTTTATACTAATAGGTAACGAGTTTGGTGCTAAGACTGTATATACAGCATTGATACTAGGGCCTATGATTGACTTTATTAGCAATATCGTTCCTATGAAGGATTCGATTTTTACAACATATATCGGAACACAAGCTATACCCAACCCTTGGTTTGACTTACTCAGCTTTGTACTAATATTAAGTGCTTCTCAAGCTATATTATTTAGTATCAATGCTTCTACGGGAGGACTTGATATCCTTGCTAAAATCTTTAATAAATATTTTCATATACAACTAGGCACAGCTGTTACCATAGCAGGTGGTTTAATCTGTTGCACAGCTTTCTTAATCAATCCTGTACATCTAGTTGTAATTGGCTTAATAGGAACATGGCTAAACGGCTTAATCCTAAACTACTTTATGTCATCAATGAACTCAAAAACGCGTGTGTTCATCATATCGGATGATTATGTTCGTATCAAAACATTCATTACAGAACACTTAGGCAAAGGCTGTACGTTGCACGAAGTTATTGGTGGATATTCTGGCGACCGTAAAATTCAACTGGAAGTAGTACTCGATAAAGATGACTTTGGTAAACTCATTGACTATATGGGTAAAGAACAGATACCAAGCTTCATTTCGTCTGATGTTGTGAGTGAAGTATATGGCCAGTGGAAAAAGAAAGGTTTGCTAAAGACTGGTAATTTTAACTAATTAGTTACCTACACTTTTTATTGCTACAACATTTTTTTTAACATAAAATATAAGACACTGATCCTATGAAATTAAGATCACTACTATTATTAACTGCTTTATATACCTATTCGGTACAGGCGCAGGACTCCAAACAGAAACCTATAAATATTACTTTTGAAGCACGCGGAGATTTCTGCAATGAAAAGGTTGACGGTAAAACCGATCATGAGAATTCAGGATTTAAGGGTACTAATTTAAACCTTATTCTCAAAGGCAACATTGGCAAAAAGTTCTCGTACATGTACCGACAGCGTCTTAATGGTATCAACAAAGATTACTCTTTTTTTGATGCTACTGATTGGCTTTACTTATCATACCACATTAACAACAACTTTACACTAACAGCAGGAAAATGGGCTGTAATGGTAGGTGGTTGGGATTTCGATCCAGCTCCTATTGATGTATTCCAACTCTATGAATTCCCTTATAATTTTCCATGCTATGAATGGGGAGTATGGGGAAGCTATGATACAAACAATAAGAAAGATAAGATTATTGCACAATTTGTTGAAAGTCCGTTTCAAAAGATGTATAATCACAGCCATAACGAAAAAACTAATCTTTATGCCTACAACTTAATTTGGTATGGCAGTCATGGCAGATTTCATACAGATTGGTCAGTAAATATGATGGAATATGCGCCTAATAAATATATAAACTATATAGCACTAGGTACTCGATATGATATTACAAACAAGTTGCAAGTCCAAGTTGATGTAATGAATAGAGCTGCAAAACATCAAGCCTTTTTCTTTAAAGACTGCTCCATATCTGGAAGAGTTGATTATCAGCCTAGCAAGCATTTCAATATATGGACAAAGGCAAGTTATGATGTTAACCAAACAAATACAGATGCTGATAAATGTGTCTTACCTAATACAGAAATAACTCGATTAGGGGTTGGTATGGAATATTTCCCACTTACCGACCAGCGAGTACGTCTCCATGCTAATTATAGTTATGCTTTTGGGAAAAATACGAATGAGAATGGGTATTTAAAAGACAAACAGTCAATGATTGATCTTGGAGTAACTTGGCGAATGAAAGTTCTTTAATTAGTTGATATATTATAATCTTCATTTCACTTAACTAAAACTCAACGAGGGTGTGTCAAAACTGGCACTCCCTCTTTTTTTTGCACAAAGCCCCGACTTTCTCAAGCCAGAGCTTACATATATCAAGTATTTTTACGAAATTTGCATATAAGTTGTGCATACGGATTATTAAGCTTAATGTTTTGGTTATCACCAAGTTACAAATAAAATCTTGTATGTGCAACTTTTCTTTCCTATAAATTTATCCATCATTTTAATTCCGCCAATGGGTAATACCTCTGTTTTTCCTTTGTGATTGAACAGGTCGGTACATCATTATTTATTGTAACTACTCATATTGTTTTCCTTGAACCACTCTCTTAGTCTATCATCATTTGACACCGTAATATCACTGATATTAAGTCGTTTAGCTTCATTTTTTCTGCTTTTTAAGGCTATTCCAGAGATTTTTATTATCTTTGCATAAGATAGATCCATAAGTTAAGCTAATAATATAAGCATACAAGGATAGTAACAAAAAAAAGAAATATCACGATTTAAAGTAACAAATAGATATGTTAGTAGATTATCAGAAGGTCAATATATATCAAGATGAGCGTCTTATATTAAAGGATGTAGATTTACAAGTAAACGAAGGTGAATTTATCTACATCATCGGCAAAGTAGGTTCTGGAAAAAGTTCATTACTTAAAACGATGTATTGTGAGCTTGACATTGACCGTGAAGACGCAAAAAAAGCATCTATACTAGATGTTGATATTACAGATCTGAAACGCAGTCATGTACCTGAATTAAGGAAGCAAATGGGTATCATCTTTCAAGATTTCCAATTGCTTCACGATAGAACGGTTGCTCTAAACCTAAAGTTTGTATTAGGCGCAACAGGCTGGACGGATAGAGAAAAAATTAACCGCCGTATAGAAGAAGTACTTGCTCGGGTAGGAATGCTAGAAAAGAAAGACAAAATGCCTAGCGAACTATCCGGAGGAGAGCAGCAACGTATAGCCATTGCAAGAGCACTCTTAAATAATCCTAAGGTCATCATTGCCGACGAACCTACTGGTAATCTTGATCCTGAAACAGCCACAAGTATTGTTCAATTGCTACAAGACACTTGCAAAAACAACACAACTGTGATTATGTCAACACATAACATCCAGATGATAGAGAAATTTCCAGGCACTACCTATAAATGCGTAAATGGAATGTTCAAGCGAGAGAATGAGGAAGAAATAAAAGCAGAGGCAAAAAGCGAAATCATTGAAACAACAGCAGAAGTGATAAAAGCTGAAAGTGAAGAGGTTGAGGCTGAGAACAGAATAGCAGAAGCTGAAGAGGCATAATAGTTAACGATATACAAAGATAAAAAGCGTATGGAAGTAATGAAGTTTGGTGGAACCTCGGTAGGTTCTCCAGAAAGAATGAAAGAAGTAGCCACATTAATAACAAAATCGGGAAATCCTACTTTTGTTGTTCTTTCTGCAATGAGTGGTACCACAAATACTCTTATAGAGATATCTGACTATTTATATAAAAAAAATCCAGAAGGGGCTAATGAAATTATCAATCGCTTAGAAAGAAAATACCTTGGACACCTTGACGAACTCTTTTTAACTGAAGCATATAAGCAAAAGACAAAGAAGTTTATTACAGAGGAATTTAATTACCTTAGAACTTTTACAAAGGACTTATTTACCTCATTTGAAGAGAAAGCAATTGTTGCACAAGGAGAATTTATCTCAACCAATATGGTAGTGAACTACCTACAGGAACAAGGTATAAAGGCTACACTACTCAACGCTTTAGATTTTATGCGTACGGATAAAAATGCAGAGCCTGACCTTCAATTCATAAGAGAAAAGCTAACTACTATCTTAGAAAATACCCCAGATCAGCAGATCTATATCACACAAGGCTTTGTATGTAAGAACGCTTACGGTGAGATTGATAACCTTCAACGTGGCGGATCAGACTACACAGCTTCGCTCGTAGGAGCTGCTATTAATGCAGAAGAAATACAGATTTGGACAGATATTGATGGCATGCACAATAACGATCCACGAATAGTAGAGCATACAGAAGCTGTTCGCCAATTAAATTTTGAAGAAGCTTCAGAACTTGCTTACTTCGGTGCTAAGATCCTCCACCCTACTTGTATCCAACCTGCAAAATATACAAGTATCCCTGTTCGACTAAAGAACACTATGGAACCAGAGGCTGAAGGAACGATCATCAACAACGAATTAGTAAATAATAAGATCAAGGCTGTAGCAGCAAAAAATAACATTATTGCTATCAAAATTAAATCGAGCCGAATGCTAGGTGCTTCAGGATTTTTACGCAAAGTATTCGAAATCTTTGAAAGTTATCAAACTCCTATTGATATGATTGCTACAAGTGAAGTTGGCGTTTCTATGACTATAGAAAACAATTCCCACCTCACAGAAATCGTTGATGAGCTAAAGAAATATGGCACCGTTACTGTAGATACTAACATGTGTATCATCTGTGTAGTAGGCGATCTTGATTGGAGTAACCTTGGATTTGAAACAGTAGCGACAGAAGCACTGAAGGATATTCCTGTAAGAATGATTAGCTATGGTGGGAGTAACTATAACATTTCTTTCCTTATCAGAGAAGAAGACAAGAAAAAAGCGTTGCAATCGCTCTCCAACAGATTGTTTAATCAATAATATCTAACGATAAGCAAGAGCGCTATTAAAAGATTTAGGATGACATACCCAATAGAGAAATTTAAAGATATAGAGACACCCTTTTACTATTATGATAGCGATATTTTACGCCACACACTAAGAACAATCTCGGAAGAGATTAGTAAACACATAGGATTTCACGTGCATTATGCCATCAAAGCAAATGCTAATCCTGATGTTCTTAACATTATTAAGGAATACAACTTAGGTGCCGACTGTGTGAGCGGAGGTGAGATAGAACGTAGCATTAATAGCGGGTTTCCTGCAAAAAAAGTGGTATATGCAGGAGTTGGCAAAGCGGATTGGGAAATTGAGCTTGCCTTAGACTATGATATTTTCTGCTTTAATGTAGAAAGTTTAGAGGAACTTGCAATCATTAATGAGATTGCAGAAAAAAAGGAAAAGATAGCTAAAGTGTGCTTCCGCATTAATCCAAATGTAGTTGCACACACACATGCTAGCATCACAACAGGCTTAGCCGAAAATAAATTCGGTATTGCATTGCAAGACATACACAAGGCAATAAAGGTAGCAAAGGCTTTGAAAAATATAGAGTTTATAGGTCTACACTTCCATATTGGCTCACAAATTCTTGATATGGACGATTTTATTGCCCTATGTAATCGCATCAATGAAATACAAGACGATTTGGAAGTAAAGGGTATCAAGCTAAAGATTATCAATGTTGGGGGTGGTTTAGGAATTGATTATAACAATCCTTCAGAGAACCTTATCCCTAACTTCAAACTCTACTTTGATACTTATGCTAAATACCTACAGTTGCGAGAAGGACAAGAAGTACATTTTGAATTAGGCCGTTCTGTAACTGGTCAAATGGGAAGTTTGATTACTAAAGTGCTGTATATAAAACATAGCTCTACAAAAAAGTTTGCTATTTTAGATGCTGGCATGACCGACTTAGTTCGCCCTGCTCTCTATCAGGCTCACCATAAAATTATCAATCTTTCAAGTACAGAAGTCAAAGAAACCTATGATGTTGTTGGTCCTATCTGCGAATCGAGCGACATCTTTGCAAAAGATATTCTGCTACCTAAACTCCATCGTGGCGATTATGTTGCTTTACAGTCGGCTGGTGCGTATGGAGAAATTATGGCATCACAATATAACTGCCGTAAACTTCCTATTGGATATTTGTCAGATAAGTTGTAAATTTGTCCATAGATTTGGAAATAAAAAGATGCAAAATATAGATACTCTAACAATAATAGTATCAGTAGTGCTAATTTTTCTAGCACTACTGACACCTTTTATAAATCCTTTCTTTAGAAGTGTTCGTAAAAAAGGATATGCACAAAGTAAGGATAACATTATAGAAACTTGTGAAAGACCAACTACAAATTCTGAAACAAGCCAAAAAGAAGGCTATCCTTCTATTTCTATCTTGCTTACACCAACAGACAATGCAGAAGTAGTATCGGAGAACCTTTCTTTATATCTTAACCAAGATTATCCTAGCGATTTTCAAGTGATTGTTGTAGCCCCAGAAAAGGATAAAGAAACGGAAGATGTTCTAAAGCAACATACTAATGAAAGACTTTATTTTACTTTCATACCCGACTCTTCACGCTATATGAGCAAAAAGAAGCTCGCTATTACCCTAGGAGTGAAAGCTGCTGAATATAATTGGATAGCAATGGCTGATATTTTCTGTAAACCATCATCTGAGAACTGGTTGAAAACACTTGCTGATGGCATATCAGAGAAAACTGATCTCATTGTAGGCAGCACCCAATATGATGAGGGAACAACCGATTTTAAAAAGTTCGAACGCTTCCTGACTGCGCAATATCTCCTACGAGAATATGCCTTTAAAACCCCATATCGTTGTGAAGACAATGCACTTATGTTTAAGAAAGACATGTTTTTAAACAATGAGGGCTTTAGAGGTAACTTAAAGTACATTCGAGGAGAATTTGACTTTATCGTAAATAAATATGCACTAAAAGGAAACCTTACCTATATAGATAATGAAGAGGGAACATTGATAGAACCAGCTCCTACAGACAAGATGTATCGTGACAAACATCTATTCTATATGGAAGATAGAAAGCATTTGGAACGAAGCACAAAGCATCGCCTGATTTTTAATATTGATCAATGGGCATTACACCTTAACTATATTGCTTTATTAGCGGGGGGAACTTTCGCTGGAGTTACAAAGAATTGGATCATATTAGGAGCAGCAGTTCTAGCTTTGCTGCTCACGCTTAGTATCCGTATCTTGATATTCTATAAAAGAAGCAAACTTTTAGGAGTAGACATTTCTTTATGGAAAATTATTTTCTATGAAATAAGAATAATTTGGCACAATATAAAATTCATGATAATGTATCGTCGTGCTGATAAATATGACTTCATCTCACATAAGTTATAATGAAAGTATTACATTACGTTGATAATCTCAAGCATAGCGACCTACGGTCAGACAGCATCCAAACATTAATAGATGCTGAAAGGAATTATGCAGAAACTTATCTAGCTAAAAACTTTGATGACTTTCAGAAATTATCAAATGATGTTCATCCTGATATTATCCATTTACATGCTTGTTGGGATCATCAAGCATATCGTTGCGCCAAGTTTGCCACAAAGAAAAATATTCCAATAGCATTATCCACTCATTGGAGTTTAAACTCTTTTGCAAGAAAGAATGAACAGCATGTTGAGAAGGTTATTAAGTCTATTGCTTATTTTTCGCAGTTAGTTAAGCTTGTAGATGCTTTTGTTCTTGACGATGAGAAAGAAAAGAAAGCAATCCTAAAACAAGGCTGGAGTAATCGCATAGATATTATCGCATCAAGTATTCTTAATAGTGCTATAAGCACTGATAGTATGGCTACTAGTATGATTACTTTTTATAAAAAGGTACTTAATACTGGTTATCAATTTTCTATGTCTGCACAAGAATACGAAGCTATGATTAGCTTAATGACTGCTGGAATTGATCAGGCCACTAATCATAATCCATTGCCCAGTAACCAACTACTCAATCTTAGAAGTTTAAATCCAAACCAATGGAGACATATTTTCCTCTACGCTGACGATGAAGGGGTTAGGGATATTATAGATAAAAGTATTCAATACTTACAATTATATGCTCCCAATATTAACACTACAGAAATTGTTAGATACCCTTTATTTCTACAGAAAAATTTACAATCTCTTGATGAGTATAGAGATAAAACTGGAAAGAAACTTGCAAAAAAACTTTTTGCCGATGAGGATATACCTTGCGAATACATATTAAAAGATATTGTAATTGCATTTTATCATACAAAGCAACTCTATGATAAAGGAACACTTAGTTTGCTTCATTTATGCAACTTACATACGCTCATAAAATATAATGATTACGATGAAGATCAGCTAAAAGATATTCTTAAAAGAATGCAACTATATAAGTTTAGCCGTCGGATGATTAAAATATTGGAAGAGTTTACTCAACTTGAAGAAGGCTTTATGCCACTCATTCCACTTGACGACAAACATACGAAACAGATACGAAACATCTTTAACAAACGAAAATAAAAACGTTTCAGCCATTCAATAATGACTATTATGACAAAAAAAATATACGATTTACAAAAAGACGAGAGGTATCTACAACTCTTATCACAAACATTCCCTACTATCGCAGATGCTTCTACAGAGATTATCAACCTAGAGGCTATAATGAACTTACCTAAGGGAACAGAACATTTTCTAGCAGATATACATGGTGAATATGAAGCTTTTCAACATGTTTTAAAAAACGCTTCTGGTAACATTAAACGAAAGGTTAATGAGCTTTTTGGAGACACGCTCCGCACCTCTGAAAAGAAAGACTTATGTACACTGATTTATTACCCAGAACAAAAACTTGAGTTAGTAAAGAAAGAAGAGAAAGATCTCAACGACTGGTATCACATTACTATCTACCGTTTGGTAGAAGTTTGTCGTGATGTTTCTAGCAAATACACTCGTTCAAAAGTACGCAAAACATTGCCAATCGACTTTGCTTACATCATTCAAGAACTTCTCCATGAAAATTCAGATGATAAAGATAAAACCGATTACATTAGTGCAATTATCACAACCATCATCACAACAGGACGTGCTGATGCTTTTATCACTGCCATTTGTAAAGTAATACAGCAATTGGTAATCGACCTCTTACACATTCTTGGCGATGTTTATGATCGTGGACCAGGCGCACATATTGTTATGGAAACCTTAAAAAACTATCATAATTGGGATATCACTTGGGGCAATCATGATATTCTTTGGATGGGTGCTGCTGCTGGTAATACATCATGCATTTGCAATGTTATCCGAATAGCATTACGCTATGCCAACATGAATACCATTGAAGATGGTTATGGTATTAATCTTATTCACCTAGCTACCTTTGCCATGGACACTTATGGCAATGATCCTTGTGCAGAATTTTATCCAAAAATCCTCGTTGAAGATAAACTTGACGAAAGAAACAAGACCCTCTTAGCACAGATGCATAAAGCTATTAGTGTGCTGCAATTTAAACTTGAGTCTCAGCTTTTTGAACGTTATCCGTTTTGGAAAATGCAAGACAGAGAACTGCTAAAACAAGTTGATTATGAGAAAGGAACAATAACACTTAATGGGGTTGTTTATAATATGCGTTCATGCCATTTCCCTACCATTGATCCTAACAATCCTAATGCCCTCACTCCTAAAGAGCAAACACTGATTGATCGATTGCAACAATCTTTCAAAACAAGTGAACGATTACAAGAACACATTCGGCAATTGCTTTTACATGGACGTATGTATCGTATCATTAACCACAACCTCTTGTATCATGCTTCCATCCCCCTTACAGAAGAAGGAAAGCTAAAGGAGGTTGAGATTTATCCTGAGTTAAAAGCATGTGGGCGTGAACTTCTTCACAATATTGGAGTTATTGTTCGTCGTGCTTTCCAAAAAGGTACAGAGAGCGACGGAGGTATTGATCCACAGTATGCCATTGATTTCTTCCTATACCTATGGTGCGGACCAGAAAGCCCTCTCTTCGACAAAGCCAAAATGGCTACCTTTGAACGCTATTTCATAGAAGACAAGGAAACCCACAAAGAAACAAAGGGAGCCTACTTCGTAATGCGAGATAAGGAAGAAATTGCAGATATGATCTTAGACGAGTTTGACGTGCCTAAAACAAACAGACATATTATCAATGGACACGTTCCTGTTCACGTAGCGAAGGGTGAAAATCCTATCAAAGCAGGAGGTAAACTCATGGTGATAGATGGTGGTTTGTCAGAAGCCTATCACAAGGAAACAGGTATTGCAGGATATACTTTGGTATTCCACTCACGTGGTTTCCAACTAGTGCAACATGAACCATTTACATCAGCAGAAGATGCTATCAAGCGTGGTACTGACATTGTAAGTACTACTCAAATAGTGGAAATGAATCAACGCCGCACTCGTGTGGCAGATACCGATATGGGTACCGAACTTCGCTTACAAATCAATGCGCTAAAAGAATTATTATACGCTTACCGCATAGGGTTCATAGCTGAGAAAGAGAGCAAAAATCCTCCTAAGAAATACTAAAGTATAGAGAGAATGAAAAGTAAAAGCACGGAAATCTGATCGCCATCAGATTCCGTGCTTTTTGAGTTATAACTAATTTATATATCTATTGTTCAAAGCTTGGAAGGTCAGAAACATCAAAATTGTTAATGTAAGCAACCTTTCCTATTACATTTTCTTCTGTCATTTTCACAAAGACATGTGCGCTCTTGGCAAAAAGTTCTGGAGCTTTAGAAGCATCTGCGATAATCAACAAAGACATAATGATCTCTGTTGTCATATCGTAAAGACGGCGCGCTAAGAAGTCTTGAACATCTTGATTCTCAATTTCTTTCACCTTATTTACAGCAGCTTCATAATCCTCTACCAATGTTGCTATAAGCTTACGCAATGGTTCCATTTCTACAGAAACCTCTTCTTCTAACATCTCACGGATGATAGATAAATAAGTACCATTAGTAATGTAACGAATAGCAGCTACCACTTGCAACTGGGTTGTACCTTCATAGATAGAGAAGATACGAGCATCGCGGAACAAACGTTGGCACTTATACTCCATAATAAAGCCTGAACCGCCATGTACAGAGATACCATCGTAAGCATTCTGATTAACATATTCAGAGTTCATTCCTTTAGCAATTGGAGTGAAAGCATCAGCCAAGCGAGTGTATTTTTTCATTTCCTGACGTTCTTCTGGAGATAGCTTCTCATCGCGTGCAATATCTTCCAAAGCTTTATAGATATCTACATAACGAGCTGTTTGATACAACAAAGAACGACCTGCATCTAGTTTTGCTTTCATACGAGAAAGCATATCATAAACAGGAGGCATATTAATGATTTTCTTGCCAAACTGAGCACGATCCTTTGCATACGCTAAAGCTTCGTTGTAAGCCTCTTGGCTCACACCTACCGATTGTGCAGCAATACCCAAACGAGCACCATTCATCAATGCCATAACATACTTGATTAAGCCCATACGAGTGCTACCACATAGCTCAGCCTTAGCATTCTTATAAACTAGCTCACAAGTTGGCGATCCGTGAATACCTAACTTATGCTCAATATGACGAACATCAACACCGCCCTCACGCTTATCATAGATAAACATTGATAAGCCACGACCATCCTTCGTACCTTCTTCTGAACGTGCAAGAACAAGATGAATGTCAGAGTCGCCATTGGTAATAAAACGCTTCACACCATTCAAACGCCAGCATTTCTCTTTTTCATCGAAACTAGCTTTTAGCATTACACGCTGAAGATCTGAACCAGCATCAGGTTCGGTTAAATCCATTGACATAGTTTCGCCTGCACAAATACGAGGAATATACTTTTGGCGTTGCTCTTCACTACCAAACTCATAGAGTGTATCAATACAACTTTGTAATGACCATAGATTTTGGAAACCGCCATCGCCAGCAGAGATCATTTCTGACATCATGGAGAAAACTACATTAGGTAGGTTTAAACCACCATAACGGCGAGGCATGCTAACACCCCATAAACCAGCCTTACGCGTTGCCTCAAAATTCTCAAGGGTTTTGCTGGCGTAGTGCATACGGTTATCTATAAGGTGTGGACCTTCTAAATCTACTGCTTCAGAATTAGGTGCCAAAGTATCCCCTGCCACTTCACCTGTGATATCAAGAATACGCTTATAGTTCTCAATAGCATCCTCATAGTTTACAGGTGCTTCTTCAAACTTATCTTTATCAGCATAGTTGCGCTCTTTCAAGTCAACGATGCGTTTCATCAATGGATGATTGAGGTGGAACTCAATCTCTGGATGTTCTGTATAATAGTTAGCCATGATATCTTACTTTATTTAGTGTTCTGTTTGTAATACTTTATCATCTTAGGCACTACTTCTTCTACTGTACCTATAATAACATAATCGGCAATCTGATTGATGGGTGCATCAGGATCGCTATTAATAGAAATGATAATACCCGACTCCTGCATACCAGCAATGTGTTGGATCTGCCCAGAGATACCACAAGCAATATACACCTTTGGATGAACGGTAACACCTGTTTGCCCTATTTGTCGATCATTGTCTACCCAACCAGCATCAACAGCAGCGCGACTAGCACCTACCTCACCATGAATTTCCTTAGCTAATTGGAACAAAAGATCGAAACCTTCTTTTGATCCTACACCATAGCCACCAGCTACAACAATAGGTGATCCCTTAAGGTTATGCTTTGCTGCTTCAACATGTCGCTCTAGTACCTTTACAGCATAGCTCAACTCGCTAACATATTTATCTACTTCTGGATAAACAACCTCGCCTTTAGCTTTACCTTCATAAAGTGCTTTCTGCATTACACCTGAGCGTACAGTTGCCATCTGCGGACGATGCTTAGGATTAACAATCGTAGCAACAATATTACCACCGAAAGCAGGGCGGATCTGATAAAGGATCTTATCATAATGCTTTCCCTCTTTCTTATCATCGTATGAACCTATTTCTAATTGGGTGCAATCGGCTGTTAAACCACTTGTCAAAGATGAGGATACACGAGGACCAAGATCACGACCTATTACGGTAGCACCCATAAGACAAACTTGTGGTTCTTCCTCTTTGAATAAGTTTACTAAAATATCTGTGTGGGGGGCAGAAGTGTAAGGAAAAAGGCGTTCATCGTCAAATACAAACAACTTATCCACTCCGTATGGAAGCACCTGCGATTCCACTTTATCTTTAATACCAGCACCAGCTACAATGGCATTCAATTCCACACCAAGTTCATTGGCTAGTTTTCTTCCTTTTGTTAGTAATTCTAGCGAAACCTCTTGAACTGTAGAACCTTCAATTTCACAATATACAAATACGTTATTCATTTCTTGAATTGAAAATTAAGAATTGAGAATTGAGAAATAATCTCCTTATTAAGGGCTGAGAAAAAGGAAAAGGAAAACGCTAAAGCAAAAATTTTCTATTCGTAATTCTCAATTCTCAATTTATTACTATCCTATAATCTTCTCATCCAACAATTCTTTCATGAAGCCTTCTACATCTTCATCTGAACTGGTGAGCGTTTTACTCTCTTTAGCCTGAAACACAATATTCTGCACAGCTTTCACCATAGTTGGTGAACCTGACAATCCACATTGAGCTTCATCACCATCAACATCGGCAACCGACCATTGATTTAACGTTAAATAAGGACGCTCTTCGTAAAGCTGCGCCCATGGCTCATTGCCTGTGCGCTCCATTGGGCATTTAGCATATTTATACTTCATAACTCGCTTCACATTACATGGACGAGCAGGAGCAGCCGAACCATTTACCGTGATCAATACTGGTAATGGAGCCTCAACAAGCTCTACACCACCGTCTATATGACGACGAATAATAGCTTTACCATCTTCAATCTTTACGATTTCTTCTGCGTATGTAACTTGGTTCAAACCCAACTTCTGTGCCACCTGAGGACCAACCTGTGCGGTATCACCATCAATAGCTTGACGACCACCAATAACAATATCTACATCGCCTATCTTCTTGATAGCTATTGATAGTGCATAAGAAGTAGCTAAAGAGTCAGCTCCAGCAAACTTACGATCGGTAAGCAACCAACCAGTATCTGCTCCACGATAAAGACTCTGTCGAATAATTTCACCTGCACGTGGAGGTCCCATTGTTAATACACCGACGGTAGAACCAAGGTTCTGTTCTTTCAATCTTAAAGCTTGTTCTAGAGCGTTTAGGTCTTCTGGATTAAAAATTGCAGGAAGAGCAGCTCGGTTAACAGTACCAGCCTCTGTCATTGCGTCCTTACCCACATTTCGTGTATCGGGCACCTGTTTAGCAAGTACTACGATTTTTAAACTCATAGTTATATAATTGTTTATTATGATATTTCATTTACGGTATCCATAGGCAAAAGTAAGGCTTTTTCTGCTAGAATGGAAAACTTTTACTCTTTTTTCTATATATTTCTTACGTTATTGGATTTTACCAATAATTCTTCTTAATTTCACTTCGGCTTCCTAAAATCCTTTCTTTTTTTCTAGGGCTATTGCTTAATTTAACAAAGAAACAAGATGTACTCCCAAGAATCGTTACCGTTATAGAGCGATTTAAAGGTGTTGGTGGAAAAACTTTGCTTATGGCAAAACGGTAGCTCTGATGATCTTTACGTCTTCTACTGGACGATCATTAGAATCGGTTTTTACAAAGTCGATTTTCTCTACCACATCAAACCCTTCCACAACCTCCCCAAAAACGGTGTACTGACCATCTAGGTGTGGAGTGCCACCATGCTGTATATAGTATTGGCGCACTTCGGGAGTGAGCCTTACTGTGCCATTGGTACGCTTGTCAATTTTTGCCTGCATTTGATCAAGCCCAGCCTCATCATACACCTTACCCCATACGATATAGAATTGGGCTGCAGATGACTTTCGAGCAGGATTAACATCATCGCTCTCGCGTGCTGCTGCTAACGCACCACGTTTATGGAAGATTTTAGGATATTTTATCTCTGCATCTAAGGTGTAATTGAGATCGCCCTCACCGAGAAGATCACCAGGTAAGGCATGACGTGAGGTGGTATCGCCCGACTGGATCATAAAGTTGGCGATCACACGATGCCACAAAACACCATCATAGATGCCTTGACGGGCAAGTTTGAGAAAATTATCACGATGGCAAGGTGTCTCATTATAGAGTTCCACTACAATGCGCCCTTTGGAAGTGATGAGTTCTACACGTGCCCGCTTATCACATTGAGTTGCTCCACAGCATGAAAGCTTTTGTGCCATAACAATCATAGCGGTAAGCACAAGGCTAAATATCAATAATATTCTCTTCATATCTTAATTTATAAAACTAGACTGGTGCTAAATGTAAACCTTTCTAAAACGTAATCCGCCTACAGCTACCTTCTGTTTCTTCTATTGTTACCTTTACAACATTCTCAGGAAGAAGATCCTCTATAAGCTCTGGCCATTCTAAGAAGCAGAGGTTACCACTATCAAAATAGTCGGCATATCCCATATCGTAAACCTCGTCTAATTTCTTAATTCTGTAGAAATCGAAGTGGTAAATAGGACTACCTTTACCATCAGTATATTCATTTACAATGGCAAAAGTAGGTGATGTAATAACATCCTCAACACCCAACTCTTCGCAAATGGCTTTAATAAAGGTTGTCTTACCTGCTCCCATCTTACCATAAAAGGCAAAAACATTATCTTTGCTAATAGCACTAATAAACAGCTTTGCTGCTTCGTTGATCTCTTCTAGCTTACTAATTTTTATTTCCATACTTTATTGCTTTCTTTTTATCATCTTTCCATATTTTATCTTCACCCATTAATAATGGTGATAAGCTCATCTTTTATTTGATTAGGAACATTGATACCTCTCACTACTAAGCTCCTATTCCAACCCTTAGCTTCATGAGGTTGCATCGTATAAAGAACCTTGGCAAATTCTTCAGCTTCCTCTACTGTATAGCTATCCGATGACCTACCTATGAACCTATCCAACTCTTCATCATCATAATATTCAGCTTGCTTGGTAGCTGCTTCCATCATACAGACCTGCTCGCAACTATCAGCAATACCAGTACATGTAGAGCAATCGCCCGAAGTGGGCTGTACCACATCAGACTCACCTTCTTGTTTCTTGCTAAGAAGCGTGATTACCCCTGCTGTTAAGCCTAAGCCCATCAACGCTACCACACCTATTATTATAATATTCATCTTAATCTCTATTCTCTATTCTAAAGCCTACACTTTTGAGATCTTCCCAAAAATGTGGATACGATTTTGTTACTACCAACGGATCATTAATAGTTATTTTCCCCAACTTTAAAGCAAGAGGGGCAAACGCCATTGCCATACGATGATCTTCGTAAGTCTCAATAACAGGGTCGTTTTCAGCCTCACAACGTTCACCATCCCAATACAGCTCGGCATCATTCTTATCGTGCAACACATATCCTAGCTTACGCATTTCAGTTTTCATTGCCATTATTCGGTCAGTTTCCTTTATTTTTAAACTAGCTAATCCCGTGAAGTGGAAAGGCATATTCAACAATGGGCATAGTGCTATAAACGTCTGTGCAAGATCAGGTTGATTGATAAAATCATACTCTAATCGCTTCAACATACAAGCATGCTTTGACAACTTCACTGCCGATTGATCACCGTCGCCATTATTTACAAAAGCAGTCTTAATACCTAATAACGAAAAAATATAACGCACAGAGGAGTCGCCTTGTCGCGAACCATCTCTCAGCCCAGGTAAGGTGAGCTTTGCTTCAGTGCCTTTATGCAGAGCTAGGATTTCATACCAATAATTTGAAGCAGTCCAATCATTTTCAATATAATAGTTATCTGCTTGATAATCTTGAGCAGGAACAGTAATAGTATCAACATCTGTCCATTCTACTCTCACTCCATATTCATGCATAATGTGTAGCGTGAGGTCGATATAAGGACGAGATACGATATTACCTATCAATCTCAATTCTAACCCCTCTTCAAAGATAGGGCCTACCATTAACAATGCTGAAATGTATTGCGAGCTTACATTCCCTGCTATATCTAAGTGCCCTCCCTTCAATCGTTGTCCCTGAATACAGAGAGGTGGAAATCCTTCCTCACCCTCATAAGTGATACTAGCACCAAGCGATCGCAAAGCACTCACAAGAACCCCTATTGGGCGATGCTTCATTCTTTCGCTGCCCGTTATTATATGCTCACCAGCCGTTACACTTAAAAAAGCAGTCATAAAGCGCATAGCCGTACCTGCCGCACCTACATCTATCACCTTTGGCATATCTTTCAATGCTTTTATGATAACATTAGTATCATCGCAATCGGAAAGATTATTAGGCGTTATCTTACTTTTTGACAACACATTAATGATAAGCGAACGATTACTGATACTCTTAGATGACGGCAAATTAATGCTAGCATCTATCGGTTCAGTAGGAGGTTTTATCGTATATTGCATGATATTTTGCTTCTTAAAATGGTGCCATTTTACTTATTCTATAATAGTATAAAATCCGTTTCTAATAGCTCTAATTATAACTTCTATAAAGATAATGCAAACGAGGGCAATACAAGCACGCTTGAATATTGCCGAGTGCAGACTTTTCTATACAAAGATACTATTTATATTTGAGTAGCGTTAAAAACAAAATGAAAAATTTGCTAATCCCACTATTTCTCATTAATTTTGCACAACAAAATCACGAGCGGGATGTAGTTCAGTAGGTTTAGAATGCTGGTCTGGGGGACCAGTGGTCGCAAGTTCGAGTCTTGTCATCCCGACAAAAACAAAGTTAAGCGATTGATTATTTGATACTTCCGTATGGTCGGGGGTGTTGAGGTCGGCGAAAAGTCGGTGAAGCTTGATTTTAGTTTAATACTAATTGTTCAATGGGGCATTTCAAACAAAGTTTAGAAATGCCTAAAAAAAGTTTTCCTTATCAGAGTGGAGCAACAGTTATCAATGAGATAATTGGATGGAAAATTCCGAAGTTTCATCAGGCTTCGGAATGTTATGTTTCTCTTTCTGCCTTTGACCCTGCAAGGGGTAAGTTTCATATTAAGAAGTTTATGCTTGGTCATATTAAAGGTAAGCGTAGTCAGCGTATATTCGGCGAAGCTCTTATCAAAAGACTCACAGAAAAACTACTGCAGGGATGGAATCCTTGGGTGGAGATAGAACAGCCTTTAGCATATTCTTCTTTCGATGATGTATGTAGGAAATATGAGGAATATTTATGGAAACTACTGAAAGAGCATAATATGAGAGAAGAGTCAGTGGTATCTTATATGAGTAGACTGAGGGTATTGAAGGAGTGGAAGGAAAAAGAGAAAGTAAACCTATTTTATTCTTATCAGTTTGACCATCGAATGGTGGGTCAGTTTTTGGATTATGTTTTTATAGATAGGAATAATACACTTCGTACGAGGAATAATTATTTATCTTGGTTAAAGACGTTTTGTAAGTATTTGGTGGAGCGTGGTTATGTTCCGAATGACCCTACTAAGAGTTATTCCGTGGTAAAGCGTAGGGAACAGATAAAGAATCGTGATGTAATTCCTAATGAAGTGTTAACCATAATACATTCTTGGTTATGGGAGCATAATAGGCATTATTTGTTGGCTTGTTATATGTTACATTATCTTTTTATTCGTCCTCGTGAGATGAGTTATATAAAGGTGGAGGACTTTAGTGTTAAACGGAAGACTTTGTTTTTACATGGTAACATAACAAAAAATCATCACGATGCAGTGCTTACAGTTCCTGATCATGTGTTACGACTGATGATTGATTTGAAAGTGTTTAATAATCCAGGAAGTTATTATTTGTTTGGTGATGATTTTATGCCTGGTGCGGAGCGTAGGAACGAGAAGTGTTTTAGAGATTATTGGAGTCGAGTGCTGCGTAAGGAGTTAAATCTTAGCGACCGTTATAAGTTATATTCACTCAAAGATACTGGTATAACGAATATGCTTCATGCGAACACAGATATTTTGACAGTGCGTGATCAGGCACGTCATTCTTCGATATTAATAACTGACATTTATACACCAAAGGATATAAAGGAGGCTAATAAGTTGTTGCTAAGTTATAAAGGAGTGCTGTAACCTATTTAATATTTAAAAAAATAGAATGGCATATATTACCGTCCTACTATCCATCTTTCCTACAAATTATTAAACAAACGCACTCCATGCATAACTAAGGCAAAAAGAGCATACTCTTAGCCATGCGAGGAATGCAGTGAGAGGGATATGGGGGCATTAGTTCTGCCACCCCCAATACCATAAATGGTTCACCGCATCGTAGACGAATTGGTGAATACGTGCACCGTTAATACTTCGCTCAGTACCACTATTTCTGCTTGAGAATCTATCTACTCCTTGAGTGTGTATCGTTAAGGAACAGTCCACCCCAGGTACAATATGCACCACTTGCCCATCTTCACAGTCTGATGGTAGATACCAATTAAGATAGCCAGTTGTTGCGGTGTTGACAAGGAAAGTATCCATTTTGTCGATGTAATACGTTCTTGCGCCAATACGGGCAACTTTTAGCCTGAATCCTTTGATAGTGCCAGCAGATATATATAGAGCAATGTTGTTATTTTCTGTTTCAAATCCTGACCCTTTCGAAGATAAGTATAATGCTATGTTATTATGGACATCATTATAACCGTTAGTTTCTTTAATATTATATTCAAACCGTGCGACTCCTCGTAACATAGATGTTGCAGGCAGAGCATCTCCTAAAGAAACATACTGTCCTTTATCATGATCACCCAGCCATATACTAGGAATAGTCCACCCTGAAAATATACTTGGTTCACCGTGTAATTTATAATCCCTTATATCAAGTCCCCCAATACGACCTTTATCAGCTTCAATTGTTCCTTTCACGTTAACATTCTCAAACGTAGCATTCTCTGCATCAATGGTTTGTGCCTTGATGCCCTCTGCAACGATTTTCTTCGCATCTATAAAGTTGGCATTGAGCTTTCCATTCTCAAATAGAGATGCTTCTTTATCGTTATTGGTAACTTTCACCTTGTTACCCATTAAGTTCACGCTATCAGATGTTATCTCTATCCCTGCTTTCTTTAATCCGTCTGTAACAAACAACCTAATCTTGTCCGATAACATTTTGAACATAGAGTAAGCCTTACTTAGCAACGAACCATCCTCTTTCACTGCTGTATCCGATACTATCGCTTCGATAGCCTTTTCATTAGCTTCAAACTTAGCATCATACACGTGGTTAGCGTTCACGTTGAAAGCTACACTACCTACACGAGTGTTACCCTTGTAAGTAGACGTGATATCCACTCTTCCGCTATATGCGCCCTTGGTAACGCTAGTAATAGTTAGCACACCATTAGCAAGTGTAGCCGTACAATTCACAGGAGTTATATTGTACTTCTCGGCTGTTACCTCTGTCTGTCCGTCATACAATCCCACCTTAGCCGTGTTCGCTGATAACACCTTTGTAAGAATTGCTCCGCTCTCATCGGTATCAAAGACTAGCTGACTAGGAATGACAGCTAAGGTAAGGGCGGGCGTACCGTCCTTACGATCGATAGCGGGAATGCCCACAGCCTTTAGGCGTGGGATGAAAGCGTTATTTCTTTTGATCTTCAATGTATCTCTTAATGGTTTCTTCTGATATGTGTCCAACACTTTCGCAGTAATAAGAACGAGACCAAAGTGTAGGCAATCTTGATTTTAACCAAGGCATCTCGTTCCTTAATAGGCGTGAGGTATAACCTTTGAATTGATTGACCACAAAATGCACAGCAAGCGTTGGTGGTGTTTTGATGAACAAATGCACATGGTCAGGCATAACTTCCATCTTAACAATTTCCACATCTATGGACTTGGCTTTTTCAAGCAACAGTTCTTTTAAGCGCTCGTCAACTCCACCTGTAAGCACTTTCCTACGATATTTAGGACACCAAATAACGTGATAACCAATATTGAATACGCAATGAGAGTTGTAATGGTATCTATTCTTTGTTGTCATTAAAATAGTATATTTTTTATTTGCAATGTAAGAATAATATTATATATTTGCAAGTAGCATAACTTAAAATATGATTTCACAAAAGTACAAACTATATAGAACCGACAAGACGAAGCACCTTGACAAGATGCTTCGTGAGGGTGCATTTGTGTGGAATCATACACTCGCTTTGCAAAAGCGGTACTATAAGTTATACCATAAGTATGCAAGCGTTGTTGATATGCAAAAGCACCTTGCTAAAAGATTCAAGTTTGCAAGACTTCACTCTCAGACAGTGCAAGAAATCATACAACGCCTTGATGTTGCTTATAAGCGTTTCTTTAACCATATTTCCAAGCGTCCGCCAAAATTTAAGAGGGCATCTGATTTCTGCTCGATAGTGTTCAAGCAAGGTGGATATTCATTGAATGGTAATGTTCTGACTGTGAACAAAATCAAGAAACGCTATAAGTTCTCATTGAGCAGAATATATGAAGGCAAGATTAAGCGACTGACGATTAAGCGCAACCATTTAGGAGAATACTTTATCGTTATGTGTATCGACAGAGAAGTCGAGAAATACGGAAAGACACACGATGGTGCATCCGTAGGCATCGACTTCGGATTGAAGAAATACATGACGTTAAGCAACGGGGTAGAGATAGACAATCCGCAATTCCTTAAATCTGACTTGGGTGAGCTTAGGTGTAAATCACGCAATCTTTCTAAATGTGCAAAAGGCTCAAACAACAGCAAGCGGAAAAGGCTTGAATTGGCTAGGCTGTACAACGATGTTTCCAACAAGAGATGTGATTTCCAATGGAAACTCGCCCACGAACTATGTCGCCAGTATGACAACATATTTATAGAGGACTTGAACCTCACAGGTATGTCGAGATGTTGGGGAAGGAAGATGAGCGACCTTGCGCATGGAGAATTTGTATTGAAGTTAGAGTATGTCGCATCCAAGTATGGTTGCACAGTACATAAGATTGATAGGTTTCACCCATCAAGCAGGCTTTGTATGTGTGGCTACAAGAATGATACGCTGACACTCAAAGACCGTGTGTGGACTTGCCCTGAATGTGGGGCAGTACATCAACGTGATTTGTTAGCGGCGAACAATATACTTCGGCAGGGCATTGCCGAATTGGGGAGTGGTAGTAAGTCGTCCAAGCATCAGCGAGGACGCAGCCACGTTAGTCACCCAAGAATCTCATCCCTTTAGGGGTGAGAGTATGTCAACGTGAATATTCTTTCTAACCGAGAATGTCTTTTGTGCTAATACCATACGCTAGTCCTCCCCTAGGTTAGTTTAGTTCCACCGTGAAAGCCTGCGTACCGCTCAACAAGTCAGCGTATGCAATTGCCAGCTCATAGCGTGCCTGTTGTGCGTTGAGTGTACACTCTTTTTTACCTTGTGTTCCCCACGTGGTATCCATAGCATTGTTGGCAGCAAATCGCCACACGAACATCTTATGCGCCTGAAGAAAAGCAGCATTCGTAACGTAGGTAGCACCCTGACGGATTTTAAACCAATGTGCCAACGTACCGCCTATGTCCACGCTGTCGCCATTGGGCTGAAATACATCTATCTCATAAGGGTCGCTACCGTCATAGAGCGTACCAATAGCAAACACTTCCTTTTGCGCTGTGGCACTACCCGCATCGGCATCTTTGATAACACACTTAAAGATACCCACATTCGTAACTGCCGAAGCAGGTACGGTGATTTCGTTAGAGGTAACCCCCGTGATACCCTGTGCTGTGCTTGCATTCAGTTCCACCCACGAGCCACCTCTCAACATCATCCACTTGTAGGTAACATCTGTCTTATCAATATCGCCACCACGCATAAGATCACAGTGCAGCTTCAATGATGCTGTCGAGTTGTCGAACGTGTCGCCTTGTGGCATATACATACTTGCAAGAATGTTCATACCCGCATTCTCCACCTTGGTGATATCAATAGATGCCGTTATAGGTGCGGTAATCTTACTTGTTGGGTCGGTATAAGTCGCTTCACAAGTTATCTTCAAGCCTGTACAATCGGTAAGGTTGGTAGCCAACTTCTTAGCCGAACTACTCGCAACATCCACTAGCTTTGTAGCCGATGCCGTGCCGTCCTGCTTTGTTAATGTCCACTTAAACCCGCTAACATTAGCGATTTGATCGCCCTTGACATACTCTCACCCCTAAAGGGATGAGATTCTTGGGTGACTAACGTGGCTGCGTCCTCGCTGATGCTTGGACGACTTACTACCACTCCCCAATTCGGCAATGCCCTGCCGAAGTATATTGTTCGCCGCTAACAAATCACGTTGATGTACTGCCCCACATTCAGGGCAAGTCCACACACGGTCTTTGAGTGTCAGCGTATCATTCTTGTAGCCACACATACAAAGCCTGCTTGATGGGTGAAACCTATCAATCTTATGTACTGTGCAACCATACTTGGATGCGACATACTCTAACTTCAATACAAATTCTCCATGCGCAAGGTCGCTCATCTTCCTTCCCCAACATCTCGACATACCTGTGAGGTTCAAGTCCTCTATAAATATGTTGTCATACTGGCGACATAGTTCGTGGGCGAGTTTCCATTGGAAATCACATCTCTTGTTGGAAACATCGTTGTACAGCCTAGCCAATTCAAGCCTTTTCCGCTTGCTGTTGTTTGAGCCTTTTGCACATTTAGAAAGATTGCGTGATTTACGCCTAAGCTCACCCAAGTCAGATTTAAGGAATTGCGGATTGTCTATCTCTACCCCGTTGCTTAACGTCATGTATTTCTTCAATCCGAAGTCGATGCCTACGGATGCACCATCGTGTGTCTTTCCGTATTTCTCGACTTCTCTGTCGATACACATAACGATGAAGTATTCTCCTAAATGGTTGCGCTTAATCGTCAGTCGCTTAATCTTGCCTTCATATATTCTGCTCAATGAGAACTTATAGCGTTTCTTGATTTTGTTCACAGTCAGAACATTACCATTCAATGAATATCCACCTTGCTTGAACACTATCGAGCAGAAATCAGATACCCTCTTGAATTTTGGCGGACGCTTGGAAATATGGTTAAAGAAACGCTTATAAGCAACATCAAGGCGTTGTATGATTTCTTGCACTGTCTGAGAGTGAAGTCTTGCAAACTTGAATCTTTTAGCAAGGTGCTTTTGCATATCAACAACGCTTGCATACTTATGGTATAACTTATAGTACCGCTTTTGCAAAGCGAGTGTATGATTCCACACAAATGCACCCTCACGAAGCATCTTGTCAAGGTGCTTCGTCTTGTCGGTTCTATATAGTTTGTACTTTTGTGAAATCATATTTTAAGTTATGCTACTTGCAAATATATAATATTATTCTTACATTGCAAATAAAAAATATACTATTTTAATGACAACAAAGAATAGATACCATTACAACTCTCATTGCGTATTCAATATTGGTTATCACGTTATTTGGTGTCCTAAATATCGTAGGAAAGTGCTTACAGGTGGAGTTGACGAGCGCTTAAAAGAACTGTTGCTTGAAAAAGCCAAGTCCATAGATGTGGAAATTGTTAAGATGGAAGTTATGCCTGACCATGTGCATTTGTTCATCAAAACACCACCAACGCTTGCTGTGCATTTTGTGGTCAATCAATTCAAAGGTTATACCTCACGCCTATTAAGGAACGAGATGCCTTGGTTAAAATCAAGATTGCCTACACTTTGGTCTCGTTCTTATTACTGCGAAAGTGTTGGACACATATCAGAAGAAACCATTAAGAGATACATTGAAGATCAAAAGAAATAACGCTTTCATCCCACGCCTAAAGGCTGTGGGCATTCCCGCTATCGATCGTAAGTCCACTTACCAGCAACATCGGTGTAATGGTAAGATTCTGCTTTGTGTAGTCGGGCGCAAAACTCTTTGCATCGCGCGAATAAATCTGTGTTAAAGCCTTATCCACCTTTAGCGTAAAGGTGAGTGTCTTACCATTGATAATCTTTTTGACCGTAAAGGTCTTTTGTGCTAATACATTTGCCATTGTTTCTATTTTTTTTAATTAAAAAGTTCTACTTGCTAATACATCGTTACCGTCGGCACTTAAAAACGCACAGATAAACGAGGTATCCCCCTTTAAGTCATCGTAAGTTACCGATAGCGTATTACCTATATTCTCGTGCGCCCCATTCCAAGCCGTATCACCAGCCGAATACTCGCTTACCCTCGTCCAACGAAAGCGAGTAGTGGGCAGCGTGTCTGTCGTTTCAATATCATTCTCCCATACGTGCAGCTCAAAGGTAGCCCTCCAATCCGTCTGTCCCTCCGTAAAAGCTGCACTACCAGCCGAGGAGAAACCCTCCACCCTTAGCCCACTGCCACCCTTAGCAGCATAGATACCCCATGCTGCAGATTGATCGCTAGGTTCATCAGTTGTATCCATGAGACATATCCTTGTACTTCCGTTATAGGTATAAGTCTCATATCGGTGTGCTTTCGTTCCAGGCTTCCAATCGCCCATATATAGCACATTAGGCACTTCCGCACCACTCTCGCTAATCCATTTCAAGCTATTAGAGCGTAAGAACACTTGCCCAGCACTTAGATAAAATACGGCATTATCGGCAATGGAGTAATTGAAACTAGAGATAGACCTATATCCCGCACTGACAGGAGAACCACCGCTAGTGGTCTGCATAATCACATTCATACGATTGGCAGTAGTAGCCGTATCTATGCCGTGTGCAAGATCCCACACTGCATTATGCCCGAACTGCACCACGCTATCGCCAGCTTGTGGCGCATCTGTGCGCTTGTCGTCATAGTAAGGTGTTTCGTTAGAAAGAATAATATAAGCTTCTTCGCTGTCGGTCTTATCCTTAACATCGGCTACCACACGCCAATAAGTGCGATTAGCAGCATCTTTCGTCAATCCTTGGCGAAGATTAGAAGTTTGGCAGAAAGCCTGATCACCGGCAGCCCAAGTATTAAATATTTGTGTAGTGCCGTCATCTGTTTTGAGGTGGCACTTCCACGCTACCACCTTACCTTCAGTAAGTATTGGGATAGCATCTAGCAATACGCTAGCAGCATTGCTCTGCATCTGATCGCCACTAATACCAATCATACGCCTAACCTCCAACTCGTGGAAAGCAGCTCTCACCATTGCTTCAAAGAAATCTACTTGTATATGGCTTTTGCCCATGTGGTCTAACCACAACCTCCAACCAGCCCCACCTATACCTTCAGAGAAAGCATTACTCCCAAGACTGCCATGAACGGTAAGATTTCCTCCAATGGTAAGGTCGTGGCTAGTAGAGTCGTTGCGGTCTTTTCTCAGGATAGCATCCCAATCGGTGCTTTTCGGAGCAAGGTTGTTAGCTATCGTAGCCTTATCCGCCATTCCCGCTGCTATTTTCTCCGTTCCTAAAAGAAGATATTTTCCAAACCTATTCAGCGCATCAAGCACAGAGATATTGGTATGCGTATGACCAAAAGCTCCATCTCCCTTATATGCCGCAGTTATGGTCTCTTTGAGAAATGCAATAATAGCATCCGCGGTTGTTACCCCCCATGACTCAGCATAAGGGTTCTGCACGGGGAAGAGTGCCCCACCACTCAGTTGTAGCTTTTGGAACTCAACTAAGCGTGGGGCGATGGTAAAAGACCCAACATCGGGTACTTTAATATTGAGTTCAGAAAGTGTCTCAGAGAGCGGATTGCGTGGTAGGTTGAGATAAGGTCTGGCATCAGCATACTTATAAGTGAAACTATAGCTAGACGGTAGTTCCTTCACTTCATAATTGACATCGCTCTCCGTTACTACAATGCGCCGTATATACGCATTAACATAGATATACTTGCCCAGCGACGGAAAGAAATCAAGTAACCACTGCCGTTCCTGCTTAGATAGTAATCCTGTATTTTTCTTAAATTCCCTCGCCGTATCAACACGATATTCCAGCGCATCGTTCTCTATCTCCGCAATATTATGCGTATGCTTTGCCGTATTTTCAGCATCGCCATAAGCACGGAACGTATCAATACCCCCGAGCGAGTTTTCAAACAAGATCCACTGTTCCTGTTCGCTCTTGATATCAGAAGCATAGTACCGCTGCTTATAGGTGAGCCTGACACCCATGGTATTTTCTATCCAAACATCATAAAACGATGGCATCTTTTTAATTTTCTCCGCAATGATAGCATACTGTACGGGGATTGTCCACACACTGTCTTTAGGGAGATTAGCCAATAGCAAGTCGGTAGTACCGTACTGCCCATTGTTGTCAACAAAGGCTTGACACTTAGCCACCACATCTTCGGTGGCATAATAAGTTAAGAATTCAGGTGTATAATAAGTAACGGGCTTTATGGATGGTTGCCATGTAAGAAAGTTCTCTTTCAGGAAATTGGTAGGCGAGTCAGCCAAATGGTCGACCCCTGCCCTCATAACCCTAAATGTATAAACGAGTTTATTCTCCTGATCATCCTTTTCCGCTATTTCTACCTTAAACGAACGTGCTATGAGTTCCTGCTTATACGGTTCTTTCTCCTCTTTAAGTATGAAAGTTAATAGCGGAGCAATAATTTTTTCGACATCAATATCCACCCTATTCTTCTTATTGGGCGTATAAGCATGCTGCACGACTATAGAGTCTCCCTGCTCAAGCCTTAATACAAAGGAGATTTCTTTATTCGTCGCAATAACGAAGTGATTGATATTGCCAGTGAATGACAAACTATCAGGTCTTAATATAATATCCATAAACGAAGATATGTGAAAGTATTAAGCACAAAAATAATTACAAGCACACAGAAGAGAAAGGACATACTCTCTTATTATGGCAACGCTACCTAGTCACAATTAGGCACAAGCTCCAACCATACTGTAGTGCGTGTAAACTCCCATTCCGAGTGATGCCAAAAAGAGCTATCCCTAAGCATTTTCGAGGTGAAGGAGGTTTGTAACCCATATTTTTCCCCCACGAACTCCTTAGACGGTAATGGGGGATAAATTGTAACGAAGGTGCGATCCTTATCTATCCCCGAAGTCTCGTAAGCCTCTCTTGATACCTGCTCCTGCGTTACTTTAGGCACCCACTTGTATTCAGCCACCATATTAACAAGAATATCCTGTATTTTTGGAGCTTCGGTAATGGGCTCCATTAATGATATGGTCTTAAACTCCGACTCAATGGGTTCGTTCTTCCCACCGAGTGTAAACTTTAGCTTATTAAAAAAGAGCGGTGTACCTCTGATAACTATCTTAGCCACAGCGGGTAAGTTTTGCTTCTGCGATAGCGACAGTAACAATTTCACCTTCATGTCGTGTAACGAATTGCGAAGCATGAGATCGTAAGGACGATAAAACTTCTCGTAGATGCCCTCAGGACCATTATAATAGAGTGCGTAATCGAATAATTTAATATGATTATCACCATAAGCCACCCAATAGGGCGAAATGGTACCTCTAGTTAGGCTAAAATCATAATAAGTGAAAGCCAGCATTGTGTTTTGCTTCACCGGCTTTTCGGATGTCTCCTCCTTATCGCTACCTGTAACTACCATTTTCGAGTTAACCGCAATGTAATTCCCCACATACAAGAGTTTTCCCAATTCGGTAGTACGCTTCTTCCCCTGCACGTTTGTTTTAACTGTTAACATTCTAAACTCAGGGATGAGTTCTGGTATCTTTATTTCCTTTGGCTCTAAATGTTCACCTGTATTATAGTCTTGTGCCGCTTCCCCAATTTTCGTGATGACCTCATACGCGCCCGAGAAGCCCACCTTATAGAAAGTACCCTCTGCGGGATTGAACAATGCGCCAGGGTTAGCATAATACATACTCTTTAGGTCATCGTAAGAATCAGTAGACTCGGCATCGAGCTTATCAGCAGCTTGCAGGATAATTCTTTGGTAATCCTTTTCCGACTTATAGATAACTGTAGGTTCTTCTGTAACACAGTCCGTAAGATCCTCTGAAGGCACGTTCTGGAGAGCCTCCCTTAAAAATACTACCTTTACCTCACGGCTTCCCTCATCGGCAGAGAACTCACAGCAGAACTTCTTGCGAAAAACATCTAAAAAATCGAAACAAGTTACATCAGGTACAAGGTCAGCCACTTTTATTTTACCATTGACCAAAACATCGATAACATTATTAAGTACTGCCATATTATCAAAAGGCTCGGTAATAGAAAAGAAATTGTCTTGCAACGTGTATCCAAAATACTTGAAGATACGTTGTAGCAGATAATTAGCACGAATAAAGGGCGATATGTAGTAACCAGGCTTTAACCTAATGGGGATATTGTTGACATATTCCGTACGCTCTACAGCATTATAGAAGTCGCAAAACGGTCCACCCACATGAGGAATGAAAGCATAAACAGGGGCTCCTTTTTCCTCTTTTATTTTAAAACCTTCGGTTAGCACAAATCGCGGCTCGTACTGTACAGCTCCTTCCCGTCCAAAAGCATTAATGATTTTGTAATTATAAGCGTTAGCACCTCCAGAGTCGTCGGTAACGAGGATGGGGAAAATGGTAAACTTATCGTTGGTATTATCGAGGAGCTTACGACAGAACTCTATGCCCTGCTCCACGGTATTAACCCCAGGAATAAACTCACCTTTAAATACCTCCTTGAGCTTAATGTTTTGTATCTTCGAGTAAAAAGAACCATTATTGATGTAAAAAGACGTAGCAATATTGCCCTTATATTGTGCCGATAGTACCATTTGTCGGCATTGTGCAAAGTATTCCCCATCTTGGATAGTTACATCAATGAGTTGTGCTTTTCGCCTTTGTGCCAGCGTATCGGGAAAATTGAGCAATCGCCTATTGTGATCAGAGGCAGGAAGCTCCAGCGGAGTTGATTGCTCGCCATAGTCATTGAAGAACGGATTGGTACGTTCAATTTGTATTTGGGTATCAGGCTTGAGGTTGTAGTCCTCGCCCTTTTCGAGATTCGTTATTCTCATGATTTACTTCCGTATTTACGCGCTTTATCGCGCAGTTGTTGTTTCTGTTCAAGCTCGTTTAGTGCCACGCTAGCAGCGATGCCGTTGGTGGAGATATTATCGAGAACATCAGTAAGGCGTTTGATGAGCGAGTCCTTAAAGGAGTCCTGGACAATACCACGCACATCATTGGTGGTAGGAATAATGTGTCCCCCCGAGGCACGCCCCGAGGCTTGCTGTATGAGGAACTTATTCATATCGAGGGTGCGTATCTTACCTGCACGCTGGGCGCGGTCGATAATGTCGATGATAGGGGCTACGGTAGGGTTCTCGACGGCTGCATTCGATGCCACCCACTCCTTGCTATGACCATAGCCACCCTCGCCAACGATGACCGTAGGCTTGTTGATAAACCCTCGGCGGTCGGGGTCGTAGGCAGCGTGGAAGAGCTTGCCATCCTGCTCTCGCTCAATGTCTATGCTACCGCCCGACTCCAAACCAGTGGCGACACGTGCGCCCGAAGCAGAGGCTGAGCCACCAGCACCATTCAAACTCATTCGCTTCACTTTCTGACGTTCGGCGTTGGCTGCTGCAAGCTGTGCCACACCAGTGACACCCATCAGGGCTGCTGCGATAGGACCAGCGATAGGACCGAGTTCACCAAGAGCCTTCATAATGGAAACAGCCGTATCGGCAATAATCTGTGATGCCTTGATGGCAAAGTTCATATCGGCATACTTCTTCTGTATCTTCAGCTTCTCATTGGCTTTCTTCTTCTCGATGTCAGTAGTGTCCTTACCTGCGTTTCGTGCAGCCTCTATCTCGGCATCGTACTTGGCGTCGACATTCGCCATCTCGGCATCCTGAAGCGCCTTGACCGCACCACCTGCAAGATTAGCGTAGTAATCGAAAGCCTCTTTTGCCTTCTGTATCTTGAGGTTCTTGACGGCTTCTTCGTATTCCTGCTGTGAGATTTCCTTGTTCTGCAAGTGGAGCTGAAGCATCTCAAGCTCGGCGTTGTAGAGTTCCTGCTGGGTGGCAAGTCCGTACTGCTGACGTATCTGTAGGCGATGCTCCTCTGCCTCTCGGTCGAGGTTAGCAAGGGCTTGTTGATGCTCTTGTTCCGTAAGTAATCCTTTTGCGTGGTCGTCATTTATCTTCTGTTGGCGTGCCGCAAGCTGGTCCTCGAAAGTGTCAAGACCATATTCTTGGCGAGCCTGTGCCTTTTGCTGCTCAAACTCTTTTATCTTGGCGAGTTGCTTATCATTGTACTCCGACAAGATATTGAGGCGAGCCTGCTGGTAGGCAGCGTCAACGGCAGACTCGTCCTCTCCGCTTTGCTGCGCCAGCTGTAAAGCCGTGTCATAGAGCCCACGGAGGACTTCGAGTATGGCATCGCGTTCCTGTTCCAGGGTTAAGGTTTGCTGAACCTTGCCCTGGTCTATGAGCTGCGTCATTACGGCTTGATACTTCTCTTCGGCAGCGATGCGTGTCTCTTCAAGTTTCTGCTGGGCTTGGGCAACATTCTTACTCTGACCCGTTTCGAGTTCCTTCTTCTTGGCGGCATCCTTGAAAGCCATCTGCGTGGACTTGGTGTAATAGTTCTGCTCAATAGTAAGGAGGTTGGTAGCGTGCTGCGTGTTGAGCGCAGAGATATAGACGTCGTATTGCTCCTGTGAGATTTTCTTCTGGGCAAGCGACATATTGAGGTTGTTTACATCCTTTTGATAAGCGGCATTGGCTGCGTCGAGCGAACTTTGTCGGGATTTTGAAAAATTACGGGATGCTATATCATCGGGGTCTTTCTCCTTTTTCTCTTTCTTTACTTTTTCAGCCTTAGATGAGTTAGGTTTTTCTTTCTCTATTATTTTTTCTTCTAAGTCGATTTGTTGTTGCTTCGCTAACTTGCGTATGGCTTCAATACGGGCATTGCCATCCGATATATATTTCGTTTCTTCTTCTATACGTTTATCATTATAAAGAACTAACTTTTGGAAAGCCAAAATTTGATCTTCCGTATCTCTACTTATTTCTTGAATGAGTTTACCTGTTTTCTTATCAAAGATACCTTGCTTCATAGTAACATTTCCACCTCGACTGGCATGAATATCAAAAGTGCGAATCTCACGATCGTCATTCATGCCTAAAGCACGGAGCTTGTTAATGGCGTAGTTACGATTTCCTTTTCTGTTTTCAAGTAGCAGATTGTGATTTAGCTGATTACCAGTAATGCTCCCAATCTTACCTATCATAGCTTGTGCCATAGCTGCTTTCATAAGGTTCTTTGTATAGTCCTTGATGGCAGAGGTATTATTGTTTATCAATTTTCCCTCTGTTGTGAGCTGTGCATGATAGGATGGGATAATCCTCTTTAATTCGTCCAAAGCCTTAATTCGCTTTGCATTTGTTTCTGTGTTATCATTAATCGTCTTTGTGAGCATATCAATCTTCGACTTCTGTGATGTTACTGAGTCGTTAACAGCCCTCTTGATAGAAAGCTGGTCGGAAACAATTTGTTTTGATACGTTACTGGACATGGAAGCAAGACGTTTTTGTGTTTCCTCTAAACGCTTTGTTATTACATCTGCTTTCGATGTTCGGGCTATATAAGTACCGATAGCAACAGCTGCAGCAGCAATAGCTGTGGCAAGTAGCATCATTACGTTAGCCTTACAGGTAGCATTAAACAGGCGCATGGCAGCATTGGCGCGTGTAGTAGAACTGGTAATGGCAATAAAAAGGAGTTGTAAACCTTTAAAAGTACTTGTAATGGTTGCCCATCCAGCAACGATAGCTTTTGAAAGAGCCATGTTTGAAATGAATGCCTTGAAGCTGGTATTCAATGCTGTCATAGACACAACAAGGCCAACCATAGCAACAGTGAGGGATATAGTAGCGGTGCGATGCTGGGCAAAGAACTTGATAATATCGAGCAGCCCTATCTTAATTCTACCATAAACTCCCTCTACAAGCTCGTCATATTCCAATAAAGCCTTACCCACCTCATATTGTTTGTTTTGTAGGCGTACAGCTGCCTGTGCTGCACGGTCGGCGGCAGAAATATATCTGGGGCCAGCTTCCGACAAAGACTTCTCTACAATAGAAGCTACTCCACGCATAAAGTCTCCTGTTTCTTTGGTCTTTTCGCTGATTTCGGCAGCAGAAAGTCCAAGGTTGTCAAGAATTATGGGAGACTGGCGACCAAGACCTGTAACGAGGGAGTCTACCATATAATCCAGAGACTGACCCGTCTGTTGGGCTTTAAGCTGGGCGAAGGATAAGTACTTGCCAAGGTCTTCGAGTGGGATGCGGAAGTCCTTGGCCTTGACAGCAGCCTTCATTAGCTCTATATCTCCAACGGTTCCCTTGGTGGCGGTACGGAGTTGGTTTAATAATTCTGGGTTTCCAAACTGGCTAAAGGCATGAGTAATACCATCGGCAGAACGAGCCATCTCTACACCCTCGTTGGTAAGTTCTCGCACAGAATCACGTAATTCTCCCAGTTTACTACCGAACAATTCCAAAGCCTTATAGCCCACTTGACCGTAAAAGAAGTTATTAACTCCATCGCTTGCAGCCAATTCGGTAAACGACTTGGCATTTTGTCGAAGTTCAGCTATTCTACCATTGACATGGCTTAACTGATCCTCCAGTTTTTTATACTCTCCTGGATTGAGGGATTTAGAAACATTGTCGAGCTCGCGCTGGAGTTCCTTCGACTGTTTACGAAGCTGAGACATCGTCATAGTGGTTACATCAAGGGAACTACGGAGCTTTCTCATTTTATCCTCGTTATCCTTGATTTGCTTGCTATAGGACTTGCACTCTTCGCTTAACCTTTTATACTGTGCAGAGTTTTTTTGCCCTGTAGCCTCCAACTCTATCATTGCTTTGCGCCGTGCACTCTCCTCACGACGGAGTTGTGCCGTGGATTTACCAAGACTGTGAAGTTCCTGCTGTGCCTTGGAAGAATCGGCAGAGATAACGTATTTTATCTCATCCTCAGAAAGATGTTTTGATGCCATAATTATTTTGCTTTGAAATATGATTTGCTATCAGTGTCGAAAATATCCTTGAGTTCCTTGTTAATGCTTTTGCGCACTTCGTCCGTAAAACCAAAAGAAAGTTCGGGGAATGTCTCACGGTAAAGCACTCCCCATACAACACGGTTATAAAGAGCAAAGTTGCTGCGCTTATATTTTGCCACACGATCCTTCCTGATGCGATAAGCCATATCAAGAAAACGAAGATAGGGAAGAACACGAACAAAGAATTTACGCTGAAAGCCTTGGCTTTCGGCTGAAAAGTTATGGGCAGAAAGAGAGGTGAGAAGACGCCCTGTGCGTAACTGAAAGTTGTTACGAACCACCTGCTCCTGTGTGGAATAAATTTTGTGTATGCCACGAGTGATGGTCTGATGAACAAACTGCTCGCGGATAAGAGTTTCTGTTACCATATTTACCTATATTATATAAGGCAAAGATAGTAACAGAATAGATAAGAAAAAAGGACAGGAATGTGTGACTATTCCTTTCCGAAGAGTAATAGGTAAACAGGTATACCAATCAATGGCGTAAGCAAAGATACCAATAGGAACCATGCTAACCGTATCATGAATATACGGTTCATAGGAATAGTAATAATCGCTATAATAGTAGATATAATAAATATCAGTTCCATATTACTTATGTTTAAGTAATGCAAATATAAATTTTTATTAGGAATAACGCAAGTTATTCTTCGAAAATCTCCGCCTCTATTGCCCTGAATAATTCAAGGACAACTTGCGGAACCATAGAGTTGCCGAGGGCTTTTATTGACTCCTGTCGCCATCTTGTGAAAGGAATGGTAAGACGAGATATATCAAAGGGTAGCCCATCATTTCCTCTACAAATAGGGGAGACAGTTGGGAAGTCCCTCCACCAATCTTGTGGGCAATCTGCTCCGCCAAGTTGCTCTGCGCCGCGTTCTTCTTGCGATGCGCCTTGAGGTTGTCCATCGTCATTATGGCACGCATCCCGTCGCTCGCCCTTGGGGTCAGCAGCCAGTCGCATTTGCGGAACATCTCGGGCAATCCCTTCTGCTTGGAGTTCACGCCCCTCTTCTTGAAGTCCTGGGCACAGGGTGTCGGCAGGAGTTGAACCGTCCTTGCAAGACCGAGGCTGAAATTCGTTGTCGGGGTTACCTTGCGCAGAGTCCCTGAGGGTGTCTGTACTATTCTGTCGTTCTTGCCGAGGACTGCCCCCATCGTCGCATCTGCGGCACTCGGTGTCGGCAACATCCCATTGATAGCCATCGCTGTCAGCCCTGACCCCATCTGACTGTCGGGGTTGTATGTCGTAGCCCATTTCGTTGCCTCGGAGGCATTCGGGGTCGGCAGTATCCCGTGAAAGTTGATGAAGTCCATCAGACCGTTGGGTCGTTGCTCGCCGTTGGCTCTGCTGTCCATCGTCTTCCCTCCCTTCTCCTTCAGTGCCTTGATGCGCTTGCTGTGTTGTATCTCCACCGCTAAGGGCGTAGGGAGCAGACCGAGGGAAAGGAACCTCTGTTTGCTGTTCTCGCATACCTTTAGCCCTTGTGTTACTGGCGTGGGAAGAATATCGGAGTAGACCACTTGGCTCAGTAGGCTGTTGTACTTCGTTCCGTTCTTGTAGCCGTTGCGCTTCGCCCTCGCCCTCATCGACGCTGGGTCCTCGCAGAACTCCATCGTGCAGGGTGTCAATAGTAGGTGTGGGAACATTCCTTCTTGCGACGAACCACACTCGGTCTCGTTGGTGGGGCGCACCGACGGCACAAGCCGGAATAACAAACGGCTGGACGGAGTATCCTTCACGCTCAAGGTCTGAGCAGACTGTTTCGATGACGAACTGCTGTTCTTTCTTGTAAATGTCGTCGTTCTCGTCGAAGAGAGAGGTTGTGCTTCCCACCTTAACCTCTTCGCTGGGCTGTACCATCGAGAGGATACCAGCAACGTTCTCACCAATGACGAAAGTGGGCTGTATCTGCCTGATGACTCGTAACATCTCAGGCCAGAGGTAGCGGTCATCGTCCGCTCCAAGTCGCTGCCCTGCTGAGCTGAAAGGTTGGCAAGGAAAGCCTCCCGTGAGAATGTCAATTTGTCCTTGCCACTTTGAGAAATCTGTTGTCTTGATGTTTTCATAATTGATGGAGTTTGGAAACCAGTAGCTGAGGATTGTGTTGCAGAACTCGTTGATCTCGCAGTGAAAAACATTTTGCCACCCAAGCCATAAGGCTGCGAGTTCGGGTGCCCCAATACCGCTGAAGAGCGAAGCGTGTCTGATTATTTGTCTCATTCATTTTACCTGTTTGTTTGTCAATGGCAAATTTATGTACTTCTTTTTGGGTTGTAAAGGACACCTCGTCTCACGACGAAGTGCCCTGACAAACAAACATCCAAATGAATGGATGCTTTGACAAAAAAGAAAATTATCGCTCACGGAACATCCACTTGAACTCTAAGCCGTGCGCCCCGGGGCGGTTGCAGAAATTGAAACCTGCATCGATAAGGGCGGAGAACACTTGCTCGGGGCTGACCTTAGCAGAGGGGTCGATGCCACGAATGGCATCGACAACCTCGGCGGTGGAGAAGAAATGGGTGGCTTCGCCTGGTGCGAAAGCAGGGCGGTAGGTAGTGGAGAGAGCTGCCACATAAATGCTGATGTCGGTAATGGGCTGCTCAGGGTTTTCTTTCTTATTATTCATTGTCTGGAATATTTAGGGTTTGACGATCGTCGGCTTCGCCTGAGGGGTCTACCGAGGTGAGGAATGTGCCGAAGTCCTTACGCAGGGCGCGCAAGGTGTCGAGGAATGTGAGGGCTGCCTCGGGCTTGATGTTGTGGGCATCGCGCCACTGATCGATAAGGAAGTCCTCGATGGCCTGAAGACGCTCGGTGCGCTCATAGATGTAACCAGGGTCGAGCATCGCCTCAAGGGTAGCGGTGGCTTCCTCGCTCAGATGAATGAGAGTGGTTTTCATTGTGCGCCTCCTTCCTTTAAGCGGTTACTAATATCGCTGAACTTGCAGGAATTCAGGTCGTACTCCATAATGGAACGTGCAGGAGTGAACCTCATTCGGAGTAAGCTGTCTCCACTATTGCGATGCGAGTACACATAGATGCCGCCTGTATCTTCTTCGCTAAAGGAATTATACACCTCGACAAAAGCCGTACTGCCTTCGGGTTTTGACCGCTCAAGGCTTTTCTTGAGACAGTCGGTGAAAATCTGAAACTCATTATAGTCAAGAAACACCACACTATCAAATTTTGCCATCAGTTCTGCAACCGGTTGCATATACGACGGAAGTGTGGTTTTGATAGTAAGGTCGAAAACATAAATCATCGTTTACCTCCTTTTTTATCTGTTTTGTTGATACGATAGACGAGCCAGCCTGCGCAGAGGGCGGAGGTGATGGCAACGAGTGGACGCTGCTCGACGGCGATGGCGGTGAGCATGAGGCACAAAGATACGGCATTGACACGAAGCACCAAACGACGGGTTACGGGGAACTCGGCGATACGGCTGTAAAACTCGCTCTTCTGGTCGAGCCAAAGATTAATAGACTTGATTTTGCGCTGTATCGTAGCACGTACGTTGATGGCTGGGCGAGTAGTTTGCGCCTGAGCTTCAAAATTGATTGTCTGTTGCATGTTGCACATTGTTTAGCATTGCCTGGATCCGCCAGGTACGGATACAGAAAAAAGCGGATGCTCTTCCTGTCGCTAAACAATGTGTCTTACACCAACAAGGGCAAATTCACTGGAAGGCATCCGCCAATATCGAAAGTCGTAGCCGAGGCTACAATATGGGCATAAAAATAAGCCCATCGAAATTCTAATAAGTTCGGGGCTTGATGTTCATCTCGCCCTTATTTGTGTATTACTACACATTGTTTAGCGGTTGCAAAGATAGGTAGAAGTTTTGTAACTGCCAAATAAAAGCGCAATTATTTTTGCGTGGGGCAAAAAAAGGCGAAAACTTTATTGCTTTCACCTTTTGCCTCATTATCTAATGTCTCTTTTTAGTTTTCCTTGCGCTCATCTTTCTGTGCTTCTGAAAGATTATCTTTATCGGGCTCTTTTCGTAGTACAAATATAGTTCCCACAGTGGCAATAATGGCGACCATTGAACCAGCCAGCCAATCGTGCCCATTCATGCCAAGAAAAACACTTCCAGCAAGGCATACTAACACTATAACGGCTCCAATGACCTGTCCGTACTTGCTTTCCTTAAGCCCTGCATCAACGATTTTTGTCTCGGTGTTTATTCTGTGTTCCAACTGTTTTTCCGCCATTCTCAAGATACGCTCAGGTGCATCAGGCAGCACTACTTTGTAGGCATTAAAGTCTTCGGGTGCGGGAAGAGGACCTCTGAAAGACTTATGGGCTCAGTAGAAATTTAGTGGGGGATATTTTCATAATTGTTTTATTTTTCTTTCCTTTGTATTATGGAAGAGAAATATCTTTATCAGTTAGCCGAGTTAGTTCTTCCCAGCGAAGTCCTTCGGTATTTTTCAATAGTTAGGATAGAAAAGGATTCTACCTTGTTTCGTATTTATTTAGATGAGAAGATGGAAACGGAACTTCTCAATGACCTCCATTTTGAATCAAAGGGTTTTATGGCAGTAGTTGATATAACGGACTTTCCTATTCGTGATCACAAAGTAATCCTTTCCTTTCGCCGTCGTCGCTGGGTTGATACTCGTACAGGTAAAAGCTTCTCCTTGCCCTTACCCATAGATCTTACTTCCTCTGGAACTCGTTATAGTAAAGAGTTCGGAGATTTTTTAAAAGAAACGTATGGAGACATCCCCCGTGACCTGCCGTACGCTTGAGGATTTTTATCATATAAATGGACATACTTTTGAGAAACAATACAAGGAAACTTTAAGTGGTTATAGGGGTTGGGAACAGTTATCCCATGCTGATAAATGGGTGTTGTTTCCTGAGAATATAGGTAAGTTTCTTGCCATTGACGAGGTAGCTCTCTCAAATGGTGAATTATATACCCTCGTTACTAATCGTGATAAACACGGTAAAGAAGGCTGTTTGGTAGCTATTGTAGCAGGTACAAAATCAGATGAAGTCTGTAAGATATTAGATAAAATAGATGAACAACAAAGAGAACAAGTAGAAGAAGTTACTTTAGATTTATCTGATACAATGCGTAAAATTGTACATCATTGTTTTCCTAAAGCTCAAAGAGTTATTGATAGATTTCATATCCAAAAGTTAGCCTGTGATGCAGTACAACAGATAAGAATAGATTATAGATGGGATGCAATACAGGAAGCCACTGATGATATGGAAAATGCTAAATTAGAGGGTAAAAAATACGAACCATTTATTTATGAAAATGGAGATACGCGTAAAGAGTTATTGGCAAGGAGTAGGTATTTACTATTTAAGTCTGCTGATAAATGGACTACAACACAAAAGCAGAGAGCTAAAATATTATTTAGAGAATACCCCAAACTCAAGATAGCGTATGGACTATGTCATTCGTTAAGGATGATTTTTGCTAAAAATACTATTAAAGATGCTGCAAGACTAAGCATGGCTAAGTGGTATAATAAGGTAGAAGAAGCTGGATTTCATTCCTTTAATGTGATTGCTGCAACATTCTATGAACATTATAATGATATACTCAATTTCTATAATAACAGAGCTTCAAATGCGGCAGCAGAATCGTTTAACTCAAAAATAAAATTATTCAGAGCCAATCTAAGAGGAGTTACGGATAAAAAATTCTTTATTTTTAGATTAAGTAAACTATATGGATATCCCCACTAAATTTCTACTGACCCGACTTATGCTCTTCCATTGCACAGATTGCTCTGGCTATGATTTGTCGTTTTTCCGGTTCAATGGATTCAAGAACTTTATTTAAGTTTACAATTTCTGCCTGCTCGTTCTTGTCTATATTAGGCGTTTTTTCGGGCAGCACTTTTGCATTTTTATTATTTTGCTTCATAAGCCTTCATTGCTTTCCTAATATCATTGCCTATCGTACGCCAATCATTACGCATATCTTCTGTATTGCTGCCGAATATGTAGCCTCTGAATTTCATTGTCCCTAAAATATTTGTAAGCGAAATAACTCCGCTTCTATCATTCAATTGCTCACTGATGATATGAACAGATATCTTTCGGGATGGTTTATAAACTTTTATATTCATACACTTTAATAGTAATGACGACTATAATTACAGATGTGTTGAGCGTCAGTTTCTATAAATAAATGTCTCATTTATAATATGATGCGTAACGAGAAATCTTCAGGCTTCATATTGCGTAGTTTCTCCACCTGAGTGCGCTTGTTGGCTCTCAGTTCGTCAATAACCCTCCTTACTTCGGGAGTGGCATTGATAATGGTAACGGGAGTTTTCTTATAAGCCATAATTACGATAATACTATAAATGTTTCGGTGCAAATATAGAGATAATTAGCGTAAAAAACAAGACTTTACGCAATTATTTTTGCGTGGCGCAACTTTTTTTTAACGTTACGCAAATAATAAAAAGCCCCCTTGCTTGGTGCAAGAGGGCTAAGATGCGCCACCAGCCTGATGGCGACTTCGTGTTCAAATCGGCTATATAGTAGCAGCCGGGGCTGGAATACTATCGGCAGCTCGACGGATGCGGTTGCTAAGGTCTACAAGCGCACCACGAAGTTGCTGGGCTTCTTCAGGTGTGAAACCTCCGACACCACCGTTTCCGTCGATGCCATACATCTTATGCTGGAACCAAGGCACAGACTTCTCGAAGTAAGTGCGTGAGATTTCACGCCATGACACACTAAGATATATATCACTCATACGGTTCTTCATATCGGTGATTTTGTCTGCTTTCTGTACTGCTATTTCCATAATCTTGTAATTTTAGTTTTACCTTATAAGTGGCTCTCCCCAAAGGGAGAACCTTTTGTTTTAATCTTTTGGCATATCCGTTAGTCGGTCGAAGATGTCCTGTGCATAAATAAGGAGCTGTGGATAACCGTTTGGATAGCTGTCGCAATAATTTCTGATTGCCTGAATGAGGTCTTGTTCTTCGGAGGTAACCTGCATTTTGATTTTTCTTGTTTCATACTATATATTTATTTGAACAATACAAAGGTACTACTTTTTTTGGATAGTAACTAAATTTTATACTATCTTTTTTGATAGTAAAATGTATTTTTAACATTTGAAGCAAAAAAGCCCCCTTGCTTGGTGCAAGAGGGCTAAGATGCGCCACCAGCCCACGTGGCGACTTGGTGTTCAAATCGGTCAATATAGAAACCGAGGCTTAGTGTATGCCGTCAGCGGCTCGGCGGATGCGGTCGGCAAGGTCGGCAAGCGCACCACGAAGTATTAACTTCTCTGCCTCGCTAAACTCTGTGGGCTTCTTGTTGCCGTCGATGCCATCAAGTTTGTGGTAGAGCCAAGAACCTGATTTGCCGAAATAACGCTTTGCGAGATCTGACCATGAGATGGAAATCAGCAAGTCGCTCATTTGGGCTTTCATTGTGTCCGCCTGTGTTCTCTTTAATGTCATTGTTGCCATAGCTGTATCCTTTCTTTAATAACCCCTCCTCCGAAGAGGAGAGGCTTGTTTGTTTTAATCTTCGTTGCTTTCGAGCCATTCTACAAAGAGACGTTCAAGATAGTATCTTAACTCGGGGTCTCCGTTTGGATAACTCTTGCGGTAGTTACACCCTGTCTCAATCATATCCAACTAGATTTCTGTGAATGCTAATTTTTTGTCTTCATATTCTATATTTGTTTTATTGAACAATACTAAGATAATACTTTTATCCGTACTACACAAGCATTTCAGTACTTTTATTTGTACTGAAATAAAGTTTTAACATTTGAAGCAAAAAGCCGTAGCAGTTTGGGGGCTGCTACGGCTACTTTAACTTCTTATATTTTCTAAAGCATTTTTCAGCATAGAAATAACCGTCTTTAAATTGGGAACGACTATCTAATAAATGCACATAATGCTGTCTAGCGCAGTGGTCATGTTTGTGATGTTTCTTTCTCGACATTATAAACCCCGAAAGTTTTTATGTCCAACTTTCGGGGGTACTACAGTATGGAATATAGTTTTTCTTTTTTACTCTTTCTACAACTTAAAGGAAACACCTGCAACCACCCATACACCAGGCTGTTTCACATTTGCGACATCTACATAATGACACCCCAAAATATTATTGCCTGTAATATAAGCACTCCAGTTCTTATCATCCCAGCTAAGGCGTGCATCCACAATGCCATAACTGCCATAGTTGTGGCGTTTACCCTCTAGGTCGAGATAATTGTTCATACGATGCTGAAAACGATAATCAAGAGTAAGATTAAGTTTCTTTATAAGGCTCATATCCAAACCAGCAACCAACTTATGTTTGAGATAATCCAAAACATACTTGCTTGTAATATTGGCAGCTACTTCTTTATCTTGATTGAGATAGCAATACGACAATTTGAAAGTCTTGAGAATATGCTGACTAGGGAATATTTTTGAAAGCATTAGCTTACTCGAAAATTCTATCCCAAGATCATTGATTACGCCATAGTTGACACTCTTCCATATTGGTGAGTTATTTGCATCTTTACTACCATCGCTAATCCAATCAATAAGATGATTATGATGATTGTAAAACACACTTGCAGTTGCTATGATATAATCGGTGTTATATTTCGCTCCCACTTCGTATGCCGTTAGCTCTTCTGGACGTAAATGCTTATCGGGTTTAAAACCAGCTAATTTATAAAATAGTTCTGTGAATGATGGCATACGTAAGGCTGTATTATACGATGCGTATAATTGCCAATTCCTACTAAAACGATAACTAACATCAACACTTGGAAAAAACTTTAACGGCATATCTGCTTGACTGTTTTTTATGCCTATAAAGCCACCAGAGATTGTAAGATGATTTGTTGTTATATTGTGTTCTACATAGAACTGAGTGTTAGTACGTTCAAGACCACGTTGATATTGCTCATTAGTGCCCTGAATAGAATGTGGAGTATCAAGTGGATCACCCAATTTGTTACTCATCCAATTTTCATTTCTCACCTCCACACCAAAAGCTGTCTTATGCGTATTCGACCATATATAATAAGCATTCAAATTAGCTCCTAACACATCTGTTCGGTGATAGTTAAAAGAAAATTTATCGGGAGCATTACGATAGAGTTCGAAACGATCCCAACCCCTATTCCAATACACCGAAGGATGGACACGGAGTTTACCCACTTTATTTTCAGCTTGTATGGCAGTGTATAATTTGGTGGTATGTTCAAATTGATCGTCATATTTCACACCATAAAAGGTATTCGAACCAAAGTCTTTAATACTTAATCCTGCATACCAATTAAGTTTCCAAAGACGATTATCATAAGCTCCATCATAAAACAATTTAGTTGTTTTATAATCAGCATTAAGCCCTCCTGCAGTGTTTCTAAGATAACCATCGCTTCGGGTAAAATTGGTCGAGAGCTGATTAGTCCAATGATTATTGGTGATGTTACCACGCGCTCCCACTGAGAAATAGCCATACGAACCACCGTCTGTATGAATATCGAGAGAAGACTTTTGTGGAGTTTGGGTAATAATATTAATGGCGCCTAATAAAGAAGAAGTACCATATACGCGCCCTGCCGGTCCTTCTAAGATCTCTATCCGCTTGATATGAGAAATGTCTAATGGGAAATCGAAGGCATTGTGTCCTGTCTGTGGATCACAAATATTAATGCCATTCAGCAGCACTGCTATCTGTTCTTGATTTCCTCCTCGTATGCTAACATCGGTCTGCGCACCAATAGGTCCTCGTTGCCTTACGTCGACTCCTGCGGCATACTTTATTAAATCGTTAATACTCTGTACAGGGGCATGCTGAAGTTCATCACCGCCGAGTACAGTTACCTTTCTCACTTGCTCACTGACAGCAAGTGGAGCGCGCGATCCCGTTATACACACTTCATCCATTGCTACAACGCGCGATTGGTTGAGTTGTGTTGAGTCGTTGCTTGCCTTAATGCCTTCGTTACTCATACTCTTTGCAGTAGCATGCTGAAGGGTAGCAACACTCAATACACCAATCACCACCTCTTTTCCTAATACAGAAAAGAGCGAGTAGCCACGGCGTGAGAAGTGCTTAAACTTGATAACGCTACGTTCGTTAAAATTGGTTTTGTACATAATATATAATTATTAAAATTCTCACGAGGATAAACAAAATAGTTGTCCATTCCCTCGTAAGACGCTGCAAAGGTACGGAAAATGGATGAAGTATGGAAACGAAGAGGATTTAAATAAGAGTAGATTATTTTTTGCAAAATTTACAAACTAATAATAAATGTATTACCTTTGCGCCCATAAATCACTAAAAGAGATTAGATATTAGAGATTTGAGAACAGTTTGTCAACATAGCACATTAGCGCAAACCATACAATTCTAACCTCTTCTCTCTAAAAAAAACGTTCAATTATTCTTTTGGTATCTCTTATTTTTAGTAAATTTGCACGCAATTAATTATTGAGCGAAAACACAGGAATGTTGTTTTCCGCTCATTTTCTTTTATCAAAGTTTGACTATTAATTGTAACAATGAAGACTTTACGAGATCGCATCTTAAAAGATGGTAAGTGTTTCGAGGGAGGTATCCTCAAGGTAGATAAATTTATCAATCACCAGATGGATCCTAACCTGATGAAGCAAATTGCGGTAGAACTTATCCGCCGATATGCTTCTACAGAAATCAACAAGATTATTACTATCGAAGCAAGTGGTATAGCACCTGCCGTTATGATGGGCTTTCTGCTCGACCTGCCTGTGGTCTTTGCCAAGAAGAAGAAGCCTTCGACAATGAACGATATGCTCACAACGAAAGTATTCTCGTTTACTAAACAAAGAGAGTATAACATCGTAATATCAAAAGAATACCTTACGAAAGATGACAAAGTTTTGTTTGTAGACGACTTCCTTGCTTACGGTAATGCTGCAAAAGGTATCATCGACCTATGCCAACAGGCTGGGGCAGAACTCGTGGGTATGGGCTTTATCATAGAAAAGGCGTTCCAAGACGGTCGCAAGATGCTTGAAGCGGCAGGGGTGCGCTGCGAAAGTTTAGCTATCATAGAGTCGCTTGATAACTGCGAAATTAAATTGAAAGAACAATAATATATAAAAAGAGGTGGGCTTATATTGAGTCCACCTCTTTACGTATATACCTCTTCAAAGAGGCTATAATAAATGTTTATACAGTATTAATATTTTTCAAAACCTTTTCACTTCATCTAATGGAAGAATCAAAAGAACTCATTTATGGATTGAACGATCGTCCTCCCCTTCGTGAAACTCTTTTTGCTGCTATGCAGCATTTGTTAGCGATATTTGTTGCTATCATCACCCCTCCACTCATCATTTGTTCGGCATTGAAGTTCGATCTTGGCACGACAGCCTTCATGGTTTCTATGGCATTGTTTGCTTCGGGAGTAGCTACTTTTATCCAATGTCGCAGGTTTGGACCTATTGGTACTGGATTACTCTGCATTCAAGGTACCTCATTTTCATTCATTAGTCCTATCATAGGTGCTGGTATGATGGGTATGGTAGGCGGAAAAATGAATGTAGAAATGGGCTTGAGCTATATCTTTGGCGCATGTTTGGTAGCTTCTGTTGTAGAAATGATCGTAAGTCGTATTCTTCCTTACACACGCAAGATCATTACACCATTAGTTTCGGGCATCGTTGTTACGCTTATCGGATTGTGCCTCATCAAAGCAGGTATCAACTCATGCGGTGGTGGACAAATAGCGATGGATAATGGCTCTTTTGGCTCTATGCAACATCTCGGTTTGGCTTTGTTGGTGCTTATCAGCATTATTTTCTTCAATCGTTCTAGCAATCGCTTCCTACGTATGGCATCTATTGTTCTTGGACTTTTGATAGGCTGTATAGTGGCTTATTTCCTTGGAATGATTGATTTCTCAAAGATAAACGGCATCGCATCTTTCAATATTCCTATACCTTTCAAATATGGCTTACGCTTTGATATTGGAACCATTATAGGTATCGGACTCATCTATCTAGTAACTGCCGTAGAGGCTTTTGGTGATATTACTGCCAATTCTTTAATATCGGGACAACCTGTGGAGGGCGAAGTATTCATGAAGCGTGCGAGAGGTGGTATCCTAGCCGATGGTTTCAACTCAATGCTTGCTGCTGTGTTCAACTCTTTCCCTAACTCTATCTTTGCACAAAATAATGGCATGATACAGCTTACGGGTGTTGCAAGTCGCTATGTGGGCTATTTCATTGCAGCAGCCTTAATCATTTTAGGCTTGTTCCCTATTGTAGGTGAGGTGTTCTCACTTATTCCAGACAGTGTGCTAGGTGGTGCTACCTTGCTAATGTTTGGTACAGTAGCAGCAGCAGGTGTACGCATCATTGCTTCTACCGAGATCACCCGCAAAGCCGTGCTTGTTATGGCTATCAGCTTTGCTATGGGACTGAGCGTAGAGCTAGTGCCTAACATCCTTGACAAAATGCCTGAAGTAATCCGCAACATATTCTCAAGCGGTATCACTACAGGTGGCTTAACAGCTATCCTTGCAAATGCTTTTATCCACATTAAAGAATAGACAAATATAAGCTACAAATTTTATGTAGACAAGAAATTTATTTCAGACATGATTTACAAGATATTTAGTAGATAAGACTTATAGAAGAGCATAATAAAAACCTTATGATTTTTGTAAATCATGTCCGAAAATAAAAATCATATTAATCTTGTAAATCATGTCTAAAAGAAATATCTTGTAAATCATGTCTGAAAATAAAAATATTGCTTATCTTTGTAAGTGTTTGGGAGATGTATATATACAATCTTCTACTTATAAAATAAACCACATTTGCAACAGCTATGGCAAAAAATAAGAAGTTTACAAAAACGCTCACATTCAGAGTTCTCTGCATCATTGCAGCTATTCTGGTCGGCGGACTTATTTACAACTTTGTTGTAAACATAAAGAAAGAAAGCGAAAAGACAGTAGAAGAAGAGCAAGCTGAACAACAAGCTAAGGCTTCAAATGACACAATAGATATCATTGGCGATTATCTATGGACAACATCTAAAAAGAATACGGAAGAGGTTTCTGAAAACGATCAAGCACTAAAAAATGCAGCAGAGAAAGCAGCAAAAGATGAGAAAGATAAAGCTATTCGGGCAGCTAGAAAGGATCCTATACCAGTACCAGCACCAGAAATTGGGCCAGTACCAGTAGTGCCACAATCGTCAAATACTAACTCTTCAAAACCTGAAACAATGACAAAATCGGGTACACCTGCTAAATCGTCCCCTTCAACAGACAAGGTAGATGCGCCAAAGGTGGAGAAAATAGATTAAAACGTGAGTAAAAGAAATAAGAATTGTTCATTAACAATTTCTCAATTTTAGATAAATAATTAAGTTAGAGAGCGTATGAAAAAATTAATCACTATGCTATTTGTTGCAGTGCTTTTCATTGGATGTGCTACAACTTATTATGACTCAAATGGCAATCCTATTTCAAAGGAAACCATGAACCAACTCACAGCAGAAGCGGTAAATGGGCATCTAAACGAGCATCGTTATCGTATATTTGTTGATAGAATGTATCCTAACCAAGGACCATCTCGCTATCTAAACAACGATTATGGGCTAGAAGTAAGTGGCGACTCTGTAGGACTTTTCCTTCCTTACTGGGGAAGATTATATCGTGCTCCTATGGGTTATTCTGATCCTGCTTTACACTTTGTTCAACCGCTGCAAAGCTATGATGATCAACCTATTAAGGACGGTAGACGCATCATAATGACCACACGCAACAACTCGGAAGTTATCCAAATCATTATTGAGCAATTCATCAATGCTTCTGCAAGCGTAAGTGTCAGCTCCACCGATCGCGACCTTATTCGCTACACAGGTATCATGTCGTTAGACGATAAATTTACAAAGAAACAATAGGACAACACAACTTTCATACAATTATAGCTTACCTATTATCTGGTAATAGATAATAGGCAAGCTATTAAAATGTCATCTTTTAAAGATAAAAATAAATTATTTTTGTTTTGCTTTTAATTTATTTTTAAACGAAAAATAAATTAAAAATCATATTAAAAGATAAGCTTTTGCTGTATTAAAGGTTATCTTTTAATACTAAAAAGGTAAATTATTACTTATTAAAAGGTAGTGCTTCACACAATAAAATGCTACTGAATAGGACTTGAAGGCTTATCAGACTCCGTAAAATCGACATATTCTCCCTCATTATCCTTTATTACTTTCTTTGTGCGCTGCTCCATTGAACGATTGTCAATGATTGCATCTTCGCCCTTATAATTAGGCTCGCGATGCTGAGAAAAGCCACTAAAACGCTGGGCATGCTTACGCACTTGCTTAAAGAAAGTGTAAACAATCCAGCCTAAAGCTACAAAGAGAACTATGAATAAGAAAAGGGATAGTTTTAGAAATGTTGCCATAACCTATTAAGATTTGACTAAGTTCGACCCATTACGCTTCATTACCACCACTGATAACACTACATACCACGCAATGATAATGGCAAAAGCGGTAATTCCAAAAATTGATAATAAAGGAATACAAGATAAAAGAAATATATATTTTATCTCGTTACCTTTCCAACCCCATTGTTTAAACTTCAAGGCAAACATAGGAACTTCAGCCACTAAGAGCCATGAACTTACTAGTATTCCTCCCAAAACGAGGAATAAAGCAATGGGATAATTAGCGAGCTTATCGCCTATTCCTACTAACAAGGAACCCCAAAACAAGGCGTTAGCAGGTGTTGGCAAACCAATAAAGCCTAAAGCTTGACGTTCATCCAAATTAAATTTTGCTAAACGCAAACCAGAAAATGCTGCCATTATAAAGGCTAGAAAAGGAATGTATTCGCGCAAAGGCTCTAAGAAAGAGGGATAATCCATAATGCCTAATTGTGAGAATACGATAGTAGAAGGGGCTACACCAAAGGTAATATCATCGGCTAACGAGTCGAGTTCTTTACCTATTGGCGAACTAACATGAAGGAGTCTTGCCACCATACCATCGAAGAAATCAAACACTGCACCTATGATAATCCATACCAAAGCTATCTCAAGGTTACCACCAAAAGCAAAAGCTGTGGCTATGCAACCTGAGATAAGATTACAACAAGTGATACAATTAGGGATATGCTTCTTCATATTAAGCCTCACTCTTTGTCTTTAATTTTGCAATAACGGTTTTATCGCCAGTAGTGCTTTGATCCATCTTCACACACACTTCTGCATCTATAGGAAGAATAACATCTACACGACTACCTAGCTTTATAAAGCCAAGATGCTCATCTATATAACATTCTTCACCCTCTACAGCGTATGTCCTTATACGACGAGCCATTGCTCCTGCAATCTGTCGGCATAACACATCTTGACCATCATGAGTAGTAATGATAACATCCGTATGCTCGTTTTCTTCACTTGCTTTAGGCAACCATGCCTTATGGAAATTACCATTAAAATGTTTTACATACTTCACCACACCATCTACAGGAAACCAGTTAGCATGCACATTAAAAGGACTCATAAAAATAGAGATCATCAAACGTTTGTCATAAAAATACTTATCTTCGTCAATCTCCTCAATAACAACAATATGACCATCGGCAGGAGCTACTACTATACCTTCGGTATCTTCCGATTCAAAATAGCGAATAGGACAACGATAAAAATTTAAAACAATTCCGAAGATTGTTCCAAAGACTACAACAAATATACCAAAAGGAACTTTGGAAGGAATGGTAAACCAAAGAATTAATGCTATTAGAGTAAGGACTATTGCGGAAGACCACAATGTGTTAGTTCCTTCATGATGAATACGTATCTTCTTAAGTTTCTTTCTTATTTTTCCCATTTATTAAGACAAAATTTTGTACCTTGCAAAGGTAAGCCTTTTTCATTACTCAAACAAATATTTAAGAATTAAGTTTTGGCTATATGCCCTTTTCATCGTAACTTTGAAAGCTCAAAACAGCTAAGCTTAATGGAAGATTATATACATTTACACGTTCACACCCACTATTCTATTCTCGATGGTCAGTCGAAGATAAACAACCTCGTTGACAAAGCCATAAAGGATGGTATGAAAGGTATGGCTATCACCGATCATGGCGTGATGTTTGGCATCAAAGAATTTGCTGATTACTGCGCAAAGAAGAACAAAGAGCGTAAAGCCAATGGAGAAGAACCTTTCAAACCCATCTTTGGATGTGAAATGTATGTGGCTCGCCGCAAGCAAACAGATAAGGTGAAAGAAATGCATGATAACTCGGGCTATCACCTAGTGGTGTTGGCTAAGAATTATAATGGTTATAAAAACCTTATAAAACTGGTATCGAATGCATGGGTAGATGGCTATTATTACCGCCCAAGAACCGACCGTGAACAGCTTGAAAAATACCATGAAGACCTTATTGTTTGTACGGCTTGTTTAGCAGGAGAAATACCGGCAAAGATCAGAAAGGGTGATATAGAGGGGGCAAGAGAGGCATGTCTATGGTATAAAAACTTGTTTGGAGAGGATTTCTATCTTGAACTTCAACGACATGAAGTAACCGACCCTACACTCATTGCCAACCGCGAAGCATACCCACTTCAGCAACAGGTAAACAAGGTTTTAATGCAATTCTCGAAAGAATATGGCATCAAACTAGTATGTACCAACGATAGCCACTTTGAAGACAAGGAAACTGCTGAAGCGCACGACCACTTGCTTTGCCTCTCTACCAATGAGGATTTAGACGATCCTAAGCGCATGCGCTACTCGAAACAAGAGTGGTTTAAGACGCGTGAGGAGATGAACCAAGTGTTTGAAGACGTGCCAGAAGCAATGGCAAATACCATTGAGATTTTAAACAAAGTGGAGATGTACAACATCGATCACGGGCCCATTATGCCTTTCTTCCCTATCCCAGAAGATTTTGGAACAGAAGAGGAATGGCGACAGAAATTTAGCGAAGAAGATCTTTTAAAAGAATTTACTTCCGATGAAAATGGTGAAAATCCATTGCCAGAAGACGAAGCTAAAAAGGTAATAGAGCGTTTAGGTGGTTATGAAAAGATATATCGTATTAAGTTTGAAGCCGATTATTTGGCAAAACTTTCCTACGATGGGGCTAAGCGTTTGTATGGGGATCAATTGTCTGAAGAGGTCGATAGCCGTATCCGCTTTGAACTTCACGTGATGAAAACTATGGGTTTCCCAGGCTATTTCCTTATAGTGCAAGACTTTATCAATGCTGCAGAGAACGAACTTGGTGTAATAGTAGGTCCCGGACGTGGATCTGCCGCAGGATCGGTGGTGGCTTATTGTCTAGGTATTACAAAGATTGATCCTCTAAAATACGACTTGCTTTTTGAGCGTTTCTTGAACCCTGACCGTGTTAATCTCCCTGATATTGATACCGACTTTGATGATGATGGACGTGGCAAAGTGCTACAATGGGTAATGGATAAGTATGGACATGAAAACTGTGCACATATCATTACCTACTCTACTATGGCTACAAAGAACTCCATAAAAGATGTTGCCCGTGTAGAAAAATTACCACTCGATCGCTCGAATGCGCTATGTAAAGCTATCCCCGACCGACTTCCTGACGGTTTAAAAATGAACCTCAAGAATGCCATTTCATGCACACCGATGCTGCAAGAAGCAATGGTGAGCGAGAACGAACGTGAACGCAATACCATTAAATATGCAAAAATGCTAGAGGGAACGGTGCGCGGAACGGGTATTCATGCTTGTGGATTTATTATCTGCCGTAATCCTATTGATGATTGGGTGCCTGTATCTACAGCTACCGATCCAGACTACCCTGATCAAAAAGTGCCCGTAACCCAATATGATGGACACGTGATTGAGAGTACTGGACTGATAAAGATGGACTTTCTTGGACTGAAGACTTTGTCGGAGTTGAAAGAGGCTTGCAAGGTAATTAAGCAAACTACTGGCAAGGAAATCGACATCGAAAAAATACCAATTGACGACGAACTTACTTACCAGCTCTACCAAAAAGGACAGACAGTAGGTACTTTCCAGTTTGAATCGGCTGGTATGCAGAAGTATCTTCGCGAGTTACATCCCACTGTGTTTGAGGATCTAATTGCAATGAATGCGTTGTATCGCCCAGGTCCAATGGACTATATCCCTGATTTTATCAAGCGTAAACACGACCCTACCCTTGTACAATACGACATTCCTTGCATGGAGAAATACCTCAAGGATACATACGGCATCACTGTTTATCAAGAGCAAGTGATGTTGCTTTCACGCCAGTTAGCCAACTTTACACGTGGCGAAAGTGATGCACTTCGTAAGGCGATGGGTAAGAAAAAGAAGAACATCGTTGATGCCATGAAGCCTAAGTTTATCAAGCAAGGGCAAGAAAATGGACACGACCCAAAGGTTCTTGAGAAAATTTGGAGCGATTGGGAGAAGTTTGCAAGCTATGCTTTCAATAAGTCGCATGCCACTTGTTACTCATGGGTGGCTTACCAAACAGCCTACCTCAAAGCACATTATCCTGCAGAATATATGGCTGCGTTGATGACTAGACGGTTTAGTCAAATTACTGAAATCACAAAATTGATGGAGGAATGTAAGGCCTTAAAGATAGAAACACTTGGCCCTGATGTGAACGAAAGTCAGATAGGCTTTGGTGTAAATAAGCGTGGTGAGATACGCTTTGGGCTGTCTGCTATCAAAGGCATAGGTACAGGAGCTGCTGAAAACATTGTGAAAGAAAGGGAAACAAATGGTCCTTATAAGGATATATTCGACTTTGTAGAGCGTGTAGATCTTAGCAGTATTAACCGAAAAGTAATCGAAAATTTGGCATATAGTGGAGGTTTTGATTCGCTCGGAACAATCACACGTCGTGAAGAATACTTTGGAGTAAACAGCAAAGGAGAAGCTTTCCTTGACACACTATTGCGTTATGGGCAGCTGTATCAAACCTCAAAAGCAGAAGCAGCCAACTCTCTATTTGGTGGATTTGATAGTATTCCCGTAGCACGACCCGCTGTGCCTCCTGCTGAAGCATGGGCAAACATAGAGAAATTGAACAAAGAACGTGAACTGGTAGGTATCTACCTTTCGGCTCATCCACTAGATGAATTTTCGGTAGTCCTCAATCATCTTTGCAACACTCATTGCTCACAAATCAGCCGAAATGCCGATATGGTAGCGCTAGCAAAGACAGAAGAATTAACTTTCGGGGGCATTGTAACCAATGTTCGCGAAGCTTTCTCGCAGAAAACGGGTAAACCTTATGCATTTGTAACTATAGAAGACTTTGAGGGTGTAGGCGAGATTGCGCTCTTTGGAGACGATTGGACACGATGGAGTAGCTTCCTAAAAGTAAGCTATACCGTATACGTTACAGCAAAATGTCAGCAACGCTACCGATATAATCCAGATCTTTATTCGCTTAATGTGCAAAATGTTCAACAGCTATACGATGTGAAAACCAATCGTATTGAACGCTTAACGCTTAGCATAGATCCGTCAACGCTAAACGAAGACATGGTAAACGAACTGACCTCTGTTTTTGAAAAGCATCCCGGTAATACTCAACTTTATTTTAAGTTGCGCGATCCTAAGAATGACAACTTGCTTCTCCATAGCCGTGGAGCAGGTATAAATCTTGACAGAAAGCTAATTACTGAGCTTGATAGTTACGATAATATAGAATACAAAGTTAATTAAATCGCTTGTGCTTTATGGCATAGTATTTGATAACAGAGTAATATAACAAAGAAAAATATAGTATTAACATTTAAATAAAAAGAAACGATGGAAGTAAAAATTACATCAGAAAACTTTGAAAGTTTGAAGAATGGCGAGTTGCCATTGGTAGTAGACCTATGGGCAACATGGTGTGGTCCTTGCAAGATGATAGGTCCTATCATCTCTGAATTGGCAGAAGATTACGACGGAAAAATCGTTGTAGGTAAGTGCGATGTTGAGGAAAACGATGATATAGCAATCGACTACAATGTTCGCAACATTCCTACTATTTTGTTCTTCAAGGGTGGTGAGCTAGTAGATAAGTTTGTTGGTGCAGCATCAAAGGCTGTTCTTGATGAGAAATTTAAAGCATTATTGTAAGCATATAGCTTAGCTTTAACCCAAACAAAAGAGACATATCCTTAACTACAGATATGCCTCTTTTTTTTTGTATCTTTGCACCTAGAATAAATATGAATATATGGGAAATAAACAAGACTACAAGCTCCGCAACAAACGTTTTCTACAAGAAATAAAGAAGAAAGAAGGCATTTTAGCCCTTGCAGACGGCGTAATGGCTGATATAATCAAGAAAGGAGAAGGCTCAATCTCGCCTTCAGCGCGCTCTATTGTTACTTGTAAATATAAGGGTAGCCTTATTACAGGTGAGGTTTTCGATAGCAATTGGGACAACGAATACCCAGAGGCTTTCCGTGTTAATGAACTAATAGAAGGTTTCCAAATAGGTATTCAAGCCATGCATCAAGGTGACATCTTTCGCATTTATATCCCCTATATGCTAGGATATGGCAACAAGCGCAATGGCAATATACCAGCTTGCTCTACACTCATCTTTGAAGTAGAACTCATCGGTGTGATGTAACTTTAACCTCCTTAACGCAAAAAAGGCTTCTCTTTTGAGAAGCCTTTTCTTATGAGGTGCCTGGCGGAATCGAACCGCCCTACACGGTTTTGCAGACCGTTACCTAACCGACCGGCCCAGGCACCATTGCTGTTTTGCGGTTGCAAAGATAGTAATTATCTTCTACTCCACCAAATATTCCGAATATTTTTTAACTAAAAGCCGCTGTTATTGGTTATCACTATGACAAATGGGCTTCGAACGCCCCTCTAATTTTTGCTGTTCCTTTAGTTTGTTATGGATGGCACAGCCTTTACAACCTCCACACGGATCGTTTGCCGATACTATTGTTTCTCTGATTTTTTTAAACGCATAATAGAACGCAATGCCTAACACTGCACCTATTATAATATACTGCCACATAAAATAATCCTTTCACCTTATTTATCAAAGGCAAGCACTTCGTCTACATAACGCTTTGCCTCTGGATATTCCGATTTTACTTTTCTCACTTTGGTTTTCACCATGATAGAGGAAATAATTCGATAGATAACAAAAAGCACTAAACCTATTGCCACAGCCATAATAACGCTAAGCATCCCCGTAAAGGGTAGATTTTTATCGGGAATAGCCGAAATAACCAAGATAGGAAGAACGATTAAAATACCCGCAATGGTATATTGCGTGCGCTCCGATCCACCACTATCCAAGGCTGCTTGATAGTAGAAAAGATAGTCGGACAATTCTTCTTCCGACACCTTTTCACTGCGAACAGGGAAACCGGGTGTGCCGTCTAATCGCTTAATTTTGTTTTCTACCTTATGCTGAAAATCGTTTAATAAAGTAGAAGGGTTATGCCATTCTTTCATAATATACGCCTATTATCATTGAAAAATCCCCTCCTCTCGCCTGTCCCTCTGCAAGCATTTGCTTGTAGAGGGAGACAAAGCGTATGGGGTAAAACAGTGTTCCTATAAGCCGGGTTCTGTATTTTACACCTCTTTCGATGTGCAAACCGCCTGTCATTTATCTACTCTATGAATTGCTCCATAGCTCTAGCGTTCTACCCTCCGTTGTGTCCTAAGACTCGGGCGGGCAACCCTCAAACAACGGTTTACATGAACTTGCAGCTCCTGAACGGCACAGCCAGCTGATCACCCAACTGCTGGTGGTCTCTTACACCACCTTCTCACCCTTACCAATCCTTGCGAATGGCGGTTTTTTCTTCTACCTTCATCTACTGTTACCAATAGCTTCTACTTTCGGAAGCAGGATACCCTATGCTGCCCGGACTTTCCTCTCGCACACCGAAGCATGCCAGCGACAGAGCCAGAACACTGCCTTATGAGTTGGCAAAGTTACGGAAAAACAAAGGAAAAGCAAAGACAAAACAATAAAAGATATAAACATAAGCAACATAGTACTATGCCCATTTACTATGTTACTTATATCAAGACACTATGTTACTATGTCTGTATACTATGTTACTATGTCAAAAAGGAGTACTATGTCTCCTAAGATAATTATGCAGTCGATTGATGAACTCGTAGTTTTTCAATCCCCATTTAGGAGCAATCAACAGCTCGGCTGGACTCTGACTCACAAAGCGTTCCAATACTAAGTCTTTGCGCAACAAAGCAATATAATCGGCTATCAACTCGATGTATTCATCTACAGTATAGAGGTGAAACGGATTTTCATTATACATCTTGGCAAGCTTTGTTCCACGGATAATCTGCATTTGGTGGATCTTCAAAGTGGTGAGCGGAAGGGAAGATATAATAGGTGCTTGTCGAATACTTTCGGTTCTGTCCTCGCCCGGTAATCCTAAGATTATATGTGCACCTGTACGAATACCACGTTCGGCAGTGCGTTCTATCATACGGCGTGAACATGCGAAGTCGTGTCCACGATTAATCAACGCTAATGTTTTATCGTTACAACTCTCCACACCATACTCTACAAGCAGAAAAGTGCGCTTATTCAGTTGCGTAAAATAATCTAACAGCTCGTCGCTCACACAGTCGGGACGGGTTCCAATAACCAGTCCTACCACATTCTCCACTTGTAAAGCCTCATCGTATAGCTTCATCAAGTGTTGTACACTGCCATAAGTGTTAGTGTAAGCCTGAAAATAAGCAAGGTATTTCATAGCAGGATACTTACCCGAAAAAAAACGCTTTCCTTCTTCCAACTGCCTCGTTACCGAGTTCTTATCATCGGAGCAATACGACGGATTAAACGTTCGGTTATCGCAATAGATACACCCTCCTCTACCAATGCTTCCATCGCGATTAGGGCAAGTAAAGCCTGCATCTATCGAAATCTTCTGCACTTTAAAGGGAAACTCTTCACGCAGCCAACTTCCAAAGTCTCTGTAATATTGCTCCATCATCTATTTTTTATAAAGACAAAGGTAGTGAATTTTTAGCATATACTTTATAAGCAATATCATTTAGCTAGCAAATATAAACGATAGTATTTGATCTTTTCTATACTTATTAGTATTTTTGTAAAAACTAACATATTAATTGCTAAATGCAATTATATAATATTACAACTAATATGTTAATTTCTAAACATGTATATATTTGAACCTATTTCGAGTCAAGATATTCAGAAAAGACTAGCAAATGATTGTCGATCTCGCCGATTGGAAAAAACATGTCGCAGAAAGAACTTTCAGTTACAAGTGGAGCCCCTCTGTCTAGTATACAGTGTTTCGAGCATACTGGCGAAGTATCTTTGAGCAGTTTTGCCAAAATTGTTCGTTTCTTGGGCTATGCAAAAGAGCTTATGGAAGTAATTTCTAAGCCTAAATATCAAAGCATTGAAGAAATGGTGAGGATTAATAAGAACAAAAGAAGAAAGAGAGGTACAAATGAAAGATTTTAGGGCCTATTCAATTCGTAAAGCAATAATTAAAACAACAAGTAGGGTGTGCCTATTTTGACACACCCGATACCCTTTGTGTATATAGTACCTTTATTTTTGTTTAGAAAACGACCTATTTCAAAGTACCATTATTTGCACTATTAATCATATCCTCAGAAGCGTACATGTAAACTTCCACACGGCGGTTTTTCTGACTTACACGAGCATTCTCAATAGGGTTAGCACTACCTAAGCCTTCTACCGAACGGATCTGACGACCTGAAACCCCATTGCTACGCAAGCAAGAAGAAACAGCATTTGCACGATTTTGAGACAAAGGCAAATTGATGTTATCGCTACCTGAAGCATCAGTATAGCCCTGAATAGCAACATCGCAATCGGCATTAGCTTTCATCACCTTAGCAAATTCGTAAAGGTCTTTCTTGGAAGCACTGCTCAAAGTATAGCTATTGAGAGGGAAAAGAATACCAGAATCGAAAGTTACCTTTACACACTGCAAACCGTTAGCATCAGTAACTTTCTCGACAGAAGCATTAGGAACACGAGATGCAACCTCACGAGCCACCTTATCCATGTGATGACCTATCAAAGCACCTGCGCCAGCTCCGATAACACTACCTATAGCTGCTCCAATAGCTGTACTCTTGCCATTATGCCCTATTACCTGACCTAAGATACCTCCGAGAACAGCACCACCACCAGCACCTATTAATGTTCCTGTACCTTGTTTTGTGTTACAACTTACAACTGAAAGCACGCATAAGCCTGCTGTTATTACCTTAACATTCTTCATAACTTATATAGTTTTGTCTTTTCAAATCCTACAGCATTATTGTACTACTTTAATTGTTATCCTTATGTAAGGGTAAACAATTTAATGTACGATTATCTGTTTGCCAACATTTTTTTGTAATTTTGCACAAAGATACCAACATAATTCGATGTTTCAAAAGGGAATTGCCTATAAACAAAAGGATTTCCCCTAAACATGAAGAAATAACATTAATAATAAATATGGCAAAAGAACTAAAAGAGCTTACCAAGAGAGCTGATAACTACTCTCAATGGTACAACGATTTAGTAGTGAAAGCTGACTTGGCAGAGCAATCGGCTGTACGTGGCTGTATGGTAATTAAACCTTACGGATACGCTATTTGGGAGAATATTCAGGCACAACTTGACAAAATGTTTAAGGCTACTGGTGTACAAAATGCTTACTTCCCCCTACTAATCCCGAAAAGCTTCTTATCTCGTGAGGCAGAACATGTAGAGGGTTTTGCTAAAGAGGCTGCCGTAGTTACACATTATAGATTAAAGACCAAAGAGAATGGTGGTGGCGTAGAGGTAGACCCTAGCGCAAAGCTAGAAGAAGAATTGATTATTCGCCCAACAAGTGAAACTATTATTTGGAACACTTATAAGAACTGGATCCACTCATGGCGCGATCTCCCATTGATGTGTAATCAGTGGTGTAACGTTATGCGCTGGGAAATGCGTACCCGCCCATTCCTTCGCACATCAGAATTTTTGTGGCAAGAGGGGCATACTGCTCACGCCACTAAGGAAGAAGCAGAAAAGGAAGCTAAATTGATGCTAAAGGTGTATGCCGATTTTGCTGAGAAATGGTTGGCAGTGCCTGTAATTCAAGGTGTAAAGAGCGAGACAGAGCGTTTTGCTGGTGCGCTTGACACTTATACTATTGAGGCTATGATGCAAGATGGTAAGGCGTTGCAGAGCGGTACATCTCACTTCCTAGGTCAGAACTTTGCAAAGAGTTTTGATGTTACTTTCTTAAATAAAGAAAACAAACCAGAGTATGTATGGGCTACATCATGGGGTGTTAGCACCCGCTTGATAGGTGCATTGATCATGACCCACTCCGACGATAATGGTTTGGTGCTTCCTCCAAAGATTGCTCCTATTCAGGTAGTCATCGTGCCTATCTTCAAGGGTGAAGAACAGTTACAACAGCTAACCGATAAGCTTCAACCAGTAATCGACGATCTTCGTGAGGCTGGCATCACTGTGAAGTTTGACAATAGCGACAATAAGCGACCAGGCTTTAAGTTTGCCGACTATGAGCTAAAGGGAGTCCCCGTTCGTTTGGCTATGGGTGGACGCGATTTAGAGAATAACACTATTGAGGTAATGCGCCGCGATACGCTGGAAAAGGAAAGCGTCAGCTTTGACGGTATTGCCGACTATGTGAAGAACTTACTCAACGATATTCAAGACAATATCTTTGAGAAAGCACTCGACTTCCGCAATGCTCGCATCTACGAATGTGATGACTACGAAGAGTTTAAGAAGAAGGTTAAGGACGGCGGCTTCTTCCTTTGCCATTGGGATGGTACAGAGGAAACCGAAGCTAAGATTAAGGAAGAAACACAAGCAACAATACGATGTGTGCCTTATATGTTTGAACAGACACCTGGCACCGATATGGTAAGTGGCAAGCCTGCTAAATATCGTGTTCTTATCGCTAGATCATATTAATATCATTAAAATATATCCGCATCACAAGTTTATAATTTGTGCTGCGGATTTTTGTTTAACTGCTATATATATAACGTTTATGAAAAAACTTATTCTATCGGTTGCAATCCTAGCAACATCACTTTGTGCAAATGCACAAACCCTCATCAAGCCCAACTTTAAGAAAGGCGATGTGGCACACTATGAGAATGTAACCTCTATGCAAATTGACCTTCCAATGGGTGCAGGCTCACAACAAGCTAAGGTTACAGCCTTATCAACTATTACAGTAAAAGAAGCTAATGCCGATGGTTTCGTATTAGAAGACCTCTGTACTAGCATTAAGCCAGAAGGTAACGAAGATCTTGCTGAAAACATTTCCGACTTTATACAATACCTAGAAAACACACCATTCTTGTTACAAACTAACAAAGATGGTGAGGTTATAAAGATTGTAAACTACAATGATGTAGCAGCAAAGATTTCAAAAGGTGCGGTAGCAAAGATTGATGAACTCTACAAAAAGACTCCAGAGCTTGAACAACAAGTACCTAAGGCAAAGCTCATCTTGGCACTTTCAACAAAATATTCTGAAGAAAAACTAATTAAGACCCTCAAAGAAACTGGTATTTATGCCTTATATGGTAAGACCCTCAAAACGGGTGATGTTGCAGAAAGAAATATTAACGGTGTAAAAGCAAAAACTACCTATACCATCTCTTCCGTGCTTGGCACTACTGCTATCGTTGGCACAAGCAAGGCCACTATGAGCGAAGAAGATGCTAAAGCATATATTGCAAACCAAATAAAGGAACAAGGTGGCGACGATGCGATGGCTCAACAAGTGCTTAGCAACTGGGCACAGTTTAAGCAAATGGGTATGGACAAGATCGACCTTGACATGACAGAAACTGCTCATATCAATAAAAGCAACTGGATAACCGACTATGCTACCAAAGGGGTTATTAAGGCAATGGGTACCAACGTGAAAATAGAAAGTAACACCAAGTTGTTAGACAAATAGTCCGTTTTCTACAGAGAAAATATAGATTTTATAGTTAAATCTTTATAAAAAGGCTTTATTCGATAGGATAAAGCCTTTATTTTGCGTAACTTTGCACGCCATTTGCGTATAATGGGTAGATTGTATAATTTTATTTTTGGAGGCATTATAATTCATGAGACAACTTAAGATTTCAAAAAGTATCACCAACCGATCTAGTGAAGCACTCGATAAATATCTAGTAGAGATTGGTCGAGAACCCATGATTACCGTTGATGAGGAAATAGAATTAGCTCAAGAAATCCATAAAGGTGGTCGTAAGGGCGAGCGTGCAAAGGAGAAACTTATCAAAGCTAATCTACGTTTCGTGGTATCTGTAGCTAAACAGTATCAGCACCAAGGCTTGTCATTGACCGACTTGATAGATGAGGGTAACATAGGCTTAGTGAAAGCCGCCGAGAAGTTTGACGAAACACGTGGCTTCAAGTTTATTTCTTATGCTGTGTGGTGGATTCGCCAAAGCATTCTTCAGGCAATAGCAGAACAGAGCCGTATCGTGCGCTTACCTTTAAATCAGGTGGGTGCTATCTCAAAGATTAACCAAGTAACCAACGAGTTTATCCAAAAGCACAACCGTCGTCCTTCTATCCATGAGTTGGCAGAAATGACTGGTATTGACGAGGCACGTATTCGCCAAAGTCAAAGTGCAGACAATCACCACATGAGTATCGACGCTCCTTTTAGTGATGATGACGACAACTCTATGAGCGATATGCTTTCATCAGGCGACGACTCTCGCACTGACAAGGGTGTAGACTTCGAATCAATGTCAGACGATCTCCGTGCTGTTCTTCAAAACACTTTGAAAGAACGTGAAATCAAAATCGTTACAGAATGTTTTGGTATCGGTTGTCAGGAAAAGGGGTTAGAGGAAATCGGAACCGAAATGGCACTTACACGCGAACGTGTGCGCCAAATCCGAGAAAAGGCTATTGAGAAGATCCGCGAAAGTGGAAACGCTCGCGTACTAATGAAATACTTGGGCTAATACTTCTGCTGAGAGAGAAGCAGTAGCCGCCTGAGAGTTAAAGCTATCTTTTTGATTATTATTTCGTAAGAAGCGATAACAAGATAGCATAAAAAAACGAGGAAATGTTTAATAAACATATCCTCGTTTTTTTATTATTGATAGGATAAAATTATCCGAAACAGCGTAAGCATCCAATATTAGCCGACTTTCACACCAACAAATAACCCTTATACGTCTGGCAG
>NZ_JH660659.1:0-5139 GCF_000262545.1 Prevotella bivia DSM 20514 | reverse complement strand
AGCGGAATGAAAGTTTACTTTCAAATTCCCGAATGCCGCCTATCTTCTACAAAGATAGTGCCAATGAGCGGAATGAAAGTTTACTTTCAAATTCCCGAATGCCGCCTATCTTCTACAAAGATAGTGCCAATGAGCGGAATGAAAGTTTACTTTCAAATTCCCGAATGCCGCCTATCTTCTACAAAGGTAGTGAAAACTAACTGAAAATTTGGCTTTTCTAAAAAGTTAATGTACTTTTGCATATTAGAATAAAAAAAATAAAACAAGGTTATGACAACTCCTATATTTGGACTCGTAGCATTACTCGTAATTGCTCTTGTGGGCTGGGGTATTGCTGAACTAAAAAGTAAGACAATAACATTTACTCATTCTGAAGCAGAAGCTGAGGGTGAAGAAGAAATGCTAGAGGCTTTCGAAGCTCACGGTGGTAAGGAAATGGGCTTAAAAGATATTCTAAAAAGCAATAGTACAAAGGGTTTTAAGGCTATCTAATTTTTCTTAGAAAAGGGCTTTTAAAAAACTTATCTTTTGTCTAAACCGTAAAAGCAAGGTTACAATATAAGCACTTTGTTTATATTTTTCAACAGCTTGTGTAGTTGTATATACTAATAAGGCTTAGATGTAAAAGCCTTTTAGTCATATACTTACAGCGTAAAAATAAAAGGTCATCTTTTTCTGTGTAAAAGGTTATCATTTACATAGCAAAAGATGACCTTTTACGTTGTAAAACATGCTGTTTTGCAGCGTAAAAGGTAAGCTATAAAAGCTGTGTTAAGTTTTTTCAAGGGTGCGTAGGTTTTAGTAAGAAGAGAGAAAGGGATATATAATCCGCAAAACGAAGCGTTCCAAAAAAGTAAGACGAAGCGTTCCGACTCGTAAAACGAAACGTTCTTTTTTCAGTTCCCCCTCCACACGCAAAACGCCCCAGAAAAATCTGAGGCGTTTTACATTTCTTATCCATTATATTTCAGACATTCAAATCAAATCTCACAGTCTCGTCACCACTGAGCAGCAGCTTTGTACGCTCTATATTATTCTCATATATGTGTACGTTGCCCAGGTTCAGGGTTATGCTCTTCAGGGGTAACTCTATCTGCCGTGCCATAAGATAAAGGTGGTATATGTCAGCTGGCAGCCCAAGGCTTGCATCACTGCTTCGCTGATAGGCGGAGACGACCAATTCCCCACCATCTATCTGAAACTGTACAAGGCTGAGGCAGGGTGCCTGATTACTTTCCGCTCCCGTCTCAACAAGGAACAGCACATAGTTCTTACTGTTCCGTTTCTCATGGTTTATCTTTGCAATAAGCGGCGGCAGTTTCTCAAAGTAGGTCGGATAGCTGTTTACCAATATACTTCCGCAGTAGTCCCACCAGTTTATGCCTGCCTCGCGGTATCGCTCCACATTTCGCTCACCCTGCATAAATAGTTGTAACTCATTCTTCAACTTCTTTCGGGCTATGCCGTGGCTCTCGAATATGTCGAGCAGATCGGCAGGTAATAATGAAAGCTGCTCATTGAGCAAATAGTGGATATTCCCTTTCTTGTTGTCCTGAATCTTTCCTTGCTTCAGAATTTTGTCCAGTATCTGATAGTATTTGTTCATCGTTCAAAGGGTATTAGAATGTTATTCAAGCGACATCCGTATAAAGCATGATGTCCGTATAGGATGAGTTGTAATTCATGTGGGCGTTAAACTCCCTACGGTGGCAATTCTTGAACGGGTCGCCAAAATTCGGGTGTCTGCCCATCCAGTCGCACAACTCTACGATAGAGGACTTGTTCGAGGTGAAATAGATGAAGCGGTGCCCAGAGAGGACTGTCAGTACATCAAGATAATCGGACAGTTTCCAATACATCCTGTAGGTCTTGCTGTCCGTGTTCAGATATGGCGGATCTACGAGGAACACCACGCCTGGCACGTTCTTGTAACGCTCAAACACCTCCTTGTAATCACAGGAGGTAATGGTCAGCCCATCGAGATAGTCTTCGCAAGGAGGATAATCCACTCCCTTGATGTTGTTGTATAAGGTCTCTTTCTCCAATTCCGCATACTCGGTGGCATACTTCATCGAAAAGAGGATGGACGAGGACAGCGTGATATAATCCACACACCCGTGAACCCGTTCATGCCTGCGGATACACGACAGTACCTGCTCGCGTTGTTCTCCCATAATGGGCTTATGGCGTGGCACGTCCACTATTGCACGCAGTTCAGCCAGCAGGGCATTCGTCTGGGGTAATGCATCCAGCCGTTTACGATAGCCGTCAAAATCATTATATACAACGGTGGAGTTCGGCTTCTGGCATTTGGCGATATGGGACAGCAGACCGCTGCCGCCGAACAAGTCCACGAAGGTCGTACCGTCAGGGAACTGCCGGAGCACCTTGATGTACTCCTTGGCAAACATCCGCTTCTGTCCCTGGAATGGAAGCGGTGCCGAAAGATATTGTTTTATCATTGTCGCACTTATTTGGTACGGCAAAGGTCGCCATATTCGGTGAGGCAGAAGAATATTTACACCAAATCACACTGCAAGCGGTTTGCAGTCGCTTTGGAACCGTTTGATGAGCATATATACCTTGCGCTCGCTTACCGTATACTTTTCCGACAGCCTGGCTATGATATACGACACTTTCTCGCCACGATTCAGCAACGTAGTGTAATCGGTATATAAGTCCACAAACTCCTCGTCTTCCAGACGAATTCCTGCTATTTTGAGCCTTTTTATCAGCTCCCTGTTAAATTTCAAGACCTCTATTATCTTCATTATCACAAAATTTTATATCTTTGCAATGTCTCACTTATTATTGCGCATAGCGCAGCCAAAATTAAAAACCGCAAAGACGGTCGGAAAGGCATATTGCCCCCGGTCGCGTCCTTGCGGCGTTTTTGGTTAAATAGTAAGTGAGACGACTTTTAACAGACTGGGGGCTTTTTTATATTTTCATTCACCTGCAGCCTGCTTATAGGACTACAAAGGTACTGAATTTTGGGCAGGTTGTCCTCAAAATTCAAAGCAATGAATCTCAAAAATCTTATTCAGAACTTAACAGCACAGCTTAAAGGTCATAACGCCTTAATCCAGATACAGGTAGACGGGCTATATATCGTAAAGCGAGTGGGCGATGTGAACAAGTTGATGGATAACCCAACAATGACATTATATAATCAGGAGAACTCTTTTCTTGAATGGATGGACGAGGAAATTAAAAAGGAAACTTTCACGCCTGGAACTATATCAAATCATAAAGCAACATTAGGGGTACTTAGATGCTTTCGAACGAGGATAACGTTCTCCGACATTGACTATAAGTGTATCTGTGATTTTGAGAACTTCTTAAAAAAAAGCAGGATATGCTGTCAACACGATTGCTAAGTTCATGAAGATATTTCGTAAATTTGTCAACCTCGCTATTGACGAGGAACTGATGACGACTTACCCGTTTCGGAAGTATCATATCAGGACTGAAAACGTACAGAAGCAGTCATTGACAGAACGGGAACTACACAGGATTGAAAACAAGATGGAGAATGAAGATATGACGGACGAGGAAAACAAAGTCATCAGTGGTTTTCTTTTCAGCACCTATACTGGCTTGCGTTTCTCTGATATAATACAGATAACCAAGCAGCACATTAAGAATATATATAGGAACAAGTGGGTTGTAATGCGAATGCAGAAGACAGACTACGAGGTAAGAATACCTATATCTAAGATATTTAGAGGCAAGGCTGCTGCAATGGTACAAGAGAACAAGACAACTACAGGTAAACTTTTTCAGCTACCTTGTAACGCACGTTGCAACCTGGTTCTCAAGCGTGTACTCAAGCGATTCAATATCCACAAACACATTACTTTTCACTGCGCAAGACATACGTGCGCTACCGTGCTACTGAGTAAGGGGGTGAGCTTGTCAATCATACAACACATATTAGGACATCAGAGTATTAAGACAACGCAAGTGTATTCTGCTGTGAAGGACACGACGATTAATAAGGAAATACGAAGAGCATTTAGGTAAAGGTTCCATCGGGACTAAGTTTAGTGGAAACTCGAATATCAAGACCCTGAAGGACCTACGTTTTTTCACTTCTTTAGATGACGGCACTCAACAGATTGTTGCGAACTGTCCTAATCTTATAGAGGTCTGGGTTCCTGAAACTATGACTCATATTGCATCTTGGTTTTCTCTTGGAACTCCGAGACTAAAGACTGTCGTTATGTGTGGAAAAACTCCTCCAGCTTTATCTTCCAACTTTATGTACATCGACACGAACTACAACTATCCAAAAGGTTTAAGGATTTTTGTGCCAGATGATGCTATTTCTAAATATAAGCAGAAATGGGCTAATATTTCTAATAACAACATGAAAATTATTAAATTTATTTACCCTATGAGCGAGTATCATCCATGATACTCACTTAGAGGGTAAATGAACTCTTTATAATCCTTCCAAACAGCAGCCTCTCTGTATTTCTCAACGCTGTTATTTGGTACGTAAATTTTCGCAAAATTGGTTGTGTGATTATCGTAGAAGAAGCCACTGATATTAGTGATTTTCGCAGGAATACGACTTTCTATTATAATCGCTTTCAAATCTCTTTTCTCCGAGCCCCAAAAGAAATAATCTGGTATACGCTTCCACTCACCACATAATCGAACACGCTCGTAAGAGCTTACGTCGTCATTGAATATTCCAAAATGTATCGGTGGAACTGAAATATATTTCAGCTTCTTACATCCTCGGAACATACCATCCAGTAGTTGAGAAGCCTTAAACCGAACCAGCTCATCAAAAGACTCAATCTTTGGATTGTCATAAAACTTAGTCCCGATGGAACTAACAGCAGCAGCCTCTTCCATACTTAACTCACCGTCACCGTCCTTATCCCAGTTTTCTATGCAGATACGCTTCACTTCTGGGTCTTCGAAGCGAATCCACCATTTAGCGATATTCAGTTTGAGTTTAGGGTAGTGCGTCATCAGCGCATCGTAAGTATCACGATACGCACCAGTGGTGAGGTTAATCGTGCCGTCAAGCACAGGATAAGGATCGTTGCCGTACTGCCCCTCTGCATCGATACCTTGGTATGTACCGTCTACAAGCTGGGAAAGCTTATCGAAGGTTCTTCC
>NZ_JH660658.1:95893-139446 GCF_000262545.1 Prevotella bivia DSM 20514 | reverse complement strand
TATAGGAGTTGTCATAACCTTGTTTTATTTTTTATTCTAATATGCAAAAGTACATTAACTTTTTAGAAAAGCCAAATTTTCAGTTAGTTTTCACTACCTTTGTAGAAGATAGGCGGCATTCGGGAATTTGAAAGTAAACTTTCATTCCGCTCATTGGCACTATCTTTGTAGAAGATAGGCGGTAACCTTTTAATTTTTAATTCTCAACTCTCAATTATCAATTCAATAAAGTGACACGCAACGAACGATATAAAATAACAATGGATTACTTCCGCACAAATGTAGGAGAAGTAACTACCGAACTTATGTTTGGCTCTGCATTCCAACTCATTTGTGCAACACTCCTTTCGGCGCAATGTACCGACAAACGTATCAATGCTATTACCCCCGCTTTATTTCAACACTTCCCTGATGCAAAAACAATGGCTAAGGCAGAAGTAGAAGATGTTTTCGAATATGTGAAGAGTGTGTCTTACCCCAATTCAAAGGCTAAACATTTGGTAGAAATGTCGCGTATGTTGGTGGAGGCATACGGGGGAGAAGTTCCCTCCGATCCAAAAGAACTTGTAAAACTACCTGGGGTAGGCAGAAAAACAGCCAATGTAGTGCAAGCTGTATGGTTTGGGAAACCTACGCTAGCCGTTGATACTCATGTCTATCGTGTTAGTCATCGCTTAGGATTGGTACCAAAAGAAGCCAATACGCCACGAAAGGTAGAGGATTATCTCATGAAGCATATAGCAAAGGAAGAGGTAACAAACGCGCATCATTGGATCTTACTCCATGGTCGCTACATCTGTAAAAGTGCACGCCCACTATGTGAGAAATGTCCGTTTGAAGCGTTCTGCCCCAAACTTTTAGAAAATAGCAAACTAGAATAACATGGATATACAAAGAATACAGGCTTTCCTTCAAGGGATTGCTGCCAATAATAATCGTGAATGGTTTCAGGCGAACAGGGCTGAATATGACACGGTGAAAGCTGATTTTGAGCAAGGGCTAGCCGAACTTATTGCTGCACTTGCCACAATTGATCCAGAAATAGCACATCTTAAACCTAAGGACTGTACTTATCGTTTTAACCGAGATACTCGCTTTTCGCCTGACAAAAGTCCATACAAACGCCATTTTGGTGCTTATATTTGTGCAAAAGGACGCAAGGCATTGCGTGGAGGTTATTACTTCCATATCCAACCTAATAATAACCTTATTGCTATAGGTTGCTATTATCTCCCTACCAATATTCTCACCTCATGTCGTAATGAGATTATGGGAAATATTGACGAATGGCTAAAAAGTGTAGAAAATAAGGACTTCATTGGTTACTTCGGAAAGGTAGGAGAAGGAAAATGGGACGGTACAAGTATTGCTACCGATAAAGGTTTTGGACTAAGCTTTCTAAAAACCTGCCCTAAAGGTTTCCCCAAAGATTATGAACACATAGAGTATCTCCGTATGAAGGATTATTGCTGCTGGCTAAAGCTGTCTGATGATTTCTTCCAACAAAGGGATTGGGCAACACGGCTTGCTAGCATCTGCAAAATAGGAAAACCTATGATGGATATAATCAACTCAGTAGTAGACGATTACGAGTAAAAACCACTGATTAAGAAAGATTATTATCACACAATAGGTGGAGGTGGCCATACTCGCACTTCAAAACATAGCTATCCCCTACTATTTTCTTATCAACACCTTATTTTATATATAGACACACTCATCATAGATGACACTGATTTTATCACTCACTTCGTTCACTTAGGAGCTTAAAGGAGAAAACCTTGCGTTTCATTCCATAAAGTATTATCATCATCTCGGTAACGGCTTTATACCACAAGTGAATATAGAAGGAGCGATAACTCCTTTTAAATGCTATAAAAAATCTTAACTCCTTAATAAAAAAAACTCCCGATCGCATTCTATGATTGGGAGCTTTTTTTACTCTTTATCTTTCTTAAAATCGGTATCAGCACTTTCCTTTAACAGCTCTGTTGCTGTGAGGGAAATATTATATAGAATGGTCATATTTTGATTATGATTATGCTTTAGCTGTTCCTTTAATTGCAAATTCCACGCACTAGCCTCATCAATACTGATCTTAACAGCAGATGGATGTATAGTAGGATCTAAGTTTACTCCCACCTGTTCTAAGATTGTTGTAATATGCTCGCAAATCTTTATCTCTTCAGATGATAACAGTTTACCATAATAATGTGCGCCCAAAGCCGATACATACGACAATAAAGCATGATGAAGATTGGTCAAAGCGTATGCCTTTTGCTGCAATAATCGTTTCTTTTTAGGTTCTACACCCATCCCTTGCCATGCCATTGCAAGGGCATTATCAGCATAATGAGCAGTGCGGCGATTGTGATAATATACCGTACCTTTCACCTTTGTTCCATAGATGGTATAAAAATATCTACCCGTTTTCGAGATAGCATCATCGAGATATTGTGGGATATGACGATACTGCCAATCAGGCCATAGGAAACGAACGCTAAGATAGGAAAGAAGCGATCCTATAAGCGTATAGAGTATACGATAACCCACTAAACTAATTTGATAGCCTCCTTGAAGATTGAATGACCCGATAACAAAGGTGGAAATGAAAATCACCGCAATGGTATATCGCTTTCTTACCCAATAAAAGAAGGTAAAGATGGATCCTAGTGTAACAAGGATTTGTCCTTCTACAGATGGCATAAGTTTGGCAAATACCGCACCAAGCAATACTCCTATAAACGTTCCAAGGATGCGCTCTGGCAAACGACGGCGCGTAGAAACATAATCGCGCTGACATACAAAGACTGCCGTTAACACTATCCATACGCCCTTTTCTAAGTGGAAAGCTTCCATTAAAATATAGCCCACTAACATACAAAGCGAGAGACGAATGGCATGACGAAAACGAAGATTATCAGCTTTAAACAGAGCCTTTAATCGTTGCTTTAATGGTGCAGGCTTATATTGTAGTTCTTCTAATGGGATAGTATATCCCGTAGAAACTTCTTGCAACGAAATTAGCAACCCACGAATATGCTCTAAATTATCATAGAGAAGCGACAGCGAAGTGTATTCAGGATTATCTTTACTTTGCTCTAATTGTAGCTTCACCATATCGTGTGTCCAATGTAAAGAAGTAGGCAAAACAAACTTTTTGTCCGTTAAGATGTTAGCTCCGAAGCGTTTAATAGTACGTGCTAACACCTTCATATACTGTCCGAAGCCCTCTAATAGTAGCTCATTTTTACAGTGTTTGGTTAAAATATCATAACGCTGGTGAGTAGAGGTAGCACGTTCATGCAACTGTTGTAGAATGATCCATTGACGGTAATAAGGCGCAACACCATCTAAAGGTTTGCCCTCTAACACGCCAAGAAAATTGTAAAGCACACTCTTAAATTTATCCACTCCCTCGCCTACAGCAATGTTCTTACTTACTAATCGAGGCTGCATTTTCTTATATTCGCGCTTTGTACAAGGAAACAATGAGGCTTTTAAAGCTAGATAATCACCAAGATTTGAATACCCCGAAGTGAGCTGTTCTTTTAGCAAACGATAGGGACGAAAAGACAAAAGTATGAGCGATATACTACCATACATCACACCACCAAGTGGTAAAAATATGGGTTGATAATACCAAGGGCGAAACCCTAAGCCTAACATAGCATATACACCGACAAGCAATGCACCAAAGGTAATGCCTTGATAACGCGAAGATAATCCACCTAAAAGGATAAGGAAGAAAGCGGTTACTGCCATTGTTGGTCCATAAATCCAAGGATAATTATGGAGCAACTCCACACTCAAGCTCATAATAACAAAGCTTATAATCGTGATAATAAAGCTATACCAACGACCACGTGGATGGTCATCGCCCTCGGCAAGAGCAGCACCAACCGACCCAAGAGCCAACGTACACCCTATAAAAGGATCGCTAAACAAACTAAAAGGGATGATCATTAGTGCAATTGCCAATGTTACTTTCAGTGCCCACAAGTTATCTGGAACTGTCCAAAAGAATGCTGTCCAAAGGTGTTGTAGCTGTTTTACAAAGGGGTGAACCCTAGCATAAAGTAGTCTTGATGTCTTCATACACTTATCCTGATTTGGTGCAAAGGTACAAAAAATATAGTTAAGGTATTATGAATTTATAGGTAGTCTTTCATCTAGTAACAGCATTACTTTATAAAAAAATGCGTATATTTGCATATAGATATTGATAGAAAAAAATGGAACCATTAGCCGAAAGAATGCGCCCTCGCACGCTTGACCAATATATAGGGCAAGAACATTTGGTAGGAAAAGATGCTGTACTGAGACGAATGATCGAGTCAGGACATATCTCTTCGTTCATTCTTTGGGGACCTCCGGGAGTAGGAAAAACTACCCTTGCACAGATCATTGCTCATAAACTAGAAACTCCATTCTATACGCTTTCGGCTGTAACGAGCGGTGTTAAGGATGTGCGCGAAGTGATAGAAAAGGCGAAAAGTAACCGTTTTTTTTCAGCCAACTCGCCTATTTTATTTATTGATGAGATCCATCGCTTTTCGAAATCGCAGCAAGACTCTTTGCTAGGAGCAGTAGAAAAAGGTATTGTAACGCTTATTGGGGCTACTACAGAGAACCCTTCCTTTGAAGTTATCCGCCCACTTTTGTCGCGTTGCCAACTCTACACACTGAAGTCTTTAGAACAGAAAGATCTGCTTGCTTTACTTCAACGTGCCATTACGGAAGATATAGAACTAAAGAAACTCAAGATAAAACTCACAGAGACAAAAGCTCTCCTAAGATATAGTGGAGGCGATGCACGCAAGCTATTGAACATACTTGACCTCATTGTTTCGGCAACACTAGAAGAAGAGAAGGTAGATATTACCGACAATCTTGTAGAGGAACGATTACAGCAAAACCCATTGGCTTACGACAAAGACGGCGAGATGCACTACGACATTATCTCTGCATTTATCAAGTCGATCCGTGGTAGCGATCCCGATGCTGCAATCTATTGGATGGCACGCATGATAGAAGGAGGTGAGGATCCACAATTTATCGCTCGCCGTCTCGTCATCAGTGCATCTGAAGACATCGGACTAGCTAACCCCAACGCCTTACTTATTGCCAATGCAGCTTTTGATGCTGTCATGAAGATAGGATGGCCAGAAGGAAGGATACCACTAGCTGAAGCTGCTATTTACTTAGCAACTTCTCCAAAGAGCAATTCGGCGTACTTAGCAATAGACAAAGCTCTTGCAGAAGTGCGGCAGAGTGGTAACCAACTTGTTCCCCTACCCCTTCGCAATGCACCTACAAAGCTTATGAAAGAACTTGGCTATCATGATGGATATATCTATCCGCATGACTACCCAAACAACTTTGTCCCTCAACAGTACTTGCCTGATACTTTAACCGAGAAACGTTTTTGGTATGCACAACACTCCCCTATTGAGGAAAAGCAATACCAAAGGATGTTACAGTTATGGGGAAAAAGAAAAGAATAAAAATAAATACTTTAAGCATTTAAAATTATGAATATAGTAGCATTAGACTGTTTTACAGTAAACCCTGGCGACTTGTCATGGGATGAAATATCACAACTTGGTAACTTAACTATTTACAATCGTTCTACACCAGAAGAAGTGGTAGAACGCGCTAAAGATGCCGAGATGATATTAATAAATAAGATAAATATTAGCCGTGAGCTAATAGCTCAATTACCAAAATTAAAATATGTAGGCGAGATGGCTACAGGTTATAACAATATCGACCTTGAAGCCTGCACAGAAAGAGGTATCACCGTTTGTAATATCCCTGCCTATAGCACGGATAGTGTTGCACAAATGGTTTTTGCACTATTACTAAATGTAGCGACAAAGCCTAATTGCTACGCAGAAGAAACTCGCCAAGGTAAATGGAGCGAAAAGCAGGATTTTTGCTATTGGAATACACCTCTTATGGAGTTATCAAGCAAGACATTAGGCATTGTAGGCTTAGGTAATATTGGTTATAAAGTGGCAGAAATAGCTCATGCTTTTGGTATGGATGTTAATGCTTTTACTAGTAAGAATAGCAGCGAATTGCCAGACAACATCCGCAAAACTACCTTAGAAGGGCTCCTTGCAACCTCTGATGTTATTTCGCTTCACTGCCCATTGAATGCCTCAACCGACAAAATGATCAATAAGGAAACACTTGCAATGATGCACGCTGGCACCATCTTGATCAATACTGGTCGTGGCGGTTTGATTGATGAAGACGCTGTTGCCGATGCCCTTGAGAGTGGTCAGTTAAAAGCTTATTGTGCCGATGTAATGACACAAGAGCCCCCAACTCCCAACAATCGCTTAATGAAAGAGCCACATGCTTACATCACACCACACATTGCTTGGGCAACTTTTGAAGCACGCCAACGACTTATGGCTATAGCTATAGAAAACATAAGAAAATTTATTGAGGGAACACCTCAAAATGTAATCAACAAATCGTAATAGCCATCCGTAATAACTATGATGTCATACAACGATCCGCAACTAGTAGCAACGCTACAAAATTTGCTCGAATTTCTCGGTACCTTTGCGTTCGCTATATCAGGAATACGCCACGCTGCTGCCAAACATTTCGACTGGTTTGGCGGCTATGTGTGTGGCTTTGCCGTTGCTATTGGTGGCGGTACCATACGTGATCTGATGCTCGGTGTAACTCCCTTTTGGATGGAAAGTATAGAATATGTTCTTTGTACAGGAATGGCACTCATATTCGTTATACTCTTTCGAAAACTCATTCGCCGTCTTAACAACGCTTGGTTTGTTTTCGACACTTTAGGTTTAGCACTCTTCACACTAGCAGGTATGCAAAAGACATTAGCATTAGGACATCCTTTCTGGGTTGCTATTACAATGGGTTGTATCACAGGTGTGGCTGGCGGTGTGATCCGTGATGTCGTTCTCAACAATATCCCTGTAATATTCCGAAAAGAAATATATGCAATGGCAAGTGTGGCAGGAGGAACCGTATATTGGGTATTCTACGAGCTTGGTGTAAACCTAGCTATCACCACAATTATTGCTTTCTTTTCTGTGTGTGTAATTCGCTTTATAGCTGTACGTTATAGCATATCTCTACCTACTCTCATAGATGAAAACGAGAAAAAGTAGAAAAAAAGTAATAAAAAGTTTTGGCTATATCACAAAAAAGCTATACCTTTGCACTCGCAATTAAGAAACAGCAAAACTGCTAATTCTTAAAGAACGGTTCTGTAGCTCAACTGAATAGAGCACTTGACTACGGATCAAGAGGTTGTGGGTTTGAATCCCGCCAGAATCACAAAAGGATTACTATTTTAGTAATCCTTTTTTTATACCGCTAAAAACGGGTTAGTGGATTTTTGGGCTCAGTAGAAATTTAGTGGGGATATCCATATAGTTTACTTAAGGCTCAGTAGAAATTTAGTGGGGATAGGACTGATTCCTAAAATAGGAGTCAGCTCTAAATTTATATGGAGAAAAAAGTTTTATCGGACAGCAATAATATCAAAATTATCTACTAGAACAGAAGGGAGAAGAACCCGTAATAATGTGTCTGATTTCATACGACAAAGGTATGAAATCAGACGAACTAAAAAGGGAAGCCTTCATATGAAAGCTTCCCTTATATAATTAGTTATTCCTAAATAGGAATTACTTTAGTTTTGTATAGCCATACTGAGCGCAAGCACCAAGTTCTTCCTCGATACGGATCAACTGGTTGTACTTAGCCATTCGGTCTGTACGAGACATAGAACCTGTCTTGATCTGACCAGAGTTTGTTGCAACTGCGATATCAGAGATAGTTGTATCTTCTGTTTCACCAGAGCGGTGAGAAGTTACAGTTGTATAACCATGACGGTGAGCCATTTCAATAGCCTCTAGTGTTTCAGTCAAAGAACCAATCTGGTTAACCTTGATAAGGATAGAGTTAGCAGCACCCATCTTAATACCCTTTTCTAGGAACTTAACGTTAGTTACGAACAAGTCATCACCTACTAACTGGCAACGATCACCAATCTTAGCTGTAAGCTTCACCCAGTTTTCCCAGTCGTTCTCATCAAGACCGTCCTCAATAGAGTCTATAGGATACTTAGTGATCAACTGCTCTAGGAATGCTATCTGCTCGTCGGCTGTAAGTTTTTTACCATTAGGATCCTTAGGCATACCATTCTTTAGCTTAGAATAGTCGTAGAACCACTTGCCATCTTCGCATGTAGCGAACTCAGAAGCTGCACAGTCCATAGCAATCTTAACATCCTTACCTGGCTCGTAACCAGCATCTTTGATAGCTTGCATAATTGAGTCAAGTGCATCTTCAATACCATCAAACTTAGGAGCAAAACCACCCTCATCACCTACAGCTGTAGAAAGACCACGCTTCTTCAAAAGCTTAGCCAATGCGTGGAACACCTCAGCACCCATACGGATACCTTCCTTCTCGCTAGGAGCGCCTACAGGACGGATCATAAACTCTTGGAATGCGATAGGAGCATCAGAGTGAGCACCACCATTGATGATGTTCATCATTGGAACAGGAAGAACATAAGTATTAGAACCACCAATGTAACGATACAAAGGCATGTTCAAAGCCTTAGCAGCAGTTTGAGCTACTGCCAAAGAAACACCAAGGATAGCATTAGCACCTAGCTTGCTCTTTGTAGGAGTACCATCAAGTGCCAACATCTTATAGTCGATAGCGCGTTGATTAAGAACACAGTCGCCCTTCAAAGCTGGAGCGATAACAGTATTAACATTCTCTACTGCTTTCAAAACACCCTTACCGAGAAAACGGCCCTTGTCGCCATCGCGAAGCTCTAATGCTTCGTTCTCACCAGTAGAAGCGCCAGATGGAACGCTAGCACGACCCATTACACCATTCTCTAGAGTTACCTCTACTTCAACTGTAGGATTGCCACGTGAATCCATAATTTCGCGAGCATGTACTTTTTCAATCTTCATAATTAACTTTGTTTATTTTATAAAATGAAATTATAGCTTTTTATTATTACTGCAAAGTTACAAAAAATACCCGATAATACTCTTTCCTATGAAAAAGTTCTATCGGGTATTTTCGCATAATTAACTTTTATCCTCTAAGCAGAATAGTTACCGCTTTGGCAGCTTGCGCACCCATCACTAAAGCTTGCTCAATATCAGCGGTTTTACTAGGGCCAGAAATGAAAGTGCCATAACCATAATCAGGCATTGCTATCTTTTTATATGCCTCGTGCATATTATTGACTATCTTATCTTTATCAACAATAATCACAAGATTTTCTGAAATGAAACAAACAGCACGCTCCTTCATCATCTGAGGAATCCAAACGCAACCATTCTCTGCAACAGCAATATCGCCTAGGATTACTCCGACATCTACTCCCTCCATATCAGCAGCATTAGCCACCGTATCAGGATTTAGATCTGCCTGAACACCTTTAACATTAGAACAATAAATATTTGCCTCTGGATAAGCGGCACGAATAGCAGTGTTTAAATCATCGGTCTTACCTAATTCTACAACTGTACAACCTACCGTTTTACTCATCTCGATATATTGCTTTACAGCATCAGAATAAGTAATGGCATTTACTTTTATCTCGGGCATATCAAATTGCTGCATTGTATTTGCACGCAACTTAGCCAATAAATCTTCTTTCTTCATATTTCTAAAACCTATTGAGAATCTCTACAGTATAGGGTTCTTACTAGCTTGTTTCTTCTCTTTTTCTAGCTCTTTCATTGCTTTCTTAAAAATGGCGTGGAAAGGCATCTTTGCCATCTTAGGCATTTCATGTCCTATACTCCATGGGTTTAAGGTTTTATTATTAAGCCATTTGCTAGGAATATAATTCGCCAAAGATGATTTCTTTGTGATAGCATCATAAAGGGGATAACTGCTAAAGACAGTCTTCATACCTTCTGCCATCACTTTCTTCTCGGTATTGGCTGTGCCATATTCCTGAAGGCGTTGACGCCAATTATAAATTTGACTTCCAGGGTTTACCTTAGCAGGGCATACATGATCGCAACTCAAACAGAGCGAACAAGCTGAAACATTCCCACTATATTTCTCTGGATCGTGCAGCATACCAAGATTGATGCCAATAGGTCCTGGAATGAAATAGCTATAGGAATAGCCTGTTGTACGACGATAAACAGGACAAGTGTTCATACAAGCTCCACAACGGATACATTTCAAGCTACTCCAATGATCCTCATCGCGAAGCATCTTGCTTCTACCATTATCCACTAAGATAACGTGCATTTCACCACTTGGACGTGGCTTTCTGTAATGAGAAGTATAAGCAGTAGTGGGTTGTCCCGTACCAGAGCGAGCAAGTAAGCGTTGATATACAGCTAAGGCATCAAAATCAGGAATGATCTTTTCTATACCCATTGCCACTATATGTAGTTTAGGCAAAGAAGCAACCATATCGGCATTACCTTCATTGGTACATACTACACAGTCGCCAGTATCCGCAATACCAAAATTACAGCCTGTCATACCAGCTTGTGCTGCTTCAAACTCATGGCGCAGGCTTAAACGAGCTGCATGGGTAAGGTAAGTAGGATCATAGTTGCCTTTCTCGTATGATATTTCTAAGTCTTCAAAAGTCTTACCAACATCTTCACGCGATATGTGTGAGGCTGGCACTACTATATGTGAAGGCTTCATGTGCATCAATTGAAGAATACGCTCACCAAGGTCGGTCTCGACAACATCAATACCACGTTTTATGAGATATTTATTCATCTCACATTCTTCGGTAAGCATTGACTTTGATTTTACCAGCTTAGATACTTTATGGCTTTCTAAGATACCGTAGGCAATTTCGTTGAATTCTTGAGCATCATTAGCATAATGGACGATAACACCATTCTTTTCTAGGTTTTCTACAAATTGTTCAATGTAGTCGGCAAGGTGAGTAATGGTATGCGCCTTTATTTGGCTAGATATTTCTCTTAGCTCTTCCCACTCTGGAAGAGCCATAGCCATAGCATCACGTTTCTGTCTTAATCCCCAAAAGGTTTTGTCATGACGTGTAATTTTTTCCTTATTTTTAAGAAATTCTGCAGCTTTTTTTGAATGATATGTTGACATAATATAGCTCTTTCTAAAAATTAAATATTAGCTGCTAAGATCTCAGCAACATGCATAAACTTTATTGAATAACCATTCTTTTTAGCAATACCTTGCATGTGCATTAGGCAAGAACAATCAGCACCTGTGATAATCTCAGCACCTGTAGCCCGATGATAATTTACCTTATCGCTACCCATAGCAGTACTAACATCAGGTTCTTCCACTGCAAACATACCACCAAAACCACAACATTCGTCTTTGCGTTCGGGTTCATAAACAGTAATACCTTCTTTCAACTTCAACAACGTTAGGATTTTATTCTCTACTGGAGCATTATTTTCTGAAGGAGTACTTAAACCTAACACACGGACACCATGGCATGAATTATGCACGGATACTTTATGTTCAAACTTACCTGGAAGCTCCTTTATTTTTAAAACATCGTGTAAGAATTCAACTAGCTCGTATGTATTTTGGGGAGTTTTACATTTATGATTCATAAATGTAGGGTAATTATGACGTACAAATGAAGAACACGACACACTAGGTGTTACTACATAATCAAATGCTTTAAACTTGTCTTCAAAACGATTAGCTAAATCTAACGACATATCCTCAAAGCCACCATTTGCCATTGGTTGCCCACAACAAGTTTGTTTTTCTGGGTAAACGACGTCTAGTTTTAGCTTTTTAAGAAGTTTATAAGTAGCCACGCCAACTTCTGGATAGAGAGCATCGACATAGCAAGGGATAAATAGTCCTACTTTCATAATGTTATATATTATCTTGTTTACCCTACAAAAGTAAAAATAATAATTCGAAAAGTAGAATGCAAGCGCTACTATTTTAGGTGATGTAATGCACAAAAAAAGATCCTACAAACATATTTCTATCTGTAGAATCCTTATACTGTAATCAAGAAGTTTTACTTCAACTTAAAAGAGTTTTCAATCGCTGCTAGCTCTGCAGTGAAGCCTTTATCCACTTGTAGGCGATCTTCTATCTTGGCACAGCTATGAATAACGGTGCTATGATCTCTTCCACCCACGAGTTTACCTATTCGGCTTGCTGGCATCTTAGTATATTTCTGTGCCATATACATAGCTACTTGTCGAGCGATTACAATATCTTTTTTACGCGATCGAGAGTTGACAGCTGCCTGCGTAACATTAAAGTGATTGCAAACCTTGTCCAAAATATCATCAATAGTCAAAGGCTCATCATCTATCTTCACTGCTCTTTTGATAACTCTTTCTGCTAAACGCATATCAATAGAGCTATTATAAACGACACTATAGGCCAATAAAGAATTGATAACCCCTTGCAAATCGCGCACACTACCATTAGCCGTTTGAGCGATAAACTGAATAACATTTTCTGGAATAATTAAGCCATCACGCTTAATCTTACTATGAAGAATATCCACACAGAGCTGTATATTAGGCTTCTCAAGCTCTGTAATCAGTCCTGCCACAAAACGCGTCAAAAGACGATCGTTCATTCCTTCCAAATCAACTGGCGGACGATCGGATGCTAAGATAATACGCTTCCCATTTCTAAATAAATGGTTAAAGATATGGAAGAAAGTATCTTGTGTCTTCGTTGCGGTCATCCACTCTTGGATATCATCTACTATCAAAACATCAATTGTCTGATAGAAATTGATAAAATCGTTTGTGGTATTAGTCCTTACGGAGTTTGTATATTGCACTTGGAATAATCGTGCAGAAACATATAACACCCTTTTTTGAGGATAAAGCTTCTTCACTTTTAAGCCAATGGCATTAATCAAGTGCGTTTTACCACAGCCAGAAGGACCATAAATAAAAAGAGGGTTAAACTGATTCTTATTGGGATGCTCTGCAATTGCTAAACCTATAGTGAGCGGCATTTTGTTACTATCACCCTCCACATAATTATTAAACGACTTATGTGGATCAAGCTGTGAATCTATGTCAGGCAATACTGCATCAATAACCGTAGGCGACTGATTACCGCGCACTGTAGGTCGCTTCGAATCAATTGGATCAATATCTTCTGCTTGTAAATCTTGTGTTAGCTGATGATCTTTATCCGTAATCACACTATAAGTAAGCATAACTCGCTCACCAAACACACGTGTAAGCACCTTCTTTAAAAGATCAACGTAATGTTCTTCCAAATACTCATAAACAAACATACTAGGAACAAGCACCAATAATCGCTTAGTTGCAGGCTGGTATGATTTAAATACCAACGGTTTAAACCAAGTATTATATTGCTGCTCGGTAACGTTCTCTGCTATGAGACAAAGACACTGTTCCCAAAGTGAATTTGGACTTACACTCATTCCTTATGCCAGTTTAAAAATATTGTTTCTTCAAAATAATGAAAGGGTTAATGCCACACTATTTTAAAAGCTATTGCAAAGATAGATAAAAAAAAGAAGAAAGGAAAACCCTTTTATTAAATCTTCTTATCCTATATTCATAGTAACTTACTATACTTACGCATCTTAGCCGATTTTAACAGCAATTACTATCTAAATAACATTTGCGTATATTTAAATATTTGAAATTCAACCATTTAAAAAGTCTACTATAAAACATCCCAACTATAGTGAAACATTTTATTAATAGACTTAAATACGTTGATTTACAAAGCAATCCTACCAATCTGTTCAAGCGTGGAACATCAACAAAGCTATTTAGACTATATTTAAATAAACAAAGTTTCGTTATTTAAATACTTATTTATCTTTACGTCCAAATATAGAAAAGTGAACATATCGTTTTGGATGTGCCTTCAAGTTGGTCAATAAACTATCAGCACTTACCATTGCATTATTCAGATTATGATATAAAGTAGGATCGTTCATTAATAAGCCCAATGATCCCTGATTGCTATTCAGTTTTGCAGTCAAGCTGTTTACATGATCAATAGTAGTGTTTACTTTCGCCATCGTTGCTTGAAGATCTATACCACTCAACTGATTATTCAAATGCGTAATCATAGTGTTAGCACCCTTCATAGCTCCACGTACGTCTTGAATGCCATTATTTGCATTGGTCATCACGCTATTTGCATTGGTAAGCAACGTATTTGTCTTTGAGGTCAAACCAGGTAATGCGATATTAACTTGTGCCATAATTGCATTTAACTGCTTTGTAGAAGTAGTCAAATCTGCTGTTATCTTATCTACATTATGCAAAGTTCCTTTCATTGCAGGATCAGCAAGCAAACTGTTTACATGTGCTAAAATACTATCCAATTTAGGAAGCATCTTCTCAACATAAGGGATCATGGTTTTCATCTGTCCTAATGCTCCTGCATTTATTTGACCATTTATCACACCATTTTCTTCTAAGAAGTTTCTACTCTTACCTACTATGAGATTTACCTTTGCATTGCCCATCAAATCGCTTATGATGTCGGCATGGGTGTCTTCTGGCAATTTCATACCTGCATCAATATCCACATCCACCATAATAGGACCATTAGGGTTATCATAATCGTAGTTAATACGTTTAACTGTACCAACCTTCACACCATTTGCAAATATGGATGTAGTAGGAGCTATACCACTAATGTCGCTAAACTTCATTTGGTAACGTGCAGGATGAGAAAACAAACTTAGCCCTTTTAAAAACTGTAATCCAAAAAAGAGAACTACAATAGCTAACACTGCAACAAGTGCAATTTTAATCTCTGGTGAAAGAAATTTCTTCATTATCGTTTATTTCTATTTTCTTTTATTTTTTAGGAATTCCTTAATAGCAGTATTCACATCAATAGGCTGACCATTCTTAAATGCCACTATATAAGCTTGAGGAAAATCTTTTGACAACGTTTCCCTTAATCGCCTTATCTCGTTATAATTCTGACTATTACCTATCATATACTTATACCAGTTATTATCCTTATAGTAGGTAGCATCTTTATGCCCTTTAAACTGAAAATGTCCATTGGGCAACTCCATACTAGTAGCAAATATCTGCACCTTAAAGACTGGTGCATCTGAAGGATAAGACATCTTTTCTGAAGCTTTTGGTACTCTGGCAACTCTTCTTGACTTACCGTTATCCTTTGTATTTCTCCAAGAATACGTACTCGTTTGAATAGAAGGGGAAGACGTTACTGGTCTAGGAACAGCTCGTCCTACCGCTATACGTGGATTATCTGCCCCACGATAAGGCGCAACCAAATGGTTGTTGTACATATTCTTATATTCGGCAAAAGCACGATAAATGCCATTAGCCATCGCATTAATACCTGATTGAGTATTTAAGAATTCTTCTTCATCGGCTGCAGTGATAAAACCTAGCTCTATCAAGCAACTAGGCATTGAACTTTCTCTAAGCACCAAAAACCCTGCTTGATGCACCCCCTTATCTATTCTGCCTGCAGTAGAACATACAGAGGTTTGGATTAGTCGAGCTAACTCTACACTTTTTTCCATATTGGCATTTTGCATAAACTCGAACATGATATAACTTTCTGAAGAATTTGGATTAAAGCCTTCGTAAGTTTGCTTATAGTCCGACTCCATAGAGATTACAGAGTTTTCACGCATAGCCACATCAAGATTGTCCTTTGCACGGTGCATTCCTAATGTATAAACTTGAAATCCTTTAGCATAATGACCGGGAGCAATAGAGTTGGTGTGGATAGAGATAAACAGATCGGCTTTTGCCTTATTAGCTATATCGGCTCTAGTATGTAATGGGACAAAAACATCTGTCGTACGCGTGTAGATAACATCAACATCTTTCATATACTGCTCTACATATCTTCCAAAAGCCAATGCCACATTCAGGTTAATATCTTTCTCTTTAGAAAAAGCGCCCAAGGCACCAGCATCATGACCACCATGCCCTGCATCTATGACCAACGTAAATTTACCTCCAGCTCCTAAACTGTGAAGTGTCAAACAAAAAAAGAAAACAAAAAATAGTGATATTTTCTTATACATACAATAACATTTATAGCGACAAAGTTACTCATTTTCAGCAGAAACTACGCCGTCAACTATGCTTTTTTCATTTATTAAGGTTATTTCAACGCTTGCCCCACTGCAATCTGCGTCCATTGGAGGATTTTTTTTTGTCAATAAAACTGTTATTGCTTCCATTGTTGGAAAACGATTAAAAAGTGCTTTTCCTATCCTGCCTGCTGCATATTCTAGCAACAGACAAGGACTCATCATCACTTCCCTTATTACTTCATAAACTTCAGCATAGCTTATCGTGTCCTGAACATCATCTGATAACATTGCTTTTGCAATATCTACCTTTAGCTTTAAGTCCACTACATAATCGTTTCCTACAATACGTTCTTGCTCTGCCACACCAATATAAGCATGGAAACAGAGGTTATGAAGATGAATAAAACTTTGTTTTAAAAACATATATAGAGAAGTTTAAAAAGTTAAAGGAGTCGCATTTTAACTCCTTTAACTACATATTTTTACCCACATCTTGATGCGCCACAGTTTGTACAGATCAAACAACCTTCTTGATAAACAAGCGATTCTTCGCCACAAACAGGACATTTCAAGCCACTAGCTTTTGTGCCATCAGTTACATATTTTTTCAATGCACGTTCTACGCCATTTTTCCATGTATTGATGCTTTCATCTTTCAATTGTAATGAGGATACAAGCTTCATCACATGATCAATAGGCATACGATAACGCAACACGCCTGATATGAGCTTAGCATAGTTCCAATATTCTGGATTAAACTTCTCTGACAAGCCTTCCACTGTTGTCTTATAGCCGCGCTTATTCTCAAACTGGAAGTCGTAACGATGTGTTCCATCGTCGGCTGTTTGCTTAATAATCTTTCCTTTGGTAACGCTCTTTGGTAACGCTATACCTTCCTCATCATCTTGCAAACCCGTAAAGATCTCGTATGGATAACCATTCAGCAACCCTACAAATGCTACCCATTTCTCTTTATTATTTTGGAAACGAACCACATCACAATCTAGCTCTTTCGGGCGATGTTCCACCACTTCAGGGCGTTGGCATGGTGGCTCATGATGCTCAATAGCAGCATTCAAGTCCTTTTCGCTTGTTTGAGTTTCTTCCTTTTTATCTTTCTTCGATACCGAGATCATCACGCCCGAACGCGATCCATCACGATAAATCGTACATCCCTTACATCCGCTTCTCCAAGCCTCAATATACAACTTGTTTACTAAGGTCTCATCTACGTTGTTAGGAAGATTTACAGTAACAGAGATAGAATGATCTACCCACTTCTGAATAGCTCCTTGCATACGCACCTTCATCAACCAATCTACATCGTTAGCTGTGGCTTTATAATAAGGTGATTGCTTTACAAGTGCGTCTATTTCGTCTTGACTATATTTTTTGGCAGCATCAATACCATTTACCTGCATCCATGTCAAGAACTTGCTATGGTAAACGATGTATTCTTCAAATGAGTCGCCTACCTCGTCTACAAAGTCAACATGCACATCAGGTTCGTTTGGATTTACCTTACGGCGACGCTTATACACAGGCATAAACACAGGCTCAATACCCGATGTTGTTTGGGTCATCAAAGAGGTTGTACCCGTAGGAGCAATCGTCAAACAGGCAATGTTACGCCGACCATATTCCACCATATCAGCATACAATTGCGCATCTTCTCCCTTCAAGCGTAATATAAAAGGATTGTTTTGTTCACGTTTGGCATCAAAGATTTCAAAGCAGCCACGCTCTTTTGCCATAGCTACCGATGACCGATAAGCATTTAAAGCTAATGTTTTATGCACTTCCACAGAGAAGTTGGTTGCTTCTTGTGTACCATAGCGCAAGCCCATTGCAGCTATCATATCGCCTTCTGCTGTGATACCAACACCTGTACGACGCCCCTTGCCACTCTTATCCTTTATCTTTTCCCACAAATGATATTCAGCTCCCTTTACCTCATCGCTTTGAGGGTCAGACTTTATCTTATTTAGTATAAGGTCTATCTTCTCCATTTCAAGATCTACAATATCGTCCATAATGCGTTGAGCTAGTTGAACATGTTTTGCAAATGTCTCAAAATCGAAGCGTGCGTGATCGGTAAATGGATCTATCACGTATGAATAGAGGTTGAGTGATAACAAACGACAACTATCGTAAGGACACAATGGAATTTCGCCACAAGGATTAGTAGATACGGTTTGGAAACCTAAATCAGCATAACAATCAGGAATACTCTCCTTTAAAATAGTATCCCAAAACAACACACCCAGTTCTGCACTCTTCCATGCGTTGTGTACTATCTTCTCCCAAATTTGCTTTGCCGATACTTCTTTTGTAAAAGAAGGTCGATCAGCGTTAATAGGATATTGCTGAATATATGGCTTATCATTAACAGCAGCCTCCATAAACTCGTCAGTAATCTTAACCGAAACATTGGCACCAGTTACCTTACCTTCTTCCATCTTAGCATCTATAAATGCTTCCGAGTCAGGATGTTTAATACTTACAGATAGCATTAAAGCACCACGACGACCGTCTTGTGCAACCTCACGAGTACTATTAGAATAACGTTCCATAAAAGGTACCAATCCTGTAGAAGTGAGAGCAGAATTGTTTACTGGTGAACCTTTAGGACGAATATGACTAAAATCATGTCCCACGCCTCCACGGCGTTTCATCAGTTGTACTTGCTCTTCATCAATACGCATGATAGCACCATACGAGTCGGCATTACCCTCCAAACCTATTACAAAGCAGTTGGACAATGACGCTATCTGATGATTATTACCAATACCAGTCATAGGACTTCCCGCAGGAATGATATAACGGAAGTGATCCAATAGTTCGAATACTTCCGCTGCACCCATAGGGTTAGCATACTTTTTTTCTATACGTGCCACCTCATTGGCTATACGCCAATGCATATCTTCAGGACTTTGCTCATAAATATTACCGAAGCTATCCTTCATAGCATACTTATTAACCCACACTCTTGCTGCAAGTTCGTCGCCTTTAAAATAGTTTAAAGCCGATTTAAAAGCTTCTTCGTAAGAATAAATTTTACCAGTACTCATTATTGGTTTTTACTTTTTTTAATCTCTGCGAAGTTACGAATAGTTATCCAAAACAGAAAACTTTTATTTATCTTTGCACTATTAAAATTTCCAAAAATGAAAACAATCAACGAGCGAAAAACAATTAGAAAGTACTCGAATAGAGAAGTTTCTACTGCAATATTGAAGAAGTTATTGAGTGAAGCCATGCGTACGCCCACTATGGGCAATTTGCAACTTTACTCTGTTGTCATTACGCGCGATGCAGAAAAGAAAGCATTACTAGCCCCCTCTCATTTTAATCAGCCCATGGTTACCGAGGCTCCAGTGGTTCTTACCTTTTGTGCCGACTTTAATCGTACTACCCAATGGGCTTTAAATCGTAAGGCTACACCTGGTTACGACAACTTTTTGTCTTTCCTAAATGCAGCCACCGATGCCCTGCTTTATTGCCAAACATTCTGCAACCTAGCCGAAGCTGAAGGACTAGGTACTTGCTTTCTTGGCACTACTATTTACCAACCACAATCTATTATTGATACGCTTCAGCTTCCACACCTTGTATTCCCTATTGCCACCATTACCCTTGGCTATCCAGACGAAGATCCTGCACAATGCGAGCGGTTACCCCTTGAGAGTATTATCCACGAGGAAACCTATACCGACTACTCCGCTGCGCTTATCGATTGTTTCTATCATGAAAAAGAGAATACTCCCGAAAACAAACACTTTGTAGAAATCAATAACAAAGAAACGTTAGCACAAGTATTCACCGACCTACGCTACACAAAGCGCGATAATGAAGCTTTATCAAAAACAACACTTGAGGCTTTAAAGCAACAGGGCTTTTTATAAAAAGAAAAAGCAGTGCTATTTTTGACCAATAGCACTGCTTTCTTCTTATTTACCGCCTTTCTCACGATTGCAGGTTTGGCACAGCATTTGGCAATTTTCTAATCTAGTATTTCTTGCCTTATGGCACTCCCCTTTAAGTATTTATCTCCCAACCCCATTGCAGCACAACCACTTTTAGAGAAATAACGTTTAGCATCGGTAAGCCACGCCCACGCATATTGCGCAGGCGCTTACAACTTATTCTTTCTATATTGTTCTTTCTACGACCAAGTTTCTAGAACGTTTATAGAATAAACAGCAAACGCATGTTATTATTTCCGCAAAAATATAAATGTAAGGGATAAATCCTCAAACATTCTTTACAAAAGTAGGAAAAAGCACGCTAATAAACAAAGATAATAAGCCTAGGTCCACTAAAATATTACCTTTTTAAGACACAAAGCTAATCTTTAAGACGAGGAAAGAAGATGTTTCGTCTGGCAAAAGATGATGTTTTACTACTAAAAATAATTTATTTTTGATTTGTTTTTAATTTATTTTTAAGCTAAAAATAAATTAAAAATGAGCATAAAAAATGAGTTTTTAAAACATAAAAGATAAGGGAAAGCTATATGAAAGGTTAGCTTTTCATGAAAAACAGATAAACGTTTACCTATAAAACTGGAAATTATTACCTCCATATAAAACACATATCCTTATCATAGAAGTATATCCTAAATAGAATATTCGGCAGGATTAATTAAGCCTGATCGAAGTGCATAGCGCGTAGCTTCATTGGCATTATTGACACTAAGTTTTCGGAAGATATTTTTACGATGCGTATTAACTGTATGGAAAGAAGAAAAACGCTTTTCAGCTATTTCTTTTGTTGTCATTCCCAAGGCTATATCAATGAGAATTTCGGTTTCTGTTTTGGTGAGCTTAAAGCGCTCAAAGGAAAGAGAAGAAGCTGGTTCTAGCAACATTTCCGTGATATGCTGACAAAGAAAACGACGCCCTTCTTTGGCATAACTAATACATTGTTCTATCTCTGTGAGTTTTGCTTCCTTGAGAAGCACACTAATACGATAACTCATATTCATTACTTCTTTTACAAAACTCACACCCAAGTCTTCACTCCAAAGAATAAAGAACGACTCTGGAAAACGTAAACCAAGTATTCGTATATCGTTAGCACTCGCAAAATCGAAAAGTGGATAATCTACAATAACGATGCTTGTGGGATTAGTTTTTAACTGCTCAATAAGTTCCATTTTGTTCGTTGCAAGCAAACATTCTATATGTTCCATTTTAGAAAAAACATACATCATTCCTGCCCGTGTTATATCCTGATTATCTGCTAATATTATTTTTACCATACAACAAAATTATAAAATAAAACTACCTCTTGCGGTACAAAAGTAAGAAAAACATTCAATCCAAAATAGGAAAAGCCGCACTAATTTGACCCATTGGGGCAAGTATCTTTGATCCAGCAATACCTTTTATTTTTGACTCACTAAATACCTTGACCGAGTTGGGTATTTTACCCTCTTTTATTGCTTCAACTTTCTCTAATAAGCAATAAGGAATATTTGGCGTATAGCTCATTTTGCAGAATATTTTTTAGTACTTTGTCTCAATAGGTCAAAAATCACCTACTTTATTAGCAGTAAAATAATTTCAAGTATTAGTTCTATGTAGACTTCTTAAAGAGTTCGTTTTGTTTAAGTCCCAAATAAGGTCTTAGTGTTCGAAAATCTTTCTTAAAATAAATTATAAAGGCTAATATTAAACGTTTCAATTTGTTTTTTGCGGATTATATATGATTTATATGAAAATTATTCATATTTTTGTGAAAATATAGACTTCTATGGGAAACTTTTTTAGCATAAAGATTTCCATAAAAAGAGGGCGAGATTATTAGTCCCACCCTAGATGTTTTCACAACGGAATAATCCTTATTGTGATTTGCTTGAAAATTTTCTGCAAATATAAACTTTAAAAATTATATTACCAAATAAATAACGTAAAACTTATGAAGAATATTCTTGGACTTGACCTTGGAACTAATAGCATAGGATGGGCTAAAATATCTATTGATGACAATGGCAAATACATAAAAGACAGTATAAAGCTAGGAAGTAGAATAATACCTATGTCGCAAGACGTATTGAGTAATTTTTCCAAAGGAGTTACTCTATCACAAACTTCTGAGCGAACAAGTTTTCGAGGAGCTCGCCGCTTAAGAGAACGAACTCTACTCAGACGTGAACGCTTACATAGGATTTTACACCTACTTGGATTTCTGCCAAAGCACTATGAAAAAGCTATAGGTTGGGATAGAAACGACAATAAGACCTATGGTAAATTTATCAATCATGCCGAACCCAAATTAGCTTGGTGCAAAGATAATAACGGTAAAATGCGATTTCTTTTTATGGATTCTTTCCATGATATGCTTTCTGAATTTTCTGAAAAGCACCCTGAGTTATTGGCTAATGGAAAGAAAATCCCATTAGACTGGACCATATATTATCTACGCAAAAAGGCTCTCTACAAGGCAATAACTAAGGAAGAACTAGCTTGGATTCTCTTAAACTTTAACCAAAAACGTGGCTATTATCAGCTACGAGGAGAAGAAGATAGAGATAGTGAAGCGAACAAAAAAGAGTACCTCGAGTTGAAAGTTATAGGTGTAGAAGCTACAGGAGAGAAGAAAGGTAACGATATTTGGTATAATATACATCTTGAAAATGGTTGGATCTACCGTCGATCGAGTAAGAACCCTTTAAATGATTGGTTAGGCAAGGTAAAATCATTTATAGTAACTACAGATTTAGATGCCGATGGTAACCCCAAAAAAGACAAAGATGGAAATATAAAACGATCGTTCCGTGCCCCTAGCGAAGGCGATTGGACTTTAATTAAAAAGCGCACAGAATCACTTTTGGAAAATTCTGGGCAAACTGTAGGGCAATTCATATACAACCATATATTGGAAGAACCGAGCGCAAAGATTAGAGGAAACTTTATCCGCACTATTGAACGTAAATATTACAAAGATGAGCTAAAAGCTATCTTAGAAAAGCAGAAAGAATTTCATCATGAATTAAGTAGTGAGTCATTACTTACTGAATGTGCAAAAGAACTTTATAAAAGAAATATTGCACATCAAGAAGTATTGCTTAAGAAAGGGATAATCCATCTATTGCTCAACGACATTCTATTTTACCAACGCCCACTTAAAATAAAGAAATCACTCATTGATAATTGCCCTTACGAAAATTATAAGTATGTTGATAAGAAATCTGGTGATATAAAAGTCAAGTCCATAAAATGTATAGCAAAATCAAATCCTTTCTTTCAGGAGTTTCGATTATGGCAATTCGTTTCTAATTTACGACTTTATAGAAAGTCTGACGATAAAGATGTTACTAGTGAACATCTCGTTACTACCGACGATTATGCCAACCTATTTACATATCTCAACAACAGAAAAGATATTAAGCAATCTGTACTTTTAAAAGAATATTTCAAAATAAAGAAGGTAAAAACTATCAATGGTGCAGAATACCCTGTTCGCTGGAATTACATAGATGATGATAATAAGACTTATCCTTGTAATGAAACACGCTATGATATTCTTCATGCGCTCAGCAAAACAGAACTGAAGAGTGAATGGCTAACCCCTGAAAGAACCTATCGTTTGTGGCACTTGCTATATTCTATTGAAAGCAAAGAGGAAACAAAAAAAGCATTAAACAAACTCAACTTGAGCGATGATTTTACTGAAGCCTTTCTTACCATAAAACCTTTTAAAAAAGAATATGGATCCTATTCCGAAAAGGCTATTAAGAAACTACTCTCATTAATGCGAATGGGATATTTATGGAGTGAAGATGAAGCCATTAAACAAGTAGGAGCAGAAATAGAAAAGACGATAGAAGGAGAACTTCCTGATTATGTCTTACAACGCTTAGAAAAATCACAACATAACTACAACAAGATATCCGACTTTTCTGGGCTACCTTTATGGCTAGCTAGCTATATCATATATGGCAGACATTCTGAAGCCAAAGAGATAATCCATTGGGATAATCCCGAAAGTATGATGGCTTACATAAAAGATTTCCGCCAACACTCTATGCGCAATCCGATAGTAGAGCAATGTGTGCTAGAAACCTTACGAACTGTGCATGATATATGGAAAGAAATAGGGCATATTGACGAAATCCATATAGAATTAGGACGTGAAATGAAGAGCACATCCGAACAAAGAAAGGCTATCACACAAAATGTTTTACATAATCAAAATACAAACATTCGAATTAAGCTGCTTCTACAAGAACTTAAAAATGATAATAACATTACTGGTGTACGCCCCTACTCTCCAATGCAACAAGAGATCCTTCGTATATACGAGGAAGGCGCATTACAAGGATTAACAAAAGAGGATAAAGACTACAACGACATCTTAAAGATCTCTCAAACAGCACAACCAACTTCTAACGAACTGACTCGCTACAAATTATGGTTAGAGCAAAAATATCGTTCCCCTTATACTGGTAAAGCCATCTCGCTGTCAAAGCTTTTTACATCTGCTTACCAAATAGAGCATGTTATTCCTCAAAGCAGATATTTCGATGACTCGCTTTCTAATAAAGTTATCTGCGAATCAGAAGTTAACACACTTAAAAAAGCTATGCTTGGCATGGAATTTATCAAAACATGTGGTGGACAAAAAGTTCACTGCACTCTCCTTGGTGATGTTGAGATTTATAATGAAGAGGACTACAAAGCGTTTGTTAATGAGCATTATTCCAACAATCGAACCAAACGCAACAAACTTTTAATGGAAGATATTCCTCAAGAGTTTATCAATCGACAACTCAACGATAGCCGCTATATCAGCAAAATGGTAAAACAATTACTTTCTGCTATTGTACGTGGACAAGAAGAGGTGGAAGCTACCTCTAAGTTTGTCATTCCATGTACTGGAGGTATCACCGATCGTCTAAAAAAAGATTGGGGACTTAACGACATTTGGAATAATCTTGTTTCACCACGTTTCCAGCGAATGAATGCTCTAACAGGATCAGAATACTTTGGACATTGGGAAAACAAAGAGGGCAAGCGAGTATTCCAAACCACAATGCCAATCCAACTTCAACAAGGATTTAGTAAAAAGCGCATTGATCATCGCCACCACGCAATGGATGCACTTGTTATTGCATGTGCTTCTCGTAACATAATCAGCTATCTTAACAATGAAACAGCACAAGACACAGAACGTCGCAGAGATTTACGCCAAAAGTTATGCGATAAAGGAGGGAGCGTTAGAAAACCTTGGGACTCTTTTACGCAAGATACTCAATATGCCTTAAAAGACATTATTGTTACATTCAAAAACTATGTACGTATTATCAATAAAGCAACCAACTACTATGAACACTATAAGACAGATGGTAAAAAAGGAATGATAAGCCAAAAAGGCGATGAACTTTGGGCTATTCGCAAACCAATGCACAAAGAAACAGTCTTTGGTAAAGTGAACCTTCGCCGTCCTAAACGTGTATCATTATCAAAGGCTATTGATAGTGTAGATATCATCTGTAATAGAAAACTCAAGAAGTACATCAAAGCACGCCTAAACGAAGGTCTACAAAAGAAACAAATCCTTAATATCTTCAAAGAACTAAATAACGTTTGGGAAGGAATAGATGTTAATAAAATAGACATCTGGGAAATGAGCAATGACAAAGAGCCTATGGTGGCAACAAGAAAACAGCTTGACACTTCATTTGACGAAAAGAAAATTCGCTCAATTAGCGATACTGGTATTCAAAAAATATTACTCAACTATCTCATAACAAAGAATAACAATCCTGAGCTTGCCTTTACCCCTGAAGGTATTCAAGAAATGAACAGTAATATCTCTGAATACAACGATCATAAAAAACATCAACCTATTTATAAGGTAAGAGTTACTGAACCATTAGGGGCTAAATATCCAATAGGAACAATGGGCAATAACCCAAAGAAATTTGTTGAAGCACAAGCTGGCACAAATCTTTATTTTGCCATCTACGAAGATAAAGAGGGAAAACGTAATTATGATACCATTCCTTTAAACATTGCTGCTGAGAGACTAAATCAGCAACTATCCCCTGTGCCAGAAACAAACGAAAACAATACTCCCCTTAAGTTCTATCTTTCTCCTAATGATCTAGTATATGTCCCTTCAGAAGAGGAAAGACACTCTGGCAATAATATTCAATTAGACAAGAATAGAATCTATAAGATGGTATCTTCTACAAGTAAACGATGTTTCTTCATACATCATAGAGTGGCAATCTCCCTTGTTGATAAAAAAGAGTTTAGTGCTCAGAATAAAATGGAACGTTCTATTGACAATGAACAAGTAATGATAAAGTCCGTCTGTTGGAAACTCATCACAGACCGTTTAGGCAATATTATAAAGGTAATTAAATAACATTTGCTTATGATAAAGAAAACGCTTTGCTTTAGCAATCCAGCTTATCTGAGTATGCGAAATCAGCAATTAGTGCTGAAAATACCAGAGGTTGAAGCTAACGCAGACCTCCCAAATATCATAAAAGAGCAGTCAGAGCGCACCATTCCTATAGAAGATATAGGAGTGGTAGTACTCGACAACAAGCGTATTACCATCACAACAGGTTTAATGGAAGCCCTACTTGATAATAATTGCGCTATCATTACCTGCAATCAGAAAAGTATGCCCATAGGATTAATGCTACCACTTGCAGGCAATACCCTTCAAAACGAACGATTTCGACATCAATTAGAAGCCTCTCTCCCACTACGTAAACAGTTATGGCAGCAAACGATAAAACAAAAAATCTATAATCAGGAAAAGGTACTAAGCAGCAATACCCCTGTCGAAACAAAATGTATGAAAGTGTGGACCTCTGAAGTTAAAAGTGGTGATACCGATAATACCGAAGCACGTGCAGCAGCTTATTACTGGCGTAACCTCTTTCCTTCTCTCCCCCACTTTATACGTGATAAAGAAGGTGATCCTCCTAACAATCTTCTCAACTATGGTTATGCCATATTGCGAGCTATTATTGCTCGTGCATTAGTAGCAAGTGGATTATTACCTACACTTGGTATTCATCATCACAATCGTTACAATGCTTATTGCTTAGCTGACGACATAATGGAACCCTATCGCCCTTATGTAGATAATTTGGTGATCAAAATCATGCAGCACTCTAACGACTATTCAGAGCTAACTAAAGATATAAAAATGCAGTTACTTAGCATTCCTGTCATAGATGTAGAAATAAACAAGAAGAGAAGCCCACTAATGATAGCTGCTCAACAAACAACAGCTTCTTTGTATAAATGCTTCTCAGGAGAACTCCGACAAATAGCTTATCCCGAACTATGACATGACTACTTTAGATCGCTTTAGCGAATATCGAATTATGTGGATACTGGTATTTTTCGACCTTCCCACTGAAACGAAGAAAGACAAGAAAGCTTACATAGACTTTCGAAAAACTCTTCAAAAAGATGGATTTACTATGTTTCAGTTTTCCATCTATGTTCGCCACTGTGCTAGTCAAGAGAATGCTGATGTACATATTAAGCGTGTCAAAAGCATACTACCACCTTATGGAAAGATTGGAATAATGTGTATTACCGATAAACAATTTTCCAATATTCAACTCTTTTATGGTAAAAAACCACAAAAGACTTCCACACCTTACCAACAACTTGAACTTTTCTAGAATCAGAAAATCCTCCTTATCTCTATTGATGAGGAGGATTTTTGCCTATCTTTTTATTTTTCTAAGTATCTCTGTAAATAGCTATTATCAAGCATATTACACTGATCAGGTTGTGTTTGATACCACAAAGATAGAAATTTTCAAGCAAATCACAACAGGTATCGACGAGCCTATTAAAACGACACAGTTGTGTTTGATACCACAAAGATAGAAATTTTCAAGCAAATCACAACTTAAACAAGCAAATAATTCTTTAAGTATCGGTTGTGTTTGATACCACAAAGATAGAAATTTTCAAGCAAATCACAACAAACGCCATCCGGACAATTTCGTCGGGGCGTTGTGTTTGATACCACAAAGATAGAAATTTTCAAGCAAATCACAACGCCATACAGGTGCGTTCCTCTATCTTTATCGTTGTGTTTGATACCACAAAGATAGAAATTTTCAAGCAAATCACAACTTAGATATGAGCATAGAGGAAAAAGAGCAAGTTGTGTTTGATACCACAAAGATAGAAATTTTCAAGCAAATCACAACTCGGTAAACTTAGTGTGCGCTCCACTGTTAGTTGTGTTTGATACCACAAAGATAGAAATTTTCAAGCAAATCACAACCAGCTTATGAGAGTTTAGTTTCTCATCAAGGTTGTGTTTGATACCACAAAGATAGAAATTTTCAAGCAAATCACAACTTAAATTTGAATTTGACAAAAACCTTGATAGTTGTGTTTGATACCACAAAGATAGAAATTTTCAAGCAAATCACAACAATTCTATTACATCTACCATGTAGCAATAGGTTGTGTTTGATACCACAAAGATAGAAATTTTCAAGCAAATCACAACCTATTACTTTAGACAAGAATAAAGAATTAGTTGTGTTTGATACCACAAAGATAGAAATTTTCAAGCAAATCACAACATTCGTTTCGCAATCGTTAAGGTTTTCCATGTTGTGTTTGATACCACAAAGATAGAAATTTTCAAGCAAATCACAACAGAATGCGGATACTAATCGTATGAATGCTAGTTGTGTTTGATACCACAAAGATAGAAATTTATCCATAGGTAGAAATCTGTGAGGAACTGCACCATAATCTCATTTATATATAAGTGTTCCCTTTTTAGCCAGCGTACTAATGCTTTTATTGTACACTCGTAACTTTTTGCAGTACCAACTCTGCCAGCCTTTATGTACTCATCAGTTATTTGCCTGCTAAACTCTATAAAATCAAGGTTAAATACAGAGTGTGTCCGCTCGTAATTGCTTATATACTCCACAACCTCTGCCACCCCCATACAACTTGCTTTTGCTGTTGGAATAGTTGCCGTTATCTCTTGGTACTTAGTTATCTCCTTTTTAAGCAAATCATTTACTTTGGCTGATTTTATTTTCAACCCTCGTGTCAGCTCCTCTTTGGTTACAAATATGTTTGTGGCAATGTGTCTGCGTTGCCTGTTGTGTGTAACACGTATCTTCACATTGTACGTGCCATCTGCTTTTTTATGGTGGGCATATACCACCGCCTTAAATGTTGTACTCATAATCTTGCAGGTAAACTGTGGCACATTTGAACCACATTTACCGCAAAAGTAGATGAAAAGCCTTAAAAGTGCGGAAATAATAACAGCCAACTTTTGAAAATTGGCTGTTAAGGAGTACACTTGTAGGGAATCGAACCCTAATCTTAAGAACCGGAATCTTATATTCTATCCGTTGAACTACAAGTGCTTACTAGTTTCTTTTGACACTCTATTCAGCTAAGCTACGGAACCTTTATGCTGTTTGCGTTACAAAGGTACATTAATCTTTGCAGATGACAAAGTATGATGTAGAAAGAAAATGAAAGACAACTTTATAGGTGTACATACATATAAGGCTTAGAATAAGACAAAAGGATATTGTAAAAGTTAAAATAAAATCTTTTTGTATATAAATATTGCATTTTTCTCGATTAATGTAAACTTCTGTATTACCTTTGAGCATTGGTGGAGGTATCGGGCAAAGCCGCTTGTGTATGGTGATGCTCCATAAAGCACATATTGGTGAAATTCAAGCGAGTATTTGGCCAGAAGAAATGTGTGAAGAGTGCGAGAAAGCTGGTATGCCCTTGATTTAGAACAGTCTTAGAAATCAATCGTTTCTTCTTCTTATAGAAACATAAAAAGGCACCCTTCTGACTTAGAAGAGTGTCTTTTATGTTTTTAGCTAGCCTCCATACTCATTTTTGAAGCTAGTCATTTAAAGTTTAGCTTAATGTCTTTATTCGTCAATAAAACGCTTTGTAATATCTCCGTATGCCTCTATTCGGCGATCGCGTAAGAAAGGCCACCAACGACGAACATCTTCAGAGTGGTCAAGATCAATGTCAATCACCACACTTTCCTCATCGTTATCGCAGGCTTGATAATGGATTTCTCCTTGTGGTCCAGCAACAAAGCTGCTTCCCCAAAACTCTATTCCTTCGGTTTGTTTGCTAGGATCTGGTTCAAAGCCCACACGGTTTACTGCTACCACTGGTAAACCATTTGCTACAGCATGACCACGCATTACCGTTGTCCAAGCCTCTCTTTGGCGTTGTTGTTCTTCCTTTGTGTCGCTCTTTGCATAGCCAATAGCAGTAGGATAGATCAATATTTCTGCACCTTGCATAGCCATAAGGCGTGCTGCTTCTGGATACCACTGATCCCAACAAACAAGAACACCGAGCTTGCCGATGCTCGTTTGGATAGGTTTAAAACCTAGATCACCGGGGGTAAAATAGAACTTTTCGTAATAAGCAGGATCGTCAGGAATGTGCATTTTACGATATTTGCCTGCAATAGTACCATCTTTCTCAAACACAACAGCGGTATTATGATATAAGCCCGGTGCTCGCTTCTCAAAGAGAGAGGTAACGAGAACGATGCCTAGCTCCTTTGCTAACTTAGCGTAAAGCTCGGTAGAAGGTCCGGGAATAGTTTCGGCAAGGTCGAAATTGTTAACATCTTCTACCTGACAAAAGTACAAAGAATTGTGCAGTTCTTGTAAAACAACGAGCTGAACACCACGTTTGGCAAGGTCGTTTACATGCTCGGTGATATGCTTTATATTTGTTTCTACATCAGCGACATTGTGAAGCTGAAGCAAACCTATTCTTATTTCATTCATATATTTATATCTTATTTAGAGTCGGTTGCAAGAAAGCCTTCTGGCAATTGCATGGTTAAACAATGAAGCGAACCATGTTGGCGTACCACCGTTTGTGCATCAATACCAATAATATCATAGCTTGGGAAAGCTTGCTTTATTATTTTTAAAGCCTTCTCATCTTTGTCGGGTTGGGCATAAGTAGGCACTAATACTGCACCATTCAATATTACAAAGTTAGCGTATGTAGCAGGCAAACGCTCGCCATCATCACACACAGCCTCCGTGAAAGGTAAGGCAAGTAGGCGATAAGGCTTACCATTGAGTGTGCGAAGAGTCTTTAATTGTTCCTCTAATGCCTTGAAATCGGTATAATGGGTATCATTCTTATCCTCACACTTTATATATAGTAAGGTATCGTTAGGCGCACAACGCACGATAGTGTCGATATGTCCATCGGTGTCGTCTCCCTCTAGTTCGCCATGTTGCAGCCATATTACGCGCTCTGAAAAGATATTCTGGAGTAAGTATTGGGTAATATCTTCTTTTGTAAGTGGCTGGTTGCGATGTGGTGCTAACAAACAACTAGTAGTGGTAAAGAGTGTGCCTTTGCCATCGCTTTCTATTGATCCGCCTTCAAGTACGAAGTCTTTATGTCTCACAAGGTCAGCATTAAATAAGCCTGCCTTAGCAACCAGAGCATTAATTTTATTGTCCTTTTCAGCCGAAAACTTTTCTCCCCAACCATTGAAACAGAAGTCTAGCATACGCCTTGACCCATCCTTTGCCACCAAACTAATAGGGGCTACATCGCGTGCCCATGTATCGTTATTATCACATTCAAAGAAAATGATGCGTGCCATCTGTTCTTTTGAGAGTCGAGCAGATAACAAGTCTTTGGTCTCTTCTATATCCTTTGTCGTGAGAAGCAAATGCTCGTATTGGGTAATGGCATCTGCCATTTGCACGTATGTCTCCGTGATTTCCGCTAGATAGGGCTTCCAGTCAGTATCTTCATGCGGCATAATGAGCATAATAGCACTCTGTTTTTCCCATTCAGCAGGGAAGCGATAAGTGGTATCTATATTTTTATTCATTCTTCTTTTCTATATTCTTATGCAAAGATACGCTAATCCTCTTAAAAAGAAAAGTTTTTCCTCATATTAGCTTTCTTTCCATCTCTTACCAATAAGTTCTACACACGGCTTGATTGATCCATATCAATGTAAGCGATTGATATAAGTCAGCTATAATGATTGACACACATCAAAGCCTTTGATACGAGTCAAAAAAACGTAACAAATTAGCGTAAAATCATCTGATTGTTTGGTGTTCAACCTTTCGGATTTGTATCTTTGTACTCGCAAACAGGATAATTTATAAAAAGGTAAAAGATGATTATGAAAGAGAAATTAATGAAATTAGAGATTGTAAAAAAGATGATTAACTACCTTACAAATACCATTAGAGCATACAATGAAGGTCGTGTAAACAGTATGGCATAAGCCTATAAAAAGTATTTAGAGAGGACATAGATTTAAAAAATATCCATTGAGAGATATACAGGAAAGGGATTGGGAATGGGAACATTTCTGATCCCTTTTCTTTCACATCTCTTATATCGCTTACTAATGCTGTCATTTACACTTTCTCAGAGAGTTTATGCTTATAAACTATTAAACTATATGCAAAGCATAGATAAACTAATGTTTCGTAGAGTATCTATCTAAGTAATTTTAACCTAATGTGAAATAACAGCCTTAAATAATATTAAATGATAGTCCTTTTGTATTGCTATTTGGTTTAATTGTTGATAATCTGCTATAAAATATATACCTTTGTAGTCTAAAATAATTTTATGCGTAGCGTGAAAATAAAGGAAGTAATTGATGCCCTTGAACGATTCGCACCTCTGCCCTTGCAGGAAAGCTATGATAATGCTGGCCTTCAAGTAGGATTGACAGAAGTGGATGTCTCAGGGGCTTTATTGTGTCTTGACGTAACTGAAGCCGTTGTAGATGAGGCAGTACGTAAGGGCTGCAATCTTATTGTGGCTCATCATCCGCTCATCTTTCGTAAGCTTGCCCAAATTACTGATGCTACCTATGTGCAGCGCACTGTTATAAAGGCCATTCAGAACAATATCACGATTGTGGCAATGCACACCAATATGGACGCTGCCAAAGGAGGGGTAAACCATAAAATAGCCGAAAAGCTAGGATTGACAAGTATTCGCACCTTTGGTAATATCAAGCGAGTATTGAGTCCTATTACGAGTGAACTAGTAGAGGGAGCCGAAGGGTTAATGGGCGATTTTACAACACCTATCGCAGCCGACGACCTTATTATTATGCTCAAAAAACACTTTGATGTGGAGTGTGTGCAGGCAAATCAGCTTCTAAGACGTGAGATAAAAACAGTGGCACTATGTGGTGGTGCAGGCTCTTTCCTCGTAGAAGCGGCTGTAAAAGCAGGTGCTGATGCCTTTGTTACAGGCGATATGAGCTATCACGAGTTCTTCGGTTATGAGCAGGTTATACAGCTTTGTGCCATCGGACACTATCAGAGCGAGCAGTTTACAAGCGAAATCTTTAAAGAGATTATTGAGCGCGATTGTCAGGGGGTGAAGTGCTTTCTTACAGAGATTAATACCAATCCCATTATTTACTTATAACATAAACGAAATAAATACTTAATATATAAAGAATTATGGCAAAGAAAGATCCAAAGGAATTACCAGTGGAAGAGAAGCTAAAAAACCTCTTCACATTGCAGCAAACCCTCTCGGCTATCGACGAAAAGCGAGCATTGCGTGGTGAATTACCACTAGAAGTACGCGACTTAGAGGACGAACTAGAAGGTCTTCACATTCGCATTGAGAAGATTGATCAAGACATAAAAGATTTCCAACACGCTATCACTCAGAAGAAGGGAGAGATCGTAGATGCACAAGCAAGTCTTGAACGTTACAATCAGCAACTAGAAATGGTAGCTAACAACCGTGAGTACGACTCTTTGACAAAGCAGATAGAGTTCCAAACTTTGGAAATAGAGCTTTGCAATAAGAAAATCAAGGAGGCTCAATATAAGGTGGAAGAGAAGCAAGCCGACTTATCTAAAGCGCGCGAACAACTTGAAGATAAGCAAAACGCTTTAAAAGAAAAGCGTAGCGAGCTCGATGATATTATGCAAGAAACGCGTGAGGAAGAAACAGAGCTAAAGGACAGAGCTAGTGAACTTGAAATAAAGATAGAACCAAGTTTGCTCCGTAGCTTTAAGCGTATTCGTAAAGGTGCGCGTAATGGTTTGGGTATTGTTTACGTTCAGCGCGACGCATGTGGCGGTTGTTTTAACAAGATCCCACCTCAGCGCCAGCTAGATATTAAGATGCACAAAAAGATCATCGTTTGCGAATACTGTGGTCGTATCCTTATTGACCCAGAGCTAGCTGGTGTTAAGATTGATGCGCCAGAGGAAAAGGTAAAGAAGCGCAGAACTACCCGCAAGAAGGCAGAAGAGAGCGAGGAAGCATAGTTCTCACGCCACACACCTATTATAATATCCCCCTTACTACTTATAAAGATAAGGCGTAAGGGGGATATTTTGTATTACCGAAATACTGAATATTATTTCTATATCTCTACCCATAAAGCTAGAGTTTTAGCACTTAATAAGAGCCTCACGAAATCATACGATGTTAAGTATTTTCACTTATACCAATATAGTATATTAACAAAAAGGCAACAACGTATCTTTATTTGCTTTATATTTTGCAAAAAGTCATCGAAAGGCACAATTACAAGATAACTCATTAAAAAGTTTTGTGAAAATATGGAGATATGGATTATTTTTCTTTAATTTGCAGAACTGAATATATATATATTAATTACTTAATAAATATCATACTTTTAGAATGGTTTTACTTTAATCAAGTAAACTCCTTAACCGTTCAAATCATATATTAACTAGTTTTTGAGGAATGGACTAATAAATTATCAGAAATGAAAAAAATATTATCTGCGGTGTTTTTTCTTACACTTTGCTGTAGTGCTGCAAATGCACATTCTGTTAAGGTAACATTATCAAATGGACAAGTTGTTTACCTTGAGTCTGACAATTATCAGAGTGCTTCTGATATGATAGCAGATGTTATAAGGTTAGAGAACCAAATTCATTAAATCTTTTAAATGCATAGATATTATTCTGTTTAATATCTATACATTATTTTGTATTTGCAAAATTATGATAAAATCGTGTTCTCTCATATTAGCCTTTATAATGAGTTGTTTTATTAATATGCATTCACAAACAGTAAATGGAGCTATACCTTCTTTAACCTTGGTAAATAAAACAACGTTTGATTCTGCAAAAGTACAAATTTTTTATGAGTTTTCTTATTTGCAAGATTCCACAGATATCGCTAAACGAATCAATGGGCAAACTATGCTAACTATCGGAAAGCACATCTGTGGTTTTTGTGATTATTTTTCGTGGAAAAATGATTCTATTAATGATGCTTATTATGAACAAGGACGTTCATCTATTGAATACTTCGCAGCAGCTATGTCATTAGAAAAACCGACCTATAACTATCCTCTTGTTAAAGACATATCTAAAAAGGAAGCCACAATACAGATAGAGGGACTCGGCACGTATCAGTATACTCAGACTTTACCTGTGATAAACTGGGAAGTTATAGGTGATGACAGCATCATCAACAATATAAATGTGACTAAAGCCAAATGCAGTTTTGGAGGTAGAGATTGGACAGCGTGGTTTGCTATGGATTATCCCGTTCCTTACGGTCCTTATCTGTTTGATGGTTTACCAGGACTAATAGTTTCTATAAGGGACTCAAAAAATAACTTTTCGTTCAGACTTAATGGTATAATAAATGTATCAGAAGGGATGCCTATTTATCTTCATAAAAACATCAAAATAATAAAAACAAGCAGAGAAAAGGCGCGTCAGGCTTACCGTAATGAGAAGGAAGATCCATTGCGGGCTATAAAGATGAATATGCCTGGTGTGATAATTCCACCTGAAACAGCAAAGACGATAAAACAAAAACCGTATAATCCGATTGAACTGGAATGAAAACCAGCCTACGATATATTTTACTTAGCCTATGTCTTTTTATTTCCTGTCTTATTTACGGTCAGGGGACAGAGAGTAATGTTCATGGTATCGTGACAGATTCCAAGAGCGGTGCCCCCCTTATGTCTGTAAGCTGTCGAACATACGATAAGAACGGTAAGTTGCTTACTTTTGGAATATCAGATGTGGATGGTAAATATATGTTGCGGCTTTCTGCCAATTGTAGTTATGCAGAGTTCAAGTCTATTGGATATAAGGGACATAGGATAAGTGTAGCATCACTGCACGATAATTCTGATGTGGCTTTGGAACGAGACGCAGTTGCTTTGCAGGAGGTGACCGTTAATATCAAGCCGATAGAAGTTCATAAGGACACCATCAATTATAATATTGCAGCATTCAAGGATGTAAATGACAGAAAATTAGTAGATGTACTAAAGAAACTACCAGGTATAGAAGTGGATGAAGATGGAAGGGTTACCTATAAAGGTAATAGTATCAATAGTTTTAATATCGAGGGACAGAGTTTATTAGGCAATAGGTACAATCAAGCTACAAACAGCCTTCCGATAGACGCTGTAGCACAAGTTCAGGTGATGGAGCATGACCAACCCATAAGAGCATTAAGGGGGAAGGTGCTATCGGACAAGGCTACACTAAACATCAAATTGAAAAGTGACTACAAGGCAAAAATGTTTGGAGAACTCAGTGCTGGTGGTGGATATGGAGACGAAGCACTGTGGAATGTAGGTGGAACAGCTGTGAGAATCGCACGTAAAAACCAACTTTTAGCGACCCTTCAGACTAATAATACAGGCAACAATCTCAACGAATATGCTAAGGAACATATAGACGTGACGGATATAGACAGTTACGAGCCTATTCCAAACAATAAGCTGACAACAGAAAGACGAACTTTCCTGCCTATTGATGAGAAACGTTTTACATTTAATAAATCAATTTCTGCAGGTTTGAATCATTCCCATCTAGTTGGGAAATATGGAAACTTTCGCTCCAATATCGTTTTTTATGGAAACCGTATTAACGATTCCGACAGTCTTGTAAACAAGTATGGAGGAAGTTCGCCAGTTATGTTACATGAGATGGATCAGTCAATATTTAAAGACTGGGTATTAACGCCTATATTTCATTATGAACATAATGCTCCTCATGTATTCCTTATAGAAGAATTAACAACGAGCTTTGGTAAGCAGACAAATAACGGAGTGATTAATAGCAACTACGTGGGAATTGACAGCAAGACGAATGCAAGACCAATAACAGTACAGAACAAATTGCAGATGACACTGACATTGGGTAAGCAAATCCTTCAGGTAAATTCATTCGTACGCTACTATCGTAACCAAGAGAAATTGTTTTCTGATGATATTTCAGATAACCCCATTTATAATTTGGACGAACGGCTCCTTTCAAAAAGGCTTGTTGCAAGAAATAGTGTTTCAACTATTTTCAATGTCTGGGGCAATGAACTGCGACTGAAGTATGCGTTAGAATACAGAAATAACGGTTTACGAATCCAACAAGATAGATATGATAAGTATTTTTATGTCAAGAACAGCTTTAGCCCAGAATATACCATAAAGTACTCTCGTGGTTTTGTTTATGTAGCATTACCCCTGAACGCTCTATCTTCACGTATGCAATGGCTTCCACATTCTAAGAATAATCGGTTTTATCTTACTCCTTCCCTCAGATGGTCTCACCACTTCAATTCTCAATGGAGGAGTATGCTAAGTGCAGGTGTAACAGATGATATTGCTGGAGAAGATCCGTTTTCTAGCTTCTATTTTTCAAACTACCGTACGAAAGTTTCTGGATTGGACAATCTTGGAAGAAATCTTAGCAAATCACTTTCAGCTTCGTTAAACTATACAAACATCATATCCCTCGTCTCTTGGAATATGATGGTAACATCGTCATGGCAGAAGCGGGATTTCTATAACTCTTATACTTATGATAACCAGTGGAGCAAAATCGATCCAATTTGGGAAAACGTGCGTTCCAACAGACTCTTAGCCCTTACTTCTGTAGAAAAAACATGGAGTAAAATTCGCTTATTCACAAAAGCGACAATCAATTTCAATCATAGCGAACAACCATTTATACAGAATACTGTTGAATACAAGGTAAAGTCGAATATATTCTCCACATCATTATCATTGTCATGGACTAAATTATCATGGCTTCAAATCTATAATGATGCGACCTTCAATCTATCGTGGCAAAACAACGAACAATTTAAGTCGAGCAATTCACTTAGGAGCTATTATAATACTTTTCGTCTGCAAGTTCACCCAGTCAAGAAACTAAATTTTGGAATATCTGCAAACAATAATATTATAGAGACAGAACCCAGTAAATATCATAGCCTGACTTTCGTAGATGCATCATGTTCTTATATCTTTTCAAAAAGAATCGAGCTGACTGGCAAGGTCACCAATCTTTTCAATCAGACTAAGTATATAGAAGGTTATTATTCTGGTATCAATTACTTTTACTATGAACGTCCCTTACGAGGGATAGAAGGTCTTTTTTCGATTTCTGTTAATTTTTGAGTTCTTATTTTTTGAAAGGATAATCAGGCGGAGCTAAGTCGAAATGACGGACACATTGGGATAGGCAAAGGATATCTTGATGCATATCTATGGGAAAGAAACAGCAGAATGCTGGACAGGAATGTGCTACTTTGTCAAGAACGTGATGAAGTTCCTCAGGGAACTTTGTCTTGCCCTTTTCGAAATTAAGCTCAATTTATGGGCAGATGCTATTGCAAAGTTTAGAGTCCGCTGCTTTGCAGTTATGGCAATTTATTAATTCAGCGAACACTAATTATCAATTAAGATCTTAGTTAAAGTCTGCCAATATTGCAGAGATTTGAAAATAAAAATGTAATTTTGTCATTACAATGAATACAACTGAGCTTCAGAAAACAAAACAACGATATAACATTGTTGGAAACAACAGTGGTTTAAACCGTGCGCTAGATGTTGCCTTACAGGTAGCACCTACCGACTTGTCGGTTCTGATCATTGGTGAGAGCGGTGTTGGTAAGGAAATTATCCCCCGTGTTATCCATGATAATTCGCCTAGAAAACGAGAAAGATATTTGGCTATCAACTGTGGATCTATCCCTGAAGGAACAATAGATAGTGAATTGTTTGGACACGAAAAAGGCTCATTTACAGGAGCTATTGGTGAGAGCGAAGGCTATTTTGGTATAGCTCATAAGGGTACAATCTTCCTTGATGAAGTAGGCGAATTGCCTATGGCTACCCAAGCACGCTTATTACGTGTTTTAGAGACAGGAGAATATATCCGTGTGGGCGGAACAGAGACGAAGAAAACAGATGTGCGCATCGTGGCTGCTACCAACGTTAATGTGCGTAAGGCAGTAAGTGAAGGCAAGTTTAGAGAAGATTTGTTTTATCGTTTAAACACTATTCCTATCCAAATGCCTCCACTGCGCGACCGTGGTGATGATATATTATTGTTATTCCGCCTTTTCGCAATGCAAATGGCAGAGAAATATCATTTGCCAAAAGTGGTGCTAACCGATGAAGCTAAGCAGATAATGTTGCATTATAAATGGCCTGGTAACGTGCGGCAGTTGAAGAATATTACCGAACAAATTTCTATATTGAGCGAGGAGCCAGAGATCACAGCCGAGAAACTTTTGCAGTTTATCCCACTTGATCAAGAAAGTACGCAACTAGCCACTATTAGTGGCGGTGGTAGCCATTCATACGAGAGCGAGCGAGAAATTTTATATCAAATATTATATGAGTTGCGTGGTAATGTGAGTGATTTGCGTCGCGATCTCAACTCTGTTCGCAAGCAGTTAGAAGACAACACAGCATTAAAAACAGCACGCACTTATGTAGCTCATCATACCCCCAATGTGCCAGCCGTAGCAAGTAAAGCACCTATTCCTACGGAAGAAACTCGTGTGGAAACAGTGGAAGAGGCTGAAGCTGAAGAAATATCAGAACCAGCAACACTTAACTTGAACGATATTGGGCGGCAGATGATAGAGAAAGCTTTGGAACGAAACAAAGGTAATCGCAAGAAAGCTGCACAAGAGCTTGGTATTAGCGACAGAACGCTTTATCGTCGTATTAAGCAATACGGATTAGAATGATAGGGCAAAATAAAGTGAGGGATAAAGATAAATACGCAATGATAAAGTTTTTCAAACTTATAAAGCAACAAGTTCAAAGCAAACATCTTGTTATAGCATTGTTAAGCATCACTTCAGTTGTGTTCACAGCATGCAAAGTGAGCTATAAGTTTAATGGTGCAAGTATAGATTATAATAAAGTGCATACCATACAGATTGCCGATTTCCCTATTCGCTCCGCCTATGTATGGGGACCCATGGCACCTATGTTTAATAATGCCCTCAAAGATGTGTATGCCAATCATACAAAGTTGCAACAAGTGAAACGTGGAGGCGATTTAAAGGTAGAGGGCGAGATTACCAACTATCAGCAACGTAATAAGAGTGTAACCAGTGAAGGTCATTCAGCTCAAACCGAACTTTCTATCACTGTAAATGTAAGATTTACCAATACTAGCAATCATAAGGAAGACTTCGAACGACAGTTTACAGCTACTTCTAGCTATGAAACTACAAAAAGTTTGCAATCTGTTCAACAGCAGTTGGTAGAAGAAATGATAAAAGATCTTACTGATCAGATTTTTAATGCCACTGTAGCTAATTGGTAATGCCATAGATAATGGATATCACATCTCTAATTAATCATCCTGAACGGCTCAATAAGGAAACACTATACGACTTGCGTAGTTTGTTAGCACTTTATCCTTATTATCAGCCTGCCAGAATTTTATTACTGAAGAATTTGTTTCTACTTCACGACTCAACTTTTGATGAGGAGTTGAGACGTGCAGCGGTGTATATTACTGACAGAAAAATTCTCTTTGATTTAGTAGAGGGAGTACATTATCAATTATTGACAAAGATTGATAATATAGACAAAGCATCTAAGAAAAAAATAAGAGAAGAAGAGATTAATGATCGTACAACTTCGCTCATAGATAATTTCTTAGAGCAAATTCCTGATGATAATGAGGATAATCCAAAAACATTAAATGCAGGTAGAAAACCTACTACAGCCGATGCTACTGTTGATTATGTAGCTTATTTGTTAGAGTCGGAAAGTGCTTCGTCTAAGAATGAAGAACAACAACTCAAAGGGCAAGAACTTATAGATAACTTCATTAATCTTGATGGCGGAAAAATTACGTTACAAGACGAAACAGAATATTCGCCTAATGTCGAAGAAAATGAAGAAAGCGAGGAAGAACACGAAGAAACAGGCTATTTTACAGAGACATTAGCCCGCATCTATATTAGACAAGGAAGATATTCAAAAGCACTCGAAATTATTACGCGGTTAAATTTGGATTATCCGAAAAAAAATCGTTACTTTGCAGACCAAATACGTTTCTTAGAGAAACTTATCATTAACAATAATAAAAAATAATACAGTAGTAATGTACACTTTATTCATTATTCTAATTGTAATTGCCGCTCTCTTAATGATTGGTATCGTGTTAATACAAGAGTCAAAAGGTGGTGGATTATCATCTAATTTCTCATCGTCTAATGCTATTATGGGTGTTCGCAAGACAACAGACTTTGTTGAGAAAACCACTTGGGTGCTTGCAGCTACAATGGTAGTGATTAGTATTGCATGTGCGCATGTGGCTCCAACAGGTAATACTGACGCAAGCGTTATAGAAAATGCTACTTCTGGCGATCAGTCTACCAATCCTAATAACTTGCCTAATTTTGGTGCAAGTCAGCAAAAGCAAGCTGCCCCTGTAAAACCAACAGCACCAGCACCTGTAAAAAAATAATAGCGAAGAAGTAAAAAAGTTTAAGTTTTATTTTGTTCTTTCATATAAAACTTGTACCTTTGCACTCGCTTTAAAGAAGCAATCAATACGGTGGACGTAGTTCAGTTGGTTAGAGCGTCAGATTGTGGTTCTGAATGTCGTGGGTTCGAGTCCCACCTTCCACCCCAAGAGAAAGCAAGGATTTCGATAATGATTTCCTTGCTTTTTTTGGTTTTGTGATATATTGTATAAGCCATAAAAAAAAGAGGTTATCCTAGGCTAACCTCTTTTGGGGTCAGTCGTAAAACCCAGTTGCAACTCCTCCCCTCATGCACATAATTTCATAAGCCTGTAAAGGAAGAAAGGAATATCCGTTACTCCCCTGAACTGTGCCCTGAAGGCTTTGACTTTTGCGTTGAAGGATTCAGCATTGGCATTTGTGGCTCTGTTGACAAAGAAGTTGAGTATGGTATCATAATGGTTCTTAAAGGTGTCAATCACCGTATAGAAGTTGTCCACCCCCAACTTCTCCACCTTATTAAACCACTTAGCCAGTTTCAATCTTGCAGCGTCCTTGATGCTTCTGGCATTATAAATATCGGTAAGTTCCATAGCCAGGTCATAGGCTTTTTTGAGTTCTGGGTAGTTTTCAAATATTATTTCCGCCCTTAGCCTTTGCGATTCTGTCCACTTGGACTTGTGTTTAGTCAGTATAAACTTCGCCCTGGCAAGTAGTTGCTTGCGTGTGTCACCGTTGCTATATCTGAATGGCTTGTAGGTTTCGTTTTTGGCTTTGGCTTCCTTCATCTCCTCATTTTCTCTGTCCCTTGCCATCCATCGGTAGGCTATACGCATGTCGTCCAAAGCGTCATAGTAAAGTTTCTGTACATGAAATCTATCGCTGGTGATGAGTGCCTTGGGGAACACCGTGCGCGCAATGATCATCATAGAGGAAGACAGGTCGAGCGTTATCTCCTTGACAGTCTTTCTTTTGGAAAGGTCAATCTTTTCCAGAATACGGATCACATCTTCGGCTTTCGTTCCCCTGACCACAGCTACCAGCGTACCCCTGCCACCTTTGCCAGCCTTGTTGGTCAGAAACGTATAGACCTCACCGCTGCTCAGACAAGTCTCATCGATACTCAGGCTCTCTCCCAGGTTCTCATCAAACAGCAGCCAGTCTCCCGCATGCAACAACTGCTCCCACTGGCGATAATCGCTGAAATGCTCCTTGTATTGGGTGGAAAGCTGCTTACCGTCTACGCCATAATGAGAGCCGATACCTGTAATGCTCTCCGCAGTAGACTCTATTCTATTCTTTTAAAAAAGAAACGAACTCAGGGGATAGTTTGCTGCCCTCAGCCGTCAGGTCATCGTAAGAATAACTGAATATCTCACCCGTGGAACTGTCACGCCATTTTCGACGGCGGACATGAAGGTAAACGGGCTTACCACGAAGGGGAAAGTCTTGGACAACCCGTTCAGCGGTAAAGCCGTAACTGCTTACTGTGCCAGACTTGCGGTCTGCTTCTTCCATAAAGTTACGCTCATCCAACCAGAAGTCTATCTGGGAAATGCTCTCTTGGATATCTATCACATCAAAATAATCTGCGAGTATCTCTGGAAAGATACAACGCAACAATTGCTCGGTCTTCATGATGCAAAGATAACAAATACTTATGAAATTATGTGCATGAGAGG
>NZ_JH660658.1:0-95793 GCF_000262545.1 Prevotella bivia DSM 20514 | reverse complement strand
TCATCGATACTCAGGCTCTCTCCCAGGTTCTCATCAAACAGCAGCCAGTCTCCCGCATGCAACAACTGCTCCCACTGGCGATAATCGCTGAAATGCTCCTTGTATTGGGTGGAAAGCTGCTTACCGTCTACGCCATAATGAGAGCCGATACCTGTAATGCTCTCCGCAGTAGACTCTATTCTATTCTTTTAAAAAAGAAACGAACTCAGGGGATAGTTTGCTGCCCTCAGCCGTCAGGTCATCGTAAGAATAACTGAATATCTCACCCGTGGAACTGTCACGCCATTTTCGACGGCGGACATGAAGGTAAACGGGCTTACCACGAAGGGGAAAGTCTTGGACAACCCGTTCAGCGGTAAAGCCGTAACTGCTTACTGTGCCAGACTTGCGGTCTGCTTCTTCCATAAAGTTACGCTCATCCAACCAGAAGTCTATCTGGGAAATGCTCTCTTGGATATCTATCACATCAAAATAATCTGCGAGTATCTCTGGAAAGATACAACGCAACAATTGCTCGGTCTTCATGATGCAAAGATAACAAATACTTATGAAATTATGTGCATGAGAGGGGAGGGGTTGCAACTGGGTTTTACGACTGACCCCTCTTTTGCTTATATGATCTTCTCTTTGAGAGTTTACATCTTAGTAATAATTCCTTCGTCAGTAGAGCGTACAAATTCTACGATATTGCGAATTTCGGGAGAATCAGGAACCTGCTGATCTATCTGAAGGCATGCATCGAATACCGATGTTTGACCGTGAAAGAGCAGGCGATAAGCGTTAGCAATGTGCTTAACAACTTTAGGATCTATACCTTCACGTTTAGCAATATAAGTATTTACACCAATATATTTTATCGGCTCATCGCCAGCTATAATATAAGGAGGAATATCTTTTGAAAATGTAGTTCCTGCTTGTATCATAGAAAACTGCCCAACACGTGTTTTTGCATTTGCAATAACACTCGAAGAGAAGATAACGCCATCTCCTATTTGACAATCTCCTGCTATCTTTGTGCCATATCCAAATACACAATTATCACCAACTATTGTGTCGTGGCTAATGTGAGAACCTTCCATAAGGAAATTGTTTGACCCAATAACTGTTTTACCCCCCGTATGGGTAGCACGGTTAACGACAACATTCTCTCGGAAGATATTTTCATTGCCTATAATAAGTTCGCTCTCCTCTCCTACAAAATTGAAGTCTTGAGGGATAGCGGCAAGTACAGTGCATTGGTGAATTTGATTGCCGTTGCCCATACGAGTTCCATTTAAGATACTTACAAAAGGGTAGATGATACAGTTATCACCAATGACAACATCGTCCTCTATATATACAAAAGGAAAAATCTTACAGCCGTTGCCTATCTTAGCTTTAGGAGAAACTTCGGCTCTTGGACTAATTTCACTATTCATAGCATGTAACCCCCCACTCTTCCCGTAAAGGAAAGATAGCCCAACTTGCTGATGGGGATAGTGTTGGTAGTTTGAGATAATATTCTAAATTATTTTGAGCCTCCACCTAAGGCATAATATAAGTTGACAATAGACTGTAACTTAGTAAATTGCTCTTGAACTTGAGAAATCTGTGCGTTAAGTAAGTTTTGCTGTGCAGTGATTACTTCAAGATATGAACTTGAACTCTGCTTATAAAGCAATTGAGAATGCTCTACATTCTTTTTTAAAACATCTATTTGTTGTTGCATTAACTTATTTTTCTCATTGGCAGAATTGTAAGCTACAAGCGCATTGCTAACCTCAGATCCAGCAGTAAGAATACTGTTTTGCCATGTGTTATAGGCTTGCTTATATTGATCTTCTGCAACGCGAAGACCAGCTTTTAGTTTGCCTTGTGCAAAGATAGGCTGTGTAAGGCTACCTACTACGCTTAATAACAATTTTCCCGGATTCACCAATCCGTTTCCATTCGACCATGCGCCAGTAGGTGAAATATTTAGCGCGGGATAGAAACGGCTACGAGCTTCCTGAATATTATAGAAACATTGGGCAAGTGCCATTTCTTTAGCATGAACATCAGCGCGATTACTTAAGAGTGCTATGCCAATACCTCCAGAGAAATTTGTTGGTAGATTTTGGTTAGATAGGCTACCACGTGCAATGCTATGTACAGGCTCACCTAGTAATAAGCTCAAAGAGTTTTCTGCTTCACGGATATTTCCCTTAATCGTAACGCTTTGTGTTTGAACATGATAGTAAGCAGCTTCTGCACTCTGAACACTTGTAGAGCGAGCACGTCCAAACTCCATTTGAAGCTTCATCATATCCCATGTGTTCTTTGTTAGCTCTGACATATTATCTACTATTTCCTTCTGACGGTCGAGCATCAAAAGTGTGTAATAGAGATTAGCAATATTACAGATAAGCGATGTTTGAGCAGCTACCTTATAGTCTTTCATTTGTAATAGCATTGCTTGTGCAACTTTCTTCTTCGCTCTAAGTTGCCCAAATAAGTCCACATTCCAGCTTGCCGCAATGGGGAGCGTATATGCTTTTGTAGCTTCTGTATGAGAACCAAAGTGGGAAATAGTTCCAGTTGGGGCAAAAGCAACATTTGGTAAAAACGATAGTTTAGCCGCTTTTAGCTGCTGTTCTGCTATGTCTATATTCAGGACAGCATTCGCAAGATTAGGATTATTATTGAGGGCTCTATCAATTAAGGTCTGCAACTGTGGATCAGTAAAAACACTGCGCCATGGCAGATTACCAAAGTCGTTGGCACCCTCAAGTGTTGCTTGGTCGTTTACTGGATCACGAACAACCCCTGTTATTTTCACATCAGGGCGTTCATAATTACCGTAAAGACTCTTACAGCCCGTCAACGACAAAGCTGCTAGCGAGAGTACGAATATATTTAATTTATTCATTTTTTATCAAACTAAGTTGTTATTGCTTATTCTCTTTTGATTTTATGCAAGGAGTTTTCTTTGCATATTGCTTCAACTCTTTCAATGCTGACTTATTATCTTCATCATCAAAGCGAAGTGGAGAAATGCGTTCTTGAATACTTTGGAATATTGTAAACAAGGCGGGAACAAAGAATATCTGGCACAGCGTACCAATGAGCATACCTCCTATAGCTGCGGCTCCTAGTGTTTGGTTACCATTGCGACCTACACCACTTGCAAACATTAACGGTATCAAACCTACAATCATTGCTAATGCGGTCATCAATACAGGGCGAAGACGAGCACCAGCACCGAGAATTGCTGCATAGCGAATAGCCATACCTGTACGGCGGCGATCGAGAGCAAACTCTACGATCAAGATAGCATTCTTTGCTAACAAACCTATCAACATAATGAGTGAAATTTGCATGTAGATATCGTTGTTATGTCCAAAGATTAGCGTAAAGAGAAATGCACCTGCTAAACCGAAAGGAATAGAAAGTACTACAGCAAGAGGCAATAAATAGCTTTCGTATTGGGCACTTAAAATTAAGTAAACAAAGATGATACACAAAGCAAAAATAATCACGGTGGTGTTACTTTGCTCACTTTCAGATCGTGTCAAGCCCGAATATTCATAGCCATATCCAATTGGTAGATTATCCTTTGAAACTTCATCAATAGCCTTCAATACATCACCAGAAGAATAGCCATCTTGAGGAGTAATATTAACATCAATTGAAGTAAACAGGTTAAAGCGTTTCATTACTTGTGGTCCATAAACACGTTTTAGAGTTATAAAACTATTGATAGGAGTCATTCCGTTAGGCGTACGCACATAAATATTTTGTAAACTCTCTGGAGTTAATCGGCTATCAACAGATCCTTGGATCATTACACGGTAAAGTTTACCATAACTATTAAAGTTGGAAGCATACATACCGCCATAGTAGCCTTGGAGTGTAGCAAGCACTGCTTTTGGCGAAATGCCAGCTTGCTTAGTCTTAATCACATCAACATCTACCATATATTGTGGATATTGGGTATCGTAGGTAGTCATTGCTTTAGCGATTTCTGGACGCTTCTGTAGGGCATCTAAGAAGTTACGAGTAACCTTCAAGAACTTATCAATATTACCTCCTGTTTTATCCTGCATGGTCATAGTAACACCATTTATCATAGAGAAGCCAGGTATCATAGGAGGTCCAAACGCAATAATCTGCGCTCCTTTAATGCTAGCTGTTTGCTTATAAATCATACCTAGCACCATATTCGATTCCATTGGATTTAGGAATAAAGGAATGATACTACCTTGCTTGATACAAGTTCCAATACGTGAAAAAATATTCTTTGATGCACGCTCTTCAAAAGGTTTTAACTTTATGAAAAATGCTGCTTGATTAGAACCTTGTCCACCAATTAAGCTAAAACCAACAAGGTTTTGGCGTGTTTCAATAGCTGGGTTATTAGCCAGCATCTTATCTACCTTATTAACAATCTGTTTTGTTGCAGTCTTTGATGTACCGGGAGGGGTAGAAATAGAGATCATTACTGATCCTGTATCTTCATTAGGAACAAGTCCAGAACTTGTAACACTCATGGTTACAGCCAAAGCCACGATGCCAACAATAACAGTAATGCTCGTGATAATTGGTTTCTTAATAATGCGTTCTACACCTTTTTTATATTTATTAGTAACTTTATCAAATGCTGTATTGAAAGCGTTATGAAAACGATCTACAAAAGTTGATTTTTTTTCTTTTCCGTTCTTATCATGTGGCTTTAAGAGTATAGCACAAAGTGCTGGTGATAGGGTCAGCGCATTGATGGCAGAAATGACAATAGATAAAGCCATAGTTACACCAAATTCACGATAGAATGTACCAGAAGTACCGCTCAAGAAAGATACTGGTACAAACACTGCTGCCATCACCAATGTAATAGAAATAATGGCACCAGAAAGTTCATTCATAGCATCTATTGATGCGGTAAGTGCACTCTTATAACCAAGATCTAGTTTTGCGTGGACAGCTTCTACAACTACGATAGCATCGTCCACTACAATAGCAATAGCCAATAGTAATGCCGATAACGTTAGCAAGTTGATCGAGAACCCAAACATCCATAAGAAAAGGAAAGTACCCATTAAGGAAACAGGAACGGCAATCAAAGGAATAAGTGTAGAACGTAAATCCTGCAAGAATACATATACCACTAAGAATACCAAAATCAAAGTAAGGAATAAGGTAAATACTACCTCTTCAATAGATGCGTATAAGAACTCTGTAACATCAGTAACGATGCGCATCTTCATACCTGGAGGATAATTCTTAGCTTGAATTTCAAATGCTTTTTTCACGCCATTAGCAACATCTGTAGCATTTGAACCAGCTACTTGCTGAACAGCACCAATAACGGCTGGTTTACCATTACTTTCCATATTTACAGCATACGATAAACCACCAAGTTCTACTTCTGCAATATCGCGGAGGTGCAGAGTTTGTCCATTTGTATTACTGCTAATAATGATATTGCCATATTCCTCTGCAGTTTTCAAACGACCTTTATAACGCATAGTAAACTCATAAGCCATATTGCTTTGCTCACCAAACTTACCCGGGGCTGCTTCTATATTTTGTTCTGCCAAAGCAGCAGTAACATCTTGTGGCATTAAGTTGTACTGCTTCATTTTGTCTGGTTGCAACCAAATACGCATACTATAAGTTAGCGAACCAAAGACTTGCACATTACCAACACCCTTTACACGTTTCAGTGCTGGAACAATGTTGATATCACTATAGTTGGTTAAGAATTTCTCATCATAACGTCCATCATCACTTGTAAGCGCAAAGATAATAACATTACTACTTTGGCGTTTTCCAGTTGTTACACCAACTTGAGTTACTTCCGAAGGCAAAAGTGCTTGCGCTTGTGTTACACGGTTCTGTACATTGACCGCAGCCATATCGGGATCAGCACCTTGCTTAAAGTAAATAGTAATCTGAGCCATACCATCATTGGTAGCTTGAGAGGTCATATAGGTCATATTCTCCACACCATTGATACTCTCTTCCAAAGGTACAACTACTGAATTTAAAACTGTCTGCGCATCAGCACCTGAATAAAATGTCTGTACAGAAATTGTAGGTGGAGCTATGTCTGGATATTGTTCTACAGGTAATGATACCAATCCAATCGCACCTAGAAGTACGAAGAAAATGGAGATTACCGTAGACAATACGGGTCGTTTAATAAAATTAGAAAATGTCATATTTGTTATTCTAAATTAGAACCTTTTTTATTATTTTTTGTCGCCACCCTGCATTGCCTCTACAAAGCCTGATGCCGAATTTTGATTTTTACTTAGTTCTTCTGCTTTTTCTATAGCCTTAGCGTATTCAGCCTCAGTAAGAGCTTTGATCTTAGCACCATCAGTCAAAGTAGAAACCCCTTTGGTAACAATCTTATCACCCATTTTTAGTCCACTTGTAACAACATAGTTATTGCCATCGTTTTCTGGAGAAACGGTAATTTCTGTATAGTGTACCTTATTATCTTGGTCAACCTTATAAACAAACATCTTGTCTTGAACCTGTACTACTGCGTCTTGTGGAATAACCATAGCATGATTATTGCTCTTTGCTATTATAATCTGACCACTACCACCACTCTTCAATAGTTTTTCTGGATTTGGAAAGCGTGCTATAACACTAATTGTACCTGTAGCAGCGTCAACGATACCACTTGTCTTTACAACAGTTCCTTCATGGCTATAGATAGAACCATCTATAAGCTGTAAGCTAACACTTGGAAATTTTTGAATGGCACTAGCTAATCCATTGCTAGAACGCGATAACTTTAGCATATCAGCTTCTGTTAAAGAGAAATAAACTTCCATCGTTGAGATGTTGCTAACAGTTGTAACAGGTTGTGCAGATGACGGACTAACCAAAGCTCCTTCCTTGTAAGGAAGACTACCAATATAGCCTGATGTAGGACTTTTCACATAGCAAAAACCAAGATTTTCTTTTGCTGTAGCTAAACCTGCTTGTGCTTGTTTAACCCCAGCCTCTGCTTGCTGAATAGCTGCCGTTGCTTGGGCAACACCACTTTGAGCTTGGCGAACAGCAGCTTCAGCAGTAGCGTATGTATTCTTTGCAGCTTGCAGCTCGTAATCTCCTATTACTTTATTAGCATAAAGATTCTTGCTATTAGAATAGGTTAAGCGAGCTGTTGCCTCTTGTGCTTTTGCCGAATTTAAGCTAGCGTTGGCTGTATTAACAGCTGCACGAGCTTGTGCTACAGCACTTTGTGCTGCATCTACATGAGCTTGCCCTTGACGAACAGCTTCTTGATAGGTAGAATTGTCAATTACAAATAAGACTTGTCCTGCTTTTACATACTGTCCTTCGTGTACGTTAAGATGTGTAATAAAACCACTTACTTTTGGTCTTACTTCTACATCTTGAATACCTTTTATAGTTGCTGGATAAGTTGATTTTGATTGTGCACTTGACGATCCAATTGTCATTACAGGAAATTCATCGCTTGTAGGCAAAGTTTGTTGACCTTTACCACAACTTACAAAAACTGTTGCTGCAACAGCAGCAACTACCAAGAATTTGTTTGCTTTCATACCTATTTTATTATACATATTTCTCAAAGATATAACTTAAAAACGTATGTTTAGACGTTTTTTGTGTTTATCAGTTTAATTTAAATATTACTTTTTTAATATTCTGCACCTTTTAAGCAACCACTTTTGCTTACACTAACCCTAATTCTTTTGCTTTTTTATTCAATAGCGCTAATAACGGCTCACGCTCATTAGCGACTTTGTTGTCTAAGACTGCTTCTTTTAGGGCTTTTTTTAATACACCTACCTCGTAGCTTGGCTTTAAATGAAACATTTCCATAATTTCATTACCATCAATACATGGCTGAAGTAAGCGTTTATAATCACGTACTTTTAGATCCTCTATCTTCTCACGCACAGTGCGAAAGTTGTTTAGAAATCGTTGTTTGCGCAACTCGTTTTTACTAGTAATATCGGCTTCGCATAATGTCATTAGATCGTCAATGTCGTCGCCTGCATCATTCATAAGGCGGCGAACAGCTGAGTCGGTTACTTCTTCATCAGCAATCACAATAGGACGCATGTGCATATCTACAAGTTTACGCACATACTTCATCTTGGCATCCATTGGTAGTTTCATTCGTCGAAACAGACCAGGAACCATCTTTGCTCCTACTATATTATGATTATGAAATGTCCACCCGATAGCGTTGTCCCAGCGTTTACACTTTGGTTTACCAATGTCGTGTAAAAGTGCTGACCAACGCAACCATAATTTATCAGTTGTTTTGCAACTATTATCAAGAACCTCTAGCGTATGATAAAAATTATTCTTATGCGCTCTACCATTCTTCACATCTACTATATCCATAGCTGTCAACTCTGGCATAATGAGCTGTAGAAGCCCACAACGATGCAGATCTACAAAACCCTTGCTAGGCGTTTTAGTCATCATTATCTTGTTGAGTTCCTCTGCAATACGTTCGCCGCTAATAATCTTGATGCGCTCTGCATTGCGTTCTAGTGCAGCGAAGGTTTCGTCATCAATAAAAAAATTGAGTTGTGTCGCAAAACGTACACAGCGCATCATACGCAACGGATCGTCAGAAAAAGTAATATCAGGGTCGAGCGGAGTGCGAATAATACCATCCCAAAGATCATCAACACCTCCAAATGGGTCGACTAATTCCCCCAAACGATCTTTGTTTAAGCATACCGCCATTGCATTGATGGTAAAGTCGCGACGATTTTGATCATCTTCTAAAGTGCCGTCTTCTACGATAGGTTTTCGGCTGTCGTGGCTATAACTCTCTTTACGAGCTCCAACAAACTCCACTTCGGTATCTCTATATTTCACCTGAGCTGTACCAAAGTTCTTAAATACGGATAAATGTGCTTTCTTTCCGAGGATATTCTTTAGTTCACTAGCTACTTGAATACCACTACCTACCACAACCACATCAATATCATTAGATGGGCGTTCTAAAAACAAATCACGAACATAACCGCCAACAACATAACATTCTAATCCTAATTTATCGGCAGCTTCTGAAATATGATGAAATATATCTTTATCTAGTAATTGCGCCAACTGCGCATTTGAGAGTTCTCGCATAATAATTGTTTAATTTTGTAATGCAAAGGTAATCAAAAAGGCTGATAAAGACAAAAACTTGTATACGATTTAAAGCCTTGTTCCATATAAAATAAAAGAACACTTGATAGGCTTTATATCCTACCAAGTGTTCTTTGTTTTATATATTATTAAAGGTGTTATCCTACTTATAAATTTCTGCTAATACCTTTTGTAAGTGTTCACCTCTAAGGTCTATTTCAATGATCTTACCTTGCGGATCGAGCAATACATTAGATGGAATACTCATAATGCCGTATGTTTTGGCAGCAGCACATTGCCAACCTTTTAAGTCAGACATTTGTGGCCATTCCATACCAAGACTCTTTACTGCACTAGCCCATGATTCTTTCTTTTGGTCGAAGCTAACACCTATAACTTCAAATCCCTTAGCACGGAATTTCTTGTATGCTTCTACTACATTAGGCATCTCCATACGGCAAGGACCACACCATGAAGCCCAAAAATCTACTAAAACATACTTTCCTTTGCCCGCATAATCGCTAAGCTTAATAGCTTTACCATTAAGATCTACCATAGTAAGCTCGTGGAACATCAAACCTGGCTGACGAAGTTGTAGTGCTGCCCATATCTTCTTAACAGGAGCCATTTCCTTTTCGTTATAGTAACCAGAGGTAGAGTCGCATACTTCTTTCATCTCATCGAAACTAAAGCTATATACAGCTTCTGCTACATACTTAGCAGGGAAAGTGGTATTCTTGAAGTTACGAACGATTTCCAAGGTGTAGACCTTTTGAAGTGAATCAAGTTCGCCAGCCTTAGCCTCAATTTCTTCTAACTTCTTGTTGTCATCAGCGGTGATAGCACTCTTATCCTTACTCTTGATAGTCTTGTAAGTAGCAATCAAAGATTGGTACTGAGTTTCAAGACCTTTCATTTTATCTTCGTACTGTTTAGTATCTTGGGCATATGCTGCAAACGTACCAAATGCAAGCATGACCATAATTAAAATCTTTCTCATAATTCAATTAATGTAATTAGTTCAACATTTGCAAAAGTAGTAATATTTATTTGGAATAAAAGAATTTTTCCCTATGATAATAGAGGGATATTCCCTTAATTTGCGCCTTAAAAGGTATAACTTAGGCTATATTACGATATTTTATCGTACCTTTGCACTCGCTTATTAGCTTTTATTGATGAATAGGGGTACTTGCTCAACCCCCTTTAACAAAACAAGATATGCAAAAAACAAAACAACAGGTGAGTGTACTGTTTCTGCTTTTCAGTGTACTCTTTTGTGTTTGTCTCATTGCGGCAAACCTTTTAGAAACAAAGCAGATTTCCGTGTTAGGTATTAGTTTGACAGGTGGGCTAATCGTCTTTCCAGTGTCGTACATCATCAATGATTGTGTTTGTGAGGTATGGGGCTATAAGAAAGCACGATTGTTGATATGGTTAGGCTTCGCAATGAATTTCTTCTTCGTCATGATGGGTGCGTTATGCGACTGGATACCCGGTGCTCCTTATTGGACTAACAATGCTGGTTTTCATGCCGTATTTGGGTTAGCTCCTCGTGTGGCAGCAGCGTCCTTCCTTGCTTTCGTAGTAGGATCGTTTGCCAATGCTTATGTGATGAGTAAGATGAAGTTGCACGATGGAGGGAGACATTTCTCTGCACGTGCTATCCTTAGTACCATCGCAGGAGAGAGCATCGACTCGCTTATCTTCTTCCCACTAGCTTTATCGGGTGTAGTACCTACCGAGGAACTTCCTAAGCTTATGCTTTGGCAAGTGTTTCTCAAAACGTTTTATGAGATCATCGCTTTACCCATTACTATTAAGGTAGTGAAAGCCTTGAAGGAGTATGAGGGTGAAGATGTGTATGATGAAGGTGTAAATTATAGTATTTGGAAGATTTTTAGTTTAGGGTAAAGTTATGCAAAGAGAACAAGAAGGACTACAACTCTTAGGTAAGAATACAGAGTACAAGAGCGATTATGCACCAGAGGTGTTGGAATCGTTTGAGAATAAACATCAGGGTAATGACTACTGGGTGCAGTTTAACTGCCCAGAGTTTACTAGTTTGTGTCCTATTACAGGACAACCCGACTTTGCTGAAATCAAAATCTCATACGTGCCAGATGTGCGTATGGTAGAAAGCAAAAGTCTGAAACTCTATATGTTCAGTTTTCGTAACCATGGCGATTTCCATGAAGACTGTGTAAACATTATTATGAAAGATCTTATTAAGCTAATGGAACCTAAATATATAGAGGTAACGGGTATCTTTACCCCACGTGGTGGTATTAGTATCTATCCATACGCTAACTATGGTAAGCCAGGAACAAAATACGAACAGTTGGCAGAGCATAGGTTTATGAATCATGGGCTATAAAGCGGTTTTTAGGAGTTAAGGCTATTACCTTAGTTACAGTTTTTAGGGGGTTAAGCTAAATGTAGCTTTACCCCCTAAAACGTTTTTAACTTCTAAGAATAACCCCCACTTGCTTCTTTCCATCCATCATTACTTTTAATGGACGTTCAAACCTAACGTGGCGAACATATTCTGTTTCCTCAATGGCTGGCATAGCATCGAGCATATCCTTACGAATAATACTGCCCTCTTCTGGGTGATTGGTATCTATCATGAAATATCCCACACCAAAAGAGGTGAGATTTTGGAAGAAATGAGTACCTTGACTAGGATCTACATTATAATTCTTCAGTGCCACTTCCACAATTACTTTCGCTGCCGAGATATTAGCCCACTTCACAGGCACACCTAGCCATGGTTCGCTACTTCCCCAACGTCCTGGCCCAACAAGCACATAGTTCTTACCCTCGATAAGAAACTTATCATTGATCGTTTCTATATCTAAAGCCACTTGTGGGTTGTTGCCCGCATTATATTCCTCGGCATATTTCACATAAACCACATCGCAAACATCCTCCGAAATGCCATGTCCTAGCGAGTTGTTACTACGCAAGAGACATTGCTCGGTGGGTATTTCCTCTATATTTTCTTCTAGCATTTGCTTTGAATCGACAATAGGACGGATCTGAAGTAGATAAAACTCGGCAGTGCGATCCGTATTAATGTTGCACGCAAATTCTATCTCGACAGGTCGTCTCATCGCCTCTTCTCCATAGCGCATCGACATACGGAGTATTTCTGGTAGTGGAATAACATCATATTGCAATATGCCTGCAAAGGAAATAATTTTCGGTCCATTTCCTAGATGGGTATCTCTGATGCGACGATCGTTCACATCATAGGTAGAGGCAATGAAGTGAAGCGAGTTGTCCTCGATAGCATCTTTTATCTCAAGTTTCTTGATATTGAAACCATCATCCACCTTAAAATCGGTGCCTGATCGTGTCATATCAAGCGCATAGAAGTGATTTTGTGTATCGCGCATAGCAAAATCATTTCGCGATAGTTGGAGAACATGGTTAGGATGATAGGGCGAAACGCGTAAGGTTTGCCCACCATCCACAATATATTTACCCAAACCAAGTGCCAACGATGCAATACCTTCCTCGGCTTTTTCGTTATTTACAGGGTAATAATTGATACTACGAAGCACCCCTGATACGTTAGGGTAGTAGTGATTACCGTAGGTTTTACCCACTACCTCTTGAAGGATTACTGCCATTTTCTCTTGATCAATGACGTTTCTTGTTGCCGTCATATATACTTTCGACTCCTTATAAAATACCGATGCATACACCGCCTTAATGGCTGCTGCCATCATATAAAGCATCTGCTCTCTGTCCTCAAGGTAAGGGATCATATAGGTAGAGTAGATACCTGCAAACGGTTGATAATGGCTATCTTCCAAAAGGGAAGACGAGCGAACAGCGATAGGTGAGCAGGTGGCTTCAAAGAGGGTAAGGAAGTCGTCGCGATAGCTATCGGGCAATTGTGCTTTCAAGAAAGCAGCAAGTATTTCCTCATCCGAAGCATCACTCAAAGCCAATTCGTAAAGGTTATTATTCTCCATAAACTGGTCGAACACATCCGTACAAAGTACCACCGTTTTGGGGATCTGCACTTTCACCTTTTCATATTGATTAAACTCTGGGTGCATCTTTACGACATTATCCAAAAATGCCAAACCACGTCCTTTACCACCCAATGAGCCATCACCAATGCGTGCAAAGTGGGCATAGCGGTCGAAGCGAACACGGTCGAACTCTGCCACCACACCAATATTCTTCATGTGCCGATATTTCACGATAGCATCAAAGATAATCTGCCTGTGAGTATCAATATCTTGTAGCTCATGCCATGTAACATGTTTTAAAAAGCTACTCACAGGGAAAATTGCACGCGCACAAAGCCATCTACTCATGTGATTGCGCTCTACGTGGTAAAGCATAGAGTCGTTAGGAATAGTGAAGATGTTATCTTGCAATTCCTTCAAATTGCGCACGCGCATTACCTCTTCATGGGTGTTAGGGTTGCGGAAGATAAAATCGCCAAAACCCATGTGTTCTTCCATCAAGTGCCGAAGCTCCACACTTAGCATCTTTGAATTTTTGTCCACAAACTTAAAGCCTTCTTTCTCTGCACGTTCTCGGTTACTCGTTTCTGCGCTCTCCATTACTAGTGGTAAGTATTCGTCTTCTGCGCGTATCGTTTCTAAAAGTTTAAAACCAGCCTCTGCGTCCTTTTCGTCGGTGGTAGCTCCTGCAAGTGCCACCTCAGAAGGCTGTTTCATAGAGAGAGGGAAACGCACATCACTAATCACCCCTAAGCAATTTTCCTTATAACGCTCGTAAATTTCTATTGCCTCATTGTAGGTACGAGCTAGTACCACCTTTGGACGTCCTCGCATACGCATAGTGGCAGCATGCCTATTGAGTGCTTCTGTAGCAAAGTTCTTACTCTGCTGAAGAATATAGTTATACAGATTGGGCAAAATAGAACTGTAGTAGCGAATACTATCTTCCACTAGCAACAACATCTGCACACCAGCTTCTTCTACATCATGCTCAAGGTTCATCTTGTCTTCTATGAGTTTGATGATAGAGAGAATAAGGTTTGTATTGCCCAACCAGCAAAAAACATAGTCGAAGATACTCAAGTCTTCGTCTTTCATACGGCGTGTAATACCATGTGAAAAAGGTGTCAGCACCACGCAAGGTATATCGGGAAATTTATCTTTCACAGCATGTGCCACGGTGAAAGCATCGTTATCGGCATTACCCGGCATACAGATAACAAGGTCAATTTGTGTTGAGGCTAGCACCGTTTTGGCTTCTTCGATCGTAGAGACCTGTATAAACATAGGGGGATAACGTAAGCCCAGCCCCATATACTCATTGTAGATCTTCTCTTCTATGCGCCCATCATCCTCCAACATAAAAGCATCGTAGGGGTTAGCCACTATGAGGACATTGGTAATTCTGCGCAGCATAAGGTCGACAAAGTTAACATCTTTCAAGATAAACTTTGTCCATACGTTAGGTATATTTTCTTGCATCTGATGATCCGCCATATTCAATACCGTTTTTTTTGTTTCTGTTCTTCTTTTGCGAAAGTACAAAAGAAAATTAAGAAAATAGAGGTATCTTCTATTTTTCTCGGTTTCTCATACTGATTTCTTTATGGGTGTAAAAACTCTTAAAGTTATAGAGAATGTGAGAAAATGTTTACAATTTGGCTTAAACATAAGTATTATTGCTAAGCTAAATATTTATCCTACAAACGTTTCTATATCATTTAACAACCTTATTAAAGATCTCCCAATCGCATATGCTAGATTTACTGGAACAGCATTTCCTATTTGCTTATATTGTTCAGATAAGTTGCCTTTAAAAATCCATTCATCAGGAAAAGTCTGTATTCTTGCATATTCACGGTAACCCACAATTAACGCCAAATTTATAATTAAGACTGTTTTTGCTTCCATACTTTTGTATAAAGTTATAAACCGCTACAAAAATAGATAATTATCGGGAGATTTGAAATAAAACAGTTGAAAGATCGAGATAAGAATAGTTATATTATAATTTGAATAAGAAACTCCGTTAAACCTTTTTCTGACTTCATCATCTTATTAACGTAAACAAAGAGAAATCAAAAAAAATAAGATGAAAAGAATTGGAATGCTCCTACTCTTCTTCGCAGCAACACTTGCGTTGCAGAGTCAGAACAGAACGATATTAGGAAGTCTTTATGATGGAAATCAGAAAGAATCTGTATCATTTGCCATAATACAGCTCTTAAAGAATGATAGTACCTATGTTTCAGGTACTACATCAGATGCAGAAGGAAAATTTAGCATCGCTGCTCCTAGTGATGGACTATATATAGTAAAGGCTTCTTATGTAGGATTTAAGACCCTATATAAAAAGGCTTCTATTACTGATGGTAAGGATATAAACATCGGGCAACTCATTTTTTACAACGATCCCCACACATTGAAAGAAGTAACCGTTACGGCGCGTGCCCCTAAGGTAGTACTGAAAGAAGACACTTTCCAGTACAACGCTTCGGCTTATCGTATTCCTGAAGGTTCCACGATAGAAGCTTTAGTGAAGAAACTCCCAGGTGCTGAACTCGAAGACGACGGTACTATCAAAATCAATGGTAAACAAGTGAAGAAGATCCTTGTGGATGGTAAAGAGTTTATGGTGGGTGATACCAAGACGGCTTTAAAGAACATTCCTACTTCTATCATTAACAACATCAAAGCTTACGATAAGCAAAGCGATGAGGCACGAGTAACAGGTATCGATGATGGTGAGGAAGAAACCGTACTCGACTTTGGTGTGAAGAAGGGTATGAATAAGGGCATTTTCTCTAACATTGATCTCGGAATAGGTACTAAAAACAGATATTCGGAGCGTGGAATGGTAGCTTTTTTCAATGATAAGTTTAAGCTCATGGGCTTTGCTTCGGCAAATAATACCAATGATATGGGCTTTGGCGGAGGACATCGCGGTGGTTTTGGCAATACTCGTCAGGGGCTAAATGCCACTAAGATGGTCGGGCTTAATATGGTGTACGACAACAATAAAACCTTACAATGGGATGGTAGTTTGCGATGGAACCATGCCGATGGCGACCTCAATACTAAAACAAATATAGAGCGATATGTAGCCAATAACAACTCGTACTCTACTAGCTTTGGGCAGCAATACACCCGTTCTAACGCATGGAATGGAAACTTTCGCATGGAGTGGAAGCCCGACTCTCTATGGAATATTATGTTTCGTCCAAACTTCTCTATTAGCAAAAATGATGGTAGAACGGTAAGTTCATCGGCTAGTTATAATGCTGATCCATACAAGTATACCTCCAATCCGCTATCAGCAGAGGGCTTGACAATGCTCAACCAACAAGGACACCTTGTAAACAAACAGCAGAACACCACTATATCTTATGGCGATAATAAGCAAGTAAGTGGTATGTTGCAGGTTAATCGCCGCTTGAGCAAGAATGGGCGTAATATTTCCTTGCGTACAAGTGCAGGCTATTCTAAGTCGGACTCAAAAACTTTCTCAACGCAAGATTTAGAGTATTATCAGCTCATGGATGCCCTCGGCAATCACAAAATATTCCAAGCTTATCGCTATAACCTTATGCCTACAAAGAGTTCTAACTATGGTATTCGAGCTACTTATAGCGAGCCTATTGCTAAAAAAACATATCTTCAGTTTAGATATGGTTTTAAATACAGCACATCGAAGAGCGATCGAAGTACATACGATTTGTCATCTTTGGGTGCAGGTTTCTTCAATGGTGTTACCCCTGAATATAGAGCATGGAATAACTACTTATCTTTGCTCCCCAATGCGTTAGACACTTACTATAACACCGACTTGAGTCGTTTCTCGGAATACAAAACCTATACACACGAGGCACGCCTTATGTTGCGTATGAACAAAGAAAAATGGCAACTTAATGTGGGCATACAGGTGGAGCCACAGCACACCAACTACCAACAAAACTACCTTGGCTCAAGCGTTAATATATCGAAGAATTTTGTCAATTGGAGTCCACGTTTAGACTTCCGCTATCGCTTCAACAAGCAGAGCAACCTGCGCATCAACTATAAAGGTACTACCAATCAGCCGTCTATGAGCCAATTGCTGTCCATCGTGGACAATACCGATCCACAAAACATCTCGGTGGGTAATTCTGATTTGAAGCCAGAGTTTGAAAATAACTTCCGCTTCTTCTATAACAACTTCATTCAGAGCCACATGCAGTCTATTATGACTTTTATCCACTTTACCACTAAGCGTAATGCTATTGGCAATAGTGTAACTTACAACGCTACTACTGGCGCACGCACCATACAGCCCGTGAACGTGGATGGTAACTGGGGCTTGAATGCTGCTGTAATGTATAATACTAGCATCGACTCAGCTGGTGTTTGGAACATCAATACTTTTACACAGGGATCATACAATCGCTTTGCAAGTTTACTTCAGCAGAATGTTCAAAGCGTTCTTGAAAAGAATATCACCCAAAATCTTACCTTGGGCGAACGCCTATCGGCTAGTTATCGCAACAGCTGGCTAGAGATAGAGCTTGACGGAGCACTTGATTATACACATACAAAAAACAACCTACAAGCAGCTAACAATCAAAACACTTGGCGCTTCTCGTATGGTACTAACGTAAATGTAATGCTCCCTTGGAATATGACCATTGCTACCGATCTGCACGAGCAGAGCCGTCGTGGCTATAACGATGCTTCGCTCAATACCAACGAACTTATTTGGAACGCACAGCTTTCGCAGAGTTTTCTAAGGGGCAACGCCCTTACTATGAGTGTGCAATTCTATGATATTCTTCGCCAGCAAAGCAATCTTTCACGTGTTATCAATGCCACTATGCGCACAGACACCGAATATAACAGCATCAATAGCTATATCATGTTCAAGGCTAGCTATCGTCTCAACCTCTTTGGGGGCAAAGCCGCTTGGAGCAAGGGTGAAAATCATAGTAGATCACGAGGTGGGTTTAATCGGGATAGACAAGGGGGTGGTGGCTTTGTCTACCATTAAAATACAATGAGAAAAGAATTTAGGTGCATTAACATAGTTATTTCCCCATTTTTTTTAATAAATTTGCAGCACAACCTATACAACAAAAAATATGGAAGAGAACAGAATATTGGTAGTAGATGATGAGCAAGACTTATGCGAAATTATGCAATTTAACCTTGAGAACGAAGGCTATCAAGTTGCTGTAGCTTACTCTGCCGAAGAAGCCTTAGCCCGCACCGATTTACCCACTTTCCACCTTTTTATTCTTGACATTATGATGGGAGAAATGTCTGGTTTTAAACTTGCTCAAAAATTAAAACAAGACCCCGCCACTAATCAAGCCGCTATTATCTTTGTTACAGCTCGTGATACGGAAAACGATATTATAACAGGACTTACGCTCGGTGCTGACGATTACATGGCAAAACCTTTCTCTGTACGAGAATTAATTTTACGCGTAAAGGCAGTATTACGTCGCAATACGATTCTTCCTACTGCAAATGCCAACTTTATAAATTATAAAACTCTATCGCTTAATCTTACTACAAAACAACTAAACGTAGACGGAAAAGATATAAATCTTACCAAAACAGAGTTCGACTTATTGAGTTTATTGCTGAAATATCCGGGAAGAGTATTTAGCCGTAAAGAACTTATTCAAATTATTTGGCGTAACGATGTTATGGTTGTTGATCGTGTTGTAGATGTTAATATCACTCGTATTCGCAAAAAACTGGGCAATTTTGCACAATGTCTTGTTACACGACAAGGATTCGGCTACTGCTTTGAGAAATAATAAGTTTCTAAAGCTCTACTTTCCTGCTTGCCCACAAAAGCTCTACTACTCCACGTATCAACAAGAAAAGCAAAAAACTTATCCATAAAGCGTCATTAAAGAGAAAGTCTTTCAATATAAAATAGCTTGCAAAAAACATACCAGCAGCTATAAAGCAGGCCCATAGCATACCTTTAGTTTCGGTTAGTCCTACAAAGACACCATCCATAATGAATGCTGTTACTCCTGCAATAGGTATTAAACAAGCCCAAACAAGATAAGGAGCAGCAGCTTGCACCACTGCTTCATCACTTGTGAGCAACCCTAAAAAGCGTATGCCTCCAAAAGTATACACTGTCGTGAAAACAACCACTACTATTGCTCCAAAAAAGAATAACTGTCTGACTAATGTTCTAAAACTAGTCTCGTCTTTTGCTCCATAATATTTACCCGCCAAAGCCTCACCAGCATAGGCAAAGCCATCCATAAAATAAGAAAAGAGAGTGAAGAGCGTCATTAAAAGAGTATTTACAGCAAGGATCATAGCTCCTTGCGCTCCTCCTGCTTTTGTAAAAAACATATTCACTATTACGAGGCAAAGGGTACGCAAAAAAATATCCTTATTTACCGTGAAGAAATTAAGCCATGCCTTTTTACCTTTTATGCTTTGAATATAAATTCGTTGATAATGAGTAAAAGCAATATTATGTCTTTTCGCTACTTTACAATATACTTTATAAACAGCAAATAGGAAACCGAACCATTGCGCTATCAATGTGCCAGTAGCTACCCCCTCCATCTTCCAATGCAACAAATAAACGCAAAAGAGCGACCCAACAATATTGACGATGTTTTGTAAGATTGCTATAACCATTGGTGTACGCGTATCTTGCATACCAACAAACCATCCCATTAGCCCATACAAGCCGAGCATAGCGGGTGCTCCAAAAATAACAATACGAAAATAGATATTTACTAAAGGAAAAGAAGCCGTTGGGGTATTCATTAGTTTAAAAAGTCCCCACCCCAATGGTATTTGCAAAAGAATAAACAATAGCCCCATTCCTAGACCTATTGTGAGCGAACGCAGTAAAAGAGAAAGACACTCATTACTATCACACTTGCCATAAGCTTGCGATGTCAATCCGCTAGTACCCATTCTAAGGAAACCTAAGAGCCAATACATTATATTAAATGCCATAGCTCCCACAGCTATTGCACTAATATAAGTTTCGTTGCCTATATGCCCAACAATCACTAAATCGACCAAACCCAATAAAGGTACAGTAACATTACTAACGATGGAAGGAATCGCTAAACGAAGTATTTCCGTGCTGTGGTTATGCATCATAAAAAACAAAGATTTCCTTTACTTACGGATATAATCCTTAGCCACTAAATCATAATACAAAGCTTCTAGCTCGGCTAAGGAAAGTCGCTCAATGGAGTGTTCTAATATACGGATCAATTCTGCTTTCCTGCTATCTTCTTCTATCTTGTCAAAATTCATAGTTATCTTATGTTTATAATGTATTTGAGGACAAAATTAGTCTATTACTTGTTAAAAGCAAAGGATTATAGAGATAATTTCGTATATTTGCGAGATATTAAATCAAATAAAATATGAAACGTTTTTTACTTATGTGTGCAACTGTTTTAACAGTTTTTCAAAGCTTTGCAGGTGAGCCTATTCGACTAAAAGACCTCACTAATGGGACTTTTGCTCCTAAATACATTTCAGGGGTAAATCCGCTAAAAGGAACTTCTGAATATGCCCAAATATCAGAAGACAACAAAAAAATCATTAAATACTCGTTCAAAACAGGGCAGCAAACGGGTGTTATCTTCGATCTTGCGGAAACGAAAGGTGAACAACTAGAAGAGTTTGACGGCTATGAAATATCGGAAGATGGATCAAAGTTGTTGATTGAAACAAATTCAAAACCTATTTATAGAAGATCATATACCGCAGATTTCTATCTCTACGATGTTAAAAATAAGACTTTAAGTAAATTATCGAACAACGGTGCGCAACAAATTCCTACTTTTTCGCCTAATAGCAAGTATGTAGCCTTTGTTAGAAGTAATAATATCTTCATTACTGATGGTAAGAATGAGAAGCAAGTTACCACCGATGGTGAATTTAATAAGATCATTAATGGTTTGCCAGACTGGGTAAACGAAGAAGAGTTTGGCTTTAACAACGCCTTAGCATGGAGCGCGGATAGCAAAACTTTGAGCTGGATACGCTATGATGAAAGCAAGGTAAAAACTTACTCGCTCCAACTTTTCCAAGGAGCACGCCCTATGCTAACCAATTATAGAACTTACCCCGGACTATATAGCTACAAGTATCCTAAAGCTGGCGAAGACAATTCTGTGGTTACTGCTTGGAGCTATTCATTAGACAATGGCAAAACTTTAAAATACGAGCTTCCATTAGCTGCCGATGGTTATATCCCTAGAATAAAGACCACTAGCGATGCTGCTCGCATCATCATCTATACGATGAATCGTCATCAAGATCAGCTCAACTTGTATGCAGCTAATCCTACTACAGGAAAATGTAGCATATTGATAAAAGAAAGTGTGCCTAAGTATGTGAAAGAGGAAGCGATGGAAGGCATTAGGATTATGAAGAATTACATTCTGGTACCTTCTGACAGAGATGGTTATATGCACCTTTATTTATATAGCAAAGATGGTAAACTTATTCGTCAAATAGAAAAGGGCAACTATGATGTTACTACTATCTACGGCTATGACGAAGCTACAGGCAATACTTATTACCAAGCAGCAGCAAAAAGCCCTATGACACGCGACATTTTTGTAGCCGACAAGAATGGCAAGGTAACTTGCCTTTCACCTAAAACAGGTTGGAATGCTGCTAGATTTTCTGGAGATTATAAGTACTTCCTCAACACATGGAGCGACCGCAATCACCCATACATCTACACCATTTATAACCAAAAGGGTAAGGCTGTGCGCGAAGTGCTTAACAACAACGAGCTAATCAATAAGCTAAAACCATTTGGCAATACGCCAAAAGATTTCTTCACCCTAACAACTAGCGAGGGTGTAAAGCTCAACGGCTGGATGATAAAACCAGCCAACTTTGACGCTTCAAAGAAATACCCTGTCATAATGCACCAATATAGTGGTCCGGGCAGCCAACAAGTAACCGATAGTTGGAGCGTTGGCTCTATGGGTAATGGGGGTATGTTCGACTATTATCTTGCACAGAAAGGCTTTATCGTAGTGTGTATCGATGGTAGAGGAACGGGTGCTAGAGGAGCTGAATTTGAAAAATGCACCTATCTAAAGTTGGGCGAATTAGAGTCGAAAGATCAGGTCGAGGCAGCTAAATGGCTAGGCAAACAAGCGTATATTGATGCTAACCGTATTGGTATATGGGGCTGGAGTTTTGGCGGGTTTAACACCTTGATGAGTATCAGCCAAGAAGCAACTCCAGTATTTAAGGCAGGTGTTGCTATTGCCCCTCCCACTGATTGGCGTTATTACGATTCAGTTTACACTGAACGATATATGCGCACTCCACAAGAAAATGCTGCTGGATATGACATCAATCCTATAAACCGTGTAAAGAATATGAATGCAAAATTATTAATTTGTCATGGGCTTGCCGATGATAATGTACATCCACAAAACGCCTTTGAATATTCTGAAGCATTGGTTCAAGCCGATAAAGATTTCAAAGAGAATATCTTTACCAATCGTAATCATGGTATCTACGGAGGCAACACACGCAATTTCTTGCTAAGACAAGTTTCTGAATGGTTTATAAACAACTTATAAAGAAGCCTTTATAAGGGATAAAACAAAAGAGGTTTTGCTTTACAAAACCTCTTTTTTGTATCTTTAAAAGTAAGTGGGATAACGCTTACTTACCAAACAAGCGGCTGAAGAAACCTTTTTTCTTTGGAGTTTCAACTTTTTGTTGAGAAGCTACAACTATTTTTTCCTCCACAGCTTCTTCCTTAGCACTTACAGGAATATCATCTCCTTCTATAATTCCTACTACTCCCCACCGTGCTACTATTTCGGTAACATCTGTTTTTGCGGTAGCCTCATCAACATCATAAAGACTACAAAGGAATGTTACAAGATCATCAACGGTAAACGTGCCTAGCCGCTGAGCTTCTTTCCATAGCGCTGCCGAACTTTCGTTCATAGAGACAATATTACTGAAGTCGATATTTTCTTCGCCCTCTGCTACTATAATTTCTTCGCCACATACATTACGAAGATTAAATCCACTTTTTACTTTCATCGCTATAATCTTTTCTTATTCTACTTATATTATTCCAAATATGGGAATCCATATTCGGCGATAAACACCTAATAAATATCTACGAAGAGGACGAAGTCTCATCCACACTGCACTGTATATCTTCCACTTTCGCCCATCCGTTCTGTCCATAACCTCTCTACCCTTTCTATAAAAGCCTACAACAGCACCTACTACATTCTCACGCTTACAATGTTCTGTTGTAAGATTACCATCACCAAGAAGCGTTATATCAGCACCGTTGATCTCGACGATTCGATGCAAGACAAAATGGCTTGGAGAAATCTCACAAAGCGCAGCATCGCCTACGGCAATTGTTGTCGGTTTTACCAATAAAGCTTTGTCGCGATTATCTTCAAGGAAAGGACGCATAGAAAATCCTTTCAAACGTAAGGTTATGGTATGTCCTTCGTTAAGAAGTTGTACTATTTCTGGAAGAAAGATAGCATTTGCAAATTGTATCTCTTTCCGATCTCCCTGTAACTGATTTACTTTCAAACTTATTTAATAGCAATATTATTATAACAAATCTCGGCTGCTTCCTTATTAGGCAAACAGTGTAAGGTATATAACTTTCTCTTCTCTACCACTTTGGTAATTGTATCACATACCGCATTGTATATATTCATATCCCATTTCATTGACGAGCAAGAAGGGAGCAAAGAGGCAAATGCTTGTATGGGACTTAGTGCCTCAACGCTATTTTCGCTAGCACGCTCAATGCGCGTGATAGCTCCAAGCTTTGCCCGCACATTACGATAACAAGGAGTTTTTCCGCTCCATGGGCTTCCGAAAATCCATACTTCGTCATCAATGATTCGCACGATAGGATTATCATCATTCATCAGATCACAGTTAGGAATATGACGTAACCACATACTTACTTGTGTTGATTTCCCTGTACCACTCTTTGCTATAAAAGCATAACCATAACCATTATTACGCACTAAAGAGGCATGGATAAGCAAAGCATTCTTTGTGGCAGAAGCAAAGGCAAAGGTAAGCATAAGGACACTATTCAAAGCAAAACTGCGATTAGCCCAATTACCATCCAAGGCACACACACACTTTGTAAATGTTGGGTCGGTCTGCAAAATACCACATTCAAATTTGTTAAGATCTAAAATGTTATATTGATAGCCACCTTCTATGATATGATCAACAATAATATCACCATTCCCTGTATCAAAAGCTCGAACGCGTTTAAGCTGCTCATCAGATAAAGGCAATAAATGCTCTTTCACCACTAATTCTAGCATTGGCTCTTCCGCTATATGATCGACTCTAAATGGTTCAAAAGAAGGTATTAAGTGCATACCATTGTGTTCCGAATCTTCAAAGATGATCCGAACAGTTAATTCTGCGATACAAAAGTTGTTTACGCTCATGCTCTAGTTTTTCTTCAGATATTAATTTACAAGAATAACAAGTTGTCTTTACAAGCACATCAAAACTTGTTGTTTCCTTATTAGATAACCTTTTTATCTACTAGGTTGTGTTTCTTCTTGCTCTACGGGCTCACTAACGGTGTAAGTAAACTCGCTCACTGGAATTGTTTCTATAAAGTACCGATTAGTACCTTTTGCCTTACCTTTCAAAATAGGCATATATTTTTTCTTAAGCCGAGCATATTTCTTTTCAGCTTCTTTTCTTGTAGTAGCATACATTGTTACGCAAGTAGGATGCAAGGATCTTCCTGTTGTTTGTAAATAACTACGCAACTGATAAGAATATACACTTCTATCTGCTAAAAAATGGTTACGATCGTTTTTAACATAGGCGTTCACTTCTTGAATATCTGTGAAGAAAACGGTAGAATCATTAAACGATGCTGCAAAACCAAACATATAAAGCTTGGCTGGTTGATACCCTTTGGCATTAGCAGAAGAAGCAAATCCTACCATGAGGATTGCAATAAGCATTAACTTTAAAAATCTCATACTTTTGTTTATAGTCTTTTTTATTCTTTATTTTAATTATCCTAAATACACTCGAAGGGTTTTATTATTGCCTGCTTTGCGTAAATTGCGGATAGCCTTTTCTTTGATCTGGCGCACTCGCTCTCGGCTCAAACCAAACTTATCACCGATTTCCTCAAGAGACATCTCTAGCTGTCCAATACCATAATAGGCACACAACACTTTTTGCTCACGCTCGGATAATATCTTTAAAGCACGACTTATTTCCTCTTTTAAACTCTCGTCCACCAAAGATTTATCCGTCGATGGTACATTTGTAGAGGGCATTACATCTAACAAACTTACCCCTTCATCGTCTTTAAAAGGCGAATCCATAGATACTTGCCTAAAAGATAATGACAAGGCATCTTCTATATGCTCCTCTGACAAATCTACTTCGCGCGCCAATTCGTCAATATTAGGTATGCGCTCATTTTCTTGCTCAAACTTATTGAGTATACGTGTAATCTTATTAACCACACCTATCTGGTTGGCTGGCAAACGAATCAATCGTCCTTGAGCTGCAATAGCCTGCAAAATGCTCTGACGTATCCACCACACTGCATACGATATAAACTTAAAACCACGTGTCTCATCAAAACGCTTGGCTGCCTTTATCAAGCCCATATTACCCTCATTGATAAGATCGGGCAAGTCAATGCCTTGCGTTTGATATTGCTTTGCTACAGAAACTACAAAACGAAGGTTTGCTCTAGTAAGCCGTTCTAGGGCTTTTTTATCACCTTTCCGAATACGCTGAGCTAGCTCAACCTCTTCTTCTGGTGTCAGCAATTCTTCATTTCCTATCTCCTGTAGGTACTTATCGAGAGACATACTCTCCCGATTCGTTATAGACTTTGTGATTTTCAATTGTCGCATGACTAGGTAGCTTTAATGTCTCGGTGGCAAATTTACAAAAAAGCGGCAACCCTACAAAAAAAAGACTTTAAAATCACTGATACGACACAAATTAAAGCGTTTATTACACGAATAAGACTGTTTATACTGTAAAAAATATTCAAATCAGCTATACAACACATAAACGTTTACGCATCAATACATCATCTTTTACTCACCAAAAGGTGATGTTTTACACATGAAAAGGTTATCTTTTGCTCTGTAAAAGATAACCTTTTATAACGCAATGAATATCAAACGGTTACAAGCGTAAAAGAACATAACAAAGACATTTGCTTTGTCATTTTTTTTCTCTCTAGCCCCCTACAAGTTGAGCCATCGCTTAGCTAATAAGTAGGCTGCATATAAAAAGGCTTTCAAACCACAAAAAGGGGTAGAAGTATGACTTATGAGGAATATTAAGATTTATCAGCCCCTTATAATAGCTAAAAGAATTAAAGCCATTTTAAAATTAACAACTCTAAAAAATAACCTCCCCCTTCAGATATTAAAAAGCACCCCAAGTAAAACTATTATATTATTTAAAAACTTTTGGCAATCCATTCTTTTTGAGTATTTTTGCATACAAATTATATGTAATAAGCAATGCAAAAATCAGATACACAGCAAGAATTTAAAGATGCGTTGAACGGTTGCAGAGAATTGTTTAGAAAGAAGCTTTACGATTACCAAGCTTCATGGCGTATTTTGCGCCCATCCTCGCTTACCGATCAGCTTTTTATCAAAGCGAAACGTATCCGCTCTATCGAGATAACAGGAGAAAACTTGGTAGGTGAAGGCATCTTGCCCGAGTTTGTGGCACTGATCAACTATGGCATTGTAGGATTGATACAATTAGACAAGGGCTTTTCCGACACTATAGATGTGAGTAACGATGAAGCTCTAGCATTATACGATAAGTATGCCAAAGTGGCGTTCGATCTCATGTTAAAGAAAAATCACGATTACGGAGAAGCTTGGAGAGATATGCGTGTAAGTAGTTTTACCGACATCATTCTCACTAAGCTTCAGCGTATCAAAGAGATTGAGGATCACAATGGGAAAACATTAGTTAGCGAAGGTATTGATGCTAACTATATGGATATTATAAACTACGCTGTTTTTGGTGTTATTAAGATCAATGAGGAATACTAAACTTATCATCGTAAATATAGCCAGAGCTATTCTTGCAATAACATTTATCTTTTCTGGCTTCGTCAAAGCTATTGACCCACTAGGGTCGCAGTACAAGATAAAAGAATATCTTGAGGCTGTGCATATGTCGAGCTATATACCAGAATGGACACAGCTATTACTGTCTATAGGCTTATCTGCTATAGAATTTACGTTAGGTATTCTCCTACTACTTGCTATTCAACGCCGCAAAGTGAGCAAACTTGTAGTAGCATTCACTGCTATAATGACACTTATCACGCTATGGCTCACGATAAGCAATCCTATTCAAGATTGTGGCTGCTTTGGCGATGCGCTCAAACTTACCAATGCACAAACTTTCTCTAAAAACATTGTGCTACTTTTAGCAGCACTTGTCCTTGTAAAATGGCCGCTTTATCAAGCACGTTTTATTTCAAAGACTAATCAATGGATAGCATCTAACTTTACTATTATCTTTATCATAGTGGCTTCCACTTTAAGCCTCTACTATTTACCTATCTTCGATTTCCGCCCATATTTTGTAGGGCAGAACATCAAAAAGGGAATGGAGATACCTAAAGGGGCTAAACAAACAAAGTTTAAAACTACTTTTATTTGTGAAAAAAATGGAGTAACAAAAGAGTTTGATGAGCATAATTATCCTTACAATGATACTACATGGGTGTTTAAAGATTCCCACCAAGAAGTAATAGAGAAAGGATACGAACCTCCTATCCATGATTTTGCTATAACCAATGATGCTACAGGAGAAGATCTTACCGACTCTATACTACAACATAATGGGTATATTTTCTTGCTTATAAGTCCTTTTATTGACCAAGCCGATGATACTAACTTTGGTGATATAGATGCTATTTACGAATATGCAAAGGAAAATCATTATCCATTTATGGGCGTAACTGCAAGTACAGAGAAATCTATTAAACATTGGAGAAATATCACTGGAGCAGAATACCCATTCTACTCGGCTGACGGCACTACACTGAAAACCATCATTCGCAGCAACCCAGGCTTGGTATTGCTTTACAAGGGTACCATTATCAACAAATGGAGTCATAACGATTTACCACAAGCATCACAACTCAATGCGCCGCTCAACTTGCTTACTATAGGACACGAGCCAGAGAGTAACACATGGGAAAAAATAGTGTTGATCTTATTAGGCTATGTTCTACCGCTTATTTTACTTATTATTGCTGATAGGTTTTGGGCATGGTCGGTATGGGTAAGAAAGAAAGAAGAATGGGTAAAACAAAAAGAACAATGGCTCATTAAGCAAGAAAGGGAACAAGCTGAAAAGATGTTTCTACAAGCTGAAAAAGCTATGGGCAATGCAGGAAAAGCCGTTTCACAGGCAAGCAAAAGCGTTGTTGATAGGCTCAAAAAAGAAAAGGGAAACACTCCCCCAAACGATAAATCAAACGTTTAATCATATATATTAACTTATAAAAATTATAGAACAATGAGAAAGAAAATTGTTGCAGGTAACTGGAAAATGAATGAGAATTTGCAAGAAGGTGTAGCTTTGGCTAAGGAAATCAATGAAGCTCTAGTAGCCGACAAGCCAAACTGTGATGTAGTAATCTGCACTCCATTTATCCACTTAGCTAGCGTTGCTAATGTTTTAGATTCGTCTATAGTTGGTCTTGGCGCAGAAAATTGTGCTGATAAGGCAAGCGGTGCTTACACAGGTGAAGTTTCTGCTGCTATGGTAAAAAGTACAGGCGCACAATATGTTATATTAGGTCATTCTGAACGTCGCGAATATTATGGTGAAACAGCAGAGATCTTAAAAGAGAAGGTACAGTTGGCTTTAGCTAACGGCTTGAAGATTATTTTCTGCTGTGGAGAGACATTAGAAGAGCGCGAAGCAGAGAAGCAGAATGAAATTGTTAAGGCAGAACTAGCTGGATCTGTATTCCACCTTTCTGCAGAGGAATGGAAGAACATTATTCTAGCTTACGAACCTATTTGGGCTATTGGTACTGGTAAGACAGCTACCGCTGAACAAGCAGAAGAAATGTGTGCTTACATCCGTCAGATTGTTGCAGAAAACTATAACCAAGAAGTTGCTGACGAAACATCAGTACTTTATGGTGGTAGCTGCAAGGCTAGCAATGCTCCAGAACTATTCACTAAGCCAAACATTGATGGTGGTTTGATCGGTGGTGCTTCTTTGAAGTGTGCTGATTTCAAGGGCATTATTGATGCTTGGAAGAAGTAAGCCAATAAAGATTTATAGATTCCGTTTAAGAGTACTACAACGCGTCCTCTTACGGAATCTTTTTTTTCATATATAAACAAAGAAGATGAAGAAACTTCTTACAATAATTTATCTCATACTATGCAGCATTGCTGCTATCCATGCACAAGGCACTGTTACTGTAACACAGAGTTCAGATATTGACGCTATTGTGAATGGTAAAAAAGCTATTACTAAAACCAAAGAACAACTAAAAGCTGAAAAGAAAGCTGCTAAACAAGCAGCAAAAGATGTAAAGAAGCAAGTGGCAACACCTAGACTCCGACTACAAGAGCCTGTAGTGGAACATATAACCACCTCTACAGTGCCATCATATACGCCCCAAAAATCTACCTCTTCTGCTCCACGAACAAAACTTGTGAAGAAGTTGGTAAAGAAGCCTCATGTACCTACCCCTGAAGAAATAATAGGAGAAGGACAAATGGTAACAAAACGCCTTATGCACACCATTAAGAAAGTAAGAGGCTTCCGCGTACAGGTATATAGCGGTGGAAATACACGTATAGCCCATCAGGAAGCTGATAAGGCTGGGCAAAAAGTGAAGATGTTCTTCCCTAACCTACCTGTATATGTTCACTTCTATACGCCACGCTGGATGTGCTTAGTAGGCAATTTCACAAACTACCGCCAAGCACGCAAGGTAGCACTGAAGATGCGTAAAGAGGGATACCCTAATGCGAATGTTATCCGCACTATGATTTCAGTAAAAACAACTAAAGTAGTAGGAGGACCATCAACTTATGATGAAACTTCCATTTCTACAGAAACTAATTCACCTTATTAATATATAAAGACAAACACCGAATGACAACAAACAACGAATTTCGTGAAGGGCTCGAAGAGCTTGCAGCCCACTATAAAGAAGTATTAACACTCCTAGGCGAAGATCCTACACGTGAAGGATTGGAGAAAACCCCTATGCGTGTAGCTAAGGCTATGCAGGTACTAACACGTGGCTATACACAAGATCCGCACAAGGTGCTTACAGATGCACTTTTTGAAGAGAAGTATAATCAAATGGTGATTGTAAAAGATATTGACTTCTTCTCGATGTGCGAGCATCACATGTTACCTTTCTACGGGAAAGCACATGTAGCTTATATCCCTGATGGGCATATTACAGGACTGAGTAAGGTAGCTCGCGTTATTGATATTTTCAGTCATCGCCTTCAAGTGCAAGAACGATTGACCGAACAAATTAAAGATTGCATACAAGACACCCTTCAACCTCTTGGTGTAATGGTCGTACTTGAAGCAAAACACATGTGTATGCAGATGCGTGGTGTAGAAAAGCAAAACTCCATTACCACAACAAGTGCTTTCAGTGGTGCTTTCAATCAGGCTAAAACTCGTGAGGAATTTATGAACCTCCTTCGGGGAGAGACAAAGAGAATATAATTAGCAACTAACAATCTACTAAAAATCAAAACCTTTATGAAAAGTAAAATTAAAACACTCGCACTTATATTGATAGGTGCAACAACAGCATTTACGGTAAGTTCATGCTTAGGTGATAGCACTGACAATTATGAAGAGCGAAACGCTTTTGTAAATAAGGCTATGACAAGTTCTTTAGGAAATTGGAGTGGTAAATTAATTTTTTCAAATACCCTTAAAGTAAAAGAAGAAGAACCTGCTGTTACTTGGAATACCTCAAAAGACAAAGATAGTTATAAAATTACCATTTCTAATTTCCCCGTCAACAAGTTAGCAAAGAGTATCAAAGTGCCTGAAGTTACTGCAACTTCAAGCAATGAGCTAAAACTAGCTCATGATAGCTTAACTGCTTTAAAAGACGCACTTGCAGCTTTACCAAACGTAACCTACACAGCAGCGGTAGGAACTCTTTGGGGATATGTAAAAGATCCTTTATGGTGCTTTATGCCTATGCAGAATATTGATCTTACGCTGAAATTTATGGACAAAGAACACCACTATAAGCTTATGCAGTATAAGAACAATGCAGAACTAGATGCGTATGCTTACGCATATACAAGTGTTTATCAGACAACACCTGAATCAATGAAAATAAACGGAGTATTTAGATATTTAGTAGAAGTCGATGACAAGGGTAGACCCTCAAAAGAGGTTAGAGAGTTTTCTCCTTCTCAATTCTTCTTCACTTCAACAAGTCATACAAAATAATTAATGAAGTTTATCTCATGGAATGTCAACGGGCTACGTGCTTGTGTTGGCAAGAATTTTAAAGAAGACTTTGCGGCATTAGATGCCGACTTCTTCTGCCTACAAGAAACAAAAATGCAGGAAGGACAGCTTGACCTGTCCTTCCCCGGTTATGAATCGTATTGGAATTATGCTGATAAAAAAGGATATTCAGGTACTGCCATTTTCACAAAACATAAACCACTAACAGTAACGACTGGTATTGGTATTGACGAACACGATCATGAAGGGAGAGTGATAACACTTGAAATGGACGATTTCTACCTCGTTACAGTATATACCCCCAATTCGCAAGACGAACTCAAACGATTAGCGTACCGAATGCAATGGGAAACCGATTTCCAAGCATATCTCCACAAGCTTGATGAGCATAAACCTGTAATCGTTTGTGGTGATATGAACGTAGCACACGAGGAGATCGACCTTAAAAATCCAAAGACCAATCATCACAATGCAGGTTTCTCTGACGAAGAGCGTGAAAAGATGACTATCCTTCTCAATAATGGATTTACCGATACTTTTCGTTATCTTTATCCAGAACAAGTAACCTATTCATGGTGGTCGTATCGCTTTAAGGCGAGAGAGAAGAACACAGGTTGGCGCATTGATTATTTTCTGATTTCTAACCGATTAAGAGATCGACTTAAGGATGCTAAGATACACACAGAAATCTTTGGTAGCGATCATTGCCCTGTAGAACTCACCTTGAAGTAACCGCACCTTAGATGAAAATTCAAACGAAGGTACTCCTCTTAATGATTGCAGCCTTGGCTATCATTATGCTCTATGCTGCTATCCCTTTCGAGATAGCAGTGGGACACTTTCGACTCAAAAAAATACAGTTTCCAACTCTCTTTTATAAAGCTGATCCCAAACCTATTGTCGTAAAGAAAAAGAAACGATTTATACACAAACACCAAACAATTCTCTTCTTTGGCGACTCTATGGTGGAAGGCCTTTCACGTCGCTTTGGCGACTACTGCGGAGAGAATGGGCATATCCTCTATAGTGTTATTTGGTATAGCTCTACAACAGAAAAATGGGCTACCTCCAACGTATTAGAACATCTTATAAAAGAGTATCACCCTACCTACCTTATATTATGTGTAGGTAGTAATGAGCTTTTCGTCAACGACCTCGATCAACGCGAGGAATACATTCTTCAAATTATGAAGAAAGTAGGAAAACTTCCTTTCGTTTGGATTAGCCCTAACGATTGGAATGGGGACACTGGTATCGTTGACCTTATGAAGAAGCATGCAGGTGAAGGGCATTTCTTCGATAGCCGACCGCTAAAGCTCCATCGTGGCAGCGATCACTATCATCCTACATGGAAATCGGCTGCTTATTGGATGGATAAAGCAGCCATATACCTTGCTGGTAGGCAGTGTGCTGCTCCGCTCTATCTTCAATATCCAAAGCATCACCACAAAGCAACAAAAACCAAAATTTTCCCTCCTTCTTTTGAAGGATACTAAAGTATAAATATGCCCATAACAACACTTCAACAATGGCAATCACTCTTTACAACGGCTCATTGGTCGCTGTACTCCTTGCCGTTTATGGTGGTGTTTATCATCTTTTTTGCTGTCTATATCCAGTTTTCAGCACAAAAAAACATAGGACGCAAACTATGGGTAATAGCTTTTAGCTTTTTCTTTGCCACTATGATAAACCAATGGGGAGTAGTTTTGTTACCTCTTACTACAATCTTTTCATGGTATCTTACTAAGCAAATGATGCTCATAGAAGCAGGAAAGAAAAGAAAATATGTACTAGCCATAACTATTATCCTTGAGCTGTTACCACTTGCCTACCTTAAATATATGGGCTTTACTATAGAAATTGTACGCCAGATCTTCAACACCAATTTCTCCCTCCATACGATCTTTCTACCTATAGGAATTTCTTTTTACACATTTCAAGCCGTAAGCTATACCATAGATGTTTACCGCAAGCGTTTTGAGAGTACATGCTCATTGCTTGACTATACCTTCTACCTCACTTTCTTCCCACTGCTAATAGCAGGACCTATCACACGTGCAGAGGTTCTTATTCCACAACTTCGCAGACATCAACAAGCTAGCTCTACCCTCATTTATCGTGGGCTATGGCTTATCCTTTGTGGACTCGTTAAGAAATGTGTTATAGCCGATTATCTTGCCCAATATAACAACTTTATTTTCAATGATCCCCTTGCCTACACAGGCTTCGAAAACCTTATGGGCGTAATAGGCTTCTCGCTACAGATATATTGCGACTTTGCAGGTTATAGCGATCTTGCCATAGGTATGGCTGCACTCATAGGCATTCAGCTAAAAGACAACTTCCGCTTCCCTTACCAAAGTCTTAACCTCACCGAGTTTTGGCATCGTTGGCACATTGCCCTTTCCACTTGGTTTCGCGATTATCTATATATTCCTCTTGGAGGTAACCGCCGAGGGTTTCTACGCACCTATCTCAATAGCTTCATCGTAATGATCGTAGCTGGTCTTTGGCATGGTGCCTCATGGATGTTTGTTATCTGGGGGATAATGCACGGTGTGGGCTTAGTAGCTCACAAATACTTCTATAATCTAGGCTTAAAGAATATAAAGAATACCGCTACAATAAGTTTTTTTAGTTGGTTACTCACCTTTTCCTATGTTACCCTAGCATGGATTTTCTTCCGAGCACAAGATATGAACACAGCTATTGCTATTCTTTCGCAAATAGTCCACCACTTTAGTTTATCTTCAGCCCTACCCTTTCTCTATGCCCGCCCACTTTGGCTTTTCATCTTCCTCCTATGTCTCGACTTCCTTTCTCTACGCGAACATGATTATCAATGGGTTCAAATACGTTTCATTCGTTCCCATTGGATCTTAAAATTACTCATTTTTATCTTTGTCCTTCAGCTTGTTATCAATATTAGTCAGGACAATGTACAACCTTTTATCTATATGAAATTTTAAAAGAAGCTATATAGCTATCGTCGTTCCTTAAAAAAGCGTTGCATAAGCGCTTTGCATTCGCTGTCCAAAACCCCACCTATAACATTTGCTTTAGGGTGTAAAGCTTTAGGAGCATATTCATGGTATCCACGTTTTTCATCAAGACATCCAAAAACAACACGCTTTATTTGCGACCAACCTAATGCACCAGCACACATAATACAAGGCTCTACAGTAACATAAAGCGTACAATCCTCTAAGTATTTTCCACCTAGCTCATTAGCAGCAATCGTAATGGCTTGCATCTCGGCATGTGCTGTTACATCGTGTAGGGTTTCTGTAAGATTATGCGCGCGTGCTATAATCTTATTTTTACACACAACAATAGCGCCAATTGGTATTTCTCCCTCTTTATATGCCTGTTTTGCTTCGTCTAAAGCACGCTGCATATAGTAAATATCTTTCTTTACAGTTTCTTCTGTACTCATATTGCAAAAATACTTGTTTTATTTTGAATATACACTAAAAAAACATATCTTTGTAAGTATAAAAAACATATAGAAAACATTATGGCATATCATAACGAACTAGGAAAATGGGGCGAGAATGTTGCTGCTGACTACTTACAGCGACAAGGCTACACTATTCTCTATCGTGATTGGAAATGCGGACATCGCGACATAGATATAGTTGCGGTAATGGGCGAAACACTAATTATTGTGGAGGTAAAGACACGCCGTAACGAAGTTTTTACAGATGCTGACACCGCTGTTGATGCTCAAAAAATAAAGTCGTTATCAATTGCTGCAAATGCTTTTATAAAACGATATGGTGGTGCTTACGATGTAAGATTTGATATTATAACAGTACTAGGAACACCAGAAAGCGAACCTAAGATAAACCACATCATTGACGCTTTCTTACCTTTTATATAAAATAGAATGATATTAAACAATGGGATTGTTTCAGGCGATAAAAAGTAAATTTATATCAAAACAAAGTACACCGACCGATTATAAAGTAGTACAGCTCACATCGGTTGATAGCACAAATACTTATCTTCGCACTTATACGCCAGAAGAAGGTGAGAAGATGACAATAGTGATTGCAGATTATCAAACAGCAGGTCGAGGACAAGGCACTAACGAATGGGAAAGTGAAAATGGCAAAAACCTACTCTTTTCTGTATTGGTTCACCCTTCACGTATTCCTCTTCGTCAACAATTCCTATTAGCCGAGGCAGGAGCTTTGGCTTTGAAGGAGGTTATCAATCAATATGTTCCAGAGGATATTACCTTAAAATGGCCCAATGATATATATTGGAAAGATAAGAAGCTAAGTGGCACATTGATAGAAACAAAACTATCAGGTGGACACATCAAAGACTTTGTACTCGGAGTGGGATTGAATGTAAACCAAACCGATTTTAAATCAGATGCTCCTAACCCTATTTCGCTTTGTGGAATACTCGGGCATGAAGTGGATCGTGAAACGCTCTTAACAGAGATCGTTACAGCTTTTCGCAAATACTTTAATTATATTGAGCATAGCGAATATGACGGTATAAGTGGGCTTTATCATGAAAGCCTTTACCGTAAAAAAGGGTTTTACCAATATAAAGATCAAAATGGGTACTTTGAAGGAGCCATTGTAGAAGTGGAAGATGATGGGCATCTTGTCCTACGTACCCGTGAAGGAATGGTAAATTCTTACTTATTTAAAGAGGTAGAATTTGTATTATAAGACGAAATTATTATAGTAAAGATATGGCAAGATTTAAACGCATTTTATTGAAGCTTTCAGGTGAAAGCTTAATGGGTAAACAAGGTTACGGCATTGATGCTGATCGTTTAAACGACTATGCACGTCAAATAAAGGAAGTGCAAGAAATGGGTGTTCAGATAGGCATTGTTATCGGTGGTGGTAATATTTTCCGTGGTTTGAGTGGCAGCCAAAAAGGTTTTGATCGTGTAAAAGGCGACCAGATGGGTATGTGCGCCACAGTTATCAACTCCTTAGCACTTAGCTCTGCTCTTGAAGCTATAGGTGCAAAAGCGAAAGTTTTCACCGCTATTCGTATGGAACCTATTGGGGAGTTTTATAGCAAATGGAAAGCTATCGAAGCAATGGAAAATGGTAACATTGCTATTATGTCGGGCGGAACTGGCAATCCCTACTTTACAACAGATACTGGTTCTAGCCTTCGTGGTATTGAGATTGAAGCAGATGTAATGCTAAAAGGCACTCGTGTAGATGGTGTTTATACTGCCGATCCAGAGAAAGACCCTACCGCAACTAAATTCTCTGAAATTACTTACGATGATATTTACAATAAGGGCTTAAAAGTTATGGATCTCACCGCTACCACCATGTGCAAAGAAAACAACTTACCTATCTATGTATTCAATATGGATATTATAGGCAACCTAAAGAAGGTAATGGATGGTGAAGACATTGGCACATTGGTTCACAACTAAAAAGTATTGCTTTGTTAAGCGCTAGAGACGATGCATCGCATCGTCTCTTTCTATATCACCTTATAACAATTGATTCCCAATTAAGGCAATGCAAATAATGGATAAATCAGCACCGCAACAGCAAAATTCGATCAATCCCCTCCTATTGATCTAAAAGGGTATAAGCGCCTATATACTTCTTTATACCTACCACACCTAGATAGGTTTGTTTAGTTCCAAGCACTAGTAATTTCTTTCCTTTAAGCTCAGGGTGATAAATCAAACCTAAATCATTCTTTATCGATGCAGTTACTAACTGAACAGACATTACCTTGTCCGCATCTGTTTCACCACTAACATCAGCTAACAAAATAGACGAATCGTAAGAAAAAGGAGGTTCCCACTCGGCATATTTTATATTCTTTTTACAGTCGCCTACTATATAACCTACCACCCATACAGCAGCATCACCATAATTAGACTTAGAAAATTCAGAAACACTAAGAGGGTGGTTCTCATCATAACCTTTTTGGGTAGATGTTGGCCCGCTAGTAGATGAAGTACCACCGCTATGCTTTGGCTTTATCTTCTCAATTTTATCAGATGATTTTTCATCTTCCTCTATTATTTTTCCACACGAGCAGAAACAAAAATTGCACAAGCAAAAGAAAAGTATAGTAACTATTTTATACATACTAATAAGGTTAAAACTGCTCTGACAAAGGTATAAAAATGAATTATTACAGCCAAATCAAAATAAATGATTTTATCAAACCCCTAAAACCAAAAGAGGTTGGTGCAGGATGCTACCAACCTCGGAGTGATTTTAAAAGAAAGTCAAAATCACTAGAAAAAACATAGTGCAAATATAAACTAAATGAATAATATTTCCAAATAATATAAAGAAGAAAACGACCTCTTTAACATTGTAATCGCACACAACGAAAAAACTAGTACAATATAGAAAGGATTAAAAGCAGAAAACGAAAAAGAAAATCGGGCTTATTCATGGTGAACAAGCCCGATGTTATATGTGAAAATAAGATCTTTACTTTTTATAATTTTCTAAACCCTTATCGAGGAAGTCGAGATAAGCAGGTATATCTTCCTTATAAGAATAGCTGCCATTCAAAGGTTTACCCATATTATCCAATGGAACATAGAAAGGTTGAGCAAGATAACCAAACTTAGATTCCTCTAAATGGCTCCACTTATCGCCAATAGTACGCAAGGTGCGTTCGGTACCATCTGTACGTTTCACCTTAATAGGCTCCTTTAATGGAGTTTTATCATCTACATACAGAGAAATCAAGATGTAATCCTTCATAAGCTTATCGGCTACCCGTTTATCACTCCATACAGAAGCTTCCATCTTACGACAGTTTACACAGCCAAAGCCAGTAAAGTCGATCAAAACAGGCTTACCTGTAGCAGCCGCAGCACGCATACCCTCTTCATAATCGGTATAAGCTGCATGTACTGTTGTTGGAGCTAGGTTAAAGTCTTGTGTATTCATAGGAGGTGCGAAAGCACTAACAGCCTTACATGGAGCACCCCAAAGACCTGGAATCATATAAATAGTAAATGCTAGGGATACCAAACCAAGCATAATAGCAGGCACTGGCATTGGCTTACCATCAACATCATCGTGTGGAAACTTGAATATACCGATGAGATACAAACCAAGTAAACCGAAGATAGCAATCCAAAGTGATAGGAATACCTCACGATCGAGTAAATGCCAACCATAAGCAAGATCGGCTACGGAGAAGAACTTGAGGGCAAATGCCAATTCAATAAAGCCAAGCACTACCTTGATCATATTCATCCAAGAACCCGATTTTGGTGCTTGCTTGAGCCATGTTGGGAACAATGCAAAGAGCGTGAAAGGTAAGGCTAAAGCTAGTGCAAAACCAAACATACCTACAGCAGGAGCAATATAGTCGCCACTCGTAACAGCTTGCACCAACAATAAGCCTACTACAGGAGCTGTACAAGAGAAACTAACAAGTGATAAGGTAAATGCCATCAAGAAAATAGACAACAAGCCCGTCGTTGCTGAGGCCTTATTATCAACAGCATTACCCCACTTAGAAGGCAAAGCCAATTCGAACCAACCAAAGAAGCTAAAGGCAAACACAAGCAACATCAAGAAGAAGAAGATGTTGAAAGGTGCATTGGTAGCCAAGGCATTCAAACGTTGAGGGCCAAAGATAGCTGTAATAAGCAAAGCTAAACCCATATAGATAACAATAATCGAAATACCATAAGTAATAGCATCGCGAATACCTTTCTTACGATCGTCTTTCGCACGCTTCAAGAAGAAGCTAACGGTCATTGGAATGATAGGCCATACACATGGAGTAAGCAATGCTACTAATCCACCCACAATACCCATCAAGAAAATATACCAAAGCGACTGACCTTGACTGCCAGTCGTTTCATTAAAAGCTTTAAGCTCTTTTATAATTGGAGTCCACCACTGTGCTTCCACATCCTTCGATAACGCAGGGGCAGCAATAGGAGCAACTACAGAGTCGCCTGCTACCACCGCTTTTGCCATAGTATCTGTAGCAGCAACTGCAGGCAAAGCATCTAATGCGCTTTCGACTGTTTTGCCCTCACCAGCAGTTGTTTCCGCTACTGTTTCCTTTGCGGTAGGAGCTGTAGCTGGACCATTACCTTTATAATCAAACTCAACATCAGTAGGAGGCATACATTGCTCATCATCGCAAGAGCCATACTCTAGGAACCCCTTGATATGATAAGTTTTACCCGTAATTTTATATTTTTGAATGAAAGTTACTTTGTTTTCAAAATAACGTAACTTCATACTGAATACTGGATCGAACACATTTTTCTCTTGCCCACTAGCAATAAGCTTGCCTATAGGTTCGGCACCAACCGCTTTTTCGGTAGTAACTGTAGCGGAAATAGGACCATCAGCAGGTAAACCTGTAGAGTAAACATGCCAACCTTTATCTATAGTTGCTGAAAAAATAACATCCACCTCAGTAGGAGACACCTGCTTTTGCTGAACACTAAAATGTACTGGTTGCCCTTGAGCAAAACCGAGAACAGAGACAAACAGCATCACAAGCAATGATAGAATTTTAGTTGTCTTCATATTATCTAGTATAATGATTTTTGTTTGTGCAAAGATACTAAAAATATAATAAGAGGAGGAAGAGGAAATCTGTTAATAAAAAAAAATAGATTTAGATATAACGATTTGATATATTCATCTGACTATATGATCAGTACATTTGTGTTCTTTCACTCATATTTTTTTTACGATTGGTGATATATAATAAAATCATTTTTCTCCCTATGAAGCAACTTAAACTACTTACCATTATTATTTCCTACTCTCTTTATTCCCAGGTATAGTACGCATAGTTATAAAGATAGCTACAACTACTATTAGTAGGTTGAAGAAAATAGCGATCATAGCACCCCCTCTTATCATCACATTTTCTTGACGACCCATCCATACTAGAAAAGTATCAAGAAAGTTGATTTTATTACTAGACATGCTAATTCCCATAAAGAGACCTGTTGAAATAGCCACTCCAATCGCAGCTCCAAGCGACGATGCCATCTTGAAGATACCAGAACCTACACCAGCATCGCTATTGTCTAAATCACTTAATGCCACATCAGTAATAGGGGTCGCAAAGAGTGCGAGACCCAATCCAAAGAAAGTCATGGATATGATAACGAGTACTTTGTATTGATGAGCCATAATGTGGGTAGGTAAAAGCAAAAGAGTAGCTATCATAACAAGTGATAGTCCCAACAGAATAGGAAAACGTTTACCACACTTCCGCATAATGACTTCACCTACGCGAATAAAGCTGACGAGTGCAATGCCATAGCCTAGTGTAAGCATACCTGCGGAACTCTCGTCAACTTGTGCCCCTTGTTGTATCAGCATCATAGCAATGATGAGTAAACCTGCCATACTATTCATACAGAAGTTCACAATGGTTGCACCACTGAATTTCTTACTCTTAAACAGTTGGAGGTCAATAAGGGCTTCCTTGCCACGTTTATTCTCTATACGATAGAATAGAGATATGCATACCAAGAAGATAACAGCTAGTAAGATAGTAGTAAGGCTTAGCCAACCCCATGCACCCCCGTTGGTTATGATAATCATCAGCGAAACGAGCATCAATACTAAGATAAAGGATCCTAGATAATCAAACTTTGAAGGCGTGTTACTGGCTGGCTTTGGATCTTGAGGAAGATCACGTAAAAGGAAAACACCCAAGGTAGCTGTCAATGCGCAAAAAATGAAGATCCAACGCCAACCTTCAAAAAGTCCACTATTAAGATATTTAGAAATTAGTCCGCCAACGAAGGAGGCAAAGGCACCCCCACCCCATGTACCCATTGACCAAAGACTAATGGCACGTTGCTGTCTGTGCCCTTGCCAATATCGCTTAATCAAAGCCAAGCTAGTAGGCATGATAGCAGCACCAGAGACTCCCATAAGGATACGCCCTAAGATAAGCAGTGGTCCTGCTATACCCGAGAGAGGGACAACAGCAATAATGATTGATCCAACAATGCTGAGATAATAACCAATACGCAACACACGAGTATGTCCAAGTATATCGCCCAAACGTCCAATGACAACAATAAACATACCACAGACCATCGCCATAATTGAAACTGCAAAATTGAGCGTAGAACTATCCAAGTGTAGGCTTTTGCCCATTACGAGATTAACGTTTAGCATGCTTTGCGCAAAAAGCCAAAAGCCCAAAAGTCCGCAGATCATGCCGACTAAAATTTTATCATTACCTTCAAATTGTACGGTTGTAGAAATTACCGATGAGGATTGCTTTGATTTGTCCAAGGTATTCATATAATAAATAGTTGTAAGTTAGTAATAATTGTGCGACCATTACTTTAAATATTGTTCATTATGTTGCAAATATAATATTTTTACTCATAAATAAGACAAAATACTTGATATATTCATCTAATTTTAACTAAATTACCTAAAGCGAAGATTTATATTCAACTCTTTCACCTTATATATACCCCTATTCTATTTTGAAAAATAAGTTATTTGTACAGAAGCTGTAACTATAAATATGTTGTATGTATTTTTCAAAATTGCTTATCAGCAAAGAAAAATGAGAAGCTATATATCTAGTAGTTAAAACAACAAAAGTAAAAGATTACCTTTTACAATCGCAAACATAAAATAATCCCTATTTCTCACAAAGAAAAATAGGGATATTTGTTATAGAGTAGATCTCGCATTTGGTTTTAAGTGGCTTAACTTCTAACGTGTCTGCGAGCTGTAACTCGTTTAATATTTCTTATTTTTATACCAAAGTATTAATCACCTCTTCACGACTCTGTGAAAGGTAGTCGATTACAGGGATTTCAGGCATGGTATAGCATCCTGGAGCTAGACGCATAGCGGCACGAGCACAGTTTACAAGAACCTGTGCTGTAAGTGCTGGGTTATTGATGCTCATATTGAACTCGAAACGCTGGTTCTGAGTTTTTCCACTCACGCCCTTGCGTACCATGTGCACACCGTGTCCCATGTCCTTAACATCATCAACGTTAGCTACAGCGAAAACGTGAGTTTCATCACTTGCAAAATATGGATCGGCCTTGATGAGCTTAGTTACCTCTTCAAGTTTAGCACCTTCTTCAAGTTCTACATATACCATACGACGGTGAATGCCTTCGCCTAATGGGATAGTTACTGAAAGAGCTTCCTTAACACCTTCCTTGCCACGTACACAAACAGAGTGTCCCATTGACATACCAGGACCGAAGTTGGTATATGACAATCCCTTTGGAGCAAGACCTTCGAGAAGCACACGCACTACAGAGTCAGACCCTGGATCCCAACCTGCAGCAATAACGCTTACCTTACCAGCTTTCTTACAGTTTTCCATCTGTGCGGTGCGATATTCCAGGATACCTGTGTGAATATCATACGAGTCGACGGTATGAATACCTAATGCAACTATCTTCTCTGCATACTCTGGACAACTACGAGTTGGAGCTGCTAGGATAGCTACATCAACATCCTTTAACTTTGTAATATCATCAACAACTGCGTATGGAGTAAGCTCTAAAGGTTTGTCTTTATCTCCTTGACGGCGTACAATGCCTGCTATCTCAAAATCGTTACTTGCTTCTAATGCCTCTACGGTAAACTGACCAATATTACCATAGCCTACAACTGCTGCTCTAATTTTCTTCATAATCTTTTTACTTTAAAAACTAATATCTTATTATCTTTGCTGCAAAAGTACATCAAAAAAGATATATTTCAATACTTTTCTCAAATTATCACCTTGCTAACCTACTGAAAAAAAGTTAAAATAAATTGAGATTGCGGTATAGAATGTGTCATAAATGTAAGAAGCATAAAAAAGATGATAGAAGAAAAAGACTTTGCCAATATAGCACCTACTATTCGCCAAGCAGCTTTTGCGGCTAGCATAGCTGCTGGAGCAACAGAGTCGGACGCCGAGGATGTAGCACAAGAAGTGCTAATACGTTTTTGGCAAATGCGAGATCATCTTGACGAGTTTCGATCGGTAACGGCTATGGCTTCGCGCATTGCACATAATGAGACACTCAACCAAAAACGACAGCGAAGGAGCGTACCATTAGAGGAGCGACAGCAGCAAATAGCTTGTAATAACTTACCTGATGTTGCGGTGGAGGAAAACGAGAACTGGCAATGGTTAGAACAAAGATTGGGAAAATTACCTACAACGGAATACACCATATTAAAGATGCGACAGGTAGAAAGGAAATCAATAAAGGAGATAGCAACGCTGCTTGATCTGAAAGAAACTTCGGTTAGCACACTGCTTTCAAAAGCTAGACACACACTATTAAACGATATTAAAAGGAGGAATAAACAATGAGTATCATATACAATAAGAATAAAATAGAGGCACTGCTTCATAAGTTCATGGAGGGACTTACCTCGATAGAGGAAGAGGAAGCTTTAGGGGCTTACTTCCGCTCGGAAGAGAATATTCCTCAAGAATGGGAAGCGTATAAGAAAATGTTTGGCTATTTCGATGATGGAATGCCAAATAGGGTAAGCGAAGAAATAATCGTACCTAAGCAAAAGAAAGACAGGCTATGGATGAAAATAGCAGCTACTGTGGTACTGGTGGTTTCGGTTGCTACAACTTTTATTATATATAATAGAGGCATAGAAAGAGAAAAAGAAACGGTAGCGATAACGGAGAGCATTAGAAAACAGGTAAAGCAGGAGATAAAAGTGGATAAACCTCTTATAATTGATGTACAGCCAAAAGCTACTGAAAACATAAAAAAGACGGCAAAAGTAGCCCAAAAAGTAAAGGAACAAAAAATAAAGGAAAAGGATTGTAAGCCTACGCTCAAAAATGTGAAATCAGTTGAAGTAGATGAAGAATTTCTCTCAAACTATGAACTGAGCGAGGAAACAAAACGTATCATAGCTCAAAATATTGCTGAAATTCAGCAAGAAGCAGAGCATGCAAAAACCGAACTTTGCATTGCACGTGCAGGAGCAATGGGCTATGTCCCTATTACAAACGAAGATGGATCTATCGAATATAAAAAAGAAAATGTAGAATCAATAAATGTTATTGAATTATGAAAAAGACTAGAATTTTTATGCTGGGGGTCGTCGTTTCTATGATGCCGTCAGTGATGCAAGCGCAAGAGCAAATACAAAAAGCTATTGATCAGTTTGTTAGCAGTAATAAAGTGTCGTCGTATGTCATTGAGCATAACGATGGTAACGACTCGCGCGACTTTATGAAAGAATACAAATTCTGTTTAGACAAACATTCGGGCAAACAGCTAGAGCGTCTTAAGAAGGCTTTCTTGAGCGATAGAAAAGGGGCTTATTTGCAAATTCAAAACAACAAGAACAGCAAGAGAACCCTTAGATCAATCGCTGGAATAAATAATCAAAACATTGAAGTAGGATCGTCGCTTTACGATAATAATATTCAGCAGTATTATATGGACACTAAAGATCCTACACGTAGATATGCCTATGCTATGGAATGGACGGAGAAAAGAAGTGGCGCTGTTGAGGGTAGACTTATTGCGGTATTATCAAAAAAGCCTGGACAGAAAAATCAAAAGCGTTCGTACATTATAAAGTTTGATGAAGCCGACTCGATATTAAATAATGCAGATTGGGACAAACTGAATAATATTGATTGGAGTAAAACGAATGTTATAACAACAGGACCTTCTGAAAACTTTCTCGCAACATTCATCAACTATCGACGACTGATTGGCAGAAGTCCCAATTCGTCGGCTACTCCTTACTACGTTAATTCGCTTTATAAAGCGTGTAAAAAGGCTCCAAAACTAGATGTCCACGAAAAAAGGATGGTAACAAAAGAGTTGGATCGTCTGTGCCAAGTGGTGAAAGATAACTTCTTAAAGGAAATGATACTCAGCGCAAAGAGATACATTAATACAAAATAATTGTTTGCTAAAATTATAATAAATCCAAAAATATTTGGCGCTTACGATATTAATATTTATCTTTGCATTAGTACAAATTAAAACAGAAACATTATGGCAAAGAAATTAGAAGTATATAAGTGTAAGGGATGCAACAATCTTGTTGAAGTATTAATCGACTCTGAAAAAGATCTATGCAGCCACCAGCGAGTTGTAGAAAACACTACAGACGCAGCAACAGAAAAGCATGTTCCTGTAGTGGAGAAGATCGAAGGCGGATACCGTGTAACAGTTGGTTCTGTAGAACATCCTATGACAGAAGAGCATTCTATCCAATGGATTGAGCTAATCACAGACAACAACGAAGTTCTACGCAAATATCTTTCTCCTTCTGAGAAGCCTGTAGCAGAATTCAAGACCGATGCTAAAAACGTTTACGCTCGCGAATATTGCAACCTACACGGCTTGTGGAGATCTAAATAAGTATTCTCACATATAAACACAAATAGCCTCTTTCTACAAAAGGAAGAGGCTATTTTCATATTTTTTCAAAAACTTCCATTGTTCTGGGTCAGCGGATTTTTCCAGTTGGTAAAGCAAAGTAGTGAACATAAAGTTCATACCTTTGCCGTATGAAATCAGCCGCATTAAAAGCAGAATTTCCCGCTTCGCTACTTCTATGGAGAGAGCGAGGATGCCATCAAGATACAAATTTGGATTACCTTGATAGCCAACTTACTGCTCTGTGATGTGTTGAAGAGGCTGCTTCGGATCCATCACCGATGCCGTTATTCAGGGAATGGGGCTTGGAATTAAAAAATCATGCTTCAACACCATAAAATAAGGGGCTGAAGCATAAGTTATAAGGAATATAAAGTTTTATCGGACAGCAATAAAATTAAATCATAAAAGTATAAGCAGGCAACACACAAAAAAAAGTCCTGAACACACAAAAAAAAAGTCCTGACTACTTTTCAGTAATCAGGACTTCTACTTGCTATAAAAAAAGGCAGCCTCCTACTCTCCCACATTGCATTGCAGTACCATCGGCGCAAACGGGCTTAACTTCTCTGTTCGGAATGGGAAGAGGTGGAACCCCGTCGCAATAACCACCTAAATAACGGTGACATATTGTAACTAATAAACTATAAGAGTAGAATACTATCTACTGTCCTAGAAATCAACAGCTCAAAGAATGAACCACTGTGCCAATAGGGAATATTACCCTAGAAAGCACCGAAGAAAGTTTCGGGCAATTAGTAGTGCTCGGCTTTGACGTCACCGTCTGTACACCTACACCCTATCAACGTCATCGTCTATGACGACCCTTATGAGGAGTTCTCATCTCGCGGAAGGCTTCGCACTTAGATGCTTTCAGCGCTTATCCATACCAGACTCAGATACCCAGCAGTGCACCTGGCGGCACAACTGGTAAACCGGAGGTCTGTCCAACACGGTCCTCTCGTACTAGTGTCAGCACCACTCAAAACTCCAACGCCCACGATAGATAGAGACCGAACTGTCTCACGACGTTCTGAACCCAGCTCGCGTGCCACTTTAATGGGCGAACAGCCCAACCCTTGGGACCTTCTCCAGCCCCAGGATGTGACGAGCCGACATCGAGGTGCCAAACCACCCCGTCGATATGAGCTCTTGGGGGGGATCAGCCTGTTATCCCCGGAGTACCTTTTATCCTTTGAGCGACGGAGTTTCCATACACATCCGCCGGATCACTATGCCCTAGTTTCCTACCTGCTCGGCATGTCTGCCTCCCAGTCAAGCACCCTTATGCCATTACACTCCATGAGGTCGGTTACCAATCGACCTGAGGGTACCTTTGGAAGCCTCCGTTACGCTTTTGGAGGCGACCACCCCAGTCAAACTACCCACCAAACAATGTCCGCACATAAAGCGCGTTAGACCTCAGACAGCCAAAGGGCCGTATTTCAAGGATGGCTCCACAAACGCTGGCGCGCCCGCTTCAAAGCCTCCGGCCTATCCTACACATCGGATGACCAAGGTCAATGCTAAGCTGTAGTAAAGGTTCACGGGGTCTTTTCGTCCCATCGCGGGTAATCGGCATCTTCACCGATACTACAATTTCACTGAGATCATGGTTGAGACAGCGTCCAGATCATTACACCATTCGTGCAGGTCGGAACTTACCCGACAAGGAATTTCGCTACCTTAGGACCGTTATAGTTACGGCCGCCGTTTACTGGGGCTTCAATTCAAACCGTCGATTTACATCTAAGCTCTCCTCTTAACCTTCCAGCACCGGGCAGGTGTCAGGCTGTATACATCATCTTTCGAGTTAGCACAGCCCTGTGTTTTTGTTAAACAGTTGCCTGGACCTATTCTCTGCGCCTCGTATAGCTAAATACGAGGACCCTTTATCCCGAAGTTACAGGGTCAATTTGCCTAGTTCCTTAACCATGAATCTCTCAACGCCTTAGTATATTCTACCCGACCACGTGTGTCCGTTTGCGGTACGAGTTGCTTAAATATTAACGCTAGCGGATTTTCTCGGGAGTATGATTACCTGTACTATCAACTTTCTCCGAAGAGAAAGTTGTACTTTCTATTCTCAGCTCAAGGTGTGGATTTGCCTGCACCTATCAATGCCTAAAATATTAAACGTCCATGTCCGTCAGGACGCGACAGTGTCACTGCTCCGTCTCCACTTCACTATATAAGCAAGTTGAGGAATATTAACCTCATCTGCCATCGCCTGCTCCGTTCGGATGAGACTTAGGACTCGACTAACCCCGGGCTGATTGGCATCGCCCGGGAAACCTCGGTCTTTCGGCGAAAGGGAATCTAACCCTTTTTATCGTTACTTATACCTACATTTGCTTTTCCATAAGCTCCAACAAACCTTACGGTCTATATTCTGCGCCGATGGAATGCTCCCCTACCGATACTTTTTATATACAATACTATCCCGCACCTTCGGTATCTGACTTAATACCCGATTATTATCCATGCACGGACCCTCGACTAGTGAGCTGTTACGCACTCTTTGAATGAATGGCTGCTTCCAAGCCAACATCCTAGCTGTCACGGGGACCACACTTCGTTAGACTAACTTAGACAGAATTTCGGGACCTTAGATGACGGTCTGGATTCTTCTCCTCTCGGGGACGGACCTTAGCACCCGCCCCCTTACTGCACTACTGCAAAACATAAGCATTCGGAGTTCGTCAGGTCGCAATAGGCGGTGAAGCCCTCTTGACCTATCGGTCGCTCTACCTCTTATGCTGATCGTAGCACGCGGCACCTAAATGCCTTTCGGGGAGTACGAGCTATCTCCAAGTTTGATTGGCCTTTCACTCCTACACTCACCTCATCCAGAAGCTTTTCAACGCTTATTGGTGCGGTCCTCCATTCGGTGTTACCCGAACTTCAACCTGGGTAAGTGTAGATCACTTGGTTTCGCGTCTACCCCATCTGACTATAACGCCCTGTTCAGGCTCGCTTTCACTATGGATGCGTGACTGAATCACTTATCCTTGCCAGACATGGTAACTCGTAGGTTCATTATGCAAAAGGCACGCCGTCACAAATTACTTTGCTCCGACCGCTTGTAGGCGCATGGTTTCAGGAACTATTTCACTCTCCTCGCGGAGTGCTTTTCACCTTTCCTTCACAGTACTCGTTCACTATCGGTCTCATGGGAGTATTTAGCCTTACCGGATGGGCCCGGCTGATTCGCGCAGAATTACACGTGTTCCGCGGTACTCAGGATACCACTATGCTAAGTCGCACTTCGAGTACAGGACTATCACCCTCTATGGTTATTCTTTCCAGAATATTCTTCTCGATTGACTTAATACAATGTCGTGGTCCTACAACCCCTATGGCGCATTGCTACGTCATAGGTTTGGGCTACTTCCCGTTCGCTCGCCACTACTAGGGAAATCATTAAATTATTTTCTCTTCCTACAGGTACTAAGATGTTTCAGTTCCCTGCGTTAGCTCTCTTACATTGCAAGAGTAACGTGTCTTCAACACGCTAGGTTGTCCCATTCGGAAATCTTCGGATCAAAGATTATTTGCATCTACCCGAAGCTTATCGCAGCTTATCACGTCCTTCATCGCCTCCATGAGCCAAGGCATCCGCCATGCGCCCTTTCTTACTTTCTTCGCTCGACTCTAATTGCTAGTAAACTAATACCGCAAAAAGAGTATGTAGCTCATACTTTCAGCTGTTGTGTGATTTCTATTAAAAGAAATGGAATTCTTTTCTTAGAAACTATTTATTATAATAATATTATAAAAAACAGTTCATACTTACAGTTTATTCATTGTTGCAATATGTCAAAGATCGTAAAGACTACTCTATAAAAAATAGAGATTTTATAGTCTAATGTGGAGAATAACGGATTCGAACCGTTGACCCCCTGCGTGCAAGGCAGGTGCTCTAGCCAGCTGAGCTAATCCCCCAAGGGGTTTTATATTTACTTTATACAGAGTATCGTTATTTGTTCGTTTAAGGTGATATTAAATCCTCAATACTAGAATGAGAACAACACACACACTTCTACGAGTTAAGAAGTAGTCCCAGGCAGACTTGAACTGCCGACCTCCACATTATCAGTGTGGCGCTCTAACCAACTGAGCTATAGGACTGAGTTGGAAAAGCCATGCGGCTCTTGCCTAGCTTCCTTATACGCTGAAATAAAGTATATAATACAGATTACTCGCAGTACAAGAAGAAAACAAACCAATTTATATTGATAACAATAATATATTGATAAAAATATATCGGTTACTTTAATCTTGTTGCCAAATGTTTGGCTACTTTAGCAAGGTTTTACATCCTGCTCCAGAAAGGAGGTGTTCCAGCCGCACCTTCCGGTACGGCTACCTTGTTACGACTTAGCCCCAATTACCAGTTTTGCCCTAGGTCGATCCTTACGGTCACGAACTTCAGGCACCCCCGGCTTTCATGGCTTGACGGGCGGTGTGTACAAGGCCCGGGAACGTATTCACCGCGCCATGGCTGATGCGCGATTACTAGCGAATCCAGCTTCGTGGGGTCGGGTTGCAGACCCCAGTCCGAACTGAGAATGGTTTTAAGGATTAGATCGTATTTGCACACGACCAACTATCTGTACCACCCATTGTAACACGTGTGTAGCCCCGGACGTAAGGGCCGTGCTGATTTGACGTCATCCCCACCTTCCTCACACCTTACGGTGGCAGTATCTCCAGAGTGCCCAGCAGAACCTGATGGCAACTAAAGAAAGGGGTTGCGCTCGTTATGGCACTTAAGCCGACACCTCACGGCACGAGCTGACGACAACCATGCAGCACCTTCACAGATGTCCCGAAGGACCTCATTATCTCTAAATCGTTCATCTGCAATTCAAGCCCGGGTAAGGTTCCTCGCGTATCATCGAATTAAACCACATGTTCCTCCGCTTGTGCGGGCCCCCGTCAATTCCTTTGAGTTTCACCGTTGCCGGCGTACTCCCCAGGTGGGATGCTTAATGCTTTCGCTTAGCCGCTAACACTAGGTGCTAACAGCGGGCATCCATCGTTTACTGTGCGGACTACCAGGGTATCTAATCCTGTTCGATACCCGCACCTTCGAGCTTCAGCGTCAGTTGCGCTCCCGTAAGCTGCCTTCGCAATCGGAGTTCTTCATGATATCTAAGCATTTCACCGCTACACCATGAATTCCGCCTACGTTGTGCGCACTCAAGTCTGACAGTTCGCGCTGCAATCTAGAAGTTGAGCTACTACATTTCACAACACGCTTACCAAACGGCCTACGCTCCCTTTAAACCCAATAAATCCGGATAACGCCCGAACCTTCCGTATTACCGCGGCTGCTGGCACGGAATTAGCCGGTCCTTATTCATATGGTACCTGCAAAAGGGAACACGTTCCCCACTTTATCCCCATATAAAAGCAGTTTACAACCCATAGGGCCGTCATCCTGCACGCTACTTGGCTGGTTCAGACTTGCGTCCATTGACCAATATTCCTCACTGCTGCCTCCCGTAGGAGTTTGGACCGTGTCTCAGTTCCAATGTGGGGGACCTTCCTCTCAGAACCCCTACTGATCGTTGCCTTGGTGGGCCGTTACCCCGCCAACAAGCTAATCAGACGCATCCCCATCCATAACCGATAAATCTTTATTCGTAATCTCATGAGATCAAACGAATACATAAGGTATTAGTCCAACTTTCGCTGGGTTATCCCTTAGTTATGGGTAGGTTGGATACGCGTTACTCACCCGTGCGCCGGTCGCCGACATAAATAGCAAGCTATCTATTCGCTGCCCCTCGACTTGCATGTGTTAAGCCTATAGCTAGCGTTCATCCTGAGCCAGGATCAAACTCTCCATTGTAAAATATCATTATAATGTATATCACTAAAAAATAGTGATAACGTTTGTATCTATAGCTCGAATGTATCCTAAATTCTAAAGTATCAAGTTTAAAAGCACCCTTGTTAAATAAATCAACGGTTTGTTTTTTACCAATGTGCATAAAAATATGCACTATTGCTTCTTGTACTACTTTGTCTGTTATGTAAATCTTTTCAAAGAACTCTTTCTTGTTGTGCCTAAACGAATTGTGAATGACTCATTTCGTAAAAGCGAGTGCAAAGGTATAGAGTTTAGAACAAAACACCAAACTTTAATAAGAAAAAAGTGAGAAAAAAGTTGGTTTTCTACCTCAAAATAGAAGAAAAGAGGAAATACACATTATAATATATATAGAATATGATTACCACAAAAGCTAGCACTAAGTAATGATAATATACTAAAAAGAGCAGGAAGCCATATTGCAAATTGTATAAATAAATTCTTAAACAAACTCCTACAGATACCCCAAAAAATAGAAGTAAAATACACTGATAATCAAATACTTAAAAAGGTAAAAGAAAAGATAACCTTTTACGCTGTAAAAGATAGCCTTTTGCACCATAAAAGATCACCTTTTGACGAGTAAAAGATGATGTTTTGGAAACAAAAACAGTACCTAGCTATTAGCAGTAAAATAATTTCAAGTATTAGTTCTATATACCTGAGTTCGGTATAAGAAAATCTTCAAAAAAGTTGTAGGAGTGGAATGTTTTTCGTTTCTTTATAGTTGATAATCAAAGTATTAACGAAAAAATATCCACTCCTATAAATAGTACAAATTTAATAGAAATATTCTGTATTCTTGATGAATTCTGCAAGTTTTTTGCTCCTCAACTCAAAAACGTCTGTTAGACGAGTCTAGTAAGCATCGCCGAAACCGTCCGTGTGTAATGAGCGATAGTGAAATAATGACTATCCTCATCATGTATCATCAGTCTCATTACATAGATCTCAAAACGTTCTATCGTCATGAGATTTGTGAACATCATCGTTCCGAATTTCCCCATACACTATCCTATAACCGATTTGTCGAGCGTCAGCAAAAGGTAAATATGCTCTTATTGATATTTCTACAGACATGTGCCCTAGGCAAATGCACTGGCATTTCAATCATAGACTCTATTCCCCTGCGCAGCTGCCACATCAAGCGTATGTACAAGCATAAGACTATGAAAGGCTGGGCTGCCAATGGCAAGTGTACTATGGGTTGGTTCTATGGATTCAAGCTACATCTTATCATCAATGACAAAGGAGAGATTATACAGTGGATGCTCACACCTGGCAACACTGACGACAAAATGTGTGAAACAGGAAATAATCGTTTTGATAGAAAAAGAGATAAAAAGGATAAAAGAAGATCCTTCTCTTTGTCATCTTATAAAAGAATGAAATGTAATATCTTTATGTCATTCAAAAGCTATATTTCGCTTTCAGCCATACCTCGGAATTCTGTTTATACATTGCAAACTTTCCTTTGTCGGCATGGAAGAAGTCGTATCCAGTGGTAAGTTCGATTTGGTCGTTCAAGGCGTAGGAAGCAGAGATGCGGTTGAAAACGCCACCATTGGCTACGTCGATATAGGCAAAGGATGAAAGTTTCAGCGTGTTGCGCAGCAGTTCCTTGGAGAGGCGAGCTGTAGCAAGCCCAGCATGGCGATAGACAGAAAAACCGTCAATGCTGCCCGCCGTGTATTTGTGGCAGTACTGCGCGCTGAAGTTCCAGTCGTTGCCTGGATACCAGTCGACGCCGACAAGGGCGTTGTATGTATCTCGGCATACCACGTCCTTTCCAACACTTCCGCTTTGCGCCTCGCCGAAATAGCACGCAGCCTCTGTGCGAAGGACAAACTGCCCGATGGGCAGCGAGCAGTCGGCGCCGAGCATCGTCATGCGTCGGTATTCCCCATTGACTAAAAGCGACTTTCCGTCCTTGGACAAGGCAAGCGAGAGGGCGGGCATCTTGTTCCATGTGCGCAGTGCGCTCAGGGAGAAATCAATCCCGCTGAGGCTGACCGTTATCCGCCCGCCGTACTCCATATTCCGAAGCCTTTTTTCTGGCTTGCCGCTTTCCAAGTCTATGGCATAGGGAAGAGAGGCTGACGGCAGGCTCAATGCCCACGGGTTGCGCTGGTCGGTGGGCAAGATGAAGAAGTCGGCCACGGGAATGCCTATCGCCTCGAATGTCACTGTGCGCCATGTGTATTTGGCACGCAGGGCATTGACGGGCATACGGATATCGTCATAGTCCTGCGCAAGGAACTCTGTATAGTCGAATGGCGACACGCAGTCGGTCAGTCGGAGGGCATCTGCCACTCCCCACACTACAATCTGACGCCCCACGCGAAGGTCAAGGTTTCCCTTGGCGTATGCGAGATATGCCTCACGCAACTCCATTCCCGTGCGGTCTTTGAGTATTCCGTTGTAGATAGCGTTCAGCGACACAAAGAGCGAAGCCGCCCCTTTTTCGAGTTTCACCTCGCCGCGCGCACGGGTTCTCGAAGCCATCCAGTCGGCTTTTCCCTCGGTGCGTGCGGCATGGTAAGTATCGAGAAAGCCCTTTACCTGAATGCGCAGGGCGTTGTCCTCCGTTTCTTCCTCTTGCACATATTCCGCATCAACGGAATCGATCTCCACCGCCGAGGTGTCAATCTGGGCAAATGCCTGTGCCGAGAGCATCGACACAAGCAAGAGCATCGTCCATAATCGCAGCATTCTCATGATCAGAGCCCTTTTTCTAATTTGGAGACGGTGAAGAGATTAGGTGCAACCTTCACGTTGAATCGCTGGTTGTTCATACGGATGATGGTCTTATGCCCCGTCTGCACGTTTTCCATCTGCATGAGGTGCATCGTCCAGAAACCCTGCACCTTGTCGATGTTGGAGATGGTGAGCCGGCGGTGCAGCTTCTTCAGTTTGTCGTAAAAATCGGACTTGACAGCCATCAGGCAGTCCTGCCTTATCCACGTGATGCGGTAGGCATATATCTCGTCCCTGTCCTTGGGCGTGGACTGCACCACCCAGCATTTCTTTCCGCCCACGACCTCCTCGCGTAGCAGTTTGTGCGTTTCTTCGTCCACGCTGCGCGTGTTCATGTCGTTGTAGGTGAAGTCGCTGCCCATGAAGTAGTCGGTCTTCGACGACTTGCCGCTGATGCGTCTCGTCTTTTTCATGGCAGGCAGATAGAGCCACTTATCGTCCACCTTGCGTGGATTGTCGTAGTCCCAGGTGAGAAATCCTGTGCCTTTCACATCGCCAGGATAGGTGAAGAACATGATTTTCTTCGTGTCCCTGCCCACGTCCATTGCCCACGATTCGAGTTTGCGCACCCGTTTGTGCCCGCTTCTCTGTACGAGCGTCATTTCGATGGTGGCATAGCGTGTGTCGCCATCGGCGCGGTTCCTTACTTTCTGCATGATATCTCTTCCTGTGAGACCTGCGGCGTTTGCACTGCAAATCGCAAACAAGGCGATGAGTGTCAATACTAATTCTTTTGCTTTCATTTGATACTGTTTTTTATTGTGAATTTGTCTTTTTTTCTTTGCCAAACACCCTGAGATACTTAAAGAGAATCGGTGTGAGGAACAGGTCTGCCAGCAATGCCGACACCATGCCCGCCACGGCAAGGATGCCCCAGTTGACCATCTGCGTGGCGTTTGACGACATGAATCCTGCGAACGTCGCCGACACGACCACGGTGGACATCACGATAGCAAGTCCCTCGGTGCGGAACGTGCTCCTGATGGCGTTGCCGTAGTCGCCACATCGGTCGTATGCCACGTGGCTGTGATTGATGAAGTGGATGGTGTCATCGACGGCGATACCGAGTATCATCGGTATGAGAGAGGCGGTCATCATGTCGAGCGGATAGTCGAGCCAGCCCATCATGCCGCCCACTATGACTGCGGGAGCGAGGTTGGGGATCATGCCCACCAAACCAACCTTCCAACTGCTGAATACGAGCACGAGGATCACGCCGATGACCAGCACCGAGAGCAGCATCGACCACATCTGCCCACGCTCCACGTATTGCTGCATCACGGTGAACTGCGGTATGTTGCCCACCATCGAGATGTGCGCTTGAGGGAAGAGCCGCCGTGCCTCTGCCTGCAATGCGTCCATTTCCTTCTCCGCCTCGTTGGAGTTGTAGTTCTTGATTTCCACTTGAAGGCGTAGTCGCCGGTAGTCATAGTCCATCCAATACTCCGACTCCGTGCCGCCGGCGTTCTCGTAGAGCAGGAGGAGCTGTGCCACCATGTCTGCATCGTCGGGAATACAATAGAATTGTTGCTTGCCACCGTTAAGCGTGCAGTTCATGTCCTTGATGATGTCCGTCACGGAGTTGTGCCGCTTGGTGAGCAGATAGCCTTCTGTGATGGTAGCCAACTTATCGAGCCGTTTTAGGTTCTCGGGCTTCTTTGCGTCGTCTGCGTGCGGCAGTGTAATCATCAGGTCGTAGGAATACATCGACCCCAATTCCGTGTCGCACAGGTCGAGGAACTTCTTCACATACTCCACCTTGCGCCCCATTGTTTTTTCCACATCGAACGCTGGCTCGATGGAAAACAGACCGATGCCGCAGAACAGCGTGAGTACCAACGACACGACGACGATACGCCGATGGTTGCGTATGACGAACCCACCGAAACGCTCGAAGTGGTCGCCCACATAGCCCTCGAAGCTGTGCGACATATTCGCGTGCGGCTTCCTGTCCCTGCCCAGCGACAGCAGCACTGGCGTAACCACGAGGCACGTGAGCAGCACTGACAGCAGGCAGAGCGAGGTGTTCAGCCCAATGGCTTTCATCGGCACGATGCTCATAGCGAGGAAGGTCATCATTGCTGCAATGGTGGTCAGCCCCGAGAGCAATACGCCCCAGCCTGTCTCGCCCACGGCATCGGTAATGGAAGCCTTGCGCCTGCCCGTTTCTACAAATCGTGTCTTGAAGAAGTTATATAGGTGAATGTTGTAGGCAATGGAACAGGCAAAAGTGAGTATGACGGCTATCATCGCCGTGCTCATGTCGATGTAAAGCCCCGTCCAGCCTATGATCCCGAAGCCGATAACCAATGCACATACCGAGGTTACCAATGGTGCGATGACACCGCGCAGCGAACGGGTGACGATGAGCATCACCACGATGGAAACGAGGAAGGCGATAGCGAACAACCGTCCCATCTCACCCTTCAGATAAACGAACTTCTCGTAGCTCATATAGGGCATTCCTGCGGCATTGGGCGATAGCTCGGCATACTTTGCCTTCGTGATGATGCGTCCTGCCTCCTTCCCCGTGACCATATCGGGAGCGATGTCGCTCGTCTTCTTCCACACGCTGTCAGCGGGGAATGGGCGCAGCTTCACCATAATCCACGTCATCGTGCCGTCCTTCGACACGAGTTTCTTCGAGAGGTAGGGCTTGCTGTATGCCTTGCGTCTGATTTCTTTCAGTGAGGCGGCATCCGATGGGATTTGCTCGGGAACAATCTGCTCGATGGTCATGCCCTCCTCCGTACCCACAGCAAACTCAAGGTCGGTGAGCGACGTTACCTTGTCGGCATACGAGAGGCTGTCCTTCAGTTCGTTGCTCAGCTCGCGGATGAGCGTGAGGCTTCGCTTGGAGAACACGTCCTTGTTCTTCACCAATACCGCCACATAGTAGTCGTTGCCGAAGATGGACTTGAACTCATCTGTTTTCAAGAGCATCGGGTCGTCGCTCACGAAGTAGTCGTCAAACGAGGTCTTCATCACGATGCGCTTCGTCCCCACGAACGAGAATGCGACAAGCAAGGCGAACAGCCCCGTCACAAGCAGCCGGTGGCGCAGTATCCACTCCGCCGTCTGCCTGAACTTACGGTTGATTTTTTCGATTTTCATTGCTGTTTTTATTTTATGATTTATTTTCCTGTTGTAATCTCACCATCTGGGCAAACTTGCCACCTTTTGCTATAAGCTCTTTGGGCATACCCTGTTCGCTGACCGTCCCGCCGTCAAGTACCACGATGTGGTCGGCACCCAGCACGGTGCGCATGCGGTGGGCGATGATGATGACGGTCTTTCCCTGCACCAGTTCGGAGATACCAGCCTGAATCTTGGTCTCGTTCTCGGCATCAAGGCTGGCAGTCGCCTCGTCCAATAATATAATCGGTGCATTCTTTAGAAGGGCGCGGGCAATGGAGATGCGCTGACGCTCGCCACCTGAAAGGGTTTCTCCATTTTCGCCTATCACTGTATCGTAGCCTTTTGGCATACGACTGATGAAGTCATCGCACTGTGCCAATCGTGCCACACGGCGCACCTCCTCATCGGTGGCGTCGCGCTTTCCTATGCGTATATTATCGGCAACAGAGGCATTGAAGAGCATCACGTCTTGGAATACTACGGCGTAATTTTTGAGCAACGTCTCTGGCTCTATGTCAGAGATGTCGTGTCCGCCCAGCGTTATCTTACCGCTATTGATGTCCCAAAAACGTGCAGCGAGCTTGGCAGCGGTGCTTTTTCCTCCTCCAGATGATCCAACGAGTGCGGTTATCTCGCCTTGTCGGGCAGTGAACGTGACATCGTGAAGCACCTGCTTGTCTGTTTCGTAGGAAAAGCTGACGTTGTGGAACTCAATGTCATAATTTGAAACTTCCACCTCTGTGTCGCCCGTCTGTATGGGCATTGCCTCCATCTCTTTCATTCGCTTGATACGCACATCGAGAAAAGTAAGAATGGCGAGGTGATTGCATACTTCAAGAATAGGATTATAAACCATTGCCGAGACAAGGAGGAACGCCAGATAGACGAACATCGACACGTCGCCACGCTGAAGCATCCATGCGCCTACAACGATGACGGTAGGCATGCCCAATTTAAGCAGTACGGCAGAGATATTGACAAACGCACCTGTCAAGAGTTCACCGGCAACAAGTCCTTTTTCCAATGTTTTTAATCGCTGGTCGAATCGCTGATTGTATTCGTCCTCGCCATTGTACGATTTGATTTCCTGCACACACTCCAGTCCTTCCTGTATCTGTTCGCTCACTCCTCGTTTGATGTGGTAGACATGTGTAAAAGCCTTGTCCATTCGATTTCGTGAAACCAACAGCACTACCAAGGCAAAAGGTACTACCCAAAACACAGCGATAGCTAATCGCCAGTCGTAACAGAACATTCCCGCTGCGATAATGACAATGCTCGCCACGGAAGCAAATAGTTGGGGAATGGCGTGCGAGAACGTTGTTTCCAATAGTGTGCAGTCTTCCATCATGGTGGCAGTGAGGTCGGAGAGATTGCGCTCACCGAAGAAAGCGAGAGGCAAACGGCGCAGTTTCTCGGCTAAGGAGATGCGGCGTTGCGCACTCTCATTATATACGGTGGTATAGGTGCTGTCGTACTGCCAACGGCTCATGAAGAGCATCACGACCATCAGCCCTGCTGCCACGAGGAGATAAAACCACAACGTATGTGGGGCATTCATTGGCATGTTATCGAGATACTCCATCAGGAAGAAAAACAAATAAGTGGGTGGCAGCATCAGCGCAAGGTTGAGCAGTGTCGAGAAGGCAATGCCTCGGCACAAGTCTTTTGCCCCTTTTTCCGTAAGGGCGAAACGGTTTTGAAAATATTTAATCATGACTTTATGGCTTTTGATGGGTTATAGTTTCCACGAAACAGACTGTTGATACTCGTTCCACATGCGATGGTATTGCTTTTTCCTGCTCAATAGTTCCTCGTGCGTTCCCTGTTCGACAATCTCACCGTTGTCCACGACTGCGATGTTGTCGGCATCCTGCACGGTGGTAAGCCGGTGGGCTATCATCAGCACGGTCTTTCCTTGGGTGAGATGTGCCAGTGCCTTACGGATAAGCTGTTCGTTTTCGGGGTCGGCGAAGGCGGTTGCCTCGTCGAGTACTACGATAGGGGCATCTTTCAGAATGGCACGGGCAAGAACAATTCGCTGTTGCTCACCTCCCGAAAGATAAGTACCTTCGACACCGATAACGGTATCCAATCCCTGTGGTAGCCGGTCGATAATCTCGCGGCTTTGTGAGAGGTCGATAGCACGGTTGATCTGTTCAGTCGTTGCATCAGGATTACCGTAACGTAGGTTTTCGATGAGCGAAGTTTTGAACAGATGGGTGTTCTGGAAGACGAACGACACGTTGCGCATCAGTTCGTCCTTGCGCATATCCCTCACGTCTACACCTCCAATGGTAACACTGCCATGGCGTACGTCCCAAAAGCGGGGTATCAATCTTGCTATCGTGGTTTTTCCGCTGCCCGACGCTCCTACAAGTGCAACCGTCTTTCCTTCGGGAATGGTCAGGTTGATATGACTCACTGCATCTTTCTCCGCTCCCTCATATCGGAACGAAACGTCGTCGAAACGAATGTCATACGCTTCTGCCCGTTTTGGCTCGTCGTGCTGCGAGAGCGGTGCAATATGAGTGAGCTGCTCTAATCGTTCCACAGCCTCGTTTGCCATGAATAGATCCTGACTGAGATACATGGCTTTCATCACGTTGGAAGCGATGAGCGGTGCAATCACCACATAAAGTATCACGTTGGCAATAATTGTGCTTGTATCTCCACCGAGTCCTATCAGGATGATAGCAGTAGGAACGAGGATGAAGGCAAAGGCATTGATAGCCAGTATATAAAATGACATTGGCGTGCGCCACACAAGCGTACACTTGATGACAAGGTCGCGGTAGCTGATAATGCTATCGTAGAAGCGTTTGAACGAGAAGACCGTCTGTTGGAACACCTTGACCACGGGAATACCTCTGACGTATTCCACCGCCTCTGCCCCCATCTTCTCCTGCGCATCAAGGTAGAGCCTTTGAAATTGGTTGTTCTTCGGGTTCATCGTATATCCCATAATGCCTATCGCACCAACGAGAGGTATCATTGCAGCCGTACCCAACTGCCAATCCACAGCGAATAACAGTACGATAACACCTATCGGCGCAACGACACAGCTCGCCACGTCGGGTAGCAGGTGTGCCACAAAAGTATGTGTCTGTCCCGAATCCTCATCTATGATTTTGCGCATACGTCCCGTGTTTTGTCTATCAAAATAGCCCAATGGCGCACGCATCAGCCGTTGCATCGCTTTGCGCCTCATGTTGGTTTCTATACGGAATGCTGCAAGATGAGAGAGCATCAGTGCCAAAAAGTAAAGCAACACGTTTGCCACCGATATGACAAAAGCCCATAGGGCATAATCTATAAGAGGGGTGCTTGAGAGGTTGCCTTTGGCGATTAGTAGTGTGCGTACCACGAGCCACAAAAGTATGAATGGGACAAGCGACAGCAGTCCGTTGACTGCCGACAGCCCGACGGAGCATGGCAGCAAGTATTTGCGCCCTCCCATGTAAGCTCCTAAACGTTTGAGAGTCTTGATCATATTTGTTATGTTTGAATATTATGATATTACTGTTTCATGATGTTCCTACGAAAAAAGCAGTATTGAGTACGGTTCGGGGGTACAATAATGAATGATGTTTCAATTTGTTCAAAAAAAAAGCGCACCGTCCAAGTAAAGAACGGTGCGCCTCGTGTATCGCAGTGTAGGGCATTTGCCCTTGATGACATTTCAATTTATACATACTTATCAATATTTACGATGCAAAGATACGAAGAGAGGGATAGAATGGCAATACCGAAAAATAGGTATTTTTACGCTGCAAAATAGGTATTTTATGGTTTCATCAACTCCTTCCACCCTGGAAAAGCCACACTAATTTGACCCACGCTGGCAAGTATTTTAGACCCAGTAAGGTTAAAATAACCAGCCCCACCTTGCCAAAATAAGAATGACCCTTTGAAACGCTAGTTTTTTAGGGTCATTTTGTAGTTTTGTGTTACTGTCCTGGTCGGCATTAAAAACATAAAACTATTATTTATATGACAAAATTAAAGAATTTATTGCGCTGTTACGCATCTGGTATGGGAATAAGAAGTATTTCTAGTACTTTCCATATATCTCGTAACACCCTCCGCAAGTATGTCCGTAAATTCCAAGAAAGTGGCTTGTCTATGGAGCAAATTCTGTCGCTTTCAGATGATAAGCTAGCGGACTTGTTTTCAGATGGGCATTCTCGTAACCGTCCGCCTTCTGCTCGTAAGTTGGAGTTAGAGGCACTTGTTCCTGATTATGTGAAACGGCTTAGCAAGAAGGGTGTTTCTATCTTATCTCTTCACACGGAGTATCTCAAAACTCATCCTAATGGTTACCAGTATTCTACTTTCAAACACGCAATCCATGCCTACAGATGTCAAACACGAGCCGTAGGACATGTAGAGCACCTTGCTGGCGATCAGATGTATATTGATTATGCGGGTGATAAACTAGAGATAGTCGAAGAACAGACGGGTGAGGTGCGGAAGGTAGAGGTTTTTGTGGCTACCCTTCCATGCAGTCATTACACCTATTGCGAGGCAGTGTGGTCGCAGAAGAAGGAAGACCTTATCGTTGCTTGCGAGAATGCTCTTCATTTCTTTGGTGGTGTACCCAAGGCTGTTGTGCCTGACAACTTAAAATCAGCCGTTATCCGCAGTGATCGTAATGAGCCTGTTATCAATGACGACTTCGCTGCTATGGCTGAATTTTATGACATGGCTGTTTATCCAGCTAGGGTGCGCCGTCCCAAGGACAAGGCACTGGTTGAGAATGCTGTAAAGCTAATGTATCGGTCGGTATATGTAGATATTGAAGGGCAAATTTTCCATAATCTAGAATCACTTAATATTGCTATACGCACATCTTTAGAAGCATTTAATAGCCGTAGATTGAGTGGACGTAAGGAATCCCGCCAAGAACTATTTGAGGAAATGGAAAAAGATTTTCTTCGTCCTCTTCCTACCGCTCGCTATCAGATGAAGTCTAGAAAGTCTGCTACTGTCATGGCTAATAGCTTCGTTATGCTAAGAAAGCATAGTTATAGTGTTCCAACAGAGTATATCGGCAAACGTATGGAGCTTATTTACGATAATGACAATGTTCAAATCTACTATGGGTTAAAGTTAGTTACCATCCATCAGCGAGATGATACTCCCTATACCTACTCACAGAAAGATGCACATAATCTTCCTGGTCATCATGGTAGCTTTGAAAAGGATTTGGAGGAAATATATCAACGGGCAGGGCAAATAGACAACATCCTTCTGCTTTATCTCAAGGAAGTCGCTACGCAGATGAAATATCCACCAAAAGCCTTCCGCTCTTGCCGTGGTATCATGTCGCTGGAGAAGAAGTATGGCATGGCTCGTCTAGTAGCAGCTTGTAACTGTGCTTCGGAAGGACGACGCTATGGCTATAATGAGATAAAGGATATACTACAGAAGGGTGATGATGCTTCCTATATATCTATGGATGAAGATAATATGGAGCTATCTCCTGAATATAAATCAAAAACGCATAAGAACATACGAGGCAAGGATTATTTCTCAAAGCAATTATCCAATAATAACAATAATAGCAAACAATTAAAGTAAACAACTATGGAACTAAATAATAATAAGACAGCACCTATTGTGCAAGAAATGGATAAGAATCAGTTATCTCTTGATTTAATGCATAGAATGAGGCTTACGGGTATGGCAACTGCCTTTGAAGAAAGTCTAACAACTACAATTGCAGATACGATGACACCAGATGCCTTTTTATCATGGCTCTTATCTCGAGAATGGGACTATCGTTCCGCAGCTGCTATTGAAAGACTCATAAAATCAGCAGGGTTTAGATATAAAGCCTATCCTGAGCAAATAGATTATAATATCAATCGCAACCTTAGCCAAAACAAAATGGAGAGAATACTCTCACTTGATTTTATCAAGCAAGGACGCAATATATTTATTACTGGTTCATCAGGAACTGGTAAAAGTTTTATCGCTACAGCTATAGGCTATCATGCTTGTAAAAATGGTATTAGAACGATGTATGCTAATATGTCAAAATTACTAGGGATACTTAAAGTCGCCAAGAATAAAGGAACGTTAGAAACAGAGCTAAAGAAGATAGAGCGATGTCGCTTGTTAATCCTCGACGATGCCTTCCTTGTACCTGTAGATGCAAAAGAGCGTCCTATATTACTTGATATTATAGAAGATAGGCATGAAAGGAAGTCGATTATCATATCTTCTCAACTTCCTGTGGACAACTGGTACGATGCAATAGGCGACCCTACCGTGGCAGATGCTGTACTAGATAGAATCGTGCATAGCTCATATCAAATAGAACTAACTGGAGAGAGTCTTAGAAAGATAAAAGCAAAGAATATTGGTAGGTAATAGCGAAATAAAATGACCCACCCGACCAGGGCATTTAGTGGGTCAATAATAAATCGTTTTACTGGGTCTAAAATACTTTGCCAGCGTGGGTCAAATTAGTGTGGCTTTTCCACACCCTGCCATGCCGTATGTTACGTACTGTTGAAGTGCTAGTCTGATTTCCTCCTCGCTATATTCCTCATGCTCCACGAGTTCGCAAAACAGAGTCAGCCACGCAGAGCAGGTCAGGTGCAGGAAGAACGGCGACATATTGATGTCGAGGTGCGGATAGCGTTCCTTCATCAGTCGGAGATATTCCACACCCACCTGCATCTGGTGGTCGATGATTTTGTCCTTGTAGTTTGCCAGCGACGTACCCTCGGCATTGAAGAGCAACAGCCGCAGCTCGGGGCGGAACTGCTTGACAAGAGTGAGCATCGCCATGATGTGATTGATTTGCTGTTGCCGCAAATCGAACACGTCGAGCGAGAGAAATTCCTCATCATTATGCGAGAGGATATAGCGGTCGAGGGCACGGAGCAACGGGCGCATCACCTCGCAGAAAAGTTCGTCCTTGCTGCGGAAGTAGTGATAGACGTTGCCCACCGCCACTCCTGCCTGGATTGCCAGTGCGCGAATGGAGGTCTGCCTCACGCCGTTCCTGATAAATTCCCTGTGTGCCGCGGAAAGGATGCGTTGCCTGATGTCTGTCTTCAATGTCTGCATAGCATTATGTTTAGTGAGAGAAATCGCCTTCGTTTATATCAAAACTCCAGCTCCAACCCTATCATCACCCTCCTCGGGAGCAAAGCGAAGCCCGAAGCCATCGTTGCCTATCTCTTGTTCCTCACCGGCGAAATAATTCTTGCGGTAGCCTGCAAAGCCTATGCGCATACAGAGGCATAGCCCCTTGGTGAGATCCACGCATATGCCAGGGCGCAGTCCAATCTCGAAGCCGTGGTGCTTGTTAATGCCGTCCGTTCCTACGGACGTGATGTAGTTGTAGCCGAAGCCTCCGTCTAAATAAAGGTTGAATGGTCCCTTGTGCAGATAGTAGTAGCGCACGAAAGGCGAGAGTTTAAGGGTGTGAGTGTTCTCTCGCCCGTCCTCGCCACGCTCCGAGCCGAAGGCATAGCCCAGCATCATACCCGCCGCCCACGTTTCGTTAAAATGCCAGCCCACTTCGGGATAAAGCTGCAAAGTGGTGGCTTTGGTCTTCGTGTTGTTCCAATAAGTAACGGCACCGCCTACGAACAGTCCGCCCTCGTGGTCGCCCTTATGGAAAGGCGAAGCCGTCTGCTCCTGCGCCCAACCGATGAAAGGAATAAGCGACAAAAAGAAAGTAAAAATCTGTTTCTTCATTGTTAAAATACTATTGATAAAGATCGTGTGGTTAGTTCTGTAACTCATTCACCTTGGGTTCTCCTGCGTTGTTTGCCCTTCAGCCATAGGTAAACACCCAACGAAAGAAACACTATAAGGATAACCACCATCTGCCATACATATTTCTCGGGTTCCACCCAAAACTCCTTGAAGAAGTTAATACGTCCGAGTATCTCCACAGGCGTCCAGAACACGATGACCGTGGCAATCGCCATGCGAATATTTGCTCCCCATGATGCAAGACGTAGCTGGCGGCGCAGCATGAAGAACGAACCCACGAGACAACCTATACCCACAAGGAATGTTACGGGATGATGATCGCCAAGGAAATGCTTGTCGTAGCAGAACATCAATAAAAGGTACAATCCCCATAGCATCATGTTCAGTTCCATAAAGGTTACGATACTCGTGTGGCGTGTCATGGGCTGCGCTGCAATGATTTTACGCTGATTGCGGAAGCACACTTTCTGAATCCACGTTATCAGGTCGCAGCCATTACGAGTGCTAAACACATACATTGTCATCACCATCATCCACAGACCGAACGAGGCAGGCATGATGAGATACTCTGGTTTGGTTACCACCACCCCATTCTCAATCTCGGGCTGCACACCGTAACGACGGGCGTAATAGAGGAAGAGAAATTCCACCCAGCCTGTCCAGAAGAGCAGTCCGCCCAAAAATCCCCACAATGTCTGCTGAGTACTTCCCTTTACGAACACGCCGATAATGACAAGGATTAAACCTACAAAGCCCATCATAAAACCAGCGATGTGCATGGCTCCCTCGTTCATAAACTTCTCCATCAATATCATTAGCGCATGACCTAAGGGCATGGCAAAAAGCACCAATAAAAAAGAGGCGATGGTGCGCCACCAGTAGTATTCTCTTACTTTCTTATCCATATTATTGAGATATGTTATGATTGCCTGATGCGATGTATGGTCTGCCGTATCATCGTGATGAGCTTTTGTGTTCCTAATCCAGACCGTTCTCCTGCCATCTTGATGGTAGCCTTTTTCAGAATCAATTTTCCCAATGCTGTTTGCAACATTTTAAAAGGTGCGTATTGCTGAGCCAAGGCGTCCTTTAGACCAGGATATTGAGAGAAAAGATCTTTGAGCATAGTGTCTTCGGTAATCTCTGCTATCTGTTTGTCGTCATCTTTCTCTGCTTCCATAGAGTCGGTCATTGTAGAGGTGGGCGGTGTGGCATACTTCTCTTTTTCGTCTGCCCATGTGAGAAGCGTCTGCGATCCAGTGAGAGTACGAATGCGAGTACAGTCTTGCATCACTTCAAGGATGCCTCTGAAATCGCCCTGCTTGTTTCTCACAGCATAATAAGTGATATAGATAAACAGATTAGGCTTGTTAATCCAAAATTCCGCCTTGTCCTGTTCGCCGCTTCGCATCTTTTCCACTATTTCACGAACGATGTGCACGCTCTTGCGTGGATGGCAGTTTTCTACTTTTCGCCCTATCACATTTTTAGAGCGAGGAAATATGCGATGGTCGGTGTCAGAGTAGAATTGCACCAGTTCATCTTCGTTGACAAACGAGATGTCGAAAGGCAAATGCTGGTAGATGAGATTGATTTGCTCGAGCGTGAGCTTGCCTGTTGTCACGTCTAACGGTTGGTCGTGTTTCACGGTGTAGCCATACTTCGCCAGCAGCGATTGCAGTTCTTGGGCAAAGCCGTCGGCAGGGCGGATGTTATCTTTCTTCTCTGTCTTTGCCACGTTGATAAAGGCAAAACCTATCTCTTGGTCTCCACTCTTCATTTCCTCAAATTCCTCTTCTTTGATTAAGGCGAGCGAGGTTGGATAGAGGATGGCCTCTTCTTTATCCATCAAGTCGCGGAGATAGGGTATCAGCTCTTTCACTTGTGCGACAAAAGTATCTTCATCGTTAGCTTCAAGCAATGGACTCAACTTCTTCACGCTGTTGGAAATCATGTCGTCAAAGGTCCACATGGTGACGGTGGGACGGTCAAATCCTTTCTTCTCAAGTATCGGATAGAGCTGGTTTTGTTTTCGGGTATAGTGTATGAGATAGGCAGAGGCTTTGTCCAACAGTTCCAACCACTGATTCTTAATCACAGGATACTGTACCAAGTCTTCGGCGGCATTCAGTATGCGACGCATCTCCTCATTCTCGCGATAGTAGTGACGAATGGGGTGATCATCAGGCAAGGTTGGAATGCTGTAATCCATCATCTCCTCCAATAGCTTGTTGAGCTCGGAAAGATTTTCCTTGAAACACTCCTCAGAGTCTTCTTCCGTCATTGTCTGCTCCATCAAGGCATAATGGTAGGGTTGCAGCTTGCCCACTTTCTCTTTCAGTTGTCGTTTGGCTTCCTCAAGCGAAATAGTTCCAAAAGCGTATTGCTTTTTGATGTCAGCCAAACATTGCAGTCGTTCCATCTCTATCTTAGGCAAGTGTCGCTGCATTTCGTATATTTTCTTATTCATAAAAATTGTATTTTCACATTTATAATATAAAGAGCCAATGTAAACTCTATTTCAGCTCATCACAATAATAACTCATCTGTCCGCCTGTGTCGCCTATTTCGACATCGGCTTTGTACCAACTGATAATCTGTAGTTTGAAATATCGCTGTCCATCGGCAGTGCGTACCACGTAGGTGTGAAACGAGGGTGCATATACAGGCGGTGGACCTGTAAAAGTCATCGCTTTTGCCAATGTGGGGTTAGCATCTGTCTGTGTCGATGCGGGACCGCGATTGGGGTCGAACCAAGGATTCTGTTTAAAGTCGAGTTTATTGGCGATGAGATACTTGTTCCAATCGTTTTGCGACATGGTGATATATACCGAATGGTCATCCACCACCCATTGCAAATTGGTTGGCAATTGCGCCACCGTTTTCCAAGTGTCGTAACTGCCGTATCCTAAGTCGGCAGCTCCGCCTTTTCCATTGCCCGATGTTCCGCTATTCGTTCGCATACGGTAGCCGCAAAAGGCAATGTCCCAGTCGGTACGCTCCCGCTGTTCGCCCTCTTTAATGTCGCCATTGGGCTTGTCAAGGTTGAATATTTTTCCTGTGCGCAAATTGATGTACAGCCAATCGTTGGTAACGCCAGTGGTGTATCCCGTAACTCTTGGCAGCGTTTTGCCCGTAAACTCCTCCGCATCGTAACTCACGCACGAGGACAATGCTGTCGTTAAAACGAAAAGTATGAATATGTATTTTCTCATTTCTTTCTTTTTAATGATTTTACGATGTCATCAACAAGAAACTCCACTTGTACATATCCCTTTGCACCGCTGGTGGCAGGAACATTGAACATAGTGATGCCCGATCCCAAGGTGTGGGGTAAATAGTTGAAGATGTTATCTACTCCAAGCGTAACTTTCACTTTGTTGTAGAATGTCTGCACCACTGCCAAGTTACAGAGTACATAGGTAGGCAGCGTGCAGCGGAAATAGGCATCGTAGCTCTTATGATGTTCTTCCACCCACACACGATCTTGCACATCAAAGTTTTTCTCGCCCATAAGCGAAGCACTAAAGATGGTTTTCAAGCGGTAGTTAGGCTTGTTATATACATAGTCGATGCTTGCCGTGGCAGCATGTGGCGACGTGGTATTCACTTGTATGCCAGCCTGCTTGCTCACGTTTACATAGCTGTAAGTTCCGTTCAGGGTAAAGTGGTCGAGGAAATGCCACTTCAGGATAGCCTCGATTCCGTACAGACGCTGACTGCTGAGATTGGTGTATTCGAAGTTGTACTGCATATCGTAAATATGCCATACGCCCTCTATCTTGTTACGAAACTTATTAATGTAAGCATTTACATTCATGAAGAAACCATTATGGGTGTATTCTGCTCCCAAAGAGAAATAATGGTTCTTCTCTGGCTTCAGGTCTTCGCTACCCCTTATCTGGAACATTCCGAGATGATCCCAATTGAAGAACAGTTCCTTGATGCTGGGTGCACGATAGCCTATGGAGTAGTTGGCACGTATTGCCCAATGCTCATCAGGCGAATATTTAACTGCAATCTTTGGCATATACATAAATCCGAATGCCTTCGAGAAGTTAGTGCGCACGCCTGCCGACAGCATCCAATGCTTGTTTGCCGTCCATTCATCTTGCAGGAAGTATTCCGTCTCGTGCAGTGCCCGAGTGGTCATCTTACGGTTTACAAATCGGTCGCTGGTGAGTTCATCCGAAGTATGTTCCACTCCAAGTATGATGCTGTGTCCGCTAAAGTAGGTACTTGTCAGTGTGAGACGTGGCTCGAATATTTTGCTCTTGTACACCTTTTTGCGTTCATCGATACGCTCGTGCCGTTTGAAACGGTCGTAGAAATCGTTGTGTATGCTAAGGTTTACGGTAAACCAGTCTTTTACATTATATTTCGCCTTAACGCCTGCCATGAAGTCGCGACTCTGCGAGAAGGTCATATCTTGTATCAGGTCGTATGAGTTCATGAAGAACATCGAGCCATACACCTGTACCGACAGGTTTCTGTTGGGCTCGTAATAGAACTTCTGCGCTGCCGAGATATGCTCCGTTCCCTCAATACCCATTGGCGAACGGACGGCAATGCCGTTTAGCGTGATGTCGTGAGGGAGGAATGGGTTAGCCTCCTTTGTGTAGGTCTTGCTATCGTTCTCCGCCTGATACATATAAAAGGCATCGCTCTCGCTATACCATACGTCGGTTTGTGAGGTGAAAGCCTTGTGCTTCATTCCTGCCGAAAGCCATGCTTGCAGGTTGGGGCGGTCGCTGTTCTTCTCAAACATATATAGAAAATCCTTTGGACTTGGATTTGTATAATTGCGTTCATTCATCTGCGCCCAACGCAATCCTGCTTGTATGTCCAATGGCTTATTGGTTTTCTTCGATATAAGATTGATGACTGCTCCCGAAGCACGACTGCCATACAGAGTACTGCTGGCACCCTTTACAATCTCCACACGGTCGATGGCGTGCAGGTTAAAGCGTTCGTAGTCGAGGTTGCCTGCCATATCGCCCGTCATTCGTTCACCGTCTTGCAGAAAGAGAACGTGGCGGGCATCCAGTCCCTGCATTGAGATTTCGTTGCCAAAACCCACTTTCTGAATGTTGAGTCCTGGTGTTTCTTGTTGCAGGGCATGTTGTAGGTCGCTGTACCCTGCATCAACGAGTGCCTTTCCGCCCAATACCTGTGTGGTGATGGGCGACAGTTTTACGGGACGCTCTGTTCGTGAACCTGTTACAACGACATCGTTCAGGTGCAGCACGTCTTCGCGCATAACAATCTTTATGTTGTTTTCCTGTGGCGGCACACTTCCTTTTACGGGGACGAAGCCCGTTGCATGGACATTATAGTATAGTTCCTTTCCCTTTTCTATACTTAATATCACCTTGCCATCAATGTCGGTAATGGTATTCTTAACATCCAACATCTCTTTGCTCGTGGCATATTGCACAGTAGCTCCTACCAAAGGTTGCTGCGTATCTTTCTCAAGTATGGTTATCCTTACCCTGCGCTGTGCCTGTGCGCTTATCGCCAAAAGCAGGCAAAGGAGTAAGAATAAGAATCCTTTCTTCTGCATCGTTTCTTTTTATTTTTGAAAAAGGAAGTGAAAGCACTCACAGCCCCTCACTTCCTTTATTGTCATATTTGTAACGTATTACAATCCGTGTTCTTCCTTATAGGCTGCCAAGTCCTTCTCGTATTGGGCAAACTCGGCTTCGTAATTGTTGATACGGTTCTTGTCGATGGTCTGCAAGAAACACTCGGAACGCACGTTCATCATATTGTAATCGACTATGAATGTAATCTGGTTCGTTTTCACATTCAGATAACCTTCTACACCTGCGCCACTTCCTTGCTGTACTCCGGAATCATCTTTAGGATTTCCCGTAACGCTACCGTCCTTACCCTTAAACTTTATCCAACCATCGCCTTTATACTCATCTTTCTCCCAAGAATTGAGTTGCATAAATTTACATTGGCATGAGAAATACACAATCAATGGCATCTTGCCTACGGTAAAGCCCTCGAGTGAAAGTTTCATTGTCTTATCGTTCACCCAATCAAAACTAAATTTTGTAGGACATCCATTTGGCAATAATGTTTTGTCAACCCCACTCATGGTAGCTTTGGTAGACAAGATAATCTCACCATTCAAGATGTTTTTTGCCTCATTGAAATATTCCTCTATCGGATCTTTCTGTTCTAAATTCTCATCACTACTACAAGAAGAGAATCCCGCAAAAAGAACTGCAATAAGGCAAAATAAACTTATATTCGTAACAAACTTTTTCATCATTATAGCTAAAAATTCCCATCAAAAGTTACAGATGCAGGGAAGACAGGAACAGATTGCCAACCTGCGTATGTGTCAAGAACGAAATGGAGTTCATTATTTACAAGAGAGCCTGTAAAACTGGATAATTTAATTTTAATGGGTAATCCACCATCCAACAACATCAATTTACCGGCATAACCACCTATGGGGGTCGTTGCTGTAACAACTCCGTTGTTGATAGAAACTTTAAGTTCTACTTTGATTGTTCCCGGCATCTTGCCAATAGGTCCCACTGTACCTGCCAAATCATACAGATTACCACCGGTGCTTGTCAATGTAAAGCTCTGATTTGTAGCATCATTGTATGATTTCCCATTCATAGTAATGTTACTCAACGTACCATTGTAAGTACCTGTCTGCGCATTAGAATTTACTGCAAATCCTAAAATGCTGATTACTATCAATATGGTAGAAATAAAAAAACGTTTCATCTTTTTTATGTTTTGTTAATCACTAATTAGTGATGACCATTCAACTCCATCTATGTACATACCATCATTGGACAAGACCTTGAGATACTTCTTGATAAAGTCTTTTGTTTCCTGTCTGTCAAACACGTCTTGCATACACGCAAAAGAGGTTTTTTTATCGTAGGTATGAAATTCCGTCAATTCTGGATAGGTAACACGACAATTCGCAGATAAACCGCCAAGTTCCAAATTGGATATCATCTTAAATTTGGACAAATCTACCTGCTCTATACTCTTCATATTCGCAAATGTTATCATATAAGATCGCAACCCGCTTTTTTCTGGTAAAGCTATCTTTTTCAAATCCGGGCATTCTACAAAAACAAGTGAGGAACCACCGGGACCATTCTGTTCCTGCTCAATCGCTCTCTGACCAAACAGGGTACTATGTCTTAAATCTATTTCGCTAATACCGCTAACCTTTACCCATAGGAAACCTGTCATGTTTGTAGCATCCTCAAGATTGATGCCTTCAGAGGCATCCACGTCTGTCAATGACAAGGTCATGAGACCGCTACAGGGTCTCAGGTACGGGAGTTTCGCTTTGTTTGTCAGGTTTACAGTAAGAAGTTTGCCGTCCCAATAAGGATTGTTCACAATATATTGTACCCCTTCCAATGTCGCAGCAGTGGCAACTCCATACGACTTATTAAATACACAGGCATTCGACCTATCTTTGTTGCTTAACCGCTTGCTGATGTCAATATGAATACCGTCTTCATCAAAGATGCTGGAAAAGTATTTTTTGAAATTAGCCCTTATATTCTCATCAGGTATTTCGCGAATGGTATTGTATTTCTGCAAGTCGCCTTTTGCTGTTTCCATCTTCACGTCTATACTGCCAGACTCAATCTCTGCCTTCTTCTCTCGATAGAAACGCACAAGGTCTTTGATATTGAACTTTGCCGTCTGTGGCAAGTACATTTTCGTGATTTTGTGCAGTTGTGTTACGGTTTCATCACCATTCTCTTCCGTCTTTACATTCACCAGTCCTTCAAAGTCATAAATGTTGTTGCCCGTCAAATCCACACCAGTAATTTGTGCTGGCAGCTGGGCGAAGTCGAAAACAGGTCCATACCCGTTATTGGAGAGTTTCACATCTTTTAGGTTTGGAAGAATGTCAAGACCGCTGAGATTCTTCAGGTTTGTACCGCTAAGGTCAAGCGATGTGGTGTTGTTTGCTAATTCGTTGAGTTCCAACTTACCGTCTTTGTCGAACTGGTAACCTTTCGATTTCAACACAGTCATCAATTCTGTATTTTTAAGGGAGTTTGTGCTGTAATGAACTGTATTATCATCACTGCTACATGAGGCAAGTCCCATCACAAGGAATACCAATACTGGTAATGTTAATTTTTTTACTATTTTCATTTTCGATAATAAATTAATTGTTTTGAGTTGCAAAGGTAGGAGTCTTGTTTGGATTTCACAATACCTATTTTTTATGATTTTATTTTTGTTTTTGCAATCCTCATTTATTAGGATTTTGCTGTTTGTGAGAATTTTTATCTGTTTTACTTTTGGTAAGGCTAAAACTGTATCACAGCGATACGAGGGCATAACTATGTATCTGTGGCCGGAAACTCTCGTGATACCCGTAACCTGAAACGGAACGGTTGAGGTTCCTTCGCCTATTCAGAATGTCGTCTATGTCCATCTTTCCGTTGTTCCACTTTGCGCCGAACTTGGGATTGTATTCCGTAGCCTTGACAGTATAGTCCACTGTTTCCGAATTGTGTTGCCGACTGATGTTCCTCCGTTGCCATTCTACATCGACACCGCCGTTTATCTTCCATTGCTTACCCTTATAATCCATTCGCAGGGTGAGTGGGGTTATGATTCTGCTTGACTTCTGACAAAGAATCTATGCTCATGGTCTGCGTCTCTACTGACAAGAGGTACTGACCATGAGAAGAAACATCATAATAACCTATTTCATTCTATCACACCATTGATAAACATATCGGGCAATAGCTTGGTAGCGGGGTGGTTAATGATACGGGCATGCACCGTGACCGACTTGGAATCGTTGTCGAAGGCGGAGTTGATGTCGTAGACCTTAGCACGGAAGGTCACCTCGGGGGCATTGGTGAGCGTCAGCTTCACCATCTGCCCGATGCGCACCTTGGGCAAATCTTTCTCAAACACTTTCAGGTCGCAATGCAGGTTTACGTTGTTGACCACCGTCATGAGCGAAGTGGAGATGTCCACGAAGCTGCCCATACAGATTTTTACCTTCCCAACAATACCACTGATGGGCGATGTGACAGGAATGAGAGTGGTGAGCTTGCCTGCTGATATTGACGATGGATTCATGCCGAGCTGACTCAACTGACGTCCAATACCTACTACTTGCGCATTAGCAATAGCATAGGTCGACTCAGCCTGCTGCAAAGTTTTCAGCACACCTGCATCTTGTTTCATCAGTGTGTGCTGTCGGGCAAGTTCTGTTTTGGCTGCAGAAAGCTCATTTACAGCCGTGAGATACTGTCGTTGCAGTTCGACTATCTGTGTATTTTCTATATAAGCCACCACTTGACCGCGGCGCACTCTAATACCTTCTCTAGTTGTGATGCGCCGCACCACCCCACTTGCAATGGGAGAAACCTCTGCTTTGTTTTGTGGATCGAGTGCCAATGTTCCTGTCACACGCACAACATTAACAGTTTTACTCAAGTCGGGTGCTGGATCAGCATCAGCTTCCTCTTCACCTTCCTCTGTTTCCACTTTCTCGGAAGCAGCATTCTCTTCCTTGTTACTTTTCTTATCGTTACCACAGCTCATCACCATAACCATGGCAAGCAGTATCAGTAGATAAAATCCTATTTTTCTCATTTTCCTTGAAGATAATTCAGTTCAACAATAGCTTTATTATATTGGCGAGTAGCATCAGCAAAGTCTTTCCAAACCTCCAATGCACTCTGTAGGTTTTGCATTAACTCCACATAACCGATCTGTCCATATTCATAACTCACCTTAGAGATTCGTTCCATCTCGCGAGCTTGGGGCACTCCTATTTTTTGATAATAGTTGTAGGCTTTGTGTGCCGACACATAGTTGTTATAGGCTGCATCGTAGGTTTTGCGGAGCACGTACTCCTGATTGCGCACGTTGAGTTGTGCCATCTCCACTTCCTTGCGAGCCGCCTTCACCTGCGCCTTTTGTGCACCGAATGCTAAGGGGATGTTCACTCCCACGGAGAAGCCCATAAAGTTGCCACCGCCATACGCGCTGCGGTCAATGTTGTAGGGATTGAATCCCTTGATGACGGTCTGCACGCTAGCTCCCACAGAGAATGTGGGCAGGCCGTTGCGTTTCTCCAATTTCAGTTGTCGGTTGGCAACTTCTTCTTGACTCTTCGCTAAGGCGAGGAGGGGAACGTCTGCAATGGAATGATCGGCAAATATGAGTTCATTAGTCGCTGTGGCAAGAGGTATCACCAGCGTATCGGTATTGAGCCACTTCATCAACTGTAATTGGGCAGTGAGAAAGTCGCGCTGCGCAATGTCACTTTTGATGTCGTTCTCCTGTTTCAGTCGGATTGCATTCATCTGTTCTAATCGTCCAGTCTCTCCTGATCCGAGTTTAGCCTCTGCCACACGGTTGAAATTTTTATAGATACTGTCTTGACGGGCATAAATGTGTAACACGTCCTGTGCGTAGAGCAAGTCGTAGAAAGCCAAGCTCACCTCTCGTCGCAGCTCATTCTCGCTCACCGCCAATCGACTTTGGGCAGCGCTGGTTTCGGACTTGAGCAATGAGCGTCTGGCAGAATAAACACTAGGTAGAGCAAACGACTGACTCACCGTAATGGCATTGTCGGGACTTCCGCCACTGGTGGGATCCTGAGAGAGCGACACGGATGTGGCATCCAGATGAAAAGCAGTACCTTGAAGGATACGGGTCTTATCCACCTCCATACGTGAGCGCTGCAATGTTAGGCTACGCTCGGCAGCCATTGCCAACACCTCTTGCAACGTCATCTGTCGGCTTTGTGCCGATACTAAGATGGGAAGAAAGAGGAATAGGCTGAAAATGATATATTGTTTCTTCATGTCTATTTTGTCTTTGTTGTCTTTGAAAAGATTTTGTACATAGAGGGCAACACCACAAGCGTGAGAATGGTGGCAATGAGCAGACCACCGATGACCACCGTAGCAAGAGGTCGCTGCACCTCAGCACCGTCGCCTGTCGAGATAGCCATGGGCAGGAAGCCGAGCGAAGCCACGAGTGCTGTCATCAGCACGGGGCGCAGGCGTTCCATACAGCCGTTGATGATACAGCGGTTGATGTCGGTGATACCCTTACGCTTGAGCTCGTCGAACTGGTTGATGAGCACAATACCGTTAAGCACCACAACGCCGAACAGGGCAATAAAGCCAACACCGGCAGAAATGCTGAAAGGTATGCCGCGCAACCATAGGGCGAGGATACCACCGATGGCTGCAAGCGGAATTTCGGTGAACACAATCAATATCTCACGCATGCTGCGCAGTGTGAAGAAAAGGAGGAAGAGAATGATGATTAATGCAGCTGGTACAGCAACCAAAAGACGTGCCTTTGCCTCCTTGAGATTCTTAAACTGTCCGCCGTAGGTGTAATGATAGCCTGTTGGCAACTGCAATTCAGTGTCCAACTTTTTCTCTATATCGGCAATGGTTGTCTCCACATCCCTGCCTCGCACGTTGAACCCCACGTAGATGCGTCGCTGCCCCTCATCGTGGGTAATCTGCGATGGTGTACTTACATATTTTATCTCTGCCACTTGCGACAAAGGTACGGTTCCCCCGCTTGGCACGGTGAGCAGTAGGTTCTGTAAGGTTTCAATCTTATTGCGCATCTTCTCGTCCAAGCGCAACACGATGTCAAATTTCTTGTCTTCCTCGAAAATACTGCCTGCCGTTGTTCCAGCGAAAGCTGATTCCAGCGTGCTATTCGCTTCCTTGATGGATATTCCGTAAGCCGATAGGCGACTACGATCGTAGATGACTTGCAACTGTGGCAGTCCCGACACACGCTCCACGATAGGCGTCCCGACACCCTCCACATTTTCTATTTTCTCTGCCACACGCTTAGCAATGTTTGCCAGCGAGTCGATGTTGTTGCCATAGATATTGATGGCAACATCTTGCTTTACACCCGTAATGAGTTCGTTGGTACGCATCTGTATGGGTTGCGACATTTCCATACGCAATCCCCCTACCTCACTCATTGCCTCCTCCATCTTTTCAGAAAGTTCTGCCTGCGTTTTAGCACTCGTCCATTCACTCTTGGGCTTGAGTTGTATCATCATGTCGCCACGCTCCATAGGCATGGGGTCGGTGGGAATTTCCGAACTACCGATGCGCGTCACCACCTGTTTCACCTCAGGGAAACGCTTCTTCAGTATTTTCTCTGCCTCTGTGGTTTTGGCTATCATCCTCGACAGACTCGTGCCCTGCTTCATGCTTACTTCGGCGCAGAGGTCGCCTTCTTCTAAATTGGGAATAAACTCGCCGCCCATGCGCGAGAAGATAAATAAGGCTACGGCGAGTAGGGCAATACCTGTTGCCACGATGACTTTGCTGTGCTTAAGACTGACGCGTAGTAATGGCAAATAAACCTCACTGATACGATGCATCATACGGTCAGAGAAATTCTTTCCATGCTCCGTTTTTCGTGATAGAAACAATGCACTGGCAGCAGGAACATACGTGAGCGAGAGAATAAACGCTCCGAGAACGGCAAAGAATACTGTCATTGCCATCGGTCTGAACATTTTTCCTTCGATGCCTACCAATGTGAAGAGGGGTACGTAGACTGTCATGATGATAATTTCGCCAAATGCAGCACTCTTACGTATCTTGTTGGCACCCATACTTACCACATAATCCATATCGTCCTGCGAAAGTACACTTTTATTGATACTCTTGCCATGAGAGACTATATAGGTGGTGATACACTCCACGATAATGACTGCACCATCGACAATAATTCCAAAGTCGAGCGCACCAAGACTCATCAAGTTGCCTCCCACACCGAAAGCCTTCATCATACCGAAAGCAAAGAGCATGGCAAGCGGAATGACCGATGCTGCCACTAATCCTGCTCGAATATTGCCCAAAAATAGCATGAGTACAAACATCACGATGAGTAAACCCAGTACCAAGTTCTCGGTGATAGTGAACGTCACGCGGTCTACCAACTGCGTGCGGTCTATGAACGGGTCAATGACCAAGCCTTTGGGCAAGCTCTTCTGCACTTGATCCATGCGTTCCTTTACGTTTTTGATGACTTGTCGGAAGTTCTCTCCCTTGAGCATCAATGTGATACCACTCACCACTTCGCCTTCACCATTGCGTGTTACAGCTCCATAACGCATAGCCGAACCATATCGCACTTCTGCTACATCACTCACAAGCACAGGAACACTATTGACAGTCTTTACGGGAATTTGCCGAATATCATCCAACGTGCGCGCCAGTCCGATACCACGGATAAAATACTGACTGTTGCCTTGTTCTATATAACTGCCACCCGTATTCTCATTATTACCTTCTATGGCTTTATAAAGATCGACCACCGTGAGACCGAACGAGGCAAGACGGTCGGGATTAATGGCTACTTCGTATTGCTTTACATAGCCGCCCCATCCGTTCACCTCGGCCACACCTTCGGTACCTGCAAACTGCTTTCGTACAATCCAGTCTTGTACGGTGCGGATGTCTGATAGAGAGAATTTGTTCTCATATCCTTTCTCTGGATGAATGGTGTATTGGTAAATCTCGCCGAGTCCCGTGGAGATAGGAGCCAAGCTCACCTTACCTGCTCCGCGTGGAATCTCCTCCTCTGCCTCCTTCAGCTGTTGGCTCACCTGCTGACGCGCCCAGTAAATGTCTACATTGTCGCGAAATACGAGCGTCACAACGCTCAATCCGCTACGACTGATACTTCTACGCTCCACAATATCGGGAATGTTGGCAAAAGCCATTTCAAGTGGCGTGGTTACGTACTGCTCAACCTCCTCTGCGCCAAGCGTGGGAGCTTGAGTGATGACTTGTACCTGATTATTGGTAATATCAGGTGTGGAATCAAATGGCAATTGGCTCAGTGACACGACTCCCCATACTATAAGAAGCAATGTCATGATACCAATCACCAATTTGTTCCGTATGGAAAAATTGATGATTTTTTCAAACATGATGGATTAGCTATTAATGTTTTATCAAAAAAGAACAAGGATAAAACATCAAAGCTATAGGTGGACGCCATACACCCGCAGTATACGCCTGCAGAAGAACAGCCTCATAATGAACTATTTGCGGATTTGTTACAATAGCCGCAAAATTGGATAGTTGGAAAGAATCGTTAGTTACGTATAAGGCGAAAGCATGCACTCTGGCATCTGCACAGAAAGGTGAGCACATACCAGCTTTAAACTTCTGCATGCCACCCTCGTAATTGTTGACAGAATGGAATTCTGCCACAGATTCTGTATGTTGAATTTGTGCATACACAACTTCCTTGCATTGACAGGGAATCACTGCCAACAAAAAGACGTAAATGCTCAGGATGTATGCTATCAATTTCATATTTAGCTGCAAAAATACGAAATAACTTTTGCAACTCGGTTGCAAAGATACATTATAACGTATGTATAATCACTAATAAATATTTTTATTACTTAGGGTCTGCTCATCTGGCTTAACGAAAACCTTCGGTTATCAGTACAGCGAAATCATCCGTTCTCTCATAAGTATCTACTTCTGTGGTGGTTCATGTACCCAAGGATGTCACTACTCATTTGATGAACCACCTCTCGCTTCATCCGACACTCTGCACTTGTAGCTCTGATACTATCCTCAGAGCGATAAAGGAGTTGACGAAAGAAAACATTTCATACACATCAGATATGGGCAAGACCTACGATTTCAATACGGCTGACACGCTCAATACTTTATTGCTCAATTGTATATTTGCATCTAACCAACTGAAAGAGGGTGAGATGTATGATGCTGATTTCGACCATCAGTTCATAGAAACAGAGAAGTATGATACAAAGCCTACATACAAGAAGTTCGGACTCAATGCAACAAGTCGCATAAAAGCCTTTGTATTCAGGTTTATCTCAGTACCAGCCAAGTGGATCAGGACATCAAGGCGGTATGTGCTGAATATCTATACCTGTAATAATGCTTACGCAGATGCTTTCCAGACTGATTTTGGATAATGCCTACAACTTATGGGAATGATATTGTGTATTGCCTCAAGTCACATTGTGGGGTAAGGGGATATTGTAGGCAGAAGTGGGTATTTCAGCCTCAATTTATCTGATAATTCGGTAATGAGCGGACATGTACACGCAAGAAGGACGTTGAAGGGCTTAGTTGCGGATTTGAGGATAAAATAAAAACTGAAGTTTCGCAAGTGAATATATAATACACTTGCTTATTTATAAATTTCCTAAAATTGCAGATTTAGATTTGATAGTTGATTCTTTCGTAAAAATTTGAGTTTTTCTACATATCAAGGAAAACGAATAAGTTAGATGTGACAAGATTATTACCGAAAACTCTAAAATCATGTGCAAGAATACTATTTGAAAACCAAGATCTTTCTAAGAGAGGATGATAGCAACTTTATATACATAAAATACCCAATAATAGGTATTTGAAAACCAAGATCTTCCAAAGAGAGGATGATAGCAACTTTATATACATAAAATACCCAATAATAGGTATTGCGTGATGTTTTGGGATATTGTAATTTTGCATCAGAAAATATCCATTATTAAGAAATAAATCTCACATATCATTTATACACAGGTGTTTGAAGAGGAAAATTTAGTACAATAAAAGAATAGATTTATCCCCATTATGTATATTAAAATAAAAATGCTGTCTCTGTTTGTCACACTGACTCCATGCATTGGGTATGCCCAAAAAAACGTAGGCACACCTAAAACGTCTAATGCCATGACCGACTCTTTACATCAGATCAACGAAGTAGTAGTAAGAGCCAACCAGATGTTAGGCAGTCAGTTTGAAGCACGTAACCGTACTGGTTCGGCTTATTACCTTTCACCCAAAGAATTGGGCAAGTTTGACTATACCGATATAAATCGTATGCTGAAAAGCGTACCTGGAGTAAATATTTATGAAGAAGATGGTTTTGGATTGCGCCCCAATATCAGTTTACGCGGAACACAAGCTGAGCGTAGTGAACGTATCACGCTAATGGAAGATGGTATATTGGCTGCTCCTGCACCATACGCAGCCCCCGCAGCCTATTACTTTCCTAATGCGGCACGTATGTATGCGATAGAAGTATTAAAAGGTAGCAGTCAGGTACAATATGGACCATTTACAACAGGAGGTGCCATTAACCTAGTGTCCACCCCCATCCCGCAGGACCGATTAATAAAGTGCAGTATGTCGGCAGGTAGTTTTGGTAGTCTAAAACTACAAACGGCTATAGGTAAAAGCTTTAAGCATACAGGCTTTCTCATAGAATATTTGCGCTATCAGTCTCGCGGTTTCAGACATGATGACCCCGACGAGCGTACAGGATTTAAGCGCAATGACGTAATAGCTAAGTGGATGGTACGCACAAACAAAGAAGATGGCATAAATCACAGATTAGAACTAAAGTATGGATTTGCTAACGAAACTTCCGATGAAACATATCTTGGGCTTACTGATCAGGACTTTAACGTTAAACCATATTTTAGATATGCAGGAGCGCAAAAAGATAATTTGGTGACACGCCACTCCCAGTTTTCTGCGACATACATTATAAAAGGTGCTCGTTCATGGGATATAACCACGCAGGCCTATTACAATTATTTTTTCAGGAATTGGTACAAGCTTAACGAGGTGCGTACTGGCTACACCAAGGCTGAACGCCGCTCGATAGGCGATGTACTTGCCGACCCTATTACCAACCAATCGTACTTCGATATTGTTGCAGGTAAGGCTAACTATATAGGAGAGGCACTAATGCTGCGTGCTAACCACCGTAAGTACCATTCGCGTGGTATTCAGATAAAAGGGGAATATAAAACAATGCTATACGGTGGATACTTCACTGCAGAGATTGGCATGCGTTACCATGCTGACAGCGAGGATCGCTACCAGCAAGACGATGGATACTCTATGAATAATGGTCGTATGGAGCTTTTTTCAAGAGGACTCCCAGGCAGTCAGACCAATCGCATTACTACAGCGCATGCATTATCGGCTTATACTTTAGCAAAATGGGCAAAAGGTGTGTTTACCTTTACCGCAGGAGTTCGTTATGAAGATGTAAAGCTGTTGAATCGCGATTATACTAAAGCCGACTGGCGACGTACGGGCATGGCGCGTATAGAAGTACCAAATAGTGCAAGAGCTATTATGCCAGGAATAGGGATTAACTGTAAGTTAATGCCCCAGCTGTCATTATTCTCAGGAATACATAAAGGTTTTGCACCGCCCAGTGCTTCCCTTGGACAAAAAGCCGAGAGCAGTATCAATGTAGAGGCTGGTTTGCGCTATGCTAATCAATGGTTCAAAGGAGAACTGATAGGTTTCAGCAACAACTATTCTAATATGTTGGGTAGCGACCTTGCCGCACAAGGCGGATTAGGTACCTTAGACCAGTTTAACGTAGGACGGGCATTGGTACGAGGTGTAGAACTGCTTTTACAATGCCAGCCATTACCTACTCATTGGAAAATCCAACTCCCCATGCAACTATCTTATACCTTTACAGATACAAAGATGAAAAACTCATTTACAAGTGCATCGTGGGGACATGTTTTATATGGTGATGAAATTCCTTATATCTTTCGTCATGCACTTAACGGTCAGATAGGTGTGGAAAGCAAATGGGCTGACATAAACTTTAACATGCGATACAATGGCGACATGCGTACAGTTCCAGGACAAGGCAAGATAGCTCAACGCGAAAAAATTCCAGCCAACTTTATTATAGATGTTACCGCCAAGGTGCATATAATTAAAAATGTAGACCTTACTATGAATATGGTCAACCTTACCAACAAAGTGTATATGGTTTCACGGCACCCATCTGGTGTCAGAGCAGGCTTACCTTTTGGTATTTATGGGGGGGTACAGTGGAAACTTTGATAAAATGTCATATCGCTAAAAATATAATATGAAAATGAGAAGATCTCTATATATACAATCTATAACTATAAAAAGAACACTATGCCTATTGATCATGCTATGCACTTTATCAAGGCTCATGGCACAAGACAATGGGTGGGTAACAGGCTCTGTTACAGATACACAAGGCGAACCCATAGTAGGGGCAGTTGTTGGTATTGTAGAAAACAAGCAAAAGACGGTTACGGACATCGATGGTAATTTTAAGATAGAGGGCACCGAGGGGCAAACCATTACTGTCTCGTTTATAGGCATGCATGACTATAGGGGAAGTATTAAGGCAACATCTTTAAAAATAGTGTTGAAGAGTAATAGCAGAATGATTGACGAAGTTGTCGTAACAGGATACCAAAACATAAGAAACCGTGTTTACACTGGTGCTGCCACAGCAGTGAAAATGACCGACATCAAACTCGAGGGTATTGGTGATGTCTCGCGCATGTTGGAGGGTCGCGTGCCTGGACTGTCGATTCAAAACATATCCGGAACATTTGGTGCTGCACCGCGCATCAATATTCGTGGGGGTGCTTCCATCATGGGAAATGTTCAGCCATTGTGGGTAATCGATGGTGCTGTTTACGAGGACATGGTACATGTTTCTCCCGAAGACTTGGCGTCTGGTGATGCCGTTACGCTCATTAGTTCGGCAGTAGCAGGGCTTAATCCTGCTGACATACAAGATATTCAAGTACTAAAAGATGCCTCAGCCACATCAGTATACGGCGCACGGGCTGCCAATGGCGTTATTGTAATTACGACAAAAAGTGGTAAAAGGGAAATGCCATTGCAAATTAATTATACAACAGAAAACACATGGCGCCCTCGTCCAGATTACAGTCACTTCGATTTGCTAAACTCTCAAGAGACGATGGCTCTGTATCAGGAAATGCAAGAGAAAGGATATTTTGATCCAGCTACATCGTTATATGGACGTAGAGGCGGGGTTTATCATCAAATGTACAAACAGCTCACCACTTATGATGACGAATCACACAACTGGATGTTGCCAAACACTTATGAAGCCCGACAAAACTTCTTACGACAAAGAGAATATGCCAATACGGATTGGTTTAGGCTTTTGTTTACAAACAACCTGATGACAAACCATACAGTAAGTTTGTCGGCAGGTGGAAAAAATGTAGCATCTTATGCCTCGATAGGCTATTATCACGATGCTGGTTGGACTATTGCCGATCAGGTGCAGCGACTGACAACCAACATTAAGAACACATTTTACATAACCAATCACCTTACTGCCAAATTATCGTTACAGGCCAATATGCGTATGCAAAATGCACCAGGCACCTTGCCACAGAAAAAAAACACCATATCTGGAACATTTGAACGAGATTTTGACATCAACCCGTTTGCATACGCTTTAGGAACAAGCCGAACGCTTCGTCCCTATGATGAGTATGGGCAACGCGAATATTACCGTAACAACTGGGCTCCTTTTAACATATTGAACGAGTATGACAACAATCAATTAAAAATACAGGTAGTCGACTTTAAATTGCAAACCGAAGCGACCTATAAGTTTACTGATGCTCTTAACCTTAAAGCAATGTTTTCATACAGAAGAGCACATACAAGTAGACGACATGAAATAGGTGAAAGATCCAACATGATAGGAGCTTACCGTGCTTGTGAAACACCATGGGTGGCAAAACAAAATATATATCTTGTAAAAGACATCTATCATCCAGAACTCCTACCTAAACCTGGCATACAACAAGGTGGTGTACTTTTCCTAAACAATGCCAATATGCAAAGTATGCTGGCACGCATAGCTGTTGATTACGACAAGCAAATAGGAGTACATGACCTGAAAGGATTTGCTTTTGGTGAAATAAGAACTCTGCAGCAAACTACAAATTCTTTTCAGGGATATGGCATTAGTTATCAACGCGGTAATGAGGTGCAAAGCGCACCTGGTATTTTTGAGAAAATGTTTCAAGAAAACACCCCTTATTTTGCATTGCGTAATAGAAACGAAAGAGGCATTACGTTTTCTGGCAATATTACCTATGGCTATCAGGGCAAGTACATTTTTAATACTGTGGTGAATATTGAAGGCTCTAATGCCGCAGGAAAGGGATCTACTGCTTTATGGTTGCCAACATGGAATGTTGGAGCCAAATGGAACGTGGATAAGGAGAATTTTATGCAAGGGAATGATGTCATTTCAAAATTGGCATTTCGTATAAGTTATGGATTAACAGCCAAAATGAACGAAGCGGCAGCTAATGCATCGGCTATCTATAGAGGTGGTATAGTCCATAGGTTAAATCTAAATGACAGAGAAAACAAATTAAATTTGCTTTCGTTGGAAAACAGAGATCTTACTTGGGAAAAAATGTACGAGCTGAATGTTGGTGCAGAGGTGGCATTCCTGAAAGATCGCATTTCGGCTACAGTAGATGTATACCAACGCAATACATTCGATTTGATAGACTTGGTACGCACATCTGGAGTTGGCGGACAATACTATAAATACGCCAACTTTGGCGATATGGTTGCTCGTGGTATTGAATTCGGATTGCATACCATCAATGTGAATAACAATGCATGGAAATGGACAACAGATCTTACATTCAATGCCATTCATCAACAAATAACCCGTATGCTCAATTCACCAAACGCATTTGACATGGTGGCAGGTAGAGGTCGTGGCAACGTAGTTGGTTATCCTAAAGGCTCGCTGTTCTCGTTTAATTTCCAACGATTGGACAAAAACGGGCTACCAAACTTTAATTTTGGACGATATCCATTACCACAAAACGAGTTGAAAGATATTGTAGGAGCTGACTTCAACGACACACAATACACTAAAACTTATTTATTGTATCACGGTCCTATTGAGCCTAATATAATGGGCGGATTGGCAAATACCGTGAAATGGCGCAACTGGGAATTTTCTTGCTTCATAACAATGCAAGCAGGCAACAAGATTAGGCTAAATCCAACATTTGACACACAGTTTGCCGATTTGAATGTATTTTCCAAAAATTATCTCAATCGTTGGCTCAATCCTGGCGATGAATATCATACTGACATACCCACACTGCCTTCGAAGGAGATAATAGACGTGATAGGAATGGAAAATATAGAAAAAGCATACAACACCTACAACTACTCACAATTGCGTGTGGCCGACGGTAGCTTTGTCAGACTAAAAAATATTGCGCTATCCTATTATTTAAAACCAAGTTGGATGAAAGCGATAGGCTTAAAAAGTGGAAGTGTTCGTTTAAATGTTACAAATCCACTATTGATTTATGCCGATTCCAAACTACATGGGCAAGATCCTGAATATTATCAAACAGGAGGCGTTTCACTGCCTACGCCTCGACAATATACTTTTACTTTAAATGTTGGTTTTTAAAATGAAATACTATCTATATAAATATGTCTTGGTCTTTGCCACTTTAGCTCTATGTGGCTGTAACGATTTTTTGGACAAAATTCCCGATTCGGACATTGATGTAAACATAGACAATGAAGAAGGAATTGCCCAATTACTTGCAGGAGCTTATCCAGAGGCAAGCTATATTCCTTTTTTAGAGCCTCGTACTGATAATGTAGACATCAGAGCAAATGGCACACATACACAACTGAACGAAGAAATGTTTTATTGGGAGGATGACACCCAAGAAGACATTGACACACCCTTAAATTATTGGAATAGTTGTTATAAAGGGATTGCGCAGGCCAACAAGGCTTTGGAGCTGCTAAAAAAATATCCGAAGAATGAACGTGTCAAGGCTTTATATGGCGAGGCATTTTTGCTTAGAGCTTACCTTCACTTTATGCTGGTCAATATCTGGGCAGAACCTTATGGTAATGCAGAGCAATCTCCTGGTATACCTTATGTTAACAAACCCGAGAAACATGCGCTGACTAATTATAACAGAGGTACTGTCAGCGAAGTATATGATAGTATTGAAAGCGACTTGAAGCGTGGTGTCACCTTAGTCACCGACAGATATTATAAGCAACCTAAATATCACTTCAACAAAAAAGCGGCTTACACGTTCGCCTCTCGCTTTTATCTGATGAAAGGTGAATGGGAAAAAGTAGTGGAATATGCTAATTATGTGTTAGGCGCTGACCCCAAAACTATGTTAAGGCATTGGGTGGGATATTCACGGCAATTTGAGTTTAAACGTCAGCGTTTGTCTACACGCTACACATCTCCCGACGAGCCTGGCAACTTATTGATTTGTACCACCGAGTCTCGGTGGGCGAGACAAATGCCTACGGATCGTTACGGATCAACCAAACAAACTGTTGACGAAATATTCAACAAAAGAGGTATCGAAGGGGGAGGCGATTTCTCTAAAATGACTTTTGACGGTACATATCCTTTTGTTTATTCACCATCACCTATAGTAAATGGTAAGTATATCGCCAAGTTTGATGAGCTGTCTACCACTGAAAGCATTGGATTAAGACCTCGGGGAATTTACGTGAGCAATGTATTGTTTACTGCAGATGAAGCTTTGCTTAATAGAATGGAAGCTTATGCCATGCTAAAACAGTATGATAGAGCCATTAATGATTACCTGCAATATATGCAGGGTAAGTTTGGCTTTATGCCTACTGTTGAAAGGGATATTTATATGCGTACAAGTGAAAATAATTATGATGTGTACACCCCTTTCTATGGCATGACATTAAAACAGCTTGCATTGGTAAAGTTATTTGCCGATTTCAGGCAAAAAGAGTTTTTTGCTGAGGGGCTACGCTGGTTAGACATTAGAAGGTTTCATTTGAGTGTGAAGCGTAATACAAAATCTAAATATTATTTCCCCTTAGAGAAAGACGACCCACGAAAAGTATTGCAAATTCCCATAGAAGCACAAAACAGAGGACTGGCTCCTAATCCTCGTGAACGCAAAGAACTCATTAGATAAACATAGTAGGTAATTTATAACGCAACAAAATGAATATACAGAAATATTTCTTAGCATATATAGGCCTATGGGCATTACTGGCAACGTCTTGCCAACATGACACACTATCAGATGACAGTGTTGTGGACAGCAATGCCACTCAAACGCAAACGGCACAATGGATAGAACAGCATTTTACCAAGGTGTATGGTCCAGAGGTGGTATATCAGTGGCAAAAAAATAACAGTCAGAAAGGAGTCTATGTGTATCCTCCTGACACTACCAACATAAAACAAGTTCTTAACGCTATTAGCTCTTTATGCTTTGATACCTTTAGGGATATTCAAATGGAAGGCAAAGGCAACCTGCTTAACTACTGTTTGCCAGTACGCATTACATTATATGGGGGCGGAAACCCAGATAAGAATGGTGTTGAGCGCATGTACAACATTGCGTCACAGCCAGTAGAGATGAGTATATATCATGTTAATGATTTTGATGCAAACGACAAGCATAAAGTTAATAGACTTGTTCGCAGCGTATATCACCAAATGATGAAACGAGTGTTAGAGCAGATACCATACGATAGAGCTAAATTTGCTGCCATCAGTGAAGGAAAATATATCACCGACACTCAACTCCTCTCCGAGATAAATGGTGCGAACAACGATATTGGGTTAGTGGGATATGCCAACAAACGTGGATTTTACACCTATCTTTCCATGCTTAATCCTGAGGACGACATGGCAGAGATGTTAAGCGTTATCTTGACATCTACACCAGCAAAACTTAAACAAGCAGAAGATGAAGCACGTACACCAGACGAAGACTCTGACCCCGAAGTGAATAAACGCTATGAACAAGAGGCCGATCGTGCCTATCATGATTTTATGGCAAAAAAAATGTTTGTCGAGCAGTATGCTTGGAATAACTGGCACGTTAAATTGCTCACATTGCAACTTAAGAGCGTCAGAACCTTGAATAAATATCTAAATACAAAATAAGATGAAGTATCTTTCATACATACTCCTCACTCTACTTGGTTGCATTTTCTACAGCTGCCATGATGAAGAACGAGAATTTGTGAACACATCTACCCAGCGCAAGAGGCAATCCATTGAGGCGTTGAACACTGAGCTGGTTAACAACAAAGCAGGATGGTTGGTTATGTATTTCCCTAAAACAGATTCCTTGCTGTTTTCTAACATCAGTGATAAAATAAAAGCCGAATACCAATACGGAACTGACAGATATGGTTATGGAGGTGTTTGTTTTACCATGCGTTTTTTACAACATGGGAAAGTAGAGATGCGTGCCGACTTTGACCCCAAAAGTGTTGCTACTTCCATGATGGGCGAATACAAAATAGGGACAAATAGTTGCACCCAACTTACTTTTCTTACCACAAACTATATACACAAGCTGGTCAATGATAGTTATGGAGGCGCATGCGACTGGTTATACCAAGGACGTGATGAAGACGGATTTCTGGTATTCAAAACTGCCTCATACCTTAAGCCAGCATGCGAATATATTTTGATGAAACCCTTGCATGATGTGCATGAGTTTGCCGATGCGGTAAAACAAGCATACGATAACAGACGAGTATTTGAGCAAATGAAAAATCCACAGTTATATATACACAGAGGCGGTCGTGTTTACTTTCAGAGCGATTACTATCTTGGCAGAAACGGTGGACGCGTGGCCACGACCGAGAAACAGAGATATTATCTGTTTATGGAGGTGACGAAACCTAACCCTATCCCAGACTATCCACCTAAAGAATTTTCCGTGTTGGGTTCTGGATATTGTGGCACGTCTAAAGGTATTACTTTTAGAGCAGGTCTGCGATTGAACAACAAACAGGTGTTTGCCGACTTTCAACGTATTGGCAACCATTTCGAAGCTGAATTGGTAGAAGTGTATCATCCCGAATGGAGAAGCATTAGGTTAGTAAGTAAGCATCTGCACCCAGAAGGAAAAATAACTGGTTTGAAAGCGGTTATTCAAGACGCTCCTACCAATGAATAAAATATAAACAGATAACAACGAACGGTATGAAAAAGAAATTATATATAACACTCTCAGCCTTTACCTTGATATTATTCTCAGCATGTTCACCTGCCGTAAACGACGATGCCGATGAAGACTACGACAAATTATTTCCATTTAAGGGAATAGAAAAACCAAAGATATCGTACGATGATCAAGCCTTGCAATTAGCAAGCATCGATATGAATGAGAATAGCTACGTCTACCCAGGAGTTGAGATTAACGGTGAGAAGCGTACTTATACGGTAACCCTGATTTGTTCTTTTTTTGAAAAGGAATTGCAAGGCAGCTTGGTGCCTGATGAAGAACTTTCCTCAACTTATACTATCAGATACATTGATGCTGACAAGACCCTGAAAACCTTTTTCACGGAAGCTGATGATTTTGATGATAGCGATGTAAAATTGCTTAAAAATGGAGAGGAGCAAAAAATTACTTTTCAAGCCATGTCTGGCTTCCCTATGTTTTTGCAAGTAAAGGGCGGAGGTCCAAGCAACTCATCTGTGCGCGCCACCATTTCAGCTGTATCCAATGATGGACTTACTATTGTGCGCCCTTTACATGTAGAGCAATTTCAAAATGAAGAGGGTATCAATTTAATTAAAAATCCATTTTGTGGATATATCATATTGCCATAAAGATAATGGGATAAAATCATGAAGAATAAACGTAACAGACCTTTTTGTATATTCATGCTGTGGTTGGCACTGTGCACCTCCATAACATCATGCACAACATGGTCCGATGAAACCATAGAGTCATCGTACATCATGCCTACATGGCCAGACCCAGAATATAAGTTTGTCAGGAATGATGAAAGTAGTGTTAATACATTAGAGTGTGAACTGTTAAAAGAGCCTGCTGATATTGTATATCACTCGTTCATGAAAGAAGCTCGTATATCAAGTGTCGTACAGCAGGAGCGGATGAACGGATATTTCAAGCAAGGAGTGTATGGTAAAGCGCCATTTGATGAGATAGCTACATCTATAGTTCACCGTGTTGACAGGGATCGCATCCTCGCAGTCTTTCAACAATTATTCAATGAGTCGAGAGCATTGAGTGGTTACGGCTACCCTCGTCCTGCCGATATTCGCAACACCAAGGCACAAATGGGCAAAGGAGGATATATAGGCTATAATATTGGCGATGAAAACTTAGCGTTTGTTAATGCCAAAGGTGTAGCCGTGGCGGAAGTGTACAATGAGATGATTAGGGGAAGCATTTATTTGGATAAAATCCTGAATGTGCATCTTAACCCAGAGTTATACAACGACCAACAGCTTTTGAAAGATCAGGCAGCTTCAAATCTGGTAAACGGACATAATTATACAGAACTGGAACATCATTGGGACTTGGCTTATGGTTATTACCAATACTGGTTGCCCATTGTGCAAAAAAATGAACGCAGTGCGCTAAAGGGAAGTCGTATTAAACTTTACAACGCCTTTGCGGCAGGACGATTGGCCATGACCGAGTATAGGTTTGACGAGATGAGAACATGTCTTTATACCATTAGGCAAGAACTGTCTAAGGTAGTCGCCGTGCATGCCATACAGTTGTTGTCAGGCGAAGTGACAAATGCCAATTTACACGAGGATATCAGCAATGCCCTGGTATTCCTGTCACGTGCCTATGGTGCCGTGTTCTCGTTGCAGTTTGCCGTGAATACAGAAGGGAAACCATTATATACCTTTGATGAGGTACAAACGCTTTTAGATGCACTTACTCAAAGCTCTGGGTTGTGGGATAAGCAGCGTCTGGAAGGCGATTCCACTACCCCTGGATCCATTGCCTATACTGTAGCACAAATCAAGCAGCGCATAAAATGATAAGCATATATGCGATAACTCTTATAAGAAAAAAGTAAAACTATGAATTTATATAAACTATTATTGTTAGCGTTCCTATGGTGTACGTTAGACGTAACAGCTCAAACACATCCCAACTTGATATTGAACGGTGGGTTTGAAGAGTGGCGCGCCGCTGGCATCTATGAGAAACCTATGTGTTGGTATTTTTCAGTGAGTAGCATTGAAAAATCAAATCAAGCACATGGTGGCAGCCACGCTGTCAAGTTAGTAGCAATCTCGCATACGCTATCTATAATTGACCGAGCATACAACTATTATTATATGAACATTGAGGGCGGAGCAACTTATCGCCTTACCTATTGGTATAAAGGTACGTTACAGCGTGCCAATTGTGTTTCCACCGTGATATGGGGCAAAGAAAAGCGCAAAGTTAAAACGGATGCAAAGAAAGCTTCAAAGGATATGGTCACAGATGCATCCCCTACAGAATGGAAACAAAAAACTATAGATTTTGTCGCTCCGCAAGGAGTGGATTGCGCGGGGTTTTGTTTTGAAATGAAAGAAGAAAATTCCGATGCCAATAACTATCTATTGATTGACGATGTGGTTTTTAAGAAAATAAAAAATAGTACTATTACCGAGGATGTACCGATGCCTTATGATGTGAAAGTTTCTGCACAACAACATGAAATTTTTATGTCGTGGCATCCTGTGCAAGGCAGTGGCATCAAATACAATATTTTGCTTAATGGAAAGCAGGTTTCTACAATAAGCACAACCAACTATATCTTGCAAAAAATGCAGCCTAACACTCCCTACGAAATAGGTGTGCAGACGATTATGCCTGACGGAAAGAAGTCGAAAGTGGCTAAAAAAAACATTACCACAGAATCAATAATAACAGGTAGGGAGGATGAAAATCGCATTCCCTACATCTATCAAATTAAGAACTATGGTGATTGTCCACGAAACATAGAGTTGTTTTTCAACGATTTATATGATGTCAACGCTCAAATTAAATATACGCTTGACGGTATTCCCTTCGTCCCTGTCGACGGATACAAATTGGTTTTCAACAAAACGGGTAAACATATATTAGTTGTGGACATCATTGAGAGTGATGGCAAGGCTTGGACCTTGGAATATAACTTAAATGTGAAATAAGCTAATCAACATGAAGCATATATATAGTTGGCTATCAGTGATAATACTTGGCATGTCGTTGACCGCATGCCACACTGAGTCGGATTTAGAACCGTCTAAAATATTGATAGGGGATAACGACTTATCATCTATTGATGTGTTTACGCACGCGACCCGCATGTTAATCTTAAAGGGTGAGACTGGTAAATACAAGTGCAATATCAACAACTCAAAGTTGGCTACTGTCAGCATCAACGAAGATACATTACGTGTTACAGGTATATTGGAGGGTGAAACGTATGCCACTGTTTGGTCGGGCGATGAGTGTCGCAAGTTGGATATAAATGTTATAGTGCCCAACATTACCTCTACCGAGGATGTCATACGGTTGTTCCCTCGGGATGAGAGCCGATCGGTAAGTGTCAATGGTGGAGGCGGCATGGCACAAATGAGTGTGGAAGACCCTATGCGTGTTCTGAAGAAGGTTAAGTGGAACGCCAAGACCAACATCATAGAAATAGATACCTATTGCGAGGGCGACGCTTATCTCCACATCACAGGGCAGGATCATCAAACCAAAACGATTAAAGTAGAAGTGCGATGCAAAGGCGAGGCTGATGAGTCGGGAGTATATAGCACCACGTCGAGAAGTTTAAGCGTTTTGATGCGCAACACGTTGGTGGTACATCGCAAAGGTGTGGGTGTATGGATATTTAATGAGGCAACCCCAACAGCCTCCAAGAAAACCATCAAGATCACGCCTGCTATTATAAATCCCCAGCAAGGTACCTATGTTGATGTTGAGCTCGGTTTTCGCTATCCAGACGAGTTCAGCTCTCTAAAAGAGGGCAAACACAAATTATACGTCCAGGAAGTCAGGGCGAACCATGTAGTACTTGCCGGGCGTGGATTTAAATTTGTAATACCCTACGAGAAAAAATAATATATCTAATTTTCAATATATGTTTGCCATCTATCCTATATAACTTTTGGCAAAAGAAAGACGTATTCAAATTATTAATAAAACTATTGCTGTCCAATAAAACTTTTTGATACCCTATAAATTTAGGGCTGACTCCTTCATTAGGAATCAGCCCTTTTTAGTTACTTTGTAGTCTCTAAACAAAATTCAAAATATTATCGGACAGCCACTCTTTAATCAGATAATAAATTTGATCAATAAATCAAATGTTCTTCATTTTAGTCGTTCAATGGGTGGCGAACGCTATATTAAACGTTTTGACAGCTGGACTCACCTTGTAGTTATGCTCTATGCCGTCATCATGCGTTTCGACTCTTTGCGTGAGATATTACTTACGTTGATACAACTAAGAAAAAGCCTAAGCAAATATCGCTTCTTACGAACAATATGGAGTTAGATCCTAACGACATTATCTTGATTTATCGTAAAAGGTGGGAAATAGAGTTACTTTTCAAGCAATTAAAGCAGAATTTCCCGCTTCGCTACTTCTATGGAGAGAGCGAGAATGCCATCAAGATACAAATTTGGATTACCTTGATAGCCAACTTACTGCTCAGTGTGATGCAAAGAGGATTAAAACGTTCGTGGAGCTTTTCGGTCTTTGCTACAATGGTCAGAATAACCCTGATGTACCATGTAGACTTCTATAGTCTGTTTAATCAGCCTCAAAAGGACTGGGAAAGATGTGTTAAAGAGGCTGTTTCGAATCCACCACCGATGCCGTTATTCAGGGAATGGGGGCTTGGAATTAAAAAAACATACTTCAACACCATAAAATAAGGGGCTGAAGCATGAGTTATGAGGAATATAAAGTTTTAGCGGACAGCAATAATACATTATTAAAAATTCTTCTCTATTCTGTACACAAAGGGCAAAGTGTGAGTTCTTCAAGCATATGTTGTAATTTTGCACCTGCTGGTTGACTCTACGTATGCGCCCAAAAACGCTTTAAAAGAAAAAAAACGTATTTTTGTTTTGGTAGTACAAAAAAAAATCTTAACTTTGCACTCGCTTTAAAGAACAAAGCATTCGACTAACAAAGTTGCTTTCTGGAGAGATGGTAGAGTGGTCGATTACAGCAGTCTTGAAAACTGCCGCACTGAGAGGTGCCGGGGGTTCGAATCCCTCTCTCTCCGCTTTAGGTACTCTGAAATGAATATCAGAGAGAAACCTAAGAAAAACGTAAGTATCATAGCTACAAGTAGTTATGATACTTTTCTTTTATACCCATCCTAATTTTCAGAGTATGCACGGAGGGGGCAGAAACTCCCAAAATGCTCTAAAAAGGCTACAATCAGGCTACACATTTTCAAGGCAAAATAAAAATGTAGCCAAGAGTACATACAGAGTACATAAGGAGTATGCGTAAATTATTGCTATTCAAACAAATATGTTGAACTTTGCAGCGTGATTACAGAGGTGTTTTTGTTACCAT